>NZ_JAIQZF010000001.1 GCF_020164585.1 Psychroflexus curvus
TTAATCTGCGATAAAAATTCTCTTCGGGGATGCGTTCACTCAATAAGAATCGAGTGAACAATTTCTCTTGATAAGTCTTTTTTCCTTGCATTACTAAAGATAATCAATTCCAAACTTTTCAATGCCAATCAATTCTATATATTTGCAAGAAATTGAGTTGTGCAACAGGCACACAGGCTATAATTCATTGCGGTTGAATTCCTTGGCGGAATTCAAAGCTATTTTACTATCTTTCGGCTACAACGGAAAGAATCCTGCGGATTTTTCCGCAACGAAATCATAGCCAGAAACGTTCAATACTCCTTTTTCCCGGGAATCACGCCTCTCACCCCGCCACGCGGATGTTTCACATCGCCTGTATAGCGAGGAATGATGTGGATATGGACATGGGGAATGCTTTGCCCGCCTGCCTCGCCGATGTTGATACCAATGTTAAAACCATCAGGATTGAATCGGTCTTGTAAGTCAGCTTTAATCAGGTTAATCAAAAACCAACAAGCAGATTGCTCTCTAAAACTGAGTTCGAAATAGTCAGACACCTTTCTTTTAGGAATGACTAAGGTGTGTCCTTCAGAAACAGGAAACTTATCCCGAAAGGCAAAGCAGCTGGCCAGTTCACCCACCTGCTCCTTGGGTTCCAGGCGTTCAAAAAACGGACTCACTTCCGGTTTGTTTTGGTTTAGATAGCAGTAATGCTGGTATTCGTAGATTTCTAGGTTATCGTTTTTAAAAATGCTTTCAAAAGGTAAGATGACATTGGTTTGGTAAGTCTGTACCTTATGGACAAAGTGCGTTCTAAAACCAGCTTTTGTAATCTCTCGCCTCACACTGAAGTAGGCTTTACCACCAAACTTTAAAAGCTTTGAGATCTGATAAAGCACTCTGGCTTGCTCCTGACTTTGAAGGACGTTCAAAACATAATGGCACAGAATGGTATCGAAAGTTTTGTCGGGATAGTCCGGAAAATAATGTGGATCATAGCCTGTGATGTCCATGCCTTTGGCCTTGAGTTCTTCCACATCCTTTCCTAAACCACAACCAAAATCAAGGCTTTTGCCACGTATCAGCTTCTTTTCGAGTAAAAGCCGGGTCGGGTAGGACATCTTTTCCCGTTCCTTGGCGGTGCGGTGTGAGTTAATGTTTTTTGTAGTCATGGTATCTATTCTAAAAATTCAAAACCATTGTTATGAGCTACTGTTATTAATGGACTTATCACATCTTTAAAATTATCAAATCTAATATTTTGATTTTCTGTAAACCTTGGAAAAACTGACAAGTATTCTTCTTTATATTTTTTGGGCATTGATTTGCCAAAAAACTTTATTGCGTCTGATTGTATATTGTAAAAAGAATTAAAATAAGAATCGAATCTCGGAACTTTATTATTCTTAGTTTTATTAAAACTTGAATTAATTGGAATTAAATTCCAAATTAAATCATGTGAAACAAAGGAGTAGGGCACAAAATGATCTACGTCGTAATTATTAATATCTATTTTTTCATTAGTAAATATGCATTTTGTATATGGTCTTTCCGTTAAGTAAATGTTCCAAAATTCTCTACGCTGTTTTGTTAATGTATTTCTTTTAGCAGGCTTTATAAGTTTACTAATTATATCTGGAGTACTTGGATTTCTCTTTTGAATGAATAATGCTAAATTCCAATAAATAAAGTCTTTGATAATTTTTGCATTCAATCTGATGTAATCGTACCAATTGTCATTTACTATGATTTTATCTTGATATAGACGATACAATGTATCCATGAAATCTTTCTGGGATTCCTCATATACATTTTTACCATTGGTGCTTTTTGTTTTAAACCAGGGACTCAAAAACCTGTACGGAACTAAATTATCAAGATGATAAAGGTTTTTTGTTAGATCGTCATTTTTGTTTTTTAATAACCCATTTACTATTTTTTTCTTGTCACTACTTTTAGATAAAGAAGTGGAATCGTATAAATCATTTATAATACTCGCTAGTTTATCCTGCACACCAAAAGATAATTTAAAGTACATGACTGGATACCATGCATTAGCAACCATTCTTGCAAAAACTTTTTCTTTTTGAATTTCTTTAGAACCTAATTCAATTTCTTCAATTATTCCTATAAACCAATAGAACTTATAAGTTGCTGAGGTGTGATTAAAAATACTGGCTAAAGCATTATTATTAATATCAGGAGAGAAGGGAAGTTGGTTCATGAAGTTTGGTTAAAATAGCATAGCTTTAAAACTAAACATTAAACAAACTCTAACAAAACATTTTTAGCTTATAATTCAACTCAAGAGTATTTAATTTTTGATATTGCATTTAGAATAGTAGCCTTTTGCAACAATTCCAAATAGAACAAGCATGTCAGAGTTCAACCGCAAGTCCCATTGGGACAAGATATACCAAACCAAAGCCCTTCAGGACGTCAGTTGGTTTCAGCCCACGCCCGAAACCTCTTTGAGTTTCTTTGAAGAATTTGAGGTGCCTAAAACAGCCAAAATTATCGACATAGGGGGTGGCGACAGCCTGCTGGTTGATCACCTGCTGGAGCGTGGTTACAAGGATATCACGGTGCTGGATATCTCGGCAGAAGCCATTGAAAGAGCCAAGGAACGCCTGGGCAGCAAAGCGGAGCAGGTCCTCTGGATAGTGTCGGATGTGACGACCTTTGCGCCTGAACGCCTCTATGACGTCTGGCATGACCGGGCCGCCTTTCATTTTCTAACCCGGGAAGAGGAAATATCCGCCTACATTACTATTGCTCAAAAAGGGATTGCACCTAACGGCCTGCTGGTGATGGGTACGTTTTCTGAGCAGGGCCCTACCAAATGCAGTGGCATAGAGATTCAGCAGTATTCTGAAACCAGCATGACCGACATCTTCAAACCTTATTTTGAAAAAGTTAGCTGCAGGACTGTAGATCACGAGACGCCTTCTGGAGCTATTCAAAACTTTGTCTTTTGCAGTTTTAAGAAGAACTAGGATTATTGTCAGTTCGAGCCCATGTCAGTTCGAGTGATTTGTAAAGCGATAGCGTAGCAAATTGTATCGAGAACTCGACTCAACGAGAACAATTTTGAATTCATGCTTTGAGACAAAACCACTTCTCGATATAATTTACTTGCTCTTGGCGAGCAACTAAATCACTCGAAGTGACAGCGCTTCTCGACTATTGTCAGTTCGAGTGTCCCGACAGGTTTTGTTGGGATGTATCGAGAACTCGACCTAACGTGAACAATTTTTTTTGATAGATATGATTTAAGAAAGCACTTCTCGATACAATTTTATTCCATTTCATTTCATAAAACCACTCGAAGTGACATTTCGAGAACTCGGCCTAACGGAAACATTTTTAGTGCTTTTAGAACGAACCACTTCTCGATACGATTTTATTTCGTTACACTCCATAAAATCACTCGAAGTGATAGCGCTTCTCGATCATTGTCAGTTCGAGTGTCCCGACAGGTTTTGTCGGGATGTATCGAGAACTTAGCCCAACGTCGTCATAAATTTCACTTAAATTTATTGCCAAACTTCTTTTTAGCGAGGTTAGGAAGTTTTTCATAATGACCATCAATTAAAGCTTGTTTTTTAGCTCTAGACCATTTTTTAATTTGCTTCTCCGTAGAAATAGCTCTTTCAACTTCTGAGAATTCGGCGTAATACACTAATTCAACAGGTCTTCTATTGAACGTATAACTTCCAAAATGCTTCCCGCTTTGATGCTCATTTATACGTTTATCTAAATTTGATGTAATTCCAGTATAGAATGTTTTATCAGAACATAAAAGGATATAAACGCAATACATAAATTGAGATATTTAATTTTAAAATTAGGCAAAAATTGTTTATCACTCCAGCCCCTGTCAGTTCGAGTGATTTGTAAAGCGATAGCGGAACAAATCGTATCGAGAACTCGACTCAACTTCATTATAAAATTACATCGTGAATTAAACTACACCTGTCTAACTTTTCGATACTTTTCGTTTGCTTTTAGGAAGCAAACAAAACACTCAAAGTGACAGCGTTTCTCGATCACTGTCAGTTCGAGTGATTTGTGGAGCGATAGCGTAGCAAATCGTATCGAGAACTCGACTTCACCAATTTTGAATTCTAAATTCTAAATTCTAAATTTTTAACTCATTACTCATTACTCATTACTCATTACTCAAAAACTCATCTCTTACCACTAAATTCCTCTTCATTTTAACTTTCAACCCTTTCCAGAGTCTTAAAATTATGTAAATTCATCTCCAGAATCTTAAAATTATCAAAGAATGAAAGGTATTATCATTAGTTTCAGCTTGCTTGCAGGAATCGCATTACAAGCCCAGGATCTGACGGGTTATAGCCCGGAAGGCGCCAAAACACAAGTTCAACTTGAAGCTCAGTTTCGGGAAAGCATAGACAAAACCCGCTTCAAATCCCATCTCAAAACCCTGACCGAAAACCCGCACATCGCCGGAACCCCAGCCAACGAAAAGGTGAAGGACTACATGGTTAAAAGTATGAGTGAGGCCGGTTTGGATGTAAAAACCTATCCCTACGACGTCTATATGAGCAGCGGTCCTGGTGAGTCTTTGGTAGAAGTCATTACGCCAGAAGCCATTGTTCTGGATCAGCAGGAAAATGCCCTGACCGATGATCCGTTTTCCAGCCATCCCGAACTGGTCAAAGGGTGGAATGCCTATTCCGGAAGTGGCGATGTCACTGCTGAGGTAGTTTATGCCAACTACGCCACCAAAGCCGATTTTGAAAAGCTGGAAGAACTCGGGGTATCGGTGAAGGATAAAATCGTTATCGCCCGTTACGGGGGGAACTTCCGTGGCTATAAAGCCAAATTTGCCGAAGCTTACGGGGCTGCCGGACTTATTATTTATACCGACCCCAAAGATTCAGGTTTTACGCGCGGACTGGTATTTCCGGAAGGCGTGTATTACAACGATAGTGGCATTCAACGCGGGTCCTTGCTCACTGCCGACTGGACCGGCGATCCCTTAACGCCTTACGAACCGGCTTTGCCACGGGATCATAAAGACTCACCGGAGCGACTCGATCCGACAGAAGCTGGTTTGCACACCATTCCGGTGACTCCCATTTCCTACGGCGCAGCCGATAATATCTTTAAGCACATGACAGGCGATGCCGTTCCACACAACTGGCAGGGCGGATTGCCATACACCTACAGACTTCAGGGCGGCTCCGATTTGAAAGTCAGGCTAAAAGTGGAGCAGCCTAAAGAGTTTACCGAGGTTTACAATGTGGTGGGTACGCTAAAAGGCAAAACCCATCCCGACGAGTGGATCATTCTGGGATGCCACTACGATGCCTGGGCCTTTGGCGCTACCGATCCCAACTCGGGCACTGCCATGCTGCTGAGCCTTTCCGAAACCTTGGGAGAGATGGCCAAAAACGGTATGCGTCCGGAGCGTTCCATTCTCATTGCACACTGGGATGCCGAGGAGCACGGTGTGATTGGGTCCAGCGAGTGGGTAGAGCAGTTCAAAGACGAGCTCAAAGCCAAAGCCGTGGCCTATATCAATTTGGATGGCGCTGTGTCGGGTAAGAATTTCGGAGCAGCGGCCTCTCCAAGCCTTAAAACCGTCCTTGCTCAGGCGACCCAGAATGTAGATTATCCCTACACCGACGAAACGGTTTACGAGCACTGGTCCAAAGACAAGGAGTCCCCGAGCATCGGCAACCTGGGTGGTGGTTCAGATCACATCGCTTTCTATATGCATGCCGGTGTGCCCTCCCTCAGTGGGGGTGCCAGCGGCCCGACGCTTTACCATACCAACTACGACGATTTCTTTTTTTACGAAAACTTCGTCGATCCCGAATTTCAAATGGGGCCTACCGTGGAAGCGGTCATGGGGACCCTCAGTTTGCGTCTGGCTAATGCCACGCTGCTGCCTTACGATGTGGTGAAGTATGCGACTGATTTGGATGCCCACTTCAATCATGCCGAAGAGCAGGTGAGGGGTTTTTATTCTGATTTTGCCGGGTTCAAGGCTTCAACCGCTGCGATATCCAGCTTAGAAGCTACTGCTAACCTGGTGGCGAAAGCCTTTTCGGAACAGCTTGAAAGTCAAACGATAAGCAAAAAGGAAGCGAAAGCACTGAATGCGAAGCTGCTGGCTTTGGAAAAAAGCTTTTTATATCCCGAAGGCATGCCTTACGGCGACTGGTACAAATCCCTATACGCCTCCTCAGACCCGTTTAGCGGTTACGCTTCGTGGATTCTACCGGGCATACAGTACCAGATTGAATTGCAAAATCGAGACAAGCTTGCGCAATGGGATGACATTTACGCCAAAGCCATCCGTGACCTGGATCAAAAGCTGGTGGATATCCTGGTGGAACTTTAAAACGGTGCAGTGGTGAAATAGTAATTTGGAGATGTGGTGGTATGGTCAGGTGATCAACTGGTCAACGGATTTAATTTAATCAGGCCATAAGAATGATGTATGCTTTTGCCTTTGGCCTTAAGCTTTTGGCTCGTTCAATGGTTGTTAGTTGCTAGTAAATCACACTTCCTAGTTCGTTATTCGTTTGTCGTGCCCGTGTCTTGAGATTCGTTCCTCGTTTGTCATGCCTCTTTGTTCAATTCTCTCTGTTCTTCTCTATATTTTTACTCACTACTCACTACTCACTACTCCTGTCGTGTCTTGTGATTTGCGAACAGTGGCTTCGATACATTTCGACTCCGCTCAATGCAACGCAATTCTCCTATCGTCGAATCACCTGCCTGCGGTCCCCTTGGAAGGCAGGCTCAGGCAGCAGAGTTTGTCAAAAGTGAACGGTGAACAGTGAAGCCTGAACGGTCAACGCTATTTAGGGAAGGTCAAAAAACCTAATACCTAACACCTACTCCCTAACTGTCCTGTTTCCTGGTTCTTGTCTCGTAATTCGTGCACAGTGGCTTCGATACAATTCTCCTATCGTCTTCGTTTTGGTCTTCGTTCTTAAATCAACAATCAGCAATCTCCAATCCTCTTTGTTTTATGTTCTTTTCTCTATTTTCATAAATCATAAATCAAAAATTAACAATCGGCAATCAACAATCAGCAATCTCCAATCCTCTTTGCTCTATGTTCTTTTCTCTATTTTCATAAATCTTAAATCAAAAATCAGCATTCAAAAATCTCCAATCCCCAATCTCCAATCTCCAATCCCACCTAAGTTATTCTGTTGATACATAGCTAATTTCAATACCAGAAACGCTAACTATCAGAAAGCCTTATGCTCTTATCAAAAACTATAATTTTCAAACGTTTGAGGAATGGATTTCGCGGCTAAATTTGTAGTTCAAATCAAATTATTTAGACCTATGAAAAATTTTATAATTGCTGCATTCAGTTTGTTTACAGTCGCTGTGTTTGCCCAGCAGAGCGCTGAAGCTGAGTACAAGACCTGTCCTGTTACAGGAATCCGCATCAAGGTGAAAGACGGTGAAAATCCTCACGCCAAGATGCAGGCCAAAACAGCGGAGGTGGAAACCGAAACTGCACCGACCAAAAGAACCGGTGGTAAAGACTGGTGGCCCAATAGCTTAGATTTAAGCGTCTTAAGACAGCATACGGCGAAGTCCAATCCGATGGACGAAGACTTCAACTACCGTGAAGCTTTTGCTGCTTTGGATTACGAGCAGCTTAAAGCCGATTTAGTTGAAGTGATGACCACGTCTCAGGACTGGTGGCCAGCCGATTACGGGCATTACGGGCCGTTTTTTATTCGGATGTCCTGGCACAGTGCCGGAACCTACCGGACTGCAGATGGCCGCGGGGGTTCACGGGATGGTCAGCAGAGGTTTGCACCCATCAACTCCTGGCCGGATAACGCGAATTTGGATAAAGCGCGACGATTACTTTGGCCGATCAAGCAGAAGTACGGCAGGAGTTTATCCTGGGCAGACCTGATGATTTTGGCGGGAACGGTTGCTTATGAAGATATGGGACTGGAGATCACCGGATTCAGCGGGGGTCGTGAAGATACCTGGGAGCCTGCCAGCACTGTGTACTGGGGACCGGAAGATGAAATGCTGGCCAACGACAAACGCTACGATGTGGAAGGCAACCTGGAGCGTCCCCTGGCAGCGGTACAAATGGGACTGATTTATGTGAATCCGGAAGGACCGGACGGAAAACCGGATCCGGCTCTGGCGGCAGCCGGTATTCGTGAAACCTTCGGCCGTATGGGAATGAACGATAAGGAAACGGTAGCGCTCATCGCCGGAGGGCATACCATTGGCAAGTCACACGGAGCAGCTTCAGCCTCGCATGTGGGACCCGAACCTGAGGCAGCAGCCATTGAAAATCAGGGGTTAGGCTGGATGAGTTCATACGAATCTGGTAAGGCAGAACATACCATCACTTCCGGACTGGAAGTGATCTGGACTAAAACTCCGGCAGAATGGAGTCAGGGTTATTTTAAGTCGCTGTTTGAAAACGAATGGGAACTGACGAAAAGCCCGGCAGGAGGATACCAGTGGATCGCGAATGAGGCGGAAGCTAACTATCCCGATGCGCACATCGAAGGCAAGTTTCATAAGCCAACCATGTTTACGACCGACCTGACTATGATTAAGGATCCTGGATTTTTAAAGATTTCTAAATTCTTTTATGAAAATCCGGAAGAATTCAACAAGGCCTTTGCCGATGCCTGGTTTAAACTCACCCACAGAGATATGGGGCCTAAATCCACTTACATTGGACCAGAAGCACCTGCCAAAGATTACATCTGGCAGGACCCGATTCCGGAAGCGGATTACGACCAGATTACGGCAGCGGATATCGAGACGTTAAAGTCAGATATTTTAAACTCAGGTTTAACGACTTCTGAACTGGTGATTACCGCCTGGAATTCAGCCTCAACCTACAGAGATTCAGACCGCAGAGGAGGAGCTAATGGGGCCAGAATCCGATTGGAGCCTATGCGCAACTGGGAAGTCAATAATCCAAAGCAATTGGATAAAGTCTTGGCTAAATACGAGGCTATTCAGAAGGAATTCAATGAGAAGCATTCCAGCAAAAAAATATCTATTGCCGACCTGATTGTGCTTGGAGGTAATGCCGCAATTGAAGTTGCCGCTGAGAAAGCAGGATATACCGTAGCAGTTCCCTTCACCCCGGGAAGAACCGATGCTTTACAGGAACAAACCGATGTGGAATCTATGGAATTGCTCAAGCCTATGGCAGACGGATTTACCAACTACCAGGGCAAGCGTTACACGCTGACCACGGAAGAACTGCTGGTGGATAAAGCACAGTTACTGACGCTTACCGCTCCTGAAATGACCGTTTTGGTGGGAGGAATGCGAGCTTTAGGCGCTAATTATGACAATACGGAACACGGTATTTTCACCGAAAGAGCAGGGGAACTAACCAACGACTACTTTGTAAACTTACTGGACATCAACAACAAGTGGGAAGCCAAAGATGAGTTCAGACGGGTGTTTATTGGGAAAGACCGAGCAAGCAATGAGGTCAAATGGACGGCTACCCGCGCTGATTTAATATTCGGTTCCAACTCAGAGTTAAGAGCCATAGCGGAAGTCTATGCAACGGCAGATTCAAAAGAAAAATTCGTCAACGACTTTGTCAAGGCCTGGTCTAAAGTCATGGAGCTCGACCGTTTTGATGTGAAAATGTAATGGATTGGTTTTTAATTTTTATTCAGGAAAAGCTCTGCAGTTGCAGGGCTTTTTTTATTTCTTAAATGTTCGTCCTGGTTCTTGTCTTAGTCTAATCCTTCGTCTTAGTCTTCGTTCTTAAATCAACAATCTCCAATCCTACATCCTAAAACCTAATTCAACTTTTTAGTTTTAACCAGCTTAATAATCGCGTACAGCAGAAAGCCCACCGGACCAAACATAAAGCAGAGCAGCAGGCAGGGAATAATCAGGTAGTGAGAAATCTCGTGTTTTCGCGACTGATTCAGAATCCAGTTACCTACGAGCAGGTCAAACACCAGATAATGCACCCAGCCGGTCAGTACAGCCTCATCGGAGGTGAACATGGCTTTGATGCCTTCCAGTTCACTGAACGACTCCATATCAAAATTTCCCAGGCCCGTGATGACATAAACGAGGTAAACGACAGCCATAGCTATGGAAAAGCCGTAAATCACAGGATTCCGCCAGGATTTGGAAGGGAAGAAAATGAGGATCAGCCAGGCTGGTAAGACGAAGGTGTTGACGATTTGAAAAACAACAGAAGCAGTCATAGGTATAGGTTTTAAAACTTAAATGTACTGTTTTTTTGAAAATTTTAGTGAGGTGGTGAACTGGTGAGTTGGTGGACTGGTTCGTGATTGGTCATTAGTTATTAGTTTCTCGTGGTTAGTTCCTTGCCCGTCGTGTATCGTGGTTCTTTATTCCTTAATAGTTACCTGTTACTCTTTACTCTTTACTTAATTGTCCTGTCTCCTGCTTCGAAATTGGTTCATCGTTTCTCTTTTCTCTTTGTTCTTTTCTCTTTGCTCTTTTCTCTTTTTCCAGATTCTATGTTCAAAAAATAATTATTTCTACTCACTACTCACTACTCACTATTCGCCCGTCGTGCCTCGTTTCTCCTAATTCGTGATTCGTTATTCCATCCTCCTTGTTCTTCTTTCCTTGCTCTTGTCTCTTTGCTCTTTTCTCTTTTTTCCTTGTTCTTTCCTCTATTTTCTTTTTCCTGATTCTATTTTCAAAAAATAATTTATTTTCACCCTAGATATAAACCAATTTATGAAAACATACGATCTCGCCATTATTGGTAGCGGACCCTCAGGGGCCAGTGCTGCGTTTGAAGCTGCAAAAAACGGTTTAAAAACAGTAATTATTGAAAAAGAGCTTTTGCCACGCTATAAAACCTGTGGAGGCGGATTTGTATTTAGAGGAAGAAAAAACATGCCTTTTGATATAACTTCAGCAGTGGAACGTGAATTTTTTGATGTGGACATCAGGTTTGATGCCAAACAATTAGCACTCAATACGGTGCGAAAACATCCGATTATCAGCATGGTCATGCGCGATGAATTTGATTTTTTGATGGTGCAGAAAGCTCAGGAGCTTGGAGTAGAACTTCTGCAAGGTGAAAAATTGACGGGATTAGATTTTCAGAATGAATACACGACTTTGACAACTTCTAACCAGAAGATTCAAGCTAAATTTATTATAGCTGCCGATGGAGCTTTGAGTCCAACGGCTAAGTTAGCGGGCTGGGAAGAATCCCGTAAGATGTGTCCGGCCCTGGAATATGAAATAAAAGTACCGGAGGAAGACTTTGAGCGTTTATCGACCTCGGCCCGATTTGATATGGACGTGATTCCTTTTGGCTACGGCTGGAGTTTCCCGAAGAAAAACCACCTATCGGTTGGTGTAGTCAATTTCTTTAAAACAAAAAAAAGCATAGATTTAAAAACTTACTACAGGGACTATTTGAAAATGCTCGGGATTACAGAAGTTTTAGAAGAACAGGCTCATGGCTTTATTATTCCAATAATACCCCGAAAGGATGGTTTTGTAAAACACAATGTGTTCTTAATCGGAGATGCAGCAGGCTTTGCAGACCCATTGACAGCAGAAGGCATTTCCAATGCGATTTACAGTGGAAAATTAGCTGTTAGAGCTATAGTAGAAAGCGAATTGGATTTGGAAAAAGCCATTCAGCTTTATGATGAAAAGTTGAATAAAAAACTACTGCCGGAACTTAGACTGGGTGTTAAACTCGCTGGTTTTTTCTATGAAAATAAAACCTTGTGCAATATACTTTTGAAAAAATACGGACAACGTGCATCTGAGTATATGACCGATATTTTTATGGGAGACCAAACCTATCCGCACGACTTCAGAGAAAAGGTAAAGCAAAAATTGAAGCTGTCTTTGTTTTGATACCGCAGAACCTCTTTTGTATAGCAAAGGCTTGAATTTTTTTTTAAAAAAATAAATGGATAAAAAAAAGGGGTCTTGTTATTTATTTAGACATAAATTTTATATTTACCCCTAAATTAATAGGGGGTATATTAAAATAATGTCATTATGAAAATAGGAGTGCCAATCGAAATCAAAAACAATGAAAGTCGGGTGTCCATTACACCAGCAGGTGTGTTTGAACTTTCCAAAAGCAAGCACCAGGTATATGTTCAATCTAAGGCAGGCTTAGCCAGTGGTTTTACAGATTTGGATTACAGAGAAGCCGGGGCAGAAATTCTACCTGACATTCAATCGGTATATCAGGTAGCTGAAATGATTGTGAAAGTCAAAGAGCCCATCGAAGAAGAATACAGCTTAGCTAGAGAAGGTCAGATTATTTTTACCTATTTTCATTTTGCTTCGAGCCAGACGCTCACTCAGGCCATGATAGACTCCAAAGCCGTGTGTATAGCCTATGAAACGGTTCAGGACGACGACGGGAGTTTGCCTTTACTCACGCCCATGTCTGAAGTTGCCGGTCGTATGGCTACACAACAGGGAGCCAAGTACCTCGAAAAGCCTATTCGAGGGAAGGGAATTCTCTTAGGCGGTGTGCCTGGTGTCACCCCGGGAAAAGTGCTGGTGCTGGGCGCAGGTGTGGTGGGGATACAGGCGGCCAAGATGGCCGCAGGTCTTGGTGCCCACGTCATTATTTTTGATATCAGCATGAAACGGCTTCGCTATGTCAACGACATCATGCCTAGTCATGTCATTACTGCTTTTTCAAACGAATACAACATCAGAAAGCACATCAAAACGGCCGACTTGATTATTGGGGCCGTACTGATAGCCGGAGCAAAAGCGCCTAAACTGATCACCAAAGACATGCTCAAAGACATGCAGCCCGGTACGGTGATGGTCGATGTGGCCGTAGACCAGGGTGGTTGTTTTGAAACTACCCGACCAACGACTCACGAAAACCCGACTTATATCGTAGACGATGTGGTGCATTACTGCGTCACCAACATGCCCGGAGCAGTGCCTTACACCTCCACTTTAGCCCTGACCAACGTGACCTTCCCGTATATTATGGAAATCGCAAATAAGGGATGGAAAGAAGCCTGTGCCTCCAATCCAGCCTTAGCTAAGGGATTGAGCTTAGAGGAAGGCAAAATTATTTGTAAGGAGATTTTAAAAGCAGAGTTGGTTTAAAGTAACCAAGTCCAATATCTTAAATCTGACATCTCATATCTAATTAAGATAAACATTTCATGATATAGATTTAACCTGAGATACATCCAAATTTGAGTGCTTTAAACAAAAATTTCTGTCATGAAAAAAATAGTTGTAAGCCTCGTTCTGATCGTTATTGCTTTTCTTGGATTTTATATCTGGGCTTCTTCTGGTGAATTTAATACAGACACTGACAGGTACGCGATTTATAACAATTCAACTTCAGAAGCTTTAGAAAAGGACACCTTATCCATCATGACGTTCAATATTGGTTATTTATCCGGCATGACCAACAACAAAGCTGTGGAAAGAACAAAAGCGCTCTTCGATGCTAATGCCAATAGCTTACTCCAGCTTTTAGATGAAAATTCAATAGAGATTCTGGCCTTGCAGGAAATTGATTTTGGAAGTTCCAGAAGTTTTGAAGTAAATCAACTTGAATTAATTCAGAAAAAAGGGAACTACAATTTTGCTGCTAAAGCCATAAACTGGGATAAAAACTATGTTCCCTTTCCTTACTGGCCAGTCCATCTTCAGTTCGGAAAAATCCAATCTGGTCAGGCTCTGGTAAGTCGATATCCTATACTATCCAATACTGTTGAGGTTTTGGAGAAACCTGTGGATCGGCCTTTTTATTACAATGACTTTTACCTGGACAGACTGATTCAGACCTCAAAAATTTCGATCAATGGCAGAGAATTGTCTGTGATGAATATTCATCTTGAAGCGTTTAGTGAGAAAACCAGAGCTATTCATTTAGAGCATGTTTTTGATACGTTTAAAGCCCTTGTTGCTAAAGGACCAGCCATATTGCTTGGTGATTTTAATGAATCTTTACTGCCTATGGAAGCTTCACTGATGCAGAAATTTTACAGTCAGCCTGGTTTCGGACATGCCATCTCAATAAGTCAGGTGACAAATTTTGGAGATGATAATTATACATTTAGCGCCGAAACCCCCAAAGTAAAAATAGACTACATCTTTTATTCCTCAGATTTTATTGAAATGATTGACGCAAAAACCATATCGAACACCAACTTACTTTCAGATCATTTGCCAGTGATGATGCGATTTCAGTTGAAAGGTGTTAATGGAAATTTATCTCTACGTTAATGGCGTGTCAATTAAATAAGTCTTTATATAATCTGCTTAACATTTCTTTAATAATTTTCACTAGTCTGTTAACATTTTGATGCTTTTCTCTTAAAGTTGTCTCGGTTTTCTACGGCTACTTTTGGAAAAAAAACAACAATGAGAAAGATTTATTTTTTGACAGTACTGCTAGGTTTAGTTAGCTTAACTAGTTTTTCACAATCGTATTCTATTTCAGGAGAAGTAAGAGATGCTGAAAGAAATTTAATTCCCGGTGCAAATGTGATGATTCCTGAACTCAATAAAGGGACGGTGACCAATTCTAAGGGAAAATATCAACTCAATACTATTCCAGAAGGCAGCTACACTTTGAAGGTGACGTATTTGGGTTTTGAAACTATTGAAAAGCTTATCGAAGTTTCAGGAGATATGCAGCTGGATGTCACGCTTAATGAAGCTAATTATATGCTGGATGGCATTATGGTTTCCGCTTAGAAGCGAGAACAAATGAACAAGGAGGTACCAATAGCTATCACATCTTATGGTGGTAAATTTTTAGAGAGCACCAACACCTTTGAATACGATGCGCTCTCAGAATTTGTACCCGGACTTCAGATTCAAATACAGAGTGTGAACAACCCTGGTATTGTGATTCGTGGAATTACATCAGATAGTGGAGATTCACGAGTAGAGCCACGAGTTTCTGTCTTTCAGGATGGTGTTTCTATTAGTAAATCCAGAGGCTCTGTGGTTGAACTTTACGATATGGAACGTGTTGAAGTTTTAAAAGGACCTCAGGGTACTCTGTTTGGTCGTGGCGCTCAAATTGGTGCCATACATCTGATTCAGAATAAAGCTAAAAATGAAAAATCAGGCTTTCTTAAAGCGGCCTATGGAAATTATAATCAGCGTATTATTACTGGCCATGTCAATACACCAGTGGTGGAGGATAAACTCTTTGTGAGATTTTCAGGAATATATAATGCACGCGATGGCTTTATAGACAATCTATCTGGTGGAGACCTCAACGGAAAAGAAACCCTGGCCTTTAGAACTTCCTTAAAATACCTCATGGGAGAACGCACAACATTAGATGTCATTGCTAACTGGCAAAGCGATACTCCACCGGGAACTTCCTTTAAAAGTGGAACTTTTGCTCCACGTGGAGGGACTACAAACCCAAATACATTCGCAGACCTCGAACGGGGTGAAGCCCTGGGACTGGATAGAGAGGTGTGGGGAATCACTGGAATTCTGAAACATGATTTTAATGAAAACTGGGATCTTACATCGATTACGGCTTACCGTCAATTTGATTCCGATGAGGCTTTTGATGCAGATGGTACAGCTGCTCCCGTGTTATTTTTCAGAGAGCAATCTGAAGGTAAGCAATTCAGTCAGGAGTTGAGGTTTAATTTCGATACTCAAGACAAGTTCAGAGGTTTCTTCGGAGTTAATTTCTTTGCTGAAGATGGTTCGCAGTCGGTTCCTTTTGAAACCAATGAACAGAGTTTTGCACTTTTATTACTCAATATTGAAAACTTAGTGGTGAATGGTGTTCCTCAGTTTTTACCAACTATTCCCAACAACCCTGCTTTTGGACCTTTAGCGGGAGCCCCTTTACTAGAATTTAACAAGGAGAGGTCAACAAACTTCGGTGAAAACTATTCCGGAGATATATTTGTTGATGGTTCTTACGATATCACCACTAAATTGACCGCAACTCTTGGTTTAAGAGCGACCTGGGAAAACATCAACGCAGGGCTAGAGGTAGAAAATGCGGATCAACCTGGCTTGCTTGGTAATTTTTTAGGCTCATTCCCCAATAACCTTTTTGCACCAACGAATGGGAGACGAAGCGCTAGTGAAAATTTCACCTCAGCTGTAGGGCGTTTTGCTTTGGATTATGATTTCAACGACGAAATTTCCGTCTTTGGAAACATCGCCAGAGGTCGAAGACCTAATGTCATAAACGTGACCGCATCCGACGTCAACGTGTTATCTGATGAAACCGTATGGTCTTACGAATTAGGGTTTAAATCCCTATTTCTGAAAAACAGATTACAGTTTGATGCGAATGCCTTTTACTATGACTATCAAAACTTCCAAACAACTATAGCAAGACTGGATCCTGTTGATGGTTTGGTAATCATTCCAAACGATAGTGGGAGTGCAACATCCTATGGATTCGAAACTTCTTTCCAATATGCTGTGAGTAAGGATATAAGCTTTTTTGCTAATTACGGCTACATAGATGCTACATTTGATGATGTTGATGAAGACGGAAACGAGCAGGCTTTGGCAGGTAACCGCTTTAGGTTAACCCCGGAACATTCGTTTTCGCTTGGCGGTAATATCGGTTTTCCTTTATCTGACCGGTTAGAAGGTTTTTTCCTGCCTACGTATTCCTTCAAATCTGAAGTGTTCTTTGAAGAAACCAATTTACCCAACATTTCGCAAGAGGCTTATGGATTATTAAATTTAAGAGCAGGGCTTAGGTTGGATGATACCAAAGAATTGACGTTTTTCATGACCAATGCTCTGGATGAAGAATTTATTATCGACGCTGGGAATACTGGTGGAGCCTTTGGAATTCCAACCTTTATTGCTGGCCCGCCCAGATTTTTTGGAGCACAATTTTCAATTAGATTTTAATTAGTTTTATAACCTGAAGGATACTTATGAAAAGCATTTTAAAATTGGTAGTCATGAGTTGGATGCTGTGGATTTCTCCACAGCTTTCCGCTCAGGCTATTTCAACCTATACCAATGAAACCATCGACGAATGGATTCAGGAGCAGGAAGCTGAAGTTTCAGATTTGAAAAAAGACAACAATGCCATGATTTCCTGGGCAAATGACACAGAGTCTCCTACAGCCTTGGTTTTTGTATACCTACATGGATTTGGTGCCAGTCGAATGGAAGCAGAGCCAGTGGTTTCCAAATTGGCAGAAGAATTTGAAGCCAATGTGTTTTATGCCAGACTCAAAGGACACGGCAGAAGTGGAGTGAAAGGCTTTGAGCAACTGACAAAAGAAAACTATTTACAATCCGCTGAAGAAGCTTTAGAAATTGGAAGACTACTTGGAGATAAAGTGGTTTTGATAAGCACGTCAACAGGGGGGACCTTAAGTCTTTATTTAGCTTCGAAGCATGAAGATATCGCTGGATTGGTCCTGTATTCACCTTTTGTAGGACTTAAAAACCCCATGATGAGCCAGATTACGACTCCTCAAGGTCGGGAGATGTTCAAATCTATGATTGGAGGTGAAGTTCAGAAAACGGACCGTCCAGAGCCAGAATCCAACTACTGGTCAACCGAATACCATATCAATGCCTACGTTGCACTCATCGGTATGCTTAAAGAAACCATGACTCCCGACACTTTTAATGCTGTGACAGCACCTGTTTTTATGGCGTATTACTATAAAAGCGAAGAAGAACAAGATCAGGTCGTCTCTGTTTCAGCTATGCTTGAAATGTACGACCAATTAGGAACTCCAGAAGATCTAAAACAGAAACAAGCGTTTCCAGAAACCAGGAATCATGTCATCGCCAGTGAATTGAGATCCCAGGATTGGAAATCAGTTTTAGAAGCCTCTCAAAATTTTATTCAGGAAAAAATCAAAAAGTAATGAACTATCTATTTATGCTTTTACTCACCTTACCCTCGTTGCATGCTCAATCTCAAAAAGAGACCGCAATCTCAAAATCTACGACCTATGCATTCGATCTTCAGGGGCATCGTGGAGCCAGAGGACTCGCACCTGAAAACACACTGCAGGCCTTTCAAAAAGCCTTGGAGCTTGGGGTAAACACGCTTGAACTCGATGTGGTTGTTACCAAAGACAATCAGGTAGTCGTCTCTCATGAGCCCTGGATGAATGCAGATATCTGTCTAGACTCCGATGGCAACGCCATCAAAAAAGATGACGAAAAGGTCTTCAATATTTATCAACTGACTTATGAGGAAGTCAAAGCCTTTGACTGCGGAAGCAAGCTTAACCCTGCGTTTCCAGAGCAGGAACTAGAGTCGGCTTACAAACCTTTACTCAAAGAAGTCCTAAACATGGCGGATAGCCTGAGTAAAAATCACGGTAAGAAGATCAAGTACAATATTGAATTGAAAAGCCTTCCCGAGGGCGATGAGCTTTATCATCCAAAACCAGCGGATTTTGTTAAACTCGTGATGGAGGTGCTTCAAAAAGAAACCAAATTGAAACGGGTGAATCTGCAAAGCTTTGATTTCAGAATATTACAGGAATTGCACAGGTCCTATCCAGAGGTAAGACTTGCCGCTTTAGTGTATAACACTGATTTTGAGACTGCATTAACGGAATTGGGTTTCGAACCTGAAATCTACAGCCCCTATTTTCCTTTGGTTACTAAAAAGCTGGTCAGTGAAGCCCATGACTTAGGAATGAAAGTCATTCCATGGACCGTCAATGAGACAGAGCAAATGAAGACCCTGCTTAAATTCGGCGTTGATGGTCTTATCACCGACTATCCAGACCGCGCATTGAAGCTGAGGAAGAAGAAGTAGTGGATAGACGTGAGTCTTTGAGTTGTTAGTTAACTAGTAAACCGGTAGACTGGTCGACCAGTTCACTGGTATAATAACTACAGATAATTATTTAAACTTTTAATATACTTTTTTGATGTATTAAAAGAATATATATATGTAAAATAAATAAGCATATGAAAACCGTATCTTTAAAAATAGACGATTCAATTTTCGGTGAAACCGAAAAAAACCTTGGTAAAATCAAAAAAACCACGTAACCGTTACATTAACGAGGCTTTAGATTTATATAACAAACTTCAACGTAAGTAAATCATCGAACAAAAACTAAAAAAGGAGTCAGAACTTGTTAAGGAAGATTCTATGGCTGTGCTTAAAGAATTTGAAAAAATCGAAGATGCAGATTAAGCAATTTGAAATTTGGATTGCAGATTTAAATCCTCAAATTGGAACCGAACCCGGTAAGACCCGCCCCGTCTTGGTTATTCAGACCGATTTACTCAACAATGTATCTCATCCGTCAAATTTGGTTAGCTCTTTAACGACCAATGTTAAAAAAGACTTAGAAATATTGAAGGTTCATGTTAGAGACGGAGTTGCAAACGTAAATCAGCCTTGTGATATTATGATGGATCAAATTCGTGCGATTGATAACAAAAGACTCCTTAAACGAGTAGGTCTATTACCTGAAGAACTATCCAATGTAGTGAAAGAAAATATCAAAATCATAACGGATATCGACTAAATTAGCAAGTCAGCCAGTATATTATTCAATTAGTCAACCAGTTCAAACGCTCTAACCTGTGATTGATTTTCTTCTATTGAAACCAATAGCTTTGGTGAGATTCATTATTGGTTAATCCATTCTGAAGGGATGATATAGGTATAGATATTCAACCATGCTTCTATTCGACCCTGACAGGGTCGTATTAATTTCTAGCTTCATAAGCTATAATCATATGAATCCTTCGGATTCTTTATTCTAGCAAGAGCATTTGAAGTAATCAAATAGTCTGTTTAAACCAGTCAACTAGTCCATTGTTTCTGACGCTAGTTTAAGCCTGTCTACTTAGCTTATAAAAATAAACGTTTTGCTCGGGTTAATTTCTTCTATTGAAACCAATAGCTTTGGTGAGATTCATTATTGGTTAATCCATCCTGAAGGGATGATATAGGTATAGATATTCAACCATGCTTCTATTCGACCCTGACAGGGTCGTATTAATTTCTAGCTTCATAAGCTATAATCATATGAATCCTTCGGATTCTTTATTCTAGCAAGAGCATTTGAAGTAATCAAATAGTTTGTTTAAACCAGTCAACAAGTCCATTGTTTCTGACGCTAGCCTAAGCCAGTCTTCTTAGCTTATAAAAATAAACGTCTTGCTCGGGTTAATTTCTTCTATTGAAACCAATAGCTTTGGTGAGATTCATTATTGGTTAATCCATCCTGAAGGGATGATATAGGTATTAAACCATGCTTCTATTCGACCCTGACAGGGTCGTATTAATTTCTAGCTTCATAAGCTATAATCATATGAATCCTTAGGATTCTTTATTCTAGCTAGAGCATTTGAAGTAATCAAATAGTCCTGTTTAAACCAGTCAACTAGTCTCACTGCTAGCGCGAGCCTGCCTTTGTCGGCAGACAGGCATCTTGCTCCTGCAAGTACTGTCAGTCCTGTTTAGTATCTCGTGTTTCCTTACTGATTATTTGTTACTATTTACTTTCTACTTAATAGTCTTGTCTCGTGGTTCCTGTTTCCTGATTCGTTGCTAATTGGTCGTTGCTCTTTGCTCCTTGTTCTTTTTTCTATTTTTCTAACTACTCACTTGTCCTGTCTCGTGGTTCGTGTCTCCTGGTTCCTGGTTCCTGTTTCCTGTTTCCTGTTTCCTTACTTATTACTCTCTACTTACTACTATTTACTTACTACTCTTCACTTTCACAATCAAAACTCCAATAATTAAACTTACTTTTGCAGGGCAGGTCGCCCTATCGCTGCTCGTCATAGGCGAGGAGAGGAAAGTCCGGACACCATAGCACAACATAGCGGGTAACGCCCGTCGTCCCGTCCCGATAGTAATCGGGACGGGGAAGGACCAGTGCAACAGAAAGCAAGTACAGTTCGGCTGTAGTGAAATCGGTAAACTCTATGTGGTGAAATGTTATGTAAACCAAGGCTTGAGGGTTGTGCGCCCGATCTTGGAGGGTAAACAGATTGAGGTTTTTGGCAACAAAAATCCTAGATAAATGATAGGGTCCCAATCCCGATCGGGATCGGGAACAGAATCCGGCTTACAGACCTGCTTTTTTTTCTTTTTTTGATTTTGTGCAGAACACATTTTAAAAGGTCACGACAGTTGCTTCAACCCCCGTCCTTCCTGAAAGCGGATGTCTGGTGAGGAAGACGATTGAAAATTTTTTTAAATAAACTGGAGGCTTCAGGCAACACTAAAGGCTTTTTTGTCGTCTATATCTATAGACACACCATTCAACTGTGAAACTGATCAAACTACATAAAGACTTAGAGCAGATTATCCAAGATGCTCAGCGGCATAACCAAAAGGCACAATACCGTCTTTACAGAAAGTTTGCTCCCAAAATGCTCTCGGCCTGCAGGCTTTACATTTCAGACCTTCATCATGCCCAAGAGGTGATGTCCACTGGCTTTGTGAAAGTCTTTAAAAACCTGCACCGCTTCGAAAACAAAGGCAGTTTTGAAGGCTGGGTCCGCCGCATCATGGTGACCACAGCGATCGATTTTCTCAGACAGCAAAAGCACATCGAATTCTCTACCGATGTTATAGAACACTATGAAGTAATAGACATGCCAAGTCTAACCGAGTGGTCGGTGGAGGAACTCCAGGAGATAATAGACGAATTGCCTGAAGGTTACAAGCTGGTGTTTACCATGCATGTGATCGAAGACTACACGCACAAAGCCATTGCAGAAACGCTCAATATCACAGAAGCGACCTCCAGGTCGCAGCTGTTTAAAGCCAGGCGACTGCTCAAAACCAAATTAGAAACACATAGATCCTCCTCTCATGGACAAGTTTAAAGACGACATACAGCATAAATTTAACCAGCGCGACCTCCAGCCAACGGAGGAAGCCTGGGGGAAAATCACCGGAGAATTGGCCAGTTCCCGCACAATTAAAACGAAAGCTCTGTGGCTTTGGAGCGGCATTGCCGCCGGGTTTATCGGACTCTTGGTTTTACTGTCTCCAGCTTATTTTTCTGTTTCTGTAGATCAGGTGCCTGTGGCAAATTCAGAAGAAAAGCAAACTCAGGAAATGGAGGCTGAAAGACGCAATATCGTATCTGTCATTCAGCTTCAGCCAAAAGCGATAAAAGCTACATTCGTTCAGCTTCCTAAATCAAAACTAAGGATCGAAGCTCCTAAATCTATTAGCACCAGTAACTTAAAGCCTAATCACTTAAAAGCTAAAACCTTACTGGCCGAGGTAGAGCAGGAGCTGGAAGAGGAGCGTTTCCGTCAGCAGAATGTAAGCGAAGTAGAGGTTTTATTAGCAGAGGCCAGAGCCGGCTTGTCCACTCCAAAGGATAAACAGATTTTCGATCAGCTCACGGCTAAACGCCTTTTGGCTGAGGTGGATTCAGAAAATCCGGACTCTTTTCAGGATAAAATTTGGAAGCTTATCGAAGTGAATTTCAATGAATTAAAATCCAGCCTTGGGGCTAGGTAATTTATACCAAAATACAGCTATGTTGGCGCCCAATTTAAAGACATACCTGTTTTTATTAATCTAATGTTCAACCTATAAAATTTTAAAATTATGCCTGTTAAAATAACACTTATGGTCCTGTTTTTAGCCAGTATGTGCAGTACATCACTTCTGGCACAGAACAAAGATTTTTCGATCTTTTCTGAGAATGAAACTTTAGAGCTGGAACAGCTTATCAGCAGAATTGAAACTGAAGAAAAGCGCTTTTTGAGTACGAAAGTGAGTAAAATAAATTCCCAGCTGGAAAAGGGAGAGCTATCACCTGCTGAAGCTGAAGACCTCAAGATGGAGGCTGCGATAGACTCTGCTACAAATATTGAAGAAGCACAGGAATTGGTCACTGACTGGGCTTCCTTTCAAAAAAGGAAATATGGCGAAGTAGACTTTGATCAGTTTGAAGACTATGATTCTTATTTGTCCATAATCGATGAACTGGGTCTAAGCCCATCAAGTTTCACCTTCGACCTGTTTGAAATTTCATCTAAAAAAGAAGTTTCACAGGATGGTTTAAAACACCGGGATCTTCCCTATTCATCCAGAACAAGCAGTGCAGTGTTCTCCAGTTTGTCTTTTAACAACGCGGTTTTGGATGGCGAAAGTATAGACGATACCCCCTTCAAGTTTGGAGGGAGTCGCAGTTTTGAAATTGGTTATGAGTGGAGTACACGGGTGTTTAAAGAAACCAATTTTTTAAGATTGACCTACGGAATTTCTCTTCAGTTTAATGGTTTAAAACCAAAAAACAATTCCGTTTTTGTTCAGAATGGCGAACAGACCGAATTTCAAGAATTTGGATTTGATCTGGACAAATCAAAATTCAGAATGGACAACTTAATCGTTCCAGTTCATCTTCAGTTTGGAAGTTCAAAGACCACGGTTCTGGATAATGGCAACAAGCGCTTTAGCGATCATGATTTTAAAGTGGGTCTGGGTGGATTTGCAGGTATAAATTTACTGAATACTCAGAAGTTAAAGTACAATGACAGCCGAACCGATGTGAAGCTTCGTGAGCGGGATGACTTCAATACCAATGATCTGTTGTACGGCCTTAGTGCTTATATAGGCTGGGAAAACGTAGCGATCTTTGCTCAGTATAACCTTAATTCCATTTTCAGCGATAACCTCACCGACTTGAATAATTTCCAGATTGGTATCCGGACACACTGGGATTAAGTCTATTAAATCAAAACTAAAAAGGCTCTTGTTGAACAACAGGAGCCTGTTTTTTTTGTTAGTCTCGGCGAATGTGGCTGATGAGGAAGCTGTTTCAAATTTACCGATCGCTATCGTTTTGATGAAGTTTTTTGCTTGGATGAGCCTGCCGGCAAAGGCAGGGAATCTTTTATATCGAATCTTTAATGCTTTTCGATAGTAGAGATTCATCAGTCGACTGTAGTCTCCTTCTGAATGACAGTGATGCTTGTCTTTCCGACGATAGGAGCCTGCCTGCGCCTGCCTGTCGTGCCTCTGGCAGGCAGGTTTCCTTGGCAAAGGCAGGGAATCTTTTATATCGAATCCTTAATGCTTTTCGACAGTAGAGATTCATCAGTCGACTGTAGTCTCCTTCTGAATGACAGTGTTGAGTGTCATTCCGAGGGAAGAGAAACGACGAGCCTGCCAGCGCCTGCCTGTCGTGCCTCTGGCAGGCAGGTTTCCTTGGCAAAGGCAGGCCTGCCTGCCAGCAAAAGCAGGGACTCTTTTACTCCAAAGCAAGCAAAGATTATTCACTCCGTTGCTCTAGGTTCTGCGCCATAGGCGGGACAATTCATCCAATACGTAAATGAGAACATAAAGTTAACGAATAAATTCCCCCTTTGGGGGCTAGGGGGGATTCTATCCTTTTACCGGTATCTGTTTCAGGACTTCCTGAGTCAGTTTCCAGAACTTTTGGGTGCTGGAAATGCTGGCGCGTTCGTCCGGCGAATGCGCTCCACGAATGGTTGGCCCAAAGGAAATCATATCCATGTCCGGATAATGACTGCCTAAAATCCCGCATTCCAAACCGGCATGGCAGGCAGCGACATGGGCTTTTTCATTGTTTTGTTCCTGGTAAATACGGTCGACCACTTTTAGAATATCTGAAGACGGATCGGGTGACCAGCCTGGATAGTCGCCAGATAAATTGACTTGAAATCCAGCCAAATCAAAGGCAGAGGATAAGGAATTGACCAAATTGTCTTTGGATGATGTCAGTGAGGATCTCGTCAGGCATAAGACTTCAATCTTACCATCTCCCAGCGAGATTTTAGCGATATTGTTGGAGGTTTCTACCAAGCCTTCAATCTCAGGACTCATTCGGTACACCCCGTTATGCGCAGCGTAAATGGATTTCAACACCGCATCCTGCACATCGCTGCTCATGATTTTCTTAGGCAGTTCGGTTTGCTGCAGGTCAAACTTCATCTCCGGCTCAAGGCTGGCAAATTCAGATTTGACTTCATGAAAAAGAGTATGGAGGGCGTCTTCAAATTTGTCTTTGTGTTCCTGATGCACGATGACCACGGCTTCGCTTTCACGGGGGATGGCGTTTCTAAGTCCTCCGCCTTCAATGCTTGCGACTCTGGAGTTAACTGTTGTGTAAGCCGTGTATAAAAGTCGGTTCATCAGGACATTGGCATTGGCCAGGCCTTTGATGATGTCCATACCGGAATGTCCGCCCTGCAGGCCTTTAAGCTTGAGTTTGTAAGCCAGCGAATTTTCGGGAATCGATTCTTCGATATAAAAACGCGTAGCGGTCATATCAACGCCGCCGGCACAGCCAATCCCAATTTCATCATCTTCCTCGGTATCGAGGTTGAGCAAAATCTCACCTTCCAGAATACTGCCATCCAGCTCTTTGGCGCCGGTCATACCTGTTTCCTCGTCGATGGTAAACAAAGCTTCCAGGGCGGGATGTGGCATATCCTTACTCTCCAAAATCGCCATGATAGTCGCTACTCCAAGTCCGTTATCGGCTCCAAGCGTCGTTCCTTCCGCTTTTACCCAGTCTCCATCCACGTGCATGCGAATGCCTTCGGTGTTAAAATCGAAATCCGTGTCGTTATTTTTTTGGTGAACCATGTCCAGGTGTGACTGTAAAACCGTGGTTTTACGATCCTCCATGCCGGGAGTCGCCGGTTTTTTGATAATCACATTTCCAACTTTGTCCTGAAGGGTTTCGAGTCCCAAAGATTTCCCGAACTGCATCATGAATTCAATGACTTGTTCTTCTTTTTTGGAAGCTCTTGGCACGGCGTTGAGGTCTGAAAAGTGTTTCCAAATGACTTTAGGTTCAAGGTCTTTTATAGTGGTGCTCATATTTTTGATTTTTCACAAAGTTAAGACCCTAAGTACAATAGGATGGTAAGGAATTGATAAAATTATGTTGAGATTGATTGTTCTTTAATAGTATTTTCTGGTAGAATAACAAAGACCGCTTCGCTTTAAGAGAGCAGACATAAGAGAGGATAAGGCTTTAATTTAATTTAGGAAGTTTTATGATCAAGGGAGCGTGTAATTTTTACTTCAATAACTGCTTTTTGGTTCATCATCAAATAGCAAAAAAGATGTCAGGGCTATGCCCCTTTATGAACTGGGTTCACATCTTCTAAGAATATTACAGGGCTAACGCCCCTATTCTAAGCTGTGTTCTCAACAATATGTAAAACTAAAACGATTTTACTATTAAAGGGCAGCGCCCTTAAATCTTAATAAAAAAACATGACTTGAAAACAAATCAAAGGGGCAGCGCCCTGACATCTAAAACTATCTTTGCTTTATAGGCATTACAAAACCCCATGGTTTGTACCTACGGCAAAAGGCTTTTATATTGGTTTAGGTTTTACCGATGACAGTCCTTAGCGGGAGAGGATCCCGTTTCTTTATTTGGAACCGCCCTGGCATCTGAAACCCTCATTGATTTAGCGCATAGGCGCAGAGTTTGCTTTACTAACTAATTGTACCATTATAGACTTCAATTAAAACATATGTCCCTATTGAAAAAAAAATCAGGATTTGAAAGGCTTCAGATGAAAGCAAAAAACTAGTGTAAACCTGATTCCTTAATTTACCGTGAAGTTCGGTTCCCAGCATAAAGCTAGCTAGAAGTTGTAAGCTAGTGATATCGCCAAATCTGAAAGCCAGCAGGGGTAAAATCAATCTTAACTGGACTTGTTGATCATTCCGCTGCCAGCCTGGGCGGTGGGCATGACGACCAGATCGGCAATGTTGACGTGGTAGGGACGGGTGACCGTGAAGTGAATGATGTCGGCGATGTCCTCGGGCTGCAGGGCTTTGTAACCTTTGTAAACCTGGTCGGCACGCTCCTCATCTCCTTTGAATCTGACTTTGCTGAATTCGGTTTCGACCATGCCAGGATTGATGGCGCCCACGCGTATGCCGTGTTCATACAAATCCATGCGCATCCCCTTGTTGATAGCATCTACGGCGTGTTTGCTGGCGCAGTACACATTGCCTTTGGGGTAAACTTCCTTACCCGCCGTAGAGCCGATATTGATGATGTGCCCTTCTTTATTTTGAATCATCGTCTGGATGATAGGCTGAGAAACGTAGAGTAAGCCTTTTACATTGATGTCCAGCATAGCATCCCAGTCGGTGGAAGAGCCCTCCTGAATGTAATCCAGACCGTGGGCGTTACCGGCATTGTTGATAAGAATTTGAATGGCTTTAAATTGAGTCGGAAGGGATTCCAGGGCTTCATTGACCGCTTGTTGATCCCTCACATCAAAATTGAGGGTGGTGACTTCCGTCTGTGGAGACAATTCTGATTTTAAGTCATCCAGACGCTCCTGCCGACGGCCACAGAGAATAAGTTTGAAGTGTTCTTTGGCAAATCGTCTGGCGGTGGCTAAACCAATTCCGCTGCTGGCTCCTGTAATGAGTGCTATTTTGGACATAATTTTGTTTTTTAATTTCTAGGTTTTAGGTGTTTTGGTTTAAAAAAACTATAAGTATATTCGTTAAAAACATAAAAGTAATGAAGTTTTATTTAATTCTATGTGTTGCTATCATAATCTCAGGCTGTCAAAAATCTGCGGAAACCAAAGGCGGAACAAAATCTCCATTTGAGAATAAATCTTTCCCTCAATTTGGGATAGAAGAAGCGGAACAGCTGGCTGAACTTCCTCTGGAGTGCATCACTCAGGAATTTCCGAATAAGCTGGGTCAGGTGCTGGGTTCGGAAGCGGATTTAGCCAGACCTAAAGCTCTGCGTCCTGCCTTTTACGGCTGTTTCGACTGGCATTCTGCAGTGCACAGTCAGTGGTCTTTGGTGAAGCTGCTCAAAGACTTTCCGGAACTTAAGCAGGCGGATAGCCTCAGAAGTGCTTTATCGCAAAGGCTTACCGCAGAAAACATTCAAACCGAAATCGAGTTTTTTGAAACCGAACACAATACAAATTTTGAACGCACTTACGGCTGGGCCTGGTTGTTTACCCTGGCCAGAGAGCTCAAAACCTGGGAGGATCCTCAGGCACAGGAATGGCTCACTAATCTGATGCCGCTTGTCGAGGTGCTGGAAGAAAAAATAATGACGTTTTTGCCTAAACTGGTCTATCCCATTCGGGTGGGTGAACATCCCAACACCGCCTTTGCCTTGTCTATGACTTTAGATTATGCGAAGACCTTTGAAAAAGAAGCGCTCAGGGCACTCATCATCAAGCGCTCCAGAGATTTTTACCTTGGGGATAAAAATTGCCCGATCGGGTGGGAGCCAGGCGGCTATGATTTTCTATCGCCATGTCTGGAAGAAGTCTCTTTGATGGCCAAAGTGTTGCCTGAAAACGAATTTCAAGTCTGGGCCAAAGATTTTATGCCGGGTTTATTTTCAAAATATTTTTCTTTGGAGGTTGCTGAAGTAAGCGACAGAAGCGATGGAAAGCTGGTGCATTTGGATGGTCTTAATTTCAGCAGAGCCTGGAACCTGTATGAACTGGCCGATACCTACGAAGCCTTTTACCATTTGAAAACCACAGCGGATCAGCATTTTGCCAAAGCCTATCCGAATTTATTTGGCGATACCTACGAGGGTTCGCACTGGCTGGGAACCTTTGCGCTTTATGCACTCGAAAAGCGTCCTGAATGATTAAAAAACTCACGTCCTATTTCGGTCCGGGGACTTTCGTAGCGGCTGCGTTTATCGGTCCGGGTACCATTACCATTTGTTCTATCGCAGGCGTTAAGTTTGGAACAGATTTGATCTGGGCGCTGGTCTTATCGATTCTGGCTACTATCGTTTTGCAAAACATGTCCGCCAGAATTGGCCTGGTCACTCAAAAAGACCTGGGAACAGCGATGCGACATGTGGTCAAGCATCCTTTACTGAAAAGCATTTTGATGTTTCTGGTGGTGGTTGCGATCGTGTTTGGAAATGCGGCTTACGAAGCAGGAAACATCAGTGGCGCTGTGATGGGCTTTTCGGTGATTTATGCAGACACTCTGGTCAGTATTGGTGGTTTCCAGCTGGATTATTTGCCCCTGCTCATCGGTGTGATTTGTTTCTTCATTCTGAATATGAACAGCTATAAAAAAATTGAAAACGTATTGATCGTCCTGGTCGTCCTGATGAGTTTGTCGTTTTTGACCACAGCCATCATCACCCAACCGAGTTACATGGCCTTATTACAGGGCGTTTTTCTTTTGAAAATGCCTTCTGACTCCTTAACCACCGTTCTGGCCATTGTCGGGACGACCATCGTGCCTTATAATTTGTTTTTACATTCCTCAATCGTTCAGGAGAAATGGAAAGATTTAAAAGGGTTGAAGTTTGCTAAATTAGATTCTGCTATTGCCATAGGCCTTGGAGGGATCGTTTCCATTGCCGTGGTGGTTGCGGCTTCCCGATTACCCAAAGACAAATTGCTTTCCATTTTAGACATGGCTGAAACCCTGGAACCTTTGTATGGGGTGTATGCCAAATATTTGCTGGGCTTTGGATTTTTTGCAGCTGGAATTACGTCAACACTCACGGCCGCTTTAGCCGCAGCCTATGTCCTGAAAGGCTGTCTGGGCTGGAAGATAGCTAAGTCGCACCCGAAATTCAAATGGACCTGGCGAGGTATTCTGTTCCTTGGGGTTTTCTTTTCTTCCTTAGGCATCAATCCGATTGAATTGATTCAAATCGCTCAGGTGAGTAATGCACTATTATTGCCATTTATTGCCATTATACTTTTGGCAATCGTCTCTAACCAAAAGCTGATGGGTGAATTTAAAAACACCTGGTTACAAAATGCCGTCGGAATTTTGATCGTGCTGTTTTGCCTGTTTTTGAGTTTAAAGAGTTTGTTTATGATGTACAGCGGTTAGTAATGAGGCAATAGTCTGTTAGTTTTTGAATAAATAGATATTTAACTTTATAATACTTTTCAAGTCAAACATTTGATTTCTTAGTTTTTAAAACATACATCTTATGAATTCATATCTGAAGCATTTAAGCAGTTTATCAATAGGTTTGTTCATGACGGGCTTCACTTTTGCTCAGGCAGACAGAGAAGCCAACGGTCTTAATTTTGCTTCAAGATCTGAAGTCATAGGCCAACACGGGATGGTGGCCACCAGTCATCCCTTAGCCACTCAAATTGGACTGGATATCCTGAAGCAGGGCGGCAACGCCATTGATGCAGCCATTGCCGCCAATGCGGCTACAGGGCTTATGGAACCCACCGGAAACGGAATTGGAGGAGATTTGTTTGCCATTATCTGGCATGAGAAAAGTCGGAAATTATACGCCATCAATGCCAGCGGGCGTTCGCCTCTGGGCTTGTCATACGAGGGTTTACTCGAGGAGTTAGATGCAATCGATCGCGAAAGTATACCGCCTTATCATTTGCTTTCGGTCTCGGTACCTGGCGCAGTCGACGGTTGGTTTGAGTTGCATAAAAAATTCGGTTCCTTACCGATGAAGGACATCTTGAAATCGCCAATCGACTATGCTGAAAACGGATTTCCAGTGACTGAAGCGATTTCTATGCGATGGAGAAATAGTGTGCCCTTTTTGAAATCGCAACCGGGTGCGTTTGAATCTACATTCACCATTGATGGTCGTGGTCCGCAAAAAGGTGAAATTTTCAAAAACCCTGAACTTGGCAACACCCTGCGCTTGCTGTCTGAAAAGGGCAGAGATGCGTTCTATGAAGGAGAAATCGCTCAAAAGATAGATAAATGGATGAAGGACAATGGCGGTTATTTACGCTATAAAGATTTTAAAAATCATCATTCTGAATGGATCGAGCCTGTTAGCACCAATTACCGCGGTTATGATGTGTATCAGGTGGGAGGAAATGTTCAGGGCACAGCGGTTTTACAAATGCTGAATATTCTGGAAGGCTACGACCTGAAATCCATGGGGTATGGGACGGCAGAAACTTTACATGCCTTTATCGAAACCAAAAAGCTGGTTTACGAAGACCGAGCCAAACACTACGCCGATCCTGATTTTCAGGAGGTGCCTTATGACATTTTATTGTCCAAAGATTATGCAGCCGAGCGAAGACAGCTGATTGGTGAAACGGCGTTGAACGACGTGAGTACCGGGGTTGAGGTGATTGAAAATGGAGATACGGTCTATCTGACAACAGCAGACAGTGAAGGCAATATGGTGTCCTTGATTCAAAGCAATTTTAGAGGCATGGGCACTGGTTTTGTGGTGCCTGGACTTGGATTTAGTTTTCAAAACCGGGGGGAATTATTCTCTACAGACCCCAGACATCCCAATGTATTTCAGCCGGGTAAACGGCCTTTTCATACGATCATCCCGGGCTTTGTGATGAAAGACGGAAAGCCGTTTTTCAGCTACGGCAATATGGGAGGCGCTTACCAGCCTATAGGTCATGTGAGTATTCTGACCAATATTATTGATTTTGGAATGAACGTTCAGGAAGCCGGAGATGCTTCCCGTTGGGACCATTCCGGCTCATCGAAACCTACAGGCGCCGTAACCGATCGTCTCAAATCTACCGGTCAGGTGAATGTTGAATCTGGAATTCCGTACGAAGTGGTTCGCCAACTCCGTGCCAAAGGCCACAAAGTTGAGGTGGGCAATAGTTTTTTTGGAAGGTACCAGGGCATTATGAAGGACCACGAAAAAGGCGTGTATTACGGAGCTTCAGAATCCCGAGTCGACGGACAGGCTGCTGGGTATTAAAATCATTTTCTGATGGACTTCAGGCGAACTTTAGGCTTGGATAATACATAAAAGGCTGAGTTTTATCTCAAATCCGGATCTCAGCTTGAGTTTGACTTTATGTTTAAAGCTAGTGATATCGCCAAACATGACCTCTGATTCTACATAAAATCAATAGAATGAGATTAAAGTATATCTAGTTATTTATAGAGTTAAGGTCTGGTTGAAGGGTTTTAAAGGCTTCGGGAATAAATGGATTTTCTAGTTTGAGGATTTTACGCTGGTTCAGTTTCAAATCCTCAATCAGTGTTGCATAAAACGAGTTGAAAATCGAATCCAGTTTGCCGTTTTTTTGAATTCTTTCCATGCCAATTTCCAGGCGTTCGGCTAGCTTTTTTTGATGAGGGTGAACGTAAAAGACCATAGGAAATGGGTAATAGAACAGGATACCCTGAGCTATCTCTAAGTTTTCAAATTTGGAAGCTCTATGTTTAAAGACACTAAGGATTTCATTGGCACCAAATGCGCTGTAATCAAATTCATCCTTGGATAATCTTTCAAATAGATTGTCTAAACTGCCTTTTTCTAGGACTGAATACCCGTTTTCTTCAAATATTTCAACATCGCTCCAGGTTTCAGGAATGCCATGGACCAAGACTTTTAAGTCAGACGCCTTAGCTTCAGAATGAAATTGTTTTGAAACCTTTTCATTGACTATTGGTATCCTGTAGCCCAATAAATTTTTTGCTAAAGGCTCCTTTATCACATGAACTTCCTGGTTTTTAAACTTTTGGTTACCTGCAATAGTAACAAATAGGTCAAAGTTTTTTTCTGAAAATACTTTAGACTCGGTATCCCCGGGTAAATCGATTGCGGTTTCTTTTATTTTCCATAGCCCAAAATCCTTTTCTGTTACCTCCAGAACGGCTTTCAGAACCAGTCTCTCGTAGTCCTGTCTGATTTGAGTGCGGTTGCCACTCCAAAATTTAATTTCTATAGAATCTTTTTTATCAGCCATATCTTTTTCATTTTGAGTTTTATTGAAATTACAGGAGATTAAACTTAGAGAGAGTAAAATCAGGGTAAAGAAATTTTTCATAGAGCTTGTTTTTAAACCGAAAATAAAACATAAAACTGAATTCTAAGAGTAAAAGCTTATCTAAATCCAAGGCTAAGGTATATTTGGCTAAAGAAGAATTTTTTAAGTGTTGAAAAAATTCAAATGGTTGACTTAACCTCAGGTATCACTTATTTCTTATTAAAAAGTTTAACTTTTTTTAGTTAAATTATTTAACAATATTTGTGGCGTCAAAAGTGTTAAAATTGATTTAGTATAACTAGAGTTCTCCAATTATAATTTATTGACTATAAGGAAGATGGTTTTTTAAATTTTTATTTTAATTCTTTTGCTTAACAAATTTATTAGCATAATTTTAGTAGTAAGCTCTTTTTATTACTGATTTGAGAAGGAAGATTCATTTTGATTGATAAAATTTAATCGTATATTAAGAAGCACTGAAAGGGTATTGAGTTTGATTTATTTTATATGCCAAGCTTTCAGAAGACCAAAAATAAATACATATAATAATCTAATTTTTTTATGATCCAAGAGCAAACAAAATCTCAGGAGCTCCTTGATAGGAGAAAAAACATTGTCGCCAATGGTGTTGGTGTTTTCAATACAGCCACTGTAGAAAAGGCTGAGGGTGCAATAATTACAGATGTAGATGGGAATGAATTGATAGATTTTGCTGGAGGTATTGGTGTTGTAAATGCAGGTCATTGTCCAGCACCTGTCGTTAAGGCTATTCAGGAACAGGCAGAAAAATATATTCATACAAGTTTCAATGTGGTGACTTACGAACCCTACATTAAGCTTAGTGAGGAGCTTGCAAAAATTCTCCCACATGGTGAACATACCAAAGTCATGCTTATCAGCACTGGAGCCGAAGCAGTCGAAAATGCTATAAAAATAGCACGTCAGGCGACTAAACGACCGGCAGTTATTTGCTTTACAGAAGCTTATCATGGTCGAACTTTGATGGGTATGAGTCTGACTAGTAAAGTGAACTATAAATTTTCTTCGGGTCCTTTCGCACCTGAAGTATATCGAATTCCTTTTCCTAATTTTTACAAGTATCGCGGTTCAAGGGATATGGAGGAATTTGTAGAAACAGAGCTTAAGCGACTTAAGGAAAGTGCTCATAGCATGGTAGATATCAATAGTGTCGCTGCCATCATAGTAGAGCCTATTCAAGGTGAAGGCGGTTTTAATCCTATTCCACAAAAATATTTAGAAGGACTTCGTTCTTTTTGTGACGAACATGGAGTCATGCTGGTATTTGATGAAATCCAAAGTGGTTTCTGTCGAACTGGTCACTGGGCGAGCTGGCAGCACTATGGCGTTCAGCCAGATCTTAGTACGTATGCCAAATCCATGGGTTCTGGCCTTCCTATCGCTGCTGTTCTTGGTAGAGCAGAAGTCATGGATGCCGCAGAACCCGGAACTATAGGGGGTACTTATATAGGCAGTCCTATTTGCTGTGCTGCAGCGATAGCTACTATACAATTTATGAAAGATGAAAATCTTAATGATCGAGCATTACATATTGGACATCTTATTACAGAACGCTTGCAGAATTTTAGGAAAGATTGCCCTGAAATTGGGGATGTAAGAGGCTTAGGCGCTATGATTGGGATAGAGTTTGTGGAAAATAACGATCCTGGAAAACCGCTGACAGAATTATGCTCAAAAATTTTGAAAGGTTGTGCGGAAGAAGGATTGATTCTCATCAGCGCGGGTACTTTTAAAAATGTTCTAAGGATTTTATGTCCACTTGTCATTACAGATGAACAGCTGAATAAGGGTTTGGATATTCTTGAAAACCAAATAAGAAAACATACTTCCATCTCAATCTATTAAAGTGATTTTTAGATGAACCTAATCCAACCTGGTGTGCGAAATTTTCAAATTTAAAAATTAAAATCAGACAATTTACAGAACAAAAAAACTGGAGAAATAATTTTCCAAACAACAATTAATAAATAACATATGAATCCTTTTGCAATCGCTGGAATCCAAATGAAGACTTCAGCAGTCACTTCCAATGTGGAAATGATGAAATTAAAATTAGACATCACTATGAGTATTTACCCGTGGGTAGATATGGTGGTGTATAGTGAGCTTTGTGGTTACGGTCCCCTAACCCATAATGCGCAAGAAATACCGGGTGAATTCGAAAAAGAAATGCAGGCGATGGCCAAAAAACATGGGGTATGGTTATTACCAGGTTCTATTTTTGAAAAAAGTGAAGGCAAAATCTATAATACGGCGACAGTTATTAACCCTAAGGGTGAAATTGTAACACGTTACAGAAAGATGTTTCCATTTTATCCATATGAAGTTGGAGTTACACCAGGTTCAGAATTTTGTGTGTTTGATGTACCAGGCGTTGCGAGATTTGGTTTATCCATCTGTTATGATATGTGGTTTCCAGAGACGGTACGAACTCTGGCTGTAATGGGCGCAGAAGTTATTTTACATCCAACAATGACAGGGACTATAGATAGAGATGTAGAATTATCTATCGTAAGAGCAATGGCAGCGGTTAACCAATGTTATTTCTTTGATGTTAACGGTCTTGAGTCCGGAGGTAGTGGAAGATCCTTGGTTTGTGGACCCGATGGCAGAGTTATTTATCAAGCCGAAGGTAATGAAGAAATTTTCCCGCTTGAACTCAATATCAATCGTGTTAAGAGAAGTCGAGAACTCGGTGTATTACGATTAGGGCAACCTTTAAAAAGCTTTAGAGACCATATAGGTCAGTTCAATATTTATCAGCAGGGAGTTCAGCTACCTTATCTTAATTCACTGGGCCCGCTTATCAAGCCTACTAAGTTAGATAATCTAGCAGAGTTAAAAATAAAAGAACATCAATATGAATCACCAAAAAATCCAACTGGATACAAAGGATTTAGTGGATAATTTTTAAAAATAAAAATATGGGAGGAACAACACCTAAAATTAAACGACAGCAAAAAGATTTTATAAGTTGGTTTGAAATTCCAGCACTAAATTTTCAGCAATCTGTCAATTTTTATAATCAGATTTTTGGAATTGAAATGGAAACCAATTTAAATGATAATTATGCAATGGCCTTTTTTCCAGTTAGTAATGGTATAGGTGGATCAATAGTAGCCGGCCCAGGTTCCACTCCCGGAGATTCCGGTCCTCTCATATATTTAAATGCTGGAAATGACCTTGACTTGGTTCTTGGAAATGTTGAAAACGCTGGCGGTAGAATAGTAATGCCGAAAACGCTTATTAGCGAAGAGTCTGGATATTTCGCTATTTTCATTGATCCAGAAGGAAACAAATTAGCACTTTACTCAAGCCAATAATAACTATGATAAATTCAAAACTTCAAATTTCAAATTGTTATAATATTAATCAACTTCGACTCGAGTCCTGGAATTCTTTAAAACTGGAATCTTCTAAACTTGGTGAGAACTCTAAAGGTTCAGCAGAAGAAAAAAAACAGATTGAAACAGTTAAAAAAGATCTCAAAAAGTTAGAAAGCATTGAAAGTTATTTTGCTCTTCCAGGAATTCATAGACTGGAATTGTTATTTGAAATGATGGAGCGGCAAGAGTACACCGCTTTTGCTCATAAAATTTCTGAAATCACAAAACTTCTTGTGAGTGATAAATACAGAAGCAATCCCAATGTTCTAGAAGATGAAGACTTGAGTACAGATCAGCTTGAAGCAATTGACAAGTATGATGGGAAAGGTAAAAACTATTTTGAAGTTCTTTTTGTAGAGGATATTTCCCTACAGGAGGAGAATAAACTTCGCAGTGATTTGAAAGAGGTCTGCACCAGCAGTGATCAATTCAATTATGGGGTGGTAGTCCAGAAAACTTTCGAGGATGCCATGATAGCTTTGAAATTCAATAGTAATATTCAGGCAGTGGTTATACGTTATGCACCTCCATACAAATCCAAAAAAATCACTCCTGTATTGGAACCTTTTGTTCAAAGCATTCTCGATTTGGATATGAATTCAAAATCGGAAATTCGTTTAGGTCCTGTTCTAGGTCGATTGGTTAAGAAATTCAGACCTGAGATCGATACGTATTATGTTACAGACACATCTTTAGGAAATCTTAAAGACAGTACTTTAAAAACCTTTGATCGAATTTTTTACCGGGCAGAAGACGTTCAAGAATTGCATCTCACAATTCTAAGAGGAATCTATAAACGTTATGAAACTCCGTTTTTTTCAGCTTTGAAAGAATACAGCAAAAAGCCAACGGGCGTATTTCATGCGATGCCTATATCTCGAGGGAATTCAGTTTTTAAATCCAGATGGATTAATGATTTTGGAAATTTCTACGGAAGAAATATGTTTTTAGCAGAAACGTCTTCAACCAAAGGTGGTTTAGATTCATTACTTCAGCCCACAGGAACTTTAAAGACCGCTCAAAAAATGGCTAGTAAAGCTTATGGCTCGCTCAACACCTTTTTTGTAACTAATGGAACTTCCACTTCCAATAAAATTGTGGTACAAGCTCTAGTGAAGCCTGGCGATGTAGTTTTGATTGATAGAGATTGTCATAAATCGCATCATTACGGATTAGTACTTGCTGGTGCCTATCCTGTGTATTTGGATTCCTATCCCATAGAAAAATATTCCATGTACGGAGCTGTTCCTCTGCAACAAATCAAAGATAAATTGTTGCAATTGAAAGAGGCAGGAAGAATGCAGTTGGTCAAAATGGTACTACTTACCAACTGTACATTTGACGGTTTTGTTTATAACGTAGAAAAAGTGATGGAGGAAATCCTGGCTATAAAACCAGATATGATTTTTCTATGGGATGAAGCTTGGTTTGCTTTTGCAGGATTCACCTACAATTACAAGCAGAGGACTGGAATGTATGTAGCTGATAAACTCAGCAAAAAATATAAAACTGATAAATACAGAATTGAATACGAAGAACACATCAAAAGTCTGAAAAAAGGTGAAGTCCCAAGACTTCCAGATCCTGATAAGGTGCGCATAAGAGTTTACTCAACGCAGAGTACGCATAAAACCTTGAGTAGTTTTAGACAAGGTTCGATGATTCACATTTGGGATCAGGATTTCAGGAAAAAAACGCAAAACACCTTCATGGAAGCTTACATGACACATACCTCTACGTCTCCGAATTATCAGATTCTTGCTTCTCTGGATGCAGGAAGACGTCAAGTACAATTTGAAGGTTATGAGCTTGTGGAAAAAAGTATAGAATTAGCCATGGTTTTCAGGGCTAAAGTCAACGATCATCCGAGATTAAAAAAATACTTTGATATATTGACTATAGGTGATTTTATACCCAAGGAATATAGGTCGTCTGGTTTGTCGGAGTATTATAATCCAAAGTCAGGATGGAATCGAATGGATAAAGCCTGGAAAGAAGATGAGTTCGTTCTTGATCCAACTAAAATTACTATTCATATAGGAAGAACAGGAGTGGATGGAGATACCTTTAAGAACAAATATTTGATGGATCAATTCAACATTCAAATCAATAAAACATCTCGTAATACAGTTTTACTGATGACCAATATTGGAACCACCAGAGGTAGTATTACTTATTTGACCAATGCATTGCTTAAAATTGCAGATGAATTGGACAGAGAGGAATTGTCTCTAACTAAAGAAGAGAATAAAATCCACCAAGCTAAAATCAGCTCTTTAACCCAAGATTTTCCTCCATTACCAGACTTTAGTTATTTTCATCACTCTTTTCAGGCGGTTCCTGGAGTGCCAGGTGGAAACATCAGGGAGGCTTTTACGCTTGCTTACAGTGAAGAAAATTACGAATACATACCATTATCAGAGTGCAGATCAACTATAGAAGATGGGAGAACTCTGGTCGCCTCTTCATTCATAATCCCTTATCCTCCGGGATTTCCTGTTTTGGTTCCAGGGCAAGTGGTGAGCGAAGAAATCATTCATTTTTTAACTGTTTTAGATGTGACTGAAATCCACGGGTATTCACCCGAACTTGGACTGAGAGTATTTAAAGACAGTATTTTGAATAGGCAACAAACAGTTACTTCGATGGGAAGTTACAAAAAGAAAAATTTAATCGATAAAAAATAAACTTATGGACTCAACAAAAAATAAAGATCAATCTCATTCTAAACAGGCAACAATTACTGGAAAGGATGAAACCAAAATTCCAGTTCGCGGAGAACAAAAGTCAAAGACTAAGAAACAATCAACCTCAAGTAAATCCGGGTCTTCTTCCAAAGCTAAACCGGTTAAGAAAACGAGTAAAGCTTCGCCTGGGATTGTTCAAAAGAAACGAGGAAGACCGAAAAAAGTAGAATTGAATGGCATATCTGACATCAGAAGAGCTTTTCACAAGAATGAAGAGCCTTTGTACTTCATAAGTGCAACCAACTTTAATCTTTTGGGGGCAGACGAATGGATAAAGGGATTCAGATTTATTACGTATATCGAATGTTTTGATGGTCAGCATCCAAATGTTTTTTCTCCTAAAAATGAAATTCCTCACGATGATTTTGAAGGTATAGAAGATATCAACAACTATTTGTTACAGCATCCAGAAGTACAAGACTATATAAAAACCAGAAGTGTTGACGGAAGAGCTGGGAAGGCGATGTTTCTAATGTTCAATGAAGAAACAGAAAGACTTGCAGAAAAGCTGGGCTTGGAAATTATGTTTCCTAAAGCTGAAATGAGAACCTTCCTGGATAACAAAGTTAATACCAATAGAATTGCAGAAAAAGCTGGTGTAGCCTGTGTTCCTTATGTCCTCTCTAAAGTTAAAAATTACGATCACCTGTGTGAGGTTTCTAAGCATTTAGGCAATGAACTCGTTATACAGACCCCTTTTGGAGATTCAGGTCACACGACTTTCTTTATTTCTAATGAAGAAGAATACCTTGAATATGCAGATGAAATCGAAGATGAATCAGAGGTTAAAATCATGAAGCGTATTCGTTGTAGAGGAACAGCGATTGAAGCCTGTGTGACAAGACATGGTACCATTGTTGCACCACTTATGACAGAGTTAGTTGGTTTCAAACAATTAACGCCTTACGAAGGTGGTTGGTGTGGTAATGAAATTTATCCAGATGCGTTTACGCCAGAGTTAAGACAAAAAGCAGTGGATTACACGCAGCTTTTCGGAAATCAATTAAGAGAGGAAGGTTATAAAGGATATTTCGAATTGGATTTCCTTATAGATCAGGACAATGGCGAAATTTACTTAGGTGAGCTTAACCCTAGAGTTACGGGTGCTAGTTCAATTACAAACCATGCCGTTTTTGCCCTGGCAGATGCACCATTATTTGTTTTCCATATTTTAGAATGGATGAATATCGATTATGCTCTGGATGTTGAAAAACTAAACAAGCGTTGGTCAAATCAGCAAAATATAGACAGCTGGAGTCAATTGATTGTAAAGCATACTGCGGATACCATTGAATACGTTACTGAATCTGCAAAATCTGGTATTTGGAAGATGTATGACACAGGTCATATCCAATTTGACAGGATGGACACGCACAGACGTGCTGTGCAAAATGAAAACGAAGCTTTCTTTATGAGAATTGCCAAAAATGGTGATTATCTCTATGAAGGTGCAGACATGGGGATTTTGGTGACCAGAGGTCGAATGATGACAGACGATTTTAAATTGAATGACAGAGCCAAAAGTTGGATTAAAGCTATTCGATCTAAGTTTTCTTCAGTTATAGTTGAAGATAAACGCAAACCAAATTTGTCTGGATCTTTAACCAAATAATTTAATGAGTACTAACTATAAATCTCTATATGCAGATTAATTTTAAGACGATTTCAGAACCTGGTTTACCTGGCTCAAAATGGCAAAACATGTTCTTTACGCATTGGGAGGCTTATAAAAAATGGTTAATTGAAAATGAGAAGGAAGTTCCAACTGCAGATTTGGAAACTTCTCAATTAGCTCTTAAAACATACATGCCAGAATTATGGCCAACCTACGAACGACTTTGCTATCTCGTCAATGCAGATGAGTTGGGAGCTAAGTTTCTCACTGGTTACCAGCCTCCATTTTATGTGAGCGGCTGCTCAAATGCTATTTTGGAAGGTGATGATTTTCAGCTTGTCCGTAACTACGACCATCATCCAGACCTATTTGAAGGTATTCAGATACTCACCAAATGGAATCAAAAAAAAGTAATTGCTACAAGCGATTGCTTGATTGGTATTTTGGATGGAATAAATGAAGACGGTTTGGTAGTTTCATTAACCTTTGGAGGAAGAAAAATCACGGGTGAAGGTTTCGGAATTCCTTTTATTTTGAGATACGTTCTTGAATTTTGTTCCAATGTGGATGAGGCAGTCGATGCTTTAATCAGAATCCCTTCTCATATGGCTTATAATGTAAGTGTTGCAGACAAGTCGGGCAGTTATAAAACCATAAGGGTTGCACCTGATGAAAAAGCTGTAATAACCAATTCAGCCTACACGACAAATCATCAAAAGAAGGTGGATTGGCCGGAGAATGCTAGATTTAATAAAACTGTTGAGCGTTCTTTATTTTTAAGTCATTTATTGGAGGAAAAGGATCTTTCATCAGAAGATTTAGTTTCCGCTTTTCTTAGAAAGCCTCTCTACAATGACCTATTCAAAGAAGGATTCGGCACTTTATTCACCGCAGCCTATTCTCCTAAATCAGGTCGAGTAGGTTTGCATTGGCCAGGTAAAAAAATAAGTCAAGGGTTTGATGATTTTGAGGAGAGAGAAGAAAGTATTCATTTGCATCAAAGAAGAAAAAAGCGATCAAAAAACAATCAGTTTGCAATGCCCTACAAGGGGTATGCGGCCAAAACTATTACCTATTCCAATCCTCTTTTAAACAAAGCAACCTCCGAAAAATCTAAAGAAATTACTAAAGAGTTTTTGAAAGAAGTCTGGTCATCTACAAAATCGTGATTTAAAATAACTAAAACATTTTATTCAATTTTTAATATTGATTAAGTTTTTAAATATAAAAACAAATGAAATTTCAAAGTAAAAACCCCTTCAATGGGGACACTATTGCAGAATATACATCACTCACTTCTGAAGAACTCAATAGTAAACTTGAAGCTTCTTCTGAAGCATTTAAGCATTGGAGGAAAACACCTTTGACAGAACGAACCGAACGTCTAAAGAAAGTAGGAGAGGTGTTAAGAGAAAATGTTGAAGACTATGCGAAAATGATCACGCTTGAAATGGGCAAGCCTATTTCTGAATCCAGAGCTGAAGTCAATAAATGTGCCTGGGTATGTGATTATTATGCTGAAAATGCTTCTGAATTTTTGGCTGAAGAAGTGATAAAAACCGATGCTAAGCACAGTTATGTGAGACATGATCCTATTGGAGCTGTTTTTGCAGTGATGCCCTGGAATTTCCCTTTCTGGCAGGTCTTTAGATTTGCAGCACCGACCCTTACTTCTGGAAATACAGCCTTACTAAAACACGCCCCCAATGTTTTTGGGTGTGCTATAAAAATTGAAGACATCTTTAAAAAAGCAGGTTATCCTGAAGGTGTTTTTCAAAATTTGATTGTTCATCATGATACATCTGAAACGATTATAGCGCATGATGCCGTTCAGGCGGTGACCTTAACAGGAAGTGGTGGAGCCGGATCTGCAGTGGCTAAACTTGCCGGCGAATATTTAAAAAAGAGCTTGCTGGAGCTGGGAGGTAATAATTCCTTTATCGTTTGGGAAGATGCCGATATCGATCAGGCTGTTAAAACTGCAGTAACGGCTAGAATGCTAAACTGTGGACAAAGCTGTATCGCAGCAAAGCGTTTTATATTATTGGAAGGCGTTTATGACGAATTTGTGTCTAAATTTAAAACCGCAGTTAGCGGATTGAAAAGAGGTGATACTATGGACGATTTTACTCAGGTAGGTCCCTTAGCCAGAAAAGACCTGGCCGACCAGCTGCATAGCCAGGTGGAAAGATCTGTTGAAAAGGGTGCCGAACTCATTCTTGGAGGCAAGCAGGATAACTGCTATCACGACCCAACTATACTTGGAAATGTAAAACCAGGCATGCCAGCATTTGATGAAGAAACCTTTGGACCACTAGCAGCTATGATTAAAGCTAAGACTAGTGATGAAGCCTTTGAATTATCAGAACTATCAAAATTTGGATTAGGAGTAACGGTCTTTACAAAAGACATTCAAAAAGCCATGGACATGGCCGAAAAAGTCAGCGATGGGGCTTACTTTATCAATGAACTCGTCAAGTCTGATCCCCGACTTCCTTTTGGAGGAACCAAGAGATCTGGCTACGGAAGAGAACTGGCAAAAGAGGGCATGATGGAGTTTGTGAACAAGAAAACGGTCTATGTTAAGGCTTAATGCATAAAGGCTTTACTAAATATTAAGCCAGTACGAAAGTTTTAAATTGAGAGATCTAAATTTTGGCTCAATGGTATTCACAAAATAATTGTCATTGTAAACAATGAAAAGATCAGATAAGGGGGCAAATCGCCATTGTAATCTGGAGTTGATGCCTAAATTATCGCGTTGATTACTGTATTGAAATACGCTTGACCAGAATATGGATTTGCTAAACGTAATCTCGATTCTGGGGCTTATTAACCATAAGTCCGCACTTGGATAAGGGTCTGGCAATTCAATTTTATCATAATTGATATTGAGGCTCAGTCTCACTTTTGGCTGTATTCTGAGCAAGGCTTCACCGCCTAAGGAGTAGCGTTTACCAGTATAGAACTTTCCTAAACCAGCTCTGGTTCTGAAAGAAAATGTTTCAGCGCTATTGCTGTTATAAAAAACATTAACGGCATTAAAAGTATAAGCCTGATTAGCTGGGAGCTTCAAAGCGCCTTCTGTTCCGGTAGGGTCAAAAGGTAGAGCCAGAAATATGTAATTGTTGTTATAATTGGCTCCAAATTCTGTAAAATCTTTTAGAGTGACTCTATAACTGACACCGATTTCATGATCCGTTTTCTGATAATCAAGCGTAGGTCTCCAAATTAATGTTGGTGTAAACTCTATACTGTGGTTGTTGACTTTCCCAGTTTTAGGCCAGAATAAACGTCTAACAGAAGAAGTTGATCTTATGATATCTTTCCGCCTAATAAATCCTAAATCTGACCGGAAATCATCATTGACATAAATAAGGTCTGTCGCAAAATTCCAAAATCTGGTATTTCTTCTCAATAAAGCTCCAGCAGAATAGCTGTCCTCCGAATCTCCTGGCTGAAAAGATTTGTGCGTATAAAACTTACCCGACCATACATTATCCTCACTAGCCAGATTATAGTCAATCCCAACAACTCTATTGTAGGAATTTTCCGGTTCAAAGTAATCCTCAGAACCAGTTCTTTGTTTGTTTATAAAAAATATGCCAATGTTGGATCTGCTAAACACCTTCTGTTGCAAAGCAAACATCAAATTATTATTAGACGCAATTTCCTGCTCTACATTTTTATCGGTTTGTATCGTTAAAAAACCAAGCCTTAGGGTTTTATTGAGTTTCCCACTAAGGCGAATACCCCCAAGAATATCATTTTGAACAGTATTCCCAAGCCTGTCGGTTGCGATGCCTATTCTTCTCGAGAAAAAAGGACTAGCATCATCATTGTTACCAAATCCGCCAAATAAATCATTATTATCTATAAAAAACTGTCGCCGTTCCGGTAAATTAACTTCAAAGCGCGTAAGATTTGTAAAGATTTCATCGACTTCAACATTTGAAAAATCTGGATTTAAAGTAATGTCTAGATTCATGCCATTACCAATAGCCAGTTTAGCATCTCCTCCCACTTTTAGCGAAGAGGTTGAGGAGTTTGTGGTAAATTCTTTATCTGTGATACCATTGATGTAAGGAATAATGGCTAAGGGTGTTCTGGATCGACCTAAGGGCTTTTCAAAGTACATATCGCCCATAAATGCCAGGTTGATTACACTCTGATTTTGAGGTATTCTGTACCAATTACTGCGTTCGTTGGACTGCATATCAAATCTATAGCTCTGAAAACGCCATTTGGTTTCACCTTCGGCAAACTTGAAAGAGGTAAGTGGAATAGCCATTTCAGCTGTATAATAGTCATCATAAATTTTGCTTTCTCCCTTCCACTTGATGTCCCATGAGGTCGTAAACCCACTAAGGTCCTGACCCCCGCCGGAAATCAATACCTCTCTGCGTACCCCTAAGGGATTTATACCAAAAAGGAAAGCATTGTTGCCATCATTAAAAGTATCAAATACCAAGCTGATGTTATCGTTGCCAGTTGCCCGGAAGTCGCGCTCCAGAGAAGATATGATATACTTATTTCCGGGCGTATTAACCTTTATACCAACATAAAGAATATCGTCATTTACCAGCATTTTTATATCCGTCTGGTATTCGGCAATAACATTGTCTGCAGGAAAATACTGTTGAAAATCCCCAATACTCTCAGCAGATTCCCATGCAGCTTCGTCTAAAACTCCATCTACAGTTAGGTATTCAGTGATATGCTTAACGGTGAATTTTTTTTCCTGATGTTGTGCTGAGGTTAAAGTGACCTGTAAGAGAATTTCAAGACCAATAATTAGTTTAAGGACGCTTACGTTTTTCATAAGTCATAAAGCTCTAATGCTTTTAGGATTTAAGATTTATACACTAATAATACTATAGACGAGATTTTCTATAAAAAGTAAAATTCAGGGCTTGAAAAATTTGAATCCCTTCTTATGCGATTGATAAGCGCGGGATTCAGATTTTTAGCGATCAAATACTTAAGTAAAACATAATTAATAGTCTCAATAAGGATTTAAAGTGGGTTAGAAATATTGACTAAAGCGAGTTTAAGCCTTTAAAAAAGGAGTAAAATCTTATTCTTGATATTACCGCATCTTCTTGATTTCCTTGTTATACTCTTCAGCTAAGCTGACTTTTTGATTATCGGTCAGGGTCTTTCCTGCTATTTGAAAAACCTGATGCTCTTCTTCATCTAAGTGATGAAGAACTTTGTGTTCTAGGGCTTTGGCAATTTTCAACCAATTGGATGCATCCATTTCGGTATCTTCTAGCTGTTCGATCAGTTCATCCATTTCATGGTGTTCAGCGACACTATGTCTGGCTTTTTCCTGAGTAAGGTCTTTCTTAATCAATGGGATATAGAAATGCCTTTCTTCCGCATCAGCATGAATTTTTAATTCGTGCTTTAACTGCTCAAATATTTTTTTTCGCTCTTCGGTATCCCCGTGGGTTTCCACCAATTTAGCAACGAGATGGCGCTGTATTTCGTGTTCTTGGCGTAAGGCTTCAAAAATAGTCATGATATAAGATTATGATTCAAATCCTAAGTTAAAGATTAATAGGTTAAGTAAAACTCAATTTAAGAGTTAACCTGATAGTTTAAACCCGTTCTAAAGAAAACTTAGTTTGGCAACTTCATCTTTTTTTTAGGATGAATCTCCTTTCATAATCGATAATTTTGCTATGTTTAAAAGCTAAAGATGAATTGTCTTATACCACGAACTTTTGAAATCAAGAGTTTATATTTTAGATAATTAAGCATTTGGGAGGACAATTCTCCAAACTAAAAAATTAAATTTAGAATTGACATAGTCATAAACATAATCATGAAAAAAGTAATTATTGCATCAAAAAATCCCGTAAAAATACAGGCCGCAAAAAATGGTTTGGAACAGATATTTCCCAATCATGAATTCGAATGTATAGGAGTGTCTGTTCTATCAGAGGTGTCTGACCAGCCTATGAGTGATGAAGAAACCTTTCGCGGAGCCAAAAACAGAGCTGATAATGCTGCCAACACTCACAAAGACGCCGATTTTTATATCGGTATAGAAGGAGGAATAGAAGAGGTCGATAGTGAAATGCAGGCCTTTGCCTGGGTGTTTATCAAATCCAATGGGAAGTACGGTAAATCCAGAACGGGAACCTTTTTTCTCCCCAAACAGGTGGTTGACCTGATCAAAGAAGGGAAGGAGCTTGGCGAAGCAGATGACATAGTTTTTAAACGCGATAATTCCAAACAAAAAAGCGGAGCAGTAGGTATTTTAACAGGAGACCTCATAGACCGAACTTCCTATTATTCAGAGGCCGTTATTTTAGCTTTGATTCCTTTTAAAAATGAGGAGTTGTATTAACAGTGCAACCTAAATTGTCACCTAAAAAACAAAACCCCCATATACACTGGGTATATGGGGGTTTTCTGTGGAGTCGGGGAGACTCATCAAAGCGGATGTACTGATCCTCGATGACTTTGGCCTGCAGAGTTTTGATAATCACGCCAGGGAAACCCTTATGGATATAATAGATGACCGGTACAACAAAGCCTCCACAATTATATCATCACAAATACCCGTATCGGCATGGTATGATATAATTGGGGAAGGAACTATAGCAGATGCTATTCTGGACAGGATCGTGAACTCCTCACATCGGATCGACCTCAAAGGAGAATCGTTAAGAAAAGGAGCATTAAAGAACGAGTAATATTAATTTTTTATATAATTGCAGTATCTTTCAAAGTGGCACTGTTTGACCGAAACAGGTGGCACCATCACTCCGAAATAGCCAGCCTTAAGAAATCTTATCAATCAATTCTCTACTTTTGTGAGACAACAATGTTTTAAATATATCTTTTAAGTGTTAACTTTTTTTTTGTGTTGTGCTTAAAATATTGCTTTAACTTAGAAAGTGTTTTAAAATCCTAAGTGATTTATATGAATTACTATAAAATTATTTTTTTTCTACTTGCTTTCCAAGCTTATAGCCTGTATTCTCAACAACTTGTTCCTCCTATTCACAATTACTATTCAACTGTTTATAATGCTGCAAGTCAAAACTGGGATATTGATGTAGATAAAGATGGAGTGATTTACATTGCTAACAATCAAGGTTTATTAAGTTTTGATGGTCAATCTTGGGAATTATTTCCTTTGCCTGATGGTGGCATTATTCGTTCAGTTTTTGTCCATAAAAATAAAATTTTCACAGGTTCATATAAAGAATTTGGATATTGGAAAAAAGATAACACAGGAAAATATTTTTACACAACGCTTGTTCCACAATTCGAAAAATATGCTTTGCAAAGTGAAGAGTTTTGGGAAATTTTGGCTTTTGAGGGGGACATATATTTTAGATCTTTTGGAGCAATTTATAAATATGATTACAATACAATAACTCGAGTACAGAATGTAGTTAGTAATAAAATGATTGTATATCAGAACAAACTTTTAGTTACCGTAAAAAAAAATGGACTTTTTAATTTAAACAATAAAAATGAATTAGAAAAGCTTCCCAATCTTGAAATTTTGAATGGTGAAGTGGTTATTGATATGGCGATTCAGGGGAATGATCTTATAATGGGTACCCGAAAAAAAATTTTCATTTACGATGGGGAATCATCCAGATTATATGGCGATTCTAGATTACAAGAAGAGTTGAAGAGATCTGATTTAAATAAAATATTGGCATTAGAAAATGAGAGATTATTATTTGGTACTGTTAATAATGGACTTATAAACTACAATAAAGAAAAAAAGTCTTATACTATTTTTAACAGAAACAATGGTCTTCAGAATAATACTATATTAGATATTATTGAAAAAGATGGTAATGTCTGGTTAGGATTGGACAATGGAATAGATCGAATAGAAATTGATTCTCCAATCAAATTTTATACAGATGATACAGGGGAATTAGGTGCTGTCTATGATCTAGAGTTTTATAAAAACAACATGTATCTTGCTAGTAATACTGGTGTTTACACTTTTGACAACAATCAGCTTAAAATTATTGATGGAGCTGAGGGGCATACATGGAATTTAAAAATATTGAAAGACACGCTGTTTGTAAATCATAATACAGGGAGTTATTACTTATTCAATGATAAATTGATACCGATAGAGACTACAACAGGAAGTTTCGAGATTTATGACATACCATCTGTTGCTAATGAATATTTAATAAGCAGTTATACTGGTATACGAAACTTTGATCGTAAACAAGATAGTGTCTACACTATTGAAAGTTTAAATTTTCCTGTTAAAAACATTGTTTTTGAAAATGACCACACGTTTTGGGCAGTTCATCCTTATGAAGGTCTATATAGGGTAGGTATGAGTGAAAATTATAAAGAAACTAAGTTTATTGACAGAATAAAAATCCCAGACGGAGGAAAAAGTATTAATACAGATATTTTTAAAATTAATAATAGGTTGGCTATTTTCAATGGTAAGCAGTGGTTTAAATATAATCTTTTTAAAGATTCTGTTGAAATTTTTGAAGAGCTACAAGCTATGCAGAAGCATAAAATGTTGCTAAAATCAGATGATTCTTATTGGTTTAGTCATACCGTAGATAACTCACTTAAATTTACTGATTTTGATAATCATAATATAGTTTTTTCTCTAAGCAATTTGAATAACCGTCTTGTGAAGAATTATGAAAAAATTTTAAAAAAGGATTCATTATTTTATATCGCGTTAAATAATGGTTTTGCGAGGGTGGACTTAGCCAAATTCATCAATAACTTAGCAGATGTTCAAATTAGTAAACCCACTGTTAATGGTTTTTTAGATTCAGAAGGGCGTTATCCACTTGTAAGGAAACCAGTGACTCCTTATAAGACTTCAAGAAATTTGAAAATTTTCACATCCCTTCCTGTTTCCGATGCTACTGGTTTACGATATCGATTAAAAGGGGAGGATACTTTAAGCGGTAAGGTCAACAATGGAGTAATTAATCTTAAGAATCTCAAGCATGGAGATTATGAGTTACAATTGCTAGCCATTGGTCCTCAAGCTAAAATTGCTAAGAAGAGTTTTTTTAATTTTAGTATAGCACCTCCTTGGTATTTATCATTTTTTATGAAACTGGTATATTTTTTAATCTTAATTTCTGTAGTAATTTTAGTTTATCGGTTCAATCAAATAAAGCTTAAAAAACAACAGTTGTTTCTTGAAGAGAAATTTGAGAAGGAACATCAAGAGCGTGTTAACAATTTGGAAAAGGAAAATTTGGTAAATCAAATCAATTTAAAACGTAAAGAATTGGCAAATACGACTATGATAGCAGCTAAAAAGAATGAGATGCTTATGGAGGTCCAAAATGAATTGAATAGAGAAGATACTAAGTTTGCAAATCAATACAAGAAAAAACATTTACTAAAGAAAATCAATCAAGCCATTAAAAATAAAGAAGAATGGAAAGTCTTTGAAACAAATTTTAATGAACTCCATGAAGACTTCTTTAAAGATTTACTCGATAATTATCCTAAACTTTCAAATAAAGATTTAAAACTCTGTTCATATTTGAAGATGAATTTAGCTTCAAAAGAAATAGCACCATTAATGGGAATATCTCTTCGTGGAGTTGAAATACAGCGTTACCGATTGCGCAAAAAAATGGGTTTAGATAAAAGTACAAATCTTAATAATTTCTTTATTAAAAACTTTTAATACTCTAATTTGATAAGCATTTGGCTACTTCATTACTACATCAATGCGTTTTATTTGTTTAAGAATCATACTACATTGTGGTTTTAAAATATTAATAATCAGACATATAGTTACCTCATTTCATTTGAAGTAGTAGTAGTGTACTATAACGTTTGCGCTTACTTGGGGCTTATCTCTAATTTTACCTCAATAATAAGTAAAAATAAACCCGATGAAATTTAAACTATTTTCAATTTGCTTAGTTCTTATGTCAAGTTTTGGTTTTGCTCAGCAAACCAAAACCATTACAGGTACAATTACGGATCAAAATCAAATGCCTTTACCAGGTGCTGAAGTAAAGGTGCTTGATAAAGAAATTTTTGATGTTACCGATTTTGACGGAAATTTCACATTAGAAGATGTAGAAGTTGGAGCCAAGATAAGAGTCACTTTCCTTGGTTTTTCTCCCCAAATGTTCACCGTAGATGAAAGTAAAGACTATTCCATTATGATGCAGCCAGATACAGATCTATTGGATGAAATCATTGTAGTTGGTTTTGGTACTCAAAAAAAGAGGGATTTAACTGGAGCTATTAGTAGTCTTGACACTGAAGAAATTGAAAAAACACCTACTTCAAACGTTATGCAATCTTTGCAAGGTAAAGTGGCTGGAGTCCAAATTGTAAGTTCTGGTTCACCTGGAGGTTCTCCAACAGTAAGGATTAGAGGTTTAGGAACATTTGGTAATGCAACAAATGTATTGTATGTAGTAGATGGTGCATTATATGATAATATTGATTTTTTAAATACCAACGATATTAAATCTATAAATGTCCTAAAAGATGCTTCATCTTCAGCTATTTATGGAGTGAGAGCAGCTAATGGTGTTGTCATTATTGAAACCAAATCTGGAAGGAAAAATCAAAAACCACAATTTGAATACGATGGCTATACTGGATTCCAGAGAGCTCAGAATGTTGTGAAATTAGCTAATACAGAGCAGTTTGCTACTATGGCTAGAGAGTCTGGATCATCGGCAGATGTTGAATTTATTAACAATGCAATTCAACGTTATGGACGCAGCCGAATAAATCCTAACGTACCTGCAGTTAACACCGATTGGTACAAAGAAATATTAAGAGAAGGATTTATACAAAACCACAGTTTATCTGCATCAGGAGGTAGCGAAAATATCGTTTATGCTCTTGGTACAAATTATTTCTCACAAGATGGTGTATTAGATATGAAAAATAATTATGAGCGTTTTAATATCCGTTCCAAAATTGATGTAGATTTAAGTGATCGTTTAAAAGTTGGAGTAAATTCAATATTTAGTAATGCTACCAAATATTATCCAGAGAACGGTGCTTGGTTTAGAGCTTATTTTGCAGTTCCTACAATGCCTGTTATAGACGAGTTAAATACAGAGGCAAGTCCTATCCGTTATTCCAATGCTCAATTGTTGGGTTATAGAGGTACTCAAAATCCTTTTCAGGATCTTGCCTATAACGAAAATCGAAACAAAATTAGAAAACTACTTACGACGATGTTCGTTCAATATGATATTATAGAGGATAAGCTAGATATAAAATCCACTTATAGTCATAACTACTCTTCTTTAGAAGAAAGAAATGTAAACCTTCCTTATACAATGGGCAATAATTTTGAACGAAGATCAAGTATTAGAAGGTCAAATAATAATTTTTCTAATCAATATTGGGATAATGTCCTAACTTATGACGATAATTTTGGTAATCACGACTTTACTGTGATGTTGGGAACGTCCTATAGAGACGAAGCTAGTAATACCTTTTCTGCTACTGGTGTTGATATTTCTGGAATAGAACTTGAATCAAGCAGGTTTTTGGATTTTGCAGATCCTGATTCTTTTAGCAACAATGTAAGTGAAAGAGGAAGAAGATTTTTTGGGTTATCCTACTTTGGTAGAGTAGCTTATAGTTTTAAAGATAAATACCTATTGTATGGAACGTTTAGAGCTGATGGTTCTTCTAAATTCACTAGAGATCCCTGGGGCTATTTCCCATCTGTTGGATTAGGTTGGGTAGTTTCAGAAGAAGATTTCCTAGCGGATAATGAATTATTAGATTTCTTTAAATTAAGAACAAGTTGGGGAAAATTGGGTAACGATAACGTTGCTGCAAGTGCAGGATCCAATACGATTAACGTTATTACAACTCCTATTGGAGACGAGCCGCGAAGTGGAATCACTTCTACAAGTGTATTTTCAAATAATACTTGGGAAGTTATTGAAGAATTCAATTTCGGTTTAAATCTTCAAGCTTTTGATAGGAGATTATCTATAGATGCTGATTATTATATACGTGATACTCATGACGCTATCATACCGGTTTTTATACCAATTGTTAATAGAAGCGTTAATAAAAATGCGGCAGTTATAAGAAATGAAGGATTAGAGCTCGTTGCAAGCTGGAACCAGCAAGTCTCCGAGGATTTTAGTTTTAGAGTGAGCGCAAACTTTACAACCCTTAAAAATGAAACACTTGAAATTGAAGATGAAAGAGGTTATATTGATTCTGGCTCTGCTGAATTTAGACAACGTACCACAATTGGTGGACCATTACTAGGTTTTTATGGTTATGAAAGAATCGGGGTGTATCAAAATCAAGAGCAGATTGATGCAGATCCTGTAGCAGTTAACAATGGCTTAGTTCCTGGTGATTTAATTTATCGAGATCAAAATGGTGATGGTGTGATTGATGATTCTGATAGAAAAATAATAGGATCGTTTCTTCCAGAATTTACGTTCGGTGGTAACCTAGGAGTCTCATACAAAGCCTTTGATTTTTCATTGGATTTTTATGGTCAAACCGGCAATAAAATCCTGAATAGAAAACGAGGTGAAATCATCTTTACTCAGGATACCAATATGGATGCAGACCTTGCTATTAACAGATGGCATGGAGAGGGAACTAGTAATACTTACCCGTCATCAGAAGGCTTGCGTAAGGCTTGGAATCAGAAACTGAGTAATTTCTGGGTAGAAGATGGAGATTTTTTCCGTATTCAAAATATTCAAGTAGCCTATAATTTTGAACCAGAAGGATTTCCAGAATCCCGAATTTATTTTACAGCAGAGAGACCATATACATCATTTAGTTATAATGGCTTCAATCCAGAAGTAGCTAATGGTGTAGATAGGCAAACCTATCCAGTTCCAGCAATTTATACAGTGGGAATTAATTTAAAATTTTAAAAAAACGAAATGATGAAAAAATATGATTTAACAAAAATTCTGCTTCTTTGCCTAGTTTTTGGTTTTGGAGCAAGCTCATGCAGTGATAAGCTTGAAGAGCGCGAAGGTCAATTAAATACAGGGGATTTTGATTATACCGATACAAGTAATATGATACAACCTCTTATAGGTGCATATTACGAATTTGCAACTCGAGGTTGGGAAGAACCCCTGCTTTTAGGAGTACGAGGAGATGATGTAAATGCTGGAGGTCTTGGAGATCAACAGCCATTTACTGATACAGACTTATTTGATTATGATACTAATTATTGGATGTATAATTCTCTTTGGAATGTCCATTACAATGATATCGTTAATTTGAACAGTGCAATTTCACAAATACTGCGCTTTAAAGAATTTGCAGATGCTGAAGAAGCAGCTAGAGCAGATCAATATATTGCTGAGATAAAGGTGTTAAGGGCATACCTTCATTTAAATCTGGCCAGAACTTGGGAAGATGTTTTTATTATTACTTCCAATCAGCCAGATGAAGAATTAAAGCAAGGGGTTTCTTCAAAAGCCCAAGTAATGCAATTTATATCGGACGAAATGGATGCTGCTATAGAAATATTGCCAGATGCTCGCCCAAATGAACGTACCGATATCGAAGGTGGAGTCACAAAATATACAGCCTATGCTCTAAAAGCATTAGCGAACCAAGAGGTTGAAAATTATCAAGCTGTAGCTGATGCAGCAGGAGCGATTATAAGCTCAGGAAAATTTTCTCTTCACCCTGATTTTTACCAACTGTTTAAAAAACCAGGAGAACTTAGTAATGAAAGCCTGCTTGAAATACAATTTTCTGATTATGGTAGTGAAACAGGAAATGCATTATATCATTTATATGCTCCTTTTGGTCCACAAAACTGGACTCCTGCAAGAGAAAATGCGCGAAGTGGTTGGGGATTCTATGAGCCTAGTAATAAATTTATCAAGTTCATGATAGAACGTGAAGAAGAGATAAGGCTCCAAACAAGTGTTTTGTTTACAGATAGAGGAATTGCAGAACTTGAAGCAGAGGGTGTAGTTATCCCTGATTTTGTTTCTAATACAACTCCATCTGGAGATATAATCAATGATTTTGCTCGAGGAAAATTTTCTAGTGGTAAGCATTATCTTCCGTCTATTCAGCTTACTGATGGAAGAAATAGCTATGGAGCAGGTAAGAATTTCATTATTATTCGTTATGCAGAAATCCTGCTAATGTATGCAGAGGCTTTAACGCTAGGAGCAAGCGGTTCTGCGATTTCTGCAGATGAAGCTGTAAATTTAGTAAGAGAAAGGGCTGGGATGCAACCTTTAAGTGGTGTAACCCACGAGCAAGTTTTGGATGAAAAATTTGCTGAATTAGCCATGGAATGGGGTATTAGATACTATGATATGATTCGTCACGATAAGTTTGATGAATTAAGCTATGACGGAAGAAATTTCTCAGCAAACGATAAATATTTACCATACCCTCAGGCGCAACTCGATGCCTTACCAATAGATTAAAACTGACACAATTCTATTAATACTATTTAATCATTATTAAATAAAAAATTATGAATACAATCAATAACTATCTTTTAGGACTGTTTGCCTGTATGTTTATGCTTATTTCTTGCGAATATGATGGAATAGATCCGCTTACTCAGGTTGATCCTGGAGCCGATGCTGGTAGTCCTGAAGTGACGATTAACTTCCCAAATGAGGGAAGCACAATTAAAGTGCCCGAAGCTGTAGCTGCAATCAATATTAAGTTTGAAGTGGTAGATGATATAGAGGTTGATATGATTGAGGTTCTGGTAAATGGTAACCAGATTGCTACTTTTAATGATTTTCTTGATTACCGTATCGTAAAGAAGGAAGTTACTTTTGATAACGTGACCAATGGAGAGCATACCTTAACTATTAATGCTACAGATATTGCAGGAAATACTACTAGCAAAACAGTAAACTTCAGTAAAGAACCACCTTATACTCCTAAATTTGCCGGAGAGTTTTTCTATATGCCTTTTGATGGCGATTTTACCGAACTAATAAATATTTATATGGGAGATGAAACCGGAACCCCAGCTATTTCCAATGATGCTTTTTTAGGAACAGGAACCTATGAAGGGAAAGCTGATTCTTATATAGATGTAAAGCTTGATCAGGAGGATCTTGGAAACGAATTTAGTGGTGCTTTCTGGTATAAGGTTAGTGCAGAAGCCGACCGTGCTGGTATTCTTGTAGCTGGAGCCAATGAGGAGCGCCAGCAAGGTTTCCGTTTATTCAGAGAAGGAACAGCAGAAGAACAAAGACTAAAATTAAACGTGGGAACTGGAACCGGAGAAAGCTGGAATGATGGAGGAGTTATAAATGTGGCAGAAGGTGAATGGGTGCATGTTGCTTTTAGTGTAAATCCATCAGAAACAGTTCTCTATTTTAACGGTATGCCAGTTAACACGGGAAGCATGACAGGAGCTATAGATTGGACTGGAGTTGAAGATCTCACCATTGGTTCAGGAGGTGAGACATTTAGCTACTGGGGCCACAAAGCTGATATAAACAGTAATATAGACGAACTGAGGCTGTTTAATAAAACATTAAGTCAGCAAGATATTCAGGAATTGATCAATGCTTCTTCAATCACTCTCGATATGCCTTTTAACGGTGATTATACTGATGTGGTAGCTAATCGTGAAGTCACAGAAGTAGGATCTCCTGGTTTTGCTGGTGAAAGTGTAGAAGGCAACAATGCCTATGCGGGAGCAGCTGATTCTTACTTATTATTACCATCAGAAGGTCTTCTAAGTGAAGAATTTAGTGCAACGTTTTGGTATAAAGTGAATGCTGATCCAGATAGAGCAGGAATAATTACTATTGGTCCTGAAGATGAAGAGAACCCAGATGCACAAAACAATAGAACCAGTGGTTTCCGCCTTTTTAGAGAAGGAAATGCCGATGAACAACGCATTAAATTAAATGTTGGAACTGGTTCTTCTGATAGTTGGAATGATGGAGGTGTGATAGATGTAAACGTTGGAGAATGGGTACACGTCGCTTTTACTATTTCAAACTCTGAAAGTAAAATTTATTTGGACGGAGAGCTGATGAACACTGGGGCCGTTTCCGGTGGAGTAGATTGGACAGGAACCGACATTGTATCAATAATGTCTGGTGCACCAAGGTTTACCGGTTGGAACCACCTGTCAGACAGAAGTTTTATGGACAATCTGCGTTTCTATAACAAAGCCTTAACTGCGGAAGATATTCAGGCCGCAATGGGAAAATAGATTTTAAAAATAATTCCGGCTCTAACCAGAGCCGGAATCTTTTTGTCTTGCTAGATAGTTTAGTGAGAGTGGTCTATATACTAAAAAAATATTCTGGATTCATTATTTATATTCTTCCTCAATTAAACTTTCAAGATGACTAGATACTTATATTTTATTGGATTACTGTTAATTCTTTCGTCCTGCTCCAGTGATGAAGGTCCGGGATACCAGGAACCATACGATCCAAATTCAGAAATTGATGAAGAAGAACAATTAACTGATGAGGAGTTACTGGAAAAAGTTCAGAAGCAAACCTTTAAATACTTCTGGGAATTTGCAGGAACCAACTCTGGATTAGCCCGCGAACGTTCTCAAGCCGATGCTTATGGAGGACAGGGAAGAAATATAGTTACAATTGGAGGATCTGGTTTTGGTATTGCTGCTTTTCCTGTTGCCGTAGAAAGAGGTTGGATAAGTAGGGCAGAAGCTATTGGAAGGCTGGATAAAATTCTTGACTTCCTGGAAGAGGTTCCAACTTACCATGGTGCTTTCTCTCATTGGTATCTTGATGATTCAGCTCAAACACGACCTTTTAGTGAAAGGGATAACGGAGGAGATCTGGTAGAAACTGCTTTTTTAATCCAGGGGCTATTGATCGCCCGACAGTATTTTTCAGGAGAAACCGAAATCACAAATCGAATTACCGCCCTTTGGGAAGCTGTAGAATGGGATTGGTACACCCAAGGTGAAAATGTGCTTTACTGGCACTGGTCTCCTAATTATGCATTTGATATAAATCTGAGAATTCAGGGATGGAATGAATCGCTTATGGTTTATGTCCTTGCTTCCGCATCTCCAACTTATACTGTTGACCCAAAAGTCTACCATCAAGGTTGGGCTTCTAACGGAAATATGGTAAATAACCGGCAATATTACGGGATAGACCTCCCATTGGGACCTGCCTACGGAGGGCCGCTTTTTTTTGCGCATTACTCTTTTATAGGTTTAGATCCCCGAAATTTGAGTGATCAATATACCAATTACTGGGAACAAAATGTTGCGCATAGTCTTATTCATTATAATTATGCGATAGATAACCCTAAAAATTTTGAAGGTTATGGTGAGAATAGTTGGGGTTTTACCGCTAGTGATAGTTATGAAGGATATTCGGCTCACAGCCCGGCTAACGATTTAGGTGTAATTACACCAACGGCCGCCTTATCTTCTTTTCCCTATACTCCCGAAGAATCTATGAAAGCCCTAAGGTACTTTTATGAGGAAAAAGGAAATGAGCTTTGGGGATCTTACGGTTTCTATGATGCTTTTTCGGAAGAAGAGAACTGGGTAGCGGATGGTTATCTGGCCATAGACCAAGGGCCAATAATTTCAATGATAGAAAATCACAGAACTGGTTTGATTTGGGATCTTTTTATGCAAGATGAAGAAATACAAGCTGGTTTGAATAAACTGGGCTTTAATTATTAATACCGAAAATTTAGAATTATATAACGATGACTAACTATAAATCAATTTTAAGTTTTTTTATATTCAGCTTGTTACTTTTTAGTTGTAAGAATTTATCAGAAAAACAGGAAATAGAAATAACAGAATATAAAACACTTTCAGAAGAAGCCCTGTTGGATACTGTTCAGAAGCAAACCCTTAAATATTTTTGGGATTATGCCGAGCCAAATTCTGGTATGGCTCGGGAACGCTATCATCCTGATGGTGAATACCCCAAAAACGATGCCCATGTAGTAACTACAGGAGGATCTGGGTTTGGTCTTATGGCAATTGTTGCTGGAATGGAACGGGAATTTATTCCTAGGGATTCTGCAGTAGTCCGTTTAGATAAGATCGCAAATTTTTTAGATAATGCTCCTAGATTTCATGGGGTTTGGGCGCACTGGTTAAACGGTAAAACCGGAGAAACCCAGTCCTTTAGTGATAAAGATAATGGAGGAGATCTTGTGGAAACTTCATTTTTAGCACAGGGGTTTATCGTGGTTCGTGAATACCTAAAAAATGGAAGCAAAAAAGAAAAAGCGGTTGCTGCTAAGTACGACAAACTTTGGAAAGGTATTGAATGGGAGTGGTACACAAATAATAAAGACGGACTTTACTGGCATTGGTCGCCAGATTATCAATGGGAAATGGATTTTATGATTGAAGGTTATAACGAGTGCTTGATCACTTATGTAATGGCCGCTTCCTCCCCGGATCATGCAATTGAACCTGATGCCTACCACGATGGTTGGGCTCGTAGTGGAAATATTGTGAGCGATAAAGAAGCCTACGGAATCCCATTAATTCTAAAACATAATACTCGAGGCGATAAAGCCGGTCCGCTTTTTTGGGCGCATTATTCTTATTTAGGATTGAATCCAAAAGGACTTGAAGATAGATATGCGAATTACTGGGATTTGAATGTGAACCACACTAAGATCAATTATGAATATACTCAGGAAAATCCGAATGATTTTGAAACTTATAATGAAAATTCCTGGGGCCTAACTGCAAGTTATACCCGTAATGAAGACGATGGAATAGGCTACACAGCACATTCTCCTGATACTGATCGTGGGGTGGTTTCACCAACCGCAGCGATTAGTTCTATACCTTATACTCCTGAACTTTCTTTGGGCGCTATGAGGTACTTCTTTGAAGATCAAAACGAGTTGCTTTGGGGACCAGCCGGATTTTACGATGCATTTAGTCTCGAAGTCGAAGATTGGGCAGCTCAAAGATATTTGGCCATAGATCAGGGGCCAATGGTAGTGATGATAGAAAATTACCGCTCTGGCCTTATTTGGGACTTGTTTATGGGAGCTCCGGAAGTGCAGGTGGGATTGGATAATCTAGGATTTAATGTTTCTAATTAATTTATATGAATCGCTTTCCAACATATTTCAATAAAAAATGGAGTCTTGTTTTTTTACTCTTCGTATTTGCAAGTACGGGGTGTGTACGGGCACAAGAACATTTTTTTGAATTTGTAGTACTCCCAGATACCCAGACTTATGTTGAGGAATTTCCTGAAATTTATTTACACCAGATGCAGTGGTTAGCAAATAATAAAGATAGGTTTTCCTTTGTGCTTCACGTTGGCGATATCACCCAGAATAATAATGGAAAAGAATGGGACATCGCTAAAAAAGGTTTTAATACTATCGACGGGAAAGTACCTTATTCGTTTGCTTTAGGCAATCATGATATGGGAAGCGTAAGCGGGAAATTTGCTGATACCAGGAATACTTCTTTAGCTAATGCGTTCTTTTCGGTTAATGATTTCCCTAATGTTATAACCTCTTTTCCTGAAGGCAAAGTTGATAATTTGTTAAGTGAATTTACCATAGGAAACCAAAAATGGATGGTGCTTTCACTAGAGTTTGGACCCCGAAATAAAACCATCGCTTGGGCCAATGAGATGGTCGCGAAATACCCCGAACATAATTTTATTTTAGTAACACACGCTCACATATATGAGGATAGTACGCTTCACGACGGAGAAGATTGGTGGCTTCCTGAAAACTATGGAATTGGTAAGGATACTGACGAAGAAGCTCCCAATAATGGAGGACAACTTTGGGAGAAATTGATTAAAAAATACGATAATATTTCTATGGTGTTTTCAGGACACATCCTTAAAACCGGAGTAGGAACTTTGGTAAGCGAAGGAGAAAAAGGTAATAAGGTTTATCAAATGCTCGCCAATTATCAGAAAGGGGTAGAAGGTTCAGAGAACGGTGGTAATGGCTTTTTGCGGATAATAAAAGTTGATCCTGAAAATCAAAAAATTGAAGTAAAAACCTATTCTCCCTGGCTTGATGAATTTATGGAGGAAAAGGAACATGATTTCACCTTCGAAAACATACAATTAAAATAAATGAAAAATAAATTTTTATACAGGTTAGTGATTTTTCTACTAATGGTGTCATTTTCAGTAATAGCTCAGGAGCAGGAAGCCTTTAAAAAGGAACATTTTATAAAAGATGCTGATACCTTGAATTACCGAATTTTATTTCCGAAGGATTTTTCTGAAGAAAAAGAATATCCGGTGGTTTTATTTTTACACGGTGCGGGGGAGAGAGGTAGTGACAATCAATCACAATTAACGCATGGCGGTGAATTATTTCTGAAGAATCAAGAGGAATTTCCAGCTATAGTTATTTTTCCGCAGGCACCAAAAGATGATTATTGGGCAAAGGTTGAGGTGAATAGGGATACAGTTCCTTTTCAATTCGATTTTATGAATAAAAAGCCTGCTACTAAATCCTTGCAGCTGGTAATTGATTTAATGGATGTAATGACCTCGAAAAACTATGTAAATAAAGAACGAATTTACGTTGGCGGACTTTCTATGGGAGGAATGGGAACATTCGAATTGATTTACAAAAAGCCTGATATGTTTGCGGCAGCGTTTGCTATTTGTGGAGGTGCCAATCCTGAAATAACTAAAGATTACCCCAAGGGATTTAATATTTGGCTTTTTCACGGAAAAAAAGACGATGTGGTGCCCTCAAAACATTCTGAAGAAATGGCACGTGCTATTAATCATTATGGTGGAAATGCCAAACTTTCCTTATATCAAGAAGACAATCATAATAGCTGGGATTCTGCTTTTGCAGAGCCTGACTTATTACCATGGCTATTTTCTAATTCAAAATAAAAACAAATGAAATATTTATTATTACGAGTGCTTGCATTAATTTTATTATTGAGCAGTTGTAGCAAAAATCAAAAAAATAATGCTTCATCTGATATCAATCGAAAAGTTGATTCTCTTCTCAATGAAATGACTTTGCAGGAAAAAATTGGACAATTAAACCTTCCCTCAGCTGGTGATGTAAGTACTGGTATCAGCACAAACGCAGGCATAGCCAAAAGTATAAAAGAAGGAAAAGTAGGCGGTTTATTCAATATCACTGGAATTGATAAAATTAGGGCAGTTCAAAAAGTGGCTGTAGAGGAAAGCCGCTTAGGGATTCCTTTGATTATAGCTAAAGATGTGATTCATGGTTATAAAACCACATTTCCTATTCCATTTGGGCTTTCCGCTAGTTGGGATATGGAGTTGATTCAACAATCTGCTAGAATTGCTGCAGAAGAAGCATCTTCAGATGGTATAGCCTGGACATTTTCACCTATGACGGATATTTCAAGAGACCCACGTTGGGGAAGAGTTTCTGAAGGCGGCGGAGAAGACCCTTATTTAGGTGGTCAAATTGCAGCTGCTATGGTACGGGGCTATCAAGGCGATGATTTGTCAGCTGAAAACACCCTATTGGCATGTGTGAAACACTTTGCGCTTTATGGAGCCTCAGAAGCCGGTCGGGATTATAATACAGTGGACATGAGCCGATTGAGAATGTATAATGATTATTTTCCGCCCTATAAAGCAGCAGTTGACGCTGGGGTAGGAACTGTAATGGCTTCATTTAATGAAGTAGATGGTGTTCCTGCAACTGGTAATAAGTGGTTGATGACTAAAGTTTTACGAGAAGAATGGGGTTTTGATGGCTTTGTGGTTAGTGATTATACTGGGGTGAGCGAAATGATCGCACACGGTATGGGTGATTTGCAGGATGTATCCGCTTTGGCTTTGAATGCAGGTGTTGAAATGGATATGGTAAGTGAGGGTTTTTTGACTACACTTAAAAAATCTGTGGAAGAAGGAAAGGTGTCAGAAGAGACCATTAATAATGCCTGTAGGCTTATTTTAAAAGCAAAATATCAATTAGGCTTGTTTGATGATCCTTACAAATACATGGATGAAGAACGAGCTTCCAAAGAATTATTTTCGGATGAAAATAGAGCGGTTGCCAGAAAAGCAGCTTCTGAATCGATGGTTTTGCTTAAAAATGATGGAGAGGCTTTGCCGGTTAATAAAAATGCTAAAATTGCTTTAATCGGACCTTTAGCAAACAATAAAGAAAATATGGTGGGCACTTGGAGTGTAAGTGCTGATATTATGAAATCAGTGTCCATTTATGAAGGTATAAAAGAAGTATCGGAAAACCCGGATAACATTCAGTATGCAAAAGGCTCCAACTTGGTAGAGGATGCGGATTTGGAAGAGCTAATTGGGATGCATGGCAAAAACACCTACCGAGATGACAGACCTGAAGCTGAAATGATCAATGAAGCAGTTGAGTTGGCGAATGAGTCTGATGTAGTTGTAGCCATACTGGGAGAGGCTTCCGAAAGTTCGGGTGAAAGTTCTAGTAGAACAGATATCAGCATTCCAGATAATCAAGTTCGCTTATTAAAAGCTTTAAAAGGAACAGGTAAAAAGGTAGTGGTAGTTTTATTGAGCGGTAGGCCTTTAGTTCTAGGAGAAATTCTTCCACATTCTGATGCTATTTTGAATGCATGGTTTCCGGGCTCTGAAGCTGGTCTGGCATTAGCTGATGTCTTGTATGGTGATGTAAATCCATCTGGTAAACTAACGATGACCTATCCGCAAAATGTTGGGCAAATTCCAATCTATTATAGCCATAAAAATACTGGAAGACCGCTGGAAGGTGAATGGTTTCAAAAGTTTAAATCCAATTATCTGGATGTGACCAATGAGCCGCAATTTCCTTTTGGTTTTGGTTTAAGTTACACGCAGTTTAAATACGATAATCTAAAACTCAGTTCTGACAGCTTAAGTGAAGACGGCACTATCAATGTAACAGTTGAAGTTTCAAATATTGGAGAAAGAACAGGGAAAGAAGTGGTGCAATTATATATGAGAGATTTAGTTGCAACTATTACTCGCCCTGTTAAAGAACTGATAGGCTTTGAGAAAATAGAATTGAAAGCAGGAGAGACCAAAACAGTTGAATTTTCAATTAGTGAAAAAGACCTAGCATTTTACCATCAGGACATGAGTTTTTATGCAGAGCCAGGGGATTTTAAAGTTTTTGTAGGTTCAAGTTCTGAAAAAGTGCTCGAATCCAATTTTGAATTAAAATGATGTAGTACTATGCGATTATTTGCCACCTTATTTTTTCTAATAGCTTTTTCTTCATTTTCGCAAGATGAGGGAAGATCTATGAAAACGATCAATAGCAATTGGTCATTTAAATTAGGAAAAAAATCAGATAAGGTAGATTGGCAGAGAATCAATTTACCGCATTCCTGGAATAAAACAGATCCATTTGATGAGGAAAAAGACTATTATCGAGGCATAGGCAGGTACAAGCGAAAGTTGGAAATTGATAAATCCGACAACAGAAAGTGGTTCCTACATTTTGAAGGTGTAAATCAAATAGCGAAGTTTATGTAAATGGAGAATTTGCTGGAAAGCATATTGGAGGATATACCTGGAAAGTATTCAGACTGGAAAAAAGATATGTTTGGAAATCGTGAATATGAACCTTCTTATTTTAAAGATACTAACCGATTAAGCGTTGTTGAAGTATATAATCAAGTCTTAGAGTACTTATTAAAAAATAACATTTCAAATTACAAAAAAGGAGGTTCATCTAAAATTAATTATTTAGAAAATAGTTCTTCTAAATTTCACACAAAGGGTATTTTAGAAGGAGGTAAGACTTCGAGTTATATTTTCAATGACGAATGGATAGCAAAATATAATATTAAAACTTATTATCATAGTATAATAATAAAAAAATCTAAGTATGATGAAATACTTTATAGAAATTTAGGGAAGCTTACAAATTTGATTATCAAAATCGGATAGATGAATTTAATTACGAATATAGAACGGATAAGGCAGGCTTCCCATTCCTTAAGAACCTCGAACATATCTATTTTCAGATTCCTTATTTTTCAGATAAATGGAGAAATTTAAAGTAGAATATTCCAATTCTAAGTAAAAGAAATCTTGAAACTATTTTGTAAAAATTGTCACCTAAATTGTCACCTAAAAAACAAAACCCCCATATACACTGGGTATATGGGGGTTTTCTGTGGAGTCGGGGAGACTCGAACTCCCGTCCAAACAAGCAATTCAATAGTTTTCTACACGCTTAGTTTTCTCTTGGATTTTCGAGACAAAGCTGGCTGAAAACCACCTACTTTGTCCTTATCCTCGATTAAGTTTTACCAAAGCATCAAGGCCCTGCTCTGGCTATATTTACTTTACCGGTGCCTCGTGTGCAAACGCCGTAAATCAAGGCTTTTGCGAGACATCTTAGCTCCCAACCTTGTTGGGATTAAGCATATCCTACTGTGATTCGGATTATGCAGCCAAGGCGTAGTTATCTTCGCCGTTTAAAAAAGTGTGAAATATGAGATTTACGAGCTATATCCCAGCGCTCGGCGTGCTTACCATTCAATTGGTCTTGCTGTCAAAACCAAATCGACCCCAATTAAATAAGTGAAGCTGTATAATAGCTATCACGTCAATGAACATGTTTTGTCCCCAAAGCTTTGGGACTAACGTGGAATTGTCATTAACTTAAAGTTTCCGAACAAATACCAGCGTTTCGTTTCCAAAACAGGAATGCAAAAATAGATATTAATCCTATATTTGAACCAAAAATCATCTTAAAATAATCAATATGAAAATAGGACTTATTAAAGAGCGAAAAACTCCTCCAGATCGTCGAGTTGTGTTTACACCACAAAAAGCTAAAGAAGTCCAAATGCAGTTTGAAGGTTTACAATTCGTTGTGGAGCCGTCAGACATACGCATATTTTCAGATAAAGCCTATGCCAAATATGGTTTAAACCTCGAAAGCGATTTGTCCAGTTGCGACGTTTTACTTGGGGTTAAGGAAGTACCAATAGAAACCCTTATCCCGAGTGCATCCTATTTCTTTTTTTCACATACCATTAAAAAGCAACCTTATAACAGAGACTTGCTCAAAGCGATTTTGGAAAAAAATATTCAGCTTTACGATCACGAAGTCGTTACGGATAGTAGAGGAAACCGGCTTATTGGTTTTGGTCGTTATGCCGGATTGGTAGGGGCATACAATGGGTTTAGAGCTCTGGGACTTAGAGATCAGCTTTTTAGTCTATCTAAGGTCGATGATCTTGCAGACCTGGAGGCGCTAAAAAAAGAATTGGACACTATTGAAGTGCCAGATCTTAAAATTTGTCTTTCTGGATTAGGAAAGGTGGCTAGAGGAGCCAAAGAAATTTTAGACTATCTCAATATTAAACAGGTTGGAGTAGAGGAGTATGTTTCAAATTCCTTTCAAGAACCCGTTTATACCATTATCGATGTGTTGGATTATAACAAGAGAAAAGATGGCAAACCAGGTAAGGTTTCAGAATTTTTTCTAGATCCTACACCTTACAAATCTGATTTCATGCGCTTTGCTAAAGTTACCGATTTCTTTATTGCCGGACATTTCTACGGCGACAATGCGCCTTATTTGTTTACGAGAGAAAATGCCAGGCATCCTGACTTTAAGATCAATCTTGTGGCCGATATCAGCTGCGATGTTGATGGACCAGTAGCATCCACCATAAGACCTTCTACAATTGCAGATCCTTTTTATGGCTATGATCCTCAAACTGAATCTGAAGTCGATTTTGATACCAAAGGTGCCATTACTGTAATGGCCGTTGATAATCTCCCCTGTGAATTGCCCAAAGACGCCAGTGAAGGATTCGGAGAGATGTTTGCAAAGCATGTGATGCCTGCCTTTTTTAATAATGATTTAGATGGAATTCTAGAACGAGCCCGTATGACTAAAGATGGGAAACTAACCCCTAGATATGCGTATTTACAAGATTTTGTAGATGGAAAAGAATAGTTTTCGCTATTTGTTTTTTTAAATTTAAAAACTCAAACTTAATCTGCCAATTCTAAAGATGCTCTTGGAACGTCCAAAAATTCCTGATAACACCAACTATTAGGGCAATCTTCGTTTAGTTCGGTATGTTCAGCTATCCTTAAGGTAATGGTTTCACCACCTTCATCCCTTCCATCATAAACTTCTCCAATTTCAAAAGTTCTTTCCATTGTACCAACAACTCCACCAACTGTTACAGTGGCAGTATATTCAGTTACAAATTCAAATTTAGTCAGAGAATTTTCGTCATCAGAGCTACAAGAAATGACTCCTAAGGACAGCACCAAAAAAACGAATAATCTTTTCATTCTTTTCATTGCTTTAATTTTTAGTAAATCACATTTTTTTAATCTTGACTACTGACTACTGACTACTAACTACTGATTTTTGCCTATTGCCTATTGCCTATTGCCTATTGCCTCGTTACTCGTTATTCTTTGCTCCTTGTTATTTTCTCTTTTCAAGATTCGTGGCTCAATTAAGTCTAACATCTAATATCTATCGTCTAAAATTCTAATACTCAATAATCGTTTCCTCCAGAGGACGTCTTACTTTTTTAAAGTCGGCGAATTTATCATCTTTGGCACGGTAACCTACAGGCAAAACAATAGATGTTGAGATTCCTTTTTCTTTTAGATTCAGTACATCATCATAAGCTTCTCCTACAAAACCTTCCATGGGGCAGGAGTCAATCTTTTCTGCAGCACAAACGGTTAACAAATTCCCTAAAGCTAAGTAGGCCTGATTTTTTCCCCACTCTTCAATGTTCTGATTACTTCTTTTGCCAAAGTCTTTAATCAAAAAATCTCTGAAGGGATTAATGATCTCATCCTTTGCATTTCTGATTTCTTTTTGTAATTCAAAAATAGCTCTGATAAATTTTTCATCTACCGTATTTTCAATGCAAATCACCAAAACATGTGAAGCGGTTTTGACTTGGATTTGGTTATAACTATGCTCAAACAATTTATTTTTAAGCTCTTGATTTTTTACAATGACTAACCTTAATGGCTGTAGTCCGTAGGAAGTAGGAGTCAAATTAAAAGCCTTTTTTAAAAGCTCAATTTTATCAGAGTCTATGGTTTTGGATTCATCAAATTTCTTTGTCGCATATCTCCATTCTAAGGCATCAATCATATTCAAATTATTTTTTGCAAATATAGAATTATGATTCTCACATTGTTTAACTTACGAAATAATTAACTCAACTTTTGTTAAAACTAGGTAGAGATGATTTCTTCGATCTTTTCTGCTAGTTTAAAATCTTTATCCGTCACGCCTTCAGCATCGTGAGTTGATAATGAGATTTCAAGTGTATTATAAACATTATACCATTGTGGATGATGCTGTTGAGCTTCAGCCTCAAAAGCAATTCTCGTCATAGCGGCAAATGCTTCTTTGAAGTTCTCAAATTCTAAAGTAGTATGAATTGCATTCTCATTGAATGACCAGCCTTCAAATTTTTCTAATCTTGATTTTATTTCTTCGTCTTGTAGTGGTCTCATATCTTTTTTATTTTAGCCTCAATTTACAATTTTGAAAGTAAACTAATTTAAGTTTATGAAAGTTTTACGGAGCTTTGTACAACTTCATCAATGCTGATTTGAAAATTTTTGGGCAATATGTTGTCTTTTGGAATCACAGCGATATAACGGTCTTCATTGGAATTATAAACATTCTTAGAAATAGGATTCTCCAACTCTAATCCTTTTAATATTTCATACACTAACTCTTTATGATGAATCAAATCTTTGCTGCCTAGATGATAAACCCCTTCCAGTTCTCTGTTGATGATGTAATGGATTTGTTGGGCGAATTTATCGTGCGTAGTTACGTTCATCACTACATTTGGAAAGACTTCAATAGGTTCTTTTAAATCGTGCAGAATCTTTAATTCTTTTACTCTGGGAGAATTATGTCCGTAAATCATCGGAAGTCTCACTATATTATAAAGAGAGTTGGGTAACCTTAGTAATGCATTTTCAATCCTGATTTTAAATCTACCGTACACACTCTCAGAAAGTGTTTTGTCATATTCATAGGACGGGTAATTGGTAAATACATCAAACACGTTAGCAGAGGAGATAAAAATCAATTTCTTCTGAAACTTTATCAAATAGTCAATGATTTCAAAATGAGCATGCGTTTGTGCAGAAAAATCTCCTCGGATAGCCGAAATGATAAGGTCTGGAGCCAGCTCGTTCAACAAAAGACTGATGGTTTCGGTTTCTGCATCCCATTGAAACATGCGTTTATTTTGATCTAAAATCACATTATCTCTTGCATAGGTGCCATAGACATCATAATAAGGAGAGAGTTCTTTGTAAAGAACATTTCCTAAAAAGCCACTGGCGCCAAGAATCAATATTTTTTTCGTGTGTTTGATATTGCTTGTTTCTTTTAAGTATTTTATGTTGTCACTTCGAGCGCAGCCAAGAAGTCATCAGGTCTCGACTTTAACCTGTCCTGAGTGAAGCCGAAAGGCTCGATCAGACAGGTTACACTTTATACACTTAGTTACTGACTATCAATTTTTCTAAATGAATTGAGCCATTTCTAAACTAGAAATGGCTCAATTTTCTAGCTTATTATAAAGCTATGCCTTGTAAAACGGTGGCTTTACAATCACTGCTTTTATTTGTTTTTTTCTGATTTGGATAAGGATTTCAGTTCCGAATTTGGCGTATTCTGCTTTGACATATCCCATACCAATTGCTTTTTTGAGACTTGGGGACATGGTTCCGGAAGTTACATGACCAATACTTTCTCCTTCAGAATTCAGTAATTCATAGTCATGACGCGGGATGCCTTTATCTAAAACTTCAAAAGCGATCAATTTTCTGGAAGGTCCATTTTCCTTTTCTTTTTTCAGGGCTTCAGCATTGATAAAGTCTTTGGTGAACTTGGTAATCCAGCCCAGTTTAGCTTCAATTGGTGAAGTCGTTTCATCTATGTCATTTCCATACAGACACATTCCCATTTCTAATCTTAAGGTATCGCGAGCAGCCAAACCAATAGGTTGTATCCCATGCCCCTTACCAGCTTCCAAAACAGAAGTCCAGATTTGTTCAGCATCTTTATTTTTGAAATAAATCTCAAAACCACCACTTCCTGTATACCCAGTCGCTGAAATAATAACATCCTGAGCACCGCCAAACTCTCCCACTTCAAAGTGATAAAACTTAATATCTGATAAATCTAAGGGGGAAATACTTTGCATCGCTTCCACTGCTTTTGGGCCCTGTATGGCTAAAAGTGAATACTCATCAGATAAGTCTGAAAGTTTAGCATCAAACGAATTATGAGAATGGATCCAGTCCCAGTCTTTTTGAATATTAGAAGCATTCACAACCATCATGAATTTTTCAGCATTGAATTTGTAAATGATTAAGTCATCAACAATACCACCAGTTTCATTCGGCATACACGTATATTGCGCCTGCCCATCCACAAGCTTTGATGCATCGTTGGTGGTGACTTTTTGAATAAGATCCAAAGCTTCTTTACCCTCTACAAAAAACTCACCCATGTGTGAGACATCAAACACACCAAGGTGCTGGCGAACGGTTTCATGTTCTATATTGACACCTGAGTAGGAGACCGGCATTTCGTAGCCAGCAAAAGGAACCATTTTGGCTCCCAATTGGTGATGAATAGGGTTAAGTGCTGTTGATTTCATGTGCGTATTTTTTTCGTTTGCAAATTTAAGATTAAAATCAAGATTGAGCTCAATTAGCGGTTATTAACTTTAAGGTAACTAACCGGTATCAAACATGTTCTACTACTAGATTTAAATAATTTATTATCACCCTTTTGCATATAATTTTACGCTACTAAGACCTCTAAGCTTTTCGCAAAGGACGCAAATTTATATAATAACGATTAACAATAATTTGCGTGGCTTTGCGCTTTTTCTTTGCAAACCCTCGCTAGAAGTAAAACTCCGATTTTAATGTTTAAAACAGACGGATTAGTTACAGTTTAAGAGTTAATAATTTATAATCCTCATTTACAACCGTAAAATGCAGATAAAAATCTAATAAGAAAGCGTTTTTTATTCAATTGCAGATTGGCTATTGAAGGATTTTATCTTTTAAATTTTTGGGGTGTCATTCAAAATGGAATAGAATTAGGGTCAACATACATTCTTTGAAAAGCAGGAGATTCCATTTGGCTTTCTCCTATCAGTTTGGAAGAAAATAATGGCTTTTTTTCTTGAAATGAAGGACGTTCAAAACCAGGACTTATTTCCCGCAAAGCTCTATTGAGCAAGGTTTCTTGTGGGTCTCCCAGGTTACCAAGGCTTGAAAAAATTTCAGACTGTTCAATATCTGGCTCAAGCCCATCAAAAAATCCGGTAAAACCATCTTTATTGGCTATTTTTAAAATCAAAGGCTGTACAGCGTAAGTATGCTCCAGGCTTACATTACTTCTTGAAAAATTGGGGGAGTCATATAAGGTAACTGATCCTTCAAATTTTCCTGCTGTATTTGTGCCGATTTGTATAACATCGATATAAGGATTTAAAGCATTAATCACCAGTTCGCTAGCAGAAGCGGAAGAGCCTGTAGTCAATACATAAACCCTGGTTAGGTTAAGACTATTAATAGGTTCATCTGTAGAGATTTGATCATCAAAAATTAAATTTTCGGCATCAAAATTTTCGTTGAAAATCTGTTTTGCAAAAATCTGGCCGTTGAATTGACCAGTGATCATGCTGGATAAATCTTTGGCAGTTTCGATGCTGCCACCAGAATTATATCTTAAGTCAAGAACTAAATCTGTGATTCCTTCAGCAGAAAAATCGGCAAAAACAGAATTGAGTTCAGAATTGAAAGGTGTTCTGAAGTTGTTATACATCAGATACCCAACTTTTTGACCATTCACATCAAGAATTTTGTGTTCATGAATAGGGTTTTCAGTAAGTTGAATTTTAGTTAAACTTACTTCTTGATCCAAGCCTACCAAGTCACCTCCCTGAAATTCAGCTAATCCTATCGTATAGCTAGATTGGGATAGAAGCAAATTAAAATCGGTTTCAGGGGTGAAAGTTATCCCATCAACTCTGTTGAAAATAACTCCTCTCTCAATTCCGGCAACGTCTGCTGGAGAGCCGGGAACCACGTATCTCACGTAACCGAAAACCGTTTCAGTATCAATAAATCTTATAAGTCCAAATTCCATACCGTTGGCCAAAGAAATCCCGTCTAAATTTTGTTCTAGCGTCACAAAGTCTGAAACGATAAAACTAAACCTGTCCTGCACTGCCAATAAGGAATAGAAAAAGTTGACAGGGGAATCTACGCTGGACAGAAAACTGATATACTCCTGTGTGTTTTCAAACCTGTCGTCTGCTAAGTCTGGGGCGTCACTTTTGTAGACATAAAAAATATTCATGGCTTTCCAGATGAAGTCTTTTATATCTTCTTGATTGGCTAATTCATTAATATTTGTAATATTATCATCGATATCATCCTGACATGAAACGAATACGGATAGTGATATGCTTATTAAAAAGAAAAGTCTCAATAGTTTCATCAAAATAAATTTTGATAAAAATAATCAAAATTTAAATAGAAGTGTGAAGATGTAACAAATCCTTTGTTGTGTCGTCTTCATTAAAATAGGTTGTTTATGACTTCTGAATTTTATTCTCAGCACGTTATCCCTCTGGAAGGTAAAATCTTCAGGTTTTCACGTCGTCTTTTATCTTCTGAAGACGCTGCTAAGGATGCCACACAGGAAGTATTATTGAAATTGTGGAGATTAAGAGGTCAACTTGAAGACATCAATAATATTGAAGCTTATGCTATGACTACAACAAAAAACCTGTGTTACGATGTCTTGAAATCCAAGCATAATAAAACCTTAGAGCTTGTACACAGTAACTATTCAGCACCGAGTTCCTGTTTGTCTTCCGAGATAGAAGCAAGAGATGAAGTGAGTTTGGTGGCTAAGTTTATCAATGAATTGCCAGAACAACAAAGAGCGGTTATTCAGTTGAGAGATATTGAGCAATTTACAAACAAAGAAATAGAAGAGATTATGAACATGAACTCTACATCGGTGAGAGTTGCTCTTTCCAGAGCAAGAAAAAAAATTATAAGTGAATTGAAAAAAACTGCAGACTATGGAATTCGATAAAAAATATATCAATCAACTGCTCAGTTTATATGAAGAAGGGGAAACCACTTTAGAACAAGAGCAAGAGCTGAAAATGTACTTTTCATCTGGAAATTACGATAGTGATTTTGAAGCCTATGCTAGTCTTTTTAAATTTTTTGAAAAGGAATCCAATGTTCAATTTAAAGGTGAGGCAGCAATTGAAAAAAAATCATCTCGCTATTTCTGGATCAATATAGCAGCAAGCATTTGTATTGTTTTAGGTGGGGTTTGGTTTTATGACTATTATGAAAATCAACAAAAATTGGAAGAAGCAAGACTTGCTTTTGAAACGACTCAAAATGCACTCAATCTTATATCGATTAACATGAATGAGGGTCTTGAAAAATTGGAATATGTAGAAGTATTCAGCCAGCAAAAAAATAACTTAATAAAATAAAGCTATGAAACAAATTAAATTAATGGGTCTTATAATGACCATCGCCCTTTTGAGCGCAACTGCTACGAATGCTCAGGATTTTAGTAAGTATGACAATGTGAGAGAAATCACTTCTATAGTGGTAAACAAAGGCATGTTTAGGCTTATGAGTAAACTGGACTTAGACAGTAGCGATAAAGATGTAAAAGCTTACTTAGACCTGGTTGAAAATCTTGATGATATCAAGATTTATACAACAGAAAGCCTTGAATACGGTAAACAACTTCAGTCCGATTTTAATACGTTGAAATCAAAAAGTAATCTAGAGGAGTTGATGCGGGTGAACAGTGAAGGCAAGACTGTGAATTTCTACATCAAACCAGGAAAATCAGATGACTTTGTCAATCAACTTTTGATGTTTGTCAATTCATCTGAAGCCACAGATACACAATCTGTACTGATGGTCATCAACGGAAATATTGATTTAAAAAATATTTCGAAGTTAACCAGTCAAATGAATATTCCCGGAGGTAAATCTTTGGATAAACTTAAAGACCAATAGACATGAAAAAGATCATTCTTATCGTATTTGTATTGGCGACACTTGTGGCCTGCAATTCAAAGCCCAGTCTTCAGGAATATCTGGTTAAAAAAGAAAATTCTGCTGAATTTATTTCCGCCAGTGTCCCTACAAATATTCTATTTCAAAATCTAGAAAATTTATCTTCAGAAGAAAAAAGTAGCTTACAGAAAATTGATAAAATAAATTTACTGGCTTTGACTAAGAAGAAAGGGGAGCCTATTCTTGAGGAAGAGCGTGAAGAATTAAGAAGTATTCTCAACCAGCCAGATTACCAATCTTTACTCAACTTCAGTAGTGGTGATAGAGAAGCACGATTACTGTTTGTTGGTTCAGAAGAAAAGATTGATGAGATGATCTTCTTTGGCTATGATTCTGAACTTGGATTATTACTTCTGAGAATGCGAGGAAATGATGTAAATGCAAATGGCATCTATCAGATTACTCAATCTGCTCAGAACTTGGACATGACCTCCATGTCAGGGAGTTTCGGGAAACTTATTGGCGAACTAGGACAGTAAATAAATTTTCTGATTAAAATAATGTTAGAGTATATGTATCCTTAATTATTTTTTGGATATTTAACAAAACAATTAATTATGGATACTCTAATTTTAATTTTTAAAATTGTAATCACACTTGGAATTCTAAACGTCTGGTTACTAAGGTTCAATAAGCAAACTGAATGGCGAGGAGCAGGGGCCGGAAGCATGAATGATGAGTTTGCTAAATATGGACTTCCAACCTGGTTTGTGCCTATCATTGGATTTTTAAAACTTGGATTTGCAACATTGCTAATCATAAGCATTTTTCAGGATGGTTACAATCTTGGTTTTATTGGTGCAGTAGGAATGGGAATTCTTATGATAGGTGCTATTGCTATGCATATAAAAATAAGTGACCCGATTAAACGCTCGTTACCAGCATTTCTTATGCTTGTAATGTCCGCTTTTATAGCGTTTGCCTAAAGAGAAGTCTTCAAATTTGTAATTTCTATTGGAATTCCAAACACTGATTTTTTAGTGGATAAGATCATACCAGACTGGGTTTCGACCCAGTCTTTCCATTTAGCCTGAATTCCACCTATAGGAATAATTGAAACCCACATTTGAAAAGAAGTAGGTCTGTGATTTTCATCTACTTCCCATAAATAAGAATCACCGGGAGTTGTACCACCGGAAATAAAGGTGATCAATAAACTTTTTTTTCCGTCCTTTTTCACAAGTCTTCTTTCCACAGAATCTTCCATGATTTTATAGGGAGCTATAAGCCAGTAAGAATCGTTGTTAAAATTTCTTATGGAAGTTTCTATCAGGTTTTCGTAATCTAAATCTTTAGAAGAAATGACCTCACTTTGGTCATAATCATTCAAATCAAGTTTCACCTTATAATCATCAGAACTGACAATGACGTAGTTTTTGTGTTTATGCCATTCATAAGAATGAACACCTGCAAAAGTCCAGCTTATGATTTTTGTTTTTTCAAAAGCTTCGTAATTCAATTCATTCAAAATTTGTTGTGCAAGTTGGTCAGCCTCTGGTCCTTTTTTACCATTTGGTAAATCTTCAGATATAAAAAATCCTGTGATAATAAGTATTAGAATAAGACTTAAAACCACTATTCCTGTGACTTTAATTATTTTCAAAAAACGTTTCATAAATCCTGATTCAGTTGTTTAATTTTTGATGTGCAAAACTTTCTGATATCCTCAAAAAACCCGGTGAATTCCAGATCAAAATCAGCCTGATGAGCCAGATAAATATCGACCCCTTTATGGAGTTGGGTTTCATGTTTAGTTTTGTGATTCATTTGTTTGAGAATACTTTTCAAATCTTCAAGTTTAGAGTAGCTCAATAACCAGTTATGTTCAATCATATAAGGAACAACTTTGCTTATTTTTTGAGGTAGTAAGTGTTGATTATTTTCAAGCAAAAGATAGAATTCTTCAGCAAACACAGTCAATTCTACATCAGAATATTCATTCCAGCGTTTTGCCAGTATATGATCGTAAATCATATCGATAACAACGCTGTTATAATGTCTGAGCTCCTCAAAAAAACGATGAGCCCCTTTAGAGACCAAAGGGTGGTGATCTGTAAAGTCATCAATAGCTCGATGCAGTAAAATCCCTTTCTGGATTTCCCGTGGATAAGTTTTATAGGACTTGCCTTTTATTTCATCTGCCATGAAGTTTCCTAGTTTTAGGAAGTCATCATTGCCAGAAAGAAATATATGAGCCAAGTAATTCATAGCTCTAAAATAGATTATTAAGCAGTTTTAGCAAATTATTTATGAGTTAAATCTCTGGACTTGTATCTTTACACCACAAAAATTTCATCTAAATTTTAATTTATGACACTTATCAAATCTATATCTGGAATTCGAGGCACCATTGGCGGGCAAGTAGGAGACAATCTTACACCGCTTGACGTGGTGAAATTTTCAGCTGCCTATGGCCAATGGATAAAAACCCAAAGAAACAAAGAGCACTATAAGGTAGTCGTAGGCAGGGATGCCAGAATTTCTGGCGACATGGTTCAATCATTAGTTATGCAAACCCTGTCTGGAATGGGAATTCATGTGGTCGATCTTGAGCTTTCCACCACCCCAACTGTAGAAATGGCGGTAACTATGGAAAATGCAGACGGCGGTATAATTCTTACCGCAAGTCATAATCCAAAACAATGGAATGCCTTAAAACTTTTGAATAAAGACGGCGAGTTTTTAAATGCTGAAGAAGGACTGCAAATTCTGAATTTTGTAGAAAAAGAAGATTTTGAATTTTCTGATGTAGACGATTTGGGTAAAATCACATATCACAATGCTTATATCGATCTTCATATTGAAGAAGTTTTAAATTTAGAACTGGTGGACGTAGACCAAATTAAGGATGCGAAAATTAAAGTGGTGGTGGATGCCGTAAATTCAACTGGAGGTATTTCTATTCCACCGCTTTTGGAAATGCTGGGAGTGGAAGTTGTGAGACTTTACTGTGAACCAAACGGTCATTTTCCGCATAATCCGGAACCGCTGGCAAAGCATCTGACAGAGCTATCTCATAGAGTAAAAGAGGAAAATGCTGATTTCGGTATTGCTGTAGATCCCGATGTGGACAGATTGGCTTTTGTGGATGAAAAAGGTGAAATGTTTGGCGAAGAGTACACTTTAGTGAGCATAGCTGATTATGTTTTGAGTCGTAAAAAGGGAGCAACAGTAAGCAATCTGTCCTCATCACGTGCTTTACGTGATGTGACAGAAAAACACGGTTGCAAGTATTTTGCAAGCGCTGTAGGTGAAGTGAACGTTGTCGCCAAAATGAAAGAAGTGAATGCTGTTATCGGTGGCGAAGGAAATGGAGGCATTATTTATCCTGAACTGCATTATGGAAGAGATAGTTTGGTGGGTGTAGCTTTGTTTCTAAGTTTACTTTCCGAAAAACAAATAAAGGTTTCTGAACTTAGACAAACCTACACGTCATACTTTATGGCGAAAGAAAAAATTGAACTCACCCCAGAGCTGAATGTGGACGCTCTTCTGAATAAAATTCAGGAAAACTATAAAGAAGAAGACATAACAACAATTGACGGTGTCAAAATCGATTTTGAAACGAATTGGGTTCATTTGAGAAAATCAAATACCGAACCAATTGTCAGAATTTATACGGAAGCTAAAAGTCAGGAAGAAGCAGATGCTTTAGCAAAACGCTTTATCACTGAACTAGAAGAGTTGAGTAAATAAATCATAAAGTAGAGTATTTCATTTTGATTAAAAAAACACAAAAATAAAGATCCGATTGAAACAAAAATGAAAGCCTAAATAAATCACCCGGAAGAATCTGTTCGGGGTGATTTATTTAATTTTTCTATGCTTCCAGCGCTTGTGCGTCCACAAATAGTAAGCAGGTTCCTCGCGAATTTGTTTCTCAAGCAGTGTTAGGAAATGATCTGTAATTTGGTAATCTGGAATGGCTTTGGGCTCATCGGTTATAAGTTCAAATACGCATTTGTAATAGCCGCGTTTTACTTTAGAAATCTTCACGAAAACCACAGCATGATCTAGTTTTTTAGCTAACATTTCTGCGCCTGTATACACAGGAACATTCACACCCATAAAGTCCTGCCAATGAAAAGCTTTATCAATTTTAGGAGATTGGTCCGATATAAAACCACTAGCTGTCAGTTCTCCTCTCGCATTAACTTCATCCAGTCTATTGACTGTTTCTTTTGTGGTGATCAGGTAAGAATCATATTTGGCCCTGATATTTCGGACTAACCTATCAAAATATTTGTTCTTGAGTTGTTTGTAAACTCCATAACCTTTATGATTGATGAATTCTTGTAAAACAAAAATCCATTCCCAATTTCCATAATGTCCTAAGATCAATATAGCGCTTTTATTTTTTTGTTCTAAATCTGTAAAAATGGATAACCCTTCAAACTGGAAACGCTTTTCGGCTTCTTCTTTTGATATTGAAATCGACTTTATCGATTCAAATACCATATCACATAAATGCTTATAAAACTTCTTGGCGATAGCTTCATGTTGTGACTTTGAATAGTCCGGGAATGCAAGTCTTAGATTTTCAATGACTACTTTTTTGCGGTAGGCAAATAGGTTATACACCAAAACATAAACGATGTCTGATAAAAGGTAGATAAGTTTAAAAGGAAGTATTGAGATAAGCCATAAAAATGGATACACTAAAACATAAATCAGTAATTGCATTAAGCCTAATTTTGTGCAAAGATAGGTATATTTGGCGTTTTGAGATTCTAAAATTATGGGTGGACTTGATTTAGTAGTAATTATAATTATAGCAGCAAATGTGTTGATGTCCTTTAAGGGATTTAACGATTATGACTTTTTTAATCGCTATAAATTTGAAGTATCTTCCATTAAAGCAGGTGATAAAATAAGAATATTCAGTTCTGCTTTTCTTCATGTGGACACGACACACCTCTTTGTCAACATGTTGACTTTGTACTTTTTTGCTTCCAGTGTGGTGAATTTTGTTGGAACTGTTGGGTTTCTGTTAGTGTATTTTGGAAGTTTGATTTTGGGAAACTTACTTTCACTTCAATTCCATAAAGACGAAAACAATTATACAGCTGTTGGAGCAAGTGGAGCAGTTGTAGGGGTATTATATGCTGCTATTTTGCTCCAGCCTGATATGATGTTAGGTTTGTTTTTTATCATCCCAATTCCTGCCTATGTGTTTGGTATAGGCTATTTGTTTTATTCCATCTGGGCGATGAAAGCCAGAAGAGATAATGTAGGCCATGATGCTCATTTTGGGGGTGCCATGGGAGGTTATTTTATCACATTATTGCTTTCTCCCTGGGTGTTACAGGAGCATTTGTTGATGGTAATTCTACTTGCGATTCCGATTGTAGTTCTTTTTGTCCTGCAGAAAATGGGTAAACTATAATTTTTCAGAATTCACCGCGTTAATTTTATTCTAGCTTCCGCATAACCTATATTTGTAAATATTTTTTTATGAAATTCTTCAAATTTATTTTTAGTAAAGTTTTTTTGCTCCAGTTAATTCTGGCAGCCTTAGTTTTAGTTGCTTTAGTTTTTGGAGCGCTTAAATACCTGGATATTACTACCAATCATAATGAAACTATCGCAGTTCCTGATTTGTCAAAATTTCAACTGGACATTGTCGATAAAAAATTGGAGGAAATGAACTTGAGACGTGAAATTTTAGATTCGGCCAATTTCAACCCTAATTATCCTCCATATTCAGTTTTGGATCAAGTTCCAAAACCAGGGAAACAAGTTAAGGAGAACCGTAAAATCTATCTTACACTTAATCCCTCTGGCTATATTAATGTCGAAATACCTAAAAATCTAATCAGAAAAACAAGACGTCAGGTTGAGCCAACTTTAATAGCTTTAGGTTTTCAAATAGGTGAAATTATTGAAAAACGAGATATCGCTAAAGGAGCGATCCTGGAATTGAGACATAAAGGGGAAACCTTAGAAGCGGGAGATAAGCTTCCCAAAACGAGTACCATAGACTTAGTAGTAGGTGACGGAAGCCTTTAGGTTTTTTCGCGGTCAATCCTTATTAAGTTCCAAATTAAAATACCATGCAAGCACAAGATAATTTAGATGAGAATGATGATCTCTACGAACATCATAGTTTTACAGCAACCAAGGGTCAGGAGCCGCTGCGTGTAGACATGTTTTTGATGAATTTCATCGAAAATGCCACCCGTAATAAAGTTCAGCAGGCGGCCAAAGACGGAAATATATACGTTAATGGTGTGGCGGTAAAGCAAAATTATAAAGTGAAAGCAGGGGATGAGGTGAAAGTTTTATTAGCCTATCCACCTTATGAAAATTTACTTACCCCAGAAGACATTCCTTTGGACATTGTTTATGAAGATGATTCGCTGTTAGTGGTCAACAAACCAGCCGGAATGGTGGTTCATCCTGGTCATGGTAATTATTCAGGAACACTTATCAATGCCTTGATTTATCATTTTGATAATCTGCCAAACAACAGCAGTGATCGACCCGGTTTGGTTCACCGAATCGATAAAGATACAAGCGGACTCTTGGTAATTGCTAAAACCGAGTCTGCTATGGCTTACCTCACCAATCAATTTTTTCATAAAACCAGTAAGCGGGAGTATGTAGCACTGGTATGGGGGAATATGAATGATGAAGAGGGAACAATTGAAGGAAATATTGGGAGAAATCCTAAAAACAGACTTCAAAATATCGTTCATTTAGGGGATGAAGCTGAACAGGGAAAACCAGCCGTAACGCATTATAAAGTTATTGAGCGTTTAGGCTATGTAACCCTGATTTCCTGTCAGTTGGAAACAGGCAGAACCCATCAGATTCGTGTTCACCTTAAATATATCGGCCATACTTTATTTAATGATGAGCGCTATGGAGGTGATAAGATTTTGAAAGGAACCACGTTTACAAAATACAAGCAGTTTGTAGATAATTGTTTCAAAATTCTTCCACGTCAAGCTCTTCATGCGAAAACTCTAGCCTTCGAACATCCGGTCACAAAAGAATGGATGGAATTTGATTCTGAAGTCCCTTCAGATATATCAGATTGTGTCGAGCGCTGGAGAAATTATGCTAAAAATAGTAAGGAGAACATTTAGGATAAGTGAATCTAATACTGTTATTTTAAATAATTAGTTAAGGATATATTTTACTTGGTCAATTTCCTTTACTTTTAAAATAAAAAATGAAATTTATAGTATCTCCTGCCAAGTCACTCAATCAAGAAGACCAACTTCCAACAGACCAATATACCAAGCCTGTTTTTGAGGAAACTGCCGCGCAAATTAACCGCAAACTGGCTAGAATGACCAAAGATGAAATCGCTGAACTTATGAGTATAAGCGATAAGCTAGCTGATCTTAATTATGGAAGATACCAGAGTTTTGATGAAAAGCATACACCTAAAAATTCAAGACCATCCATTTATATGTTTGACGGTGATGTTTATTCTGGGATAGATGCATATTCAATTCCAAAAGATAAAATTGAAAATCTGCAAAATTCACTGCGGATTCTGTCAGGTATGTATGGTGTGCTCAGACCTTTAGACCTTATCCAGCCTTACAGACTGGAAATGGGAACCAAGCTAGCCATAGAGTCTAATGACAATTTGTATGAGCTTTGGCAGGAAAAAGTGACTTCTCAACTCAATTCAGAGTTAAAAGAAGGCGAACTTTTTGTCAATTTAGCAAGTCAGGAGTATTTTAAAGCAGTGAATTCTAAAAAGCTAAAAGCAGAAATCATTTCACCTGTGTTTAAAGATTTTAAAAACGGCAAGTTGAAAATCATCAGTTTTTATGCTAAAAAAGCCAGAGGGCTTATGGTAAGGTATATTATAGACCATGAAGTCGAAACTTTGGAAGGCATTAAAAGCTTCACTTATGAAGATTATCACTTTTCTGAAGAACATACACAAAAGAATAGTGAACCTGTTTTTATTAGATAAGTTAAGATGAAATTCAGAAGTCGCAGAGACAATACGTTTAATTTTATTTTTGGTTTATTATCACTCCTTTTTGGTATATTGATTGGCGAAAATTTGTTGATAACAGAATTCTCAGAAACCTATGTCTTTGTTTTTGTCTCAATAGTTGGTCTAGTTTGGCTATTGGTAATCTGGATGTTTTTGGATACGAGTTATAAAATAACTCATAAAAAGATAAGCTACAGAATTGGTCCTTTTTATGGAAGTATTCTTCAGAATGAAATCAAAAAAGTTATCGTGAATAAAACCTCTTGGGATGGTAAAAAAGTTGCTTTAGCTAAAAAAGGTTTAGTTATCATTTATAATGATGGCAAAGAGATCTATTTTGCGCCAAAAACCAATGAATCCTTTGTTGACTATTTAAGAAAAATCAATCCCGCTGTTGAAATTGAATACAATGAATATTATTTATCCTAATGATACTCTTACAATTCAAAATAGTGCATGATGCTCAATTCAAAAAAATAGAAAGCTCAAAAATCCATTTAAGAACTTTAAATCTAAGTTGTTTTTGTAAAAAGCTAATTAGCTTTGCTCATCAATCTTTTTAAGCAGATGTTTTAAAAATTATAAAAGCTGTCTCAAGCTTTCTGTCACCCTGAACTGGTTTCAGGGTTTTTTATTAAAATTTTGAAATAAACCTTACTACAAACTGCAGTTAGCCAGGTTCAGGGTGACAAGAGCTAAGTTTTGAGACGGCTTCCTAAGAGTGATAGCGGCGTAAGCTATTCCAGTATTTTAAGCGTGTGGTTTTTAGCTCTAATTTGTAAGCTCTTGAAACTGGTTTTCTGCTTGACTCAAGTACGGTGTTTTCTGTTGTAGTTTCCATGATTATTCGTTTTAAAGATTAATATCTATTGTAAAGACGAATGAAAACTAAAATTGTTACAGTACTATGTAAAACAAAGTAGTATCTTTTAAATTATAGGTGTAAACCGCATTCGGTTTTGGGATTGTTATTCCAACGCCCGTTTCTGTCATCGCCTGGAACTGTGCAATGTTTGCATCCAATTGAATTATAGCCTTTGCTTACCAGTGGATGAAACGGTAATTTGTGTTCTCTTATAAAATCATCCCTTTCTTCTTTACTTACATCCAGAAGTGGATAAAACTTTAAGATTTCTCCTCTTTGTTCAAAAATATTCAATGTATTTCGGTGGTCACTTTGCCACTCCATTAGACCAGATACCCATACGGTATATTTATTTTTAATGACTTCCAGAGGTTTGACTTTATTGATGGAACAGCAAAAATCTGGATTTTTAGACCAGGTTTTGTCCTTGGTTGTAAACTCATGTTCATGCTTTATTGCACTTAAAGACTTTACTTTTAAGTTATAAGTTTCGGTAAGTTGCTTTTTGTAGCTTAAAGTTTCATCAAAATGATAGCCTGTATCTATAAAATAGATAATCTGGTCAGTATTAACTTCAGAAAAAAGTTTTAATAAAAAAGCAGAAGTGGCTGCAAAAGAACTGGTAACCATCACTTCAGCTTGATCGAAATCTTCGTACAGAGTTTTGATGCGATCTATGACGCCTAACGTTTTATATTTTTTATTTAGGAACTGTATTTCTTTGTTAGAAACTATTCTCTTTTCTGCAATTTCACTCATTCTATTTCTAGATATTTTAACTTTGCGAATATAAGTAACTGTTTAGTTTTAAACTTTACTTATGTACTGTAATTATTGGGTTATCTAACGACTTATACAAAAACTAGATATATATGGGATTTTTTGATCAACTTTTTAATACTAAATCTACAGAACGGGATAGTGAAATAAAGCCATCTGGCTTTACCTGGCGAACTTTGGAAGAGCTTTCTCAATTGGATGCAATCGAAAAACTTTCAGAAGAGAAACTGGTGGTAATTTTTAAACATTCTGTGACCTGTGGAATTAGCAATATGGTCTGGCATCAGTTTCAAAATGAGATTGATTTCAATAACGATCATATCGAAATGCTTTATTTGGATCTCCTGGCGCATCGAGACGTGTCCAACGAAATCACAAAGCGTTTTCAGGTATTGCACCAGTCACCACAAATATTAGTTATTAAAGATGGAAAAGTGTTACATCACGCTTCCCATTCTGCTATTAAACTATCAAATATTAAAAAATTCTTACCTGAACACGATTCCTAAAATTGAATCTGTGCCGTTTATATCAGTATTTTATTTAGGGATAGTAAATTTTTAGAGTCGAAGTGAGTTTTTTTAATTTCAGAAAAAAAATAGTAAACTAATGAAACTAATAAATGCAGTAAAGAATCAGGATGTTGAAGAAGTCAAACAGATTTTGAAGCAAAAACCTGAACAGATTAACCAAGCTGATGAAAGGGGTTTTACAGCTTTGTTATTTGCAACCTACATGGACAATACAGAGCTTGTCGATTATTTGTTGGCGTTTAATCCTGATGTGGATGCTCAGGATGTGACAGGAAACACCGCTTTGATGGGCGTGAGTTTTAAAGGAAATGTAGGAATGGCTGAGAAACTTTTAAGAAACGGCGCAGACATTAACCTCACCAATAATAAAGGGGCAACAGCATTGATTTATGCTGTGAGTTTCAATCAACCGGAAGTCGTGAAGTTGCTCATAGATCATAACGCCGATGTAGGTCTTAAAGATCAGCATAGTTACACTGCCAAGGATCATGCTCAGAAACTTGGTTATAAGGAAATCGAAGCTTTATTCAGTTAAATTATTGGTTTAAACAAAAAAAGCCGAATCTATTAAAGATTCGGCTTAGACATTATTGTTATGAACATTTAGTCTTTAGAAGTAGAATTTATTGCTAAAGAATAAATCACTAATCCAAATCCAATCTTATTCACAGCATCACCTATGTTGTAAACAACATTCATAGCTTGTTGTGCAGATTCAATATCAGATACAAGTTGTAGTCCAAAAAGTCCACCTTCAGTACCTAAGATGTATCCTAGTGGGTAAATTGCCCAACCAACTAATACGAACCAGCATAGAATTTTGTGAGCTTTCAATACTTGTCCACCAGCAGATACAGCAAGTTTTTTCGCTTCGCCGAACCATACAATGTAAACAATAACAAAGTAAGCAATACCAGAGATAAGTCCCCATACCCATTGCATAGTAGGGCTGTCAATTGCAATAGCTTCACCGATGTAACCTGTTACTAGCATCACGACAGACCAGAAAATCAATTTCCACATCAATCCTACTTTAGCACCTGCTACTCTTAGGATTAAGAAGAATTCAACGCACATTAATGGTACGGTTAATACCCAGTCTACATACCTGAAAAACGTTGGTGATTCGCCAACTTGATCCCAGTAATCTCTCATGTAGAAGTAATGTACTGCAGCAATGAAAGTAATTAAACCAGATACTAAAACTGATGTTCTCCACTTTCTATCAAATTGACTTAATGATAAAAAGAAAAAGGCAGAAGCGGCCATCATGGCCATACTACCTACAAAAAAAGTAAAACCAACATAATCGTCATTTGCGATTTTTGAGACGTCGGCCATTAAATACATAAAAGTTCTCATAGATTAAAATGTTTAAGTTTGTTTAATCAAATGTATGTAAAAATTGAACACTAATTTTTACTTTTAAGAAATATTTTGATTTATTTTTGTAGAATATGAAATTTATAAAGGATAATCTTTCCAGTTCGATAATCGTGTTAACTTTTTTGGCACTAGCAGTACCTGAACTCTTTTCTCAAGAAATTCAGTATGTTATGGCTTTAGTAGGGATCTTTAGTTTTGGTATTTTACATGGTTCCAATGACTTATTTGTCATCGAAAATCTTAGCAGCAACTCTAAACAAAACCAATTTGTTAAATCGTTATCTATTTATTTAGGGGTAGTGCTGACTTTTGTGGCCATATTTTATTTTATTCCGTTTATTGCCTTGCTTGCTTTTGTGTTGATAAGTGGATATCATTTTGGAGAACAGCACTTTCATCATAAAATATCTAACCAAAAGTCAATTTTGGCCTCCTTATTTTATCTGAGTTACGGGTTGCTAGTTTTATTTCTTCTGCTTTATTTTAATAGTAGTGAAGTTATAGCGATTATTGAAGATATGACAAGTTACCTCGTTCCTGAAAAAGTGCTTTTCTATGTACTTCTGTTCTCAATGCTGGGGAGTTTGATTTTATACTTGATTCTTTCAAAAAATAATAAAGCTCTAAGAGCTTCAGCGTTACACAACCTTTTTTACTTCATTTTGTTTTCAGGCTTATTTTATGTGAGCGACGTCGTCTGGGGTTTTGCAGTTTATTTTGTGCTTTGGCACAGTTTGCCGTCTTTGAAAGATCAGGTCAATTCTCTATATGGTACGTTCGATTTAAAAAACTTTTACAAATACTTCAAAAAAGCATTTCCGTATTGGTTGGCTTCGATTATTGGAATGTGCGTGGTGGTCTGGATTTTCAAAGACAGCAAAAATTTCTTATCCCTGCTTTTTGCCTTTATTGCTGCCATCACATTCCCCCACGTGTTCGTTATGAGAAAACTTTTTGATCGTGATTAATCTTCTGAGATTTTCATTTTGAAAGTGCGGGAGTGTTCATCAAAAACAATATAATCTTTAGGAAATAAAGCATCAAATGCTCCTTTTTGAATCAATTCTAAAGGTGATCCATACGTTACTTTATGATTGTCGATTAGAATAATCTTGTCACATAACTGAAGAGCCAAATTGATTTCATGAGAAGCAAAAAGAATGCTTTTTTGAGAGTTTTTTACGATGGATTTCAAAAGTTTTAAAACATAAGCTTTGTGAAACATGTCTAGATGTGTAGTGGGTTCATCCATCAAGATTAGAGCTGTGTCCTGAGCTAAAGCTCTTGCGATCAGTACTTTTTGAAACTGACCATCGCTTAAGGACTCGCATGATTTATCTTTTTTCTGAATTAAATCCACTTGGCTTAAGGCCTGGTTGACTTTTTCAAGATCCTCCTGACTTAAGTTTCCCAGCCAATTGGTGTAAGGATGTCTGCCTAAAGCTACCAGTTCCATGACAGTTAATTGTTTTGAAACGTGCTCATTGGTTAAAACCAAACTCAAAACTGCACCTAAATCTTTCAACGGAAGCTCAGACAATAATTGATGGTTTATCTTTATATCTCCAGATAAAGAAGGAATTTGTCCAGATATAGTTTTTAATAAGGTTGATTTTCCAGAACCGTTAATGCCTATTAAAGCGACCAATTCACCAGCTTTAATCTCAAAATTAATAGCTTCAGCAACAGAAATCACGTCTCTTTTGTCCTTGTAGCCAATGCTTAAAGAAGAAGTGGAAAGCAAAATTTTATCCGGATTAAGTTCAGTAGACATTTTTAAAAATTGAGTTTGCGTTTTCTTAAAAGTAGCCAAATGACAACCGGAGCACCAAATATAGAAGTTACTGCATTGATAGGCAATGTGTTTTCATTTCCTGGGAGTTGAGCAATGACATCACAAATCAACATTAATATCGCCCCGCCTAAAATTACGCTGGGCAACAAAATTCGATGATCGTTGGTTGGGATAAGCTGTCTCACCAGATGAGGCACAGCAAGGCCAACAAAGGCTATTGGTCCCGCAAAGGCGGTGGCACTTCCTGCCAGAATGGACGTAGAAACAATAATTAAAATTCGGTTGCTTTTTAACTCAACTCCCATGCTTTTAGCATAATTTTCTCCAAGGAGCAGGGCGTTTAAATTTTTAAGACAAAATATGGCAAAACCAAGACCAATGAACCAGCAGGATGCTAAAATTCCAACTTCCTGCCAGGATAAATTACCCAAGCTTCCAAAAGACCAAAAGATATAAAGCTGAAGATCATCAGAATTACTGAAATAGGCCAAAACACTAACTACCGCTGAGGTAAGACTGGCTACCATTAATCCAATGATGAGTAAAGTCATCGTGTCTTTAACTCTCTGTGCTGTGGACAAAACCGCTAGCATGACCAAAAGGCTTCCTCCACTTGCAGCCAGAATAATAGCCCATTTGGAAAAGATAAATTCACCTAATATGCCTGATAACAGACCTGCTCCCATAATCAAAAACGCAACGCCAAGGCTTGCGCCACTGCTTAAACCAAGAACGTAAGGCCCGGCTAATGGATTTCTAAATAGAGTTTGCATCAACAAGCCGCTTACCGCCAGTCCAGAACCAATTAAAATAGCCGTTATAGTTTTGGGTAACCTATAATTGACGATGATGTAGTCCCAGGTGGAATTCTCAACTGATAATGCTAGCAGACTTTTTATAATCTCTTTAAAAGGTATAGAAACAGAGCCTAAAGACAAACTCAGTATAATCCCTATGAACAACAGGACAAGTAAAAGAATATGATTTAAAAGTGATTTACTCAATTTTCAAAAGGTTTAAAAAAGGTAAACGCTTCGTTTTCTATAAGTCCTGGGTGAAATATTTTTACAAGGTCCTTCAGTACTAAATCTGGCCTGTTTGGACCTAGTTCATAAAAAAGAACTCCACCGGTTTCACCAGTCGTTAAAGCCATGGTATAAATAGTTCTGTCTTGAAAAGCCTCAAATTCCCGGTAATGAATATTGCTTTCTAAAAGTTGTGAGTAGGAAGTAAACTGAGCTGGAGAAATCCAAAATTCTGCCTCTTTTGCATCTTCTAAAATAGTTTCAAAAGAAAAAGCAGCGCTACCTTTACCTTGGGTATCTTTATATATATAATCAGCATTGGCGTCGTTAAATAACTGAGCCTGCCAACTCGACCCATAAGGTAAATACCAGCGATCCTGGTGCATGGCTCCAGAAATAACTGTAGGTTTCTTCTTTGCTTTTTCAGCTTTTTCTTTCAAAGAGATATAATCAGCTTCAATTTTTTCAAAGGTTTCAACAGAAAGCTCTAATTCACCCAAAAAAGCACCAAAAAACTTAATCCATTCTGCTTTGCCTAACACATCCTTTTCCAGCCAGTCCCCGTTATAAACCACAGGAATTCCAGATTTCTGGATTTGATTGAGTGTTTTATTCCGACCTTCAATAGCAAAACTAAACACAACATCTGGTTTTACAGAAAGTAAAATTTCAGTATTGAGGGCTTCATTTTTTCCTAGCTCTTTCACCTCTCCAGCATCGATTAAAGTTCTGGCTTCTACAGATGAAATGAAATCCAGATTAGGGAAACCTACGAGTTTATCTATTTTATTTAAGGTAATAAGCGATGGTATATGAGTTGTAGAAGTGGTGACTAGTTTTTCTATGGGCAGCTGGATAAGCGCATCATAAGCTATATGTTCTGGAACGCCTTTATCCTTATCAACAAGTAAATAAACTAATTCTTTTTCAGCGTTTTGCCAGGGAGAGTGTACGATAAGCTTGGTGAATTTCGGGTAGATATGGATAGAAAATCCATTGGCGTATTTGATTTCAACTTCAGTATAATGTTCGTCTTCGTTAACCGATTTATCTGCTTTTTTGCAGGCAAAAAAGCTTAAGGCGATCAAAAAACAGACTAGTGGCTTCATTCGGATAAAGTTTTAAGCAAAAGTATGATTAATTATTTTGAATGTATTCTATTCAAAATTCAGTTCTCCAAAATTAAATTCAGAATACTAATAATTTCTTTAAGAAATGTTTATTTTTGTAATGCATTTTGGTTCTCAAGGGTTATTTCAACTTTTGAAGATTAAAAGGGAATTTCGTTTAAATCGGAAGCTGTTCCCGCAACTGTAAGCTGAGTACGCCATGTGCGTATGCTTTGTTCCTCAACTTCGTAACCACTGTTCGTCTATGGCGAATGGGAAGGTTGAATAAAGACGCAAGCCAGGAGACCTGCCTCAATGTGTAAATTTTAAACAAAGACTTTCGGGATAAGGGTCTAGTGGTGTATGAAGTATTCGATAAGTTTTTGCGTCATGGCGTGTCTTTGCACAACGCTGGGTTTCGCACAGTTAGATTCCATCCAGAGACTGGATGAAGTGTTTGTTGTAGATCGCCAAATCAATAGGTTTTCTACAGGACAGCTTTTGTTTACATTATCCATCTCAACATTACAGGATTCGCCTGGTACGCTTACTGATATTCTAGAGCAAAACACGCCTATTTTCTTCAAACAAAATGGATATGGCATGGTCTCTTCGCCTACTTTTCGCGGAACGACTGCTCAGCAAACGGCTGTGGTCTGGAATGGATTCAATATCAATTCCCAGTTTAATGGACAAACCGATTTCAATACCTTACTCGTGGATGGGTTCGATGAAATTTCAGTCAGGCCCGGCGGTGGAAGTGTTATTTATGGAACAGGAGCGATAGGAGGGAGCATCCACCTCAAAAATGAATTGAGGTTTGATGGGGAGACCAATGCCATCTTAAGCGCTAGGGCGGGTAGTTTTTCAACCTATCAAAATTTACTTAAGGCTTCTACATCCAATGAAAAATGGAGTTTGTCTTTTGCCTTATCTCGGTTGTCTTCTGAAAATGATTATGACTGGCCTGGGACATCTCGACAAAACTTAAATGGTGCATTCGAGCATTATAATGTCAATTTGAGTCTGGCCAGAAAACTGAATCAGAACAATAGAATCACTTACCATAGTATGTATTTTAACGGTGATAGAAATTTCTCGCTCCTGTTTCCGTCAGACCCCTCTTCCAGTTATTTTAATGAAGACCATCGTCATCTTCTGGAATGGGAAAGTGAGTTTTCTGAAGTGACTTCAGTGTTAAAACTTGCTTTTTTTGATGAGTACTTTCAATATACCCCAGATTCCAGAACATCAAGGTCAACAGGAGCAAGGGCACAAACTACTTTAGCTCGTTACAGTCTGTTTTATTCTTACAAAGCCTTCGACTTTAATGTGCTTAGTGAATTTAATTACAGCAGTGCCAGCGGAAACAATGTCTTATCTGAAAGTAGAAGTATTGCAAGTTTGGCATTTCTAGCCAAGCATCACTGGAAAAATTTGACCTCAGAAGTAAGTTTACGACAAGACTATTCTGATGTGTATGACAGCCCATTTTTATTCAGTTCAGGCTTCAATTATGAGGTTTCGGATAGGCTGACTGCCAAAGTCAATGTCTCTAAAAATTTTAGAATACCGACGTTTAATGATTTGTATTGGGAAGGGAGCGGAAGAACCGATTTACGACCTGAAACTTCGAATCAGGTAGAAGCTTCGGTTGTTTTATCTGATGTTCAAAGCAAACATCAGTTGTCTTTTACAGGCTATTATAATGACATCTCCAATCTTATTCGGTGGGTCCCCAATTCGAGCAACATCTGGCAACCCGAGAATGTAGACGAGGTCGAAACTTACGGCCTGGAAGCGAATCTTTCTACTCAGTTGGAGTGGGGAATGCATACATTCAACTTAAGCTCTCTTTATGCATATACCATTTCAGAAAATAAAAAAACAGGTTATCAGCTTACCTATGTTCCCAAACATAAATGGACGACAAGTTTAACTTATAAAATCGACAGATTTTCAGTGAATCTTCAAAATTTATACAATGGCGAAGTTTTTACAAGAACCGATAATTCTGCAGATGACATTTTACAGGATTATTTGCTTTGGAACGCAGGGATATCCTACGAATTTCCAAAGCTCCAAAATTTAAAACTCTCCGCTCAGGTTAGAAATAGCGGAGATGAGGCTTACCAAACTCAAGAAAATCGACCTATGCCAGGCAGACATTTTTTTATTCAAACCCAAATCAAATTTTAAAACCCAAATTCAATGAACACGTATTCAAAGTTATTTTTATTAGTCCTATCAGTATTCCTTATTTCTTGCAGTGATGACGACGATAATCTACCAGTAATTCCAGACGGAGATTATTTTGATGGAACGCTTATCTTAAATGAAGGTGGAAGCGCAGGTGGTTCGGTTTCCTTTTTGAGCTCAGACTTGCAACAACTCTCAAATTCTATATTTGAAGAGGTTAACCCTAATACAGGGCTGGGGTTATTTCTACAATCTATTTTCTTTGATGATGACAAAGCATTTATCATTGCCAACGGTTCCAATTTAATCACCGTTGTGAATAGATATACTTTTGAATTGCTAGGAAATGTAGATGCGGGACTTAGTGTTCCAAGATTCGGAACAGTTCACAATGGTAAGGCTTATGTGACCAACCTGGCTGCTTTTGATTCAGATCAGGATGATTTTATCGCTATCATCGATATCGAAACTTTAGAGGTTGAAGAAACTGTCGTTGTGGGAGCTGTAGCAGAGCATATAGTTAGTTTTAACGATGACTTATTTATCCAAAACGCTGCATTTGGTTTTGGAAATCAAATCTCTAAATTTAATATTGCTTCAAGCTCAATAACTGAGACCTTGCAGGTGAGTTCTGGTCTTAATTCTATGCAAGTTTATAATCAGAGCCTGTATACGTTGGATTCTGAAGGTGTCAAAGTAATAAATCCTTCCACGTTTACGGTTGAAAATCAAATCGCTAAACCTGAAGGCTTAGAGTCTGTAAATAACTTAAGAGTTGAAAATGACCAGTTTTACTATACCTCAGGAACAGCAGCCTATACTTCACCTACCTCAGCAACTGAACTTTTTTCAGAATTCATTTTTGATTATGGAAGCACTTCAACCTTCGGTTCATTCTATGGATTTGAAGTTAATGATGACCGGATTTATGTTGGCGACGCAGGTGATTTTGCTTCCAACGGAAGCGTTTTTGTCTATTCAATTACCGGTGAACTTCTCACCGAAAAGGCAGTTGGAATAGCTCCTAATAGTTTTTATTTTCAATAACATTTTTTATCGAGTTTAAAAAACAGCTTTATGCAGAAATGTATAAAGCTGTTTTTAGTTAGTGGGGTTTAGTTTTTTAAACAAACTCTATTTAAAAATTGTAATTTCGATTTTGAACAATCAATTCATAGCGTGCTAAAACGTTTCAAAACCGTAATCCAGCAATCCCCATTATTGAAGGTGACTTCCTTCAATAGTTTCTCTGTGGTTATCAAAATGATGACTGGACTTGGTGTCTCTAAACTTACAGCTGTTTTTCTTGGACCTCAGGGCCTGGCATTCATAGGGAATATGAGAGATGCGCTTGAGCTTTTCCATAAATTTTCCAGTGCAGGCTTAGCCAATGCAGCAGTGAAGTATTCAGCTGAAAACAAATCAAATTCCAAAGCCTTTTCTTCCTTTTTATCTACCCTGGTATGGTCTGGAATACTAGCCTGTACCCTGGTCATGGCCATTATTTTTTTCTTTTCTGAATTTATTAACGCGTTTATTTTTGGCTCTAGAGATTTTGTTTTCATCATTCGTGTGATGGCTTTTGTCTTGCCACTTCATGTGATGAATATCTATTTGATGTCTTTTTTGAAAGGGTTTAGTGAATTCAGCAAGGTCATTAAAATCAATATAGCGTCTCATTTATTAAATTTTCTGTTGTTTGCCATTCTGGTTTTTGCTTTGGATTTGAAAGGGGCCATTCTTTCTGTAGTTTTAGTTCCCTCGGTCATGCTTGTTTTTACCTTACACCATGTTCGAGTTTATTTTGGTAGGCTCAATTCCTTTTCTTTACGTGAGTTTTCTTCACCCATGCTTAAGAATCTGGGTCAGTTTGCCTTTATGACACTGATTTCCAGTGCAAGCTTCCCGCTGGTATTTTTAGGTATAAGGAATTTCATAATTAATAATCTGGGAGAAGTGGAGGCTGGGTTTTGGGAATCTATGATGAGAATATCCAATTATTATTTGCTGTTTGTGCTGTCCCTGCTTAATTTATATATCCTTCCAAAACTGGCTGAAGCTCAAACTAAAAAAGGATTTAGAGACATTATTTTTTCATTTTACAAACAGATTTTACCCTTGTTTGTTTTAGGTTTAATTGTTGTTTACTTGTTAAGAGATTTGATTGTCCGTTTAATTTTTTCAGAAGAATTTCTGCCGGCAGCAGACTTGTTTTTGTGGCAAATGCTGGGTGATTTTTTTAGAGTTTTGGCCTTGGTGATGGTTTACCAGTTTCATGCTAAGAAGATGATGTGGCATTATATTTTAACCGATTTATTTTTAGCTTTAGGATTGTATGTTTCGGCAGTATATTTTATACCCGAAGTCGGTTTAGAAGGGGTGGTGATCGGGCACGCATTGACTTACTTGATTTATTTCGTAATTATTTTATCGATATTTAGTAAGACTTTATTTTTCCATAGAGCATGAAACGAGACTTAGAAATATTGATTTCAACCATGAACAGAAAAGATTTGTCTTTTCTTGATTCAATGTTTCCAGATTTAAATACGTCGCTGTATTCGATTTTGATTATCAATCAGACTCAACATGAGGAAGACCTGGTTTCCTTCAATCCGAAGATTCGAGCGATAAATTCCAGGGAGTTTGGTTTAAGCAAAAGTCGAAATCTGGCTATCGAAAATGCAGTGGGTGAAATTTTACTAATTGCAGATGATGATATTATTTATCTTAAAGGATTCGAAGAAACTATATATGAAGCGTATAGGAACTACCCTGAAGCTACATTAATTTCTTTTCAGTTTTTGAATGCCGCCAGAAACTTAGCTAAGTTGTATCCAAAACGAGAAGGTTATCTAACATCTTCAAAGCGACCTTTATCTTCAGTGGAAATAAGTTTTAAAAGAAGGGATGTCATATCTTTTGGTATTAGGATGGATGAGCGTTTTGGACTTGGGTCGATATTTCCCTCAGGAGAGGAACAACTTTTTAAAAGTGCTATCCTACAAAACAACCTTAAGACCGCTTATGTCGCGGAAACTCTGTTGATTCATCCCGGGAAAACTTCAGCCTCTTGTCTTGAAAGTGAAAAGTCAATCGAAGCCACTACCGCCCAAAAATATATGCTTTACAATAACTGGACGTATTTGTGGTTAGTGAAGTATGTGTTTTTTCTTTTCAGACATAATTATATTTCTTTTTTTGAACAAATTAAAGCTTATAGTGTAGGTGTGAAAGCTATTTCAAAATTTAAAAAAATTGAGAATGAAGGTTAATCTAAAGCATTATATTATTTGGTTAACACCTTTAATAGTTTCTCTGCTTATACAGGGTTTTAGTTTTGGCTGGAATAGAGTTGTACTAGGTAATGCTTTAGAGAACTTTTGTGCTTTACTAATTTTAGTTTCTATCTCATTGCTTTTCAAACCTTGGCTTGGACGAATTTTTCAGTATGTTTTTTTTGTTTTTTGGAGCCTTAGTTGTCTTATCGAAACCATCTATTATTTTATTTTTAAAGCGAACCTGAGTGCTTCCTCCATTTATGTTTTGCTTGAAACTAATCTAGCAGAATCTAATGAATTCATTGAGTTTTATCTGAATCCGGCAATTCTAATAATGATAATTGGATATCTGTTTTTTATAGTTTTATTTTTTCTTTGGAGACCTATTTTAGTAGTGTACGGGTCAACTTTTAAAAGAAGGATTCCACCGGTCTTGATCATAATCTTTTCAGTTTTTTTTCTTTTTCAAACAGGATTTATACAATATAATTTAGCCTATTTAACTTTAAAATCCATCACTGAATATATTGAAGAATATAAGAAAATTGAATCTTTTAATATAGATCGACCAAAAGTTGATATAGAAGGGTTTAGATTTAATGATAGTATCAAAAGAGCAACTTATGTTTTTACTCTAGGCGAATCTACTACTAGAAATAGATTGAGTATATACGGTTATTCCAGAAATACGACACCTTACCTTCAAAGTATTAAAAGTGATCTGCTGATTTATGATAATGTTATAAGCCCTAATGCTTTTACAATAGGTTCTTTGGAAAAAGTATTAACATTAAATGGGTTAAGTAGCGAAAATGATTTTTCAATTATTCAATTAATGAATCAGGCTGGCTTTAAGACTTTTTGGTTATCAAATCAAAGGCCCATTGGAGAATATGAAAGTTTAGTCACAAAAATAGCTTCTGCAAGTGATACTTATCAAATTAAAAATACTGCATTAGATGGAAGTATTACGCCTTACGATGAGGTTTTGATTCCGTTATTAGAAGAAGCTTTAGAGGATGAAGCCCCTTTGAAGTTTATCGTTTTACACCCTCTGGGTACACATATGAAATACTCTGATAGGTATCCAGATTCTTTTAACAAATTTAAAGGGCAAAGCTTTTCCAATTTTAATCATTCTCGTGCTCATGAATTATCCAATGCTTATGATAATTCTATTGTTTACCATGATTATTTTTTAAAAAAAGTGCATCAGAAATTGATATCTTTAGAGGAACCTTCTTATTTGCTATATTTATCAGATCATGGAGAAGAAGTCTTTACTGAAATTGATTTTGCCGGTCATATAGATGATAATCCAACAAAATCCATGTATGAAATCCCCTTTTTCTTATGGATGAATCCCGAATTCGAAAAAGTGAAATCCATCGGATTTAATTTGAGCAGACCATACACTATAAAACACTTTATGCATAGTTTCTCTGACTTAAACGGCATAAGATTCAAAACGTTTAATCCTGAAAAGAGTATTTTCTCTAAAGACTACAAAACGCCTAAAAGGATCATAGGTGATAAACTCGACTTTGATACTTATTTTAAAAACTGAACTTATTTAAAAGGGCTTTTATAAATTTTCTTCTGAATTAATTTTTGTTGAAATGATTTCAGTGTTCTCAAAATGAATCCTGAAGAATTGAAGAGAAGTTTTTGCTTAAAATTGAGATTAGATAGGTCAATATCGTGTTGAAGTTCCTTGAAAAGCTCATTGTCTCCCTTCATTTTTGCCTGTATGCCCAGAGAAAACCTATTGATATCCATATACTTCTTCAACCAGGCATTTCTTTTTTCTTCAGATGTATGCTTGTTGATATAAGCAAGTTTATCTCTTAATCCAGTCATATCCGAAAGGTTATTTTCTGTAGTTCTATGATACCTCATAGTGACTTTAGGATTGAAGGCTATCTTAGCCTTTAGGCCAAATTTTACAATCAGATCAATATCCTGACCCGATTTTATTTGTGTATCGAAACCACCAACTTTGTTAAAAATGCTTGTGGTAAACGAGAGGGCAGAAGTCCAGGCCAAAGGGTCTATTAAACTGGCTTTAAAATAATTTTCTATATACATTGGTTTTGATTTTACTTCAGTCGAAAACGACGCTTGTTTTAAATAGGTTTTATCCAGTAAAATCTCATAGTTGGTGCAAACTACGTTAGCTTTAGAGCATGCTTCAATGGTGTTTTGTAATTTGTCTAGATGGTTTGGATACCAATAATCGTCAGCGTCGAGTAGGGCTATCCATTCGTATTTAGAAACTGCAATTCCTTTATTTCTGGCAGCAGAAGCTCCTTGATTTTCCTGAGATAGGAGTCGAATTCTGGGATCTTCAAATTTCTCGACGATCTTTTCACTTCCATCTGTGCTTCCATCATTAACAATGATAATTTCAAATTCCTGATGTGTTTGCTGCAAGATGCTTTTAAGGCAATTTTGAATATAATTGACTTTGTTATAAAGTGGTATGATGATAGAAAATGAAATCATTTATCCTGAAATTGCTTAGAAAAATAATAGAGCTTATACACATTAAACCAAAACAGACGGGGCTGTTTTGAAATTAAGTGCTTTCTGATTTTATGTTGAAACGGGTCCAAGGCAATTAAGAATAGGGGCAGGGTTCGGGTAGATTTCATTTTGAAATACAGTCGGGATAGGGACGTGGCGTTTTCAGAAATTTTCTGTCTGTCGATTAAATCCTTAAGCGTGAGTAGAGCTGTTTCAGTCTTGATCAGGAATTCTGCTGAGGTTTCAAGACCTTTATGAACGACAGGATTATCCAAATGACAAACACCTAGGTTTTTGGCTTTAAGTTCTTCAGAAAAAACAAGATCCTCATAGCCGTAACTGGTCAATTCTGCATCAAAAATAGGTTGTTGAAAAGCTGATTTATCAATAAGTAAATTGGAAACTAAAACCTCATATTTATAGGTTTCTTTTCTGATTTTAACAGATTTAGCTTCGCGTTTATGCCCGTATAGCCATCTCAGTAGCTGAGAAGTCTGTGGAGGTTCATCTGCATAGGTCAGTCCTCCGTAAGCTACTTTACAGTTGTGTTCTATCGCTTTGAGATAGGAACTCATAAAGTTTTTCCTCAAGGGAATCACGTCATTGTCCAGAAGCAGGACATAGTCAAATCTTGCAGTTCTGATGAGGGTATTCAAATTATTGGATCGACCCAGATTGGATTGATTTTTCCAATAGGTCAAATTCGGAAATCCGGAGAGCTTTTCTTCCTCTAGGTTCTCTCCCTGAGGGTCATCATCAGAAATAAGAATCTCATAAGTAAGATCCAGTTTTTGACACTGTTCATTTATTTCATAAACAATATCGAAAACCGGATCCCTGTATGTTCTTATAAGAATGGATAGCATACTATCCTTTTGGAACGGGGAAGCCTCTATCTCTCATCAAAGCATTTATTTCTGCATCACGTCCTCTAAACTGTCTGTAAGCTTCAGCCGGATCTACTGCATTTCTAGGTGCAAAGAGAAATTTCACCAGTTTTTCAGATAAACCTTCATCATAAAATCCTCCTTCTGCTTCGTTAAAGGCTTCAGCAGCATCGGAGGTCAGTACATCGGCCCATAAATACCCATAATAGCCAGTAGCATAACCTTCACCCGAAAAGACATGTCCAAAATGTGGACTGCGATGGCGCATGACCAACTCTTCTGGCATACCCAGTTCGTCTAAAGTTTCCTTCTCAAAGGTTTTGGGATCTATTTCACTTGGATCTGTGGTATGGTACTTCATATCCATGATAGCAGATGCCAAAAATTCTGTGGTGGCGAAGCCTTGGTTAAATTTAGAGGCATTTTTAATTTTTGTCACCAGTTCGCTTGGCATTGGTTCACCTGTTTTGTAATGTTTCAGGTAATTATTGATGACTTCGTCTGTATAAATCCATCTTTCCAAAAGTTGAGATTGAAATTCGGTATAATCTCTGACTCCGCCGTTAAGCGTTGGGTATTTCACATCTGCACTTAAGAAATGCAGCGCATGCCCAAATTCATGAAAAAAGGTTTCAGCATCGTCCCAGGACACCAGAATAGGTTCATTTTTAGCAGCTTTTACAAAATTTGAATTGTTAGAAGCCAGTACATTGGTTTCACCATCAAAAGTTGTGTAAGAACGGTAAGTTGTTGCCCAGGCTCCAGAACGTTTGCCTTTTCTAGCATAAGGATCTAGATAAAATACACCAATATGACTGCCATCTGATTTTTGAGTGACCTCATATACTTTTACATCTTCATGAAAGACAGGAACACTGCCGTCTGTAATTTCTGAAAATTCAAAATCAAATAATCTTCCTGCCACATAAAAAATAGCATCGGTGAGGTTCTCTAAAACCAGGTATTGTTTAACTTCTTCAGAATCTAAATCATATTTTTCCTGTCTCACTTTCTCAGCGTAAAACCTGTAGTCCCAGGGTTTAATTTCAATATCAGCTTTTTCTTCATCAGCGATTTTCTGCATATCCTGAACCTCTTCTTCAACTCTTGCTATGGCAGAAGGCCACACAGCCATCAATAAATCCATGGCGTTTTCAGGGTTTTTCGCCATTCTGTTTTGAAGTCTCCATTGAGCAAAATTATCGTGCCCTAGAAGTTCTACACGCTCATCTCTCAAGGTTAATATCTCTTTTATAAGCTTATTGTTATCGTATTCATCGGCATTGTCTCCACGTGAATAGTAATTTTTCCAAACCTTTTCTCTCAGCTCTCTTTCTTCGGAATAGGTGAGAAAAGGATCCATAGACGATCTGGTGTTTACGATGGCATACTGTTCTGGTTTGCCTTGCTGTTCAGCTTCTTTTTTGGCCGATTTGATAAAAGAATCCGGTAATCCTTCCAGTTGATTTTCGTTTAAGAAAGTAACATAGTTCTCTTCATCATGAAGAATGTTGTTAGAGAAATCTGTATAAAGTTTGGATAATTCCTTGTTGATTGCGGCATAGCGCTCTTTTCCTTGTTTGTCTAAGTTGGCTCCGTTCATCTCGAAAGACTTATATACCAAATTGACCACTCTTTGCTCTTGGGGCTCAAGACTTTTTTCCAAACTAGTGTCATAAACAGTTTTTATCCTTTTGAATAGCTTTTCGTTTTGACGAATTTTTGACTGATACTCAGATAATTTTGGAGATAATTTTTGCTGAATTTCTCTAAATTCTTCAGAAGAGAGGTTACTGCTCCATATACCGTAATAGGTATAGACTCTGTCCATCAATTTGCCAGCCCTTTCCATGGCTTCGATGGTATTTTTAAAAGTGGCAGGTTCATTTGCATTTGCTATGTCTTCAATCTCTTGAAGGTGTTTTTCTATTGCGTAATCCATGGCTGGTTCCAGGTCTTCAAGTGTCATGGATTCGAAATTGGGAACCCCTTCAAAAGGCCCCTCCCATTCTTTAAGAAGCGTATTTTCTGCCATTATTTTATCTTTAGATTCTTCTTGTTTACAGGCCAAACTTAGCGTAAGTAAACCCAATACAATTAATTTCAAACTGGTTTTCATTCTATTTGATTTAGTGTTGTTGTTTTTGAACGACCTCAAAAAGACGCTGCCCGTCACATTTCAAGGTTTTGGATGGGTATTTTAATAACAAGGCGTAATCGTGAGTAGCCATTAAGATGGTGTTTCCATTGGCATTTATTTCTTGTAAAACCTGCATAACCTCGACGGATGTCTGTGGATCTAGGTTACCTGTAGGCTCATCAGCAAGAATAAGTTCGGGATCATTGAGCAGGGCTCGTGCAATAGCAACGCGCTGTTGTTCTCCTCCAGAAAGTTGATAAGGAAATTTAAAACTTTTGGTCTTCATACCTACTTTATCCAAGACTTCATCAATTTTTTTATCCATTCTTGACTTGTCTTTCCATCCGGTAGCTTTTAAAACAAAAATCAGGTTTTCCTTTACGTTCCTGTCATTCAGTAGCTTAAAATCCTGAAATACAACACCAAGTTTTCGCCTTAAGAAAGGAATCTGTTTTTCTTTAAGATTCTGCAATTCGATTCCTACAATTTGACCATAACCACTTTGTAAAGGTAAATCTCCATAAAGGGTCTTCATAAAGCTACTTTTACCAGTTCCTGTTTTACCAATAAGGTAAACGAATTCTCCTTTTTGAATTTCGATATTGACATTGGACAAAATAAGTGTTTCTCTTTGAAAAATACTGGCGTCACTGAGTTCTAGAATGGTTTCTGGCATGGGCGTAAAAAAAAATTAGAGATCATAAATATAGGATTATTTAGTTGAGCATGAAAAATCATTTTCTGGATGAGTTATAATTAAAAAAAAGCTTCACCGTTATATGTATATATAATTTTATCTTTGATTGTTACTTAAAAACGTATACCAATGCCCAAAATTTTATTAACACTCATCTTGTTTGCTTTCGTTTCTGCTCAGTCTCAGCAAACACAAAGATTTGTAGATGTACTTGGAGAATACCAGGAAGCACTTCATTTATATGAACAAAATCAATTTGACGCCTCAAGCAAAGCTTTTCGTAAAATTTATTCTGAATTAGATAGCGATCAACTGAAGGCCAATGTTGATTATTATTTGGCAAAATGTGCTATTGAACTTAATCAGCCTGGAGCTGACGAGTTGATGGAGAATTTTATTCTTAATAATCCTACCAGCTTAAAAACAAACAAGGCATATCTTGAAGTGGGTAACTATTATTTTCAGAATAGAGATTTTTTGAAAGCAAATAAATGGTTAAGCAAGGTAAACACGAGTTCATTATCAAGAAATGAGTTAAAAACCTATCAGTTTAATTATGCCTATACCAATTTCAGATTAAAAAATTATCAAAAAGCTCAGCAGCTTTTTGAAAATGTAAGAAATGACAAAGAATACGGTGCTCAGGCAAAATATTATATCGGTTTTATTGCTTATGAAGAAAATGAATATGAATCTGCTTCAGAATTGTTTGATCAAGTTAAAAGGGAAGGCATAAGAGGAAATAATATTTCATATTTCCAAAGTGATATGAACTTCAAATTGGGGAATTTTGAAAAAGCTATAGAATTAGGTAAAGAACAACTTCCCAAATCGAATGCTCATGAGCGTTCTCAGCTCAATAAAATCATAGGAGAAAGTTATTTCAACCTGAAACAGTATTCGAATGCAATTCACTATTTAAAAGAATACAGAGGGGACAGGGGAAAGTGGAATAACACGGATTATTACCAGCTTGGTTACGCTTATTATGAGACTGGGGACTATGAATCTGCCGTTGAAGAATTTTCTAAAATCATTGATGGAAAAGACTTTGTTGCTCAGAATGCTTACTATCATTTAGCAAAAGCTTATCTAAGGACAGATAAGAAAACACAGGCTCTCAATGCTTTTAAGAATGTTTCAGAAATGAATTTTGATGATGAATTGAAAAAGGATGCGTTTTTAAATTATGCCAAATTGAGTTACGAGATAGGAAACAGTTATCAATCTGTACCAGAGGTTCTTCAAACCTATATAGAAACCTATCCAGATTCTAAAGAGGTGGATGTGGTTAAAAACCTCTTAATCGATTCATACTTGACCTCTAAAAATTATTTGAAAGCCATCTCAATGTTGGAAGGCAGCAAAGCCTACGATAACAAATTAGCTTTACAAAAGGTGGCTTATTACTATGCTATTGAACTATTTAAGGATAATCAACTCATAGAAGCTAAGCAGTATTTCAATACATCTTTAGCTCAGCGACTGGACCCAGAATATACCGCAAAAGCAACTTTTTGGAAAGCAGAAGTTGATTATGCTTTAGGTGATTACGAGATGGCACTCGTAGGTTATAAGGAGTTTAAAGGAATGACATCTGCAAAGAAATTGCCAGAATATTATTCAATTGATTATAACATAGCTTATTCTTATTTCAAGACCAAGAATTATAGACTGGCGGCTTCTTTTTTTGAAGATTTTATTAAAGTGGAAAGACCCTCACAACGACTTCATGATGCTTATGTAAGATTGGGAGATGCCAGGTTTGCGCTTGGTCAATACTGGCCAGCCATGGAAGCTTACAACAGCGCAATTGCAATGAGAAATTATAAAAGTGATTATGCTTTCTTCCAAAAAGCGTACAGTTATGGATTTGTAGATAGAAATGAACAGAAAATGGAAAGCTTGAATGCTTTTATAAACAAATATCCTAATTCGATTTATGTTGACGATGCCTTGTATGAGCTAGGGAATACGTATGTAGCTGAAAATAAAGACCAACAAGGCATTAAGGCTTACCAACGTATCATATCTAATTACAAGCAAAGTTTGTATTACCCAAAGGCACTTTCGAAACAAGCTTTAATTTATTTCAACAAAGAGAATTACAACGAAGCTCTGTCTAAGTTTAAGCAGCTGGTGAGTGAATTCCCGAATACTGAAGAGGCGTTACAGGCTGTGCAAACCGTTCGTTTAATCTACATTGAGTTGAATGAAATTGATCAGTATGCAAGTTGGGTCAATACTTTAGATTTTGTGGAAGTAGCAGACTCAGATATTGAAGAAGCCACTTATGAGGCTGCAGAAAACAAATTTTTAAACAATGACACTCAAAAGGCGATTTCAGGGTTTAAGACCTATCTTAAAGAGTTTCCTAATGGAAGGAACAGCCTGAACTCAAATTTTTATCTAGCTCAGTTGCTTTATAATGAAGGTAATGTTCAAGAATCACTTCCTTATTACGTAGCAGTAATTAACAGAAGTTCTAATGAGTATACTGAAGAGTCTTTGAGACGATTATCGCAGATTTATCTATCCAATGAAAATTATGATGAGGCTATCAAAACTTTATCTCGACTGGAGACCGAAGCTAGTTTTTCTCAAAATATTCTTTTCGCTCAATCTAATTTAATGAAAGCTTATTATGAAATTGAAAACTTTGATGAAGCGATAGCTTATGCTGAATTGATTTTATCTAAAAATATAAGTGATGAAGAAATCTTAAGCGATGCCAAGATATTTATAGCTCGTGCTTCGCTTCAAGTTGGTGATGAAGAACGTGCAGAATCAGCTTATGAAGAGGTCTCGGAAATGGCTACAGGAAAATTGAAAGCAGAAGCTTTGTACTACGACGCTTATTTCAAAAATAAATCTGAAGACTACGAAGCATCCACAGCGGCAGTCCAAGACCTTACTAAAAATTATTCTCGCTACAGAGAGTTTGGTGTGAAGGGATTATTGCTGATGGCCAAAAATTTCAATGCCCTGGGAGATAACTACCAAGCGACTTACATTCTTGAAAATATTATCAAAAATTTCCAATCCTATCCTGAAATTATTTCAGAAGCTGAAGATTTGCTTCAAAGCATCAAAGCTGATGCGGCAGAAACCAACTCTTCCGTAGAAATAGATCAGAATTAATTTAAAATTCATTCAAATAAAAAAGCCCTCAATTGAGGGCTCTATGTATTAGTATTTTTTCTGAAGCTTATCCCAAATAAGTTTTGAGGATAGTGCTTCTAGAGGTATGTTTTAAACGTCTCACTCCTTTTTCTTTAATTTGACGAACACGTTCTCTGGTTAGGCCAAAAGTCTCACCAATTTCTTCTAGCGTCATTGGCTGTTGATTGCCTAAACCAAAGTAAAGTCTAATCACATCTGCTTCACGTGTGGTTAAGGTTTCCAAAGCGCGTTCTATTTCAGTTTGAAGTGACTCGTGTAATAAATCGTTTTCTGGACTTGGCGATTCACCAAACTTCAAAACATCATACAGGTTGGAATCTTCCCCTTCTATAAGAGGAGCATCCATAGATAAATGCCGACCAGAATTTTTTAAGGATTCCTTGACGTCATTTATAGTCATTTCTAATTCTTTTGCAATCTCATCTGGACTTGGAGGTCTTTGATGACGCTGCTCCAGAATAGCAAAAGTCTTGTTGATTTTGTTGATAGATCCAATCTTGTTAAGTGGTAATCTTACCACACGAGATTGTTCTGCCAATGCCGAAAGAATAGATTGTCTAATCCACCATACCGCATAAGAAATGAATTTGAAACCTCGTGTTTCATCAAAGCGTTTTGCCGCCTTTATCAAACCTAAATTTCCTTCATTAATAAGATCGGGTAGGGTAAGACCTTGGTTTTGGTATTGTTTAGATACAGAAACCACGAATCTTAAGTTCGCTTTGGTTAATTTTTCCAGTGCAAGATCATCTCCAGCCTTGATTCGCTGAGCTAATTCAACCTCTTCTTCGGCTGTAATTAAGTCTACTTTACCAATTTCTTGGAGATACTTGTCTAGGGATGCAGTTTCTCTGTTAGTAACCTGCTTGGTAATTTTAAGTTGTCTCATTTAGATCTGTGCTCGATTATCGTTTATCTACATCTTATTTTACGATTGAAAACCAAGAAATGTTACAGTTTTGTATTAAATATTTTTAAATTTTAAAAAAACAGAATAAAAAAGGCCTGCTCAGAGTTGATAAGCAGGCCTTTAGTATTTTAAAAAGAATTAAAAATTATTCTCTTATATGTCCACTTCCCCAAACATAATATTTGTTGGTAACTAGTTGTTTTAGTCCTAATGGACCTCTGTGGTGTAATTTATCTGTAGAAATCGCCAATTCAGCTCCTACGCCCATTTGTCCTCCATCTGTAAAACGTGTGGATGCGTTTTGATAAACTGCAGCACAATCGATTTCCTGCATAAACTCAAAAGCTTTTTCATTGTCTTCAGTAATGATTACAGAAGAATGACCGCCAGAGTGTTTGTTGATTTTTTCTACGGCTTCATCAAAAGAATCCACAGAACCCAGGACTATTTTCAAAGCAAGAAATTCTTCTTTCCAGGTATCTTCAGTAGGAAGAGTAGGATAGTCTATGGCAGCTTTTACTTTGCCATCTACAAGAATGTCAACTTTATAATCATTCTCGAGAATCTCAGCTAATTCTTTCACCTTAGAATCAAAACCTGGAAGGTGTGTGTCAATTAAAACTTTATCTAAAGAATTACATCCAGAAATTTTATCAGTTTTGGCATTGATAATTACTTTTTTGGCAATATCCCAATCTGCATCTGGAGACACATAAAGGAAATTATTACCACGACCGCTAACTAGTACTGCACAATTTGCAGTTTTTTTAACGAAGTCAATCAACTTTTCACCACCTCTGGGAACAATTAAGTCTATTTTCTCAGGTGGATTGCTTAAAAATTCTCTGGTTTCTTCTCTGTTAAGGTGAAGAAGTTTTATCCAATCTTTTGATAAACCGTTTTCTTCCAAGGCTTGATGCCAGCATTCTTCTAATATAATGTTACTATGATTAGCTTCTTTACCACCTTTTAGAAATATTTTATTATTGGCTTTAAAGGCAAGTACAGCAGCTTCGATAGTCACATCTGGTCTGGATTCATAAATAATCATGATCGTTCCAAATGGATCTGTTTTATTCACGATTTTCAATCCTGTATCTAGAGTTCTTTCAGAAATAACATTTCCAACAGGATCTTCCTGTTCTTTAACCTCTTTGATAGCTTGAATCATCCCATCTACTTTTTTCTGATCGACCACAAGTCGGTCATATAAAGCTTGATCATTTCTATTGAAAGATTCAAGATCGTTTTTGTTTGCTTCTACAATTTCGTTCCTTCTCTTATCTATGATCGTCATCATAGACTGAAGAACGTCATTTTTTACTTTTGTATTTAATAATTTCATTTGTACTAATTTTTAAACTGTAAATTTTGTTCCTACTTCCTTTCCTTCAAGAATATCTATTATGATATTCTCATCCTTTCCATTCGCGATATAAGTGGGTATATTTTTACTTGCTGTCATTTTTGCAATTTTAAGCTTGGACTCCATACCACCACGACCTTCGCCTTCTCCTTTTTCATTTTCCTGAACGTATTTTTCAACATTATCGTGTACGCGAACATGTCTCAACAATTCTGAATCCTCATGATCTGGATGACCCGTATAAAGTCCTTCGATATCAGTAAGCATAATTAACATGTCAGCTCCAACCAATTCTGAAACTAAACTTGCTAATTCATCATTATCAGAGAACATCGACATTGAAAGCGATACCGCATCGTCTTCGTTTGCAATAGGGATAATACCTTCTCTTAACAAGCCTTCATAGCAATTGATCATGTTCTCGCGGTATTTTCCTGGAGCAAAATCTCTTTTTGTTGCCAGAACCTGTCCGCATCGCATTCCAAAATCATGAAACATGGTATAATAATGTCTCATCATTCTTGGTTGCCCGACAGATGAATACACTTGACGTCGGGTCGATTTATCTTCTGATAAGCAAGATCCTAAAACCTCTTTCCCGGCGATAGCTGAGCCAGATGAAACAAGAATCGTTATGATATCTCGTTCATACAGATAAGCTATTTGTCTTACTAGATTTTTTAAAATTGGCCCAACGATTCTATTATTTCTGTTGGTCATTACATTGGTTCCAACTTTAACTACTATACGTTTTTTATGCATGCTTTCTGAGTTTAAGTTATTCATCACCAAGTTCTACTGCTCTGTCAAATGCTGCGTAGGCTGCATCCTGAATAAGCTGTTTAACATTATTATCATCCATAGAGTCCAAAGCGGCTCTTGTAGTTCCTCCTTTGGAAGCTACCATGTCCATCCATCTTTCTGGTGATAAATCTGATTCATTAAACAAATGAACAGCACCTTCAAAGGTATTACTAACAAGAATTTTAGAATCGTTTTCAGAGAATCCCATTTTCTTCGCTGCATCCAGCATGGAAGCCATGAAATAAAAAATATAAGCCGGACCACTACCAGAAATACCTGTAGATTTATTGATAAAATCTTCGTCTTTTACACGAATAGATTGTCCCGTGGTGTCCAGTAAATTTCTAATCATAAGAAGTTCGACTCTGGAAACTTCTTTAGACTCTGTGTAAGATGTCACACCTTTTCCAACTTTTGCCGGAAGATTTGGCATTGTTCTCACTACTTTTTTGACATTGAGTCCGTTTTGAATGTTCTCTATCGTGACACCAGCCATCAGGGAAACGATAATCTGCTGGTCATTAAGCATCGGCTTCATCTTTGTGAATAAGTCTTCACTGTGATAAGGTTTAACCGCTACAAAAACGACATCTGCATCTGGTAAGCAGTCTTCTAAATTTTCAAAGACGTCATAATATGAGACTTCATTGAGTTTATTCAATAAGTCCTTTGAGACGTCGTATATCATCAAATTTTTTCTATTCAACAATGGGGATTTTGCCATTCCTTCAGAGTAGGTTAATCCCATGTTACCTGCTCCTATTACTAATACTTTCATTTTATTTTTTTAATGATTAATAAAAATGATTACTTAATATAATGCAAGCATCATGCACAAATACTAAAGTAAACATATTATTCATTGATTTTGGATTATTAAACATGTTTTAAGATAAAACAGAGGTATTTCACTGAAAACCCTTAATTGTACTGCTATATCTTTATGAAAATATGTCAGTAGCGCTAGTTTGTCAGTAAAAAAAAAACGGTTTAGAATGTTCTAAACCGTTTTAATAGATTAAAGTATGTTTAAGACTTAGAGTCTTCATCTTCTTTTCTTGGGCTTCTTTCAGGTTTTTCCAAAAGAGCTTTTCTAGAAACCTTAGGTTTCTTGGTTCTTGGATCAACTCCAAAGTACTTCACGTCTAAAACGTCTCCGAGTTTTAAAACATCAGCAACGTTTTCTGTACGTTCCCAAGCAAGTTCAGAAATGTGAAGCAATACTTCATTTCCTGGTGCATCGTTATACTCTACAACTACCCCAAAGTCTAAGACTTTTACAACAGTAACTTCGTAAACACTACCTTTTTCTGGCTTGAAGGTTACAGAGTCAATTTTTGCAAGAACTTTATCGATTCCTTCTTGTTTTGTACCAAGAATTTCTACAATACCTTCTTCAGTAACAGGATCTTCGTTGATGACGATTTCTGTACCCGTTGATTTTTGTAGTTCCTGAATAACTTTACCTCCAGGTCCAATTAAAGCACCAATGAATTCATTTGGAATTCTTCTGGTGATGATTTTAGGAGCATGAGCTTTTACATTTTCATTTGGTTCTGAAATGGTTTCAGCTAATTTATCCAGGATATGTAATCTTCCTGTTCTTGCTTGTTTTAAAGCTTTTACAAGAATTTCGTAAGGCAGTCCTTTTACTTTGATGTCCATTTGACAAGCAGTGATACCATCAACCGTTCCTGTTACTTTGAAGTCCATATCTCCAAGGTGATCTTCATCTCCAAGAATATCAGACAAAACAGCATGACGCTCACCATCAGAAATCAAACCCATAGCAATACCAGAAACTGGTTTTGTCATTTTGATACCAGCATCCATCATGGCCATAGTTCCTGCACAAACTGTAGCCATAGAAGACGAACCATTAGATTCTAATACTTCAGAAACAATTCTGATTGTGTAAGGATTGTTTTCTGGAACCATTCCTTTTAGCGCACGCTGTGCAAGATTTCCATGACCAATTTCTCTTCTGGAAGTTCCTCTTATGGGGTAAGCTTCTCCTGTACAAAAAGGAGGGAAGTTGTAATGTAAATAAAAAGTTTCCTCACCTTGATGCGTTGGCATATCGATAGTATTGGCTTCTCTGGATGTACCAAGAGTTACCGTGGCAAGTGCCTGAGTTTCACCTCTGGTAAAAATAGCAGAACCATGAACTGATGGTAAATAATTGGTTTCACACCAGATAGGTCTGATTTCATCCGTTTTTCTACCGTCTAGCCTCACACCTTCAGCAAGGGTGAGTTCTCTAACTGCTTCTTTCTCAACTTTATTGAAATACGTTTTGATGAGCTTTTCGTTTTCTTCCAATTCTTCTTCAGAAAATAAATCTAAAACTTCATCTTTTACAGCAGAAAAGGCTTCTCCACGATCTCTTTTGCTATGACCGCCTTTAGCGATATCATATATTTTTTGGTAAGCAGCATCGTGAACCTTTTTCTCGATGGCTTCATCCACTTTTGCAGGATTGTATTCTCTAACGGGCTTTTTGCCAAAAGCTTCTGCTAATTTTATTTGTGCCTCAACTTGCTTTTTGATATGCTCATGAGCAAACTGAATCGCTTCAGCCATTTCTTCTTCTGAAATTTCGTCCATTTCACCTTCTACCATCATCACAGAATCTGCAGAAGCACCAATAATCATATCGATGTCTGATTCTAAAAGTTGACTGCGGCTAGGGTTAATGACAAACTCACCATTAACTCTTCCCACTCTGGCTTCAGAAATAGCACATTCAAAAGGGATATCAGATAACTGTATGGCTGCAGAAGCTGCAAGTCCAGCCAGTGCATCAGGCATAACCTCCTCGTCATGAGACATCAACTGTATCATAACCTGAGTTTCGGTTCTATAATCTGAAGGGAAAAGCGGACGCAATACACGGTCTACTATTCTCATCGTAAGCACTTCACCATCACTTGGTCTTGCTTCTCTTTTGAAGAAGCCACCAGGATAACGACCTGCTGCTGCAAACTTCTCTCTATAATCTACTGTCAAAGGAAAGAAATCTAAAGTACTTTCTTTATAAGAAGATACGACGGTACACAATAGCATTGCGTTACCCATCTGGACCACTACAGAGCCGTGTGCTTGTTTTGCTAATTTACCAGTTTCAAGCTTGATTTCTCTACCATCACCGAGATCGATAATTTCACTAAATGTTTTTGGAATCATAATAATGATTTTAAGGTTATACTTTTTTCTTAATACGTGTTGTTGTGTTGTTGTTTAGAAAAAAACGTAAAACCATTGGAAGTCGTCCCGAGGAACGCTTTTAAACTAAAAAAGGGGCGAATTGCCCCTTGATTTACTCTTATTTTCTTAATCCTAATTCTTTTACAATTGCTCTGTATCTCATAATGTCTTTTTTCATGAGATAGTCAAGAAGATTTCTTCTCTTACCAACCAATTTGACCAAAGATCTCTCAGAATTATAGTCTTTTCTGTTTGTCTTAAGGTGTCGAGAAATATGCTCAATTCTTTGAGTCATTAATGCGATTTGTCCTTCTGCAGAACCTGAATCCTTCTCGTTCTTACCGTGTTGAGCAAATAATTTGCCCTTTTCTTCTAATGTTAAGTACATGCCAATATTATTTCAATAATTTTTATGCTAGAATAGGTTTTCTATTCAATCGCGCAAAAGTAACCTTTTAAATTGAAATGGAATATCAATTTTTTAAAAATTATGCTCTTACAGGTTGATTCATAATAAGATCTATATATAAATTGATCTTATGTTTGAGTTCTTTTCTATGAGAAATAAAATCTAAAAAACCATGTTCTTTTAAAAATTCAGAAGATTGAAATCCTTTTGGCAGATCTTTACCCGTAGTATCCTTTACAACTCTTGGGCCTGCAAAACCAATCAGGGCACCAGGTTCTGCAATATTGATATCACCTAGCATCGCAAAGGAGGCCGTGGTTCCACCAGTAGTAGGATCTGTACAAAGTGAAATATAAGGCAATTTAGCCTTTGCTAATTGTGTCAATTTAATAGAGGTTTTCGCCAATTGCATCAGCGATAGGGCTGCTTCCATCATTCTTGCCCCTCCAGATTTTGAAATGATAATCAAAGGACACTTATTGGCAATAGCGTGATCTACAGCTCTGGCAATTTTTTCACCAACTACAGACCCCATAGACCCTCCTATGAATTTGAAATCCATAGCCGCAATCACAATTTGCTTGCCTTTGGACTTGCCGATAGCTGTTCTAATAGCATCGTTGAGTCCAGTATTATTTTCAACTTCTTTTAATCTGTCTTTGTACCTTTTGGTGTCTTCAAATTTTAACGGATCCTTAGATTTTAATTTTGCATCTAATTCTTCAAATGTTCCATTATCAAAAAGAATATCAAAATACTCCGGACTGCCAATTCTGACGTGATAATCATCTTCCGGGCTCACAAAAAAGTTTTTTGCAAGTTGTTCTGCATCTATAATTTTACCAGTAGGAGATTTGTACCACAGTCCTTTAGGGACATCTTTTTTGTCCTCTGTTGCGGTCTGAATTCCTTTTTTCTTTCTCTTAAACCAAGCTGCCATACGAAATAGGGGCTATATTATAATGTGTTGATATTGTTTAAATCCTTAAATGCCTTTTCTAATCTGGTGATGAATGTGTTTTCACCCTCTCTTAGCCATTTTCTTGGATCATAGTATTTTTTATTTGGAACATCACTTCCATCAGGATTTCCTATTTGAGTAGAGACATACTCTTTTTTGTTGATCATGTAATCTCTAATTCCTTCTGTAAAAGCATATTGTAAATCGGTATCGATATTCATTTTAATGACTCCATAACCAATTGCTTCTTTGATTTCTTCTACAGTAGAACCACTTCCTCCATGAAATACAAAATCGATATGGTTTTCTTCTACTTTATATTTATTGGAAACATATTCCTGAGAATTTTTTAGAATTTTTGGAGTAAGTTTTACGTTTCCTGGTTTATAAACACCATGTACATTCCCAAAAGCAGCTGCAATTGTAAATTGATCTGAAACTTTACTTAATTCTTCATAAGCATAAGCAACTTCTTCTGGCTGTGTGTATAATTTAGAGGAATCGATATCTGTATTATCAACCCCATCTTCTTCACCGCCTGTAACTCCAAGTTCAATTTCTAAGGTCATTCCCATCTTCTTCATTCTCTCTAGATAGGCTTTGCAAATCTCAATATTTTCTTCTAAAGGCTCCTCAGAAAGATCAATCATGTGCGAACTATAAAGAGGCTTGCCGTGAACTTTATAAAATTTCTCACCTTCATCCAATAATCCGTCTATCCAAGGCAATAATTTTTTAGCACAGTGGTCTGTATGTAAAATCACAGTTGCTCCGTAAGCTTCTGCTAAGTCATGAACATGTTTTGCTCCAGTGGCAGCACCTTTAATGGCAGCAATTTCATTTGCATTAGATAAACCTTTTCCTGCATTGAACTGAGCTCCTCCATTTGAAAATTGAAGAATGACAGGAGAATTTAATTTTGCAGCGGTTTCAAGAACTGCATTTATAGTATTGGAACCCACAACATTTACAGCTGGTAAAGCGTAATTGTTTTCTTTAGCATGTTGAAAAATAGCCTGTACTTCTTTTCCAGTTGCTACGCCTGGTTTTATATTATGACTCATAATGTCTTTTTTAAATTAATAATTAGAATTGTAAATTTAATAAATATATATCTACTAGAACGGATAATTGATTCCAAAGTTTAAAACGGCATTGCTGAAATTATAGTTTTTAAACCATTTGGATCCTTCATTACCAGGGTTGTAAGTCTTAAACCCTAAATCCATCCTGATAACAAAAAACTCAATATCATAACGTAAGCCGAATCCAGAGGCGACGGACAGTTCGCTTAGATCCTGTAAACCATCAAAGGTTGCTTTAGGGTCTTCGATGTTATCAAACACGTTCCAAATATTCCCGGCATCAATAAATAAGGCACTGTTTAGACTTCCAAATAAGTTGAATCTATATTCTGCATTAAAGCTTAGTTTGAAGTTAGCTTCATTAAAATCATTAACCGCATCAGTGCTTCCGGGTCCAAGATCATAGGGTCTCCAGCCTCTGTTGTCATTGGGTCCGCCGGCAAAAAAACTTCTTGAGAATGGAATTGATTTCGCATTACCATAAGGAATAGCGATACCTCCGTATGCACGGGCAGCTAATACCTGTTTATTTCCAAGATCCCAATGCTTTATATAATTAAGTTCGGTTTTAACGTATTGAGAATATTGAACATCAAATAATCTATACTTACCCTCTGGGGTTTGCTCAAGGTTCAATGGTTTTGCGAAAAGAGAGAGTAAATTTCCTGCCCATTCAATTTTACTTCGAAACTGAGAAAAATCCTGGTCGTAAATGTCTCGTCTCGAACTGAAATCATAAGTAAAATTTGAAGCGACAATTAGATTGTTTTCTGTTAAGCGTTCTCTTCTTTCTATTAGGGAATTTGCCGTTTGTTGTTCTTCAACGCTTAAGTTTATACTTTGGTTATTGATGGCTCTTATAAATCCATTAGTACCAGTTGGTATAATTAAATCGAGTTCACCTTCATTATTTTCAAATAGAAATTCAGGATTCACTTCGTTGATGTTATTCTTTGAAATTTGATTCAATTCTGAATATGAATTTCTAAATACATTGAAGAAATTAGCTGCATTCAGATTATTCACAAACTGAATATTCATGAGGTCTAACTGATAGGAAGTCCTGGGTTTGGGTTTCCATCGATAACCAAAAATGGCATTAAGATTTCTTCTGTCTAAACCGATATTTTGCTGAGTACTAAAACCAACACTGGCAGAAGTAAAAGGAGACATTGTGTTTTTTATGATTTTTTGAGTTGAAAACGGAGAAATAATTCTAGGAAAATTCAATCTCAAATCTGCACCATATTCTAAAATATCTAAAAACTGATCTTTAGTATTAGCGAGGTCTCTGGATGAACCGAAATTTCCTCTACCAGAAAGCTCTAAAGTTTCTGCGCCTCTAAAAACATTTCTAGCTAAAACCGAGGTGTTGAATCCTATACCGAACTGCTGAATATTACTTTGACTTACATCTACACTTATGTTGGCAGAATATCTTTCTTTGGGTGTTAGAAAAATATTAGCAACTAAATTAGTGCCCGTTGAATCCCTGGGGTCTTCCTGATAGAGTATGTTAGGATATTTAAAAATTCGGGTTTCCGAAATTCTATTATTTGTTCTTGCTCTGTCAATGTCTCTGTAAAGGCTGTCTTTTTCTATAAAAATAAAATTAGACAGGACTTTTGGATTCAATTTTAGATTTCCAAATGTGTAGATATTAGTGTTTTTATATCTAACAGAATCCTTTACATTTCGAGAAGTTCCATCATAGTCTGGAAATATATTTATTTCACTTATTTTATGGACTTTGAAGGGTACACTAGTAATCGTATCTCCTGCTGCTTCGCTGCGATTAGTAATTATGAGTTCAAGATTGATCTTTTGATCATTACCCAAGGTATCTGCATAAAAGGAAATAAATTCTTTTTCAAAATGATAAAGCCCGTGGTTTCTAAAGTAAGTGCTTATGAAGTCTCTGTCACTATTAAACTCTTCGGTATTATAGGGCTTACCAACTCTTATTTTATTCTTTTTTTTAATGAGCTGATATAAAGAATCAGCTGCAGGAGATTCAATATTTTCTGAAATGCTATCGATGATATATAAAACACCTGGATTTATTTTGTAATCAATTTTTACAGTTTTTGCCAGTGAGTCATTTTGAATACTATAATCTGCATCCGCATTAAACCAGCCATGGTTCCAGTACCATGATTCCAATTTCTCTAAAGAGAGCTCTGTCTTTTCTTCATCAAACAGAGCAGGGGGTTCTCCAGTGTTTTTGATGGAGTTATTCACATTGACCCAAAACTTTTTAAGCTGAATAACTTGTCTTTTAGATAGTATAGAAACTAGCCGATCTTTACGTTGTTTTCGTTTTCCAACCCAATTGATGAAACGCTTTTCTGGCTTGGTTTGAGCTAGATTATAAATCTGTAGCTTAAGTGGAAACCCAAAAAGTCTGGTGTTGGTTTTTTGAGAAAGCTGGCTATGGATTTCATTATCAGTCACTAAAGTATCGCTACTTGTAATAGTTTGATCTGTAATTAAAAATTCATTATCACTAAGTTTTCTTGTGACGTCACAGGAGAAAAACAGGAAAGTAATTAAAAGAATTAATGGTAATTTTGTGATTCCGTAGTTCAAATGCGTGATGTTTTCAAAAAATATAATTTTCTATGCTCAGTAAAAATCAAATTAAGCTTATAAACAGTTTGAATAAAAAAAAGCACCGTTTAGAACACGGCCTTTTCGTTACCGAAGGTGTAAAAGTAATCAAAGAATTTTTAAAAAGTTCATTCACCTTAAGAGCTTTGTATTCTGTGGCAGATATTTTTCATATTGAAGAAGGGGAAAGTCATATTATATCTGAGAAGGAGTTACAAAAAATATCCAATTTGAAAACTCCACAGACTGCTTTGGCCGTTTTTGAGATTCCTAAATCCCATCAGTCTACCGGAGAAAACGGGATCACCCTGGTGCTTGATGGAATAAGAGACCCGGGAAACCTGGGGACTATTATTCGCATGTGTGACTGGTTTGGTGTTGAACAGCTTGTTTGTTCTCAGGATACAGTGGATTGCTTCAATCCTAAAGTAGTGCAAGCCACTATGGGATCGCTTACAAGGGTGAGGATGCGTTATACTGATTTAAATACTTACTTATCTGATTCTTCATCTCATATATATGGTGCATACATGACAGGAACGGATGTTTACACAGCTACTTTAGAAACCAAAAATGCGATTATAGTTTTAGGAAATGAAGCTAATGGAATAAGTTCTTCTATCCAATCTCATATTGATGAGCGAATCTCAATTCCAAGTTACGGGAAAACTCAAGGTGCGGAAAGCCTCAATGTTGCAATGGCTGGTGCAATTCTCCTAAGTGAGTTTAAAAGGCGATAAGCTATTGAAAGGTGAAATTGATAAAAATCCCTCTGGTTTTTAAGGATTCTATATTGGAAGTCCATAGGCTGTTGAGATCTTCATCTCTAACCAATTCATCGCCCATGCCAAAGACACCTCTAATAGAAGGGGTGAACTTGAAATAATCGAAATAAAAATCGATTCCGAAACCAACTTCATAATAGTAATTTTGGGTTTTAAGCCGAAACTGACCAGCAGAATTGTCCTGCGGGTTATCTTCATTACTGGACAAGTTTTGAGAAATCGAGGCACCACCAACTATAAATGGTTTGAAGTTATTGATGCGTTTGGAAGAAAATTTCAACACTAAAGGAATATGAATATAAGTTGAATTTACCTCTCTTATACGGTCACTATCATTAGTGAAATTTTGGAAAGTTAGGTTTCTGTTCGAAAAGATAACGCCAGGTTCAAGCCTTAAATCCAAATAATCATTAATTCTTAAATTACCGATTAAACCTACATTAAAACTCGGACTTTTTTGTACGTCGATTTTTTGATTTAGGTCTTTATATTTTATTTGAAAATCATACATATTGACACCGAGAAAATACCCCCAGGACCAGGTAGCTTTATCGAAATTTTCTTTATTTAGGACTTTGTCCTTACTGAAAAGCTGAGCGCTAGCGGTGTTGAATCCAAAAAGAAAAATCAGTATAAAAAACAGCCTCATAATTATGTTTTAGATGCAGAATATATTGAGGAAACACCAAAAGTTTGTGGGTGATTTTCTACATCTGTAAACCCGATTTTTCTTAAAATATTGTTGAACTGTTCGCCGTATGGAAAAACAGAAGCACTTTCACTTAAATATTGATAGGCGCTTTTATCTTTTGAAAAAAGCTTGCCAATAGTTGGGAGTACATAATTGGAATAAGCCTTATAACCCTGTTTGAAAGGGAATTTGGTAGGAACAGAGGTCTCCAGAATTACGAAAATTCCTCCCGGGGAGAGTACGCGATAAATCTCTGAAAGTCCTTTTTCTAGATTCTCAAAATTTCGAACGCCAAAAGCTACAGTAATTGCATCAAAAGTATGGTCTTCGTAGGGCAGGTTTTCTGAGTCTGCTTGAACCATCTCTATGCGCTGGTCTAAATTTTTTGCATGAATTTTATTTTTTCCCACCTGAAGCATTCCAGCAGAAATATCTAAGCCTATAATTTTTTCAGCATCAGAATCTGCCAGAGCTATAGCGAGATCTCCGGTTCCTGTAGCAACATCTAATATATATTTGGGCTGAGTTTTTTTCACCATGTCGATGAGTTTTCTTCTCCACTTTTGATCGATTCCAAAAGAAATAACCCGGTTAAGCCCATCATAATTTGATGAAATATTATCAAACATTTGTTCGACTTGCTTTTTCTTTTCTAACTCAGAATCTTTGTATGGCTTTACATTTTTGCTCATGTAATTTTTTTTTGCAAAGATACATCTTATTAAGAACTGACTTTATTAATATAAAACCTCTTAATAGTCTTTTTTTAAAATTTTACTTTAATTTTGTCCTTATGAAAATAATCATTGCAGGTTCAGGAGAAGTTGGTTTTCACTTAGCCAAACTTTTCTCCTACGAATCTCACGCTATTACCTTACTAGATCTGGATGAAGAAAGGCTTGAATACGCCAATAAACACTTGGATATTAAAATATTATTAGGGGATGCCACTTTACCAAGCACATTAAAAGAAGCGAATGTAGCAAATGCAGACATGCTTATTGCTGTAACCTCCAGTCAGTCTATCAATATTTCTGTGTGTGTATTCGCCAAGCAGATGGGAGCAGGCAGGACTGTTGCTAGGGTTTCTGATCAGGAACTGTTAGATACAGAAGATGAAATAGATATGAAGTCGCTGGGTATTGATGAGATGATATCACCTGAAGCACTAGCTGCCAATGAAGTGAAAATGCTTTTGAATCAATCTGCATTTACAGATACATTTAAGTTTGACGAGGGGGCTTTAACCATGATTGGGCTCACGTTAAGATCTAAAGCACCGTTTGTGGGTAACACCGTTCAGGAGGCGGCAGATATTTTTCCGGGTTTGCATTTTGTTCCCATTGCTCTTCAGCGTTATGGTACTCAATTGACGATTATACCAAGAGGGGATACTAAATTTATAAGAGGAGATAGAGTCTATTTTATCACAGATTCTGAAGGTGTTGAAGAATTGTATAAATTGACAGGTGCAGTAAAACGTGCCATCAAAAAAGTGATGATTCTTGGAGGTAGTAATATAGGCAGGACCCTAGCAAAAGATCTTAGTAAACAAAATTATTCAGTTAAACTAATTGAGAAAAACCATAAAAAAGCAGTTGATTTAGCCAATATTCTGCCCAACGCCCTGGTTATAAATGCTGACGGTAGAGATGTTGAAATTCTAAAAGAAGAGAACATCAGTAAAATGGATGCTTTTGTGTCTGTTACCGAGGATTCTGAAACGAACATCATCAGTTGTCTGGTAGCCAATTCAAAAGGTGTGCGTAAAACTATAGCTTTGGTTGAAAATATGGATTATTTTCATTTGAGTCATACCATCGGGATTCATTCTTTAGTCAATAAAAAATTATTGGCAGCCAATAGTATCTTTAGGTATTTAAGAAAAGGAGAAGTAGTTGCGATGACAAAGCTCAATAATATGAATGCAGAATTGCTTGAGTTTGTTGTAAAAGCAGGTTCGAAAGCTACCAACAGTAGAATTGTAGATATTGATTTTCCCAGAACGGCAGTAGTTGGTGGCGTTATAAGAGACGGAAAAGGTATTATCGCTCTTGGAGATTTTAAAATTAGAGAAGGGGATAGGATTGTTGTTTGTACGCTCCCAAAATCAATAAAGAGTGTAGAAAATTTGTTTTGCTAGTGTCAAATTTAAATTTAAAAATAATAGCTCATGTCATGGGTATCCTTCTTCTCTTCAATGGAGGATTTATGCTCATTCCTTCCATGTACAGCTGGGTCATTGGAGAATCAGTCGCCCTGGATATAGCTGTTTCTGCTTTAATTTCAATATCTGTGGGACTTTCTGCTATGTTCTTGACAAGAAATCACGACAAAGATATTACCCAAAAAGAAGGCTATCTTATCGTGAGTCTGGGTTGGTTATTTATGGTATTAAGCGGTATGCTTCCTTATGTAATTTCTGGTGAAATCATCGGTGTAGAAAACAGTTTTTTTGAAACCATGTCGGGTTTCACTACTACTGGCGCTACAATTTTAAATGATATAGAGTCTTTGCCTGAAGGTATTTTGCTTTGGAGAAGTTTTACACATTGGATAGGTGGTATGGGAATTATTGTTCTAGCAGTTGCTATTTTGCCCTTTTTAGGAATAGGAGGTATGCAGTTATTTTCTGCAGAATCTCCAGGACCTAGTGCCGATAAAGTCAAGCCAAAAATAGCAGATACAGCAAAACGTTTGTGGTTAATATATTTGGGTTATACAGTTTCTGAAGCTATTTTACTAAAAGTTGCAGGAATGAACTGGTTTGATTCAATTAATCATTCTTTAAGTACAATAGCTTCTGGCGGATTTTCAACTAAAAATGCTAGTCTAGCTTATTGGAATGATTCACCAGTTATACAATACATAATCATTTTATTTATGTTCCTGGCCGGAACTAATTTTGTAGTAAGCTATTTTGCTTTTAAAGGAAAAATAAATAATGTTTTGAACAATGAAGAATTTAAGTGGTACTTCTTCTTCATTGCAATATTTACATTTATTACGTCGCTTTCTGTCTACTTTTTATCAGACCCAGGCATAGCAAGTATAGACTACCCGATGGTTCTGGGTGAGGTAGAAAGTGCTTTCAGACATGGGTTATTTCAGGTTTTATCCATAATTACGACTACAGGATTTGTGACAGCAGATTATACCTTGTGGACACCATTGATTACTATGTTATTTTTTGGTCTCTTTTTCCTTGGGGGTTCAGCAGGGTCCACTTCTGGTGGGGTTAAAGTGGTCAGGCATTTAATCATGATAAAAAACGGGTTTCAGGAATTCAGAAGAATATTACATCCCAATGCTATTTTGCCAGTTCGGTATAAAGGTGCATCTGTAGATCAAAAAATCGTTTACAACATCCTGGGCTTTTTTATTTTGTATTCCTTATCATTTATTTTAGGAGCTGTAGTATTTGCAGGAACAGGCTTAGATTTTGAATCTGCGATTGGAGCTTCAGCTGGTTCTTTAGGGAATGTAGGGCCTTCATTTGGGGATTTCGGGCCTGTTGAAAATTATGCTTCGCTAACCGTTTTTGGTAAATTTTGGAGTTCCTTCCTTATGCTGATTGGCAGGCTAGAACTCTTCACCGTCCTTATACTTTTCACACCTTATTTCTGGAAAAACACATAAAAAGAAGCTGTCTCAAAACATTTGAATTGTCAAATTGAACTTGTTGCAAAGTCTAAATGTAATTTGATTGTCAATTATTTAAGATGCTGAAGCATTCCGAGACCTCAGGACAGACTGACAATAAGATAGGTTTTGAGACAGTTTCATTAAATTACTATGGAACCTTTAATATCCTATTTCTTCAGATTCTCTTTTGTATTCTCTTTGGAAAAGATTTTGTTCTTCTATCATTCTGGCTGTTTTCTCTGGTAGTGCTTCTTGCCAGCCATCTTCACCATTGGAAATTTTCTGTAAAATCTCTCTGGAGAAATAACCTAATATGTCTTCGTTATAGTCTTCAATGTCGACTACTCGGCCGTTATATTTAAAGAATTTATATAATTCCTTCATTCTAGGATGAACTTTCAAGTTATCGCTAGTCGTCACTTTTCCTGTTTTAGGATCTTTATAAGGATAGAGGTAAACTCTCAAATCTTTAAAGAATAATTTACCAAAGGCTTCAAGAATGCCACCGCTGAGATGTCTGTAGTATTTTTCGTCAAATACATCAATAAGGTTATTTACCCCCATGGCAAGGCCCATTCTTTCCTTGGTATAGTTTGAAAAATATTCAACAAGTTTATAATATTCCTGAAAATTTGAAATCATGACTGTATGACCCAAAGCGCAAAGCAGTTTGGCTCTGTCCATAAAATCCTCTTCATTGATTTCCCCTTCAGATCTCAAATTGGATAGTGTGATTTCAAACACAGGTTGAATATTTTCTTTTTTAACCTTTTTCTCTTTTTCAAACAATTCTAAAGCAGTATCGTAGATATCCATATTTACTTTAGTTACTGGTCTAAAACTTCCTCTCAAAGCAAGAATGTTTTTCTTGTAAAGCGCTTTTGCAGGTAGGATGTTATTGCCATCTGGAGCAAACATAACTGCTTCTGTCATGCCGTTTTTAACCAATTGTAAACTCATCAATCGGTTATCAACGTCTTTAAATATAGGACCGGAAAAATTGATAGTATCAATTTCAATCTGATCTTTATGCAGGTGATCGTAGAGTTCGTTGAGTATTTGTTTAGGATTGTTATGAGCATAGTAAGCAGCATAAATCAGGTTGGTACCTAATATTCCTAATGTATTTTGCTGTAGCCTTGCGTCATTCTCTTTAAAGCGAATATGTAGGGAGATTTTATTATACTCAGATTTTGGCTTTAGCTGGTATTTTATTCCTACCCAGCCATGGCCTTTGTAACGCTTCGCAAAATCAATTGTTGCTACAGTATTTGCGTAAGTAAAGAACAACTTATTAGGATGCTTGTTTCTTGAAATTCTCTCTTCTATGAGTTTTGTCTCATGATTCAGCATTTTTTGAAGTCTGCTTTCAGTGACATAACGCCTGTCCTCTTCAATGCCATAAATGGCATCACTGAAGTCTTTATCGTAAGCACTCATGGTTTTAGCGATGGTTCCAGAGGATCCGCCAGCTCTAAAGAAATTTCTTACTGTTTCCTGCCCGGCACCTATTTCTGCAAAGGTGCCATATATATTTTCGTTGAGGTTGATTCTTAGGGATTTGTCTTTGATGGAAGGTGCGCTTTCAAAATCTTTGTCACCCATTATTGTTATCGACATAAGCTATATTTTTGTGAAATCTTAAACAGTGATTAAACTCTAAACAAATGTAACTAATAGTCATAGCTTAAAGAAAAAAAACAATAGTTTTGTATCAAAAATAACGTTTTGAAGGTAACATTTTTAGGAACAGGAACATCACAAGGGGTGCCAATCATAGGGAGCGACCATCCTGTTTGTTTAAGTAAAGACCCAAAAGATAAAAGACTGCGGGTATCGGTCCTGTTAGAATGGGAAGATTACACGTATGTCATCGATTGTGGTCCTGACTTTAGACAGCAAATGCTAGCTAATCATGTGAAAAAAATTGATGGTATCTTATATACTCATGAGCACAACGACCATGTGGTAGGTTTGGACGATATTCGTCCCTTTTATTTTAGACAGGGAAATATTTCAACATATAGCCATAAAAGAGTCCTGGAGAGTTTAAAACACAGGTTTCAATATGTGTTTGAAACTAAAAACAAATATCCCGGTGCACCGACTTTAGATACAAATATCATTGATGACTCACCATTCATAATAGGAAATAAAGAAGTTGTTCCCGTCAACGTTTACCATCCAGAGTTACAGGTTTATGGATTTAGATTTGGTGATTTCGCCTATGTGACCGACGCGAAAGTGATTCCTGATAAAGAGCTCGATAAACTTAAAGGGGTGAAAACTCTGGTGCTTAATGCTCTTAGAAAAGAAGAGCACAGATCGCATCTCAACCTTGACCAGGCCATTGATGTCGTTAACTATTTAAAGCCTGAGAAAGCATATTTCACCCACATAAGCCATCATATGGGATTTCATGAAGACGTCCAAGAAGAACTTCCTAAAGGAATATATTTAGCTTATGATAACCTCCAAATAGAAGTTTAATGGCCAAAAATTTATACCTATACCTATTCGTTCTAAGTGCTTTATTAGCAGTCTTTCTTTACTTCAATAGTAAAAAAATCATAGATGATCAGGAACAAACCATCAGAGAACTTCAAGATAAAATCGAATTATTAGAGTCCAAAAAATAAAATTTTCATAATATAGGCTTCGTTATAAACCAATTTTAGAAATTAGTAGAAAATTATAACGAAATGAATACTAAAGCAATTACCTTAAGCCTATTTTGTATTGGTTTCCTGGCCTGTGCACAGGAAGATACAACTATCCAAACTTTAGAAAACGATTACGAGCACGAAGTCGTCATTGATGACATCGATATAGCCTGGGGAATGGATTTCTTTAAGGACGGAAGCTTTCTAGCAACCTCCAAAGAAGGTCAAGTGTTTTATCATAAAAATGGCACCACTACCAAAGTAGCAGATATTCCTAATGTGTATAACAGAGGTCAGGGAGGTTTGCTGGATGTGAAAATTCATCCAGATTATCCTAAAAAACCTTGGGTTTATATGACGCACGCCTCAACAGAAGGTGAAGAAGAAGGTGGCCATACGGCTTTAGTGAGAGCGAAATTTATAAATGGACAAATGACCGATTTGGAAACACTTTACAAAGCTTCTCCCAATACAACCAAAGGCGTTCATTTTGGTAGTCGATTAGAATTTGATAGAGATGGTTATCTATACATGTCTATTGGAGAAAGAGGTGCTAGAGAAGTTAATCCTCAAGATATAACCCGGGATGGTGGTAAGATTTATAGATTTCATGATGATGGGTCTATACCAGAAGACAATCCATTTTATATGCTTGAAAATTCAAAAAAAGCCATGTATTCTTACGGTCATAGAAATCCACAGGGAATGGAAATACATCCGAAAACTGGTGAAATTTGGGTCCACGAACACGGCCCTAGAGGTGGCGATGAAATCAATATTATAAAAAAAGGAGCCAATTACGGATGGCCTATTATAAGTTATGGTATTAATTACGACGGAACAGAATTTACAGATGAAACTTCTATGGCGGGAATGGAACAGCCCTTTTACTATTGGGTGCCTTCCATCGCTCCAAGCGGAATGACGTTTGTTACTTCAGATAAATATCCAGAGTTAAAAGGAAACATTTTAGCCGGATCTTTGAAATTTCAATATCTAGAGCATTTAGCCATAGACGAAAATGGTGTTCAAAAGAGAGAAAAATTATTGGATAAAATCGGGAGAATAAGAAGTGTTGAACAAAGTCCTGATGGATTTATTTACGTGGGTGTAGAAGGAGTTGGTGTAGTGAAAATGCTTCCAAAATCTTAACTATGAAACTTTTTTTTATTCCAGTTATTTTTTTCCTGAGTTTTATCCTGGAAAACAAACAAAACGAGACCTCTTTTGTATATGAACCAATTTCACAGGATAAAGAACTTCAGCAAAGCATAAAAGATGGGAAGGCAATTTATTCTGATTTTTGTATGCGTTGCCATTTACCCCAGGGTGAAGGAGTTGAAGGAATTTACCCGCCATTGGAAGGATCCGACTGGCTTTCAGATAAGAGAACTGAAAGTATAAAAGCCGTAAAATATGGCTTAAATGGAGAAATTGAAGTCAATGGAATAACTTACAATAACAACATGACTTCGATGGGGTTAACAGACAGAGAAGTGGCCGATGTGATGAATTATATCCTGAATAGTTTTGGAAACGAAGACATCGACAACAAACAGGTTACTTTAAAAGAAGTAGCTGGTCTTTCTGAAGAATAATTGTTCCGGCTTAAGACGTCTCAGACATTCCGTTTAAACATTTAAGAACATTTAATACTAATTATAATATCAAACAAACATGAAAGCAGCACAAATTAAAGAAGCAGAAGGAGAGTTTCATATTGTAGATTTAGATATACCCACTCCAAAAGCCAGTGAAGTTTTAATCAAAGTACAGGCTTGTGGTATTTGTCATTCAGATGCATTTGTTAAAGATGGTACTTTTCCAGGTTTGGAATATCCAAGGGTTCCCGGACATGAAGTTATAGGTACTGTTGAGGCTCTTGGAGAAAATGTAAACATGTGGAGTAAAGATCAGCGAGTAGGTGTTGGCTGGCATGGTGGACATTGTTTTGAATGTGAGCCTTGTCGAAGAGGTGATTTTATTGCTTGTGAGAATGCCAAAGTAAGTGGTATATCTTACGATGGTGGTTACGCAGAATATATGTGTGCCCCTCAGGAAGCTTTGGTAGCTGTCCCTGATGACTTAAAATCTGAAGAGGCTGCACCGCTTTTATGTGCAGGTATTACTGTGTTTAATGCGATGAGAAACTCTGGTATTACAGCAGGTGACCTGGTTGCTGTTCAGGGTATTGGCGGGCTTGGACATTTAGCGATCCAATATGCTCACAAAATGGGTATGAAAACGGTTGCCATTTCCACAAGTGACGATAAAAAAGACTTAGCAATAAAACTTGGCGCACATCATTTCATCAATGCGAAATCTGAAGATGCCGCAAAGAAACTTCAAGAATTGGGCGGAGCCAAATTGATATTGGGAACTGCGCCAAGTGGCAAAGCGATGACATCGGTCGTGGGTGGCCTGGGTATAGACGGTAAATTGTTGATGGTAGGAGCAACACCAGAACCTGTGGAAGTAAACCCTATGGAAATGCTGATGGGAAGAAAATCTGTGGCTGGCTGGCCAAGTGGAACTCCAACAGATTCTGAAGACACCTTAAATTTTAGTGCTTTATTTGATACCAGGCCTATGATTGAAGAATACAGCCTGGATGATGTAAAAGAAGCCTACGACAGAATGATCACTAATAAATCAAGGTTTAGAGTGGTTTTAAAACCATAATAATAAATATACAGACCGTATAATTTCAACTCCCCATTAGAAAATAATGGGGAGTTTTCTATTTGAACAAATTAACCCCTTACTGATTTAACCTAACTCTAACCAAGAAAATGCGAGCTTTGATTTAAATCTTTTCTCTTAAAGTAAACATAGGCGTTTACCTTGCTCTTTTATAGGTTTGTTGAATTTAATACGAACTTTCCTAAAAGGTGATATTCATCAAGTGTATCTGAAATTTTAAGGCAGATAAAAAACCTTCGAAATAATTTGATATCTCTTTCTGGGTTCAGCCTGTGTGTTCGATGAATACACAGGTAGGTTTTCTAAACACCTACTTAACTTAATACCAGTCAAATCTCAATCGCTAAAACCTTAAATTATAGAATCAACATAAGACATTATGAGATTCATGATATGGAAAGGAGTATATCCTTTATATATGCATGTGGTCAAATTGTCATCAAAAAATTTAAGCTAAAACGATATAGTTTTCGGAGAAATCATTTGTAAATATTATGCAAATAAATCTTGGATTGATGCTATTTCCTTAAGATAAATGAAGAAATAATGAGGTTTTTGAAGTGTTTTCTATTGGAAACGGGCTTGATGTTAACCCAGTTAATCCAAACCTTCATGCAAGTAAAGGTAGAAAGGAGCTTGATTTTAATAGTTATTTCAATCGTTTAGTAACCATAAAAATCAGAATCGACCTGGTGCTTTAAATGTTAAATAATGAAATCATAGATTACAAAAAAATAACTTATAATATGTATAATATTGAAAATCAATTATTTACAAAATAAAAACTTGGTTTCACATGAATTTAAATTATATATTTACAAGTCTTAAAATAAAAAACAGAAGAAGAAACTTATATTCTTATTTTTTTAAAAAATTTTTTAACAAAAAAGGTGAAATTGAATTTTTAGTTGTGTAAAATCTAAAAAAAAAAAAAAATAGATGTTTTAAGAAATTATCATAATGAAATAAATATATTTGGATTTAATTAAGTTTTATAATTACGATATCGTTTTAGATTTTGGGTTTAATAATAATTTATACTAACAGGTTTTGATACATTATTATTTAGAAGGTTCGTAAACATCGCTCAATGAAATTTTAAACCCAAAGCTAATTTTAATCTTATTAACAATAAACAACCTTAAATTTTAACACTATGAAAAAAATGTTATTTAACTATCCCGTTTTAATACTCGCTATGATGTTGAGTTTTACGGGTTTTTCTCAAGTCACTGTTTCCGGTGTGGTGTCTGATGATCTTGGCCCTGTACCTGGAGTCAATATCATAGAAAAAGGCACATCAAATGGAACTGTTACAGGTTTTAACGGTGACTATACTATCCAAGTCCCTGAGGGCGCTACATTAATTTTTAAATATGTTGGGTTCCAAACCAAAGAGGTAGTTGTTGACGGACAAACAACCATCAATGTAACTTTAGAAGAAGATACAGCTAAGCTTGAAGAAGTTGTTGTTATTGGGTATGGTACCACTACCGTAAAGGATGCCACAGGCTCGGTATCGTCTGTAACTTCTGATGAATTTAACAGCGGTGTTATTTCATCACCAGAACAATTAATACAAGGTAAAACTGCTGGTGTACAGATTTCATTGTCCAGTGGTGAACCTGGAGCTGGTGCTGCTATAAGAATTAGAGGGTCAAATTCTATTAGATCCAATAACAATCCCTTGTTTGTAGTTGATGGTATACCGCTATCAGATGAATCTACAACCCCTTCTGCTGGAGGTATTGTAGACGGCGGTGATTCTGCAAGGAATCCGTTAAGCTTTATTAATCCTAATGACATTGAAAGCATATCTGTTTTGAAAGATGCATCTGCAACTGCTATATACGGTTCCAGAGGAGCTAATGGTGTAGTGATTGTGACTACAAAAACCGGTAAATCAGGTAAAGGAGGAGTTTTTGGATTTTCATCTGATGTAAGTATTTCGAGTCCAGCAAGTGAATATGACTTGTTTAATGCTAATGAATATAAGACTAATTTTAATGAAGTAACTGGAAATCCAGTTCCAGGTTTTGATGATACTGGAGCTGATACAGATTGGCAAGATGTTATTACTAGAACTTCGGTCTCCACTAATAACAACTTAACTTATTCTAGAGCCTATAGCAGTGGGAATTTGAGAGCGAGTTTTTCTCACGCCAATCAAGAAGGTGTTTTAGAACAATCAGGGCAAGAGCGTATTGTAGGAAGAATTAACCTAACACAACGCTTTTTTGATGATAAACTTACAGTTAGAGTTCAGTCTTCCCTTTCAAGAGTAAATGACGAAGTACCACTTATAAGTAGTGAAGCTGGTGCTAGTGGTAATATTATAGGTGCTGCATATTCAGCTCCTCCTACCTGGCCAAATGATTCTGAATTTTTTGTAGACGGGAATAGATTAAACCCTGCAAATATGTTAGCAAATTATAATGCTACTACAAATACAGATAGAGCGCTTCTTAATGGTTCTTTTGAGTATAAAATTACTAGTAATTTATCCGCTAAGGTAAACTTAGGTTATGATAAATCTGATTCAGAAGCTAATTCTGTTGTAACAGCTGACTATCAGAATAACGGTAGACTTACTGGAAATGGCCAAGCATCATTCAATACATTAGAGGCTACCAGTAAGCTTTTAGAAAGTACACTTAATTATAAAAAGCAATTTGATAATTCCAGTATTGATTTGATTGTTGGTTATTCTTTTCAGGATTTTAGACGTCAAGGTTTAAATTCCCAGGGATGGCAATTAGGCAATAATTCAAACTTAAGTGAGAGTGTAAGAAATCTTCAGTCTTCGATTACTGGGTCCTACCAGCAATTTGGGTATGATCCAGATGGAAGTTTTGTCAATAGATTATTTCCACTTAATGATACAGATGAACTTCCATCTTATTCAGAGCCTTTTGGTTCGTTATGGGTAGATACTTTCGATAATACAGATGAATTACAGTCGTTTTTTGGAAGAGCTAATTATTCGTTGAATAATAAATATTTATTTACGGCAACTGTAAGAGCAGATGGATCATCTCGTTTTGGTAGTGATAACAGATATGGTATTTTCCCTTCTGCTGCTTTTGCATGGAAAATTTCTGAAGAAGATTTTATCGGAGAAAATATTTCAACTTTAAAATTAAGAACCAGTGCTGGTATTACAGGAAATCAGGCAGGATTGGGTTATGCTAATTATTTGAAAAGATCACGTTTTAGAGGACCAGGCATTCAGGATTCAGGAAATATCAATAGACCAGGTTTAGCGACTGTAGCAGTTCAGAATGAAGAATTAAAATGGGAATCAACACTAGATTTTAATATAGGTTTAGATTTCGGTTATGATTTTGATAGGCTAAGAGGTTCTTTAGATTTATACAAAAAAGAAACCAGTGATCTTTTGTTTAGACAAGCAGCTGCTGCTCCGGCATTTGATCCTTTTGTGTTTAAAAATTTAGATGATGGTAAAGTAATTAATAAAGGGGTTGAATTAAGTTTAGGATATGACTTTATTTATACTGAAAAATCTAAGTTTTCTATAGACTTCAATATCGCATACAACGATAACACTGTAGAAGGCTTGAATGGTACTGTTGCTGATTTTGGTGCCGTAAACGGTCCAGGCTTAACAAATGCATTTGTACAGCGATTAGGAGAAGGACGTTCTTTATTCTCTTATTACATGGCAGAATATTCAGAAGACGCTAATGGAGTTCCTAATTTTTCATTAGATGATAAAGGGTTCGTCGATAAAGATGCTTTACCAGACATAACTACAGGTCTTTCATTAAATTATTCTTTTGGTAATTTTGATGCTTCTGCGTTCTTTGCTGGTCAATTTGGTTTTTATGTATATAATAACACCGCAAATGCATTTTTAAATAGAACGGCATTTGAAACTTCTAGAAATGTTACACCTGAGGGCTTAGAGAATGTTTCTTCGGGAGTATCAACACTCTATTTAGAAAAAGGAGATTTTGTAAGGCTGCAAAATTTATCTCTTGGTTATAATGTCCCTATGAGTGAAGATAGTATTTTAAAATCTTTAAGATTTTCTTTGAATGGCCAGAATGTATTTTTGATAACAGGGTATAGTGGTTTAGACCCGGAAGTATCCTCTAGTACAGGGAGTTTAGGAAGCGGTATTCCAAGTGCAGGAATAGATTATACTTCGTTCCCAAGACCTAGAACTGTGACTTTTGGTTTAAATGCAAAATTTTAAAAACAGAAAAATTATGAATTATATGAAGAAAAAAATTAAATTCTCAGCAATCTTTTTAATGATGTTTGCTGTGCTATTTTCATGTACAGATTTGGAAATAGAAGAGACCGACTCAATTCTTACGTCTGGTTTTGACGGCCTATCTGCAGAAGAAGCAAGTAGTTCTTTAAATGATATGTATAATAGCTTAGTCGGTGCTATAAGCACACAAGAAAATTTATATTCATTAACTGAAGTGACTTCTGATGCGTTGTTAATACCAACCAGAGGGTCTGACTGGGGTGATAACGGTCTTTGGAGACAGTTGCATCAGCACTCATGGACACCAGATCATCGATTTGTAACTAACACGTGGAATCAGTGGAATCAGCTACAACTTTCAGCTAGTGAGGTTATAGATGAACGTTCATCATCTTCTCCCCAAGTAAAGGCACAAGCTCATTTCTTAAGGGCTCTTTCTATGTATATCATATTAGATAATTATGGTCAGGTTCCTTATAGAGATACTGAAGCTCTGCCTTCGGTAGATCCAGTAGTTCTTACGGAAATGGATGCTGTGAATTTTATCGTTGAGGATCTAAATGTGGCAATTTCCAATCTGGAAGATTCTCCAGCAGGGAACGATAATAGTACTGCTTCAAAAACAGCTGCCAGGTTTCTGTTAGCTAAAGTGTTGCTCAATAAGCATATTTTCACTAATACATCTGTTGATAATGCAGATATGGGTAAAGTGATTGACTTAGTCGATCAAATTTCTGCAAGTGGTTACGAATTGCAGGATGGTTATTTTGACATTTTCAATTCTAGTGCAGATTCTGAAACTATTTGGTACATTCCAGCTAGTGTTGGACCAAAAATCTTCAGCACACTTCATTATAATTCAACCGAGTTAGGTGGAGGTGGATGGAACGGATTTTCTACCTTAGCAGAGTATTATGATTTATATGAAGGTGATCCCACACAAAACAGATTAGATGCCGATGGAAACCCAATAGACGGGCAAGAAGAAAGAAGAGGGGGTGTTCCTCCAATGGGTATTCCTGTTGGTGAAGCTTCAGATCCGTTGCTCAATGGTGACGATAATGGTGATGGCTATGTGGATGGTTCAAATGTAGGTAACGGCTTCCTTATAGGACAACAGTATGCTACAGATGGGACTCCTCTTGAAGATAGAGGTGGTGCACCTTTAGCTTTTACAAGAGATTTTACAAATTCTGCAACCAACGCTCCTAGTTTAACCGATAACAGTGAGGTTTCGGGAATTAGGCTTATAAAGTATAATCCTAGATATGGAGCTTTTAAAGAGCATCATATATTTTTCAGATATTCTGACGCTTACCTTATGAAAGCAGAAGCTATGTTAAGATCTGGTCAGGATATAACTGGAATGATAAATAATTTAAGAACTCTTCGAGATGCTTCACCGCTTGCTAATGTTACGGAGAAAGAGTTATTAGAAGAAAGAGGTAGAGAGTTATATACTGAATTCTGGAGAAGGAATGACTTGATTCGTTTTGGAGAATATACAAGAGATTGGGAGTTTAAAGATCCCGGTGCAATTGGTAATCCGGATCGTGAATTATTTCCAATACCTGCAACCCAAGTTATTTTGAATCCTAATTTAGTGCAAAATCCAGGCTATTAGTAACTTGTAATATACTGATGCTATTTATAGAAAAGGGGTGTATATCTATACTCCCCTTTTTGTATTGATAAAATTAGTTATTCGCTTGTTGTAGAATAAATTTACATATATTGATTGGTATAATTATTATAAAGAAATATCATATGATTTTGAGGTTTTTTACTTTCCTGGCTATTGGTTTTTTGATGTCTTGTGACACAAAAGATAACTCTAAACTGCCAGGGGAAGTTGATGAAAATACGCTCTTTAAACTCTTAAATCCAGATAGTACAGGAGTAGATTTTTTCAATAAGGTAGTCAATCAAAAAGACTTCAATATTTTTAAATACCGTAATTTTTATAATGGAGGGGGAGTAGCCATTGGAGATATTAATAATGATGGTTTACCAGATATTTATTTTACCGCCAATATGGGGGTTAACAAACTGTACTTAAATAAAGGGAATTTAAAGTTTGAGGATATTTCTTCATCTGCTGGTATTGAAGGCAACAAGCCATGGTCCACGGGAGTTACAATGGTTGATATTAATAACGATGGTTTACTTGATATATATGTGAGTAATGCAGGTAATATGCAAGGAAATAATCATGATAACGACTTGTATATCAACAATGGAGATCTCACTTTTACAGAACAAGCCGATAAATATAATCTAGCCAAAACTGGATTTTCTACACATGCAACATTTTTTGATTATGATAAGGATGGAGATTTGGATGCGTACATATTAAATAATAGTAATATACCTGTTAGTAGTCTTGGATATGCTCACCAAAGAGATAAAAGAGCACAGGATTGGGAAAACGTACCTCATATTTTTAGGGGAGTAGGAGATATGCTGTTAAGAAATGATAATGGTAAATTTGTAGATGTAAGTGAAGAAGCCGGGATTTACGGTAGTCTGATAGGATTTGGATTGGGAGTGATGGTTACTGATATAAATAATGATTTATATCCGGACATTTATATATCCAACGATTTTTATGAGCGAGACTACTTGTATATTAATAATCAGGATGGAACCTTTACTGAAGACATAAAAAACTGGATGTCTCATCTTTCCTTATCTGCTATGGGTATAGATATTGCAGATATAAATAATGACGGATATTCAGACATTTTCATTACAGACATGCTGCCGGAAGAAGACCAACGCATTAAATCTGTCATGGAATTTGAAGGCTATAATGTCTTTAAACTGAAACAGAGTAAAGACTTCTATCAGCAATACATTCAAAATACTTTGCAACTTAATAATGGCAACAATACATTTTCAGAAATTGCCAATTATAGTGGAGTTTCCAAAACTGACTGGAGCTGGGCTGGATTGATGTTTGATATGGATAACGATGGTTATAAGGATATTTTCGTTACCAACGGAATTAATCACGACTTAACCGATTTAGATTTTGTAGACTTTTTCGCCAATGAAATTATTCAGAAAATGGCATTAACAGGAAAAAAACAGGCGATAGATTCTATTATTGACAAAATGCCACAGCGTCCACAACCCAATTTTGCCTATCAGAATAATAAAGATCTCACCTTTAGCAATCAAGCTGATAAGTGGGGGCTTGGCAAACCAAGTTTTTCAAATGGTGCAGCTTACGCTGATTTAGATAACGATGGTGATTTAGATTTGGTGGTGAATAATGTAAACATGCCTTCTTTTATTTATGAAAACAGAACAGATTCTCTCACTACAAATCATCATTTGCGCATCAAACTTCAGGGCGGAGAAAAAAACACTTTTGCCATAGGGGCTTCTGTCAAAATTTATGCAAAGGATTTGATATATACACAAGACCAGATGCCATCCAGAGGTTTTCAATCTTCTATGGATTATATAATGACTATTGGTTTGGGAGAACTCAAAAGCATTGATTCACTTCGGGTGATTTGGCCAAATGATAAAACGCAACTTTTGACCAATGTAGAAACCAACCAAGAGCTCAGTTTAAAACAGGCAGATGCCGTTCGGGATTACAAAATAAACACGACAACAGCCAAGTCAACTTTTTTTGAAGAGGTTCCAAGTAATTTAACTTCACATATAGAAAACAATTATTCAGATTTTGATTATGAAGGACTTATTACTAAAAAAATATCTCAGGAAGGACCAGCCCTAGCCACTGCAGATGTTAATAACAATGGTTATGAGGATGTTTTTATAGGTGGAGGTAAAAATCAAAGAGCTGTCTTATATTTAAATAAAGGCAAGGGAGAATTGGTAAAATCGAATTCAGATTTATTTTTAAAAGATGCAGAATTAGAGGATACCGCCGCGGCTTTTTTTGATGTAGATAATGATGGAGATTTAGATTTGATGGTCGGTAATAGTGGTAATGAAGTCGGTAAGCAGGAAGATTATAAGGTAAGATTATATCTAAATGACGGCAAGGGTCGTTTTACAAAATCGAGTATGGATTTACCTTTTACCAATGACAATATTTCAACTATAGCTCCATACGATTTTGATGGTGATGGGGATATGGACGTTTTTATAGGTTCAAGAAGTGTAGTAGGTACTTATGGCATCAATCCAAATCATTTATTTCTTGAAAACACAGGCGACGGGAAATTCGAAGATGTAACAGAGCGTTATGCTTTCGATGTAAAAGATGCTGGTATGATTACTCATGCCATCTGGGAAGATATGGATGGTGATCAAAAGAAAGACTTAATAACAGTTTCAGACTGGGGAGGGGTGAATATTTATAAAAACTCAGGTCGGGGCTTAACTAAATTAACTACAGATTTGGATGATTATCAAGGCTGGTGGAATACTGTTACAGCTACAGATATTGACAATGACGGTGATATAGATTTGATTTTAGGTAACCAGGGCAGCAATACACTCTATAAAGCTAATGAAGACCAACCCATGAAAATGTGGGTAAATGATTTTGATAATAATGGCACTATAGAACAAATTCTTACAAGACATATTAATGGTGGAGATTATCCACTTCACATGAAAAAAGAACTGACCGGGCAGATAGTGTCTTTAAAAAAGCAAAACATAAAAGCCTCAGAATATGCACAAAAAACTATCCAAGAGCTTTTTTCAGAAGAAACCATAAAAAATACATTGGTTAAAAAAGTAAATATTTCAGAATCTGCAGTAGCTATAAATAATGGAGACGGTAATTTTGACATTAAAGAAATGCCGCCAAGAGCTCAGTTTTCTTCTGTAAATAGTATCATTACGTTAGACGTCAATAAAGATGGTTTTGAAGACATTCTAATGGGAGGTAATGATTTTGAATTTAAACCTCAATTTTCCAGGCTGGATGCTAACTATGGGTCTTTGTTTTTAAATAAAAAAGAGAATAATTTTGAATGGCAAGATTATTCAACCTCTGGTTTTTTTGTAAAAAATGAAATAAAACACATTCAAAAAATTAAAGGGAAAGATGGTGAAACGTATATTATAGTTGTAATTAATAATGAAAAACCTAAAATATTTGAGCTCAAAAAATAATTTCGGTCTGGTATTGGCTTTGTTTTTTCTCTTTTCTTGTCAGCAAAAAGAGGATTTTGTTTTTAAAAATGCCTCTTCTGAGAGAACAAACATTTCTTTTGTAAATCAAATTACTGAAACTCAGGACGTCAATATTCTTGACTATATGTACTTCTATAATGGAGGAGGTGTGGCTATTGGTGATATTAATAATGACGGGTTGCCTGATATTTTCTTTTCTGGAAACCAGGTAAAAAACAAATTATACCTCAATCAAGGAAATTTAAAATTCGAAGATATTTCCAAAACTGCAAATATTGAAGGGAATAGCTCTTGGAATACTGGTGTTGTAATGGCAGATGTCAATGGTGATGGCTTTCTCGATATTTACGTTTGTGCAGTGGTCGGAATCAATGGCTTTAGAGGGCATAACGAATTGTTCATTAACAATGGAGATGGTACTTTTACGGAGTCAGCGTCAGAATTTGGTTTGGATTTTGATTCTTTTAGTTCTACTGCTGTTTTTTTTGATTATGATTTAGACGGAGACTTGGATATGTACCTGCTCAATCATGCTGTTCATACTTCAGAATCATTTGGCAATTCAAATTTGAGAAACAAGCGCAATGATCAGACCGGGGATAAACTTATGAGGAATGATAATGGTAAGTTTATAGATGTTAGTGAAGAAGCTGGAATTTATGGGGGAGCCAATGGTTACGGATTAGGAATTTCGGTTGCAGACTTTAATCAGGATGGATATCCGGATATTTATGTGGGGAATGATTTTCATGAAGATGATTACTACTATATAAATAATGGGGATGGTACATTTTCTAATGAATTGACCTCCTACTTCGGTCACACTTCTCGTTTTACAATGGGTATTGATGCAGCTGACATCAATCATGACGGCTTATCAGACTTGTTTACTCTGGATATGCTCGCAGAAGAGGAAGAAATTGTGAAATCATCTTTGGATGACGAGGATTATCAGGTTGAAAAAATACGCATCAAAAATTTTGGATATTACTATCAATATTCTAGAAATATGCTGCAAATCAATCAAGCTGATAATAATTTTAAAGAAGTTGGACTGTTAAGTGGAGTGGCTTCTACAGACTGGAGCTGGAGTGCTTTATTTGCTGATTTTAATCAAGATGGAGAACAAGACCTTTTTATAACCAATGGAATTTTAAGACGTCCAAATGATTTGGATTATATAAATTTTGTATCAAACGAACAAATTAAAGAAAAAATAAGTAAAACAAATTTGGTAGACAATGAAGCCCTTTCTAAAATGCCATCTGGCAAAGCATCTAATTATATGTTTAAGGGTAAGGGAAATTTAAAGTTTGAGAATACTTCGGAGTCCTGGATTTCAGAAAATAAATTAACTGCTTCTACAGCTTCAGCTATGGGAGATTTGGATAATGATGGCGATTTAGATCTTGTAGTGAGTAATTTAAATGAAGAAGTTACAGTTTTAGAGAACCAAACAAATTCGAAATCAAATTATCTAAAAATCAAACTTGAATATTTAAACCCTAATTCATTTGCTATTGGAGCAAAAGTATATGCTTATTACAACAATCAACTCCAATTTAAGGAAAACTATACTTCAAGAGGCTTCCAATCTTCATCAGAACCTATCATACACTTTGGATTTGATACTCTTAAAACTATTGATTCTTTAAAAATTGTTTGGCCAGACCAAAGCTTTCAAATCCAGAAAAATGTTTCTACTAACCAAACTATAGTCGTAAAACCTACTGACACTCAACCTATAATTTATAAAAAATCAAAACAAAAGCTGTTTAAAAAAGTTGAGGATAACTTAGGCATAGACTTTACTCATGAAGAAGATAATTATATCGATTTTATGAGGCAAAAATTAATACCGTATCAGGTTTCTAATAAAGGACCTGCTGTTGCAATAGGAGATTTAGATGGCGATGGAAAAAGCGATGTTTTTTTTGGTGGTTCCAAATACAGAACTTCTAAAGTTTTCCTCCAAAAAGATTCCACTTACGAGCCTTACAGTTTTTTATCAATTTCTAAAGATTCCATCAAAGAAGACGTTTCTGCTGCCATAGCAGATTTTACTGGTAATGGCAAAAACGACCTGTTTGTAGGTACTGGAGGTGCAGATTTTTCCGGCACTTCAAGTCAGCTGGCAGACAGTTATTATGTGCAAAAAGAAGGAACATTTAAGTCTAAAGATTTGCCTGACTATTTTCAAAATGCCTCAGTCATAAAGCCATTTGATTTTGATAATGACGGTGATTTGGACATCTTTGTAGGTAACTCCACGATCAGCAATGATTTTGGAAATATACCGGCATCTTATGTATTGATAAATACCAAGGGTGAGTTTTCATTATTAGAACCAAATCCTTTTGAGAATGCAGGAATGATAACAGATGCTATTTGGAGCGATTTTGACGACGATGGTTTAACTGACTTAATCCTCGTTGGTGAATGGATGTCTCCAAAGTTCTTTAAAAATAGCGGAGATCATTTTGATGAAGTTGATTTAGTCGAAAACTTAAATGGTTTATGGCAAGCTATACACCCTTTTGATATAGATAATGATGGGGATACAGATTATTTACTTGGAAATTGGGGAATAAATACAAAATTTAAGGCCGCAGAAAAATACCCTATGAAACTGTATTATTCAGATTTTGATGATAATGGTACTACAGAAACAATAGTATGTATAGAGAAAGACAAATCTTATTATCCTGTTTTGGGTCTAGATAATTTGGCAAGTCAATTGGTGTTTTTGAGGAAAAAATTCACATCTTACAAATCTTTTGCAGGACAGCCAATAGAAAATGTTTTAGATAAGGAAATGCTGGATAAGGCAAAAGTTTTGGAAGTAAATCAATTAAAATCTGGTTATTTAGAAAACACAGATGGAAATTTTAAATTTATCCCTTTCAAAACTGATTTACAAGTTGCACCCATTACAACGTTTTTAAATTTCAAGTTTGAAAATAACGATAGAGAGGCCATACTGGCCGGAGGTAATTATTTTGGATTAACTCCTTTTCATGGAAGATTAGATGCTTTTTCTGGAGCATTAATCATTGACGAAAAAACTATAAAATTGGGATCTGGCTTAGGTATAGATTTTGCTAAAAAAGAGATTAGAGATTTAAGCATAATTTACTTAAAAAATCAACCTTTTTTACTAGTTACTATACATAACGCCAGAAATGAGGTTTACGAAATTCAAATTAATGATGAAAACTACTAAAATGATGAAAAGATGTATATATATAGCTGTTTTTGCATTGCTTAGTTCGTGTAAAAATGATGAGCCTATTGTTATAACACCAGACCATTTTCACAATTCAGTAGATAAAGTTGTTGGTATCATGATTCATGATATTTTTTCTCCACCTGTAGCAAGCCGGGTTTTTGCTTATCCTAATATTGCAGCTTATGAAATTATTGCTTTAAGGGATGGTAAATACAACTCTTTAAGTGGCCAGGTTAGCCAACTAAAGGAAATACCCAGACCGAAATCTGATAAAAACTTAAACTACGACTTAGCGGCGCTTATCACTCATATAGATTTAAGCAGAAAGTTGATTTTTTCTGAAGACAAGATGATCTCCTATAGAGACAGTCTTTACCAGGTTTGGGAAAATAAAAATCCTGTTGTTTTTGATGCTTCCAAAGCTTATGCTTTAGAAGTCTCGGAGCATTTTAGCGAGTGGATGAGTAAAGATAACTACAAGCAAACCCGGACCATGTCTAAATATACCATAAACACAGAAGACATGTCTAAGTGGCAACCTACGCCTCCAGCCTATATGAATGGTATAGAGCCCCATTGGAATAAAATTAGACCTTTCCTCCTCGATTCTGCAAGTCAGTTTAAACCTATTCCACCACCAAATTTTTCTATGAAAAAGGATAGTAAGTTTTATAAAGAATTGAAAGAAGTTTATGATGTGAGTAATGCGATTACGGAAAAAGGTGATACTTCTGAAGAAATAGCTATAGCTCAGTTTTGGGATTGCAATCCCTACGTTTCGGTTACAAGAGGCCATTTAATGTTTGCAACAAAAAAAATCACACCAGGTGCGCACTGGATTGGAATCACTAAAATTGCCAGTAAAAAAAGTGATTTTAACGTATCAGAAACCATTTTTGCTTACACGAAAACTTCCATAGCTATTTTTGACGCCTTCATAAGCTGCTGGGATGAAAAATATAGAAGTAAATTGGTACGTCCAGAAACGCTTATCAATAAGCATTTTAATGATAATTGGAAACCTATCCTTCAGACACCTCCTTTTCCTGAATATACAAGTGGACACTCGGTTGTTTCAAATGCAGCTTCAACGGTATTAACTTCAATTTTCGGCAAAGACTTTCAGTTTGATGATAATACAGAGGTTGAATTTGGACTTCCAGTAAGAAGTTTTAAATCTTTTGAGGCAGCAGCACAAGAAGCCACCATAAGTAGATTGTATGGTGGTATTCATTTTCGTTCTGCCATAGAAGTGGGAGCAAAACAAGGAAATGATTTAGGTGATTTTATGATTGATAAATTGAATATGTCTAATGAATAATAAGTTTTCAAAACTAATTTTATATGGTGTGGCAGCCGTTTTTATTTTAAGTGCTTCCTGGTATTTTTTTAAGCCTTATGAGGATACAGTAACTTTTGATTATAAAACACTCCCAGGTACAATTAATCAAACTGTAAAAGCTTGGTCAATTAGCCTTAAAGATTCTGAGATTATAGAGAGTAAATCCATAAATTCAATTAAACAGCGCATTGATTTTGAGAACACATCTCATATCTATAATTGGAAGTTTTCACCCGTAAATGATTCGATAACAGAAGTAAGTATTGGAATTCTCGATACTAAAAGTAATTTTAAATCAAGATTTTTAGATTTATTTCAAACCACAGACGTTAGCAAAAAATCAAAACTAAAGATTCAGAGTTTCATTAAAGTTTTAGAAGATCATTTAAAAGCTCATGATATAAAAATTGATGGTGAGAGCAAGTCACCATCTACCTATTGTGCTTATATTCCTGTAAAAGCAAAACAATTCCAAAAGGCGAAAGGCATGATGTCAAACTATGGTTTATTGAGTTCAGTTCTTCTTGAAAGTGGAATAAAACTGAATGGCAGCCCTATAATTGAAATAGTTGATTGGGACATTGAAACAGACAGTATTCACTATAATTTCTGCTTCCCAATAGTGAAGCAAGATTCATTGCCGGAACATCCTTCTGTTAAATTTAAAAATCTTGATGGTCAAAAATCAATCAAAGCTACTTATCACGGAAACTATATTTCTTCTGATAGGGCGTGGTATGCCTTGCTGAAATACGCTAAAGAAAACTCTATAGAAGTAGATAAAACACCTGTAGAAGTTTTTTATAATAACCCTATGCAGGGGGGAGATGACAGGTTATGGAAAACAGAAGTGTATATGCCGTTAAAAGAACTCAATTAATTTTTGTGCCATGAAAAAAATAAACCTTAATTATATAATCTTTATCCTGGTCTTAGTTAGTTGCCAGAATAACAATGATCATGAAGTTTTAAACGTCAATGTTGAGCAAACCTTATCGGCTTTGGAAAACGATGAAGATACCGATAATGATAAAAAAATCACAATAGAAGATACTGGTGATAAGTCGTTTGTTGTGCAAACAACAGATGGTGAAGAAGTCCTAATAGAGAGCACTTATTACTTGTCAAATTTGCTTCAAGAATTAGCCATAGCTAAGAACAAAGGTTTGTCTAAAATTCAGATTGATATTCAACGCGTTAAGGAACAACCAGCAGACCGTCTATCCCGTTTGATTAAAACAAAATATTGGGATAATCTTACACGAAGAGTTGACCGAGAAGGGTTGGAAAATATATTGACAGACACAAAAGCTTCAGACAGTTTAATGAGAAGATTATACGTTCCTTCTACCGATTCTGTTGGGATTGCTTATTTTAAAAATTTGGAAACTGATTTTGAGAATTTTAAAGTCGTCATTTTACCTGAAAATATTTCACCAGAATATGTCAAATCGATTAACGACAAACCAGGTATTTTGAGTCTTAAAATTGAAGATGGCAAAGGTCTTCCATTTGTAGTACCTGGTGGTCGATTTAACGAAATGTACGGTTGGGATTCTTATTTTGAGGGAGTTGGGCTTAATATCGATGGAAGAGAAGACTTATCTAAAGCCATGGTAGAAAACTTTGCTTATCAAATAGAACATTATGGAAAAATCTTAAATGCAAATCGGAGTTATTATCTTACGAGAAGTCAACCACCTTTCCTAACTTCTTTCATAACTGAGACTTATGAAAGTTTAAATCAAAATAATAAGGCCTGGTTAAGAAAAATGATCAAAGCTGCCATGAAAGAATATTTCGAGGTCTGGATGGTAAAAGATGAAAAATTGACAGAAAACGGTTTAAATAGATATTATGCTGAAGGCATTGGGATTCCGCCCGAAACTGAGCCTGGTCATTTTGATGAACAGCTTCAGCCTTTTGCAGATACATATGATATGCCTTTAGATGAGTTTATTAAAGCCTATCAAAATCAAAATATAAACAGCAAAGAATTAGACGAGTACTTTCTTCACGATAGAAGTCTTAGAGAGAGCGGTCATGATACTACATGGCGCTTAGATGGTGTTTGTGCTGATCTTAATACGGTTGCGCTGAACAGTCTTTTATATAAATATGAAAATGACTTTGCTTATCTTATCAGAACTTATTTTGACAATTCATTTGAATATAACAACCAAAGCTTTAATTCTGTGTATTGGCTTGATAAAGCTGATAGAAGAAAAGAATTGGTAAATAAATTCCTTTGGAATGAAGCTAATAATTCCTTTTACGATTATAATATTCAAACTCAAGAACCTTTAGTTTATGAATCGGCTACAAATTATTACCCTCTTTGGGCAGAATTAGCTTCAGAAGAACAGGCAGAACACCTTAAAAATCGACTTCTTGAAACTTTAAAAGCTAAAGGAGGTGTATTATCGTCTTCAAAAGCATCAGTTGAAAGATTTGCCACTAGCGATGTAGCGCGTCAGTGGGATTATCCAAACGGCTGGGCCCCTCACCAGATGTTGATCTGGAAAGGCCTTATGAATTACGGCTATGATGAAGTGGCTCAAGAATTTATTTACCGATGGTTATGGATGATTACCAAAAATGCGACTGAATATAATGGAACTATTCCCGAGAAATATGATGTTGTAAATCGAACTCATAAAGTTTATGCAGAATATGGAAATGTAGGGACAGAATTTGATTACATCACCCCATCTGGTTTTGGGTGGATGAATGCGTCTTATCAATATGGGTTAAGTTTATTAGATAAAGATTTAAGAGAAAATTTAAATGATCTTGTAAATCCAGACCAACTATTCTAAAATACAATACACTAAGTACTTGAATCCAGTTATTTTATAAGGAATATGAGATACCTCCTGTTAATTCCTGTAAATCACCGGTATAATATTTTGTGGGTATTGGGTCATAGACTAAAACATTCTCACCAATTTCTTCCGTTGTTAAGTAAGCAGTTATGCACATCCATTTGATATAATTTAAAAACTCAGATTTTGATGAGGTTGTTAGGGATGGATTTTCATCTTTTTCAGGATTAATTCCATCACTTAATACTAAATGCTTATCCAGTAATGCCTTATACTCATTGTCAGTAATATCGTTAATAGAAATTTCTTCATTTGCTTTTAATATGTAAATGATTTTATCAAAAGCAATTTTCATGTTGTTTTGGCTTTCGTTATCTAGAACCTCATTCGCGTATCTATCTATAAATTGTGGTACATTTAAATCTGTAGCGGAAGGTAGCTTTGTGGTTTTAGGTAAAATGACATCTGCTAATCTAGTTAAGACAACACCCTGTTCTACTGTGAAGAAAATGGGCTTCCAATTTTTAATATCACTGTCACAGCTTTGTAGAATGCTAATAATTGTTGGTGTAACAACTAGAAAGCCTGTTGCAAAACCGATGTTTTTGAGGGCCTCTCGTCTTTTCATGTTTACAATTATGGTGTGTTATTAGTTTTAAGTTGTGTAGCAGCGTGGTTGGCTGCCCTTGCAGTAAAAGCCATATAAGTTAAAGATGGGTTTTGGCAACCAGAGGAGGTCATAAATGCCCCATCAGTTACATAAACGTTTGTACAATCATGAATTTGATTATGTTTGTTAAGGACAGAAGTCTTAGGATCTTTACCCATCCTGGCTGTACCCATTTCATGTATTCCCAAGCCCAAGGCCTTCTTAGGTTTGATATCGTAACCTTCAACATCTTTAAACCCAGCCGATTCTAACATTTTTACAGCTTGATTCTGCATATCCTTCCGCATGGCAAGTTCATTTTCTCCAAGGGCTGCATCGAAGGTTATTGTCGGCAAACCCCAATCATCTAATCTTTTATAATCAAGGTACATTTTATTGTCGTGATTTGGTAAGGTCTCACCAAAAGCCAGTAAATTAACGTTCCACTCTCCGGGCTTCAAAATAGCTTCTTTTAGTTCTGGACCATATTTCAATTCGGCTACCATTTCTGAAATGCTAGACCTTGATGCGCCACCCTGATAGCCATAGCCTCTTTTAAATTCCTTCATATCTGTTTTTCCACCAAGATTTCTAAACCTTGGTATATACAGACCATTTGCTCTTCTGCCTTTATTGATTTTATCTTCAAATCCATCTGCTTTAGCCCTAGCACCAACATGAAAATGATGATCCATGATATTATGTCCTAATTCGCCACTATCGTTACCCAAACCATTGGGAAAACGCTTAGATTTAGATTGCAACAATATAGAGGCAGTAGCCATTGCAGAGGCACACAAAAAAATGACTTTTGCTTTATAAATATATTTTTTTTTGGTTTCAGCATCTATGACTTTTACCCCTATTGCTTTCTTTGTAATTTCATCATAAAGGACTTCGTGGACAATGGAGTTTGGCCTTAAAGTCATGTTACCAGTAGCTTCAGCTGTTGGAAGAGTGGAAGAATTACTACTGAAGTATGCACCATAAGGGCAACCCCTAGCGCATCTGTCTCTATATTGACATGCAGCTCTACCCATGCCAGGTTTTGTGCCTTCCGTAATATGAGCTACTCTGCCAATGGTAAGCAACCTTCCATCATCAAAATTCTGAGCCATTTTTGATTTTAACTCTTCCTCAACACAATTTAAATTCATAGGCTTAAGGAGTTTTTGATCTGGTAATTGTTTCAGACCTAAATTTTCTCCAGAAATACCAATAAATTTTTCTACCTTATCATACCAGGGTTCAATGTCATTATACCTCACTGGCCAATCAACTCCAATGCCCTCTTTTTTATTGGCTTCAAAATCGATATCGCTTAGCCTGTAACTCTGTCTTCCCCATGTAATAGATCGTCCTCCAACATGGTAGCCTCTTATCCAGTCAAATCTTCTTTTTTCATTGTACGGGTGTTTTACATCATCAACAAAAAAATGCTCTATGGCAGGTTTTGTAACATAACCCGTTCGATGTTGTTTTGGTTTGCGTTCTATGATATCTCGTGTAGGGACATTACCATTTGGAAAATCCCATGGATCTTTAAAGGCAGTTGGATAATCTTCAATATGCTTAACCATTCGTCCCCTCTCAAGGACTAGAGTTTTTAAGCCATTTTCGCAAAGTTCTTTTGCAGCCCATCCACCAGAAATCCCAGTTCCTACAACGATTGAGTCATATTGACCTTCTATAGAATATATGTCATTTTCATTCATTACATTTAAATCAAATTAAGCATGGGGATTCTTTAAAAAAGAACGTGAAAATACACTTTATTTGCTAAATTGATTAATTTGCGTTTTGAAAATGTTTGATTTTTTTCAAACTCAACTAACCCATAAAATTTATAGAAGATGAAAATTAAAGTACCTAAGTCAATAAGCTACTTTTTAACAGTGTTGTTTTTAATTTCAAGCTATTCTTGCAAGAAAAATCAGGAAAAAGAGGCACAAGCACAATCCAAAGAAATTAAAAAAGAAGATCCTTTTTTTAAATTGTCTTTAGCACAATGGTCATTACACAGAACGTTTAATGAGCAGGGTGTGAATCCATTTAAATTTGCTGAAATTGCTAAAGAAAATGGCTTTGAAGGTTTAGAATATGTAAATCAAATCTATTCTGATGAAATTGAAAAATTGGGTTTTGATGCGGTGATTGATAGCTTAAAAGTTGTAAGTGAAAATGCTGAAATGCAAAACGTTTTAATTATGGTAGATGGCGAGGGTGATCTCGCAGATCCTGATGAAGAAGCCAGGAATTTAGCAGTAGAAAATCATAAAAAGTGGGTAGATGCTGCTCAGGAATTAGGCTGTCATTCTATACGAGTAAATACTTTTGGTACAAATGATCCAGAACTTTGGATTCCTGCCGTTGTAGATGGATTAAAAAAACTATCTGACTATGCATCTACTAAAAACATCAATATATTGTGTGAGAATCATGGTTGGTTATCATCTGATGTACCTGTTTTAATGGAAGCTGTTAAACAGGTTGATATGGAAAATTGCGGGACATTGCCAGATTTTGGTAATTGGTGTATTCAACGTGAAAATGGAGAAAGATGGGGGCAATGTATTGAAGAATATCCAAATAAATATGAAGGTATTGAAACGATGTTAACCAAAGCCAAAGCAGTAAGTGCCAAATCTTATGATTTTGATGAAAATGGGAACGAGACTACTTTAGATTATCCGCGTATCGTAAAATTGATCAAGGATTCTGGTTATAAAGGCTATATTGGAGTTGAATATGAAGGCGATCGTTTACCTGAAAAAGAGGGGATCAAGGCCACCAGAAATTTATTGTTGAAATCTGCTAAATCCCTGCAATAACAAGAATTTATGAAGAAAGGATCCATATGGATTTTTGAAGGATTATTTCCGGGAGGATTGATTTTATGTGATTTTGTGGATTATGTTTTTGATGGTTATAGTGATAAATTCCAGATGTTGTAGTACAATTTTAATCATCTAGTTAATTATGGCTTTGGTTCGCTTAGAAAGCTGTATATTTCATCATATCAAATAGTTAAGGTAATGCATGAAAACTTTAAGCATTTCCATTAGAATAGCTGTTAGTCATTATTTTAAAATAAAAAATCTAAACACAAATGAAAAAAATCACACTCTTAGCTTTAGCAATAGCCTTATCATTTGGTCTGATAGGTTTAAATAAAAATGATCCAACGATAAGTTTTTTGGAATCCTTGAACAATGAGCAATTAAGCATGCTTATGATGCCTCTGGATGATACGTCAAGAAATTTCTGGCACTATTTGCCGGCGAAAATGTTACCGAGAACTGGGTTAATAATCGATGAATTAAATGGCAGTCAGAAAGAGAAATTTTCTCAAATGCTACAGTCATTTTTGAGTGAGTCAGGGTATGACAAGACTCGGGAAATTATTGATTTAGAAAATGTCTTGATAGAATTGGGAGGCGATCCTGAATTCAGAGATGATGGGGCTTACTATATTGCTGTCTATGGCGACCCCAGGACAGATAGCCTTTGGGCTTGGTCCTTTGAAGGACACCATGTATCATTGAACTTTACAATTTCAAACGGGAAAATATCAACGACACCAAGATTCTTTGGAGCCAATCCGGCCACTATCACGGAGGGTAGCAGAAAAGGCGAAAGGGTACTGCAAAGAGAAGAAGACGGGGCCTTCGAATTGTTAAACTCACTTTCTAACCAGCAAAAGAAGGTCGCAATTTTTCAAAATGCTTCTTTTGAGGATATCGTCACAACAAATGCGATCGAAGTGGGTCCCTTGAGACCTGTAGGCATTAAAGCAACTAAATTAAACGCTGAACAAAAAAACATATTAAAACAACTGATAAGCGAATATTTAAGTTCGATTCCTCAGCCTCTTGCTTTAAAACGGGAGAAAAAGATCAATGATGAAGAATTTGATGAAATCAGATTTGGTTGGGCAGGCTCTTTAATAAAAGGAAAAGGACATTATTACAGAATTCAGGGAAAATCCTTTCTGATAGAGTTTGACAACACCCAGAACAATGCCAATCACATTCATACAGTCTGGCGAGATTTTGACGGAGACTTTGGACGAGATATGATTAGAGAACATTATCTTAATTCAAATCATCATAACAAGAAAGAATAATGCTCAACAGCATCTAAGAAAACATGGTTAAGATGATTAGCAATAAAAAGACCAGGAAAGTGAATTAAATCAATAATCTTTCCTCTACGTATTAAGTCTTTAGGTCGATATGAGCATTAAAAGATGTTCAGTCAAAACCTATAAAAATATGGATCCATTAACGAAATCAGATCTAAATTCATTTTAATTCAATCTTCGATAAAATGTATAAAGAGTCTTTTGTTTAAGAATAAATATGCCGTCATTTGTAAATTGTTTTAACTGTTTTTAACTAAATATCCTCAAAAAGGAATTTTAAAATTAAAAGTGATGGAGGTACTAAAGTTTGGAGGTTCTTCTGTAGGAAGTTCAAAGCGAATACATCAAGTTGTAGATATACTTGATCGGTATTCAAAACATGGAAAAGTGGTTTGTGTAGTCTCAGCAGTTGGCGGAATTACGGATAAACTTCTTAAAGCTGGCCAGCTGGCCTTAGAAAAAAATGAGTCTTTTGCTGCTGAATTTGACGACATTAAAAAGATACATTTATCACTGGTTTCAGAGTTAATTCCAAAGGATAATGATTACGTTTTGGAGTACCTGGAAGAGGAACTGAGCTATTTAAAAAACCTATTAGATGGAATCTATCTCATTAATGAGTTAACCCCAAAAACATCAGACAAACTTACGAGTTTTGGTGAATTGATGTCATCTTTTATCATTACTGAAGTAGCTAAACATAGAGGCATTGATGCTGTTCGCAAGAACAGTCAGGAGCTTATTGTGACAAATTCCAGTTTCACCAAAGCTGAAGTCAACTACCTGATCACTAATAAAAATATTAAAGACTATTTTAAAACCGCTCACCAACTTACCGTTTTACCAGGTTTTGTCGCTAAATCCAATCTTGGAGAAATCACTACCCTAGGTCGTGGTGGTTCTGATTTTACGGCGTCCATCTTAGCAGCTGCACTTAAAGTAAAACGACTTGAAATCTGGACAGACGTGAGTGGCATGTACACTGCCAACCCAAAACTGGTAAAACAGGCTACTCCTATCGAAGTTTTATCTTATCAGGAAGCTATGGAGCTTTCGCATTTTGGAGCTAAGGTATTATTTCCTCCAACCGTTCAGCCAGCCTTGGACTCAGAAATTCCAATTCTGATTAAAAACACATTAAAGCCTGAAGATAAAGGGACTTTAATTAAAACACATTCCACTTCAACCTCAGGAAGTGTAAGTGGAATTACAAGTGTAGACAACATCGCGTTACTCACTTTACAAGGCAACGGAATGGTGGGTATTCCTGGTTTTTCGAAACGATTATTCGAGGTTTTAGCTTTAGAAAAAATCAATGTCATTTTTATAACGCAAGCTTCATCGGAACATTCGATTTGTTTTGGAATATCTGAATCGGATGCCGATTTGGCCGTGACTTCTGTCAACCAATGTTTCGAATATGAAATTTCAACGCATAGAATTCGACCAGTAGATGTCGAAAAAAACTTGTCAATTGTCGCTTTAGTGGGGGATCGTATGAAAAATCACCAGGGCATCAGCGGTAAAATGTTTAGTGCTTTAGGGAAAAATAATGTCAATGTAAGGGCTATTGCTCAGGGGGCTTCAGAAAAAAATATTTCAGCAGTCATCTTGCAAAACGATGTAAAAAAAGCCTTAAACGCATTGCATGAAACCTTTTTTGAAGTTAAAACCAAGCAACTCAATGTTTTTATAACTGGAGTAGGAAATGTCGGACATCGCTTAATTTCTCAAATTGAACAGCAGCGCAAATTCCTCAAAAATGAACTGAGAATCAATCTGAGAGTGATGGGAATTTCAAATTCCAAGAACATGTATTTCGATGAAGAAGGCATAGACTTAGGAAACTGGAAAGACCATTTAGAACGGGGAGAGACGTCTTCTTTGGATGGATTTTTGGAGAAAGCCACTCAACTCAACAAGCGGAACAGCATTTTTGTAGACATTACGGCAAGTGAAGCTGTATCTCAAATGTATGCGGACTATTTAAAAAGAAGTATTTCAGTGGTTGCCTGCAATAAAATAGCCTGTTCCAGTGAATTTCAGAATTACAAAACACTCAAAAATTTATCCAAAAAATACAATGCCTCTTTCTTGTTTGAAACCAATGTGGGCGCAGGTTTGCCGATAATCGATACCTTAGGTAACCTCGTGGCCTCTGGAGATAAGGTAACCTCCATACAGGCGGTGCTTTCTGGGAGTTTAAATTTTGTGTTCAATAATTTCAACGGTTCTACCAAATTTCACGATGTGGTGAAAGAAGCTCAGAAAGAAGGCTTTACAGAACCAGACCCAAGAATAGACTTGAGTGGAGTAGATGTGGCTAGAAAAATTCTTATTCTTGCCAGAGAAAGCGGCTACGACATGAATCTTGAAGATATCGAAAACGACTCCTTTTTAACTAAAGCAAATTTGGAAAGCGATACAGTAGATGATTTTTTTGAAACCTTAATCGAGGATGAAGCGCATTTTCAGAAGTTATTCAGCTCTGCCGAAGCTAATAATTCTCAATTGAAATATGTCGCCGAATTCAATGACGGAAAAGCAAAAGTAGGTCTTAAAGAAATTCCTCAGGGACACCCGTTTTATAATTTGGAAGGAAAAGACAATATCGTGATGTTTTATTCTCACAGATACCCAGAACAACCCATCATTGTAAAAGGTGCTGGTGCTGGGGCAGATGTGACGGCTTCCGGATTATTTGCAGATATCATCAGAGTTAGCAATAAATAAAATCAACTTCTATTTTGAATAAAGAAATTCGAATTTTTTCTCCGGGGACGGTGTCCAATGTCGCTTGTGGTTTCGATGTCTTAGGCTTTTGTCTGGACCATATTGGTGATGAAATGCTGGTGAGAACGACTCCCCAGCAAGGAATTTCCATCACCAAAATTGAAGGCTACGACTTGCCTTACGAGACAGAAAAAAATGTGGCTGGGGTTTCTGCGATGGCATTAATCGACGACTTCCAGCCAGACTTTGGATTTGAAATTGAAATTTACAAGCGTATAAAGCCAGGGAGTGGTATTGGGAGTAGTGCTGCCAGTGCCGCAGGAAGTGTTTTTGCTATCAATGAGCTTTTGGGCAGACCTTACAACAAAACCCAACTCACAGCATTTGCCATGAAAGGTGAGGCTGTGGCTAGCCAAAGTGAGCATGCAGATAATCTGGCCCCGGCCATTTTTGGAGGTTTTGTCCTGGTAAAGAGTTTGAATCCATTAGAGATTTTGAATCTACCAACACCAGACGAGCTTTATGCGGTCATTATCCATCCTCAAATCGAAATCAAAACGGCAGAGGCAAGGGCTATTTTGCCAAAAGAGATTCCTATGCAAAAGGCAATCACGCAATGGGCCAATCTTGGCAGTCTTGTTCATGCCCTTCATACCAGTGATTATTCGCTGTTACAGCGCTCACTTCAGGATGTAGTGGTAGAACCCTTTAGAAGTCAGCTCATTCCTCATTTTGATGAGGTAAAAACAGCGGCCTTAAAGCAGGGTGCTTTAGGTTTTGGGATTTCCGGCTCTGGTCCGTCTATGTTCGCGGTTACAAAAGGTGAAAATTCAGCCAGAAGTGTAGAGGCTGCTATGCGAAAGGTCTACAAAAGTTCAAACCTTCAATTTGAAACTTATTCGTCCAAAATCAATAAAGAAGGCATTCAAACCATAAGTTAATAAAGTCTAAGTCATGGATTTTTACTCCCTCAATCACAACGCACCTAATACGTCTTTTAAAGAAGCTGTCATCAAAGGTCTGGCACCCGATAAAGGTTTGTATTTCCCGACCTCTATCCAGAAGCTGCCGGCCTCTTTCTATGCTTCCATCTCAGATCTATCTCACAATGCCATTGCTTTTGAAGTGATTAAGCAGTTTGTGAGTCCGGAAATACCAGAAGTCGAACTTAAAAAGATCATTAAAGAGACCTTGTGCTTTGATTTTCCTGTTGTGAATATCAACGACAGCATATCCTCGTTGGAGTTATTTCATGGTCCTACCATGGCGTTTAAGGACGTAGGTGCCAGATTCATGTCGCGATGTTTAAGTTACTTCAATCAGGCCAGCCTGCGTGATTCTTCAAGGCAGGATCAAAAGAAAGAAACCACTGTTTTGGTAGCCACCTCAGGAGATACCGGTGGTGCCGTTGCCAACGGGTTTTTAGGTGTCGAGGGTATCCATGTGGTGATTTTATATCCCAGCGGTAAAGTCAGTGAGGTTCAGGAAAAACAACTCACTACGCTGGGTCAGAATATCACCGCCCTGGAAGTTGACGGTGTTTTCGACGACTGCCAGGACATGGTTAAGCAGGCATTTTTAGACAGGTCCATCACCGATAAAGTTCAGATCACCTCCGCCAATTCCATCAATGTGGCGCGCTGGTTGCCTCAGATGTTTTATTTCTTTTTTGCCTACCAGCAACTTCATAAGCATCATAAAAACATTGTGTTTTCTGTGCCAAGTGGTAACTTTGGAAATATCTGTGCCGGTTTTATGGCCCAGCAACTCGGTCTGCCAGTTCATCATTTTATCGCCGCCAACAACAGCAATCAGGTCGTGACCGAGTATCTGGAATCAGAAGATTACACACCAAAGCCGACGATACAGACCCTCAGTAATGCTATGGACGTAGGCAACCCAAGCAATTTTGTAAGGATTCAGGAAATCTTTAAAAATGAATTTCAGGTTTTAAAATCGAACCTGACTTCCTTTAGTTTTTCAGATCAGCAAACTCTGGAGAGTATGAAAAGGCTTTATGAGTCTTACAATTACACTGCAGACCCTCACGGTGCCATTGGCTTTCTGGCAGCAGAAGCTTACCAAAAAGACCATCCCAATACCCACTGTGTTTTTTTGGAAACCGCTCACCCTACCAAGTTTCTGGACGTTGTGGAACAAGTGATTCCTGAACAAATCGAACTTCCAGCACAAATCAAAGCGGTGATGAATCAGGAAAAAAAGTCCATTTCAATTTCCACTTACGAGGAGCTTAAAGCTGTTCTTCTCGGAGATTTATAGAGGTTTTTATTTTGATTTTGCCACTGCAGAAATCTGAGTTTTTAGACATCCAGCTTTAGATAACAAGTTCATTTTATCAGCCGTCTTTACCTTTAGATACAACTGAAGGTGAGGAGGGAGTCTTGTGCTTTTAGACAAACAAAAACCTCAAACTTAAAAATGTCAATTATTTTGAGGAATTGAGTATTCCAATCTTTAGTAGTTAACTTACTGTAATTAAGCTATTTATAAAGTAATATCAACTATTGGATTTAACAGCAGTCTTATAAGTCAGTGGGACGAAACTCTATCGAAAATATAATTTCGTTCTTTAATTAATTCAGTAGAATGGAATTGAACAAGTATAGTAAAACCGTTACTCAAGATCCTACTCAACCTGCAGCCCAGGCGATGCTTCATGCTATAGGTTTAACCAAAGAAGATTTCAATAAACCCATCATTGGTATTGCAAGCACTGGATATGAAGGTAATCCGTGTAATATGCATCTCAATGACCTGGCCAAACTTGTGAAAGAAGGCACCAAAAATGTCGATGTCGTCGGATTGATTTTTAACACGATTGGCGTAAGTGATGGCATTTCCATGGGAACTCCAGGCATGCGTTATTCATTACCGTCCAGAGACATCATAGCCGATTCTATGGAAACGGTGGTACAAGCCATGAGTTATGACGGCCTTGTTACTGTCGTTGGCTGTGATAAAAATATGCCGGGCGCCTTAATGGCCATGATACGGCTTAACAGACCCAGTATATTGGTCTACGGAGGAACCATAGATTCAGGTTGTCATAATGGAAAAAAACTAGATGTAGTCTCTGCTTTTGAAGCCTGGGGAGGCAAGGTTGCCGGAACTCTAGAAGAAAGTGAGTACCAAAGTATTATTGAGAAAGCCTGTCCGGGTGCTGGAGCCTGTGGAGGGATGTATACCGCCAATACCATGGCATCTGCTATCGAAGCTTTAGGCATGGCACTCCCTTATAATTCATCAAACCCAGCTTTAAGCAAGGCTAAAAAACAGGAAAGTATACAAGCCGGAGAAGCTTTACGACTTTTAATTGAAAAGGATATTAAGCCTTCAGATATCATCACCAGAAAATCTCTTGAAAACGCCATACGATTAATCACCATCCTGGGAGGTTCTACCAATGCCGTGCTTCATTTTTTAGCCATAGCAAGAGCAGCTCAAATCGATTTTAGCTTACATGATTTTCAAAAAATAAGCGATAATACGCCATTTCTAGCCGATTTAAAACCCAGCGGAAACTATTTGATGGAAGATTTACACGAAGTTGGTGGAATTCCGGGAGTTTTGAAATACCTGCTTAAAAAAGGCCTGTTGCATGGAGACTGTTTAACGGTCACCGGGAAAACTTTGGCCGAAAATTTAAAGGATGTCGATGATCTAAAAGAAGGTCAGGACGTGATTCATACCTTGGAAACCCCTATCAAAATATCAGGACACCTAAGAATGCTTTACGGGAACCTGGCTGAAGAGGGGAGTGTGGCTAAAATTACCGGTAAAGAAGGACTTCAGTTTAGAGGAAAAGCCAAAGTATTTGAAGGGGAGTATGCCGCCAATGATGGGATCAAAAACGGTCAAGTTAAAAAGGGCGACGTTGTTGTCATCCGATACGAAGGGCCCAAAGGCGGACCAGGTATGCCGGAAATGCTAAAACCAACGGCAGCCATCATGGGAGCAGGTTTAGGTAAAGAAGTAGCACTGATTACAGATGGTCGTTTTTCTGGAGGTACCCATGGTTTTGTTGTGGGCCATATTACTCCGGAAGCTCAGGAAGGAGGAACCATAGCTTTGGTGAACGATGGTGATTTTATCACCATAGACGCTGAAAGCAATACCATAAGCCTGGAAGTAAACGATGTGGAACTAGAAAAAAGAAGACAACACTGGAAGACACCGGCTTTAAAGTTCAAACGCGGGGTACTTTATAAATACGCAAGAAGCGTGAGTTCAGCTTCTCGAGGATGCGTGACTGACGAGTTTTAAAAAGATAGTGAAGTTGAGTGAATAGTACGTAATACAAGAACACATGAAAGAGCATTTTACATTAGACAAAGAGAATGATATCTTAACTGCCCAGAAAATGTCGGGAAGCGAGGCTATCATCAAATGTTTACTTGCAGAAGGAGTAAAAACCTTATATGGTTATCCGGGTGGTGCCATCATGCCAGTTTATGATCAGCTGCACCAGTACCAGGATAAAATTCATCATGTTTTAGCCAGACATGAGCAGGGAGCTGTACATGCTGCCCAGGGATTTGCCAGAATTTCAGGTAAAGTAGGTGTTGTTATGGCCACTTCTGGTCCAGGCGCTACTAATCTTATCACCGGGATTGCAGATGCTCAGATAGATTCTACACCTTTGGTGTGTATCACCGGTCAGGTGAACTCTCAGTTGTTGGGTAGTGATGCTTTTCAGGAAACCGATATTGTTGGGATTTCGACTCCCGTTACCAAATGGAATCATCAGATTACCAAAGCTACAGACATACCTAAAGTCTTGGCCAAAGCTTTTTACATCGCCAAAAGCGGAAGACCTGGTCCTGTTTTGATTGATATCACCAAAGACGCTCAATTTGAAGAATTTGATTTTTCTTATCAGAAATGTATAGGCATACGGAGCTACAAGCCTGTTCCCATGGTAGAAGAAAAGAAAGTTCAGGAAGCTGCGGCACTTATCAATTCAGCTAAAAAGCCACTTATCGTTTGGGGTCAGGGGGTGATTTTAAGCGAAGCAGAATCAATTTTTAAAGGGGTTGTAGAAAAATCTGGTATTCCAGCGGCCTGGACTATTTTAGGAGTTTCTGCTTTACCAACTTCACATCCGCTTAATGTGGGCATGGTGGGAATGCACGGTAATTACGCTCCCAATGTGCTTACCAATGAGTGCGATGTGCTGATTGCTATTGGAATGCGTTTTGACGATCGTGTGACCGGGAATTTAAACTTCTATGCCAAACAGGCTAAGGTGGTACATTTTGAAATAGACCCTGCTGAGGTAGACAAAAATGTGAAAGCAGATGTTGCGGTGCTGGGGGATGCAAAAGAAAGCTTAACGCAGTTGTTGCCTTACCTGAAAGAAAAAGATTATACCGAATGGCATCAGCGTTTTAAAGATTTATATAAAATTGAGTATGAAAAAGTCATAAAAAATGATCTTCATCCCACCAAAGAAGGATTGACGATGGGAGAGGTGCTTAAAGAAATCAATAAGCAAAGTAAAGGAAATGCCGCTATTGTAAGCGATGTGGGTCAGCATCAAATGATTGCCTGCCGCTATGCGGATTTCAATATCACCAAAAGCAATATTACGTCTGGCGGTTTGGGAACCATGGGCTTTGCTTTACCAGCAGCCATTGGAGCCAAAATGGCAGCCCCGAATCGCGATGTAGTGGCTATCATTGGAGATGGCGGTTACCAAATGACTATTCAGGAACTTGGAACAGTTTTTCAGCAAAGAATTCCATTGAAAATCGTAGTTCTCAATAATGAGTTTTTAGGAATGGTAAGGCAATGGCAACAGTTGTTTTTTGACAAGCGTTATGCCTCCACAGAAATGACCAATCCGGATTTTGTGGCGATAGCCAAGGGGTATTATATAGATGCTCAAAAGGTAACAGAAAGAGGAAAGCTTTCTGAAGCGGTTCAAGAAATGATGAGTACTGAAGGACCTTATTTCCTGGAAGTTTGTGTGGAAAAAGAAGACAATGTATTTCCTATGATTCCGTCGGGAGCCAGTGTTTCGGATATAAGATTAGATTAATATGGAAGAAAATAAAACCTATACAGTTTCAATTTATACTGAAAACAATATCGGATTACTCAACCGTATTTCGGCTATTTTTCAACGCAGACACATCAATATTGAAAGCATAAATTCATCGGTGTCTGAAATTGAAAATATTTCAAAATGGACCATTGTGGTTCAGTTGACGGAAGATCGTATGAAGAAAATTATCGGTCAGATTGAAAAGCAGGTAGAAGTTATTAAGGCTTACTATCACAAAGAAGATGAAATTATCTATCAGGAGTCATGTCTGTTCAAAATTAAATCAGAATTGCTTTTTGAAGAGCGTCAGATTCAGAACATAATAAAAGAAAGCAATGCCAATATTGTAACGGTCAACAAAGAGTTTTTTGTCCTTGAGAAATCAGGGAGAAGCGAAGAAATAACACTCTTATACAGAGAGTTAAAACCATTTGGTATAATGCAATTTACAAGATCGGGTCGTATCGCCGTCTCTAAAGATGAAATGAAAATAAGTAAAATGCTAGAAGCATTTTCAAATTAAACAATTATATCATGTCAAATTATTTTAACACACTTTCCTTAAGACAACAATTAGAGCAATTGGGTAAATGCAGATTTATGCACTCTTCAGAATTTGAAGAGGGGGTAAAAGCCTTAGAAGGTAAAAAAATAGTCATTATTGGTTGTGGTGCTCAGGGACTCAATCAGGGCTTAAACATGAGAGATTCTGGTTTGGATATTTCCTATGCTTTACGTCAGGCAGCAATTGATGAAAAAAGAGAGTCTTATAAAAACGCTAAAGGGAATCATTTCGAAGTAGGTACCTATCAGGAATTAGTTCCAACGGCAGATTTAGTTCTGAATTTAACCCCCGATAAGCAACATTCTAACGTAATCAATTCTGTGATGCCACATATGAAAACAGGATCGACCTTAAGTTATTCTCATGGCTTTAATATTGTGGAAGAAGGCATGAAAATTCGGGAAGATATCACTGTCATTATGGTAGCTCCGAAATGTCCAGGTACCGAAGTGCGCGAGGAATATAAAAGGGGCTTCGGTGTGCCAACACTTATCGCGGTTCATCCGGAAAACGATCCGGAAGGTAAAGGTCTGGAGCAGGCCAAAGCCTATGCTGTGGCAACAGGCGGACACAGAGCAGGAGTCCTGGAGTCTTCCTTTGTGGCTGAGGTGAAAAGTGATTTGATGGGCGAGCAAACCATACTTTGTGGCTTGTTACAGACAGGAGCCATTTTATCTTTTGATAAAATGGTAGACGAAGATATCGAGCCAGCTTATGCCGCAAAATTGATACAGTACGGCTGGGAAACCATTACAGAAGCTTTGAAACACGGTGGTATTACCAATATGATGGATAGATTGTCAAACCCGTCAAAAATTAAAGCTCATCAGCTTTCTGAAGACTTGAAATCCATTATGCGTCCTTTGTTCGAGAAGCATATGGACGATATTATTTCCGGTCATTTTTCTGAAACCATGATGAAAGACTGGTCAAATGATGATGCCGATTTACATAAATGGCGTGAGCAGACCGGAGAAACCGCTTTTGAGAAAACGGAATTAACTTCAGAAGACATTAGCGAACAGGAGTATTTTGATCATGCTGTACTTCTAGTTGCTTTCGTTAAGTCTGGGGTTGAACTGGCTTTTGAAACCATGATAAGTGCTGGGATTATAGAAGATTCTGCTTACTACGAATCTTTGCATGAGCTTCCTTTAATTGCGAATACCATTGCCAGGAAGAAATTGTATGAAATGAACCGGGTGATTTCTGACACAGCAGAATATGGTTGCTACCTATTTGACCACGCCGCCAAACCTTTACTCAAGGATTTTATGGCAACAGTAGATACATCCGTTATAGGAAAAGCTTATTCAGAAGGAAATCAGGTGGATAATGTTGAGCTTATCGAAGTGAATGCACAGATTAGAAATCATCCCATCGAGCAGGTGGGTAAACGTTTGAGAACAGCCATGATCGCCATGAAAGCTGTGAAGTCTAAGGAGAATGAAAAGGTAACACTCTAATATGAAGGTAGAAACAACATACGTTCCAGAACTTGAAAATGTAAAAACTGCTGCTGATAAACTTAAAGGGGTCTCCATCGTAACTCCATTAAGTCTGAATTTGAGATATTCTAAGCAATATGACTCTAAAGTGTATTTCAAAAGAGAAGATTTACAGCAGGTAAGGTCCTATAAAATTCGGGGAGCTTATAACAAAATGTCTTCGCTTACTCAAGAAGAAGCGAATAAGGGAATTGTTTGTGCCAGTGCAGGAAACCATGCTCAGGGCGTTGCGATTTCGTGTAAAATATTGAAGATTAAGGGAAGCATTTTTATGCCTTCGCCTACGCCAAATCAGAAAATTGAACAGGTAAAAATGTTTGGTGAAGAGTATATCGATATTGTTTTGGTTGGCGATAGCTTTGATGATGCCTATTCTGCAGCGATGAAACAGTGTCTGGAGGAAAACAAGACGTTTATTCACCCCTTCAACGACCCGAAAGTCATCGAAGGTCAGGCTACTGTTGGTTTGGAAATACTAGATCAAATAGGAGACGACTCTATTGATTATGTGTTTCTTCCCGTGGGAGGAGGGGGGCTGGCATCTGGATTGTCTCAAATGTTTAAAATCTTATCTCCAAAAACCAAAATCATAGGGGTAGAGCCTAAAGGCGCACCTTCCATGTCTAACTCTATCAAAAACGATAGAAACATTGAGCTTGGAAAAATTGAAAATTTTGTGGATGGCGCAGCCGTGAAGCGGGTAGGGGACCTGACCTTCTCAATAGCTAAGGCAAATTTACACCATATGATTACGGTGGATGAGGGACATATATGTCAGACGATTTTAGATCTTTATAACAAAGAAGCTATCGTTGCTGAGCCTGCAGCAGCCTTAAGTATTGCTGCGCTTGAGCATTATGCTGAAGAAATCAAAGGGAAAACAGCGGTTTGCATCATCAGTGGGAGCAATAACGACATCACTAGAACCGCAGAGATCAAAGAAAGAGCCATGCTTTATGCGGATTTGAAGCACTATTTCATCGTGAAGTTTCCGCAGCGTGCAGGTGCGCTAAGACAATTTGTGGCTGAAATTTTAGGACCCAAAGATGACATTACGTATTTCCAGTATACCAAAAAAACCAACAGAGAAAACGGTGCCGCTGTGGTTGGGTTAGAATTGAAATCCAAAGAGGATTTTGAACCCCTGGTCCAACGTATGAAGGACAATAATTTTTACGGAGATTACTTAAACAACAAGCCAGATTTATTTCAATTTTTAGTTTAAAAGCTAATCATCTAAATAAATGCTTGAAATTTAACAGGTTGTGAAATAAATTAATTTATATTTGAATTATGAATATACTTCTAAATAAAATTGTTTTAGGGATACCCGGCTTAGGGTTACTCCGCCGTCGCTAGTCTTTACCCTTAAAAGTCTAAGGTTTAACTACAATTTTATTTTATTTTGAAAACTCAAAGCTCACTTTACAAGAATTTAAACTTTATCAATCTTCAGATTGATAACCATATCATTAGGGCAATCTTCCGTCGCCCCTAGGGGCTTTCTATACTACAGAACTTAGATGTGTTCGGTTCTACTTCCAGATTAAAATTTATATTCTTTTCAAACTAAAAATACAATACAATGGAAATTGTAATTGCTGATTCATCACATGCTGGCTATGCAAATATCATTTGTAATACCATTGAAGAAGCTTCACAAATAAGAGGGACCGGCATTGCTAAACGGGATCCTAATTATATCATTTCTAAACTCGAAAATGGGAATGCTGTGATAGCACTTGATGGTGAAAAATTTGCTGGTTTTTGTTATATCGAAGTTTGGAGTCACGAGAAATTTGTAGCTAACTCCGGCTTAATTGTGCATCCGGATTACAGGTCTATGGGATTGGCAAAAAAAATAAAAGCCAAGGTATTTGCTCACTCCAGAAAGAAATATCCTGAGGCTAAGATTTTCAGTATTACTACAGGTTTGGCAGTGATGAAAATGAACAGTGAGTTAGGATATCATCCAGTGACCTTTTCAGAATTGACAGATGATGAATCGTTTTGGAATGGTTGCCAGTCCTGTAAGAATTATGATGTCTTGCAAAGCAAAAACCGTAAAATGTGTTTTTGCACCGGAATGATTTACGATCCTCACGCTAAACACACGCGTAAAAAACAAGCCTTTAATCCAAAGAACTGGGAGCGATTAAAAAAATTAAAACATTCTCTTTTTTTCAAAAAAAATAACAAATGAAAAAGTTAGTACTCGCCTATAGTGGTGGTTTGGACACGTCCTACTGCGCTACAAGTTTATCAAAGTCCGGATACGAAGTTCATGCTGTATGTGTGGATACTGGCGGATTTTCTAAGGATGAACTGATTAAAATTGAAAAAAATGCCTATCAAATGGGGGTTACTTCTTTTCATGCGATAAAAGCCACTGTAAACTATTATCAAAAAGTAATCAAATACCTCATTTTTGGTAACGTTTTAAAAAACAATACTTATCCTTTATCGGTGAGCGCCGAGCGGATTGTTCAGGCTATAGAACTGATTAAGTACGCTAAGGAAATCGATGCAGAATTTATCGCACATGGAAGTACTGGCGCTGGAAACGACCAAGTGAGGTTTGATATGATTTTTCAGATTATGGCTCCTAAAATCAAAATCATAACTCCCATTCGAGATCAAAAACTGACTCGAAAGCAAGAAATTGACTATCTGAAGTCCAATGGCATTGATTTGTCTTGGGATAAAGCAAAATACTCGGTTAACAAAGGGCTTTGGGGAACAAGTGTCGGTGGTGATGAAACCCTGACGTCTCATCTGGCTTTACCTGAAGAAGCTTACCCTTCTCAACTTCAAAACACTAAAGAAGAAAAACTAACATTGAGTTTTAAGATGGGTGAATTGGTTGCTGTCAATGGGCGAAAAAATGATGCAGTTGCCCTTATCAAACAAGTTACTGAATTAGCTTCCGCTTATGCAATAGGCCGAGATATTCATGTAGGCGATACTGTTGTAGGCTTAAAGGGAAGAGTTGGTTTTGAAGCCAGTGCCGCTTTGATTCTTATCAAAGCGCATCACCTGCTTGAGAAACATACTTTAACCAAATGGCAGCTTCAGCATAAAGATTTTCTTTCTAGTTATTACGGCATGCATCTGCATGAAGGTCAATATCTAGACCCTGTAATGAGAGATATGGAGGCTTTTTTTGAAAGCAGTCAGAAGAAGGTTTCTGGGGATGTGTTCATTACTTTGAAACCTTATCGGTTTGAACTAGAAGGAATTGAATCTAAAAATGATTTGATGAATTCTAAGTTTGGCAGTTATGGCGAATTCAATTCAGGCTGGACCTCAGAGGAAGCTAAAGGCTTTATTAAAATCCTAGCCAATTCTCAAAAGATTTATCAACAAACACATTCAGACTCATGATAAACGTAGGCATTATAGGAGGCGCTGGGTATACAGCCGGGGAATTGATTCGACTTTTGCTGAATCATCCAAACGCACAAATTGATTTTGTCTATAGCACTTCACAAGCAGGAGCAAATGTGAGTGAGGTCCATAAGGATTTACTAGGGTCTACCGAGCTTAAATTTGCATCTGAAATCAACCCTGAAGTGGATGTGGTGTTCCTGTGTTTGGGGCATGGAAATTCAACCGCTTTTCTGGAAAAGCATCATTTTTCTAAACAAACCAAAATCATTGACCTAAGCAATGATTTCAGATTAAAGGCTGATCGAGATTTTCAGGATAAGTATTTTGTTTATGGACTTCCAGAATTGAATAAGGAAGCTATCAAATCAGCTCAGCACATTGCCAATCCGGGATGTTTTGCCACGGCGATTCAGTTGTCGCTTTTACCATTGGCGAAAGAAAACCTTTTAAAAGAGGACGTGCACGTCAATGCGGTTACGGGTGCTACAGGTGCAGGAACTTCACCTTCTGGTACAACTCATTTTGCCTGGAGGGACAATAACTTTTCATCTTATAAAGTCTTTTCTCACCAGCATTTGGAGGAAATTATTCAAAGCCTTCGAGGCCTTCAAACCGATTTTGAGAAAGAGATTAATTTTATTCCAAACAGAGGAAATTTCTCTCGAGGTATTTTTGCATCAACCTACACTTTATTTGATGGAAGTATTGAAGAGGCTAAACGTTTATATGAGAACTATTACTCAGAGTCCTTGTTTACCCTGCTTTCAGAAGAGGAATTACATCTGAAGCAGGTGGTGAATACCAATCATTGTTTTCTTCATTTATCAAAATTCAACAACAAGCTCTTAATTACCTGTGTTCTGGATAACCTTCTGAAAGGAGCTTCGGGTCAGGCTGTTCATAACATGAATTTGATGTTTGGACTTGATGAAAGTGAAGGACTTAAACTTAAGGCCAATTATTTCTAGTTTTAATTAACTCAACAAAAACGTTTCAACATGAATATAGCCATTATAGGAACTGGAAATCTAGGCAAGTCAATCGCCAGAGGCTTATTAAGCACTAAGACTTTGAATGCTTTGTATTTGACTAAACGAAATTTGGATAGCATTCAAGAATTTGAAGGCATCGAAAATGTGAAGCTAACTTCAGACAATCTTGAAGCCACTAAAAACTCGGATATATTGATTTTTGCAGTCCAGCCTTCGCATTTAGAAGCAATTTTAGCTAAAATCAAGCCTGCTTTGAATGAAAAACACGTCATCATTTCAACTATAACAGGATTTGATATCGAAAAAATTGAAAACTGTATTGGGGAGCATCATCAAATTATTCGGGCTATGCCGAATACAGCGATAGCAGTAGGCAAATCTATGACCTGCTTGTGTTGTAATGCTGAAGGGAAAAAGAGTATTGAAAATGCGAAATCCATATTCAATAGTTTAGGGCATTCTATGCTTATTCCAGAATTTCAGATGCAGGCAGCAACAGTGGTTTGTGCCAGTGGGATCGCTTTTTGGATGAGACTGGTGAGAGCGACAACACAAGCTGCTATCCAGCTGGGTTTTGATGCAAAAGAAGCACAGGAGCTCGCGATGTACACCTGCGAGGGTGCTGCCAGTTTACTGATTACCAATGGTAAGCATCCGGAGCAGGAAATAGATCGTGTAACAACACCAAAAGGCTGCACGATTGAAGGACTAAATGAGATGGAACACAAAGGTTTGAGTTCATCTTTAATTCAAGGCATGGTGGCATCATTCAATAAAATTAAAAATATCAAAAAAGAACAGGTATGAGTTTATTTGAGGTATATCCGTTATTCGATATTACACCAGTACACGCCAATGACATGTATGTGTACGATGAAAATGAAACGGCCTATTTAGACCTATATGGCGGACATGCGGTCATCTCCATAGGGCATTCGCATCCTACATACGTCAAAGCGATTTCCAGTCAAATTGAAAAGTTAGGATTTTACAGCAATGCGATTCAAAACCCCTTGCAGGTCAAACTAGCCGTTAAGCTGGGTCAACTGTCATCCTGTGAAGACTACCAGTTGTTTTTGTGCAGCTCTGGTGCCGAAGCCAATGAAAATGCATTGAAATTGGCGTCGTTTCATAATCAAAAATCTAGAATTTTAGCTTTTCAAAATTCATTTCACGGGAGAACCTCAGCGGCAGTGGCTGCCACTGACAGTCCTAAAATCTGTTCAGCTTTAAACGCTCAGCAGCAAGTTGATTTTGTTGAGCTAGGCGACCTGGAAGGAGTTGAAAGGATGTTAGCCAAAAATGAAACCTGTGCAGTCATCATAGAATGCATTCAGGGTGTTGGAGGCTTAGATCAGAGCAGTACTGAATTTTATCAGGGTTTGGAAACACTTTGTAAAACCTATCATGTGGTTTTGATTGCCGATGAGGTGCAATCTGGTTTTGGTCGATCTGGTGACTTTTTTGCCTTTCAAAAACACGGCATCACTCCAGATGTGATTTCCATAGCCAAGGGCATGGGAAATGGATTTCCTGTGGGAGGGATTTTAATTCATCCCAGCATCAAAGCTTCTTACGGTCTGCTGGGAACCACTTTTGGTGGGAATCATTTAGCCTGTTCTGCTACTTTGGCCGTACTTGAAGTTTTAGAAAAAGAGCAGCTTATGCAAAATGTAAACGCCCGATATAAGGATTTTTTAAAGCATGCTGAATCTATTCCAGAATTAAAAAGAGTGAAAGGACGCGGACTTATGCTTGGTTTAGAGTTTGATTTTCCTGTGGCTGACTTAAGAAAAAACATGCTGTACAAGCAACACGTGTTCACAGGAAATTCTAAAAATCCTAACCTAATAAGAATTTTACCTCCTTTAACGATTCAGGATAAACACTGGGAGGTGTTTTTTAAAGGGCTTAAAACAGAGTTGGAAAACATAAAACACGATAGCATTTAAATTTATTATTATGAAAAATTATACCAGCATTTCAGTACTTTCAAATCTTGAGGAGATGATTCAATCCGCAATGCGTTTGAAGCAGAATCCGCTTCAGAATTTAGAATTGGGAAGAGATAAAACCATGGTCATGTTGTTTTTCAATTCGAGTTTGAGGACAAGACTGAGTACAGAAAAAGCTGCCCGGCAATTGGGAATGCATGTGAGTATCTTGAATGTTAATGAAGCCTGGCAACTGGAATTTGAAGAGGGGACGAAAATGAATATGAACACCTCAGAACACATCAAAGAAGCTGCCCGAATTCTTTCTTTATATGCAGACATCCTTGCTGTAAGAGCCTTTCCGAGCTTAAAAGACAAACAACTGGATGAGTCTGAACAGGTGTTGAAGAGTTTTGTCAAGTATGCAACTGTACCAATTATAAACATGGAAAGCGCTACCGGCCATCCTCTCCAGGCCCTGGCTGATGCCCTAACGATTACTGAACACAAATCAACTAAAAAGCCAAAAGTAGTTTTGTCCTGGGCGCCGCATTCCAAAGCACTCCCGCAGTCAGTTCCAAACTCTTTTGTGGAAATGATGCAGCTCATGGAGGCTGATTTTAGCATTACCCATCCCAAAGGTTATGAACTCAACCCAAACATCACAAAGAATACGAAAATCAATTATAATCAGGATGAAGCTCTGGAACATGCAGATTTTGTGTATGTCAAAAACTGGAGTAGCTACGAGCCTTATGGAAAGATTTTAAATAAGGATGAAACCTGGATGATGACCAAAGCCAAGCTAGGCAATGCTAAGTTTATGCATTGCTTACCTATAAGGCGAAATGTAGTGGCGACCGATGAAGTCATTGACCATGAAAATTCCCTGATCATTCAACAAGCCAATAACAGAACCTTTGCAGCCCAGGCGATTCTTCAAGAGGTTTTATACGGCTTAACATCAAAATAAATGCAAACACTCAAAATTTTTAAAATTGGCGGACAAGTCATAGATGATGAAACGGCTTTAAGTGGTTTTCTCAAGGATTTTTCAGATATCAAAGGGCCAAAACTACTTATTCACGGCGGAGGACAGGAAGCTACAAAATTTTCTCGGCGGCTTGGGATTGAAGTCAATAAAATCGATGGCCGACGTGTTACCGATGCAGACACCTTAGATGTGATTCTGATGACGTATGCGGGATTGATCAATACAAAAATCGTCGCGCAACTTCAAAGCTTTAGCTGCAATGCACTTGGATTAACGGGTGCAGATGCCAACACAGTCACCTCCAAAAAAAGAGACACTTTTCCAATTGATTTTGGATTTGCAGGCGATATCGTTCAGGTCAATACAAAGGTTCTGGATGTACTGGTGAAAGAAAAGTTAACTCCTGTGTTTTGTGCCATTACTCACGATACGCAGGGACAATTGCTGAATACCAATGCGGATACCCTGGCTTCAGAACTGGCCATAGCCTTTTCTGAAACCTACCAAACCGAATTGAATATCTGTTTTGAAAAGAGCGGTGTTTTGACAGACGTCACTGATGAAAATTCAGTTGTTGACGAATTGGATTACGACTCTTATCAGGAACTTTTGAAAGAAGGCAAAGTGGTGGAAGGCATGATTCCTAAATTGGACAATTGTTTTAGAGCTATACATCAGAAGGTTTCCAAAGTATGTATTGGTAAACCTGAAATGATTAAAAATTCTTTATTACCACATACAAAAATTTTAAAATGATACATCAACTTCAAAAAGAGGCCATTTCATTACTGAAAGTACTGATAGAAACGCAGTCGTTTTCTTCAGAAGAAGACCAGACGGCGAAACACATTGAAAATTGGTTGAAGCAACAGCATATCCCTGTTAAACGTCAGAACAACAATGTCTGGGCTGTCAATAAATATTTCGATGACAACAAGCCAACACTCTTGCTCAATTCACACCATGACACGGTACAGCCTAACCGGGGCTATACAAAGGAACCGTTGAGAGCTAGTGTTGAAGATAGCAAATTATTTGGCCTGGGGAGTAACGATGCCGGGGGGTGTCTGGTGTCTTTGATAGCGACCTTCACTTATTTTTATGCCAAGGAAAATCTGAATTACAATCTGGTGTTAGTCGCATCTGCAGAAGAGGAGAGCAGCGGTCCAAACGGACTTAATAGCATGTTATCGGTTATTCCGAAAATTGATGTTGCCATTGTAGGTGAGCCTACTCAGATGCAGATGGCTGTGGCTGAAAAAGGATTATTGGTTTTTGATGGTATAGTCAAAGGAACGGCAAGTCATGCGGCGCATCCCAACACTGATAATCCTATTTATAAAACGGCTTCAGTATTAAAATGGTTTGAAGATTTTCAATTTGAAAAAGTATCAGATGTACTGGGACCTGTTAAAGTCACGGTAACGCAAATCAACGCAGGTATTCAGCATAATGCTGTTCCTTCAGAAGTGAAGTTGGTCGTTGATGTTCGGGTTAATGAATGCTACAGCAACGATGAAGTTGTGAAAATTCTTCAAAAGAAATCGCCTTGCGACAACCTGATACCAAGAAGTACAAGACTAAATCCGTCTAGTATTCCGGTAGAACATGACTTAGTGAAAGCAGGCTTAGCGATGGGGATGGCCACTTATGGTTCACCAACGCTTTCCGATCAGGCGTGTTTATCCTGTCCATCCCTGAAACTTGGTCCGGGGGATAGCCTCCGTTCACATTCTGCAGATGAATATATCTATGTAGAAGAGGTGGAAAAAGGAATTGAAACTTACATAAAACTTTTGGGAAAAGTTTTATAGAATAAAGGATTAGAATTAAAAGAATGTAACTAATTAGTCTATTTTAAACATTGAAAATCAAAGTTTTATTTCACGCGAAGTTCGCAAAGAAAAAACGCAAAGCCACGCAAATTATTGATAATCATCAATTTATAATTTTGCGTTCCTTTGCGGAAAGCTTAGCGGTCTTAGCGTGAAGATATATGCAAAATGCTGATAATAAATTATTTTTACTATATGAACTTATCATATATATGCCTAAGTCAATAAATGGTAAACTAAAAACAGTAGGTAAATCTGCCTTCACAAAACAACAACTATGAAACTCTGGGACAAAGGAATAGATATCGACCAAAAAATAGAACAATTTACAGTTGGTAATGATCGGGAAATCGATAGGCATATTGCTCAATACGATGTATTGGCCTCACAGGCGCATGCAAAAATGCTTGAAAAGGTAGGCTTGATTACTTCTGATGAATTGAAACTTCTTCAAGAACAATTTGATATCATGACAAAGCAACTGGAGAACGATGCGTTTAAAATCGACGCGCAGTTTGAAGACGTGCACTCCAAAATAGAATTCGAACTTATTCAAAATCTGGGTGAGGTAGGAAAAAAGATTCATACGGCCAGATCAAGGAACGACCAGGTTCTGGTCGCTCTGCATTTGTATTATAAAGAGCGACTTCAGGACATACGGTCAAAAGTCGGGCAGTTTTTTGACACCTTACTTTCCTTAGCAGAAACGCATAAAGACAAAGTTTTACCTGGCTATACACACCTGCAGGTGGCCATGCCCTCTTCCTTTGGGTTGTGGTTTTCAGCATACGCAGAACAATTGATAGATGATGTTTATCTTCTGGATGCCGCATTAAAAGTGGTGGATCAAAATCCGTTAGGGTCTGCTGCCGGCTATGGAAGTTCGTTCCCTATCGATAGAGAATTCACTACCCAAGCACTTGGCTTCTCCACCTTAAAATATAACGTGGTGGCTGCCCAGATGAGTCGAGGCAAAAGCGAGCGAACTGTAGCCATGGCTTTGGGAAGTCTGAGCAATACCTTATCGCGCTTTGCTATGGACATTTGCTTGTATTCCAGTCAGAATTTTGATTTTATTGGCTTTCCAGATCAGCTCACCACCGGAAGCAGCATTATGCCACATAAAAAAAATCCTGATGTATTTGAGTTGATTCGAGGAAAATGCAACAGAATTCAGGCCTTGCCCTCCGAAATGATTTTGATAACCAACAACTTGCCCAGTGGTTACCACCGGGATTATCAGCTGCTTAAGGAAAATATGATTTCAGGGATTGAAACAATGACTTCTGTTTTAGAGATTTTCGATTATTCCATCACTCAAATCAAGGTCAAATCTGTTGATGTAGGTGATCCAAAATATAAGTTCATGTATTCTGTCGATAAAATCAACACACTTGTTGAGCAGGGCATTAGTTTTAGGGAAGCTTATCAGCAAATAGGAAAGCAAATTAACGAAGGTACCTACGAAGCTGGGAGTGTCAAAAACCATTCGCACGAAGGCAGTATGGGGAATTTATGCCTGGATAAGATCAGAGAAAAATTCCCAAAATAAAACACCAGACTTGAAGGTTTCAAGCTGGTGTTTTGTGTTAATAAATGTAAATCAAGTTCTAAATAATGGTCGATTGCCCGATATGAATATTAGAAAAATTATGATTGGAATCTGATGGATTACTTATAAAATCAGCGACGAAATCACCAACTTTAGAGGTGGTAATACGTTCATGTTTGACACCAAGATCTGGCGTGGTAATACCGAGTTTTAGCGATTTTTCAACACCTTCCTTAATCATTTCCGCTTCATCATATAATCCAAAATGTTCCATGAGCATAGCTGCAGAAAGAATAGCAGCAATTGGATTGGCAATCCCTTTGCCCGTCGCCTGGGGATACGATCCATGTATTGGCTCAAATAAGGCGTGTTTCGCTCCAACCGAAGCTGAAGGCAAAAGGCCAATGGAGCCACCAATTACACTGGCTTCATCACTTATAATATCACCAAACATATTTTCGGTCAGGATCACATCAAATTGCTTAGGGTTTAAGATCATTTGCATCGCGGCATTATCCACATATAGAAAATCCAAAGTGACTTCAGGATAAGACTTAGCCAATTCAGTAACGGTTTTACGCCATAAACGAGACGTATCCAACACATTGGCCTTATCGATCAAGGTCACTTTTTTTCGTCTTCCTATCGCCGCTTTAAAAGCCAGATGAGCAATGCGCTCAATTTCAGGTGTTGAATACTCACAAAGGTCAGAAGCATAACTGCCATCCTCGGCAGTTTCCTTTTTTCCGAAATAAATTCCACCAGTCAGCTCTCTGTAAATGCTTATATCTACGCCTTTAATGATAGGTCTTTTCAAGGGTGAAAAATCCAGTAAAGCTTCAAAAGCCCTTATAGGTCTAATGTTAGCAAACAGGCTCAATTCTTTTCTCAGCTTTAGCAAGCCCTGTTCGGGACGTACATCGCCTTCCGCATTATCGTATTTGGGATCGCCAATAGCGCCAAATAATATCGCATCACTGCTTTTACAAAGTTCCAACGTCTCGTCGGGCAGGGGAGACCCTGTTTTGTCTATGGCAATGGCTCCAACATCTGCCTGCTTGAAAGAAAATTGATGATCAAATTCAAAAGCTATTGCGTTCAGTGCCTTCATAGCTTGTTCTGTGACTTCCGGTCCAATCCCGTCTCCGGGCAATACTGCAATGTTTAATTTCATATGTAAAGATGTATTAAATCTAAATTATTATTTGAGCGTTACCCCTCCCCACCCCCAAAGCTTTGGGGATGGGGAGGGGTCGCGCTTTCACTACTCGCTTTTTTTCTTCAGAAAAAGAAGAAAAAAGAGCTCAAACAAACCGTTCAATCGCTAACGCGTGCTAATTCTTGTTGTTTTTCGAACAGTTTAATTTCAGCCCTTTTACTCAATAAGAAATCAATGTCATCGTATCCATTCATAAGACAGGTTTTTTTGTAACTATCTATTTCAAAATGTGCTTTATCACCTGAAGATTCAACTTTAATATACTGGTCTTCCAGGTTGACTTCAATTTTAGTTTCAGGCTGTTTTTGAACCGTGTTCAGTAAAGTGTCTAGAAATGCTGGACTGACTTGCACTGGTAACACACCATTGTTGAGGGCATTTCCTTTAAAAATATCAGCAAAAAAACTCGAGACAATCACTTTAAAACCATAATCGCTTAGTGCCCAGGCGGCGTGTTCACGACTGGATCCACATCCGAAGTTGTGGCCAGCAATCAAAACCTCTCCGGCGTAGCGATTATCATTTAAAACAAAATCTTCATTCAATCTACCGTCTTTATGGTACCTCCAGTCTCTAAAGAGGTTCTCTCCAAAACCCTCACGACTGGTAGCTTTTAAAAAACGCGCAGGAATAATCTGGTCTGTGTCTATATTTTCCTGTGGCAGTGGCACAGCTGTTGAGCTCAGGCTTATAAATTTCTCCATCTTAGTTCAAATGTTTTGTTATGTCTACTATCTTTCCCTCTATTGCTGTCGCCGCTGCCAAAAGCGGACTGGCCAGTAATGTTCTGGAACCCTGTCCCTGTCTTCCCTCAAAATTTCTGTTGGAGGTCGATACGCAGTATTCTCCGGCTGGAATTTTATCGTCATTCATGGCCAGGCAGGCACTGCATCCGGGCTGGCGTAATTCAAATCCGGCCTCCGTAAAGATGGCTTTCAAGCCTTCAGCTTCAATTTGTTGTTCAACCTGCTTGCTTCCTGGAACCAGCCAGGCTATAACGTTTTCAGCTTTTTTCTTGCCTTTAACAAATTCAGCTGCTACTCTAAAGTCTTCAATTCTGGAATTGGTGCAGCTTCCTATAAACACGTAATTTATCGGTTTGTGAATCAGGGATTCTCCTTTTTCAAAATCCATATACTTCAATGATTTTTCAAAGGAAGCATCATCCCGATTGGGAATGTATTCACTCACTTTTATACCCATACCTGGATTGGTGCCAAAGGTGATCATCGGTTCAATATCGTCAGCTTCAAAAACGTATTCTTTATCAAATTCAGCAGTTGCATCGGTTGTTAAACTCTTCCAGTACTCAAGTTTAGATTCCCATTCATCACCTTTAGGAGCAAACTTTCTTCCTTTTACATAATCAAAAGTAGTCTGGTCTGGTGCGATCATTCCGCCACGAGCTCCCATTTCAATACTCATATTGCAAACGGTCATTCGTCCTTCCATGGACATGTTTTCAAACACATCCCCGGCATACTCGCAGAAGTAACCTGTTCCAGCATTGGTGCCAATTTTTGAAATGATATATAAGATCACGTCTTTAGGTAACACCCCTTTTCTTAATTTTCCATTGACGCTAATTCTCATGCTTTTAGGCTTTGTAAGCAGTAAACACTGACTTGCAAACACCTGCGCGACCTGACTTGTGCCTATTCCAAAAGCAATGGTTCCAAAAGCACCATGGGTAGAGGTGTGAGAATCGCCACAAACAATAGACATTCCAGGCTGGGTGATGCCTAGCTCTGGAGCCATGACGTGCACGATACCATTGTATTTATGACCCAATTCATACAATTGAATCCCATTCTTCTCACAATTTTCTGAAAGCTGGGTCAGTTGCTTTCGAGATAATTCATCTTTAATAGGCAGATGCTGATTTTTCGTAGGGGTATTATGATCTGCTGTAGCCACCACCTGCTCAGGTCTAAAGAGAGGAACCTCTCTTAGTTCCAGTTCTTTAAAGGCCTGCGGACTGGTCACCTCGTGTATCAGGTGCTTGTCTATATATAAGATTTGCGGACCATTTTCTATGGTATGAACCACATGGGCGTCCCAAACTTTATCAAATAAGGTTTTACTCATAAAACGTGTTTTGGCTTAAGCTGATTTTATTTCTCGATAAACTCTGCTGGTTTCAATGATTTGATGAATGTCGTTGTCGTTTACTTCTTTGCGCTGATCTGCAAAATTTAAGAAGTTAAGATACACTTCATCCAATTGTAGTTTAGTTAAATTATAACCCACATTCTTGGCTTTATAGGCCAGTGCGGCACGTCCGCTTCTGGCCGTAAGTACAATAGCCGATTCAGTTACGCCAACATCTGCTGGGTCAATAATTTCGTAGGTATCTCGTCTTTTGATGACCCCGTCCTGATGTATGCCAGAACTATGAGCAAAAGCGTTAGCTCCTACTATAGCCTTATTGGGTTGAGGATAAATTCCCATGTGTTGAGAAATCAATTGACTGATAGCAAACAGATGTTTTGTGTTGATATTGGTGTCAAAATTCAGATAAGGATGTTGTTTCAAAATCATCACCACCTCCTCCAAGGCGGTATTTCCGGCACGTTCTCCGATACCGTTGATGGTACATTCTACTTGTCTGGCACCATTGATTATGGCTTCAATAGAATTGGCAGTTGCCAGACCCAGGTCATTGTGGCAATGACAAGAAATAACAGCTTTATCTATACCTTTTACATTTTCTTTTAGGTACTTTATTTTAGCACCGTACTCTGAAGGTAGGCAATACCCTGTTGTATCAGGAATATTCAACACAGTTGCACCTGCTTTTATAGCAGTTTCACAAACTTTAGCAAGATAGGCGTTGTCTGTTCGGCCAGCATCTTCAGCATAAAATTCCACATCTTCTACAAAGCTTTTGGCGTATTTCACTGCGTCATACGCTCGTTCAATAATTTCCTCTCTGTTGGATTTGAATTTATATTTTATGTGTGAGTCTGAGGTGCCTATTCCGGTATGTATTCTCGGTTTTTTGGCATAAGTCAATGCTTCAGCAGCAATTTTGATGTCATTCTTTACAGCTCGACTTAATCCACAAACAGAGGCATTCTTAACAAGTTTTGAAATTTCAACAACAGATTCGAAATCTCCCGGACTTGACATAGGAAATCCAGCTTCTATAACGTCAACACCCAGATCATCAAGTCTTTTTGCAATTATGAGCTTTTGCTCAGTATTGAGTTTACAGCCAGGAACTTGTTCTCCGTCTCTTAGTGAAGTGTCAAAAATTTCAACTTTTTGGTGTGACATAACAAATTTATTTATAAGTTTCAAATTCAAAACTATAGACAGCTTAGGTGTTTGCATAATCAATTTTCCGAGATTTTACGATGTTCAATAGTTTTTAATTCAATTAAGTAACTAGAAATCAGTTGTATAAATAAATAATTCATTGATGATAAGAGATCAAAAAGACAACTTATTTTTGCTGATTAAGTCCTTAACTAAGTCAGAAAAACGTCAATTCAAGCTTTATGTAGGCAGAATTGAAGGAAATGTAGATGCTAAATTTCTGAACTTGTTCAATTTTTTGGATAAAGCGTCAAAATATAATGAGAAAGAAATCCTAAGCACTGGCTTTGTTAAAAAACAACAATTGGCCAATGTCAAAGCTCACCTCTACAAGCAAATTTTAATCAGCTTAAAACTTAATCCATTACATCAAAACATCCGTTCTCAGGTTAAAGAACAAACTGAATTTGCTACTATTTTATACCATAAAGGACTTTACAAGCAAAGCCTGAAAATCCTGGATAAAGCCAAAGAATTAGCTTTTATTCACGAAGAAAAAAATCTTGTTTACGAAATTCTAGAATTAGAAAAGCTCATTGAGTCGCAATATATAACACGAAGTATTAAAACTCGTGCCGATGACCTCATCAAACAGTCAAACTCAGTAAGCGAACTCAATAGAATAGCAGGTGGGCTTTCCAATTTGTCACTTAAACTTTACAGCATCATATTAAAATCTGGTTATGTAAAAAGTGATGAAGAGAAATCTGAAATTCTAAGTTATTTTAATGCCAATCTGCCAGAATTTGATTTCAAAGATTTAGGATTTAGAGAAAAGCTGTGGCTTTACAATTCTTATTTATGGTTAAGTTTTTTGGTTCAGGATTTTACTTCATGTTATAAATATTCAAAAAAATGGGTAGAATTATTTCAAGATTTTCCAAAAATGATTTCTCTCAATCCCGTTTGGTATCTTAAAGGGAACCAATATTTATTGGAGTCCTTGTTCTTTATTCAGGACCACAAAAGGTTTGAACTGGTAATGCAGGATTTGGAGGCGAATATTCAGGACAAATCTTTTCCAAAAGATGACAATATTGAGGGACTTGTGTTTTTATACCTGAATACCGATAAGTTGAACTTATGTTTTATGAAAGGGCTTTTTGATGACGGACTTGCTCTTGTGGATGGTATTTTGAAAGGTATCAAACGCTTCAAAAATAGAATCGATGAGCATCATGTCATGGTGTTTTATTACAAAATAGCCAGTTTGTATTTTTGTGTAGGAAATAATAAGGAATGCATTCGGTTTTTAAATTATATCATCAACAACAAATCTTTAAGCATGCGAGAAGATTTGATGTGTTTTTCAAGGATTTTAAGTCTTTTTGCTCACTATGATGCAGGTATGGATTATCATTTGGAAACCCAGTTGAGGAGTACATACAAGTTTCTGATGAAAATGAATGAGCTTAACGAAGTCCAAACGGAAATCATCACCTTTTTGAAACAATTACCAGACATCTATCCACACGATGTCAAAGAGGCTTTTGAAACTGTGCTTATGAAGTTGAAAAAATATGAAAATGACCCTTATGAACGCAGGGCATTCTTATACCTGGATATCATTTCCTGGTTGGAAAGTAAAATTGCTAACCTACCTGTAGATCAAATTATCCGAAACAAGTTTTTACAACGGAATGCCTAAAATTCAATTTCTCTTGTAAAGGTTTGTTCCAGACAAATAAAGGTTTCCGTTCGTGCTACACCATCTATGGTTTGGATTTTATTACTTAAAACTTCCGTAAGATGCTTATTATCCCTGCAGACCACTTTGATCAGTAAGGAAAAATTACCTGTTGTATAATTGCATTCCACAACTTCATCAATTTCAAGTAGGGCTTTACTTACCGTTCTGTAAATATTGGCTTTATTGAAATAGATTCCGATAAAACTTTGGGTCTGATACCCCAGCTGGTAAGTATCGATTAAACTCTTGGATCCTGTAATGATTTTCTGGTCTTCAAGCTTTTTAAGCCGCAGGTGAACCGCTGTCGGGCTCATATTGCACTCACTTCCAAGTTGTTTCAAAGAGGCTTTGGCATCCTTACTTAAAATGTTTAAGATTTTCCTGTCAGTTTGGTCTATCATCTTTATTATTTTTAGTAAATAGCTAATTTAAAACTTATTTTTAATATTTTGAGCTTAAGTATTGTTTTATATTAAGTAATATGCCTTATTTGCTTCATATAATTAAAATCATAGTATCATGTGTGGAATATTTGTAGCCATCGAAAGTGCAAAGTCAAGTCAGTTTTTAATTGATGAGTTCATGAAAATCAAACATCGTGGACCAGATGCCTCAGACTTTAAAAGTATTAAGGAAAACACCTATTTTGGTTTTCATCGTTTAGCCATTAATGGTTTAACACCAAAGGGTAATCAGCCTATGTATAAAAATGGAGTCTGGTTGGTGGCTAATGCAGAAATATTCAACTATCAGGAACTTGCAGCAAAATACGACATCACTTTGGAAACGGGTTCTGACTGTGAAATCCTTATCGATTTGTATAATTTAATAGGAGAAAAGCAAATGCTTCAGGAGATAGATGGTGAGTTTGCTTTTGTTCTTTATGATGAAGCTAAAGATTTATACATCGCCGCCAGAGACCATCTTGGAGTCAGAGGCATGTATATGGGGTATGAAGACTCCGAAATTTATTTTGCTTCAGAAAGTAAAGCTATTGCTTTTACCAAACACCTTAATCAATTTCCTCCAGGACATCACTGGAACTCTTATACAGATCAAGTTGTTCCTTATTTTACTCACGATTACGAAACTACATCATATACAGAAGAAGAATATTGTCAAAAAATCAATACACTTCTTACTGAATCTGTAGAGAAGCGAATGATGAGTGAAAGACCTCTTGGATGCTTACTCAGTGGCGGATTGGACAGTAGTCTGGTCGCAGGAATTTTGGCGAGAAAACTCAAAGAAAAAGGAAAACAACTGGAGACCTTTTCGATTGGTATGGAAGGAAGTCCAGACATTACAGCCGCTCAGAAAGTTGCAGACCATATTGGCAGCAAGCACCACAGCATCGTATGCACAGAACAGGATTTCCTGGATGAACTGGAACATACGGTTTATATGTTGGGAAGCTTCGACGTGACGACGATAAGAGCTTCGGTTGGACATCAACTGGTTGCTAAATACGTGAGAGATCATTCAGACGTGAAAGTTCTATTTTCTGGAGAAACAGCAGATGAATTTGGTTCTTACCTATATTTTCAAAATGCACCAGATTCTGACAGCTTTCAGCAAGAGTCTATAAGATTATTAAAAGATATTCAGTTTTTTGACATGAAACGAGGCGACAGATCGATTTCCAATGCAGGTTTGGAAGCCAGAGTTCCTTTTGCCGATAAAGCTTTTGTGAAATTCTTTATGTCAATTCCTCCGGAACTGAGAATGTTTTCAGATCAAAAAATCGAAAAATACCTGATCAGAAAAGCTTTTGAAGGGGAAGATTTGATTCCAAGTGAAGTTTTATGGAGACGTAAAAACGGATTTTCGGATAGTGTGAGCAGCAAGCAGAAGTCGTGGAGCCAGGTCATTAAAGACTACATCGAAACCTTGGTGACCGATGAAGCGTTTCAATCTGAAAAGTTCAAATACTCCCCGGAGCCACCTTCCAAAGAAGCTTTCTTTTACTTAAAGACCTTTGAAAAGACATACGGTTCCCATTTCCAATTGACGCCTTACCAGTGGTTGCCAAAATGGTGTGGAGACGTCAAAGATCCTTCTGCCAGAGTTTTAGAAATTTATCAGGCCGATTAATTAGCTGAATTTGAATTCTTGAAAACTGCCTGTCTTTCGACGGGCAGTTTTTTTATGATGATGTACGAGCCGGGGTTTAAGACAAAAGCTTTGCAACCGCTTCGGCGCAGCGCTCCCCATCGATGGCTGCAGAAACAATTCCCCCGGCATAACCAGCGCCTTCACCGCAGGGAAATAAACCTTTAAGCTCGGGATGTTCCAGGCTTTCTACATCTCTCGGAATTCTTACAGGAGAAGAGGTTCGAGACTCTGGAGCAAGGATAACGGCATCGGGATGATTAAAGCCTTTCATTTTTTGGGTGAATTTTTCAAAACCTTCACGAAGCCTTTTGGTCATCGCCCTAGGGAAAATCAAGTCCATTTCTACTGAAGTTGTTCCTGGCTGATACGAATTTTTGGGAATGGAAGTTGACTTACGTTTGGAAATGAAATCCTGAAGTCGTTGCGCAGGAACTCTTTGCGTTTCCCCAGCGAGTTGCCAGCATTTTTTTTCGATAGCTTCCTGAAACTTCAAGCCCTTTAAGGCTCCGTAACTTTCAAAATCGGCCAATTCCTCATCATCGATGGTCACGACAATGCCTGAATTGGCGTAGGGGTTGTTCCGTTTGGAAGGCGACCAGCCATTGGTCACCACTTCTCCGGGCGTTGTCGCGCAGGGAGCTATAATTCCACCTGGACACATGCAAAAGGAATACACACCTTTGTTATCCACTTGTTCCACAAGACTGTAAGCCGATGGCGGTAAATAGTCGCCGCGTTCAGGAGTCTTGTACTGTATTTCATCGATTAGGGACTGGGGATGCTCCACGCGAACGCCCATAGCAAACGTTTTAAACTCAATCTGAATTTTTTTCTCATGCAATAAATAAAAAATATCTCTTGCGGAATGTCCGGTGGCCAGAATACAGGCTTCAGCATAGATTTCTTTATCACCATTGACTTCAATACCAATGAGTTGATTTTCCTTACTTATGAAATCTGTGAGTTTGGTTTCAAAATGCAGTTCTCCTCCAAAGTCCAGGATGGTTTCCCTCATCTTGGTAATGATATCTGGTAGTTTATTGGTACCAATATGTGGATGTGCATCTACCAGTATATCTTCACTTGCTCCGTGTTCAACAAAAGTGTGAAGTATCTTTTTGATGGTCTTTTTGTTGCCAGAACGAGTGTAAAGCTTTCCATCAGAATAGGTGCCGGCACCGCCTTCGCCAAAACAGTAATTGGATTCTGAGTTGACCAGATGCTCTTTGTTGATTTTGGCCAAATCCCGTCGTCTGGCTCTTACGTCTTTGCCGCGTTCGATCACAATAGGTTTGAGGCCTTGTTCGAGGAGTTTCAGCGCTGCAAAAAGCCCGGCAGGACCACTGCCTATAACGAGGACCCTTGGGTTGTCTTCGTTGACGTTCTGGTATTTTTTCTCTTCAAATTCTGGCCAGTTGACGGATTCATCCTTCAGGAAATAGGCGATTCTCAGCTGATATTTAATTTGTCTTGCCCGGGCATCGATAGACCGCTTCACAATTTTAAATTCTGAAAGTTCTTTTGTTGAAATAGCTATGTGTTTGGCTAGAGCTAGTTTTAAATCCTCAGGTTGATGGGCAACTTCAGGATTAACTCGTATATCTGTATAATGGGGTTGAGCGGACATAATTTAAAGTAAATAACAAAGGTAAGGAATATCCTAAGTTTGAAAGTGCTTATGAGTACTAAGACACAAAAAAAAGCCTTCAACAAGAAGGCTTTAGAGGACTAAAATTTGATTTGAAATTATTGATTTAGCTGTTTGGCTAGTAAGTCAGCAACTTTTTCAGAGGAAGCTGGATTTTGACCGGTGATCAAATTACCATCTTTTACGGCGTAGGGATGCCAGTCCTGAATTTTAGTGTAAACTCCACCGTTTTTAATCAACATATCTTCCAGTAAAAACGGTACAACATTAGTCAATTGGACAGCATCTTCCTCTTGATTGGTGAAACCTGTTACTTTTTTACCTTCTACCAATGGTTTGCCATCCGCGGTTTTAGGGTGTTTTAGGACTGCTGGAGCGTGACAAACAAATGCAATAGGCTTCTTATTGGCATTGAAATCTTCTATAAGTTTGATTGATGTTTTATCTTCTACAAGATCCCACAGCACGCCGTGGCCTCCCGGATAAAAAACAGCATCAAAATCAGATTCATGAACATCGCTTAGCTTATGTGTATTTGCCAACAACGTCTGAGCTTCTTTATCCAGGTCAAAACGTTCGGTGGCTTTGGTTTGAGCATCTTCGGTTTCAGAATTTGGATCGATAGGTGGCTGACCACCTTTTGGAGATACTAAAGTGAGTTCAAAACCTGCATCTTTCAATTTGTAATAAGGAGCTGCAAATTCTTCAATCCAAAATCCTGTCTTATTTCCCGTGTCTCCAAGTTGATCGTTACTCGTGATGACAAAAAGTATTTTTTTCATGGTCATTATTTTTAAACAAATCTAAGGCTTTTGAGGCATCTCAAATTCGTTTTAAGTCAAGCTTAGTCTTAATAAATGTTAATCTAAATGTCAAAAAAATAAGAGCTTATAAATTAGTTTGTTATTTTTTAGAATTACCAGTTATTCTTCAGCTGGCTTCATTATTTTTGAACTATAATTTTAAACCATGACCAACAACGATGTTTTACGAAGACTCCGCTACACTTTTGAATATACCGATTCAAAAATGATGTCCTTTTTTAAACTGGCAGGGGTAGAGGTCACCAGAGCCGAGGTGAGCGACTGGTTAAAAAGCGATGAGGATGAGGCTTTTGTAGAGCTCGAAGATACCAAGTTAGCTGCTTTCCTGAATGGTCTAATCCTTGCTAACAGAGGAAAGCAAGATGGAAAAACTATAGAAAACGAAGCTTTCTTAAATAATAATGATGTTTTGAAAAAACTCAAAATCGCTTATGAATTGAAATCTGAAGACATTATTGAGTTATTTCAACTGGCAGGAAAGAAGGTAAGTAAGCACGAATTAAGTTCCTTTATGCGTCGCCCCACACAACCTCAGTACAGAGAATTGATGGACCAGTATTTAAGAAATTTCCTTTACGGACTTCAATTGAAACAGAAATCGAAATAAGTTCTTTTGAATTTACCTTAGATAAAATTAAATTTTGAAGAATATTCTAGTTGTTTAAAGCACTTACTGTTACCATTAACTGACCACTATGCCGCTGACTATGTTCTGCGGCATGGAATAAAACACCAATCCATGTTGAGGGAAGTTTTTTTCTTCCAACCGGACGAAATTCGGTTAAATCTGCATCGTTTAAAGTTTCAAAATAGAGCAGGGCTTCATTGACTTTTGCATCCAGATTTATCAATAAAACCGCTAAAGTGACTTCATCATTAGCTTTTCCTTCCTTCTTTAAATATTTAAATTGAGTCTCAGAAAGTTGTTTTTGTTGAGCATAAGTTAGCATCCTGTCAATCACACCAGTGATGTGCTGTAAATGAAAGCCAATACTCGCTCTACCAAAAGGAGTTTTCCAAAGTTTGTTTTCATCAAAATTATTAGTGTATCGATGAGCTTCTAGCTTGGTTTGCAAAAAGGCATGAGCTGCAGGTTGCAGTAATGCAGGAATACCTTCAACAGGTCCTCTAAGCCAATGTTCTGCTGCTGAATTAGCCATTAATTTCTCTTTGAAATCTGATATACAACTGTTCCACTTTAGTTCTGGCCCAGGGTGTTTTTCGCAAAAATTTTAAGCTTGATTTTATGGATGGATTTTCTTTGAAGCAACGGATATTAATTCGTTCTCCAAGGCCTTTCCATCCATAAAAAGCTTCAAGATCCACCAGGATTTGCTCCAAAGTGATGCCGTGTAAGGGGTTATTCTTTTGTGTTTCCACAGCCTTTGGGTTTAGCGTCTTGAGTTGCTGGAATTTGTTCTCGTATTTCTTGATTTATTTCCAGAAGATGGTCTCGAATTCGAAGAATTTCGAGGTTTTTTACCTCTTTGCTGTGGATTGAAAGGCTTTGTCGATGCATTTGGGTCTGGCTCAAAGCCTTCCAAAATGTCCATCGGAATTTTAGAACCAATCAGCTTCTCGATGTCTTTCAAAAACACAGTTTCATCTGCACTCACAAGAGAAATAGCAAGTCCGCTGGCACCGGCTCGTCCTGTTCTTCCAATTCGGTGAACATAATCTTCAGAAATATTTGGTAATTCGAAATTCACCACATAAGGCAGTAGAGGAATATCTAGTCCTCGCGAAGCAATGTCGGTGGCTACCAAAACTTTTACAGACCCGCTTTTAAATCCTGCAAGGGCTTTGGTTCTTGCGCCCTGACTTTTATTACCATGAATAGCCGCTGCTCCAATTTTTGCAGCTTCCAGTTTTTTAGCCAGTTTGTTAGCACCGTGTTTAGTTCTCGAAAATACCAATACCTGTTCCCAGTTTCCTTCAGAAATAAGTTTGATAAGCAAATCTGTTTTTTTCTCCTTAGCCACACGATAGACTTGCTGTTCGATAGCTTCCACAGTCGTATTTTCTGGAGTAGATTCTACTGAAACAGGATTCTTTAAAAACTCATTGGCTAATTTTCGGATATCTTTTGAAAAGGTTGCCGAAAACAATAGAGTTTGTCTTTGTTTTGGGATAAGTCCCATGATTTTTTTGATATCTCTCAAAAAGCCCATGTCCAGCATACGGTCGGCTTCATCGAGTACCAGAATTTCAACTTTGCTAAGTGAAAGTAGACCTTGATTGTTCAAATCGAGAAGTCGACCAGGTGTAGCAATTAGAATATCAACTCCGTTTCTGATGGTAGATACCTGGGATTTTTGATTGACACCGCCAAAAATAACAGTGGATCTTAAATCCACAAATTTGCTATAATCTTTCACATTTTGATGAACCTGAGCCGCCAATTCCCGGGTGGGAGTTAGAATCAAAGCTCGGATTGGTCTATTGCGTAACGGAGGCGTCTGGGATAAAATATCGAGTAGAGGTAAAGTAAAACCAGCGGTTTTACCTGTTCCTGTTTGTGCCGAGGCAAGGACGTCCTTTCCTTCCAATACTGGAGGAATCGCTTTGGCTTGAATGGGTGTTGGGGTGTCGTAACCTTGTTCGCTTACCGCTTTTACAAGGGATTCTGAGAGTCCTAATGACTTAAATGACATAAAAAGTGTTTATGAAATGACACTAATTAGATTCAGGTCATTTCTTTATTAATTTGCAAAGGTACGCTTTATAAGCTACACGGCATTTTTGAATTTTAAATTGACGGATAAATGCTTGATTTAAACTATAAACATGAACAGGTTTGGAAATTCCATCTGAATCAGATACATGTTAACGTCCTGTTTTCTACCAGTCTATAAAAGAAATGCCCAGGCCAAAAGTGGTTTGATAGTGATTGTAATCAATTAAAGTTTCGCCGTAGCCCGTAAAAGCTTGAAAATGAAATCTAAGGTTGGATTTTACAGAGTATAAATAATTGATTTCCAGGCTGCCTCTGTTTTTATCAAAATCTAAAGCGTTTTTGCCAATCACATAGAGGCTATGTTTGCCAAAATTATAAATAACATTAGCTTCCATTCGTCCAATATAATCACTTATAGCAGGATTATCATCTTTATCTGAACTCTCAATTCTTATCCAGGGTTTTAAATACAGTTGAAAATTATCTTTCTCAAAAGCTGCATGAAACATAATCCTATTCCAGCTCCTCGATCTTGGTAAATCCCTTCCATTGGATTGGTGATTCAAAGCTATTCCAGCCATTCTCAAATCAATTCCAAATAGATTCACTTTCATCGGAAAATTTACGATGACTTCCGGTTCGTAATTCAATTCACGAAAAGGCCTTGAAAGCGGGTCATTGTAGATTTGCCAATTGGCTAGTTGTGTAAATCCCAGCCAAATATCACCATGTCCAAATAAAAAAGACTGGACTAGCTTGGTTTTAATACTCAGTTGAAACTTGGTTTCAACATTGTTATAATTTTGAGCCTTCTCAAAACTATTGTCAGGATTTTCACTCTGAGGCAATTTATTGGGATTACTGGACCATCTTACAGGTAACACATAAATAGGTTTGTAAAAAGTAAGTTTAAAGGATCCATTTTTATCCTCATCGTCCAGTTCCCAGCGTTGAGACATGGTCTTCTCTATAACTTGGTCTTCATCAAACACAGACTGTGAATGAGAAATAAACGTAAATAGTAAAAATAGAGCCGAATATTTAATTTTCATGGAAAAGGTATAAGTTGCGAAAATAGAGAGAGTTAACTTCATTTTGGCTATTTTTACATCACAATTCTTTGGTAATTGTTTCAGATTTTAATTCGATGTAAACATCGAATACTTGATAATTCGATGTTAGAGTCGAATATTTAAAAATTCGGCTTTAGAGTCGAATATTACATGATTTGATACATTAGTCAAATATTTAAAGTGAACATGGTTATAACAGCTATTATTACAGGAGACATCGTTAATTCCAGAGAAGGTTCAAATTCGGACTGGCTGGAATCTTTGAAACTTGCCTTAAACCGATATGGAGATCATCTGAAAGACTGGGAGATTTACAGAGGCGATAGTTTTCAACTTAAAACAAATATTGAAAAGAGTTTAGAGGCTTGTTTTTATATAAAAGCCAGTATTAAAGAATACAATTCCCTTGACGTCAGAATGGCTATAGGGATAGGGGAATCTAATGGATCCACAGGAAAAATAACAGAAGAGCAAGGCGAGGCATTTTACAGATCCGGGCAATGTTTTGAAAACCTAAAAGCTACCAATTTAGCAATAGAAACAGGTAATAAAGAACACAATACTGTTTTAAATTTGATGCTGGAACTCGGGTTGTTAACTTTCAATTCATGGACAAGTGTAGACGCGGTCACCCTCAAAACAGCCTTAAAACATCCAGGTCATACCCAAAAAGAAATAGCTAAGAAGCTCAATAAATCGGCTAGTACAATAAGTTTTACGCTTCAAAAAACAGGCTATAAGGAAATTCTAAAGTTACTGAACTATTATAACAACTTAATCGTGAAGCCATGATAAGCACTCTGCTGAAACTATTACTTGCCCATTTTTTGGGTGATTTTGTTCTTCAGCCCTATAAATGGGTACTGAGTAAAGAACGAAAAGGAGCAGGGTCAGCATATTTTTGGTTCCACATTGGAATTCATTTCTCACTCATGTTTTTATTTACTGGCTTCAAGCTAAGTATAATGCCCGTAATTACAGGCATAGGCATTAGTCATCTTGTCATAGACCTTCTGAAAATAAAACTAAAAAATCAGGTCTCTTCCATTTATCTCTTTTTTGCAGATCAAGCTTTGCATCTGTTAGTTATTTTTATGGCTCTTGGATTTTATTTCAATATAGACTGGACTTATTCTTTAAAGTTTCAAGATAAGTGGCTGATTCTTGTTTTAGCCTTTGTGCTTATCACTTATGTTTCTGGGGTAATTATGAAAATAGTACTTTCAAAATGGGATCTTCTCGATTTTGAAGGTGAAGCTTTAGAAAAAGCCGGCTGGTATATTGGGATGTTAGAACGCTTATTTATTTTTGGATTTGTGTTTTTAGAGTATTGGGCTGGCATTGGTTTCCTGATAGCTGCTAAATCTATTTTTCGATTTAGTGATTTATCTAAATCAAAAGACAGAAAACTTACAGAATACGTTCTTATTGGTACTCTGCTGAGTTATGGCCTTGCTTTGGTCATAGCTCTGGGGAGTCTTCAGTTATGGTTTTATTTTCATTAAAGTGTTAATGCAAATAGAAAATGCAATACCTTTAGAGTATCCTAAATCTTATCCAAATGAAATCACTAATCACTCTGCTAATCTTCATGCTCACTGTTTCTGCTTTCTCACAAACCGATTTAGAAGTTCTAGAACAATCTCCCAGACATCACGAATGGGTGGAGCTAGAAAGCAATGGAAGAATTTTACACAACTTTGTTGTTTATCCTGAAGTGTCGGATAAAGCTAAAGTCTTGATCGTTATTCATGAAAACCGGGGCCTTAACGATTGGGCCAGACGTTTTGCTGACGAACTTGCAGAAAAAGGATTTATCGCTGTAGCTCCAGATTTGTTGTCAAATACTTCAGAGGAGATTTCAAAAACAAGTGATTTTGAAAATTCGGATGCCGCACGAACAGCTATTTATAACTTAGATTCTCAACAGGTTATTTCAGATTTAGATACTGCTTTTGAGTATGCCAAATCCATAGATGCTGGAACTGGAGAAGTTTCTGTCATTGGATTTTGCTGGGGTGGCTCCCAAAGTTTTAAGTATGCTACTCACAATCCAGATCTTAAGGAAGCCTTTGTATTTTATGGAACTGCACCAGCAGAAAAGGAGTTGGTCAAAATAGAGTTGCCTGTATACGGGTTTTATGGCGGAAATGATGCAAGGGTCAATTCGACAATTCCAGAAACCGAAAAACACATGAATACTCTGGGTAAATTCTATGCTTACAATATATACGAGGGTGGAGGTCATGGCTTTATGAGAAGTGGTGCCCAACCCAATGCCTCTTCAGAAAACAAATCAGCCAGACAAAAAGCCTGGGAGGATTTACTCGAGATCTTAAAATAAACTTTAAACTCAGCTCCTGAAAATCATATGATTTGAGCTGGTTAACTTAGAGCTGAGACAGGTCATATAAGCAATAATTCATCTTCACAACACCTTTTATGTTTTAAATTGATTTTGCTTGCAGCAACTTTAAATTTTTACGATATCCAACTTGATAGTTTGCTTTCATTTTAACCAGCGTCCTGAGGGATAGCTCCTTTGAATAATTTTAATTTAATCATCAATCCGAAAGACTGAAGGCTTTGTCATAACATAATCATCTGAAAACTGACTAGTTATCTTTAGCTTAATGTCTTTTCTTCCTGAAAAAATTTAGATAAACGGATAGGATGAGAGCTGCCAGTGAACACCCTAAAGTAAGTCCAACGACCACATCATCGGCTAAATGTAAATCGAAAAGCCTTTGTAAAAGGTAGCTGATATAAGATTGAGGAAGGTCAGTAACTCCTAAGGCTTTCAAAATATTAAAATGCCAGTCTGTAACGGGACAATATCCAAGTCCGTACCAGATTCCTAAAATGCCCCAGGAAGCAAATGTCAAAGCTAAGACCGCAAGGTGCCATCTTAGCAGTGGTTTGTATAACCAGGCAAAAAGATTAAACAATATCAGAAGTGAATGAAAAATCATAAAGAAATAGTCCCCCAGTTTCAATAAGAATTCATTTTCATCCATGGTTTTTAGTATTGAGAGTAAATCATCAGGATTGTCTTTTCAATCTCTTTCTAAAACTATAATTTTCTTATTTAAGTTTAAAAAATTTAAGACCATATCAGCCATAGATATGACAATATAAATACCTTAGCTTAAAAATCGAATAACACTAAAACTAAAATTTATGAAAAAAGCTACATTTATTGCTACTTTTCTATGTTTCTGCTTTTGGCCAATCAATGCTCAAACTTCAAACGACGTCGTCAATTCTTTTTTTGAGGCGTTGAATTCTAAAAATCCTGACCTATTGAATGATTTATGTCTAGAAGATATGAAACTTCATTCTTTATCTCTTGGTAAGGATATGGTGCTCACCTCCCAGAGCAAACAGGGTTTTATTGAAGGCATAAAATCCATTCCCAAAGAGACTACTATTTTTGAAAAGATAACATCAACAGAAGCCATAGTCAAAGAACATTTAGCTCAATATACCTTGCCCTACCTATTTTATGTCAATGATAAACTTTCACATTCAGGAACCAATGTCATCACCTTACTAAAAACTGATGATGGCTGGAAAATAAGTTATATCGCAGATACCCGGGAGAGACCCTGATTATTATTCTGAATTATAAAAGGGAGTTGAAACTCAGTTTCAACTCCCTTTTATAATTTAAATACTAAGATTAAAGCTTAGTGTTTAATGACTTTATAGGTCTGATTGTTATTAGCTCCTCTTTGTTTAAAGAGATAGACACCAGAAGACCAGCCTGACATGTCAATTTTTGTTTGTTGATTTTTCAGCTCATAAACTTCAATCAGTTGGCCCTGAATAGTATAGATTTCAAGGCGCTGATCTGAGCTCGCAATTGGTTTCATGACCGTTGTAAACTGGTTTACAGGATTTGGAGCAATATTAAGTTTAGATGCCGAAGACACATCATCGGTTCCCAGCGAACTTTCCTGGTAGACTCTTACGTAATCTATTTCAAAAGTACTCTGATTGAAATCAGGATCTATATTAGGCTCTATTGCTGTATTCAATAAAATATACTGATTCTCCGTAAAAGGCCATGTTTCGTCATTTCTTACATTTGGCTCATAGGTATAATGAACGTCTCCATCAACTGCAAAAACCATACGGTCCTCGTACCAGTCCAAAGTATAGGTATGAAATGCTGTTGAAGCAGTTGAAATGGTTTGGCCTCCGTGATTTATCGTTCCACCGTAACTTGATGGGGTATGCATGGCACTTTGTACAAAGTTTTGTTTGGTTCCCCAATGCTCCATAATGTCAACTTCCCCGCATTCTGGCCAGGGCGTATTCCCAAAACCTTGTTCATTCCAATACCCACCGTTTTCAGAAATGTTTTGTCCTAACATCCAGATGGCAGGCCAGGTGCCAGCACCTGTTGGTAGTTTAGCTCTGACTTCGACGCGACCGTAGGTAAAAGCAAATTTTGAATTCAATCTTGCTGAAGTATATTCTTTAGTGACGTCCTGATTATAATAGGTTTCTTTTTTAGCCACCAGATGCATGATGCCATCTTCAACATAAGTATTTTCTTGTCTATCTGTATAATGCTGTAATTCTCCGTTGAACCATGAACTTCCATTAGGGAGTCTGGTTTGGTGAAACCATTTGTTGGAGTCTAAAGCCCCATTGGTATTAAATTCATCAGACCAGACTAATTCATCATATATAGGGTCATTTGGGTTAGGTTCTTCTGCAGGAGCTTCACCTCCATCAAAATAAAAATTATCGATGTAGGCTATCACTTCATCAGTGTTATTTTCACCATTTACTTGTAGCACCACCCGGTTGAAGTCAGTTCTGGATAAGGGATCCGGTGAATTTGGATCCAAATTGACATAGTCATCTGTCGCAAAATCAAAAGTTACGGTTTGCCACTGGTCCAAAACTATGGGTTTTATAATTTCAGATTGATCTGACCAAGGCTGACTCTGATTCTTATTTTGAAGTTTTAGTGAGATTTGATTAGTCTGATTTCCGGTTATGCTGGAGGAGGGAACATATATGTCTAAACTAAAAGGTGTGTTTTGCTCTAAAATAATGAGATCGGAACTATCAAAACCAATGTTTGCAAATTCACCACTACCATTATCATCATATTTTAGCACCTTAGAGGAAGGGTTTTGCGTAACGGAATAGGGGTTGTTAAAATCTATATCCATTTGAACGTTATCTGCATACCAGGTGGTAATGGTAGAATTCCCTTCAAAATTATCTCTGAGTAATTGTGAAAAGGAATTAAAACTCGTTAATGCAACTAAGGTTACAAGTAAATATTTAAGCATGTTTTTTTTAGGGATAATATACTTATACTTTAAGTTTTTTAAATAAAGTGAATTGTTAAAAATTAGAGATTCTGTTGTTTGAAGAAAAGCTTTCTCAGTTTTAATTTTTAAAATAGCAGTGTTTAACCTATTTCTATTTTCATTACAGTTTAGTCTGCTGATGAAGTTGCGGTTAGTTGTTTTGAAGCTTAAATTCAAAAAATTCAACCCTTAGGACTGTATGTTTTGTAAATATGCAATGACTCACTCTGTTTTGATAGAAAAACTTATTCCGTTGCCTTTATTGATAAACCCTAACATAGTCAATTTCTAAAGCATCTTCGCTGAAATCTTCTGAGATAGTTGGCTCTATAGCCGTGTTTAGCAAAATGAATTGTTCTTTGGTGTAGGGCCATGTTTTTGGGTTCTTGTTCTGAGGATTATACACGTAGTGCACTTTACCATCAACTGCAAAAACGATACGGTCCTCATACCACTCCATTGAGTAGGTATGAAATTCTGAAGAAACATCAGGGATGGTTTGTCCAGCGTGATTTATGGTTCCTCCATGGCTGGAAGGGGTATGCATTGCACTTTGTACAAAGTTTTGATTATTTCCCCAGTGTTCCATGATATCGATCTCTCCGCAAGCTGGCCAGGCTGTGGTTCCAAAGCCTTTTTTATACCAATACCCTCCTGGTTCCTGGATGTTTTTCCCAACCATCCATATAGCAGGCCAGGTACCAACTCCTGAAGGTAATTTTGCTTTAACTTCTACACGACCATAGGTGAAAGCAAATTTAGAATTTAACCGAGCAGAGGTATATTCTTTGGTGACACCTTGATCTGTGAATGTCTCTCTTTTAGCAACCAAATACATGACACCATCATCTACATAGGTATTTTCTAGTCTGTCTGTGTAATGTTGAATTTCATCATTATACCAGGAACCACCTCCGGGTAATTTGGTTTGATGGAACCATTTTTCAGAATCAACAGCCCCATCAGAGTTAAATTCATCTGACCAGACTAATCTATCATAAACAGGGTCGTTTGTATTTGCAAAAGACTCTTTAGATTGCTGGGATAATAAAGTAAAACTTACAAATAACACTAGTATGGAAACTGAAAACCTGGTCATATATTTTTTTTCGCAATATATTTATACGGATGAGTTTAAATTAAAACAGCTTGTTAAAACTTAACTGATGATGACTTTTTTTAATTTGATTATTAGGTACAGATTGTCTAGTTTTAGGCACACAAAATTCAAAAATTCATGAAGAAAATAATTTTATTAGTATGTGCTCTTCTGCCAATGTTGAGCATGAGTCAAATCGATCTCAATTATCAAAAACCACACGAAAACATTTTAGAATTAGCCGATGTACCCATGCCACCGAGTATGAGCACCAGTCCGGATGCCGATAAGGCTTTGCTCATCTACAGAAATCAATATAAAACTATACAGGATCTGGCGGAAGAAGAATTAAGGCTTGCAGGTTTAAGGATAAACCCCAAAACCAATATTTCAAGCCGAACTCGATTTTATGTGAATTTGAAATTATTCGATCCCTTGCAAAAGCTGGAATCAGACATAAAAAACCTTCCTTCCAACCCCAAAATTTCAAATATAAACTGGTCTCCAAATTACAATTACATAGCCTTTACCAACACAACAGATGCCGGAAACGAGTTGTGGGTTATAGATTATGAAGAAAAAACTGCAAGCCAGCTCACTTCGACGATTGTCAATGGGAATATGGGAACGACACTTGCGTGGCTGCCAGATGAATCTGCCATTTTGGTCAAAACCTTACCAGCTAACAGGCCAGACCTTATCAACACAGATAACAAAGTACCAACAGGTCCAACGGTTTCTGTCAACGAAGCTGGAGTGGAAGCTCAAAACAGAACCTATCAGGATTTGCTTAAAAATAATGATGACGAATTCAATTTTGAAGTTTTAGCGACCTCAGAAATTCATAAAGTGGATTTGGAAGGTAACAAGAGCCTTTGGAAGCCTGCTGCCATGTATGGTCGTATGTCTATATCTCCGGATGGTCACTATGTTATGATTTCTGAAATTAAGAAGCCATTTTCCTACATCGTCACTTACGGTAGGTTTCCAACATCGCACCGAGTGTATGAACTAGATGGAGACTTAGCCTATACCATAGCAGATTTACCTCTTATGGAAGAAATGCCGAAAGGCTTTATGTCAACAAGCACAGGTCCAAGAAGAATGTCCTGGAGAGACGACCAGCCCGCAACTTTAGTTTGGGTGGAAGCTTTAGATGGTGGAGATGCCAATAAAGAGGTAGATTTTAGAGATGAGGTTTTTCAGCTTAAAGCGCCTTTTAAGGGTGAAAAGAAAGCCCTTGCCAGGACCAGGCTTAGATATTCAGGTATCGATTGGGGCAATAGGACTACAGCTGTTATTTATGAGTACTGGTGGAACACAAGAACCAGTAAAACGAGTATATTCAATCCTTCCAAGCCCAAAGCAGATCCAGTAGTTTTCAATGAAAGAAATTACCAAAACACTTACGATGATCCGGGAGATTTTGTAAAAACTAAAAATAAATGGAATCAATCGGTATTGCAAATCCTGGATAATAACCTGATTCTTACCGGAGCTGGCTACTCAGATGAAGGCAAATTTCCTTTTGTAGATTATTACAATTTAAAGACAAACAAAACCAGACGTGTCTTTCAAGTGGAAGAATCTGACAAGCTGGAATCTTTTGTAAAGATGATTGATGCCGAAAAAGGTCTTATGCTTACAAGATTAGAAAGCAGTAATGATTATCCTAACTATTACATCAGGAATTATAAAAAGGGAAGTCTGGAGCAAATCACTGACTTCAAAAATCCATTTAAAGCTATTCAGAATGTTCATAAAGAAGTGATTACTTATAAGCGGGACGATGGTCTGGAACTTTCGGCTACCTTATACTTGCCCGTAGGCTATGATATGGATAGTAAAGAGAAAAAACCTATGATTATGTGGGCTTATCCGCGTGAATACAAGGATAAAAACAGTGCTTCACAGGTGACTTCCAATTCCAAAGAATTCACCTATCCTTATTATGGTTCTCCTATTTATTGGGTGAATAGAGGTTATGTCGTCTTGGATGATGCCGCATTTCCAATTATTGGAGTAGGCGATGAGCAGCCAAATGACACCTTCAAAACTCAACTGGTAGCCAATGCCAAAGCTGCGATTGATGCAGTAGATGAACTGGGCTATATCGACAGAAATAAAGTAGCTGTTGGCGGGCATAGTTACGGAGCTTTTATGACAGCCAATCTGTTGTCACATTCAGATTTATTTGCAGCGGGAATTGCGCGTAGTGGTGCTTACAACAGAACCTTAACCCCTTTTGGCTTCCAGTCTGAAGAGCGAAATTATTGGGAAGCGCCGGAAGTGTATAACACCATGTCGCCGTTTATGAATGCTCATAAAATGAAAACCCCTTTATTGCTCATTCACGGTCAGGCCGACAATAATTCCGGGACTTATCCCATGCAAAGTGAGCGTTATTTCAATGCGCTCAAAGGTCTTGGCGCGCCAGCCAGATTGGTGATGTTACCAAAGGAAAGTCATGGGTATGCTGCCAAAGAAAGCATCATGCACATGTTGTGGGAGCAAGACCAATGGCTTGAGAAATATGTTAAAAACAGAGAGATAGAGGAGTAGAGTTTCTTCTGATTTTATTTAAAGAGAGGGCCAGGAGTTTTACTTCTGGTCTTTGTTGTGTACAGCCCACGAATTAATTGGTGAGCTTTGATACAAAAGATGTTATGAAAAAACCCTTTTAGGGGTTTAATTTAATAAAAAAGAATGGTTTGATGTTTTTAGGGATTTCAAAAAAGCCAGTCATATTTCTTTGTATATTAGATGATGAACTAAAAGATGAAAGTTAATACTAAGAATGAATAGGCTTTTACACAAAAAGTATCCTTTTAAATTTTCTAATGATTCTGACTTAACAACAGAGTGATACGAATTAAATTTAAAATTATACAGAATACCAAAAAATTAATTAAAAATATAATGGATAAAGACGTGAGGTTGGAACAGCGATTTTCAAATTTTTTGAAAGCACTACACAAAATTTCACAAGCAGTTGAATACATCAAACATAATTTGATTGATGAGGTTAATCCTGAAGATGATATAGACAATGCTCAGGTGTCAGAGGAAATAATTAAGGAGGGATTAATACAGCGATTTGAGTATACTCACGAATTGGCTTGGAACGTGATGAAAGATTATGCTTCATACCAAGGTATTGTAAATGTAGCAGGGAGTAGAGATGCGACAAGGGAAGCTTTTTAATTAAAACTAGTCTCAAACGGGAAGATTTGGATGTATATGATTGGAAGCCGAAACCAAACTTCACACACCTACAATGAAGAAACAGCTAATGAGATTTATTCTAAAATAATGAAAGCATATTATCCAGCTTTTTTAGAATTTAAAAATATAATGGAGTCCAAAAAAAACAGTGACCAAGGAAAACTTTTATAAAATGAAAAATTCAGGCTTAACTAAGGAAGAAATTTCAGATATTGAAACAGTCTTTTCAAAATACTCTGAAGTAGAAGAAGTATTGATTTATGGCTCAAGAGCAATGGGTAACTTTAAACCGGCTTCAGACATTGATCTTAGCCTTAAAGGAAAAGAAATTGATTTGAGTTTACAAACAGAAATAGAATTTGATTTAGACGATTTGATGTTGCCTTACAAATTTGATATTACCATATATGATAAAATTACAAATCCAGAATTTCTTGAACATATAAATAGAGTAGGTGAGAGAATTTATAAGAGAAAGCAACATACTTACACTACTGTATAGCTTTGTTGATGTGTAGAAAACCTCTTTATGTGTTTAACCCTAAACTTATAAGATTCAGGTGAACTCTGATAAATTCAGTAGAAAACCAGAAAGTGTAAGATTCTAAGCAGCTTTTAAGGGTTCTTGAGTTGCTAATTCTCTCATATCTTTAGGGATTTTGGGATTCATGAGCGCAAACCAAAGCGGGGGGACGAAAGCAATGAGAATACTGGTAGGGTACCCGTAGGGGAGTTCCGGACTGGTAGAATAGTAATCCAATAATTGATACTTTTTACTGGCTCTGTAATGATGATCGCTGTGTCTGGTGAGTTCGTAAAGCAGAATTCTGCCCAGTAAATGGTTTGAATTCCAGGAATGAATTTCCTTAACAGGATAGTATCGGCCACTTTTGCGTTGTTTTCTCAATAGGCCATAATGCTCAATATAATTGATGCTTTCCAACAATAAGAACCCTACCATGCCCATGCTTATTGCTAAAGCAGCGGTTTGCCAAGAAAAAATTATGAATAAAAGACTGATATAAACGAATTGTAAGATTGTATTGATTAGCATCGAATTATGTAGAGCCCAGAATTTTTGATTTTTGGAGTTGAGTAAATGTTTTTGCAAGCGCCAGGCGTTTTTATACTGACGTGTGGATGAGGTGAACCAAAAAGAAAATACACTTTGATTGAGTCTGGCAGTTGCCGGATCTTCTGGTGTAGATACTTTAGCGTGATGTCCGAAATTATGCTCAGTGGTAAAATGGGTGTAATGGGAGGGAAGCAGCAGCAATTTGGCTACCAACTGGCTACATTTGTTTTCTCTGTGTCCCAACTCATGGGCGACATTGATGCCATTACTACCGAGTACAATACCGACACTTATGACTAAACCGATAATTTGAGTTGATGTCAGCTCATTAAATTCTATCGAAAATAAAGCAAAACCCAGAATAAAATACACCAAGGGTAAATTGAAATACAATAGCCAGTCAAAAAACGGATGAGTTGCCTTTGAACTTTTATCGGTCTTGGATAAGTTTTGAGTTAGTTGAGGAGTGAACAACTCCAAAACGGGTACGACACCAAAGGTTAGGATAGGTGTGAGGTAGCTTAACTGAGCTGGGTAGAATACTCCCAAAATCGCACACAAGGGGATGAGATAAGCGGTTAAGTATTTTAAATCGACAAAACGCATCTATAATCTCATTTGAACTTAATAAGCATCTAATTTAAAGAAAATTATGACAACGTCACTCATTAGAGGTGAAGTTATCATTGAAAATGAACGCCTGGTAAATTCAGCAGGGATTAAAAATAGTGAGATACGGTTATGCCAACGAAAGAATGCGAAGCAGCCTCAGGTGTCTCTTTGCTGTTGAGGTTATAGGTGAATTCAAGGCTCTTTGTTTTCCAGCGGTAAAACCCTTTCAGTTTTAGTAAAAGCTTATGGTGAATAAGGGAACTGGTAAACGCCGCTTGTTTGTTCCAAAGTCCACCTTCTATGAGACTGTTGTGAAACACATATTGATAGAAGCCACCAATACTTAAAAACCATTCTTTATCCTGATGCCGTGCTAATCCAGTTAGTGAATTTTGATTAAACTTAGAATGGCTCCCCCAAAACAACCCAAGTCCTTGTTCTATGAAGGTAGTTTTGGTTCCTAAAGAAGCTGAAGATTTGATGAATACTGCATTGTTGAAAAAGCCCTTTCTATAGCTAGCCGTAGCATCCGCATGAAACCGATTGGGAATTTGCAGGTGCCAGCTTGGTAATTGTTCTCCTATCAATTCATGGTAACTGCGCTGTACTTTGCCTCCATAGGCTTGAGGACCTGTTATTCCTGTTTCCAGTTGTGCGGTCCAGATTTGAGATTCCGCTGCTTTGGCGAACTTTGTTTTTAAAAACAGCCAGCCTGCAAAGGGTCTATCGAAGCGAGTCGTATCTGGCCTGCTCTTTTTAGTGGGCGTGTAGATGTTTTGACCTAGTGTAAATGTAAGGCTCGTATAATCCTCGGGTGTAGAGTTGAGCCGAGTTGATATTTCAAAATGATTTCCGGCTGAATACTGCTTATCGGTTAAAAAATAAAGATCATTGTCATGTGTAAACCGAATGGCTTGATCTAAGACCTGAGCACAGGAAGCTGAAGAAAGCAGCACTACACAAGAAAAAAGAATTAAAGATTTGAGCAAAACTAAATTCAATATTAAAATTTAAAGGAGATTTTTACTTACGGTTAGCGCCTTTCATTTGGCTTTCTAGTGAGAACGAAATACAGCACATATAACCAGCTAAAAATCCCGTGTAAAAAGGCCAGTAAAACCGATTTATTTCTTTCCCAGGAAGTGACAGCAGCTAGAACGGTTCCGAGACCAATTCCTCCGCTTATGGCAGAGTTTCTAAATTCATTGTGCGCATCGTTGTGACTGAAGCAGTCTAAAGTGAATACAAATATTAAGATGAGTGCTAAAGTGATTTTATTCATAAAGGCAGTTATTTATTTCGATTTAAATACAATAATAGTCTTATTATTTTAGTTGATACGACATTCCAGATTCAATCCCAACACTATTATGGCCATTGTTAGGTAAATAAAGGTTAGCATTGGAATTGTGCCTGAAGCTAAGCCGCACATCAAATAAAAGTCGATTTTGCCTATAGGATAGACCAAAACCTAATACGTTAGAAAATGCAAAACCCTTTCTCAACCGTTCCGTTCCTAAATTTGAAACCATAGGACCAACACTTCCCACTGCATAAGTGCTAAAAGATTCTGTTATCTCATAGCGTAAAACTAAACCGATGTGTAAGGCATATTCCTGAAAGGACTTCAATCTTAAAAACTCCTGGAGTTGTGCTTCAGTATCCAACGGACTCCTATGTTTGCTTTTGGAATAAATTTTTAGTTTTACAAATATAAGTGAAAGAGGATAAGAGTCAACCGATGGCTAGATAATCATAAGATATATCGACCGATAGATATGACCTTATCCTTTTATATCTCGTAGAGTTTGAACAGAGTGTAAGGAACCTTAACGGTATCCAGAATATCCAACCAGGAGAAAAGACGAACAGATATTTTTCACTTTTAATTTTAAAAATTGAACATGTGAAAAAAGTTTTAAAGGAAGTTGCAGGTATTGATGTAGCTCAAATGGAATTAGTTGTATCTCTAGGAAGTCTCTATGAGAATTTGGACATTGAAATCATATCGTATAAAGTATTTAAAAATACTGACAATGGTATAAAATCTTTGATCGGTTGGGTAGCTAGCAACAGTAATAATGCAGATAGTGTTAGATATGTCATGGAAGCTACCGGAGTTTATCATGAAAAACTCGCCTATACCCTTGATGAAAGTGGTTTTGATTTAAGTGTTGTATTGCCTAATAAGATTAGTAATTTTTTTAGGACATTGGACATAAACACTATTACTGATAAGACAGCATCTCAAGCTATAATGAGGTTCGGTCTTGAACGTAAGCTAGATAACTGGAATCGTCCGAAAGAGGCTTATAGACAGCTCAAGCAATTAACCCGAGAGCGTGATCAAATAGTAGATCAGAGATCAATGGTCAAAAATCAGCTACACGCAGAAAAAGCAGAAGCTGTGCCAAACGAAAGAAGTCTAAAACGCATTGCAAAGAGAATCGAATTTCTCAACGGGCAAGAGAAAGAAATCAAAAAGGATATAGCATCATTGCTAAAGGATTATCCAGATATTATGGAAAGAGTAAAGAATATATGCACTATACCTGGCGTGGGAGAGCTCACCGCGGTCATAATATTAGCTGAGACTAATGGGTTCGAGCTAATAAGGAATAAAAAACAGTTGACTGGTTATGCGGGGCTGGATGTTAGGGAAAAACAATCAGGTACATCTGTAAAGGGTAAACCGCGAATATCAAAAAAAGGAAATAGGCATCTTAGAAAATCATTGCATCTACCTTCTCTGTCATCCGTTAAGTATAATAAATCTCATAGAGAACTATATGCGAGAATAGTTGCCAAAAGCGGGATTAAAATGAAAGCACTGATAGCTGTTCAAAGAAAAATGCTAGAACTTATATTTGTAGTAGATAAGAATAAAACTGAGTTTGACAATGATCACCAACAAAAAAGGACACTAGATGCAAATGCAGAAAGTATCCCTTTACAGACTAGCTTGTAGCCGTCTTGAATAACAAAAATAATAAAATAAAAGAGAAAACCTCTTGTTAGTTAACACAGAATCTATCGGGTTTGATGAAATATTTGTTAAGCAATTGATGTTCAGAAAAATACAAGCTGGGCTCCACAAGAAGCTCATAAATAAATCTTTTATGGGCTAATTGATAATTTATCTGAAGTTTAAAAAACTCAGTAGTATATAAATAATTTGGATTATTAAAAGGAAACCTATCCTGAGCAGCCTGACCATAATTTAACCCTAAATAAAATGGTTTGCTGTTTTTTCTACTTTCCTGAGAAAAGCTTATTAAGCTGAAAATCATGAAGTAAAGAACAAGATGGAATCTCATAGTTTAAATATAAGGTGTCAATCAAATAACGAATAACGATTAACGATTGACGATTTACGATTGATGATTAACGATTATCGAATAACGAATACTGAATAACGAATAACGAATAATGATTAACGATTGACGAATAACGAATAATGAATAACGATTAACGAATAGCGATTAACGAATAATGGTTGACGATTTATGATTGATGATTAACGAATAACGAATAATTTCACTGATCATTCACGTTCTTGCTTTGCTATATATTTTAGATAAAAATAACCACAAAACCCAGCTATAATTGAAGCTGAGAGTATGCCTATTTTAGCCTGTGTTTTATACATGTCGCTGTCAAAAGCCAATTCTGTGATGAAAATGGACATGGTGAATCCCATGGATGCTAAAATTCCAATTCCAAAGACATGTTTGAAAGTCACGCCTTCAGGCAGCGAACTGATGTTGAAAACCACAGCCAATTTTGTAAAGAGAAATACTCCGACAATTTTTCCAACCAGCAATCCTGAAATGACGCCCAGAGTGACAGGGGAAAGTAGATGACTGAAGGCTTCCTGAGTTATTGTTACACCGGCATTGGCAAAGGCAAATAGGGGTAAGATCACAAAATTCACAAAAGGGTGCAAGTCATTCTCAAGCCGATGCAGCGGGGCGGTAGCTTCTTTTGAAAGCGAAGAAAATTTTTCTATATGATCTGAAATTTCGTCTTCGTCTTTTTCTTCTTTAAACATACTTTTGATCCTATAAGAAAGTTGTCTAGTTTTTCTTAAAAAAAGCCTGGTGTTAATTTTTTTACTTCCAGGTATGGTAAAGGCCAGTAAAACTCCAGCAATGGTAGCATGAACACCGGACAGCAGTACAGCAAGCCACAAGCCGGCAATTCCAAAGATGGTATAAAACAGGGTGTTTCTAACGCCTACGTAATTAGCTCCCAGAAGAATTAATAAAAAAACGCCTCCTAAAGCTAAATTAAAGATCGATATGTCTGAGGTGTAAAAAAACGCGATGACGGCAACGGCTCCCATATCGTCAACTATGGCAATAGCCGTTAAAAATATTTTGAGTGATATAGGTACTTTATCTCCCAAAAGGTACATGATGCCAAGAGCAAAGGCAATATCTGTAGCCATGGGTATTCCCCATCCCGATACGGCATTGGTACCTTGTGTAAAACTAAAATAGATCAAAGCAGGTACTAACATGCCGCCAATAGCTGCAGCTATTGGTAGTATGGTGTTTTTAGGATTTTTAAACTGGCCGTGTAGAATTTCGCGCTTTAGTTCCAAGCCTATGAGAAAAAAGAAAATTGACATTAAACCGTCGTTGATCCAATGCAGCAGATTTTTCTTAATGCTAAAATCTTCGAATCCAAAGTACATATAGTGTTTCCAGAAATCATGATAGGTTTCAGACAATGGAGAGTTAGCCACGATCATAGCTAGAACCGCGGAGATAATAAGCAAATTACCAACAGATGTTTTTTTCTGAATGAAATGTTTAATGGGCAGTAGGAGAAGCGTGTCTAAATTTGACTTTTTCATTGAAGCACAATCTAGTTGAACATTTAAATTTAATCAGTTTAATTTTATTTTGATGTGTTTTTCTTGAAATAATCCAATTCTAATTTTATAAGCCTTTTTTTATTTGCTGACTACTTAAATCTCATCCAATTTCCTGACTGTAAATTCATTTTCTGAATTTCCCGTATTTAAGGTTGATTTTGGCTCAAACATCAGGACTTTAGCTTCGCCTACGCCAATGGGTTTGTGTTGAACTCCTCTTGGAATGATGACAAATTCACCGGCATTGATTTCAAGGGTGTTATGATCGAGTTCAATCTTTATCTGGCCTTCTATGACGAGAAAAAGTTCATCTTCCTGCTCGTGCTGATGGGCTATAAATTCATCTTTGAATTTGGCTATTTTGACGTGCTGACCATTGAGTTCTCCAACGATTTTGGGGTTCCAGGGTTTTGAAAAGGAATCGAATTTTTCTTTGAGATTGACAGGTTTGATGTCCATATTGTTTTTTGAATTTGGATATTTAATTCGCTAAGTTAAGATGACCAAACCTGTATTCAAACCCAGAGTTACTTTTTTTGAATGATTAATCTGAACTAATTCTTACTGCTTATTTTTAAAGCTGAATTGAATCTACAAATTCTAAACCTATTTTAAAAATCAAATAACTCGATATTACTTCTTGATCATTTTTTTAGTGATTTTACGCCTGTTATGGCTGGCTCTGAGAATGTAGATGCCTTTTACCAGACTTGATATATCTACAGTTGTCACTCCGCTTCTGCTTAGCAAAAGCTTTCCCTGCAGGTTAAAAATCTCAATTCTCTCAGGGTTTTCAATACCTTCAAGGTGAATGAGGTTTGAAGCTGGATTAGGATAAAGTTTTACCGCGCTGGCTACGACATCATTGTTACTTAACACGTCATAGCAGTTGCTGAGATCGGGGTTGCCTTCTATGGGGTTTCCAGGGCTTAAACTTCTATCTACAAATGCAGGGTAATTCAAAGGGTATTTTTTCGCTCTGAATATCAGGTTGGAGTCTATAAGTTCTTCACCCTGGTTTGGGATGGTCAAATCGTTATTTCCTACAGGATTGATATAGGTCCAGACCCGATTATCATTTGCATCAATTTCAAAAATCTCCCCATTGATGCCTACACAAATTAAGGTATTCCCGTTTGGCAAGCGCTGTGCACTGCTTACGATTCTTGAGAAAAAAGGAGAGGGAATTTCAGACAGGTCAGTGTACACATCCTCCGCCTGTTGCGGGCCAAAAGGCGCATTTGTTTGCTTTTGATATACTCCTGGTGAACTCACAGGAGGATCAACAATCATGACTTCAGAAAAATCTGGTGTTCTGCCAAATCCATTGTTAAAGAGTATAATTTTTCCGGCATCAGTTAAGCCTTCCTTGATGTAGTGAGGATAATGCTGTCCATATAAAACCCTATCCGCTTCACTGCCTTGTTGATAAGCCTGAGGATTGCCCCAGCGGTAAAGAATATCACCTCCCTTACCATAGGTGCCACCACTACTGCCAGCAGCTTCAAGAGTAGTTGTTGAATGGTCAATGATATAGATTTCGCTCAGATTTCTACAACTGATAACAATTTGGTCCAGAGTTTCATCATATTGAATGGAATTGAAATGAAGCCAGTTTTCCTCGCCAGATCCTCCATTAAGAAAATTGATATCCAGTTTTTCAGGACTCGCTGCAACCTCTCCGTAATTTGATTTTGTAGCGTCAAAATCCTGAATCAAATGCTGATTTATATTCCACTCCCAAACCACATTGCCTTGATTCGCTCCCACAGGCTCAACCTCTATTATCTGCTCATTGTATAAGCGCTTATCCGGGAGCTGAGTTGGATTTCTGCCAGCCTCCAGGGCTTCCATATCTTTCATCGCTGTTGCTACAAGAATCAGTATATTAACGTTCGGCATGGGATAAATGTCATAATGCTGACGCTTTTGATCATCGTTAACCTCATACGACCAGATCAAATTGCCATCCCAGTCAAAAAGTTCAACTATTCCGCCAGCTCCACCCATAGTAATGCTGCTACCGCTCTCCACTTGACCAGCTCTCAATAAATTTCCATTAGGCAGCAGATATACCGCATTTCCAGGCTTGTAATCACTGGTCCATTCATTGATGACTTCCCCACAGTTATTAAATAAAAAAGCCTTGGTATTTACACTCATCAAAGTCAACCCCTCGTAAACACCTGCGGTGACAAACGCTGTTCCAAGGGTGTTTTGTGCATGGGATGCCATGCAAAGCGTAAAATAGCAAAGGATCGTACTTATTTTGAGGGACATCTGTTTATTCATTATTCTTTAAGGGATTACAGGATATAAATTATCAAAAATGATGTTGATAAAATTAGTAACTACTTAACAAATATAGTCGTTAAAGAATAAGAATTTTTCAGCGGTTTTAAGGATAGATGAATTAAATCTCTCCTGAACTATTGTTCCAAGTCTGAATTTTCAAGTCCAGAATTATACTCTGCACAGGCCATATTTTAAATCATTAAGTGAAGTATTTCGGTGCTGAGATAGTCAGGACTTTAGACTAAGATAAAACTTCTTAAAGTGAGGAAAACACAGGCTGCCAAGGCGACAACACTAAAAAAGGTTAGATAGCTGACGGGATTTTTTATTAAATGGACTATGCCGATTCCTAAAAACACGAATTGCGCAATAAAAAAAGGGATGGTTAACAATTGCATAAGAAAGTTGGTGAAGATCGTATCTATTTGATAGACGTATATCCCCCACATCAGGCCAAAATAGGCGACAATAGTGAAATTTATTACAGTGAGTCTCTTGCCGGTAATAAGTGATGTATACATTTTTTGAAGCTTAAATTTTAGTCGGGCTAGGCCATCTGACAATTACAGAACTCAATTTTTACGCATCACTTTGTCTTTCAGTCTTTTGAAAAAGCCTTTTCTGTTTTTTTTATTTCTTTCAAAATTGTCATTTCCGATCAACAGGCCAATTGGCTGCAAAACCTCGTACTCCTTGCAAATGACTTTCAGCATAGCGGCAAAAGGCAGGAACAATACCATTCCGGCTACTCCCCAGACCGAAGCCCCAATAATCAGGCTTAAAATGGCAGCAAAGGCATTTACATTGACGCTGCTCCCCACGATTTTAGGGTTTAAGAAATTGCCTTCCAGCAGCTGAACAAACCAAAATAAAATGGCCACTGCCAATGGAACCCAGAGCTGGTCGTGAGACATGAAAGCATATGATACGGGAATGATAGCTCCCAGAGTTGTGCCTATATATGGAATAATGGATAGTGAAGCAGCCAAAAAACCAAATAAAAACGGAGAGTCTATCCCGATAATCCAGAGTCCAATGCTGTTGAGAGTCCCTAAAATTAAAATTAAAGTCAGCATCCCCGAAAGATACTTTTGTCCAACCTGCTGAATCCCCTTGAGCATAGTAAAGAACTGTTCCTTTTTATCTGCTGGCGAAAATTTCATAAACGCCCTTACCAGTCCTTTGTTGAAAATTAAAAACAAAAACAAATAAATAAACATGGTAATCATCCCCGTTAAGAAACTGGCTGTGCTGTTGAACGTACCGCCCAAAACAGTTCCAGCAGAATCTTTCAGCCAGGAAGTGAGATCATTTAATAACTCGTCTTCATTGAGTTGGTCTACGAGACTAACGTTGGTGTTGATGTAGATGATGATATCGGTGTAAAGACTGGATAGCTTAGAGCCAAAATTGCTAATCTCATCGGATAAGGCTATAATTTCTGCAGAGAAAAAGGTAAGGCCTGCACTTATAATGATGATCATGACCAGGATGGAAAGAAATCCGGCTAAAATATTTCCCACACCCCACTTCGTCAGTTTTTTATGAACCGGATATAAGATAAAGGCGAGCAGCAAGGCCACGCCTAAGGGGACTAATATCGATTTTCCCACGACTAAAAGCGCTATAAACAGAGCAAAGAAAGCCAGGGTATAAAAGGATTCTTGAAATGATAATTTCATGTGCACTTCATTTTTTCGAAAAGACTTGGACCAAGTGTTTTTTTATAAAAACTTTATTTAAAGCAGTAAAATTAATCAATCTAAATGTATGAACTGTTTTTTAGGAGTGGATATCTTTCAGTTTAACTCAGGTATTTTTGTTCTTCATTCTGGAAACCATTTAGAAACAAAACTGGTTGTTTAAGCTATGGCTTCTCCTGAAGCAATGTAGTTTTTAACATCAAGCCTTGCTGCAGCAAATTCAAACTAAATGAAAATAAAAAAAGGACCTGAGTTTTAAGTCAGATCCTTCTTTTAATAGGCTTAATCTATAGACATTTAATCGAGCTTTATTTCTCCAGAACAAGATCAATGATGACTGTTCGGTTGTAAGCACGTTGCTCGGGAAGTTTATTTCCGAAATGAGCTTTGCTTGTGTCCTCACCATAGGCCTGTACTTCAAACTGAACGTCTTTTCTGTTCGAATTTGCAAGTGCTTTTTCTAAGATGGTTTTCACGTTGTTAGCACGGTCCAAAGACAATCGTTTGTTATTTGCCGCATCACCAATTAAATCGGTATGTCCGTGGATAAACACTTTACTGTGTTCAGGAATTTTTGGTGCAACAATATCGGTGAGGTATTTTTCGTACATCCTAACAGCTGTTGCATCATCAAATTCATACAGAATGCTAAATCTCATAACCTCATCAGCCTGAGCCGGACCCCAAAGCACAACGTTTGTAGTGGATTCTTCGATAACTTCAAGACCATCATCTGTGGTTCCAATCATTTTGACTTTGAAGTCGCCTTTAGACTGGTTTCCTAAAATGGTTTTTCCAGGAATACTCGCTTCTTCTTCTGTGAAGGGTCCATAATTTTTCACCATTCCATTTTCGTCTGTAAGTTCGAGTCTCCAGCTGGAGAACGCCTCTTTGGCACCATCAGCTTTGAAAGTGACGTAGCTGTCTTCAGGAGCTTCCTGCACTTTAAATAGTACAGGTTTCAACGGCGCAGTAGGCCCGCTTTGGAATTCCATTAGCAAAGCTGGTGAATTACTTTCTATAGTAACTCTTCTTTCTTCTGCACGGATAAGATCCAAATTCTGCGTTCTTCCTTTTCTTTCTGAACTCACTTTAGGATCGATTCTGCCTTCAGTTGCGATTCGAGATGAATCTATTGAAAAGACCTCTACCAGATACGTTTTAACCGATTGAGCCATTGCTTCCGCATCTTCAGTTCCCTTTTCTGAGGACCCTACAAGAGTGATGTTATCGCCTGGATTTTTGACCATACGATCACCAAGAATGTTCACTATGTTGTAATAGACGGTCATTCCACGTTTAGCACGGCCGGAAAGGTCTGTAGGTGTGTTCATTTTCACCTGACTTTCCTCGAAGTCTTTTACGTCTTCTTTTCTCAATGTCACATATTTATTTGGAATCTCGGTAGAACCCTGATCCATATAGATGTAGTTTCTTAAAGGAAAAGTTTCAGAAACCGTACGTTCTGCCGGAAGATTAAGAGGAGATTCGACTGTAAATCCTACGCTTGGGATTACAACTTCGACTTCTTCAATCATCTTTTTACGACCCATGCCAAACTTAAGTGCTGCACCAGCTCTAAGCGTTGTGATGTTCCAGTTTTCTGTTGCACGTGGGTTTTGTCCGAAATAAGGGTGAAAAGCTACAAATGGAGAAAGTACAAATTGTGTCTTCTGCGTATTAGAAGACAAAGGAATATCAAATCCCGCTCCTACCTGCATTGAGGTGATAGTGCTTTCCACATCTCCAAACTCTTCTGTTATTGCCGGACCAGCCACCTGTGCCGGAAAATTAGGATTGGTACCTTTTTCGTAGGTAAATGATTTATCTACATTGAAAGCCAGTCTGGGCCCCCCATAAATATAAAATCCATTCTTAAAGGGAGCAATTCTCACACTTGGTTCTACTGTGATGTAGCTATGATCTGTTGTTAAGTCCATTGGACAGTTACATGGTGAAATCACCTGGTCCCAGTCGCCCTGGCGATTGTCGTATCCAGACTGTAGCATAATTCCCCAAACCGAATTTGTGAAATGATATTCTACCAGTGGAGCGGCATAAAGACCAACTCCATCACCATCTTTAAAAGCCGTTGGAACGGTTAAACCTGCATTTAGTTTTTGCGTGGTTCCTCTGTAGAAATTGAAGTTAGCACCTGCGGCTACTCCAAAATACCAGTTGGGTTTCTCGTATTCAGCCTCCTGGGCTGTAGTCTGCATTTGAAAACTAAATGCAACTATGATAAGTAAAAGTATTTTTTTCATAAGTATAATGAATTGAATTTTTATAAATCCCCCGCCAACTGGAGGGGGATAATGATTTATTTAATTAGAAGGCTTAACAATTGCATTCCCGTCTAAAGTCACTGCTGATTGTGCTAACAATCTTCCTACAACTGATGAGCGTGTATTTACAGAGATCAAGGTTTGAGATAAAATATTTCCGCTAAAGTTAACGTCTGTTCCAAGCATGGCACCTGCACCTGCTACCACCCAGTAAATGTTATCGGCTTTTGCGCCATTTATCAGAATGATTTCTGTGTTGTCTGCAATAGTAAGGTCTCCTGCGATTTGGAAAACAAATTCAGCACAATCTACTCCGCCACCATCTAAGGTTACGCTATTGGTTACTGAAAGTCCTGATGACCATTTATAGACACCTGATGATAAGGTCTGGCCATTGATATTCCCAGCCAGAAGCTCAGTTTGATCTGGTGCCATACCATTCGCGGTAGTAAATGCCGTTTCCATATTGCTTACAGCTGTGGATAAATTGGCTGGTGTTGGAGAGGTATAATCTGAGGCATAAACTTTTCCAGTCACTAAGCTTGACGTTGAATACGTTCCACTGGAATCAAGGATTAAACCAAATCCTGTGATGGCTGTTGAGCTGTTAGGACTTATTCCCATATCTCCAATCACTGAAGTGGTACCTGTAGTTGAAATTCCGGATTTAGCCAATATGGCATAATCACCAGCCAAGCCTAAATCTACAGCAGGGTTTGGACAAATCTGACCTGTATTTTCCTGAATAAAATTAGCCGTGATCACTTTATCTGCGTCCATTGTGATCGTTAGTGGGTTGTTATTTCCAGTAGCATCGCCACTCCATGATGCAAATTCATAGCCGGTATCTGCGTTAGGTGTAAGAATTACATCTGTACCTTCATTGTAAGTCGTTTGGTTTGGACTTATGTTAACCGTACCGTTTTCTGCATTTACTGATAATGTAAACGTATTAACGGGTATCAATGTAAAGTTTGCTGTTACACTTTTATTAGAATCCATAACAAGTGTTAGTGGGTTATCTGTACCCGTAGCATCACCACTCCACGATGAGAATTCATATCCTGTGTCCGGATTAGCGGTAAGAATGACTTCCGAATTGTGGCTGTAGGTTGGTTGGTCAGGGTTTTTACTTAAGGTTCCATTTACAGCAGTCGTTGTTAATGTATAGGTTGCAACTTCAAAGTTGGCTACTAAAGCCATGTTCCCAACCACTTCAAATTCATGGCTGGCAGTAGTTGAAACTTCAGCATCATCAATGGTCCAGTTTGTGAATTCAAACCCTGCATTAGGGCTTGCTTCAACGGTAACTAAAGAACCGTTATTGAATAAACCTGCTCCCGTAACAGTTCCGCTATCATTTGTCGAGACTGATAAGGTAACTTCGGGGATGGTTGTGAAACTCCATACGTAGTCTTCCTGCAATGCATTACCAAAAGGATCTTTTACTCCCGTCGTAACGGTGCCTGTGTAGGTTGTAAAAGGTAAAAGGTCTGCAGAAGGAGTAAAAAAAGCGGTTATTCCTGAATAGCTTAGGGTTCCAGCTAGCTCAGATGCGCCACTTACACTGTAAGTTTCGGAATTTATAGTTTCCGCATTCAATTCTTCGTTGAAAATGGCGGAAATCACCTGATCAAGCGGTACATCGACGGCCTCATCTACGGGGATGGTAGATACTACTATCGGGCACACGCCCACGATTTCGTCTGCATCATCTTCAGCGCAGCCCGTGGTCATAAGTGTCATAGCAAACGCAATGGCGAATGCGGGGATTAAATTTAATTTCTTGAAAAACATATTCTATCAATTTGGTTGTTACTGGCCTATAGCCAACGTGAAATAATTTTCACGGTACCAATTTAAGAGTGAATACATCTTTAAATGTTATACAAATCACACATTCAAAAAACAGTAAGGGAAAGCCCTATGTCACAGTATAATTGGGTTTAAGCATCTTAGTTGCACTTTTTTTTGAAGTATAAGATTGATGAAAGATGAAAACTTATCTAAAACTTATGCAAATTTTAAATAGTTTGGTTTGAAAATGTTAAAATTTTTAAACAAAAAAACTGAATAAGGATATTCGAACACTATGGAAAGAATTAGAGTTTACTTAAAAAACAATATAATGAATATGAAAATTATCGATTCATATAAAAGTCAGGGGGTTTTTGATCATTAACCTATTCCTAACATGTTAATCTTTTGGTTCAATATCTGTTTGTAGCTGGATGGACAATGTCCTGTAGTTTTTTTAAACTGGGAAGAAAGGTGGGCTACACTACTGTAATGTAACAGGTAAGAGATTTCAGTTAAACTGATATCACTGGTTAAAAAATAGAATTTAACCCGTTCAATTTTGCAGTGAATAATGTACTGTTGAATAGAAATACCGTTGACTTCAGAAAAAATATTGGCTAAGTAAGTATAATCATGAGACAACTTCATACTTATATAAGAGGAACAGTTCAAGACCTGATACTTGTCAGCATTTTTAAGCATTTCTTTGATGGTAGCCTTAACTTGATCGACCAGCTTTATTTTATTCGAACTATGTACTTTTAAGCCTAAAGGCGACAACCTGTTTTTAAGGTCATTGTGGCTTTTTTGAATCAAATTTTTAGAAGGCTCAGCAATTTTATTATTTATATATTCAAAAGGTTTTTTAAGATTTTTCAGCTCTACTTCCACCTGTTTTTTTTCAACTAATCTATCAATGTCATTTACAAGTAATTTTATGGTGTTTTTTATTTAACCCATTATACCATAACTCACGGCAACCCAATCGTATTTTGATTTAAAAAGATTCAACAATGACCGATAAGACTATCATTGTTTGTATAAGTTAACTTATATATTTAGTTTTCTTTTCTTAAATTTTAACAATTGTTTTATTATTGTGATAGTATTACAATAAAGGGTATTAATGGAGACTGAAGAGTGTTAAACTTTTTAAGAGAGTAAGCTGAATTGTTTTATGCTTAGAATTTTCACTGATTCTGTTATCAATAAACTCTGATGTTGATGTCCTGCTAAATTTGCAAGGGTTATCCTTATCGGTATGGTATATGCCTTTGAGCTTTGACTTAATCGTCATACGTCTGTTTAATTCAGTACGTATTGAATTTTTATCAGGTCTGATTTAACCAATGTTCTCAAATGTGATGGATTTGCTTTACAGGAGGTGTGGTTTTCATACCGATACCGATGACATTTTTTATCTCTTAATTATTCAATACGTATAAACACTTTTAGTTAATCATCAGACTAAGCTGGAGGTTTAAGCTATGACGCGTCATGAAGAAATGTAGTGCAGAGCATAAAGCAGGGTTGAGGCAAAATCAAAAGAAATAGTTATAAAAAATCAGGAGGCAGACTTTTACTTGATGGTCAATCTATAGCCATGAGGATTGAAATGGGCAAATGATCGGATCCTACGGATTGGCCTGTCGTTCGGTTCAGTACTCTTATATTTTTTGAAACTAGGCAATGGTCCAGAGTGGTTTGTATGGCTTTATATCCCGCCGGCCAGGTGGGAAGAAGTCCAAAACCCATTCGGCTATCTGTCATCTCGTTTTGTAGTAAAGTCCTGAAATGATTTGAAAAGGAAGAGGTGTTGAAATCGCCAGCGATGATAAGATGCTTCGCGAATTCTGAGGTTCTGCTTAGGATGTTGGTGAGCTGCTGATTCCTGTGTTCAAAAGCAGCCTGATGGATAGGAGGGACGGGGTGAGTGGCAATAAGGGTATATGCGGTATTTTGAATACTGATATGACCAATGAGGGATGGTTTGTTGTTAAGATTAAAATAATCGACAGTGCTTTCCATCTCGAACTTACTCAATAAAGCTATGCCGAAATTATCGGTTCTGGTGACCAATTTTCGGTGAGGATACCTGCTGATGAAAGCCTCTAATTCGTTTTCCCATTCCGGGGTGAATTCCAATAGGATGAGAATATCTGGGTTTTCCCTGTTGATATAGTCCTTAACCAAATCGGTTCTGGGATTGGTGGACAATAAATTAAGGCTTGTTAGCTTAAAAGTCTCGCTATGTTTTGGGAGTTCAGGTTGAGAACTGAAGTAGTAAGGGGCTATGTAAAAGCTATTCCAACCTATTGAGATGACCAGCAGGAGGTAGGCTGATTTTTTATGGGCGAGAACAAATCTAGTGGCGACAAGAAGCAAAGTGGCTATAAAAATGTATTGCAGCTTGAAGTGGGCGAACAGGTCGATAAGCCAGTAGTCTGGAAAGCTATTTGGCAAGACAGATGCGGCAGTTACAACAGCTATTGCCATCCAAAGCAAAATTTTAAAAAATGGGTTTTTCATTGCATTGATTTTCAGGACTGAATGCGCTTTGATTAATTTAATAAAGTTTACTGTTAGTTTAGTCTTGTTCGAGTTCATTTTTAAGCAAATACAATACACCAATTTCTTCTCTGGAGAGGCTTTGATTGGAATGCAGTAATTTATCGATTTCACTTTTGAAATAATTCAGGGTTTTACCCTGGGTGTATTCATCGATCACTCTGGGATCTATATACGCACTTCTCGCTACAGCAGGCGTGTTTCCCAATTTTTCTGATACGCGGATAACGGCTTTGCGAATATTTTCATCCAGTAATTTTTGATCTTCCTCATCTACGGCTCCAAGCTCATTTAAGGCAATGGCGGCAATCATTGTACCCGACCAGGTTCTAAAGTCTTTGGCAGAAAAATCTTCACCCATATGTTCCCGGATATACGCATTGAGGTCTTCACTTTTGACATCGATTTTATGCCCCTCATTATCGTAGTATTTGAAAATTTCATAGCCAGGGATATCTTCCAGATCCTGAACAATAGCCGCCAGTTTTTTATCAACTACACTTTTTTCCTGCTCCTGACCGGATTTACCGGTGTAGGAGAAAATCAGTTCGTCACCCTCAATACGTAAGTGTTTACTGCGCAGGGTAGTGAGGCCATAGCTGTTGTTTTCTGAAGCGTAAGCATCACTGCCAGGGCGAAAAAAAGCAGACTCAAGGAGTCTTACCATCGTAGCCAGGACTTTGTTTCGTGTATGTTTTCTTTTTCGAAGGTGTTGCCCTGTCACCCGCCGCATGTGTTCCAGCTGATCTGCAAAGGCGATAATCCGGTCAAATTTCTTGGCTTCTTTGCGTGCTTTATATTCAGGATGATAGATGTATTGCTTGCGGCCCTTGGCATCGCGACCCGTCGCCAGTAAGTCTGCGTTTTTATCGGTCGAAATTTCCACATCCGTCCAGTCCGGGGGAATGACCAGAGACTCAAACCAGTCTCGGAGGCTCTTCTTCTTTATTGTGTTTCCCTTTGGATCCTGGTAGGTGAATCCCCTTCCTTTTTTATATCTGTAGTACATGCTAAGAATGGATGATCAAACTGTATGGGTTTATTAAAATGTTTTAGAGATAAAAGTATGATTTTAATTGACTACTGAAATGGATTCTCAGTGAAATGATGAGAGAACAAGACATTAAAGTTTGTGGTTATATAGATTCAATCAGTGCTTAATTTTTTTTAAAAGTTAAAGTTTGCCAACCTTAAATCTGCTAAATATTGATAGCTAAATGTTTATAAAAAGGAGAAGTCATTCTTTTAAAACCAGCTTTGATTTCACGTCTGAGACTTGCTAAAAAGTATATTTTTGGGCTTTTTAAAAAACAAAGTTATGAGCGAAATTTGGTTTGAATGCAAGGTGAAATACAGAAAAACACAGGACACCGGGGAACAAAAAATAACGACGGAGACTTATTTACTGGATGCCGTGTCTTATACCGAAGCTGAATCGAGAATCAGCGAAGAGATGAAGGCTTACACGAGTGAGGAATTCAGAATTATGAATATAAAACTGGCGAACTTTTCAGAAGTACATCCCTTTGAAAATTCGGATCGCTGGTTCAAGTCCAAGGTATCATTAATAGCTATGGATGAAGAAAGTGGCAAGGAGAAAAAGACCAATATTTATCTGCTGGTTCAGGCCAATGATGTTAAGGAAGCTTTTGAAAATACAACTCAGGCTATGGAAGAAACCATGGGAGATTACAGCATTCCTTCGATTACCGAATCGCCTATTTTGGATGTGTTTCCTTATTTTAGTGGTGAAGAGGAGGGAGATAGTAGGGAGTAGGTAGAAGGTAGTAGGTAGTAGGGAGTAGGGAGTAGGTAGATAGGAGGTAGATAGGAGAAAAGAACATAGAAAAAAGAAAAAAGAGACACGAATCAGGAAACAAGACCCGAGAGCAACGAATAAGAATCAGGAGTTAATAAAATTTATTAGTTTGGTAGGTTTTGAGTTTTTGAGTAGTTGAGGGAGTATGAAGATAGGAGGTAGTAGGTAGTAGGGAGAAAAGAAAAAAGAGAAAAGAAACACGAAACACGAGACACGACCCGAGAGCAACGAATAAGAGTCAGGAGTTAAAAATTTATAGTAGGGTAGTGTTTGAGTTATTGAGTAGTTGAGGGAGTAGGGGGTGTAGGTAAAAGGGAGAAAAGAAGATAGAAAAAAGAGAAAAGAAACACGAATCAGGAAACAAGACCCACGAGCAACGAGCAACCAACAACAAGCAACGAATAAGAGTCAGGAGTTAAAAATTTATAGTTGGGTAGTTTTTGAGTTAATGAGGGGTTGAAATAAATCAGTGTCACAGCTTTCTGACTAGAATACGCCAAAAATCTCGACTAATACCCAGAGAGACATCATCAGAACCACAAAAATAAAACTTAAAATAAAAAACGTGATGGCTTTCCTGACGTTATAAAACTTTCTATCAATTATGACACTTTCTGCATGAATCTGGTAGCTTAACTGTTTAACGATTTCCTCATTAGTTTCGCAGATTTTAGTGATTTCTTTAACAAATTTTTTAGGATCTTTAAATTCATTTGCTGCATCTCTAAAAAAGAAAACATTGGTATTGTACTTCATTTGCATATTAGGCTGAAAGCATTTGAAACAGTAGTAAATCGATATAATCACACTTGCCATCCATAGCAAAGCAAAGACAATAAACACCCAGTTCTCGGTAAATATGCGTTCAAAATTTGATATTCTGTCTACAAATAAGCCCAAAATTAAGCTATGAAAAGAAAAGAGTACACCTGCTTTAAGCTCAGAGGCTTTGATGAGTTTTTCTAATCGTTCTAATTGTTCCCAATAATTGTTAGTATCCTGTGCCATCATCCTAAGATTAAATATTATTTTTTATACAGATAATACATTTTTAAAGGGCTTCTGTTTTTAATAGAAATCTCACCCCTGTCTTCAAATCTGTAGTAATCCTTTATGAGCTTATAGGTGTCTTCAGAGACACTTATTTTTCCTGGTTCACAGCTAGACTCAATTCTTGAAGCTACATTTACAGTGTCTCCCCAGATATCGTAAGAGAATTTATTTTTTCCCACAACTCCGGCAACTACAGACCCGGTATGCATACCAACCCTTACATTGAATCTCAGGTCACTTACAGCATGCACCTGTTTCGATTTTTTGACAAAATCTATGATATCCAGAGCAGCCTGAGCCATAAGTTCCGCATGATTTTCAGTTTGTTCCGGCAGTCCTGCCGCACACATATAAGCATCTCCAATGGTTTTGATTTTCTCTAACTTATATTTTTCCATGATTTTGTCAAACTCAGAGAAATACAGGTCTACACTTTCCACTAATTTTTCTGGCGGGGAATTTTCAGCGTACTTTGTAAAACCTTCAAAATCTGTAAATAATACCGTAACCGATTCATATTTTTTAGCTTCGACTTTACCAGACTTTTTTAACTCATCTGCAGTATCTCTGGGTAAAATATTTAAAAGCAGGTTATCAGACCTTTTCTTTTCTTCATCGATTAGCTTATTGGTTTTGCTGATGAATTTGGTTCTTCGGTATAATCCGAAGGCTAAACCTGAAACTAAAATCATACCCCCTAGAAATCCGTAGGTCAAAATTTTATCGTTTTTACGCTTTTGTATTTCAAAATCAAGTTCAGATTGTTTTTGGGAGACTTCAAATGCTGTTCTTTGATTGGCCAGTTTTTGAATTGTAGCTATATTGTTAATGCTGTCTTTAGTGGATATGTAATTTTTAAAATGAAATAAAGATTCAGAAAGCTCATTAGTCTTCTCATATATTTTAGCTAAGCGTAAATTAGCTTCACTCCTTTGGTTTTTAAGATCATATGTTTTAGCAATCTCTAAACTTCGTCTCGCATAATCTTTGGCGAGTTCCAGTTGACCCAAGTCTACATAAATTCCCGAAATGTAATTCAGATATACAGAAATGGGATAATAGTCCTTCTCTTGTTCGAGGATTTTAATGGCTTCCTGAAGGTTTGCTTCAGCCATTTTGGGTTTATTTTGCTTGGCATACACCATGCCTATATTGCCAAGATTATAAGCAGAACCCAGCCTGTAATCTGTTTTCTTACATAAACCACTGGATTCATAAAAATATCCAAGTGCTTTTTCTAAATCGCCTGTTTTTATATAGACGTCTCCAGCGTTTAATAAAGCTCCTGCCAGATATTTTTCAAATTTATCTAAATCAGTTTTAAGGGTTGTAATTTTAATGAGATCTCTCAATTGGCTTATGCCCTCTTCATAGTAATCAATAGAAATACTATAGTTTCCTATATCTGAATACACCCCCCCAATGGTGATATTTGTTAAAGCGAGTCGATCATTCTCCTCAGCTTCACTGGCCAGTTTAGCAGCGATCTGATAGTATCCTAAAGCCTTGGAAAGTTCACTTTTATTCAAATAAACATTTCCCTTTTGTAAGTTTGCAGTGAATAAATACTGGGGAGAATCTGCTTTTGTTGCTTTTTCAATAAGCAGGTCACTGTACTTTAATATTTCTGTCAGGTCTTCCTGCTTGTTAACAATTTCACTCAGCAAATAGAGCTCATCGTTTTGTTCGAAAGCACCAGTCATATAGATATGTTCTAAACTATCAAGATCTGATGGATTGTTTTGAGAATAAACAGTTCCAATAAAAAAAAAGCCCAGTATGAAGGCTTTTTGAACGAATGAAGCTATAAATTCAACTGCTATTTTTGATTTTATATTCATCCAAATCCTAGTTTTATGCTTTTTGAGATCAAAATTCTCTAATTCTTATTCTGGGATCAATTTCGAATATACCTGGAAGCCGACTGCCATTTCTGTAGACTCTAAATTTTAAACTGTATTTTTCGACATCTCCCGGCTGACCCTGCGCGACTGTCCCTGTAACTATCCCATCGACATCGTTGATTACATTTTGGCCAAAAACATTTTGCCCGCCCTGATAATTAATCGAGTGTAATTCAACGGAACTTTCCGCATTGCTGGCCTCACCTTCCCAGACTACTATATCTCCTACATTTACATCTGTTGTGAAATCTACATTAGACACATCGGACTCCTGTCCGAAGCTGCAAACTTCATTTACATTGTCTCTGGTTATATTGTTTGTATTACAGGTCAGTATGATGCTATGCGTGGTTTGTGCGGAAACTAAAGTTGTTAAGGAAACACCTAATGCCAAAATCAAGTATTTCATTGCAAATCTTTTTTTCATTTTATGTCGATTTAAAGTTTTAATAAATATAGTTAAATGCCTGTTACATAGGGAACGGAAAACCGCTCAAAACCTTGAAACAAGGTAAAAACCACATCAAGATGTGAGTCTTTTTAGGAATTAAATGTTAAATGCCTGCACTTATTTCAGAATCCATATCTCCTTTAAGGAACAGCAGTTTTTTAATAGTTCTTAAAATGGTCTTTAAAAAACATGTATATTTAGTTGTCGTCAGAGGTTAGCGGGCGTAAAAACAAACAAAATGAACAGAGTTTTAGTTCTAAGTAGAAACTTAATCCCTTTTGGAGTTACAATTAGCCTCTTCGGAATTCTAATTTTATTAATGAAATCGCCATTTCTGACTGGAAATGAGACCTTAATAGCGGGTATTACTGCTGATCTGTTACTGACGGTTCCATTGGTTTATTTCCTGCTTATTCGCAAAACTGAAATTCCTAAAACGACCGTAATTCCTATAATGCTTATTGGTCTTTTAATTGGTTCTTACTTCTTAACCGACGAACATCAATATTATCTCAGACTTTTTAAAACCTGGGTGCTTCCCATCCTTGAAATTTTAGCTCTATCCTTTGTCATCTACAAGGTCAGGAAAGCAATAAAACATTATAAATCAAATAAAACGAAAGCCTTTGATTTTTTTACGACCTTAAAGAATACCTGCGACGACATACTTCCCAAAGGAGTTGTAATGCCTGTTGTAACTGAAATTGCGGTATTCTATTATGGATTTATATACTGGAAGAGACGAGAATTGAAGGCTAATGAATTTTCCTACCACAAAGACAGCGGAACAATTGCATTACTGATTGCAATTATATTCATAGTAGCAATTGAGACAGTAGTATTTCATATGTTACTCTCAAAATGGAGTGATACTGCTGCCTGGATTTTGACATTTTTGAGTATTTATTCTGGAATTCAAATTCTTGGGTTCTTAAAATCCATGTTTAAAAGACCTATATCCATAGAGAACGACCGACTTTATCTTCGCTATGGAATGATGACGGAAACAGTTATTGATATAAAAGAAATTAACTCGATAGAAATTTCATCAAAAGATATAGAGCTGGATGAGGAGACTCGAAAACTATCGTTTTTAGGCGAGATGGAAAGCCACAATATTATCATCCGCCTGAAAAAAGAAAACGAATTGACTGGACTTTATGGGATCAAAAGAAAATATAGAAATTTAGCATTGTTCGTAGATGATAAAACTGAATTTGAAAACCGAATAAACAAGGCCTTAAAACAATAACGGACTTTCAGGCCATTGAGCTAGCTTTACTTTTTAAAGGCTTAAAGTAAAGTACTTTTGATCCGCCTATGTTTATTGACCCAATCGTTTTGCTTCCTCACAATCAAGCTTGTTTATGAGGAAAATTAGGAAAACCCTGCTTTCAGAAGGAAAAGCTGGAATGAAGGAAGAAAGTAAATGAGTATATTGATGAAAATGGTCAACGCTATTTAGGGAAGGTCAGCCAGCCTAAAACCTACATCCTACAACCTATTCTTCGATATTATTTCAAAACACGGTATATAAAGGGGTTTTTAGGATTTGTGCGGTAAAAATAAGTACGTTTAAAGAGAATTGAAGGAAAATAAAACCTATAGAAAGAAAGTAAGTAAGTGGACTAACTCATTTTTCATTACACCCCTAATACAATAGAGGCGTCGATACCCATTTTTAAACTAATTTCTCTGGCCACTTTTAAGGTGGGCTCACTTTTGCCATTTAAATATTCGCTAACTCGGGAAGTGCTAACCCCTAATAATTCTGAAAGTCGTTTTTGGTTTAATCCCATTTCAGCCATACGCAACTTTATAACTTCAACAAGCTTAGGTTTTGCTAGGGGATAAGTACGCTCCTCATAATCTGCAACTAAATCTGACAACACGTTTAATTCTATATAATCCGTGGCTTCGGTATTTTCAATATTATCCGGGTTCTCCAAAAGTGTTTCAATACGATTGAGTAAAGCTTTATACTCTTTTTCTGTCTGTATCATATCAACTATTTTTAATGTCTTTTATCTTATCATAATCCTTATGCGTACCGATAAATCGAATATAAAGCTTTTGTGCATTAAAGGAAATTATAGCAACAAGCCGATAATCATTTCCTTTTATATTAAACACATAGCGATGATTTCCTACATAATCAACGCTATTAAAGCTTTGTTTTATGTCACTTAGGTTTTTCCATTCTTTAGCTGTAACCGTATGATACCAAAAATTTAAAGCAATTTCAGCATCGGCATGTTTAGCTGAAAACTCTTTAATCCGTTTATAAGTTACAACACGCATCTAGTCTTTAATTGGTTACAAATATACTATTAAATTTTGTTTTATGTAATTTTATTTTACAATTCAAAATAATCATTCAGTATTTAATATTCAGTTGCAAGCCCTAAGAAAAGAGCAAACGGCTAACGGCTAACAGCAAGGGGTCGGGAGTCATGAAAAATTTTAAATTCAGTATTCAGTATTGAATATTCGATATCCAGTTGCAAGCCATAAAAAAAAAGAGCTAACGGCTAATAGTCAGGATCCGGGAGCCAGCCTAATACCCACATCCTGAAATCTATTCGATACAGAAAGTTGTTTTACCAGTATAAATAGGGTTTCAAGAGATGGAGGTACAAAAAGGTACAAGTTTTTACCACTTTCCGTGAAGAAATTAACATTCCAGCAATGACAGGGCCTGCGAGCGCACAAAAATTAGCATTTGGCCAAAATGACCCTTCTTTTATTGCCTCATTTAATTTGTACCTTTTGTAAGTAACTGTAAAACAAATAGTTGTAAATATTGAAATTCAAAATCTTTCAATTTTACGATTTTCTTGTACCTTTTGAGGTACAAAACTGAAGAAAATCTATCGGTTTTTACGTCAAACAGGGGAGTGTTTAACTAGTCTTTTTTCTGTTGATATCTTCCAGATCATATCTCACTATACCGCCTATTTTATGAGCTTTTAGTTTACCAGTTTTATTCCATTTATTTAGAGTCACAAATGAAACATCAAGAAGTTCTGCAGCTCTTTTTCTGGAAACCCACCGTGTTGGTTCGTTGTATTTTAAATCTTTTAGTAGTGCTCTTAGTTCTCTGGTAAAATCTTCTTTAAACTCTTTTTTGATTTCTTTTACCAGCTCATGCTTTAGTTCTTCTAAAGTCACATCGATAAGTCTCTTGTAAGTTGATTCCATAATTCATAAATTTTTGATAGTTAATGTGATTAAAATCAAAAAATATAGACATCATGGTTTTTCAAGGGATAGGGTAAGAGGCATAGTTTTTTAAATTAAAGCATAAAGACAGAATTAGTATTCATCAGAAAAGTGATTTTCAATGTGTTTTTTTAGATTAATTGAGATTTTCAAGCACCTAATCTTAGAAATACAAGCGGGATAGAAAATCCGCGAGGATTTTCGTAAGTAGGCGAGTATTAGAAATGAATTAAACAGGTAGCTGCAAGAAGTTATTTTATTAGTTCAAGATATTTTTTCAATAGTTTATGGTCTCTTTTGTAACCTAGATAATAATCTTTAAAAATATGATTATAAGAATTGATAATACTTTCTAGTTGTTGATATTCCAATTCACATTGCACGAGTATTTTTCCATATTCAAGTGTTATGGCCAAATCCGATTGTTCTCTATTTAACTCTAATAAGGGCTTAACTAAATTATTATATGAATAAAAGTAATGAGTTCTTATTTCTCCTAAATCTGCCCATGAATATGAGATTTCATTTTCCTTTTCTAAAAATAACTTTATTTCAATGTCTTTCTCCTTATTGGAAACAGATTCAACCATATATTTATGATGATTTAGCTCTTTGAGTTCCCTGTATTTTTCCATATTGAAATTATATCTTTCAAGTTGTTCACTATGGGATTTGGTTAAATTATCCAAATCTTGAATTATTTTGTGTTCATAGAATTTATATTTTCTCAATAAAGCCCAAATTTTATGAAATGTTTTCGACTTCAATTTTTTATTTAAGGAAAAAGAGAATTGTTTTCTAAATGAATAATAAATCTCAATGAAATCAAACTCAAAAATGGTTTCTAAATATATGATGTCTCTATGTTTAAAACGCCAAGTTTCTTCTCTTTTTAAATTAATTTGAGGATAAAATTTTAATAAATTTTTTTCTTTTGTTTTTAAGTCTTTGCAAACTTCTTTTAATAAATGGCGAAAAGTTTCTCGATTCGATTTTCTTAAGTTGTATTCTTTTAATTTAGAAAACAAATAATTTACTAATCCGCCAATTAGAAAAACAATTATAGAAATAAGTGTAGGAACCGAAACTTCATTTGATATTCCAAAGATTTCATTAATCCATTCTATCATTTTCTAAAGTATTGTATAATTACTGGTTACGGTCTCGTATAACTGTCAGTTACGGGTTAATATGCATTAATTTTCGGTTTAGCAATGACTTTAGCAATTACGGCGGATTCGGACGTATCCGAATCTGCCGTAATTGCTGTTATATAATTTTATTTACAGTTAATTACATATTTCATTATAGTGATATTCTAAAAATGATATATCAGGTTTATTAACTTTCGGTTCCTTAAATTTTAAGTTATTTAAAAGTTTTTTTATTTGATTGTCAGACTTTGGTCCGAAAATTATATTGTATTTAGAATCTATAGAGAAATAACCCCTGGCAAACATCTTATCGTGTAAAACACAAAAGCAAATTGCATTTTGAGGATTTAATCTTTGTTCTTTGTCGGCCATCCAAGGTTTTATATGACTGCAAACAAGCAAGTCCGATTTATTTATTTCACAAATAGAACAAGTAGAATTGTAATTGTCTAAAACAATTTCCCTTAGCTTATTTTGATAAGCTCTAACTTTTATGTTATTCTTAGATTCAGTCGGATTATTATTTTTATTTATTTCCTGATTTATAATATAATATTCCTCAGCTTCTTCTTTAATAAGATTAAACTCGTTAATCATATCTAATGCTTTTTTAAACTCTAAATCATCAGAGGTATTTAATTCGGAAATCGATTTTTTATTTAAAAGTCCTTTCTTGTCACCATGAATATTATAATGATGTAATAAATCCATAGCTACAAATCCTCCACCTTTTGTTGGGGCAGGTAAGCCGAGAATCTTCCTTTGGATATTCCTGTGACTTTCTCCATCTATCAAGTAGGCTTTTATTACTTCAGCAATAGTATAATTATCAAATTTTTCGGTGATTATCATAATTTGGTTTTAATTGCTATTAATTATCGTTTAAATCAAATCGTAAATTTTAAGTATAAATTTACAATATATTTTTCTCCACTTAACTATCATTTAAACTTCTAAAATATCCAAATTCTTCATCAATTAATACTCTTCTATCTAAACCTAAATTCATTTCTTCACAAGCCGTTTCGGCAACTAAAGAACATGAAAAACATGCTGATAGATTTAAATCGTAAATTCCTTGTCCTTCAGATTCCCAACAAAGTGGATCTGATGAACAGTTAATTGATCTTTCGAGTCCTTTTTTAATTATTTCAAGTATTTTTTCTGGTTCGCCCTGTGAAACTAAACCTCCCATACTGCCTTCTGAACCTTCTGCAGTATAGATAAGTACACCTGACATTAGCTTTTCAGGGTTTGATGAAATATATAGTCTTTCTTTTAAACTGGCTGTTGGGTATCCACAGGAAAACTCTAACTCTCTCATCATCATATGTGAGAAGGAGTGTATTAAAAAATGCTTGATTCCATGGTTTTTAATTTTCTGCATAAAACTTGCACCTTGTTGGTTAGAGTTAATTTCACGATTTAAATAATGATTAAAACGGTTTTGAAGTATTTGATTTTCGTTTAGCCATTTATCCATTCTATTTTCATCAAATTGAAAAAAGAGTCCCTCTCCTAATGTTTCATTAGCGGGTAACACAAATAGTTCATTATCATCAATTGAAAAAATATTTTGACCATCAGAGGATTCTTGAATCTCTCTATCTCCGTTTTCATTAATTTTTACAATTCTTTCTTTAGGCTTTACCCTAGTAAAGTCAAATTGGATATTAGTTACTTTTAACTCATCGACTTGGTGAATTTTAACAAAGTACCTCGATAAACTGTCACTTAAATCTATTTCTTTAAAACTTAAGCCTTTGTTTTCTTTTTCACCTTCAAAAAAAGAGTTCTGAGAAAAGCATTTATACTCTTGAAATCTATAATTTTCGTGAAAATCTTGTTTTTCATTTTCACCCTCTACTTTGAAATATTCTGTCCTTAATTTTTCAATTGTGAGCGATTCATCATAAATATCATTTTCTCTTAAGAAATCTTCAAAATCATCCTCTATGTTTTTCTCCCAATATTTTTCTTTTGTCTTAGAAGTTTTCGACAGATTTTCTTTAATAGCATCCATTGCTTTTTTTAATACTTGAGAGATGTTTTCTGCCAGATGCATTGGTATAAATAAACTTGAAAACCCATTGGCATAATAGGTATTATTTGCTGTCACCAATGCCACACTCATTTCCTCTCTATCACTATTTTTTTCATTACCATTTTTATGACACTTTTCATCTCGTAAGTATTCAGGATTATTTGGGTCAATCTCCCACGGTTTATGCCCTTTGCATTTTGGTTTTAAACTGTTAATACCCTCTAATGTAATTTTTGGTTTTTCTTTAGAACTTCCAGAGCCCAAACCACAAGAAGAACATTCAATATAAACAGAGCCATATCCTTCAGATTTCGTAGTGCTTTCAGACCACTTCAAATTTGGATTACTACAACAAGGTTCTACTGTGAATAAATTTTCTCCTGAATCTTCTCTTGGAAGTTGATAGGTTTCTTTTTGTGTCTTCCAATTTAAATATTTAGACCATGGAATATCTGATAAATGCCCATTAGGGCAAATTAATATTAAATTTGTTTGTGATAATTCCTTGTATAAAGGGATATTTCCTCTTTGTTCATTATTACCATCTGTGTATGGTTTAGTTCTTATTTGATTACCATCGGCATCTTTAATAGGAGAATTTGCATCACGAGGAGGAGAAAAATTACTTTTGGTATTACCTTTTTTAATCCATTCGGTCTTCCATTCATCAACTTTCTTTAATTCTTTTTTGCCATTTTTTTTATTTGCACCTAAAAACCATTTAGGAAAATGAGTGCCTTGTATTTGATAATCTCCAGCTTTCCCAGGGTTGCCATTATTAACTTCATTTAAAGCCATAGCGATTGGATGAGCAGGTTCAATTCTTCCGTGAACTTTTTTTGTCCAATTTACAGAATTAAAATTTTCGTTTAAAGCCATCTGAGGGATGGCCACTAAGCATTCTAGATTAATTAGTTCTTTTTCATGTTGTATGAATTTTACAAAACGTTTATCATCGACAAGTGTTAGCCCTAAATTTTTTGCTTCCCTTTTAATTCCATCATAAATATCCTTTGGAGGGCTTTGCAAAAGAATTTTTATTCTATTATTGAAAATAGTAACAAATTGCCATTTATTTATGTCGGAAACTAATACATAAGTACCAAATTTTGTGGTTATAATAGATCCCACACCAGCTGTTGATGATAGTAATTTATATTTACCAATACCTTGGTTATATTGATGTGATTGAAGTATGTTCATTTTAAATTGAGTTTATTTTAATAGCTGCCTCTGGTTCAATTACTCTTAAAGACATTGGTACCTGCCATTTTTTACTATGAATAGTTCCTTCATAAGCGTCTATATCTACGTATAGTTGTTTTTGATTTTGTCTAGCTCGGGTAAACACTAATTCTGTTTGATCATCCAGTCCATCCTCTAAGTCCTTCCATTCATCTAAAGCAATGGCAAGCCATTCTTTAATTTGAATTATATTTTCATCTTTTAGTAGGTTTTGAATTAGAGAGTCGAATGAATCTAATTTGGTTTTCTTTAATTCAAAATAGCTCATCAATTCATTTATAAGTTCATTTATATCATCATCAGTCAAATTATTAATTGCACTAGCTGTATTTCTATTTGTAAATTCATTTCGAGTGTGTCTTATCATTGTTGCTAAGTATAAACCTAAATATCGCTCAATTGCTTTTTTGGTAAAAGGTGTGATTGAAATCGGTTCTACATAACTGTACATTTTTTCGTGAAACTCAATAAATTTTTCATAATGAGAAATATCTCTTGCTCTAAATGGGTGGTGAACTGTAAGTACAAGGCCATAATCATTTCTTGCCACACGACTACTCGCTTGTATATATTCTGCTGTATTTCTAGGCATTGAATTCATAATGATTGTGTTAAACCTTGAAACATCAATACCCACGGAAATCATATTGGTAGCTACTAAAAATTCAGGTGGGACTTTTCCTCGAGTTTTAGTCTCATTTTCTATGTGAGCAAATCGATTTTCTGGTTTCCACTCAGATTCAACATTCTTCAATTCATTTTTAACTTCTTCTCCAGACAGTCTTCCTGTTAATTCAGCTTCTTGTATTGGTCCATATGTGTAAAGAGCGTGCATTAATTTTTGAGGTCTTAGTATTCGATTAAATACCTTTCTAAATTCTTTAAGAATGTAGGTTTGAATTTGAGATTGTGTTTTTCCAACCTCTTTTAAACTATTGAAATAAGATATGATTGTATGATAATAATCCATTACTTTAATGAATTCCTTATCATACTTTTCAAAGTCAATAGGATGATGATTTCCTAGTTCTTTCAATTCAAAAATCACTCTATGAGTCATTAAAATGGCAGATAAACGCATTTGCATCCAAATTTGAGTCCTTCCTGTTGGTAGTACACCCATATATTTTCTTTTGGCGATATACTCTGATTCAGTATTTTTAGCACCATTAAACCTTCTTTTGTAAAATGCAAAAAATGAATCATCACATTCAACACCCGGTTTTGGAAATAATTTAACTTCTCTACCAAATAGAGCAGCAATTTGAAGTTGTGTGTTTCTTGTAGTTGCTGTTGAGGATATTATTTTCGGGCGAGTACCATCTTCTGTGCATAATTGGTCTACAGCTGCTTCAAATAATGCAACGGCTGATCCTAGCGGACCTAAAAGAAGATGCAACTCATCTTGAATAATTAAATCAGGCGGCAAATAACCATTTTGTGGCTTTCCTTGTTCCCAATTTCCTTTTCCAAATAATCTTCTGGAGTCTTTTTGATTGTTGTTTCCATCAACTTTATGTGCTAATTGTGCAAATTTATCTACCGTTCCAAATAAAAGACTTGGTGGATGTTGGTAAATGGTTTCGTCACAGAGATTAACGGGAATTGGACCTTGAAAAAGTTTCTTTTTACTAGGTCGTCCTTTTCCAAAAGAGAAAGAGCATTTTTCTGTATTTGTACATTTCAAATGCAATTTGTCTTTATCATAAGTAGAAGTTCCATTACTCGAATCGGTTGATACTTCCCCTTTTAATTTTGATCCACACCAAGGACATTTAGAAAATGGAATTTTATTTTTCTTTTCCTTTTCCGAATTTAAATTTTGAAACTCCTCTATTAAAGATTTTTTTTCTTTGCTATCTACAATGTTTGATAATTTGTTTGGTAATGAATTATCACCAACCCACAAGCCTATCGTAATAGGTTCTAATCCTAATTGATTCTCATCCCATCTTCGCAATAATTCTAGTGCCATAATCAAAAGTGTGGCACGTTGAAACTGCTGCATTGTTAATAGGCGTAAAGTATAACGCATTATTGAAGCAACACCGCCACCTCTTTCTTTGTATAGCTTACGTCTATTTATAATAGTTAAAGCAATTAAACCGAGGTATGCTTCTGTTTTACCTCCACCTGTTGGAAACCAAACCAAATCTACCCATTCGTTTCTTGCAACCCATTGATCATCATTTTCTGGTTTGAAAATACCATCTAAGTTTAAAAGAATAAATGCAAGCTGAAACGCTCTCCACCCTGCAGACTCTCTCTTAGAAAATAATTTATCATTAGCTTTTTTGTAAAAGTCTACATTAAACTCACTGAAATTATTTTCTTCAATCAAGTCCTCTATTTCACCATTCTTCACTTTTTCCGAATGAAATAACTGCATAAACATAGCAGAATTCATCAAGCGAAAAGAATTTAGGTTCTCAACGTTGTTATTACCATCTAATAAGCACTCAATGTTTTTCTTCATTCGGTTATAATCCACCTCACACTTATCTAGTTCTTGATTTGCGATTTCATCAAATTGGCTTTGATATTTCTGATCTTTTCTTTTTTGTTGAATCCATTTACCATAGGAATCTACAAACTCTATTAAGCCTGAAACAACCTCACGATTATCGGCATCAGAAAAAGCTGAAAGCCATTTAAACTCCTGTGGTTTAGAATTTTCTAAAAATTGAGGAGAAGTGAATTCTCCGTTACTTTTCTCAATTGGCTCTTTGTTTTTATCTCTTGGCACAGGTTCTATATCAGGCGTCTCACAGGCTGGTAAGTACTCTGATTCAACACGAACTTTATTATTCTGTTTTGCCCAATTTACTGAACATCCGTGACCTATCGCGAAATCCTCAAACTGACGATAAATAAACTTTGTGGTTGTATCCTCATTAAATTGATTATCTGCGTCTTTTTTATACTCGTAATTTGTGTATGGAACGATATTATCACTTTCAGAAGCGATTTTCACACCAAAAAAAGCTTTGTTGTTTACCTTCTCTGTGGCAACTGAGTAGTATCTTTTACCTTTTGGGTCTTCTTCAAAGGGAGTGCTATCATTAATTAATTGGATTTTTACAAATACTTTTTTGCCTTCTGAATTTCTAGAATCTCTACTTAATTGAATATTAGCCGATAATGAAGCATATTCTTCTTTATCTAATTGAATTTTGAATAAGTGCTCTAAACTATTTGATATTGTGCTATTATTTCTTTTAACTTCAATTTTTTCACTATAGTCTTTTGATTTTTTAGCTAAATAAGTCTTTTTTGCTTTATGTGCTTCAAAATTAATGTCAGATATGTTTACTTCAGCTTGTAAGTTTTCCGAAGCCCAAATGGTATTTCTGTATAAATTGAGAAGATCCTTAATATGGTTTTTAAAATTTTCAAGTAATTCCACTTTTTGAGAAGCTTCATAGAGTTTCTTTCTTGTTTCTGTGTTATCTGTTTTGTTTTTTAGTTCAGAAAAAATGGTTTGTGTTAAGCTGCTTAAATTATTTGGAGTAAAATTTAAAGAGCCCTTTATATAAGGTTTGATATCTTTTTCGAAGATTTCATTTGCTTTATTTTGGTCATTAGTTCTTAATATTTGATTTATTTCTTTTATTTCATCACTAGATAGTTTGTGGTTGGCTTTCAAACATTTATTTATACCGAAATCTACAACAGTGATATATTTTGATAAATTGTTGTTTGTTACAAACTGATTAAATAAAATTGGATTTACTTCACATAAAACTCCAACATTTAGTAAATCGTCTTTTGTTAATTTTCGATAATAACGCGCATAAATATTGAAACCCAGATTACCATCTACCAAGAAATCTTCCTTCAAACAAAACGTAAGTCCCATTGTTTGAGGAAACATTTGATTAAGTTCCAAACTATCATTACCATCAACATTTTCCGAATTGTGTTTTAATTTACTTTCCTCTTTTTCCTCTTCTTGATTATCATCTTCGTTTTCATCATCATTGGAATCCATTTGTACCCCAACTTCTGCTGATTGACTCTCATCTTTTGGGAATAATATACCAGTACTATATAAAGACGCAGGCATTATATTAAGAATTTCAAAGTCATTGTTAATTGGAAATTCAGTTTTGAGATCTTTGTCTGTGTTGCAAGTACCATTCAAGTTTACATATCGATAACCGCTAATACCAGGTCCAAGCGTCTGTTCTCTAATAAAGCGTTCTAAGCTTTCTCTTTTATTGAATATTTTATTCATTCTACTCTTTTTTGTATGTTTTTTACTTCTCTAAATGACAACTTACTTATCTCAGGCTTAAGTAAATCTACTAGCGTTTTAAGTCCTTCGATTGGGTTGTCTTCGTCTATCCCTAATTCATCCAGACTAAAATTATTTTTATAGTAATCTATTCGGTTGTTTAAAATTTGACCCTGAATTGCCTCTTCATCAAAACAGCCATCATTAAATAAATTTTTTAATATTCTACTATAAATGCGAGTAGCATTTCGTCTACCACTAATATTGCTATTCCTAATGGTATATATTATTCTTAAATAGGCTGTTGGCAGCTCTAAATAATTGCAAAGTACCTTAAAAGCTTTATTTCTTCTAGGAACCAAAGATTCTGATTCAGGGTTTGTCCAAGTGCTTTCAAAGTAGCTTTGTTTCACCATGTTTATATTATTTCTAGAGAATAAGGACTTTAAATCATTATAGACAACCTCTTCATTTGATTCAGCGACCTTTCTGGAAAGTAATATTTTCCATAATCGACCTACATTATCGTCTTTTAAATCAAATTGGTTTCGTAGGATTTCTAAATCTTTCTCTTGTTGAGCAGTGTCTACAAGCTTTTCTGCTGGGTTAAATTCATCAATTAATTCGTCAAGTTTCTGAACATACAAGTGATTTTCATCTAAGTCTAAATTCTGATAAATCCATTTTATAGGTTGAATTCTCTTTTCTGAATTAGCTTCTTCAAAGTAAATCATCAAATCTGATGGGTTACATGTGTTGTGCTTATTATTCTCAAAGAGAACTTTAAATGTGATTCTTGAATCAGAACCTGAATAGTTGCTTTCCAAATCCCAGGAAATATCTAACCGTTTCTTAGGTTTTAGGTTTTGTATTTTTTCTTGAAGATTATCCCATTCAAAATCACTCCTTCTTATAGGATGATCTAAAGCTTTAAAATAACTTTTAACCAAATTATATTTGGACCACTTATAGGTCTGCTCAAAAAATAGAGCCGGGAAAATACATTTCAATCTAGTATTATAGCTAACAGATATTTCGTTAATATTCGGGTAAAAATGGTTGTTAAAATTTCCTTGATCTCTGTAGGAGAGAATAATGATTTTTTCTGTATTGATGTCTTCCAGTTTTTCCCAGTCAATAAATTTCCCATTTGAATTTACATTCAATGAGTTTTTTATCAAACTAAAAAAACTTTCACTTTTTAAGATAGATCCATCTAAAACTATTTTGTAGTCAAAATCAAGTACATCAGATACTGTATTCTTTAGATTTTCAAGAATAATAATATCCAATACATTAATTAAAGAGTTTCTTAAATTTACAATATCATCTTCTGGTAAGTCCAAGATATCTGCTTTACTATCTTCTGAAATAAGTTGGCTATTCACATCTGGTGTAAAAATATGCTCTAAGATGTATTCCTTTATTTGGTTGTTGTAACAAAGCGAATAGACATTCATCATTTTGATAGAACGAAGTTCGTATAATTCGTTACTCTTACATTCCAGTTGAAAGTCTTCCCAAAAAGTGGAATAGCTATTACCAATAAATCTTATGTTGGTTTTTGCGTTTTTCTGGATGGCTTTTAATAAAGTGTACTCTTCTAGCAGAATAGGATAACTTTCGAATGAATTTATATTAAAGCGTTCTTTTACTAGTTTGAGTCTATTAATTAAATTATCGCTAGATAAATTTTTCTTACTAAATGTAATTATTATTAATCTATTAAATTTAGTCTCATAATTTTTGTTCCAATTATTCAAGATTTCAGAATTAAAATTCTGCATTACTCTCTTGCGCTCACAATCATAAAGAATAATCGTCCGTAACTCATCAATTAATTGACTATTTTCACGGTCAATATCTTCAAGTGTCAATTTGGTATTTATAAAATTATATCCTATTGATGCGTTTTCAATAGTATTTGCATAAGGTATTACTTCTATATAATTTGACAGGTGATTTTTCGTTTTTACTTGACAGTTTATCAAGCTTTTTACTTCAAAGCTTGAATTGGAGTCAAGAGCTTTTAAAAAACTTAACCTCCTTTTAATTATAGTCTTTTCTTTTTTCCAGTTTTTGTAAATCTTATTACCTCCATTCTTTGCTCTAGCATTTTGAGGGCATTGCATTAGTCTTTTTTCAACTCCATTTAGTGATTTTATTTGTGCATTTAATTTAGTATTTAAATCTTCTGAAATGAAATCTCTATTTTTATTAAAAATATACTCTCGAACAAGAACATATTCGCTGATAACGTCAAGCAAATCATTATCAATAATGTGAAAATGTAAATGAATTTTGTTTAATGAATTACTTTCAAACTCTTGTGTTTTATAAATTATTTGTTCGGTGTATTTTAGAATATTAGCATACTTATCTTTCTTTGGATGTTGAACTTGTAAAAAAGCTTCTTCAAAACCTTCATTAACATTTTTGATTAAATCGAATAAACATTCTTTGATATGATTTTTTAAAATATTCATGATTTAACAATACTGATTTCAACATTTAAAATCGCTCTAGTCAATCCAATAAAAATCTCATATTTATTGAGCTCGGATGGTTTTGAGATGACCAAAAAAACATTCTTTTTTTCCAGGCCTTTATATTTTAAAATAGAAGTATAACGCAATTTGTTTGCAGTGTCTGAAATGTTGTTTTCATCCAGTTCCTCAACATCTTTAACGATTAATAATTCTCTCAAATCTTCACCACCTTTATAATTGCCCTTTAGAAATGTTGATTCAATAAGTAACACGCAATCTTTTCCTATCAGAGATGAATCCGTTTCTCTAATTGGAGTGAGGATATTTTTGAGAATATGTTTTTTTACTTCCTGTAATGTTTTATGTTGAAATACTTTTATTTGAGAGTAATCCTTTTCAAATGCTTGAGAAGAAATTGTTTTTGGATTTTCTAATACTTCAGAAGAAAATTTTCGAATTTCAGGATTTTGAGCACTTCTTTTTACTTCACTTATTTTAAAATGACTATAATATTCAGTCATTAAATCCGCAATTCCGGCAACATTTCGTCCACTCATTGAGTAGCTTTGATCAATATCGTATAGAATAAGAGAGTTTCCATTTTTTAATCCCTGATTGTTAAATCCCGAGAATTTATTGATAAAAACATCCAAACCTCTATCTAAAAAATCCTGTGCTTCGTCAATTACAATAAAGTCAAAAGGGATTAGTTTGTCCTCTTCTTCGAGTCTATAAATTGTACTCTTAACTAAATCATAAAAGTCATCTTCACTCATAGAGGAAAGTTCATTAAAAGAATAATTTGGATTTAGTCTTTTGAAAAACCTAAAAAACGTTGTCACTTCAACATTGCTAGCAAGATTTCTTTGATTTAAGATAGATTTGTTATAATGCATTAAAAGATTATTCCAACATAAATAAATCCCATTCTTGTTGTATTGCTTATCAATAAAAGCTTTAGCAATAGTTGTCTTGCCAGAGCCTGGGGGTCCTTCAATCATTATCCTTGGATTTTTATATAAACCTTCTAGTATTTCTATGTTCTGTATGCCTAACCATTCAAGAGTGTTGATTGTGTTTAACTTGTTCCTATCACTTATTATAGGACTTAGTATTTTTTTTATCGCAACACACTCTCTAAGAGATACCTCTTTGTAATTTCTAAAGTGTTTTTTGTGTTTGTTTTTAGAGTATTCAATTGCGTTTATTAGGAATTTTTCAATTGAATTCTCAAAATTTGAAGCTGTAAGTTTAGACCAAAGTAGATTGGAATCAATCAATTTTGATTCAAATGGGTAGTCAACGTGTGGAAAAGCAGTCGCTTCACAAAAAAAGCAGTTCTTGAAGTTATTTAGCGTATTGTCTTTTAAAGTGTACTTGTACCCCTCAGCTTGTTTGAAGGGATTTTGTTTCATAGGTGTATTGAAGTCTCTTCCATAGTAAAAAGTATTATTTTTAGTAGAAATTGGACCACCCTTAACTTCTAGAACTAAAAGTCCATATTTACAAAGAATTAAAAAATCTATTTGTGCACTGGTCTTTTTATAATAATTAAAATTGTCTGAATGTTCAGGTAATTTCAAATCGTGCCAAACATCCCATTCTATATCACTTACTTTTAAATCAGTCCATAATTTTCTGTATATATCAATTTCACCATGTAGAGGTGAGCCATCTTTCTTTAGTATGATAGATTCTAAAGAATCTACAGGGTTATTAGGATGAAATCTTACAGGCATATTTATTGATTATTTGCAACGGAAGAAATTTTATTAATGGCATATAAAGCTAAAACTTGTTTAATAGGCACTTCTTCCTTGTAAAAAAAGATCTTATCATCTTTTTGATTAATGGTTTCTTCATTAACATTACATTTTTTTATAATTTCATTAATCGAATCGACGAGTTCAGTTGGTTCTTTAAAGTGATTATTTGATTTCTGTTTTTCATATAGATTCTGTAGCTCATTTGCACCAGCTATTTTATCTGAAAAACCATTATTTATATGTTTTAAAAAAGCATTTCCTCCGTTAAATTTTAGTATTAAATTTTCTAAAGCTGAGTAGTAGTTATCGCTTATCTTTTGTATTGGAAACCCTTTTCCCGTTCCATATTGTATAGAAGTAAACCACTTACCTTCAGCTACTTTTTGATTTTTTTCAATATCATAATTTGATAACGTGACTGTTAAATTGCCATCCTTGAATGCATGTCTTCTAAATCTTGCACCTTTGTTTTTTGTAGGGGGGGTATCAAAATCTTTTAGAGAAAAAGTATTTAAATTAAATACATTTTTAAGATTTGACTCTTCTTTTAAATTTAAAGCTTCAGGTTTAGGTATGTTTAGTTCCGTTAAAACTACTTTTGCAAAAGACCTGCTTACAGCGCAACAAACAGCATTCCCTACCATACGCCATTTAGCACTTTCTTTTCCTAAGAATTGATACGTTATAGGAAATCCCATTATTACAGCAGCTTCTCTTACAGTTGGTAATCTATATTTCCCATCTCCGTCTCTCTTAATTTCGCTTTTGTAAATAATAGACTCCCTTGAGTTAGCTATTTTTGTCGCAGTTATAGTTCTACTTGGCTTATCTTCATTTTCAGGGAAGGACATCTTACCCATAAAAGGATGATTAGTTTTGAAATATTTAGAAAACTTCCATTCAACCTTATATATACCAGTATCATAAAAGTGATCTGTAATAAATAATTTGGATATACTTAAAGGATATTGAGGGTCGTTGATTATTTCTTCTGATTTTGTGCTAAATGGACTAGGGAAATTTTGCTTAATATCTTTTATTATTCGATACTTAATTTTTCCATCACATCCTGATTCTCCATGTGTTTGTGGTGGAATAATCAATTTTTTATTCTTTATGATTTCACCTGATACAACCCTTTTTCTTGCCTGGAAAGAACCATAATTTGCAGAATTAATAATTGTAGTATTATCATACAAATCAATTGCTATGCTATTTTTACTTATCCTATGCCTTTCAGCCCAGTCTGATAACCCCAAGTCTTTAAAAGTATATTCAGTCTGTAAATATCTTTTTGAATTGACTACATTTTCCATAAACCAAGCTTTCAATATTGATTTAGGTTGATGCTTTTTAACTGCTACGATTCTTAAAAAAGTTTCAGTCAATTCAACTCCTAATGACTTGTCTGCATTTCCAGATTTATTTGAGCTTGAAAAACTCACACATGGTGGGCTACCTATTATAATCTCTGTATCAGGTAAAGCTTCAATACTTTCTATTGAAAATTTGAAGTCTAAAATGTTAGTAGGAGTACAATTTAGATTAAAATTATGATTGAATGTATCTACAGCAGGTTTCCAATTATCGTATCCATTAATAATCTCATAACCCATTTGTCTAAAACCTTCAGAAAAACCTCCTGCGCCACAGAAGAAATCTATTACTCTAAGTTTTGTCAATTTAAATATGTTGTATGTTTAATAATAGTTTTGGTTATTTGCATCTGTAAATGCGAAATAAAAAAAGCTTTTTGTAAATTAATAAAAATAAAGTAAGATTTACAATTATAATTTTTTTTGTTCTATTGCGTCATATAATGTCTGTTTTGATACTTAGTTTTTGAATGAGACAAGCAATTATTTGTTTAAAGTGAAATAATCCGGCCCATATTAATACTTCTCGTTTTTTATCGTCAGTATCTGCCATTTCTTCCTCGATTAATAACTTTTATGCATAAACATATTAAAAAATCCTGGGATCCAATGCGTCATTCTTTTCCAGCAAAATAGTTTCATCGGTACAGACCACCACTATCCTGTTCTGATTATATGCATGCATTAAGTTTTTGGCCAGACACACTGCTTCCTGTTTGATCTCCTGGTGACTTAAATCTGCCTTAGGATAATTGATAAGTTGAATAACCAAATGGGGTTCGTTTTGTCCAATACAAGCGATAGTAGATTCAAATATGTTTACGCTTATAAGTCGTTCATCTTTAGCTAGCCTGGATTTTTGATAGTCATGAATGAACTGAATGACTTCTTCCTTAGGAATTAAGTCATCTGAATAGTGCCTTTGAAGCCCCAGGTTTATGGAGGCCTGGTAGGTGCTTACTGTTTTAGAGTTAATGTTCATGATTTAGCTTTTTCAGTTCGTAAAATACTATGTAACCCAAATAAATAAAAATTCAGGCCCACCAGTCAAGATCTATTGATTTTGCATCTGCTGTGATCTGCTTCATCAATTCCGGTCCTGTATGCTTAAATATAATGCCTTTCCGTTCTCTGTTGGATAAATAGCCTCTTCCTACAAAACCGACTAGGCGATCTTCCAGACCATCCAGCAAACGATAATCATATATCGGTTTGACGCCATAATTCTTCTTTCCAGGAAAGATGCCGTGCTGGGTTAGCATAAGCAATGGAATGCGCTCATCTTTCTGAACAAATTCTTCATCGTTTACAAAATCAATGCTGCCGTTTTCTAGGTGCATCGGTTTGGGGATGTAATCCAGGTACTTGAATTTTTTAGAGTTTAGTTCAGATGACATCAGATGGTCCTGGCGCCAGAGTAAGATGCTCTTGTATTTGGTGCCCACGATAAAGCTGCTTTTATGATTATGAAAAGCAAGGTGCTGGGTATCCAGATGACCTGCAGCATTATAGCAGTAAGCCCTGTAGTTACCGGCATTGGAGAAATCCAGCATGGTGTTTCCCGTCTTACGGGTCACCTCAATGAACAGGTGCCTGCCTGCTTCTTCGAAATCGACTACGCGTATGCTGTTGTAATTGAGTCTGATATGGACAATATCAGGACTTAAAGGCTTTTGTGGTTTATTAAAAAAATTCATGACAAATAGGATTTAGATTAAACATTAGCTATTTGCATTAAAAAACATAAAAGGGGAGAGTGTCGTTTATTTTGACCTAGACTGTCCACATTGTTTTTCCACCGTGGTGTTTATCACTCGGTTGGCGCATATTGCTATACTTCTTAATGCTGATGCATAAATAAGATTTTCTTAGGAGTAATTAGTCAGGGTGAATGTTAAAATTATATTTTGTTATGAGTGAAAAAATGATAAACAACTTGAAACAAACAATTTGGACTAATGTTATTTTGGTTTAGCCGTTGCTATTTTGCAACGGTGATTATTGTAGCCGTTTCAAGATCCATTTGCCTTAGCCTTACAATATCGTAATTAAAGTATTCAAATAAAGTTAAAGGACTTAAAACCGTTAGTGTAATGAAAAGCCTAAATTTTTTTTCATTTGAGAAAACAATCTGATAGTGCATAGTAACATAGAATTACAAAAAGTATCACAAAGCTTTCCTAAGAAATCTAAAAACCAGTTTAAGTTTAAAATGATCTCGTTATATTAAGGTTTATAACAAATTTTAAAAACGATTGATTATGGAATTTAATACTAAGATTAAAGAAGAATTAGAAGGAAGAATTAAAGGACTGGAAGATCTCATTGCAGAAAAGGGTATAGGCTCGAAACAGCTGAATAAAGCTAAAAAAGTACAGCGTGATGGAAATATAGCTTTATTTCTAGGGGGCTTAATCACCGCCGCAGGAATTGCTTTTTGGGCCATGAACCGAAACAGTGACGATTAATATCGGATAACAAGCAATCCGGTTGCAAACGCATTGTAGCTATTTAAATGTTTTTTATAAAAGTCCAATAGTCCACTATTGGACTTTTAATTTTATGCTTTTAAACATAACTCATGTGTGCCCATACGTCCCAAATCCAAAAAGTTTCAACACTGCAAGAACATTACAAGGTTCAATTGTGTGACCAAACATACTGAGTAATAGCTCACCAATTCAGTAAAGATTTATTTCATCCACAGAAGGAATCTAAGGTGGAAAGTACTCTGGATAGGCTAGAGTATGAGGGGTTGAAGGCGGACTATTGTTTAGTAATCAAGTGTTCCAACGGTTAAACCAACGGTCAATTATAAAGGCCGTTGGTTTAACAGTTGGATACTTAGATCAATACACTAATTTTACAGATTTCATGAAATCAATATAGTTTTTATAAGCAATCTTAAAGTCATCATTATTATCGGAAATTCTTATGTCATTAAGTTCTGACTCATCAGTTTGTCTTATGATTTCTTTTAAGTCATGAAATGCTTGAACAGTTTGAGGGGAAAGTGAGTCGGCAAAAGCATCAAAGTATTTATCTAAGTCAACTTTATGGTTAATTAGTGCAACTAAAACTCTATCTAAACTCCAACTCAAATTGTATAAAATTATAAACCTACCTGATATAAAGGCTCCGCCTGGTGTTTTTGCTGATTTGGGACATTGGGATAAGATTTGTTCAAAGCTCATTCCGTGCAAAGCAAATATATATTCAGCTTTCTTTAGATCTTTAGTAGATCCTCCGATGTCATACTTTTCAACCTTATCTATAAAAATTGTTTTTTCCATATTTTTTAATTTTTTATGCGTTTTAAAATTTTTAAGACTTAAATATGTTGTTGACTTGTTGACTTTTTACGCTAGAAGTCAACAAGTCAACATTAAAGTAAGCCTTCAATAAAAGTTTTATGAAAGGTGTAAACTCTCCCTTTTTTATTTAAGACTTGTGTTTTATGCTCATTATTAAACTCATTAAAGACTTTATAATAAAACTTATAAGTAGTAGATTCAGAAGGATAGAGGTTCCATTTTAGGTTTAGAATATTTGTAATATCTCCTTTCCTTATATGGCTTCGATCAGTCTTAAGCAGATGTGTAATGTCTTTTAAGGTTAACTTAATGGTTTCCTCCTGGGCGACATCAAAATATTCCAATAATATTTCAATTAAATCCTTTTCATCTATATCGTAAGAGTTTTTAACAACTCTAGCTAATGCTTCAGTTTTAATGTCTCTTGGCTTAAACCACATTCTGGAGGATTTAGGATATTTAATTTTTCTATGATTTAAGTAATACTTAAAATGAGGTATTTCTTCTTTAATTTTCTCATCAAAATCTTCTATATACTCGTTTAGTTTTTTGATTTCCAAAACCCAGAACCTAATTTCTTCGTCATCAACCACTATAAAATCATGAATATTATTGGATGCTAACAATATCTTTCCATAAAAATTTTCTTGCCTTTTATCGATGCTTTTCTTTTCCCTTAGCTGTGTTTTTGACGTAGCTAACTCTTTTATGTAATCTGTATCCTCTTTTTTATCGAACTTAGCTTCATCTACAGCTATTATGAGTTTGTTTACCCATGAATCATTAAATCGATTTTGAAAATCCCTTTTTTTAATAACTCCAACATTGTTTTCAAATAGCATGCGTAACCAATTAAGGAATGTGGTTTTACCAGTATTTCTCTCGTTACTTACCAAACACAAAACTTGTAAAAGCTGAGTAGGATGGTACCATAGGATACTGAGATAGTCTAATCCTAGTTCCAGGTGTTCTCCAAATATCTGTTGAAGTAGTTTTTGAGTATAAGGGAAGTCACCTTTTTTTACAGGTCCGCTTAGTTGGTTGTATTCGTTATAGAACCCCCTGACTTCTCTCTTGAAATTTACATGTGATGGAAAATTTATAAAATCATCATACCTCTTAATGTTTTTAACAAAGTCTTTACCATGGTCATCAATTATAGATGTTTTGTCCCATTTGGCCAGACGTCTGAAGCATTGTTTATCATTATAAATATCAGGCTCATAAACAACTTTAAAATAAGTTGTACCTACTCTTATGTATTTGTCATTATTATTAGTAATCATAGATGTAAAAATTTAGAAGTGAACATTTTTCAATTTTATATTCAGGGTTTTTAACGACTCTTACAATGACTCCATCGCCATCTTGATTTTCTTTAAGCGCTTGATTGATTTTATTTTTCAATCGTTTGGTCGTTGGCTTCAATAATAACTTTTCATTATCTATTAACTCTACGAGTAATTGTAATGTAGTTTCTAATTCAATACTGCAGCGGTCACTTAAGTTTTCGTTTCGTAATAAATTATGTATTATCCTAAGGATATAGACTAATGCTTTTTGAAGCTTATAATTTGAATCTACCAGATAGGGAGCTAGATTATTTTTTTTTAAGGTGTTTAAATCCATGGAGAAATGTTTTTTAGGTATACAATTTTTTTCTTTTTATTGTCAAAATAAGCCTGAGTGCCGTCTGCTCTCCTAGGTATATTATCAATTTTCTCATATCTTTTTTTAAACTGAGCCATCAACTGTTTGAAATCCCCTTTGGTCAAAGGTTTGTTATCTTCACTTGTGAACAGATTTTTTAAGGTGTCAGTAGCCACATTGGCAATAGCTGCATTTCCAATTCCAGCAAGGTTGATGGTGGCTTTAGTGTTTTTATCTGAAGATTCAGGTTTTGAAAGACCAGTCTTGGTTTTCAACTCCAACTTCTTGTTTTTTTGGAAGTGGGCTTTGACTCGACACGTATTGGAGCAGTATTTTTGAATTTTTCGTCTGCGTGGTACATACTCTTTAGAACAGTAACCACATGTATAAATATATGTTTCCATAGTATTATGAATTAAATAAACGTTTGTTTTACGCTTAGTTTGAAAAAAACTAGAGCATTTGAATTAGACTTTATGCTTTCTAAGGTATTCGTCGGCTTGGTTTTGAATATCCTGATCGGTATCAACATTGCCATTGCGAAGCCACTCCTGGATTTCATTTTTGAAGAAATAAAGGCGCTTACCTTTCTTGATGTGTGGTATTTTGCGTTTATGAACTAAGCCATAAATACCAGAAGGCTTCATGCCTAAAAATTCAGCAATACTTTTGACATCAAAATGCTCATTAGAAGTAGCATTTGAGTAAGAAGATTTTGGACTTGTCGTAAGTTCTCCAGTCTCATTTTCGAATTTGACCTGGATGTCATTAACGGGATGAAGCTCTCCGTTTTTTGTTTTAATAAACAATTCTGTTTTCATAGTATAATATTTAAAATTATACTTCGAAACTATTTGATTTGCTTCGTTCTATTAAATCGTTAGAAGGGTGATAGGTAGGTGTTTATTTAAAACTTAATTTTCATAAAACTGTTAATCAGCATGTTATATTTTATTTTTTATTGAAAATAACCTAATGTTTATTTTTTTTTGCAAGAAACTCTATATTTAGGTGCGCTATATATTGAATAAAATTGTTTAACTCAAGTTGTCTTAATATGTTTTTTAAATTTTCTAAAGTCTTAATTTCATTTGATGAAAAATCTCTTTTAATCATAGTATAAAGACTAGTGTCATTCGGATTTTTGAAAAATATATCCAAATCATTTAGGTTTGAAATCATTAGTGTCAATTTCATTAATTCAGTTGTAGGTACATCTTTTTTCACAAAATTGAGATAAGCCTTGAATAAAACTTTTTTATCAGACTGGCTTAAGTATTCTAATAACTTCTTTGTGTTTTCTGTTTCCCTAGAATAGTCCTTTTTACGCTTTTTGTTATCAGTCACAGCACTTGGGTAAATCCTCAACCTAAGTTTTTCTGTAAGCTCAGGTTTATCCTTTTCTATGTTTTTATATGTAAAATCCTTAAAGTCATTTAGCTTATACATAAAGCTGTAGGGGGTGAGATTAATATCGTGATTAATCTGTACTCTTTGAAGAGCATGCAATTTTGCGATATTCTCTATTAATTCAGTTAGATCAATTTCTTTTTCATGCTCAGAGACAAATGAATTGAAATCATTGTCAAGTATTCTAATTATTTTGGAAATCTGATCACCCTGGTATTCGTCAAGTGTTGATTCAATAAACCTGTATGAATCTTTGACTAATTGATCATCCAGTATGGAGTTAATTTCATTGGTGTATGTTTCTAATATTCCATTAGAAACATAATTAAACTGAAATTCATTTTTTACTCCATCTTTGAATTTTTCTAAAACTACTATTTCTTCCTTTGTAATGATTTCAAAATATTTCTTTTCAAAAATTTGACTATTCTTCATGTGTATTGATTTTTATTTTATCTAGAGTTTTTGTTTTTGCTTTATCGGTGACTTTAGCGTAGGTCATGGTTGTATTTATATTTTTATGCCCCAGCATTTTAGACACAGTAAAAACATCTGTTCCATTTTCGATTTGGAGAACAGCATAGGTATGCCTAAAGTTATGAAGTGTAATATTCTTATTTATTTCAGCAGCCTTAACCCATTCCTTGACAGCCCTAATGGCAATATCATATGTAATGTCGAATATTTTTCCTTTCTTCTCTGGACGTTCATCGATAAGTAGTTGATAAGCTTCTTTTGAGATTGGATTTAAGGTATATTTTTTGCCTTTAGTGTGATAGACCCTTACAACATGATTACCGGAATTGTCTTTTGAGATATCTTCCCATTGCAGTTTACTGGCTTCGACAAATCTAAAACCAGTATGAGTACAGAAAAAGCATAAGTTCTTGACCGTATTATTTTTTAAAGGCGTATTCCAAAGCTTGGTTAGCTCCTCAAAGGTTAAATACTCCCTTAGTTTGTTCTCAACCTTTACATTTTTGACTCCTTTTGTGATATCTTCTTTTAATACGTCTTCTTCATAAGCCTGATTCAATACGTTAAGGAAATGTTTGAAATAAGTGGCCACAGTTGCGGATGAAAGCTCATGACCTGTCTTTTTACTCACTACGGTTTGTAAATGTTCTTTATAGCCTTCAACATGCTTCTTGTTTAAGGATCTGGTGTAAATCTTTTTAGCGTAGTCCTTGTAATGCATCAGTGAAGCTTCCCAGGCCTGGTGGTTTTTTTTTGATACCTTATTTAATTTGCGATCGACCAGTTCCTGGTAGTACTTTATAAAATCAATGTTTAAGACGACATTATCCTTAAAACCATACTCTTTATTGTAAATACTTAAATTCCTGCTGTCTCTGATTTTTTCAGCGATGGATAAGTTGGTTTTGTTGTGAGATTTCTGTTTTGAATTGGCTGGCTTTTCGAAAATGTGCATTTTTAGAAATTCTCTTCTGGTTTCTTTTCCATCCTTATTGATGATTGGAGGATAATAATCCAGGTATAAACTGAGTTTTCCTCCTTTAATGGGTTTCTGTCTTAAACTTACTTTTACAGCCATTAAATAAAATTTTTAAAGATTAAATCTACTATGTTTTTAGGGACTACTACAAACTTTCCGTCATTTCTTTTTTGAACTTTATATTCGTTTAAGGTCTTATAAACGGTAGAAGAGGATACATTATACTTCTTACTTATTTCTGAAATAATATAAAAATCTTCGGAGTCATATTCTTTATTTTCTTCTGGCTCAAAGTAGAGGAGTTGCTCTACACTTTCTCTATCAATTCTTGTCAGGCGTTTATGGATATTATAGGCTCTAATTTTTCCGTTTTTAATCATACTGTAAACGGTCTTTCTGGTGACCCCTAAAGCCTTTGCTGCTTCGTGAGCAGTCATAACATCGTTTGTTATTTCGCCAGTTATTTCACCCCTCTGAACAACATCGTTGGTAATTTCGCCAGTAATTTCACCCCCCTGCCCGGGAGAGGAAATTTTCATCTCTGAGCTAGTTTTTTGATTTGATTTTTTAGCTTCAGAATTTTCATTAGCTGCTTTTACCTTTTCTTCTTTTTTCCTTTGTTTATAAGCTCTTTGGGCACATTTGTGAGAGCAATATTTTGTCACGGTAGTCTTGGCTATAAACTCAGATTTACAGAATTGACAGGTTTTTTTATCTTTAATTTTGATGACATATTTAATAATTTCGCCGGTTATTTCTCCTTTTTGGAGAGACGACCAACGATGTGTAATAAGTGAAACAAGTATCCTTAAGTGTAATAAGTGTATTAGTTAACCAGGCTTGTTTTTAAAAAACATCAATTTTTCGTCTCGAGGTACAAATAGGTACAAAAAAACCAAAAAATAAAACAATTTAACAAACAGAAGGAAAAACACAAAAAAATAAAGCGCTGATTTACAGCGCTTTATCGTGTTTTATTTTGTTATGTTTTGAAGTTTATTTCCCGATACAGAAATTAGCAAAAATATTGCCCAGAAGTTCATCATTGGTCACTTCACCGGTGATTTCACCAAAATGGTAAAGCGCCTGACGGATGTCGATGGCAAGCAAATCTGTGGTTAAGCCCTGATTCAGGCCTTCCTGGACCTTGTTGATTTCCTCCAGGGCGAGTAGCAGGGCATTGTAATGTCTGGAATTGGTAACGATGCTGTCGTTATTGCGTAAAGCGCCGGCATCCACATAGCTGAGGAGTTGCTCCTGAATGGCCTCAATGCCGGTCTTGGCTTTGGCAGAGATAAAGAGGAGGTCTTTAAAATCCGCCCGCAGTATTTCTTTATTGGCGTCGGTAAGCAAATCGGCCTTATTGGCCAGCAGGAGGAAAGGGCGCTCGGGAAAGGCCTCTCTAAGTTGCTGTATGTCTTCTTTGACCCGCTGCCACTCCTCAGGGATGAGGTCATGGTTCTGGTCAAAGACTTTAGGAGTATCGATCAGCTTCACAATCACCTGTGACTGTTTGATCTTTTCGAAGGTGCGTTGTATGCCCAGACCTTCAATGGTGTCCTGGGTTTCACGAATACCCGCGGTGTCGATAAATCGGAAACCAATGCCTCCTATGGAGATTTCATCTTCGATGGTGTCCCGGGTCGTCCCTGCAATTTCACTTACGATGGCGCGCTCTTCATTGAGCAGGGCATTGAGCAAAGTGGATTTTCCTACGTTGGGTTCGCCGACAATAGCCACCGGAATTCCGTTTTTGATGACGTTGCCTACGGCAAAGGAATCGATAAGCCGAGACAGGACCTTTTGAATTTTCAATACCAAAGCCTGAAATTGATCTCTGTTGGCAAACTCCACATCTTCCTCAGAAAAATCGAGTTCGAGTTCCATCAGGGAAGCAAAATCCAGGAGTTCCTGGCGCAATTCCTTAAGCTGACTGGTAAACCCGCCTCGCATTTGCTGCATGGCCAGCTGGTGGCTGGCAGAATTATCGCTGGAAATCAAATCGGCTACCGCTTCGGCCTGACTCAAATCCATCTTGCCATTGAGAAAAGCTCTAAGCGTGAATTCGCCGGGCTGAGCTGCTCTACAACCCTTGGAAATAAGCAACTGAATGATTTCTTTCTGAATAAACGAACTCCCATGGCAGGAAATTTCAACTGTGGGCTCTCCCGTGTAAGACCGCTGACCGCGAAATACACTCACCAATACTTCATCTAAAATGCGTTCACCATTTCGAATCGTACCTAGTTGCAGGCTGTGACTCTTTTGATCCAGGATGGAAACCCCACTCTTAGCATAAAACAGGGGAGTACAGAGCTCTAAAGCCTGAGCTCCGCTTATTCGGATGATTGCAATAGCTCCACTCCCGGAAGCTGTAGCAAGTGCAACAATGGTATCGGTATGTATCATGCTGCAAATTTACAGTCTGTTTTTTAATTTAAATTGTTTTTCGCAAGGAATTGAGACTCAGGTTTGGTATTTAAGATTTAATTGTTAAATTATGTAACATTAAATAAACTATAAAGTCTAATTATAAAAAGACAATCATGGAAGTATATCAAGACCCCATATTAAGAGAAGATCGTCAAATGTTACTTTTCACTCACCTTTCACAACTCCTCAACCTGTTTACAGGCTTTGGAGGGTTCATTGTTCCGCTCATTATCTGGCTAACTCAAAAAGATAAAATAGAAGATATGGATAAGCAGGGGAAGCAGATTTTAAACTTTCAGCTGACAATGCTTTTGGCTGCTCTGGTGGCAGTGCCTTTAATGCTAATCCTGATTGGATTCGTGATTATTGCAGCGGTTGGATTGCTGACTTTAATCTTTCCTATTATCAATGCCATAAAAGCGAATAATGGAGAACCAACTCACTATCCTTTGAGTATCGAATTTTTTAAATAAAGCTAATTTTCACTTTATCCCTAACTAAAACAGCCTCCACAATGGAGGCTGTTTTGCATTTAAAAATAAAGAGTAGATTTATTGGTTGCCAAGCATCACCGGCATCACCAGCATGGTGATGTGTTCGCCTTGTTCCAGTCCATCAACTGGGGTAAGGATACCAGCTCTGTTTGGTAAACTCATTTTGATTTTGATTTCGTCTGAAGTCAGGTTATTCAACATTTCAGTTAAAAACTTAGAGTTAAAACCTATAGTCAGGTCGTCGCCCTGATAATCGCAGGTGAGACGTTCTTCGGCTTTATTGGAGTAATCCAGGTCTTCAGCAGAAATATTTAATTCAGCTCCAGCGATTTTTAGTCGTATCTGATGTGTGGTTTTATTGGAGAAAATAGACACACGTCTAACCGAGCTCAAAAATAAAGCACGGTCAATAGTTAAGACGTTGGGGTTTTCTTTTGGTATCACAGCCTCATAGTTAGGATATTTCCCGTCGACCAATCGGCAGGTCAATTCTACATTTTCAAAGCTGAATTTAGCATTGGATTCGTTAAATTCAATTTGAACATCCTCTTCACTACCCAAAAGCACTCCTTTTAAAAGATTTAAAGGCTTCTTAGGCATGATAAATTCTGCTGGCTTATCGGTCTTGATATCTGTTCTGGAATATTTAACCAATTTATGAGCATCTGTTCCTACAAAGATCAGCGCTTCTTCTGTAAATCTAAAAAAGACACCGTTCATCACTGGTCTTAAATCGTCATTCCCCGTTGCAAAAATAGTCTTATTGATAGCTGTCGCTAAAATATCACCTACCAATACAGTTTCACTGGCATCTTCAATGTTTACCGGCGTCGGAAAATCATCTGCATTGGCATAAGCCAGTGCATACTTACCCTGTTCAGAGCTGATTTCGATAGTATGGTTATCCAGTTTATGAAATGTAAGCGGCTGTTCTGGAAAAGCTTTTAAGGTATCTAAAAGCAATCTCGCAGGTACTGCAATTTCTCCTTCATCGTTTGACTCAACCTCTAGTTTGGCACTCATCGTAGTTTCCAAATCTGAGGAGGAAATCTTAAGTGAGTTGTGATTCAATTCGAATAAAAAATTATCCAAAATTGGCATGGTGTTATTATTGTTGATAACTCCTCCAAGCGTTTGAAGGTTTTTCAACATATATGTACTGGAAATGATAAATTTCATGTGATTAAGGTATTTGATCTATGCAAATATATTTTTTTCTGATGAATAATGACTATTCTTTGTTACTGTAAGTGCTTTATTGAGCTAAACTGTCGGTAACGATTAAATCTTCATATTCCCATTGAGATAAACCACCTCTCAGTTGGTAGATCTTTTTGAAACCAGCGTCTTTAAGAATTTTAAAACATTCTTCTGAACGTCTTCCAGTTCTGCAATAAACAGCAACAGGTTTTGACTTATCGAGTTGTGTTATTTTACGAGCAAAATCCTCATCATATATTAAGTTTTGAGCATCCTGAAGATGCCCTTCCCGAAACTCTTCAAGTGTTCTCACATCGATAAGTTGTACCGAGTCTAAAACCATGAGCTCCTTCATTTCTTCTGAAGAGACTAAAGTGGAATTGTTTTTATCACTTACACATGATGTGAATAGACCTAATAAAATTGAAAGTAAAACTAATCGTCTCATAGGCTATTTTTTCACCTCTCCAGTCCAGCCGAGGATTCCCCCTTCCAGATTGTAAGTGTTTTCAATCCCTGCTTTATTCATGAGCTGACAAGCCATTTCACTGCGTGCCCCAGATCTGCAATACACATAATAGTCCTTATCTTTTGGGAGTTGCTCTATTTCCTTCATGAATTCTCCAGACTTTTGGATGTTGATCAATCTAGCTCCGTCAATGTAACCCTGGTTAAATTCATCTGGAGTCCTTACATCAATAATTTCAGCACCTTCTGTAGTTTTAAAACCTTCAACCCACTTTTTTTCGTTTAAATTTTCCATAGTTTAATTTTGAATTTACAGACGTAAAAATACAATAATCCTATCAGCTAGATAAAAATTAAATCAATCTTATGCTAAATTTTTCATCCTAAAGTTTAACTTAATTTTTAAACTTCAACATGAACTTCGCACTACATTTGTATCAACAACAATTGTAATTACATGTTAATCGAAAAGGAACTTAAAATTTCTAAACAGCTACCAGAATGTAAAAGGGCGTTGCTCAATCTTTTGTTTACTGGAAACTGGATCACAGATGAGATTACTTCTACTTTAAAGCCTTTTGATATTACTACTCAGCAATTTAATGTTTTACGAATTTTGAAGGGTAGAAATGGGGAACCTTGTTCTTTGCAAACCATACAGGAACGTATGATTAATAAAATGAGCAATACGACACGATTAGTCGATAAACTGATTAAGAAAAATTATGTGGAGCGAGAGCAATGCGAAACCAATAGGAGAAAAGTAGATATCAAAATTACAGAAGACGGGATTAATGCTTTAAATGTGATTAACGATGCTGTTGATGATGCAGAAACAAAAATGACTGACAGCCTTTCTGAAAATGAATTACACCATTTAAACGCTTTATTAAATAAATTTAGAACTAAGACTTATGCATAACTATATCGAAAATTTACACTGGCGTTACGCCACTAAAAAGTTCAATTCTGAAAAGCAGGTTTCCGAAGATGATTTAGAAACTTTACTGGAAGCCATTCGTTTGTCGGCTTCTTCCTACGGACTTCAGCCTTATGAAGTCCTTGTGATAAAAGATCCCGAAGTAAGAGCAAAATTGAAGCCCGCTGCTTTCAGTCAGCCACAAATTACCGATGCTTCTTATCTCCTGGTATTTGCTTACAACACCAATGTGGATGAAAAATATCTTGATAAGTTTATCAAAAACAATAGTGAGACTAGAAATCAACCACTGGAGGATTTCAAAGATTTGAATGACATGATTCAAAATTCAGTCATGACCTTTTCTGATGAACAAAAAGAGATCTGGGCATCCAGACAGGTTTATATAGCTTTAGGCAATTTATTATCTGCAGCAGCAGAATTAAAAATAGATGTCTGCCCTATGGAAGGTTTCAATCCAGATGAATTCGATGAATTGCTGGATTTACGTTCCAAAAATTTAAAGTCAGTTACTCTAGCGACGATTGGATACAGACATGAAAATGACCAGCTGAAAGATGCTAAGAAAGTAAGAAAATCTAAAGACAAATTATTTACAAGAATTTAATCAATAACCCAAATTTAAACTTTAAAACTATGAAAATGAATGTATTAAAAGGCGCGTTAGCCACTACTATTATCTTGAGTCTGGTAGCATTTACCAATGCTATTGAAAAGAAACAAGTCGATGTGAAAGAAAGCACCATCAGATGGGAAGGTGAAAAATTAACAGGTTCACACGAAGGAACTATCAATCTAAAAGAGGGCTTTTTCTTGATGGAAAACGGTGAGCTTGTAGGCGGTGAGTTTACAGCTGACATGACTTCTATAGATGTTACAGACCTGGAAGGAGACAGCAAGGAAAAATTAATGGGTCACTTGAGATCTGATGATTTTTTTGGAGTTAATAATTATGAAACTGCAAGATTTGTTATTAATACAGTAGCCAAAAAAGGTGATGTTTACGGAATTTCAGGTGATCTTACCATCAAAGGTAAAACCAACCCGATTGCTTTCGACTTAAAAATGAATGGAAATACAGCTACAACAAATCTTACAATCGACAGAACAAAATACGATGTAAGATATGGTTCAAATTCATTTTTCGACAACTTAGGAGATAAGACGATTTACGATGAATTCGATCTTGCAATAAATTTAAAATTTTAGTTGATTGATTTTGTTTTGATAAGAAAACCTGCCAGAGATGGCAGGTTTTTTTTATTAAGAAAGCCAAGGTTTTGAGACTTATAAATCACACCAATTCCTTGACTCAAACTTATAAAGTGATTATTCCTTAAAATAGTCCCAGGTTATTTTTATTCCTTTCTGCACACTGAATTTAGGGTCATATCCTAACATTTTTTTGGCTTTATCTATGGTGGCTAAAGAGTCTCTAACATCGCCTACTCTTGGTGGGCCATAACTAGCTTTTAGATAAAGGTTTGAAGCCTCTTGTAAAGATTCCCAAAGCTTATTTAAACTGATGCGTTCACCGCAAGCCACATTATAGACCTGATTTGTTGATTCTTTTTTAGCAAAAGCAGCTTTAATATTAGCCTGCACTGCATTTTCTACAAAGGTAAAGTCTCGGGTTTGCTCTCCATCTCCATTTATAGTAGGTGGTTTTTTGTCTTTAAGCGCCTGCATAAATAAAGGGATAACCGCTGCATAAGCGCCCTGCGGACTTTGTTTAGGTCCAAACACATTGAAATAACGCAACCCGATAATTTCCATCCCGTAGGTTTTGGCAAATACATCAGCATAAAGCTCATTGACGTATTTGGTTACCGCATAAGGTGATAAGGGTTTTCCTATTTTATGTTCAACTTTCGGCAGAGCAGGACTGTCGCCATAAGTAGAACTGGAAGCAGCATAAACAAAACGCTTCACAGAATCAGAAGTTTTACAGGCCACCAGCATATTCAAAAAACCAGACACATTCACTTCGTTACTGGTAACAGGGTCGTCGATGGAACGAGGAACAGAGCCCAGGGCGGCTTGATGTAAGACAATGTCTATATCTTTAACTGCCTTTTTGCAGTCTTCGGGGTTTCTGATGTCTCCTTCCTGGAATTCGAAATTAAGCTCATTCTCAAATTCAGAGATATTCTTTCTGTAGCCATTGGATAAATTGTCTAAAACACGAACTTGTTTTGCGCCGAACTTCAGTAAATATTCAACGATATTGGAGCCTATAAACCCCGCACCGCCAGTAACAAGAAACCTGAATTCACTTAAATCTGTGTCGTGATAAACATGTGTATACCTCATAATCTACCATCAATTATATCTGTTGGTAAAAAAGATTTGACATCGAATATAATAGCTTTTTCATTTTTTAATGCACTGAAATCCAATTTTAGAAACTCTCTGTGAGAAACCGCCAGGACAATGCTGTCGTAGGTTGAGTTAATTTCGTTGCACCTTAACAAATCAATTCCGAATAGTGTTTTCACTTCTTCTTTATTTGCCCACGGATCGCAGACATCGACATGCATATTATACGTCTGCAATTCTTCAATCACATCTATGGCTTTTGTATTTCGTGTATCGGGGCAGTTTTCTTTAAAGGTGATTCCTAAGACCAGCGCTTTTCCATTTTTAACTTTAGCTTCTTTATTCAGCATAAGTTTTATAACTTCATTGGCCACATATTTACCCATACCGTCGTTCATTCGTCTTCCAGATAGAATGATTTCCGGATTATAGCCAACTTCCAGAGCTTTTTGAGCTAAATAGTAAGGATCCACACCAATACAATGACCGCCCACTAGACCCGGGCTGTATTTGGTGAAATTCCATTTGGTTGCAGCAGCTTCAATAACTTCATGCGTATCGATATTTAGCAGTCTAAATATTTTAGACAATTCATTTACGAAGGCAATATTGATATCTCTTTGCGAATTTTCTATAACTTTTGCAGCTTCTGCTACTTTTATACTACTGGCCAGGTGTGTCCCGGCGGTAATGACCGAGGCATATAATTCATCTACTTTTTTAGCAATTTCCGGAGTAGATCCTGAAGTCACTTTTAGTATACTGGTTACTGTATGAATTTTGTCTCCCGGATTGATACGCTCGGGTGAATACCCTGCGAAAAAATCTTTATTAAAAGTCTTACCTGAAAACTGCTCTAAAACAGGAACACAAATTTCTTCAGTCACCCCAGGGTAAACCGTTGACTCATAGATAACAATATCGCCGTCTTTCAATAATCTCCCAATAGTTTCACTTGCTTTTATCAGTGGCGTCAATACGGGTTGTCTATTTTGATCTGTCGGTGTCGGAACCGTTACAATGAATATGCTTGCTTCTTTCATGTCATCTGGATCAGTTGACAATTTCATAGCAGGTGTGGCAGTCTCACTTAAGGCTTTCCGCAATTTTTCATCAGACACTTCCAGGGTGTGGTCGGTGCCTTTTTTCAGCTCATCAATTCTAGACTGATTGATATCAAACCCAATAACTTTATACTTTTCGGCGAAGGCTACTGCTAGCGGTAAGCCAACGTAACCAAGGCCAATAATTGCAATTGTAGGATGACTCATCAATTAGGTAGTTTTTTAAATATTAAATGTTTTTTTCAATTTTAGCAGGATTTTTTTCCAGAGAGGACGTTTTTTCTCGTGCTGTAAATAACCCTTGCCATAAGGTCCGTAGCCATATCCATAACTATATCCGTAGCCATAGCCATAGCCATATTTGGCTTTATGTTGAAAATAATTAAGGATAAAACTTATGTTTTTAATCTCTCCTTTATCATGCCTTTCATTGATGACACTCAACATTGCTTTTTTGGTATAATTCTGTCTCAAAAGATAAATAGAGGCGTCAGCATATTTACCTAAATTCAAAGCGTCCGACACCAGACCGATAGGAGGTGTATCCATGATAATACAATCATATTTGTCTCTAAGTGTATTAAACAGAACATCCATTTTATCTGTCATCAGTAGTTCAGAAGGGTTTGGAGGGACAGGTCCGGAAACAATAATATCCAAATTGTCAAATTTGGTCTTTTGTGTTATATCTTCAATTGAATTTTGATCAATTAAATAATTAACTACACCAATTTCATTTGTTATATCAAAGTCTTCAAAAATCTTAGGCTTTCTTAGGTCTAAACCGATGAGTAGGGTTTTTTTACCGCTCATTGAGAAGACAGAAGCCAAGTTTATGGCTGTAAATGTTTTACCTTCTCCACTTACGGATGAAGTGATGAGTATGGTTTTATTTCCTTGGATATGTTGCTGCTTGAAAATAAACTGCATACTTGTTCTTAAACCTCTGAAGCTTTCTGCAATTGCAGATCTGGGTTTTCCAAAGACAGCTAAATTGCCTTTAGACTTGCTTTTGCCTACAACACCAAGAATAGGTATAGGTGACAATTTATTAATGTCTTTCGGGTTGTTTATTTTGTTGTCTAAAAAGACTAAAAGAAAAACAAAAACCAAAGGCACAAAGCTACCCAGAAGCAGAGCCATAACATAGTTAAGCTGAGTGTTTGGGCCAATCTGGCCACCTCCAGTATCCATTGCTTTATCAATAATCTGAACATCACTTACGTTGGCAGCTTTTATCAATCCAGCCTCATTTCGTTTGTTCAAAAACAGGCTGTAGGTTTCTTCGTTGATGGTGTAACGCCGTTCAATTTTCAATAAATCCTGTTGTTCCTTGGGAAGCTTCCGTATTTCTTTTTCAAGTTCAGCTACATTTTGCCTCACTGTACTTATTTGTTCCCGAAGGATTTTTTTTGAGGATTCAATATTTTCAAGTAAGACTTCTTTGGTAGCATTGATCTGCCTATCGATATCGTCAAATATGGGTGCGCCACTTTTGATGGAATAAGAATACTTGCTTCGTTGTTCAGAAAGAGCCAAAATCTTTCCAACAGCTGAACTTATACTGGGCTCATCAATTCCAGCAACTGAAGGTGCTGGCACTTCAGTATAATTTTGTCTGCTTCTTAAGTAGTCTTCAAGCCTTTTATAATAGTCTAATTGCCTTTGTATGACATTTTGCTCAAGGTCCAGATTTGTAAGCCTCCCTCTTATTTCGCTGCTCTCTGAAGTCAGGTCAATAATGTCATTATTGATTTTGAACTGATTCAATTCTTCTTCAACAGATTTAAGTTCTTTAGATTTTTGAGCCAGACTACTATCTATAAACCTTATGGTTTTGGTAGCAAAAAGATTTTTCCTGTTCAGCATGTCCTCACTGAGAACCTGGACGGTAGTGTTGAGATAATCTACTAGCTTTTCTTTGTTATTCCCATTGAGAGAAAGATTTAAAATGGAACTCCCCTTGCTTTCTGGATTTACATTTATACTCTGAAATCGCTTGACGGTAGAATAATAATTATTAAACCTTATGTAATAGGGTTTACCTACAACAACAGGCTGGGTATTTCTTAAAATCCGACCTTTAAAAAAAGGTGAATCCACGTATTCTGAAGCTCGAAAAGTAGCCTTGTAATCGTCTTTTTCAAAATAAAAACGCTCTTGCTTTTTAGTATGATAATTGTAAAAGCTAAGATTTCCCGGGGGTTCTTCCTCCCCAAAATTTAAACTCAGTTCAAAGGTATCATCATTCAAAAAAGTGATGGTCAGTGGCCTTCCAATAAGCTGTGATTGCAGGCTGTCTTCTATGGCTATAAACGGAACTTTACCATAAGCATCTCTCATTTGATACTTTCCATCTACTAAATATTGAATATAGTAATGTAATCTGGTAACCACTTTTTCATTGTGAGTTCTTGTTCTTAAAGTGGTAACGACGGTATTTACTTTATCTGAAACTCCTCCCCAGTTAAAACTTAAACTCGTATTGGTAGTGAAAAATGGATTCTGATCATCTTTTATAGTGATCAAACTTTTGATTTGATATATCGGTTGTTTGCGCACATTAATTAAATATGCAATGCTTAATCCAATAAGAATGCTAATGACAAATAAATACCAATAGCTAAATATCTTGACAATAAATCCTTTAAAGTCAAAGTGGATATTGGATTCGCTAATTTCAAAGTCTTCTTCCATCAGAGTCTAAACAATAATATGGTGATTCCTGTTATCAAAGAAAAAAGAGTGGCAAATGTGCCAAAACTAGTTTCCCCTATTCCTAAGGATTTTTGAGGTAATGGATTTACAATTATCAAATCGTTGGGCTGTATGTAATAAAACGGAGAGTTGACAGCGGTAATCTTGGTCAAATCAATCTGATGCAATCGTTGCCCTTCCGGATATTGCCTTAAAATTTTGACATTTCTTCTGTCTCCGTATAAGGTAATATTTCCAGCATTTGCTATGGCTTCCATAATAGAAACCTGTTCTTTATAGATTACCTGACTACCTGAGCCGATTTCACCCAGGGTCGTGTAGCGCAATCCGGCTAGTTTTACTGTTATAAAAATATTAGCCTCTGTTTTAAAATATTCACTGAGAAGTTTTTCTCTCAATTTTAATCTGATTTCTTCCAGAGTAAGACCTATTACTTTGATTTCACCAAGAGTTGGAATTCTTATGTTTCCGTGTCTGTCTACTGGAAAACCGTCAAAGTAAGCCTTTTCTTCAGTAGTTGCCGTAGAGTTTTCAGCATCGCTAATAGGATTGAATATACTCGTTAATTCCTGATCTAATGCTTTTACTCTAATGCTTAATAAGTCATTGATTTGTACCCTGTAAGGACGCTGCATTTGTTGAATAGAAATCAGGCTATCGGAAATTTCTTCATCAGCAGCTAAGTAAGTGAGCTGTTTTGTGCTTATACAAGATGAAAATGAAATGATGACAAGTAAAACTAAGATAATTGAAGATAATTTCATCTAAAGGTAAATTGTTATGGCAAATATAGTTTTTGATTTAGAAAAAAATCCGATTAGCTATAATTATATGTGTTAACGTTCCCAGATTGAATTTAATACTAAGTTAGCATAAACGAATAAATTTAAAGGTAAAAAGCAATAAATTAGATCGAAAGTAGATCCTAGAATTATTTAAATAAGCTTCTCACCGTTTTAAGAAAAAGTATGCCACTCTCGTTTTAGCTGGTAAGACCAGGAATATCGGGTAGACCGTCTTTGGCAACAGCAGAGATTTCTGCTTCATTGACATCGCCCGCTTTTTTGATGGCTTTATTGAGGGTGAGGATCAAATAATCTTCAAGTTGTTCTTTGTCCTGAAGTAACTCGTCATCCATTTCAATCGATTTGATTTCTCTGTTAGCAGTGATTTTCACCTTCAGCAACTCATCGTTACTTTTCTCAAGTAGGGTTACAGTATCCAGACGCTTTTTGGTTTCTTCAACTTTGGCTTGGGTGTCTTTGATTTTATTCATCATCCCCATCATATCTCCAAACATAATTTCTGTGTTAAATTGATTTACAAAATTACTATATTGTATGCTTTAAATTAAGAAAAACCAATTTAAATTAAATCCAGTCTTATGAAACAATTAATCCCTGTTCTAGCCTTAAGTTTTATATTTGCGACTTCTTGCAAAACCGATAATTCGAAGATGACAAATACAGATATTAAGCCACCAGTGGCTAAAAAAAATCCAAAAACACTTTCCATTCATAATGAGGATAGAATTGATAATTATTATTGGATGAACGACAGAGAAAATCCTGACGTGATAGCCTACCTCAATGCTGAAAATGACTACTACGAAGAGTCAACTGCCCATAGCAAGGATTTTCAAAAGGATTTGTTTGAGGAAATGAAGTCAAGAATTAAGGAGGACGATTCATCAGTTCCATATAAGCTCAACGGGTATTGGTACCAGGTGCGCTATGAGAAAGGTAAGGATTACCCAATTTATACCCGCAGAAAGGGGAGTATGGATGCTGAAGAGGAAATCATGTTCGATTGTAACACAATGGCGAAAGGTCATGCTTACTTTAACCTTGGTGGTATCAGTGTAAGTCCGGACAATACCTATGCTTCTTTCGGAATTGATACCGTGAGCAGAAGAAAATATACCATTCAAATCAAAAATTTAATCACTGGAGAAATCCTTCCAGAAAAAATTGAAACGACTACAGGAGGGTCTACTTGGGCAAATGATAACAAAACGCTTTTTTATACCAGAAAAGATGAGCAAACTCTAAGGTCCAATCAAATCTTCAAACATAAACTGGGAGATGATCCAGAAAACGATGTGATGGTTTTTGAAGAAGAAGACGAAACCTTCAACACTTACGTTTATAAAACTAAGTCCAAAGAATATATCATCATAGGGTCCTCTAGCACTATGTCCGATGAGTATCAAATCCTGAATGCTGATCGTCCAGATGAAGATTTCAAATTATTCACAGAACGCAGAAGAGGCCTGGAATACGATCTGGCGCATTACAAAGACAATTTTTACATACTGACCAACAAAGATGAAGCACAGAACTTCAAGTTGATGAAAACGCCTGTGAAAGCAACAGCTGAAACTAATTGGGAAGAGGTGATTGCTCATAGAAAAGATGTTTTGCTGGAAGGTATCGACATATTTAATAATTTTCTGGTCACTAGTGAACGTTACAATGGTCTAACGCGGATTCATGTTCAAAGATGGGATGAAAGGGAAGAGTATTATCTTCCGTTTACAAGTGAAACCTATACTGCCAGTACTACCACCAATGTAGATTTTGATACTCATAAACTGAGGTATTCTTACAACTCGCTTACCAATCCTGCCTCTGTGATTGAGTTTGATATGGTTGATAAAACTGAAACCGTTCTTAAAGAGCAGGAAGTCCAGGACCCGGATTTTGATAAGAACAATTACATATCTGAAAGAATATGGGCGACAGCAAATGACGGAACTGAAATCCCTGTCTCTTTAGTGTATAAAAAAGGGATTAAGAGAAATGGTGAAAATCCACTTTTACAATATGCTTATGGAAGTTATGGAGCTACTATGGACCCTTATTTTTCTTCAACAAGATTATCGTTGTTGGATAGAGGTTTTATATATGCCATTGCTCACGTAAGAGGCGGAGAATACCTAGGTCGAGGATGGTATGAAAGCGGAAAACTACTTCAGAAGAAAAATACGTTTACTGATTTCGTTGATGTTTCTAAACATTTGATAGATCAAAAATACACCTCTCCAGATCATCTTTATGCGATGGGTGGAAGTGCAGGTGGACTCTTGATGGGTGCAGTCATTAATATAGCTCCAGAACTTTATAATGGTGTTATCGCTGCAGTTCCTTTTGTAGATGTGGTGACGACCATGCTCGATGAAACAATTCCGCTTACTACTGGCGAATATGACGAATGGGGAAATCCAAATGAAAAAGAGTATTACGATTACATCAAAACCTATTCTCCGTATGATAATGTAGAAGCTAAGGCTTATCCTAATTTATTAGTCACTACAGGCTTATACGATTCACAAGTTCAGTATTGGGAACCAGCCAAATGGGTTGCCAAATTGAGGGAAATGAAAACAGACAATAACAAGTTATATCTGGAAACCAATATGGACGCAGGTCATGGAGGTGCTTCAGGGCGATTTGAAGCTTTGAAAGAGCTTGCTAAAGACTATGCTTTTATACTTGAATTGGAGCAAATAACAGAGTAATCAGAAAAAAATCGTAATTTAGCCCTTTGTTATTTATTCGATAGACATTACTTACGTGAAAAGATGTTGGCTTTATGCATAAAAATTTGAATGTTCATGACAGCTTGTTATCCATGGTAGGCTGTACCCCTTTAATAAGATTAAAAAATATAACTCATAATTTCCAAGGTGAATTTTTAGCTAAGTATGAAGCTCAGAACCCTGGATTATCTTCCAAAGACAGAATTGCCCATTATATCATTGAAAAAGCTGAAGAAAATGGTGACTTAAAACCAGGTGATACCATTATTGAAACTACCTCTGGAAACACTGGCTTTAGTATTGCGATGGTTTCGGCTATCAAAGGTTATAAATGTATTCTGGCAGTAAGTTCTAAATCCTCCAAAGACAAAATATCACTACTGAAAACAATGGGGGCAGATGTTACCGTTTGTCCTTCAAATGTTGCACCTGAGGATCCAAGGTCTTATTATGAGGTAGCTAAACGCATCCATAAAGAAACTCCAGGATCCATTTATATCAATCAATATTTTAATGAATTAAATATTGATGCACATTATCTTACTACTGGTCCGGAAATCTGGGCTCAAACCGAAGGTGAAATAACTCATCTTGTGGCTTGTAGTGGAACTGGTGGTACTATTTCTGGAACTGCAAGATTTTTAAAGGAAAAAAATCCTGATATCCGTATCTTAGGCATAGATGCTTTTGGCTCTGTTCTTCAAAAATACCATGAAACAGGAAAACTAGATAAAAGTGAAATCTATCCTTATAAAATTGAAGGCCTTGGTAAAAACCTAATACCTACGGCAACTGATTTTGATAGTATTGATAAATTCACTAAAGTAAGTGATGAAGACAGTGCTTATATGGCTCGTAACATTGCCAGAGCAGAAGGCATGTTTGTGGGGTATACAAGTGGAGCCGTCATGCAGGGGATAAAGCAGCTCGCTGAAGAAGGAGAATTCGAATCAAATAGCAAAGTGGTAGCCATTTTTCCAGATCATGGTTCCAGGTATATGAGTAAAGTATTTTCTGACGACTGGATGAAAGAACAAGGTTTTACTAACTATCCAGGTTTAGAGGATGAACAAAATCAAAGTAATTTTAAAAAAGCACACATTACAAATATCAACTGATTGCTATTGGGTAAGTTTGTAATATAAAACACATCAAAAAATGAAAGATTTATTTTCAAAAATTTATAGAGATAAAGGACCATTAGGTAAATGGGCAGATCAGGCTGAAGGTTATTTTGTCTTCCCTAAATTAGAAGGACAAATCAGTAACAGAATGAAATTTCAAGGACGTGAAGTCATTACCTGGAGTATAAACGATTATTTAGGCTTGGCCAATCATCCTGAAGTCAGAAAAGCAGATGAAGAGGCTGTCAAAAAGTGGGGTAGTGCTTATCCTATGGGAGCAAGAATGATGAGTGGTCACACCGAACTTCACGAACAACTACAAAATGAGTTAGCTGATTTTGTTAGCAAAGAAGCAGCTTATGTATTGAACTTTGGTTACCAGGGCATCTTATCTACCATTGATGCACTTGTAGGCAAAAACGATGTGATTGTTTATGACGTAGATGCTCATGCCTGCATTATCGATGGGGTGCGTTTACACTTAGGTAAGCGTTTTACATACAAGCACAACGACTTAGACAGTATCGAATTGAACCTGGCCAGAGCTGAGAAAATTGCTGAGCAGACTGGCGGAGGTGTTCTGTTTATTTCTGAAGGTGTCTTCGGAATGAGAGGAGAGCAGGGGAAACTAAAAGAGATTGTAGAGCTTAAGAAAAAGTATAACTTTAGATTGCTTGTTGATGATGCTCATGGTTTTGGCACACTTGGAAAAACAGGTGCTGGAGCAGGTGAGGAGCAAGGCGTTCAAGATCAAATTGATGTGTATTTTGCAACTTTTGCTAAATCCATGGCAAGTACTGGTGCTTTTATTGCAGCTGATAAAGAAATTATCGATTATTTAAAATATAACCTGAGATCACAGATGTTTGCAAAATCATTGCAAATGTCATTGGTTGAAGGCGCTCTAAAACGATTGGAGCTATTGAGAAGGTCAACAGAGTTTAAAGACAAACTTTGGGACAATGTCAATGCTCTTCAAAATGGTCTTAAAGAAAACGGATTTGACATTGGCACAACAACGAGTTGTGTAACTCCGGTTTATCTTAAAGGTAGTATTCCAGAAGCAATGGCTTTGGTTAAAGATTTACGTGAAAACCACGGTATATTCTGTTCTATAGTGGTGTATCCTGTCATTCCAAAAGGATTAATCTTGTTAAGAATGATTCCTACAGCAACGCACACAATGGAAGATATCGACTTAACCTTGAAAGCCTTTTCAGCGATAAGAGAGCGTTTAGAAAACGGAACTTACAAAAAACTTTCTCAGTCTTTAATGGAAAATATGGGAGAATAAATAGTGTAAATATATCAGCAAACAAAGCCAGGCATTTGCCTGGCTTTGTTTGTTTTATGGGGTTTTCGATTACTGCCATCCACCACCAGAGTGCCTTTATAATTCTTCCAAAGCCTAAACTATTAAATCAGATTTCACTCACTTCATTATTCAATGAATTTTTCTCTATAAAGGAATTGCATCTGCAGCGTCAATTTGTCTTCTCTTGAATACTGATGATAGATTGCGTTAGACCATTGCAGTGTGAAATATTTTTTATGCTATGAGTTCAACCTTGTTGGAATCCTTTAGGGGAGCTTCCTCACCTCGGGCAAAGTCCTACTCGCTTCTTAAAACACTGAAAATGAATACTTAAGGGCTGTCTGGCACGCGTAAACAACATGCCTGCGGTCCTTGGGAGGCAGGAATCTGGATGAAAAGTCAACCCCGGAATGACTTGAGGGTTTAAACTAAAGCTGTATTTTTAAGTCATAGAACAAAATAATAAACTATATGAGAAATTTAAAGTTTGGTGTGCTCTTATTTTTGCTATGCGCGGTTTCCAGTGTGATGGCTCAATATGACGTAAAAGCCAATTACGACAAACAGGAAGTGGATATCGAAATGCGTGATGGTGTGAAATTGCACACCACAATTTATACGCCGAAAGACACTTCAGAATCTTATCCTATACTTATGCAACGGACGCCATACAGCTCAAGACCTTATGGTGAGGATCAATTTAGAAGACGAATTGGTCCAAATAAATTCCTGATGGAACAAGGCAATATCATTGTTTACCAGGATGTGCGTGGACGCTGGATGAGTGAAGGTAAATATGATAATATGCGTGGGTATATTCCGAATAAAAAGCGCAAGCAAACCGATGAAGCTACCGATACTTATGATACGATAGACTGGCTTGTTAAAAATGTGGATAACAACAATGGGAATGTAGGAACCTGGGGTATTTCTTATCCTGGTCACTATGCAGCCATGTCTGTTTTATCCGATCATCCGGCATTGAAAGCAGCCTCTCCACAGGCACCGATTGGTGACTTTTATTTTGATGATTTTCATCACAATGGTGCTTATTTGTTAAGTTACTGGATTGCAACTTCAGTGTTTGGTTATGATAAAGAAGGTCCTACACCAGAAGCCTGGTATTCTGTTCCAGATATTGGTACTAAGGATGCCTATCAGTTCTTTTTGGATATAGGTCCGTTGAAAAACCTGGATAAGTATTACGGTGAAGACAATGTCTTCTGGCAACAATTGAAAGATCACCCAGATTATGATGAGTTCTGGCAGGAAAGAGGTTTGGTGCAGCACATGAAAGACGTGGAGCCAGCCGTTTTAACCGTTGGAGGCTTATTTGATGCCGAAGATCTTTATGGACCTTTTGAAATTTATAAAAGTCTGGAAAAGAATAGCGATAACTTCAATGCTATGGTTTTCGGACCCTGGAGTCACGGTGACTGGGCCAGACTGAAAGAAAGACAGGCGGTAGGAAATATATATTTTGGAGATAATTTGTCTGAAAATTTCCAGGTAAATTATGAAACCAAATTCTTCAACCACTTTTTAAAAAATGAAGGGGAGTTTGATGCTGCTGAGGCTACTGTATATGATACCGGAGCGATGAAATGGAACGAATACGACATCTGGCCACCAGAAAATGCAACGCCTACTGATTTTTTCCTTGGAGACAATCAGAAGCTAAGCATGGAGGCTATGCCGAATTTTGAAAATAAATTTGTAAGTGATATCACCAAACCTGTGCCTTTTACGGAAGACATCAAGGTGACGTTCACGCCCAGAAAATTCATGACAGACGATCAGCGTTTTGCTGCCCGTCGTCCGGATGTGATGGTTTATGAAACCGAAGTTCTTGAAGAAGACATGAAATTATCTGGTGAGATATTAGCAGCCTTAGAGGTCGCTACGACTGGTACTGCAGCCGACTGGATAGTGAAACTAATTGATGTGTATCCTGCAGATGCAGAAGATTCTGAAGAGATGCAGAATCACTTGAAGATGAGCAACTACCACATGATGGTGAGAAGCGAAGTCTTCAGAGGTCGATACAGGGAAAGTTTTTCAGATCCGAAGCCATTTGTGCCAGGCAAGAAAACCAGTGTTGATTTTGCTTTACAGGATATAAATCACACCTTCAAAAAAGGACACAAACTTCAGATACAGGTGCAAAGTACCTTTTTCCCTTACATCGATAGAAATCCACAGAAGTATGTAGATAATATCTTTGAAGCCGCTGAAGAGGATTTTGAAACCCATACGCATACCATTTATGGAGATTCCAAAATCGTGCTTCCTGTGGTGAAGTAAGTTTTTGACTTCGATACCATTTTCGGTAAATGAAAGTTTACCGGTGATTGTGTGATTCTTTGACAAAGAATTGTATCGAAATCTGGTGAACTGCTTGAAATCACCAAAAATCGCTCAGTCACCAAAATTGTTCTAAGTTTTAAAAAAGAATAAAATAACATGAAACCCCGAGTTAGCGCTCGGGGTTTTTTATTGAAGTCAAGATAAGTTCGACTTTTATGTATACTGTGGTAGTTATCATTTTAATACACCCCTATAATCCCCTCCAGAGAATAAGTCCGACAATTCCCACGCTTGAGAAAGGGTAAAGGAGGGTGTTTCATCTCATAATCCGTCAAACCACATTATAATTCAAGATTTATTTTTATGGGGCTTCCCCCCCCAATAGGGGGTCGGGCTTTACGTTGCAATGCTTCATCCCCAAAACTTTGGGGATTGCAGGATTTTCACTGCAATCCCTAAGCCATGGCAAACTCCACAGGGTTTTATAAGATAAAAGACCCCGAGTGTACACTTGGGGTCTTTTTGATAATTAAAATAAATACTGCTAATGGATTAGCAATTTTTGCGTCTGAGACTGTGCTTCATTGGTGTATCTAATAAAGTACAATCCAGTGTTAAGGCTATTGGTTTCAAACCGATGCTTAGCCTCAAAGCCCCCTTTGTATTCCTTAAGCAGCCTTCCGTTCATATCATAGATTTGAACAGTATCGACTTTATTTGAAATTGAGAAGAAGCTGTTGGCAGGGTTTGGGTAAACACTGTAGTTGAGCATAGAAACTTCGTTGGTGCTTAACGTGGACATGGCATTACCATAAATTCTAAATTCACCAGCAGGTATAGTTATATCAGCTGTTGTATTTGTCACATTTAGTGACGTAGAACCAGATTCATCCATCAACTCATACCAGGTTCCTGTATGAGGAAAATTTGGATTTACTGTTCTTTCTACAACATCAAAATTTGCCAGGACTATTACATCTTTAAGTTCATTTGAAGCTAAGCTATTATTATACACATGGATTCGTGGAGTTAACGTACCTCCTGAATTGATGGTATACTCTCCTTCAAAGACATCTTCTTCAATTTTTAATTGGTGTAGTCTTGCCCAGTCCTCATAAACCTGACTTCTTACGGGGTCGCTTAACCAGTTATTTGCCCATTGAGGCTGAGGTTTCGTATCTAATTTACAATCGCCATCGTTTCCGCCAGGGAGATTGACACTACCATCACTGCATGTGAAAATTGAATTTTCCATTCCTAAATCACCAAAATGCCATATCATTTTTGGACCAGGGATAGGAATTGTCACAGCTCCAAGGGCAGACATTCGTGAGATGGCCGTATTTAACTCTTTTACATTGTGATCAGGGTTTGAGGAATTGCCATACTCAAGATTCTTAAACATCAATCGTTCCTCATCATGACTCTCCGCATAGCCCAGGAGTCTTGGGGCGGAAAAGCCTTTGGATTTATGTCCCATTCCAGATATGTCATTTCCAGAATTAACACCCATTGTCAGTTGGTTATATGGACTGGTCATTTTACCCCATAGCATGATTCCTTTGCCTTCATCCAGTCTGTAATCAGCCCATTGCTGCTCTTCTGTACTTCCCCCAAGATGCTCAAATATCACATAGTGGTTATCATCTAAAGACCAGGCATAATCGGCATAAGATTTCAGGACGTTAATTCGGTCCTGTTGATAGGCATTTGTACATGACTCATCGGATGCAGTACAGTTTTGCGTAAAGCCTTTGGTTAAATCCCATCGAAAGCCATCAATTTTAAATTCCTCAACCCAGTGTTTTATAACCCTTTTGCTATATTCCTGAGTTAAAGCACTTTGATGATTAAAGTCGTTTCCAACATTATAACTATGTCTGGGTGTGGTATTGAAATAGGGATTCTCAGTAGTTGGGCCACCCCAGCCGTCTTCATCAGGATCATCCATCCACATTCTTACCAGTGGGTTTCTTCCGAAAGCGTGATTTAAGACTAAGTCCAAAACGACAGCTATGCCGTTTTGATGACATACATCTATGAATTCTTTCAACTTATCCTCGGTGCCATAAAATTTATCCAAGGCCATGTGAAAAGACGTATTGTACCCCCAGCTTTCATTTCCTTCAAACTCCATCACTGGCATTAAATGAATGGCATTGACATTTAAGTTTTTGAAGTAATCGATCTTGTCAATTAAATCCTGATAATTTCTATTTGCATCAAAATCTCTCACTAAAACCTCATAAACGATTAAGTCTTCAATTTTTGGTTTCTGAAAATTTGTGACTTGCCAGTTATAGTCTTGCTGAGCAGTCTGTAAAACCGTTACTTCACGTTCCTGCCCTTCAGGGTATGCGGGTAAGTTAGGGTAAGTAGTTGAAGGAATATAAGGGTCATCAAAAGGTGATAAAACTAAAGTCGAAAAAGGATCTGCAGTTTTAACCACTTCAGGTGATCCATTCACAGGAGTCTGATCAACAACCCAATATTGATACGTTTCTATCTGACCTGGAGTTAAACCATCTAGGGAAATCCAAAATCTATTGGCACGAGTAGGGTCCACATTCATGGCATAATTCTCGTCAGGATTCCAGTTGTTGAAACTACCAGCTACGTAAACAAAGTCTTTTTCTGGGGCATTTAAAACCAAAACAGCTTCAGTGTCGCTTATGTAATTGATGCCATCTTCGTAATCTTCAGGCATAGCTATTGAATTTACTGTTGGTTCTGTAATAATCGAAAACTCTCTTGTAAAGGTTATTGTTCCCTGAGTGACATCTAAAACGTAATTTTTGTTTTCAGTGATATTGGTATCTGTAAAGGAATATGTACTTGTGGTTTGTTGATCAATCATAGTTCCGTTGGCAGATAAGGTATAATTAGCATCTCCTGCTGTATTTGTCGCACTCACAGTAAAATCAGCACCACTATTGATTACACTTAAGTCATCACTAGGTGAAGTTAGTGTAATCTGGAAACTTCCAACTGAAAACAACTCATCCTGAGTTTTTTTATCTCCGGAGCCGTCTTTGGCTTTTACCAGCATCCCTATACTGGCAATGTCGTTAGCATTGTAAAAGTTGGTAGGAGTCATGGTATAAGAGTAGGTACCATCTCCATTGTCTGTCATTTTTTGACTTTCACTGGAATTGGTCCATTCACCATTGGTAGGTGAATTGAATTCTTCGCCGCTTGAATTAGTATACCAGGCCCATAAATAAAGATCATTTGTACTCCAAATGTCTGGCGTGATACCTGAAACTGTAATGGTAATCTCTTCATCTTGTTCAAAAGTAGGCGGTGAGACTGTGAATACTCCATTCTGTTGCTGTGCAAAACCTAATGTTGAGAATAGGAGCACTGCTAAAAGTAAAATTTTTCTCATAGTTTGTGGATATAAAAAAGGCCTACTTGTTTTAAGTAGACCTTTTAATTATTAAAATTTACTGCCAGGCATAAAAATCAATGGTTGGTGGATTTACTGCAAAGTTCATCTCAACATTATAAATCCCGGGAGTTGAAGGGATATTAGCTCCATTTAACTCTAGAGTTCCATCATTTCCATCGTCACCGTAATTGACGCCCCACTCTTCATTTTGTCTAACTTTCAATTCACCTGCACTTAATTCAACACCATTTAAGTAGAACATACCTTCATTTATTCCAAAATCTGGTAAAAACTTGTCAGGGTCTGGTGCATCCCAGCCAAAGGTAGTTGCATCCCCAACAAGGCCCCATAAATCGGTTTGCTCCAATTCGTAGGTTAAGTTGTTTAAGTCAAGTGTTATGATATAATGTCCAGCTTCAACAGCAATATTATCGCCACCTTGTTCTAAAGTACCGTCCGAACCAGTATCGCCATATTCAACGTTCCACTCTTCATTTTGTCTGAATTTAATTTCACCATCGGTAAAAGTAGCAGCAGCCTTCCAGTTATCCTGGTAAGGATTGTATTCAAATTTCACGTCCGGGGTGTCCCATCCGTAAACTGTTGCACCACCAACTATTCCCCAGGAATATTCTTGGAGAGACCATTCTAAAGTTTCTGTATTTACAGTGACTTTATAAGTACCAGCTGTGACAGGAATGTTAGCACCATCTTGTTCTAAGGTGCCATCATTACCATCATCACCATAGTTTACAGCCCAGTCATTATTCTCTCTGAATTTCATTTCCCCATCTCTTAGTGTTGCATAAGCTACAACGACATTATTTTCTGAGGTAGAATAGAAAGGGACATCCAAAATATCTTCAGAACCCCAACCTCCTGGAGTTGCACTACCCACAATTCCCAGGTTTGTCGATAAATCTAAAATCGAAGAAAACGGAGTAGCATCAATATTTACGGATTCCGTGTAGCTTCTTTGAGCATCACTTAAACTCACAAGCAGCCTCATTTCAACCTGGTTAATCTCCATCGGTGTGGCACCTAAATTCAGCAAAATACTGTTGAGTTCTTCAGATGTGAATACTTTGGAAGTATCTCTACCTACTGCAACGACTTTAGCATTACTAAAGTCATTTCCAACTAAATCTACTTCAAGTGAGTAATCTGTAGCAGACTGGAACCCAAAATTGGGTTCTGTCCAAGTCAATGATAGTATGTCTTCACCAGCATTTTCTTCACTCATTACAACCGATTCAGTTGAAAGTGTTAGGCTTGTGCTTGCATTTTCGTTGATCTGAACCAATTCTTCATCATCACAGCTAAATAAGCTTAATGCGATAACAAAAGAAAATAACTTCAAATAAGATAATTTATTAATAGCCTTCATTTTGTTTTAAATTTGGATTAATTGAAAGTAAGTCGTTTGGAATAGGGAATAAGCTTCTGAATTCAGGTACTGAAACCCCGTTCTGAACATCGCCTTTAAATGGCCATAAGTAAGTATCTGTTGTGAAAAGATCGTACCTGATTAAATCTGTTCTTCGCTGTCCTTCCCAGTAAAGTTCTCTTGAGCGTTCGTCTAAAATAAATTCCAGTGTTAAATCTGCCGCTGTAATGTTAGCACTGCTATTGCCATAAGCTCTTTCTCTAATTTCGTTTATCAGATTGACAGCAGTAGCTTGATTTCCGTTACCTCCCCGAAGTGTCGCTTCAGCATAGTTAAGGTAGATTTCAGGAAGTCTTATGACCGGGTAGTCCGTATCGACGAAGTTACCAGTATTGTCACTTCCCTGGTTGCCATTAGAATCAATGTTTTTGAATTTAGTAACAGCAAAACCCTGCTCAAATGGAGGGATATCTTCAATCTCCAACGTTTGACCATCGGTATAAAACATCGCTCTTGCATCAGGTAAATCATTATAAATTGATTCAAGCGAATAAGTGTTGTTAGCCAAATCCAAAGTGATTAAATATCTGCCAGCATCAACGCTTATGTTACCGCCATTTAATTCAGCTACACCTTCATAGCCACCATAATTGACAGCCCAGTCATTATCTCTTCTGAATTTCATTTCACCATCAGTTAAAGTGACAAATAATTGGTAAACATCTGTCCCAACTTCATACATGTCAGTGTCAGGAGCGCTCCAGTCATTTGGCGTAGCATCTCCAATAATGGCCCAGTTTGATGAAGTAGTAAAAGAGTTGTTAAGGGCTTCATCAGAAACATCAAATTTATTGACTAGTGATTTGGTAGTCCTTAAACCAGCCCAGCCTGAATTTACTCCGTACTCTCTAGCATCCATATTACCACCAATAGAAGCATGAGTTAAAAAGGTTGTGCCACCATAGGTTTGAGATTGTAAACCATCAAAATTAAGTGTGAAAATAAATTCATTTTGAGCACCGTTTACATTGTTGTCTGCTAAAAATAATTCATCATAAGCAGACCCGTTTCCATTCGCATCGTTTGTATTGATGGAGTAAGTGGAGTTGATCACTTTTTCAGAAAACTCAACAGCTTCGTTGTAACGAGCTTCACCCTTAAACACTTCAGCATTAAGGTATAATTTAGATAATAGTGCCCAGGCAGCAACTTGATCTACACGTCCGTATTCGTTTGAGCCATCTGCAGCAAGGGTATTTTGAATATCAAGTAGTTCCTGTTCAATAAAATCAAAAATCTCAGATCTGTTAGCTTGTTCTGGCAGTTCAGTTGAAATTTCAGTGGAAAGTGGAACATTACCATATAAATCCATCAGGTTATAGTATGCAAAAGCTCTCAGGAATCGTGCTTCGGCAATGTACTGTTCCACAACCGGATCTGTAAGCAAGACCGCATTACCAATAAATGAATTAGTAAATGAAACCTCTTGTGCTAAACGGTAGTACATGGCTTCAGTAAAATCATTACCTGAAGACCAGGACATTCCGTGTAAATCTGGTAACCCGGGATCGCCCCAGCCTACAACAGCATGATCTGTTGTTAACTCGTTAAGGTTATACAGCATTCTGGTGTATTGTGAAAAACCTTCATCTATTCCAGAAATATCTGGTTGTCCTGCTGGTCCTTGCTGCCCTGTTAAAGCTAAACTAGAATATAATTTAGCAAGAGCACCTTTTGCCTGATTTGCATCTGCAAATACATCTTGTTCAGTTACAGAATCTGGATCTATTGGTGTTTGGTCTAATTCATCGTGACAAGACATAACCAATAGTGCAGATAATGCAATAAAACTTAATTTTAAATTCGTTTTTTTCATTTTCATTTTTTTTAAAAGTCTACATTAACTCCAATCACTAATGTTCTTGGTCTCGGATAGAAATTATTATCAATTCCTCCTGAAATTTCAGGATCTATACCGTCATAATCAGTAACTATCAAAGCATTTTGTAAAGATCCGTATACTCTGAAATTCGTATTTTTTGATACACTATCAAAATTATAACCTAAGGTGATATTATCAATTCTGAAAAATGAGGCTTCTTGAACATAATAATCACTCAGCAAGTTTTGTTCAGTAATGTTGTTAAAACCAGTGTTGAAATAATCAGAATGTAAGTTAGAAAGGATTTGATTATCGGTAGCTCGTCTTCGGTAGCCATTGGCAGATGCTACGTTATCGTAGGCATAATTTCCAAGACTTGCTCTGGATTGAACCGATAAATCCCAATTCTTATAACTTAAATTAGTGTTGAATCCCATCAAAATATCTCCATAAGGATCTTCCTTTATGTATCTATCATCATTATTAATGATTCCATCATTGTTTCTGTCCACGAAAACGCCTTCTATAGGACTACCACTAGCATCGTAAACCTGTTCGTAAACGTAAAAACTAAACGGCGTTTCACCTTCCTGATGTATCTGAACTGTGTTGCCTGTTCCACCGCTTATACCCCCTACATTTTGTAAATCCGGAAGCCTTGTGATCTCGTTATCATTTAATGAAATATTGTAGTTGATATTCCATTCAAAATTATCGGTTTCTATGGGCTTTAAGTTTAAGGTGAATTCTAAACCTCTATTTACCATATCACCAATATTCGCATCGATTCGGTTACCAAAATTGGTAAATGGATCTACAAGTGTAAATGCTATCAAATCCTTAGTTTCACGCCTGTAGGCATTTATCGATCCAGATACTCTATTGTCTAACATAGCGTAGTCAAGACCTAAATTAATTGTAGAACCAACTTCCCATTTTAAATTTGGATTCACTGGCTCTGGTCTAAAGGTTTGTAAAAAGGCATTCCCAAACTGATAATTTGCGGTTTGCTGACTGGAAACATAACGCGTTAAAAAGCGATAATCACCTAAACCATTTACATTTCCGACTTCACCATAACCGGCTCTAAGCTTTAATTGATTAAACAAACTAGAATCCTCTAGAAAGTCTTCATTGTGTATATTCCAGGCTGCCGAAAATGAAGGGAAATACCCCCAGCGATCGTCTGGATTCAATTTTGAGGAAGCATCAGCTCTTAAGGTAGCTGTTACTAAATATCTTTTGTCAAAATTATAATTGAAACGACCGAAATAGGATAGCAGTACACTTTTAGATTTATCTATAAATTCAGATTCCAGCCCCTGTTCTTCTCTCTCACTATCATAGCTAAAGTTATCAAATTCAAATTCCTGGTAGGAGTAACCAGCTGTAGCATCAATAGTGTGCTTATCACTTAAAGTGGCGTTGTAGTTAAGGTAAGCATCAAATAATTTATTGGTTTGAGTCTGGCTAAATTCTGTTCTAGCTCCGGTTTGGAGTCCGGTACCCGGAGCATCCGTTGTAGGAATATCACTTGATGTAATTCGTCTACCATTACTATTAGATTCGTCAAAAGCAACGTTTACTGTAGCTGTGAGCTCATCCGTTAAGCTATAGTCTGCTTTTAAATTAGTAATTATTCGTCTAACCTCAGAAGTGTCATCAATCAGGTCTAATAGAGCAACTGGGTTTGTTGTTGCTAAACCGCGCTGACGGTCACCATCTAACCATGTATAATAGCCTGCAAAGGGTGAGTTTTCGTCATATACGGGTTGTGTTGGATCGAATGCGACTGCCGCACCAATAGCGCCACGATCTGCAAATGTATTCTCAACATAAGAACCTCTGGCATTAAAGGTTAAGGTTAATTTGTCATTTAAAAATGTAGGTGTTAGGTTTAAAGCACCTGTAATTCTTGAGAAATTGTCTCCTTTTAAAATACCATTTTGATCTGAATAGCCCAAAGAAACACGCATTGGTACACCATAGGCATTACCTAAGGCACTAGTGTTAAATTCGCCACCAACCACTCGGTCAGCATAAATTTGATCTTGCCAGTCTGTGTTAGCATCTCCTAATCTTGCTATTTGATCCTCAGTTCCAGTAGTTTGAACTAAGTTTCTGAATTCTGAAGCGCCCAATACATCAATGGTTTTAATTGTGTTTCTAATTGTTCTGTTAAATGACGTATTGAAGCGAAACTCATTGGTGTCTTTCCCTTTTTTTGTTGTGATTTGGATAACACCATTGGCAGCACGCGACCCATAAATAGCTGTTGCGGATGCGTCTTTAAGAACGGTTATGCTGGCAATATCATTTGGATTGATAATATTAAGTGGATTTCGAGATCCGCCAACACCACCATTATCTATCGGAACACCATCAATGACATATAATGGATCGCTCGCTAAAGACAACGAGCCTAAGCCTCTGATTGTGATGCTCTGACCGTCTCCTGGAGAACCAGATGCAGATGTGACGTTTACTCCGGCAATTTTACCAGTAATTAATTCCTGTGCTGAATTAATTGGTCCTTTATTGAAGTCCTTTGAATTTACTAAATCTACTGCTCCAGTCAAATCTTCTTTTTTAGCAGTACCGTAACCGACGACAACGACTTCACTTAAGGCTTCGGAATCTACGACAAGACTAACATCGATAGTAGTAGTGTTACCGTTAAATTTTACTTCTTGTGTTCTATAGCCTAGATAACTGAAAGCTAAGGTTTGACCCTTTTCTAGAACGATTGAGTAATTTCCATCAAAATCGGTTGTTGTTCCTTTTGTAGTATTTTTTACTGTGATATTAACACCTGGTACTGGAATACCGGAATTGTCGACTACAGTTCCACTTACAGTGGATTGGGCAAAAACACTAATAGGCAAAAGCATAAGCAACAGACCTAAGAGTTTAATTGTACGCATAGAGTATTTTTTTGTGTTAGTATTAGGTTATATTTTCACTTCCGATGTTAAAACTAAATAAACAAATTTCAACTGCCTTAATTATCTTACAACTACAACGATTTCGTGTTGATAACTTTTATTTTTTTAATTTTAAGTGGTAATTATTGAAGAATTCTTTATTTTGTATTCATAAAATTAGATTTTCAAAAATGAAGCAAAAACCAACTTTAAAAGTTATTGCAAAAGAACTCGATGTTTCTGTGTCTACAGTGTCAAAAGCTTTGAGAGATAGCAAGGAAATAGGAGAGGAGACCAAAAATAAGGTTAAGGCATTTGCAAAGCTTTATAATTACAAACCCAATAATATTGCCCTGAGTTTAAAAAACAAGAAAACCAAAACTCTAGGAGTTATCATACCAGAAATCGTTCATCATTTTTTTACCACTGTGATTTCGGGTATAGAAAATTATGCAAACGAAAAAGGCTATAATGTAATTGTTGGTTTATCCAATGAATCTTTCAAAAAAGAAGTGATTAACCTTGAGATGTTAGCCAACGGAAGTATAGACGGTTTTATCATTTCAGTGGCAAAAGAAACCCTATCTGCAAAAGACTACCATCATTTGTACGAAACCATTGACCAGGGTATACCAATTGTTATGTTTGATAGAGTTATCGATGAAATTGAATGTGATAAAGTGATTGTTGATGACATAAAAACTTCAGAAAAAGCTGTTCAAAAGCTTTTAAATAGTGGTTGTAAACATATCGGAATCATCAGCACCAAAGATTATGTGAGTGTTGGACGACTTAGAACTGAAGGATATATAAACGCCTTAAAATCAAATGGCATTGATGTCGATAAAAATTTAATACTAAAAATCGATGATAAATTTAATTCTGATGATAATTTAGAATTTCTTGAACAACAAATCTTTGACTATTTTGAAAGCAATGATGTAGATGGTCTTTTTGCTGTAAATGAACTTTATGCCATCACTGCGATGAAAGTAGCAAGACAGAAAGGATTAAGTATTCCAAATGATCTTCAAATCATAGGGTTTACAGATGGTGTGTTGTCTAAACACGCTTTTCCACCACTGACTACAATAAGCCAGCATGGCTTTGAAATGGGTGAAGAAGCAGCAAAATTACTGATTGAAAGGCTAGAGAACACAGACGATGATGAAGAAGCTTTTAAAACTACTGTTGTAAAAACGGATATCATTGAGAGAGAAACTACAAAATTGTAGAACATAAAAATTTAAATATATTTGCAATTAACAAGGCTATATTTTTACTTCCAATAGATAGGCTTTGTTACACATAAAGTTTATCGTTTTAATTTAAAATTAAACGATATGCAAAAGCGAAAGCTAAGTTTTTGGGAAATCTGGAACATGAGTTTCGGGTTTCTTGGCATTCAATTTGGATTTGCTCTTCAAAACGCAAACACTTCCAGAATTTTTGAAACTCTTGGTGCCGATGTTGAAGACATCCCTATATTATGGATAGCTGCCCCGGTTACAGGATTGGTCGTGCAACCCATCATTGGTTATTTTAGTGATAAGACCTGGACCAGACTAGGTCGAAGGAAACCTTATTTTTTGGTAGGAGCAATCTTAGCTTCAATTGCTTTATTCTTTATGCCAAATTCACCTGAGCTATGGGTAGCTGCCGGAATGCTCTGGATCATGGATGCTTCTATCAACGTTTCTATGGAACCTTTCAGAGCTTTTGTAGGAGATAATTTACCCGAAGAACAGCGGACCCTTGGCTTTTCAATGCAAAGTTTTTTTATCGGTATCGGAGCAGTAGTGGGATCTGCTTTACCTTACGTACTTACAAATTGGATTGGAATCGATAATACAGCTCCTGCCGGCGAAATCCCCGACTCCGTAAAATGGTCGTTTTATGTAGGTGGCGTTATTTTCTTTTTGGCTGTCCTGTGGACGGTGCTATTCTCAAAAGAATACTCACCCGAAGAATTAGAGGCATTTGAAGAAAATCGCGATGCACAGAAAGTAGAACCTAAAACAGAAAAGGAAATCAATCAAAATATTTCAACTCAGAAAAAGTCGGGTTGGATAATGATTTTAATTGGAACATTGGTTTCTTATTTAATTTATACTAACGGACTTACGAAAGAGCTCTATATTTTATTTATAGGTCTTATTTTTGTAGGCGTTTTATTCTTAATAGTATCTGAGTTAAGAAAAAAACGAATAACTAATGGGTTTACCATTATAGTGTCAGATCTTTTGAACATGCCAAAAACCATGAAGCAGTTGGCCTGGGTTCAGTTTTTCTCATGGTTTGCCTTATTTTCCATGTGGATTTATACGACTCAGGCCGTTACCGGGCATGTGTTTGATACTCGTGATACCACTTCACAACTGTACAATGATGCAGCAGACTGGGTAACGGTAATGTTTACTGTTTACAATGGTGTTGCTGCTTTAGTTGCCTTCGCATTACCGGTATTAGCAAAGCGAACAAGCAATAAGTTTACACATATGTTTGCTCTCACTTTAGGTGGCATCGGATTGATTTCTATCTACTTTGTAACGACCAAACTTGGACTTATCTTAAGTATGGTAGGAGTAGGTATTGCATGGGCTTCAATTTTATCCATTCCGTATGCTATGCTTTCCGGATCCCTGCCGTCTTCCAAAATGGGATACTTTATGGGGGTTTTCAATTTTTTTATTGTGATTCCACAAATTGTAGCTTCCACCATACTAGGGTTTATAGTTTCCAATTTATTTGAAAACCAACCTGTTTATGCTCTCATTATTGGTGGCTTTGCAATGATTGCTGCCGGAGTATTCACCCTAAATGTAAAAACTAACCCTAGACTAAATAAAGAATAAATCATGACAAAAGCATTTATATTCGATCTTGACGGTGTCATCGTGGATACCGCAAAATTTCATTTTTTAGCCTGGAAAAACCTAGCTGAAGCTTTAGATATCTCTTTTTCTGAAGAAGAGAATGAACAGCTTAAAGGGGTTTCTAGGTTTAATTCACTTCAGAAAATATTGGAATGGGGCCACAAAAACATTTCAAAAGAAGAGTTCAATAGACTGATGGAAAAAAAAAATGAAGAGTATTTGTCTTTTGTAGACCAGATGTCTAAAGATGACATTCTACCAGGTGTTTTGGAAACACTGAATTATTTGAAAGAAAACAATTATCCCATAGCTCTTGGCTCTGCCAGTAAAAACGCCAGACGCATTTTAAACAAGCTAGGGCTCAATTCTTATTTTGACCATATCGTTGATGGTAACGAAGTTTCCAAAGCAAAACCAGACCCTGAAGTATTTCTGAAAGGATGTAAGCTTTTGGGTGTTGCCCCCCAGCAAGCTATAGTTTTTGAAGATTCTCAGGCGGGAATTAAGGCGGCAAATACAGCTCATATGATTAGTGTCGGTATAGGTGACAAATCTGTGCTTGGAGAAGCTGACTTTAACTTTGAGGGGTTCTCAGAAATCAATGAGAAAACCTTAAAGACCCTAATCAATTTCAAGAAATAAAAAATAAAAATTATAACAATGAATCAAGATTACATTACACCAAACCCTTGGTCAATTATAGAAGACGGCTTCGACGTAAATCGCGTTCAATCTTCAGAAAGCTTATTCAGTATAGGCAATGGCTCTATGGGTCAGCGCGCCAATTTTGAGGAAACCTATTCAGGACCCAGTTTTCAGGGAAGTTATATCGGAGGCGTGTTTTATCCAGACAAGACCAGAGTGGGTTGGTGGAAAAACGGCTATCCCGAATATTTTGCAAAAGTGCTAAATGCACCGAACTGGATAGGAATCAATGTGGTAATCAATGATGAAGTACTTGATTTATTTAGCTGTAAAAAGGTTGAAAACTTTAAACGTGAGCTCAATATGCAGGAAGGCTGGCTTGGAAGAAGTTTTGAAGCGACTTTACAAAATGGAACAAGCATCAAGGTAGAGGTAAAACGATTTTTAAGCTTAGCCCATGAAGAATTAGGGGTGATAGATTACAACATCACGCCAGTAAATTCTGATGCTAAAATTACTTTCATACCTTATTTGGATTCAGGCATCACCAATCAGGATACGAATTGGGAAGATCAGTTTTGGGATACCACCAATAAGGACGTTAACGAATCTCAGGGTTTTATTGAATGCCATACGTTGAAAACATTCTATCACGTATGTACTTATATGGAGACACATTTATTTCTGAATGGGAATAAATCAGAAACCAAAGGAAAGCCACTTCAGAAAGAAATGGAAGTTTCCATTTCATTTGAAGAGCATGTGGCGAAAGGAAATACGCTGAGCCTTCAGAAATTCGCTGGATACACGACTTCTTTGAATCACGATAAACCTGAATTGATTTCAGCAGCAAAATCAGTCTTAAAAAAAGCAACTTCAGAAGGATTTGAAGGTCTTTTAAATACACAAAAACAAGCCTGGAATGAGATTTGGAAAATGAGCGATATCTCTATTGAAGGGGATGTAAAAGCACAACAGGGCATACGTTTCAATATTTTTCAACTGAATCAAACCTATACAGGAACAGATCATAGATTAAATATCGGGCCAAAAGGCTTCACCGGCGAAAAATACGGGGGGAGTACCTATTGGGATACAGAAGCCTATTGTATTCCTTTTTATATGGCGACAAAAGACCAGGAGGTGGCTAGAAACCTGTTGAAATACCGTTACAATCACTTGAGCAAAGCCATTGAGAATGCTGAAAAGCTTGGATTTACCAATGGCGCTGCTTTGTATCCTATGGTGACCATGAATGGAGAAGAATCTCATAATGAATGGGAAATCACCTTCGAAGAAATCCACAGAAACGGCGCTATAGCTTATGCTATTTTCAATTATCACCGGTATACAGGTGACTATTCTTATATCCCGGAAATGGGACTTGAAGTACTCATCGCTATTGCCAGGTTCTGGCAGCAGCGGGCGACCTTTTCAACTCAAAAAGATAAATATGTTATTCTTGGCGTTACTGGTCCAAATGAATACGAAAACAACGTCAACAATAATTTTTACACCAATTATATTGCTAAATGGTGTATCGATTTTGCTGTAAAAAACCTCAAAAAGGTGGAGAAAGAATATGCAGAGGATTATGCGCGAATCATTCAAAAGACCAAACTCACCAATACAGAGATGGATGCGATGATAAATGTCGCCGACAATCTTTATTTTCCTTATTCTGAAGAGTACGGGGTTTACCTTCAGCAAGATGGATTTTTGGATAAAGAAATGGTGAAAGTGGACGATTTGGATCAAAAACTACGACCTATCAACCAACATTGGTCCTGGGATAGAATTTTGCGTTCACCTTACATCAAACAAGCCGACACACTTCAAGGTTTTTACTTTTTTGAGCATCATTTCAAAAAAGAAGATATCGAGAAGCATTTTGACTTCTACGAGCCGTTTACCGTTCACGAATCTTCACTTTCTCCCTGTGTACATAGCATACAGGCTGCATTGTTGGATAGAATGGAACAGGCCTATGAGTTTTACTTGAGAACCTCTCGTTTGGATCTCGATGATTACAATAAAGAGGTAAAAGAAGGCTGCCATATCACCAGTATGGCTGGAACCTGGATGAGTATTGTAGAGGGTTTTGGCGGAATGCGGGTTAAAAATGACCAATTGCATTTTGCTCCAAAAATCCCTAAAGAATGGACATTCTACTCTTTCAAAGTGAATTTTAGAAAGCATATTTTGAAAGTTGAAATTAGTCATGAGACTACCAATTTCAGCTTAGAGAAAGGTGAAAAACTCCAAATTATTGTCAACGGAGAACCTGTTGAAGTTAAATAAAAATAAAAGTGATATGAAAAATATACTTGCTCTTGTTGGGCTAATCGTAATGACCATAAATTCATATGGCCAAAATTTAAGCTCACCCAATTCTGAGCTTGATCTTAATTTTAAACTTATAAAAAATGGAACACCAGTCTATACGTTAAGCTATAAAGGTAAAAAAGTGATTGCTCAAAGTAAATTAGGCCTGGAGTTAGTAAATGATGATAAATCATTGTTAGATGGATTTGAGTTGAAAGATGTATCAAATTCTTCTTTTGATGACACCTGGTCACCGGTTTGGGGTGAGCAATCTAGTATCAGAAATCATTATAATGAAATGGCGGTAACACTGGAACAGCCAGAAAAAGATCGACATATCGTCATTCGTTTTCGTCTTTTTGATGAAGGTCTTGGATTTAGATATGAGTTTCCACAGCAAGATAACCTGGTGTATTTTGTTATTAAAGAAGAACACACCGAATTTGCTATGACAGGTGACCACACTGCGTTTTGGATTCCGGGGGATTATGATTCTCAGGAGTACGATTATACCACCTCAAAGCTTTCAGAAATCAATGAATTGTTTGAGGATGCTTATGTGAATAACGCCTCCCAAGAGTCATTTTCCAAAACTGGAGTGCAAACCTCATTAATGATGAAAACCGATAAGGGCTTGTACATCAATTTGCACGAAGCAGCGTTAAAAGAGTACTCCTTGATGAATCTGAATCTAGATGAATCTACTCTGACGTTCAAGTCCTGGTTAACGCCAGATGCTATTGGAAATAAAGGCTATTTACAAGCCCCAGCTGTTTCTCCCTGGAGAACCATCATGGTAACCGATGATGCTACAGAAATTCTAGCGTCCAGCATGAGTTTAAATCTAAACGAACCCAATAAAATCGAAGACACCTCTTGGATAAAACCTATCAAATATATGGGCGTATGGTGGGAAATGATTACTGGAAAAAGCAGCTGGAACTACACCGATGAACTCCCTTCTGTAAAACTTGGAGAAACCGATTATTCCAAAACCACACCTAACGGAAAGCATGCGGCGAATACAGAACACGTCAAAGAATATATTGATTTTGCTTCTAAGCATGGTTTCGATGCACTGCTGGTTGAAGGCTGGAATGAAGGCTGGGAAGACTGGTTTGGTAAATCTAAAGACTATGTGTTTGATTTTGTAACCCCATATCCTGACTTCGACGTTGAGGAAATTCAGGAGTATGCCGCTTCAAAAGATATTGAAATGATGATGCATCATGAAACTTCAGGGGCAATCAGAAATTATGAGCGTCATATGGATACGGCTTACCAGTTTATGAACAAATACGGTTATACCTCTGTAAAAAGTGGGTATGTAGGGGATATTATCCCAAGAGGAGAGCATCACTACGGGCAATGGGCGATTAATCATTATTTGTATGCAGTTAAAAAGGCGGCAGATTATAAAATCATGGTCAATGCTCACGAAGCTGTTAGACCCACCGGACTACGTAGAACTTACCCAAATTTGATTGGAAATGAATCGGCAAGAGGAACAGAGTATCAGGCTTTTGGTGGGTCAAAACCCAATCACGTCACTATTTTACCATTTACAAGGTTAATTGGCGGACCTATGGACTATACCCCTGGAATCTTTGAAATGGACATCAGTAAATTGAATCCGGACAATAATTCTCATGTGAACTCGACTATTGCCAATCAACTGGCATTATATGTGACGATGTACAGCCCGTTACAAATGGCAGCAGATTTACCAGTGAATTATGAACGTTTTTTGGATGCTTTCCAGTTTATAAAGGACGTTGCTTTAGATTGGGATGAAAGTCATTACCTGGAAGCAGAACCTGGGGAATATATCACTGTTGCTCGTAAAGCAAAGGATTCTTCCAGCTGGTTTGTTGGAAACGTCAATGGTACCACCCCTAGAAAAACCAAATTAAACCTAGACTTTTTAGAACAAGGTAAAACTTACGAAGCCACGATTTATGCAGATGCTAAAGACGCCCACTATAAAACCAATCCGCAAGCTTATAAGATTTCAACCAAAAAAGTAACCAGCAAATCCACTTTGAAATTGAAATCTGCTGAAGGTGGTGGTTTTGCAATAAGTATTATTGAAAAATAAAATCAAATTATGGAATTTAAAACTCAGTTATCGTTTTTAAAAGTTGTCTTTGGCTGTTTTTTTCTTCTGAACCTGTTTTCAGTTGACTTAAATGCTCAAGACCTTAGAGTTGAACCACCCAACTGGTGGGTGGGTATGGAGATGAATGACATTCAACTCATGGTCCATGCTCAGGATATTTCAACATATCAACCAGAATTAAAGTACGATGGTGTTGAAATTACTGAAGTCCACCAAGCCGACAGTCCTAATTATTTGTTTATAGACTTGCGTATTTCAAAAGAAACCGAAGCAGGCACTTTCGAGATTAAATTCAGAAAAAAGGGAACAAAACATCTAAGCTTTGACTTCTCATTAAATTCCAGAGAAAAACCAGCTGAAGATTATGTTGGTTTTAACCATGAGGATGTGGTGTATTTGATTACACCAGATCGTTTTGCGAATGGTGACCCAAAAAACGATGTGGTTGAAAGTTTGAAGGAGACCAGCGTCAATCGTGGAAACGATTATGCCAGACACGGTGGAGACATTCAGGGTATCATAGATCATTTGGATTACATTTCAGACATGGGATTTACCAGTATTTGGTCAAGTCCGTTACTCATCAATGACATGCCATCCTCTTCATATCATGGTTATGCGATCACTGATTTTTATGAAGTAGACCCGCGATTTGGAGATTTAGAATTGTATAAAGAGCTTTCTCAGAAAGCTTCAGATAAAGGAATTGGCTTAATCATGGACATGATAGCCAACCATTGCGGAAGCGGACACTGGTGGATGGATGATCTGCCATTTTCAGACTGGCTTAATTATCAAGACTTGTATGAAGAAGGAAAAGAGGTTCCCAATTCCAACCATAAGCGTTCGACAAATCAGGATCCGTATGCATCAAAATTGGATACTAAAATTATGCACGAAGGCTGGTTTGTACCAACCATGCCAGATTTGAATCAGGAGAATCCATTTTTAGCGAAATATATCATTCAGAACAGCATTTGGTGGGTGGAGACTTTGGGCTTACACGGCATCAGACAAGACACCTATCCTTATCCCAACAAAGCCTTTATGTCGGACTGGGCCGGAGCCATCATGAAAGAATATCCAAATTTCAATATAGTCGGCGAGGAGTGGACCACAGATCAATTGCTGGTAGGTTACTGGCAGCAAGGTCAAAACAACAGTGATGGTTATGAGTCCAATTTGCGTTCGGTCATGGATTTTCCTATGCAAATGAAAATTGTACAGGCGCTTAATGAAGGCAACGAAGGCTGGGGAAATGGACTGACTAAAATTTATGAAGGTTTGGCTAATGATTTTTATTATCCGAGGCCCAAGGATGTCATGATTTTCCCAGACAATCATGATATGGACAGAATTTTCACTCAGTTGAATGAAGATGTGGATAAAACTAAAATGGCGCTGGGGCTTATTTTAAGCTTACCAAGAACACCACAGATTTATTATGGAACTGAAATTTTGATGGAAAATTCAGACAAACGCGGTGATCATGGTTTGATACGAACCGATTTCCCGGGCGGATGGGAAGGAGATACTCAGAATGCCTTTACCGGAAAAAACTTAACTGATGCTCAGCTAGATTTTCAAGTGTTTCTGAAAGCCATTTTAAATTTTAGAATGACATCAGAAGCTATTCTGGAAGGAGAAATGCTTCACTTTGCACCTTTTGACGGAATTTATCCTGTTTTCAGAATTCATGAAGACGAAATTGTTGCAGTTTTTCTTAATACTGATGAGGAAACCAAAACAGTAGATTTATCCAGATTTGAAGAATTAAATTTAGACGGTAAGCGATTCAAAAATGTGATAGAAGGTTCACGTTTTAGCTGGGATAAAGAACTTCAGTTAAAGCCTGGGTTTACACTATACAGTACCCGGGAATAATTGAATGCTTATTAATTCAAAAGAATTACTTATAAAATAATTAGATATAAATTGAAAATACTATGAGAACTATAAAATTTTTAAGCCTTGTAATGGGTGTATTCCTTTTGGTTACAGCCTGTAACCAAAAATCAGGAGAAAATAAAGAAGACACTACTGGTAATATTGAACCTATTACCAATGAAGTTTTAGAATCTTCCGTGATTTACGAAGCAAACATCCGTCAGTATTCCCCAGAAGGAACTTTTGATGCGTTTACCAAAGACATTCCAGAGCTTAAAAAGCTCGGTGTGAAAGTGATTTGGTTGATGCCGATTTATCCTATTTCTATGAAGAACAGAAAGGCAACTCCAGAGTTATCTATTGAAGATATCGAGGATCCAGAGGAAAAGAAGAAGTATTTGGGAAGTTATTACGCAATTTCAGATTACACAGCCATCAATCCGGAATTTGGAACCATAGAAGATTTTGATGAGCTAGTAGACACGGCGCATGATAACGGGATGTATGTGATTTTAGACTGGGTAGCCAACCATACAGGATGGGATCATAAATGGATTGAAGAGCATCCGGAATATTACCATAAAGACAAAGAAGGCAATGTGACAGATCCTATAAATCCAGATACAGGTGAATCCTGGGGTTGGACGGATGTAGCACATCTTAATTATGAAAATGATTCCTTGTGGACTGCTATGAAAGATGAGATGGTGTATTGGGTAAAAGAAAAAAATATAGATGGCTTTAGAGCCGATGTAGCTGGTAATGTGACTACAGAATTCTGGAACTATGTCGTACCCAAATTAAAAAAAGTAAAACCTGTTTTTATGTTAGCTGAAAGTGAAGATAAAGATTTGTTTTACGAAGCATTTGATATGGGCTATAACTGGGAAGGTCATCATCTTATGAATGAAATAGCCAAAGGTGAGATGGGTGTAAAAGAGTGGGATGCTTACATGGCAAAAATCGATACCACCTATCAAAAAGACGATTACCTGATGAATTTCATAACAAATCATGATGAAAACTCCTGGAATGGAACCGTAGAAGAACGCATGGGAGATGCCTCTGAAACCATGTTGGCTTTTACTTATGCCTTGCCTGGAATGCCCTTGATTTATAGTGGACAGGAATATGGGATGGATAAAAGACTTAAATTTTTCGAAAATGACAGCATCCCTAAAACAAAAGGAGAGTTTTGGGATGTGCATGTGAAATTAGGCGAACTTAAAAACACGAATTTAGCTTTGTACGGTGCTAAAGAAGCAGCTGCTTACAAACGACTTTCTACATCCAATGATGAAGAAATTATCGCATTCAAAAGGTCTAAAAATGATGAGGCTTTAATTTATTTAGCTAATTTCACCGATGAAGCCCAGGAATTTAAAACGTCTTTTTCAGGTAAATATAGAGACTTTATGACTTCTGAAGTTTTTGAATTAAAAACTGATCAAATACTCAATTTCAAGCCCTGGGAATACAAAGTTTTGTTAGTTCAGTGATTTTTGACCGTTTTTTTATAAAATTTTAATAATGTTTATCTATCGAAATCGTTTTAGTCCAAAACTTAATTAGTAATTATCTTATATTTAAAATATATTTGAAGTAATGAATAAGAAACTAAATAAAATCGCGGTTTTAACTTCCGGAGGAGATTCTCCCGGAATGAATGCAGCTATAAGAGCTGTTGTAAGAAATGCAGCATACTCAGGTCTGAAATGTGACGGTGTTTATCGAGGATTTCAAGGTTTAATTGAAAATGAGTTTGTTGAACTTGGTCCCAGAGATGTCAAAAACACGATTAACAGAGGAGGTACTTTCCTTAAATCTGCCCGTTCTAAAGATTTTATGATGAAAGAAGGTCGGGAACAGGCATTTAAAAATCTTAAGTCCAGAAATGTAGACGCCTTGGTGGTTATTGGTGGTGATGGTACGTTTACAGGAGCTTCCGTGTTCAGCAATGAATTTGATATGCCCATCATTGGAATTCCAGGTACCATAGATAATGATATCAATGGTACCGATTATACAATAGGCTATGATACTGCTTTAAATACAGTTGTAGAAGCTATAGATAAGATAAGAGACACGGCAAGTTCTCACGATCGCTTGTTCTTAGTTGAGGTGATGGGAAGAGATGCCGGTGATATCGCTTTAAACAGTGGTATTGGTGCTGGTGCCGAAGAGATACTTATCCCTGAAGAAAACTTAGGAATTGACAGGCTTATTGAGTCTTTAGATAAAAGCAGAAAAACTGGAAAAACGTCTAGTATTGTAGTGGTATCTGAAGGAGATCAAATCGGTAAAAACATCACTAAAGTTGCTGAGTCTATTCAAAAGAATCTTCCGGAATATGAAGTGAAAGTTACTGTTCTCGGACATATCCAGCGAGGAGGTTCTCCTAGTTGTTTTGATAGGGTTTTAGCAAGCAGATTAGGTGTAGGTGCAGTAGATGCCTTACTCGAAGGGAAATCTAATATCATGGTGGGCATAGAGCATAAAAAGATTGTGTATGTTCCATTTGAAACAGCGATTAACATAAAAAAAATATTGGATACAGATCTCATAAGAGTTGCTGATATTGTATCCACTTAATAACGAATAATTTTAAAATTAAATAATTATGACAAAGATAGGTATTAACGGTTTTGGCCGTATTGGTAGAATTGCTTTTAGAATAGCAATGGATAATAAAGACGTTGATGTTGTAGGTATCAACGATTTGCTAGATGTAGATCACTTGGCTTACATGCTCAAATACGATTCCGTTCACGGGAGATTCAGTAAGTCTGTTGAAGTAAAAGACGGAAATCTGGTAGTTGACGGAAAGTCAATCAGGATTACTGCCGAAAAAGATCCTAAGCAGTTAAAATGGAACGAAGTAGGAGCTGAGGTTGTTTTGGATTGTACAGGTATATTTAAAGAAAAAGATAATGCATCTGCACATATTGACGCAGGTGCTAAAAAAGTTGTGATTTCTGCACCTTCTAAAACTGCTCCAATGTTTGTGATGGGAGTTAATGAGAATGATGTGAAAGCTGAAGATACGGTTGTTTCTAACGCATCTTGTACAACTAACTGTCTTGCTCCAATGACAAAAGTCATCAACGATAACTTTGGAATTGTTGAAGGTCTTATGACTACAATTCATGCAGCAACTTCAACTCAATTTACAGTAGATTCTCCTTCTGCAAAAAATTACAGAATTGGCAGAAGTGCTATCAATAACATTATTCCAACGAGTACCGGTGCAGCTGTTGCTGTAGGTAAGGTGATCAAAGAAGTAGAAGGTAAATTGACAGGTATGGCTTTTAGAGTTCCTACAGCCAACGTATCTGTTGTAGATTTAACGGTGAGAACTGAAAAATCTGCTACGTATGAGGAAGTTAAAGCTGCTATGAAAGCTGCTGCTGATGGTCCAATGAAAGGTGTTTTAGCTTACTATGAAGATGAAGTTGTCTCTCAAGATTTTGTTTCAGAAGCAGCTACATCAAATTTTGATGCTAATGCTGGAATAGCTTTAAATGATAATTTCTTCAAGTTAGTAGCTTGGTATGATAACGAATACGGTTACTCTGCTAAACTTGTAGATTTAGCTTTACATATAGCTAAATTATAAATACAAATCAATTAAAAAAGCTTATTTCAACTGATGGAATAAGCTTTTTTTATTTTAATCTAAACTTTTTTATATGATTATCATAGCAGATGGCGGTTCAACAAAATGCGATTGGATTCTATTAAACGACAAAGGTGAAGTAGAATTAAAAACTAGAACTAAAGGGCTAAACCCTGCAGTTTTTAAACCAGAGACTTTAAAATCCCGCTTAGAAGAAAACGAAGACCTTAAAGAAATAATACCGAAAGTAACTCGGGTAGATTTTTATGGAGCTGGTTGTGGAACGCCAACGCCTGTAAAAAATCTTGAAATGATTTTAAATGATTTTTTTGAAGATGCTGAAATAAATGTAGATGAAGATATGGTAGCGGCAGCTCTTGCAGCTACAACAAAACCTGGAATTGTATGTATTTTAGGTACTGGATCTAATTCCTGCTTTTTTGATGGTAAAAAAGTTCATATGGAAGTTGAGTCGCTTGGTTATGTGTTGATGGATGAAGCCAGTGGAAACTATTTTGGAAAACGTCTTATTCGTGATTATTATTATAAATTTATGGGGGATGACATGAGTCGTGAATTTGCTAAACGTTACGATTTAGATGCTGACACTATCAAAAGAAAAGTATACAAAGAAGATAATCCCAATACGTATTTAGCTTCATTTGCTGAATTTATATTTACGTCTGAAGAAAGAAACGGATATTTTTATAAGTTGATTTATGAAGGTATAGAGAAGTTTATCGAGCGCCGAGTGATGTGTTACAAACAGGCGCAGAATGTACCTATCCACTTTATCGGTTCCATCGCTTTCTTTTCTGAAGATATCATAAGAGATGTTGCTAAACGCTACCATCTTGATATCGGAAACATTATAAGAAGACCAATTGATGGTCTAATAGAGCATTATAAACAAAACGTTTTAAAAGTATACTAAATGTCATTACAAAGCCTTTCGCCTATAAATTTCAAATCCTGGAAAGAACTCGAATCTCTTTCTAAAAAAGAATTCAATTTAAAATCCTTATTTGAATCTAATTCAAAACGCTTTGATGAGTTTTCAATTCAGAACAAAGACATTTTAGTAGATTTTTCTAAAAATCTACTCGATAAAGATGTTTTCGAGCAATTGATAAATCTTGCTGAAGAAGCTGATTTGAAAAATGCCATCCAAAGCTACTTTCAGGGTGATGTGATCAATGAGACTGAAGGAAGAGCAGTGTTGCATACAGCCTTGAGAACTTCTGAAAACAATTCAGCGAAAGTTGAAGGAAAAGACGTTTATGGCGACGTTCAATCTGTTTTGGATAAAATGAGAACCTTCGCAGATCAGGTTAACTCAGGAGAGCGAAACTCCTACACTGGGAAAAAATTTACAGATGTTGTAAATATTGGGATAGGGGGGTCAGATTTGGGACCGCAGATGATTGTAGATGCCTTAGCCTATTACCAAGAAGACATCAAACCTCATTTTATCTCAAACGTTGATGGCGACCATGTTTCTGAAACCTTAAAAGACCTCAATCCAGAAACTACTTTGTTTTTGATCGTGTCTAAATCGTTTAGTACTCAGGAAACCTTGACAAATGCCAACACTGTAAGGGATTGGTTTTTAAAAACGGCTACCAAAGCCGATGTCAAGCATAATTTTGTAGCTGTTTCTACCAATATTTCAGCAGTGGAAGATTTCGGTATCGATAAAGAGAACATATTTCCCATGTACGACTGGGTTGGAGGTCGCTTTTCTTTATGGAGTGCTGCTGGGCTTTCTATTGCTGTGAGTATAGGTTCTAAAAACTTCCAGGACTTATTGGATGGTGCTGAGGACATGGATAATCATTTCAAAACTTCAGAATTTGAAAATAATATGCCTGTTGTTCTTGCCTTACTTGGCATCTGGTATAATAATTTTCTTGGAGCAGAAAGTGAAGCTATCATTCCTTACACGCAATACCTTCAAAAATTAGCACCATACCTTCAGCAGGCATCCATGGAGAGCAATGGAAAAAGCGTTGACAGAGCTGGTGTTAAGGTGAACTACCAAACAGGAACTATCGTTTGGGGGGAGCCGGGTACCAATTCCCAACATGCCTTTTTTCAATTAATTCATCAGGGGACTAAGCTAATTCCTTTAGATTTTATAGGTTTTAAAAAGTCACTGCATGGCAATTTAAAACATCACGATATCCTGATGGCGAACTATTTTGCTCAAACAGAAGCCCTGATGAAAGGGAAGTCCAAAGAAGAGGTTCATAAAGAATTGGAAAACCAGGGCTTAAGTGTAGAAGAAATTCAGAAACTATTGCCTTTTAAGGTGTTCGAGGGAAATAAACCTACAACTTCTATTCTGATAGAAAAATTAGCCCCAAAATCCTTAGGAAAGTTGGTGGCCATGTATGAACATAAAATATTTGTACAAGGAGTGATTTGGAATATTTTCAGTTATGACCAGTGGGGTGTTGAACTAGGCAAGCAATTAGCCAAAGCCACGCTTAAAGACATTGAGTCCAATCAAATTGAGAATCAGCATGATTTATCAACGACTGAACTTCTTAAACACTATAAGTCTTAAGAATTAAATTTTATAAGAGCATCAAAATCCGAAATTTTCATTTCGGATTTTGTGTTTTAAGACTATTTTTAACTTTAATAGTCTCAAATTTCCTGTTTTTTATAACAATTAAATATAAAAAAGCATAATTTTAAATATCTAATATCTTGAAATTATGCTAGTTAAGGTTTTTGGAAGTTCGGTGTTTGGGGTGGATGCTGAAATTATCACCGTTGAAATCAATATGGAAAAGGGGATTGGTTATCATCTGGTTGGGTTACCAGACAATGCCATTCGTGAAAGCAGTTTTAGAATTCAGGCTGCCCTCAAGAACAATGGGTTTAAATTTCCTGGTAAGAAAATTATCGTCAACATGGCTCCGGCCGACATGCGTAAAGAAGGTTCTGCTTATGATTTAACGCTGGCATTAGGTATTCTTTCAGCATCTAATCAGATAAAATCCGAAGAGATTGATAAGTATATCATCATGGGTGAATTATCACTTGATGGAAGTTTACAGCCCATTAAAGGAGCATTGCCAATTGCTATTAAAGCTAAACAAGAAGGCTTTAAAGGCTTTATTTTACCTAAGCAGAATGCTAAGGAAGCTGCTATTGTGGATGATCTGGAAGTTTTTGGTGTTGAAGGCATCAGTGAGGTTATCAATTTTTTCGACAAAGGAGACGCTTTAGAGCCTACTCAAATCAATACCAGAGAGGTGTTTTATAATAACCTGGCCCACCCGGAATTTGATTTTGCAGACGTAAAAGGACAGGAATCCATCAAGCGCTGTATGGAAATCGCAGCTGCCGGAGGTCATAACATCATCATGGTTGGTCCGCCGGGTTCAGGCAAAACCATGTTAGCCAAACGTCTCCCAAGTATTTTACCGCCTATGAGTCTTCACGAAGCTTTGGAGACTACCAAAATTCATTCGGTGGTGGGCAGAGTTAAAGAAAATGTAGGGCTAATGGCAGAACGGCCTTTCAGGAGTCCTCATCATACCATTTCGGATGTGGCTTTAGTCGGTGGTGGGGCTTATCCGCAGCCTGGTGAAATTTCACTGGCTCATAATGGGATTTTGTTTTTGGATGAATTACCGGAATTCAAGAGAACGGTGTTAGAAGTAATGCGTCAGCCACTCGAGGATAGAGAAGTCACGATTTCCAGAGCGAAGTTTACCGTAACCTATCCCTCTAGTTTTATGCTTGTGGCAAGTATGAACCCAAGTCCTGGTGGGTATTTCAATGATCCAGATGCTCCAGTGACCTCTTCTCCTGCCGAGATGCAACGTTATTTGGGAAAAATCAGTGGGCCTTTGTTGGATAGAATCGATATTCATATTGAAGTGACTCCTGTGCCATTCGAAAAATTAAGCGATGAACGCAAAGGTGAAAGCAGTGTTGAAATAAGAGAACGTGTTACTAAAGCCAGGGAGTTCCAAACGGAGAGGTTTAAAGATTTTGAAAATGTGCATTATAACGCTCAAATGAACGTGAAGCACATCAAGCAGTTTTGTCAACTGGAAGAGTCTTCTAAAACTCTCTTAAAAACAGCTATGGAGAGGCTCAATTTATCGGCCAGAGCTTATGACAGGATTCTGAAAGTAGCAAGGACTATTGCCGACCTGGAAGCATCCTCAAAAATCACTGGGCCCCATATTTCTGAAGCTATTCAGTACCGAAGTTTGGATCGCGATGGCTGGCTGGGTTGATTTTACATAAGATTAAGCCTGTAAAGTTTCTAAAGTTCTCATCATTCCCTATATTTCGGTATGAATAAAACCATAGATATCAATTGTGATCTTGGAGAAGGAGGAAAGTTTGATGTTGATATTATGCCTTTAGTTTCTTCTTGCAATATAGCCTGTGGCGGTCATTTTGGTGATTATGAAACGGTAGAGCAAACGGTGAGATTAGCAAAATTACATAAAGTGAATGTTGGCGCACATCCGTCATACCCTGATTTTGAAAATTTCGGACGTTTATCTCTGGAAATATCTGCTACAGATTTAAAGCGACACTTGCACAGTCAGATCGACTTTGTTGAGAAAGCCTGCGATGCCAATACTGTAAAACTTCATCACATCAAACCTCATGGAGCTCTATACAACGATAAGCGTAAAAGTCAATCCATTGCAGATTTAATTTTGGAAGTTGTGAAAGAAAGAGGGCAGGAGCTGATTTTATTTTCGCCACCTCGAGTCAGGTTTACACTAGAGCTGCCAAAATCAATTACACTTTGGATGGAAGGTTTTGCAGATCGGGCTTATCAAAATGATTTAAGTCTGGTTTCCAGAAAAGAAAACGGAGCTGTTTTGCATAATCCAGAATTGATATCTGAGCGCGTTTTAGCTATGATTGAAAATCAAGAAGTTTTAACTTTATCTGGTGAAATAATCAGGCATGAATTTGATACCATTTGCGTGCATAGTGATACGCCAAATGCTTTAAAAATTTTGGAAGTTTTGAAATCCAGATTAACCAAAAAAGGAATCAAAATAGGACACAGACATGACCGATAAAACACGTATTTTCCATTTCAATACAACGTCAATACTGGTTGAATTTGATTCAGAAATCAACGATGAGCTCTTAGAATTCATTCTTAGTTTTAAAGAAAATTTAGTTGATCAAGATACTAAACAAATACTTCAGGTAGTAAATGCATTCAATTCATTATTAATTATTTACAGTTCAACTATAAATAATTTCTATGATGAAAAAAAGAAGCTTTTGCAACTCATTTCTGAAGTAAATCTAAGAAAAAAACCAGAGGCAGAGGTTAAGAAAATACCCGTATGTTATGAGAAAGATTTTGGTTGGGACCTGGAGTTGCTTTCAGAAGATTTAGGGCTTTCTATTTCTGAGATTATCAGGAAGCATACCCATGCTGTTTATACGGTTTACTTCATCGGATTTTTACCTGGTTTTCCCTATTTAGGAGGCCTGGATTCATCGCTTTATCACCGAAGAAAATCTCAACCCAGAAGACAAATTCCAGCTGGATCTGTAGGAATTGCCGACAGGCAAACTGGGATTTACCCTTTAGATTCTCCAGGTGGATGGCAAATAATAGGCAGGAGTCCACTTAGATTATTTAATAAGGAACACACAAAGCAATTGTGTTATTTACAAGCTGGAGATCAAATTCAATTTGAACCTATTTCCAAAAAAGAATACGAATCTCTTGACTCTCAATCAACAGCAAATACATGGTAATATGGGCCTGATTATTAAAACCCCTGGATTATATTCAACACTACAAGACGAAGGCAGAAGAGAAGGCATGCCGCAAGGCATTCCTATTTCTGGTGCAATGGATCTGCATCTCTATAGATTTGCAAATCAGATTTTGGATAATCCAGAAGGTTGTGCCTGTATTGAATTTTTTCAGCAAGGTCTTGAACTTGAATTAGGAGTTCCAACTTTTTTATGTGTTGCAGCTATTGGAGGTGTAATTACCCTAAATGAGGCTAAAGTTGATGTGAATAGTATTTTGAAAGCAAAAGCAGGTGATGTATTAGCTATCAAGGAATTAGCCAAAGGAAGCTGGGGTTACGTAGCTGTTAGAGAAGGCTTTGAATCTCGGAGTTTGCTTGGAAGTCAGAGTTTTTATAAAGCTTTGAATAAACACCGATTTGAAAAAAATGATAAGGTCATGTTCTCTGATTTTGAAGGGGAAAGTGGCGGTGATTACCCTCAACTGGATGTGGATTACTACAAAGATTCAACTTTAGACGTTTATAAAGGTCCGGAATTTCACAAACTAAGCGAAACTTTACAGTATCAACTTTGCAATGCAAAGTTTTCGCTCTCGAAATCTCAAAATCGGATGGCTTATGAAATCAGTGAACGTCTGGGTAATGAGCTGGAAGAAATCGTTACCGGTCCTGTTTTACCAGGAACGGTTCAGTTTACACCAGAAGGTAAAATGATTGTTTTGATGAGAGATGCTCAGGTAACAGGGGGTTATCCAAGAATTCTTCAGCTATCTGAAAGCGCTATTAATTTACTTTCACAAATGCGAACAAAAACAAGATTTTCATTTAACCTTACCGAAATAAATTCAGAAAAGATTTAAAAGCATCTACCCGAGTATATGGTGGATATTTTATTGGTATGTCTAACCATGTTTTGCGATTGACTATTGATTTTTTTCGTGTAAAGGTTTCAAAAGAAGCCCTTCCGTGATAATTCCCAAGTCCGCTGGCGCCCACACCCCCAAAAGGAAGTTTGTCATTTACAAAATGAACAATGGTATCGTTTATGACACCACCTCCAAAATCAAAATTTTCATTGACACGCCGAACAAAGTCCTTGCTTTTACTGAACACATAAAGGGACAAAGGCTTATCGAAAGACGTGATTGTTGTATCCAGTTCAGCAAAGGAGGAATAGGAGTAAAGCGGTAAAATGGGACCAAATATTTCCTCTTCCATGAGTGGAGACGAAAAGTCTGGTGATTCAACAAGAGTAGGAGACAAAAAATTAGTTTCAGAATCGGTTTCTCCCCCAAAAATGATTGACTGATTTTTAAGTAAGTTTGTAAGGCGGTCAAAATGAGAATCGTGAATCAATCTAGCATAGTCGTTGTAAGTTCCGTCAGCATAAAATTCTTTCAAGGTGGAAATTAATTTATCCTGAAATTTTGCTTTGATTTTTGAGTCGATAAGTAAATAATCTGGTGCGATACAAGTTTGACCAGCGTTTAAAAATTTACCCCAGCAAATTCTTTTAGCTGCCACATCCAGGTTAGCAGAGGCATCTACGATACAAGGATTTTTACCCCCCAGCTCTAAGGTGTGAGGCGTCATATGCTTTGCGATTTGTTGAGAAACTATTCGACCTACAGGAACGCTACCTGTGAAAAAAACATAATCCCATTTCTGCTCAAGAAGTAATTTTGCAGTCTCTACAGCACCCTGAATCACTTTTGCCTGCTCTGCTTCGAAGACTTCGCTTATGATTTTTTCTAATACATCTGCTGTATAGGGTGCATGTTCGGAAGGTTTGAGCACAACTGAATTTCCACAGGCTAAGGCTCCAATAACCGGTGTGATGGCCAATTGGAAAGGATAATTCCAGGGTGCTATGACTAAAATTTTTCCCCAGGGCACGTGATATATCTTATCTGAAGAGGGGAAATTGAGCCAGGCAGACGAAACCGACTTTGGCCTGGACCAGTTCTTTAGTTTTTTTATGAACAGATTGATTTCTTTGTAAGCAACAAAAAGCTCTGTAGTTAAGACTTCAAATTCTGGTTTTTGAAAATCTTTATATACAGCCTCAATAATGTCCTGTTCGTGTGCTTTAATGCATGCTTTAAATTTTTTCAGAATAGAAATACGATCCTCAACCGAGGATTTGGCTCCAGATTTTAAAAATTGATCCTGAGAATGAAGTAAATTGACAATTTCGCCTTCTTTCATCTTTTTGTTTTTTTAAATTTGGACTTGTTATGAAATAAAATTAATAACTAAACAGTTATTATGTTTTAAAGATACCGTTATTTGTAGGGACTAATCAAAATAAAATGGAATTATACCAAAAGTCTTATGTTTTCTTTTTGTTGAGTGTTTTCTTTTGTGCTCAAAGTTATGCTCAGCGTGACACCATTAGCACCGATAAACTTATCATTATAAAACAGTATTCACCGACGGTGAATGACGCTTTTAAAATAAAGCAAAAACCAAGTGAAAAAGATACCATAAAGCAGAAGAGAAGAGCAATTACTTATTCATTTATAGATGTTCCTGTGGCCTCTACTTTTACTCCTGCCAAAGGGGCGGCTTCTGGAGTGAGAATGGCTTCGCCTCAAAAGCTTTATCAAAATTACGCAAGATTTGGAGCCGGTAATTTCTCTACGATTCTAGCCGATTTCTACACTGATTTCGATCTTAACAGAGATCGGAATATAGATATCCAATTCTCTCATTTGTCCTCTCAGGGAGGTATAGAAGATGTGGTTCTGGATGATGATTTCTCCAACACTTCAGTAGGCTTAACTATGACTTCAAAAGACCGGTATTTTGACTGGAATTCGGGAATTGATTTTAATCACAGAGAAGTGAATTATTATGGGTTACCAGAGGATTCAGCCATGAGCTTATCTCAAGAAGAACTAAACATTATCGACCCAAAGCAAAGCTATACAAAGATTGCTGCTTTAGGGGGTATAAAAATTCATGATGGTATTCTTAGGGACGCTGATATTAAACTTCAAAATTTTACCGATAATTATAAGAGTTCAGAACAACTTTTAGAATTAAAATCCCTTGCAGAAATCCCGATTAGTTATCAGACTTTATCTGTCAAAGGTGACTTTCGTTTTTTGAACGGCACTTTTGAAAGTTCATTTTTTGACTCAAACGAAATAAACTACCAACTATTTCAGGCTGGTTTAAACCCCTTTGTAGACTTGAAGCCTGAGAATGTAAATCTTAAACTTGGAGCCAAAGTGGTGTTTTTAAATGATTTTGAATCAAGTACAAGCGAAGTTTTCTTTTATCCAGATGTGGATGCAGAATTCTTTTTGAATCAGGAAAGTATCAAAATCAATTTGGGAGTAAATGGAGGCTTGCAACAAAACACCTATGAAAATTTCAGCTCTCAAAATCCTTTTATTTCTCCAACACTGCTTATTAAACCTAGTAATCAACAGTACAACGCTTTTGCGGGTTTCTCTACAAAATTGTTCAATAATCTTTCGCTAGCTGCCCAAACTAATTATTCCAGCACCAAAGATTATGCGCTGTTTAGCATAAACCCAAACCTTGGTAATGTGAATGCCGCTTCTTCTAAAAGAGCTTTTGATTATGAGAATTCTTTTGATATCATTTACAATGACTTAGAGATTTTATCTATTTCCGCAGATCTGGCTTATCAAATAGAAAGTGACTTTAGTTTAGGAGTCTATGGTAAGTATTCCAGTTTTTCTACCGAAAAAGGCGAAGAGGCCTGGAATCTTCCAGAAATTGAATTGAAAGCCTATATGAATTATAATTTTACCGAAAATTTGAATTTTTCGGCTTCCCTGTTTTATGTTGGTGAAAGAAATGAAAGGTATTTACCAGTTTTAAGTGGATCAACAAGTACCACTGTGGATGGTTTTTTGGACGTTAATGCTTCTGTAGAGTATAAAATAATTCCAAGGCTTTCTGTGTTTGCCAATGCCAATAACCTTTTGGATAATTCGTACAACCGCTGGCAGAATTATGAAATCCAGGGATTACAAGTCTTAGGTGGTGTGATTTATCAATTTGACTGGTAAACATTTCCTTAATTTTCTTAACGAAAAGGAAACATTAGAAAACATTATTTAAGTAGATTTGCCTCAAATAAATTCAGAAATAACACTAGCAAATGGCTGAAAAATTTAACCGTAACGACCGTGATCGTCCTTACTTAAATATTTTAAGTTTCGTATCTGAGGAGAAAACGTTTTTAATCATAGTCGTTGTTGGACTAATTTTAGCAGCAACAGCTACAACTAGTGCTAATTTAGGTATGTGGATTGGCTTTTTTTTTGCTGCTTATGCAGCGGTTGCCAATGACAGTATTCAATCTCTTGGGACATTTATCGAAAGTAATAAAGCCAATAAGTGGTGGATTTTATGGCTGTTTATCGGTGGTATATTTTTAGCCACTGTTACTTTTAGTTTTATTTATTTTGATGGTGATGTCACTTACCAAAGGCTTACGAATCCAGATGGCACTACAGATTATCCGCACCCTGATAAGTTCACCTTTTTTCAAGTTATTGCTCCGCTGGTCCTGCTTATATTGACAAGATTGAAAATGCCCGTATCTACAACATTTCTCTTGCTTAGTGTGTTTAGTGCCGATACTTCAGGTATCACCTCAGTTGTACTTAAAAGTTGGTCGGGTTACCTCCTTGCTTTTGTAATCTCTTTTTTCATTTGGTACCTGTCATATAATACCATCAGAAAATATTTTAAAAGTCGGAAACACAGTAATTACTGGGTTGCCGTACAATGGATTGTAAGTGGTTCACTTTGGGCCACATGGGTGATGCAGGACGGAGCTAATATTGCTGTGTATTTACCTCGAGAACAAAGTGTTTTCCAGTTTTCAGTATTTGCATTATCTATTTTCTTCGGATTAGGTTTGCTCTTTTATCTGAGAGGTGATAGAATTCAAGGGGTGGTAAGTGAAAAAACGCGAGTATCTGATATTCGTGCAGCGACACTTATCGATTTATCCTATGTAATTTTGCTTATATATAAACTATTTATATCCACCGTTCCGTTGAGTACTACCTGGGTGTTTTTAGGAATAATTGGTGGTCGAGAAATAGCTATAAGTCTATCCCGTAAGAAAAAAGGGAATAAGCACAAGAAAAAAGCTGTATTCATGATTGGTAAAGATTTTGGTTATGCCATGATCGGATTGCTAGTTTCAATTATTCTCGCTGCTAGTGGTAATGCAGCCATTAGAGATGAAATCTATCAAGCCGTTACAAATTTTTTTACATGAAATATTTAGTTATTGTTCTTTTATTTACCCTGAATTTGATAGCCCTTGGTTGTAAGTCTGAAGAACAAGTAGATTTACTTGTAATCAATGCGAATGCTTACACAGTAGATGAAGATTTTTCTATGGCTGAAGCATTTGCTGTTACTGATGGTAAAATAATACAAGTAGGAACTACTTCAGATCTGACTGCTAAATATTCTGCAGAAGAGGTACTGGATGTTCAAGGAAAAACTATACTTCCAGGACTTATTGATGCTCATGCGCATCTTTACAATTTGGGATTGAAGCTGAGCAGGGTAGATCTCGATGGTACTGTGAGCTATAAGGATGTGATCTCAAGAATTCAAGCGTTCCAAAAAAAATATCCGAAAACAAAATACATTATAGGCAGAGGCTGGGATCAAAATGACTGGGATAGTAAAGAATTTCCCACAAAAGATACCTTAGATCTTCTGTTTCCAGATATTCCTGTTGCCTTAACCAGGATTGACGGGCATGCTATGATTGTAAATCAAGCTGCTTTAGATAAAGCAGGAATTGATGAAACCACTGAAATCTTTGGAGGAGAAATACAAAAAAAAGAAGGTAAACTCACTGGGATTTTGATTGATAACCCCATGGGAACACTCAAGGCAACTTTTCCGGAAATCGATAAGGAAGCGCAAATTCGAGCTTTAAAATCTGCTGAAGAAATAGCGATTTCCCTTGGTTTAACAAGTCTGGTGGATGCGGGATTAAATTCAGATGTGATTCATCTCATCGATACCTTACAGCAAAATGGTGATCTCAAGTTGAGAATTTATGCCATGCTGAGCAATAATGAAAAAAACATCAGTGAGTTTTTAGAGTCTGGGATTTTGAAAACCGACAGGTTAAATGTAAGGTCTATCAAGGTTTATGCTGATGGTGCTTTAGGTTCGAGAGGTGCTGTTTTGAAAGAACCGTATTCAGATCTCGATCATCATTTTGGTAGTATGATTATTGACCTCGATGAGTTTCAAGCCCTTGCCGAACGCATTCAAAAATCAGATTTCCAAATGAATACGCATGCTATTGGTGATTCTGCCAATTATGTGGTGCTGGAAACCTACGATGAATTGCTGAAAAAGGATTCAGATAAACGCTGGAGAGTAGAGCATGCACAAGTAATGGATGATTCAGATTTCGGTTATTTTGATGGAGAAAATAGTATTCCTTCAGTTCAGCCTACGCATGCAACAAGCGATATGTATTGGGCAGAAGATAGGTTAGGAGCAGAAAGAGTTCAATATGCTTATGCTTATCAAACTTTACTTCAGGAGGCGGGAAAAGTGGCTTTGGGTACCGATTTCCCTATTGAAAAAGTAAATCCGTTTTTGACCTTTTATGCTGCTGTTGCTCGACAAGATCTTGAGCACTACCCTGAAGGTGGTTTCAATCCTGACGAAAAGCTTACTAGAGAACAAACCTTAAAAGGGATGACTATCTGGGCAGCTTTCGCCAATTTTGAAGAAAACGAAAAAGGAAGCCTGGAAGCGGGAAAATTTGCAGATTTTATCATTGTGGATCAAAATCCAATGCAGGTTGAAGAACATCAAATCCCAAAAACTAAAGTTTTGGCAACTTATATTGACGGGGAAAAAGTCTATGAACTTAAGTAAGCTTTAGCTTAGCTAAAAATCCGTAGTGGTCGTCTTCAAAAATCAGCTCACAGCTTAAGCCTTCATTTTGAGCTTTACTTTTAAGCAAATCAAAATCAAGATACAACCAGGGGAAAGACTGTGATACCTGTTTTTTGTAACTTGTTTTGAAAGTCATTTCGCCATAATATGAATTTTCTTCTAAGACTTCATCTTCATAAAGGAAAATCAAATCTGAAGAATCTAGTAAAATTTGACTCGTTCGATGCATCAGGCTTTTTAATTTCTGAAAGAAAAAAGATAGATTTTTTACTGTTTTTGCAATTCCAATACCATTCATCAACAGAAGAATAGTGTCGAATTTCTGATTTTCAAGATTGAAAAAGTCAATTTGCTGAGCTTCTTGAAGACCTCTCTTATGACAAGTCTGAATGCATTTCCTTGAAATATCTATAGGCAGGACCTGATGTCCTTTTGCTTTCAATTTTAAACTGTGACTTCCAGCACAGCAACCTACATCCAAAACTTTACCTTGACATAAATCCAAAGCTAACTGCTCTAATTCTGGCATTTCCTCATAACTTCTAAAAAGATATCCGACTGTAATTTCATCATCATAGAAATCTTCGTTATGAACTATAATAGGGGTTTGGTCTTTTTTTAGAAAGTAGCTTTCCACAGCGAGACCAAATATATCTTTGGAAGCAGACGTCATATTCAATTTGTTGATTTTATATTTGTGGGATGGAAGAATTTCTGAAGGACTTACCTAGCCTTGCCAAAGATAAACATAAAACGCATAAAGACTTTTTTAAACGTTTAAAAAAGCGACCACCAAAACATCTGGATCAAACCATGCAGAGGTTGCATGACGAAACGTTTGAAGAGGTGGAATGCCTTACATGTGCCAATTGTTGTAAAACAACCGGGCCTCTGTTTACCAACAAAGACATAGAACGAATTTCCAAGCACTTCAGAATGAAACCATCAGCCTTTATAGATACATACTTAAGGATTGATGAGGATAAGGATTATGTCCTAAAAAGCGTTCCCTGTCCGTTTTTGGGCGGAGATAATTACTGTTCGATTTATTTTGTAAGACCAAAGGCTTGTGCAGAATTCCCCCATACAGACCGGAAAAAATTTCAACAAATTTCAAATCTTACTTTAAAAAACGTGGAAATTTGTCCGGCAGCTTTTAAAGTTGTTGAGAAAATGATGGAACAGATTAAGTTGTAACCAATTCTAGTTGTTTTTCTTCAACATAAGTCTCCATAACCTTGAAAAAGTTGAGTATATCTTCTTCCCGATTGTTGCTGTTAATGGCAACCAATCGAACAAATGTAATTCCCTGGAATTCACCATAGCCCACCATTAACTTTCCGTCTTCATATAAAGAATTACACAAATCTTTAGGATCTATGTTTTTATAGTTAAAGCATACTGAAATAGAGTCTTCATAAGAATACAGTTTATATTCTGAATGGCTTTCTATGTAATTGCGTGCAGTTTGAGCTAGCTTAAATTGTTGATCTACCATTTGTTCCAGACCAGCCGTCCCGACTGATTTCCATAGAGTCCAAAATTTTAAGGCATCATTTCTTCTTCCGCATTGTAAAGAGGTTTTTCCTAAATTGTATTCATCACCATCGGTTTGATACAAGTAATCAGCCTGACAGGCAAAGCTATGTTTGAGGTTGTGTTTTTCTTTTGTAATTAAAATAGAGCAACTGAGTGGTACATTCAGCATCTTATGAGCATTAAAACTAAAAGAATCTGCACTTTCAACACCATTGACAAGATACTTATAAGTTTTACTAAAGATAACCGAGCCGCAGTAGGCACCGTCTACATGAAGCCAAAGATTTTTATAATTTTTGGTAATATCGCTAATAGCATCAATATCATCGAAAGCACCTAGAACTGTTGTACCAGCTGTAGCATTGACGAAAAACGGCTTTAATCCATCCTTTATATCCTTTTCAATTTGTTTCTGAAGAGCTTCAGGAATCATTTTCCCAAACTCGTCGGTTTGGATTCTTCGAATTTGCTCTATACCTATTCCACCAAACATAGCATTTTTGGTAATTGAATAGTGCGAAGCATCCGAGGTGTAAATGATCATTTTTTCTGAAACCCCTTCAAATTTAATGTCTCGATTATAAGCATCTCTTGCCATAAGCATGGCCATGAAATTACTCATGGATCCACCAGGAGGAAAGGTGCCGTCAGCATTTTTGCCAAAATTGAGCATTTCACAAACCTTATTGATGATGACCTTTTCGATTCCCACCTGAGGTCCACCCACTTTATAGGTGTACATGCTGTTGTTAAGCATAACCGCTAATAATTCGCCCAAAGTAGCCTTCGAATTTCTACCCCCAAAAAGTTGATTGAAAAACAATTTTGTAGAAGTCCTTGGGGTGCTTAAGACTATGTCTTCGAGCAAAGATTCAAAAGTATCTTCATTTAAAGCTTCATTGCTGAGTTCAAGATTTAGAACGTCTAAGAGTTTCTCTGCTTTTATCGGTTTTACAACTCCATTTTGTTTCTCGTGAGTTATAAGTTTCTCAGAAAGTTTTTGAAATAATTCAAGGTCTGCTTGCATAAGCCTTAATTGAAATTTATATTTACTACTTATCGAAATAGTTTCGATTTTGATAAAAATAATTAAAAAGCATGGACTCTACAGAAAACATAACATCTTTAAACAAACTTTTAGAAATATTACCAAGCTGTGAAGGACAAGATTATTTTGATATAGCCAGAAATTTATCTATTCCAGATGAAGATCTCTTGCCATATGCCTTTTGGTCTGAAGAGAGCTACACCAGAAACTGCGTGCTCAGAACAGATGATTTTGAACTTTTGCTTTTATGCTGGGAGCAAGATCAGGATACACCAATACATTGTCATAACGGTGAAGAGTGCTGGGTGTATCTGGCTAACGGAAAACTTCAAGAAAAACGCTATGTTGAAGAAAATGACGAACTTAAGTTGATTGCAGACGTAAAAATGACTCAGGATAGGCTTTCTTATATGAATGATGATCTTGGCTATCATTCTCTGCAGAACATCAATGAAGGAAAATCTATGAGTCTGCATCTCTATGTTGGACCCATAGATGAATGTTCAATTTATGACGAAGATAAAAACAAGTTTATTTTTAAAGAATTGGATTACTACTCTGAAAATAAAATGATACTTACAAACTAAATATACTTACGAATGAACTGGAAAACGGTTAAAGAATTTACAGATATAACGTATAAAAAAAGCGAAGGAGTTGCCAGAATTGCTTTCAACAGACCAGAAGTAAGAAATGCTTTTCGTCCCAAAACAGTAAGCGAACTTTTTGAAGCATTCCTTGATGCAAGGGAGGATCCGGATATAGGAGTGGTTTTATTTTCGGGAGAAGGCCCTTCTCCCAAAGATGGTAAATATTCCTTCTGTAGCGGAGGAGATCAGAATGCCAGAGGCCATCAAGGTTATGTAGATGATGATGGCACACCAAGACTTAACATTTTAGAAGTCCAACGACTGATCAGATTTATGCCGAAAGTTGTAATTGCGGTGGTTCCTGGTTGGGCTGTTGGAGGCGGTCACTCTTTGCATGTGGTTTGTGATCTGACATTAGCAAGTAAAGAACATGCTATTTTTAAACAGACAGATGCCGATGTTACAAGTTTTGATGGGGGTTATGGTTCTGCTTATCTGGCAAAAATGATAGGACAAAAAAAAGCTAGAGAAATTTTCTTTTTAGGTAGAAATTATTCTGCTCAAGATGCTTTCGACATGGGAATGGTCAATGCTGTTATTCCCCACGATGAATTAGAAGCAACTGCCTATGAGTGGGCTCAGGAAATCTTAGAAAAATCTCCAACCTCTATCAAAATGCTAAAATTTGCCTTCAATGCCACAGACGATGGAATGGTTGGACAGCAGGTTTTTGCAGGCGAAGCCACCCGTTTGGCCTATATGACAGAGGAAGCTAAAGAAGGAAGAAATGCATTTTTGGAAAAAAGAAAACCAAACTTTAAAAATATCAAATGGATTTCTTAAATTAGTTTATAAATAATCAATAATACATAAGACCATGCCAATCCTAACTGAAGAAGAGCTTCAAGACATTGTAAACAAAGAAAATGAAGCGAAAGCCAAACTTGAACAAAAAGACAAGGAACTCGTTCAGGTTTATAAAGAGAAAAGAAATATAAAATCCGAGAGAAAAGGATTGGTCATTTCTACTGCAATTCTTGGACTGCTTTTTTTAGCTATGATTTTTGCGGTTATGTTCCAGCCCAGGCTTTTCGGGCTTAATGAAGAAGGTTCTAAAATAGCAGAAGATGAAGTGGTTATAAAACAGTCTACTATAGATGACTATCAGGCCAAAGTTTTGGAACTGGAAGATAAAGTTTCTCAATATACAAACCCTCTTGAGCTAAAAGAGTTTTACGCAGTTCAACTAGGTGCATTCAAGAAATTTAATACACCATTATCATCAGATAATTTCAGTATTGTCCACAATGCAAATTATAAAGATTTTAATCTCTACACTTTAGGGGTCTTTAAAACAGAAGAAGAGGCAGAAAAATTACGTAAAGTCGTTAGCCAACTCGACTTTAAAGATGCATTCATTGGATTGTACAGAGACGGTGAACGGGTAGAAGCCACTTATTAGTATGAGATTTGAAAATATAGAAATTCATAGTTCAGATCTGCCAGATTTTAAGTCAGTTGATTTAGAATCCATACAAAAACGATATAAAAAACAGATATGGCTCAATGAGTTGGCTGTGTTTATCTTATTGTTTGCTATTCCGATTGTGAGCTTATTTTTTGATGCGTTTCCGAAATGGATACCTCTAACTGCTTTAATTATTCTGAGTATTGTTTTTATTCTCAGAAGCATTGAGATAGAAAAAGGATTTCCACTCAAAAAATTTGGAGTGAGGCAGCACGATATGATTTACCAATCTGGCTTCTTTCACTTTACAGAAACAGTTGTTCCTTATAATAGAATACAGCATGTCGAAATAAAGCAAGGTCCACTTTCCAGATTGTTTTCTTTGTATTCACTAAGACTCTACACGGCAGGAGCATCATCTGGAGATTTGATTATTGATGGACTTGAAAAATCAACCGCTCAAAAATTGAAAGCTAAAGTTTTGGACAAAACAACGGTAGTGGATGGTACAAATTGATTTTTCAACACCAAGACTGCAGTCCTTTAATGGCATTTTTCTCATATTTTTCACCGATATCGCTAAGAGGGTAAAGCAAAACATCTATATTTTAGCAATCCCTTTTTTACAAAAAAATTTATTTAATAATTACGGAACCTATATTTATATAGGCCTGGCTTTATTGGTTATTCTTCAATTTGTGTTTTCTTATTTATCTTATAAGAAATTTAAATTTTCAATTCAAGAAGATGCTTTTCATCTGGATAGTGGTGTTATCAAATTGAGTCACATTGAAATCCCTTTTGAGAGAATTCAAAACATCAATCTTCAGCAGAATGTGCTTCAACAGTTATTAAACGTAGTTGGGTTTGATATTGAAACAGCAGGAGAAGGCACTGCTGAAATCAAAATTAAAGCTTTAGATAAAGAGTTTGCCAATGCCCTTAAAGCAAAGCTAATAGAAGAAAAAAATAAAGTTCAGGGCGCAGAGCTAAATCTTGATGAGGATAAAACTAGTGAAATAACTGAACAAACTCCTTCCAAAGAAGACACACTTTTATTTCAATTGGACTTTAAAACCCTGATTAAAGTAGGCATAAGCTCAAATTTGTTTAAGGGCGTAGGATTGTTGCTTGCTTTTTTAGCGTATTTGTACAACTTTATAATGGATTTTCTTACCACTATTTTTGATTTAAACCTCGAAGAAGATTTTAAAAACCGAATCCCAGAAACCCTTTCTTTTATAAGCCTTGTAATTATTGTCGTTTTTATAGCAGGTTTTTTGATTACTGTTTTGACTACTGTTTTAAAGTATTATAACCTGAAAATATTTAAAAACCAGCAAAATTATGAAGTTGTATATGGACTTTTCAAAAGAGAAAATAAGGTTATAAAGAAGACTAAAACTCAAATTTTTGAAATCAGAACCAATCCCGTAAAAGAGTTATTTAAAATCAGGAGTGTATTTGTGAGTCAGGCTTCGTCCAAGCAATTAACAGAAAAGCAAAAGATTGGCTTGGTGGGATTATCGAAAGAAAACCTGGGCATTTTATTTCACTCGTTATTCCATTTAGAATTAAGTGACCTTAACTATGAATTGTCTCGCTCACAACCAAGGCTTTTCTTTAGGTATTTTTATAAGAATTTAGCCATAGTTATAGGGCTTTCAGCAGCTGCTTATTTTGTTTATTTTAACTGGGTAAGTATTGTTGGTTTAATCATAATTTTACTTGGGTTATCCTGGATAGCTTTTTTGAGAGTCAAAAAGAGCAGTATTGGTTTCAATTCTGACCTCATTTCTATTAGAAAGGGTTCTATTGACACCAAGTTCAAAATTATAGAAATTCATAAACTCCAATCTGTCAGGCTGAGTCGAAATATTTTTCAGCAGTATAACGGACATGCTGATATGAACCTAGAGACCGCTTCCGGAACAGTTACTATAGAGTATTTGAAAGTAAAAGAAGCGGTTGAACTTCTGAATTATTTGATCTCTAAGGTGGAGTCAACAGACAAAGGTTGGATTTAAGAAGCTTAGGAGATTAATTCAATTGTAATTCATTTTCTAAAGCTAAGTAATGCTCTACTTTATGGTTGGAATTTAGGATAGGATAAATTTTAATCTCGCAGATGTACTCTCTGCCATCTTTTCTATAATTCACCATGGATTCTTCGCAAATTGAGTTTTTAGCGAGGTGTTCTCTTATGTTTTGTAAGGTTTTTCGACAAGTTTTTTCGCCTTGTAAAAATTTTGGACTTTTATTAATAACAAAGTTGAGGCTGTAGCCAGTCATATCTTTGAAGCCTTCATTTACCCAAATTATTTTTTGATTCTTATCGGTGATTACCAAGGCCTTGTACTCATTTTTAAAGAGCGTTTCCTCAATCTGAAAATCCCATTTGAATTTCTCCTGAAATTGATTTAATCGCTCAATCTCCTTTTTCTTTCTAAGTGACTTAAAAAAGTTAAAAATATATTCAGAATAAATATCCCAAGATAATAGTGGTCCTCTTTTCATAATTCAGTTTTAAGTAATTGAATATCAGTGTACAAATTTAAATTTAATTATGATTTATCAAGCTTATAAAATAGTTATAGTAAACATAAAAAAACGGTCTTTGGTTTTTGTATTTCAACTTTTGTATTTAATATATCGAGATGATTTTAAATAGCTTTATATATTAAACTTTTATAGTTGGACTAGTTTTAGACGATTCAGCAGTAAAATTGTTGGCTTTTTTCATCAAACGTTGAAATCTAAATCAAGGCTTATTATTAAGTTATCTGTAGTAATTTCATGTAAAATTGTATTTTCACTTGATATTAAATAATTTCTATTATGAAAAAAATCCTTACAATTTTATCATTTATTTTCATATCCATTCCCAACTCTTACAACCAAACAGCAAACAATTATCTTAATGAAGGAAATGAGAAAATGGAGTTACAAAACTACAGAGGGGCAATTGATGATTACACAAAAGCTATAGAAATTAAACCTGATTATTTAGAAGCCTATTTCAATAGGGGAAACGCTAAACAAAAACTAGAAGACTACGGAGGAGCTATAGCTGAATATACTAAAGCTATAGCGCTTGAACCTAATAAATTGGAAGCGTATTATAATAGAGGGAATGCTAAGCTAAAACTAGAAGATTATAAAGGAGCAATTGCTGATTATTCAATAGTAATAGAAATTAATCCTGCTGATTCTAAAACGTTCAAAAACAGAGGTCTGGCTAAAGCTAATTTGGAAGACTACAGAGGGGCTGTTGCTGATTATTCAAAAGTTATAAACATAAATCCTGCTGACTTTAAGACCTTTAATAACAGGGGTCTTGCCAAAGCGAATTTAGAAGATTATAGTGGTGCAGTTGCTGATTACTCTAAAGCTATAGAGCTGAATCCTGCTGATTCGGAACTCTATTACAACAGAGGTCTCGCTAAAGCTGAATTAGAAGACTATAGTGGAGCAGTTGCTGATTATACAAAAGCTATAGAATTTAGTCCTGAAAATTCGGAACTATATTATGACAGAGGAAATGCTAAAGCAGGGTCGAGAGACTACAAGGGTGCTGTAAATGACTTTTCAATGGCTTTAGAAATTAATTCAAATTATTCAGAAGCCTACTTTAACAGAGGTTTTTTTAAAACCAAATTAGAAGACTATGAAGGCGCTGTTGCCGATTTTTCAAAAGTTATAGAGATTAATCCTAATAATTCGGAGGCTTATCTTAATAGAGGTCTTGCTATAGCTTTTTTAGGAGACAACAGTGGAGCAATTGCTGATTATTCAAAAGCTATAGCACTTAGCCCTGATAGTTCGGAAATGTATTATAATATAGGCAATGCTAAACTAAAATCAGGAGACTATAAAGGAGCAGTCACTGAATACACAAAGGCTTTAGAGCTTGGTCTAAATACTCCGGAAGTGTATTACAATAGAGGAAATGCTTTAGCAGGATTGAAAGACTTCAAAGCTGCTATAGACGATTTTACAAAGGCTTTAGAAATCAATCCTGACTATTTGGAAGCCTATTTTAACAGAGGATTTATCAAATCAAAATTAGAAGACTATAAAGGAGCAGATACTGATTATTCAAAAGCTATAGAACTAAATCCTGATGATTCTAAGGCCTATATAAATAGAGGTCTTGCCAAAGCTGATTTAGAAGACTATACTGGAGCAATTGCTGATTATTCAAAGGCTATAGAGCTTAGTCCTGATAACGGGGAAGTGTATTACAATAGAGGAAATGCAAAAGCTGGGTTGAAAGACTATAAAGCTGCTATAGAAGACTTTACAAAGGCTTTAGAAATTAATCCAGAGTATTTAGAGGCCTATTTTAATAGAGGAAATGCTAAATTAGAATTAGAAGACTATAAAGGCGCAGTCACTGATTTTACAAAAGCTATGCAAATGGATCCTGGTAATTTCAAAACCTATAAAAACAGAGGTCTTGCCAAAGCTAATTTAGAAGATTATATAGGTGCAGTTGCTGACTATTCACTGGCTTTGGAACTTAATCCTGATGATAATCGAACCTATAAAAACAGAGGTCTTGCCAAAGCTAATCTGGAAGACTATAGAGGTGCAGCTGCTGATTATTCAAAAGCTATTGAGCTTAATCCTGATAATTTTGAAACCTATATTAACAGGGGTTTTGTCAAAGTAAAGTTAGGAGACTATAAAGAAGCAGTAGCCGACTATTCAAAAGCAATAGAAATGAACCCAGATTTTATGGAAACGTATTTTGATAGGGGAAACGCAAAATTAAAATTAGAAGATTATATTGGAGCTGAATATGACTACACAAAAGCTATAGACCTTAAACCTGATTATTTAGAAGCCTATTTTAATAGAGGAATCATAAAAATGAATCTGGATAAAATAGATAGCGGTTGTTTAGATTTTTTAAAAGCCGCAGAATTAGGAAGTCAAAAAGCTAATGATATCATAAGGGACTATTGCAACTAAACCTCCTTGTTTTTAATGGCTTTTGAAATAAATTATTATGAATCAATAACTTATACTGAATTTATTTATTTCCAAAGTAGTTTAATACTTTGAGGTCCAGTTTACTCAAACAAAAAAACGCTCAAGTTAGCCTTGCGTTTTTATTGCTTTTGACTCTTCACTTGTGATAACGACAGGATTACATATCCTGAGTGCGTTCTCTGCTGGAAATGCAAAACCATGGCTTTCGCCATTTTGCTTTTTATATTTACCATGCGTATACAAAAGCTATGCTTTTGACACTTGTGTAAAACATAAAAACCACATTCGTTAGAATGTGGTTTGTGCTTGTCGTGATCGCGACAGGAAGTAGTTTTTATACTTAATTTATACATATATATACTTATCATAAACTTTTCTACCTTGAAACTTTTATAATTGTTATATTAAGTATGAATACATATAATTTTTGTCGGGAAGATGTCGGGAAATAAAACGCATTAAAAGTTATCATTAATTTATATTTTCGGTAAATTAAATCAGTGTTTAAATGAATTAAATGACCGACTTCTTAAACTACATTGATTAAAGTGTCTTCCTGAGCTTTCATTTCTCCTATTGAAACCGCCTGAAGTCCATTTTCTTTGAGCAACTGTTCAACCTTCAAATGTTCTCCTTCTTCAACAGCAATTAGCAGACCTCCGCTCGTTTGTGGATCGCAAAGAATTTCTTTGTAGCGCTCGTCTTTCAAACTGGTATGATGCCCGTAACTTTTCCAGTTTCTATAGGTTCCCCCAGGTATGCATCCTTGTTCAATATATTTATGTACTTCATCAAATACAGGAACTTTATCGAATTGGACCTCTGCAGATAAGTGACTTCCTTCACACATTTCAACCAAATGTCCCAAAAGTCCAAAGCCGGTAACGTCTGTCATCGCTTTTACACCCTCGATTTTTCCAAGTTCAAAACCGATAGAATTCAGTGTGGTCATGGATTTGGCTGCAATACCTATATCCTTTTCATCAATTTTTCCTTGTTTGCCAGCTGTAGATAATATCCCAACGCCCAAAGGTTTGGTGAGATAAAGTTTACAGCCTTGAGTGGCTGAATCATTTCGCTTAAGGTGCTTTAAATCTATTTTCCCGGTTACCGCCAATCCAAAAATGGGCTCAGGACTGTCAATGCTATGTCCGCCTACCAGTGGACTTCCCACTCTTGAACACACGTCACGACCGCCAGCTAATACTTCTCTGGCAACTTCAGCAGAAAGTTTATCGATAGGCCAGCCAAAAATTGCAATTGACATGATAGGCTGTCCACCCATAGCAAAAATATCACTTATGGCGTTGGTTGCTGCAATTTGTCCAAAGGTAAAAGGATCATCCACTATAGGCATAAAAAAATCTGTAGTAGTGATAATACCGGTGCCATCTCCCATATCGTAAACGGCAGCATCATCGCGTGTACTGTTTCCTACAATAATATTTTTATCCAATACTTGTGGCTGATCCGTATGCAGCATCTCCGATAACAAAGCAGGTGATATTTTGCAGCCACATCCAGCTCCGTGACTATATGCGGTCAGTTTGATGTTTTCCATTTCTTTCATATGTTTTAGTATATCTAGTGCATTTTGATGATGATTCGTTGAAGCTAGTTTGAGTTTTCTTATTCCGGAAGTCAATTTTTTTTGAATTCCAAGTAAATAGTATTTGTCGTAATAATTGAGCGTCATCAACGCCACATTATAATAATCTTTGCAAGCTAAAAAATCTAAGGCTTGTTGTGTTCTAAGTCCTCCCAGACGCTTCTTTATTCTTAGGATTCCATCCTTCAAAAACTCATCTCCACAATCTGCATACCCATTCACCAGATGTTTGGCGCGTTCTTCTTTGGGTATTTCCAAAAATAATACTTCAGCCTTATGCATTTGATGAAATAATGAGGCTGGTAAAATCACTTTACCAATATTCTGACTTTCATCCTCCAGCCAAATGATTCTCTTTAAATCTAATTTAGAAAACTGGTACTGCAAATTGTTTTCAAATTGCTCTACACTTGGCTGTTCTCCTTGACCAATACCCCCAAAAGCAGAGCCTTTGTGATTCGCAAAGCCTTCTAAATCTATGACCTGTTCGCCTTGTTTCTGTAATTCGTGAAGGATTTCAGTTTTCCCACTCCCCGTATAACCACCAATAATCTTTAGAGGAAAAGACGTTTTAAAATAATCAAGAACAAAGTTTCTAAAAGCTTTGTAACCGCCTTCTATCACTTTTACTTCATCGAACCCGTTAGCCATTAAATGTTCTGCAAAAGATTGACTTCGCATCCCTCCTCTCCAACAATGAATAATTACAGAACCTTTTGAAGCTACTTTTTTTGCTTCCTGGATATAAATTTGAAGTTTAGGATTAACATAAGTGTAGCCTAACTCAATAGCTGCTTCTTTGGATTGCTGCTTATAAACAGTTCCTACATGTACCCTCTCTTCATTACTGAATAAAGGAATATTGTATGAATTTGGAATATGACCCTTTTCATGTTCTGAGGGAGAACGGACGTCAATAATCGGCAATTGAAGGTCTAAAGCTGCTTGTATGTTTATGAAATTAACCATACACAAACATAGAGTTTATTAATAGTCATTTAAATTATGAATGGAAGTTTTCACTTTAGTTTATTAATTGAATGCTAACTATTAATTCAACACTAGTTTTAAGGAAAACGTAGGCTGTCTAAAATATTTTGAAAAAAAAATGTATAAACTTTATAATACCCTCATTTCTTTAGACCAGTTTTAGCTGCTTCTTAGTTGAATTCTTAGGCTGCATTTTTATACTTTCTTATTGGTTTTTGATTTATTCCCTGATGGTTTTTGTTATGATATTTATCTATCCATTTTTTAATTCCTCGGTACAAAGTTATACCATCATAAGCTGGGTTTAAAAAGATGTGTTGGTACTTAATGGTTCTCCAAAATCGTTCAATATAGATATTATCTAAAGCTCTTCCTTTGCCATCCATACTAATTCTTATTCCTTCATCCTTTAAAAAATCCACATAAGCTAAACAGGTAAATTGACTTCCTTGATCAGAGTTCAATATCTCAGGCTTGCCTTTGGTTTTTATGGCGTTTTTGACCACTACTATGCTTGCCTGTGCATCTAAGGTGTTAGATAATCCCCACGCCATAATAGCTCGGCTATATACATCAATTATAGCCGTAAGGTACATAAACCCTTTATGCATAGGTATGTAGGTTATGTCTATCTCCCATACCTGGTTAGCTCACTCTATTTTCAAGTCTTTTAAGAGATAAGGATGTACATACTTCTTTTCTCCCAGAACTGTTAAGTGTCTTCTAGGATAAATAGGTCGAATGTTAGCCTTACGCATTAGACGCCTTACACGCTCATAGCTAGCCTTAATGCCTTTATCTTCTAACATGGATTGCATAGTGAGAACTCCAGCTGTTGGTTCCTCTAAGATGTGCTTATCCATAATTTGCATTATTTTTAAGTTTTCTGGCTTTTCACCTAAGGGTTTATAGTACAAACTACTCCTTGATAAATTTAGAAGCTCACATTGGTTTCTAATACTTAATGAGAGGTCCTTTTGTTGTAAAATCAATTCTTTTTTCATTGCAGTAGATCCAAAGTCTTCAAGCTTTTTTTTAAATAGTCTCGCTCCATTTCAAGCTTACCAATTTTTGCATAGAGCTTATCCAAATCAACTTCCTGCTCTTTTGGTTTAGATGATTTTTTATCAAAAACATCGCTGGATTTTTCTAAAAACTCTTGTTTCCATTGACTGATTTGGTTAGGGTGCAATTCAAAACGTTCGGCTAGTTCCGATAAGCTATACCGCTCTTTTAAAGCTTCAATAGCTACTTTTGTATTGAATTCTGATGTGAACCTGCCGGCCGGAACAGGCGGGTTTTCTTCGTGATTTTCTCATTTTGTCCATAATTTAAAGTTAATAAATTTTCAACTTAACTAATGGTCCGATTTTGTAGAGGTATTATAAAGATATGATTATGACCATTGGTTTTCATGATGCGATGATTCCAGAAGCCCAAAAACAAGGAGCCATAATCTGGATGAATAAAATCATTGACTCGATAATAGAGCAGGCTCAAATATGGATTTATGAAAAATGTCAAAAACACGACTTTGATTTTGAAGAACTAAATAATATCAAATAAAATTAAAATGACAAGATTCTTTTTTCTTTTATAGGCTTTTAAAGAGAACCTTCTTACGGAATGAATCCAAATAAATAATCAGCTTATGAATTCCAAAATAAATGCAATTCTATCTTATAAATGAGTTAGATTTCAATCTTTTCTAATTAATTAATTAAGAAGCTATTTTATGTAGCTTTACGACTAAAAAAATGTCGGGAAGATGTCGGGAAAATAGGGGTGTTTAAAAAAGAACCCCCTGTGTTTACAGGGGGTTAGATTAAATAGGTGTGATCGCGACAGGATTCGAACCTGTGACCGTCTGCTTAGAAGGCAGATGCTCTATCCAACTGAGCTACGCGACCTGTTTTTGCGAGTGCAAAGATAGAAATAATCTTCTTTTACGCAACTAATACATCTATTTTTATAAAATAAAAAAGCCCCACATAAAGTGAGGCTTTCATATCTGTAAGCTTAACTACTTAGCCTTTTTCATTCCTTCTTCAATCATTCCGAAGAATTGATCCAGCTTAGGAAGAATTACAATTCTAGTTCTTCTGTTTTTAGCTCTGCCGTTAGCCGTTTCGTTGCTAGCTACAGGGATGTATTCACCTCTTCCAGCTGCAGTCATTCGAGTAGGGTCTACATTGTACTCTTCCTGCAAGATTCTTACAACAGAGGTAGCTCTTTTTGTACTTAAATCCCAGTTATCTTCGATGTTGGTTCTTGAAATAGGATCATCATCTGTATGGCCTTCTACCATAAACTCGAAGTCTTTCTTGTCATTAACCACTTCAGCAACTTTAGCCAGAACTCTTTTAGCTTCATCAGTTACTTTGTATTTACCGCTTCCAAATAATAATTTATCTGAAATGGACACAAATACAACGCCTTTTTCAACATTGATTTGAATATCCTCGTCATTGATATCATTCAATGCTCCTTTCAAGCTTGTCACTAATGCTAAGGTTACACTATCTTTTTTGTTGATGGCATCGTTCATCGTTTTAATTTGAAGATCTTTTTCTTTCATACTTTCCAATGAACGCTCTAAATTTTCAGCACCTTTTTTGGAAATAGTAACAATATCACTTTGAGTATCTAATATGGCTGCATTAGTACTTTGTAGCGTTTTAATTTGACCTTCATAAGAAGCTCTTAGTGATTTTTTTTCATCTTCGCAGGCAGAAAGTCTCATTTCAGCTGAATTTAGCTGGTCTTTAGTGTTTTGGTACTTGTCTTCCATTTCTGAAAATTTCTTGTTAGAAACACAAGACGTCATTAAGATACCTGTAATGGCAATAGCAAATAATTTTTTCATGTTTTTTATTAATTTTAGTTATACAAATTTAAATTCTATTCGTTTAAAAAGTCAAGGCTTAACAATTATTTATTGTCAGGTTTCAATTGGCTAAACCTATATATCTTACGTGCAAATCTATACCAAACTATGCTACCCACATAAAATCTTTGATTCTTTTTTTCTAATTGATTTCTTTTTTTTAGCAGTTCAGGAATCAGACCATAAAAACTGATATGGGCTTTGAAAACGGCAATAAAGTGAAAGAATTGCCCTTGGATCAAAAACCGTATTGCAGCTAAACCATCCAAAACCATTCTAATAAAAATTACCGGGATTGGATTTTTTTGTGAATTTTTTAAAAGGCTACTTAAAGAGTTTCGGAAATTTAAAAATGTTTTTCTGGGGCTTGAACTTGATAAGGTTCCGCCGCCCTGATGATAAACTTCACTTTGGGAAGCATACCAAATCGAATAGCCTGAATTTTTAAGCCTCCAGCACAAATCAATCTCCTCCTGATGTGCAAAAAAGCTTTCATCGAATCCTTGAGCTTCTCTAAAACAGTCTTTCCGAATGGCGAAACAAGCACCACTGGCCCAAAAAATCTCAAGATCTGTATCGTATTGTCCTTTATCTTCTTCTATGTGATCAAAAATACGACCTCTGCAAAAAGGATAACCTAAAGCATCAATGAATCCACCGGCGGCTCCTGCATAATCAAACTTTCCAGGATGCTGAATAGATTTTATTTTAGGTTGAATGGCTGCTATGTTACCAGAGGTTTCAAATATAGAAAGCAGTCCTGTAAGCCATCCATGAGTGACCTCTACATCATTATTCAGGAGGATATAAATATCTTCCTCTACATACTTAAGGGCTTCATTATACCCGCCAGCAAAACCCAAGTTAGATTCATTTTTCAAAATGACTACCTCGGGAAATTTCTGAGTTAATAACTCCAGGGAACCGTCCGTAGAGGCATTATCTGCTACATAAATTTTGGCATTTTCAGAATGGGTCACAACAGATGCAAGGTACCGCTCTAGCAGTTTCTTACCGTTCCAGTTCAAAATAACAATTGCTACGTTCATACAGTTAATGTGAGGGCAAAGTTTCTAAGAAAACATAAGTTTCCTTTTTATAATCCATCTGGCAAAAATAATGCTTCAATCCGTTTGTGATCATCAAATACTCTGCTTTTAAAACCATGTTGTATCTGGCGATCTGATCGAAAGTTTCTTGATTTATGTCTATATGAGGGGCTTTGCATTCAACGACGAGTTCAATAGCGCCATCAGGTTTAAAGCCAACGATATCATAACGTTTGGAAATACCATTCAAGTGAATTTGTCGCTCTTCATTTAAAAGTGAAACTGAGTAGTTTTTTTCTGAAATTAAATACTTTACGCAGTGCTGTCTTACCCATTCTTCAGGAGTTAAGACAAAATATTTTTTCCTCAAAATAGAAAATATAGCAGGCTTATTTTCTTTACTTTTGAGCTTGAATGAATATTCTGGAAAATTCAATTTTAGCATAAGTCAAAGAAACAAAATTGAATCAAATTGAAGCTTACCTTATATGAAGGATTTTAAATCTATACTCGCAGACCTCGATCAAGGCAAATTTTCACCTATCTATTTTTTAGTAGGGGAGAAAGAGACTTTTTTTGTAGATCTTATAGCCAACAAAATTGAGCAGACAGTGCTTTCTGAGGAGGAGAAAGCCTTCAATCAAAGCATTCTTTATGGTAAGGATGTCAGTATAGAGGATGTGATTGGTCAGGCTAAACAATATCCAATGATGGCAGAGCATAGAGTCGTTATTGTAAGAGAAGCTCAGGAGCTGATGAAAACAATCGAAAGTTTGTCCTCTTATGTGGAACAGCCTCAGCAGAGCACTATCCTGGTGTTTTGTGTCAAGTACAAAAAAATGGATGGTCGGTTGAAAGTGACTAAGCTTTTAAAGAAAGATGCCATTTATTTCGAAACCAAACCCCTTTACGATAATCAGGTTCCGCAGTGGATTTCCGAAACCTTATCGGCTTCAGGCTATTCTATAGCGCCAAAAGCTTCAGAGATGCTTGTCGAATTCCTGGGTAATAATTTATCTCTTATTTATAAAGAGCTGGAGAAACTTCAATATGTTATACCCAGGTCTACGAAAATCACTCCAGAACTCATCGAAGAAAATATTGGGATAAGCAAAGATTTCAATAGTTTCGAGTTGAATAAAGCGATCGGTATTAAGGACGAAGTGAAAGCTCAGCAGATTGTTTCGTATTTTGCTCAAAATCCAAAACACCATCCTTTACCATTAACGATAGCAACACTCAATTCATTTTTTAATAAATTATTGAGATACCACGCTTTGAAAGATAAATCACAATATTCAGCGAGCAAGGCTTTAGGTGTCAGTCCCTATTTTGTGAAGGATTACAGCTTTGCAGCACAAAAATATTCCATGAAAAAATCCAGCCAGGCCATTGCCCTGATCAGAGAAGTCGATATGAAAAGCAAAGGAGTGAAAGCCAATCAAATTTCTAGTGGAGATTTGCTGAAGGAATTATTGGTAAAATTGATGCGCTAGTTATTTTCAGCTTTTAACCGATCGATTTTCTTAGCAACATCATCTGCTTCCTTTAGTTTGGCATCAGATTTCTGTCTGTTACTTTTGGACAGATCAAAAGATTCTTTTTGAAGTTTTTTATATTCTTCCTGAAGTTTTTCTAATTCTGTTTTCTTTTTAAATAATCCGAACATAGCTTTTTTTTCAAAGTTAAATTTCAAAACTGATTCATGTTGTATTCTATATAGAATTAACGAAAGATTATTGAGATTTAAGGTTTTATCTGATCAATGAGATATTTCCAGTATACACTTTATCATTTAATTTGATCTGGTACCAATAATCGTCGGAGGGCAAATTTTTACCATTGTAAGTGCCGTCCCATTCAAATGGTGCCTTGTTTCCCCGGATTAGAACTTTACCATACCTGTCGAAAATAAGGATTTTGAATGTATCAAAATGAGCATCCCCTCCAATCTTGAAGGTATCGTTTTGGAAGTCAGCATTAGGTGTGAAAAATTTGGGGACATCTATATAGAGGAACTCCTCTGTCACTACCCCGCAGCCATTATTTTCACGAACATAAACAGTGTATAAACCACCCTCTAAGTTATTAAATACGGGTTCGCTTTGAAAACTAAATCCATCTATAGAATAGCTAAAATCACCCTCGAAAGTGGTTTTGATAACCAATGCGTTATCAGTTTTAGAGATATTTGCGATTATAGGGGATGGAATAGTCTCAATTCTAAATTCCTTGGAAACAACACAATTGTCTCCAGTAGTTAATTCAAGGGTATAAACTCCTGCACTGTCAACCACAATCGAACGACTAATCTCTCCAGTACTCCATAAATAATCTACATGACTATAATCCTCACTCAGGCTTATACTTTCTCCTTCACAAATTTCTAGAGTTTCATCGAAAAGTTCCGGAGTTTCATAAACAGCGTATTCTATAGCCACACGATCGGGATTGGTACAGTTTCCCTCTACCGTTGTGGCTTCAGCATAAAAAGTGCCATTATTTTCAGGCTCATAGTCAAACGTATCTTCTGCTAATAGATTGCCACCATTTTCGCTGTCGTACCAATCCACTCTAATAGAGGAGTCAGCTTCCACGGCAACTTCCCGCACTACACCATCACAAATAAAAACTTCTCCGAGACTGACAGGGTCAATAAAATCAATTTTTTCAACCTCAAAAGTTGTGGAAATACTATTGCAGGAGGTGTTATTGATATTCATTGGGTCTTCAGCAACCAGTGAGCGAAAAAATTGAGTCTCATTCACTTCTGAAATGATTAACTGGTTATCGGTCTCGCCAGGTATACTGGTCCAGTTTTCACCGTCAGCACTGCTTTGCCATTGATAGCTGTGGGTGTCGTACACGCTGAAATCGGGGTTGGCCTCTAAAGTCAACTTATTCACAGTCTCCCCTTCACAAATCTGAAGACTAGTAACACCGTTTTCGTTTACGATTTCGGTAAAATCACCACAGGATTTAAAAACAATATCATCAATAGCTAAGTCATTTCCACAACCACCTATACCATTATTAATCATTTTCAAAATCACAGAGTTCTGTCCAGGTGGGGTCGTGAAAGTTAAAGCAAACTGCTCCCATACTGGAGAATTAGTCCCGTAAATATCTCCTGTATTGCCTTCAGCTAGAATGTTAGTATCAGTTTCATCCCAAATCTGAAATTTAACATTGACAGGAATTTCTATTCCAGAACATACACCGTTACCTGTATCATAAACATTCATCAAAAAAGCTGAAAACTCGTAGGAGTTATTGATACAGAGTCCATTAATCGGAATTTGATAAAATAAACCTGATTCAGAACTAGGGTCATCACTAGCATTTACAATGAGCGCTTTTCCATTTGCGTTCCCTGTATGATCTGAGGCGTTATGAAAGCTACCAAGTTGCATTAAATTATTAGAAATGGTATACTGTCCATCCTGTGGAGCTTGATTCACAAATTCGTAAGTAGTAACCTCTGAAGTAAGTGCTGGCCCATTTTCTGTCCCCTGACCAAAATCTTCTTCAAAAATGGGATCACCAGAATTTCCCTGGCAAAAGCCTAAGCCAGACTGTGCTTGTAAACTTAAACTTGCTAAAATGAATACTACTCCTGTTATTAATTTTTTATTCAAAATGACATCGATAAATTAAGTCTGTAAAAATACGATTACTGAAAATAAGAAAGACCTATTCTTTTTACGAATAGGTCCTAAAACTAATATACTCTAAAGGGTGAAGGCTTTTGATTTTACGATTACCCCATAATATTATACCCCCCGTCCACATGTCTTATTTCACCGGTGATTCTTCCGTAAGGTCTTAACAGGTGTAAGACTTCGTGAGCTAAATCTTCAGGCAGGGCATTGCCTAGCGGACTTTTACGATGCGCGTGTTCCACATCTTTCTGATTAAGCGTAGCATTTCCGGCTTTACTTCCCATATAGGGAGAAAAACGTATACAATTCACCCGCGTTCCATTTTTTCTACCCATTTCATCGGCAAGTTCAACGGTTATGCGTTCCAGAGCAGCTTTAGCGATGCTGATGTTTCTGTAAGGGTGAAAAGTAACTTTGGAAGCCGCAATATAGCTTATGGAACAAATAGAAGCATCGGCGTTTAAAAGGTTGTTTTTGAAAAGATGACTCGTCAGACTGATCAAAGAAAACGCAGAGACTTCCATGGTATCGCAAAATTCTTTAAAAGTCACATCCAATAAAGGCTTCACAACTTTGTTCCGTATGGTTTTATCCATGGCAATCGCATGTAAAAAACCATCGACTTTTATTTTTTTTGCTTTCAGTTGCTCGCAAAAATCTTCAATGCTGTCATCCACAGATACATCCAGTATTTCTGTTGGGGTGTCTTTACCCAATTCCTGATGAACACTGTCCTGGAAGTCTTTAAAATTTTGATTTAGAAAAGACTTGGCTTTGTCTGATAAGTCTTCGTGAAACTTACTTACGCCGAGTCCTGTACAAATGACCTGGCCACCGTTTTCTTTAATTTTTTTGGCCACATACATGGCCAGCGAATGCTCATCTGCAATTCCTGTGATGAGATATGTTTTTCCTTTAAGCATGTCTTAAATTTTGATTACCATTTATAAAGTGCAGTTCCCCAGGTCCATCCAGCACCAACGGCTGCAAACAGGAGTAAATCCCCATCCTTAAACTTATTTGCCTTATGCACTTCGTCTAATACCAAAGGAATCGTTGCCCCTGATGTATTAGCATACCGGTCCATATTGGTCATCACCTTATCGAAAGGCATATGTATCTGTTTTGCAATAGATTTCAGAATACCAATACTAGGCTGATGTGGAATCATAAAACTTACATCATCAATAGATGTCTTTGTTTTTTCTAATAGCTCATGTATAGATTCAGGAACTACTCTGGTTGCCGTATCAAACACCTCTTTTCCATTCATTTGAAAATAATGCATTCTTTTTTCTAAAGTTTCTTTAGAACATGGAGTCTCAGAGCCACCACCTGGGATGGTGAAATGTTCTTTTCCACGTCCGTCAGAATGTAAATTGAAGTCGATAAAACCTTTGTCCTCATCGGTTTTACTCAGAATTAATGCTCCTGCACCATCTCCAAAAAACACAGAATCTCTGCGTTCCCAGTCGATAATATTGGAAAACGTATCGGCACCAATAACCAATACATTATTGTATACTCCATTTTTGACAAATTGATAACCCACCGAAATGGTGAATAAAGCACCAGAACAAACAGCGGCGACATCAAAAGCTACAGCGTTAAAGGCTTTCATTTTCTCCTGAACAAAACAGGCACAGGAAGGTGCCTGCCGGTCTGGAGTAGTTGTTGCCACAATGATAAGGTCGATATCTTCCACCTTAAGGTTTGCATTCTCCACAGCATCAAGGCCGGCTTTGTAAGCAAGGTCACTTGTAGCTTCATCTTCTACAATTCGGCGTTCTTTAATTCCAAGTTTATTGAAAATCCATTCATCTGAAGAGCCTACTTTTTCAAAAAAAGAATTAGGGACTATTTTTGGAGGGACATAAGCTCCCGTTCCACTGATATATACGTTAGGCATAGACGATTATTTATGCGTTAAGTGGCGAAATTTAAGTTTTTAATTCACTTTTCAGAATAAAACTGCTAAAAGACTTTTAATTTTAACATTTAACTCCTTGCCCTAACTAAGATTCAAATAGGTCTGAGGATAAGTAACGATCTCCGCGATCACATATAATACTTACAACAACTCCGTGTTCCAGGCCTTCACAAAGTTTGACTGCCGCAGCTGTAGCGCCACCAGAACTCATTCCTGAGAAAATGCCTTCTTTTTCCGCGAGGTACCTGGCCATTTTTTTAGCTTCTTCTTCATCAACCTCATAAATGTGGTCTACGCGTTCAGGATCGTAAATTTTAGGCAAATATTCTTCAGGCCATTTGCGAATACCTGGAATCTTGGTCCCTTCAGCCGGGTGAACACCCACAAGCTGGATGTCTTTGTTTTTTTCTTTTAAAAATCGAGAAGTTCCCATAATAGTTCCGGTTGTTCCCATTGAGGAAACAAAATGGGTTACTTTTTGGTCTGTATCTCTCCAAACTTCTGGACCAGTTGATTTATAATGCGCTTTCCAATTGTCTTCATTTGCAAATTGATTGAACATATAGTAATTGCCAGTCTTTACCTTTTCTTCTGCATAATCTCTGGAATACATGATGCCTTTCTCACCATCGGTAAGGGTAACTTTAGCTCCATAAGCCATCATGGTTTGCACGCGTTCCTGTGTGGCATTTTCGGGCATGACCAACTCAATATCCAGGCCAAAAATCCCGGCTACCATAGCCAGGGCTATTCCCGTATTTCCACTGGTTGGCTCGATAAGTTTAGTGTTTTGGTCAATATCTCCACGTTCCAGTGCCGATTTGATCATATTGTAGGCCGCGCGGTCTTTGACACTTCCTCCAGGATTTTGGCCCTCCAGTTTGAGGTATAATTTTACATTTGGATTTTTCACCAAAGTTTTAGCCTCTACTATGGGCGTATTTCCTATAAGATCTAATATGCTTTTACTCATGATTTTTATTTTCGTTGATTTTAACCATAGATTTATGGGTGACAAAGGAATTGCTGGGTACAGATTTGGTTAACCAGACATTTCCACCGATGGTTGAGCCTTCGCCAATGACGGTATTCCCTCCTAAAATAGTAGCATTGGCATAAATGGTAACGTCGCTTTTTATAGTTGGATGTCTTTTTTGGTGCTTCAAGTTTTTATCCACCAACAAAGCTCCAAGTGTAACTCCCTGATAAATTTTTACCCTATCCTCAATTTTGCAAGTTTCGCCAATCACGACTCCAGTAGCATGATCAATAAAAAATGGATTTCCGATTTCAGCTCCGGGGTTAATGTCAGTTCCAGTAGAAGTGTGAGCGCATTCAGACATTAAACGGGGTACGATAGGTAAACCAAACTCCAGTAGAGCATGACTCAACCTGTAGATGGAGATAGCATAGAATCCAGGGTAAGCCAGGTAAACTTCATCTATAGAATTGGCTGCAGGATCATTATCTTTGATAAAGCAGGCGTCATTATTCAGTTTCTGAAGAATATCGGGAAGTTTTTTCATGAAATCTGTCCAAATCTCTCTACATGGGTCTTCTTCCTTAAAGCAAACCAAATCTGCTAAGATTTTGAACTGCAGTTCCAATTCATCCATCCCGGTGGTGACGTCGGTTTCCTTATCAAAAAGTGTGAGAAAAAGCTGTTCAGTGAACTTTATAGTCTTGTTTTTGATTTGATATAAGTTGGAAACTTTAGCTTTCTCTACTTCTATCTTCTGAATAATATCTTGTTTCAATTGTGATGACATATAACTAATTTAACAACTTTGAATCAAATGATCAAAATTGCTTATAAAATGTGAAAGTAAGAGTTCAAATGCTAAGTACAACTTCCATTCTTTAATTTTAAACTTACTTTACAATTTCTCAACATAGAAGGCACAATTTTTAAATGGATATTTGCAAAAAACCAAGATGCCAAAAGTTTTAATTGTTGGAGCAGGATTGAGCGGGCTATCAACTGCTTATGCTTTAAAGGATTCAAATTTCGATATTGAAATTTTAGAAGCCAGATCAAGACCTGGAGGTCGGATTTATACTAAAAAAACAAATTCCGTTCATTTGGAATTGGGAGCGACCTGGTTTGGTCCACAGCACACAAGTCTTTTGGCGCTAGTCAGGAATTTAGAAATTCCGTATAAACAGCAGGAAAACGGGAGGGAAGCACTTTACGATTTCAGGCCCAAAGGCTCTGTTGAACGTTTTCAAATACCAACTCAGGGATCACCTACTTTCAAATTTGAAAACGGAACTTCTGAACTTATCAATAAATTAAAGCAGGAAAGTTCAGTTAAAATTCATTATGACAAAGTCGTAAAATCTGTTAAATTTAATGATCGTTTTTATGTGGAAACTGAGCACAATCAGTTTGAAGCGGATTATTTAGTGATAAGCATTCCTGTTCAATTGATAGCAGACAGTATTGAATTTGAGCCTCACCTTTCAGAGTCGTCAAAAGTTTTATTTTCGAACACACACACATGGATGTCAGATTCTATCAAGTTTTCTGTTGCGTTTGATTCAGATTTTTGGAAAAAGGATGGATTTACAGGTACTCTGATGAGTCCTCAACAAATTATACAGGAAATGTATGACCATAGTGACGTGAATACTTCACAAAATGCACTTGTAGGATTTTTAAACTCAGGCTATTCTAAACTTTCAGAAGAAGACAGAAAAACTCAGGTTTTAAAACACCTTAAAAGTGTTTTTTCCAATAAAACAGCGCCTAGTCTGTCTTATGCCGATGTCAATTGGAGAGATGAAAAATTTACTGTTCATGAAAAGGCTGAGTTGCTCGTTCCACATCAAAACAATGGAAACCCTCGGCTAAGAGAAGGTTTTTATAATAACAGCCTGTTTTTTTCAGCCTCCGAAACGGCAGCACAAACGCCTGGATATATGGATGGAGCCGTTCATCGAGGACTAGAAGTAGGAGAATTGCTTTTGAACAAATTAACCTGAAGCTTTTATGTTTATTTCTGAGATTTTTTCTAAAAGAAATAAGTAGTCCTCACGATGGGCTACAAAGTCCAAATCTGAAATATCGATGATTTTTACGTCGATCTTATTTTGAGAGTTGAAAAAGTTCAGATAGCCATTATGTATGTTTTTCAGGTATTCTGGCGAAATATTTTGTTCATATTCTCGACCTCTTTTCTTGATGTTACTTAGTAAACTTTCTATGTTTTGATACAGATAAACATATACGTCTGGTTTTGGAACTTCGCTGTACATGATATTGAAAATCTTCTTGTACAAGGCATATTCGTCTTCCTGAAGGGTAACTTTAGAGAAAATCAGAGATTTGTTGGGATTATAATCTGAAATCGCAAAGTCTGAAAATAAATCGAGCTGTGAGATATCATCCATCAATTGTTGATGCCGATCTGCCAAAAAGGACATTTCAAGTGGAAAAGCAAAGCGAGCTTGGTCTTCGTAGAATTTAGGTAAAAATGGATTGTCTTTAAAACGTTCCAGAATCAATTTTCCATTAAAATCTTCGGCAATCATTTCTGCCAGGCTGGTCTTTCCCGATCCTATGTTTCCTTCAATAGTCAGGTAATTCACCTGTCTGAATTCAGCTTTTTTAGGTTGAATTCGGTCTGAGATAGCTTTAATTGGAGATACATCTTTACTGCTTTTCACCAAATACAAAATGTCTTGGTTTAAGAGAGGGTGGACAAGATTTGGAACCAAATCTGCTAAGGGATACAACACAAAATTCCGTTCAGTCAATTTTGGATGGGGAACTTCCAGGGTTTCGGTAGTTATGATCTCTTCACCATAAAATAGTATATCAAGATCTATTGTTCTGGCCTGGTAACCTTTGTCTTTTATTCGAGTTCTACCTAGCTTGAGTTCTATAGCCAGGAGTTTTTTTAGAGTGATTTCAGCAGAAAATCTGGTTTTAACCTCTATAACGACGTTTAAGAAATCTTCACCTTCAAACCCCCAGGCTGGTGTTTTATAGACCTTGGAAACCTGTGTTACATCACCAATTGTTTTATAAATTTCAAGAACTGCTTCCTCAAGTGAATCAAGTTTATTGCCCTTATTGCTTCCTAAGGCAATATATGTTGTGGTGATGTTATTCAATCTATTTAGAAAATTTTATTAAATATTGATTTACAATCGACTGTCAAATTAAGTGTTTGCTTAGATTTGAATCTTAAATTTGCTTCAAAGGTAAATATCAAATCCAAATATAATTGACAGCAGTACAAAAATTTTCATCAGACCGCATTTATCTTATTTTAGGAGCTTTGTTTATTACTTCTTTAGTCGTTTCCAATCTTATCTTCCAGAAATTTTTTTATTGGGATTTCTTTGGTCTATACAGATTTGAAATTTCTGTCGGTGTTTTGCCATATCCTATAACTTTCTTAATTACAGACTCTATAAGCGAAGTTTATGGAAAAAAGAAAGCTAACCAGGTAGTTACTTTAGGTATTTTTGCTTCCGTATTTTCACTGCTTATTATAATGGTTGCAGATGCTGTGCCTTCAACCAGCTGGTCTCCTGTGAGTAATGAAATATTTACTGATGTATTTGGGGCAACGACTATTGCTGTTGGTGCATCGATGATGGCCTACTTGCTTGCCCAATATGTGGACATCTACATTTTCCACTTTTGGAAAAAACTGACCAGGGGAAAGCATCTGTGGTTAAGAAATAACTTCTCTACGTTTTTATCTCAATTTGTAGACACCTTTGCGGTGGTTTTTTTACTTAGTGTTTTCGGGGAACTGAAGTGGGAACTCTTTTGGGGGCTTCTTTTAAGCGGGTTTCTTTTTAAAGTGCTTATCGCCGTTATAGACACGCCTTTTTTGTATTTAATCGTTTATTTTTTGCGTAAAAAATTTAACCTCGAACCGGGTGAAGAATTGCCTGAATCCTAGCCTCCTGAAGTTGAACAATTCTAAATTTTAATTCTTTTTTGGGTATAAAGGAAATGGCTTTGTGTAATTTTAGGTCAAATTTTATTTATGAAAAAGGCACTTAAAATTATAGGAATTATTGTTTTACTATTAATCATAGCTTTATTTCTTACCCCAGTCTTATTCCAGGGAAGCATAGAGAAAATGGTGAAAAAAGCAGCCAATGATAATGTTAATGCTCAGGTGGAATGGTCTTCTTTAGACTTGAGTTTATTTAGAAATTTTCCTAATGCCAGCTTAAGCTTAGAAAAGCTAAGGCTTATAAACGAAGCTCCTTTTAAAGGGGATACTTTGGTTTATGCTAAAGAGTTCAACCTCACTATGGGAGTTATGCAGCTTTTTAAAGATAAAGGTTTAAGTATCGATCAGATTTATTTGAATGAAGCTTTTATCAATGTAAAGATCGATTCTCTTGGCAATGCTAATTATGACATAGCCAAAGCTCCAGAAACTTCTAAATCCTCGGGTGAAACAAAAAAACCGTTTCAACTAAATTTAGACCACTACGAAATCAATTCTTCTAAAATCAACTATCTAGATGAAAGTGGAACTATATTTTTAAAACTGAAAGATTTTAATCATAGTGGTGACGGTGATTTTAAATCTTCTGTATTCACCCTACACACCCAAACAGATTCTAAGATTTCTTTTGATTATGACGGAGCCAATTATTTGAAAGATAATTCGATCGTATTGGATGCCGATTTAGAAATGGATTTGGAGAATATGAAGTTCTCTTTTTTAGATAATGAAGCTATAATTAATCAGCTTCCTCTAAAATTTGAAGGTTATGTTCAGCTTTTTGAAGATTATAATGATATTGATATTCAATTTTCAACACCGTCTTCAGATTTCAAAAACTTTCTAGCATTGATTCCTGAAACTTATGCTGCAAACCTTGATGGAGTTACTACGACGGGTGATTTTAAATTAAATGGGGTAATCAAAGGGAAAGTAGATGATACATATATTCCAACCTTAGATATTTCAGCGTCAAGTTCAAATGCTTCGTTTCAGTACCCAGAGTTACCTAAAAAGGTGGAGGATATTTCAATTGATGTTGAAATCAAAAATGAAACAGGACTTGTTGAAGACACTTACATCAATTTTAACGGTGTTAAATTCAGAATAGATCAAGACCGATTTGCTGGCAGTGGAACTATAAATAATCTGACAACCAATATGTTAGTTGACTTTAAAGTAGATGGGGTATTAAATTTGGCAAATATTTCTAAAGCTTATCCACTTGATATTGAACAGAAATTGAATGGAATTTTAAACGCCGATTTAGCAGCTAATTTTGACATGAACTCCGTTGAGCGCGAAGCCTATCAAAACGTAAATGCTAAAGGCTCTATGAAGTTATCTAAGTTTGATTATGCTTCACCAGAACTGGCAAAACCTCTTCACATTGATGTGGCTACAGTCAACTTTACTAGCAATACGGCTAAACTAAATAATTTTGAAATGACGTCTGGTTCTACAGACTTGAAGATGACAGGAAACTTGACTAATCTCCTAGGCTTTGCTTTTTCAGACCAGCCTTTGAAAGGCAATTTTAAGGCGACATCAACCAATTTTGACGTTGCTGATTTTATGGTAGAAGCTGATACAAGTTCTGAAATTTCAGATACTCAAACAGCATCTGGCTCTTCAGCTGAAGCTATTAAAATCCCAGAATTCCTTGATATTTCATTGAATTTTGATGCAAAAAGTGTAAAATATGATAATCTTGTCCTGAAGAATGCAACAGGAAGTCTGGTTTTAAAGGAAGAAAATGCCATATTAAAGGGCATTAATGCAGATATCTTTGGGGGTAACATCAATTTAGATGGAATGGTATCTACAGCGGGTTCTCCAAATTTTGATATGAAATTAAGCCTTAATACAATCAAGATTTTAGAGGCTTTTGAGCAAATGGAACTGGTAAAGGGCTTAGCACCTATTGCTCAGGCCTTGAATGGAATTGCTTCTACAGAAATTTCTTTAAAGGGAAATCTCACCAAAGACCTAATGCCGATTTACACGTCTCTAACGGGTAATGCCCTCGCGAAAGTTATCAACGCAGAAGTACAAAAAGATAAAATGCTTTTATTGTCTCAATTGAACACTGAATTTAATTTTTTCGATTTTGATAATCTGAAAGTCAAAGACTTAACTGCTAAACTGAATTTTGATAACGGCGCTATTAATGCTGATAATTTTGATTTCAATTTTGATGATATTAGAGTTGATGTGTCTGGCAAACACACATTCAGCAATGAATTAAATTACAAGTTGAAATTTAATGTTCCTGCCAAATATTTTGGAGATGAAGTAGGGGGTAAGCTGGCTCAACTAAGCAATACAGATTTAAGCAAAATGAGCGTGGATGTCCCTGTGACCTTGTCCGGAAATTTTAAAAATCCTAAGGTTCAGGTAAACACTCAAAATGCAATACAAAGCCTGACGTCACAAATCATTCAGACTCAAAAGGAAAAGGCTACAAATACAATAAAAGACAAAGTTGGAGATCAGATTAATTCTATCCTTGGTGGTAACAAAGCTAAAGACAGCACTCAAACGGATAGTACCCAAACCAAAGAAGAGTCAGTCAAGGACAAAGTGAAAGATATTTTCGGAAATTTTACCAAAAAGAAAAAAAATAATTAGATTTGAACAAACATTATAGTTGATGCTAAGTCATATAAGAGAGGGACTCTTTGGAAAAAATATTCTTGGATTCTTAATACTTGTGTTTTTAAACTCGAGTATAGATGCTCCTGATATATACCTTAAATGCATAGATTATAACGAACAGGAGACAATTATAGAACTTATAATTGAAAAAGGTTTAGGTTTTGAAGACGCTTTTGGCGAACAGGCTCATGATAATGAACTTCCGGAGAATTCAGCTTCAAAGAAAATTCAATTAGACCTAATTAATACCCTATATAGTTCTAATTTTTCATCTTTTAATTTTAATACTAAAGATAGGTTGACTATCAGCTATTTGGATTTAATTTATAGTCAAAATCATTCAAAAATATTTTTACCCCCTCCAGAATTTAGAGTTTAAATTTTCAATTTTTACAATCAATTATAACTCTAATTCATTAAAACAATGTCAACATTAATTTCGTTGAGAATAGCCTTATTCTCAGTATTCGTCATATGCTCTATTTCTGTATTTAGTCAAATTACAAAACAAGAAAAAGATAGTATTTATATAGCAGAAACCGAGGAACAAGAAAACTTATCAGCCAAAGTTCTACATGCAGAACCACTCTATATTGATCTGATTAGGGATCTCGGTGCAAGGAAAGGGGAAAGAGAATGGAACCTAGGCTTTGGTATTAAGGACAATAACAATTACGAAGAATACGAAACTTTACTAGAGTATGAATGGGCTGTAATAGATCGTTTAGGTTTGGAAGTAGAACTTCCGTTTACGTTCTATTATGACAGACGAGGAGTATCCAATGGAGAAAATAGTTTACCAAGGAGTAAACTGGAAGGTCTTCAGTTAGCAGCTCAATATACATTTCTTGTCGATCCCAAACACAATTTATCTATGGCGGGGGGATATCTTCATAAATTTACAATGAATGCGTTTGACAATTATAGTTCAAGTCGTTTATTTACAGGAAACTTAATAAGTCCCTTTTTGGTAGTTGCAAAACGGTTTGGGACAAACTTCCATTCCTTACTCTATACTGGTCCCTTGTGGGAAAGAGGGTTTAGCGGTTTTGAAAACGAATTCTTTTATCAGATAAATTCAAGTTTTCATTATATGATTACAGGAACTCGTAACTTTATTGGTTTAGAAATCAATAAAATTGTCTTATATGGAAATTTAGAAACCACCTTAAGACCTCAAATGCGTTTAGGGATTTCGGAACATTTGATGATCGGAATAGTAACAGGAATTCCTATTGAAGCCAATAATGACAGGTTTAGCACATTTTTTAGATTAATTTATGAGCCAAAAACTAAGCATTAACCTTTTTATTTTAGTTATTTTACAATCTTTCATTCACCTAAGCTATAGTATGAAAGCTCAAGATTACCACATATATCCAGAATCTATAAAAGATGAAATCGAGCTAGCCTTGAAATATTTTCCTCAGTTGAAAAATGTCAAAATCACTTTCAAGTTCAAATCTGACATTAAAAAGTCGACTATGCAGGCTCAGCCAAGGTTCAAAAGTCTGTTTAAACCAAGATCGAAGCGTGAATATTATATTTTTATAAGTGAAAAATTCAAAATTTCTGATAAAGAATTTAAAACTATAAATGTCCCACCAGACGTCATGACGGGTTGGATAGGGCATGAGTTGGGGCATGTTTTGGATTACGAAAATCGGAGTGTTTTAAACCTGATTTGGTTTGGGGTAAGATACTTGTATATGGAAAAACATATTGTTGAGGCTGAGCGTGCTGCAGATACCTTTGCGGTGAATCAAGGTATGGAAGAGTTTATCCTGAAGACGAAAGACTTTATCCTAAATCATGCAGATATTGATGAAGATTATAAAAAACGAATAAAACGGTTTTACCTTTCACCAGAAGAAATAATGGAAATTGTACAAGAGCGCTAATTAGTGCTCTTGTACAAATTTTTCCCAGTCTTCGAATTTTTCTTCACTCATTACCCGTTCCATCTTTACTTGCCCGCCTTTCTTTTTGTTTCTCGCATTCCAATCGTAAAACACTTTAGGTTTTATAAGGTTGACTTTGACTCCTTTTAATGCTTTAGTTCTGGCGACTTTATAATTCTTATTGGCGGCTTGTAGTGCTTCATCCAAAACATCAGCAACTTTTGAAGTGTTTAAGTCAGTGTTTGAAGCCCCGAGATACCAAAAGTGGTAAAATTCATCATCATCAGCACGCTTAGCACAAATGGTGTATTCTGAAATATCCATATCAAACTGATCTTCCAGTTCCTTCATAGCTGCATCCATTTTGTTTACAGAAAGCTGAGAACCAACCGTATTTAAAAAGAATTTGGTTCGTCCGGTGATTTTGATTTCAGCTTTATCAATATCCGTAAATTGAATGGTGTCTCCAATGCTGTAACGCCAGGCACCACTCACCGTGCTGACAAGAAGTACATAATCCTGATCGAGTTCAACATCCTCAATACCTATACTTGGTGAGTCTGGTTTTAAAGAACCATCCTGGTTGATATATTCTGGCTGGAAGGGTACAAACTCAAAAAAGATTCCGTTATCGGTCAAAAGTTGCATGGAACCTGTCTCTGGTCGGGTTTGTAAGGCTATAAATCCCTCTGAAGCTAAGTACGTATCAATTACTTCAACCGGCTTACCCGTTAAGCGCTTAAAGCTTTTTTCGTAAGGTCCAAAGGCAACCCCGCCAGAAGTGTAGACTTTTAGATTTGGCCAGATGTCGTGAATGTTGTCAACTTTATGATAGTCGATTACTTTTTCCATCATGAGTTCCATCCAGGAAGGAATCCCGCTTAAGGCACCTATATCCCAGGTCTTAGCATTTTCAGCAATCTTCTGGACGCGTTCGTCCCAGTCATCGATTTTTGAAATTTCTTCTCCTGGTTTGTAAAATCCTCGAAACCAAAACGGAATTTTACTGGCGCTTATTCCGCTAATTTCCCCTTCAATGTGGTTATTGTTTTTCTCCAGATTGGTGGAGCTTCCCAACATCATGATTTCCTTTTCAAAAAAATCAGCGGGTAAGTTGAAGTTTTCCATCGCCAAAACCTGTTTGATCCCCGCATTTTTAATGGCTTCAATCATATCATCGGTTACAGGAATCCGTTTGCTTGTTTTTCCTGTTGTTCCAGAGCTCAAAGCAAAATAGTTAGGATGCCCTGGCCAGGTGACATTATCTTTACCTTCATGAAGCTTGTACCACCACTCATTATGGATTTTATCATAACTAAAATAAGGTATAGTGGATTTAAATTCTTGATATGAGTTTTTAGAATTTAATAGTTTGGAAAACCCAAAGTGTTTTCCAAATTCTGTATGCTTCGCTTTCTCGAGCAGGAATTTGAACGTTTCTCTTTGATTTTCAACGTGATTCGTTTCAGAAGAAATTGAATTTCTAAGGTTGATAACGCCCTTTATGAGGTTTCCTATGATAGCCATGGATGAAAATTTTTAGTAAATACTAAACTACTATAATGCTAGTCTTTTTTTCTGAATTTAGTATTAAAATAAAATTAATCTGTACAGATCATCTATTGTTGATATAGATATCTCTAAGACCTCACAGTCCCGAAGCTTTGGGACTGTGAGGTCTGAAAAGATCATTCCCCTGTGTCTTAAAAACTATCGTTCAAAATCTCTAATATCTGAATCGCAGCATCGCTGATTTTGCTTCCTGGTCCAAAAACCGCAACAGCACCGGCATCAAAAAGAAATTTATAATCTGCAGAAGGGATCACACCTCCTACAATGACCATGATATCTTCCCGACCTAGTTTTTTGAGCTCAGCAATAACTTCAGGAACTAAAGTTTTGTGACCAGCGGCTAAGGAGGACACCCCCAGAATATGCACATCGTTTTCTACAGCCTGTCTTGCAGCTTCCTGCGGCGTCTGAAATAAAGGGCCGATATCCACATCAAAACCTACATCGGCATAGCCAGTGGCTACCACTTTAGCGCCTCTGTCGTGACCATCTTGTCCCATTTTGGCAATCATGATTCTTGGTCGGCGGCCTTCTTTTTCAGCAAACTCATCAGCCAGGGCCTGCGCTTTACTAAAGGATTCGTCTGTTTTCATTTCTTTGCTATAAACTCCACTAAAGGATTGTATTTTGGCTTGATGTCTTCCGTAAACTTCTTCCAAAGCATCACTTATTTCTCCGAGGCTTGCTCTTTCTCTGGCTGCTATGATAGCAGCCTCCAAAAGATTTCCGTTTTCTTCTTTGGCAATTCGGGTGAGTTCGCTTAAGCTTTGTTTGACTTTTTCATCATTGCGTTCAGCTTTTATTTTTGAAAGCTTATCCAGCTGTTGTTTTCTCACCGTCTGGTTATCCACTTCCAAAGTAACGATAGGATCTTCCTGCTTTAATCTATACGCATTGATGCCTATGATTTTATCAGTTCCGCTATCAATTCTGGCTTGTTTTTTGGCGGCAGCCTGTTCTATTCTCAGTTTCGGAATTCCGGCTTCTATAGCCTTAGTCATCCCCCCCAGTTCTTCTACTTCTTCGATGTGTTTCCAGGCCTGTTGAGCGATGTCGTGAGTCAGTTTTTCAACATAATAGCTGCCTGCCCAGGGATCTACTGTGCTGGTGATTCCTGTTTCTTCCTGAAGATAAATCTGAGTATTTCTTGCGATTCTAGCCGAAAAGTCTGTCGGTAATGCAATAGCTTCATCTAGGGCATTGGTATGTAAACTTTGGGTGCCGCCAAAAGCTGCTGCAGTTGCTTCAATACAGGTTCTGGCCACATTATTGAACGGATCCTGCTCAGTAAGTGTCCAGCCACTGGTTTGTGAGTGGGTTCTTAAAGCTAAAGATTTAGGGTTTTTAGGATGGAATCGCTTTACCAGTTTCGCCCAAAGCATTCTGGCGGCCCTCATTTTGGCAATTTCCATAAAGTGATTCATACCCACTCCCCAAAAAAAGGAAAGCCTTGGCGCAAACGTATCGATATCCATTCCAGCATCCAGTCCCTTTTTGATGTATTCCAGTCCGTCTGCCAGGGTGTAGGCCAGTTCAATATCTGCTGTAGCTCCAGCTTCCTGCATGTGATACCCGGAAATACTGATGCTGTTAAACTTTGGCATGTTCTGAGACGTAAACTCGAAGATATCGGAGATGATTTTCATGGAGGGTGTAGGAGGGTAGATGTAAGTGTTTCTTACCATAAATTCCTTCAAAATGTCATTTTGAATCGTTCCCGAAAGCTGTTCCTGTTTTACACCAGTTTCTTCTGCAGCAGCGATGTAAAACGCCATAATCGGTAAAACTGCGCCGTTCATGGTCATCGAAACAGACATCTTGTCCAAAGGAATCTGGTCAAATAAAACCTTCATATCTTCGATGGTATCAATAGCCACACCTGCTTTTCCTACATCGCCAACGACGCGTTTATGATCACTGTCGTAGCCTCTGTGCGTTGGTAAATCGAAAGCTACCGAAAGTCCCTTTTGTCCGGCAGCAAGATTTCGTCTGTAGAAAGCGTTACTTTCTTCAGCAGTAGAAAAACCTGCATATTGCCGTATGGTCCAGGGTCTTCTCACATACATTGTTGAGTAGGGACCACGCAGATAGGGAGCAAGCCCAGCTACAAAATCACGGTGCTCTACTTTATCTAAATCTTTTTTTGAATAGGTAGATTTGATTTTAATCTGCTCTGCGGTTTCAAATTTTGACAACTCGTCGTGGTCTTTTTGAGACGCCGACTTTAAAGTCATCTGCTGTATATTCTTTCTTCCCATACTACACATTCGATTTTGAAGATGGATTCGTTTTTTCCTTTTCCAGCCTTTCTTTCTCAAGGGGTTCGGCCAGGCGTCTTTCAAGAATAGGTTGGATAAGTGTTTTTCTTTGATGTTGCTTGAGAAATGGAAAAAGCTCCAGATTTTGCGACATTTGGTCTTCAAGGTTTTTGTACTTGTTCAACCCAACCAAAGTAAAATCTCCTGAGCTAACTTTAGCTTGTTCATTTTCAGCACTTTCTTTAATTTTCTTCTGAATTTTACCCTCAAATAACTGATGAATAAAGCCTTTTCCTGCTTCAATTGTTTTGAAAATACTTAAGGCTTTTTCAGCTAATTCTTTGGTCAAATTTTCAATGTAATAGGTGCCATCTACTGGATTCAGCACTTTATCAAAATAGCTTTCCTGTTTCAAAATCAGCAGTTGATTTCTGGAAATACGTTCGCCAAATTCATTTCGCTTATGAAAAACTTCATCGTAAGCTAAGTTATTTACCCAATCTGCGCCACCAAGAATCGCACTCATACATTCAGTAGTGGTACGTAGCATATTCATGTTGTAATCGTAAATCGTATGATTACGCTTGCTGGGTTCAGCTATAATATGAAGCTTTATGTCGTAATCATATTCGCTGGCCAGACTATTGACCAAAAGTTGGAGGGCTTTGAGTTTTGCGATTTCAAAGAAATAATTGGAGCCTTGAGAAACAACCATATTGACTTTGATTGAATTCAATGTTGAATCTGAATTATTTAGAATGTTCAGATATTCATTAAGATGAGCCAAAGCATAAGCAAGTTGCTGAATAATAATAGCCCCAGAATTTTGATAAAGCCTGGCATCAATATTAATTTGGTTTTCAAAACTTTCAAGTGGTGTTGTTTTTAAAAAGACTTCAAAATCCTCCTTTTGACTCTTAAACCAATTTCCAGACGAAGCTAGCTGGTGAAGAGGATCAAAGCCTAACCAGACTGTTTTGTTTTGTTTTTTTAGAATAGTATCAAGCTTCTTAAAAAAATCAAGATCCTGAACTAAAAACTCAACATAAAGCGGAGTTTCATCATCACTTAATGCTTCAAAGAATTTTAATTTCTTGTCATCGGCTTCAGGAATGGTAATCCAAAGACTTTCCGCACCACGTTCTATAACATCTTTGGCATTTTCAATGGTAATGTCAACATTTTCGAGATAAAGTTTCTCAGTCACATACCAGGCAGGGGATTTTGGAAGCAAAAATTCGTAGTCATGATCATCAGCATGATAAAAGGGTTTTATATCGATACCTTCATCTGTAGAATTGACTAAGGTTTCGTTATAATCTGCCCCCTTCAGGTCCGCTTGAATTTTTTGCTTCCAGGCTTTAGCCGAAACCTGGTTAAACTCTTCAAATAATGTCTTACTCATCTTTATCAGTTTTTAAGCTGTCTTCGTATTCGATAATATAAATATCTTCATCAGGACGCTTCATGAAATAGGTCTCTCTGGCGAAACGCTCTATCTCAATACTATCATCCAGCTCATTCAGAACTTGCTTATCCTTTTGTATTTCTTCTTGATAGTAGGTTTTATTGGCTTTAATTTCTTTAATTTCCTGATTTAGTTCTCTATGAATCAACCAGGAATTACTATCCAAGAATAGCATCCATACCACAAAGACCGTGAGCACCAATACATACTTGTTGCTCATGAATTTAAACCAGGTTTTTTTCTTAAGGTCTTTATATTTCATAGACGTAAGTTACTAAAATTAGAGGAGTCTTTCCTTAATTATAGTTTGAACTATATCAATAGCCACCGTGTTGAAGCGATTATTAGGGATGATGATATCTGCGAATTCCTTGGTAGGGTCAATAAACTGCTGATGCATGGGTTTTAAGGTTGTTTTGTAACGATGCAAAACTTCCTCCAAATCTCTTCCACGTTCAGAAATGTCTCTTTTGAGACGTCTCATTAAGCGCTCGTCACTATCGGCATGAACAAAAATTTTGATATCAAACATTTCCCTGATGTCAGGATGTGTAAATATCAAAATCCCTTCTACAATCATCACTTTCCTGGGTTTGGTAGTGATAGTTTCTTTAGTTCTGTTGTGCTCTTTGAAGGAATACACAGGCTGTTCGATAGATTCGCCTGATTTCAAAAGTTTCAAATGTTCTACAAAAAGATCAAAATCTATAGACTTTGGATGATCAAAATTGATCTGTTTCCGTTCATCCATACTTAGATGCGACAAATCCTGATAATAAGAATCCTGATAAATCACATCGACTTCATCGTGTTGTAGTTCGTTTATAATCTGGTTCACAACGGTGGTTTTACCACTTCCAGTTCCCCCAGCAATGCCAATAATGAGCATAGTAAATAGGTGTAAATAATTAGTTGTTTTCTTTAGCTAGCCAGTTTTTGAAACTTTGGAAGTTTTGTGGATTAATCCCATGCCCTACAGGATATTCCTCATAAGTGAAATCGATATCCAATTCTTCCAGAAATGGTTTATTATTTCTAGCCCATTCCACAGGAATCACCTGGTCCACTTTTCCATGAGAATTATAAACTTTCAGGTGGCTAAAATCATTGGATTCATATCCAGCTTTAAGCATATTGGGGTCCACATAGCCAGACAAGCCTATGACATTCTTCACCAGGTGAGGATAGGAGAGCCCTAAAGCAAAACTCAAAATAGTTCCCTGACTAAAACCAAGCAAGGTGATATTTTCAGGATCAATCGGGTAAGCTTCAATCGCTTCTTCAATAAATTTTTTCACCAATTCTCTGGATTCAATTGCCTGCTCTAAGTCACTGAATTTTCCCTGCTCTGCATCAAAGTTGATCGCATACCAGGCATTGCCCATCGGTTGCATAGAATTGGGTGCTTTCAGTGAAATAATCATGTAGTCTTCAGGCAATTCGCTGGCAAACGAAAATAAATCATTTTCGTCGCTTCCATAACCGTGCAGCATGAGCAGGAGTGGCGCTTTTCCTGATAAGCTCGAAGGTCTTATGAGGTGCGTCAGAGATAAATCTTTAGTTGTCATTAAGTTAGTTTTTTAAAAATGATTTGACACAGGTTTCCAATCAATGGAACTTTATTTTCTTTTCCAGAAACAGCACCAATAAACCCGTAAATCCAAAGGATAAAATAAGCCAGGTAAAACGCAGAGCCAATCATCATGTTTTGTAATTCACTCAGGCTATCGTACAATCCATTGATGATGACACCAAAAAAAATGATGAGTAAATTGATACCTAAAGCCTGTCTTATATGAAAACTAGCAAACTCATGCTTGTTTTCATCCGTGTTGAGAAACAAAGCCAGTATACTTCCAAATATTGTGAAATAGGCGACGATAGCAGCAGTTTTTCCGCTTCTTTCTTTTTTAATTTTCATAAATCGTGTCGTTATAAATGCTTCCAATCACATTTCCTTTTAAGCTTTCTCCCAGGAACATGCTGTTTTTGGATTTTGAAAAGATATGCTGTTTTTGAAAGGTATATTCTGAATTTGGGTCGAATAAGCTTAAATCTGCCCGTTGGTTAACTTCAATTTTTGAGGTCTGCAATCCAAAATTCGTCTTGGGTTTGGATAATAAGTCTGAAGCCATTTCGACACCAAATAAGGTGTTCATTACTGAAAATGCCGATTCCAGGCCAATGCTGCCGTAACTCGCATTTTCAAACTCTAGTTCCTTGTGTTCTTCATCCATAGGTTCATGATCACAGGTCACCATACTTATAACTCCATCCTTAACGGCCTTCTTTAAAGCCTTTGTGTCTTCTTTGGTTCGTAAGGGAGGAAGAATTTTATACTTACTATCAAAGCTTTCCAGCTTTTCACTGCTAAAGAATAAATGGGGTAAGGCTACGCTACAGGTCACCTTAAGACCTTTTGCTTTAGCCTTTTTTATCAGATGAACAGAAGCCTTGGTGGACACATTGGGAATGTGTAATTTTCCACCAGTGTACTCAAGAATATACAAATCTCTGGCGATTTGTAACTCTTCTGCCAGATTCGGCATGCCTTTGAGACCGATATAAGTGTTGAACTCATCCTCATTGACCTGAGCTTTACCCGCTATGGATCTGTCCTGAGGATAAGAAAAAATAAGACCATCAAAACTCTTGACATATTGTAAAGCTATTTTGAAGAGGTTTGCATCTGCAATAGGATTTTTAAAGTCGTAAAACCCAACAGCACCAGCCATTTGCATGTCGTAAAGTTCTGCCAGATTCTTCCCGTCAAAACTTTTGGTAAGCGCACCAAGTGGTTTGATATCGATAAGTTGAGTATCGATTTGTTGCTGTAAAAACTTAACTGCTGAATTGGTATCGGTAATGGGGTCCAGATTTGGATTCAACAAGAAGCCTGTAAACCCCGATCGCCTTGCTGTGGTTACTCCGTTGGCAAGCGTTTCCCGTTCTTCAAAGCCAGGCTCACCAAAAGACACAGAGCTGTCAAAGAATCCGTTGGAAACATGTAAGTTTTCTCTATTTATAATTTTATCAGCACTTTCAATGGTATCTTCTATTTTAGTGATCACTCCATCTTCTACCAAAAGATCTTTGGTTTGTAAATGATATGAGCTCTCTGTATCTAGAATTTTGGCAGATTTTAAAAGTATGGAAGACATAGGCATTAATTTAAAAATCTTAGTATTAAAAGTTCCATTAAAAAGAAACCAACTGCAAAAATAAGCATCCAAATCCAAAGCTCAAGGATTTTCCTGTCTTCTGTAAAAGAATTAAAGGCTTCTGGAATTGAAGAAAAGGTTTTGACTTTCAGATCGCCTATATCTAAGGGGTTGAGCAGGCTTTCGTTGCGGTTGAAATTGAAACTCAAGTGTAATAAGGTTGAATCCCCTTGAACAAGTTGATAATGTCCTGGCGATTTGGGTTGATATTGAGTGTTGATTTGGATAGAATTTCCAAGTCGCGATTGTTGCGGTATCACTTGTTGGTTATCGCTTTTTAGTTTTAAAACTTCGTCTTTTCCAAGGTTTGCTTTTACATTGATAAGATTTTCCTGACCAAGAACAGAGTAGAGCTGAGGGCTTGGACTACTTTGCAAAGCCATATTATAAAACACAGGAACTACCAATGGTGAATTGGTGAAATTGGAAACATTAGGATGAAGAGCAGAAGCAAAACTGTAAGTCCTGTTCTTTTCGGCTAAAAAAGATTGTCCATTGCTGAATTTTAAAATAGGAGTAAAGGAAGGATGTATGTTCAGAAACCTGGAGGTAGAGGGGTAATCAAAATTTTGAATTTCCTCCGAAAAGACATTTTCAAACAGGGGATGCTCAAAATTGATGCTGGTGATTTCTCTTTTTGCAACGGTTGGATTTTGATAGATAGCAGGAGTATTAACAAGTTCTTTAAAAGTTCCTGGAGCTGTAGATTCATCTGGGATGATAACTAGAGTGCCTCCATTTTTTTGAAACTCTCTTAATCGACTGATGAGAATAGGATTTACCTCTTTAATTTCGTTCAGGATGAGCAGATCAACTTCAGAAATTCTCGCGTAATCAAAATTGAAAATGGAATATTCGCTGAAATTAAACAACTCCGTCTGATAGATGGAAGCTAAGAAGGATTTGTATGAATTGGTTTGGGAATGAAGCGACAACACATTGATTTGTTTTTCTTTGTTCAGGCTAAAAAACAAAGTATTGTCATAAGACATGCCGTCTGATTCTATTTCTAATTTCCCTCGCTGGAAATCTTTGTTGGACAAGTCAAAATTGACTAAAGCAGAAGTGGACTCTTCAAAATCAGCTTTGGTTTTTGCAATGAGCTCGTCATTATCGTAAAGCGACACTGTGACGTCTTTATCTGTCTCCGCCAGAGATTTCAGTTCTGCTTCTAAGCTTTTACTGGTGTTGTTGGCTTTCAAATGAGCTGAGGCAATGTTGAAATTCTCTAGTGAAGCAGGTTGTTTTATTATTAAATTGAGATTCAAATCATTGCCAGGTTTCAGGCGAATGTCATCTTTGAAGTTAAGCGCATCTGAGATTATAAATAAACTATGGCTGGACTCCCGCTTTTGGAACATAGACTCCGCTTGAAGCAACAGGTTTTCAAAACTCAGGTGATCGGGAGCAAAATCAATAGAAAAAAAATCTGCTTTGATATCGTTTTTAGTCACATTTTTCCAGGTCCTATCGTTTGTAAACAGTGAAAATCTCTGCTCTTCACCAAGTTGCTTCCATAGGTTTTGTTTAGCTTCTTCGAGTAATGACATGCGCTCACCTGGCAATTCCATAGAATATGAATTATCCAGATAAATCGAGATTTCATCTTCTTCCAAAGCGGTTTCTGTAGAAGGAATGAAAGGTTTGGCAAAGGCTAAAATCAAAAAAACCAGACCTAAAAGTCTGGTAATTAAAATCAGCCATTTTTTGAGTATCGAACTTTTTCTGGATTGCAATTTGATGCGTTCTAGCAGAGCTACATTGCTAAATTTAGTGGTTTTGTATGTTCTGAGCTGGAATAAATGAACTAAAATGGGTAGAATCAGTAAAAAGAGAAAGTAAAGAACATCCGGCTTTTCTAAAATCATTGATTTTATAACTTTTTAGTTCGCTCTATGGTAAACTCAAAGGTGGTTCCTTTACTCTCTATCGAGTTTACCATTATTTTCCCACCTAAATTGTGAATCATTTTCTTGACGGTAGATAACCCAATGCCGTTTCCTTTGTTGCCTTTCCTGTCATTTTCTGCAGCTGTAGAAAACAGATTAAAAATTTCTTTTTGTTTATCCTTTGGAATACCAATGCCATTGTCTTTGACAAAGAATCTGTAAAAACCAGGTTCTTTTTTGAAATCGATATCGATTTCAATTTTCGGCTTATCATTATATTTAAGACTATTTCCAATCAGGTTGAGCAGGATTTGTTCCAAAGCCACGCGATTGGTATAAATATCTATGCTTTCTTCAGGAAAAGAAATATCGCAATCGTCACCGATATCCAGCATTTCTACAATATCCTCAACTAGCGAGTGAACATCAAATTTCTCAAGAGAATCTTCATTACTGGTAATGGAATCGCTTTCGTAATGGGTGAGAATGTTGGAAATATAGTCACTCAGCTGAAAGGATGATTTCTTTAGATTATTGAGATAATCAAAACCTGCATCATCAAGTTTGTCTTTATATTTTGCTTTTAGAATATCGATGGTCACAATCATATTAGCCAAAGGCATCTTCATATCGTGAGAGACGACACCCGCAAAATTTCTTAATTGAGCATTTTTTTCCTTTAATTGTTTTTGAGTTTTCTTCAGGCCTTTGTTAATTTTATGAAGTTCAAACAATTTGATCACCTGGTTGGCTAAAAACAATAAACCTTCTCTTTGCTTGAGCGATAAAGTTCGAGGCTGATGGTCAATTACGCAAAGGGTACCCAGGCCATAACCATCCTTGTCTCTCAGGGGAACACCAGCATAAAAAACCATTTGCTCTTCGCCTTCAACTAATGGATTTCCATTAAACCTTTCGTCTTTACGCGCATCAAAAACTTCCATAATTTCATCATCGCTTTGTATTGCAAAGTTGCAAAACGAATATTTTTTGCCTAATTCACAATGGTCCATACCAACTTTGGATTTGAACCATTGCCTGTTTTCATCGAGTAATGAGATTAAAGCAACAGGTGTATCGCAAATCGAAGCTACCAACTTGGTAATTTGATCATATTCTTGTTCTGGTAAGGTGTCTAAAATATTTAAGGACCTTAGTGCAGATAGTCTTTGGGATTCAGTTTTAGGATTGGTTTTCATTAAAGCTTATTCTCAACTTGATTTAAAATGACTGCAATATACAAAACTTAAGATTTATATCTAGTTCTAAAAATTTTCAAAAGCCCCTAAACCAAAGAGTGCAAAATCATACTTTACAGGATCCTTTGGATCTAAAAGCCTCAGGTTAGTATCGAGTTCATTTACAGCTTTGGCGTCGTTTTGCATTCTTTGAAGAAGGCCCAGTTCTCTTGCTATTCTTCCCGAGTGTACATCGAGTGGACAGGATAATAATGAAGGGGATAAACTCTTCCAAATACCAAAATCGACCCCGTTTGTATCCCGTCTTATCATCCATCGCAGAAACATATTGATACGTTTTGCTGCTGAATTTTTTTCAGGATCACTGACGTGTTTTTCGGCTCTTTTTTCATGATCAAGTTGGAAAAAAATCGATTTGAACTGATGAATTGCGGGTTGCAATGAGTTTTTGGTTTGGTGTTTTTGAAAAATAGATTCTAAGCCATTGTGTTCTTCATAAATAAACTTCAAAGCCCTGATGAAATATTTTAGGTCTTCAGCATTGAAAGTTCTATGTACGAAACCCTTACAGGCTTTAAGATCCTGTTCTGTGTGATTCACAATAAAATCAAAAGGTTCAAATTGTAAAATTTCGCACAGTTTATCTCCATTGTTTAGGATGCTTTTTCTGTTGCCCCAGGCTATCGTTGCAATCAAAAAACCTACAATTTCTATATCTTCTTTTTTCTGAAATTTATGAGGAATAGATATCGGGTCGGTTGCTATGAATTTAAACTGGTTATAAAGCTCAACTTTTTCGTCTAAAAAGGGTTTTAACTTTCGGATTTTAGACAAATTTGCCATCTTTCATTTCTAGTTTTCTGTCGGCCATATCGGCCAATTCTTCGTTGTGGGTTACTATGACAAAGGTTTGATCAAATTCATCTCTTAAATTTAAAAACAATTGATGCAGTTTGTCTGCAGAGGCAGAGTCCAGGTTTCCAGAGGGTTCATCTGCAAAGATGACCTTTGGCTGATTGATGAGCGCTCTTGCTACCGCTACACGTTGCTGTTCGCCACCGCTTAATTCGTTGGGTTTGTGATGAGCTCTGTGTCCAAGATCCAAATAACCCAGCAACTCCTTGGCTCGCTTTTCAGCTTCACTTTTTGAGGTATTATTAATAAAAGCAGGAATACAAATATTTTCTATGGCAGAGAATTCAGGAAGGAGTTGGTGAAATTGAAAAATGAAACCGATGTTTTCATTTCTAAACCTGGCTAAGGCTTTCTTTTTAAGCCCGTTTATTTGCTGGCCACTGATTTCTATACTAGATTTATTATTCTTGTCTGGTTGCTCCAGCGTTCCTAAAATTTGAAGTAAAGTCGTTTTTCCTACTCCAGAAGGACCAACAATGGAGATGATTTCTTTTTGTTGTATTTCTAAATTTATATCGTCTAGAACTTTCAGCTCTCCGTAATGTTTGCTGATGTGCTTGGCCTTTATCATGTATCGTGATTGAACTTCAAAAGTCAGAATAAAATCTGAATTAAAAAAAAGTCGTGAGCTACTAATATTTCCTTAAATTAAAAAATATTGTTTAATATATATGTAAATTTGTTGAACAAAATATAATTTATGTCAGATCAAAATTTAGAATTAGCCACTTTTGCCAACGGATGTTTTTGGTGTACAGAGGCAGTTTTCCAGCGTATAGAAGGGGTAGAGAAAGTGAAGTCAGGTTTTACCGGCGGAAATATCAAAAACCCGCCATACAGAGAAGTGGTGATGGGCAGAACAGGTCATGCAGAAGCTATTCAAGTGTCCTACAATCCAGAGGTTGTGGATTATAAAACACTTTTATACGTATTCTTTTCAACACACGATCCTACAACCTTAAACAGACAGGGCTATGACGTTGGTGAGCAATATAGAAGTGAAATCTTTTATCATTCAGAATCACAAAAAAACTGTGCAGTATCTGTTATAAAGGAATTAGAATCTGAGGAAATTTTTGATGATAAAATTGTGACACAACTATCTCAGGTCTCTGAATTTTATACTGCGGAAGAAGAACATCAGAATTTTTATAACAATTTTACTGAAAATAGATATTGTCAATTGGTCATCGAACCAAAACTAACCACCTTAAGAAAAAAATTTAGTCATCAACTTAAATCATAACTCATGTCCTATAAAACTTACGAAGAATACACACAACCTTTTGTTGGTGAGATAAAATCAAATTATTTATCAATTCTTGAAAACATTGGCGAAGACCCATCTAGAAACGGTATATTGAAAACGCCTGAACGCGCAGCCAAAGCGATGCAGTTTTTGACTCAGGGTTACGAAATGGACCCGCAAAAAATTCTTCTGGGAGCCATGTTTGATGAAGATTATGATGATATGGTGCTCATTAAGGATATCGAGTTATATTCCTTGTGCGAACATCATATGTTGCCATTCTTCGGTAAGGTGCATATCGCTTATATCCCAAATGGAAAAATTGTAGGATTGAGTAAAATTCCAAGAGTTGTAGATATTTTTGCCAGAAGACTGCAAGTCCAGGAAAGACTCACGCATGATATATTAGAATGTATCAATGACACTTTACAACCCAAAGGTGTTGCCATAGTAATTGAAGCTCAACACATGTGCATGATGATGAGAGGGGTGCAAAAGCAAAATTCAGCCACGACTACATCTGGATTTAGAGGTGAATTCAAAAAACAAGAAACACGGAATGAGTTTCTTAAATTGATTAGTTAAAAATCAAACCAGGCAGAACATATAAAGTGGATTCATATTGAATCTGCTTTTTTATTAGTACCATTTTCTAGTAAACAATTTGAAAATGGTAGATAAATCTAAAGAGACTATAAATCGAATATTTTGGTCATAATTGTCCTGGGTAATTTCCCAACCTTTGCTGGAGTAGACTGGTAGATAGAGTTCAAAATAATCTTCAACAAAGCTTAATCGAACCCCGGAGTCGAATCGAAATTGCGGATTGGAATAGGTGGTTTTAAAAAAACCGGCATCACCATAAATAAATATCCAATTCCAAATGGTAGTACTTATATTGGTGGAAGCAATCCAGTTATCGGCAAATCTTTGGTCAAATTGTGATTTAAAACCACCTTCAGCCATTATAAACTGCTGACTAAAAAGACCACTTTCTTCACTCCTGCCATAATAATTATAATCAAAAAGGTAGTCTGTGGGTCTGTCTAAAGCAAAGCTAAAAAAATTGGAATCCTGTTCGTCATTATACAAAAACAGACCCCCAAAAAACCGTAAATTGATTTGTCTATTGTTATTGTAAAGCTTTCTAAAGCTGAACGTTGTAGAAACTTTACTAAATTTTTGAGCGATCTGATAATCTACGGAGGTCGTGAAAGATTGATCAAGGCTTTTATCAGAAAAATTATAACGTACATTGAAGATGTTATAATTTGGTTCATTGGATTCTACAAATTCGCTTTCATCTTTGTCAACATTTACTGTTCTCACAAAAAGATTGTGTCTTGCATTATCACGTAAGTCTTGTGGTCTGTAAGTTAAACCGATATAACCAGAATAACGCCTGTAAAACAAGTCTTGGTTATAAGAAAATCGAGACCCCGTTAATCCGTATCTTATTTGAAACAGATCATCATCTTTGAAGAACTGGGTGTAATCTATAGAAGCTCCTCCAACAACAGCATTACTAGTGAGTCCATATTTTGGATTTATTTTAAAACTGAGCTGTTTAGGAAGAAGAGAGGTGTTGTATAATTTTGGTCCTAAAGAAAGGCCATCATAAAGGTTATAAGTAAATTCTGGCGTTATAAATAATTGATTATACTTTGGATCTTCAATATCCTCAAGGAGTCTAAATTGAAACGGCTTATTGAGAAGTTTTCCGCGACTTTTAAAATTATTTCTGGGGTTGATTTCCGGAATTACCTCCTCATAATTTACAGCGATTTGATCACTATTTAAATCTTTTAAATAAACTACAGTGTCTTTTTTGAAAGCTTTTACCCAATTTTTGGAAAGGATTTTATCATTTTTTAGCTGGTAAACAGCTATCGGCATTGCATTTCTGGTTTTGTTGATGATTTTGACTTTGAGAGAATCTGACACTTTCTTAACCGACTTGATTTTAAAATCAATATCTTTTGAACTTCCCAAATAATTAGTATAAAACCAGGAAATATCTTTATCTGTTCGTGATGATAAAATCTCAAAATAATCCTCTGGATTAGAGAATTCCGTGTTGTAGTGATTAAAATATTGTTTTAAACTTTCATCAACGATATCCTTTCCCAGATAATCTTCTAAATATTTTAAACCTAAACCGCCTTTGTATGGATTGGATAGTTTTTGATTAAACTTTAGAAGACTATCCTGGGGGAAATCAACGGGCTGTCCCAAATTCTGTCGAATGGTGGTCTGGTGAATAAAGTTGTACCGGTCATTAAACATCAAATCTGAAGCATGTAACCACTTAACACCAATAAAATTCGAAAAAGAGCCGAGTAAGTTAACATCTGGATAATAGGTGTCAATATAATCCATCATAACTTTAACCAGCATAGCATCCAGAAGCCATTGGTTTTTCCTTGTATTGGTAAGAAGTGAGCGCCTCAAATATTGATCGGTAATGGTTTTAAGGACTTTAATATCATACTGAAATCCGTCTGGGAAAGGCCTGATAAAACTGGGTAACTGATTGAGACCATACACAGGAGAGGAATTATAGTCTTCTTCAGTAACCATCATGGTTTCAAATCCGAAGTCACCAAAACGATCTTTCAGAAAATAAACAATTCTATCCAGGATGAGCGCTTCTATCTCAGGTCTTAATTCACTGTCCTTTAAGTTGGTAATTAAAGTCACATGATCTGTCTGTACAGTTTCAAAATCACTGATTTGTTCTACAAACACTGAAGTACCAGCTAGATTTTCACCTGTCAGGTATACCTTTTTATACCCACTGAGATGGCTTTCTAAGTTTGATTGTTCAAAATTTGAATTTACGCTATACATATTTGGAAATTCAAAGTTCAACTCATAATCCAATCTCTGAAGCGGAAAATCGTTGAGATCTTTATGGCTATACACTATCCAATCGCCATTAAGTATTGCAGGAGTAATCAACCATTGTTTTAAATTCAGCTCTCGTTGATTCCACCCAAAACCAGTGAATTTTGAATCCGGAACAATTAGTGTATAATTTAAATTTATATCAATTGATTTTCCCGGAGGTAAAGTTTTTTCTAGTTTAATTTCAATCAGATCGGGTTGTCCTTCTACATAATTCCAATTAGAATCTGAAGAAGAAACAAAAAGAGAGTGGATAGTCGTGCCACCCCTTTCAAAACCTGAGGCAAAGTGAAACCTTCTCACATATTCCTGTGCGTAACGTTTGGCTAGGGGACTCTCTTTATCAGAAAACGCATTTAACCAATCATATAAATAAATCGAATTTAAAACTTTATCACTTGTGTTTTTAAAAGTGATAGTTTCAGCGACAGAATGTATTTTTAAATCCTCTGAGGTTAAAATATCAGCCGTGATTTTATTTTGAGAAAAACTCAAAAAAGAAATCAAACAAAAGGCTAGATAAAATGAGTTATGTCTCAACGGCTTATATAAAATTTCTGAGTATTAGAAGTTTGATTCACTTTTAAAAAATACAACCCTTCGGGTAAAGTAGAAACATCAATTGTAAATTCTAAGCTTGAAACGTCAAAAGTGGAAACTTCTTGTCCTAGAGTATTGTAAATGAAAACCTTTTCAGAAAGAAGACTTGGAGAAAATTTCAACTCCAGGCGTTGCGAAACAAGATTTCCGCTAGTGAGTAGAACAGATTTTTCGGTATTGAAATCAGTGGTGGATAAAAATTCTTCTGTAATATTTAAACTCATCACCACTGGCAGATGATCACTCATCAAGTAAAGCCAGTCTCTTAATTGCTGAGAGTATTCTCCGTCACAATTCATGTCATCGATGTTATCATTAAAGCAGTTGCCATTGTTTCCCCATGCCTTGTAGGAATCCTGGACATAGCTAATACTGTTTGTGTCTGAATTTAATGCCTCCGAAATCAACATAATATCGAATCTGTCATCCAAACCTCCACCAGCGCCATAATCATCAAAATCGTAATTGCTTAAGCGGGTACTTTGGGTGTGGATACCAGCAAGATTTGCATCATTATGCCATTCTCCTGGAGTACTAATAGGATCTTGCATCTTTAAATTATCGGTCCCATTCAATAAGGTCTGATAAGCAGGCTCTGATGAGGAATACATATTGAAATCCCCGGCAAGAAGAATATTTGTATCAGCAGGAAAGCTTTCGATATATTTGATAAACTGCTGGGCTTCATATAAGCGTTCGTTTTCATTTATTTCACCACCGGAAGCCTTAAAATGAGCCACAAAAACTTCAAATTCTATCTTAGAACTGGTGTTGAGTTCGAAGCTATAATGGTTTATATTTCTATAATTGGTTGATATCTGAGATGTAGAATTCAACTTAAATATGTCGGCGTCGTAATAGAGGGTTTGATTAATATATCCTCCAGGATTCTCTAAAAAGGGTGCCTGGACTATATTTTCAGTAGTATAGTTAAACGAATAATCTAGAATATTATCAGCATCTGCTTTGGATTCGACTTCACTTACCATAAATAAGTCCGGTTCGTAAGTGTTTAAAATTGAATTTAAAATGTCTACACGCTCCCTGGGTGGGGCACTGGAAAAATTCAGGACATTGTAAAACATGGTTTTAATTTGAATTTGTCCAAAACTAAATGTTGAACATAAAAAAATCAGAAAAAGAAGTATTATTTTATTCATTGCTTAAAAGTTTGGGCTTAAATCGTATTGAGTATAAAATTTCTCTAAGATTTCAACGACCTCATCCTCAGTATCAACCACATCTATGAGGTCCAGATCTTCAATATTTACGGTTCTAAGCTTTTCTGCTAATGTCGATTTAATCCAGTCCAGTAGTCCACTCCAAAACTCTGTGCCTACTAAAATGATTGGAAACTTAGCTATTTTTCCAGTTTGTATAAGTGTAATTGCTTCAAAAAGCTCATCTAAAGTTCCAAAACCGCCTGGCATAACCACGAAGCCTTGAGAATATTTTACAAACATGACCTTACGAACAAAGAAGTAATCGAAGTCAAGGTTTTTATTGGAATCGATGTAAGGATTATCATGTTGCTCAAAAGGTAAATCTATATTAAGACCAACAGAAGTTCCGCCGCCCAGATTAGCACCTTTATTTCCAGCTTCCATAATTCCAGGTCCGCCACCAGTAATGACACCATAACCTTTGTCAACTATTTTATTAGCTACTTTCACAGCAAGTTCGTAGTATTTTTCGCCAGGTTTAGTTCTTGCAGATCCAAAAATAGAGACACAGGGTCCAATCTCGCTTAGCCGTTCATAACCGTAAACAAACTCGCTCATGATTTTGAACAATGCCCAGCTGTCATTTGTCTTTATTTCATTCCAGTTTTTAGGATGTTTTTCAACCATAATGTTTTATTGATTTAATTCTTTTCTTAAAAATTGAGCTGTATAGCTTGTTTTATTTTTTGATACCTGCTCTGGAGTTCCTTTAGCCACCAGTTCACCTCCTTTTTTTCCGCCTTCATAACCGATGTCAAAAATATAATCTGCAAGTTTAATCACATCCATATTATGTTCAATGATTAAAACAGAATTTCCTACATCAACTAATTTTTGAAGAACTTCCATCAAAACGCGAATATCTTCAAAATGAAGACCGGTTGTAGGTTCATCTAAAATGTAAAACGTATTTCCAGTACTTATTTTTGATAATTCTGAAGCAAGTTTAATCCTTTGAGCTTCACCACCAGACAAGGTTGTACTTTGCTGACCTAATGTAATATAACCTAGCCCCACATCTTTGATGGTTTTTAATTTTCTGTGAATTTTTGGAATAGGTTCAAAAAAGTCTGTAGCCTCGTTGATAGTCATTTGCAATACATCGCTAATAGATTTGCCTTTGTAGCGTATTTCTAAAGTTTCGCGATTGAAACGTTTACCCATACAGGTTTCGCATTCTACATACACATCCGGGAGAAAATTCATTTCTATCACTTTCACACCAGCACCTCCACAAGTCTCACAGCGACCACCTTTCACATTAAAGCTGAATCTTCCAGGTTTATAACCTCTGATAAGTGCTTCTGGAGTCTTTGCAAACAAACTTCGTATTTCACCAAAAACACCCGTATAAGTGGCAGGGTTGGAACGTGGCGTTCTTCCAATAGGCGACTGATTGATGTCTATCACCTTATCCAAATGCTTGAGTCCTCTAACGGTTTTATGAGGAAGCGCTTCCATTTTTCCATTAAAAAAATGATTATTCAGCACCGGATAAAGTGTATCGTTAATGAGCGTTGACTTGCCGCTTCCTGAAACTCCAGTGACTACAATGAGTTTACCAAGTGGAATTTTGATCGAAACGTCTTTAAGATTGTTTCCAGTGGCATTCATCAAATGCAAGTGCTTCCCATTTCCTTTTCTTCTTTTTTCAGGAATTTCAATTTTTCTTTTGCCAGAGAGGTAATCCGCAGTGAGTGTGTTATGGCCCAAAATGGTTTTAGGATCTCCTTCACTTATTATTTCGCCTCCGTTTTTTCCAGCATGAGGGCCAATATCAATCACATGGTCTGCTCTTTCGATCATGTCTTTATCATGTTCCACAACAATAATAGAATTTCCTACATCTCTTAAGGCTATTAATGAATTGATGAGTTTTTCATTGTCGCGCTGATGCAAACCAATGCTTGGTTCATCAAGTATATATAAAACACCAACAAGCTGAGAACCGATTTGCGTAGCTAGTCTTATACGTTGTGCTTCACCACCAGACAAGGTTTTGGAACCGCGATTTAAGTTTAAATAATTGAGACCTACATCTTCAAGAAATGAAAGTCTGGTTTTAATCTCTTTGATAATTTCTTCAGCAATCTTTTGTTCGCTTTTGCCAAGTCTTTTGAGTAAATCTTTAAAAAAAACAACTAATTCATCAACATCCATTTGGACGATGTCGGCCATATTTTTCTCATCGATTTTGTAATACAGGGATTCCTTTTTCAATCGACTTCCTTCGCAAGTTTCGCATGGTTTTTTATCCATGTATCGCTTTGCCCAGCGTTTAAGTGCTGCAGAGGATTCTTTCTGATGAAACGTATCTTCAATGAATTTAGCTACACCTTCAAAGTTATAACTAAGCGTTTTGTTCACTTTAGAAGCTTCGCTGTATTTTTTAAAATTAGCTTTGCCACCATGAAGAATAACCTCTAATGCTTCTTTGGGAATGGTTTCAATCGGATCTGTTAATTCAAAATCAAAATGCTCAGCGATAGACCGCAATTGTTTAAAAACCCAATTGTTTTTCTTTTCCTTCCCGTGAGGTTCTATCCCGCCTGACTTGATGGATAAAGTTGGGTCTGGAATAATTCTATCGAGATTAATTTCATAAACCTCGCCAAGTCCATTGCATTTTGGACAAGCCCCTTTAGGTGAGTTGAAAGAAAAGTTGTTTGGCTCGGGATTAGGGTAGGAGATGCCCGTTGTAGGACACATCAGATTTCGACTAAAAAACTTAGCTTCTTCTTTGCTGTGTTCCAAAACCATCATCACATTATTGCCCTGCTTCATGGCAGTAGCAATACTTTCGCTTAATCGTTTGTTGGTGTTGGTATCATCGTCAATTTTAAGCCGATCTACAACTACTTCAATATCGTGGATTTTATAGCGATCCACTTTCATGCCTTTTTCAATATCCTTTATCTCACCATCAATTCTAACTTTTACAAAGCCTTGTTTGGCAACTTGTTCAAAAAGTTCTCTGTAATGTCCTTTTCTAGAACGAATGACGGGAGCCAAAATATTGACTTTTTTTCCTTCAAAATCTTCAATGATTTTATTCTGAATTTGTTCATCGGTGAAACTCACCATTTTTTCACCGGTTTTATAACTGTAGGCAGTTCCAACTCTGGCAAAAAGAAGCCTAAGGAAATCGTAAATTTCAGTAATTGTACCTACTGTGCTTCGGGGGCTCTTGGAAGTGGTCTTTTGCTCAATAGCAATAACAGGAGAGAGGCCATCAATTTTATCGACATCTGGTCGCTCCAAACCTCCCAGGAATTGCCGGGCGTACGCTGAAAACGTTTCGATGTAGCGGCGTTGTCCCTCAGCATAAATAGTATCAAAGGCCAGGGATGATTTTCCTGAGCCAGATAAGCCTGTGATGACCACAAGTTTATTTCTAGGAATAGTGACGTCAATGTCTTTTAAATTATGAACTCTAGCCCCAAGGACTTCAATAAATTCTTCTTTTTTTCTCATAGTTATTTCAACGCGCGAATTTAAGTAATCTAAATGATATTATGAGGCATAATACCATTTGCTTATCAATTGTTGAAAGCTAAAATGAAATTGGAAATTTGAATTTGACTGTAAGCTTTAAATACTTATTCCTGCAGGAAGCAAGTCTTTGTATTTCAATCTGTTTTTTCTAAAAAATTTGGCTATTTCGGGAGAAGTAGGCATCACTTTGAAGCGAGTATCTTTAAAACTGTCCAGAATTTTTGAAATAAACTGATTTTGAACCTCAGAATCCATAAATTTTTCAGGAACCGTTAGCTTAGTAAGAAAAATTTTTCTGTCGTGTTCAGAAAATTCAACTGCTAAAAGCTCTCCGTCAATTTTAGTTTCGTATTGCCTTTGAAACTCGTTTTTAGTTACGTCAAAGTTATTTTCCATATCAAAGATTTGTAAATCTTAAACCTTGTATCAATTTACAAAATGTAATGATTTGTGAATTAATTTATTAATCTACAAAGGTAAACAATATATTTATAACCTATTTTTGTAAATGAATTAAATAAAAATTATAGCAGTAGTGGTTAAGGTTTATATGATGCCGGGTATGGCGGCAAATCCGACAATATTTGAAAGGATAGAATTGCCAAAAGCCGAATTTAAAATAATTTGGCTGTCCTGGAAAATCCCTGCGAAGGAAGAGACGCTTTCATCTTATGCCAGACGAATGGTAGAAGAAGTCGTTAAAAATGAACCTGTTGTGCTTATAGGTGTTTCTTTCGGTGGAGTTTTGGTTCAGGAAATGAGTAAATTAGTAAGCGTAAAAAGACTCATTATTATTTCCAGTGTGAAAACGAAACATGAGCTCCCGAAAAGAATGAAAATAGCAAGAGATACCGGTGTATATAAAGTTTTACCTACAGGTTTGCTGAACTATATGACTCATATAGAAAAATTACCTTTAGGTGATTTGGTTAGTAAGCGCTTAAAACTTTACCAGCACTATCTCTCTATCAATGATAGAGAATATTTGGATTGGGCAATAAAGGAAATGTTATGCTGGAATCAAACTCAACCTATTAAGGATATAATACATATTCATGGAGATGAAGATTTAGTATTTCCTATTAAAAACATTGAAAATAGTATTGCTATTCCAAAGGGAACGCATATTATGATCCTTATGAAATACAAGTGGTTCAATAAACACTTGCCAGAGTTAATATTGAATGGGAAAATTAACTCCTAAAATTTAAGAATACATATTATGAAACTTGATACTTTTTTTAAAAAGATAATATTTACTCTAGGAATCGTAACTCTTACCTTAGGGACTTATTATGCAATCTCCAGCTTTATAGCTACGGAAGTAGTTACAGATTCAACTAAAACTATAGAAAAAAGTTTTAAAAAGGATTACAATGTTTTCGCTATAGATCTTCCAGAAAAAATCGATTTTGCTGGTGAGCCAACACCTCTTGAAATCCCAGATATAAAAGAACGCCTGGATAAGGAACTATTGGTAAACACCTATTGGCAGTCAAACGCTTTACTTCTCATCAAAAGATCTCACAAATACTTTCCAATTATAGAGCCGATTTTAAAAGAGTATGGAGTTCCGGATGATTTTAAATATTTAGCAATAGCTGAAAGTGGTTTGGAGCACGTGGTTTCTTATGCTGGTGCCACAGGGTTTTGGCAAATCATGAAGGCCACAGCTAAAGAGTATGGGCTTGAAGTAAATGATAATGTAGATGAACGTTATCACATTGAAAAATCTACAAGAGTAGCTTGTGAATACCTTTTAAAATCTAAAGAACGATTTGGAAGCTGGACGCTGGCTGCAGCAGCTTACAATGCCGGGAATTATGGAATTTCTAAAGAACTGAAACGTCAGGAAGTTGAAAATTATTACGATTTACTGCTTAATCCTGAAACCTCCAGATATGTGTTTAGAATTATTGCTTTAAAACATATTTTATCTAATGCAAAGGAATTTGGGTTTCATTACGAAGAAAAACACCTTTATGAAATTCAACCTCTTAAAACTGTAGAAGTGGACACGGCTGTAAACGACTTTGTAAGATTTGCAGAAAAATTTGATATGAATTACAAGACACTGAAAATTCATAATCCGTGGCTTAGAGACAAGCATCTGAATAACTATTCCAAAAAAAATTACACTATTAAAGTTTTAAAATAATTATCTGCCATGGTTTTACTTACACTTATAGCATTAGTCGTTATTGGATTACTTGCGGGATTTCTAAGTGGTGTCTTAGGAGTAGGAGGAGGAGTTGTTATGGTTCCTTTAATGGTTTTACTTTTAGGATTTTCACAGCACCAAGCACAAGGAACAAGTTTAGCTGTTTTAGCTGTCCCGGTCACATTAGCAGCTGCTTATAATTATTACCAAGATGGAAGTCTTAACTGGAAATATGCCTTGGTTATGGCTTCAATGTTTGTTATAGGCGGTTATTTAGGTTCCAAATTAGCGATTAGTCTAGATGAGAAATTATTACGACGAATATTCGGAGTGGTTTTAGTCCTGTTGGGTTTCAGAATGATATTTAGTAAATAACTGAGGTGTTTATGATGTTGGATTAAAGACTTTCTTCAGTTAGTGTTCTCATTATTTTTTAGCCAAACCCGTTATCAGACAAGCTTGAAATTAAGTGGTTATCTAATGTGAATTATAATTCCATTACTGATTTTTGTTAAGGATATAAGGATTTCTAAGTTGTTTTTAAATACTTCTAGAGTTTTTGTTTTATTGGTGTCTGTTTGATGTAAATCTTCTCAATTTTAGCAGAAAATTAGTTTTAATTCTGGCTAGTATTTTACTATCATTTTAAAAAAAAAATAGTGTTGAAAGCTATTTTATTTTGGAAAAAAATCTAAAATAATGCTTAGATAAGGAGCTTAAGCCTTTCCATTGCTCAATAAACCTTGTTAAATTTTAAAATCAATTAAGATTCGCTTAATCAATATTTATGATGAATTAGCAATAATTGTAAAAAAATTGATAAGAGTTTGTTATATTTGTAGTAACCAACTATTTAAGAAATAAATTTTATGACCAATGGGGTAAAAGAAGATAATGAAAGACTGAAGGAAATTCTCTATAAAACTCTTCACAGATTTAAAAACAATTTACAAACACAACTTAGTTTGATGAATATACAGACCTCAACCAATAGGTCTTATTTCGATGACAAAACCATTATTGTAGATAGGATTTTTGCGCTTACTCATGTTTATGATCTTTATTACATTAGTAACAAAGAAGAGTATCTGCCAAAAGACTCTCGAGTGTCATTGCAATCATTTATGCTTCATTTTTTTCAGTATTTAAAAAATTCATCATCAAAAATTGATTTTGAACTTAATGATATATCAGAAATTAATGTAGAAGTCGATGACTTATTAATTTTGAGCTATATTATTATTGAAATTAATGATTTTAGAAAAAGCCTTGATGATGATCTGTATTTCGAAATATATCATCAGAACTCTAAAGCATTTTTTAATTTCTCCTTTTCTAGTATCAAAACTCATGAAAACTTTCATGAGTTATTTGAAAGTCAGTACAAAATTCTAGATCTCTTGGTTATGCAATTGAAAGGTAAATTCGATTATGAGAAAAAATACGTAAAACTTTCATTCCCAATCTTATGAAAACAAAAATCCTAGTAGTAGAAGACGACCAAATCATTTCATTTGAAATCAAAACGATTTTAGAGAAAAATGGTTATGACGTAAATATTTGTGATAGCTATGCGTGCTGTATCAAAAATCTGGATACATTTAAACCAGAGCTTATACTTCTCGATATAGACCTAAGCAAAAAGTATGAAGGTATACAAATCGGCTCTTATTTAAATTCAAAATCACATCTTCCGTTTATTTATATCACTGGGTATACGGATAATGAAACTTTAAAAAGGATTCAAACCACAAAGCCGGTGGGTTATTTTTCAAAGCCTTTTAGGGAGATCGATATCATTAACAATATTGAACTTGCCTTATATAATAAAAAAGCAGAATCGGATGATAATACTATTCCTGAAGATTTAGAGGAAAGCAAATATTCAAAACCTATAAAAAGAGCATTAGAATATATAGATACCAATATCAACCAAGAAATAAAAACGGACGAGCTTATAAGAGTTTCTGGTTGGAGTAAGTTTCATTTCATAAGAGAATTCGCCAAGGAAGTTGGGATTACACCATATCAATATGTTTTTGATGAAAAGATGAAACTGGCTTCTTCAAAATTGAAGAATACCTACCAGCCTGTTAAAGAGATTGCTTTTGACCTTGGTTACAGATCCAATTCTAGTTTTACTAATGCATTTGTAAAGCACGCAGGAGTATCTCCCTCTCACTATAGAAAAAAACATTGTAGATAGGTAGTTTAGAAACGCTTCATTTGCTGTTTCATCATCTGGATTTGTTCATTAAGCATTCCGTGCTTGTCCAATGATTTAGCTTCCTTGAGGAGCAACTGAGCTTCACGCTTTCTTCTTTTGGTCATTGCAATTCCAGCCAAATTCAATTTTGCCATTGCCAGGTCTTGTTTCATAGACAATCCTAATTTAATAGCTCTTTTGAAGTATTTTTCAGCTTTTGTCATATTGGTTTGAGACAACAATAACCCATGTATATAATTGAAGTAACCTTGTTGTTTCTGAGTAAGGGCAGTTTCAGGATTTTTAATTTTATCAAGCCATTTTCTTGCGCCTTCAAAATCTTGTTTTCTCAATCTAAGAAAAGCAAGCAGAATCATCTCATTTTTAAAATAAAGGAAAATGAAAATTCCAGAGAGCAGAATTAGAGCGATACCGTTGCCGATGTTATTTTCTACAATTTGATAAATTCCAAAAGCTATGATTAGCCCTGCTATAATAAGTTTGAAGTTTTTGTTGAACATGCTAGTTATTTTAAGTGCAAATCTAGCAAAAACAAATGGAAAAAACTTTGCTACAAGACTTGTAAAACTAAAAATGAATCGTATATTTGCACGCAGTTTTAAGAAATAGATAATTTATTTAAAGTCATAAAAAAATGAAAAGAACTTTTCAACCTTCTAATAAAAAGAGAAAGAATAAACACGGATTTAGAGAGAGAATGTCCTCTGTAAATGGTCGTAAAGTTCTTAAACAAAGAAGAGCTAAAGGAAGAAAAAAATTAAGTGTTTCTTCTGAAATGAGTTTAAGAAAAAGATAAATGTTTAATTAATTTCAAAATATGAAGGTGTTGCATTTCGCAACGCCTTTTTTTATACCCAATAGTTCCATTTTAAAACACTTCTACTATGCCAAAAAACAACGCCATCAAAACAATGCTTATCATCGGCTCTGGTCCAATTGTAATAGGACAAGCTTGTGAGTTTGATTATGCAGGATCTCAATCCTTAAGATCACTGCGAGAAGAGGGAATTAAAACTATTTTGATAAACAGTAATCCTGCAACGATTATGACCGATCCTTCTATGGCAGACCATGTTTATCTAAAGCCACTGACAACTAAGTCGATAATTGAGATTTTAAAGGATCACCCAGAAATTGATGCAGTTTTACCTACTATGGGAGGACAGACTGCCTTAAATCTCTGTATTGAAGCAGATGATAAGGGAATATGGGAAGATTTTGATGTAAAAATTACCGGTGTAGATATCGATGCCATCAATATTACAGAAGACAGAGAGAAATTTAGAAAATTGATGCAAGATATTGGAGTAGGAGTAGCTCCATCCAAAACGGTAACCTCTTTTTTACAGGGAAAAGAAGTGGCACAAACCTTTGGGTTTCCTTTAGTCATTAGAGCTTCTTTTACTTTAGGAGGAAGTGGAGCGTCTATTGTTTATTCAGAAGATCGATTTGAAGAATTGCTCACCAGGGGTCTTGAAGCTTCTCCTATTCACGAAGTGATAATAGATAAAGCTCTACTTGGGTGGAAAGAATTTGAGTTAGAATTGTTAAGAGATCGCAATGATAATGTGACTATCATCTGTAGTATAGAAAATATGGATCCCATGGGTATTCATACTGGAGATTCCATAACTGTTGCTCCAGCCATGACTTTAAGCGACAGGACTTATCAAAAGATGAGAGACATGGCTATCAAAATGATGAGAAGTATTGGAGATTTTGCAGGTGGATGCAATGTTCAGTTTGCCGTAAGTCCAGATGAAAAGGAAGATATTATTGCCATTGAAATCAATCCAAGAGTTTCAAGGTCCTCAGCTTTGGCTTCAAAAGCAACGGGTTATCCCATTGCCAAAGTCGCTTCTAAATTGGCCATAGGTTACCATTTAGACGAACTTCAAAACCAAATCACGCAAACTACATCGGCGTTTTTTGAACCTACTCTTGATTATGTGATTGTAAAAATCCCAAGATGGAACTTCGATAAGTTTGAAGGTTCAGACAGAACCTTGGGACTTCAAATGAAGTCTGTAGGCGAAGTGATGGGAATAGGTCGTTCTTTTCAAGAAGCTTTACACAAAGCAACTCAATCCCTGGAAATCAAAAGAAATGGACTAGGTGCAGATGGTAAAAGTTATACCGATTACAATCAAATTCTAAGTAAACTGGAATTTGCTAGTTGGGATAGGGTTTTTGTGATTTACGATGCTATTCAAATGGGAATACCACTGAGTAGAATTCACGAAATCACCAAAATTGATATGTGGTTCCTCAAACAATACGAAGAGCTTTTCAATTTGGAAAAGGAAATTTCAAAATACTCTATTGATAATATCAGCAAAGATTTGATGCTTGAGGCTAAACAAAAAGGTTTTGCTGATCGCCAAATCGCTCACATGTTGAAATGCCTGGAAAGCGAAGTTTACGTTAAGCGTGAGGAATTAAACGTGAATAGAATCTACAAACTAGTAGATACCTGCGCTGCAGAATTTGAAGCACATACACCCTATTATTATTCAACTTTTGAAGCGGATGTTGTCAACAAGGATGGAGACAGAATAAATACAAATGAAAGCATTGTCACTGACAAGAAAAAAGTGATTGTCTTAGGTTCTGGACCAAATAGAATTGGTCAGGGGATAGAATTTGACTACTGTTGTGTTCATGGCGTCATGGCTGCTGCAGAATGCGGTTATGAAACCATCATGATCAACTGTAACCCTGAAACGGTGTCCACTGATTTTGACACAGCAGATAAACTTTATTTTGAACCTGTCTTTTGGGAACATATTTACGATATCATCAAGCATGAGAATCCCGAAGGGGTAATTGTTCAGCTTGGGGGTCAGACAGCTTTGAAGCTTGCTGAAAAGCTAAGCAGATATGGCATTAAGATTTTAGGAACCAGTTATGAATCTCTGGACCTTGCAGAAGATAGAGGGAGCTTCTCTAAATTATTACAAGAAAATAATATTCCTTATCCAGAATTTGGTGTGGCTGAAACAGCCGAAGAAGCCTTAGACCTCGCAAGAGAGCTGGATTTCCCAATTCTTGTAAGACCTTCTTATGTTCTTGGAGGACAAGGAATGAAAATTGTTATTAATGAAAAAGAGCTCGAAAATCATGTGATTGATTTATTGAGAAAAATTCCTAATAATAAATTGCTTTTAGACCATTATCTCGATGGAGCTATAGAGGCAGAAGCAGATGCCATTTGTGATGGCGAAGAGGTCTACATCGTTGGGATCATGGAGCATATTGAGCCTTGTGGGGTACATTCTGGAGATTCCAATGCATTGCTTCCACCTTTTAATCTTGGAGACTTGGTTCTGGAACAAATTAAAGACCATACTAAGAAAATCGCTCTGGCACTCAATACCGTTGGTTTGCTAAACGTTCAATTTGCCATAAAAGATGATAACGTCTACATTATAGAAGCCAATCCACGGGCTTCCAGAACAGTTCCATTTATCGCAAAGGCTTATAAAGAACCTTATGTGAATTATGCTACCAAAATCATGTTGGGTAAAAATAAATTAACCGACTTCACTTTCAATCCTCAGCTAGAAGGGTATGCGATAAAACAGCCGGTTTTCTCTTTTGATAAGTTCCATAACGTAAACAAACAGTTAGGCCCTGAGATGAAGAGTACAGGAGAAAGCATTTTGTTCATAGACAGTTTGAAAGATGACACCTTCTATGAATTGTATGGAAGACGTAAAATGTACCTAAGCAAATAATGGCCTTAATTCAATCTATAAAAGGAATTTCTCCTCAATTACCTTCATCGTGTTTTCTAGCTGAAAATTCAACCCTGGTTGGTGATGTCAAGCTAGGGGAGAATTGTAGTATTTGGTATAATGCTGTGGTACGTGGGGATGTGAATTCAATTGAAATAGGGGATGAGACCAATATCCAGGATGGAGCAATTATTCACTGTACGTATCAGAAGGCATCGACAAAGATTGGGAACAGGGTTTCCATAGGTCATAAAGCCATAGTTCATGGTTGTACAATACACGACGATGTTTTGATAGGAATGGGTGCCATTGTGATGGATCATGCCGTTATTGAGAGCGGAAGTATCGTAGCCGCTGGAGCAATTGTGACAGCTGGTACTCGAGTTGAAGCTCATTCTATTTTCGCGGGAATTCCAGCCAAAAGGTTAAAAACTGTTTCTGAAGATAATTTAGAAATGATAAAACGTACGGCTAAAAATTATACGCTTTATAAAACCTGGATAGATTGATATTCATTTGACAGACAAAAAAATCCCGCTTCAAATCAATTTTGAAGCGGGATTTTTAACTTATAACATAAACTTACTGATTCCTAAAAACCAATTCTCCATCAAACTGGTCGAGTAAAATAATACTGTCGGTTTTTATATGCTCTGCCAGAAGTTCTTTTGAAAGCGTATTCAAGACTTCCTTTTGAATTGTTCTTTTTACGGGTCTTGCACCATATTGCGGATCAAAACCAATTCTGGCTATGTAATCGATAGCATCATCTGTAGCATCTATGGTGATGCCCTGCTTCATCAGCATTTTCTTTAAATCATTGATTTGTAATTCTACAATCTTTTTGATGTTATCCTTAGAAAGTGGTGTGAACATTACAATATCATCTATCCTGTTTAAGAATTCGGGTCTTACACTTTGTTTTAAAAGACCCAGCACTTCAACTTTAGCGCCTTCCATCGCTGTTTCTACATCTGCTATTGCGTCGTATTTCTCCTGGATAATATGACTGCCGATATTGGACGTCATCACAATAATTGAATTTTTAAAGTCGGCTAATCTCCCTTTGTTATCAGTTAATCGGCCTTCATCTAGAACCTGCAATAAAATATTGAAGGTGTCTGGATGGGCTTTTTCGATTTCATCCAATAAAATCACAGAGTAAGGCTTTCTTCTCACAGCTTCCGTCAATTGTCCACCTTCTTCATAACCCACATATCCAGGAGGTGCACCAACTAAACGACTTACCGAATGTCTTTCCTGGTATTCACTCATATCTATTCGAGTCATTGAACTCTCATCATCAAACATATATTCAGCAAGGGCTTTGGCCAATTCTGTTTTACCAACTCCGGTTGTACCAAGAAACAGGAATGAACCTATTGGTCTGTTTTGATCTTGCAATCCTGCCCGGCTTCTTCTTACTGCATCTGAAACAGCTTGTATAGCTTCATCCTGACCCACAACTCTGTTATGTAATTCATCCTCAAGTTTAAGAAGTTTTTCACGGTCGGATTGCAACATTTTAGTTACAGGTATGCCAGTCCATTTGGCAACGACTTCAGCTATATCTTCATAAGTAACTTCTTCTTTGATCAGCGTATTATCAGATTTCTGGTTTTCTACTTCATTTTGAAGTTTTTCCAGCTTTTCCTGAGCTTCTTTAACCTTACCATATCGAATCTCAGCTACTTTTCCATAATCACCTTCGCGTTCTGCCCTTTCAGCTTCAAGTTTATAATCCTCGATATCAGTCTTTATTTTTTGAATATTATCTACGATATCCTTTTCATTTTTCCAACGTGCATGGAGGGTGTTACGTTCTTCTTTTAAATCTGCTAAATCTGCTCTGAGTGATTTTAATTTGGTTTCGTCATTTTCACGTTTTATCGCTTCAATTTCAATTTCCAGCTGCATAACTTTTCTGTCTAAAACATCGAGTTCTTCTGGTTTAGAATTGATTTCCATTCTAAGTTTTGAAGCTGCCTCATCCATCAAGTCAATAGCCTTATCGGGGAGAAATCTATTGGTAATATAACGCTGAGAAAGTTCTACGGCACCAATGATCGCCTCATCTTTAATTCTGACTTTATGGTGAGTTTCGTATTTTTCTTTAATTCCTCTGAGGATTGAAATAGCACTCTCGGTATCTGGTTCATTTACAGTCACTTTTTGGAAACGTCTCTCAAGAGCTTTGTCCTTCTCAAAGTACTTTTGAAATTCATCCAGCGTAGTGGCTCCAATAGCTCTTAACTCTCCTCTGGCAAGAGCAGGCTTCAAAATATTGGCGGCGTCCATGGCACCCTGGCCACCCCCAGCACCTACAAGTGTGTGAATTTCGTCTATGAATAAAACAATATCGCCATCGCTGGAGGTGACTTCTTTAATAACTGCTTTTAGACGTTCTTCAAATTCACCTTTGTATTTGGCGCCAGCAATAAGGGCACCCATATCTAAGCTATATATCTTCTTAGATTTTAGATTTTCAGGAATATCACCATTTATTATTCTATGAGCAAGACCTTCTGCAATAGCTGTTTTACCAGTCCCAGGCTCACCAACTAGCATAGGGTTATTTTTGGTTCTTCTGGAAAGTATCTGAAGTATTCTTCGTATTTCTTCATCCCGTCCAATGACAGGGTCTAGTTTACCTTCCTCAGCCATTTTGTTGAGGTTATTAGCATACTTTTCAAGAGAGTTGTAGTTGTCCTCAGCACTTTGGGAAGTCACCCTATCTCCTTTTCTAAGTTCTTGAATAGCTGATTCCAAAGCTTTCTCTGTAACTCCCTGATCCTTTAAAACCTGTGCTATCTTGCTTTTGCTTCTGAAAATAGCTAATATGAGATGTTCTATGGAAACATAATCATCATTCATTTTTTTAGCAACAATACTCGCTTCGTTGATGGTCTTTCCTGCTTCTCTTGAAAGCATGATATCGCCACCAGACACTTTAGGAAAGTTTTCTAAATTTTTATCGAGTATTTGAAGAAAAAGCTGAGTATTCACATTCAGTTTTTTCAGCAGAAACGGGGTAACATTTTCATCAACTTCAGAAATAGCTTTAAATATATGCTCATTTTCTATTTGTTGATGTCCTAATTCCTGAGCAAGTTGCTGAGCCTTTTGAACAGCTTCTTGCGTTTTTATTGTGAAGTTTTTAAAATCCATGTTTTCAATTTTAAATATAGATTTCAAACCATGTACCTAATTATATTATTGACATTTTGACAGCTAAATATTCTTTTTAACTAACATTTTGACAGTTTTAATGAAAATTAATAAAAGATAACGATACAATCAAGATGAACTAGAAGGACTGAAAATGAAAAAGCTCGAATCCTAAAATTCAAGCTTTTTTTACTATAAACGAAAACTAATTCAAATGACTTAAAATCTAAATTCAAAACCTCCATAGACACCAAAAGGATGGCCAGGTCTTAATCCAGCGGGAACTCTAGCTACTTCATATTCATTATCTAATACATTAATAAGATTTGAGGTTAAACTTAAATTCTTATTGAGGTGATATTTTACAGAGAGGTCAACTAGAAAATTGCTTCCTACTTTCTCGTTGGCAGGAATACTTCCTGAACCCGCCTGTGTTCTGAATTCTCCTCTATATCTAGCATTGGCATGGGCCTCAAATTTAGTGGCAATGAAACTCAATCCTATATTGAACTGATGTCTTGAGAGGTATGGAACTTCATCTCCATTTTCTACTGTTCCCCAAATTCCAACATTACTATCGAATGAATTTTGGAAAGTAGCATCGGTAAACGTGTAGGCTATTGTAAGGGGTAAGCTAAAATTTGAATTACTCTTCAAGAAATCATACCCTGCTTGTGCCTCAATTCCAGCTACATTTACCTCACCAGCGTTAAACTGATCTAATGTTCCAACACCACCAGATGCTGCAAAATCACTCCCTAGCAAGTTGCTGTAGTCATTATAGAAACCTACGACTTCTCCAGATAGACCGTTATGGTTGAAACGAGTTCCCAATTCGTAGTTCACGCTCTGCTCAGAACTTTCTTCTGGGCGAGTTCCTCCAGGGGAGAATCCCTTGTGAATACCTCCAAACAAAGAGAATTCTCTATTCAGTTTATAATTTGCTCCTATACCTGGTATAAATTCATTGGTTTCATTAGACCTTGATGAAAGATCAGACCCCGTCCTATTTACATCGTTTTTGCCATAATCATTTCTTTCCAATTTTATATTTTCATACCGAATCCCCGGAGTAATGGTAAGTTTTCCATATTTCAATTTATATAAGACATGAGCTGCAAAAGCATTAGCATCGGTTATTCGGTTTGAATCTGTCCCTGGAACACCAGCATTTACTAAATTCATATTGCCATCTATCATGTTATAACCGTCTTTCCATTGAAATCTATCTTCTTCATCTTGGTGTAATCTTAATCCAACTTCAATATCATGATATACATCACCTGTTAAGAAATGATAATCTGCTTTGGTTTGGATGCCCTGAGAGTAATATGCTCTATTGTTGTTTTTTAAATTTAAAGCAGATCCTGCAAAATCTTGTGAACCATTTGCTATCCCAAATAAGAGAGGAAAATCACCTGGATTATCAAGAAGATTTGCAATACTTGTGGATTGTCCATTTGCAGAAACATCGTTCAATTTATACCAATTTCTTTTAAAATCGTTTCGATAAGCAGTAGTTGTTACCCTAAAATAATCCGAAAAATTTGCCGTGTGCGTTAACATGAATTGGGTATGATCTGTACTCATCAGATCCTTTTGCGAACCTGCATAGCGTCTGAAAGGGGTTTTTCTGAAATCCTCGTTGGTTAAGCCGAGATAAGTTTCATCCGACTCTTCATCAGAATATTGAAATTTGAAGTCTAAGGACTGTTGAACACTAGCTTCAGGATTTGTGTTGACTCTGAACTTAGCAACTAAATCATTCATTTCGAATCCCGTGTTACCACCCTTATCCAGATTTTTAAAACCATCAGACTGTCTTCTGTTATATTCGACCATATAACCAAAGTTTTTGAAGGAGTCACCCACATTGGCATATCCGTTGAATGTACTGTAAGAACCGTAACTGGCACGTGCATTTGCTTTAAAGGTTGATGGAATTTCTGTTGAAACAAAATTAATAGCACCACCTGTGGTATTTGGTCCGTATTGAATTTGGCTACTTCCCTTCAAAACTTCAACTGCTTGCATCCTATTGATATTCGGGAAATAATAAGCAGCAGAAGCACTGTAAGGCGCCGGAGCCATTAGAATTCCATCTTCCATGATGTTTATTTTAGAAGAACGCTCTGGAGATGTTCCTCTCAAACTTATGTTTGGTCTTAAACCAAAACCATCTTCTTCATAAATGTTTACCCCTGGAACCTGGCCTAAAACCCTATTGATATCAAAATAATTTTGTTGTTCCAGCTCTTGTTTAGATAGGAAATAGGCAGAACCTGTCCGGTTTCTAGCTTCAAATTTGCTGCCTAAAAGTTTGTTAGCTATAATAGTAACTTCCATTAAATCTTGAATGGAATCATTTGCTATCGGCTTTTGATTTTGAGCTGTTAAAAATCCTGTACTTAGAAATAACAAACTAGCTGTAATGCGCTTTAAATTCATTCTAAATTTATTTAGATTAATTATAATTAAACTTATTTTTGTGCAAAATTAATAGCCAACTTTGAATACCACAAGTTTATTTAGACTTAATTTAAATAAAACTTCTTATGCTTTTGAGAATTTGATAAATAAATTCTATAGTATATTAGTTTTGACTATATTAGAAGTGTCTTATAAGATGTGAATTATGAAAAAAACTTTACTTTTTGTTGTTGTTTTATGTCTATTTTCTTGCAATTCTATTAAAAAAACTCAACGAGCAGTCAATTCTGGAAATTTTATAGAAGCAATTGACAGGTCTATAGAACAGCTTCAAAAAAACAAACAAAATAATAAGAGCGGAACCTACGCAAGCTTACTCAAACAGTCTTTTGAAAAATACAGAGCGTCTACTTTAGAGCGAATAAACTTTCTGGAGAAAGAAACACTAAACGACAATTCAAAGTCTATTTATGAGTCTTATGTCAGACTTCAAAGTATTCAAAATAGAATTAAACCTTTATCACCACTTCAGAATGAAGAAGGGGAAACCATTGCTTTTGAATTCTATGATTTTAGTGAAAACATAATTGTTGAAAAAGAAAATTATGCCGATTACCTGTACCAAAAAGCTACTGATCTTTTAAGCACTAATAATAAAATCGATAGCCGCATAGCTTATAATAGTTTTGTAGAGCTAGAAAATTTGGATCCAGAATATAAAAACGTATCGGATTTAAAAAGAGAGGCTTATCTGAAGGGAATTGATTTTATTTTGATTTCATTATTTAATGATACAGAACAAATAATTCCTCTTAAGGTAGAGGAGAGGATACTCAACTTTACGGCCTATAACTTAGATGATTTCTGGACAGAATACCACGTTGATCCTCGAGAAAACGTGTCTTATGATTATTCTGTGGAGGTTCATTTTACTTCAATTCAGTTTTCTCCGGAACGCCTTTTTGAAAGGCAAATCACTTTACAAAGAGAAATAGTAGATGGTTGGAGATACAGGAAAGATAGAAATGGAGAGTTCATTTTAGACGAAAAAGGCAATAAAATCAGGGAAGATGTTCTTGTGAAAGCAAGTGGTATTTTATATGAAACTGTTCAGTCTAAGGAAGTTGTGGTTATGGCTGAAGTGGATTACTTCGACCTGAATTCAGATCAAAAAATAAACTCTTATCCTTTAGAAAGTTCTTTTGCTTTTGAAAATAAATTCGCAGATTTTGAAGGAGACAGAAGAGTTTTAAACAAAGATGAAGCCTTTCTGTTAAGAGGAAGTCCAGTGGAGTACCCGTCTGATGAAAAAATGCTTATCGATGCTTCTGAAGACATGAAATCTAAATTGAAATCCATTCTTAACCAACAACAGTCTAATTAATCTTCAATAAACTGCTGATAATGTTCATACCTTTTAAAAATCTCTCTTACGTAGTTGAAGGGTTCTTCTCCTCTTACGTAACCATATTTGATGAATGGTTTGTTATAATGCTCGGGGAAACTCAGGTCAAGCAAAGCAAGTTCAACATTGTTATCCCAAACTAAAGGGTCCAAGCCTTGTTTTTCGGCTAGTTTTTGAGCGTCTTTCACATGATAAAGACCACTGTTATACGAACCTAATGCAAATTTTATCTGTTGAACACTATCTTTAATATTTTTGTGGCTTTGCATCATTTGATCTAAATATTTGGCTCCAGCTTTTAAACTTTGGTTTGGATTGTAAGGGTCTGTAACTCCAAGTTCTCTTGCCGTTGCAGGCATTATCTGCATTAAACCACTAGCACCAGCCCAGGAATCTCTATTTGGTTTGAATTGTGATTCTTGGTAAGCAACAGAAGCTAATAACTTCCAGTCCCAATTGATAATATCTGCGTTCTTTTTGATAATGTCATCATAAGGGCTAATCTTATTTTCATTTATGCTATAAAAATCACTCTTCACTCTTTTTTTATAAAGTCTTTTGTTTTTGAAATACTTGTTATAAATGACATGGTAGTCTGTGGTTTTTTTTGCATTCTCTAACCATTGATTCACGTTGGCCAGTAGCTGAGTATCCCTTTTCCTTACGGCCCATCCTATTCGTTGAGATAAACTCAAAGATGTACTGATATCTAATATGGGATAATAGGAAGAATTGATAAAAGCAATATTTTCATCTGCAATGGTATATTTAATATCACCATCTGCAACCATTTTAATGATTTTATCAGTTGATAAAGTGCCTTCAAGTGTGTCTATAACGATTTCACCCCCCAATTCATTAGATAAATTTTTGACACGTGAGGCGTATGAAGAATTTTGTTTCACTGAAATAGTATCTCCAATAAGTTCTACAGGATTGGTTACCAGGTAATTTTTGATCTCGTGTAATTTCATCCGTCTCCAGTTCTCAGGTTTTCTTTGTATTAAAACTTGATGTGATAAGTAGAGTGGTGTTGTAAAATTAATGCGTTTTTTTCTAGATTCGGTTATGGTATACCCATAGGCTAAAAGGTCACCTTCCCCTTTCTGTAGGAGTTCAATAAGTTTGTTTTCGTCTTTGGCGACTATCATTTCAAGCTCTACATCCAGATCACTGGCAAGTCTTTCCAATAATTCATATTCGAACCCCATAGGTCTACCCTTATATAAAAAATAGGTAGTTCCAGAGTATATGGTGAGTGCTTTTAAAACACCGCTTTCTTTTATTTCATCTAAATCTCTGGAAAATCTTTTTGCGTTTTCATCGACTTCTTTATCTTGAGTTGGTTTAGACTGACAGCTCAAAATAATAATCGATAATAAGAGTAGGATTTTTTTCATATTGGTATATAATAATTTTCAATATAGTAATTACTTTGATGCATCAAAGTAATTTCTTAATGTTTTGAAAATAAAAAAGCCAGACACAGCTGACTTTTAAATTATAAGGGTTTGATAATAAATCACTTAATCTTAGTCGTCGTCTTCATTGTCGCTTTGAGGTAAATCCACATAATTCATGTCCATTTCATCAGTTTCAAAGTCTTCCACGTCAAATTTGGTCATTGTATCTTCTAATCTCGTACTAATCTTTACAAGGTAAGTCGTATCTTCAGTCTTTACCTCTACAGCTTCTACAGTTTCATTTTTTGAATTTTTAAAAACCAAAACATCCCGATCATCGTATCCATCAGGGTATTTTTGAACAAGCATTGAAAGTATTTCGGGGGTAAGTTTTTTGTAATCGATGATGATACGTTTCATTCTAAATTGAGTTAGGTTTTAACAAACATAAAATAAAAGTGAACATAAAAAAACAAAATCATTTTAAATTAAAGACTCTTTTTAAAACTGCAGTAGAATCGCAATTTTCAAATATTAAACCTAACTTTTGTTCGTCAACTTCACCTTCAACTTGATAGATTTTACAAGGTTTAGCTTCAATGTTACTTTGTTTGAAATTTATATCCCCGGCTTCTAAGATATAGGAAATATAGGAAGTATCTATCTGTTTTTCTTTGAAAAAAACCAGAGCATCCTCAGAAACAACACGTTCCTTATTTCGGATGTCTTTTAAAACTCTGGCATCCAGTCCCCAGTCACAAGAGGTTTTTTTGCCGCCTAAAAAAAACATAAGCATAATTATACCTACGACAAATCCAGACAAATAGTAGCCAAGTCTTTGAATAAATTTCATGAAATAGTTTTAAAAGATAAGTAAATTAGGATCTCTATGGTTGAGATCAAACCATTCTGCAACAGATTTATTAGTCAAAATCCCATGGTAAAAGTAAAGTCCGTTTCTTAGTCCGGCATCAATTCTTAAGGCAGGTTCCAACCCTCCTTCTTCTCCTACATGAAGCAGATAAGGAGTGAAAATATTACTTATGGATAAAGAGGCTGTTCTGGAATATCTAGAGGGTATATTGGGCACACAATAGTGAATTACGTCATGTCTTACAAAAGTAGGACTGTCGTGAGTGGTCATCTCAGAAGATTCTATGCAACCACCCATATCTATACTTACATCAATGATGACAGCACCTTTTTTCATTTTTTTCACCATTTCTTCAGAAATTATGACAGGAGCTCTGTTATTTCCCTTTGCAGCACCTATCACTACATCTGCTCTTTTCAGCGCTTTAAGTAAAATCTTTGGTTGCAAAGTAGATGTAAACAGAGGTTGTCCCATATTGCTTTGTAAGCAGCGTAATTTTGTTAGAGAACTATCAAATATTTTTACCCCTGCGCCAAGACCTAAAGCACTTCTAGTAGCAAATTCACCAACTGTTCCGGCTCCAAGAATGACAATTTCTACAGGAGGAACTCCACTTATATTTCCAAGCATGAGTCCGTTTCCTCCAGACATATTCGATAAAAGCTCTGCTGCAATTAAAATGGAAGACGTCCCAGCGATTTCACTCAAGGCCCTCACTGCAGGATAACCACCAAACTCATCTTTAATAAATTCAAAAGCAAGAGCTGTAATTCTTTTTTTTGCAAGAGTTTCGAAATATGATTTTTTTCGTGTTTTTAATTGTAAAGCTGAAATTAATATAGCTTGAGGCTTTATCATTTCTAGCTCATCTTCAGAAGGAGGGGCAACTTTCAGAATAATAGGACAAGCAAAAACCTTACTTGTATCTTTAGTCACTTCTCCACCAGCTTCGCTATAATCTTTATCGCTAAAGTTAGCTTGCAAACCAGCATTGCTTTCAATTAAAACTCTGTGACCGTTTTGTGTTAGAGCATTAACAGCATCTGGAGTAAGGCAAACTCGTTTTTCCTGATAGGAGGTTTCTTTAGGAAGACCTATAAACAATTGTCCTTTAGAACGCTGAATCTCAAGCATTTCTTCTTGTGGAAGTAATTCAGAAGCAGAAAATGGTGAATTTGCAGAATGTGAATTCATTGAAATAATTAGTTAAGCGAAAATAATTAAAATAAATCGGAAAGCCTTCTTATTCATTTAAAACTCATTCAAAGTCAAAGAACGAGACTGATTCTCATTTACTTCAAGTTTGACGTGACTGTAATGTTCCGGCCAAAGATTAGAAATTTTTTCCGGCCATTCTATAAATACATAGTGAGAATCGTCAAGATAATCTTCGAATCCCATATCATAAGCTTCGGTCTCATCTTCTATTCTATAAAAATCAAAATGATAAATGGCTGAGTTTTCACCTTCATATTCATTTACCAGTGAAAAAGTAGGGCTGGACACTTGATGGTGACTACCCAATTTTTTAACGAGTTCCTTGATAAGAGTCGTTTTCCCACTTCCCATTTCACCCGAAAATAAAATGTATTTTGACTTCGCCTGTTCTAGGATTTCGGAGGCAATACGCTCAAGATTTTCTAGTTTATAATTTAATTTCATTAGTTTATTTAGGTTCCATCACCACAAAAGGGATGATCATCTCTTCCAAAGATATGCCTCCGTGTTGGTATGAGTTTCTATAATAGTTTACGTAATAATTATAATTATTGGGATAAGCCAGAAAATAATTTTCTTTGGCAAAAATAAAAGAACTCGACATATTGATGCTTGGCAATTGAATTTTTTTAGGATCCTTTGCGACAACCACATCTTTCTCATTGTAAGTAAGGCTTTTACCTGTTTTGTATCTCAAGTTCAAACTTGTGTTTTTGTCTCCAACGACTTTGGATGGGTGTTTTACATTGATGGTGCCATGGTCTGTGGTCATTATCAATTTAAAACCTAAACCTTGTGCTTGCTGGATAATATCCAGCAATGGGGAGTTTTTAAACCAGCTTTGAGTTAAAGATCTGTAGGATTTATCGTTGGAAGCCAATTCTTTAATCACTTCCAATTCAGTTTTGGAATGAGACAGCATATCTACAAAATTATAGACCAGTACAGTCAAGTCATTGTCTTTCTGGCTTCTGAAATTTTCAGCCAATTTTTTACCTTTTGAAACAGTAGTTATTTTGTGGTATTGAAATTTGTAATCCTTTCCGAGTCTGCTAAGCTGGGATTCTAAAAACTCCTTTTCGTACTGATTTTTCCCGCCTTCATCGGTGTCATTTAACCAATATTCTGGATAAAGCTTTTCCATGTCTGCCGGAGTCAAACCAGAGAATAGAGCATTTCTAGCATATTGAGTTGCCGTTGGTAAAATACTGAAATACGGTTCTTCCCTGCTTTTTTTATAATGATTGTTTATTGTAGATTCAAAAGATTTCCACTGGTCATATCTTAAATTATCCACTACAACTAAAAGGGTTGGCTGCTTTTTGGACAATTCTGGTAATATTCTAGACTTAAAAAGCGTGTGAGATAGAGTGGGAGCGTCAGCGTTTTTCTCAAACCAGGTGGGGTAATTCTTATCTATAAATTTACAGAATTGAATATTGGCTTCATTCTTTTGAGATTCAAGAATTTGAAACATTCCACTGTCTTCAACGGTTTCTAGCTCTAGCTCCCAGTAAATTAATTTTAAATATAAGTCTATCCATTCCTGGTAGGAGTTTACGTTGGTTAATTCCATTGAGATCTTTCTAAACTCCTGCTGATAATTTAAAGTTGTTTTTTCCGAGATTAATCTAGTATGGTCTAGATTCTTCTTTAGGCTTAGAAGAATTTGATTGGGATTGACAGGTTTTATGAGGTAGTCTGCAATTTTAGAGCCTATGGCTTCTTCCATGATATACTCTTCTTCGCTTTTGGTAATCATAATGACAGGCAAGTCACTTCGGATGGCTTTCAATTCGTTTAGAGTTTCCAAACCTGTAAGACCAGGCATGTTTTCATCTAAAAAAACAATGTCAAAATTGGTTTTGACAACTTCATCTATAGCTTCAGTACCACTTTGGCAGGTTGTTACTTCATAAGATTTTTTCTCTAAAAACAAAATATGAGGCTTCAGTAGATCAATCTCATCATCCACCCAAAGTACTTTTATCTTTGACATATATAGCTGTATATTTGTTTTTTAAAAAAGAATTGAATTGAATCAAAGAAACAAACTTAAAATAATAAATGATCCAATTTATGGATTTATTACCATTCCGAGTCCTTTAATTTTTGACCTTATAGAACATCCTTACTTTCAAAGGTTAAGACGAATTACTCAGATGGGATTGTCTCATTTGGTTTATCCGGGAGCAAACCATACCAGGTTTCATCATGCATTGGGCTGCCTTCATCTCATGAAAAAAACGCTGGACATTTTAAAATCAAAAGGGATCGAAATTTCTGATGAAGAGGAAGAAGCGGTTCTTATTGCGATTTTGCTTCACGATATAGGTCACGGCCCATTTTCTCATGCGTTGGAGCATTCTATTGTTAGTGATTTGTCTCATGAATATCTATCCTTAGAATTTATGAATAAATTGAATTCAGAATTTAACGGACAATTGGATTTAGCTATTGACATCTTCAGAGGAAATCACAAAAAGAAATTTCTTTGTCAACTCATATCAAGTCAATTGGATATAGATCGACTCGATTACCTTAAGCGGGACAGTTTTTATACGGGTGTAGCTGAGGGGAACATCAATAGTGAACGACTTATCAATATGCTGAATGTAGTTGATAATGAACTTGTGGTGGAAGAAAAAGGGATTTATTCAATAGAAAAATTTCTTGTCGCCAGAAGACTGATGTACTGGCAGGTGTATTTACACAAAACAAGCCTATGTGCCGAGCAAATCCTTATTAAATTACTGCGTAGAGCAAAATTGGTTTTTGAAACGACTCAGGAAAGCATTGAAAATTCAACTTTAAATTATTTTTTAAGACATAAAATTGATTCAGAAAACTTTGATGATATCACTTTAGAGTTATTTTCAAAATTGGATGATTATGACATTATTTCGGCTTTAAAAGTATGGCAGTATCATGAGGATTTCGTGTTGAGTAAACTAAGTCAAATGATCCTAAACAGGGACTTACTAAAAATTAAGTTAAGAAATGAACCTATTAATCCAAGTAAACTCGAAGAATATTTGAAAAAAGTTCAGCAGAGTTTTAATATCTCTGAAGCTGAAGCTAATTATTTTGTTTTTGACGGTTCTACCTCAAACCTTGCTTATCAGCCTGATAAAGAACACATTAATATGTGGTTTAAAAATGGAGAAATAAAAGATGTTTCTTCAGCCTCAGACCAATTGAACCTAAAGGCGCTTTCAAAGACAGTTATCAAATATTACATATGTTATCCAAAATCCTATAATTAACCGTTTTTTTCTATTTTTGCCACGATGAAATTTACAGCTCAACAAATAGCAGACATACTAGATGGAGTTATCGAGGGTAACCCCGATACCGAAGTCGATAAGCTTTCTAAAATAGAGGAAGGCCAGAAAGGTTCACTTACTTTTTTATCCAATCCTAAATACACTTCGTATATTTATGAAACTGAGGCTAGTATATGTATAGTCAATAAAAGTTTTAAGAACAATCAGCCTTTATCTACTACTTTGATCAAGGTAGAAGATTCTTACGAGGCTTTTTCAAAATTACTTGAAGTTTACAATCAAATTAAGCTAGACAAAAAAGGAATAGAAACCCCAAGTTCAATATCAGATTCGGCTAAACTTGGAGAAGAACCTTATATAGGAGCTTTTGCTTACATAGGAGAGAATGTTGTCATAGGTGACAAAGCAAAAATTTATCCAAACGTTTACATAGGAGACAATGTGACTATAGGGGACCATGTCACCATATTTGCGGGAAGTAAAATTTATTCTGAAACACAAATAGGGAGTCATTGCACATTTCATAGCGGTGTCATTATTGGTGCGGATGGATTTGGATTTTCACCTTCAGATAATGGTGAATACTCAAAAATCCCACAAATAGGAAACGTTATTGTAGAGGATTACGTGGATATTGGTGCCGCTACGACTATAGACAGAGCCACTTTAGGTTCCACTATTATAAGGAAAGGAGTAAAGCTGGACAATCAAATTCAAATAGCTCACAATGTAGAGATAGGCGAACATACTGCAATAGCTGCACAAACGGGTATTGCCGGATCTACCAAAATAGGAAAAAATTGTCTTATTGGCGGGCAAGTGGGGATAGCTGGACATATCAAAATTGGTGATCGCGTCAAAATTCAAGCTCAAACTGGGGTTGGAAGAAATATTAAAGATGACGAAGCTATACAAGGTTCTCCAGCGTTTGGATATAGCGATTTCAATAAATCGTATGTTCATTTCCGAAATTTCCCAAAAATTATCAGCCGCATAGACACTATTGAAAAACAACTTTCCAAGAATGAAAATCACTAATCAAACCACCATAAAAAAAGAAGTTACTCTTCAGGGAGTTGGACTTCATACTGGTCAAAATGTTACCCTTACTTTTAAACCAACACCTACAAACCATGGGCTCGCCTTTAAAAGAACAGACCTGGAAGGGGAACCTGTCATTCCAGCAGATGCTGCTTTAGTTACCAATACCGATAGAGGAACAAGTCTTGAAAAGAACGGGGTTGTTATTCAAACTTCAGAGCATGTGCTTGCAGCCTGTGTTGGCTTAGGCATCGATAATGTACTTTTGGAACTGGATGCTTCAGAACCTCCAATTATGGATGGTTCATCTAAGTTTTTTGTAGAAGCTTTGGAGGAAGCTGGTATAGAAGAACAGGATGCTCCCAGAGATGAATTTATTGTCGGGGAAGTCATTTCTTTTAAAGATGAAGAAACTGGATCCGAAATTATTGTTATGCCAGCTGATGAGTATCAGGTGACTACAATGGTAGATTTTGGCACAAAAGTATTAGGAACACAGAATGCCTACCTTAATAAAATGAGTGATTTCAAAAAGGAAATTGCTGATTCAAGAACATTTAGTTTTTTGCATGAGCTGGAAGCTATGCTTGCTAATGGTCTTATAAAAGGTGGCGATCTCAACAATGCCATTGTTTATGTTGATAAAGAACTATCACCTGAAACAATGGAAAGATTGCAGGAGGCCTTTGGTAAAAATGAAATCTCAGTAAAACCCAACGGAATTTTAGATAACCTTACGCTTCATTATCCAAACGAAGCTGCTAGACATAAATTATTAGACGTTATTGGAGATTTAGCATTGGTAGGAACACATATTAGAGGTAAAGTTATTGCAAATAAGCCCGGGCATTCCATCAACACTCAGTTTGCTAAAAAGCTTGCTAAAATCATTAAACTTGAAAAACGAAATAAGGTTCCTAAGTTTGATATTAACAAGCCTCCACTTTACGATGTGACGGAAATTATGAATAGACTTCCTCACAGACCACCATTTTTGCTTGTAGATAAAATTTTTGAATTGACAGATAAGTCGGTGATCGGGACAAAAAACGTGACCATGAATGAACCTTTTTTTGTAGGTCATTTTCCTGGTAAACCAGTCATGCCTGGTGTGCTTCAGATTGAAGCCATGGCTCAAACCGGAGGTATTTTGGCTTTAAGCACTGTAGAAGATCCTGAAAACTATTTAACTTACTTTATCAAAATAGATAATGTTAAGTTTAAGCAACAAGTGGTTCCAGGAGATACACTTATCTTTAAATTGGAGCTTATAACTCCTATTCGCCGTGGAATTTGTCATATGCAAGGTTATGCTTATGCAAATGATAAATTAGCTTGTGAGGCTGAACTCATGGCACAAATTGTAAAAACTAAATAATATGAATCAACCTCTAGCATACGTTCACCCAGGTGCAAAAATCGCCAAAAATGTTGTGATAGAACCATTTACAACAATTCATAATAATGTTGAAATCGGAGAGGGAACCTGGATTGGTTCCAATGTTACCATAATGGAAGGGGCTCGTATTGGTAAAAACGTAAGCATATTTCCCGGAGCGGTCATTTCTGCCGTTCCACAAGATAAAAAGTTCGAAGACGAAGATACTATTACCGAAATTGGTGATAATACAACGATAAGAGAATGTGTAACCATCAACAGAGGGACTAGCGATAAAATGAAGACCAAAATAGGTAAAAACTGTTGGATCATGGCCTATTGCCACATTGCTCACGATTGCATTGTTGGGGATAATTGTGTGTTTTCCAACAATAGTACACTCGCAGGTCACATCGTAGTTGGTAATCATGCTGTTCTTGCTGGTATGGCTGCTGTACAACAGTTTTGTAGTATTGGTCGTCACGCCTTTATTACTGGCGGATCTCTGGTAAGAAAAGACGTTCCCCCATTTGTAAAAGCGGGTAGAGAACCTTTATCCTATGTTGGTATAAATTCAGTGGGATTGAGAAGAAGAGGTTTCGATACCGATAAAATAAGAGAGATTCAGAATATCTATAGAATTCTTTATCAAAAAAATTACAATAATAGTCAGGCAGTTTCCATTATTGAAGCTGAAATGGAGGCCACTTCAGAACGAGACGAAATACTTCAGTTTATAAAAGATTCTCAGAGAGGAATCATGAAAGGATATTTTTCAAACTAAAAAATTATGGCAACAACAAGCGACATTAGAAATGGATTGTGCATAAGATACAATCATGATATATTTAAAGTAACTGAGTTTTTACACGTGAAACCCGGTAAAGGACCGGCTTTTGTGAGAACAAAACTAAAAAGTGTAACCACTGGTAAAGTGATAGACAACACCTTTTCGGCAGGTCACAAAATTGATGAAGTAAGAGTCGAAACTCACAAATATCAGTTTTTATACCAGGAAGGAGAATTTTATCACTTCATGCATGTAGAAGACTTCACACAAATCCGACTTCTTGAAGCTGCTTTGGACATGCCTAATTTATTAAAAGAAGGTGAAGTGGTTACTATTTTAATCAATACAGAAGACAATCTGCCATTGTCAGTAGACATGCCTCCTCACGTGGTTTTGGAAGTGACTCAAACTGAACCTGGCCTTAAAGGAAATACCGCTACCAATGCAACAAAACCTGCTACACTCGAAACCGGCGCAGAAGTCAATGTTCCTTTATTTATCAATGAAGGGGATAAAGTAAAGGTTGAAACAGAAAAAGGGACTTACAAGGAGCGAATCAAAGAATAAGTTAAGTTAAATGAAGTTTCCACAACCACAAAGTCTCAAACAGATTTCTCGGCTCATCAATACTGAATTTGTAGGTCAACCAGATTTTGAAATTTTAGGAATCAATGAAATTCATGTCGTAGAACACGGTGATATTGTATTTGTAGATCATCCTAAATATTATGATAAAGCTTTAGAGTCGAAGGCTAGTGTGGTACTCATTAATAAAAAAGTGGATTGCCCTGAAGGAAAAGCACTTTTGATTTCAAAGGATCCCTTCACCGATTTTAATAAGATTACCGCTCATTTCTCTCCTTTTGAACCTGCTAGTCAGCCCATATCAACTTCAGCAAAAATTGGAGAACATACAATTATCCAACCCAATGTTTTTATTGGAAATCATGTAAAAATTGGAGATAACTGTATCATTCACAGCAATGTTTCTATTTATGATGGTGTAGAAATTGGTGACAATGTTCAAATCCATTCAGGAACTGTTCTTGGTGCAGATGCGTTTTATTATAAAAACCGTCCTGCACAACATGATAAACTTCTTTCTGGCGGTAGCATTAAAATTGGAAATGACGTAGAAATCGGTGCGCTTTGTACTATAGATAAGGGTGTGTCAGGTGTCACTACCATAGGAGAAGGTACCAAAATTGATAACCATGTTCAGGTTGGTCACGATACGGTGATTGGAAAAAAATGTCTTATCGCCTCACAAACCGGTATTGCCGGCTGTGTAGTAATTAAAGACGAAGTGACAATTTGGGGGCAGGTTGGTATTGCAAGTGGACTGACCATTGAAAAAGGAGTTATTATTTATGCTCAATCAGGGATTAGCAAGAATTTAAAACCCAATACCACTTATTTTGGAACGCCGGCAGATGACATCAAAAAGAAATACAGGGAACTGGCCTACATAAATCGAATACCAGAAATCATCAAAAAATTAAAAAATTTATGAGTAAAAGTAATAAAGAATTGGTCAAAAATTTTTTTACTTCAAAATATTATAAAAATTCAACTGAATTTGAAAAATATATACATCCAGACCTCAAGATAGACTGGAGTAGCAGCAAGGGTTTTTTTCAATTTGACTATGATAAATTCAAGTCAATGTCTCAGGAAATGGGTAAATCGTTTGAAAACATGTCACCAGAATTTTCTCATCTTATAGAAGAGGATAATAAGGTTTGCGCACGATTTACTTACAACGTTGAAACCATGGAATCTCAAGATTTGATCGGTTTAGCAGATTTTTTTAGCATTTGGGAGATAAAAAACAATCAACTTTTTAAAGGTCATATTATGTCTCAACCTATTGACGATGGCTTGGATGGCATTTTATCCTTTATTAATGACCACAATTAGACAATTAAATACTTAATTATTTTTAAGGCTCGTCTTAAAAAATTACTTTTGTTCAACATAAATTAAACAAACTTATGAGCGTTTTAGTCAATAAAAATTCAAAAATAATTGTTCAGGGATTTACAGGGAGCGAGGGTTCTTTCCACGCTGAACAAATGATAGATTACGGAACTAATATCGTTGGTGGTGTTACTCCAGGAAAAGGAGGGACTAAACATCTCGGTAAGCCGGTTTTCAATACAGTTTCTGATGCTGTAGAAAAGGTAGGTGCGGATACAACTATCATTTTTGTACCACCTGCTTTTGCTGCAGACGCCATCATGGAAGCTGCAGACGCCGGCATCAAAGTAATCATAACCATTACTGAAGGTATTCCTGTTAAAGACATGATTAAGGCTTCAAACTACATTAAAAGAAAAGACTGTAGATTAATTGGCCCTAACTGTCCTGGTGTGATTACTCCAGATGAAGCTAAAGTTGGTATTATGCCAGGTTTTGTTTTCAAAAAAGGAACGGTTGGTATTGTCTCTAAATCTGGAACATTGACTTATGAAGCTGCAGACCAGGTGGTGAAAGAAGGTTTTGGAATTACAACAGCTATCGGAATAGGAGGAGATCCTATTATTGGAACTACGACTAAAGATGCCGTAGAAATGCTTGTTGGAGATCCAGATACGGAATGTGTAGTGATGATAGGAGAAATTGGTGGACAGCTAGAAGCTGAAGCTGCTAAGTGGTATAAAGAAAGCGGAAGTAAAAAACCTGTCATTGGTTTTATCGCTGGTGAAACAGCTCCTGCTGGAAGAACAATGGGACATGCTGGTGCTATTGTAGGCGGAAGTGAAGATACCGCTCAGGCAAAGAAAAAAATCTTAAAAGATTCTGGAATTCACGTAGTGGATTCTCCTGCTGAAATTGGTAAAAAAGTAGCAGAAGTTTTATCTAAATAATACTAGTATACAAAAGCCTTTGTTTATAAAACAAGGGCTTTTTTTATATTTAAACTTAAAGCTTTATGAAATTACTCGACTCGAAAAATGTAATTATCACTGGCGGTAGCCGTGGAATTGGTAAAGGAATTGCAGAAGTTTTTGCAAAACACGGCGCCAATGTAGCCTTTACCTATAACTCGTCTGAAAGCTCTGCTCAGGAACTAGAGGACCACCTTAAAACATTTGGCGTTAATGCAAAAGCCTACCAGTCTGATGCTTCAGATTTTGACCAGGCTCAAAAACTAGCAGATGACATCATCAAAGACTTTGGAAGCATAGATGTGTTGATCAACAATGCAGGAATAACCAAGGATAATTTGTTGATGAGAATGAGTGAAGATGATTTTGATAAAGTGATCAAAGTAAACTTAAACTCTGTTTTCAACCTGACTAAAGCTGTTTTAAGACCCATGTTAAAGCAAAGACACGGGAGCATTATCAACATAAGTTCTGTTGTTGGCATTAAAGGAAACGCTGGTCAGGCCAATTATTCTGCTTCCAAAGCCGGTATTATTGGATTCTCTAAATCTGTAGCTTTAGAATTGGGTTCCAGAAATATCAGGTCCAACGTAGTGGCTCCAGGTTTTATAGAAACTGAAATGACAGAAAAGCTTGATGAAAAGACCGTAGAAGGTTGGCGACAAGCTATTCCGTTAAAACGGGGAGGACAGCCCGAGGATATTGCCAATGCCTGCGTTTTCCTCGCCAGTGACATGAGTTCTTACATTACAGGACAAACCTTAAGCGTAGATGGTGGCATGTTAACCTAACCAATAATGATGACAAGTCAACTTTTGCTCTTGCTTTTACTAAATTTTGCATGTGCATTGGGTTTGACATTGATTTTATATCGAACTATACTTAAAGACAAAACCCAAAGAGTCCTCGCACTTTTTAGAGTTTTGTCTTTTTTTTTGCTGGGAATTTTGCTCATCAATCCTAAAATTGATGCAACCAGCTACAGTCTTAAAAAACCAAAACTAGTGCTGGCTATTGATAATTCTGAATCTATAGGAAAACTATCCAAGTCTTCGAAATTGAATCAATTTGTGAATCAGCTTCGGGATGATGACGAACTAAACGAGAGTTACGATGTGGACTACATAAGTTTTGGTTCCCGCTTAACTACACTTGCAGACAGCCTAACTTTTTCTGAAACTTCCACCGATATCTCTAAAGCTATTGATTATGCCAATACATTCGGTGATTCCAAAACTTCTTTTGTGTTGATGACGGATGGCAATCAAACTTTGGGTGAGGATTATAATTTCAAGTCTTTTAATTCTAATCTTTCGGCAAAGGTTTTGATCTTAGGTGACACAACAAGCTTTCAGGACACAAAAATTGACTTAATCAACGTCAATAACTATTCTTACTTTAAAAACAAATTCCCTGTTGAAGTTTTCGTAAGTCAAAATACATCTGCATCGACATCACAAAGGTTGAAAATTAGTCAGGATGATAAGGTTTTAGCTTCTAAAACTATCGAAATTCCCTCTAAAGGTACAGTGAGAACTGAATTTCTTCTTATTGCTGAACCTGTTGGGATGAAGGTTTTTAAAGTGGAATTAGAACCACTTTCAGAGGAAAAAAACAGAATCAATAATCAGAAAACAGTTTCAGTTGATGTTATAGATTCAAGATCTAAAATACTTTTGATTTCAGATCTGATCCATCCGGATATCGGTTTTTTCAATAGAGTACTAGAGTCCAATAAAGACCTGGAATTTGACTATAAGTCTACAGATGACATTAGTAAGCTTTCAGAATATGATTTGCTTATTTTCTATCAGCCTCAGGCCTCATTTCAGGATTTAATTAAACAAGCTAAGGATAAATCAATAAATTATTTTATAATCGGGGGCTCACACACTAACTATGGTTTATTGAACAACTTGAATCTTGGGTTTCAAAAAGAGTTGATTTCGGCAACCGAGGAGTACACAACAGCATTGAATCCAGATTTTAGTTTATTTCTGGTTTCTGCTTTAAGCTTTAATAACTATCCACCAATTAAAGATAAATTCGGTGATGTGGAGTTGAATAAAAACTATTCAATTTTATTGAGGAAAGAATTGAATGGGGTTGATGTGGGATCTCCGTTATGGATGTTTAGAACAGAAAACAACGTCAAACAATCTGTATTGTTTGGAGAGAATTTTTGGAGGTGGAGAGCAAAGCATTTTGTGGATAAGTCTTCGTTTATCAAATTTGATCAGAATTTTCAGAAAATCATTCAGTTTTTATCTCAGTCAAAATCAAAAAACACCCTCATAGTTGAAGTTGAACCTGTTATAAATTCAGGAGATAATCAATTTTTGAATGTGAGGTATTACAATGTTAATTTTGAAAGTGATACGCGTTTTGATTTTGATATAAAACTGGAAAATATCATTTCAGGCGATGTTAAAACGTTTAGAATATTAAAAGGAGAGGAGGAATATACTTTTGACTTGTCTAAGCTAGAATCAGGAGAATATGCCTACAAAATCAAAAGTTCAGAAGTCGACCTGACAAAAGAAGGCCGGTTTCAGATTTTAGACCATTCAGGTGAGCTGCAGTTTGAAAATGCTGACAACAAAAGTCTTCAGAAACTTGTATCTAAGGAAAACATATACATCTTTTCTAATCGAACTGAATTAATTTCAAAACTAAAGGCAGATAAGCCTAAAGCAATTCAAAAATCTATCAAAAAATCACAGAGTTTAATCGATTTTGAATGGCTTATTCTTTTATTAGCCTTAACTTTGAGTTCAGAATGGCTTTTTAGAAAATATAAAGGCCTAATTTAAATTTTATTATTATGGAAAGATTACCTAAAGCGATAGTACCCATTATAATTGTTGTTGTTATTGCTATTATTTTTATTGCCAACTCTACTGTAAACATCAATTCTGGTGAGGCTGGTGTTTTGTTTAAGCGATTTGGTGGAGGTGTTGTTACCGATGAAGCACCTATGGAAGAAGGTTTTCATATTGTAGCCCCTTGGAATACAGTGTTTATTTACGAAGTAAGACAACAAACAATTGATGAATCTATGCAGGTTCTGTCTTCAAACGGATTGGACATTAAACTGGATGCAACAATTTGGTTTGAACCAACTTATGATCAGTTAGGACTATTGCACAAAGAAAGGGGAGATAAGTATATTTCGCGTTTAATTCAACCAGCGGTAAGATCTGCAACAAGAACAGTTGTAGGGCGTTACAAACCAGAAGAATTATACGCACAAAAAAGAGAGTCTATTCAGAATGAAATGTATGATGAAACTCAGCAATTGTTGAAAAATCAGTACGTCCAGGTGAATAGAATTCTAGTAAGAGATGTATCTCTTCCTCCCACGATTAAACAAGCTATTGAACGAAAATTGAAGCAAGAGCAGGAATCTTTGGAGTATGAATTTCGTTTAGAAAAAGCTACCAAAGAGAAGCGTCGTGTAGAGATTGAGGCTGAAGGTAAAGCAAGAGCAAACGAAATTCTGAATTCATCCTTAACTGACAAAGTTTTGAGAGAAAAAGGAATCCAAGCTACTATCGAGTTGTCAAAATCTGATAATTCAAAAGTAATTGTTATCGGTTCTGGGAAAGATGGAATGCCTATCATATTAGGTAATAACTAATTTTTTCTTAAAAACTTAAAAGCATTTTAAAAATAAAGTTTTTAGTTTAAATTTGCATTGTAATGAAAAATTATAATCTACATCATCACTTACCTAGCTCGCTCAACGCGGTTGGAATGTAATATGTAGAGTTGAGAACATATACAAAACCCGTTTGAGCATAAAGCTTTAACGGGTTTTTTAATTTCAAAATTTGAAGAATAAAACATGGAAAAATTAAAAATAGCTATTCAGAAATCGGGAAGACTTCACGATGAATCTTTGAAAATTTTAAAGGATTGCGGAATTTCGATTAATAACGGCAGGGATCAATTGAAAGTAGATGCTTCCAATTTTCCTCTCGAAATTTTTTATCTGAGAAATGGAGATATCCCTCAGTATTTAAGAGATGGTATAGCTGATCTAGCAATTGTGGGCGAAAATCTGCTTCACGAAAAAGGGGAAGATTTATTAATCCAAAAGCGATTGGGCTTTTCAAAATGTAAAGTTTCACTTGCAGTTCCTAAGCAATCTGATTTTAAAAGCGTAAAAGATCTTGAAGGCAAGCAAATCGCTACTTCCTATCCAAAAACGCTTCAGAAATTTTTAGATAAGCATGAGGTTAAGGCTAACATTCATATCATCAACGGATCTGTAGAAATAGCACCTAATATCGGTCTGGCCGATGCTATATGTGATATTGTTTCCAGCGGAAGTACGCTTTTCAAAAATAACCTGAAAGAGTCTGACGTTATTTTGAAAAGTGAAGCCGTTTTAACTAGTTCACCAAGTTTAAATGCTGAAAAGCAAATCCTTCTCGATAAACTTTTATTTAGAATTGATTCCGTTTTAAGAGCCGAAAATACAAAATATGTGCTTTTGAATGTACCTAACGATAAGCTTGATGATATCATCAAAATTTTACCAGGCATGAAAAGTCCAACGGTAATGCCTTTGGCTGAAACCAATTGGAGTTCTGTGCATACGGTCATTCAACAAGAGAAGTTTTGGGATATAATAGATGAGTTAAAATCAGCTGGAGCTGAAAGTATTCTCGTAAGTCCAATTGAAAAAATGATATTATAATGAAAACGATTCAATTTCCGAAGAAAGAAGACTGGGCTGAGTTATTAAAAAGGCCTACCCGCACGTTTAAAGACATCGAAACTACAGTAGACGATATCTTTAAAAACATTCAGCAAAGTGGAGATGAAGCTGTGCTGAAGTATACTAGTATGTTTGATGGTGTGGATTTAAAAAGTTTTGAAGTAAGTGAAGCCGACATTGAAAATGCGCAAGACCAAGTTTCAGAAGACTTAAAATCTGCAATTCAACTTGCTAAATCAAATATTCACAAATTCCACAATGCTCAGAAAACTGAGCCTGTGAAAGTGGAAACGCAGCCAGGTGTGACTTGCTGGCAAGCCAAAAAACCAATTCAAAAAGTAGGTTTATACATTCCTGGTGGTACCGCTCCATTGTTTTCAACAATTTTGATGTTGGCCGTCCCTGCAAAAATTGCGGGTTGCAGTGAAATTGTATTATGCACGCCACCAGATAAACAAGGAAATATCAACCCTGTGACTTTGTATACAGCACAGCTTTGTGGAATTGACAAAGTTTTTAAAGTCGGTGGTATACAGGCGATAGGCGCAATGACTTTTGGAACAGAGACTATCCCCAAGGTTTATAAAATATTTGGGCCAGGAAATCAGTATGTAACAGTAGCTAAACAAGTGGCGACTACTTTTGATGTGGCAATAGATATGCCAGCTGGACCTTCTGAGCTTTTGGTCGTGGCAGATGAAACGGCTAATCCAGAATTTGTAGCTTCTGATTTGTTAAGTCAGGCAGAACATGGTTTCGACTCTCAGGTGGTTTTGGTTTCTACTGATGAAGCTACGATTGAGAAAGTGAAAACGGCAATCGATAATCAATTGAAGGATCTTCCAAGAAAAGAGATGGCAGCTAAAGCTATAGAAAATTCAAAATTCGTCTTGGTCAAAGACCAGGCTTCAGCTTTGGAGCTGATTGATTTTTATGGTCCTGAACACTTTATCATTTCTACTAAGAATGATGATTATTTTGTTGAAAACATCAACAATGCAGGTTCTGTATTTATAGGAAAATACACCCCTGAAAGTGCCGGAGATTATGCATCTGGAACCAATCATACGTTGCCTACCAATGGTTATGCCAAGCAGTATAGTGGAGTTAACCTGGATAGTTTTAACAAAGCGATTACCTACCAAAAAATAACCGAGGAAGGCATCAAACATATTGGTGAAGCCGTGGAATTGATGGCTGAAGCCGAAGGCTTACAGGCTCATAAAAATGCGATGACTTTGAGAAGAAATGAGGTTGAAAATAAATAATATTAGAAAATGATTTTAAATAACCTGATAAGAAAAAATGTGAAGAATATGTCTGCTTATTCTTCTGCTCGGGATGAATTCAATGCAGATGCTGAAGATTATCTGTTTTTGGATGCCAATGAAAACCCGTTTAACACGGATTATAACCGCTATCCCGATCCTTATCAACATGAGCTAAAGGCTGCAATTTCTGACATAAAACAAATTCCAAAGGAAAATATTTTACTAGGAAATGGAAGCGATGAAGTTCTAGATTTAATTTTTAGAGCCTTTTGTGAGCCTAAAGAAGATGAAATTATTACCATGCCGCCAACTTACGGGATGTACGAGGTTTTGGCAAATTTAAACGATATTAAAACGGTTATAGTTCCTTTAAAAAGGGGCTTCCAGATTGATGTCAACTCGGTGCTTTCATCAATCACTGAAAACACTAAATTAATTTTTATTTGTTCTCCAAATAACCCTTCAGGTAATCTATTGCAGATCAATGATATCAAGACAATTCTGGATGATTTTGACGGATTGGTGGTGATTGACGAAGCTTATATCGATTTCGCTTCCAATAGTTCTTTTATTTCAGAATTGAATGATTATCCCAATTTAATCATTACTCAGACCTTTTCTAAAGCACTTGCCCACGCGGGAATACGCGTAGGAATGTGTTTTGCCAGTGAGCGGATTATTTCAGTGCTTAATAAAATTAAGCCACCTTATAACATCAATCAATTGAGTCAAAAAAAGGCTTTGGAAGTCGTTCAAAACTTTGAAAATTATTTATTTCAAGTTGAGATTATAAAATCTGAACGCGAACTACTTTCAGAAGCATTTAAAACGATAAGCTGGATTGAGCATATCTATCCTTCAGAATCCAACTTCTTACTTTGTAAGGTCGATAATGCTAATTATAGATACAATCAACTTTTAGATCAAAAAATTGTCGTTAGAAATCGAACAAATCAGCATCTTTGCGAAAATTCTTTGAGATTTACGGTTGGAACTCCAGAGCAAAATCAAAGTTTACTCAAGGTTCTAAAACAACTTAACACATGAAAAAAGTTTTATTTATAGATCGAGACGGAACGCTTATCAAGGAACCTGCCGATGAGCAAATCGATAGTTTTGAAAAGTTAGAGTTTTACCCGGAGGTATTTACCTACATGAGTAAAATCGCTGCTGAACTGGATTACGAACTGGTTATGATTACCAATCAAGATGGTCTGGGGACAGAAGTTTATCCTGAACACACCTTCTGGCCGGTTCAAAATTTCATCGCTCATACCTTTCAAAATGAAGGTGTTTATTTTGAAGATACATACATAGATAAAACCTTTCCAGAAGACAATGCACCTACACGAAAGCCTAAAACAGGCTTGCTGACCAAGTATTTTGAATCTGACTATGATCTTGAAAATTCATTTGTCATCGGTGACCGAATGACCGATGTAGAGCTGGCTAAAAACCTTGGAGCTAAAGGTATTTTTATAGATAATAAAACCAATTTAGGCGAAGGAGAAACGGAGAATTCTGATTCTGAATTAGAATCTTTTGTTGCTTTGAGGACCAATTCCTGGAAAGAGATTTACAGCTTTTTGAAGTTAGAGACCAGAACCGCAAGTTTAAAACGAACCACCAAAGAAACCGACATAGAAGTCAGCATTAATCTGGATGGTACCGGGGAAAGTAATATCTCTACTGGAATTCATTTTTTTGATCACATGATAGATCAAATAGCACGACATGGTCATATAGACATAAACTTACTCGCCAAAGGCGATCTTCAGGTTGATGAACACCATACGATAGAAGATGTGGCTATTGTTCTGGGCGAAGTTTTTGCCAAAGCCTTAGGCAACAAACTCGGTATTGAACGCTATGGATTTTGTTTACCGATGGACGATAGCTTAGCTCAGGTTGCCATTGACTTTGGAGGAAGAAACTGGCTGGTTTGGGATACTGAATTCAAGAGAGAGAAAATCGGTGAAATGCCTACTGAGATGTTTATACACTTTTTCAAATCCTTTACTGATGGCGCGAAGTGTAATTTAAACATAAAAGCTGAAGGCGATAACGAACATCACAAAATTGAAGCTATCTTCAAAGCCTTCGCTAAATCCATAAAAATGGCAGTAAAGCGCGATGCTGAAAAAATGATTTTACCAAGTACAAAAGGACAACTTTAGATGAAAATAGCCATAATAGATTACGGTGCTGGAAATGTAAAAAGTATAGAGTTTGCACTGCAGCGTTTAGGTTACGAGTCAGAATTAACCAGTGATGCAGAAACGATTAAAACAGCAGATCGGGTCATTTTTCCAGGGGTAGGAGAAGCCAGTAGTGCCATGAACATGCTTAAAAGCACTGGTCTGGACACTGTAATCCCTAATTTGAAACAACCCGTTCTAGGCATTTGCCTTGGTATGCAACTGATGTGTAACCACTGCGAAGAAGGTGATACCAAAGGCTTAGATATATTTGATGTCGATGTGGTTAAGTTCAAAACAGATTTGAAAGTCCCTCAGGTAGGCTGGAATATTATATTTGACTTGAAATCAGAATTATTTACTAACATCGCGGAAAACTCCTATATGTACTTGGTACACAGTTATTACGTCCCAACTCACAAAAACAGTATAGCCACATCAGATTATGGTTTAAACTATAGCGTTGCCCTTCATAAAGACAACTTTTATGGCGTTCAATTTCATCCGGAAAAGTCTGGAAAACTAGGGGAAGAGATTTTGAAGAATTTTATAAACTTGAATATTAGAAGTACGAAGTAAAATGTACAAAGTAAACAAAATACAAAGTACAATATTAGAAGTACGAAGTAAAAAGCAATTGAAATACAAAGAAAAATATTAGAGGTACGAAGTGCTATATTAGAAGTTCGAAGTACAAATTAAAAAGTAATTCTATGAAAGATGTCAAAAAAAATGTTTGCTTTTCCTTCGACTATTGTACGTTTAATATTTAATACCCTTTGAAAATTGAAGACTGAATTACTAAATAGAACTAAAAGATTTGCAATGGATTGCTGGCATTTTTGTTTGAAAATTCCAAAATCAAGAGAATATAATGCCTTTGTAAATCAATTGATTAGGAGTAGTAGTTCTGTGGGAGCAAATTATAGGGCATCACAACGTGCAAAATCAACTGCAGATTTTATTAACAAGCTAAAAATCGTAGAAGAGGAAGTTGATGAAAGTGTATATTGGTTAGAGATTTTCGGTGAAATTTTACCTGAATACTCTAAAGAAGTTGAGATTTTGAAGAATGAAGGAAAAGAACTTTTAGCAATTACTGTTGCTTCGATTAACACAGCCAGAAGAAACATAAAAAATGAAGATAGAAGGAAGACTTAAAGTAAAGATTATACTTTTTATACTTCTACCTTTGTACTTCTAACTTTTAATTTTGATTCATGAGAATAATACCAGCTATAGACATCATTGAAGGCCAATGTGTAAGACTTTCTAAAGGTGATTACGACACCAAGAAGGTGTATAATGAAAACCCACTGGAAGTCGCCAAGGCTTTTGAGGACAGCGGTATTGAATATTTACATCTTGTGGATCTGGACGGTGCTAAGTCAAAACACATCGTGAATCACAAGATTCTTGAAAGCATTGCAACGCATACCCGTTTGAAAATTGATTTTGGGGGCGGACTAAAATCTGATAAAGATCTTCAAATTGCATTTGAAAGTGGTGCTCAGCAAATCACTGGAGGAAGTATAGCAGTATCCGATAAAGCTTTATTTTTGGATTGGGTTGCTAAATTTGGTTCACAAAAGATTATTCTTGGAGCCGACGCTAAAGATGGTAAGATTGCCACTGGTGGGTGGAAAGAATCTTCAGACCTTCAAATTGAAAAGTTTATCAGGGATTTTGTAAAGGAAGGTATTGAATATGTGATTTCAACAGATATTTCTAAAGACGGTATGTTAGAAGGACCTTCGGTTGATTTGTATACCTCTATCCTTAAAAAAAATCCTGAGCTCAAACTCATCGCTTCCGGCGGTATTTCAAATCTTCGGGATTTAGAAGATGTATTCGAAATTGGCTGTGAAGGCGTCATTATTGGGAAAGCGATTTATGAGAACAGAATCAGCTTAAAAGAATTAGAAAAATTTATTTTAGAACACTAAATAGAAGACTTTGCTTACAAAAAGAATAATACCCTGTTTGGATATCAAAAACGGCCGTACCGTCAAGGGCGTGAATTTTGTTGAACTACGAGATGCAGGTGATCCAGTAGAATTAGCCAAAATTTATGCTGATAACTATGCAGATGAATTGGTTTTTTTGGACATTTCAGCTACAGAAGAACGAAGAAAAACTTTAGCCAAATTAGTCGAAGATATTGCTAAGCATATCAATATTCCCTTCACCGTTGGTGGCGGAATATCTTCCGTTGAAGATGTGGCTTTGCTTTTGAAATCAGGTGCAGATAAGGTGTCAATCAATTCTGCGGCTGTAAAAAATCCTCAGTTAATTTCAGAAGTGGCCAAGCGTTTTGGGTCTCAATGTGTAGTAGTAGCTATTGATGCTAAGCAAATCGACGGCAACTGGAAAGTACATTTGGTAGGAGGGAAGCAACCTACAGATATCGATTTATTAGAATGGGCAAAAGAAGTTCAGGAATTAGGTGCCGGAGAAATTCTATTCACTTCTATGAATCACGACGGCACCAAAGCTGGTTTTGCTAATGAAGCTTTGGCAAAATTGTCGGAAGAACTTCACATTCCTATCATTGCTTCAGGTGGTGCTGGAAATGTAAAGCACTTTGAAGATACCTTCAAACTGGGTAAAGCAGATGCAGCATTGGCAGCGAGTGTGTTTCACTTTAAGGAAATAGACATCTCTGACCTAAAAAAAGAACTTAAAACCAACGGAATTTCTATTAGAATATAACATTGAAAATAATGAATCTGTGGGTAATTTTATCTTAAACGCAGTCAGATGTTACTTCGAGTACATTCGAATGTCATTTCGATTCGGGAAGATAAAAAATAAACAGGTTTGAATAAAAAAAATACTTATGACGATTGATTTTAATAAAAATAATGATGGCTTAGTTCCGGCTATTATTCAAGATGCAGTGACCAAAAATGTTTTAATGCTAGGTTACATGAATGAAGAAGCCTACAAAAAAACAATGGATACAAAATTGGTTACTTTTTACAGCCGCAGCAAAGATAGATTATGGACTAAAGGAGAAGAAAGCGGTAACACTTTGGATCTTGTTGATATCCAAGTGGATTGTGATAATGACACCTTGCTCGTCAGCGTTCACCCCAACGGACCGACTTGTCATACAGGAACAGATACCTGCTGGAAAGAAGATAATGAAACCACCTTTGGATTTTTAACTCACTTGGAAAATACAATCAAACAGCGTAAAGAGGAAGGGAAACCAGATGAAAGTTATGTAGCCAGTCTCTTTGAAAAGGGCGTTAACAAAATTGCTCAGAAAGTAGGAGAGGAGGCCGTTGAAGTGGTCATCGAAGCAAAAGACGATAATGATGATCTGTTTTTGAATGAGAGTGCAGATTTACTTTTTCATTACCTCATACTGCTTCAGCAGAAAGGTTTTAAACTAAAAGATGTGGAAGACATTCTAAAGTTTAGAATTAAAAAATAGTAAGTCACCTGCCATTTTATGCAGTATAAACGATTTTATTATCTCATTCAACTTCAATATTTAGGGTTTCGATACCATGGCTGGCAAAAACAACCAGACGTATTGACCATTGAGCACATGCTTAATAAAACGCTAAATTATGTTTTAGAGGGCAAGCGCTTCAAAGTGATTGCTGCCGGCAGAACCGATGCGATGGTATCTGTTAACCAAACTTACGCCGAGCTATTCATCTATGAAGATGAATTAAACTTAGATACATTTCTTGAGGTCTTTAATAAAAATCTACCTCAGGATATAAAATGTCTTTCTATAGAAGAAACCACAGCTGATTTTAATATCATTCAGCATCCTAAAGTCAAAGAATACCTCTACTTCTTTTGTATAAAAGAGAAAATGCACCCTTTTTGTGCACCTTTCATGGTCAATCTGCAGGAAGACCTAGACATTGCACTCATGAAAAAAGGGGCGAAGTTATTTGAGGGTGAACATGACTTTTATTCTTTCGCATTTCGACCTAATCCTGAAACTCAAACTGAGGGGAAAATCGATGTCTGTGAACTCACAGAGAATTCAATTTACACCGCTAATTTTTTCCCTGAGCTTAGCTATGTGCTGAAGGTAGTTGGAGAAGGCTTCAAACGCCAGCAAATTCGCTTGATGATGGGAGCATTGATAGACCTAGGACGGCACAAAATAAGTCTTGAGGATCTCAAAAAAATAATTGACGGTAAAAACAAAATGAAACTTGAACATATTGCTCAAGCTTCAGGTTTAATTTTGAATAGGGTTTCTTTAAAGCCTTAAAACCAATTCTTTCTCTTGAAAAAATAAATAAGAGCCATAACCATTAGAAACATAATTCCTAAAACAATAAAGTAGGCTGGTTTATAACTGAGTTCAGGCATATATTCAAAATTCATCCCATAAACACCTGCGATAAAGGTGAGGGGAATAAAGATCGAAGACATGATGGTGAGAACCTTCATAACTTTGTTCATCTTGTTACTCAAACTACTCATATACATATCCATCAATCCCCATACGATCTCCCGATAAATATCAACGTTTTCTGTGACTTGCAAAATGTGGTCATATAAATCGGCTATATAGGCTTTTGTTGACTGATCATAAAGCTCATGTTTTGAAACCTGAAGCTTTCTAATGAGTTCTTTCGCAGGAAAAATGGCTTTACGAACACTTAAAATTTCTCGTTTTAACAATTGAATCTCTGTTGTAGACGCATTATGCGCATCTTTCAAAATTCTGTCTTCAAGGTTTTCAGTTTTTTCTTCTATGGTTTCAGTAACATTATAATAATTGTCAACCACAGCGTCAACAAGGGCATAAAAAAGATAATCTGTTCCTCTCATGCGAATCCTTCCTACTTTATTTTGAATGCGCTCGCGTATAGAGTTAAAAATAGTATCCTGAGATTGCTGAAAAGAGATAATATAAGACTGGTTAAAGACAATTCCGAAGTGATTCTTAATCAATAAACCAGCATCGTTGTGAAAAATCATTTTAAGAGCAAAGAATACATAATCATCGAACTCATCCAATTTGGGTCTTTGCTTAGTATTGGCAATATCCTCTAATATCAATGGGTGAATTTTGAGCAATGAACCCAGATGACCAAGTTTTTCAACATTATGAACACCTATAAAATTGATCCAGTGTTTGAATTCTGTTTCGTGTGTGACTAAATCAAGTACTTTTTCTACAGGACAATTGTTATGGTAAATGACTTTTTCTTCATTAAAACTGATGACATTAATCACCGTCTTTTCAGAAGTTTCTTCACCCACATAGGTTATCTTTCCTGGTATTTGATTCTGTATAGGTTTACGTTTCAGCTTTAAGGCTTTTGGATAATGTAAATGTCTTAAGGTATTATGCACTTTGTTTTTCAAAATAGTGAAGTTGAGTTTGTAAACGTTCTTTGGTCAAATTAATAATTCTTTTATTGACTTCTGAAGAATTTTTGTGGTAAAACTCATATTCATCAACAGTAAAATGTCCCATAAAGACTCCTCTTATTAGGTTTTTAAATTTAGAATCTTTCTTTACCGTATTCTCGATATAGTTAAGTTTTTCTTCAGTTCCTAACTTATAAAACACATTTTTATATCGTTTGATATAATTCTCAAAAATGGAAAGAATCAATTCATTTTGAAATTTAGCAATGGGTCTTAAGGTTGAATTTTGAAACGATTCTAAACCGAGGGTAGATTGATCAACTTTAGCATTTGGAATTTCTAATCTTATAGATAAAACCAATTCATCTCTTGAGGTCATAACTTATATTTTTACTAATGTAAGAAAATCTTTTTTAGCTTTAAATTTCAGAAATCTTTTAAGATGATCAGATTTTTTTAAATAAAAAGGGTAAGACTTTTTATAAAGTCTTACCCTCCGATTTTTTACCTATCAGCTCAGCATTATTGAATTTTCATCCTAAGATTGAGTATTTAATCTTTTTTGTGGATTAATTATTCAACTGTGACATTAAACGTGACTTGAATATCTGTTTCCCCACCTACTGAATCGGACAAGATTCCTTCACTAGCACCTTCAGCAGATTTATCCCCTTCGTGAATTAGAAAAATGGTCATGTTTCCAGAGCTTGAAGCATTTGTTTCCAAACTAAAGTCTACACCAATAGGATTTCCATTAGCATCCAGGTCCTGGTATTGTGTTGTGACATTTAATGCACTTGACGGCACATAAAAAACCTGATGTTCTTCAGCTTCTTCTCTAACTTCTTCTGTGATATCTTCTGCCGGAGATTCCAGTTCGTTCAAAAATTCAACTCTTCCAGAGTAAATCGTATTAGCACTTAAAGTTGATGTTTTGATTTCAGGATTAACTCCATCCCCGTCAAGGTCCCGGTATGAAAAAGCAAGTTCTTCAGTTCCTCCACTAGTAGTTAAGTAAACGTTTAAGGTTGTGATGACTTCCTCTTCATTGATGAGTTGTGGTGTTTCGTCATCATCTGAACATGCACTAAATGTCACTAAGGCAATTAAGCTTAGGCTTAATAATTTGATTGTTTTCATAGGTTTAATTTTTAAAATTGAATTTGGGTTAATAATTGAGTTTTAGTTGTAACATAGCATTAGTGCCGACTTCGTCAGCATAAAATCTTAACCTGTTAAGGTAATCTCTGTAATTTGTGTTCAATAGGTTATTGATATTAAGATTAAGGCTTACTTTTTTTGATTTCATTTCAAATTCAAACCCTGTACTTAAATTAAGTAAATGGTAAGCTTCAGGTGTTGAACTGATGTCAACCATTACACTTTCAAAGTCACCTGTGGTTGTATTGACAATGTCTGTGTTGAAGTTATTATCTGGAAACTGATTTTGTTTAGCCACAAATTGACTGTTGACAGATAAGTAAAAATTATTCCAGTCTGTTTTGGTATAAGTTAGGGTATTCGACATATTAAAAGGAGGCATGTTGATAAGCGCTTCATCTTTACTAATATCTTGCCCGTTGACGTAGGCTAAATTGGATAGGATATCAAAATTTTGATAAGTATAACTAGCACTTACATCTATACCATACAGTCTGGCGTCGGTTTGTCTGTACGAATACAAGGGAAAGGCTCCACGTATAGTGGTTTCAATGCCATCAGGCTCCAGGATGATAAAATTATATATATAATTATAGTAAGGCTGAATACTGAACCCGAAATTATCAACCTCTCCCTGAAGTCCAACTCCAGCTTTAACAGATTGCTCGGAATCAAGTTGTAAATCACCAAACTCAATGCTCGACAGACTGTGGTGTAATCCATCGCTAAACAGTTCTGAAGGGTTTGGAGCCCTACTGGCTGAACCGATATTTGAAATTAGTTTCCACCCATTTTTAAACCTATGTGTAGCCCCAATAACTCCTGAAATATTATGATAATCGAAGTTAGGATTTGTAAGAATTTGATTTCCAAAGTTCTCAACTTCGAATTCAGGGAATAGTCGATCGTAGTTTAAATTTTGCCATCTGGAGGTTTGATAAAATTTATCAGCATCGATTGTGTTGAAATCGTATCTAACTCCTGCATCAATTTTCCAGTTTTCTGTCAAAGAGTAAATAGTGGTGGCAAATATACCTGCAGAATACATGTTGTAATCTGGTATTAATCGTCTTACGCCGGTATTTGGATTGGTAGAATTGGTCTGTGCATTAAATTCTATTCCAAAGTCAGAATGAAAATCTTTCAATTCTGTCCATTCCAGCTGAGCGATAAGCGTATGCGTTTTTAAATTCATGTCCATAGCCGCATTATCGCTTCGGCCACCTCGTCTAACATCAAACTCTAATCTGTCGTTGTTTTGAAATGAATACTGTAAACTCACTTCGCCTATATTCTTTAAACGTTTGAAGGTGTTGAGCTTAAAAATTTGATGGGTAACTTCTTGTTTTGGATTATTTATGGAGTAAGAAAAATCATCACTAAAAAAGGGCTCTTTTCTATTGATGGCGTTGACGAGATCTCTGGAATTTCCAATATGCGAAGCTCTAAGAATACCAATTTCTGAATTTGTCAATTTATAACTGAAATCAACACCGTAATCTATTTTGTTAAGACCAACACCCAAACTGATATTGTTTTCCTGTTGTCCTGTATTAGTCAATTGATAATCAGGCGCCTTTAAGTCTCCAAGCCTTTTTAAGCTTCCTTGAATTCTGTAATTGAATCCGCTGGAATTAGCTTTTATCAGGCTAGACGAAAGTGTCCCCCCACGTCCATTTGTTGCGCCATTTAATATCGTTTTTCCAATCAAGGTGTCTTTTATAGGTGCCTTTTGGGGCTCAATTACAATAGTACCACCTATAGCATCTCCACCATATTTCAAGGCCGAAGCTCCTTTGATAACAGTTACATTCGCAGCAGAATTGATATCTACATTAGGGGCGTGATCTTCTCCCCATTGTTGATCATGGAGTCTCACATTATCGTTGATGATCAAAACTCTGGAACTATGAAGGCCATTTATAATCGGTTTTACTATAGAGCTTCCCGTATTTAAAGAGGAGACTCCACTTATGCTTTTCAGGGCATCTCCAAGTGAAGCATTACTAAATCTTTCGAGTTCATCAGTTTTTATTTGACTGGAAATAGAAGAGTTGAGTTCTGTATCATAAAGTTTCCCTTTAAGCAAAACCTCATTGAGTTCCTCCAGATGATGCTCAAGCTTAAAGTTGATTTTGGTATCCTCAGTAAGAGTTATTTTCCTGGTCTGAGTTTCACAATAGGGATGAGTGACTGTAAGTGTGAGTAGGCCTTTACAAATCGCGTTAATTTCAAAATAACCATTTTCATCGCTGTACGAAACTGAATCTGTTCCTTGAATAACAACTACAGCACCCTGAAGAGGTGTGTTATCATGAATGTCTATGATTTGACCTGAAATCGATAAATCACAATCCTGGGAAAAAACAAATGGGCTAAGAATTAAGAGAAAGTACAAAAGACTAAACTTCTGAATCATATTAAATATTTTAAACTAGTGATATTGATAAAGTGTAAGGGCTACTTTAAACTAGTTTAAATGGGGGAGGTTTGTTGTAATATTTACCTGATTTCCGAATTATAAAAAGGCATTCTAAATGAAATGAAACTGAAGTTTCAACTTTTGTTTCAAAAGTGTAAAAAGTCAATTCTGGAAAAGAAGGAGCGATAAAACTGAAATCTTCGTGACTAGTCAGCACATATTCATCACAGGTTTTGCAATGCTCTATGGCTGAATTATCTTCTTCAAACAAATGACTTAATGCATGAGCATTGACGACAGTAGTCGTAAACACCATAAACAGCAGTAAACTCAATATTTGTTTGAAATTCAAAATCAATTAGTTTATACGAATATAATATATTTTTACAAACTATAAATATATTTAGTCATTATTGAAAAGGGAGCCAAGTCCTAGTCTTGAAAGCATTTTCTTTTCAAAATCCCAAAAGAATTTATTTTGGCCAAATAAGGTGCCAATTACTACTAGAAGAACTTGATATATGGGAAAAATAAGCAGTATTCTAAGGGAATAGTAGAAAAAACCTCCAAAAAAATGTTCTGGAAATACTTCACGTGATAATCCTATAAAGTTTAAAACTGGTTTAGCCAGATACGCGGACAATGAGCCTGTAATGGCAAAGACTACAAAAATGATAACCAATTGAAAGTTGGATTGAATGCCCCAGCGTTCTTTTAATTTTTTCATTTCGCAAAAATACAAAAGCTTATCTCAATCTCTGCCCATATTCCTCTTGAAAATATATGAAATAATTATACAGGAGGTAGTTCACTTCGTAGCCATAATCAACATTATATTCGTAGTTGATTTGCATTGGATACAAATCTGGACCATACTGCGTTGGATTATTAGCTCTGATATTATAATTGGTTACAAAAATCCTATTTCTTTGTTCCAAATAAGTCTGACTATAGTAGCCTCTTGGTTTTTGAGTGACAAGCCAGGAATTAAAGCCAGGTTCAAAAATTATAATTTCATATTCCAACTCATCGTTTGCAATACGAATCGTATCATTTACGATTTCAGAATCATCAGGATTTTGATCAGATCCTTTTTTTTGGCTCGAACACCCAATTATAAGTGATAGAAAGAGAATAAATATAAAATAGTTCATATCTAAAGTTAATTCTTTACAGTCATATCTACTATAAATGAGCCGGGATATTTATCCTGTAAATTAGTTTTGAAACCTTCTGCAGCTTTTCTATTGTCAAATTGACCTAGAATTACAGTGTACAATTTGGTTTGATCAACAGTTTTAACCTGAACAAGAACTTTGCTTTTATAACTTGCTTTGAGCTTATAAGCTAACCTTATCAAATTGTCACTTTCTGAAAAACTTGCAATCTGTACACCATAGAAGTTTGGAGTGACTTCATCGACAATTAATTCGTAAGATTCTTTTTCCTCAGAATCATCTTTTGTTGTGTTTTTAAAATTTTCAGCGCTTTCTTTTCTTACCTGTGCAAGTTGTTCTACTTGTTTTTTCTTATTATTTGTTGCCGGAGTAGCTACATATTCTGCCTTTTTATTTGAAACTGAAGCATTTTTATCAAGGACTTCTATTCTGACTTCTGTAGCTCCACTTTTGATTATATCAAGAGCATTTGCTATTGATCTTGATAAATCGATGATTCTTCCTCTTATGAAAGGTCCTCTATCATTGATTTTAACAATAGCTGTTTTATTATTTTCAAGGTTTGTGACTTTTACTTTGGTTCCAAAAGGCAGTTTTCTATGAGCAGCCGTCGCTAAATTGTGTTCGTAAATCTCGCCACTGGCCGTAGGTCTTCCTTCAAATTTGTCGGCATAAAACGATGCTTTGCCAGTTTGAGTTTGAGAAAAGCCAACCTGACTTACTATTAATAATAACCCTATAAAAAATGCCTTCATAATGTTTAGTTCAAAAATGATATGATGTGATTACTGAGTTCTTCAGCAATGCGATCCTGCGTGTCTTGTGTGGCTCCTCCAATATGTGGACTTAATGAAAGTTTAGGATTCATTAGCAATTGAATAGGGGGTTGAGGCTCATCTTCAAAAACATCTAAGGCTCCAAAACTTAATTCATTATTTTCAAGGGATTTAACCAATGCTACCTCATCTAAACATTTACTGTGGGAAGTGTTGATAATCCCAGCAGTTGGCTTCATTTTTTGAAGTTCTTTTGAACCTATTAGATAGCTTTCAGTTTCAGGAGTGTGAAGACTTACCACATCTGAAGTTGACAAAAGTTCATCTAAAGAGGATGATTTTAAATTGAATTTTATACTCTGCTTGTCATAGAAAGTCAAATTTAATTCAGCAGATTCTACATTCTTATCATAGAATTTGACTTCCATCCCTAAAGCAATGGCCTTCTTTGCAACTTCCTGACCTATTTTTCCAAAACCAATAAGACCAAGAGTTTTTCCAATTAATTCACTACCGCCAGAAAAGGACCGTTTTAAAGCATTGAAGTTTTGATCTCCTTCTAGCGGCATCTCGCGGTTTGAGTCTTTAAGATGTCTCATACAGCTTAAGAGGTGAGCAATGCTTAGTTCAGCAACGCTATTGCTCCAGGCATGCTCTGCATGAAAAACCTTAATGTTTTTTTGTTTTGCGGCGTTTAAATCAATATGATTTGAACTTCTATCGCAATTTCCTATAAATTTAAGTGAAGTCAATTCAGAAATAATCGATTTCGAAAGAGGAGTAGAGCTCTTTACTAAAATGCCTTCAATTTTGTTTGCATTGATATAATTTGTCAACTGATTTGAGGCTATGTTTTTTATAATGACCTCATGACCAGCGTCTATGAGTAATTTGGTGCCAACTTCAGAAAAGCCATCTGTTGCTAATATTTTCATTTAAAAGTAGTTAAATAGTGTTTTCAAAATGTTTCATTACGTCCACAAGGACTTCTACACTCTCAATTGATAGTGCATTATACATAGAAGCTCTATAGCCTCCAACGCTTCTGTGACCGTTTAACCCGTTGATATTGGCCGACTTCCATAGTTCATCAAATTTTGGAGCTAATTTGTCGTCTTTCAATGTAAACGTTGCATTCATCATAGAACGGTCTTCTTTAGCTGTAAAGCCCTCAAAAAGTGAGTTCCTGTCAATTTCAGAATATATCAGTTCAGATTTTGCCCGATTCTTTTTTTCGATTGCTGAAATGCCACCATTTCGGGATAACCATTCCAGGGTAAGCATAGATACATATACCGAAAATACCGGCGGTGTATTGAACATGCTTTCTTTTTTGATAAAGACTTCATAATTCATCATGGAAGGAATTTGTCGGGATATTTTGCCTAAAATATCTTCTTTCACTACAACCAGTGTAGCTCCTGCAGGCCCCATATTTTTTTGAGCACCAGCATAAATAAGTCCAAATTGAGAAAAATCGATTTCTCTTGAAAAAATGTCGCTACTCATATCACAAATGAGTGGAGTTTCTTCTGAATTTGGAAACGTCTTCATTTGAGTGCCATAAATAGTATTATTACTTGTGCAGTGTAAATAATCTAAACCTTTCGGGATGCTGAAATTTTTTGGAATAAAGTTGTAATTGCTTTCTTTCGAACTGGCTACTACTTCAGCATCACCAAAATGTCTGGCTTCTTTGATGGCATTTGAAGCCCAGGTTCCAGTATCTAAATAACCAGCTTTTGTCTCCAGAAGATTATAAGCCGTCATTAAAAACTGCATGCTTGCTCCCCCCTGCATAAATAAGGCTTTATAACCTTTATTTTCTAAATTCAAATGCTCTAAGGCAAGTGATCTGGCCTTTTCCATAACCTCTACGAAAGCAGAACTTCTATGCGAAATTTCTAAAACAGATAATCCGGAACCATCCAAATCTATAACTGATTGTGAGGCTTTTTCAAAAACTTCTAAAGGAAGTATACAGGGTCCAGCACTAAAATTATGAGGTCTTTCCATGACGTATTAGTTTGTTTGAATCAAAAAATTAATAGTATCCACACCATCCGCATAATCTGAAAGCTTAGGATATTGTGCCTGTCCAAAATCTATATGGCTATATTTATGTCGACCAACGATACATTGTATGTTTTCAGTTTCTTCTTTCAGTCTTTGTGCCAATTGGCTTTCATCTGAATAAGTTTCATAAAACAAAACACCAATTGGTGAAGAAAATTGTAAGTCTTTCTTTAAAAGTAAAAAGCCGTTGTCCAGTAATTTTACAGAACTCATGAGATAAACAGCCTTGTTATAATCGTAATTATTGGCGTATTTATGGTGATTTATGATGTCTTTATAGTTGAACATGGCTTTAAAAAAACTATCAAAATCATAGCCTTCGGGGACAAATAGTTTAGAAACGTTTCTGCATCCCATACCGAAATACTTAAAAATATCATCACCTAAGTTTTCTAATTCTTCTTTTGATTCAGTTCCATCCAGAATTACCGCTGAATTTCTGTTTTTACGAATGATGTGTGGTTTGTCTTTAAAGTAATACTCAAAGTAACGAGCGGTATTATTGCTGCCAGTAGCAATAACAGCATCAAAATCCGGTAATCTATCCTTTGTGAATTGGATTTTAGACTTAAATTCAGGTTGAATGTTTATAAGTTCTTCAGCAAGAAAAGGGATTAATATACTATCATTAGAGGATAATTTTCCAATGAAATCATGACCCGTAATGAGTACACTTAAAAAATCATGGAAACCGACCAAAGGAATATTTCCTGCCATGACCACGGCAACTCTCTGTTTAGTAAATCCTTCCGTTTTGTAGGCTTTAAGCCAGTTTGATAAATTTTCTCTGGTTAAAGCTTTTGCCCACTCTTGTAATGCAGAGTGAATTTGATCTTGAGAAAACCATGCATTTTGTAGCTCAGCCTGTCGTATAACATTAGTCAATTTTTGTGAAAAATTAGAGCCTGAGTCTTTATAATCTGTGTAGTTTTGTAAAGAAAATCCTAGATTTGAAAATGCCTCTATTCTGGTTTCTAAAGTCATATGTTTGGCTAATCTTTGTAGTGTTGCTATTTTTGAACAAACTTACATAAATATTACTCAAATGGCTATTAAAATAACAGACGAATGTATCAATTGCGGTGCCTGCGAGCCCGAATGTCCTAATACCGCAATCTATGAGGGAGCAGATGATTGGAGATACGCTGATGGTACAGATTTAGAAGGAGATATCGTACTCCCAAATGGTAAAGAAGTGAATTCTGAAGAAGCACAGGAACCTGTAAGTGATGAATTGTATTATATAGTAGCAGATAAATGTACAGAGTGTCTTGGATTTCATGAAGAACCACAATGTGCGGCAGTTTGCCCGGTTGATTGTTGTGTTCCAGACGAAGAACATGAGGAAACAGAAGAAGAATTACTCGGTAAACAATCTTTTATGCACAAAGAATAATGAGTTTGATCATAATTGAATTTAAACCTCTATGCTTCAGCGTTATAGAGGTTTTTTATTTAGAGTAAAATAAAAACATAATTGAGAATTTAAACTAACTCTTAGATTTTAAATTTGCTTCAGATTTTTATTTTAAAGAAATCGTAGTATATTTCGGTGTTTAGAAAAATTATGGCAGAAGAAACAAAGTACACAGAAGATAATATCAAATCGCTTGACTGGAAGCAGCATATTCGTATGCGACCAGGAATGTATATAGGTAAGCTCGGTGATGGTTCCGGAGCAGATGATGGAGTTTACATCTTATTAAAAGAAGTTTTAGACAACTCTATAGATGAATTTGTCATGGGATCTGGTAAAACCATCGAGGTTTCCATTCAGAATTCAAAAGTAATTGTAAGAGATTTCGGTCGAGGAATTCCCCTGGGAAAAGTGGTGGATGTGGTTTCCAAAATGAACACTGGGGGTAAATACGACACCAATGCTTTCAAAAAATCTGTTGGTCTAAACGGCGTAGGAACTAAAGCTGTAAATGCTTTATCAAGCTACTTCAGAGTGGAATCTACAAGAGGGAATAAGTCAGTTTCTGCTGAATTTGAGCAAGGTAATTTAATAAACAAAGAAGATCTTGATGAAACGTCCAGGAGACGAGGAACCAAAGTTACCTTTGTTCCTGACGAAGCAATTTTTAAAAAATATAATTTCAGAAATGAATATATTGAGAAAATGCTTAAGATTTATGTCTATCTCAATCCAGGATTAACCATACTATTCAATGGAGAAAAATATTATTCAGAAGAAGGTTTAAAAGATTTATTGAGTGATACAATAAGAGAGGAAGACCGATTGTTTTCAATCATTCACTTAAAAGGTAATGATATTGAAGTTGCTATTACTTTCAGCAAGGCTCAATATTCAGAAGAATACCACTCGTTCGTAAACGGACAAAACACGACTCAAGGGGGTACTCACCAGTCTGCCTTTAGAGAAGCCATTGTAAAAACTATAAGAGAATTTTATAAAAAGAATTTTGAACCCAGCGACATCAGGAAATCTATAGTTTCTGCGATTAGTATCAAAGTGATGGAACCTGTTTTTGAAAGTCAGACCAAAACCAAACTTGGCTCAACAGATATGGGAGGTGACTTACCGACGGTAAGAACTTATATTTTAGATTTTTTAAAGCAAAAGTTGGATAATTTCCTTCATAAAAACAATGAAACCGCCGAGTTGCTCCACAGGAAAATTCTTAGAGCTGAAAAGGAAAGAAAGGAACTTTCTGGAATTCGTAAACTGGCGAAAGACAGAGCTAAAAAAGCAAGCGTTCACAACAAGAAACTTAGGGATTGTAGAATTCATTTAGAGGATACCAAAAAAGAAGGGTATCTGGAAACTACGCTATTTATTACTGAGGGGGATTCTGCAAGTGGGAGTATTACAAAATCCAGAGATGTCAATACTCAAGCGGTTTTCAGTTTAAAAGGTAAACCTTTAAATTCCTACGGGTTAAGTAAAAAAATTGTTTATGAAAACGAGGAGTTTAATCTTTTACAGGCGGCTTTAAATATTGAAGATTCATTAGAAGATTTAAGATACAATAATATTGTTATCGCTACCGATGCCGATGTGGACGGGATGCACATTAGATTATTGATTATTACCTTTTTCCTCCAGTTCTTTCCAGAATTGATTAAAGAAGGACATTTGTATATTTTACAAACACCATTGTTTAGAGTTAGAGATAAAAAACAAACCTTCTATTGTTATTCAGAAACCGAAAGAAGAGAAGCAATAAAGGCACTTAGGGGGAAGCCGGAAATAACACGTTTTAAAGGTTTAGGTGAAATTTCTCCTGATGAATTTAAAAATTTTATTGGTGATGACATTCGATTGGACCCAGTGATGTTGGATAAATACAAAAGTATTCCAGAGATTTTAGAGTTTTATATGGGTAAAAACACCCCAGATAGGCAGAATTTTATTATCGATAATTTAAAAGTGGAAATCGACCTAGTGGAGGAAGTTGAAGAAGAAATACATGAGATTAAGTAATCATAAATTAGTCAAAAGAATTCCCGTTGTCTATTACTTTTCGGTGATACTCTTTTTTCTAATCATTTTTTTGAATCAGCAATTAGGAAAACAACTTTTTCCTTCAGATAAATATTATCATGCTTCATTAATTTTTGTTGGTTTATGGTTAACTTATATTTATTTTGCTGGAAAATACTTTGAGTATGATAGTGAGGGCAGTATAGTTAGTTTTCTCAATAGAGGTGCAATTCTATCAGAATTCATGAATTATAGAACTAAAATTCATGAAATAAAAAAAGAAAAAATTAAAACTTATCAAATATATAATTTTCTGGTTTATAGAAGATTAAGCGTTGTATACTCAACAAAATATACAGATAAAAATATTCATATAAATATCAGTATGTTGAGCCCAAAAAAAACGAAATATTTAAAGTTATCTCTCGATAAAATAATAGAAAAAAACTTACCTAACTTATGAGTGACGATTTAGATTTGACTTCTGGTTCTCAAGATGATTTTGACTCAACTGCTAAAGACGAATCCATTAAAGTCACCGGAATGTTCGAGGAGTGGTTCTTGGATTATGCGTCTTATGTCATATTGGAAAGGGCTGTGCCCGCCATTGAAGATGGTTTTAAACCTGTTCATAGACGTATTTTACACTCCATGAAAGATTTGGATGATGGCCGTTACACGAAAGTCGCTAACATTGTAGGGCATACCATGCAATACCATCCTCATGGAGATGCGAGTATTGGAGATGCTATTGTCCATATAGGTCAGAAAGATATTCTCATAGATACTCAGGGAAATTGGGGAAATATTCTAACCGGTGATAGTGCCGCAGCTTCACGGTATATTGAAGCACGCTTGTCTAAATTTGCCTTGGATGTGGTTTTTAATCCAAAAACTACAGAATGGCAAATTTCATATGACGGTAGAAAGCAAGAACCTGTAAATCTTCCAGTAAAATTTCCAATGATATTAGCTCAGGGTGCTGAGGGAATTGCTGTTGGCCTGAGTACAAAAATACTACCTCACAATTTCATTGAGCTTATAGAAGCATCCATAAAACATCTGGAAGGTAAACGTTTTAGTATCTATCCTGATTTTGCCACTGGCGGCGTTGTGGATGTGTCTAATTATAATGACGGATTGAGAGGAGGGAAACTTCGTGTTAGAGCAAACATTGAAATAAGAGATAAGAATTTGCTAATTGTTAATGAAATCCCTTATTCTACCAATACCTCAACCCTTATAGACTCTATTCTGAAAGCAAATGACAAGGGAAAAATCAAAATCAAAAAAATTGAAGACAACACCTCTTCTGAAGTTGAAATATTAATTCATTTACCCAATAATATTTCGCCGGATAAGACGATAGACGCCTTGTTTGCGTTTACCAATTGTGAAGTCTCTATATCTCCTTTAAGTTGTGTAATTATTGATGACAAGCCACACTTTCTTGGGGTTTCAGAACTTTTGAGAAGAAGCACAGATAATACGGTTCGTTTACTTAAATCTGAACTGGAAATAAAGCTAGGTGAATTAGAGGAACAGTGGCATTTTGCATCATTAGAAAAGATATTTATTGAAAAACGGATATATCGAGATATTGAGGAAGAAGAAACCTGGGAAGGCGTTATAGAAGCCATTAATCTAGGTTTGCAGCCACACATCAAACATCTCAAACGCGATATCACAAGAGATGATATTACCAGATTAACTGAAATTAAAATCAAAAGGATCTCCAAATTTGATCTTGATAAAGCTGAGCAAAAAATTGAAGCTTTAGAAGGAGATATAGAAAGTGTAAAACACGATCTGGAGCATTTGATTGATTATTCCATCAATTATTTTAAAAATTTAAAAGATAAGTACGGCGCAGGAAAGGAGCGTAAAACAAGGATTCAGCTTTTTGAAGACATTGAAGCCACCAAGGTCATTATTAGAAATACGAAGCTTTATGTGAACAGAAGTGAAGGTTTTGTAGGGACTTCTATGAAGAAGGATGAATATGTTACCGACTGTAGCGATATTGACGACATCATATGTTTTACTGAAGATGGCACTATGATGGTGACCAAAGTAGAAAACAAAACCTTTATAGGTAAGAATATTATCTACGTTGGGATTTTTAAGAAAAAAGATAAACGAACTATCTACAACTTGATTTACAGGGATGGTAAAGCGGGGTATAACTATATGAAAAGATTTGCTGTGACTTCCATTACCAGAGATCGAGCTTATAGTGTTGGTAAAGATAAACCTGGTACTAAAGTTTTATATTTTTCTGCAAATCCTAATGGTGAAGCCGAGTTGGTTACAGTTTTTCTGAGACAGAAAAAAGGCTTGAAACGTCTAAAATTTGATATTGATTTTTCTGAACTAGCTATAAAAGGCAGAAACGTAAAAGGAAATTTAGTTTCCAAAATGCCGATTAAAAGTGTAGAAATGAAAGAAGAAGGAGTTTCAACGCTAAAACCTCGCAAAATCTGGTTCGATGAAACTGTTAGACGTCTTAATGTCGATGACCGAGGAGAACTGCTTGGAGCCTTCAGAGGTGAAGACAGGTTGTTGATTATCCGACAAAATGGAATTGCAAAAACTATAATCCCAGAATTGACAACCCGCTTTGAAAATGATGTGATAGTCATTGAAAAATGGAATCCCAAAAAACCGATTTCTGTTATCTATTGGGAAGGAGAGAAAGAACGCTATTATGTGAAACGTTTTTTAATAGATCAGCCCGATAAAGAAGAGTTAATCATTACCGACCATCCAAATTCCCAACTCGAGGTGGTGTCAACAGATTATATTCCAAGGATAGAAATTGAATATAAAAAGGCCAGAGGTAAGGATAGAAAAGAGAATGACACCGTAAATATTGAAGAATTTATTGCTGTAAAAGGGATTAAAGCCCAGGGAAACCAGCTGACATCAGAAAATATTAAGCAAATAGATTTGCTGGATCCTCTACCTTACAAGGAAGATATTGATGAACTTGAAGAAGAAGATACAAATGAGGAGAAGTCTAGCTCTAATCAATCATCTTTGTTTGATTAGTTAACTTTAGTCACACGTCCTTTTTGTTTTTTATCCTTTCCAACAATGCTATATTCAAAGGTGTAAGAATTCTTTGAGGTGGAAAGTATTTTCATATGGATAGGTTTTTCCTCAGCCATATTTTTAGGGTTTAATGATTTCAAGACGTACTCACAGTCGTTGATCCATCGAATGGAGGCTGTGTCTTTTTTATTTTCATAGATTTCAATTTCTATGGAATCGTTTCTTATAAAGGTAGTCTTTACCAAATCACCATCTAGGTAAGTTTCAAATTCAAATTTGCCAGTTTTGAAATCTTTACACTCACGCTCAGGATTATAACAGGAGGCTAGACATAAACTTAAACTCGTAAGTAAAATAAGATGACGCATTTGATTTTTTTGTGCAAAATTAGTTTAAATCAACTGACTGGCTTAGATTTTGGGATAATTTTCGTAAGACTCAAAGCTCCCATCTGCATAGAAAATAATCACCTTTTTAATTTTTTTTCTAGATGTTTCAATGGGTTGAGTGTCTATATCATTTTCAACTAAATCTCTATCAGAATTAACTTCCTGAGGATCACTGGATGCTTCAGTTGCCCTTTCAGCTTTGTTCTCTTCTTTCCCGGCAGAAGGGGGAAAGTGTCCTTTTCCATTTAAAAGCCAATAGAGTTCAACTTCCTCAAAAGTAGAAACTACTTTCATCACAAAATCTAAACTAGGTTTATTTCTTCCAGAAAGAATATGTGAAATGGAAGCCCTGCCTACATCAATTTTATCTGCAAAGGAAGATGCAGATAACTCGTAGTAATCGAAAATATCTTTAAGACGTCTTGAAAAATCCTCACTGTTTACCATTGTAAATTATAAAAAGAAAACATTAAACTTATAAGATTACTAATGTAAACAATTCTAATGAATTGACATGTAATTATTAAAATAAGCGGTACTTATATTAAATCTTTACTAGATGTAAAGCGTACTAAATAACTCTAAACAAGCATTTTAACGTAAATATTATAATGGATCGGAAAAATTCCATCCTAGACAAGGATAATGAATAATTCCTCTAATCACTTAGTTTACAAATGTAACAAAATTAATAACCCTAATTGTTTACAATTGTATATTCTTATTTTTATACTTTTGTAAACATGGATTTAAAGCAACTTAATTTTTCTGAGATAATAAGAACTTATTCAGAATTCAAAATAAACTCTCTTCAGGGAAGGTATATAAAGGAAGAAGATATTTTATATGTTTATAAAACCTTGTCAAACAAGTTAAAAATCAAAAATGAAGGCCATTCTGAGGAAGGTCGAATCATTTCTTCATTTCGTGTAGGAAAAGGATCTCGTAAGATTTTGATTTGGTCTCAGATGCATGGAAATGAAAGCACAACTACAAAATCGGTCCTGGATTTATTGAATTATTTTTTGGTTTATCCAGAAATTTCAAGGAATATATTAGAGAACTGCAGTTTAATTATTGTTCCCGTTTTAAATCCTGATGGTGCAGTTAATTTCACCCGGGTGAATTCCAATGGAGTTGATTTAAACAGAGATGCTTATTTAAAGACTCAGTCTGAAAGTAAAATATTACAAAGCATTTATGTTGAATTTGAACCTGATGTGTGTTTTAATATGCATGATCAACGGACTATTTTTAGTGCAGGAAATACAGATAAACCTGCTACAGTTTCATTTCTATCGCCATCCTTCAACGAAGAGCGGGAGATTGATGATACGAGATCAAAATCCATGAGCTTAATTTCTTCTGCAAATCAACTCCTGCAAGAATTTATTCCAGATCAGGTTGGTAGGTACGATGATGGTTTCAACATTAATTGTGTCGGTGATTATTTTCAGAAAAAAGGAACACCTACTGTTTTGTTTGAAGCGGGTCATTTTTACAACGATTATGATCGAGATGAAACTCGAAAGTATATCTTTATCGCTTTGTTAAAGATGATTATTGATGTTGCAAATGATAAAAAATCAAATTCAGTAGAAAAATACTTTGAAATTCCTGAAAATAAAAAACTTTTTTATGACGTTATCTTAAGGAATGTAAGTCATACTAATAAGTCAATAGATGTAGCAATTCAATTCAAAGAAACCTTAAGTGAAAATAAAATAGAGTTTATTCCTGTCATTGATAAAATTGATATACCGGCTGGTTATTATGGACATCGAGAGTTAGATGTTAAGAATCAGGTTTTACGATTTAAAAAACCAGTACAATTTGAAGAAGGACAGGTTTTATCATCGTTTATACTCAACAATAACGTTTTCGTTATATAATTGATAAATATTTAGTCGAATCTTTCTTTATTAATCATAATTATTGATTAATATTGCATTTTATTTAATAATATAAGATTTTACATATGAAAGGAAAACTCAAGCTTGACGAGACAGACCATCAGATTCTAAATATGCTCATCGACAATACTAGAACTCCGTTTACAGATATTGCTAAGAAATTAGACATTTCTGCGGGTACTGTTCATGTACGTGTTAAGAAAATGGAAGAAAGTGGTATCATTATCGGTTCATCACTTACTTTAAACTATAAAAAATTGGGCTATACGTTTATAGCTTATGTAGGAATTTTTCTAGAAAAGACATCTCAAACTCAGTTTGTTCTCAATAGAATAGAAGAAATTCCAAACATTACCGTAGCTCATGTTACCACTGGTAAATTCAATCTGTTTTGCAAAATAAGAGCTAAAAACACAGAGCACGCTAAAAACATTATTTTTCTTATCGATGACATTGAGGGTGTAAGCAGAACAGAAACCATGATTTCTATGGAAGAAAGTCTTAATGATAAGACTCGATTGATGAAATCGATTTTTGAAAATATGTAATGGTTATTTTCTACAATTAAAAAGGCTGGATAAACATCCAGCCTTTTTAATTTATTCATTCATCGTATGATAGACGTTTTGAACATCATCATCTTCTTCAATTTTCTCTAAAAGTTTTTCAACATCTTCTTTGTGTTCTTCAGAAAGCGTTTTAGTTACCTGAGGAATTCTATCAAACCCAGAAGACTCGATTTTGATATGACGTTCTTCTAAATATTTTTGGATTGCTCCAAAATTTTGAAAAGGTGCATAAATCATAATTCCATCTTCATCTTCAAATACTTCTTCAGCCCCAAAGTCAATCATTTCTAACTCCAATTCTTCAACATCTATTCCTTCTGAAGCAATTCTGAAATTGCAAGTATGGTCAAACATGAATTCCACAGAACCGGATGTGCCTAAGTTCCCATCACTTTTATTAAAATAAGATCTTATGTTGGCCACTGTTCGGTTGGTATTATCTGTAGCGGTTTCCACAAGTATAGCAATCCCATGAGGAGCATAACCTTCATATAAAACAATTTTGTAATCGCCAAGACTTTTGTCGGAAGCTCTTTTGATAGCTCTCTCCACATTGTCTTTAGGCATATTTGCCGTTTTCGCATTTTGAATAACGGCTCTCAGCTTAGCATTGGTTTCTGGATCTGGACCGCCTTCTTTCACAGCCATAACAATATCCTTTCCAAGTCTTGTAAAGGTTTTGGCCATCGCAGACCAGCGCTTCATTTTTCTTGCTTTTCTAAATTCGAATGCTCTTCCCATACTATTTACTATTCGGCAAAAGCTTCCATTTTGCGATTATATTCTCTTATTTCAGCCTTATTTATAGGGTTTTCTGACTTTTTAATCAAATTGATTAAATATAAAAGACTTTCAGAACCTGTGATGATTTCAGAATTTTCTGACTCTATTTCATCACCAGTTTCTTCATCAACAAGCGGCTCGTCCTGTGGAATTGGAATCGCAAAAACTTCATTTTCTTCTACATGTTCAGTGACCAATCTTAAGGTTTTAGCCACGACAGGTAAGCTTTCTTCTACTGCGTAAGGGCGTAATTCTTTTACCATTTCTACCACATCATCAGTTACTATTTCGTTTGACTCAAGAGTTTTGACAATAGAATCTATTAGCTTTAATGCTTTTTTATTTTCCAAGGGTTTTATATTTTAGATGTTATGCAAAAATAATTTTTAGTTTATATATATTGGTAGTTGTTTCTACTATTTTTAAAAAATATGCATGTATCAATATTTAACATGTTGCCTGCTATGCTTAGATTTTGATTTATAATTTGCTAAATAATTTCAATAAACCCTTTAATCTGCGTATTTTTGCAAATCTTATTATAGTAAATTTTAATTCAACTCTAGGAAGTTTATGCCTGAAAACACTGCAGAAAAGAGCCTCTACGATTATCAAGAAAAAGATTTAGTAAAGATTTTTGATAAGATTGAGAATTCTCCAGATAATTTTAATCTTTTATATCAACTACCAACCGGAGGGGGTAAGACTGTTGTTTTTTCTGAAATCGTAAGACGATATATCGAAAAAACAGGGAAAAAGGTTATCGTACTTACCCATAGGATCGAGCTTTGTAAACAAACTTCAGATATGCTCGAAGGCTTTGGCGTGCGAAACAAAATCATTAATTCCAAAGTAAAAGAGCTTCCGGATGATAATGAGTACATGTGTTTTGTGGCAATGGTTGAAACCTTGAACAATAGATTGAATGAAGAAAAGCTGAATATGAAAAATGTTGGCTTAGCAATTATCGATGAAGCCCACTATAACTCTTTTACAAAACTTTTTGGATACCTGGACAAAGCCTTTATACTTGGTGTAACCGCAACACCATTAAGTTCTAACATAAAGCTTCCTATGCACAGAAATTATGAGGAACTTATCGTTGGGAATTCCATATCGTCTTTGATAGAAAAAGGATTTTTAGCAGAGGCCAAAATGTTCAGTTATGATGTAGGTCTTGGTACGCTTCAGGTAGGAATTACCGGAGATTACACCGTAAAATCTTCTGAAGATTTGTACACTAACTTGGATATGCAGGAAAAGCTAATTCAAGCTTATGAAGAAAAGTGCAAGGGCGAAAAAACCTTAATTTTTAATAATGGTATTAATACCTCCTGGTATGTATACCAGACCTTTAAGGATGCCGGTTACGATATAAAACACCTTGACAATACTCATAATAAAAAAGAGAGAAAAGCTATACTAAAGTGGTTCAGAGAAAAACCTGATGCCATTCTTACTTCTGTAAGTATTCTTACGACAGGTTTTGATGAGCCAACTGTCAAAAATATAATTTTAAACAGAGCGACTAAATCCTTAACGCTTTACTTTCAGATGATTGGAAGAGGATCCCGTAAACTTCCTGATAAAGATACGTTTAATGTGATTGACCTTGGTAACAATATCGCCAGGTTTGGCCCCTGGAATGCTTCTGTAGATTGGCAAATGATTTTCGAAAATCCAGATTACTTCCTGGATAACATGGTTTCTGATGAAGAAATTGAACTCAACTTCAAGTATGAAATGCCAGATGAAGTTAAAGAAATGTTTAAAAATTCAGACGATACCGAGTTTGACATCAGAAGACGCTATAATGAAACCGTCAACAATGGTGAAAAATCAAAACTCGTATTGGAAGAGTCTATAGCGCAACACGCCAAAATGTGTGCAGAAAATTCTGAAGATGTTTTTGACGCCAGAATTCTAGCCCGGGAACTTAAAGATGATATAAAAGACAGAATAAAGCGCTATTCCAATTGTATCATCAACAATACTAAAAATTACAGAGACTGGCTTTATGAAGACTATGTCAGAAAACTTAGAGTTAAAATCAACGATCACTTTATGGATTAATTCAGATAAGAACTAAGGGCTATTTTCAAATGGCCCTTTTTTTTGTTTATTTAGAATTGAATAAAGAACAAAGACTCTTTCTGTGGTATGATGCCTGGGCTCATAAACCTTGGTCTGTTGAAGCAATTAAAAAGTAGAGTGTATTTCTTACAACGCACCAAAAATCAATGCTCCATAAATAGCAAATCGAGCAAATCTCAAAATGCCGTAAAGCAAATAGCTGCCAAAAGGAAATTTTATAACTCCAGCAGAAATACTGGCAACAGCAAAAGGTAAGGGGAGTAGTGCCCCGGCAATAATGAGTATTCCTCCCCACTTTCTCATGTTTTTAATATGCTTAGCCATTTTTACCTCAAGAAAAACGAATACTGAAGGAATACTAGCTATACCTCTTCCTACAAAATAAGAAATAATGCCTCCCATATATGACAACATGGCTAAGATGCTTAGAAAACCCCATGGTGAAACAGATTTACCACACCATGCGATAAAAATTTCTGGAGGAATAAGTCCTAAAATAGATTCTGAAGCGAAAAATATAGCGAAAACGGCTACTGGAGGGAAGTTTTCTGTAATATATACCAGCATCGTATTTACATCGATTACAAAAAAGTGTATTCCAAGTAGAATAGCAACAAAAATAAGGATTGGAGGAGCAGCCTTAATCAAACTCCTACCTAAGAAGCTGTAAAAGCCTGTATAGGTATAATATTGATGTAATAACCTCAGATGAGATTTACGATTTGGATTTTTCTTTTTCTTACTCATAACAAGTAGCAAAAATAAGGGTAAAGCTGAATTTCACCACATTTTTAACCCAACAAATGAATTAAGTATTTGTTAAATTACCGATCCGGAGAAATAGTAGGGACCTCTTTAATACGCTGAGCATTTAAAGCACATAATACTAAAAAAGCAAACAAACTAAGCATAATCGTTTCTATACTTAAACCTCCATCTATCATCCACCCCACAATTAAAGGGCCTAGAGCTGTACTTACCACCATAAACATGGTGAATAAACTTCTTATGGCTCCTAGTTTTTCAATACCATAGACTTCTGCCAGTATGGAGGATTTTATAGTTCCAGACATGCCCACGGTTATTCCCATCATCAACAAAAACGTAAGCGCTCCAAAAATGCTATCTATAAGAGCAAATGCCAATAAGCCTAAGCTTATAGGAATGAGATAAAACCTAAACATTTTTTTGGCCGTAAACTTATCAACCCAAAGTCCCCCGGCAAGTGAAAAAATCAGTCTGGTAATGGCATAACCTGTAAAAAAAGCAGCATATAACTGGGGTGACCACCCTTTTTGCTCCACAAATACATATTGATAAAAAATGACAGCAGTTGCTGTAAAACTGATGGCAAAGCTTGTAGGCATTAGGATTAAAAATCGTCTGTCATTGATAATACTTCCAAAATCCTTAACTAAACTTAAAGAGGATGGCCTTCCAACGCTGAGTTGCTTATTGAAATGGTCTAAATCTGTAAAATACAGTCTTAATAAATAGAGAAGCAGAAAAATTCCTGAACCTATCATTGCCCAACGCCAATCGAACCAGGCAATGAAAAAGGCAAGAAGTAATGGCAAGACAATTTCTCCAGAAGAAAAGCCAAGGGTAGAAAAGCTTAAAGCTTTACCACGGTTCTTATCATAAAATTTCGAAAGAATGGTCATGCTAATATGACTGAGCATACCTTGACCAGTTAAGCGCAAGCCTACGAGACTTATGAATACAAAAGCTATATGATAAGAAATCCCCATCAATATGGAAGAAAATGCCAAACAAGTAACGGTGAATGCAGTAACTTTTTTTACAGAAATGTGATCGACTGTATGCCCAACAGTAAGCATGATGAAAGATGCTAACACAGTGCAAATGGCATAAATAGCTCCAAAAGTTCCTTCGGTTATGGCAAATTCAGAAGAGATTTCTGTTACATATAGCGAAATCAAATAGGTTTGACCAAAACTAGATAAAAAAGTAAGTGTCCATCCAAAGCTTAATTTTCTAAAATTTTCTTTTATGAAATAAATAAAATCTCTCATGTATCTTTAGAAGGTTCAAAAGTTGAAGACAGCGACTTAAGGTCTTTACCCGATGGATATTCAAAACATTCCAATTCAAAATACGGAATAGCAGCTAAGAGATGATCGAAAATCCCAGCCATGACACGTTCATAATTTGCCCAGATTTTGTCTTTTGAAAACGCATAAAGTTCTAGTGGAATACCCTCGGCAGTAGGAGCAAGCTGTCTCGTCATCATCATCATGTCCTTATTTATATCTGGATGTTGATCCAAATAATGATCTATGTAAATTCTGAAAGCACCAAAATTGGTTTGATTTCTTCCGTTGATTTGAACAGTTTTGTCAACTTTATGCTTTAAATTATATTCATTGACTTCCTGTTGTTTATTCTGAATATATGTTGAAATAAGTTTGATTTTTTTCAACTCTTCTATATCGCTTTCAGAAAGGAACTTGATGCTGTTTGCCTTTATCAAGATAGAACGTTTAATTCGTCTTCCGCCAGAAATACTCATCCCACGCCAATTCTTGAAAGAATCTGAAATCAAATAATAAGTTGGAATTGTAGTAATGGTGTTATCAAAATTCCGCACTTTCACAGAAGCCAAATTGATTTCATAAACATCTCCATCAGCACCATATTTTTCCATAGTAATCCAGTCACCAAGTCTTACGGTATCATTAACAGTTACCTGTATACTTGCTACAAAGCCTAAGATAGTATCCTTAAAAATCAAAAGTAAGACCGCTGAAAAAGCCCCAAGTGCCGCTAAGAATTTAACAAGTGGTTTTCCTGTAATTGCTGAAAAGACAATGATGATACCCACAATCCAAATAATGATCATAAAAACCTGGATATAACTTTCAATTGGTTTGTCCTTAAATGACGCAAAAGTTCTCAGGTAATCTTTAAAAGTCATTAAAATGGACCTCAGAATCCAGATAGCAACAAAAATGATCACAACTTCGAATACTTTTTCTAAATAGATTTCAAAATCTGGAAAGTCGATAAGAATTACAGGAATGAATTCATATAAAATAAAAAGTATAATCAAGTTAGAGATATAAACAAAAACTTTATTCTTAACAAGAAAATCATCGAATTGCGTTTTTGTTTTTGATGATAACCTATATAAAAGGCTTTTTGCAACATATCTTAGTAATTTGAACGCAATGAAACTAAAAAATGATAGAATGATAATATTTATTAATGCATTCAGGTAGATGGCTGCTGTTTCACCAACATAATCGTTAGATATAAACAAATTATAAAAATACCTAGCTAATGAAGTCTTATCCATGGGTGAAATTTTTGCAAATTTACATATTATGTGGCATCTTTAGAACTCTATTTTACTCTATTAAAAAGCATGAAACAAAATTTAATTGCATTTTTGATTATTGGAGTAATACTAATCAGTTCCGGGTTGGTTTATCTAGTTTCAAAATCAGATGACGACTATACAGATGGTCTCAACGTTTTAAAAACCTGGGAGCTTCCACCTATATTAAAGGAAGTGTCTGGTATTAGTCATGTGGATGATACCAAAATTGCCTGTATTCAGGATGAAGATGGTATCATTTTTATTTATGATTTAGGGCTTAAGCAAATCACTAAGGAAATTGAATTTGGTCCGAAGGGTGATTATGAATCTATCCGTATTATAGATTCCACAGCCTTTATCATGGAAAGCAACGGTAATATTTACAAAGTCATCGATTTTAAATCGGATACAAGAAAAATCGAAACTTATAAAACAGAATTTAATTCTTCAAATGACATGGAGAGCCTGGATTTTCATTCTAGAACAAATACTTTTTTAACAATTCCAAAAGAAAATAACCTAACAGAAAACGGAGATAACCTTATTATTTATAAGCTGAATCCAGAGGATTTTACTAAAAGAAAAGAACCCTTTACGTCTTTAAGTTATGGTGACTCGATAGTTAAAGTCGAAAAGCCTAAATTTATAAAGCGTGGCTTTTCTGCTTCTGAATTGACCATACACCCACAAACAGGTGAGATCTTTCTTTTGGATTCGAAAGTTCCTAAGCTTATGATTCTTCGTTCTGACGGCTTTCCCAAACAACTATATATGCTCAATCCTAAAAATTTTCAACAGCCTGAAGGCTTATCGTTCGACTCTCTAGGAAAAATGTATATCTCTAATGAAGAAAGTGATTTCCTGAAGCAAAACATACAGCTAGTAGAGTGGAAGTAGACTAATTTTTATTTTTTCCAAATAATCGACTAAAGAATCCTCTTTTTTCTTTTTCCTTTTTCTTAAACTCCTTTTCTATTTCATCTTTGGAAAACAAACGTTTGAAAAAACCATCCCTTTTTTGGTCCTCACAATCTAAAGCTGCTTGCTGTTGAGCACTTAGGTTAGAGAAACTGGCGTTGGTTATGGCGTTAAATTGAGAGTCTCTGCTCATTTCCTGATACAATTTTCCAAATATAGGTAAAGCCGTATTTGCGCCCTGTCCGAGCCTTGTCGTTTTAAAACCTATACTTTGGTTGTTATTGCCTACCCAGGTAATATTGACCATTTTAGGAGTAATCGCCACAAACCAACCGTCTTTATTGTCTTGCGTCGTTCCAGTTTTACCAGCAATATCTTGAGTTAAACCGTAAGTGGTTCTCAGTCGTTTTGCTGTCCCTTCATCCACCACGTTTTCCAGCATAGCAAGTAATAGCCGACTATCTTTAGGGCTTAAATCTGAAAGCTGAGGCGATTTGGTATCAAATTCAGCAATTACTTCACCCGTCTTGGAGGTTATTTTGGTGATGAAATAGAGTTCTGGAACCTTACTTTGGTTTGCAATACTTGAATAGACCTTAGCTAGTTCTTTCATATTTAATTCGGCTACTCCAAGGGCCAAAGAAGGCTTATCAACTAATTCTGAAGTGATTCCCATGCTCTTAGCCATGGTTATGGTATTGTAAATACGGGCCTGCTCCAAAACCTTTACACTCACGGTATTGATAGAGTTGGTCAGCGCATATTTCAATGAATAATTGAGATAGGGGTCATCTTCATCATCTCCCGATGAATTTTGTGGACTCCAGTTGTCTAAATTGGTGTAAGTTATCTCTTTAGCAGAAATGTAATCACAGGGCTCTAAGCCATTTTTGAGTGCACTTGCATAAACCACCGGTTTAAAAGTAGAGCCAACCTGACGTCTTGCATTTTTTATAATGTCATATTTTGATAATCGATAATCTGCTCCACCAACGTAGGCCAAAATCTCACCAGTTACAGGATTTACACTTAAACTAGCAGCGTTTATTTGTTTCAAGCTATGGCTTAAGCTATCTAATTTAGATAACTGTAAAACAGTTGTTTTGCCGTTTATAATCACTTCTCTTGGGTTGATTTTTTTTAAGCTGTCCAGAATTTGCTCAGAGGATAATTTCTGAGCTTTCCAGTTTTGATATGCTGCTGTCCTCTCTGCTAACTTTAAAAGAAGCTCTTCATCCTTCCAGGGTGAATTGGTACCATATTCAGCTTCAAAAAGAGGCTGTAGGTATTTTATGTGGGTTCTTACTGAATTTTCTAATAGCTTTTGTTGATCTAAGTCTAGCGTGGTATGAATTTGTAAACCGTCCTCTTCGATGCTATAAGCGGTTCCATCTGGTTTTTTAAATTCACTCAAAACAGTTTCAGCTTCAGATCTCACCAGATCAATAAAATATTGCCTTTGAAAGGTGTTTGTTTCTGAAATGTTCAGTTGAATTGGCTCTGTCATTGCAGTATTCGCCTGACTGGAAGATAAATACCCATATTTTTCCATTTGTGAGATGACCACGTCTCGTCTCAACTGACTTCGTTCTGGAAATAACCTGGGATTGTAGGAGTGATTGGCTTTTAAAGTTCCCACCATGGTGGCCGATTCCTGTAAGTTTAATTCAGATGTGGTTTTGCTGAAGAATAACTGAGCTGCACTTTCTATTCCATAGGTGTTTCCGCTAAATGGAACAGTATTTAGATACAATTCTAAAATCTCTTCTTTTGAATACATGTCTTCAATACGCTTGGCGATGATACTTTCTTTAAGTTTATTGACTGGTAAACTAAATATCCCATACGATTTCCGGCCATAAATGTTTTTGACTAGCTGTTGAGTGATGGTGCTTCCTCCACCAGATGATTTATCTCCAGATAAAATCGTTTTGAAAAACACACGTAATAAACTATAGTTATCGACACCGTCATGCTCATAAAACCTGACATCTTCAGTTGCTACCAAAGCTTCAATGAGATGTTTTGGAATTTCAGAATAAGAAATAGACTGGCGATTGTATTTGTAGAGCTTATCAATGATCTCCCCTTTATGGTCAAGAATTTCAGTAGCTTCAGATTGTTGAATATTAGCCAGGTCTTTTTCATTTTGGACTTTACCCCATAAGCCAAAGTAAATGCTTCCAAAAAATAACAAGAAAAGGAGCAGAGCAGAAGCTATCCCTACGAATGAAATCTTTATAACTTTATTGAACTTAGTTTTTTTAGGCTTTGGTTTAGACATGAACTGGAATTTGATTCAAAAGTAATTGTAAAAGTAGAAAAGTAGCATTGATGACGTTAAAACTATTTAAAATGAAGATGGTCTTATCATATAGACTGTAACTTTAAATCGAATCACAAATTATAATACAAATGAAAAATAAAGTAGCATATATTACCGGAGGAAGTAAAGGAATAGGGTTTGGAGTTGCAGATGCACTGATGAAACAAGGCGTAAATGTAGCTATAACAAGTCGTTCTCAATCTTCTGCTGATGAAGCTGTAGAATTGCTAAAAAGTTCAAATCCAGCTGCAAAAGCTATTGGAATTGAAGCTGATGTAAGACAATTGGCATCTCAGAAAAATGCGGTTGATAAGATTTTGAAAGAATTCGGTCAACTCGATTATGTGATTGCCAATGCTGGTTTAGGGCACTATCACAGCATAGAAGATCTAACCGAAGAACAGTGGAATGAAACCATAGACACAAACCTTACAGGTGTGTTTTTTACCATCAAAGCTAGTGTAGACGCTTTAAAGAAAAGCAAAGGTTATTTTATAACGATATCCAGTCTTGCTGGAACCAACTTCTTCGCCAAAGGTTCTGCATACAATGCCAGTAAATTTGGTCTAACTGGATTTACTCAAGCGGTGATGCTGGACTTAAGAAATTATGGGGTAAATGTTTCCACCATAATGCCTGGCTCTGTCGCCACTCATTTTAACGGGAACACACCAGATGAAAGCGATGCCTGGAAAATTCAACCTGAAGATTTAGGTGAGCTTGTAGTTGATTTGTTCAAAATGAATCCAAGAACATTACCAAGCAAAGTGGAAGTAAGACCATCTCAGCCTTCAAAGAAGTAAGGGATAATTCCATAATCTATAAAACCTGTCTCAATTTTTTAAACTGAGACAGGTTTTTTATCTCTAATCAAGTCTTACTTAAAATAACTAAAGTTTTCACCTTCTTTAATTTCTAATAAAGAATTATAAATCAGTTGAATTACATTTTCCACATCATCTTTATGTACCATTTCTACGGTGGTGTGCATGTACCTGAGTGGCAGAGAAATCAAAGCTGAGGCTACTCCGCCGTTACTGTAAGCAAAAGCATCTGTATCTGTACCAGTCATTCTGCTTGCGGCTAAGCGCTGAAAAGGTATCTTATGTTTTTCTGCGGTATCGATGAGCAATTCACGTAATTTATTCTGAACTGCCGGCGCATAACTGATGACGGGGCCTGCACCAATTTTGGTTAAACCTTCTTTCTTTTTGTCTATCATTGGAGTCGTGGTGTCATGGCAGACATCAGTCACAATGGCAACGTTTGGTTTGATCGTATTGCTTATCATTTCTGCCCCGCGTAAGCCTATTTCTTCCTGAACAGAGTTGGTGATGTAAAGCCCAAAAGGTAATTCTACCTTGTTTTCTTTCAGCATTCTGGCTACTTCAGCAATCATAAAGCCACCCATTCTATTATCTAAACCTCTGCAAACGAATTTGTCATTATTCAGTATGAAAAATTCATCTGGATAAGTGATGACACAACCTACGTGAACACCAAGTTGTTCAACTTCTTCTTTAGTTGAACAACCTACATCGATGCATATATTTTCGATTTTTGGCGTTTCCTCTTTTGACTTGTCACGAGTATGAATCGCAGGCCAGCCAAAAACACCTTTTACAATTCCTTTTTTGGTATGGATGTTTACACGTTTTGAAGTTGCAATTTGATGATCGCTTCCACCGTTTCTAATCACGTAAATCAAACCTTCATCGGTGATATAATTCACATACCATGAAATCTCATCAGCATGACCTTCAATCACCACCTTAAAATCAGCATCTGGGTTAATAACACCGACAGCAGTTCCGTAAGTGTCTGTAATGAACTCATCTACATAAGGTTTTAGGTATTCCATCCATAATTTCTGTCCTTCCCATTCATATCCGGTAGGAGCTGCGTTATTTAAATATTTTTCTAAAAAATTTAGCGAATTATCGTTCATATGTCTATGTTTTTGATGTGCTAATTTAGCAAAGTATTGAGATATAGTTGAAAACGAAATCTTAATTTTGGAATGATTTTGGATTGTATGATGTTAAATAAAATTATCGTGAAAATTAGTGCTTGTTTTTGTTTGTTTGTGGTTCTATCCATAAGTGCTCAAGACTATAAATACAAGAAAATCTCAATTGATTCTGTTCAAGTTCAAAGAGAATATATGATTATGGACCAGGATTCGACTTGGGTTACAGAAGTTGAGCTTGATGAAGTGATTATTTTGCCTAAACTGAGATTTGAAAGCAGGGATGATTTCAGGAGTTACCTCATACTTAAACGAAAAACTAAAAAAGTCTGGCCTTACGCTAAATTAGCTTCAGAACGCTTCGAAACCTTGAACCAGCGTCTAGAAAATATTGAATCTGAGAGAGGTAAGCATAAATACACCAAGATAATTCAACGCTATGTTGAGGAGGAGTTTACAGAAGAGTTGAAAAAATTAACCAAGACCGAAGGTCAAATCTTAGTGAAATTAATTCATCGTCAAACCGGTGAAACAACCTTTGATTTAGTTAAAGATTTAAGGTCTGGTTGGAGGGCTTTTTGGTACAATACGACTGCTAATTTTTTCAATATATCACTTAAAGAAGAATATAACCCGTCAGCAGTTAAGGAAGACTTTTACGTTGAAGACATTTTACAAAGAGAATTCCAATCTGGAAGTCTGGAATCTCAGGCACCTAAAATTGACATTAAGTTTATGGAGCTTTTAAACAAATGGCAGAAAGATTCAGTCCAGCCTCCTTCAGCTAGAAGTTATTACACCAGGTATTAGTACTAATTCAGTTAAAAGACCCTTATTATTTGGTTTTGGGATGAGTAAATCAAGCTTGTTCTTAGTTTATTAAATATATTCTGACTCAAATTCGTAATAAAAACCGTCTCTTTTGAAAGAGACGGTACAATGAAGTCATCAATACAAACATAAACAAACTTAAAATTTTAAAACATCACTTCGGTTTTACTACAATACTAGAAAGAATATATAGCAGCCAGTAAAAACGATGACAAACTCTTTTGTGGAACTAAATCGTTATCTAGGAAATAAGCAGAATCATCTGTCGCACTGTCCAATCTCAACTCAGGTTTTATCGTCAAACTGCCAATGTTGGCACTTCCTGTTAAGGTAACTGCAAAAACACTGGAATCTGCAACACTTGTCCCTATAGCACCAAAACTTCCATCTTCTACAAAATATTCACCTCTTAAGCCCAAAGTGAAATTTTCAGACGTATCTAATTGTGGGTAAAGTGCTACACCAGCAAAACCTGGATTGTTGTCACCCCCGTCATAATAAGCCGCGTTAATGCCGAAGAAAAAGTTATCAGAAAAATCGAACCCCCCTGTATAATCAATTTCAAAAGCCCCGTCATCTAGAAGGAAATTCAAAAATTGACCGCTGTAACCTAATTGAGCACCATAGGCATAATTACCATCCAAATTCAACTCAGTCACATCGGTAGGGTTCATAATGGCTAACATTAAACTGAAATCTTCAGAAAGGGTGAAATCCGCTCTTAAGCCAGTATGAGAAAATGGACCATAAGAAAAGAGGTAAGAGGTACTATAATTGAAATTGGCAGAAGGTGAAATGACCTCGTAACCTAAAAATGTATTGAAATTACCCATCGTTAAGGTCACATTTTCACTAACGTTCCAATACGCATACATTTGATTGATAATATTACCAGTTGCTGAATATATTGGAGATGCAAAGATAGCATCAGTACCTCTTGGTCCGTAAACCAAGTCGGCCACGAACCCCACTTTTTCTCCCTGGTATGAAGCTATAATATTGGCCATACCTAATGCAAAACCTGGTAAATTCGCAAAAGAGCTGCCTGGGGCGGCATTGGGAATCCCGTTTGGAGCTGAATTATCTCCATTTATATTTGCTCTGTAATACACATCTATAGAGCCACTAAACTCAAGCTTAGGAGTTTCAGTTTCTTCCTGGGCTGACACCAATAAACTTAATAACATTAGTTTGGTGAATAGGATAATTTTCGTGTATTTTGTAAATAATATTGCTTTCATATTTTTTAGGTTTTATACAATTTGCGTTGATATATTAATTTAAAATGATTTTGAAAGTAGTAGTGACGGAGCGTTCTGCAAAACGCTCCGTTTTTTATTTAACTTTCATGTATTTGAAAATCTGAATAGGCATCCATACCATGTTCATGAATATCTAAGCCTTCTAATTCTTCTTCTCTTGACACTCGTAAGCCAATTGTTGATTTGATAATAACTAAAATAATTGCTGATGTAGATGCACAAAAGGCACCAATGATAAGGACCCCGTAGAGTTGAAGAAGTAATTGTTCTCCACTTGCTAAAGATCCAAAAATACCTACAGCTAAGGTTCCCCATATTCCACAGATTAAATGTACGGTTACAGCACCTACAGGGTCATCCAATTTCAGTCTGTCTATCAAAGCTATTCCTCCAACCACTATTAATCCAGCGATTAAACCAATAACGACGGCTTCATTTGGAGACATGAGATCAGCACCTGCTGTAATACCAACAAGACCTCCCAGGATACCATTCAAGAACATAGTTAAATCTAGATTTTTATAGAGAAGTGTAGAAAATATCATTGCTCCAAATCCACCAGCAGCTGCTGCAAGACTAGTGGTAACCAATACTAAAGAAGTGAGTTCAGGATCTGCAGATAAAACAGAGCCTCCGTTGAAACCGAACCAGCCTAACCAAAGTACTAAAACTCCTGCTGTCGCTAGCGGAATACTGTGCCCAGGGATAGCTTTAGGTTTTCCGTCTTTAGTGAATTTTCCTATTCTGCCTCCTAAAAGGGCTATAGCTACAAGAGCTGCCCAGCCACCTACAGAATGTACCAAGGTAGAGCCTGCAAAATCATAAAATCCCCAGGAATCAAGAAAACCGCCGCCCCATTTCCAGGAACCTACTATTGGATAAATCAAACCGACATAGATAATAGTAAAAATCATAAAAGAACCTATTTTAATGCGTTCGGCGACAGCTCCAGAAACTATAGTCGCTGCTGTTGCTGCAAACATCCCTTGAAATAAAAAGTCTGTCCACCAGGTATACCCTCCATCTGCATAAGCAGGGGTCATACCACCTTCGGGTGCATCGATACCAAATCCTGCAAAGTTCAATATTCCCATATCTCCTTCAGCAAAACCTGGGTACATGAGATTAAAACCAAATGCGTAATAAAGGAGTAAGCCTCCCGTGATAATAAATACATTTTTGAATAATATGTTTATTGTATTTTTCTGTCTTGTTAGTCCTATTTCTAAGAATGCAAAACCAGTATGCATGAAAAATACTAAAGCCGTAGCCAACATCATCCATATATTGTTTGCTGTAAATAATCCTGAATCCATAAGTTATAGTTTTTAATTGGTTATTATTTGATGCCTTCTTTTCCGTTTTCTTTGGTCCTTATTCGATACGCTTCTATTATATCGGAGATGAATATTTTACCATCACCAACTTTACCAGAATAGGCAGTTTCCAGGATTGCATCTACAGTACGACCTAAAAACTCGTCTGAAACCACAATGGACAAATGAAGTCTTTGAATATCTGTTGTACTATAAGAAATACCACGATAAACATGACCTTGTTTCTCGTTACCAACTCCAGTTACATCCCAGTAACTGAAAAAATTAACTTCAACCTGATGTAGTGCCTCTTTCACATCATCAAATTTTGATTTTCTAATGATTGCTTCGATTTTTTTCATAAGTTTTTTATATTTAATGGGTCTAAACTACAATAAAGTGTATTATAAAATACAGCACCCCCTAAATTTTAGGGGGTGCTGTATTTTTTATAGTAAAAATTTAATTTTGATTATATAAATAATCAAACTATTTTACAAGCATTAATTTTCTATATCTTAAAAAAATCTTTTTAAATTAAATAAATCTCAAATTATGGTATCTATTTATATTTAATATAAATTATGATAATATATCAAAATTATTTCATAATAACATTATAATCTTTTAAGACCTGATGAAATTCTTGCTTATTAAAAGCAAAATTTGAGAAAATTTCATCGTGCTTTTTTCTATTTTCCATTCGCTTAATGTTTTTAATGAATCGTCTATAGTCATCTTCAGAGCTTAGTTCTAAACCTGGGACTTCTATGGATTTGCCTTTTTCATCTTTAGCAACCATTGTGAAATATGAAGAGTTGCAATGTTTTTTGGATCCATCCTGTATATGCTCAGCTTCTACTCGCACACCTACTACCATAGACGTTCTCCCCACATAGTTAACTGTGGATTTTAAAGTCAGTAGTTCTCCAACTTCAACAGGGTTTAAAAAATCAACTCGATCTACACTTGCTGTGACGCAGTAATTTTCTGAATGTTTGGAAGCGCAGGCAAAAGCCACTTGATCAAGTAATGATAGAATAAAGCCGCCATGAATCTTACCTCCAAAGTTGGAATGGGAGGGAAGCATCAATTGGCTAAGTATGACAGCAGATTCTGAACTATGTTTAAATTTTTTGATCATGGGTTTGGTTTTATGTGTTGGATATCCATTTTGAATTAATTGATTTTTTGGAAGTGACCCCAAATTCTTTAAGGGCTTCCACATCTTTTATGAGGTTTTGTTGTCCTGTTAGCTTTTTCATGGCTTGATCGTAGGTAGATTTTGTAGAGTCTATCCTGTTTCCAACGGCATCCAGTCCTTCAATCAGATTCACAAACTTATCGTATAGATCCCCGGCATGTTTCGCAATTTCGAGCGCATTTTGCTGCTGTTTCTCATTACTCCACACCATATCCACCGTTCTCAGTGTAGAAAGTAAAGTTGTAGGACTTACCATCAAAATGTTATCCTGAAAAGCAGTATAGAAAAAATTCGAGTTTTCACTTTGCGCCAGGAATAAAGCCGGTTCCACAGGAATAAACATCAGTATAAAATCCGGCGAAGCTTCACCACCCAATAAATCATACTGCTTTTCTTTTAAGCCTTTGAGATGATTTTCCAGAGACTTTACATGCGCTTTCAGATACATCTGTTTTTCCTGCTTATTTTCAGTATTTACATAGTTTTCATAGGACTTTAAACTTACTTTGGAATCAATCACCATCAGCTTTTCATTAGGCAGATATACGACAACATCAGGCAGCTTACTTACCCCATTTTCATCTTTATAATGCTGCTGAATGTCATACTCTCTTCCCCTTTCCAGGCCAGACTTCTGCAAAACCTTTTCCAAAATCATTTCCCCCCAGTTGCCCTGGGTTTTGTTATCGCCTTTCAAAGCTTTGGTAAGGTTATTAGCTTCTTCAGAAATTCTCAAATTCTGTTCGTTCAAATGCTTCAGTTGCTCTCCAAGTTGTGAATGTCCCCTCAAGAAATCGGTATTCGTTTTTTCAATTTTGGTTTCAAAAGAATTAAGTCTTTCTTTCAAAGGTTCCAAAATATGAGAGATATTCTTTTTGTTTTCCAAAGTGAACTTTTCTGATTTCTGCTCCAAAATGCGCTGGGCTAAGTTTTCGAACTCTTCTCCAAATTTCTTTTGTAAGGCTTGCATCTCTGTTTTTTGCTCAGCCCATTGTCTTTGTAATCCTTCAAGCTCAGTTTCTTTTTGGGTCAATTTATTCTGAATTTGATAGCGTTCACTTACTTCCGATTTCAATTCAGTTTGAAGCTTGTCGATAGCTTTCAAATACTCGTCTTTGGCTTTTTCCTCACGCTGAAGCGATTCAGTATAAAGTTTTTCAAAATGCGAAGAGGTGGTTTTCCATTTTAAAATGGAAGAGCGATCTATAAGTCTCGCGATGACAAACCCCAAAATAGAGGCTATGACACCACCGATGATTATACTTGAAATTTCCATAAGACGGTTTTTTTCAAATATAGAAAAGGAAAACTTAGAATAGTTAAATAAAGAGGAGCTCTACTTAGTTTTTTTTACTCCAGAAAGATCCAGAAGATTAAATGGATTAATACCCAGGCCTTCCACAGCTTTAGACCTAAACCTGACCACCTCGTCATAATATAAAGGAACCACTGGCGCTTCTTCAATCAATAATGAATCCATTTGAGCATACAATTCATACCTCAAAGAATCTTTGGTAAGGCTTAAAGCCTCTTCGTAAAGCTGATCGTAAGTTTCATTTTTGAAATGCGTGTAATTAGGGCCATTGGGAGAAAAGTTCTCGCTGTAAAACAAAGACAGATAATTGATAGCATCGGGATAATCTGCAATCCAACTCGCTCTAAACGTTTCCAGCTGCCCTGCAGAACGCTTTTGCCTTATGGTAGAAGGCGGCATGACATCTATCGCCACTTGAACACCAATTCTCTGAACTTCCTTTTGAATAAATTCCACCAGGTCAATATAAGATGGGTTAGTACTGATGATAAGTGTCGGGGCTTTTATACCTGTTTCTTCCTTAAATTCTTGAATTAGTTGCCTGGCTTTTTCAGGCTGGTAGGTGAAGCCCCGAATTTTTGCACGACCCGAAAGTCCTTCGGGGATAAAGCCTTTATGAGCAGGAATTCCAATGTTATTCCTTAAGTATTTTATCATTTTATCTCTATCGAAGGCGTAATTGATTGCTCTGCGAAAGGCTTTAGATTTCATTTCTTCAGAATCAGAATCTAAATAAAACCCCAGGTATTCTGTGTTAAGGTATGGACTTTTTTCCATAGCAATATCGGTTTCAAACTTGGAATTGAGTTCACCGGTTACAGTGATGAGCTCGTCCTTATAAGACGGGTCTAAACCGCTTAGAAAATCTAATTTACCTTGTACAAATGCTAAGAATTCACTTTGTTTGTCTGGTAAAAAAGTGATGGCTACAGCTTCCAAATAAGGCAACGGATTGCCTTCAGCATCTGTTTTGAAATAAAGATTGTTTTTTCGCAACACCAGTTTTTCTCCAATTTCCCAGCGCTTGAATTTAAAAGGGCCTGTGCCAATAGGTGAAGTTTGAAAATCCAGTTGATCCATCTCAACAGGAAGAACAGAACAGAATTTTGAGCTTAATAACCCTAGAAAGGCTGGAAATTTTTGACTGAGTTCTATTTCTATAATGGAATCATTGAGAGCTTTAATACGCTTTACATCCGACATCACCCAGCTTCCTGGCGAAGCTACGTCCGGATCAGTTAAGCGCTTTAGACTGTATTCCACATCCGAAGCGAGAACCTGTCGTGTCGAATCTCTGCCAAAAATCTGGTGTTTATGAAAGAACACATCGTCTTTCAATTTAAAAGTATAAGTCAAACCATCTTCAGAAATTGACCAGGCTTGAGCAATATCACCTTCAATGGCCAGGTTTTCATCGAGTTTCACCAGGGTGTTATATAGCTGATGCGAAGGCCAGATGTTGCGTTGATCTTTCGCAAAAGCGGGATCTAATGAGGTAATGTTTGCATGTTCGTTGTATCTAAAGACCAAGTGATCGCGATTCTTCAGTTCAGAGTTGGAACATGAAGTCAGCACTAACCAATTCAGTAGAAATAACAAAGAAAAAATAGAGTAGGAGTTCAATTTTCGGGAATAAATTTTAGTTGGTATCTTTGCAAACAATTGCGAATATAGAGGTTTCTTCTGAATTTGTTTTCGTTAAGAAAAATCTTCCAAAACTAAATTATGTCCACACCCAAAGTTGCATTTTATACCTTAGGCTGTAAATTAAATTTTTCTGAAACTTCCACTATAGCAAGAAATTTTCAGGAAGAAGGTTACGAGCGTGTCGAATTCGAGAGCGATCCTGATGTGGTGGTCATCAATACGTGTAGCGTCACCGAAAATGCTGATAAGCGTTTTAAAACCATCGTTAAGCAAGCTCAAAAATCAAATCCTGATGCATTTATCATAGGAATTGGCTGTTATGCACAATTAAAGCCAGAAGAACTTGCAGAAGTCAATGGCGTTGATTTGGTGCTTGGAGCCACTGAGAAATTTAAAGTGACAGATTATATAACAGATCTGACCAAAAATGACTTTGGCGAAGTGCATTCCTGCGAGATCGATGAAGCCGATTTCTATGTGGGTTCTTATTCTATAGGCGACAGGACTCGGGCTTTTCTTAAAGTTCAGGATGGCTGTGATTACAAATGTACTTATTGTACGATTCCTTTGGCACGAGGTGTTTCAAGGTCTGATAAGCTGGAAAATGTGCTTCAAAATGCGAAAGAAATTTCTGAGCAAGGCATCAAAGAAATTGTGTTAACTGGCGTCAATATTGGAGATTATGGTAAAGGCGAGTTCGGAAATAAAAAACACGAGCACACCTTTCTAGACCTTGTAAAAGCACTTGACCATGTCGAAGGAATCGACAGAGTTCGGATTTCTTCTATCGAACCGAATTTACTTAAAGATGAAACCATAGATTTTGTCTCTAATAGCAATTGTTTCGTGCCACATTTTCATATTCCCTTACAAAGTGGGAGCAATGCGCTTTTGAAAAAAATGCGCCGACGTTACATGAGAGAACTATACGTGGATCGCGTTGAACACATTAAGGAAAAAATGCCAGAAGCCTGCATTGGTGTGGATGTCATCGTTGGTTTTCCTGGTGAAACCGATGACTTGTTTTTAGAAACCTACAATTTTTTAAACGAATTGGATATTTCGTACTTGCACGTGTTTACCTTTTCTGAAAGGGATAATACACCAGCTGCTGAGATGGAAGATGTGGTGCCTTCGAAAGTCAGAAAAAAACGCAGTAAAATGCTGAGAGGGCTTTCTGCCAAAAAAAGACGTGCTTTTTATGAAAGTCAGTTGGAATCTACTCACGAAGTCTTGTTTGAAGGTGAAAATAAATCTGGTTACATAACTGGTTTCACCGAAAATTACGTCAAAGTGAAAACCTTTTGGAATCCTGACTTGGTCAACACCAAGCATCAAGTTCTTCTAAATGAAATAGATGAAGATGGTCTGGTAAAAGTGGACTTTATAAATGAAGTTATTCATGCCTGACAGTTGATTGGAACTCAGCCCACATAACCAAGTCTAAATAAAACGCTAAAGTTGAAATAAAGCCTGTAGACCAGCGATTCATTCCTTAATTTTAAGCCTGATTGAGTTTTATAATTTAATCATTGATTATTAATAAAATAAATATTCTAATTATGGCACATTTAAGATTAGGAGATACAGCTCCAGATTTCACACAACAAACCTCAGAAGGGGAAATTTCATTTCACGATTGGTTAGGTGATAGTTGGGGAATTATCTATTCTCATCCTGCAGACTTTACACCAGTTTGTACGACAGAATTGGGCAGAACTGCTCAATTGAAAGATGAATTTGACAGGAGAGGCGTGAAAGTGATTGCCTTGAGTGTCGATTCTGTAAAAGATCATCACGAATGGATTAAAGACATCAACGAAACACAGAATACAACTGTCAATTTTCCAATTATTGCCGATGAGGATAGAAAAGTAGCGGAGTTATACGACATGATTCATCCTAATGCCTCTGAAAAAGCGACAGTGCGATCGGTTTTTGTGATTGGACCTGATAAAAAAATAAAGTTGACATTGACGTACCCACCTTCAACGGGTAGAAATTTCAATGAATTGTTGAGAGTTATCGATAGTTTACAATTAACAGCCGATCATAAACTGGCCACTCCGGCAGATTGGAAACAAGGGGATGATGCTATTATTTCTCCATCTGTAAGCGATGAAGAAGCAAAAGAAAAGTTTCCTGATTATAAAGAAATCAAGCCTTACTTAAGAACGACTTCTTATTAAGCTTTATCGAAATAAATTTAGAAATTGTCTCAAAACCAAAATTTTGTCACACTGAACTTGTTTCAGTGTCTATCTTAAGTTAGATTCTGAAATAAACCTGACTGCTTGATGCAGTTAGGCAGGTTCAGGAAGGCAATTTAATGTTTTTGAGACAGTTTTTTATTCAATTATGTTCCCTTCCTTACCGATATGGACACCTTTGTATAAGCGTTCATAATAGTAAGACTCCCAAAAACAGATTTCTTCAACAGAACTCAGTAGACTTGACACTTTTTTCATCGAAATGTTCTAAAATTAGATTATCATCACTTCCCATCATCAAACGCTCAAATTGGTTAACTCTAGATAGAATAATAAATGGAATGCCATTTAAACCGCATTCATTAGAAAAGTAAAACGCACCGTTTTTATGCTTTCCCTTAAATCGTCTTTGAATAAGACGTCATCAATCTTATAGCTTAACTACAATATCTCTTTATCTATTAACTTTAGATTTACGTAAGTTACGGAAAGTGGTATATGAATATCAAAAACTGATCTATGCCTTCGTGTGTAAGGACATAGAGGGATTGTCGTAAGCATTGATTTAATAATTTTCATTTACCAAACTCAGTTGATTTTCATAGATTTTAACCAATGCTCTGGCAGTTTTCTTGAGCCACAGGAGCGAGTTAAAACAACTAAAACGAGGAAGGAAAGAAATTTGACAATTTTCATTGAAATGGCTTATATGAAAAAGTGACAAGGTTTATCTTGTAATAAAAGGATAGATAATTAAAGTGTCATTTTAAACTGAGGCTTAAATCCATTTTGTAAAGACAACTGAAACGTTTTCATATTCAAGTTAAGCATAAAGATTTAATAGGTAAGCAACATTAAAAATCGTTTTCGTAATTTTGTAAATAACAAAAACGAGATTAATGAATAAAAATACAGTTTTAGCGTGGGCGACTTTCATTATGGTGATTGTAGGTTTGGGGCTTATAGCCCTTGGTGCTTTTAGATATAACGAGATTGCTGGCTGGGGTTTTGTGTCGGTAGGTATTGGTTTCTTTGCAATTGCCTGGGTATTTAACGCGCTAAAAGGAAGAGTTTAATTTAAAATAAAATTAATGGCAGACGATAAAAAAGTGATATTCTCCATGTCGGGAGTATCCAAAACGTATCCAGGTGAAGATAAGCCTGTACTAAAAAACATATACCTTAGTTTTTTCTACGGTGCAAAGATTGGTATTCTTGGACTTAATGGTTCGGGGAAATCCACTTTGATGAAAATTATTGCCGGAATAGAAAAAAATTACCAGGGGGATGTTGTGTTTTCACAAGATTATTCTGTTGGTTATCTGGAACAGGAGCCAGAGTTAGATCCAGAAAAAACCGTTCTTGACATCGTTAAGGAAGGGGTCTCTGATGTCGTGGCTATTTTGGACGAATACAACAAAATCAATGATGATTTTGGATTGCCAGAAGTTTATGAGGATGCAGATAAAATGCAGAAACTCATGGACAGACAAGCCATCCTTCAAGATAAAATTGATGCGACCAATGCATGGGAGCTTGATAACAAACTGGAAGTGGCCATGGATGCGCTTAGAACTCCACCTTCTGACCAGAAAATAGAAAGTCTTTCTGGTGGTGAAAAACGTAGAGTAGCACTTTGTCGTTTATTATTACAGGAACCAGACGTTCTTTTACTGGATGAGCCTACCAACCACTTGGATGCAGAATCTGTACACTGGCTGGAACATCACCTGCAACAGTACAAAGGAACCGTAATCGCTGTAACTCACGATAGATATTTCCTTGACAATGTAGCAGGCTGGATTTTGGAATTGGATAGAGGTGAAGGCATACCTTGGAAAGGAAATTATTCCTCATGGTTAGACCAAAAATCTAAGCGAATGGCTCAGGAGCAAAAACAAGCCAGTAAACGTCAGAAGACTCTGGAACGCGAATTAGAATGGGTGAAGATGGCTCCAAAAGGGCGTCAGTCCAAACAAAAAGCAAGGCTGAATAACTACGACAAATTGATGAGTCAGGATCAGGATAAACTTGATGAAAAGCTCGAAATCTATATTCCTAACGGTCCGCGCCTGGGAACAAACGTCATCGATGCCAGGGGCGTTAGCAAAGCATTTGATGATAAGCTTTTGTATGAGAATTTAAATTTCAATTTACCACAAGCTGGAATTGTTGGAGTTATCGGTCCTAATGGAGCTGGTAAAACCACGATTTTCAAAATGATTATGGGTGAAATCGAGCCAGACAAAGGCGAATTTATCGTTGGAGAAACCGCTAAAATCGCTTACGTCGATCAGGCGCACTCTAATATTGATCCAAGCAAGTCCATTTGGGAAAACTTCAGTGAAGGTCAGGATTTAGTAATGATGGGCGGAAAGAAGGTCAACTCTCGAGCCTATTTAAGCCGATTTAATTTCAATGGAAGTGAACAAAACAAAAAAGTGGATAAGCTTTCTGGCGGAGAGCGAAACAGACTTCATCTGGCAATGACCTTGAAAGAAGAAGGAAACGTGCTTTTACTGGATGAGCCAACCAATGACCTAGATGTGAACACACTTCGGGCTTTGGAAGAAGGTTTGGAAAATTTTGCAGGATGTGCAGTTGTGATTTCTCACGACAGATGGTTCTTAGATAGGATTTGTACTCACATTCTGGCTTTTGAAGGAAATTCTGAAGTTTATTTCTTCGAAGGGAGCTTTAGTGATTACGAAGAAAACAAGAAAAAACGTCTTGGCGGAGATACGATGCCAAAACGAATTAAGTATAAAAAACTGGTTAGATAGATTACAAACCTATCGAAACTTAATATTTAAAAAAGCCACTCCTAGTAGATTGGCTTTTTTAATTTTTCACCAAAATTTCAAAATGAAAGCATCTTATTTTAAGCATACTTTAGAATTTAAGCGACCTAGCGGAACTTCTCGAGGCGTTTTAAAAACTAAGGAATCCTGGTTCATTAAACTTGAGACAAAAGAGAGCCTAGGAATAGGTGAGTGCGGTCTTCTCAAAGGCTTAAGCATAGATGATAGGGAAGACTATGAAAAAACTCTAAAGTGGACCTGCGAAAACATACATTTAGGACTTGAAACGCTCTACTCAAAATTAAAAGAGTTCCCTTCTATTCAATTTGGATTGGAAATGGCTTTTCAATCCTTCACTTCAGCTCATCCTTATGTTTTATTTCCTTCAGAATTTACCGATGGGAAAAAAGGAATGGTCATCAACGGATTGATCTGGATGGGAGAGAAAGCCTTTATGAAAAGTCAGATTCAGGATAAAATTAAACAAGGATTTAGCTGTATTAAACTCAAAATAGGAGCTATTGATTTTGAATCAGAATTGGAATTACTCAGTTATATCCGCAGCGAATTTCCAGCTTCTGATATAGAATTACGTGTAGATGCCAATGGCGCTTTTTCTCCTGACAATGCTTTAGATAAGCTTGAACGCCTGAGCAAATTTGATTTGCATAGCATAGAACAGCCTATCGCTCAAGGGCAATGGCTTGACATGGCAAGGCTTTGTGAACAAACACCTTTGCCTATAGCTCTGGATGAAGAATTAATCGGTCTTAAAGAGGTAACAAATAAGACCGAAGCCCTACTAACCATAAAACCACAGTACATTATTTTAAAGCCCAGCCTTATTGGTGGATTTCAGGGGTCTAAAGAGTGGATTGATTTGGCAAAACAGCATAAAATTGATTGGTGGATCACAAGTGCTTTAGAAAGCAACATAGGGCTTAATGCCATAGCTCAGTTTACCTTTATTCAAAATAACGAAATGCCACAAGGGCTTGGCACCGGAGGACTTTATACCAATAATGTTGAAAGTCCGCTCACTATCGAAGGTGAGAAAATCATGTATCATCCTAAACTCAACTGGGAAAACAAATTTAATTTATGAGAGATTACATAGCATTAGCAGCAAAAGGTCATCATGAATGGTGGAGGTATGTTGTCGGAGCTTTTTTAATATTTATCATTTGGCAAGTGGGAACCATTCCGTTTATAGGCGCAGTCAGTTACAAAATAGCTGTGGATGGTGGAGATTTATCTAGTCTAGGAAATTATAAAACTTTGATGGGAACTTTAGATTCCAATCTTACTTTTTTTCTGATGTTGTTGTCTTTTGTAGCAGGCTTTTTTGGCGTCTGGCTCATTGTAAAATTTTTTCATAATCAAAAATTTAAAGATTTGTTGACTACTCGTGCAAAGTTTGATTGGAAACGCGTATTGGTAGGATTTAGTATCGTAGGTTTTTTTATCATAGCAATGACTATTATAGATTACGAATTAAATTCAGAAGCCTATTTATGGAATCTGAACTGGAATCAGTTTTTGATTTTAGCAGCTATTGGTATTATCATGGTACCTATTCAAACCACTTTTGAAGAGCTATATTTTAGAGGTTATTTCATGCAAGGTTTAGGTATAATTTTCAAAAACAGATGGATACCTCTTATTTTCACATCAGTAGGCTTTGGACTTTTACACTTAGGTAATCCAGAGGTAGGAAAACTGGGTTATGTGATTATGGTAAGTTATATCGGCACAGGATTTTTGCTTGGTATTATGGCGTTGATGGATGAAGGATTAGAGTTGTCAATAGGTTTTCATGCTGGAAATAACTTAATAACAGCCTTGTTGGTGACTGCAGATTGGACTGCTTTTCAGACAGAATCAATATTGATTTACATAGCAGAACCTTCTGTTGGTTTTGATGTCCTGATTCCCGTTCTTATCATCTATCCCATTTATTTATTCATCATGGCCAAGGCTTACAACTGGAAAAACTGGAAATCGAAGCTATTTGGTAAAGTTGAAGTAGCAGATACTATCTCATAATGATAATTTAACATATTAATATTGATTTTTATTTTTTTAATATTTAGTATTGATATACCTATAGTTAAACAATAACTTATGATTGATCATTCACTTGAAATACATCCCCTTTTTAAAATTAACGGGCATCATTTTAATAAAACTGAATTGTATTCAGTGGCTTACAGTTATGTAAAAGAGGGTGAGCCTTTTGAAGAGCAGATAGGTAACTTCTTACTGGATTGGCTCAATGATGACTATGACAGTATAAAAGTTCGAACCTCTGGCTCTACGGGAAATCCTAAAACCTACTTTATCGACAAACAAAAAATGGTAAACAGTGCTTTGGCTACAGGTAAGTTTTTCAAAGTGAACGAAGGAACAAAAGCATTGCTTTGTTTACCTGCAGATTATATTGGAGGTCGTATGATGCTTGTAAGAGCTATGGTACTGGGTTGGGATTTGGACATTGTAGAACCAAAATCAAATCCACTGGATGATCTTTTTAAAACTTACGATTTTTGTGCGATGACTCCTTTTCAGGTAGATAATTCTTTAGGAAGACTTCATTTGGTAAAGAAATTAATAGTTGGTGGTGCTGCTTTTCCTGAAAACCTAATCGGGATAATTCAAGGCATACCAACCAAAATTTATGAGGTTTACGGTATGACGGAAACTATTTCACACATAGCAGCCAGAAAATTAAATCCTAAAACGAATCATAACGACAAAAGACCTTTCAAAGCTTTACCTAACGTGAGTGTATCGCAGAATGAGGACAATTGTTTAGTTATTAAAGCGCCAAAAATATTGGAACATGAATTGGTGACTAACGATATTGTAGACGTACTGACCTATAAAAAGTTTTTTTGGAAAGGCAGATTAGACAATGTGATTAATTCTGGTGGTGTCAAAATATTTCCAGAAACGGTTGAGGAAAAACTGCAGAAACTTATAACTCATAGGTTTTTTATTGCTGGACTGGCTCACGACTCTTTAGGAGAACAGGTAGTCTTATTTATTGAAGCGCCTCAAAGCGAAAAATTTTTGAGCGATATAAGAGAGGCCGTAGATAACTTATCCAGCTTTGATAAGTACGAAAAACCAAAACATATCTACCTGGTTAACAAATTTGAAGAAACTGATTCAGGAAAAATTAATAGAAAGAAAACTTTATCAAAATTGATGAGTTAGATTTACTCACTCATTTATTTTCTTGATATTGATGTAGTACCCAAACTTATTGATAGCCAATTCTTCAATATTTATCAATTCAATATTGATTAATTTCCATTGATTTGTAATATTTTCTCTTCTAATATTTTTCTTTGATGAATTTTGAAATTCAATAGGCATTACAAAATTTTCAACATCGGTTTCCCAGCGCATGAATAACCGATTGCTCTCATCAAATTTAAGTTGTAATTCTGGAATGTCAGCATAGTTGAGATACTGATGAAAAATAGGCTCTAGATTAAGCTCAGTGCTTTTATTATAAAACTCAATCACATCACCTGCACTTATGGTTTTATATTTGAAAGTTTCGTGAAACCCTTTCAAAAGTGACCACCATTTTTGGTCGTCATTAATCGTGCTTCTCAATGTATTCAGCATATTAGCTCCTTTGTAATACATATCTCCAGATCCTTCATGATTCATCCCATACTCTCCAATAACAGGTCTATCATTAGCGATGATATTTCTTAAGCCATAAAGATAAGTAATAGCTTCTTTTTTTCCATATTGACATTCCACATACACGGATTCTGCATAGGCTGTAAAACTCTCATGAATCCACATATCTGCAATATCTGCAGCAGAGACTGAGTTGCCAAACCATTCATGAGCAGATTCATGAATGATGATAAAGTCCCATTTTAAACCAACACCAGTATTTGACATATCATTGCCCAGATACCCATTTTGATATCCATTTCCATAAGCAACTGCACTTTGGTGTTCCATACCTAAATATGGGGTTTCAACAAGTTTGAAACCGTCTTCCTGAAAGGGATACTCACCAAATTTTGCATAGAAACATTCCATCATAGGCTTGACCTGCTGGAATTGCTTTTTAGCCTTTTCGAAATTTTCTTTTAAAACATAATAATCTAATGTGAGCTCTTCGTATTTATCCTCAAAATGGGCGTAATCAGCTACATTTAGAGTGATATTGTAATTATTGATAGGATGTTCTACCCTCCAGTGCCATTTGGTATAGCCATTTTTTAATGGGATGTCCTCTATAAGTCTTCCGTTAGACACATTCATAAGTCCGTTGGGAACACTCACTTTGATATCTGCAGAGTCTGGTTCATCGCTCTGGTGGTCTTTATTGGGATACCAAAGACTAGCTCCTGTTCCTTGGACAGCAACTGCAATAAAAGGCTTTCCACTTTTATCTTCAGAAAAGACAAACCCGCCATCCCAGGGAGCATTCTTAGCAACAACCGGATAACCTGAATAGAAAAAAGTTAGACTCGCTGTTGTTCCTTTCTTCAAGGGGTTTTTAAAGTCTATAAAAACTGCATTTTCATCTCTTTCGTAAGTCAGATTTTCCGAGTTGAATACGATAGAGTCAATTTTCATATTTTGAAACAAATCCAGTTGAATTCTAGGCGTTTTCTTTAAAACCTGAAATTCAATTTTATTAAAACCACTTATGAATCGTTCTTCTGGATTGAGTTTGATGTCCAAATTATAGGACAAGACGTCAAAACTTGTGCGCTCTGGACGAAGACTACCGCGTAAGGTATCTGCTCTGCTAAATTGATTCTTTTCACCGGACAACAATTGAGACTGCATACTGAAACAAACGCAGAAGATGAAAAGTAAACTGTATATTCGTGTCATAAAATCCAATAACTATTTATTACAATAATACTATGAAAAAAGTTATTTTATTGATGCTGACTATCTCTTTTCTTTCTTGTGGGAAAGATAGCAACCTCATAACAGGAAACGTTTCAAACACCAATGGAATTCCTGTCGAAAACGTTCTGGTTCAGGTGATGGGAACCGATTTGAATTCGAGGACAAATGCCAAAGGTGAATTTAAAATCAACACCAGAAATAGAGGAGATGAACTCATTTTTACACATTCAGATTACGAAATGCGCAGAATAAACCTTAGCGATGAGTCGCAGTATTCGGTTAAGCTTATAAAAAGGAATAACCAATAGACACGGAAATAAACTCATCTTTTCCTTGAGCTCCATTAAAAGTATAAGTATCGCTAAATCCGAAATTATACCTTGCGTCTATAATAAATTTTGAGCCTAAGTTCAAGCCAATACCAGCAGCACCAGAAATGCTACTTGTTTTTTCAGAATTTAAAAGGTCGGATTCATTGACCAAAAAACTGAACTGAGGACCAGCTTGTATGTTAAAAATTCTTAAGAAATGAAGTTTTAACATTACAGGAACCAGGGCATAATCCATTTCTACGTCTTTTTCATTAAATTCTCCCCCTTGTTGAGAAAACAGAACTTCTGCCTGAACAGCAAAAGCGTTGAATCGTGCTCCAACAAAAGCTCCACCTGTTAAGCCTACTCTGCTATCGCTCTCTAAGCCAGAAATAGAAGCGTAGTTTATTCCCGCTTTAATTCCAAGATTTAAGCTTTGAGAGTTTGAATTTGTTACACTAAAAAAGAAAAAACCAAAAGCTAAAAATGTGATAAGATGTTTCATAATGTTTTCTTGTTGATGAATTTATAAAATAAATTTAGTTAAATAAAGTTAATAAAATACTATTAAGCTCATTAAGATTCAGATTAATTTCAATAATTCTTCCATTTTGATCGAGTAAATAATATTGAGGAAAATCTAATATACCCATTTCCGTTGGCATTTTTCCTGTAAATCCATTTCGAACTCTTAATGATTTCCAGGGCATAGATGTCTGATTTACCGCAGTGAACCAATCTTCTTGATTAGCATCTAAGGAAATACCGATAATTTCAAAACCTTCAGAATTGAACCTTTTATAGATTTCCAATAATTCTCTTTGTTCTGATTTACATTGCTTGCACCAGCTGTTCCAGAATTGAATAAGGGTATATGCTGCTAATTCAGATTTTAGGTATTCAGTTTCAGAAGTAATGGAAATCAACTCATAATCAGGAATTATACTTCCAATCTGGAAATTTCGTCTCTTTTCTTGGTACTTTTCTAGAATATCAACATCCTGAGCGTTTAACTCATCAACGTTCATTTTTGAAACCAAACCTCTCACTTCATGGTACAATAAGTCTTGTTTCATACTTAATTCTGTAAGTACTTTTCCCAGGTAATCGTGATTAGGATAAACTTTAATCAAGCTATCCATCTTATTAAAGATAAGGTCTCTGTTTTTCTTTGATTTTGGAGTTGCTTTCAAAAAAGAGCTTATTTCTGCTTTCATATTTTGTGTTTCTCCACCAATTAAATGACTGATAATAAAACTATTGGAGTAATCATCCTCAACACTTACTTTATCAATGATGATGTCAAATAATAAAGTGTCATTCTCAAGATAAAACACTTCAGAAGAAGTAATGGAGTCAAATACAAAGTGAAATGCCTTAGGGGAGGACACTTCGCCTTCGAACAGAAAAGTATTGTTAATGATTTCTACGCTATCTGTCTGTTCATCATATTCAATCTTTATAACATCATCAAATTTACCGTTAATGGTTCCCTTAACTACATAATTCTGTTTTGTAGATGTTTTTTCTAAAGGCTGCATGCAGGAAAACATGGTCAAGCCAAGTATGATCAATATTATTTTTTTCATAGGTACAAATTAAACTAAAAACAAAAGACCGATGAGATTTCATCGGTCTTTTAAGTAGTTAAAAACGGTAAAGATCAATTGAAATCATTAATTTTTTCACTTAAATCGTGAACCTTAGCCTCAGGTAAAATTCTCTTAATAATACTGCTTCCAGCTGCACTTCTGTATCCACCAGCGCAGTGAACTAATATTGGTTTATCTGTTGGAATTTCATTTGCAGTTTCCCTTAATTCATTCAAAGGGTGATTTATCGCTGAATCAAACTTTTTAGAATCTTCAAACTCACTTACATTTCTGATATCGATGATAGTGTAATGATCTGGATTTTGTTTAAAATCGGTATAATCAAAATTATCAAAAGATTTAAATTGAGTTTGACCTAGAGTCAAAACAGCTTTTATTTGAGATTCATACCCAACTTTTGCTATTCTTGAAACGATTTCATTGTAGTCTGAAATAGATTCTAACACCACATAAAACTTTTCTTCAGGTTGAATAATAGCACCAATCCAAGTTTCAATTTTGTCTTTTTCAGATCTTGCCATAATATTGATACTTCCTGAAATATGATTGGCTTTAAAAGCCTCTTGAGGTCTTGTATCGATTATGGGGGCATCTGTATCAAAAGATTCAACAGTCAACTGAACTGGAATATCAGAAACTGAAGTTTTAAAATTATCTGCTCCGGTTTTATTGATGTCAACATTATGTCCAAAATAGGAAGGTATAAATGGCTGTCCTTCAAGAATTTCTTCTACAAACTCCTCCTCAGTTTGTTCTTGAAACGCCCAGTTTCCAATACGTTCATTACCTAAAGTACTTGTGGTGTCATCACTCATGTTTTTACCACATAAACTTCCAGCACCATGAGCAGGATAGACCCAAACATTATCAGACAGATGATTAAATTTTGTTGTCATCGTTTTATACATCGCCTGTGCCAATTCCTTTCGTTTAGCAGTCATGTTTCCAGCTTTTTCTCTTAAATCTGGACGACCAACATCACCAATAAACAACGTATCGCCAGTAAAAATAGCTTCTTTTGTTGTTGCGTCATCTACAGCATGAATAGTGATGCCGTCTGGAGAATGTCCTGGCGTATGTATGCATTTGAAAGTGATTTCTTCCATTTTTATTTCATCACCTTCATCAAAAGCTTTATGTGGGTAATCGGCACCCACCAGTTGACTTACAAAAATTGTAGCACCTGTTTCTTTGTGAATTTGCAAATGGCTACTTACGAAATCAGCATGTGGATGAGATTCGAACACAGCAACGATTTTAGCCTTGTTTTCTTCGGCAAATTCATAATAAGGCTGTGGATTTCTTGCAGGATCAACAATTGCCATCTTACCGTTGCTTACAATCGCATAAGAAAGATGAGACAAGGGTTTATCGTTATATTGCTTAATTGTCATAGTAATAGTTTAGATTATTGATTCATTTTTCCTGTAGCACAACTTATGAACGACTTTGCTTTATTCATATAAGAATTTGCGTCGCCAACAACAGGATATCCAAGTTGTTTTAATTTATGTTCTACTTCCTGTAGTGTTGTTTCATTTTCATAAGAAAATGAAACCGATGAAAGTTCTGCTTCAACATTTATATCCCTTATGTCTTCAAAAGAACTTAGATGTTTAGTGATAGTGTTGGCACAGCCACCACATTTTAAGTTTTGTACTATTATTTTTGTTTGCATCATTTTTTTAATTGTAAGGTATTTAAATTAAGACCTTGTTGTTCATTAAATTCATTACAAAAGAAGATAATTTAATCAATTTCAACAGTAACATAAGTTACGCATTAATGTCAATTAATCTGATTGAATTTCTATTTAATTTTATGCGATTGGTTTTTTCAAGTTGCTTTAAAAGTCTGGAAATAACTACTCGACTGGTATGAAGATCAAAAGCTATGTCCTGATGGGTAACTTTAATTTCTGAATCATTATAGTACTTAGATTTGTTCCTTAAATATTCTAATAACCTTTCGTCCATTTTTTTAAAGGCAATATTATCTATTGTTGCTAAAACTTCCATTAGGCGCTGGTGATAACTGTCAAAGATAAAACTCCTCCAGGATTTATACTTTCCAAGCCATTCTTCCATTTTTTCAACAGGTATCATCACTAAAGTAGAGTCTGTTTCTGCCACAGCTCTAATTTCACTAACTGCAGAACCCGTGCAGCAAGAAAATGTCATAGCACAAGTATCTCCTTTTTCCAAAAAGTAGAGCATGAGTTCAAAGCCGTCTTCGTCCTCTCTCATCACTTTTATGACACCATTAATTAGTAAAGGCATTGCAGATAGATACTGACCTGTACGTATCAGTTCATCCCCAGCTTTCACTGTTTTGATTATTCCTATGTCATTGATTTCCTCAAGCAGACCTTCTTCAAAAAGATGTCCGTAATTTATTTTAATTTCATCCAGCATATTCTTAATTGTATTTTTGCATAAATATAAAACCTAAGACTTATTTAAATGGAAAAATTCAAAGTTTTTAAGCCTTATGGAATGCTGAGTCAGTTTGTAAATAACCAAAAAAGACGTCGAAACAAACGACTACTTGGCGAACTCGGTAATTTTCCTGAAGGCATCATGTCTGTTGGTCGCCTGGATCAAGATTCTGAGGGCTTATTATTTTTGACAACTGATGGAAAATTCAGTCATAAAATCACATCAACAGGAATAGAAAAAGAATATTGGGCGCAGGTGGATGGCATGGCTACAAAAGAACATGTAGACCAACTTTCAGAAGGAGTTGAAATCAGTATTTACGGCAAGCCTTATCAGACCAAACCCTGCAAAGTCAGCTTAATGGATCCACCCGACCATTTGCCTAAACGAGCCAAAGATATCAGAAATGAAGATGAACACGGGGCTACCTCCTGGCTTTCAATTACGCTTACAGAAGGAAAATACAGGCAAGTACGAAAAATGACGGCAAAAGTAGGTTTGCCAACTTTGAGATTGATCCGCTATAGAATAGGAGAGGAGACGATTGAAAATATGGAGGTTGAAGAGGTGAGGGTTTTGTCTTAAAAATCACCACCATACCACAAAAAACTTATAAGTCTCTCCGGTTTTATTTCTTCGGAATAGCATCACCGATTGCTTGTTTTCCATAAATTCTTGTAGTTGAAGCAAAACTTTGGAGTATGAATACCATTTGGTATGTTGGGTTTCATCTGTAAACCAGTTGATTTTCTTCGGAATAAAAAAGGATTGGTGTTTCCATTTTTTATTTAAAAATTCCTCAAGCGTATAAAAATAGCCAGCGACAGCTTCTAAATTGGTGGCAAAAAATCTTGTGTTACAGTGTTCTGGCAAAAACAAAATGGCCTTAAAGCATAATTTCTGCTTGACCTTCCAGGGGTCAATCTTGAGTTTTTTCAAAGTATTTTCTCCTTTGGGATGATAGAGCAGAGGAAACTGTTGTGATCTTAATTTTTCAAGCTTATCTATAAATCGATCTCGCCTATTGGGTCCAATCCAGCAGTAATCTGGATTTTCATGCAGGCTGTCATCGTAAAGATAAATCTTGTTGATTAACTCCGTATGAATGATTTTTTCCTGAATAACATCCCGACAAATAAAATCGAATTCCCCGATAGTTGTTTTATCATCAATGATTTGCAGACTATAAGCCATCTCTTCATATCTAGGAGATAATTTTAAATAATTTTTAAAAAAGACCTCAGCTCTTTTTCCTACAAAATTAAAGATTCTTGCCTCCTCATAAGGAAGACTTTGAATTTGACTGACCTCTCCAAGTGGTTCAAATTCAAAAGCAGAGATATTTGTATCTGGAAGTTGGTCTATCATCAACTTCGTATTCATAAAGCCTTTAGATTGTTTTAAAATCTGAAGATCAGAATCTTTAGTCTGCAAGCTCTAGGGCGATTTTAATCATTTGATTAAACGTGCTTTCTCGTTCTCCTGCAGAAGTTTTCTCACCAGTGATTAAGGAGTCAGAAATCGTCAATATTGCCAGAGCATTAACACTATGTTTGGCGGCTATAGAATATAAGCCCGCGGCTTCCATTTCTACACATAAAACGTTATAAGCAGCCCACATTTCATGATCTTTTGGATCATCTGTATAAAATAAATCTGAAGAAAGCACATTACCTGCTTTAAAAGAAATCTCCAAATCTCTGGAGGTTTGCACTGCCTTATCAAACAATTTGAAGCTTGCAGTAGGGGCAAAGTCACCGCCTTTAAATCTATTTCTATTCAAAGACGAATTAGAAGATGCCGACATCGCTATGATCACATCACGCATTTTTACCTCTTCTTTGATAGCACCTGCACTTCCAACTCTTATAAGGTTTTTTACACCAAACTCAGTAATCAATTCATGTGCATAAATGCTGATGGAAGGAATTCCCATTCCTGTGCCTTGTACTGATATTTTTTTGCCCTTAAAGGTACCTGTATATCCAAGCATACCGCGAACTTCATTATAGCAAATAGGATTTTTAAGAAAAGTGTTGGCTATCCACTTAGCTCTCAGTGGATCACCAGGTAAAAGTATAGTTTCGGCGACATCGCCTTTTTTAGCATTTATGTGTACACTCATTTTTTTTAATTTAATAGGTTGAATTTGATGAAGTCCCCTCTACTATAGCGATTCCTGCAGAAGCGCCGATTCTGGAAACACCAAGATCAATATATTTTTTTGCAGTTTCAGTATCTCTTATTCCACCAGATGCTTTTATTTTTACTTTATCTGAACTGTTGTTTTTCATGATTTTGACGGCTTCCAAAGTTGCTCCGTGACTACCAAATCCTGTGGATGTTTTTACAAAATCAGCACCTGCCTGTTCTGAAATTTGACAAGCTTTAGCCACTTCTTCATCGGTTAGATTGCAAATTTCAAGTATAACCTTTAAGGTATGATTTCCGATGGCATTTTTAACAGCCTGAATATCTTCTTTCACATAAGCAAAGTCTTTAGACTTCAGTTTTCCTTGGTGAAGTACCATATCGATTTCTGAAGCTCCATCTGCGATGGCTTGTTTTGCTTCTTCAGTTTTTGCTTTTGTCGACGAAGCTCCAAGCGGAAATCCAACAACAGTACAAACTTTTACTTCAGAATCTTTAAGAATTTCAGCTGCAGATTTAACGTAACTGGAGTTGATGCAAACCGAAGCAAATTTATAAGCAATTGCTTCTTCGCACAGGTTATGTATCTGTTTAAGAGTAGCATCAGCATTTAATAAGGTGTGGTCGATATAAGTGTTCATGGGTGTTTAGATGAATTTTCAGTAAAGATAAAAGTTTGAAATTGATATTTAGTTTAATAGCTAAAATATATCATTAACAGGGGTTTGCAATATTAAGAATATATTGTACTTTTGCAAACATTAAAATAAAACACATATTTATGAATCATTATGAAACTGTTTTCATCTTGAATCCCGTTTTATCTGAAGACCAGATAAAGGAAACAGTAAAGAAATACGAAGATTTTCTTGTTTCGAAAGGTGCAGAGATGGTAAACAAAGAAGATTGGGGCCTAAAAAAATTGGCTTACCCAATCCAGCACAAAAAGAGTGGATTTTACCACTTGTTTGAGTACAAAGTAGATGGAACTACCATCGAGCCTTTAGAAGTCATGTTTAGAAGAGACGAGAGAATGATGCGTTATTTGACCGTTAAATTAGATAAACATGCTATTGATTGGGCTAAAGAACGAGTTAAACGAATTAAAACTGGCGCGTAATTATGGCAACAATTGAAGAACAATCGAAAGGAAAAAATGACGGTGAGATTAGATATCTAACCCCGTTAGACATTGAAACCAAAAGTAAGACCCGTTTTTGTCGTTTTAAACGAGCTGGCATCAAGTATGTTGATTACAAAAATGCTGACTTCTTGATGGAATTTGTGAACGAACAAGGTAAAATTTTACCTAGACGTTTAACAGGAACCTCTTTAAAATACCAAAGAAAAGTATCTCAGGCTATTAAGCGTTCTCGCCACTTAGCTTTGATGCCATACGTAGGTGATTTATTAAAATAAAAAGGCAGAAAAAATGGAAATTATACTTAAAAAAGACGTTGATAAACTTGGTTTTGCCGATGACCTTGTGTCTGTGAAAAATGGATACGGTCGTAACTTTTTAATACCTCAAGGTCTTGCTGTTTTAGCAACACCTTCAGCAAAGAAAGTATTGGCAGAGAACTTAAAGCAGCGTGCATATAAAGAAAAGAAAATTGTTGACGAAGCTAAAACTTTAGCTGAAAAAGCAAAAGATCTTGAAATTAAAATTCCTTCTAAGACAGGAGCTGGAGATAAACTTTTTGGAAGTATCACTACAGCAGATCTTAAGGATGAGCTTGCAAAGCATGAAGTTGATATTGACAAAAAATACATTACGATTCTTGGTGGAAACATCAAGCGTTTAGGTCAATATGAAGCAAAATTGAGATTTCACAGGGATGTGATTTTGGATTTTACATTTGAAGTTATTGCAGATAACTAAATCATGTATATAATTATACCTTTAGACAAAAGCTAACCTTATCGGGTTAGCTTTTTTTGATTTTTCCATTAAACAATTCACAACATGAAAAAAAATTATTTTTTAATTTTCCTTTTTTTATTCGGGTTATCTACAGCTATGGCTCAAGTGACAACTTCAACTATGTCCGGCCTTGTAAAAGATGATCAGGGAATAACACTGCCAGGTGCGAATGTAGTCGCAACTCACACACCTACGGGTTCTGTTTATGGTGCCATGACTAATATGGACGGTAGGTTTAGATTGAATAACATGAGAATTGGTGGACCCTACAAGGTTGAGATATCTTATGTAGGCTTTGAAACCAAAACCATAGAAAACATCAATCTGGATCTGGGTGAAACTTACAATATTGAAGTGACTTTAATGACTACTTCCAATGCGTTGGATGAAGTTTTAATCACTGTTTCAGATAATCCTACATTTTCTAGCGAAAGAACTGGAGCAGCTACCCAAATCACAAGTAAAGATTTAAAACGGTTACCTACTATTTCCAGGTCAGCACAGGACTTTACGAGACTGGAACCTTCGGCCAGTGGAAATTCGTTTGGTGGTAGAAATGATCAGTTTAATAATTTCAGCTTAGATGGTGCCGTTTTCAATAACCCTTTCGGTCTGGATTCTCCAACTCCTGGGGGTCAAACTGGTGCGCAGCCAATTTCTTTAGATGCTATAGAACAAATCAAAGTGACAACAGCGCCTTACGACGTGACTTTATCCGGTTTTACGGGTGCTTCAGTAAACGCAGTCACAAAAAGCGGAGACAACACATTTAATGCTACTGCTTACAGCTTTTTCAGAAATGAAAATCTGACCGGTGGTCAAATTGAAGGACAGGATGTCCCAAGAAACGATTTAGAGCAAGTTCAGTATGGAGTAAGTGTTGGTGGCCCTATTGTTGAAAATAAATTGTTCTTTTTTGCCAATTTCGAAAAGGACGATAGAACAGATCTGGGTTCTCCGTTTGCACCAAATAGAGGTACTGGAGCTATCAATGAGTCCAGAGTTTTGGCATCAGACATGAGTGCCGTGTCAAATGCACTTGCTGATTTGGGTTATGATACTGGAAGATTTGAAAACTTTAATTATAATTCTGAATCTACTAAGGGTATTATAAAGCTAGACTGGAACATCAATCAAAATCATAAAGCAGCTCTTATTTACAATTTCCTGAGAGCTTCCAAAGATAATCCCGCCAATAGAACAGCTTTAGGGTTTAGAGGGCCTAGTCCTTCTGTAATTCAGTTTGAAAATTCTGGTTACGAGATTAACAACAACCTGAATTCAGTCCAATTCGAATTAAATTCAAGTTTTGGTAATAAATACTCTAATAAATTTCAGGCAGGCTATACCTATTTTGATGATTTTAGAAACCCGTTCTCTACTCCAGCTCCCCCTATTACTATTCAGGATGGAAGTGGTTCGAACTATATCATTGCGGGACATGAACCTTTTTCAATCAACAATGAACTACAGCAAAAGGTTTTTCAGGTAACCAATAACTTCAACATTTTTGTTGGGGATCACTCCATAACTATTGGAGCTGCATTTGAACGCTTTGAATTTGATAATTCATTCAACTTAGCTGGTTATGATAACTTTGGTAATCCGAACGGATACTACGGGACTTTCAGAGCATACCCATCTGTTGAAGCCTTTTTAACCGATGCTAATGCAGGAAGTCAAAGTGCAATCGCCAGAAACCTCACCTATGCCCAGGGTGTATTTGAATCCAGAAATGCCAATGGTGTTGGTAACGATGGAGGATGGAGACTTTCTGAAACCAATGTGGGTCAGTTATCGTTTTATGCTCAGGATGAATGGAGCATGACAAATAATTTCAAACTGACGTATGGAATACGTTTCGACAAGCCTATGTATTTCGATACTGACGAAAAAATTCAGGAATTTATAGATACAGATAATGGAGCTACAGTAGATCCAACTACTGTTTATTACGATCCTGAAACTAATTCAGAAACAACTTTAAACTCCACTCAGCTCCCAACAGATGAATTTTTGATTTCTCCAAGACTTGGTTTTAACTGGGATGTTCGCAATGATAAAACATTTCAAATAAGAGGAGGATCTGGAGTATTTACAGGCAGATTGCCTTTTGTATGGATTGGTAACCAAGTAAGTGGTGCAGATCAAGGATTTTTTCAAATCGTTGATCCAGACTTCAAATTCCCTCAGGTATGGAGATCTAACCTTGGTGTAGATTACAAATTTGAAAATGGTATTATCGCTTCAACTGATATTTCTTATACTGAAGATATCAATGCAGCTCACGTTCAAAACTGGGGATTAAAAGAGCCGTCTCAAACTCTTGCTGGTGTAGATAATAGAGCAACTTATGCCGCTGCTGATAAAGGCGCTAACAATGCTTATGTATTTACAAACTCAGATAAGGGAAGAATTTTCAACGCCGTTGGAACCTTAAAGAAATACTTTGATAATGGACTTTATGTGAGCGCTTCGTATAGCTACTTAAATGCTAAAGATGTCAATTCCATAGAAGCTGAAATCACTGGTGATGCTTTTACATTCAACCCAACCGTTGGAAACGCAAATACTGATGTTTTAGGATTTTCTAAATATGGAGATACTCATCGTTTTATTGCGGTTGTTTCTAAAAACTGGCAGTATGGCTCTCAAAAACAATGGCAAACCACAGTGTCCAGTTTCATAGAATACGCTAAAGGTGGACGTTATAACTATACCTACGGTGGTGATATTAACAACGATGGTTCCAACATTAATGACCTTTTATACATACCAACAGAACAAGAATTGCTTCTAATGCAATTTTCTGGTCCGGGGCAAGCTGATGCTTTCAATGCTTTTATTGAAAACAACGACTACATGAGTGAAAACAGAGGTAGTTATTTTGAAAGATATGGCGCTTTAGCACCTTGGAGAAGCACTGTAGACCTTAAAGTGTTGCAAGATTATAACTTCAAAGTTTCTGATGACAAGACCAATACGATTCAGTTGAGTTTGGATATTCTTAATTTTGGAAACTTAATCAATTCAGACTGGGGCATCGTTCAGGAGCCATTTAATCAGCAACCAATAGGTGTTTCTGTTGATCCTCAAACCAATGAACCTACGTATACGTTTAATACAAATAGAACGGATTCATTTGCAGTCAACACGAGTTTGATATCTCGCTGGAGAATGCAAGTTGGTTTGAGATATATTTTCTAAACTTATTATACATTACAATTTTAAGATCGGTAGGGCTTCTACCGATCTTTTTTTATTTTTGCACTTATGAAATACGAAAGACTTACACAGGAACAGCTTAAAGAAATGCACAAAGAATTCATAAATTTTTTGGCAAGTCAATCCATTACAAATGAAGAGTGGGAAGATATTAAAACCAATAAGCCAAAAGTGGCCGAAGATGAGCTCGACGTCTTTAGCGATTTGGTATGGGAAGGTGTTCTTAACAACGTAAATTACCTAGAACATTTTTCACCACAGCAGTTATTTCTTTTTGAATTTACAGATCAACATATTAATCTGATTGGAATCAAAATTGAAAACGAAGCGGTGGACATCAACACCAAAGAAGGTTTCCAATGGCTGAGAGATAATCTTCTAAATGATGATATTCAAATCTACACGTCTAGAAAAGCCTTGAGTGAAGACAGAAATAAAGATATTTTTGCTCTCATAAAACAAGGGGCACATATCACCAAAGGCAAACTTTACCAGTATTTTAATGGTATGGTAGAAAAGTAAATTTATTTTAGCGTTTTTATAATTTTAAAATTCAGCATGGCAAGTAAAGCGTCAATACCCAAGGGAACACGTGATTTTTCACCACTAGAAGTCAGTAAACGACACTATATCATTTCCACAATTCAAGAGCATTTCAAAGACTTTGGTTTCCAGCCTATTGAAACGCCAACATTTGAAAATTCAGATACCTTGATGGGAAAATATGGAGATGAGGGAGATCGGCTAATTTTTAAAATTTTAAATTCCGGAGACTTTTTAAAAAAAGTTGATACTGCTGTTTACGACCAAAAAGACAGTCTGAAGCTGTCTTCATCAATTTCAGAAAAAGCTTTGAAATACGATCTAACCGTCCCATTTGCCAGGTATGTAGTTCAGCATCAAAACGAAATTGATTTCCCCTTTAAACGCTATCAGATTCAAAATGTTTACAGAGCAGATCGTCCACAGAAAGGAAGGTTTAGAGAGTTTACTCAATGCGATGCAGACGTCATAGGCAGCGATAGTTTATGGCAGGAAGTAGAGTTTATTCAGTTATATGATGCTGTTTTTTCGAGTTTAAAACTTGAGGGTGTCACTATCAAAATGAATAACAGAAAAATTCTTTCTGGTCTTGCTGAAGTGATTGGAGAAAGCGATAAACTTATCGATTTTACAGTAGCTTTAGATAAACTGGACAAAATAGGTGAGGAGGGCGTCAAAAAAGAAATGCTTGAAAAAGGGATTTCTGAATCCGCCATCGAAAACATAAAACCTATCTTCAATTTTGAAGGCGATTTTGGAGCTAAAATCAATCTTTTAAAATCTTTGTTATCCAATTCTGAAATCGGTCAAAAAGGAATAGAAGAACTAGAATTTATTCAGAAAGCCTTGCAGGGATTACCCCTTAAAACGGCAAAAGTCGACCTAGATGTCACTCTTGCACGCGGACTTAATTATTATACCGGTGCTATATTTGAAATTTCAGCACCACCAAATGTAAAAATGGGCTCCGTTGGTGGTGGTGGTCGTTATGATGATTTGACAGGCATTTTTGGATTGAAAAACATGAGTGGTGTGGGTATATCTTTCGGTTTAGACAGAATTTATCTCGTACTGGAAGAGCTAGGTCTATTTCCAGAAGAAATTAAGGAAACGACTAAAGTCTTATTCATCAATTTTGGAGAAGATGAAGCTTTTTATGCTCTTAAAGCAGTTACACAATTAAGATCATCATCTGTTTCAGCCGAATTATATCCAGATGCAGCTAAGATGAAAAAGCAAATGACCTATGCCGATAGAAGAAATATACCTTATGTTGTTTTAGCCGGGGGAAGTGAAATGCAGTCTAAAGTTTACAATTTAAAGACTATGAAAACTGGTGAGCAGGAATCTTTTACTTTGGAAGATTTAATTAAAAAGCTATCAACCCTCTAAGAATTCAAGTCTTTAACGCTTCTTTATATAGTGTAAACCCCTCTTTTGCTTTACATTTAAATAAAAATAGTTTATGAATTCTAATAAAGAAAACAAAAAGGTAGATTTTTTTGAGGATGCGGGTAAAAGTGATAATCAGGTGTTTTTAGCAGATATGCACGGTGACGGTGTTCATTTTAACAGAGAACTCCACGCTAAAGCTAAACGCAACCGACAAATTGCTAAAGAGAAGGCAGAAAAAGCGCAAAAAAAGAAGAATAATCAGAAAAAACTTTGATTCATTTCAGAGGTTTTTGAATTTTAAATCTACTATAGTTACTTATTCAAAGTCAAAATAATTAGCTGCAGGGTAGATGGTTCAGGCGTTTTTAGACGACAAAACCCTGCGGATGCAGGGTTTTTTTGTAGCGTGGACGAGAGTTGAACTCGTGACCTCCGGGTTATGAATCCGACGCTCTAACCAACTGAGCTACCACGCCTTTTTAAAGGATTGCAAAGATAATATTATCTTTTGCTTTCGCAAATTTGTTTATGGAATAATTTCAATTAAAATTTTTATTCTTCACCCATTTATCCATATATTGCTTTTCAATAGAAAATTGATTAAAATGAGCGATAAAATTAAATATGAATTAGAATTTCCAATTCAGGCATCTCCATCCTTACTCTATCAATATATATCCACACCTTCTGGTCTTAGCGAATGGTTTGCCGATAACGTGAACTCCAGAGGAGAACTATTTACGTTTATTTGGGAAGGAAGTGAAGAGGAGGCTAAGTTGCTTTCGAAGAAAGCAGACGACCGTATAAAGCTCAGATGGACTGCAGACGATGAAGAGGGTTTGAATTATTATTTTGAAATGAAGATTCAGGTCGATGAAATTACAAAAGATGTATCGCTTATGATCACAGACTTTGCTGAGGAAGATGAAGTAGATGAAGGAAAGATGCTATGGGAGAATACAGTTTCAGATTTAAAGCAAATTTTAGGATCATCATAAACATACAGTGACTATGAACGTTTTCATAAACGGTGAAATAAAATCCATTGAACATTCATCTCTTAACCTCAATAACAGAGGTTACAATTATGGAGACGGATTATTTGAAACCTTGAGAGTGATTAATTCCAAAATTATGTTTTGGGAATCTCATTATTTTAGATTGATGTCTTCTATGAGAATTCTGAGAATGACGATTCCTATGGAGTTTTCACCAGAATATTTAGAAGAAAAAATCATTGAACTTATTAAGGCCAACGATTTAGAAAAAGCTTCAGTGAGAGTTAAAATCAATATCCATAGAAACGAAGGTGGCTTTTATACACCGGAAGATAATTCTATTGGTTTTATCATTTCTACCAAATCACTAGATGAGGCTTTTTTTACTCTAAATGACCAAGCTTACGAAGTGGAACTCTTCAAAGATCATTATATCCAGTCGGGTATGCTTTCTACCATCAAGTCCAATAATAAGCTGGTAAATATATTGGCGGGCATTTATGCAAAGGAAAACGATTTTGATAATTGTTTTCTCATCAATGAAAAAAAATCTGTACTGGAAGTGACCAACGGAAATATTTTTATGTTGAAAGGCGATGAAATTAAAACCCCACCCTTATCCGATGGTTGTCTCAACGGTATTATTCGGAAACAACTGATAGAGATTTTAAAAAAATCTGAGGATTATACACTTAAAGAGGAATCCATTTCTCCATTTGAGTTGCAAAAAGCAGATGAAATTTTTTATACCAATGCCATACAGGGCATACAATCTATTTCTAAGTATAGAAAGAAAAGGTATACCAACACATTAGCTAAAAGCCTGATAGGCAAACTCAATGCAAAAGCCAGACTTGTAGAAGTTTAATTATTATTTGGATTTTCAGGAGCATTTGACCACAAAAGATACTCGCCTCCAAATTTTTTCATTTTTTCCTGCCAATACTGCCCATCCTTGAGCGAGTTAAGGATATCATTGGATTTGGTGTTGGAGTCTATAATCCATGTGTTAAGGTCAATTTCAGATTCGAGTTGGGTGATATCCCAGCCAGAATAGCCTAGAAAAAACTTTATGTTCTCCGATGTTATTTGTTTAGTATTGATCAAGTTCACAACAGTGTCAAATGATCCGCCCCAGTAAATCCCATCTTTAATTTCCACGCTGTCTGAAATGAGATGAGGGACATCATGGATAAAATACAGATTTTCTTGTTCGACAGGTCCTCCATTAAATAGTTTAAAATTCTCATCTATTTCAGGAATCAATTCTTCAAGATTAAAATCTAAAGGCTTGTTGATTATAAAACCAACGGCACCTTCCTTATCTAGGTGGGCTAGAAGTATAACTGACCGGTTAAACGTTAAATCACCAATTGTAGAAGGTTCAGATACTAATACATCCCCTCGGATAGGTGGTTGTCTTTTCATAGTCAACAGTTTGATTTAACAATTTAACTAAAAGTATAAAAAAATACAATAAAAAAAGACCTTTTGGTAAAAGGTCTTTAATTTCTAATGAAATGTAAGTATTTTAAGCTTAGTTGACTGCTTTCTGCAAATCAGATCCAGCTTTGAATTTTACTACATTTTTAGCAGCGATTTTGATAGTTTTACCTGTTTGTGGGTTTCTACCTTCACGTGCAGCTCTTTTAGATACAGACCAAGATCCAAATCCAACTAAAGATACGCGATCTCCTTTCTTAAGAGCGCCTTCTACGTTTTCTAGGAAAGATTCCAATGCTTTTTTAGCTTCTGCTTTTGTTACACCAGCATCTTCTGCCATGGCATCGATTAAATTTGTTTTGTTCATAATGTAAAATTTAGATTTTGTTGATTAAACATTTTATTAACACATACAAATTTATATGGAAAATATTACTGTGCAAGAAAATACGCATAAAATCCTTGTAGAATAGGCAAAAAACAAGTGTTTGAGATTGAAATTTTAAAAAATCAGACTTCTAAAACTAAATCTTAAAAAAATCTATACTCAGACTTCCATCCAAAACCATTTACTAAAGCATGAGATTCCATCCTTTTTTTGCCAGGCAATTGAAGTTCTTTTATGTAAACGTAACCATTCTGCACAGCCACGCAAATACTTTTTTCTTCTTTATCATAAAATGAACTACCGATTGTTTGATCATGATTTTCAGGTTTGGCAACTACTTTATAAACTTTAACTTTCAGAATTTTACCATTTATATCAAGCTCTGTCCAGGCTGTCGGAAAAGGAGTAAGGCCTCTCACAAAATTCACAATATCCTGAGCGGACTGCCTCCAGTTTATTCTTGTGTTCGCTTTAGTAAGTTTCGGAGCAGGTTTCAAAGTCGCCTCATGCTTTTGGGATTTAGCTCTTATTTGTCCACTCTCTATAGACTTTACTGTTTCAAGAACCAATTCAGCTCCCCGTACCATAAGTTTGTCATGAAGGCTCTCTACATCATCCTCAGCATCTATCGAGGTTCGCTTGGATTCAATTATTTTACCTGTGTCAATTTCTTCATCGATAAAAAACGTCGTTACTCCAGTTTCTTTTTCTCCATTGATGATGGCCCAATTGATAGGTGCTGCACCCCTATATTGTGGCAAAAGTGACGCATGAAGGTTAAACGTTCCATGCTCAGGAAAATCCCAAACCACTTTTGGTAACATTCTAAAAGCTACAACAACCATCAAATTTGGTTTTAACCGCTTTAAATCATCCAAGAACTCCTCAGATTTTAGGTTGGTGGGTTGTAAAACTTCAATGTTCTGTTTTTCAGCATATTGCTTTACAGCAGAAGCATGCAGACGCTTTCCTCGGCCTGCAGGTTTATCTGGAGCGGTAACAACGCCAACAACATCGATTTCTGAAGTCACCAAATGGTCTAAAATTCCAACGGCAAACTCAGGAGTTCCCATAAAAAGTACGCGTAATTCGTTCATAAGTTTTTGCTATAAATATTTTTAGAAATCAGTTTTATTTTTCTTTTTTCCAGAAGTCGTTGCAAACTTTCAAGAACAGCTTCCTTAGGAAATTCACTCTTTTGAATAATTTCTTTTGAATTTGAATCAGATTCACTTAAAGTTTTTAAGATAAATAGCTCTATGCTTTTATAATATTTAGAGCCGGGTTCTTTTATAGTCTTTGCTTTATTTTTTAAACAGTTACTACATATTCCGCAAGCACTGATTTTTTTTTCACCAAAATACTTCAGGATAAAACTCTGTAAACACATGGCATCCTCTTCAATGTATTTCAGTACTGTTTCAGCTTTCTTAAGTTTGTTTTCCTGATATTGAACAATGTATTTCCATAATGGATTTAAAGTATACTTATCTTCTCGTGGTGGAATCAAAGTGATGCTAAGATCCTGTTTAATAAATTCTGCAGAAAGGAGACCGTGTTTTTCTAAAGCTTCCAATTGAGAATAAACTTCAGCATCGTTAAAGCCTGTTTTCTTTTTAAGAAGTTGAGTATTGATGGTCAGTTCTTGTTCAAAAACGCCACCATAGGTTCTCAGTAAAGTTCTTACAAGCAAAGCATACTGAGTATGGTGATCTATAAACCGAATAAGTCGCTCACTCGATACAGAAAATTTCAACTTAGTTTTTTTATGAAAAGATTTATCTAAACTAATGACACTTAGCCTGTCTAAAAGATTCAAGGTATTATAAGCCAGTATAGTGTGTAGCTTATATCGCAAACAAAACTCATGAAAATTAAAATCGAAGGTTTTATTTTCACCTTCACCATAAGCCACTCTAAAGTTACTCATCAAGGCTTTATAGACCAGTTGCACTGCTTCAAAAGTGGGGATGGTTTTCACAAACTGACTGTTTAAACGTTGCTTATCACTTTCATTATACAAAATAGTAGCTTTAGCAGGATAACCATCTCTTCCCGCTCTACCTGCCTCCTGGTAATAGCTTTCCATACTTTCCGGCAGATGGTAATGAATCACTTGTCTTACATTGGCTTTGTCAATTCCCATTCCAAAGGCGTTAGTGGCTATCATAATGTGATGTTTTTCTGCTAACCAGGACGCCAATCGATTTTGCTTTTCAGTTTGTGTAATTCCCCCGTGAAAAAAAGTGGATTTCAAACCTTTTTTATTTAAAAAATCAGACAACTCCATACAGGCCGAACGATTACGAACATAAACGATACTGCTTGGTTCAGATTTGTTCAGCATGCTAAATAAATCATCCATTTTATCATTTGAAAACCTATTCAGAAAAGAAATATTTGACCGCTCAAAACTTTTCTCAACCAGGGTTGGGTCGGCTAACTCGAGTTCTTCGACAATATCTTTTTTGACTTGAGTTGTTGCTGTGGCAGTCAATGCTATGACTGGTACTCTTGGATGTAATTCTTTTAGGATTGAGATTTGACGATAAGCCGGACGAAAATCGTGTCCCCACTGAGAAATGCAGTGCGCTTCGTCCACAGCTATAAAATTGACATTCATTTTGGCTATGCGCTGCTGAACTAAATCCTGCTGAAGGCGTTCTGGAGATAAATACAGAAACTTATAATTCCCATAAACGCAATTATCCAGTTTTTGATCAATCTCTTTGTAAGGCATGCCACTTTTCAGAAGTTGAGCCTTAATTCCTCTAGACTTCAGATTTTCGACCTGGTCCTGCATGAGCGCAACCAAAGGTGAAATGACAATACAAATTCCAGATTCAACAAGCGCAGGAATTTGAAAACAAAGTGATTTACCTCCGCCTGTAGGTAAAAACACACAGGTATCTTTCCCTTTTAAAACAGATTCAATAGCGAGTTCCTGAGGAGGTTTAAAATTTTCGTATCCCCAATAGGTTTTGAGTATGTCTAGGGGAGTGGATCTCATTATTCTTGAATTGTGTTCAAAATAAATTCAATTCGCTCATAAATTCTCGATTTTGGAACTTCTATAAGCTTATAGTCAAGGTCCTGATAAGTTTTTATCAATGCATCTTGAAGGTTTCTGGCAAGTTCTAGATCTTCGAAACGTTCGTTATCCCGAGTGTAAATGTCATTCCAAATGGGAAACAGAAACACATTATCATATCTATAGGTTCTATTAGCTTCTTCAAACTCACTAGGATATTCTTCATTAAAATGATTCATATAAGCAGTTACGTCGGGAATGCCTCTATCAATAAAAACCTGCTTTGTATTCAGCGTTTTAGCCTCTTCAAACTGTTTAATTCTACCTTTTAGGAGCATTTCACTAAACTTTAGTGGCTCATCCAAAAATAGATGTTCTATCCCAAGTTGCCTTGCTTCCAAAGTTACTTCACGAGAAATTTCTGGAAAACACCAGTGACCTCTATCAGATAAAGCTTCCAAAACAGTAGATTTCCCAGTACTTGGACCTCCTATAAGTAGATTTTTGATGTGTTTTAATTTGGTCATAGATTAACGCTGCTAGAATTTATAAAAATAGGTAATAACAGTATATTTGCACAAAACTAATGATAATGAAGTCCGATAAATCATCAGATGAATTTTATAAAACGCTGCGCAAAAGACTCAAAAAAACGAGCGATTGGCCAGCAGCCTATTTATATAAATTTATCATACCCTCTTCAGATCAAAAAAATTTAGATCAGCTTATCTCCATTTTTGACAATCTCGGAGCTGTTATTTCAACTAAAAAATCTTCAAAAGGCAAATATACCAGCGTTTCTATAAATGTCACGCTTAAATCACCAGATATTGTCATAGAAAAATACAAACAAGTAGGTGAAGAAATTGAGAATGTGATATCTCTGTAACCAGAGTAAAATTAAATGCTTATTTTGCAAACCTTATTAAAAACAAAGACCATTGATAACTTATCTCGAGTATAATTCTGAAAGAAACGAATTAAAGATTCCGGAATACGGAAGAAACATCCAGAAAATGGTAGAGTACGCCAAAACCATTGACGATGACGAAAAACGGAACAATACGGCTAAAAATATTATAGACGTAATGGGTAATATGAATCCTCACCTGAGGGATGTCCCTGATTTTCAGCACAAGTTGTGGGATCAACTTTTCATCATCAGCAATTTTGAATTGGATGTCGATTCTCCATTTCCAAAACCATCTCGTGATGAACTTTACGCCAGACCAGAGCCTTTGCCTTATCCTCAAAATTTTCCAAAGTATAGGTTTTATGGCAATAACATCAAGAGAATGATCGATGAAGCCATTAAAATTGAAGATGGTGAGTTGAAGGATGGCCTGATGTTTAACATCGCCAACCACATGAAAAAATGCTATTTGAACTGGAATAAAGACTCCGTTTCAGATAAAATCATTTTTGACCACTTAAGGGATTTGAGTGACGGAAAATTAGATTTAAAAGCAGACACAGAAGAATTGAGCGATGCCAATGCTTTAGTTCGTCAAGTCAAGAAACATTCAAAACCCCAGAAGAAAAATTTCAAAAGCAACAACCGCAACCGCAAACGAAAATACTAAATGGCAACTTTCCAAATAGAAGGAGGTCACCAGCTTAAAGGTGAAATCCACCCCCAAGGAGCAAAAAATGAAGCTTTACAAATTCTTTGTGCGGTTTTACTGACTCCAGATGAAATTAAAATCCAAAATATTCCAGATATCCGAGACGTCAATAAACTGATTGAGATCTTAGGAAATCTTGGCGTAAAAATTCAAAAACTAGGAAAAGGAAGCTATTCTTTCAAATCTGATGAATTAAATCTAGACTATCTCGAAAGTCAAAAATTCAAAGAGGAAGGAAGTAGTTTAAGAGGTTCAATTATGATTGTTGGCCCACTTTTAGGTCGTTTTGGTAGAGGCTATATTCCAAGACCTGGCGGAGATAAAATCGGCAGAAGACGTCTTGATACTCACTTTAGTGGATTTATAGATCTTGGCGCTAAATTTAGATATAATAAAGAAGAGCGTTTTTATGGTGTGGAAGCACCTCAAGGTCTGAAAGGTAAAGATATGCTTCTTGAAGAAGCCTCGGTAACTGGAACGGCCAACATATTGATGGCGGCTGTTCTAGCCGAAGGAACTACCAAAATCTACAATGCTGCCTGCGAACCTTACATTCAGCAATTATGTAAAATGCTGGTATCCATGGGGGCTAAAATTGATGGCATCAGTTCTAATTTATTGATAATAGAAGGTGTAAAAGAGTTAACAGGTTGTACTCACAGGGTCTTACCAGATATGATTGAAATTGGTTCGTGGATTGGCTTAGCTGCTATGACCAAAAGTGAAATCACTATCAAAAACGTAAGCTGGAAAAACCTGGGAATTATTCCTGTCACCTTCAGAAAGTTAGGAATTCAAATAGAGCAAAAGGGAGATGATATTTATATCCCCGCGCACACCGATGGTTATGAAGTGGCTAGTTTTATCGACGGGTCCATCATGAACATCAGCGATGCACCATGGCCAGGGTTTACGCCGGATTTACTAAGCATTATGTTGGTGGTAGCTACCCAGGCGAGAGGAAGTGTTTTGATTCATCAAAAAATGTTTGAAAGCAGACTTTTCTTCGTGGATAAACTGATTGATATGGGTGCAAAAATCATTCTTTGCGACCCACACAGAGCTACAGTTATCGGTCATGATTTTGAATCTCAACTGAAAGCCACCACTATGACAAGCCCAGACATAAGAGCTGGTATTTCATTGCTCATTGCGGCACTTTCTGCAAAGGGGACTTCTACCATACATAACATAGAACAAATCGATCGGGGATACGAAAACATCGATGGTCGCCTAAAAGCAATCGGAGCAAAAATAAATCGCTACGATTAAGTCTCGAAAGTTTCATTTCTCGAACCTTATAATAAATTTAAATCAGATTAGATAACCCCTATGGCTCAGTCCCGGGGTTATTTGTTTTATTGTTTTTCTAAATGATACATCACCTGTGTGAAAATGGCCAGAACTTTTGTTTTGGTCTTTTTTCTGACTTTTAAATTGTGTTCATGAAACAAATCTTCCCACTGAGCTTCAGACTTATTGGAATGAGGATGGCTTTTAAATTCCATATTGACCAGAGAATCCATAAACCAGGTTAGGTGTTTCATCAGCCAGGAGGAATACACGTCTTCCAGAACTATAATTTTCTTTTTGGAAACGCGAACAGCTTCACCAAATACCTGTTCAGGGTTAGAACAATGATGCAAAATGGTGATCAACATAGAGGTATCAAAACTTTCGTTCTCAAAGGGGAGATGAAGACCGTCATAGATAATTGGATTGATATCACGATGAACTGTTTTATCTATAATATCCACAGCGGTAACTTCAAAATGATGTTGCGTCAAATACTTCGCCAATCCACCGCTTCCTGTTCCAATATCTACAATAGTTTCAGTTTGATTTAAAAAATCTCCTATCAATTTTGCTTTGGAAACATTTCGGCGCTTATCTTTTACATGAGTAATAATGTTGTAAAGAGACATTTTAAATTTTTTATGCAATCTATAAAGAGCTATGCATAAAAGCGGTAAAAAGTTTACATTTAAATTCTAAAAAAGAGTTATGAGTAAAATCAAGTTTTTATGGCAGGAGCTCACAGGAAGTTTTTGGTTTATACCAATACTTATCATTATTGCTTCTATTGGGTTAGCTACTTTGTTGATTTATATAGATAGATCTGTCGACGTCCGTTCAGTTAAATTCCTGAATTATATCCTTACCGAAAGTGCAGATTCTGCGAGAAGTGTTTTATCTACTATTTCTGGCGCTATGATTGGCGTAGCAGGAACTGTATTTTCCATTACACTTGTTGCTTTAACGCTTGCTTCGTCTCAGTTTGGTCCGCGTTTGCTTAAAAACTTTATGCACGAGCGCCTCAATCAGGTGGTTTTAGGAACTTATGTGTCTACTTATGCCTACTGCCTTATCGTTTTAAATGTTGTGAAAGACAATGAAGCTCAGGTTTTTATTCCCTCCTTATCGATCTTATTAGCCATTTTGGCTGCTATTGGGAATATTATTCTTTTAATCATTTTTATACATTCGATTTCGATTAGCATACAGGCAGACCATGTTGTCTCTGATATTTCTGTGACATTAATGAAAAATATAGAGCGGATTTTTTCTGAAGAACTAGAAGATGAGGACCCTTCTTTTGAAAAAAACACTAAACCTTTAGACCATTATCTAAAGGACTTTTCATATTCTAAAACTTTACAGTCTTCTAAAAGTGGCTATTTACAGTATCTTCATAACATATCTCTTTTTGAAGCCGCTAAGGCCAACGAGTATCTAATAGTTTCGCATTATAGAGTAGGTGGCTACATCGTAAAAGGTGAGCCTATTATTAGCGTTCATTCCAAAACTGAATTTACGGAAGATTCTTCTATAGATTTTGAAAGTAATTATGTTCTGGGAAGTTCCAGAACTACTCAGCAGGATGCGGAACATTCCATTCATCAAATGGTGGAGATTGCCTGCAGAGCTTTATCTCCTGGTATAAACGATCCGTTTACAGCTATATCCTGTATAGACAACCTCACGTCTACCTTGTGTTATCTGACCCGCGTCAAATTTCCATCCAAGTATAAATTTGATGATGACAAACTTCGTTACGCATTTAAACCTTTAACCTTTCAGGGTATGCTTGATGCCGCATTTTTACAGATTCGGCAATTTTCTAAAGGCAGCCCTGCCGTCGTGATAAGACTTATGGAAGCTATGATTAAAATTCACGATTATACATCCCATAAGATTCACAAAAAAGCCGTAAAAGAACATGCCGAAATGGTGCTGAAAGTCGCCGAAGACTCTTTTGAAGAAAGCCATGACCTGGAAGATATGCGTGAGCGAAGTCGAAAAATATTAAAGAACTCTTAGGGTTTAATAGTCTTTGCTTTTTAACGTGTACGACCAAGTTTCGCAGACGGATAAACATCAATTCTACAAACGTTAATTAACTAGGATATATTCCTTAATATTGGAATATATCCTAGTTTTGTAGAAAAAATACTATGCTACATTTGGTTCATCATGCTCATCGCGCCTTGGAAATCTATCCTCCAGACTTATCTAAAAGTCTGGATTTACCATTTGTAAACCAGGGCATTAGTGCAGGGTTTCCTAGTCCTGCCGATGATTTTTTGGATATCAAAATCGATCTGAACAGAGAGTTTATCAAAAACCCCAATTCCACTTTTTACGCTCGAGTTCGAGGAAGTAGTATGATAGGAGCGGGGCTCAGAGACGGAGATTTACTGATTATTGACAGAAGCCTGGAACCTGAAAACAAAAAGATTGCCGTGTGTTTTATCGATGGAGAATTTACCGTTAAGCGCATCAAAAAGGAAAATGATAATATCTGGCTTATGCCGGAGAACAAAGACTATCCACCCCTAAAAGTTAGCGATGATAATGAATTTATCATTTGGGGAGTGGTGACTACGGTTATCAAAAAAGTAGACTGATGTTTGCCTTGGTAGATTGCAATAATTTTTATGCATCTTGTGAGCGGGTTTTTAATCCCAGTCTTCGCGACAAGCCTGTGGTGATTTTATCCAACAACGACGGCTGTGTGATTGCCCGAAGCAATGAGGCCAAGGCTTTGGGTATCCCCATGGGGGCACCTACGCATAAGTTTGAAAAGATATTCAGGCAGCATAAGGTCCAGGTGTTTTCTTCCAACTACGCTTTATATGGAGATATGAGCGCTAGAGTAATGAATATTTTGGCCGGGTTCACGCCAGATATTGAAATTTACAGCATCGATGAGTCGTTTTTGGAATTTACAGGCTTCGAGAATTACGACATGCAGGCGTATTGTGAAAAGATAAAGTATGTGGTGGAGAAATCAACAGGTATTCCCATAAGCATTGGTTTAGCTCCTACAAAAGCCCTAAGCAAAATAGCCAACAGAATTGCCAAGAAGTTTCCAGAGCAGACCAAAGGTGTTTTTATCGTGAAAGATGATGCTGCCAGAATAAAAGCTTTGAAGTGGCTGAAAATCGAAGACGTCTGGGGCATTGGTCGCCAACATGCCCTGCGTCTCAAAAAACACAACATTCACACGGCTTATAACTTTTCTGAACTCCCGGACGACTGGGTGAGAAAGCAAATGAGCGTCGTCGGCCTGCGACTCAAAAAAGAATTACAAGGTTGCAGAACACTGGAGCTGGAAACCCCTGCCCATAAAAAAGCCATCGCTACTACACGTTCTTTTGACAAGCAGTACAAAGAGTTTGATTATATCCAGGAACGGGTGAGTAGTTTTGCCATCAAATCGGCAGAGAAACTGAGAAGGCAGGGGAGTTGTTGCCAGATGGTTTACGTGTTCCTGAAAACCAACAAATTTCGGCAGGACTTACCACAGTACCAAAATAGTATCGTGGTGCAAACGGGGTACCCGACCAACTCGAGTATAGATCTCATCAAATTTGCCGTAGAAGGTCTTAAAAAGATTTATCATCCCGATTATTACTACAAAAAAGCTGGCGTGATTGTAATGGGTTTGGTACCTGAAGACCAAAGACAACTGGCGTTTTTTACTGCAGAAAATCCCAAACACAAAGAGTTGATGCAAAAAGTTGACAGATTGAATGGCATCTATGGCACAGGTGCAGTGCGCTTCGGTAGCCAGGATTTGGGCAAAGTCTGGAAAATGCGCAGAGAACGACTTTCTCAGGCTTATACCACGAGTTTGAACCATATCATAGAAGTGAAAGTAGGCGAGGAGGAGAAGGACAAAACAAAAGGCGATAAAAATTCTGAAATGTTTGTGGGTTTATTTTAAAGCAAGAAATTATAAAATATTACTCAAATCTTGCTTACCAATGATAGTCATTATCTCAACAGTATCATTATTAATTCTATAGTAAATACTATCAGATCCGCAGGTGCAGCGTCTGTATCCTTTTTTGATGAAGTCAACAGATTCAAATGAAAATGGTTGATTGGAAATAATGTCAAAATACTCAAAAAATGAATTAAAGTATTTATCAGCTTGAGTTAGTCCAAATTTTCGGACACTAAACTGATGAATTCTTATCAAATCATCTTTAGCAACTTGACTCAGTTTATAATTAGTCATTAAGTAATGACTTAGATTCTGCTAAAATTTGATCCTTACTATCGCTTGTAAATCCGTTATTTTCAGCTTTTTCAAGCTTAGTACGAATCCAATCCACCTGAACTTGTTGATTTCTGGCTTGCCGAATCAAGTCGTTGATGAGTTCACTTTTGCTAGAGTATTCTTTACTTTTTACTTGATTTTTTAACCAGTTGTCGTTTGGTTCTGTAAGTGAAATGCTCTGTCTGCTCATAATTAAAAATTTGATGTAAAATTACACCAAATTAGCACCAAATCAAAGAGTAGTTAACTATTAGACTAAGTTTTTTTAATTGATTCTTATAGATTCATATTATTGAAATTTAACAAAGTAATTTATAAAGTAGTGTTGTTTACCCCTGAAAGGGCGAAGTGCAGAAAAGATGTAGAAAAGCTCATCTTAAAAATACTAACTTTAATAAAACCCTGAAAGGGTGATATCCTATCGCACTAATAATATACCGCCCTTTCAGGGCTTCCAAACTAACGACTCTTTTGCCATTGGGCATTGCCCAATGATAGTAAATACAGCCATTTCAGGGCTAGAATTTCCTATTGATTGTTTCTATCATATTGATATTTTTATCATGTACTAAAATCTTTTTAGATTAAAAAAGTGAAAATTTTAAGCAAAAAATTTAATTTGTCTTTGAATTTACAATCTTACTTAAGCCCTTCAGTCAAAACTTTACAGCCCAGGCGTAGGAGTAAGTGAACGAAAAGCATTAAGCTAACTGGTAAAATCATGAAGACGTGCAGTATCAAACTCGCCTGTAAATTTTGGACGGACAGGTTCCGAAGAAAAATATCCTTGAATTTGACAAGCCTAAGCCGAATGTAATGTGCTCAAAAAACCTTAACTTTGCAACTTTAAAAATTTGAAGATTACTTGATATGAAAGCAGGAATTGTAGGCTTACCCAACGTAGGAAAATCGACTTTATTTAACTCGCTCTCCAATGCCAAGGCGCAGAGTGCGAACTTCCCATTTTGTACGATAGAGCCCAATATCGGGGTCGTGAACGTGCCGGATCCACGTCTTGAGATGCTGGAATCCCTTGTAAATCCTGAGCGTGTGGTGCCTGCAACTGTGGAGATTGTGGATATTGCCGGCCTTGTAAAAGGAGCAAGTAAAGGGGAGGGCTTAGGCAATCAATTTCTTGGAAACATACGGGAGACCGATGCGATTTTACACGTTTTGCGTTGTTTTGACGATGATAATGTGGTGCATGTGGATGGGAATATCGACCCGATACGGGATAAAGAAACCATCGATATCGAATTGCAGCTGAAAGACCTGGAATCGGTTGAGAAAAAAATGGAAAAAACCAGGCGTGCCGCCAAAACCGGCAACAAGGAAGCTCAGCGTGAATTTTCAGTTTTGGAAGCTTTGAAAGCTGGATTGGAAAGCGGAACTTCAGTACGCGCATTGACGATTACTGAGGAAGACAGAACTGATTTTGTAAAGCCGATGCAACTGATTACAGATAAGCCTGTCATGTACGTCTGCAATGTGGATGAAGGTTCTGCAGTATCCGGTAATGCGCACGTGGATCGTGTAAAAGAAGCGGTAAAGGATGAAAATGCTGAAGTGCTTGTACTAGCAGTTGGTATTGAAGCCGACATTGCTGAGTTGGATGATTATGAAGAACGGAAGGAATTTCTTGAGGATATTGGCCTGGAAGAAGCCGGGGCCGGAAAGTTGATCCGTTCTGCTTACAGATTGCTAAATCAGCAAACTTACTTTACAGCCGGTAAAAAAGAAGTTCGGGCCTGGACGGTGAGAGTTGGTGCTACGGCTCCGCAGGCAGCAGGTGTGATTCACACTGATTTTGAACGTGGTTTTATTCGTGCAGAAGTCATTAAATATGACGATTTTGTGCATTACGGCAGTGAAGCTAAAGTGCGCGATGCCGGAAAACTGAACGTGGAAGGCAAAGAATATATCGTAAAAGACGGCGATGTGATGAATTTTAGGTTTAATGTTTAGTGAGTATCAGGTAGTCAGTATCAAGTAGTTAGTATTGAGTAGTTTATTGGTTTAGAGTCTGAACTTCTGGAAACAGGAATCAAGACCATACACTACAAGACCTTGTACTTATTTAATCAGGTCCTATAATTTTTGAATTCAGCATGACAAGATTAAAGGTTTACAGGCGTTAAGTCAGTTTATTAAACCCAGTCTCAATTATAACTTCCGGTAAACAGAAAACCGATAACTGGCTCCTGCTTAGATTCATAATTGAGTTGAAGGTTTTTTAAGACTTGCAAAGCCTTACCTTTGCAAAAATTTCCCCATGTCAAAACAGTTTTCAGAATTAAACATAGATGAGTTCTTACTAAAAAGTTTAGCGGACTTACAGATCCATACACCTACAGAGGTTCAGGAGAAAACCATACCTCGTATTTTAAATCGAACCGAAGATCTTGTCGTTTTATCCAAAACGGGAACAGGGAAAACAGCGGCGTATGGTTTACCCTTACTTCACTTACTGAAGTTAAAAACCACTGAGATGCAGGTGCTTATTCTGGCTCCAACCAGGGAACTCGCTCAGCAAATTCATGAGCAACTGGTCGCATTTACTCAGTATTCCGATCCACTGCATATGCTGTGTTTAACCGGCGGAACACCTGTAAAGCCTCAAGTAGAAGCGCTAAAGCAGGCACCCGCGCTTATTGTGGCTACACCTGGCCGATTATTGGATCTTGTAAAACGAAAGGCTATAGATTTGAGCCGCATTACACATTTGGTTTTAGATGAAGCCGACGAAATGCTGAGTGCACTGAAGACAGAAGTGGATTCAATCCTTGAAATTCTGCCTAAAACGAGAAGAACTTTCCTATTTACAGCTACGCTTCCGGGAAGCCTAAAGCAGATCGTACAAAACTCCATGTCCTGGGATGTACTCCAGATCAATGCAGAGATGTCCACGCTTGGCCATCAGGGGATTGAACATCACTACGTCGTAGTCGAACCCATCGAAAAGCTGGAGGTTTTACTGCATTTTTTAAATTCGAGAGCCGGAGAGAGAGGTATTATCTTTTGTAAGACTAAAGCAGCTGTCAATAAACTGGCGAAAAAGCTGGCCATCAATAAATTTTCATCGGGAGCCATTCACGGAAGTCTTACCCAGGGGATAAGGGACCGTATTTTAGGACAGTTTAGGGAGGGGCATATTGATATTTTGGTTTCTACTGATCTTGCCTCTAGGGGCATTGATGTGAAAGCGGTATCCTTTGTGGTCAATTACCACTTACCAGATACTTATGAAGCCTATGTTCACAGGAGCGGACGTACTGCCAGAGCAGGAGCAGAAGGACTTTCATTTACGGTGTTACAGCAAGATGAAGTCGTGGAAGTGGCTAACTTTGAAAGTGAATTAGGCATAACCTTTCATGAAGTACCAAAAGCAGATCCTCAAAGTCTTGAAGAAAACAATGCCCTATTATGGGCTAAAAAGGTATTTAAAACCAAACCCAATCGGGAGGTCTCTTCCGAATTCAAAACAAAGATCCAAACGGTATTTCATCATTTAACCAAAGAAGAGCTCATCGATAAAGTACTTGCCTATGAGTTGAAGCAAGCTAAGACTGAGCATACAACCACTGAACCTACTAAAAAATAATAAGCTTATGGCCAATTCTATAAAGTCACAGGAAGAGATATTACAAAAACTAAATATACAGACGCTGAACCCCATGCAGGCGGAAGCTATTCCTTTGATCGAAAGCAAGACGAATATTCTGCTGTTGTCCCCAACAGGAACCGGCAAAACCTTAGCCTTTTCATTGCCTTTATTGACTATGCTGGATCCGGAATCTCCGGAAGTTCAGGCTTTAATTCTGGTGCCTTCCAGAGAACTGGCTATTCAAATTGAACAAGTGATTCGTTCGATGGGGTCCGGTTATAAAGTCAATGCGGTTTACGGGGGCAGACCTGTGTCCAAGGATAAAATAGAAATCAAACACAACCCCGCTATTCTTATTGGAACACCAGGAAGAATTTTGGATCACTTTAACCGCGATAACTTTTCTAAAGCAAGTATTAAAACCCTCGTTCTGGATGAGTTTGATAAATCTTTGGAAGTGGGCTTTGAAGAAGACATGAAGTCGATCTTAAGTCAGTTGCCTAACCTCTCCAGGCGGGTGTTGACCTCCGCTACCCAGGGGGTTAAAATTCCAAATTTCGTCAATTTGGATAAACCCACTACAGTTAACTATTTAGATAAAAAACAAAATTCTAAATTAAGCCTTAGAACTGTGATCTCTCCGTCCCAAAACAAATTAAAAACCTTGGTGGAACTGATCCAGCATTTGGGCAATAGCCAGGGCATTGTCTTTTGTAATTTGAGAGAAAGCATAGATAATGTGAGTGCTTATCTTAGTCAGCATCACATCAGTCACACCTGTTTTTCAGGGATGATGGAACAAAAAGACCGGGAAAGGGCTTTGATTAAATTCAGAAATGGAAGTTCACAGCTTTTGGTGGCTACCGACCTGGCAGCCAGAGGAATCGATATTCCGGAAATGCAATTTATTATTCACTATGAACTCCCGCGTCATGAGGAAGAATTTATTCACAGAAATGGGAGAACAGCCAGAGTAGATGCTAAAGGAACGGCCTATATCTTAAAGTGGGAACGCGAGCCTTTACCTGAATTTATTGGCGAGGTGAGCAGTGCCGATATTTCCAAAAAAACAGTCCTTAAACCCAGACACTGGGAAACCCTGTTTATTTCAGGTGGTCGCAGAGATAAGATTTCAAAAGGAGATATTGCCGGATTATTTTTTAAACAAGGCGGACTACACCAGGATCAGCTAGGCACTATAGAACTGAAACCTGACTGTGCTTTTGTAAGTGTTCCTTCACGTTTGGCCGATACGCTTGTAGATAAATTGAACAACTCCAGACTGAAAACCAAAAAAGTGCGCATCAGGATTCTTGACTGATGACGGGAACAAAGAGAAAAGAGTAAAGAACAAAGAGTAAAGAAAAAAGAGGAAAGAGGAAAGACATCTGAAAATGACCATACTGAATTTTAAATGCAAAGAGTCTGCTTTGATGGGTAAAGATGTGATGAACTTAAAGTATGTAGTTATTGAGTCAGTGAGTTTTTAGTGAATTTGTAGATGGTGTGATTTTATAAGAATTCATTTTTTAAATATGCATCAAAGCATAAAGTAAAGTTGAAATGCTTCTGACTTTTATACCTTTGCGATAAGCTTTGCGTTCTTTACGTGAAATTACTCAATACAATTGATAACCCAAATATGGCTAAAGCTCGCGAGAAAAAAAGCAATTTTGCTTCCCTTAAATTTATTCCCAGATTTCTAAGTAAAGTCTATCACACGCATCCGGGTCTTTTTGTTGCTAATGTGATTTTGAGATTGCTCAAATCTTTGATTCCAATTGCCTTGTTATGGGTGGGCAAGGAGATCATCGATGAAGTCATCCTGCAGGTGGACCTTGACAACAAAGACTTAACCCGTCTGTACTGGTTAATCGGTATCGAACTGCTTCTGGCGATTTTCAGTGATGTGTTTAATCGGTTGATTGCTCTTACCGACGGCCTTTTGGGCGATTTATACTCCAATTCATCTTCTATCGAACTCATCCAGAAAACGGCCAAAGTGGAACTGGCAAGTCTTGAAGATTCCGAGTTTTACGATAAACTCGAGCGTGCACGTCAGCAAACCACCAGTCGAGTTACCTTGATGTCGAATGTTTTGGCACAAATCCAAGATATTATTACCATCATTTCATTGATTACGGGTTTGATTTATTTTTATCCTATTCTGATTGTGCTTCTGGTCATATCAATTATACCATCTTTCATCAATGAATTAAAATACAGCCAGTCCAGCTATTCGCTTCAGAAGAGCTGGACCCCGGAACGGCGTGAGCTCGATTATATGCGCATGATCGGGGCAAGCGATGTGACTGCTAAGGAAATCAAATTGTTTGGTTTGGCAGATTTTATCAGTAATACCTTTAAACGGATTTCAGATAAATATTACAAAGCCAACAAAAAGTTATCCATCAAAAAAAGCTTATGGGGTGGTACCTTTCATGTTTTTGGAGACCTGGCTTATTATGGGGCTTATGTGTTTATCGTTTTGAAAGCTGTTGCCGGGTTTGTGACTATTGGTGATTTAACATTCCTGGCTGGTTCATTCAGCCGACTTCGAAGTCAGTTGCAAACTGTATTCTCCAGATTTTCTAACATCACAGAAAGCGCTATGTATCTCCAGGATTATTTTGAGTTTATAGACATGGATTTTAGTGGTGACCATCCAGAGCAGTATCGCGAGGGGCCAACAGAATTTAAGCACAGTATTCGGTTTGAACAAGTTAGCTTTCGTTATCCGGGTTCAGAAAAAGATGTACTGACCAACATTTCTTTTGAGCTGATCAAAGGTGAAAAGTTAGCGCTGGTAGGGGAGAACGGTGCTGGGAAAACGACATTAATTAAATTATTGCTCAGACTATACGACCCCACGGAGGGCCAGATATTGATGGATGGCGTTCCTGTTCAGGAGTATAGAAAACCAGATTACCAGAAGATGCTGGGGGCTATTTTTCAGGATTTTGTCAAGTATTACTTAACCGCTAAAATTAATATAGCGGTTGGGAATATTGAGGAAGAGCATAACCTGGATAAAATTAAAAATGCCGCTGTGCAGAGTCTTGCCAATGATGTTATAGAAGGTCTGCCCGAAGGTTATGATCAGGGCTTAGGCAGGCGTTTCAGGAAGGGAGCAGAACTCTCTGGCGGACAGTGGCAGAAAATAGCTTTGGCCAGAGCCTACATGTCGGTTGCACCAATTATAATTCTCGATGAACCTACCTCTGCCTTGGATGCCCGTGCCGAATCTGAAGTCTTTCAGCGCTTTATAGGTTTAACTGAAGACCGAACCAGTATTATAATTTCTCATCGCTTTTCTACCGTGAGAATGGCAGATCGAATCTTGGTCTTGCAAAACGGTCGGATTTTAGAGCTTGGCACACATCAGGAATTATTGGCCAAACCACAGCTGTATGCAGAACTTTTTGAATTACAGGCTGAAGGCTACAGGGAGTAACTAAAAATGGTTTTTATTTTAAACTTTACCTTTCCTTTGGTTTTGTTTTCTTGAGTTTTGAAATCAGCTATATTTAAATCTTAAAATTAAAATTATAATCCACCCTTTTTTATAAAGTTAACTTCTGAAAATTATTTCAATCTGGCCGTAAACTTTATGTTTTTCGTCTGCTTTTAAAGCCTACTTTTGCCAACTTATTTGATATAGAATTAAAATTTCCGGATGAAACGCATTGGTGAATATAAAAAACTCTTTGGAGTTGAAAAAGACATTGAATTAAAATCTTTAAAAAAGGCCTACCGTAATTTGGTTAAGGAATGGCATCCTGATAAATTTCAGGCGGGTGACGATCGTCAGGCCGAAGCTGAAATCCAAAGTAGAAAAATCATTGATGGCTATCACTTTCTAGTGAGTATTGCTCCTGAAACTATTTTAGCCAATGCTGATCAGTATGCAGAAAGTATAAACACGGGGATTGCTGATTTTCAGCATAAGGGCAATGTGTTGGAAATCACTTTTATGGATGGAACGACCTATGAATATTTCGGAGTTACCAAACCTGTCTTTATCAAAATGATCAATAGCAGTAAACTCAATCGCTTTGCAAAACGATCTATCTATCCTAATTATACCTTCAGAATGGCTAAGCGAGAGAATGTAGAGGCATAGATTTAAAGAGAATTTATCACAAACCTGACTGCGTTTCACTTGGAAGGCAGGGTCACAGAGAAAAATTGAATAAAATATAGGCCTTGCAACACAAATCTTCAATAATTTGAGTCCTGTTTTATACAAATTATGGCTAATTCGGGTCACTTAAGATTTAAAACGTACCAGACCTCACAGGTCTTAAAGACCTGTGAGGTCAAGTATACTACTAAAGTCAAAATAATATTCAATTAAACACGATGTTTATATAGGTTGTTTGAATTTATGTAGTATCAAGTTTCTTAGATTGATCATGGCTACAATTAGAGGGAATATACCCTTTGCCTGCTGGGATTTCCCTAAAAGAGAAAACAGATGAAATGACTATAAAAATTTAAAATGGATTGCATTTAGACATAGTCTGCTAAATCTATCAGTCCCTGACTTTTATAGGCTTTAATTTTATAAGGCCCAAAGCATTCAGGACTCTTATAATTAAATACGTGATATCGATTTCGTACCACTTTTCACCAAAATTGGCATGACTCGCATGCTTATGATGGTTGTTGTGGTAACCTTCACCCATCATTAAAAAGTCAAAACGGAAAAGGTTTTTGCTGGTGTTTTTCATCTGGTGATTCACATACCCGAAAATATGACCAAACCAGTTGATGATCACTCCGTGAATCGGTGCCATCATAAAGGTGACAGGCAATAATGCCCATTCCCACCAGGTCGTTGCAAAAAACGCAAAAAAAGCAATATAGGAGGAAACCCAAAACACACGGGATAGTCTGGAACTGGCAAACAAGTCAAAGGATTCCCATTGTGGTACGTTTTTCGTAAATCGACTGTCTACAGCCACTTGTTGAGTATTGATATCCTGATAGATTTTTTTGGTCTTCCACATCATCGCAAACAAATTGGGATCGTGGGAAGGGGAGTGGGGATCTTTTTCGGTATCGGTGTAAGCATGGTGCATACGGTGCATAATCCCGTAACCATAAGCACTCAAATAACTAGGCCCTTGAAATATCCAGGTGAGTACATAAGTAAGACGTTCCATCGATTTAGACATCGTAAACACCTGATGTGCTGCGTAACGATGCAAAAAGAACGATTGAAAAAACAAACCTCCATACCAGAGTATGGCGACGAAAAGAATGATCCACATAATTTTTTATACAAAGATAGAGGCTTATCGACCTCAAAACAATGAACCCAGATCAATAAAAGCGCTGCTTAAAGCCGTTTTCTGATTCGACTTAAGGCTTGTGAAGTCACCCCGATATATGAACTGATATATTTGAGTGGAACTTCTTTTAAAAGCTCTGGACGTTCTTTAAATAGATTGAGATAACGTTCTTCTGCAGAAAGATGAAGTAAATTTTGCTCACGTTTAGATTTTATCAAAAAAAGCCGCTCAGCTGTCAGTCGGCCAATAAGATTCCCAAGTTCTGTATGCTTGTAAACCAACTGCAAATCCCCATAAGTGATACTCATCATTTTGGTATCCGATAAAGCCTGTAACTGGTAAGCGGTTGGCGATTGAGTTAAGAATGAATCGTAAGCACTGACAAATTCGTCTTTAAAACAAAAACCGAATGTAATTTCCTTACTGGGATCTTCTTTTGGTATAAACAAACGAACAACACCAGACTCTATAAAGGAAATGTGGTTTTCAACTTCATTTTGTCTTAAAAATATTGTTTTTTTAGAGAAGAAACGCGGTTCTAATTTGGAAGTGAAATACTCCCAGTCTGATGGCGAAATATCTGCAATCTGGTCTAAATAAGCTTTGATTTGTTCCACAGTCTGAATTCAAAAATTTTAAGAATAAATATAAATGTTCAAAAATCATTATTGAGGCCGATTAACAAATTTAATGACAGCTTTTCTAAAATACACAGTTTTTGAATGCCCACAAGTGTACAGGAAATTTTAAAATATCCTAAATTTTAAAACTCTATGTTTCTGTAGATAAAAAAAGAGTTTATTTTAAGCCTTGAGTATGGTGTTTGAATTGATTCAAGTTTCATAGGTTCGTATTACCCGTGGGTTTTATTTTTCTTAAAATATTAAATTTGAGTAAGATTAACCGTTTTACATCATTACTATCGATATGAGCCTAAAGGCAGTCCTATCTGCAACCATGTAGAATAGAACTTTTTAAGTTCTATTCGTTACATCCTTTTGATTACCTATTTGTCCTATAATTTATATTATGTAAAATAGAATTATTGAAATTCATTGTTACCCTTATAACACTACCAATTACTTCTTCTTCGGGATATTATTTAGAGTTTCCAACTTACCTCTATAATTAATGGAAAAACGATCTGAGCTATTAATATAGATTAATGCATTTAGATTTGGATATAGCTTTAGAGAGATTTGATAGTTTTCTGTCTCATGACTAATATTAAAACTGATGGTATAATAATTTTTATTTTCCTTTTTAAGGATTTCCAAATCTTTTGGTACACCTTTAAATTCTATTCCTGTATTTTGATTGTAGCCTCCACCCATCTGTCGTTCACCAAAATAAGGTAAATCGGCCGAAACGGTGTCGCCTTCAAATTTGAAGTAATTGGAATCCCCTTGTATATTTATTTGTGAAGCGCTATCTCCTGGTGGTAATAATCCAGCAGTAGCAATTTGATTCATTGAATTTGTTGCTAACGGCATTGCCCATTGGGTTTCAATTTCAAAATACCTGTCTTCAACGAGTTTATCCAGACGCGCTAAATCTTCTGATGAAGCTTCACTGGATGATCCACAAGAAACCAAGGAAATAAATACTAAAATTAATGGTAGATGACTGATTTTTATATGTTTAAACATCATACTTAAAGTTAAGCTTTATATTTAACTTAAATTAATAATTCCATCTTTAATTTTTGAAATCACTGCTTGAGCTGCGGATTCTCCGTTAAGCATGGCTGCATTTATGGAACCATTAGCCAGATGGTCTCCCGCTAAAAACACCTGATCTTTTAATTGAGTTTCAGATCTTGGCAACATATAATTCACCGTTTGCATGATTGGTAAAGCTTTATTGATGTGATAGAATTGTTTAAAATCTATAGTATCAATACCTGCGTAAGTCTTTAAGTCTTGAGTAACTCTTTCTTTGAGTTCTTCGTTTGATAATTTATGTGGTTTTACAATACTTACAGAAAGTATATGTTCTTCTGCATTAGGCTTGGAAACGTAATAGATATTATTGACCAAAGCTTCCTCATCTGCAATTAAAGCTATCATAGGTTCCTTAAAAGCCCGTTGCTTTACACTGACATAAAAATTGTCAACACTTTTCCAAAGGCTATGTTGGTTTTTCAAATTTGGAATTAGATATGAGGCTTCAGTAGCAATAATGACATAATCAAAAGTTTCTTTAGAATCGTTAACAAATGTAACCTCCTGGTCTTGAACAGATTTTACCGGCGTATTAAAGTGGATTTTGGTTTGTTTTAGTTGTGCCATCAATTGATTGGGAATAGCCTGTATACCTTTTTTAGGAATCGCTGCACTTCCCTTTCCAAACATTTTATATACAAATTCAAATTTTCTTGAAGAGGTTTTTAGTTCATGTTCCAAAAAGATTCCTGTAAAAAATGGTCTGAAAAAATTATGTATAATGTCTTCAGAAAAGCCATAATCTTTTAAATATTGAAGAGTTGTTTTCTCTTCAGCTAAGAAAATATCATCAAAAGATTTCTTTTTTAACTCGGTGTTGAGTTTTAAGACTTTTAGCTTGTCGGCAACGCTTCCAATTTTAGAGGTTAAGGTTGGCCACAACAGACTGAACTGTCGTAACGGATCCCCTATTTTATCTAATTGACCTTTATTGTAAATAACTGAACCAGGATAGAAGTGTTGTAGTTCTAACAAATCATAATTTAAATATTTTTGTGTGGCTGGGTACTCAGTCAGTAAGACTTGAAATCCGTGATCGAAGGTATATCCATCTCTGTAGTCCGTTTTTACTCGACCTCCTACTCTATCTGTTGCTTCGAACAACTGAGGTTTAAACCCAGCCTGTTCCAGATTGATGGCTGTTACAAGTCCACTAAGGCCCGCACCAACTATCGCTATTTTTTGATCCTGCATTAATTATTGTTTTTTTAAAGGTCGAAAAACTTAGTGTTTTTAAACCTCAAAATATTCCTAAATCTTTCTAAGACCCTTAATTAATTTATACTTTTAAAAAAAATAATAACCATGAGTAAAGAAGATATGGGAGTAATAGCAAAAAGTGATGATGAATTGAAGTTATATTATCATCCAGATACTAGAATAGCTAAGCAATGCATTGCACTTGCAGAAACTATAAAAGCTGAAAAAGTACTGATAAATTTAGCAGAAGTTAAACTTACTGAAACCCAGTGGGGAGAACTTTCAGAATTATTGGATAAAGATCCTACAGAATTAATCAATACAGATCATCCTTTTATAAAAGAAACGCTGAGCGAGAATCCAGATATGGATCCAAATCAAGCTTTAAAAGTTTTGGTGAACAATCCAGAAGTTTTAAGGCATCCTATCGCCATGAAAGGTGATAAAATTATCGAAGTTTTTGGAATTAACGACTTAATGCAGTTCCAGGAAATGGATTCTAAAGACGCTAAATTGCCATAAATTTTCATTATTAAATGAATTAAACCCTGTCTCATATCAATTAAATGAGGCAGGGTTTTTTATTGCAAAAAAAAGCTGTCTCAATTGAGACAGCTTTTTAAGATATAAATTTCGTTAAACTAAATTATTCTCTTATTGAATCGATTTTATTCTTTAGTTCTTTTGCTTTTTCATTTTTACCTAATTGATAATAGATGTTCAATTTAGTTTGTAAAGCATCTAAATTTGTAGGATCCAATTCAGTAGCTTTTTCTAAATAAGGTAAAGCATCAATGTAAAATTGTTTCTTTTTTTCATTTAATTCTTGATACTTTTTATTGTCAGCTCTAGAATTTCCAAGCTTATTCATTTGCTCAACAAGATCTCTTTCTTCGCTTAAAGTTATAGCTGCTAAGTTGATGTAGGCGTTTACCATTTCTGGGTTGAGCTCAATTGCTTTTAAATAATATTCTTTTGCAGACTCTTTATCTCCAAGCTGCTCAGAAGCAACACCAAGATTGTAATATAAGGATGGGTTTTCCGGGTCCATTTTAACGACTTCCTTCATCACCTCATCGTACTTATCAATCTTACCTAATTTATAATATAAATCAGCTTCAGCTTGCATAATGCTTATGTCATCTGGATTTTCTTCTTTTGCTTTTTCAATAGCAACAAGCGCCTTATCGGGTTGATCCTGTTGAATATAAATCAAAGACACATTTTTTGCGATTTCACCTGTAAGTCTAGGAGTTTTCTTTTGAGCAGGTTCAGTAAACTCTGCTGTTTTTACAGCAATGTCTCTCATGTTTTTTGATTCAAAAATTTCTTCTTCACCAGTTTCTTTATTAATCGCTATATATTGAGTAGTAGAACCGTCAAAGTTCATCTCCAGTAGCGCATTATAATGCTTGAGAGCTGTTTCATACAACTGCCCGTTAACAGCTGCTGAAGCTGCATAATATAACATCACTGTGTCATTGTTGTTAAGTTGATAAGTTTTGTAAAGCAACTTCTCTGCTGTATCAAAATTTCCTTCATTTTGACTATCTATAGCTGATTGAACCATAGTTTGTCTTACTTGTATTTGGTAATTTAATGCTTCTTCATTGTCACTTTCCAATTCAAGAACTTTGTCGACAGATTCTAAAGCCGTATTGAGATTTTCCATCATCTCATCACCAGATTGTGCAGAAGCCATACTACCGTGGACTTTAGCTTTTGCCAGATGATATCTGATTACCCATTTGTCTTTCTCATCTGCTAGTTCAGTTTTTGCTAGGTCTAATTCTGCTAAAGCTTCTTTATAGTTCTGATCCTCGATAGCATCTTCAGCATCTCGTATTTCACTTCTTTGCGAAAATCCCAAAGTACTTATTCCTAATAAAGCTATTGCTAAAATTGATTTTTTCATGTTCTATTTAATTTATTTAAAGTTAATTATTAATATTATTCAATTGTTGTTTCGTCAGTTGATTCAGGCAACTCATCGTTTTCTTCGTCATTGTCTTCATTAACGATTTTCGCTACTGCGGCGATTTCATCTTCTCCTTTAAGAGAAATTAACCTCACCCCTTGTGTCGATCTTCCCATGGTCCTAATATCCGATACAGACATTCTTATGGCAACTCCAGATTTTTTAATAATCATTAAATCATCATCATCCTGTACCGTTTTGAGGGCAACCAACTCTCCAGTTTTTTCTGAAATAGATATTGTTTTTACACCTTTTCCACCTCTATTAGTGATTCTGTAAACTGGCTCTCCATCTTCGTCGTCGATGAAGGTTCTCTTACCATACCCTTTTTCAGAAACGACTAAAACTGTTTCGTCTTTAGGGTTTTTTACACAAATCATGCCAATAACTTCATCTTTATCTGAAGCTAAGGTGACCCCTTTGACACCAGCGGCTCCCCGTCCCATTGGTCGAATGTGTTTTTCTTCAAATCTTAGGGCTTTACCACTTCTTAAGCCTAACATGACTTGATTTTCTCCATCAGTTAGCACAGCAGAAAGCAGTTCGTCTCCATCTTTAATAGAGATAGCATTGATCCCGTTTACTCTTGGTCTGGAATATTGTTCCAGTACTGTTTTCTTAACCTGGCCCTTTTTAGTTGCCATCAAAACATAGTGATTATTAATATAATCATCATCAGAAAGATTTTCAACTAAAATAAAGGCATTTATTCTATCATCGGGATCAAGATTCATCAGGTTTTGAATTGCTCTACCCTTACTGGTCTTGCTCCCTTCTGGGATTTCAAAAACCCGCATCCAAAAACATTTACCTTTTTGAGTGAAAAATAAAATGTACTGGTGATTGGTTCCTGAAAAAATATATTCTAAGAAATCTTCATCTCTAGTTGTTGATGCTTTTTGCCCAACCCCTCCTCTATTTTGTGTTTTATATTCCTTTAGAGCAGTTCTTTTAATATATCCGGCATGTGAAATTGTAAGAACTACACTTTCGTTTGGAATCATGTCTTCCATACTAAAATCTCCACCTATCATGTTGATTTCAGACCGGCGTTCATCTCCGTATTTTTCTCTGATTTCTGCAAGCTCTTCTTTGATGATTTCCATTCGACGAGGCTCATTCTCCAAAATGTCTTTCAAATCCTCAATAGTTTTCATCAGTTCATCATACTCACTTCTCAATTTATCCTGCTCAAGACCTGTAAGTTGTCTAAGGCGCATTTCTACAATGGCCTTTGCCTGTACTTCTGAAAGTTCAAACCGTTCAATTAACTTATTTCTTGCTTCTTCAGCATTTTGTGAACCTCTTATAAGCGCAATAACTTCATCGATATTATCTGAAGCAATTATAAGTCCTTCAAGGATATGAGCTCTTTCTTCTGCTTTTCTAAGCAAATATTTTGTTCTTCTAATAACCACCTCATGTCTGTGCTCTACAAAATTGTAGATAATGTCTTTGAGGTTTAGCATTTGAGGTCTACCCTTTACGAGTGCAATATTGTTTACACTAAAGGTAGATTGCAAAGCGGTATGCTTATATAAGGTATTTAAAACAACGTTCGGCAGCGCGTCTTTTTTCAAAATGTAAACGATACGCATACCATTTCTATCAGATTCATCTCTAATAAGAGAAATACCTTCAATTTTTTTATCGTTGACCAAATCTGCAGTTTTCTTAATCATGTCTGCTTTATTGACCTGGTAAGGAATTTCAGTAACTATGATACATTCTTTCCCTTTCACTTCTTCTATTTCAGCTTTAGCTCGCATGACAACTCGACCCCGACCTGTCATAAAGGCATCTTTGACACCTTCATAGCCGTAAATAATTCCACCAGTTGGAAAATCAGGAGCTTTGATATAAGTCATGAGTTCCTCAATCTCTATATCTCTATTATCGATGTAAGCATTAACACCATCTACAACTTCGGTTAAGTTGTGTGGCGGCATGTTGGTGGCCATACCCACAGCAATACCACTGGCACCATTCACCAGTAAGTTGGGAACGCGTGTAGGAAGAACAGTAGGTTCCTCTAGGGTATCATCAAAGTTTAAAGCAAAATCAACCGTTTCTTTGTCGATATCAGCCAGCATTTCTTCGCTGATTTTTCTCATTCTTGCTTCTGTGTACCTCATAGCCGCAGGGCTATCTCCATCTACAGAACCAAAGTTACCTTGCCCATCTACGAGCTGGTAACGCATGCTCCATTCTTGAGCCATTCTTACCATGGCATCATAAACAGAAGTATCACCATGAGGGTGATATTTACCTAAAACCTCACCAACAATTCTGGCTGATTTTTTATGTGATTTATTGGAAAAGATTCCAAGTTCTTGTAATCCAAAAAGAACTCTTCTATGTACGGGTTTCAAGCCATCTCTTACATCGGGAAGTGCTCTAGAAACAATAACAGACATCGAATAATCGATGTAGGCTGTTTTCATTTCATCTTCAATATTAATTGGTATTAGCTGTTCACCGTTCGCCATTTATTTCAATTTAAATTAATATTTAAAAATAGTTTAATTCAACAACATAAGTTGCTAATTAGCAAATATACAAAACCTATCAAATCCTTAAAGACCCTTAATCTCTTATTATAACTTTTTTTTACTAAGTATATTTAATAAGATTTTCACTATTGAAATAGCATATATCGGTATTAAGGTATTATTTTTGAGTAATGTCTAATAAATATTTAAAGACTATGGATGATAATTTTTCACCAAAAGTAAAAGAAGTAATAGCATATAGTAAAGAAGAAGCTTTACGTCTTGGTCATGATTTTATAGGAACAGAGCATTTGATGCTGGGTTTACTTCGTGACGGGTCAGGCAAAGCTATCAATATTCTAGATGCAATGAATGTAGATTTGGAGCTGTTGAGAAGAAAAGTGGAAATCTTAAATCCTTCAGATCATACTAACACAGATATATCTCAAGAAAAAAAGAACCTTCACTTAACAAGACAGGCTGAAAGAGCACTCAAAACAACATTTTTGGAAGCAAAACTTTTTCAAAGTTCTTCTATTAATACTGCACACTTGTTATTATGTATTCTCAGAAATGAAAACGATCCTACAACTAAGCTTTTGAATAAATTAAAAGTGGATTATGACAATGTAAAAGAGGAGTTTAAAGCTATGATTACTCAAGATGGTGATTATTTAGATACTCCGACTGATGCATTTTCTGATGATATTCCAAACTCTGGAGATTCTGGAAGGGAGTCTTTAGGAGGTTCTGAAAATTCTAATAAGGGAAAAACTGCTAAAAAATCTAAAACTCCAGTTTTGGATAATTTTGGTCGTGATCTTACTGAAATGGCTCAAGAGGGAAAGCTGGACCCTGTTGTAGGCCGAGAAAAAGAAATAGAAAGAGTTTCTCAAATTTTAAGCAGAAGAAAGAAAAATAACCCCCTCCTTATCGGGGAACCAGGTGTTGGTAAAAGTGCTATTGCTGAAGGTTTAGCCATAAGAATTATACAACGAAAAGTTTCAAGAATACTGTATGATAAACGACTTGTAACTTTAGATCTTGCTAGCCTTGTAGCCGGCACGAAATACAGAGGTCAGTTTGAAGAGCGAATGAAAGCTGTAATGAATGAACTTGAAAAAAATGATGATATCATTCTTTTCATAGATGAAATTCATACCATCGTTGGTGCAGGAGGAGCTACAGGTAGTTTAGACGCCAGTAATATGTTCAAACCTGCTTTGGCCAGAGGAGAAATACAATGTATTGGTGCAACAACTCTGGATGAGTACAGACAGCATATCGAAAAGGATGGCGCTTTGGAAAGAAGATTCCAGAAAATCATTGTAGAACCAACTTCTATTGATGAAACAGTGGAAATTCTTCACAATATAAAGGACAAGTATGAAGATCATCATAATGTTATTTATACAGAAGAAGCCATTAAGTCATGTGTTACTCTCACCAATAGATATATGACCGACAGGTTTCTTCCAGATAAAGCCATTGACGCATTAGATGAAGCTGGTAGTAGAGTTCATATTACAAATATCAATGTTCCAAAACGTATTCTGGAATTGGAAAAAGAACTTGAAGATATTCGTGAAGAAAAAAATTCTGTCGTTAAAAAACAGAAATACGAAGAGGCTGCCAAGCTAAGAGATGATGAAAAGCGAATTGAAAATGATTTGCAGCAGGCTCAGGAAGAATGGGAAAAAGATTCAAAAGAAAATAAAGAAACTGTAACTGAAGATCACATTGCTGATGTTGTTTCTATGATGACTGGTATTCCTGTAAAAAGAATTGCTAAAACAGAAGGAAATAAATTAGCTGAGTTACCTGAAACAATTAAAAATAAAGTAATTGGCCAGAGCGAAGCCGTAACCAAGATTGTGAAAGCAATTCAAAGAAACCGTGCTGGTCTAAAAGACCCAAACAGACCTATTGGCTCTTTTATATTTTTAGGTCAAACCGGTGTTGGTAAAACCCAATTAGCTAAAGTTTTGGCTAGAGAGTTGTTTGATAACGATGAGGCTTTGATTCGACTTGATATGAGTGAATACATGGAGAAATTTGCAGTCTCAAGATTAATTGGTGCACCTCCGGGATACGTGGGATACGAAGAAGGTGGACAATTAACAGAAAAAGTGAGACGTAAGCCTTATGCGGTCATCCTGCTAGATGAAGTTGAAAAGGCTCATCCCGATGTATTTAACATGTTGCTCCAGGTTTTAGATGATGGTCATCTAACGGATAGTTTGGGACGTAAAGTTGATTTTAGAAATACAATCATCATTATGACTTCAAACGTAGGTGCCAGAAAACTTAAAGATTTCGGTACTGGTGTTGGTTTTGGAACACAGTCTCAAAAACAACAGGAAGACGATAATACCAAAAAAGTTATCGAAGGAGCTTTGAAAAAAGCTTTCGCTCCAGAATTCCTGAACCGGGTTGACGATGTAGTCATTTTCAATGCTTTAGAAAAAGATGACATTAAGAAAATTATCAATATTGAATTGGAAAGGCTGTTTTCCAGAATAAATGATGTAGGGTATAGTTTCTCTTTAAGTGATTCTGCTAAAGATTTTATTGCCGATAAAGGTTTCGATAGACAATATGGAGCAAGGCCTCTAAACAGAGCTATTCAAAAATACATTGAAGATGCTTTAGCTGAAAAAATCATCAATTCTTCCATCGTTGAAGGAGACACTCTGTTTATGGATTTCGATAAAGAAAAAGATGAGTTGGTTATAGAAGTTCAAAAGACCGCAGATAAAGAATCATAATTAGTTTATAACAAAAAAAACTCCTGAACAGGAGTTTTTTTTGTTATAAATAGATTTTTTAAAACACAAATTTATGAAGATTACAAAATTTACCTGGATTTATGTCATCGCTGCACTGGTTACTTTGTATGGTATTGTTACTCGTCAATTCATTTTTTTATTACTAAGCTTCCCTTTAGGTATATTCTATTACACAAAAAATAATAATAAGAAAAACAAATAGTTAAATATTGATTAAACCAATAAAATTTTTTGACTTAGACTGACTTAAACTCTACTTTTATATTAAATTCTTACTATGAAAAAAAATGATACATTATCCGAAACTATGAATGCCTTAAGAGATAAAGGTTATGTAGATGACTTAAATTTACTTGATGATCAAATAGAAAATAGAACTAAAGGTAAAAAATATCCAATCGATGATTTTGAAGTCGATCATTACTTTAGATTCGAAGGGATGGCAAACCCAGCAGATAGTTCTATACTTTATGCTATCACAACTTCAGATGGTCATAAAGGAATGCTGGTAGACGGCTACGGAAAATCCGGAGGTCAAGTTTCAGAGAAAATGCTTAATAAATTACAAATAAAATAATATGAGTTACCTAAATTTAGATAAATCTAAAACTAAAGACACTGTAGAAGAATTAAATGTGCTTTTAGCTGATTATCACATGTACTATCAAAAATTAAGAAATTTCCATTGGAACATCACTGGACATAATTTTTTTGATTTACATGAACAGTTCGAAGTCATGTATGACGATGCAAAGCTAAAAGTTGATGAGATTGCAGAACGTATACTCACCTTAAGATTTCAACCTGAAAGCAATCTTTCTACATACTTGAAATTATCAAATGTAAAAGAATCTACTAGTGAAAGAACTGATGTACAGATGGTGGAAGATCTTTTACACGATCATGGCGTTATCATTGATCAAATGAGGACTGTTATTAATGTTGCAGATAAAAATGGCGATGAAGGTACAATTGATTTAATAGGCGCCTACATCAGAGAATTAGAAAAAACAAGCTGGATGCTGGATGCCTGGAATATGAAGTTGGCAGACAAAAGAAACGCTTAATACGAAGTTTAAATTAAATTCAAAAATTATTAATTTATGAGTTACTTAAATTTAGATACATCCAAAACAAAAGACACTGTAAGAGAACTCAATGTACTTCTTGCAGATTATCACTTATACTATCAAAAACTCAGAAATTTTCACTGGAACATTATTGGTCAGAATTTCTTTGACCTGCATATACAATTTGAAGATATGTACAACGATGCAAAAGTGAAAATAGATGAAATTGCAGAACGAATTTTAACACTACGCTTTCAGCCAGAAAGCAATTTTACAGAATATTTAAAGATTTCAAATTTAAAAGAAGCTTCTTCAGATATTGAAGATTTTAAAATGATTAAGACCCTTTTAAAAGATCACGGTGAAATTATTTCACAGATGAGAAAAGTTGTTGAGATCGCAGATAAAAATGGTGATGAGGGAACTATTGATCTTGTTGGGGCTTACATCAGAGAACTTGAAAAAACCAGTTGGATGCTGGATGCATGGATTATGAAAACTGAAGAAAAGCAACACTCATAGATAAAAGATGCAAGATTCTGAAATAGTAGAGAAAACTGAAAAATCATGGTCAGAATTAACTGATAAAATTTTAGAATGGGTAGATTCATTAATTTTGAATTTACCTAATTTTTTGCTTGCGGTTTTAGTTCTTGTTATTTTTGTAGTTTTCGCAAAATACTCAAGTAAACTAATTGATAAACTTTTCAGAAAAAGCAGTGCTCAGGACTCTATACGTACTGTTTCTGTAAAAGTATTTAAAGTGTCAATAATTGGTCTTGGCATATTTTTATCACTCGGTATATTAAATTTAAATACGGTTCTTACATCAATACTGGGGGCAGCTGGTGTAGTTGGTCTTGCCGTAGGTTTTGCACTTCAAGGCACACTTCATAATACGTTTGCTGGTGTAATCATCAGTTTTATACCAAAATTACAAATCGGAGACTGGATTGAAACTAATGATCACAGCGGATTTGTTGTTGACATCAATTTAAGAAGTGTAATTATCCAGACAGTGGATTATAATCTGGTAGTGATTCCTAATTCTAAAATTGTTGATGCTCCTTTTAAAAATTTTAGCAGAACCCCAAGAGGAAGAATTATTTTAACCTGCGGAGTCGGCTATGAAAGTGATCTTCCTAAAGTGCAGGAAATAACCGAAAATGCTATCAAAGGAATCTTTGAACAACGGCCTGGTGAAAGTATACAGTTTTTTTATACTGAATTCGGAGATAGTTCAATTAATTATCAATTAAGATTCTGGGCTAAAGTAGCCAATCAGGCTGACGTATTTAAGGCTCAACATGAAGCAATTTTAGCAATCAAAGCGGCCTACAATGAAAATAATATCAATATTCCATTCCCAATACGTACTTTAGACTTTGGTAAGAATAAGTTCAGGTCTGAAAAAATTGATATCCGAAATATACAAGACTAAACAAAATACCCCGAGGTGAAATCTTCGGGGTATAATTTTAGTTTTAACTTATATTAGTTGATGATAAGTCTTTGGATTAGATCATTTGCTGATATAGAGCCTCATACTGACAAACAACCTTTTTAACATCAAATCTTTCAGCTATTTCTCTGGCTCTATTTTTAAAGGTTTCCAGTATCTTTTCATCAGATAAAATCTTTATTCCGTTAGAAGCCATCTCTTCTACATCTCCAATATTACTAAGATAACCTGAAACTCCATGGATATTGACTTCTGGCAGACCTCCTGCGTTTGAAGAAATAATAGGAACTCGGTGAGCCATAGCTTCTAGTGCTGCAAGACCAAAGCTCTCTTTCTCAGATGGTAATAAAAACAAGTCTGAATAGCAAAGTATTCTTTCCACTTCGTTGCTCTTTCCAAGAAATATGACTTGATCTCTAATTTTCAATTTTTTGGCCAGTTCTGTGGCTTTTTCACGATCTGGTCCATCACCTACAATAACCAATCTTGATTTTACTTTGGATTGAATTCTGTAGAAAATTTCAATGACATCTGTCAAACGCTTTACTTCTCTTAAGTTACTAACGTGAGTAATCACTTTTTCATCTTCAAAAGCCACCATATGGCGTTTACATTCTTCAAAATGCTCATTGAGATTAGAAATATCAATGAAATTTGGAACGACTTCAATTTTCTTTTTAATATCAAAAATATCGAGGGTGTCTTGTTTAAGACTTTCAGAAACCGACGTTACTATGTCGCTTTTATTGATACTGAAGTTTACTGCTGGTTTATAGAAAGAATGACTTCCTACCAATGTGATGTCAGTTCCATGTAAGGTTGTCATCATAGGAAGTTTTATACCTTCTTCCAGAAGCATTTGCTGAGCCATAAACCCAGCATAGGCGTGAGGAATGGCGTAATGAACATGAAGCACATCAATTTTATGTTTTCGCACAACATTCACTAGCTTACTGGAAAGTGCTAGTTCGTAAGGTTGGTAATGAAATAAAGGATATTCAGGAACTAAAACCTCATGGTAATGAATAGATTTACTCAAATATTCGAGCCTTACAGGTTGTTTATAAGTTACAAAATGTATCTCGTGGCCACGTTTGGATAAAGCTATTCCAAGTTCAGTAGCTACTACTCCACTCCCACCAAATGTAGGATAACACACTATGGCTATTTTCATATTTAATTTTATAGACTTCAAAAATAGAAGAATGAAGACAGATTGAGTCTTAAACTAATCTCAAATTAATTCTCTTCTATTAAATTCTCGTAAATGATTCCCTGAATCTTGGTTCTTATATCTTCTTCTATCAGTTTTCTGTTGGACGCGTCAGGGTGTATCCTATTGGAAAGAAAAACATAAATAATCTCCTGCTCTGGGTCTGCCCAGGCATAAGTTCCTGTAAACCCAGAATGGCCAAAACTCGACATAGAAATACAACCACAGGTTGGGCCTATATCTTCTAGCTGTGGTTTATCAAAACCAACACCACGTCTCACTTCCTGTTCACAATAGTAACAGGTATTAAATTTGGACATTGTTTGTTTAGAAAAATAACTTCTATCACCATAATTCCCATTATTCAAATACAACTGCATGAAGGATGCAACATCATGTGCATTTCCAAATAGCCCGGCATGACCTCCAATACCCCCAAGCATAGCAGCTCCCTGATCATGAACAGTTCCATGAATTAATTCATTTCTCCATTTTTCATCTAACTCTGTAGGAACAATTTCCTTTTTGTCAAAATGATTTAAAGGGAAGAATTTTAAATGCTTTAATCCCATCGGCTTATAAAAGTAAGTTTCCGCTAAAGTATTTAAAGTGTTATCAAATTCCTCTTCTATATATTTCTTCAAAAAATAATAAGGTAAATCTGAGTATTTGTATTCCAAAGTGTCTCTTAATTCACTTTCAACAATTTCAGAATAAATAGAATCCTTATAATCGGTTCTCAAATACATATTTTGAGCTACTTTTATACTAAACTTCTTTGAAGACTCTGCCGCATAATATTTTTCTTTATCTTCTAAAGTCTTTTTGTAGAAAGGGATCCAGGATTGAAGCCTTGCATAATGCGATAACATATCCAGAATATTAATATTGGCTTTATTGGATCCTGCGAGTTCAGGTAAAAGTTCATAAAGCTTAGAATCTAAACTAAGCTTATTTGCTTCTTCCATTGTCATAAGAATGGGTAGTGTTGTCAAAATTTTAGTCAAGGAGGCAAGGTCATATACATGATCGCTCTTAACTTCTATTTTCTTGTCATAAGTATGGTATCCAAAATTTTTATCATAAATGATTTTTCCTTTTCTAGCAATTAAGATTTGCATACCAGGGGTCATCTCTTCTGTTAAGGCATAGCTTGCTAAAGAGTCAATTTTTGCTTCTAATTCGCTATCAAAACCTAAATTTTGATAATAGTCTTTGCCTAATCTACCGTTAGATTTTAAGTTATATCCAGTTCCTACAGGAAATGCAGAAGTAATGCTCACAGGAAGCTTTCCCTTTGTTTCTATGGCACCAAATATTTGCTGAGCTGCTACTGACTGGGCTATTTTACTGTTTTGATAAACCTGAAAAATAGCATCAATATTAATAAAACTCTGTAAGTCCAATAAACTATAGGGTCTGGAAAAATTAACTAAAGTGACTTTATTTTGTTGTGAAACGCTCTCAATCAAACTAATTTCGAAGGGAGTAAACTTATAGTTTGTCCATGGATTTGCATCAGATTTATGATAACCTATGATAATGTGGTCAAAATCCAATTTGCCTTTATTTTTTAAAATCAAATCCTTATTCTCTATTTTTTGAACATCAGCATAATCATTTAGAGTTTTATAAAATGTATCACTACTAGCATCTCCAAGTGGTAAATACGCAATGCATTGGTTTCCAATATCATTAATAGGTAATAACCCCAAATCATTTTTCAATAGCGTTGTCGCATTCTCTATTGCCATTTGATAAATGGCGTCATTTTTTTCTGAATTTAAATCTGAGGTTAGCTTGGCGGTTTCGATAGATTCAAAATTATTTAGCCCTACTTTATATTTAGCATACAGTATTTTTTTCACTGAATTCGCTAATCTCTTTTTAGAAATTTCCTCGTCTAAAATTGCTTTTTTAATTACTTGAACAGCTTTAGGAACATTTTCAGAAATCAATAAAATGTCACTGCCTGCTTTAAAAGCCTTTAGATCAACTTGACCTGGGGAATTATTATTACTTACTCCTTTCATGTTTAAAGCATCTGTAATGACGATACCATTAAAACCAAGATCTTTTTTTAGCAATTCTGATACAATTTTAGGTGATAAAGAAGAGGGCAAATTGGTCTTGCTTTCCAGACTTGGGATGTTGAGATGAGCCACCATGATACTACTCACCCCCTCTTTTATCAATGCCCTAAAAGGCTCCAATTCAATTTTTCTGATGCGTTCTTCAGAAAAGTTAATTGTTGGTAAGGTTTTGTGGGAATCCTGATGTGTATCTCCATGACCTGGAAAGTGCTTGGCACTTGTGAGTATTCCAGCATCATGCATTCCTTTCATCAATGCTACAGAATGAGAGATTACTACTTTTTTGGTTTCACCAAATGAGCGATTACCAATTATTGGATTTGATGGATTGGTATTAATATCTGCTACGGGTGCAAAATTGATATGGACACCAAGTCTTTTATTATGCTTTCCAATTTGGTATCCCACCTTTCTTACTATAGATGTATCTTTTATAGCCCCTAAGGTCATATTCCAGGGAAATGCATAGGTTGAATCCAAACGCATAGCCAGCCCCCACTCTGCATCCATACCTATAAGCAAAGGTACTTTATTTTCAGATTGAATTTTGTTGGTGAATTTAGCCTGTCTGTAAGGGTTTCCTTTTGAAAAAATGACACCACCAATGTGATTGGACTTTATAAAGTCTGCTATGTTTTCAAGTTCCGCATCAGATTTATTGGTAAAGACATCGATCATAAATAATTGTCCGATCTTTTCTTCCAGACTCAAGTTCGAATACACAGAATCCACCCATTTTCTTTGAGACCTTATATCTTCAGAAAACAAACTGCTTTGTGCTAATACACAATTGAATGAAAAAAAAGTCATCAAAAAGACGACTTTAAAATAATTGTCAGAACTCATATCTTTTTATAACAATCGGCTGTGCCAGCTCTCTGTCATGGGCACTTCCCAAAATTCTTTATATTCTGATTTTGTATTTACCAGGTTATTAAAAACAATAGTCTGAGGTGACACTGCTTTTTGCTTTACCATTTTTTTGAAATCCAAAAGTGGCTTATACGCTACAAATTCGCCATTTTTAAAACTGACATTCATTTTATCCAGCAAATCGACATTGTATTCTTTTTCTAAACCTTGGATAAAATGTACCGAAGCATCAATAGAACAACCACTCGCATTCGCTTGAGACTCATCAAGACCTAATACGATAAAGCGGTTGTATCTAATCTCAAAACCCGCTTTTAAGGATTGACCATGAACGGTCCAGTTTTCTAAAAAACCTTTAATTTTAGGTTTTATTTGTTCAAGTTCGTCTTCACTAAATCCTCTATTGGCCTGGAAGACCCATACCCGTGATGAATCTGGTAATTCATTGAATTCTACTACCATAAATTTTTATAAATCTTCTGCATTTGCAATCATTTCTACGACATCCAAAACTTCAATTTCGTCTTGTTTTTCCTTATTTTTCACACCATCAGTCATCATGGTATTACAAAACGGACAACCTGCAGCAATAACTTCAGGTTTCACATCTACCGCTTGTTCTGTTCTATGAATATTTACTTCTTTGTCTCCTTTTTCTGCATCTTTAAACATTTGAGCTCCTCCTGCTCCACAGCATAGCCCTTTAGATTTACAGGATTTCATTTCGACCAACTCAACTTCAAGTTTACGCAATAAATCTCTTGGCGCTTCATATTCACCATTAGCCCTACCCAAATAACAAGGGTCGTGATACGTGATTCGTTTTCCTTTGAATTTTCCTCCTTCTACTTTCAATCTTCCTTCATTCAATAGCTGTTTTAAAAACTGAGTGTGATGAATCACTTCATAATTTCCTCCTAAAGATGGATATTCATTTTTAAGAGTATTGAAACAATGAGGACAAGCAGTAACGATCTTTTTGACTTCATAAGCATTTAATACTTCAATATTAGTCAAAGCCTGCATTTGAAATAAAAATTCATTTCCAGCTCTTTTGGCAGGATCTCCTGTACAGCCTTCTTCAGTTCCAAGAACTGCAAAATCTACATTGATATTATTTAAAATCTTTACAAAAGCTTTTGTGATCTTTTTAGCTCTGTCATCAAAACTACCTGCACAACCTACCCAGAACAATACTTCGGGCTGCTTTCCTTCTGCTAAGTAAGATGCCATTGTAGGCACTTTCAAATTATCACTCATATCTGTTTTTTAATCTTTAAATACTTGAATAGTCTCTTGCTTATCCACTAAGTCTGTAAATTGACCTTTGTAACGAGTTGCTTTTACAATATGGTTATCAATCCAATGGTAATTTCCTCCTCTAGGTTTTCCCATCAATAAACTATGGTATTTGAATCCATGTTCATTTAACCAATCTTCCGTGACTTGTCTGTGCTCTTCTACTCTTGAAGTAAAAAAACAAATTTGATGACCTGCATTATACCACTTGTTCACAGTTTCCAATGCATCTGGAAATGGCGCACAAGTAGCCATTCTTTCAGGTTCCTCGTTTGGAACATCATCTGTTATTGTACCATCGATATCTATTAGATAGTTCTTAACACCATCTGGTAAGCTTGGACTAACGGTTTGCCCTTTTGAAGTTTCTTGTTCGTTTTTTAAAGACATAATAATTTTTATTCTTCTGCCCAGTTTAATCTATCCTGTTGATTATATGGCCAAGGTGCAGAATTGTTTTCTATGTTAGTCATTGCATTGTTGAGTTCGGGGGGTGCAGCACTCTGTTCCATGACCAGGTATTGTCTCATATCCATAATAATGGATAATGGATCAATTCCTATTGGACAAGCATCCACACATGCATTGCAAGTTGTGCACGCCCAGAGTTCTTCTCTGGAGATGTAATTGTCCAGAAGCTGATTATCACTTGTTATTTCAACATCTTTATGCAGCTGTTTACCAACTTCTTCCAATCGATCTCTGGTATCCATCATTATCTTTCTTGGAGATAATTTTTTACCGGTTTGGTTTGCTGGACATTCTGAAGTACAACGTCCACATTCAGTACAGGTGTAAGCGCTTAATAGTTGAAACCAGTTAAGATCCTGAACATCGCTAGCTCCAAATTTCTCTGGTACATCATCAGCCTCATCAGCTTCGGGTTCTGCAAAAGGATCTGCATTAGGATCCATCATCAATTTCACCTCATTTGTTACAGCTTCAAGATTTTTGAATTTACCTAAGTTATCTAAATTAGAAAAGTAAACGTTTGGAAAAGCAAGAAGGATATGCAGGTGTTTTGAATAATACAGATAATTTAGAAAAATTAAAATGCCAACAATATGCAGCCACCATGCTGTTCTTTCAATTAGAATAAGAGTTCCTATATTCATTCCATCAAATAGTGGCAATAAAAATTGACTGATTGGAAAAGACCCCATTATCCCAGCTTCACTTGTATAATGTGATGCTCCCATTAACTGTAATTGATAATCTGCAGCATTCATGGTTAAAAATAAAACCATTAAAACCACTTCAAAATAAAGAATATAATTAGCATCATTTTTAGGCCAGCCTTTCAGTTCTTTAGATAAAAATCGCTTGATGTTCATCATATTTCTTCTAATCCAAAAAATGATGACGCTCACCAGCACTAAAAAAGCCAATATTTCAAAACTTCCAATCAGGAAATCATATACAGGACCGAGAAAACCAAATATTCTATGTGTACCTAAAACACCATCAATGATGATCTCTAAAACTTCTATATTGATAATTACAAAGCCTACATAAACAATAATATGAAGAATACCTGCTATGGGTCTATTTACCATCTTGGACTGGCCTAGAGCCACCCTCATCATTTTTTTGAAACGCTTATCTTTCTGATCGGTTCGATTAACATCTTTCCCTAAATTGATATTACGTTTTAACGAGGATACATTCTTTACAAAAAACAAAATTGCTCCAAGTAAAATTAAGGCAAATAAAATTTGTGGTAAATAGTCTAGCATTATTCTTTTTCTTCAGAGTTGTCGTACTTTTTATCATTTTTTCCAAATAAGGAAAAATGAACATAACGTTTAGGATTTAATTTTATGTCTCGCATAAGTTCTTCCATTTCTTTGGTTGCATTTTCCAAATTTAGATAAAACTGATCGTCGTTTAATAGCTTACTTATACTTCCTTCACCATTGTTTAATTTATCTGAAAATTCATTAAGATTTGAAATGGTCTCGTCAGCATTTTGGACAATTTTATTCAATTCAATTTGAGATAAGGTGTCAGAGAACTTAGACAAATTATCTGCCGTTTGGCTAAATTTATCTATAGAATTATTTATTTTATCTTTATTAACCTTTAAAACACTTTCAATATCAGACGAAGATGAATTCAATGAACCAAGTGTGCCGCTTAGGTTTTCTATAGATTTTTTCAAATTATTCCTGGTATCCATGTCCAGAACATAGTTTATTGACTTCAGTAGACTGTCCACTTCAACAACAGCGTTAGTTATTTTATCTTTAAGAGGCGTAAGCTTTTCATTCACCAACTCAATTAAACCTTCTTCTACAGCAGATTGTAATGTATCGCCAGATTTTGCCATAACATCAGAATCTTTATCGAGTTCGATTTGTATAGATTTACCACCTATTAATCCGCCTCCGTAAATTTGAGCAACACTTTCTTTAGGAAACTCGAAATCACTGTTAAAATTAAAAGTCACAAGTAAATCACCGGAATCAACAAATCTAATGTCAGTCACCGTTCCTACTTGATAACCATTGATAGTGACTGGAGCAGAAGCACTAAGGCCTTCTACGTTATCGTAAACTGCATAAAACGTACGTGATGAGTTTAATAAGTTATTTCCCTTCAGGAAATTATATCCAAATACGAGCAAGGCAACTGCTGCTATAACTAGAATACCTACTTTAAGTTCTTTTTTCAAAGGAATTTTGTTTTGCTTCAAATGTAATAAACTTTAATGAAAATTACTCCCCAACTCTTGTATTGAGGGCTTCTTTTATTGAAATTTTATCACCTGAAGAATTAAATGCAACTATAAATGCAGACGTATAACCTTCTGCTTTAGCTTTATCCCTCAAAGTTTGTGCACTCAGATAGTTACTGGTCTTTCCAAATAAATATTTAAACAAATCATTTTCCTGGTAACGTGTAATGGGATTTAATTTTTTGAAATTTTCCGGACTTGGATCTATTTTTCTTGAACTCGCAGCTAACTGGATTTTAAATATAACTGAAGAGAAATCTTCCATTACATCGCTAGAACTTACTTTATATTCTTTTAATTCAGACTCCAAAGCCTCTATATTGATGATGTTTTTATAGTTGTTGATTCCATTCACTATTGCATCTGCAAGTTGAGTTTGCCCTGCTCTGGAATTTAAAAAAGCGCCTTCCTTCTTATTGGTTAAAAATCCTGTTTCTATCAAAACGCTTGGCATATAAGTTTCCCTTAAAACAAGAAACCCCGCCTGTTTCACACCCCTATCTTTAAGAGTCATCGTACTTGAAAATTGTTTTTGAACAAAATTTGCAAGCAAAGCACTTTGATCTAAAAACTCTTCTTGCATAATTGTAAATCCGATGTACGATTCAGGAGAGTTTGGATCAAAACCATCATATTTCACCTCGTAATCTTCTTCAAACTTGATAACAGAATTTTCTTTCATCGCTATCTCTAGATTATCTTTATTTCTATGGAGACCAAGAATAAATGTTTCTGTACCAGAAGGAGCTTGATTTCTAACTCCATTGCAGTGAATTGACACAAATAAATCTGCATTAGATTTATTTGCAATCTCAGCCCTTTTGTTAAGCGGAATAAAGACATCTGTTTTTCTGGTATAAAGAACATCTAATCCTTCATACTTTTCGAGTTGTTTACCAACCTTTAAAGCAATTTTTAAAGCGATATCCTTTTCGTAATAATTGTTACCTGTATTACCTGCATCTTCACCACCATGACCTGCATCTATAACCACTACAAACTTGTTTGGGTTAGTCTGAGAGTACATGAAATTAAAGCAAAAAGTCACAAGAAATGCTAGTAGTAATAATCGTAGACGGGAGTTGGGTCTAAACATAGATTTTATAATTCTGTATGTTATTTGAAACTTCTTTAGGAAGCATAAAAATAAAATGTAATTTTGAAACTTCTTAATAATAGTGACTTCATTTACAAAAATAGTACTAAAAGCATTGCGTACAAACTTACTTCATATACTTTTTTGCATTGGGTTTCTTGTCAATTTCGGGCTTTATGCTCAAGAGAAAGAACCTCAGAAAGTAGACTTTGGTTACCTTATCAAAAATGAAGCCGATTCAATTACACAGCGTATTAAATATGTCATTGGAGATACACTGAGTCAAAACAAACCTGTAAAAAAACGTGAAACCCTTACCGATATTGTTGATGCCTATGCCAAAGATTACAAAAGGCTGTCCAGGAAGAATGATAAAATGTACTTATTTAATGAAGCAGTTGTTGAGTATGGGGACATGAAAATAAATGCAGGATGGATCATTGTAGATAATTCAACAAAAGAGGTTTTTGCATCTGGTATTGTTGATTCTACAGGAACTTATACGCAAGCTCCCACCTTTAAACAAGGTGATAATCTAGTAGAACCCGATAGTTTAATTTTTAATTTCGACTCTAAAAAAGCCCTGGTTTTCAATTCCAGAACTGAGCAAGGAGGGTTCAAAGTCAAGGGTGAAATTTCCAAACGGCAAAACGATTCTATATACTATCTTGCCAATGCAAAATTTACAACAGCAGAAGATGTGGATGATGCTGATTATTATTTTTTTGCAAGGAAAATAAAATTTGTGCCAGACAGTAAAATCGTGACAGGCTTTGTGAATATGTACATTGCAGATGTTCCTACACCACTAGGTTTACCCTTTGGGTATTTCCCTCTAACAGATAAGCAAGCATCTGGTTTTATAATTCCCTCGTATGGCGAAAATAGAAATCGAGGTTTTTTTCTGATGAATGGTGGTTATTACTTTGCTATAAATGATTATGTGGATTTAGCAGTGCAAGGAGATTATTATACCAACGGAAGTTACGGTTTGCGACTAGAAAGTAATTACAAAGTAAGGTATCGTTTTAATGGTAATGTAGCTTTTAGATATGAAAAACTATTGCTTGAAGAACGAGGGTTTCCCAACTTTAGTGAAACTACTGTTTATAACTTGAGATGGAATCATAGTCAGGATCAAAAAGCTAATCCGTCATCACGATTTTCAGCTTCTGTAAATCTTGGCTCAAGCGACTATTACCAACAATCTGTAAATCAAAATAATACGGGTAACTTCTTAAACAACACGCTGAGCTCTTCTGTATCTTATTCGAAAACCTTTGAAGGCGAGCCAGCTATGAATTTAAACATATCTGCGACACACAATCAGAATACAAATACTGAAGTCATCAACCTTACCTTACCAACTTTACAATTCAGTATAGGAAGGGTTTTTCCTTTTGCACCAGAAACAGGAACTAAAAAAGGAGCAATTCATAATATCAATTTACAATATAATGTAAGAGCTGAAAATAGAATAAAAACAACTGACTCCTTATTCTTTCAGCCAGAAATGTTTCAAGGCGCTGATGTTGGGGCAAGACATTCGATTCCAATTTCTACAAACTTTAAAGTGTTTGAACATTTCAGCGTGAGTACTAGTGCCAACTATAATGAAGTATGGACACTTAAAACATTTGAACAACGCTATGATGAACAACTTCGCCAGGTTGAAAGAGACACCATAAACGGTTTTGATTCTTATAGAACTTATGATTTTTCTACATCTGTAGGAACTACAGTCTACGGTATGTTTGATTTCGGAGATGATAAAAAGATAAAGGCCATTAGACACGTCATAAGACCTTCAATTTCTTATAATATAAGCCCAGCTTTTGATCAATATTACGATGAATATACCAGAACAGGTATAGCCGGACTAGAAGATGAAGTTGTGGAATATTCAAGATTTGAAGGGACTCTAAATGGTGCACCTGGAAATAATTTCTCCAGCAGTATGTCTTTCAGTCTTACAAACGACTTTGAAGCAAAAGTCAGAAAAAAAGATTCTACACTCACAGGAGAAGACCGTTTTGAAAAAAGAAGCCTTTTAAGCAATTTTGGATTGAGCACTAATTATAATTTTGCTGCAGATTCTCTAAATTTAAGTCCTATTTCGATGAGAGGAACTCTGCCAATTGTTCAAGACAAGTTGTCTATCAACTTTTTAGGAACTTTGGATATGTATGCTTTAAATAGCAATAACAGGAGAATTAATACGCTCAACATAAATAATGGCGGGAGTTTATTCAGACTTACAAGAGCTAATGCAAGCTTCAGTTATTCATTTTCCAATAAAGATTTTCAAAAAGAAGATGATGAGAAAGGTGAAAAAGAAGAAGATGAGGAGTATGATTCGGAGAGTTTCAGAAATGGGGGGCGACCCGATGATCTTTTTGGTTCCAGTGAGTTGATGAATCAGAGAAATCAAAATAAAGACCCCAAGAAGGATGAAAACCAGAGGTATAACTATGCTATACCATGGAATCTAAATCTTTCTTACACAATGACCTACTCCAACAATGCGAGGGAAAACGAGATAAGTTCTCATTCGCTTATGTTTTCTGGAGATGTTGAATTATCGCCAACATGGAAAGTTGGGGTATCCTCTGGTTATGATATTAAAAATAAGGGATTTTCATTTACACAACTTAGGTTTGCAAAGGATTTGAAAAGCTGGCAAATGAGTTTCAACTGGACACCTTTCGGTGTGAGAAGGTCCTGGTTTTTCTTTATCGGTATAAAATCCAACATCTTGCAGGATGTGAAATACGATAAAAACAGAGAACGAGATAGAACTTTAAGATAACATATCATGAAAAAAATTATCAAAACTAAAAATGCTGCTGCACCAATAGGCCCTTATAATCAGGCAATTTCAATCAATGGTTTTTTGTACACCTCAGGTCAAATCGCTATCAATCCTAAAACTGGAGAGACAGAATTTGGTTCTATTGAACAGGAGACTACTCGGGTGATGAAGAGCCTCGAAGCTATTTTAAAAGAAGCCCAACTGGATTTTTCACATGTTATAAAAACGAGTATTTTCATCTCCAACATGGATGATTTTGGTAAAATCAATAAGATTTATGGGGCTTATTTTGATGAAGAGACTGCTCCTGCACGGGAAACCATACAAGTCGCAAGGTTGCCCAAAGATGCAAGTGTAGAAATTAGCCTTATTGCATTTAAAGAATAAACCCGTATGCTTCTAAGCTTTGTAGATTGGGTCATCATTATAGCTTTTTTTGCCATAAGCCTGGGAATTGGTATTTACGCTTCAAAAACCAGTGGCAAAAGCTCCAAGAATTTTTTTCTTTCTGGAAGAAATATGTCGTGGTGGCTACTTGGTATTTCTATGGTGGCAACGACTTTTGCCGCAGATACTCCTGGACTTGTGGCTGGCATCGTAAGGAATGACGGGGTTTATGGCAACTGGGTCTGGTGGAGTTTTCTTCTTACCGGTATGCTAACCGTTTTCTTTTATTCCAAATTATGGAGAAAAAGTGAAATTTCAACAGACCTAGAATTTTATGAATTACGATACAGTGGTAAAAGCGCGGCCTTTTTAAGAGGATTCAGGGCAATTTATTTAGGGGTGTTTTTCAACATTGTTATCATGGCTACAGTTTGCCTGGCTGCTATAAAAATAGGACATGTGATGTTCAATTTTTCAGCTGTAGAGTCACTGGTGATTTCATGCTCCGTAACTGTGCTATATTCAATGCTTGGTGGTCTTAAAGGCGTCGTCCTTACAGATTTTATTCAATTTGCGATAGCGATTGTAGGAAGTATTTGGGCTACCATTTATATTGTTGAGATGCCTGAAATTGGAGGCATACAGGAACTGCTTTCTATTCCTGAAGTTCAAAATAAAAGTTCCATATTTCCTGATTTTTCCAACCCTAAAGTTTATGTTCCTATACTTGTTGTGCCTCTCGCCGTTCAGTGGTGGAGTGTTTGGTATCCCGGTGCTGAGCCAGGTGGAGGCGGCTACATCGTTCAACGTATGCTGGCAGCTAAAAACACAAAACATGCAACACTTGCTACGCTCCTATTTACAGTTGTTCATTACGCCGTAAGACCATGGCCCTGGATCATAATTGGTCTTGCTTCTTTGGTTTTATTTCCAGATTTACAGAGTTTAGCCTTGGCTTTTCCAGATCTCGGCGACGAATTTATCAAAAATGATTTGGCGTATGCCGCTATGCTTTCCTATTTGCCTGCAGGACTCTTAGGACTCGTTGTCACCTCATTAATAGCTGCTTTTATGAGTACAATTTCAACGCATCTCAACTGGGGAAGTAGCTATGTAGTCAACGATTTTTATGTCAGGTTTTTGAAACCGAATGCTTCTGAAGCTAATAAAGTTTTAATCGGAAGACTTTCCACTTTACTGATGATGGTTTTTTCGGCACTATTAGCACTTGTTCTGGAAGAAGCAAAAGAAGCTTTCGACTTGTTACTACAAATTGGAGCTGGTACGGGCTTGCTTTTTATATTGAGATGGTTCTGGTATAAAATTAACCCTTACAGTGAGATCGCCGCTATGCTGTCTTCATTTATCATTGCGGTTATATTCTTTGTAGGAAAGACGAATAATTTTTGGCAGATTGACTCTTATGTAGAACTCATTATCGGAGTTGTAGTGACAACCTGTATTTGGGTTACAGTCACTTTTTTAACGAAACCATCTTCAGAAGAAACCATTAAAACTTTTGAAAATAAGGTCTTCGACAACAATCAAAAATTTGAAGGTTTTAAATATAAAATAATCGGTTTTATTGCTGGTGTTGCTGGAGTTTACTCTGCCTTGTTCGCAACTGGATATCTTATATATAGCGACATGCTTCTCTTTTCAATTTCGGCAGTAGTTTGTCTGGCATCCATTTCCATTTTGATAGCCTACTGGAAAAGGATAATCAATTAAGGCTTTTATTTGATGGAAACTTGATATATGAAGGCAGTTCTTTTTTGTCGGTAAGAGGCTCTTTTTCGTTTTTCTCTTTGCCGTTTTTAGTGAATTCATTATTCAATATCTTATTCATCAATTCTTTAAAAGTATCAAAATCTACAGTATAAGTAAGTCCAACTCCTTGAGTATATCCCAGTTCTTCACCTATAAATTGAATATCGCTTTCTCTATTGAAAACATTTGCTCTGAGGCTTCCTGTTTCATTCAATAAAAAGTTGACTTCTACATCACCAAAGACCACAGATTCTGTGACTCCACCAACTGGAACACCAAATCTGCCGTTGATTAATACCCTGTCGGAGATTTTTGTTTTTATTGAAAGTCCTACCCTATCGGCCAGGTTATTTTGTGTTAAACTTCTGTCGTTTTGTTGATAATTCAATCCAAGCTTAAATTTGTTGTCTTCCTTGGATATAATATCATCTACTATACCAGAAGCCCTTTCTATTAGGTTTCCAGTGATGGCATTTTGACCTAATCCTGCCTGACTGTAAAAAGTTCCTTGAGTTACAAGAGATAAAGCCTGAAGCTCTGTATTTTCCCGGCCTTGAATTCGATATTCCAGCTCACTTTTAACCACAGAAGACAGGTTGGGGAAGTTTAAACTGAATTCAATATTAGGTTGAACGATTTGTCCACCAAGATTTATAAGAACTTCAACAGGTATTTCACGGTTTATTGAAGGATTTTCTAAGAGAATGGCTGGATTGGCTTCAGTAACATATTTTGCTTGGATATCAATATTAGCCCTCACCGGATCTCCATTCCAGGTTAAGCTGGATCCAGGAACAACTTCAAATCGCTTCTGAACTAAGCCTGAATATTTAAACATATATTCTCCCTCATAAGCTACAAAATCACCAAACATATTGAATTTTCCATTTGTGTTGATTTCTATCAATAAAGTACCAACCCCTCTTCCTCTTAAACTACTGCCATTCACTGGATCTACTACTATTTCTACTTCTGCATCTCTTGTGATATCTAAATCAAAATTGAGGTTCAAACCTTTTATTTCTTTCAATTTAATTTTTCGACCTGCTTTTTTAGAGAGTTTATCTTCTAAACTTAAGAAGTAAATAAATGAATTATCTCCCAGCGATTCAGTATCGTCAAGTGGGATTTTGAAAACTGTATTCTCCTGTGTTTCTGCTTGAACGTTAATTTCAATTTCATCTGAAGGTCCAACAATAGAAGCACTCCCATCGATAAAAGCTGTACCATAATACAAATCTCCTTCATTGAATTTAGTATCTAAAGCTACCAAATTGTCAGTACTAATATTCAGGTCCAAAAACCATTCACTAAGATTCTGATTACTGATTTTTCCATCAAGTAAGCCTTTAGTATTATATTTAGTATCGGCAATGCCAATAGAATTAAAAACAAAATCTTTATCCTCAAATCCTATTCTTGAATTTTCATCAAAATCAAAATCAATATTGAGGTATGGAACATTAAGACCGGCATCATTCAGTCTCAGTTCCCCATTCAAAAAAGGATTACCTACCTTTCCTCCTATCTGGACATTTCCAGAGGCGAATCCTCTGATGTTTGAAATCACATCTTCTCCAAAAACACTGAATGAACTCAAATCAAACTGATTGAAATTTACCCCAACATCAAAATATTGATCATTTTCAATGGTAAACACAGAACCTTCAGCTTTAAATAAAGAATTGTCATTCAATCTCAATTCTGAAATGATATCAAATGAACTTAAATCTTTGTTTCCATCAGCTTCTAAAGAAAACTGACCATATTTTACATTGTTAAACTCAAAACCCTCAATGTCAACATCAAGATTTGGTGCATAAATTTTATTTTCTTGGTAAACATCCAGTTTACCATTCATGACGCCCGCAAACTGAATGCTGTCCTGCTTTGGTATGACATCAGCAAGTTGTACTTTATCAAAATTCAGTTTTACATCTTTAAAAGTAGAATCTCTCAAAATCCCATCAAACAGTAAAGACTGTTCACCGCTCGATAATTTTAAAGAATCAATATTGAAATTTTGAAAACCCCGTTCTATCTCTATTTTATTGTTCTTGTTAGATTCTCTGTTGATGAACCACAAATTTTCGTTATAAACAATACTGGAACGTTTAAAGCCAAATGTTGATTTGTTATTATCGTTTAAAGTTTGATAAATACTCAAATTGAAATTGTCTTTTTGAAGTCGCCCTCCCTTAAATTCAGTTCTTACAAAAAGAGTGTCTTTTAAGTTAACATTGATCATATTGAAGTCTGAAATATCATAATACGAAGTCATGATATTCTCAATTTCAACATAAGAATTATACAGAGGACTATCCGTATCTACCTGGATATTTATATTTTCCAAGGTATTATCATAAATACGAATTCTTGGAGATCTAAAATTTAAAGAAAAGTCGGTCTCACTTGCATCAATGCTTCCTCTTATAAAAGTATTGGAGGCTACTTCAATCTCTGGAAAGAAAACTTCGACTATTTTATTATAAATATTCAAGTCAAAATCTACATACTGGTAATTATCTACTGAATCTTTCTTTCTCCTGAAATACAAATTTTCTACTGCATCAGAGAATAATTGCGGTAATGATGACAATTTAAATTCGCCTTCAAGATTTCCACTTATGACGTCTGGACTATCTATGCTTATGATTTGTTTAGAACCCTTAAACGAAGATTCTACTACCAAATCTTCAAAAGCATAAATTTCCCGCTCGTTTTCATATCTAAAGGAATTAAAGTCCAGCTTACCCTTCAAGTCATCTATGGAATTGCCTTTCAAATCAACTCTTAAGTTTCCTTGAAAATCGGCCATTGTATCACGCTTTATAATATTTAGGGCATATAGGTCTGCGTGGTCAATATTTGCATTGAAGTTGAACGTATTTTCTTCTTTGGAAGCATCAAGTAAACCTTTAAAAGAGAACAAAAAGTTTGGATCTAAGCTTTCTAACTCCCCGTTAAAATATGGAGCTTTTAGGTTTCCGTTGAGCTTGATATTAGTATAGGTATATCCATTCACTCCTATTGACTTGATGCTGCCTTTGGCCAATGTATTGAGTGAAGACTCTGTAAAGCCAGAACCATCTACGTTAAAATTAAATGTTGTTTTTCCAAGGGTATTGATATTAAAAAATTCACCGATATTAAATTCAGAAACATCTAAAAAGCCTTTATACTGTACAGTTTCAGGTTTTTGGTAATTTTCAAAATTTAAGTTCATTGCTGCGTTTCCCAACTCTGTTTTCATGCTTAAAACAGTGAACAATTTGTCGTTTGACAATTCAATTTTTCCATTGAGCTGAGTTATTCCAAACGATTTGAAATATATTGGTAAATTAGCTTGTAAGGCTTTAGGAAAAAGGGCTATCAGGTCCTCGTAAGTTGTAGTGATATCTACAGAGTTCCCATCCATTTTAAAAGGAGAATCCCCAAAAGAATTGATGAGCTTCAAGCTTCCCTTAATACTTGTATTATCAACACCTTGAACATCTAAAGATTGCAAATCCAGATTGTTAAGCTGGCCCCTGGCAATTCCACTTAAATTCATTTCCTGAGCATATCCAAATCCATCATAAAAGCGACGCAAATCTGTGGTAGATAGTAGGGATTTTTCAAAGGCAGCTTCAATATTTACCTTATCAAAAAAATCCTGAAGGTCTTCTCGTATGTAAGTAAATTTAAGTTTGCCTTCTACATGAGAATACGGGGTTTCCAACAAGAGATTATGAAAATCCATTTGCTTTGGACTGTAAGAAAATTGAGTTTTAAAATCTTCAATCAGAATTCCTTGCTTTAGAATTCCTGACATTCGTCTAAGATTGAAATTCAAATCTGGTCCAAGAAGTTTAAAATTGGAAATATTAAAATCCAAATCTTTTATAAAAAAAGTCGGGTCTGGGCTTATGTTTTCATTGATGACAACAAATTCACTTTCAAAAGCAAGGGCTCTGTTGATTTTAAGCTGAAAAGCTTTTGATTGAGATGTTGTATCACTTAGTTTTTCAATAAACTTTGTAAATTCATCGGATTCTTCATTTCGATAGTGTTTCAACTTAAATTTAAGCTGATCGAATTCTGTATTTGAAAAATGAAGATTGCTACCTGAAATATTAGAGAGGTTAATCAGAGAAGTCGATAGAGATTTCGCATAGATGATGGTATCTTCATAGTCATCCCTAAGCAAAAGATTATCTAAAACTATATTTCCCTTGTAATTAATCTTCAAACCACTGACACTAAGGTCGGTTTGATATGCATTGTTAAAATTATCGGTTAGTTTTTTTCCATAATAAGTTTGGACTTGTGGAATCAGGAAAATTAACACAAGGAGTAAAAACATCAACAGGAAAGCTATAAATGTTTTTTTTATAAATTTCCAAACTTTTCTGAGTAATCTGATAATTGTATTTTTTTTCAAAGATATATCAAATACTAATCCTAAATGCCTTCAACCAAGCCACAAATTTATTTAGATTTGCTATTAAATTACAGAATAAGGAAAAAGCAATGTCAAACACAAAAAACATTTACATATTAGGTATAGAATCATCTTGTGATGATACGTCTGCGGCTGTTTTTTGTAATGATAAAGTGCTGAGTAATATTGTGGCAACACAGCAGGTTCACAAAGAATATGGCGGTGTGGTGCCTGAACTTGCTTCCAGAGCTCATCAACAGCATATTGTACCAGTTGTAGACCAAGCCCTTAAAAAGGCCAAGATTACTAAAAATGAGTTGTCAGCTGTTGCATTTACAAGAGGTCCTGGCTTGATGGGGTCTTTACTGGTTGGCAGTTCGTTTGCAAAATCTCTGAGTCTTGCCTTAGAAATTCCACTCATAGAAGTCAATCATATGCAAGCGCATTTACTCGTTCATTTCATAAAGGATACAACGTCTAAAACGCCAAAGTTTCCATTTCTAGGGGTAACTATAAGTGGTGGTCATACTCAGATCGTGAACGTGAAGAGTTATTTTGACATGGAAGTGATTGGTGAAACACTCGATGATGCCATTGGTGAGGCTTTTGATAAATGTGGTAAAATGCTGAACCTACCCTATCCAGCGGGTCCGGAAATTGATAAACTGTCTAAGTTAGGGGATCCTCAAAAATTTGAATTTGCAAAACCTAATGTTAAGGGATTAGATTTTAGCTTTAGCGGATTGAAGACTTCTGTCCTTTATTTTCTTCAGAAACAGACAAGGGAAAATCCAGATTTCATCGAAGAAAATATAGAAGACCTCTGTGCTTCCTTTCAGAGAAAAGTCGTTGACATATTGATCTCCAAATTGAAGAAAGCCGTCAAAGAGACCGGAATTAAGGAGATAGCCATTGGCGGTGGAGTTTCTGCTAACTCGGGTATCCGAGAAGCACTTTTAGAAAAGCAAAAAACAAATCAGTGGAATGTGTTTATCCCAAAATTTGAATATTGCACAGATAATGCAGCTATGATTGGAATTGTAGGTTATCTTAAATATAAAGAAAATCAATTTACTGATTTCGCTACGGCCTCAAAAGCCAGATATGCTATCTAATTTGTAACTATGAAATTATTTAATATTTCTTATACTTGATTAGCCTTAAGCATCCTACTCAATGAAATGTGTGTAATTAATATGAATTATAAATTTTAGGCTTAGAAACTCCAGATCCATGCAATTATTTTACGAACCTCATTTCGATGCTCATGCACAGCTTATACTAGTCAATCCCGTAGAAAGCCGTCATATTTCTAAAGTGCTTAGAAAGAATATCGGTGATAAAGTTTTTATTACCAATGGTTCAGGGTTGTTGGCTGAAGGAATTATAAAAAGCAACCATCCTAAAAAATGCGAAATTGGAGTCTTGAATATTGAAGAAAAAATGGCTTCAAAGCAACAACTTCATATAGCCATAGCTCCGACTAAAGCCAACGACAGGTTTGAATGGTTTCTGGAGAAAGCTACTGAAATAGGAATACAGGAAATAACTCCTTTGCTTTGCGAACACAGTGAACGAAGAATTATTAAGCTGGAACGCTATGAAAAAGTTTTGCAGGCAGCCATGAAACAATCCTTGAGCTCTTTTTTACCAAAATTAAATGACTTGATTTCATTTTCTGATTTTATCACTTCTGAACCTGCCCGTCCAGGAAGTGAAGGAGGGTTTGATTCAACTAAATTTATTGCGCATTGTGAAGACGAACCTAAAGAAAATCTTTCCAAACTGCTTGGTGAACGTAATTTAATATTGATTGGTCCTGAAGGTGATTTTTCCAAATCTGAAATAGATTTAGCACTCTCTTATGACTTTAAAGCTGTATCGCTATCAGATTCAAGATTGAGAACCGAAACCGCCGGAATTGTAGCTTGTCATACAGCAAATTTAATGCAATCTTTATGAGACTCATACTTTTTTTAGTTTTGATTTTGAGTATTGGATATTTAAAAGCTCAAGAAATTGCCCTCTTGAAATATGATGGCGGTGGCGATTGGTACAGTAATCCTACCTCTTTGCCAAATCTGATTGAATTCACTAATCAAACAACCGGAAGCAAAATCAGTAAAACAATTAAGGAAGTGATGCCTGATGATCAAGAACTGTTTAATTTTCCCTTTGTTCATCTGACAGGTCATGGTAATATTTTTTTTTCTGATAAAGCAGCAACAAACCTGAGAAACTATTTATTAAGTGGAGGGTTTCTGCATGCTGACGACAATTATGGGTTAAGGCCTTATTTTGAAGAAGCTATTAAAAAAGTATTCCCAGACCGAAAACTCAAAAAGCTATCAAACTCACATCCTATTTTTAATACTGAATTCAAATTTGAAAATGGATTGCCAAAAATACATGAGCATGATGGCAAACCAGCTGAAGCTTTTGGAATTGAAAATGATAATGGAAGATTGATGGTGTTATTTACTTATGAAAGCGATTTAGGAAATGGATGGGAAGATCCCTCGGTACATGGAGATCCGGAGGAAATTAGACTTGAAGCTTTAAAGATGGGTACAAACCTTCTTAAGTATGCTTTTAATGAATAAAATGATAAAAAAGCAACTTCACCACCATCAGGTTAATTTTGAAAAATCTAAAAACCTTCAAATCGATGTATTTTTGGAACAAATAGATAGTCCGGCAAATTTGGGAAGCATCTTTAGAAATGCTGAAGCTTTTGGAGTGGAGACCATTTGGATAAATAATTCTAACAAAAAAGATTTAGAAAGCACTCGCTTTAAAAGAACGTCTAGATCTACCTGGAGGAATTTAAAGATTGAATTTTATGAAAACTATCAATCCGTATTTAAATACTCTAAAGGTCTCAAAGTTGGCTTAGAAATTACCAGTAACAGCAGGAATATTTATAAATTAGGTAAAATTGAAACAGATCAGATTCTTTTGGTCTTAGGAAATGAAAAATCTGGGATAGCAGAAGATATTCTTGAAGAACTGGATGAAGTCTATCATATAAACATGTTTGGAAAAAATTCAAGTTTGAATGTCTCACAATCCCTAGGTATTGCTCTACATGAAGTTAGAAGATGATTTAAAAGCGTTATCAAACCCTGAAGTTATTCAGTTCATTGAAGATAACTTAACTACGCCTATTCCAAAACTAATTTTAAAAGGGAGTCCTTTTGAATCGATCAGTATCAACTTTTTAGCAAACCAAATTACTGGAAAAAACAAAGCAAGGAAAAAACTACCCACTTGGTCTAAAAATAAAAGCATTGTTTATCCTCATAAAGTCAATCTGGAGCAAACATCATCAGAGATTACTGCAAATCATAAATCAAAATTAGTATCCGGAGAAAAATTGATTGATTTAACCGGGGGTTTTGGTGTTGACGACTTTTATTTCTCAAAAAGAGTAAATCAACTTACCTATGTTGAAATTAATCAGGAACTGTTTGAAATAGCGAGGCAGAATTTCCATGCCTTCACATTTACAAATATTGAGTGTCATCATACCGATTCGATTGATTATTTAAAAACAGCTGATTTTAAATACGATTGGATTTACGTAGATCCATCGCGGAGAAATAAAAATCAAAAAGTATTTTTACTTAAAGATTCGTTACCAAATTTGTTGGAACATCAGAAGTTATTGAAAAAAAAGTCAATCAATTTGATGATCAAAACCTCTCCGATGTATGACATTGAAATGGGATATAAAGAGCTTTCAGGTATCAAAGAATTGCATGTTGTATCTGTTAAAAATGAAGTCAAGGAATTGCTATGGATTATCGATTGGAGAGCTAAAAACAGCAGAATTATGAAGCTTTTCAATTATGATTCGTTCAAAAAATATTCATATCAAAAAATCAAACCCAATTTTATTTCAAATGATACGATTTCATACTCAGAATCTAAAAAATACATTTACGAATTCAATTCAAGCATCATGAAATCAGGCTTATATGATTTTTTAGCCTGTAAGTACAATTTAAGCAAGCTTGAAAAAAGCACTAATTTATATACTTCAGACTTGCAATTAGTCAGCTTTCCTGGAAAAATATATCAGGTTGAAAGCGTTAATTCTATCAATTTCAAGAATCTAAAGAAAGAATACAAAGGAAGGTTTGTCAATATTATCAGTAAGAACATAAAAGTAACAACGGATAAAATTCAAAAAAAATTAAATTGTAAAATTGGAAGTGATATGGATTATTTGATTTTTACCAAAACTATTGAAGGTAATAAAGTGATAAAAGCAACTAGATTATAAACACTTAGTAGAATGAAGCAATCTGGAAATACCTGCATAAATAAGTCTGTTCAGATTGTTTTGTTTTGGATTGTGCATCATATAAAATAGTAAGATGGAAATAAAAGAACTGAAAAAAAGACCAATTTTTAAGCAAGATAAAAAGCTAGCAAATTCTTTTGCTCAATTCGATAAGCTTTTAACGGAATTGAAAAAAAGAAACTTACAGATGAAATTGTAAAGTCTATTAATAATGAAATTGACCAAATTAACTCCGTTTCGCATTCAGAACAAGAATTGAGAAAGCAAGTAAGAAAGGCTCAATCAAGTATTCTTAAATTGATTGAGAAGGAGCTTAAACTTGTTACGAAAAGTCACTATCGAAATACTTGGTTGGCTATTTGGATGACCGCATTTGGGCTTCCTCTTGGAGTTGCTTTTGGAACAAGTATTGGGAATATGTATTCCTTGGAATAGGATTACCTATCGGAATGGTCATTGGCATGGCATTAGGTTCTAGTATAGATAAAAAAGCATATGAATCTGGAAGACAACTTGACTTGGAGATTAAATAAAAAGCACAGCAATTTATAGGGAGGTCATCTAAGCTCATTCACTAAGCCAAGGGAATTTTTTTAAACAAAAAAAACCCCGACTAAAAAGTCAGGGTTTTTCTATAAAGAAGGCGGCGACCTACCCGCCCGCAGCTGAAGATGACCTGCCAGAATTGAAACAGGCTGGCGTTCGGGCAGGCTCTTCCACGCTGATGATCGTTTATATGAGAGTCATCTTAGCTCATTCACTAAGCCAAGGGGATTTTTTTAAACAAAAAAAACCCTGACTAAAAAGTCAGGGTTTTTCTATAAAGAAGGCGGCGACCTACCCGCCCGCAGCTGAAGGTGACCTGACAAAATTGAAACAGGTCGGCGTTCGGGCAAGCTCTTCCACGCTGATGATCGTTTATATAAGAGTCATCTTAGCTCATTCACTAAGCCAAGGGCTTTTATCAAACAAAAAAAACCCTGACTAAAAAGTCAGGGTTTTTCTATAAAGAAGGCGGCGACCTACCCGCCCGCAGCTGAAGGTGACCTGCCAGAATTGAAACAGGTCGGCGTTCGGGCAGGCTCTTCCACGCTGATGATCGTTTATATGAGAGTCATCTTAGCTCATTCACTAAGCCAAGGGGAATTTTTTTAAACAAAAAAAACCCTGACTAAAAAGTCAGGGTTTTTCTATAAAGAAGGCGGCGACCTACTCTTCCACGGTATGTAGTACCATCGGCGCTAACGGGCTTAACTGCTCTGTTCGGAATGGGAAGAGGTGAGCCCCGTTGCTATAACCACCTTAAATCTTAGTGCACTATAGCCTGTTGCTATAATTTACCCGAACCTTTTTTTTTAAAAGGGCGGGCCACCTTAAGTCCTCCCCTAGCCCCTCCAAAGGAGGGGACAGGGATTATGTGTTGACATAATAAAAATATATAGGAATAGCGATAGTAATTGCATTGCTAATTTTACGTTGGAGTATCTGTATTAAATAATAATCATCTTCATAGATAAGCTCTTCGGATAATTAGTATCACTTGGCTATGACATTACTGCCTTTACACCTGTGACCTATCAACCCCATCGTCTTTGGGGATCCTTTAAAGAAATCTCATC
>NZ_JAIQZF010000010.1 GCF_020164585.1 Psychroflexus curvus
GGGATGAAGAGAAATTCTTGTCGTTTAAAATCTAACCAAAGATACTTAAACCCGTACGCCTGTTTCTCTAAGCGGATGCAAAACTAATACTTATTTTTGATTCAACAAGTGATAATTTTGAAAAAAATAAAACTTTTTTAAGAACGAAAACTAATCTTTTTTTTTTGAGAGCGCAAACCTACAACTTAATTCCTCATCTCACAAGTAAAAACAACTTAACGTTATCCCTACTTTATCCTTGCGTTATCTTCTCAGTACCTCAATTAGCGGGGTGCAAAACTACAACTCTTTCCCTCTTCAATCCAAACTTTTTAAGAGGTTTTTTGAAAAAAATTCTCAAGAACCCCTTAACTGACTGGCATTATATCTTTTAGCCAACAAAATATTTTAGCAAAAACCATAAGATGGGAACCGCTTCTACCAAAAGCGCTGTATAAAGGAAGGCATCACGACGCTTTGAAAACAAAACAAGCATAACTACCAATATATGTATGTATAGATATATATAGGTATCGGTCATAACAAAACTCAGACAAATCATTGACATCAAGATTAAACCTATAGCTAATATCTTGGTTTGAAACACCCCTAAAACCTGCGGAAGTGTCTTTAAATAAATTTCATCAAGCTTTAGATCTCTAATTTCAAAAGGAATAATAAGCGCGACAACAATTAAAAATCGGCTCATTATATATAAGGTCTTCTCCGCATCAAGTGAACTCCATTCAATTTCAGCAGAAAGAAAAGGGAGAATCACGGTGGTTCCTGTCCAGACGAATGCTATAATGAATATTTTAAGACCGCTTACATCTCTTAAGTTTTTAGCTTCGGGAAGGAATGGAAGCACATAAAGCAATGTGAAAACACCTAACAAAAGAATAAAAACTATGACTTCTAATTCAAAATAAAATAGAGATATAAAAATTGGTAGTATTGAAACCACTGATAAGATAAAAATAAACTTGAGACGATTAGTCAATTTTAAACGATCATGTTTTATCAAAGGGATATACTTTACAAATGTATAGGCTACTAGTGTTGAAAAAAATACAAAAACAAGAATGCTGTTATTAATCTCTAAGTCAAAATCTAAATACGTAATGCAAGCAAATGAAACCACTGCCAGAGCAACATGCATGCTGGAGTTAATGTATAGCGTTAAAATTTTGGAAATAAAATTCATACTGACAAAAATAGAGCTTTATCTAGGATTTTTTTTCTAAGAAAGTTAACGATAGTCAAAGCATCTTAAAGGCTTGTTTCATTATAAAATATGTATTTTTGTAAGCAAATTTTTAAAAATTCTTCAATGAATACACAATCATTTGCATCTAGGCACATCGGTCCTCGTGGTGAGAAAATAAAAGAAATGCTTAACAAGGTTGGCGTAGAGTCCCTCGGGCAGCTGATCTATGAGACCATACCAGATGATATCAAGCTAAATGATAAATTAAATTTACCAGAACCTTTAACTGAATTTGAATTTTCAAATCACATTCAGGCTTTATCGCTTAAAAATAAAGTTTTTAAGTCATACATAGGTTTAGGTTACCACCAGGCCATACTTCCAGCAGTCATTCAAAGAAATGTATTGGAAAACCCAGGATGGTACACAGCCTATACTCCATACCAGGCTGAAATCGCTCAAGGCAGACTGGAAGCGCTATTGAACTTCCAAACCATGGTTTCTGACTTAACTGGGATGGAATTGGCAAACGCCTCTTTACTCGATGAATCTACATCCGCTGCCGAAGCGATGACTTTGCTGTTTGCTGTTCGTTCAAAAGAACAAAAGAAAAATAAAGTGGTTAAGTTTTATGTTGGAGAAAATGTACTCCCTCAAACTTTGGCTTTACTGGAAACCAGAGCAGAGCCACTTGATGTTGAATTAGTTGTTGGTAAGCATGAAGACTTCGATTTCGATGAAAGTTACTTTGGAACTTTAGTTCAATACTCTGGCAAATATGGTGAGATTAATGATTTTGAAGACTTTACTAAGAAAGCTAAAGAAAACGATATAAAAGTAGCAGTTGCTGCTGACTTAATGAGTCTGGTTTTGCTTGAAGCGCCTGGAGATTGGGGTGTGGATGTAGTTGTAGGAACGACGCAACGTTTTGGGATTCCATTAGGCTACGGCGGACCTCACGCTGCTTATTTTGCTACAAAAGAGGAATATAAGAGAAATATTCCCGGTAGAATAATAGGAGTTACCAAAGATATGGATGACAATACATCCTTAAGAATGGCACTCCAGACCCGTGAACAACATATCAAAAGGGATAAAGCAACCTCAAACATCTGTACAGCTCAGGTTTTACTTGCTGTGATGGCCGGCATGTATGCTGTGTATCATGGCCCAAAAGGACTGAAGTTTATCGCAAATCAAATCCATAAAAAAACGGTAAGTCTTGCCGAAGGTTTAGAGAAACTTGGCTTTTTTCAGGTCAATGAATTGTACTTTGACACGATTTTAGTCAAAGCTGATGCAGATAAAATCAAAACTCTGGCAGAAGAGAAAGAAATCAACTTCTTTTACCCTGATGCTGAAAGCGTTTCTATTTCTATTAACGAAACGACTTCCATTGAGGATGTAAACGAGATTTTAAATCTGTTTGAAGGCATTTCAGAAAAAAATACTGAAGCGATAAAAGATCTGCAAGATGGTATTATTGCAAACTCTGAATTAAAAAGAGAAAGCGATTTTTTAACTCACGATGTCTTTAACAGTTATCATTCTGAAACAGAACTGATGCGCTACATCAAAAGACTGGAACGAAAAGATTTGGCTTTGAACCATTCCATGATTTCATTGGGCTCTTGTACCATGAAGTTGAATGCAGCTTCAGAAATGCTGCCACTTTCTAATCCACAATGGGGAAATATTCACCCATTTGTGCCAAAAGATCAAGCACAAGGTTATCAGGAGATACTTAAAAGCCTTGAAGATTATTTAACTGAAATCACAGGTTTCTCCGCAACCTCCTTGCAGCCAAACTCTGGTGCACAGGGAGAATATGCTGGCTTGATGGTCATAAGAGCTTACCATAAGTCCAGAAATGAATCACATAGAGATATCTGTTTAGTGCCCTCTTCTGCTCACGGCACAAACCCTGCAAGTGCAGTTATGGCTGGCATGAAGGTCGTCGTGGTAAAAGCAACTGATAAAGGAAATATTGACTTTAACGATTTAAAAGCTAAAGCTGAAAAACACAGTGATAATTTAGCTGCATTGATGGTAACTTACCCCTCTACACATGGTGTATTTGAATCTGATATCAGAAAAATAACTGCGCTTATCCACGAACACGGTGGCCAGGTGTATATGGACGGAGCCAATATGAATGCACAGGTTGGGTTAACCAGTCCGGGCAGAATTGGAGCAGATGTATGTCACTTAAACTTACATAAAACCTTCGCTATTCCCCATGGCGGTGGTGGACCAGGCGTTGGTCCTATATGTGTAGCTAAGCAACTGGCACCATTCTTACCCAACAATCCTTTGATTGAAACTGGAGGAACGGAAGCCATTTCTTCGATTTCAGGAGCACCATTTGGATCTGCATTTGTGTGTTTGATTTCTTATGCCTACATCAGAATGCTGGGTGAGGAAGGTTTGAGAGAATCTACAGAATATGCCATTTTGAATGCTAATTATATCCAAGCAAGTCTAAAAGGACATTATAAAACCCTCTATTCTGGAGAAAAAGGAAGAGCCGCTCACGAAATGATTATTGATTGTAGAGATTTCAAAGAATTTGGTATTGAAGTAAAAGACATCGCCAAAAGGCTAATCGATTACGGCTTCCACTCACCGACGGTTTCCTTCCCCGTTGCCGGAACCATGATGATTGAACCTACAGAAAGCGAAAGCAAAGCTGAACTCGATAGATTTTGTGAAGCGATGATTTCTATTAAGCAGGAAGTAGAGCAATGCGATAAGGACAATCCTAACAATGTGCTTAAAAACGCACCACATACGGTGGCGATGCTGACAGCTGAAAACTGGGAATTTGAGTATAGCAGACAAACAGCTGCCTTTCCTCTGCCTTTTGTAGCTGAAAACAAATTCTGGCCTTCAACCCGTAGAGTTGATGAAGCTTTTGGAGATCGAAATCTAACCTGCACCTGCGCTCCGATTGAAGCGTACATATAGATTTATCCAAAATTAGTTATTCTAATAGCCTCAAGTTTATAATTTGAGGCTATTTTTATGCAGAAAATAAATTTATATGCCTGTCCGTTTTTGTAACCTATAAATAATTTTTGTCTCCCAGAGCAAATTCGATAGGGTAAACAAAAACGTCTCGACTGCGCTCGATGTGACACCTTTAGTCCAGTTTAGACTTTTAGATCATTAAGGACATATACAATTAAATAGTCATGGCTTTATCTAAAGATAAAAAAGAACAGCTTTTAGACTTTATAAAATCGCATTATGTCGATTATCATGATGTGAGGTTGCTCATCGCTAAAGATCTTGAAGAGGACATCGCAAAACAGATGGATAAAGATGAAGATCTTTCATTTGAAGATGCGCTTAAACAGGCTTATAAAAAATACGGTGTTATTGGTTTTTCGGATGTTTCTGAAGACTACATGAAGAAAATCAATACATACTTTTATAAAAAAGTGATTTTTAAGGTAGTAAAAAATGAGGCATCGTCACTTCGATTTTGGCTTCTAGCAATATTGAGTTTTTTAATTATTTATTCCATAATAACCTCACTTATTACTATGCCTTTTGTTCTTGCTGGTGGTTTTCTTGTGTTAATTATTCTTGGTTTTATTTTCTATTTTCGAAAGCTTCATAATGAAATTAAAGAATTAAAGAAAAATGATAACTACTATTATTTGGATCAGCTTTTAGTCTCAAATAATTCGATACTTTTTCCATTCACTTATTTACCTTTAATGATGGCTCCTCATATTGGAAGATTGACTGAAAATGAAAATTGGTCTATGGCTATTTTAGCCTTTTTTACCACGATTTCATTTATTGCTTTCTATTTGATTTATTTCAAGCTGTATAAAAACAGATTTCAACTTCTCAAGGAGTATAAAGACAACTATTTGTCTGAAAAATTGGACCACAAACTTGAACTTATCTAAATCAGATTCAGAATAAGTTTCAAAACGATTTAAAAACTATTAATTTTGAATCTTATTTTACAATTTAATTACATTAACAGTACCTTGCAAAAAATTTATACGGAACATGAATGCTATAAAAATCGTTGGTGTTGGGAGTTATATCCCTGAAATGATTAAAAAAAATGAAGATTTTTTGGAAAACAAATTCTTCAATCAGGATGAAACTGCTTTTGATGCAGAACCGGAAGTGATCATCAAAAAATTTAAGGCCATTACTGGTATTGAAGAAAGACGATATGTTGATGACGATCTTAAAACTTCTGATATCGCAACTTTGGCTGCCGAGAAAGCCATCAAAAATGCGGGGATAGATCCAGAAACTTTAGACTACATTATAGTCGCTCATAATTTTGGAGATGTCACTCACAATGCTCAACAGGCCGATACCGTTCCAAGTCTCGCCTCCAGAGTGAAAGAAAAATTGCGAATCGACAACCCTAGTTGTGTGGGTTATGATATTTTATTTGGTTGCCCGGGCTGGATAGAAGGCTGTATACATTCATTTGCTTTTATGAAAGCGGGAATGGCGAAACGCTGTTTGATTATTGGAGCCGAAACTCTTTCGAGGGTGGTTGATCCCAATGACAGAGATAGCATGATTTATGCTGACGGTGCAGGTGCCACCATTTTTGAATTGACAGAATCTAGCGGTGGTATTTTATCTCATAAAACGGCTACTTACGCCAAAACTGAAGCTAACTATATTTATTTTGATAAATCCTTTTCTCCAGATAGAGAAGACGACAGGGCTTACATCAAAATGTATGGCAGAAAGATTTACAATTTCGCATTGTCTAAAGTGCCTGAAGCGATGAAAACCTGCCTGGAAGAAAGTGGAAAATCTATTGATGATTTAAAGAAAATCTTTATACATCAAGCCAACGAAAAAATGGATGAGGCTATAGCCCAAAGGTTCTATAAACTTTACGACAGAGAAATGCCTAAGGACATTATGCCCATGAGCATAGATAAACTGGGGAATAGCAGTGTGGCTACAATCCCTACGCTTTATGACATGTTCCTGAATGGTGAATTTGAACATGAAAGCTTAAAGCCCGGAGATACCATCATGTTTGCAAGTGTCGGGGCTGGCATGAACATCAACGCCATAGTCTACGAAATATAGACTATCTATGTACGAAAACACCTATCCTGAAAAGCGATTTCGAATCACCTTAGAGTTTTTAAAAACCCACGCTCCTCCTCCATCTGAAATTTTGGATCTTGGCGTAGAAAACCCTTTTTCTAAATTGCTTTCTTCGGAAGGGTATACCGTTGAAAATACGGAAGGTCAAGATTTAGATGTCGATTTGAGTCAGCTTAAGGCTTCCTCAGCAGGAATTACGACAGCGTTTGAAATTTTCGAACATTTATTGTCGCCTTTGGAAGTGTTGAAAAGTCTTCAAAGTGAGTATTTGTTTGCCAGTGTTCCGCTCAAACTTTGGTTCGCTAAAGCTTATCAAAGCAAAACCGATCCCTGGGATAGACATTACCATGAGTTTGAGCAGTGGCAATTTGACTGGCTACTTGACAAAGCAGGATGGGAAATTGTAGATTCTAAAAGTTTTACGCATCCAGTAAAAAAAATCGGCCTGAGACCTGTTTTGAGATTATTTACGCCCAGATACTATCTTGTATTCTGTAAAAGAAAATCTACGTAGTGGACATAGCTATCATCATACCGGCTTATAATGAAGAAAAATTCATAAAAAACTGCCTGGATTCACTCTTGAATCAAACACATCCTGCCAAAAAAATACTTGTCGTTGATGATGGGTCTGCTGATGATACTCCCGAAATTGTAAAGAGACTTTCTAATTCCCACGAAAACTTAAACCTGCTGTCTAGACCTAAAAGCTTTAGTCATGAACCGGGAGGCAAAATTATTGAAACCTTCAATGCCGGACTTAAAAACTTAGATGTTGATTACGATGTGATTTGCAAATTTGATGCTGACTTGATTTTTCCACCGAATTATTTAGAAGTGTTAACCAAAGCTTTCCAGGACAATCCTAAACTTGGAATGTATGGTGGCTTTTGTACGGTCAAGAAAAACGAGACCTGGCGCGTAGAGCAACTCACCAATCCCGATCATTTACGAGGCGCTGTAAAAGCTTATAGAAAAGCATGTTTTGAAGACATCCATGGGTTGATTCCAGCCATGGGCTGGGACACCATCGATGAAATGAAGGCCCGATTTCAGTACTGGGAAGTCAAAACCAATCCGAATTTGCTAGTCAAGCATCTTAAAGCTACCGGACAGCAATACAAAAAAAACCTGCCAAAGCTTTTCGGAATTTCTTTATTCCGAATGAGATACAGCTGGTCTTTGGCTCTACTGACTTGTTTGAAGATGGCAAAAAACAAATCAAGCTTTGCCTTTTTTTTAAAATCTATGAGATCATTTCTAACAAGTCATTCCAAAAAAAACACCTTCCTGGTTACTGAACAGGAAGGTGCCTTTATAAGAACCTATAGATGGTCTAAAATTAAAGAACGTCTATTTTAAGACTTCAGAAATAACAGTTCCTGTAGCTCCGTTGGGAAGTTCTATCCCTAAAAGGGCAGAAATTGTCGGAGCGATATCTGGAATGTGATAGCGGTTGTAGGTCTTCCCTGATTTTATTCCGTTTCCATACATCAGTAATGGAGCCTGAGTGTCGTAATTGTTTCCACTTCCGTGTGTAGAACCTTTCCTAGAGTAAGAAATATAGGCGTTATCTAATACATAAGCTATATCCCCACTTCGTTTCTGGTGGAATCCTCTTAAAATTAATTCTGCTGGAGTTCCGCTGAAATCAGTGTTCTCCAGTGTTTCTCTGGTATATACTTTATCTATATGTTTATACTGAATCAAAAAGTGTTTGACTTCATTTTGAGCAGTAACAAATTCAGAATAAGTGTTGAACTTAGAGTAGTCCAGGAAAATCTGATGATTATAGATGCTTTCAATGACATTTTCTAAACCAAAATTAGTGCTTAAGTGCTCTTCTAAAGCATCACGCATGTCGTCTACCTCAAAATAACCTGCAGGAATTTTTTCATCTTTTAAAAACTGAGGCACATGAACAGCTCCGTGATCTGCTGTTAAAAACAAGGTGTAATTTCCTTTTCCAACCTGCTTGTCCAGGAATTTCATTAGATCAGCTACATTTTTGTCTAAACGAATATAAGTATCCTGAATTTCTTTGGAGTTAACTCCAAAATTATGCCCTAGATAATCGGTACTGGAAAAGCTCAGGGTAAACACATCTGTAAATTCATCCTGACCTAGGTTCTCGTTGAGGATAGCTTTTTTTGCAAAATCCAAAAGCAAATCGTTTCCATAAGGTGTTGGTCTTAAGATACTGTAGTTGTTATTTTCTTTGGCAAGTTTCTTTAGATCATAAGGAAATGTGGCTTCTTTTTTTCCTTTGAATCCATTTTCGTAAGTATTAAGGTCAGAGCCGCTTTCTTCATAAGTAGAAATATCTTTAAACGTATCCCATTCTTTAAGGTAACTTTTAGCCACATCAGAAGAATTGAATTTATTCACCCAATTTGGCAACTTTTCCATATAAAAATCTGAGCTTATAAAGTGCCCTTCATCTCCTCCAACAAACCAATACGCAGCATTTGCCGTATGTCCAGCAGGTAAAATAGCTCCCCGATCTTTTATGGAAACCCCTATGGTTTTGCCCTTAAACTGCGTGTGAAGACGATTTTGGTCAGCAAAACTGGTAGACAACATTCTTTGTGGCGACATTTTCCCAGCTCTATCCTCTGGATCCAATCCCAAACCAGAGACGCTCGGGTCTGAAGCACAATACACACGTTCTTTAATTACTTTATCGTACCAGTTGTTGGCAACAATACCGTGATTCATAGGGCTTGTTCCTGTAAATATAGAGGCATGACCAGGCCCTGTATAGGTCGGAACGTAATCAAAATGGAAGTTTTTCATTTCAAAACCTTCCCTTTGCAGACGCTTAAAACCCTCGTCTGAATAATGTTTTTGGAATTTGGTTAAATAATCATAGCGCATCTGATCGACGACGACACCCACAACCAGTTTTGTGGCTTTTTCATTATCCTGCGCAAACAACTGAATTTGAACAAGTAATAGAAATAAAATAGCAATTTTGAATTTCATGAGTTTTATATTTTATTGCAAATATAAAGACTTAGGTTAGTTTCAAGTTTATGCTTCGGTTAAATCATATCTTCAAGTTTTTATTCTATTTTTATAAAAATTTCAAAAAGGCTTCAAGCAAATGCTATCAAATTATATAAAAAGTATTGGTCAGTATTTTATAATGATCTACGATACCTTTAAAAGAATGACCAAAACTTCTGAATTGAGAAGGCTCATTCTTCAGGAAATAGATGACCTTATTATAAGCTCTTTGGGGATCGTTGTATTTATATCGTTTTTTATAGGAGCGGTTATTGCTATTCAGACGGCCCTCAATTTTTCAAATCCATTTGTACCAAAGTCCCTTATTGGTTTTGCAGCGAGGCAATCGATTATTCTGGAGTTTGCTCCAACGTTTGTCGCCATCATCATGGCGGGAAAAGTGGGTTCATACATCACTTCGAGTATAGGAACCATGAGAGTTTCAGAACAGATAGATGCTTTGGAAGTGATGGGAATTAATTCTCTCAATTACCTGGTTTTTCCAAAGATTGTTGCGATGTGCTTATTCCCGTTTGTCATCGCCATCTCTATGTTTGTAGGTATAATTGGTGCTTATATAGCCAGTGTCTATGGTGGGTTCTTGAGTTCAGAAGCGTTTCTAACGGGCTTACAGGAAGATTTTGTTCCTTTTCAGGTGTTCTATGCTTTCCTTAAAAGTTTCATTTTTGCATTGATACTCGCTACTGTTCCTTCTTTTCATGGATATTATATGAAAGGGGGGTCTTTGGAAGTAGGGCATGCCGCGACAACTTCGTTTGTATGGACGAGTGTTATTATTATTTTTATGAACTATTTCATCACCCAATTATTACTAAGCTAGTATGATAAAAGTTAGAGATTTACATAAATCCTTTGACGATCTGGACGTCCTTAAAGGGGTAGATGCCGAATTTGAAAAGGGTAAAACCAATTTAATCATCGGACAATCTGGCTCTGGTAAAACCGTGTTTTTAAAATGTTTACTCGGATTAATAATACCTGACTCGGGCAGAATAGAATATAATGGGAAGTCTTATAAAAACTTTTCTAAAGACGAAAAAAGAGAAATCAGTAAGCAGATGGGGATGGTTTTCCAGGGAGGTGCATTGTTCGATTCTATGACAGTTGAAGAAAATGTAAAGTTCCCTCTGAAAATGCTTACCAAGATGAGCAGGCAGGACATGCAGAATCGGGTTGAAGAAGTCCTTGACCGTGTAAACTTAGTCGATACAAATCATAAGCTACCTTCAGAAATAAGTGGAGGAATGCAAAAAAGAGTCTCCATTGCAAGAGCAATAGTCAATAAACCCAATTTTTTGTTTTGTGACGAACCCAACTCTGGCTTAGACCCTAGAACAGCTTCTGTCATAGATAACCTCATTCAGGAAATCACTCATGAAAATGACATCACAACCGTAATCAATACACACGATATGAATTCGGTATTTGAAATCGGTGAAAATATCATTTATCTGGAGGACGGTGTTAAAGCCTGGGAAGGCAACAAAAACAACATCTATAAAACAGACAATCAAAAACTGACAGACTTTGTTTATGCTTCCAACTTATTTAAAAAAGTGAGAATCGCTCAAAAGGAGGGCCTTTAATTTACGGACAGTACGCTAATGTTATCCAGATTCAACTTATAAGCTAACCAATCTTCAAGTTGATCGAGTTTAGTTTCTTTTTCTTCTGAATCTGTTTCTGGTTTCCACTTAATGCTAAACGTCGGAATTGTGTCCATATTCTCAAAGTTCGATTTAATAACGTCTGCAAAACTCACTTCAGCTACAGTATTGTAATTCAACTGAATTTCCTTTGCCAGACGATCAAACTGGATGATTCTGTTGCTTTTTTGCATGGTTCTCAGCTCATACTGTAACTTTTCAATTTCTGCTCTGGACTCGGTCAATTCAAGAGAGTCGCGTTTTCTAAGTTCAGCCATAAATTGTAACTGATTGAAATTTTCGGAATTTTCATTTTGAAGTACTCTAAGCTCCGTGTTTTCTAAATATTCATAGGTTTTTATCTTGTCCTTCCATAACCTAATCACTTCCCTTGGAATTTCTTTACCTAAAAAAGAAACTTCTATGACAGGTGTAACACCAGAGTGGTAAGAGATATTGGTCGCATTTTTTTGAAGAAACGATTGTTTATAGCTTTGCAATTCTTCAAGCACAAACTTATTAGCATCAATTGTAAAGTAGGATTCCTTCAGTAAATTATAAAACAAATAAACACTTGGAATCATCACTATGATAGCGATGGATGAAGCTATTTGAGCAATACGCCTTCGTCTTAGCGAGTTCGCATATTTAACAAGGGGAAACCTCAAAAACTTGGACACCACAAAAGTGGATAAGGCTATGAATATGGTATTGATGGTAAACAAATACATAGCACCACCGAAGATACTCATATCCCAAACGGCTAAGCCATAACCAGCTGTACAAAGGGGAGGCATCAAAGCTGTTGCAATAGCAACACCAGCAATAACAGTAATGATGGTTCCTTTTTTAGCTTTAGCAATAATAAGTGCTAAGCCACCAAAAATAGCTACCAAAACATCAAGAATGGTGGGATAAGTTCTGGCTTCCAGCTCTGGTGTAAGCTCAGTAAGAGGTGATAATTGAAAATATAAAAACGCTGTTATCAAACTCAGGCCAACCATAACTCCAAGATTGACAAGTGACCTCCTGAGTGTATCGATGTCGTTAATGGCTACGGAAAAACCTAAGCCAACGATAGGTCCCATAAGTGGCGAAATAAGCATAGCTCCGATAACGACGGCAGTACTACTCACATTCAAACCAATAGATGCTACGATAATAGAGAAGATCAAAATCCAGGCACTATGCCCTTTAAAAGGAATGTCGTTTAAGATAGCTTCTGCCGTAGCTTCTCTGTCGGTATCATGTGAAATGTCCAAAAGATCATATAAAAAACTTTTGATGCTTCCATAAGAATGCCTCAAGCTTGTCTTTACTTGTTTAGAAGATTCAGAATTTGAATTATGATCAGATGGATTTGAAGCGTTTTCAGTCATAAGTTAGCCATGATTTTTACCAAACTTTTCCATAACCAAGTTACGTATAGTTTTGATTTCTTGTTCATCTTTTTTTGGCAAAATCACAAGACTGTCTTTGTTTTCAACAACAATATAGTCGTTAAGACCCTTGATAATCGCTATTTTATCTTCAGAAGTTCTTAAAATAGTATTGGTCGTATCTATAAAAACAGACTGAGCATTTACACTCACATTATTATTTTCATCTTTAGGCAATTCATTGTGGAGTGAGCCCCAGGTACCTAAATCACTCCAGTCGAAACTCGCTTCAATCACACCTACCTGCTTTGCTTTTTCCAGGATTCCATAATCTATAGATATGTTTTCGAATTGTGGATAATAGTCTGCTAGAAATGACTCTTCTTTATTTGTATTCAATTTGGACCAGGACTTTTCAAAGACCGAAAACATATCTGGAAGAAATTCCTGATACTGGTCTATAATAAAAGACGTTTTCCATATAAAAATCCCCGCATTCCATAAATAGTTCCCTTCTTTTAAAAAGGATTGAGCGGTTGGATAATCGGGCTTTTCTGTAAAGGTTTCCACTATTTTTACATTACCGGAATCCTCTTTTTCATACTTGATATAACCATAACCTGTGTTTGGAAAAGTAGGTGTAATGCCTAGAGTCATCAAAAGATCTTTTTGAGTACTGGCCTCAAATGCAAGATTGACATCCCTGGCAAAAGCATCTTCATCTTCGATCCAGTGGTCGCTTGGAGCTACAATCATTCTTGCTTTTGGATTTTCTTTATTGATCTTTAAAGCAGACAGCAAAATGCAAGGTGCAGTATTTCTCATGGCCGGCTCTGCAATAATTCTGTCACTCTTGATATCTGGCAGCTGCTGATTGACAAGGTCCACATAATCGGAATTGGTAAGGATGAGAATTTGATCTTCTGGAACAATTTTAGCTAATCTAGTAAAAGTTTGTTGAAGTAATGTTTTACCTGTTCCTAACATGTCATGAAACTGTTTTGGAAAGGAAGTTTTGCTTACTGGCCAAAATCTTGAACCCACACCTCCAGCCATAATCACGGCATAATTATCCTTCTTATTCATGTTATTATTTTAAAAAATCAACTTCAGCATTGGGCTGAAATGCATAAATTTTCCCTGTACTCACTTCCTGGCATTCGTATCTTTTCCGAATTCTTCTACCTTTCTTAAATCGACGCCCATTGGGAATTTGAAAAATACTTCCAAAGGGAAGCTCAAATATAAAATTTTTCTCATTAGGTGTGTCGTATTGTTTTAGAGCTACACTCAGTCTGGCATCTGTATCGCTGCTTGCCGTTGGATTTTTAAAATGCCTGGCTAGCTCAGGTAGAAGATCACTGGGGAAAATTTCCGGATTCAAAAAAGGCAACATCAACTTCTGAAAGCTATGTTTCCACTCTGCTCCATGAGGTAAAATCGAGAATCCGTAGGTCTTGAAGGCCAGCAAATGAGCAACCTCATGAACCGTGGTGATCAAAAATCGGTATTTATTTAAATTGGAGTTAACAGTAATCTGATGAAATCCATCTGGTTTCAACCTGTAATCCCCGTGTTTAGTTTGTCGTTGGCTAACGATCTTCAATTGAATTTGATAAGCTTTGACCATACCCATGACAGGAATGACTGCTCGCTCAGGCAAATATTTTTGAAGCGTTTCTTTCATGTATTACCTTCTATTGTTTTTTAATAGTCACACCGGCCTGAATGACTCAATCTGGCAGGTGTAACTTTTGATGATTAAAATAATCATTACACTGTTTATTTAATAGTTATTTTAATCATGTCGGTTTCATTCAATTTTAAGGTGTAGAACTTGATACTTGTAGCAATTTACCGTTGTAAAAACGATTTCCGTTTTCTGAAAAGTCTTTGATATATTCGGCCATTTCAGATGCAGAATTTGGGGCTTGTAATCCAGGAAATGCTTCTTCAAGCATTTCAGTCTGAACCGCACCCAATGCTAATACATTAAAGGATGGTCCGTTTTCTTTATATTCTTCAGCAAGTAATTCAGTTAGCGTAATAACCGCTGCTTTGCTTGAGCTGTAAGCAGCCAAGCCAGGAAATTTCATACTGCCCTGAACACCACCCATGCTGCTGATTGTCACCACATGACTGTTGTTGGTCATCAAGGGGAGCAGTTGGTGCGTTAAATCAAACACCGAAAAGACGTTGGTTTCATAAACGCTTTTTACATCTTCGAGTTTAGTATCCTTAAAATCCTGCTTCAGAAATTGACCGGCATTATTGATTAAAATATCAATTGATTTAACTTCAGATTGTATTTTTCGGGCAACTTCTGAAACTTTTGAACTCTCATTCAAATCACAGGAATAAGAGAATACATTTTCAAGATTAAGGTCACTTACGGGTTTGTCGTTTCTGGACAAAGCAAATACCGTATGGCCTTCAGCAGCAAAAAGCTTTACAAGTTCATAACCAATACCGCGGCTTGTTCCTGTTATAACAATTGTTTTTGACATTAATTTAAATTTACTGTGGTTTCTGTTGAATTAACTAATTTTAAAACACCAGGTTTTAAGTCATTCACCAATTTTAAGTAAGCTTCGACATCCAGTTCTTCAAATTCATCATTCACATGATGGTAATACTCATAATTGGTGAAGTCGAAAGTACAAATGGTGTGTGAGGGCACGCCAAAGGTTTCGTAAAAAGGGTAATTATCGCTTCTTTTAAACAAACCATACTGAGCCGCCTGAGGTAAAAATCCTAAAAATTCAGTTTCATCTTCATAAAACCCATTAAAAACCTCAGCAAGATTAGACATTTCATAACCTGTGATATAAGCACGATAATTTTTATCTTTCATCTGAACGCCTAACATTTCAATATTAAACACCAGGTAAGGTTCCACCTCCATACTCTTCATTTTGGTAGCTAAATGTCTAGACCCCACAAGACCTTTCTCTTCGGCAGAGAATAAAGCAAAAATCACGTCTCTTTTTAAGTCTTGACTTGCTAAATATTTTGCCAGCTCAAGAACTGCAACCGTACCTGAGGCGTTATCATTGGCTCCATTAGCAATGCTATCCTTTTCGACAGCTTCAATAATTCCCACATGATCATAGTGTGCACCGATGACTAAGGGTGTTAAGTCATTTGATTCTTCAGCTTTCAAAACACCTACGACATTAAAACCGTCTGCTTCTTTCAGTTTGAATGAATCTCTATAGGTTTCAAAATAAGGTTCAACTTCAAATTTTTCAAAAGCATTTTCAATATAGATCGCTGCTTTATCAATGCCTTCAGAGCCCGTATCTCTTCCATTAAGCTCATCTGATGTTAAATATTTCAGCGCTGATTTTGCTGAATATTGAAAATCTGACTTTTGAGAGGTTTCTGATATTTCTTTTTTCTGATCTTGAACTGAATTCTTGCAAGAGAAGGTTAAAAGTGAACCTATGCAAAGCGTTATAATAATTTTTTTCATAAAGTGAATATATAAAAAACTGCCTTTAAAGACCCATTAAAGGTCTAAAAAGGCAGTAGATTATTACATTATATGATAACTATGCTAACATAGTTACAGGGTTCTCCAGATATGTTTTTAAAGTTTGAAGGAATTTAGCTCCAGTTGCCCCATCTACTGTTCTATGGTCACAAGCCAGGGTAAGCGTCATCGTATTTCCAACAACGATTTCTCCATTCTTAACTACAGGTTTTTCAACAATTGTTCCTACAGAAAGAATAGCAGAATTCGGTTGGTTGATAATGCTTGTAAATTCTGTAATTCCAAACATGCCAAGGTTAGATACTGTGAATGTACTGCCTTCCATCTCGTTAGGCTGTAATTTTTTGTTTTTAGCTTTTCCGGCTAAATTTTTCACATTACTGCCAATTTGAGTCAAACTCTGTTGGTCTGCAAATTCCAGGACAGGAACCAGAAGTCCTTCCTCTACTGCCACGGCTACACCTACATGAATGTGTTTCGCAATCTTTGTAGCGTCACCATTCCAGGATGAATTGACTTGCGGATGTTTTCTCAACGCCATTGCAGAAGCTTTGATCACAAGGTCATTAAAAGAAACCTTCACATCTGGCATCTCGTTGATATGAGATCTGGATGCCATCGCATTCTCCATATCAACTTCAATATTTAGGTAATAATGCGGCGCAGAATTCTTAGATTCTAACAGGCGCTTAGCAATTGTTTTCCTCATTTGAGAATTCTTCACCTCCTCAAAAGACTCTTCTCCTGCAGGAGTATATAACTCTGCAACTGGTGCAGCTTCTTCTTTCTTAGAAGCTTTTGGAGCTTCAGATTTTGCTTCTGAAGTCTCTTTTTGAGCAGACTCTGCAGAGGGTTTAAAGTCTTCCACGTCTTTTTTGACGATTCGACCATTGTCTCCAGAACCACTTACTTTTTTAAGATCAATGCCTTTATCTTCAGCAATTTTCTTGGCTAATGGCGAGGCTAATATTCTGCCTTCCTCATCGGTGTTATCAGCATCTTCATCACCAGATATGTCGTTTGAACCGGCATCTGAAGATTTGTCTTCTGATTTAGTTTCTTCAGACTTGGTGCCTTTAGATTCTTTTTTGGAATCAGATGAAGATTTACCACCCGATTTTATAGACTTCAGAATTGAGTCTACATCTGTGCCCTCTGGTCCTATAATCGCCAGAATATCATCTACAGGAGCAGATTCTCCTTCATCTATACCAATATGAAGTAACTTTCCTGAATAGAAAGACTCAAATTCCATAGTTGCCTTATCGGTTTCGATTTCAGCCAGGATTTCACCTTCCTCCACATCATCACCAACAGATTTTAACCAGGTAGCAACGGTTCCTTCCTCCATGGTATCACTTAATCTAGGCATAGTTACTACCTCAACACCATCTGGCATTTCGCCATCTCCTCCATCGGATTCGTCATCATCGTGATCGGAACTATCATCTTCAGAAGAATTTTCTTCAGATTCTTTCTCTTCTTTGGAGTCAGATTTTTCATCTTTATCCGCTTCAGAAGAATCGTCGCTTTTAGCTTTGTTAATCAATTCCTCGATATCTTCACCTTCTTCACCAATAATGGCTAAAAGTGAATCAACAGGAGCACCTTCACCCTCTTCAACTCCAATATGCAAAAGCACACCGTCGTGAAAAGACTCAAATTCCATAGTCGCTTTATCGGTTTCGATTTCAGCTAAAATGTCTCCTTCTTCTACTTTATCTCCTTTTTGCTTTAACCATTTTGCCACAACACCTTCTTCCATGGTGTCGCTTAATCTGGGCATGTTTACTACTTCAGCCATCTACTTATAATTTGTGAGAAATGAAAGGATAATCTTCTTGCTCGTACACTACGTCATACATGACGTTTTTGTCTGGGAAATCGGACTCGTCAGCAAATTTTTCACACTCGCTAACTTTGTCTTTTACCTGTTTATCAATTTTTTTGATATCCTCTTCAGAGGCATACTTTTTATCTAGTAATACCTTCTTGACTTGAGAAATAGGATCTATTTCCTGATATTCTTTTACTTCGTCTTTTGTTCTATATTTTTGAGCATCACTCATGGAGTGCCCTCTATACCTGTAAGTTTTTAGGTCTAAAAACGTAGGGCCTTTTCCTGCTCTTGCTCTTGAAATAGCTTCATCCAAAGCTTCAGCAACTTTAGTAGGATCCATAGCATCTACAGGACCACAAGGCATCTCATAACCTAAACCAAGTCTCCAGATATCTTCATGGCTGGATGTTCTTTTCACAGAAGTCCCCATAGCATAACCATTGTTTTCCACACAGAATACAACTGGCAATTTCCAGTTGGTAGCCATGTTTAAAGTCTCATGAAGAGAACCTTGTCTAGCTGCTCCATCTCCAAGAAAACAAAGGGTTACTGCATTAGTATTAAAATATTTATCTGCAAAAGCTAAGCCGGCTCCAAGAGGAATCTGACCTCCAACAATTCCGTGACCTCCAAAAAATCTATGTTCTTTTGAAAATATATGCATAGACCCACCTAAACCTTGAGAAGTACCTGTTTTTTTACCATAAAGCTCTGCCATGACTCTCTTGGGATCCACACCCATTCCTATAGGCTGTACATGATTTCTGTAGGCAGTAATCATTTTATCTTTTTTCAAATCCATCACGTGCAAAGCACCAGCTAAAATTGCCTCTTGTCCATTATAAAGGTGAAGAAAACCTCTTACCTTTTGTTGAATGTAAACTTGAGCCAATTTATCTTCAAACTTTCTCCAAAACAGCATATCTTCATACCATTTCAAATAGGTTTTTTTCGTTATTTTTTTCATGTACAACTTTATTTATCGTCTAAATTATAAAACAGAATTACAAAAGTAATACTTTATGTAAGAATTGAAAATACTTTAGGCTTATTAACTTTAAAGAAACTTATTATCAAAGGCTAAAGGCAAAATATCCAAAAGGGATTTAACGTGCATCACTTTTCCCCGGGAACCAGTAAAGAAAATTTCGATAGGTTCTTTTTGTTTTTGCTCATATTCTGCAATGGCCTGTCGACATGCCCCACATGGTGCAATTGGCTCTAAAACCTCCTGCTTTTCAGAAGTAGCCGTAATGGCTATAGTTTTAATCTTCTGGTTGGGATAATTGGCTCCTGCAGCATAAATTGCGGTTCGCTCTGCACAAAGACCAGAAGGATAGGAGGCGTTTTCCTGATTGCTGCCCATCACCACTTCTCCATTTTCTAAAATAAGGGCTGCGCCGACTTTGAATTTGGAATAAGGAGCATAGGCCGTATGTCTTGCTTCCACAGCTTTATTCATCAACTTTTGAATTTGCTCTGGGAGTTCTGAAACCGAATCAAATAATTGTATAGTAGTACTTATCTGCTTTTCTATCATAATATTGAGCTTCTTAGAGACAAAAAAAGCATCAATTGTGATTGATACTTTTTGAAAATATATTAAACAAATATAGAGTTAATATTCAACATAGGTATTATCTCCAATATTAAAGGTCAAGCCAAATCGTAGTGTTCCTTCCAATGGATTTTGCACCGTTGAAGTTGAAAACAGGTAGGATACATCGATGTCGATTGCTGAATATTTAAACCCAGAACCAATGGTTAGAAATTTTCTAAAGCCTTTGTCTTTGGATTCGTTGAAATATCCCAGCCTTAAAGCAAAACTATCTTCAAACCAGTACTCTGCTCCAAGAGCCCAGGTGATTTCTTTTAGCTCTTCAGAAAAGCCATCGGGGGCATCGCCCCAGGAAGAAAAAATAGCTCCTATTGCATTTTGATTTGAATAGTCTAGAAAAGCTTGCTGACCCTCTGGTGTCAGTTGTCCGTTTTCAGTTTCAAACCTGGGAGGCGTTGGTACCAGCAGTTTATTGAACTCAAGATGAACGCCTATAGTGTTGGAAGCATCTAAAATAAAATCAAATCCTGCTCCTGCTTTAAAATTGGTAGGTAAAAAATTTTCTTGTCCCACATCATCATACTTAATCTTAGGCCCTATATTACTTATAGCTAATCCACCTCTCCAGCGGCCATTGAAATCTTTATAAAATTTTTCTTCACCTCTGTAAAACATAGAGATGTCTGCCCCAAAACTGCTGGCTGCATCTGCCTCTGCAATTCCTGTAGGGATTCTTAAATTGGAATTTATATAACGACCGGTAACAGCCATAGAAAATTCTTCGCTTAACCTTAGAGAATAACTTAAATCTATGGCAAATTCATTCGGATTTGCAATGCTTGGAACCTGGTCTGCCGTTTGTCTTAATTCTATTTCTCCAAGATCAAAATACCGAATACTAGCGGCCACAGCACTTCTTTCATTTATCCTGTTGAAATAAGAAAGGTTGGCGATATTAACGTCATTGACCAATTCTCTAAGGTACGGTGTATATGACAAACCAATTCCTGTTTTAGTTTCAGAAAACGCATATTTTGCAGCATTCCACTGCTGAGAGAATGCATCTACAGGTGTGGCGACACCCTGATCCCCCAATCCGGAAGATCTCGCATCTGCAGCAATAAGGAGGAATGGAACTCCCGTAGTGATGACTCGCCGGTCGTCTTGTGAATATGATGTTTTTGAAACAAACAAAAAAGCCAGTATTAATAACAGAATAGATTTCATAGATAAATTTGAGTTAGCAAATATATATAAATTATAAAATGACAAGTTTTTCATATTTTTCAACCTTATGATTGGTTAACGTAGATTTTACGGTTAACTTATACACATAGACCCCTTTTCCTATTTTATCTCCAAAATCATCTCTCCCATTCCAGCTCATATCTCTAAAAAGAAAACCGCCGGTATTGGCAATTTGATTTTGAGTCCAGACCAGCTTACCTGTGACTGTAAACACCTGCACCATAACCTCAAGGGGTTCAAATGGACGATTGTGATTAAACCAAAATTCAGTATAGTTTATAAAAGGATTCGGATAATTAAGGACACGGGTGATTTTAAGCTCATCATTTCCAGCAACAACAAAATGGATATCTTGAGTTTGAGAATTATTATAGACATCCCAGGCTTTTAGGGTTAAGGTATGCTCTCCATCTTCCAGGTCTCGAAGCCTGTAATACACTTTACCCTTAGTGTAGTCATCACGTTCTGCTTCATAATATTCATTCAGAATTATAGGGTTGGCTTCATCTCCATCCAAAATACCTACAATATCGTGACCTATACCTCCAGCTGTATTGATTCCATTTTCATCTTCAAGCAGTGCTAAAATATAAGGCTGATTATCGGTTATTCCTCCACTCACAAAGTTTTCATCGTTCATAAACAGATTGATAATCGGTCCTTCATTATCTTCAGGAGCATTTTCATTTAAGCCTCCTATGAGAATATCAGTATTAAAACCACTGTATTCTTCGAGCTGGTTCTCTTTTGAAGTATAAAAACTCACCCTGCCCTTATCTACTGGAAGACGTGTGTCTTTTGGCAGAACAAATTCAAATTCAAATTCCCCATTTACCACACTAGCCTGACCTCTAAATAAATTCTCACCTAAAGTTGTAAAATCCATAATAGCCAGTTCCCCATTAATTCTTGTTCCGTCATTCCCCAACGTCTGCCTGTCAATTCTTTTATCGAAAACCACAGCAGACAAATTTCCCTGATAGTTTTGAAGTTCCTGGCTGTTAGCATCAACTATTCGTCCTTGCAGTTTATATTTACCTAAGGCCTGTAAAGTATCATTAAATTGAGAAAAAGGGACATCGTTGATAGCTGTAAGCTGAACCCTGGACTTTGGCAGCGGCAATCTCATAGCAGGGTCCCCAACAAAAAATACAATTCGTTTTCCATTTCCAGAAATATTTCGCTTTGCCCTCGCTACCGATTGAGCAATAGTTTCATCATAATTATCAAAATCGAAAAGGTAAGGGGCAAAAACGTTATTAAACTGGACTCCTGCAAAAACACTTATTGCTCTAGTGGTCGTTACAAGAGAAGAAGCCCCACCATTTTCGTTCCAGAAGGTAAGCTCACCGCCCGTCATTCGAAGTGGATTATCAAATTTAGTAAACTCACAGGTAATGGTAACAAAACAGGTATAGCGATCTGGATTGCTCCAGTTCTGCGTATTGGTTTGTGTCACAATGCGTTCCTGAGCCAAACCATCCTCGCCACCATGCCCAAAATAATTGACCACAGCCGCGCCAACTTCTATAGAATTAGTGATCGCAGTATTCACATCGGGATACCTGTCACCGCCTGCTCCTGCTATCTGTTGAAAAGCATCAGAATGGATTTTTTTTACATTTACAGTTGGTTTATTTTCTGAAATCCGATCTCCCAGATTATCCAGATCCACCTGTAAGCTAAAGTCTCTGGAATCATCGACATCGTCTGATATTAGTATGAAATTATTTCGCCACTCATTATAAGCTTCTTTCTGTTCAGAAGAAATGATTTTATCTATCATCGCATTTGCGCGAAGAGGAGTGTCTGCCAAAATCCTTCCTACGGCCAAATCCATTAACTCACCTTGTCGCATTCTTCCCTCGCCAGGGTCCATCATCACAAAATAATCATCGGACATAAAAGACGATACCGTAGTAGAAAAACTACCCAGGCTCTGGAAAGTTGGAACTATATTGGTGTTGCCCTGTAGCCTGTTTTTATAATCTACAGATGCATCTCCAATGATGCCTAAAAATTTTATCCTATTCTGTGGAGAAGAGGCATTGTCGTAAATATATTTAACCAAATTTCTTATGGCCCCAATATCCTGCTTACCAGAATTGAACTCTTGATAAATATCTTCAACCGCCAGAGTCTTTACCACCAGGCCATCCTTATTTCTTCTATACTGAGCCAGCCTGTTGGCTGCAGACATAAATGAAGATTGAGTTATGATCAAATAGTCTAAATCCTGAAATTGACCTTGAGCATCGGTCAAAATAGTTCCTTTTATGTTTTGCCCTGGCACCTGTATGTTTCCGGTTTCAACTTGTGGCTGCAAATAGGCAGACGTTACCGCCTGGAATTCTCTAACAGACCCTAACGGACTTTTGAAAGAAAAAGTTGGCGACAGATCTTGATTGGAAATAAACCTTGGGTCGATGGGGTCTGTGATGTCCCACACCTGTGTGACTTCAGCAGCATTTTGAATGACATATTCTCCAATACCACTTGTGGTTGCGGTTTCTTTATTTCTGAATTTGAATTGTTCATCACCAGCAATTAATTCTCTTTTGGCTTCAACTGAAATAAAATCCAGAAATCCTCTGGCTCCCGGATTTCCATTTTTGTTATAAGTCAATTGTAAAGTTACCTCATCAGAATTTGAGTTTACCTGCGATCTCAACTCTGCCCCTCGGGACGGAGTATTTGGTGCACTTCCTAAAATATTGACTGGATTATCCAGAGCCTGACCATTCACTGAAAGGTTGAAAGAGGAACGTATTGGTGAAATAGCCCCTAGTCTTAACTCAAGTTGAAGGGGTGTATTTTGCACCAAATTTGGAAAATTAAACTCGTAGGTTTTTTCTGTTTCTATATCAAACCTATCGCCAAACCAACGTCTTCCAACTAAGGATAAACTTACCTCATCTACTTCATAAAATTGGTAATCGTCAAACTCAGTAAATGTTGTTGTTGCCGATCCTACAGGCTGATTTAGGACCGCCATTCGTTTTCCTCCACCAGAATTTACAGACACATAATAATAAGAACGATTAGCGTACAGGTTGAGGTTTGTGGCGTTTTCTTCGCTCCAACCTTGTGTAGCTGTGGCATAAAACAACACATAATCCCCGGGATTAAATTCTCCATCACCCCCATCGAAAACTTGAATAGCGAGCTCCGGAGGGTCATAATAAAGATTGTCTTCATTTTTTAAAGGCAGCATTTCACCACCATGTCCATATATTTTCAGATTAGCAGAAGGAATACTTGATCCGTCAATGCCCAGGTTTCTTAAAAATGAAAAGTCTAAACGGTGAACACCCGTCTCTTCAACATAAAATTTTGAAAACTGACCGGAACTAAATATAGAATTCGCCAGTTGAGTGGCATTGGTTTTGGAAGTTGACACAGGTGAATTGGACGTCGATTTTAAAAGCTTTGATTCAGCTGTTTCAAAAGAAATAACTCTATGAATTGCGTTGTTTTTATAAAAATAGGGATTCAACTTTAAAATCAGTTTTCGTTGGTTTTGATAGTTGACTTCGGTAAACTGGTAATCAACAGTTTGAGAAACTACACGAATATAATTTTTGAGTTCCCCGGAAACTTTTTCAGATTGGATATTTTTTAGAACAAGATCAGTCGCATTCGTTTCGAAAAAACGAGTGTATAAAAGATGTCCTTCATTCTCATTGAACTGAAAGTGAACAGGATCCAATCTTGAAAAATAAGTCTCATTGAGAGATTTAATAGCAATTTTATTGTTATTAACCCAATTTAAATTAACTTTACCGCCTTGCCCGTAAGAGATGAGGCAGGTACATAAATAAAAAAAAATCGGTAAAATTTTCATGGTGAAATCTTGACAATCGTTAAGATATAACGTAAAGTGTACAATGATAGTATATATTGAATAAAATAGAAATGAGTTTAAAAAAATTTAATTCTAGCAAAGGAAAATATACTTGTTAGTACAGCGTTAATCATTATATTGCAAACAAAATTTGGATTAAAATCGAAATTATGATTATAAGAAACTTCGTTAAATCAGGCTTACTTGCTTCTTTAGCATTAGCAATGATAAGTTGTAACAACTCCAGAGATTACGATGGCAGCTCAAGAGCTACTGGCTGGGATCTGAGCGGAAAAGATGGAGGTGTAAGCTACAAAACGGATTATGAAGAACAGGAAGCTGGACCAGGACTTCTATTTGTAGAAGGAGGCACATTTACAATGGGAAGAGTACAGGATGATGTGATGCATGATTGGAACAATAGTCCAAATCAGCAACACGTTCAATCCTTTTATATAGACGAAACTGAAGTCACCAATGTCATGTATTTAGAATACCTGGATTGGCTGAAGGAAATTTTTCCGCCCTCAGAAGAGAAATATAAAAACATTTATGTTGGCGCTTTACCTGACACTTTGGTTTGGAGAAACCCTTTAGGATTTAACGAAAGCATGGTGAATAATTACCTTAGACATCCTGCTTACCATAATTACCCTGTCGTAGGTGTCAATTGGATTCAAGCTACCGAGTTTAGCCAATGGAGAACAGACCGTGTAAACGAAAAACGGCTTGAAGAGAAAGGCTACTTTTCACGAGGTGCTTACAAAAATACCAGTGCAGAACGTGTTTTCAGTACCGAAACCTACCTCAATTCACCAAGTTTAGTTTATGGCGGTAGCGACAGTATAACCAGAGGTGGAAAACAAAGTGACAGACTTTTAAGAAACAATCCGGATAGTACCCATGTTTACGTCCAGAGAAAAGACGGGGAACTCCTTCCTTCATACAGACTGCCCACAGAAGTTGAATGGGAATACGCTGCTTTAGGTCAAAGCTCTGTAAGAGAATACAATATGTACAGAGGGAAAAAGAAATACCCATGGGATGGACAATACACAAGGTCTGGAGATAGAAACACCGTAGGTGACCAACGCGCCAATTTTAAACAAGGAAAAGGGGATTATGGCGGGATAGCCGGATGGAGTAGTGATGGAGCCGATATTACTGCAGAGGTAAAATCTTTTGATCCTAACGATTATGGTCTATACGATATGGCAGGAAATGTATCTGAATGGGTGGCAGATGTTTACAGGCCAAAAGTGGCTAATGATTACAACGACTTCAACTATTTCAGAGGTAATGTCTACACTAAAAACGCTATCACTGAGGATGGAACAGTAAAGGTTTTAGGTCCAGATGAGGTTGTTTACGATACCTTAAGCAATGGTAAAATTTTAGCCAGAACTATTCCAGGTGAAATTGCTCAGGAAAGAATTGGTGAAGAAGAGACGTATTTAAGAACTCAATTCTCGAAAAGCGATAATAAAAACTTTAGAGACGGAGATAAATCTTCTTCTAGATATTATAATAAAGCCGACACAGGTACAGGAGAACAGCTTATGTACGATTCACCTGAAAACTCAGTGACCTTAAAAGACGGAGAAATAAACAGAACAATGGATAATTCTTCTTCAAGAACAACACTTATAGATGACAACGTAAGGGTGTACAAAGGCGGGTCCTGGAAAGACAGAGCCTACTGGCTGGATCCTGCTCAGAGAAGGTTTTACCCACAAGACATGGCAACAAATGACATCGGTTTTAGAAACGCCATGTCCAAAGTTGGTTCTAAATCCAATAAAGGGAGAAGAACAAGAAATTAAAAAAGTTGAATCTAACTAAAAAGCTCTAATTTTGTATTAGAGCTTTTTTTATTTCTTAGTATGAAAGATATATCTAACCTGTATTCAAAATTCCTGGCAAGCAGTGGTGTCTGCACAGATACCAGGAAAATTGAACCGAATTCTATCTTCTTTGCCTTAAAAGGAGATAATTTTGATGGGAATGCCTACGCCGATAAAGCCCTTGAAAGTGGTGCTCTACTGGCTGTGATCGATGACCAAGACCAAAAAGGAGAATCAAAAATAGTTGTGGACAATGTTTTAGAAAGCCTTCAAGAGCTAGCTAACTACCACAGAAACCAAATTGAAATTCCAATTATAGCGATTACCGGAAGCAATGGAAAAACCACTACTAAAAAATTAACTCTTGACGTCCTTTCCAAAGAATTTAAAGTTAAAGCTACTGCTGGCAACTTAAACAATCATATCGGCGTCCCACTAACATTACTTTCCTTCACTGCTGAATTGGATTTAGGCATTGTAGAAATGGGAGCTAATCATCAGAAAGAGATTGAAGCGCTTTGTAAAATTGCACAACCCAATTACGGGTTAATTACCAATTTCGGGAAGGCACATCTGGAAGGCTTTGGAGGTATTGAAGGTGTCATCAAAGGGAAATCTGAACTTTACGATTACTTAATTGAAAAAGATGGTCTCATTTTTTTCAATCGTGATGATGAATTGCAGGTTGAAAAAGCAATTCAGCATAAAAATTATAGCATAGGAGAAAAATCACTTTCAGACTGTCAGGTTATTTTTAAGGAAGCTAAGCCCTTTGTTTCTGTTGAATATTCAAATGAAATTATCCAAAGCAAGTTAATTGGCAGCTACAATTTCAAAAATATTTCTGCGGCTATTGGTATTGGAAGATATTTTGGTGTATATAAAGAAAAGATTAAAGGAGCTATAGAAGACTTTGAACCCGAGAAAATGAGATCTCAGATCATTACAAAAAATGGCAAAGAGATTTTACTGGATGCTTATAATGCAAACCCTACAAGTATGGAAGCAGCATTAAGAAGTTTTAAGCAAATGCATCCCGACAATCAAACCGTAATTTTAGGAGATATGTTTGAAGTTGGAGATGAGGCTTCAAAAGAACATGCTCATATATTGGACATTTGTCAACAGTTGAAATTTGAAACTATTTGGGTTTGCGGCGAGCAATTTCAGGAAGCTTCTTCAGAATTTACTAATGTGGCAGGTTTTAAAACCACAAAGGATTTAAAAGATCACCTGAAGGAAAACAATTCTCAGCTCACCTCTTATATTCTAATAAAAGGATCCAGAGGAATGCAATTGGAAAGCATTTTGGATGTCCTCTAAATCGTCCATAAAAACACCCAAAGTATCTTTTAAAGAGATCAATACCATTGCTATTCCTGCAATAATAGCTGGAATAGCAGAACCCCTTATTTCTTTAAGCGACATTGCCATCATAGGAAATGTGGAAACAAATGCTGTAGAAGCCCTGGCTGCTGCAGGTATAGTGGGTTCTTTTTTGTCTGCTATCATTTGGATCTTAGCTCAAACCAAAACAGCTATTTCCGCTCTTGTCTCACAGCATTTGGGCTCCAACAGGCTTAATGCGGTAAAAACCCTGGTTCCACAAACGATTTTGCTCAATTTCATTTTAAGCTTAATCATCTACTTTGTCACGGCTTTTTTTGCTGAACTTATTTTTAGTGCCTACAACGCAGAGGGCCTGATTTTAGATTACACCCAAAGCTATTACCGCATAAGAGCTTTGGGCTATCCTTTCACACTTGTAACCTTTGCCATATTTGGGGTCTTCAGAGGTTTGCAGAATACCTTATGGGCGATGAAGTGCAGTCTTGCGGGAGGGGCTGTAAACATTGGATTGGATTTTTTACTGGTTTATGGCATTGATGGTTTTATTCCTGCCATGCACCTGGAAGGAGCAGCCATAGCCAGTGTAATTGCACAGGCAGTAATGCTTGTCATGGCCTTATACTTTTTTATTAAAAAAACCCCTTTTCACCTTAAGCTCAGTCTCAAACTCAACCCAAGTTTAAAGCCTCTTATCTCCATGGCATCCAATTTGTTTCTGAGGACGCTGGCACTAAATATTGCCATCTATCTTGCAAATTCCTATGCTACTGATTATGGGAAAAACTATATCGCTGCCCAAAGCATCCTGATGAATATCTGGTTGTTTTTCTCATTTTTTATCGATGGCTATGCCAATGCAGGCAATGCCATTGGCGGCAAACTTCTTGGAGCGAAAGCATATACTAAACTTTGGAATCTGAGTAAAGACATCAGTAAGTATGCGGTTATCATCGCTCTTCTATTAGCGGGGATTTGTGCTTTACTTTATGATGAAATCGGTCTTATTTTCAACAAAGATGAACAGGTCCTGTTTCTGTTTTCTTCAGTCTTTTGGCTGGTTTTGCTTATGCAACCCATCAATGCTATTGCGTTTATGTTTGATGGCATTTTTAAGGGCCTTGGCGAAGCTAAATACCTCAGAAATGTATTACTCATCGCTACTTTCCTCGGTTTTTGGCCCACGCTGATTTTGTTTGATTATTTAGGGCTAAAACTTTATGCGATTTGGATTGCTTTTTTTGTGTGGATGCTTATCAGAAGTATAGCTCTCGTTATCAAATTCAGAAAAAAATACTTATCCACTTCTTAAAAGTATTGGGTTTTATTTTAAAAACAGTTTAACACAAACTTATTCCTTCTCTCCTCTTATTTCTACTACTTTTAAGCTATGGCAAATTATAGAAAAGGAATCGTATTTAAAACCTATCAGGAAAACACCAGCTTGTTCGATAAGCTTTTGGATATCTTTATGGAATTGATTACGCACACCTCTGGAGACTTCGATGAAGCTATTGACTGGTTGCGGGAACTGGACAAAGCTTACGAGATTACAAATGAAGACTACACCATAGATGATTTCATAGAAGATCTCAAAAAGAAAGGCTATATCCGAGAAGAGATAAAACCTGATGGGAATTCCGGGGTGAAAATCACCAATAAAACAGAACAGGCGATTCGAAAGCATGCCCTGGAGCAAATTTTTGGAAAGCTTAGAAGAGGTGGTTCTGGAAAACACAAGACAAAACAGACAGGTATAGGTGAAGACAAAACTGGTGATTTGAGAGATTTTCAGTTTGGAGATGGCTTTGATCAGGTCTCTATGACTGAAAGTTTTAAGAATGCACAAATCAATCATGGAATTGATGAATTTCAAATGTCAGAAAATGATCTGGTCGTCAACGATACGCATCACCAAACCCAAATGAGCACAGTACTCATGATAGACATCAGTCATAGTATGATTTTATACGGGGAAGACAGAATCACCCCCGCCAAGAAAGTGGCGATGGCTCTTGCTGAAATGATTACCACTAAATACGCTAAAGACACCCTGGACATTATTGTTTTTGGAAATGATTCCTGGCCTGTAAAAATTGGTGATCTGCCCTACTTACAAGTTGGTCCTTACCACACCAATACTGTAGCAGGCCTACAACTGGCTATGAAAATTTTGAGCAGGAAAAGAAATGCCAATAAGCAAATCTTCATGATTACCGATGGGAAGCCGAGTTGTTTGAAACTAGCTGACGGAAGCTATTACAAAAACAGCGCTGGCCTTGATGAAACCATCACCGGGAAATGTTACAATATGGCGGCTCAGGCCAGAAAATTAAACATACCCATCACCACCTTTATGATAGCATCTGATCCCTACTTACAACAGTTTGTAAGACAATTCACCAAATCAAATCAGGGGAGAGCATACTTTTCAGGACTGAAAGGTTTAGGAGAAATGATTTTTGAAGATTACGAAAATAACAAAAGAAAAAAACTATAACATGCAATTAACTGCACTGAAGACGCTTGGAGATTTAAAAGAAAATAAGTACACCACTAAACCTATAAAAGATGAATTGAGAGATAATCTCATTTTCAACTTAAAAAATGATAAAAATTCTTTCGAGGGTATTTTTGGCTACGAACACACCGTTATTCCTCAGTTAGAACAAGCTATCCTGTCCAGACATAATATTAATCTTTTAGGATTGAGAGGACAGGCTAAAACAAGAATTGCAAGGCAGCTTCTCAATTTACTAGACGAATATATTCCTGTGGTGGAGGGTTCTGAAATCAATGATGACCCATTTCAGCCTGTTTCAGTTTACGCCAAGGAGCTTGTCGAAAAGGAAGGCGATAAAACACCAATTACCTGGCTACACAGAAGTGAACGTTTTGCAGAAAAACTGGCTACACCCGATGTCACCGTTGCAGATATTATAGGAGATATCGATCCTATAAAAGCAGCTAACCTTAAACTGAGCTACGCCAACCAGAGAGTGATTCATTATGGTATGATTCCCAGAGCCAACCGGTGTATTTTTGTCATAAATGAATTACCCGATTTACAGGCGAGAATCCAAGTGGCTTTATTCAATATACTTCAGGAAGGCGATGTACAGATAAGAGGCTTCAACCTGAGATTACCACTTGATTTACAATTTGTATTTACGGCCAATCCCGAAGATTATACCAACCGAGGCAGTATTGTTACCCCTTTAAAAGATAGAATTGGTTCTCAAATTTTGACACATTATCCAAAAGATATCGAAATCGCCAAACAAATCACTAAACAGGAAGCCAACTTGTCTAAATTCAAAAAAGATCACATCAAGGTTCCAGATTTGGCCAGAACGCTTTTGGAACAAATTTCCATTGAAGCCAGAAAGAGCCATTATGTAGATGCCAAAAGTGGTGTAAGTGCCAGATTAAGCATCACAGCCTTCGAGAATTTAATGAGTACTGCAGAACGCAGAGCACTGGTAAATGGTGATGAAGAGACCTGTTTACGCTTAAGTGATTTTAGTGGTATTATTCCAGCTATTACAGGGAAGGTTGAACTTGTTTATGAAGGTGAAGAAGAGGGTGCTGAATTTGTTGCCCAACAACTTATTGAGTCTGCCATCCTAAACCTTTACCCGGTTTATTTCCCTGAGATCAAAAAACTTGAAAAGCAGGATGAAATACAATCTTACGATGAGATTTTGAAATGGTTTTTGGAAAATGACGATATTCAATTTTTTGAAGATGATTCCAATGCTGAATATGAATCTGCCTTGTCAAAAATCAAACCCCTTGAAAAAATGTTAGACAACCATGTCTCCAATTATGAGCCCGATGAAAAATTCTTTTGGATGGAATTTATTCTTTGGGGTCTTTCTGTTCATAAGAAATTAGACAGAAAGCAGGTAGACACACAACTTAATTTTGGAGACTCCCTCGGGAATTTCATCAAAGGACTTTAATTTAAACACCCCTGGTTGCTCTGCATCTGGGGGTTGTTTTTGAGAATTAGTCCAGGAGTTCAAAGCTTATGTGATTAAATCTATTATATTTAAAGACTTTAATCATAAAACAAGACCATGCAAAGCAATATTCCCAACCCGGAAGGCAGTCATAGTGAAACTTATAGACCTGATGAATTCACTGAATTCTTTTACGACAATTGGATTTACCTGGTCATCGTCATCGTTATGATTTACATTGTTGTGATGTATTACAAAATCTTAAAGGAGAGAAAAAAGAATAAAGAAAAATAAACCTTTAAGAGTAGTTAACATAGAAGGAAATGTTTTCTTCAAAAGGCATTCTACCTTTAAGCAACTAATTAAAAACTCCGTTAAGATAAAACCTGACTTATAGTCTAAGTCTGTAAGAGATTTTACCACTTATTAATGTGGCATTTTAAAATGCTTCACAGTATCATGTAGTATTTTTTTTGCAAAAGCATCATAAGTACAAGAACTAGTTGATGATGATTTTTTTGGTGTACTCTTTATCATCCACCTCAATATTAATAAGATACACTCCGCTTTCCAGATTCTCTATTTTTCGAGTCGTCATTAAACCGTTTTCTACGTTTACAGATTCAGTAAAAATCAGTCTTCCCGCCATATCCATCAACTGTAAGCTGGCATTCTTACCGCTAAAGTCTGGCAGTTGAATGTTCAGAATCTCTGAAGCTGGATTTGGATACACACTGATGTCTTTGGTATTGATCTCCTCCACTCCAAGGGTCTCCTGTTCAAACTTCAGTTCGAATCTTGTGATCGAGACACTCTCAGGAATTTGTTTATTGGCCGTAAAGGCGTAGGTAGTCACAGCGTTATTTTCTAGTTTTTGAAGATCTCCTGTATAGTTATCTTTGAGGTAGGCTGTTTTTTCAAAATCCTGCACATCCATTTCTAATTGATATGCAGCGTTCTTGTAGTTGAATAAGTTAAACTGGACCGTCTCTTCCGGAGCAGGATAATTTCGCCTCTCGATGGATAAGTACTTATCCTTATGACGAATGGCAAACGACTCATCAGAATTCCAGAATTTAAGCGCATCGTTATTGAGTATGGCGTTGTCAAAACTCTCTTTGAAATATAACCTAACCCCATCGGCTACAATATAATTTGAATTGTCATTCCTCTTCAAAGTTACATCTAAGCTGGCCGTGTTGTCCACACTAAAAGTTCCATTAGTAAATCCCTGATTCAAATTCTTTTTGTGTGTTTCCTTAAAGGTTAGACTAGGTAAAGGCCCGGTATTTTCAACAAACATGGACTGGTTGGGCTGTAAAAATCTATTTGCTTTTGAGTATGTAGGTACAGGAGTTCCTGATGCTAAATCAACAGTTGCATAGCCACCTCTTAGGTTAATGGTGGGATCATAAATCCAAATAGTTTCAGTATTAACGCCAGTCACATTAGCACTGGCCAAAAGCTCTTTGATATCGACCTGAGCCTGGTAAGGGTTGGCTATTAGACTGAATTCTCCAACATCAGGGGCAAGATTTTGTACTACAACATCTCCAGTTTCGAGTTCACCCGTAAAACGCAGGGTTGTGGGATCTTGTGACGCTACATTATTATTGATATTTAAGTTAAGCTCACGCCCCCCACGTATCATTAAGGCGTAGGATTCTCCAACATTTAAAGTTTTTGTATCTGTATTAGGTATGGCATCCCATCGCTGAGGAGAAGATGCTTCATTCCAAGTATACATGGAAGGATTACCCGTTTGGGTAGCATCAAAACCATTATCACCCGTTGTAGACCCGGTGATATGCGTCCCAAAACCAGGGGTCTGAACCGATTCTGGATAATTCGTATAATCGGTAACTTGATTGCCTTCCTGAAGATTGGCCTGAATGGTTTTTTTATCACACGCAGAAGTTTTTACAGAAGAAGCTATGTATCTAAAGGCGCGTTTATTCGGTTGGATGTAGCGCTCTACCACCACACAACCTGAAATACCAGCACTACTGCCAACTTGTGATAGCACCGCGGTTTGAACTTCAGTGCTTTTGAAAGTTAATAACTTACCAGGAGCTATTGTAAATGTACCCAGGTTAAGATCTAAAATATGAATTAAATCTGCATTGTCTGTAAGTGTAACCCCAGCAGGAGCAGTAGCAGAGTTATTCACCCGAATATGTTCAAAACTTCCGGCATCTGGGTCTGTAGCTGCACCATTTCCAATAATTTGTTGGGCAGCAGTACCATCAAAAACCACAAAACCTTCACCCCTAAAATCACCTTTATTGGTCAGGTTTTCTTTTATATGAAGTGTTTGAAGCGTGTCAATAAACACTGTATAAGGTGCATCAACGGATAATTCACCTACTTCCTGACTAATAGTGACGTTGGCATTAGCCTTCACAATAGCTGTATCTAAGGCAGTTGGAAGTCGGTTAAAGTTCCAGTTGGCTTGAGTTTCCCAGGTTCCGCCTAGGCCCACATCTCCGGCGCTTCCTTCAAAAATATAAGGCTCGCATCCAGAACTTATAGATGCGTTAGTAACATTGGCTAAACCTGTACCATTATAGCCTGCTCCAACAACCAGTCCATTAATATCCACAGTTGGGACACCAGCCCCATAAATACGGTCGTCGCCTCCATCTGCAGAGGGATTGTTATAATATTCATTGGCATCGGAACAGCCATCGCCGTCGGAGTCCAGGTCTAAAAAGTCTCGTAAACCATCGCCGTCTGTATCCTGATTACTACCAAGGCCTTCCTCAGTATTTAAAATCCCGTCATTATCAATGTCGTCATCATTTTTATCTAAAACCCCGTCCTTGTCTGAATCCGGAAGTTGGGAAGAAAATGAAATTTGCCAACCATCTCCTGCAGATTCAGTACTGGAATCTGCCCAAGGACCTCCTCCGTCGCCTTTTATGAAAACTTTAAACTTAACACTTGTAATATTTTCACCGTTTAAACGGACAGACCCCTGAGCAGAATCATCGCCAGTATTACCAGGTGATGCCTGGTTATGTATAATTTCATTACCATTTACAACAACAAATGCTGAAGTTCCCGAAAGTCTCGTTAAACTTTTATCGGCATCAACTAATTCAAATTCAGTTGAAACTAATTGTCCAGTTCCACCAGTCCCGCCTAATCCAGCTATGTGGATTATAGGGTCTGTAAGCGGCGTGTCAAATTCAATCAGCATATCAGCCATTCTTACCGTAGCGTCTGTAAGTACACCAGAACCAATTAATGCCGCTGTGTTAGTTAAAATAGATAAACCACTATTTTCTGTAACAGAAATACCTGTTCCTGTTGCTGATGATGTGGATGTAAAGTAAGAATCTAATGGATTACCAAAAACATTAAAACTTGTGTATATAGGAGTAGCAAGATTTATCTCATAACCAAACACCACCGCTGCATTTTCTGTAAAACCACTGAAATCAGCTCCATCAAAATCATAGGGCTGATTATCAAAAGTGACCGTTGCTTCTAGAGATGGACTGTAGGTAACAAAATTGTTAGCTGATGGATTATTTGTATTTTCAGATAACTGTACAGCTGCGGAAAGTGCAGGTCCTTGCCCCGTGGGATTTGTTCCGAGAGTTGAAAGTTCAAGAGAAGGGAAACTAAACCTGACTCTTCCGTTTGCTCCAGCACCTCCAGCACCACCATTATTCCCTTGAAAATATCCTCCACCACCGCCGCCACCAGGAACAAGGCCTGGAAATCCGTTGTCCCCTTTAAGTGCACCATTTCCTCCATTTCCTCCACCATCTGGGGCTGCAGCTCCAATACGTCCATCAATTGCATCAGTACCATTTGCATTTATTCCTGCAGAGGAACCGCCACCCCCCGCATAAATACCATCTTCAGAATTTGATCCTGTTCCACCTGAAAACTTAATATCTCCAATACCGTTAGTAGTAGCACCTCCAGTTGCCCCAATATTTGAATCATTTGGAACTGAATTACCACCAACAGCTCTTACAAAAACGTTGCCTTCTAATGAAGCTTCAGACGTTCCTCCAGGATTTGTATCATTTGAACCGGCACCTACTGTATAGTTAATTACCTGCCCTGGAGATACATTCACTATCTGGAGAGAATAAGCACCACCACCACCACCACCACCAGTAGTTTTATTTCCAGTTCTGCTACCACCACGTCCACCACCACCCCAGACTTCAACTGTAATTTGAGTTACACCTGCTGGGATCTCAAAGGTCTTATTAGACCCAGGAGTATCATCTACTTGCTGAGAATAAGTACTCAGACCATAAAAGCAAAACAATGAGGTAAATAGGAAAAGGAATGGTATTCTGGGGATGTAAAATTTCATTTAACTTAAAATTTAATTTTAACTTAGGATTGGTGGTGTAAAACTAAAAAACTTAGAAAACAAGTGACTTTGAATAATTGTGAAGACTTAATCGAAATTGCTTTTTGGGCAATATTTTTTTTAAAAAAGGCATTAAAAAGTTATTTTTAATTAAAAAAACGGGCTTTTTGATGATTAGGACTAAGGAATAACAGGTTGATGTTAGCTGTGTTAAACCGGGACTGATTAGATAAAATACTGCTCTTATTTAAGAATTACATAAAGCTTAATCCTGTAAACTCCCATCACTGATTAAATTGCTTAGCAAGCGTTCTGACGAAATTGAAATTACCCAGGCTTGGATATCCTGGATAGAATGACTTTAATAATTAAAATGTTACTGGTCGTCGATAGTTAACTCTACGGGTGAGGGGAAATTGATATCCACAACACTGGTTGAGGAATTGTAAGCTTCCTGAATCACTTCTAAACTCGGTCTGTGATTTGGGTTTTTAGCATCATCAGAATGTATGCTAAACCAGGGATTATCTTTAGTCTGAGGCACTAAAACAATCCCGTAATTTGGATAAATACCGTATAACCACTCATTGGCCAAAGTAGTAATGTCTATATTGTAAACCGTGCCCTCCGGATTGGAATAATTTGCAGTGGCTGAGGCATACACCGTCCCTGAAAAATCTCCACCAGGGGTTTCCCAGTTTGTAATACCGGAAGAATTCCAGTTAAGTCCGGCAACTTTTTCATAATAGCTTCCGTTGCCTTCAATCCAAGGCTTCGTGACCCGATACACATCAAAAGCAATAGTTCCGTTTGTTCCGGTGCCTTCGCCCTGTACCAACCTTAAATTGGCATCTGTAATACTATAATCGGACTCCAGATTACTAAGGTCAAACTCGATAAAGATATTTTCCTGTTCTCCAGATTTAGACTCTAAAAATACATCAGGACAAGCACCGTTATTGAATTCGTTTCTAATTTCATAATTAGAAGTTACTTTGGAAGACGTGATTGTATTACTGATTTGAGAAAAAACTTCATCACTACTGAACACTACGAGGAGTATCAATAGTAAAAGCTTAAACTTATTCAGGTTACAATAAAATTGCATTTTAATAACGGATTAAATTTAAATTCAGGAACAAAAATATGTAATAGCACAGTTAACCGATTTTAATTATTGCGGCTGCTTACGAGCAATTGCTTTTTTAGTAAAATTTTATGATTTTTTTATGAAAAATAAGGTGTGTTTTTTATATCGAAAACGACAGACTAACCTGCCTGAGTTTGAATTTAAAGATTAACCTCCTGATAACAAAGGCCCTAAGTGAAATTTATAAAACGACTGTAAGTAATGCTTACAACCTTCAGTCATGATCAAATCCGGAATAACTACGCACCACCTGCTTTTCAAAAATCCTATTTCTTAAAAAAATACTGCGTTTTTTAGTCAAAGTCTGAAGGCATTTGCATTAGACCATTTTAGTGCTTTTTTTGCTTCCCTATCCTGATGAAGAACCGTTAATTTTAAATACAGCATCCTTAAGAACACTATTCGATTATAATTTTTTTGGTGTATTCCCGCGTATCAATCTTAATTTTAACCAGATACACCCCGCTTCCTACCTGCTCTATTTGTCGGGTCGATAGGATACCGTTTTCAGGACTTAGCGTTTCTCTGAACAGCAGTCGACCAGCCATGTCTATCACTTGCAGCTCCGCCTTTTCAGCACTCAGGTAAGGCAGCTGAATGTGCAGGAGTTCTGAAGCGGGATTGGGATAGACGCTTATGCCTTCACTTTCCATATCCTCGGTACCAAGCGTCACTGCTTCAAACCCAAGCTCAAAGCGAGTACTCGACACACTTTCCGGGATTTGTTTATTCGCTGTAAACGCATAGGTAGTTACCGCATCCTGTTCCAGTTTCTGAAGCTGGCCTGTATACTTGTCTTTTAAATAGACTGTTTTATCTAAATCTTTCGCCTTTAATTCAAACTGATATTCGGCGCTGGAATAGTTAAACAGACTCAACTGAACTGACTCCTCTGCTTCAGGATAGTTTCGCCTTTCGATGGATAAATAGGTACCAGCCTGGTTGATGGCCAGTGACTCACCCGAGTTCCAGAGTTTAAGTGCATCGTTGCCTTGTACGGCCTTGCTGAAGTTATCTTCAAAATATAACCTTACCCCATCCACAAGGGTATAATCCGACTGATGATAACGCCTTAAGGTGATATCCAGTTTACCGGTATTATCCACACTGAAGGTCCCGTTGGTGAATTCTTTATCTGAACCTTTTTTATGACTTTCTTTAAAAATTAAAGCAGGAGTATTTCCTGTATTTTGGACAAACATAGACTGATTGGGCTGCAGGAATTTAGTTGCTCTTGAACCTAAAGGCACCGGATCAAAATCAGGGCCTTGCATGTCTAAAGCCGCATAGCCCCCGTGAACCCCCAGGTTGGGATCGTAAATCCAGACATGAGCAATATTGATGTTTGATACATCAGCATCAATTAAAAGCGTTTCAATATCCACCTGAGCCTGGTAAGGATTAGCGATTAAACTGAATTCTAAATTATTTGCAGCCACACCAACTGCCGGGAAATTACCCGTGACCAGTTCCCCTGTGAAACGCAAGGTGGTTGCCGAGCCGAGTTGTGTGTTGTTGAGGTTTAAATCGAGTTCACGCCCCCCGCGCACCATCAGGGCATAGGCTTCTCCAACATTCAATTGTTTTGTGTTAGTATTAGGAATGGCGTTCCACTGCTGCGTTGTAACATTCCAGGAAAACATGGACGGATTGCCCGTTTGCGTGGCATCAAACCCATTGGCAACGGCGTTAGAACCTGTGATATGCGTCCCAAAACCAGGGGTCTCACTCACTCCGGGATAGTTCGTATAATCGGTAACTTGCTGGTCTTCCTGAAGATTGTCCTGAATGGTTGGCCTGCCGCAGTTCGTCGTGCTCACTGCAGAAGCGATGTATCTGTACGATCGATTGGTGGGAGGTATAAAACGTTCCACGATGACACAACCGGAAACAGTAGTTCCTGAAGCCACCTCGGTTAAAACAGCCGTTTGATTTTCAGTGCTTTTAAAGGTTAAGAAATTATCAGCTTCAATCGTAAATGTTCCGGCATCCAGGTCTAACACATTCAGTACATCCGCATCATCGGTGAGTGTTAGGCCGGCCGCATTGTTTAGCCGTATATTGCTAAAACTTCCAGCACTCGAATTCCCTACCAGGCCATTGCCTATAATTTGTTGAGGAGCATCTCCGTCAAAGACCAAATAACCATAACCTTGAACAATTCCATTATTGGTCAGGTTTTCTTTGATGCTGAGCGTTTGCAGCGTATCGATAGACACAATAAAAGGAGAGTCAATGATCAATTCCCCCACTTGCTGTAAAATAGTTACATTGGTATTAGCTCTTACTTCAGCCGTATCAATGGCCGTAGGAAGCCGGTTAAAATTCCAGTTGGATGCAGTACCCCAGGCCCCACCTAAACCTGTGTCTCCGGCGCTTCCTTCAAATATATAGGGCTCACATCCCAGAAATACAGTATTATCAATAACATTAGCCAGATTTGGTCCGTCATAGCCGGCCCCAACCACAAGACCATTAGCATCTACAGCTGGTGTACCGTTACCAAAAATACGATCATCTCCGCCATCGGCAGAGGGATTGTTGTAATATTCATTGGCATCGGGACAGGCATCGCCGTCAGAGTTTAAATCCATAAAGTTGAGTGTTCCGTCAGCATCTGTATCCACAGGCGTAAAGCCATTTCCTGTATTGGCTGCATCCGGAACACCATTTGTGGTTGTCCCACTAATACGGCCCTCTGCAGATATGGTCCCCGTAAAGGTCGGATCAGCTTCCAGCACATCATAAATCCCGTCGTTATCGGAGTCAGTGTCCAGGTAATTTAGAAGGCCATCACCGTCCGTATCACAATTCAAAAACAGGGCTTCAATGACGATTAAACCGTTACCGCCAGGTACAGCATTGAAATTCCCTCCGGTTCCTACACCCGCCACATAATCCGGATCGGTCGTACGCGGCGGCGTCTGTACACTTCCGCGTATCGTCTCACCATCAATCGTGCTCGTTATGGAGATATAGCCTGAACCACCGCCACCGCTACCTTCATTATTGCTTGCAATCGTACCTGAGCCACCGCCATAATAGCCACCACCCCCTGCGCCTCCATTTAAAACCGCATTTCCGCCAACTAAATAGTCGCCGGGATTACCATTAGGCGGGCTTCCCCCACCAGAGTTTTGATCTCCACCAAGTCCATTTATTGACGCACTACCACTATCGGCATCACCACCAGACAGGCCTCCACCCTCACCAGCATGAGATCCTGGATTAGTAAAGGCTGGCGATGTTCCACCGCCACCTGCTATAGCTATTAGATCTGAAATAGAGACTGAGGCTGGATTGGATAGCGAAGCATAAGTTAGAGCGGACATACCTCCGCCTGAACCAAAATTTCTAGAACCATCACTATCCCCAGCACCTCCATTCCCATACGTCCTGGAACCTGTCGAAGAATCCCCTCCCTGTCCAACGGTGACCGTGAGAGACGTACTCGTTAGGGAGGACACAGATATCATCACTTCTGTAAATCCCCCGGCACCGCCGACGCCTCTTCCACCTTGTGTATCTCCACGACCTCCGGCGCCCCAGATCTTGACTTTAAGGTGGGAGGCTCCTGCAGGCACATTATAGGTCTGGTCTACGCCAGTATAGGCTAAGACTGTTTTCTGCTTAGGAATACCACACTCATCCTCGTTTAAAATTCCGTCATTATCAGCATCCAAATCACACAGGTCTGCAACCCCATCTCCATCGGTATCTGTATTTCCGGAGGCTACAGGATTACACGCGTTACAGGCTTCTGTGATCGTGTTGTCGATTGCATCGGCATAGTTTGTGCCGTTATAGTCTGCCTGTTCTACCCGTCCGTCGGCATCCACCTTTAGTGAACTGGAGGTTCCATATTCTAAATCATCATCGCCATTAAGGTTCCCATCGGCATTGCCACTAAAGTAGTATTCGTTGGCATCTGAGCAGCCGTCAGCATCGGAGTCTAAATTAATGAAGTTTGGGGTTCCATCATTGCCTGTATCCACAGGGGTAAATCCATTTCCTGTATTGGCAGCAGTTGGGACACCATTTGCCGTTATCTCATTAGTATTAATATCAATGCGACCTTCTGCAGTTATAGTTCCAGCAAAACCTGGCTCAGCTTCCAATACATCGTAAATACCATCGTTATCGGAGTCTAAATCCAAATGGTTAGGAATGCCATCACCGTCTGTATCTAGAAATAAAGTGGCTTCATACCGGATTCTGCTTAGCGACCATGCCACTGTATTATCATACCTGGCTGCATCCATCAATCCTGAGTAATTTGAAACTGCTACTCCATCATCAACTGCTTATGAACCATTACCTATGGTTCCACCAACGCCTCCAGCGTCCCCATGTGCCGGGACTGTATTATAATCTGCATCTACTGAATTTGAAGCTCCATCTAAGTAAACCGTTAATGTTCCACTATCAAATGTGGCTGCTACATGATGCCACTTGTTGTCCACCGTTAAAGCATCACCCACAGTGACATCAATCTGATTGAAACTAGAACTAGCCGCCCTTGTGGTGTATGTTAATAGGCCATCATTAAGCCATAAAGCAGATCCGTTACTATTGCCCCCTTCTTCATAAATAATTCGATTTCCACTTACATTATCCGGTTTAATCCAGGCGGAAAAACTGATTTGTGTATAAGCACTTTCCATAAAGCCACCGTCCACGCTATATCTTATTTCCTGATCCGTTCCGTTAAAACTAGCAGAATGAGTTCCCTCTATAACATCGGTTGTAGAATAACCAGGAGCAATAGTGCCGCCAGCGACTGCATCGTGGTTATTCACAGAACTATCATTTGTTGTATTATCAAACGTCCAGAAAGCTTCAGGTTCAGGACTAGCATCAAAAACCGCTGATCCAGATCCATTTGCTTCATCTGCATTTAAAATCCCATCATTATCAGCATCCAGATCACACAAGTCTGCAATGCCATCCCCATCGGTATCTGTATTTCCTGACGATATTGGGTTGCACGCGTTACAGGCTTCTGTGATCGTGTTGTCGATAGCATCGGCATAGGTTGTGCCGTTATAGTCCGCCTGTTCTACCCGTCCGTCAGCATCCACCGTAAGTGTACTGGAGGTTCCATACTCTAAATCATCATCTCCATCTATATTTCCATCGGCATTGCCACTAAAGTAGTATTCGTTAGCATCGGAACAGCCGTCATTATCAGAATCTAAATCTAAACGATTGGGAACGCCATCGTTATCTGAATCGAGGTCAGAAGATAAGATTGAGAAAGGAATTGATCTTTTAGTTATTAGGCTGCTTTCATAGCTTACTTCAAGAATTTGCCCACCATCATTTTCAAAAAATAAGATTTCTATACTATGGACTCCCGCACTTAGCGTGATATTTTCAGATCGTTCTCTAGGGGCAGTAAGACCGTCATTATCAACCACCTCTATCCCATCAATGAATAACTTGGAGCCATCGTCTGAATTGGTATAGAAGGTATAAGCCCCCGCTGTGGCTATGTTTATCGAACCCTTGTAACGAATTGAAAAGGTGTCAGCGTTACCAGTTAAACTGGTACTTAAGCTCGTGACATCAAAGTCTGATACATTACCTGAGTAATCAGGAGTTGTTGTAGGAATGTTATCCACGCTATTGCCGGCAGGAACACTATCGTAAAATTCATAACTTAATTGTCCAATGGTGAGTTCATCAGAGTCCAAAATCCCATCGTTATCTGAATCTAAGTCCAGGTAATCTGGAATACCATCGCCATCTGTATCTAAGGAGGTTTCAGCACACGGAGCTACTTTAAATAAAATTTCTTCGATCCAGGGATCCCATAGAACCTGACCGCCACCTACCCATAAAATTCTATAATTGCTATAGGCTGTTGTATTGGCACTCAGGCTAAATACTTCCTGCTCACCGGAGACCACGCCATCTGAAGTGCCTGAACCTAAAAGATCCCAGGATGTTCCGTTAAAGCCCTGTATTTGATAGGCCACATTGTTCCCCAGAAATGAGTTATTTTGGGTATTAGTTAAGTCATCTGTATTCAAAAGCACCTTTAATTCGGTGATGACCAGGGGTTCTACAAATGAGATATTAAAAATCTCTGTTTCAGTACCAGGGTAAGTTTGATTGTTGCCAAAAAAGAAGTTTTCCTGAGTAAGAATACCATCGTACAGTGTAGCAATATCATTAAAGGATGTAAGCTCTGTCGTAACTCCGGAAATAGCTTTGGTTATATAACAGGTAGACCCCTCATTAAGATCTGCAAGGCCATCATTATCATTATCGAAATCGTTTTCATCGGCAATTCCATCCCCATCGGTATCCAGGGAATACCTCAAAATCACAACCCCGGAACCCCCGTCGCCACCTGCGAAAACAGAATTAATACCTCCTCCGGCACCGCCACCTCCGCCTCCGGAATTGGCTTCTCCATCCTGCGCATTTCCAAAAGTATTGCCTGTTCCGCCACCGCCTGAGCCGCCTGTACCATCCGTTTCAGATTCTGTAGCGCCGCCACCGCCACCAGCGTAAAATGTAGATGTACCAGTTATAGCATTTTGAATGCCGGTTCCTCCAGTTCCGCCTTGACGATCAGAACCGTCACCTCCGGCAGCACCAGCTCCACCGCCTCCGCCCCCGCCTCTTCGGACTGTATTGTTAGCGTTAAATGAATTGCCACCCGCATTACCCTGACCTGCCGGAATGGGATCGCCTGGTCCTAGTGATCCACTATCTACTGCGCCACCTTCACCGCCACCAGAGCCGCCATTACCTCCTCTGTTGTTTGAATCTTGACCTATACCGCCGCCGCCGCCGCCAGTAGCAAGAACAGAGCCAAATTCAGAATCTAGTCCGTTTGCTCCTCGCGTGTTATCTAAACCACCTGGGGCACCCGCACCACCGGCTCCCACTGTTACTGTAAGAACAGTACCAGGCGTAACAGGCAGGATGCCCTGTCGCAACCCGCCGGCACCGCCACCACCACCAAACCAGGCACCACCGCCACCGCCACCGGCAATGACCAGATATTCTATGCTTGTAACCCCTTCGGGCACGGTGAATGTCGTGGTTCCTGGGGTATCGAATGTTGTGACTTCCTGGGCGTAACTAGCAAAACAAAAAAAGCCAAAGAATAGAATCACTGAAAACGCAAATCTTAGCCTTTGGTAATTAAAATGACTAATCAAAATGTGGAGCTCTTTACTTGTTTAGTATAATATTAACTATAAACAAAAAAGAGAAATTTTAATAATTGCGACCGATAAGCGACAATTGCTATTTTAACATTACTTTAATAGATGTAAGGTATTAAAATGTAATTTTTAACAGGCAGAATAAGCTTTTTAGCCTCCGAATTTTGAAAGATTGAACTCAATTCATCTCTAACACCTTGATTTGAAATCACCTAGGGTGTTTTGAAAATTTGCTGCTATAAGTGATAAAATGCTTTGTTAAAAAAACCAGGAGTAATTTAAAACTATGGTTTCACGACTTCGCCACCTTTCATGACGAAAATGACATTTCTAAGTGTAGAAATATTCTGGATTGGATTTTTTTCAACAGCAATAAGATCTGCCATTTTACCTTCCTCAATCGATCCATATAAATCCTCGACATTCAGTAGTTTTGCAGGAATCAAAGTCGCGGATTGTATAGCTTCCATTGCAGGCATCCCCACTTCTACCATATACCCAAATTCTTTAGCATTGTTTCCATGCTTGAACACGCCGGCATCCGTACCAAACACAATATTGACTCCTTTTTTATAAGCTTTTTCAAAGGTATTTTGGAGTTTTGGACCAATAGCCTTTGCTTTAGGGACTACCAAATCCGGATAATAACCTTCGATTTCAGCTAGCTCCGCAACACTTTTCCCTGCTGTGATGGTTGGCACAAGGTAAGTATCGTGTTTTATCATCAACTCCATGGTTTCCTCAGACATCAGCGTTCCATGCTCAATGGTTTTGATGCCCGCTTTAATGGCGCGTTGCATGCCTTCATCGCCATGCGCATGGGCGGCGGTTAGCATACCATAATCATTGGCCGTTTCTACAATAGCTCTGATTTCATCTTCAAAAAACTGAGGATTCTGACCGCTTTTGGCCACACTCAGCACGCCTCCGGTAGCAGTGATTTTAATCACATCTGAGCCGTTTTTGTAACGTTGCCTCACGGCTTCTCTGGCTGCAGCTGTTCCATTAATCACCCCATCGGCTGGCCCGGGAGTTCCCATTAAATCTGCTTTGTACCCATTGGTTGGATCGGCGTGGCCTCCGGTAGTCGCAATAGATTTACCAGCAGAATAAATCCTTGGCCCCATCACCAAACCCTTGTTGATTGCATCTCTTAAACTCGAATTGACACCCGTTCCCCCCAAATCTCTCACCGAGGTAAACCCCGCCATTAAGGTTGTCCTGGCGTGGCTTTGCGCTTCATAAGCCACATCGGCTTCATCTAGCGTAAAAGGTTTGATGTAATTGTCTTTAGACGTCTCTGATTCTAAGTGCACATGCATATCGAATAAACCCGGAAGAACTGTTGAACTACTGAGGTCTATCAATTTCGAATTTTCGGGAACATCCACAAAACCATCTTTAACCTCAACAATACGGTCCTCTTCGACAATGATGGTTTTTTCAGAAACCACTTCCCCTTTATTGACATCTACCAGATTTCCACAATAAATATAAGTTTGTTGAGCTGAAAGCGTTAGGTTCAGTAATAATACGCTAAGGGCTAGTAGTGATTTCATAGGAAGTTATATTTGGATTAAAAATAGGAAAATAAATCGATCCTGAACACAGTCGCAACAAATTAATGACTGACTCACATAATCGACTAGCCATAAATCAGTTTTTTAAAATAAAAAAGGCTATCAAATGACAGCCTTTAACTTAAAATAGTGTGTTGGTAACATTTAAGCAAAATCCTTAATGGTTTTCACATAGTCAAGAGCTGCTTGTACGCTGCTGCGGTGTTTTTCGAGTAGTGATCTGGTAGAAGCAGGAAGGTCGACTTCTTTCAAGATTTCATTGTAATCTTCCAAAGCCTTTTTTTCTCCTCTGATGGCTTCTTTCAGGACAACTTCATCACTATCGCTGGAAAATGTAGATTTAAGGTTCATCCAAACGCGGTGGGCATCCCCCTTTAAACTTGTTCCTTTATCTGGCTTTTCGCCAAAAGATCTGATTTCTTCTTTAAGTTCATGTCCAAAATCATATCTATCGGTTGCCCGTTCCTTAAAGAAATTTTTGAGACTACTGCTTTTTACATTATCCTTGGCTGCTATGTATCCGGCTTCTGCATCGTAATTCTTTTCTAATAGTTCGTTGAGTTTTTTAGAGACGTTTTCTGTATAATTCATAATGATTTTTTTAAAAATTATGCCTTAATATAACATATACATCGCTCAAATTCATCCTGGTTAACAGAATTTAACCCTTAGGTGAGTTATAAATAAACGGCCTGATGAACCTATAAAAACATCTCCGATATCAATTCATAAATTCAATTCTAATCGTCGAATCTTCACTCAACAAAAACTTACACTTCGCAAATTTAGGTCTGCCAAAGGAAGTCATTTTTGAAGCACCAACGGGTTCCTTAGGAATTCCTAAAAAATTGGTGTCGAGCTCAGCATTTCCATTCAAGTCCTGAAAAACAGAAACCGCGTACTCGCCTTGTGCTAAGCCTGTAAACCTAAACTCAGCTTTGGAGTCAAAATTTTCGATTTTACCCGTTTGCAGAGCATCCTTATCTCCACTAGGGAAACTATTTTCATTGTCATGTAGAGAAAGGTATATCACCCCTTCACTTTTCTCTATATCCTGAATACTCACCTTTAAACTGAGGTCCTGAGAAAATCCTGTAAAGCTCGCCATACTTACTAATACTGTGAATACAATTGTTTTCATGAGAATATCGATTTTGGATCCAAAAAACCAAGGCATTACGGATGACTATTACCAGAGTAACCCTAACCTGCCTCGTCCTGGAATTTTATGTTGTTAACAATTTAAATCATATGAGCTGTCTTTAAGTCCTATTTAAAAAAATATTCTGATCTGTAGAGGTGGTTTTATCGTTTTCGGAAATGATTTTAACGTAAATACTTTGAAATAGCAGTGTGGTATGCTTAAAAACCCGTAATTGTTAGGGTTTTATTTTAAAAACAAATCAACTCCAATGGTTTACAAAGCAACTTATAAGCCAAACGAATGAAAACATGATGTTTATACTCATGAATAAATGTTAATAAATTAGCAATATTTAAGAAAATAAAGCTATTATAGATAAAGAGACTTAACTTGGATATCGATTACAAAACCAAGCCTTTATGAAAAAAATGAAATTACTATTCCTGTTTACATTTCTCACTTACGGAAGTATTTATGCACAATGGGAGAAAAAGCATTATGTCGATGATTTTGGAGACAAAACTGACAAAACCTATGAGTCTTTTATGGTCACCGGTACATTTACAAACTCAGTGAGCACAGATCGGGATGCGGTTTTTGAGTTTATCAAAAAAGAAAATGCCTTTAGAGTAAAAGTCTATGAGTTTGGGTATAATTTAGCTACATCATTAGAACATAGGACTGTAACAGTCAAAATAAAACAACCCAACTGTAACGTTGTAACTATTAATGATGTTTCCTTTACCAAAAAAGGAAGCCTGTATTTTGATGAAGAAAATTTTACTGAGATAATGTCAGCCTTTTCGAGTTCCGGACAATACACGATGCTATTCAATAGAACCAGCGACCAGTCAACAAGTAGATATAGGCTAAATTTTAAATTGGAAGAATTGAATCCTCAAGAAAAAGCTATCAGTTCATTCTAGGAGTTTTTTATCTAAAACTGCTTTAACCCTGAAAACCTTTTATATACGTTACAGTTGTGCTACTTTAGGTATGTAAAACATCTGTTTTTTCAAGCATTGTTTACTTTTCGAATGAATTCAGACATCAGCTTTTAATATCATGACTTGAAAATGTGTTTTGTAAGTCAACAGTTGCTTTAAGTCAAACTATTCCCTCAAATAAAACAAGAAACAGTTTCAGCAGTGATGCACACATGAAAAAGGGGCTTAAAAAATCTTAACCCGCATTGGATAGTAGCTCCTCAACTCCGATAGTTATCAGGAGAGCGAACTTTGGACTTTTCACAAATCCCACAAAACAAAAAAGCCCGATACTTGCGTATCAGGCTCTTAATGCTCCCCCTCAAAGACTCGAACTTTGGACCCTCTGATTAACAGTCAGATGCTCTAACCAACTGAGCTAAGGGGGAATTTAGGTTATGCAAAAACTCTCGTGTTTTGCGGTTGCAAATATAAACCAATATTTAGTTTCACAAAATATTTTCTGGAAAAAATATTAATTTTTAGCTGCCTGTCAGCCAGCGGTACACATCGTTACCATTAGCAAACAAGACCAAAGCTATAAGTATAAAGAAACCAATCATTTGGGCGTATTCCATCACCTTTTCGTTGGGCTTCCGACCAGAAATCATTTCGTAAAGCAGAAACATCACATGTCCTCCATCCAAGGCTGGAATAGGAAGTATGTTCATAAACGCAAGAATGATAGAAATAAAAGCAGTTGTCGTCCAGAAGGCTTTCCAGTCCCAGGCCTCAGGAAACAAACTCCCTATCGCTCCAAAGCCACCAACTTGTGTGGCTCCTTTTTTGGTAAATACATATTTAAACTGGGCTGCATAATCGTGAAGCGTCCAGTAGGCAAAATCAAAACCAGCCCCAATACTTTCTCCAAAACTGTAAGTCTTGGTCAGGATATCCTCTGCAGTAATCGACGAGGTAAAGACCCCTATATTACCGTCTTCGTTGGTAGAGATGCTCACCTTTCCAAACCCATCACCGCTCAATTCTTTATCAAGCCCAGGATTGGCTTCAGATGTGGAGTCATAAGTCAGCTCAACAGGCTGCCCCTGGCTGGCCTGGATTTTTTTTCTAAACTCATGCCAGTACTTTACTTTTTCGCCGTTAACCGAAGTAATCAAATCTCCTTTTTTGAGACCTGCTTTTGCAGCTGGAGAATCTGCCAGCACACTGTCTATAAGAGGTTCTTTTACAGGAGAAAAAGGCTGCATGCTTCCAGACTGGAATAACTGCTGACCGATATCTTCCGGTAAAGCAATAGTTTCTGTAGTACCTGTTGGGTGTTGCACTTCTACAGTATTCACATCTCTTAGCAACAGGTATTTATTGATGTCGATTTGGCTTTGCAGCGGTTCCCCGTCTACAGTTAAAATCTTATCACCATCCATAAAACCATAGTCTTTCATCACCTCAGCGGTTTCCAGCCCGTCATCAAATACTTTGGGAGACAGGTAGTTTTCACCATACACAAACAAAACCATCATATAGATCAAGAACCCCAGTACAATATTAACCGTCACCCCACCCAGCATGATGATGAGCCGCTGCCAGGTCGGTTTGCTACGAAACTCCCAGGGCTCGGGCGGTTTCGACATCTGTTCTTTATCCATGCTCTCGTCGATCATACCCGAAATTTTGACATATCCCCCAAGTGGCAGCCAGCCAATTCCATAGACGGTGTCTCCTATTTTCTTTTTGAAAAGAGAAAACTTTACATCAAAAAACAAGTAAAATTTTTCAACTCTGGTATTGAAAAGTTTGGCTGGGATAAAGTGACCAAGCTCGTGTAAAACAATAAGTATAGACAAACTCAAAAGGAGCTGAATAGCTTTTATAAAAAATGGATCCATTAATCAGTAATTTTCAACCGCAAAAGTAATCTTTTATCGGTGCATAAAAAATTTTTGACAAGCTACTGCTTAGACTTAACAAATAATTGTAACCCATGAGACTCTACAACATCCACATTCGGCTTATTTTTGCAGTATAAAAATTCAAAATGCTTAAGTTTTTCGCTAAATACAAGTTTTTTTTCGTGGTCATGCTCCTGCTTTCGGCAGTTATCATCACAGTCATTTACAATCAGTTGAAACCCACGCCTCAACTTCCCGTTTATCAGCCCAGCATGGTGACGGCCGAGCTCGTGGATACCACGGTTCAATACGTTAGAAAATACCATAAAGTGGATGATTTTAAGCTGGTGAATCAGAATGGAGATACCATCACGCAGAAAGATTACGAGGACAAGATTTATGTGGCCGATTTCTTTTTTACGACCTGTCAAAGCATATGCATAGACATGGCCAAAAGCATGCAGACTTTGCAAAAAGAGTTTAAAACGGACGACGACATCAAGCTGCTGTCCCACTCCGTTACACCAGAAATTGACGATGTCGCCCAACTCAAATCCTATGCTTTGGAAAAAGACGTCATCGACAGCAAGTGGAATTTGGTCACAGGCGACAAAAAACAGATTTACAACCTGGCCCGAAAGGAGTATTTGGCTTCCAAAACCGAAGGCGATGGCGGCAAATACGACCTTATCCATACCGAAAACTTCGTGCTGGTCGACAAGGAAAAACGCATCCGTGGTTTCTATGACGGCACTAATTCCAAGGAAATCGAAAAGCTGATCAAGGATATCGATATCTTAAGGCTGGAGTACCTCCCTGAAGACTAAATTTTTCTTCTGACTTTGCCCCTGCCAAATTAAATGTTATACGACAGTAAACTTTTACGGCGTAGTTAGCTTAAAAGTGAGCGTCCGTTGTCGAGAAAGATTCAAACCGTGAGTTAAAAATAAATAGCATCGTTCACCTGAAGCCGGGTGTTCTTAGGCTGGAGAAAACTTTGGGTAGTCAAAAAAATCAGATCTCACTCAGACCTCACAGTCCCGAAGTTTTGGGACTGTGAGGTTTGAGACTGGTAGCTGGATATCGTTAAACTTAAAGCCAACACGTATAAACCTACCTCCGTTCCTTAAAAGCCAGGATCAGAATAAATCTTTAAGCACCACATTTTTATTTGAGGTATTTACAATTATCCCTCCCCTCGGGGGAGGTTAGGAGGGGAATTACTCCTCCCCTTGAGGGTTCCGATCCCGATAAATATCGGGACTATGGGAAAGGTGGGGCTTTTATAGTAGCCCTGAGATTGAAAACACTTTTCAGAATGCTCTGTCGGTTTTTTAATCATAAAACCCTCCCTGTTTCCAAAACATGGAGGGTTTTTTCATTTGCTAAAAATGATTAAGCGTGTTTCCGGTTCAATCGTAGAGCCATTAATAAAATTTCACGATCTTTTCTTCCTTTGGATTAAAAGATAAAACAAATAAAAAAAGGAGAAGACAACAATTGCTATGGCGAGATATTTAAAAAAGGGTGAATACACTTCCTGACTTTTATCCCACATATATTTTCCCCAGCTTAAGCAAGCCAATAAATATATTCCGATGAACTTTAAAAAATTTTTCATATTATTTAGCGTTATCCTTTAAATTTTTTCCTGATTCGTCATATATCGCATCGCATCTGGAATCCCCTATATGATTAGAATTCCCTTATATATATTCAGACGTTATAATTCAGAAGTTATATCTCATGAAAACCAATACATTTGCAATCCACACTGAAGTATATGCGTTCATGCCTTTACGGGAGAAGCTTCTGCCTAGCAGGAGCTTTCTCTTTTTAAATTAATTAACTATCTCATTAGCAGATGTTTAGGTTAATATAAAATTATTAAAAAAAATAAAACATATTAACCTGTTAAGTGTAAAAAATCAACAATATAGATAATCTTTGCACAATTTATTTTAAACTCTTACAATCTCAAAAGTCCTCAGGCATTATGCCGGCAAGCAGGAGAAACTGTTTAGCTGAAGTTGAATCTTAACACTCAGGACAATGGCATGAAGCTGACTTTTAGATCTAAGCTGGATATCATCACATGTTGAATTAATACGTATAAACCTGCATACGTTCCTTAAAAGGCAGGATCAGAATAAATCTTTAAGCACCACATTTTTATTTGAGGTATTTACAATTATCCCTCCCCTTGGGGGAGGTTAGGTGGGGAACCATCCCTCCCCTTGGGGGAGGTTAGGTGGGGAACCATCCCTCCCCTTGGGGGAGGTTAGGTGGGGAACCATCCCTCCCCTCGGGGGAGGTTAGGTGGGGAATTATCACTCCCCTCGTATGTTTGATTTCATATAAATATAGATTTATAAATTTAAAGAATCAATTATAAAGGGTCTCAATAAGAGTATGGTTCTTCCCTTGATAACAATTACGTATATCGCCCTTGAGATAATCACC
>NZ_JAIQZF010000011.1 GCF_020164585.1 Psychroflexus curvus
TATGATTGGACAAAAAAAAGACGAGACCGTAGCCCCGTCGCAGGATAGTCAGATAACTTCCTAAAGAATAAAAATATGAAAAAAACTTAAGATTGCTTGTGTTTTTACACAGTATCTTGAGGGAAGAAAGAGATGGGTGTTATGCTCAGAGATTACACCCTTTTCTCTATGTTCTTTTCTCCTTTCTCCTTCTAACCAGAGTGACGCGATGCAATCGCGCACCAAACTTGATGAGTCTGTGAGTTTATGAGTTCTTGAGGAAGAAAATTCCTCCTAAGCTATCGCGAGCGTCTCCTTCGTGAAAAGTGAGGCCTACTAGTTAACCAGTATACCAGCCCGCCTGACTGACGCTAGTCGGGCAGGTTGACCAGTCTACCGGTTTACAGATGAGTTAAATAATTCAAAATTAGTAGAGGTCCCTCTCTATTCTCTTTTTTCTATGTTCTTTTCTCTCCCTTCTACTATCTAACATCTAATATCTAAGAAAAGAAAGATTCCCTGCCCTTGCCGTCAGGCAGGCTCGTCGAAGCAGAAAAAGCTTCTCTGTCGGAATGACACTCCCCGCCCAAGGCGTGTTAGAAGGCCTCTATTTACCTGTATCCAAAGCTTCTTCCAGGGCCTGAACCATATAGCTGTAATGCGCTTTCAATTCGTTTTCTGTAGAACTGATTCTCGTTTTAAAGTGAGACAAAAGGTCCTTTTGAAGGGCCAGGCTGTGTCCTTTGAGTTCTAAAGCCAGATCTTCATCACCTTTCATTTGTATAAGCTGATGCAGCATGTGTTTCTGCAGCTCACGCTCCACCTGATCTGGAGAGGTTCTTGAATAGATGATATCCTCTGCCAGTATCTCCAAAAGTTCCTGAGGAGACAGTCCGTTTCCAGGTAAGGTAGAACTGGTGTCCCACATCCTGTTAAGACGCTTAGCATCGGTGAGACGCTTGAGGACTCTTTTGTTGATGCTAATCAGACTTTCGAGTTTTCCAGATTCGGCAAATTTGGAGACGAGGGCTTCGTCCACCAACCAGTATTGCGGCGTCCAGATGTTGTCGTTTATAAAATCCAAAGCCTCTTTTTGTTTGGATTTACCTGTGGCTTTGTAAGGAATGCCCTGCTGACCTTTATGTAACAAAGTTTCATGGACACCGCCCACATTGGAGACGACGTGATAAATATAGCGTCTGTACACACCAAGCATTTCTCCGTAAAGCTCTTCTAAATCATCAAAATTCTGACCCTGAGGCGTGGTCCAGGAGTTGAGGTTTTTGGCGACAATTTTTAAATTGCTTAAGCCATAGGTGCTTGCTTTGATAGCGTTATCCCCAATGTCTTCGGTCTGAGCGTCGGGATCGTTTCCTCGGCCGCCAAACATATATAGCGGATCGGTACTTTTCTTATCTACAAAATTTCTTAAAATCTTCTGTTCCTGTTCTGCTGAGCTGTTGGGGAAATAGCGATACCCCCACTCGATGGCATAATCATCGTAAGGCCCCAACTGTCTGACAAATCGGATATTTTTATCGCCGGGCTGTGCGATGTAATTGTAACGCGCATAATCCATAATGGTAGCGGCAATCCCCATTTTTTGGGTGAAGCTTCCAGACCTGAGCGAATCTACAGGATAGGCAGAACTGGCTTTCATGTTATGAGGCAAGCCCAGGGCGTGACCTACTTCGTGAGAAATCACACGGCGCATCATCTCTCCGATTTCTTCTTCCGGGGTGTCCAGAGTTCTGGCCTTTGGATTGGCAGCCCCGGTTTCCAGTAAATAGCGGTTACGATACGACCTTAAGTGATTGTGGTACCAGATGATATCCGATTCTATAATCTCACCCGTTCGTGGGTCAGATACACTAGGTCCAACGGCGTTTCTGGTGGTGGAAGCCACGTACCTCACGGTAGAAAAACGCACGTCTTCGGGACTAAAATCAGGATTCTCTTGTTCAGTAGGAGCCATTTTAGCGACTACCGCATTTTTGAAACCTGCTTTTTTGAAGGCAGAATTCCAGTCTTCAATCCCCTGGATAAAATATTTTCTCCATTTTTTGGGAGTCGCAGGGTCCAGGTAATACACGATAGGTTTTTTTGGCTCGGTGAGTTGGCCTCTGGCGTACGCCTTTTCGTCTTTGGGTTCCAGTCTCCAGCGGCGGATGAGTCTGACTTCATCCGACTTTAAAGCGTCGGAGCTGTAGTCGTATTTTCGTATACCAAACCAGCCTACACGCGAGTCTTCGTAGCGCACCTGCATTTTATCTTCCGGCAGAGCGATGATGGAATGGTTGATTTGAAAGGTAAAGGTATTGGTCGAATTGCCACGTGGTGGTTTATCGGTAGGGAAGGTAAGCGTGTGCGTGATTTCGGTGTTTTGAGGAAAGCTTTTCACCGAATTGATACGGCTGCGCTTGTCATCTGCTTTTCCGATTTTATATTCTGATTTTAATCCGTCCGGGATAATGTTGAACGAGGGTGAATCGGCATTGAAAAACGAGGAGACTTCAATAACGATAGCATCTCCTTCTTCAGATTTGATGGGGAAAGACGCCAAAATCGGGTTGAGGTTGTTTTGAGCGACACTCAGGCTGATGGGATCTTCTTCATCGGCGACATTGGTGGTTAAGACCTGCACCAGATCGATAGACTTGCCCACTTTCACAAAGTGAATCATCTGCTCAGACGTCTTTGACCCGGCGTTTCTGTAGGCCGAATAGTTAGCCGGCAACTGCTTTAGGCGAGTCACCATGAGCAGGTCTTTTTCAAGCACGTCTTCAGGGAATTCGAAGTAGAGTTTATCGTCCTCGAAATAGGAAGTGATAAGCCCTTCGTCTTTGGGCATGCTTTGTAAAATAGAATCTAAATCTTTGGAGGTTTTGTCCTGAGCCATTCCTAGTTGAAGACTCAAGGCGAAAACTAATAGTAAGATGTATTTCATGATGTTCACGTTTAATTAGTAGTGGGACTAAATATAAGGGTGAAAGTTTAATGTAGGGGTTAGGGGGGAGGGATTAGGTGGTAGGAAGGAGCTTGGATTTTTCATCGCGGTGTATCGAAGCCGCAGTAGGGGTGAGTTTGTGAGTTGGTGAGTCTGTGAGTTTTTGAGTTCTTGAGGAAGATTGTTTTTAGTTCATCGTATAGTGGTATAATGGTGCAATGGAGTAATAGGGAAAACAATTCATAATTATCAGAAGACCCCCCTCTTTGTTCTATGTTCTTTTCTCCTTTCTCCTTTTAGCCAGGGTGACGCGATGCAATCGCGCACCAAACTTGATGAGTCTGTGAGTCTATGAGTTCTTGAGGAAGAAAATTCCTCCTAAGCTATCGCGAGCGTCTCGCTCGTGAAGAATTAAGCCTTAGGTAGTAGGAATTAGAAGGTAGGTTTTAGGAAGTATAAAGTAGTAGTTAGTCTGTGAGTCTATGAGTTCTTGAGAAAGATTGTTTATAGTTTTTAGTTGGTCGTATAGTGGCATAATCGTATAATCGAGTAATCGAAAAACAATTAAAAATTAATAGAAGCCCCCCTCTTTGTTCTATGTTCTTTTCTCCTTTCTCCTTCAAGCCAGGGTGACGCGATACTCCCGAAGTTTCGGGAGCGCACCAAACTTGATGAGTCTGTGAGTTTATGAGTCTATGAATTCTTGAGGAAGATTGTTTATAGTTTTTAGTTGGTCGTATAGTGGAGTAATCGGAAAAAAAATTATCAATTAATAGAAGACCCTCTTTTCTCTATTCTCTTTTCTCTATGTTCTTTTCTCTCCCTTCTACTATCTAACATCTAACTTTTAATATCTAGATAAAAAACTTTCTTCAAAATACTTCCCATTTTCTTTGGTTTTCTTTAAGAATCTACCCTATTTTTGCTCAACCAAAATCTATTAACGACTACACGTGAACCGCTTATCCTACATCATTCTTCATAAGGCCTTACTTTCAAGGCAAAAACGAATCCAGGACTAGGTATTTACGTAAATTTGGGCGTATAGATGTGCGCTACGGTGACCTGAAAATGGGGCTCACTGTGGCGAAGCCGTGTCAGAGCCTCAAAAAATTAAGCTGTATCATTTTATTTTTTTTATAAGTTCGCTTATCACTAATTTTACCTCACTATGCAGGTTGTTTTATAAATGAATCACACCTCTGAAATTTAATATCAAACACACCAACTAAAAAAATGAAACACATTGTAATCGTATTTCTCGTTGTTATCGCCTGTAGCTCAAGTCTATTCGGTCAGGAATTTCTACAGAAAGGAGATTTAAGCCAGGTGAAAGCGTCTCAGTTTTCAGAGCAGGAATTAAGGCAAATCAACCAGGAACTGGAGGCTAATCAAATGTCTTTCCAGGAAGCCCAGCTGGTAGCCGAAGGAAAAGGAATGCCAAAAGCTGAAATCGCTAAGCTAAAGGCGAGGTTGGAAAGTCTGCCAAAGCAATCGGAGTCCGAGGAGCTTAAGGGCGAAAACGAAAAAGCTTACGAAAAACGTCAGGACTCTTTAAAAACCTATGAAGGCTATGAGGAATCAGATGCTTTAACAAAAGACCTGGACAGTTTAGATAAAAAAAACAGGGTCTTTGGTTCAGAATTATTTACCACCAAGAATTTAAGCTTCGAGCCCAATCAAAATCAAACCACGCCTGCCAATTATATATTGGGCCCTAAAGATCAGCTGGAAATCGTTTTATCCGGAGAGCAGCAGTTCACGTTCTCAGGACGGGTTTCTACTAATGGTAAACTGATCATTCCCAACGTGGGGGTGGTATTCGTGAGCGGTCTCCAATTTGAAGCTGCCGTAAGCCGAATTAAACTGGAAATGCAAAAAATATTCTCATCGCTTAGAACTGGCGATAGCAGGTTATCTGTGACTGTATCCAATTACAGAAGCATATTTGTGACTATCATAGGGGCTAAGCAGCCTGGAAATTATAAGGTAAGCTCTATGAGTACGGTATTTAATGCCTTGCATATCGCAGGAGGTCCAAATGCTTTAGGAAGTTACAGAGCTATAGAACTCATTAGGGATAATGAAGTGATAAGAACCATAGATTTATACGATTTCCTCACCAAAGGCGACCAAAGCGATAATTTAGCCTTACAGGATAATGACATTATAAGAATCCCAACCTTTAAGGGGCGCATTGATTTAAAAGGTGAATTCAAAAATCCGGGCATATACGAAATCTTACCCGGGGAGGATCTGGATCAAATTATCAACTATGCATCAGGTTTTACAGAAGATGCCTACCTCAACAGAATTTTGGTAAGACAGAAAACCGATAACGAGTTGAGGATAGAAGATTTAAACAGTAAAAACTACAAAAACTACCTGCCTTTGGCAGGGGATGAGGTTATCGTAGCCGGAATCCTGAACCGATACGAAAACAGAGTCCAGATTAAGGGGGCGGTTTACAGACCTGGAGACTATAGCCTGAAAGAAGAGGAGGTTTTAAAGGTGAGTGACCTGATTGAAAAGGCCGATGGCGTAAAGGAAAATGTATTCTTACCTAAAGCTTCGTTGATTCGTCAAAAAGAGGATTTAACGACAGAGTACATCGATATAGATTTGCAGGCTGTTCTGAGTGGGCAGGAGTCCTCTGATATCCAGCTTCAGAGGGAAGATATTCTGGTTGTGTTTTATGATGAAACCCTCTTAGAATCCTTTACCAATACCATAGAGGGAGAGGTCAGGGAGCCTGGAATTTATCCTTACTCAGAAGATAAAACTTTATATGATCTTTTGCTGGAAGCGGGCTACTTTACAGAAAAAGCATCTCAAAAAGTCATTGTGTACAGGCGAATTATCAGCGACGATTACATACCGGCAGATCAGGAAAAGCTGATTAACTTTCAGCTGGAGATAGACCCTCAAAACCCTGAGAGGGCGGCCAGCTTTATGCTGATGCCACAGGACCACGTCATCGTAAGGAAAATAATTTCCTACGAAGTCCCTTCTATGGTGACTTTAGAAGGAGAGGTGCTTTACCCTGGGCAATATGCCCTGATTAAAGAAAATGAAAAGCTTACCGATTTTATCAAACGCAGCGGAGGTTTTACCGATCTGGCATTCCTTAAATCGGTTAGAATACTGCGAAATGACAAAATAATCCCTATCGACTGGTCTGAAATAGAAAAATCTAAGGGGGCTGCAGATATCTTTACTTTAGAGCCTGGTGATACTGTTCAGGTGCCTAAAAGAAGCCAGACGGTGGTGGTAGAAGGCAATGTAATGCTGGAAACAGAAGTGATTTACAAGAAAAACAGAAGCCTTAGGTATTATCTCAAAAATGCAGGAGGAGTAGATGACCGAGGGATGAAACGCAAGACGTTTATTGTTTATCCCAACGGCTCGGCTGCAAATACCAAGAGTTTTCTGGGCATAAAATCCTATCCTAAGGTTCAGCCAGGCAGTAGAATTGTAGTGCCGGCCAAGCCGGAACGAGAGGGATTAGATGTGACCCAGATTATAGGGCTTGCGTCTACCTTAGCCTCACTGGCAGCCATCATTTTTGGCATTACCCGATAGTCCTATTAACTGCTCCTATTCACAATTACTTATTCATAATTAGTTTATTATGCAAAACAAAGAGTTACCTCAGGACGATGACCTCAGTCTTAAAGAGATAGTTCATACCATACAAGGCTATTACACCTATCTTAAATCCAAGAAAATATACATAACTGTCCTTGTTCTGGTAGGTGCTTTGCTGGGTTTAGCCTATGCGAGCCTTAAGACTCCAATATACACAGCAAGTTTAAGCTATGCTGTAGAAGAAGGTAAGTCTGGCGGGGGTAACCTCTCTGGTATTGCGAGTTCTTTTGGTTTGAATATTGGCGGTGGAGGCAACTCCGGGGTGTTTGCAGGAAATAATCTGATGGCACTTTATAAATCCCGTTCAATGGTAGAGCAGACCCTCCTGGCTCCGGTAGCGGTCAACGACCAAAGCCTGTCCTTAGCAGAATATTATATACAGGATAAAAACTGGCGGGAAGACTGGCAGGAGGAACCAGACCTCAACCAAAGCCTAACATTTCCTCCTCAGGCCAATCGTGCGTTATTTTCAAGATCTCAGGATAGTATTCTGGGCTTGATTTACAAACAACTCACCAAAGAGCATCTAAGCGTAGAACAAAAAGACAAGGACGTGGCTATAGGCACCATCAGTCTGACCCATCCTGATGAATATTTTGCTCAACAGTTTACCCTTGCCCTTACCGAAACGGTGACCGATTTTTATGTAGAAACCAAAAGCAAGCGTTCCAAAGAAAACCTGGATATCCTTCAGCATCAGACCGACTCGATAAGAACGGCCTTAAACCAAAGCATAAAAGGCGTTGCAGTGGCTAATGACAACACCTTCGGCCTTAATCCAGCTTATAATGTAAAACGGGTGCCCTCTGCAAAAGAACAAGTCGATGTGCAGGCCAATACAGCGATTCTGGAAGAACTGGTTAAGCAAACCGAGCTGGCCAGAGTCAGCCTCCGCAAACAAACCCCGCTCATTCAGGTCATAGACCGCCCTATTTTACCTTTGGAAAAAGAAGAGACAAGCCTGTTAAAATCTATAGTAGTTGGTGGCTTTATCGCCGGGGTTTTAGTCGTTGGTTTTTTTATTGGGTATAGAGAATATAAAAAGGCGATGGAATGATTAGTAAACCAGTATACTAGCTGACCTGCCCGACTTGCGTCAGTCAGGCGGGCTGGTAGACCAGTAAGTTGGTTAGTTGACAGTCTAAAAAAACGAAGACTAAGACAAAGACGTTGACTAAGACTGGAGTTAGTTTTTAGTGAAGAGTGAGCAGTGAAATGTTTGTATGAAACATAGACGAAGACGAAAACTTTGACTAAGACTGACTTGTGTTTAAGTGAAAGGTAATTTATAGTAGACCAGTAGACCAGTATACCGGTAGACCAGGTGACAAGTAGAACGGTAGATTATCAAATCGGAAAATAAATACTAAGATTATTTACCCCAACCCTATACCGAAGCCTCGGTAGGAGTGTGGTTTTATGAGGTTCAAAATTAATCAGGAAACCAGTATACCAGCTAACCAGTATATTATTGAATCAGACAATAAATATTAATATTTTGATTAGTTACCCCAACCCTAAAGGGAGTTAGATATAGATAGCTTTAAAATCACAGATATATATTAGCCATTCACCCGCCTCAGGCGGGCCGGAGAAAAATGGCTTTGTAATGGATTATATGATGAAAAAATCACCTTATCATCAAGATAGTATGTTTAAAGGTGCTTCTCCTGAAATATTTTTAAAGGCAAAGAAATTAAGACAAAACTTAACTGAAGCTGAAAAAGTATTGTGGGAGTTACTACGGTCTAAAGAAACTTTAGGGCATAGATTTAGACGACAACATCCTTTCGGGAACTATATCTTAGATTTTTACAATCACGAATTAAAGCTTTGTATTGAAATAGATGGGGAATATCATTTTAAAAAAGAGCAAAAGGAAAAAGATGATGATCGAGAAGATTTTTTAAATTTCAATGAAATTAGCATTATTCGTTATACCAATGATCAAGTTTTAAATGATATACAGAGTGTATTGAAAGATTTAAAGAGAGCTATTAAAAAAATAGAGAACTAGTTGTAGTTTTTTATTACCCCAGCCCTAAAGGGAGTAAGATATAGATAGCTTTGAAATTACTTGATATAAATAGCCATTCACCCGCCTCAGGCGGCTTGGTGGAAAATGGTAGTACTTTTAACTCCAACCCTAAAGGGAGTTAAAAATAGATACCTTTAATGTTTTTGTGATGTAAAAAGCAATTCACCCGCCACAAGCAGGCCGGGGTAAAATGGCGGTGTTTTATCTTTTGTTACCTTAAACCTATACCCCTCGCTCTAAAGGGAGGGAGGGAATTTTGAATATAAGGCGAATGCTCCGCCAACCTTTAGGGCTGGGGAAAGCGGAGAAAACCAAAACCCCTTTATCCCTACCGAAGTTTCGGTAGGAGTAAGATATAGATAGATTTAAAATCAATTACAAATAACCCGTCACCCAGTATTCTGATCACCTAATTTACTAGCAATCAATCATAAATACAACATGAAAAAAAATCTCATCATTTTCGGAACAAGACCGGAAGCTATTAAAATGGCGCCTTTGGTCAAAGCTTTTCAGGAGCGAACGGAAGAGTTTGAAACAAAAGTCTGCGTCACGGCACAACATCGTGAAATGTTGGATCAGGTGTTGGATTTTTTTGAAATCAAGCCAGACTATGATTTGGACCTGATGAAGCCCAATCAAAACCTATATAACCTCACTGCGACCATTATAACTGAAATGAAGGCCGTGTTGGAAGATTTTAAGCCTGATTTTGTATATGTACACGGCGATACCACTACAACGATGGCGGCAGGTTTAGCTTCGTTTTATAGCGGAGCTAAGTTATGCCATGTGGAAGCAGGCTTAAGAACACATAACAAATGGTCTCCTTTTCCCGAAGAAATAAACAGACAGGTGACTGGACGTATAACTGACTATCACTTTTCACCTACAGAAACTTCCAAAGCCAATTTACTCAAGGAAAACGTTGATGAAAAAAACATTCTCGTCACCGGAAATACAGTGGTTGATGCGCTCATGATTAGCTCTGAAAAAGTAAAAAATTACACCTCTGAACACATTGAAACCTTAAAGAAAGATATTGATTTTTCTAAAAAGATTATTCTTATCACTGGTCATAGACGAGAAAATCACGGGCAGGGCTTTGAGAATATCTGCAAGGCTTTAAAAGAAATCGCCACAAAAAATAAAGATGTAGAGTTAATCTATCCGGTACATCTCAATCCAAATGTTCAAAAACCGGTTTATGAATATTTGTCGGATATCCCTAATATTCATCTTATCGATCCTATGGCCTATCCGGAATTTGTCTGGTTGATGAACAAAAGCTACATCATCATCACCGATAGCGGCGGCATTCAGGAAGAAGCCCCAAGTCTAGGCAAACCGGTTATGGTGATGAGAGATACCACGGAAAGACCAGAAGCTGTTGAAGCAGGGACCGTGATTCTTGTAGGAACGGATACTGATAAAATCATCACTGAAACTCAAAAGTTATTAGAAGATACGTCGCATTACCAAAGCATGAGCAGATTGCACAATCCTTATGGCGATGGTAAGGCTTGCGATAAGATTATTAATTATATCAAAGCAATTGAGTTATAAGCAAATATTTTAATATTGTAAATAAAAAATCAACCATGAAAGTAACTACCATCGGTCTGGGCTATATCGGACTTCCAACATCAGCGCTAATCGCCCAGAATAAAATTCAGGTATGTGGTGTGGATGTCAATCCTGAGGTTGTCAAAACCATCAATAAAGGAGAAATCCATATCGTGGAACCTGATTTGGATAAAGCTGTAGCCTCTTCGGTGAAGGATAAGTTCCTAAAAGCCTATACAGAACCTCAGGAAGCAGAGGTGTATCTTGTTGTCGTACCGACACCTTTTAAAGGAAACCACGAACCAGATATATCTTACGTGGAAGCAGCAACCAATGGCATCATACCACTTCTTAAAGAAGACGATTTATACATCATAGAGTCTACTTCGCCAGTAGGAACTACAGAAAAAATGGCGAAACTCATCTATAGCCAAAGACCGGAGTTGAAAGGAAAATTACATATGGCGTACTGCCCGGAACGGGTACTCCCTGGAAATGTCATGCATGAACTGGTTCATAACGATAGAGTGATTGGTGGTGTGGATAAACAAAGCACTCAAAAAGCCATTGATTTTTACAGGCTTTTTGTGAAGGGAGAATTGCATGCCACCAATGCAAGGACAGCAGAAATGTGTAAGTTGACTGAAAACTCCAGTCGCGATGTGCAAATTGCCTTTGCAAATGAATTGTCGCTTATATGTGACAAGGCCGATATTGATGTCTGGGAACTTATCAAATTAGCCAATAAACATCCACGGGTGAATATTCTACAACCGGGTTGTGGTGTAGGCGGGCATTGTATCGCCGTAGATCCCTATTTTATCACTTCAGAGTTTCCTATGGAATCACAAATTATCGGGAAAGCCAGAGAAATTAATAATTATAAGAGCTTCTGGTGTGCCGAGCAGGTTAAAAAAGCCAAACACGACTTTAAACTCAAGCACGGTAGAACTCCATCCATAGCCTTGATGGGTTTGGCCTTTAAGCCCAACATAGACGACCTTAGAGAATCTCCTGCCAAATACATTGCCCAAAAAATCATGCAGGACGCTCATGATGAAGAATACTTTATTGTAGAACCCAATATAAAAGACCATCAGGTGTTTAAAATTACACCTTACCAGGAAGCGGTTAAAAAAGCAGATATTATAGCCTTTTTAGTGGCCCATAAAGAATTTAATGACGTACAACTTTCAGAGGATAAAGTCATCCTAGATTTTGCTGGAGTTTTAAATAAATAATTTAGCAATTAATGATTTACAAATAAAAATCAAAGATTGCAATTATGATAAAATCTAAAAACATACTCATCACTGGTGGTGCAGGATTTATTGATATCTATGTTATTCCTGATTATCAAATCTTTAATTTGAATACTATTGATTTATTCTGGTAATATCAAAATTTTTAAAAATGAATAAATGTCCCGAAATTATAAATAAAGTCTATGATTATGTTATCCCTTTAAGATACTTAGTTCCATGGCTCAGATATCCTATGAGAAATAAAATACTGGATAATGAGCCTTTTTTTATAATAGGTTCAGGAAGGTCAGGTACAACATTATTGAGAAGAATATTAATTCAAGTAGAGGGTGTACATATTCCACCTGAAACATATGTTTTGGGAGGTGTAATAAAAATATATCGACAACATGCAGGAATGAGATGGTTTAGTTTAGTTGACCTGATTTTGTCAACTTATGAATATCATCCAGAATTCTATACATTTAATTTAGGTAGTCTTAGAGAGCTTGCATCAAGACTAAAGAATCTACCATCTGAACAAAGATGTTTAGTTTCGATTATTGATAACATTTACAGGTTTCATGCTGAAAAAAATGAAATTAAATGTAAAGTTTGGGGAGATAAGACGCCTTTAAATACTTTAAATATAAAAAGAATTGACAGTGTGTTTGAAAATTCAAAGTATATTCATTTAATTAGAAATCCCTATGATGTGATTTACTCATATACAAAAAATGAATTACAGGCTGATGTATCATCAGCAGCAAGGCGATGGAATGAGGCTAATAAGAAAGCTTTAGAGTTCTCGAAAAACAATAAAGAACGAGTATTGAAAGTAAGATATGAGGAACTAGTGTCTCAACCTAAAGATGTAGTTAAGAAAATTTTCAATTTTCTTAACCTAGATTATAATGATAAATATTTGGATTCAGAAAATCATAAAATTGTTACTATGGGTGATGTTGAAAAGAAAAAACATCACTACAATTTAGGAAAAAAAATAACTAGAGGGAGTATAGGGAAAGGATTAAAGAATTTAAGTAAAGAGGAATTGATACTGATAGAGCCACTTATTTTTAACATAAAAAATAAACTCGGATACTAAATAGCTCGATGGGTATAAAAAAAAATGCTATTGGAGGTGCGAAATGGACAGGCACTTCAAAACTAGGAGCTGCATTACTTCAATTTGGGCAAATAGTTATTTTGGGAAGAATACTCTCACCTGAAGATTTTGGATTAATGTCGATGGTGATGGTTGTTATTGGATTTACTCAAGCATACATGGATATGGGTATTAGTAACGCTATAATAAGTATACAAAATTCTACTAAAAGACAATTATCATCTGTTTACTGGTTAAATATTTTTGCTGGAGTAATTTTATTCTTAGTTCTAAATTCAGCATCTTCTTTGATTCAAGCTTTCTACAAAGAACCTAGGCTTGAAGATTTAGTTTTTCTTGCTTCATTTGTGTTTTTAATTACCCCCATAGGCCAACAATTTTATGTTTTGTTGCAAAAAGAATTGCGATTTAAATTATTGGCAATTTTTGAAATTTTATCATATTCGGTAGGAATTGTTACTTCTATAATATTAGCTCTCAAAGGCTTTGGAGTATACTCCTTAATTTGGGGGCAAATTGTAAGTGTTTCTATACGAACATTATTTACTGCATACATAGGTTTTAATGAATCCCCTCCTGGGTTTGAATTTAAATATAGTGAGATAAAGGAATATATCAATTTTGGTTTATACCAAATGGGAGAAAAATCTTTAAACTTTTTTTCAAAAAATGTAGATTACTTATTGATTGGAAGATATTTTGGTGCTGACATATTAGGAGCTTACACTATAGCATTTCAATTAATTATAATTCCAGTTCAGAAAATTAATCCAATTCTGACAACAGTCGCGTTTCCTTTATTTTCAAAATATAAAAATAATAATGAAATACTACGTAATGCATATTTTACAATAAGCAAATTTTTGACGTTTGTATCCTATCCAGGATTGATGTTTCTTGCTGTCACATCACATTTAATAATTCCTGTACTTTTCGGAGAAGGATGGGATTTAACAATTAAGCTGGTTCCTATAATGGTTATTATTGGATTAATAAGATCTTTAGGCAATCCCGCAGGCTCAATTTATTTAGCAAAAGGTAAAGCAGATGTCGGCTTTTATTTTAACTTGTTTATTGCTGCTTCGAATTTAATAGCTTTTTGGATTGCTTCCAAGTTTAGTGTTTATCATGTAGCTTGGACCTTTTCAATCATGAACATTCTCTATTTTTTAACACATAGATATGTAGTTGATAAAATGTTAAAATCCAATTGGATATGGTATTTAAAACCATTATGGAAAAATATACTTATATCTCTAGTTAGTTCAATTTTTGTTTTTTTTATCCAAGATTTCTTAGAATTCAAAATGAATATGAAACTTATTTTCTCAATATTAATAATGGGAGTTTTCTATTTTGGTTTACAATTTATATTCAATAAAAATTATTTAAATGAAATTTATTACAATTATCTGAGATGAAAGTAAAAGAAGGAAGTAAGTTATTGCTTTGCACCCATGCTTACCCTCCTGATTCAGGAGGTATCGCAGCCTTTGCAAGAGACATACATTGTATGTTCATAGAAATGAATTGGAGCGTAAGAGTATATAAATATAAATACAAACCTATAAAGAACAAATGGGGGCTTTTAAGAAATTACTATAAAAGCATCTTAAACTTTTACAAAACGGTTAATGATGAATCATTTGATGTTATAATATCTACAAAAATTCAACCTTATGGTTTAATATCTATATTATTGAATCCATTTATTAATGCTAAAGTCATCATACAGGTTCATGGTACTGAAATTGAAGGACGTTATAAAAAAGGCTGGCGGAGGAAATTATATCAATTTACATATAATAATGCTGATCAGGTGTGGGCAAATTCAAATAACACCATCTGTAGATTAGAGAAATTTGGTGTTAAACCAGAAAAAATTAAGTTATTATATCCTTTTTTAACTAACGATATTTTATCTATTAATAGAGAACACTACAAAAACTCAGCATCTTCAATATTTACGATTTTTACAGCTGGAGCTTTATATCCTAGAAAAGGTATTGATTTGGTTTTAAAAGCATTAAGTAATCTGAAAGAATATGAATGGCAATATATAATTGCGGGACAAACTTTAGTAGGTTACGAAGATTACTATGAAGAATTAGCAAAGAATCTAGGTATAGAAGAAAGAGTTAAATTTCTGGGACAAGTTGAACGAAAGCTGGTATGGGCAAATATGAAGGAAGCAGATATTTTTATTTTAACTAGTAGAGCTTTACCCAACGATATTGAAAGTTTTGGGATTGTTTTTATGGAAGCCCTTTATTTTGGAACTCCTTGTATAGGTACTAATACTGGAGGAATACCGGAAGCAATAGGTGAAGGAGGGATTTTGATAGAAAATGAAAATATAGATCAGCTAAATAGAGGATTAAAAAAAATGATAAATGATAAAGATTATAGACTAGAAATATCACGAAAAGGACGTACGAGAATCTTGAATGATTTTATGATGCATAGTAGAATTCAAGATGTGATAAGATATCTTGACTTATCTCAGAAAGTAAAGTGATATACTTATAAATGAAACTTTTTAATCTAATTTTTTATATTTTATTATTTTTTGGTTTTTTTTTACCAACAAATTCTAATTTTTATATTCCATTACCTGGTTTTTTATTACAATTTAATGAGTTAGCATTTTTGTTGCTACCTTTTGTAAATACTTTATGCACATCTAAAAAACAAGTCCGATTAAAAGATTTTAAACTAAAAAAGAAAATAGTTTTATTATTATTCATTATACTTTTTACAGAAATTATAATTAAAGGTTTGCTGTATAACCAATCTATAGTAGAATCCTTTAAAGCTGTAAGAGTTGGTTTACCTTTATTTTCGTCAGTGGTATTGCTGGCTCAAGGCGTGCGAGCAGATATTAGGGTGATTTGGAAAGTGTTATTATGGGCCATAATATCATCAGTAATTCTATCTATTATTTCCATTTTCATAATGCTCCCTATTTATAATGATATAGAAGCTAGTGACAATATAATAGAAGTATTTCGAGGTAGAATTACGAATTCAAATGCAGCTTTTGGTATTATTGGACTTTATTTGTTATTTAAAGATAAAGACAAATGGTATAATCAAGGATTATTGGTTAAAACAGCTTCTGTTTTAAGTGTTATATCCTTAATTTTATCCTTTAACAGAACCTATTTAGCTATCCTAGCTCTCGAATTTTTGTATTTGTCATTTACAACGTTATCATTTAAAAATGTATTCAAATTAATAAGTCTATCTGTAATTCTTTTTGGAATTGTAATATGGTCATACAATAATATAGAACAGGTTCAAAGACAATTAGATAGAAGAATATTATCAATTATTTTAGGGCAAACAAACTTATATGAATCTGCTATTGAAAATTCTCGGACTGTAATTTATGAAGGCATCGTTGAAAGAGTCAATGAAGGGCATTGGATCATAGGTTTGCCTATTGATAAACCTATATTTTATTGGCAAAAACCCACTGGTGCTGAGCCTATGATTATAACGGATACATCTTTAGTAAATATTCTTTTGAGGTATGGCATGATTCCTCTAATCCTATTTTTGTGGATTTTACACTATATGTATCGGGAATCATCATCTGGCATTGTCCCTTTTACATTAATTATATTTTTAATTGCATCGCTAAACATTGACTCCTTATTAAGGCATAATTCGATTTTATTTTTAATAATATTGATATTCATAACTCATCATGAAAAAAAAAACAGCTAAAAATTTAAAAATAGCTATGATAGCCCGTACTAATGGTCTTGAATATGATGACCGTATCAGGAAAGAGTGTATCACTTTATCTAAAATAGCTGATATAAAAATCTTTGTTAATTTTTCAGATAATAGAGAAGGAAAAGGTGTGACATCTTATGGAATACCGTTCGAATCTATAAAATTAAAATCTCGTGAAAAACTAAAGCAAAAAAATAATTTAATATTGAAATCCTTAGAGTTTTACTTGAAAGTAAAGAGTAAACTTAAGCATTACGATATGCAATGGATTCACGGAGAGGAAACAGCTATTTTTGCATTATTTGCACCTAAGAATAAATTCATATGGGATCAGCATGAATTACCGGAAAGCTTCTATAAGAAACCCTTTAAGTCTCTATTCCATCGCATTGAAAAGAATTGCTCTTATATGCTTCATGCTAATAGCTATCGAATTGATTATTTGAGAAGGAACGGGGTGATAGAAATTGTTAACAAGCATATCTCTATCAGGAACTACCCAGACAACATTTTTTCAGATAAAACTGGTTTAGGCTCAGATGAAAATTTTATGAATTGGCTTAATGATCATGAATACGTTTATTTGCAAGGTATTTCTAAGGAAGATAGGCTTCCTTATAACACATTAGAAGCTATTCTTTCTGAAACTGATTTAAAAATTGTAATTGTGGGAGGGCTATATAAACAAGATGAAAAGAAATTATTAGATAAATATGGTGATATTGGTTTTAAAAATAAAGTCTATAATACAGGAATGGTTAATCAACTTGATATTCCAATATATTTAAAAAATGCTAAATTCAGTGTTGTATTGTATGATATATCTAATCCTAATAATCGGTATTGTGAACCTAACCGTATGTATCAGGCTCTAAGTTATGGTATTCCTGTCATTGTAGGCTGCAATGAACCCATGAAAGATCTTGTCGATTCAAATAATTTTGGAATAGTTTTAGAAGATGATGGAAATAATGTTGAAATATTAAAAAAAGCGATAAGGAGTATAAATATTAAGTCAGAGTTGTATAAAGAAATGATAATAAAAAATAAACAAAAAATTAATTGGTGCCAGCAAGAAGATAAAATCCTTGAACTTTTAAATGTATAAATTGATTAATGAAAATTATTTTTTTATCACCAGTTCAGAAAGACGCCAGAATTGAAAGGCGTATTAATAATATTGTAAATGAATTAAGTGGCGCAGAATTCAAATTATTATATTATAGAAGAGATTATTATGGGGAAGGAACTCACAAAGTAGAAAATGAATCTTTAGGAGAAATTAATCATGGTAAATACATTATTAGATTTTTTAAAATTTTAAAAAACATTCCAAAAATCAGACGTGAAGCGAATACGACGAATGTTTTTTATGTATTTAGTATGGATTTACTTCTGCTACTAATTTTGTCTACATTTAATAAAAGAAAATTTAAATTGATATATGAAATTGCTGATTTAGGGGGTCGTACTTCAAGTAATTTACAATCAAAAACCATAAATTTTATTGAAAACATTCTATTAAAGTATGTTGATATATTAGTTCTTACCTCTAAAGAATATTTGAAACATTTTGAGGCATTAAAAAATCACGACAGGAGTAAAAATTTCATTCTTGAAAATAAAATCGATCCAAAGAAATACATACAAAACAGCAACGATAAATCATTCAATGAAAATAAAATTGTAATTGGATATTTTGGTCTCATCAGGTCAAAAAAATCTTTAGATATGTTAATAGAATTAGCAAATCAAAGGGAAAATAAAATCCATGTTTTCATAGCTGGAAAATTTCTAGGAACAGAAAATTATATAGAAAAAATAAAAGGTTTAAATAATATTGAATATTTTGGCACTTATCAATCTCCTTCGGATTTACCTAACTTATATAGCTCCATAGATCTTAGCTGGGTAGCTCATAATCATCAAAACTCACAATTTGCTCGCGCTAATAGGTTTTATGAAGCATGTTTTTATAAAAAGCCAATGATTACTCAGGTAGGCACTGCTGATGGAAATATAGTTGATGAAAAAAATTTAGGTCTTTCAATTGATATGAATAATATGGAAGATTCAGTTGATCAAATACTAAATATAGACACAATATCTTTCGATAAGTGGAAAAGAAATTTAAAAAACTTGCCCCCTAGTGCTTATTCGTACACAGATGAGCATAATAGACTTATAGGCTTAATTCAAAATTGATATGAATAAATTATATAGTTCAACACCCATTGTGTTTCAAAACATTTTGGTTAATATATACGCAATCAAACTTAGATTCACCAGATATAACAGAAAATTCCATAAATATTTAAAACTATATAAAAACGGAAAGGTTGATAATGAAGATTTGTTTTATAATTTTTTAAAAACTGCTGCAAAGTCTCCTTATTGGAATAAAAAGTTTGAGAAATATGATGTTAATCTTAATAATAATTTATATAAAGAAATAACAAAACTGCCTATTCTTAATAAAAATGAGGTCAAAGAGAGTATTGAAGAAATCATTAATATTAATAACGTAAGCGATAAAATCATTTACGTAAGTACAGGTGGAACGACAGGTAATCCATTAAATTTCCCCATAACTCTTGATGCAATTAATAGACAATGGGCTGTTTGGTGGAGATATAGAAATAAAAATGGTATAGAACTCGGGACTTGGTGTGGGTGGTTTGGGGGAAAGGTCATTGTTCCACAAAGTCAAAAAGAACCGCCTTTTTTTAGGAAAGATTATATTGGTAAGCAAATATTATTTAGTCCCATACATCTTAATTTCAAAAATGCTGAACATTATTATAATACAATAAAAAAAGAAAAATTAGCTTGGTTGCATGGCTATTCTTCACAGTTAAACTTATTAGCATCTTACATAATTGAATTAAATCTTTGTCCAATTGAATCACTCAAATTGATTACAATTGGAGCTGAGAATCTAACGAACGAACAAAAAATTAAAATTGAAACCGCTTTTAAGGTCCCAGTTAGACAACATTATGGCCTCGCAGAAGGGGTTGCTAATATTAGCGAGAGGCCTGATGGAAAATTGCGAATTGACGAAGATTTTTCTTATGTGGAATTTATACCTACGGATGATAAAGAAATCTATAAAATTATTGGTACAAATTTTACTAATCCTGCTTTTCCTTTAATAAGATATGATACTGGTGATTTAGTGAAAATTAAGCATGAGGGCAATGAATTTATTGTTCAAGAAATTTTAGGTCGTTCAAAAGATTTTGTCACCTTACCAAATGGCAATAGTTTCGGTCCTATGAATTTGATTTTTAAAAATATTGAATACGTAAGGGAAGCTCAAGTGTATCAGCCAAATACAAAAAAATTAATTTTTAGAGTGGTTAAAATTCCAGGTTATGATGAAAATAATCAAGAAGAGAAGTTATTAGAATCCATAAAAGAAAGAATTACAGATTCACAAGTTAGAATCAAAATAGAATACTTTGATAAACTTCCAAGAACTCATTCAGGAAAATTAAAAGCAGTCATAACAGATATTTAAATGAAACAAATCATTCAATCCTTTAAAACAGGAGACACCATATTAGAAGAAGTACCGGCACCTAAAGCAAAGTCAGGCCAGGTATTAATCCAAACCTCCAAAAGCTTAGTCTCACTAGGGACAGAGCGTATGCTGGTAGAGTTTGGTAAATCCAACTTGATTTCTAAAGCTCGCCAACAGCCTGATAAAGTAAAACAGGTACTCGATAAAATAAAAACAGAAGGTTTATTGCCCACACTGGAAGCGGTATTTAATAAACTAGGCGAGCCATTACCTCTAGGCTATTGTAATGTAGGTAAGGTTATTGCTGTTGGTGAGGGTGTTTCAGAATTTCAGGTAGGAGATCGGGTAGCTTCCAATGGCCAACACGCTGAGTTTGTTTCTATACCTAAAAATTTGGTGGCTAAAATCCCAGAAAATGTTAGCGATGAAGAAGCAGCATTCACAGTCATTGGCGCTATTGGCTTACAAGGGATTCGTTTATGCCAGCCAACTCTAGGAGAAACCATAGTAGTCACTGGATTAGGTCTTATTGGTTTGATGACAGCGCAATTGCTTAAGGCCAACGGCTGTAAAGTTATTGGTATTGATTTTGACCAGTCTAAATTAGATTTGGCAGAGCAATTTGGTATAGAAACCATTAATCCTGCTCAGGGAGACGATCCTGTAAAAACAGTAATGAATAAAACCAAAGGCATTGGTGCAGACGGTGTCATTATAACGGCCTCTACAAAGTCTAATGAAGTGATCTCGCAAGCAGCTCAAATGAGTCGTAAACGAGGACGGATTATTTTGGTTGGGGTTATTGGTTTAGAACTGAGCCGTGCTGAGTTTTATGAGAAGGAATTAACGTTCCAGGTGTCTTGTTCCTACGGTCCTGGACGTTACGATGATGTATATGAGCAACAAGGGCAGGATTATCCACTTGCTTTTGTAAGGTGGACAGAGCAACGCAATTTTCAAACTATTTTAGAAGCGATAAGTGCTGGAAACATTCAGGTAAAACCATTGATTACAGAAGTCATTCCTTTGGAAGACTACCAAAAAATTTATGGTGAGATAGGAGCTTCCAAAGCTATAGCTTCTATTTTAACCTATAGCAATTCCAATTATTCCAATCAGGTTGTTTTAAAAAGCAATGAAAACAACAGTAAAAATAATGGTTTAGCCATAGTAGGAGCTGGTAATTTTACTAAAATGACCATGCTACCAAAATTGAGTAAAACCAATGCCAACATCGTTAGCGTTGTAAGTAGTGGTGGTGTTTCAGGAACAGCTTTAGCCAAAAAATTTAATATTTCTAAAAGCACAACAGATATAAAAACGGTGCTTGAAGACGATACTGTGAATACAGTTTTAATAACTACCAGACACAACTTACATGCTCCAATGGTTTTAAAAGCTTTGGAAGCTAATAAAAACGTGTTTGTAGAAAAGCCTCTAGCTCTCAATCCTGAGGAGTTAAATCAAATAATTGAGACTTACCAGAAAAGTAATTCAGTATTAAGCGTTGGTTTTAACCGACGTTTTTCTCCATTTGCTACAAAAATGAAGGAAGTCTTAGGCAGCTCAGATAGCCCAATAAATGTCATTGCAACCATGAATGCTGGTATGATCCCCAGCAATGTATGGGTGCATGATTTAAAAATTGGTGGTGGTAGAATTGTTGGTGAAGCTTGTCACTTTATAGACTTAATTTCTTATCTCACAGGAAGTAAAGTCACAGAGGTCTGTATGAATGCTATGGGGGTGAATCCTGAAGAAAACACAGACAATGCAAGTATTTTACTAAAATATGAGAATGGCTCAACTGGGGTTATAAATTATTTTTCCAATGGAAGTAAATCCTATAGCAAAGAACGGGTTGAGGTTTATTCTCAAGAGCGTACACTCACACTTGATAACTGGCGAGTTTTAAAAGGCTATGGCTTTAAAGGGTTTAGTAAATTGAAATCAAAAATGGATAAGGGGCATTCAGCACAATTCACCAAATTAGTCCAACAAATTGAAAATAAAGGCGATGCTATCATTCCTTTTGATAGTTTAGTCAACACAACAAATGCAAGTTTTGCGGCGATTGAAAGCCTTAAGTCCAAAGCTTGGGTAACTTTGTCATAAATAATTTTTTAGAAGGAAAAAGCCGTAAGCTATAAGCCTTAAGCAATAAGCTATAAGCAATAAGCTATAAGCAGCCTACCGCCTACAGCCTTAAAACCAACAAAATGCGCAACTTCAAAAACTATGATATCTGGAAACTGAGTCATCAACTGACACTAGATATTTACTCTGTTACTAAAGATTTTCCAAACTCAGAAAAATATCAGATTATTTCTCAAATGCAAAGAGCAGCATATTCAATTCCTTCCAATATCAGCGAAGGATGTGGAAGAAAATCAGACAAAGACTTTAACCGTTTCTTACAAATAGCCCTAGGCTCAGCTCACGAACTGGAATATTTTGTCCTTTTATCAAAAGATTTAAACTTCATTAATGAAGAAACTTATACAATATTAGATGAAAAAATAAATAATCTAAAAAAACGAATCTACAGTCTAAGTCAAAAGCTATAAGCAGCCTAAAGACTATCGCCTACAGCCTAACGCCAAAAAAAATGCTAAAAAAACTTAGTCTCTTACTTCCACTTTTACCCAAGCTAGGCTATTGGAATGTGGCTTATATGCTTTGGTATCGCACTTCTTCAAAATTGGGCTTGCGAAAAGCAAAGTTCCCACTGGGAAATCCAGTAAAAGGGATTTTTTATAAAAGTATTTCTCTAGCATCCAATTATCCAAAGGAATGGAAGCCGCAATTGAAAGAAAGAGCAGATGCTATCATGCAGGGTCAGTTAGACTATTTCCATCACCATGGCTTTGAGGTGGGGAATCCTCCAAATTGGTTTACTAACCCGTTTGAAGCTAGTAAGCTCAATAATCCATATAAACACTGGACAGAGCTTAGTGATTTTGATTTAAACACGGGGGATATCAAAATCTTATGGGAGCCATCCCGTTTCGACTGGCTCACTGATTTAGCTCGTGCTTATAAAGTCTTTGGAGATGAAAAGTATTTGATGACGCTTAATGTTTGGTTACAAGATTGGAGTCAAAAAAATCCAAAAAACTGTGGGCCAAACTGGAAATGTGGACAAGAAACGGCTATACGAGTGATGAAACTTGTGACTGCCTCTCAAATTCTAGATCAAGACTTTGAGGCTTCTCAGCCATTGCAACAACTGATTTTTGAGCACCTGGAGCGTATTTCAGGAAACATCAATTATGCGATTGCTCAGGACAATAACCATGGGACTTCAGAAACAGCTGGATTATACATAGGAGCAACATTCTTGTTAAAACAAAAGGAACTCCAAGTTTCCTTAAAAAAACTTAGCTCCTACAAAAAACGTGGTCGTAAACTATTAATTAATCGGGTTTTAAAATTAATTGCACGACAGGGGACATTTGCACAACAATCGGTCACTTATCATCGGGTGGTCGTTGACACCTTTAGTTGGGTAGTGTATGCTATGCAGCGTTATAATGAGCCAAAGTTTTCTAATCGGGTCAACGAGCGACTACTAAAGTTAGGGCAGTGGCAAATAACCATGACTGCCAATGAAGAAGGAAACACACCAAACTTAGGTTCTAATGATGGTGCTATGTTCGAAAACCTTCATCAGTGCGATTATCGAGATTTTCGACCATCAACTCAGCTCTTTTTTGGAGTGCTTTTAAATAAAAGAGTTTACAATAATCAGCATCGCGATGGTTTTGACGAAGCATTATGGTGGCGCTATCCCAGTTCTTATTTAAATTTTCCTTTATATAAATCAGATCAACTTAAATTTGGAATATTAGATAAGCAGTTTCTTTACGTTAAAGAGGAGCAACTGAGTTTATACATGCGTTTACCACAGGATCAGTTTAGACCCAGTTCATCAGACGCTTTTCATATGGACCTGTGGGTTAATGGTAAAAATGTACTATGCGACTCTGGAACTTATTCTTATAATTCTGGCAGTGAAACCGATAGATTCAAATCGGTAACAGCACATAATACCGTTCAATTCGGCCATCATGAACAAATGCCTAAAATAAGTCGATTCTTATATGGCGGCTGGCTAAAAGCCTCAATTCAAAAGCCATTAGAGAAAAAATCTAGTATCTATAGTTTTTCTGCATCTTACAAAGACCATAATCAAAATAAACACATTAGAAGTTTTGAGTTGGATACTAACTTAAGTCAGTTAACAGTAAAGGATACTTTTGAGAAATCCAAAGAAACTGAAGCTACAGTGTTCTGGCATATCCCTGTCAGTGAAGGGCTTAATTTAAAAGCTGTAGATCAAAATTTAGAAATTTTAACACCGACAATTAGCAAAAGCGAAGCTTCATTATATTATTTGGAAAAGCATCCTATTCAGAACCTACAATTTTCTTCAACAACCAATCGAATCACTACACAAATTAGTTTTTAAAACATGAAAATACTTTTAATCCATCAATATTTTTTGGAGAAAAATGACGGAGGCGGTAGTCGATTTAATGAAATGGTGAAGCATTGGTCAGATTTAGGCTATGAGATAACTGTGCTTTCTGGCATGGTTCACTATGCAACAGGTAAGAAACCAGAAAAATATAAGGGTAAGTACTTTTATAAGGATCTTAATTTTTACAAAAATGCAGATGTTATTCGCTGTCATGTTTCAGATAGCTACAATGTCAATTTTATAGGACGATTATGGGCTTATTTTTCTTTCGTGTTTTCGGGGATATGGGCAGGCATGTTCAAAACTCGAAAAGAGTATGATGTCATTTTAGTTACTTCTCCTCCTTTATTTGTGGGGATTATTGCCTATGTTTTATCTAAATTAAAACGTAAACCTTTTGTATTTGAAATACGCGATTTATGGCCTGAATCTGCTATAGATACTGGTGTTTTAACCAACAAATGGATTATCAAATTCGCCTATTGGTTTGAAGCTTTTATCTACAAAAGAGCTGAAAAAATAAACGTGCTTACTCCTGCTTTTAGAAAAAAACTGATTGAAGATAAAGATATAGACAAGGATAAAATTTCCTTTATTCCTAATGCAGCCGATTTTAGTCTAGCGGAAAGTTTGCTTAGTGATTTTGATGCTCCAGCCTTTAAAACAAGTCTGGGTCTAGAAGATAAGTTTATCATCACTTATGTGGGAGCCCATGGTGTAGCCAACCATTTGATTCAATTGGTAGATGCAGCAGAGCATTTAAAAGAAACCCATGTCGTTTTTCAGCTCATTGGCGATGGTATGAAAAAGCATGAACTTATGAATGAAGTCAATAAAAGAGATTTACAAGATCAATTTATATTCAGAGACAGTGTTCCGAAATCGGAAGTCTTCAAATACATACTATCTTCAGATATGGGCGCTTCAGTTTTGAAAAAAGTAGATACATTTAAAACCATCTATTCCAATAAAACCTTTGATTATATGTCCTGTAAAAAACCTGTCTTATTATTGATTGACGGAGTTTCTAGAGATCTTGTTGATGAAGCAAGATGTGGCGTATACCTTGAACCCGAAAACACTCTAGAAATAGCTCAGGGGATTAAAGAAATTTTAAAATACGATCCATCGCAACTCAAACAAATGGGTAAAAACGGCTTCGACCATGCTAAAAAACACTTCGACCGAGTAGTTCTGGCTATTGGATACATAAAAGTCTTGAAAAAAGCCTTAATGGATACCAATAATCACAAAAATTAATTAAAAATTACTATTGTATTTACTAAATAATAAATGTTTTAATTATGTATAAAGTAATTTTTAAAAGAATTTTTGATTTAGTGGTTTCGTTAATTTTCTTTCTACTTATTTCACCTTTATTAGTATTAGTCATCCTCCTGATTTTATTATTTGAAAAGGAAACACCATTTTTTTTTCAATATAGGCTAGGTAAACATGGTAAGAAATTTAAATTATATAAGTTTAGAACCATGTTAAACAAAAAAAGGGATGTTACTCGAGAAATATTGTCAGGCGATAGTGAAGTCACAACCATAGGGAGTTATTTAAGGCGCTATAAGATTGATGAGTTACCACAAATAATTAATGTCATCAAAGGTGATATGTCTATTGTTGGGCCAAGACCTTGTATGGTAAACCAGTTAGTTGATTTTAATGAGGACGGTAAACAAAGACTTAAAGTAAAACCAGGACTCACTGGACTTGCTCAGATAAATGGGAATATCTATTTATCCTGGGAAGAAAGATGGAAATATGACAGAGAGTACGTTGAAAATTTGTCCTTCCTTTTAGATTTGAAGATTTTTTTTAAAACTATATTGATAGTTGTATACGGTGAAGATAAATTTATAAACAAACCTAATGTATAGAATTATAGTTATAGGGGCAGTTATCACAGCAAAACACACCCTAAGAAAACTTATCGAGTATGATTTTAATATAGTTGGAGTCTTAGGTCATGAACCATCTTTAAAAGAAAAAGTATCAGGATGGGTAGACTTAGAAGATTTGTCAAACCAGTATGGTTTAAATTACAAAGGGTTTAAAAGGATTAATGACAGTGAAAATATTCAGTGGGCAAAAGAAAAAAAAACTGATATTATTTTTGCGGTTGGCTTTTCACAACTGATGTCTGAAGATTGGCTAAATATGCCTAGATTAGGTTGTGTAGGTTTTCATCCCACTCACTTGCCGAAAGGAAGAGGAAGAGCTCCACTAGCATGGTCAGTCTTGGAACAAGCTAAAGGCACAGCAACTTTTTTCCTTATGGGAAAAGGAGCTGACGATGGGCCTATTTTCGTTCAGGAAACTTTTGATATCGAAGAAGAGGATGATGCTACATCAGTAGGAAAAAAAATAGAAGAAGCCATAAATATTAGCCTGTCTGATTGGTTACCCCAACTTAAAAGAGGAATTTGGGAACCAATTCAGCAAGAGGAAAGTGAAGCGACTTGGTATGGTAAAAGAACTGCTGAAGACGGAATTATCAATTGGAATAATTCAGCTTATTATATTGATAGATTAATAAAGGCAAGTACTAGCCCTCATCCAGGAGCCTACACTTACTTTAAAGATGAAAAAATGATTATTTGGAAAAGTTCTTTAGAAAAAAATATTCCAATTAAAGGTGTTGTCGGTCGTGTCCTAATAATAGATGATCTAAAAGGCTATTTGGTTCAGTGTGGAACTGGTCTTATATGGCTTAAAAATTTAACTCTAGAAAATAATCTTAAGCTTAGAGTAGGGGATAAATTGGGTTACGATATTGAAGATGAAATTTTTAAAATTAAAAAACTATTAAAAAACATTTCAAATGAATAAAGTTTTAGTTCTGGCGCCACATGCAGACGATGAAGTGCTAGGTTGTGGAGCAACAATATCAAAACATATAGAACAAGGTGATGAAGTTAAGATTGTAATTGCGACAAATGCAAGTAAAGGTGCACCTCAATTATTTACGGACTCCGATATAGATTTCGTTAGGAAAGAGGCGCTACAGGCTCACAACGCTTTAGGAATAAAGGAAACTATATTTATGGAATTTCCAGCACCTTCTCTAAATGCTTTTCCAGAGTATAAAATCTCATTAGAGCTCTCAAAAGTGTTCTATAACTTTCGTCCAACACATTTGTATCTTCCTCACCCTGGTGATATTCACCAAGATCATAAAGCAATATATAGAGCTGGTTTGGTTGCTGCAAGACCTCAGGGAAAATATAAAATAAATAATATCTATTGCTATGAGACTCTCTCTGAAACTGAATGGACTCCTTACCAAGAAAGACCTTTCGTACCCAATCATTTTGTCGATGTTAGTGATGTGTTTAAAAACAAGATTGAATCAATGAAGTGTTTTACATCTCAATTGAAAGAATTCCCTCATTCACGATCATTAGAAGCGCTGGAAGCCTTGGCAAAATATAGGGGTTCCACGATCGGTGTAAGTAGAGCGGAAGCTTTTTGTGTAGAAAGACAAATATGTTAAAATAAAATTTTTTAAAAACGCCACCAGGTTAAACCAGGCATTACCGGCTGGGCACAGGTCAATGGACGAAATGCTATTTCCTGGGAAGATAAATTTAGATTGGATATTGAGTATGTCAGGAATCAAAGCTTTGCATTAGATATAAAAATCCTATTTTTAACTATAAAAAAAGTCTTTGTTTCAGAAGGTATAAATCAGGCTGGGCAGGCTACAGCAGAAAAGTTTAAAGGGAATATAGAATCCTAAAAATAAAAACTATGAAAGATAAAATAGCAATTATAGGAGCCGGAGGTTTTGGTCGTGAAGTAAAAATGTTGATAGATCAAATTAATGAAAACAAACCTAAGTATGATATTATCGGTTTCTATGATGATGATAAAAACTTGCCAAATACTATTAATGGTTTGCCCTATCTAGGTTCAATTGATGATTTGACAAAAAGGGATGATAAAATATCAATAGCATTGGGTATTGGGATTTCTGATGTAAAAAAAAATATAATTAAACGATTAGAAAATTTTGAATTCAAATATCCTACTCTTATTCACCCGAATGTTTGGCTAGGTAAGGATGATGTTATCATAGGAAAAGGTTGTGTTATTTGCGCTAACGCAGTTGTCACCTGTAACATTATAATAAGAGATTTTGTGACTTTAAACTTGTCTTGTACAGTAGGTCATGATACTGAAATTAAAAGCTTCTCATCTTTTATGCCTTCGGTAAACATTTCAGGAGAAGTAACTATTGAAGAAGGAGTTTATGTAGGCACAGGTGCAAAAATAATTAATCAGTTACAGATTGGAGAAAATACTATTGTTGGTGCAGGAGCCGTTGTTGCAAAATCCTTACCTGCAAATTGCACCGCTGTAGGGATTCCTGCAAAACCCATCAAGTTTCATTCTTAAAACTGTTATTTGTCACTTTGCATGCCCGTCTCAAGCTTTGAATGAGTTTTTCGGCGATTGATGAATTTCACTTTTAGCATTATAAAAAGAATATGTCCTTAAAGCAGAGGATCACAACATCTTATTTATTCCTTCCGGCTATGTGTCCGCCATCAAACCGCTAAGCGGCAAGCCTACCCTCCAGGATTCCCAAAACGACGATTACAGATTTGATAGTAGTATGTGGTATTATGATTCGTTTATGTAGTATCCTCCCCCCAGCCCCCTCCCAAGGAGGGGGAGAAATACCTCCCCCAGCCCCTTCCGCCGTCTTCGTCAAAGTCCATGTCTTTGTCACTTCCCCTAAAACGCCCTGCCGATTACACGAATAATCGTAGCGATTTACCAACAACCCGTAATAATGAACCCGTAATAACCAAACCCGTAACCCGTAATAATTCCGAGTTAGTCGCTTGCGCTCCATTGCGAGTTAGCGCTACGCTTTATTCCGAGTTAGTCGCTGCGCTCTATTGCGAGTTAACCCGCAACCCGCAATAAAAAAACCCGTAATAACCAAACCCGCAATAACCAACCCCAATAATAATGAGTAAAATAAAATCATTTGAGGACTTAAAAGTGTGGCAGGATGCTCGTGAATTGAATAAAAAAATGTTTCAGATTTTGAAGGGTAAAGACGATAAAAATACTGGCTTTCTGATCAATCATTTGTTCAAAACAAGCGGTAGCATAATGGATAATATTGCAGAGGGATTTGAGAGAAATGGTAATAAAGAGTTTAAACAATTTCTTTCAATTTCAAAAGGAAGTGCAGGTGAGCTGAGTTCACAATTATATAGAGCTTTAGATGCAGCAATTATTAATCAAGAAGAATTTAAAGAGCTTACAGACATAACAAAATCAATTGGCAATCAACTTGGTTCATTTATGTCGTACTTAAAAACAACAAGTTACAAAGGCGGGAAATTTTAAGTCGCTTGCGCTTTATTGCGAGTTTGTCGCTGCGCTCTATTCCGAGTTAACCCGCAACCCGCAATAAAAAACCCGTAATAACCAACCAGTTTGTTTGAAAGCTTTTAAATGAACTCAGAGTGCATTAAAATAAATTTAAATAAACTAAATAAATGAATTTGTTTATTTTAGCATATAAAAATGAACTATGAGTACCGTTAAACCATCCAAAATAAACAGGTTGTTAAAATTACAGCCATCCGGAGTTGTGTTAATTAGTAGTTGGCTAGTGGAGCAAGGCTACAGTCCAGAATTACTCAGGAAGTACCGTAATAGTAATTGGTTAACAACCATAGGAACTGGAGCAATGATAAGGGAAAATGACCAATTAGTATATTAACCAAAACGGTCAACGCTATTTAGGGAAGGTCATTCCTCTTTGTTCTATGTTCTTTTCTCCATTTTCTAACATCTGGAATCTAATATCTACTCCCCATTCCATCTCAACTCTACTTCGACTGCGCTCATTACAGGCAATTCCATATTAAAACAATTGGAATTAAAGTGAAGAGTAAAGAATCTAGATTTTTTCATTATTAATAGGTAAGAATTTAAAACTGGCCTACTTTTTATGGATGTAAAAAAACAAGAAAGTAGTGAAGTAAGGGTGAAGGAGCAATGCCTTAGTGAAACGGTTGGCATTGCGTGGAGGAACTGCTTTTGTAGTTTTTAAAGACATAAAAATAAGCCTAGTCTCCAAGGCTTTGGGGATTGGTTCTCCCGATAGCTATCGGGATTGGGCGATGCAAATCGAGGCACGAGATTCATGAACACTTAAAATAATAATAACGAGGGTGAACTAAAAAAGAATGGAAGTTTCAATTAAAATTAAAGGCATTAAATTAATATTATCAAAAAATAAAAAGATCCCTCGTCGAAGCAAAAAAAAACTTCTCTCTCGGGATGACAGTAGAAATGGTCATTTCGATACGTTTTGATTATCATCAAAACACCTGGCTTTGCCAAGTAAAAAAGTAAATTCCTCCCCCGGCCCCTTCCGCCTCAGGCGGAGAGTTTGTTCGATGGCTTGATGTTTTCGTTTGGTCTTTGTCTTCGTCAATGACTTCGTCAAAGTTAACGTCTTCGTCACTGCCAACAGCCAACAACAAATTTCTTAAATCTGCACAAAAAAAACCCTTAAAACTGCACAATGAAAATGCTTAAATTTGCACAAATTAATTTTTAAATTACTTTTGTATAACAAATTAAATGTCATGGGTTATGTAAAAAGATTGGTTGAAGATGACTTAGTATCAAAGATGTCAGCTTCTGGGGCCTTATTAATTAAAGGACCTAAATCTTGCGGGAAAACTGAAACGGCAACTCAATATGCGAAAAGTATTCTGAAAATGGATCGAGACCCACAAGTTTCGGTCATGATGAGAACCAATCCACAGTTATTATTGGAAGGAGAAACTCCAAGATTGATTGATGAATGGCAAGAGCAACCAGAACTATGGAATTATGTGAGGCATGAAGTCGATCAACGGAAGACTAAAGGCGTATTTATACTTACAGGGTCTGCCAATCCACCTGAAAATGTGAAGCTTCATAGTGGTGCCGGACGCTTTACCGTCTTGCAAATGGACACGATGACCTGGCAAGAATTAGGATACTCCACAGGAAATGTAAAAGTCTCGGATTTGCTTAGTGGAACTGTAAATGACTATTATGAACCAGCTATTTCATTGGAATATATTGTTGACAGAATATGCATAGGGGGGTGGCCTACGCTCATTGATTCTGGGCTAAAAGAGGCTTTGAATATGAACCGGGCTTATATTGATTTGCTTTGCGAGGTGGACATAAGTCAGGTATCAGGCGTGAAGCGTAATCCTCATAAAGTAAGAAGTTTATTGCGCTCTCTCTCCAGAAATATCGCAACTTTAGTCGATAATAAGACCTTAGGAAAAGACGTTCAACTAAATGAAAATAACGAATTATCAAGAAATACACTTTCCGATTACTTGAATGCCTTGTCCAAATTAATGATTCTCTTTGAGCAACCGGCTTTTAACCCTCATATTCGTTCAGCTGCCTCTTTACGTAAATCCCCCAAAAGACATTTATGCGATCCTTCTTTAGCAGTTGCTGTTTTGGGTTTGGGAAAAGAATCATTGATGAAAGATCTTAACTATACAGGGTTTCTGTTCGAATCATTAGCCATACACGAATTGAATGTATATGCAAAAGCAAATGATGCTACAGTATACCACTACAATGATTCTTATGGCTATGAAGTAGATGCTATCGTGCAGAAACGCAATGGAGATTATGCAGCATTTGAAATCAAACTAGGTGTAGGTTATATTGATGAAGCAGCAGAAAATCTTAAAAAGTTTGAAGCTAATATTGACTCAGGAAAAATGGAAATTCCAAAATCATTAAATATCATTACGGGAACAGGCATGAGTTACCGACGTCCCGACGGAATCAATGTTATTTCATTAGTTTCACTTGGGAAATAGCTTGATCGATCAGTGATTTATAGTTACAATACATAAAATACCCCACCTTGTTATTGTTTGCGTTTCGTGACACCTGATCGGCCAATGCAAACCCAACTCAGCAGAACTATCGAGAACCGTCCCAATCCTGATATAGCCAGGAATTGCAATCGAACAGCAAACCTGAGTTGAGTAGTTATTGAGTCTTTGAGTTTTTGAGTGGTGAGTATAGAATTATGAAAATAAACAATTAGCATATTAAGCAAAACGGTCAACCTATATCAGGGAATGACATTATACTTACTACTTTTTACTTACTATTTTGTACTTTTAATATTTACTATTTTACTTCTACTATCGTTTTCGTCACTGCCAAGCCATTCCCCCTTTGGGGGCTAGGGGGAAGCCAACAGCCAGTTTCCAACGTCTTCGTCAAAGTCCATGTCTTTGTCACTTCCCCTAAAACGCCTCGCCGATTATACCACTATGCGATTACACGATTGCACGAAAAATCACTACAAAACCTTTAAGTAAATCAAAGTATTTAGGCTTATAACCATAAAAATTAAATAAATAACCATATTTTTACGCCCATAACCTTAAAAATATGATTTCACGTTCAGGATATATAGAGGCCATTAAGCCATTTATTGGTAGGCCACAGATTAAAATTATTACTGGCATTAGACGTTCAGGCAAATCCACAGTGTTGCAGTTGCTTAAAAATGAACTGTTGACAAGGGGAGTGGAACAAGAGCATATCATTTTTATTAATCTGGAGAGTTTTAGATACGCAGACCTATTGGAAGCATCAAAACTGTATCAATTTATAAGTAATCAAATTCAACAAGAAAAAAAATACTACTTACTTTTAGATGAAATCCAGAAAGTAAAAGATTGGGAAAAAGCAGTTAATTCCTTTTTAGTTGATTTTGATGTAGACATCTATCTTACAGGTTCTAATTCACATTTACTTTCATCAGAATTAGCCACCTATTTGGCAGGGCGGTACGTTGAAATTCCGATTTTTACCTTGTCATTCCAGGAATATTTACACTTTAGAAAGCATTATTTTTCGGAGGCTAAAAATACAGGAAATCAATTTTTAGAGTATCTACGGAAAGGGGGGTTTCCTGTAATTCATACCTTAGATTATTCGGAGGAATCTGCTTACAAGGTCGTTTACGATATTTACTCATCTGTGATTCTTAGAGATACAGTACAACGCTATAAGATAAGAGATGTGGAGCTATTAGAGCGGGTGATTAGATATGCTTTCGACAATATTGGTAACACATTTTCGGGTAAAAATATAGCCGATTACTTCAAAAGTCAGAAACGCAAAATAGATATCAATACGGTTTATAATTATTTAAACGCCTTGGTGGGAGCCTTTATTTTGCATCGTGTTCCGCGTTATGACGTAAAAGGAAAAGAAATCCTTAAAACCCAAGAAAAGTTTTACGTCAGTGACATTTCTTTGATTTATGCAACTATGGGAAATCGCGACAGAATGATTGCAGGGATACTAGAAAACATCGTGTTTTTAGAGCTTAAAAGAAGAGGATTCAAGGTTTATATTGGCAAGTTAGACCATAAAGAAATTGATTTTGTAGCCGAAAAAAATAACCGTAAAATTTACTTACAAGTTGCTTATAAACTGGAGAGTGAAGACACCGTAGAAAGGGAGTTTGGAAACTTATTGGCTATCAAAGACCACTATCCCAAATATGTTGTAACTATGGATGACTTCTGGAAAGATACTATTGAAGGAGTTCAGCATTTATACATCACCGATTTTTTGTTATCGAAAGAGCTATAATGATAGAAAACTGAGATGTGTGTTTTGCCAGTAGACCAGCCCGCCTGACTGACGCTAGTCGGGCAGGTTGAGTAGTCTTTGAGTGGTGAGTGGTGAGTATTGAATTATGAAAATAACCAATTAGTATATTAACCAAAACGGTCAACGCTATTTAGGGAAGGTCATTATACTTACTACTTTGTACTTCTAATATTTACTATTTAACTTCTACTATCATTTTCGTCACTATCAATCCATTCCCCCTTCGGGGCTAGGGGGCGCTTTATGTTCTTTTCTCCATTTTCTAACATCTAGAATCTAGAATCTAACATCTACCAAAAGATCCCCTTCGGGGGCTAGGGGGCTCCCACCAGTCAAAGATCAAGCGTACTAAGATTTTGGAAAAATAAAATATGTAACTTTGTAACTAAAGTCATATGAAATGGAAACAATTATCATACAAACAGACCCTAAAAAGTCCAAAGCCATAAAGCAGTTTTTAAAAGCCTTTGGCGTAAGGTTTGAAACCGAAAAATCGCCATACGACCTCACTTTTGTAAAAAAGATTAAAGAACGTACTCAAAGTGTAGAAGCAGGGAATACCCTAACAGTTGATCCAAATAACTTATGGGAAAGTTTAGGATTAAAGTAGAAAAAGCAGCACGATTAGATTTTGATAAGGTGTATAAAACCGGTAACAAAGCCAGTATCAAAAAAATTGAACAAATAATTACTGAGCTTTCAGAGCACCCTTATACAGGTACAGGCAACCCTGAACAATTAAAATACAACCTAACTGGCTACTGGAGCCGGCGTATCAATAAAAAAGACAGAATAGTGTATCAAGTCATTGAAGAACCCGACCGATTGGTGGTTATCGTATCGGCTTTAGGGCATTATTAAATCGGGGTGCTGGGATAAAGTTTCCTAAACTCAGTTATCCACTTTGTCAGTTCGAGTGATTTTAAGTGAAACGAAAAATTGTATCGAAAACCAGTTCAACACTTTACCAGTAGACCAGTTCACCAGTATACCGGTTGGCCAGTTCTGGTTCTTCTGAAATATCGAATACTAAATAATAAATACTGAATCATGAATAATCTAAATTTTTCTTTTCAAATTCAGTTAACCAATTGTCTTCGTTATCGTTTCTTCAAGCACTAGCCGATTATACCATTACTCGACTACACGATTACACGAATAAGCGTAGCGATTTACCAACACTAAAATTTCAATTGGTGGCTGAGCCTGCCTGCGTTGCCGGCAAAGGCAGGTGTCCGCCTCAGGCGGATGTATCGAAGCCCCATTGTGAGGAGCAAAAGATTATTCCATCTCGACTCTACTTCGACTGCGCTCAGTACAGGCAATTCGATGTTAAAACAATTGGAATTAAAGTGAAGAGTATAGAATACAGTCTTCAGCATCATTGTTTACATATTAAAACTGGCCTATTTTTTATGGATGTAAAAAAACAAGAAGGTAGTGAAGTAAGGATGAAGGAGCAATGCCCTAGTGAAACGGTTGGCATTGCGTGGAGGAACTGCTTTCGTAGTTTTTAAAGACATAAAAATAAGCCTAGTCCCCAAGGCTTTGGGGATTGGTTCTCCCGATAGCTATCGGGATTGGGCGATGCAAACCGACGTAGGAGGTTCATGAACACTTAAAACAATAACAAGGGGGGTGAACTAAAAAAGAATGAAAGTTTTAATTAAAATTAAAGTCATTAAATTAAGATTATCAAATAATAAAAAGATCCCTCGTCGAAGCAAAAAAACTTCTCTCTCGGGATGACAGTAGCTAACGGCCAAAAGCCAACAGCCAGTTTTCAGCGTCTTCGTCATCGTTTCTTCAAGCGCCCCGCCGATTATACCACTATTCGATTACACGATTACACGAAAAAGCAGCAAACCTGAGTTGAGTAGTTATTGAGTCTTTGAGAGGTGAGTATAGAATCATGAAAATAAACAATTAGCATATTAAGCAAAACGGTCGACGCTATTTAGGGAAGGTCATTATACTTACTACTTTTTACTTCTAATATTTACTATTTAACTTCTGCTATCGTTTTCGTCACTGCCAAGCCATTCCCCCTTTGGGGGCTAGGGGGAAGCCAAAAGCCAACGGCTTAAAGCCCGTTTTCAACGTCATAAAAATCACCTTACCAACTCATAACACATCGCTATCTAAAGATTTATAAACTAAAAACGCACTACAATAGTGCAAAAAATATAAAAAAACGCATTATATAAGTGCGTTTTTTGTATTTTTACTGAAAATCAGTCCTATGGAAAGCCTTTTTGAATATGCCAATAAGCTTATAAAAGAAACCGATCTTGGGTTTATGAGGTATATGCATACTCAAATCAACTGGGATAATCGGTTGATAGGCTTGCTGGGCGCAAGAGGTGTAGGCAAGACGACACTGGTGCTTCAACACATTAAAAAAAATCTTCCCCAACAGCAAACCCTGTATGTGACTGCGGAGGATTTTTATTTTTCGAGTCACAGTCTTGTCGATTTAGCAAGTGAATTTGTGAAGTATGGCGGTAAGCATCTCATTATAGATGAAATACATAAATACCCGGACTGGTCCAAAGCACTGAAACTCATTTACGATTACCACAAAGATTTGCAGATTGTGTTTACGGGGTCTTCGGTTCTGGATATCAAAAAAGGAAGTGCCGATTTAAGCAGAAGAGCGGTCATGTACCATATGAAAGGCTTGTCTTTTAGAGAATACTTGAGTCTTTTTCATCACATTGACCTTCCGACATACACTCTGGATGAGGTGCTTAGCCATAAAGTGGAGGCTCCACAATTACCGCATCCCTTAGCCTTATTTTCAAAGTATTTAGAGCAAGGCTATTATCCTTTTTCCCTGGAAGCTGATTTTGACATACGACTAAAACAAATCATCAACCAAAGTCTGGAAGTGGATATTCCTGTGTATGCAGGGATGAATGTAGCTACAGGCAGAAAGTTAAAACAATTACTTGCTATCATTTCGCGTAGTGTCCCTTTTAAACCCAATAGGACCAAAATCGCAGAATTCCTGGGGGCCAGTCGGAATAATATATCAGATTATCTGCTTTATATAGAAGAGGCAGGAATGATAGGGCAATTAAGACCCTCCACTGGTGGAATCAGGGGTTTGGGGAAAGTTGATAAAATTTACTTAGACAATACCAACCTTATTTATAGTTTAACTGAAGGCGAACTAAATACAGGTAATTTGAGAGAAACCTTTTTTTTCAATCAGTTAAACCAAAGTCATATTGTAACCTCATCCAAAGACGTTGATTTCAAAATTGGTCATCTACATTTTGAAGTTGGAGGTAAAAGCAAAGGCAAAAAGCAGCTGAAGGGACTTGATCATGCCTTTTTGGTGAAAGATAATATTGAAACTGGATACCTCAACACTATTCCTCTCTGGCAGTTTGGTTTGTTGTATTAAAGAGTGAACAGTGAGGAGTGAATCAGTGAACTGCTGAACATTGGTAGACCTGTTGACCAGCCCGCCTGACTGACGCTAGTCGGGCAGGTTGACCGGCCCGCCTGAATGACACTAGTCGGGCAGGTTGACTAGTTAACCAGAAGTCTTAGTCAAGGTCTTCGTCATCGTTTCTTCAAGCGCCCCGCCGATTATACCACTATTCGATTATACGATTACACGAATAAGCGTAGCGATTTACCAACACTAAAATTTCAATTGGTGGCTGAGCCTGCCTGCGTTGCCGGCAAAGGCAGGTGTCCGCCTCAGGCGGATGTATCGAAGCTCCGTTGTTAGGAGCAAAAGATTATTCCATCTCGACTCTACTTCGACTGCGCTCAGTATAGGCAATTCCATATTAAAACAATTGGAATTAAAGTGAAGAGTATAGAATACAGTCTTCAGCATCATTGTTTACATATTAAAACTGGCCTATTTTTTATGGATGTAAAAAAACAAGAAGGTAGTGAAGTAAGGATGAAGGAGCAATGCCCTAGTGAAACGGTTGGCATTGCGTGGAGGAACTGCTTTCGTAGTTTTTAAAGACATAAAAATAAGCCTAGTCCCCAAGGCTTTGGGGATTGGTTCTCCCGATAGCTATCGGGATTGGGCGATGCAAATCGAGGCACGAGATTCATGAACACTTAAAACAATAATAACGAGGGTGAACTAAAAAAGAATGAAAGTTTTAATTAAAATTAAAGTCATTAAATTAAGATTATCAAATAATAAAAAGATCCCTCGTCGAAGCAAAAAAAACTTCTCTCTCGGGATGACAGTAGCTAACGGCCAAAAGCCAACAGCCAGTTTTCAGCGTCTTCGTCATCGTTACATAAAGCGCCTGCCGATTACACCCTTACACGAAAGAGCGCAGCAAACTTGAGTTGAGTAGTATGTGAGTCTTTGAGTGGTGAGAGTTGAGTATAGAATTATGAAAATAAACAATTAGCATATTAAGCAAAACGGTCGACGCTATTTAGGGAAGGTCATTGTTCTATGTTCTTTTCTCCTTTTTCTAATATCTAACGTCTGATATCTAATATCTACGAAAAAAAAGATTCCCTGCCTTTGCCAAGGAACGCAGGCAGGCTCACCACTCACCACTTGTCTTCGTCTTCGTCAATGTCTTTGTCTCTGCCAATCCACCTAAGGCGGACTAGGAGGACACTTCACCACTTGTCTTCGTCAAAGTCATAGCCAAAAAACAATAGTGCACATCATGATATGCAAAATATAGTTATATTTGTATAATACAATATGCATTATGGAGGATTTATTTAGAAGATACCGAAAAAAAATACAACAGGTCAGCACGGATTTTGTTAGAAGTTTTATTCATGATGTCAATTGGAACGCTAGATTAATTGGAATTAAAGGTGCAAGAGGCGTAGGAAAAACAACTTTGCTATTACAATATATAAAGTTGAATTGCAGTGAAAATCTAGAAACTGCATTGTATGTAAGTTTAGACTCCTTCGGTTTTAAAGATAAAACATTAGTTGACTTAGCAGATGAATTCGTTCGACATGGAGGAAAGTATTTGTTTCTGGATGAAGTGCATAAATATCCTAATTGGGCTCAAGAGTTAAAAAATATTTATGACGATCACCTTGAGCTAAAAGTAGTTTTTACAGGTTCATCTCTGTTGGAAATATTAAACTCTCGAGCCGATTTGAGTCGTAGAGCTATTATTTACCACATGCAAGGATTATCATTTAGAGAATATCTTGAGCTTGAAACAGGAAAAAAAATCGAGCAATATCCCTTGGAAGCTATTTTAAAAGATCATGTAAAAATCGCAGGTTTAATAAATGATAAAATAAAGCCATTTCGTTATTTTAATAGCTATTTAAAACAAGGTTACTACCCATTTTACAAAGAGGAGCCTGATTTATATGAACAGCGTATAGAAGAAGTCATCAACATGATGCTCGAGGTAGAACTACCTTTATTGCGCGGTATTGATGTTGGTTTAGTCCCGAAAATAAAACAACTATTAACAATCATTTCAGAGTCTGTCCCTTTTGTGCCTAATATAGCGGCTTTGAGTCAAAAAATGGATATGCATAGAACTACCTTGTTATCCTATTTACATTATTTGCAAGAAGTAGGCTTAACTATTCATTTGCAAAAAGAGGCTCACGGGAATACAAAGTTGCAGAAACCAGCTAAGGTTTATTTAGAAAACACTAATTTAATGTTTGTACTTTCTTCTCTAAACATAAATACAGGCAATGTTAGAGAAACTTTTTTTGCTAATCAATTAAGCCAAAAAAATAAGTTGAGCTATCATGAAAAAACAGATTTTTTAATCAACAATACCTATGCTTTTGAAATTGGAGGTAAAGACAAGTCTAAAAAGCAAATTAAAGGTTTAAAAAATGCTTTTGTAGTTGCAGATAATATAGAATATGGTTACCAAAATAAAATACCATTATGGCTTTTTGGGTTTTTATATTAGCCACCAGTCGACTAGCTGCCCAGTTCTCACTGGAATTTCGAATACTGAATAATAAATACTGAATACCGAATTATGAACAATTTAAATTTGTTAGTTCACATTTTTCTTTTCAAATTCAGTTAACCAGAAGCCAAAGTCTTAGTCTTCGTCATCGTTACATAAAGCGCCTGCCGATTATTCGAATATTCGATTACACGATTACACGAAAAAGCAGCAAACCTGAGTTGAGTTGTTATTGAGTCTTTGAGTTTTTGAGTGGTGGGTATAAAATTATGAAAATAATCAATTAGTATATTAACCAAAACGGTGAACCTTATTTAGGGAAGGTCAGTATACCAGTTAACTAGTAGTTTTAGTCAACGTCAAAGTCTTCGTCACCGTTACATAAAACACCCCGCCGATTATACGATAGAGCGCATCGATTTATTTATACTTACGTTTCCCCATCTCACCAGGAAAACACCCTTTGCCTTCGGCATTTCCCTCGTATGTTTGATTTCATATAAATATAGATTTATAAATTTAAAGAATCAATTATAAAGGGTCTCAATAAGAGTATGGTTCTTCCCTTGATAACAATTACGTATATCGCCCTTGAG
>NZ_JAIQZF010000012.1:0-5222 GCF_020164585.1 Psychroflexus curvus
CTTATGATTGGACAAAAAAAAGACGAGACCGTAGCCCCGTCGCAGGATAGTCAGATAACTTCCTAAAGAATAAAAATATGAAAAAAACTTAAGATTGCTTGTGTTTTTACACAGTATCTCGAGGGAATTTTAGGTTTGAAAAAGAAATCAAAACCTCTTCCCTGGAGGGAAGATTGAGATGGGTGTTTTGCTAAAGGCTAACGGCCAAAAGCTTAGTAGACCAGTTTACCAGCCCGCCTGACTGACGCAAGTCGGGCAGGTTGACCGGTTGACTAGTTTATTGGAAGTCAAAGTCCATGTCTTAGTCATAGTTACCTAAAGCGCCCTGTTGATTATACCATTACACGAAAGAACGTAGCGATTCGCCCTCTATTTCGACTTAGTTAAACTGTTAACACCCCTGGGAGCCAGTTTAGCGGTAGTCTTTATCACTATTTATGTCTTTGTTTCTGATAATTAAAAGAGCTATTTAAAGATATTATTAGCAAATTTTGGACAAAAAGTGAAAATTAAATAGAAAATAAGGTGCAATTGTTAAATTTAAATTTAATTTTACATTGTAATTAATTCGAAACCTATATATTTGCTTGAACTAAATTTTAAAATTATGAAAAAGACTACATTATTAACATCAATTCTTCTTTTATTCGCTTTTATGGTGAATGCACAGGAAGATACATCAAATTCATCTTATACCGAGTATAACAAATGGTCAATTGACCTTGGAGTTGGTATAGGTACTTCATCAAGCCCATTTAGTAGCGGATACAATTCAGGCGAATTTGGCGATATGGCTTATAACCTTTCCGGGCGTTACATGTTTAATGATAAGGTAGGTGTTCGTGCGGGTGTTATGTTCACTACGATAGATGAAGGTGATAATTATTTACCTTTTTCAACAGATGTTTTTACCTTAACAGGTGAAGGTGTTTTAAATTTAGGTTCTATTCTAAATATCAGTGACTTTACAAATACATTTAATTTACTAGCTCACGGTGGTGTTCAGCGTTCTACTTTTAGTTTTGATAATGGTGCTGGAAATGACAACACTTTAGGATTTATCGTTGGTTTAACCCCACAGGTAAAACTTAGTGATAATGTAGCTTTAAATATCGATGGAAGCTTCATGGGTAATCTTATGCAAGACAGAGGTATAGATGGTAATGCCAGACCAATGCGTTCTGGTTTTGACGGATGGATGGCTAACATTACTGCTGGTGTTTCTATTTACTTAGGAGATAATGATCAACATGCAGACTGGGTTGGAAATACAACTGAAAACATGGTTGAAGAAAAAATGGGTGGTTTTGATAACAAACTAGCTATGATTGAAAGCGGTATGCAGGATACAGATAAGGATGGTGTGCCAAATTATTTGGATAAAGAGTCTAACACTACTGCAGGTGTGGCTGTAAACTCAAAAGGCGAAGCTATTGATACAAATCAAAATGGTGTGCCAGATGAGTTAGAGAGTTCACTAACAGAAATGTTTGTAACTAAAGAATATATAGCTGAAACTACTTCTGGATCAGGTGTAGAAGCTGTGAAGCCAGATGCTAATGATGATTTAGTTAATGTTTACTTTAAGTTTGACAGTACTCAGCCAGAATATTACTCACTTGATGCTATCAGCAAAATTGTTAAGTACATGAGAGTATATCCTGAAGCTAATGCTGTGTTGACAGGTTATTCTGATCAAATTGGTAACAAAGCATACAACAACAAATTATCAGAAGCTCGTGCTAAGAGAGTTTACGACATAGTTGTTGCTGCTGGTATTGATGCATCAAGACTATCTTATAAAGGTGGTGGTGTAGATACTTCCGTAAGCAAAGACTCTGAAGCTGCAAGACAAATGGTTAGAAGAGTATCTTTCCAATTGAAATAATTTATTAATAATTAGTATATACTAAAAACCCTGAGAGCTTCAGCTCGCAGGGTTTTTTGATTTTAAGAAGTTAATGTTACCCCATTTGCAATACCTGCAGCCTTAAGTGAATAAAGGATCTGAGATTGATAACAACACAGTAGTCAGTCTATTTGTCAAAGTCTTCGTCATCGTCGACTTTCCTCAGACCCAGATCTGGCGCGATTGCATCGCGCAAGCTGGAGGCACTGAGTTGAGTTTTAAGCAAATTAGATGAATCTAAAAAACTAAGAAGAAGCTTAATGCCAGGGGGTGACGTGATACAATTGCGCACCAACTTTGATCTCGCGCGATTGCATCGCGCTGACCAGGAACTGCAATCTAGCACCAAATTTGTCTCTGGCTAAAGGCTAACAGCCAATGGCTAAAGGCCTAGTCAACCAGCCCGCCTGACTGATGCTAGTCGGGCAGGTTCACTAGTTTACCAGAAGTCAAAGTCTTAGTCTTCGTCGACTTTCCTCAGACCCAGATCTGGCGCGATTGCATCGCGCAAGCTGGAGGCACTGAGTTGAGTTTTAAGCAAATTAGATGAATCTAAAAAACTACGAACAAGCTTAATGCCAGGGGGTGACGCGATACAATCGCGCACCAACTTTGATCTCGCGCGATTGCATCGCGCTGACCAGGAACTGCAATCGAGCACCAACTTTCAGTGGCTAAAGGCTAACAGCCAATGGCTAACTGCCTTGTCTACCCGTACGGAACGACACCTAGCAACTATCTTAATCATTTCATAACAATGAAGCCTATGCAGGACTGAAAGAAAATATCATTTTTGCAAATTATTTTTCTGGATGGAAACGCTTTACACAGCTCTTATTGTTTTATTGTTTCTTCTCGCTATAGCCGACTTGGTGGTGGGTGTAAGTAACGATGCCGTGAATTTTTTGAACTCAGCGATAGGCTCAAAAGCAGTGCCTATGCGCACAATTTTGATTGTGGCCGGGCTAGGGGTTCTGGTAGGAGCCGTGTTCTCCTCCGGTCTTATGGAGGTGGCGAGGAAGGGGATTTTCAATCCTGAACTTTTCTTTTTTGACGAAATCATCATCATTTTCTTAGCGGTATTAATCACTGATATCCTATTGCTGGATTTCTTTAACTCTATTGGTATTCCAACCTCTACAACCGTTTCCGTTGTTTTTGAATTGTTGGGTGCAGCGGTAGCGATTTCACTTTTGAAACTCTACGAAACCGGTGAAGGCTTTGCGAGCCTGGAACAATTTATCAATGTTCAAAAAGCTTCTGAAATCAGTTTGGGGATTCTTATCTCTGTGTTTGTGGCCTTTGGGGTTGGAGCCCTGGTCCAGTTTATTTCCCGTCTTGTTTTTTCTTTTGATTATCAGGAAAAACTTAACTATATCGGTGGTCTTTACGGTGGAGTATCACTGTCAGCCATCACTTATTTTATTCTTTTAAAGGGAACCAATTCCATTACTTTTTTAGATCAAAATGTGATTGAACAAATTTTAGAAAATAAGCTTTGGATCATTGGCATTAGTTTCTTCCTCTGGACAGTCATTTCCTATGTCTTAATTCAGGTGTTCCATTTTCACATCTTAAAGGTCATTGTTGTTATTGGGACTTTTGCTTTGGCACTTGCTTTTGCCGGTAATGATTTGGTGAATTTTATCGGTGTGAGTATTGCGGCCTGGCAGGCCTTTTTGCTGTGGCAGGAAGCTTTTCTTTCCTCCGGCGTACTTCCTTCCCAGTTTTTGATGGATGGTTTATCCGGCGAAGTACAAACCCCACCGTATTTATTAGTTATTGCGGGAGCTATTATGGTCCTGACGCTTTGGTTTTCCAGCAAGGCTCAATACGTGGTGCAGACAGGGGTCAATCTTGGTCGCCAGGGGGAAGGCCAGGAGCGTTTTCAGCCCAATGTGTTATCCAGAACCGTCGTCAGGTACTCTGTTTTTGTAGGTCAGACGTTTTCTCAGGTGCTTTCTGAGCCTTTGCAGGAGAAGATCAATAACCGGTTTAGCTTTCCCGAAAAAGCTTTAGGCTATAAAAAAGGAGTGGCTAAGCCGGCTTTCGACTTGTTAAGAGCTTCTGTGAATTTGGTATTAGCAAGTATTTTAATTTCTCTTGCTACCAACTATACCTTGCCTCTGTCAACCACTTATGTCACCTTTATGGTGGCTATGGGGACCTCTTTTGGAGACAGGGCCTGGGGTAGAGAAAGCGCGGTGTATCGGGTGTCAGGTGTTTTTAATGTCATAGGAAGTTGGATTGCTACAGCAGCTATCGCGTTTACGGCCGCCGGATTGTTATCGATCATCATTTGGTTTGGGTCCTATTATGCCATTGCGATTTTGTTGATTATCGCTTTATTTTCAATTGTGAGAAGTGCAGTTAGACACTCCAAACGGGTTAGATATGAACGCGAACACAAAAAATTCAATAAGACCGATATCATCACCATCAATGAAATGACCAAAGAGTCTTCTGAAAATATTGTCAAGATTATTTCAGGAGTTAACGATCTGCTCTTAGATGTTGTTAATAATCTGGGGTATCATGATTTAAACCGTTTGAAAAAGAGTTTAAAAACTCAGGAAGATCTGGAGACTACAATCGATGAACTAAAGGATAATATTTTTTACTACATCAAGTCTCTGGAAGACACTAATGTGGAAGCCTCTAAATTTTATGTGTTAACTCTGGATTACCTTCAGGACATGGTGCAGTCCCTGGCGTATATCACCAGAAGTAGCCATACCCACGTGAGTAACAACCATAAAAATCTGAAGTTTAGTCAGATTCGTGATCTAAAGAATGTGCAGCGGGATTTGGATGAAGTCTATAGCGAGCTGATCAAAGCTTTCCAATCCTCAGAATTCGACAGTATAGAGCAGCTAATTACCAATGAAAAAAAGGTGCTGGATAAAATCAGCGACTTACTTCAAAAGCAAATTGAAAGAATTCGAGACACGGAAAACAGTCCGAAAAATTCTAAGCTCTACTTCGGAATTTTACTTGAGACCAAGACCTTAACCAAAACCTCTATTGCTTTATTAGAGCTGTTTAAGGAATATTATGAGGAAGCACGTCAGGAGTTTTAGGAGGTAGTGACCTGGAATTATAAAATCCAATAGATATTGCGCGATTGTATCGCGCAAGTAGAGGTTTTGAGTTGGGTAAGTTTAATTCTAGGGGTGACGCGATACAATCGCGCACCAACTTTGATCTGGGTGTTTTTTTAAGCAGAGAAGAAAATTTGAAATACTAAATTTGAATTTTGAAATACCCCGATTTAGCGCGATTGCATCGCGCAAGTTGACAAGCAGAGATTTAC
>NZ_JAIQZF010000012.1:5320-31985 GCF_020164585.1 Psychroflexus curvus
CAATCGCGCACCAACTTTGATCTGGGTGTTTTTTTAAGCAGAGAAGAAAATTTGAAATACTAAATTTGAATTTTGAAATACCCCGATTTAGCGCGATTGCATCGCGCAAGTTGACAAGCAGAGATTTACTGGCAAGCAAAAAGACTTTCAAATTTCTCTCATCAATCGCGAATCTTTAAAGCTATGAATAAACTTAATTCTTAGGGTGACGCGATATAATCGCGCACCAACTTTGGATTATTTATTTGTGTTGGCAAGATGCATCGCCAAACAGAAAAAGGCAGAGGAGTTGAAGTGGATTTCTGAGACTTCGAAGTAGGAGAGTCTTTTAGTCTGTGAGTTTAGTAGTTTGTGAGAAATTGATAATAGCTAAGAACAAGCTTAATTCTTAGGGTGACGCGATGCAATCGCGCACCAACTTTGAGTTGGCTATCGTGAACTCATATACCAGTCAACCGGTTTACTAGCTGTTATTTTTCCTCTCAAAAAAACGAATTAAATTGATAAGCCGCTTGCCTAAATTTTTATTGTTTGTTTCTAAACTTTCAAAATCCTCATTATTTACAAAGTCTAGATTATTTGCAATGATAAGTTGTGTTTCTACCTCTGAATTACTCCCTAAAGCTATATACAAAAACCTTATTTTTTCTTTGATCCCTTTTCGTGCAAAGCCTTCTGAAATATTTGAAGGAACGGAGATGGCAGCTCTCCTTATCTGACTTGTAAGCCCATATTGTTCTGATTTTGGAAACTCATTAGTGACTTTATAAAGTTCTGTAACAAAATCAATTGACTCTTTCCAAACTTCTAAATCTTTGTGTGTTTTCATTGTTCTATGTTTAAAATTGAAATAAAACATGCTTTAAACTTGCGAGTTCACTTCAGATATTTTAATTTTTGACCAGTTGACCAGTTGACCAGTTGACCAGTTGACCAGTTGACCAGTTGACCAGTTGACCAGTTGACCAGTTGACCAGTTGACCAGTTGACCAGTTGACCAGTTGACCAGTTGACCAGTTGACCAGTTATAAATTAACAAAAAAACATCTATAAGCATACGACTTCCACTCCTTCAGCATTATAATTATATTTGGGCATAAATAAAACGCTTATGAAAATATATACAAAAACAGGAGATAAAGGCACGACCTCATTATTTGGCGGAAAACGTGTGGCTAAGCATAACATACGAATAGACAGTTACGGAACGGTGGACGAACTGAATGCGAATTTGGGCTTGGTAAGGGATCAGGACCTGGATACAGAGTCGAAAGCGGGGCTGATTCAAATTCAGGAGAAACTATTCACGGTGGGAGCTATTCTGGCTTCAGATCCTGGTAAGGCCTCCAATGCTTCAAAAGTTCCGAAGCTTAAGGAAGACGATGTGGAGTTTCTCGAAAAGGAGATCGACAGAATGAACGAAGACCTGCCAGAAATGACGCATTTCGTGCTCCCTGGCGGACATACTGCTGTTTCGCACTGCCACGTGGCAAGAACAGTTTGCAGACGAGCAGAACGCATCTGTGCGGCGCTTTTTAATCTGGAACCTTTTGATGAAAAAGTCCTGCAGTATTTAAACCGCTTGTCGGATTATTTGTTTGTGTTGGCAAGATGCATCGCCAAACAGAAAAAGGCAGAGGAGGTGAAGTGGATTCCTGAGACTTCGAATTAGGAGAGTCTTTTAGTCTGTGAGTTTAGTAGTCTGTGAGAACTTTATAATAGCTAAGAATAAGCTTAATTCTTAGGGTGACGCGATACAATCGCGCACCAACTTTGATCTGGCGCGATTGTATCGCGCTTGCTAGAGATTTTGAGCTGTGTATTTTTTAGGCTGAGTAGATGAATTTTTAAAGTTAGTTTATTTTAAAGTTGAGGATTAGCTTAATTTTAGGGTGACGCGATGCAATCGCGCACCAACTTTGATCTGGCGCGATTGTATCGCGCTTGCTAGAGATTTTGAGCTGGGTATTTTTTAGGCTGAGTAGATGAATTTTTAAAGTTAGTTTATTTTAAAGTTGAGGATTAGCTTAATTTTAAGGTGACGCGATATAATCGCGCACCAACCTTGAGTTATAAGTTTTTGAGTAATAGAATTAAAAATTATTAATTTTAAAAGCTATCTCCACCTCTAGGCAAACGGCTACAAGCTTTAAGTGTCCTGCGCTAAATTCAGTAATACTTGAAAAATTTGAAATTAAAAAATTTGAATTTGTCATTTAGCATCTGATATTTTAAATTTTCACCAGTTCACCAGTTCACCAGTTCACCAGTTCACCAGTTCACCAGTCAAAATTCGAAATAATTTTAAATCAGAGGCTTAGCGAAAATTTGAGGCTAAATAATCGTCAAAAATGTTGGCTGTTATGCTAAAAAAATTACATTTGCAAAAATTAAAATATCCTTGCAATGTATTGGACTTTAGAACTTGCCTCCTACTTAAGTGATGCTCCTTGGCCAGCCACCAAAGATGAATTGATAGATTACGCGATACGAACGGGTGCACCGCTTGAAGTTGTTGAAAACCTGCAATCTATAGAAGATGAAGGCGATACTTACGACTCTATTGAGGAAATCTGGCCAGATTATCCTACAGACGACGATTATTTATGGAATGAAGACGAATATTAGCGTCTTTTTACTTACTAAAATCACACTTAAAGTCTCGTAAAGAGACTTTTTTTTTTCGTTACCTTTGAATCACTAAATTAATAAAGCCACTTATGGGTGTTTTAGATTCCGTATTAAAAGTATTTGTAGGCGATAAGACCAAGAAAGATCTTAAAGCCATCACTCCGATTGTAGACCAAATCAAAAGCTTCGAAAGTCAGTTTGAAGCTCAAAGCATAGATGAACTTCGTGAAAACACCTCGCGTTTTAAAGCCAAAATAAAAGAGGCCACAGCCGATCTTCAGGCTCAGATTGATGAGCTGAAAGACAAAGCTGAGGCTGAACAGGATATAGACGTTAAGGAGAGTTTCTATACCGAAATTGATGAGCTTAACGAAAAAGTGTACCAAACCACAGAAGAGGTTCTTAACGACATACTGCCTGAAGCTTTTGCCACGATAAAAGAAACGGCAAAACGTTTTTTTCACAATACCACCTTAGAAGTATCTGCTTCCGAATTTGACAGAACACTTTCTGCAGATAAGGACTACGTATCTCTGGAAGGCGAAAAAGCCATTTGGAAAAACTCCTGGGATGCCGCCGGGAAACCTGTAACCTGGGATATGATTCATTATGATGTCCAGCTTATTGGGGGTATCGCTATGCATCAGGGTAAAATTGCCGAGATGCAAACGGGTGAGGGTAAAACCCTTGTGGCTACCTTACCGATGTACCTTAACGCGCTTAGCGGAAAAGGGGTGCATTTGGTGACCGTAAACGATTACCTGGCCAAACGGGATAGCGCCTGGATGGCACCTATTTTTGAATTTCATGGCCTGAGTGTGGATTGTGTAGATTACTACAAGCCTAACTCTGCAGCCAGACGTAAAGCCTATAACGCTGATATTACTTACGGAACCAACAACGAGTTCGGGTTTGATTACCTGCGTGACAACATGAGTCACTCCCCGGCAGACCTGGTGCAACGCCCCCACCATTATGCAATTGTGGATGAGGTGGATTCCGTACTAATCGATGATGCCAGAACGCCGCTTATCATTTCCGGGCCTGTGCCCAAAGGGGATGTCCACGAATTTGAAAACCTAAAACCTCAGATTGCTCAAATCGTTGAAGTTCAACGTAAGCAACTGACAGGAGTCCTCGCGGAAGCCAAAAAGCTTATTAAAGCGGGCGACACCAAAGAAGGAGGCTTTCAATTGTTGAGGGTTTACCGAGGTTTGCCAAAGAATAAAGCACTGATTAAGTTTTTGAGTGAAGAAGGTGTAAAGCAACTTCTTCAAAAAACGGAAAATCACTACATGCAGGACAACAATAGGGAAATGCATAAAGTGGATGCTGAATTGTATTTTACCATTGAAGAAAAAAGCAACCAGATTGATTTAACCGATAAGGGAATTGACTTCCTTTCTGGTGACGATAATAAAGATTTCTTTGTGATGCCTGAAATTGGGATGGAGATTGCCCAAATTGAAAAGCAAAACCTGCCTAAAGAGGAAGAAGCAGAAAGAAAAGAAGAATTATACAGGGACTTTAGCGTCAAAAGTGAGCGTATACATACGTTGAGACAGCTTTTAAAAGCCTATACCTTATTTGAAAAAGACACCGAATATGTGGTCATGGACAATAAAGTTAAAATTGTCGATGAGCAAACGGGTCGGATCATGGACGGTCGTCGTTATTCTGACGGTCTTCATCAGGCGATTGAAGCTAAGGAAAGTGTAAAGATTGAAGATGCTACTCAAACTTTTGCAACGGTTACACTTCAGAATTATTTCAGAATGTACAACAAGCTGGCGGGTATGACCGGTACAGCCATGACCGAAGCTGGAGAATTTTGGGAAATTTACAAGTTGGATGTGATGGAAATCCCAACCAACAAACCCATTGCAAGAGACGATAAGCAAGACAAGGTTTTCAAGACCAAAAGAGAAAAATACAACGCCATCATCGAAGAGGTGGCTCAACTTTCTGCCCAGGGAAGACCGATTTTGATTGGTACAACTTCTGTTGAAATTTCAGAATTACTGAGTAGGATGCTGAAATTACGCTCGGTTCCTCACAACGTTTTGAACGCTAAACTGCATAAACGCGAAGCGGATATTGTGGCTGAAGCAGGCAAGGGTGGCATCGTGACTATCGCCACCAACATGGCGGGTCGTGGAACGGATATCAAATTGTCCAAAGAAGTGAAAGATGCTGGTGGTTTGGCCATTATAGGTACTGAACGTCACGATTCCAGACGGGTCGATAGACAGTTGAGAGGTCGTGCCGGACGTCAGGGAGATCCGGGAAGCTCACAATTTTATGTCTCTCTGGAAGATAACCTGATGCGTTTATTTGGTAGTGAAAAGATTGCCAAACTGATGGATAGAATGGGACTTGAGGAAGGTGAAGTGATTCAGCATTCCATGATTTCCAAATCCATTGAGCGGGCGCAGAAGAAAGTTGAGGAAAATAACTTCGGAATTCGAAAGCGTTTGCTTGAATATGACGATGTGATGAATGCGCAACGTGAGGTGATTTATAAGCGCCGTTACAATGCCTTATACGGTGAACGATTGAGAATCGATATTGCCAATATGATTTTTGATACAGCTGAAATTATTACGTCTTCCAATGCAGCGGCCAATGACTTTGAGAACTTTGAATTTGAATTGATTCGGTTCTTCTCTATGAATTCTCCGGTGGCCAAAGCTGAATTTGAAAAACAACCCGTTCAGAAAACAGCTGGGAAAGTGTATAAAGAAGCTTACGAAAACTATAAAAACAAGATGATCAACAATGCTGAAGAAGCATTCCCAGTCATCAAGCAGGTTTACGAAAGACAAGGCGAGAAGTTCGAGCGTATTGCCGTTCCGTTTACAGACGGACAGAAGACCTTACAGGTGGTGACCAACCTAGAGAAAGCCTACGAAAGTGAAGGTAAAGAGCTGATGACTGATTTCGAAAAGAACATTTCTCTAGCCATCATCGACGAGGCCTGGAAGAATCACCTTCGTAAGATGGATGAATTGAAACAAAGCGTTCAGCTGGCGGTTCACGAGCAAAAAGATCCGCTTTTGATTTACAAATTTGAAGCTTTTGAATTGTTCAAAGTGATGATTGAAGAGGTGAATAAAGATGTGATTTCCTTCTTATTCAAGGGAGAGTTGCCTCAACGGGATTCAGAGCAAATTACTGAAGCCAAACAACGCCGACCAAAGGAGCAGCTTAAAACACAGAAAGATGAAATTCAGAATCTTGATGAACGGGCAGCTCAGTCCAGAAAAGCAGGAGCCCAGGCTAGTCAGCAGCAGCAAGTGGTGGAAACGGTAGTGAGAGAGCAGCCTAAAATTGGCAGAAACGATAAAGTGACCATCAAGCACGTAGGTTCAGGTGAAGAAAAAACATTGAAATACAAGCAGGCAATCCCTATGATAGACAAGGGAGAATGGGTGTTGATGAATCAATAAATCAAAATCAGTCGCATGAAAAAATTTGAAATTGAGTTAAAATGGGCTTCAGCATTTACGGCTATAAGTATCGCCTGGGTGTATTTTGAAAAATTTTTAGGGTATCACGACGGCATGGTGAGTAGTCAGGCCATTTTTTCCTTTTGGCTGATGATTCCTCAGGCTCTCATTTATGTAGTGGCGATTCGTCAAAAGCGGGAACGGTATTACAATGGTGAAATCACCTGGCAGAAAGCCTTTATTTCTGGGGTAGTTTTATCTGCCATCATCGCCGGACTTTCTCCAGCTGCTATTTACATCATGCTAGAGTTTGTCTCCCCAGACTTTTTAGCAAATATTGTAGAAGCAAAAGCAGAGCAGGGGATGCCAAGAGAAGGCCTGAGACAAATTTACAACCTCAATTCAATGGTAACTCAGGCGATTTTCAATAACCTGGGAACAGGCGTTTTCTTTTCTGCAATTATTGCGTTGTTTCTAAAAAATAAAAAGGTTTAGAAAGGCAGTATCAACTGTAATCGAAATCTGTTCCCAGTCTCATCTATGCTGTTGTTTACTCTGGCATAATCGGACTCCCAGCTATTATTGGAAAGATTGAACTCGTAGCTTAACTGAATCCGTAAATGTTCCTCATTGCCTTTGGACGAGAAAAAAGAATACCCAAGACTAGGGCCTATAGGAAACTGACGGTTATTTAGTTTAGCCAAATCTCCAAAACTCTCAGGGTCGTCTAAATCAATGGTTTCGCTTTTATCATAAAACTCCAATTCAGTAAGCCTATAACTTAATCCTGCGCCTGCAAAAATTCGATTATTGTTTTCAAACTGAATAATAGTCCTCAAATACCTTAATGTTACTTGTACTGAATTTATGTTATGACCAAACTCACCGCTTTCGCGCCCTTGATTGTAAAGTCCAATATCCAGATCTATTCTATTCTTCCCAAAATCTCCAGTCATCCCGAAGGAAAACTCGAATGGAAAACGCCTGACAGTGGGGACATTGCTTTCACTCAAAAAAGGATTGATATCCAAGGCATCTGTATACAACATGCCAACTCCAAAGTAATAGCCTAAGCTGAAATTCGTCTTCTCATCTTCAGCATCAGAGGCTAAAATTTGGGATTGGTTTTCATTTTGACTAAACCCCATTTGGAAGATTAATACTAAGACGAAAGTGGTGTAGAGCTTTTTCATTGTAAAACGTTTTAGGTTAATATAAATTGATTTAATAAAATTAATACCAAACCCTCATTCGTCTTCTAAGGTTGAAATAAGTTTAACTTTGATTTCCAGGGTATTGAACTGTTTAGAGGCCTATTAGGTTTTTAAAACCCAACAGGTCTTGACCTAAGAAAAATAGAACTATGTCGAAAAAATATTCAATATAATCGAAATATTCGTAGCTAATCAGCCTATTTTAAACATTGAAAATCAAAGCTTTACTTCACGCGAACCTGCCTGAGTGTCACTTGGGCTGACAGGGTTTGCAAAGAAAAAACGCAAAGCCACTTAAATTATTAATAGTCAACAATATATAAATTCGTGTCCTTTGCGAAAAGCTTAGCGGTCTTGGCGTGAAAAATATATGCAACATGCTGATAACAAATTATTTATATCTAGTAGATGAACATCTTTTTGATACTGATTAGTTACAAATATTCAATATTTTTAATACCAGAACCTCACTCGTCTTCAAAAGAGTCAATAAGTCCCTCTGTGATTTCCAGGGTATTGAACTTTTTAGAGGCCTTTTAGGTTTTTAAAACCCAACAGGTCTTGACCTAAGAAAAATAGAACTATGTCAAAAAAAATATTCAATATAATTAAAATATTCGTAGCTAATCAGTCTATTTTAAACATTGAAAATCAAAGCTTTACTTCACGCGAACCTGCCTGTGTGTCACTTGGGCAGACAGGGTTTGCAAAGAAAAAACGCAAAGCCACTTAAATTATTAATAGTCAACAATATATAAATTCGCGTCCTTTGCGAAAAGCTTAGCGGTCTTGGCGTGAAAAATATATGCAACATGCTGATAACAAATTATTTATATCTAGTAGATGAACATCTTTTTGATACTGATTAGTTACAAATATTTAATATCAAAAACCTCACTCGTCTTCAAAAGAGTCAATAAGTACCTCTGTGATTTCCAGCGTGTGATACACATTTTGAACATCATCATCCTCTTCAAACTTGTCGATTAGCTTAAAAATTTGTTGTCCCTGATCAACTGGAAGTTCAATAGTGTTGAGTGGTATCCTTTGGATTTCTGCATTTTTTGGTTCGATGTTGAGTTCTTCCAGCCTGGTTGACATTTTTCCAAAATCCACAAATTCGGTGTATACCGTCAGGAGCTCATCGTCTTTATCAACATCTAAAGCGCCACCGTCGATCAATTCAAGTTCCAGTTCTTCTGTGCTGAGTTCAATGTCAGTGGTGTCAATAGTAAAAACTCCTTTTCGATCAAAAAGAAATTCCAAAGATCCGTTAGTTCCCAGGCTACCTCCGTTTTTGCTGAAAATAGAGCGGATGGAAGCCACAGTTCTGTTGGTGTTATCTGTCGTGCATTCCACGAAAATGGCAATACCGTGGGGTCCATACCCTTCAAAAGTGACCAATTCGTAAGAATCGGCATCGGCACCAGAGGCTTTTTTGATAGACCTTTCGATGGTGTCCTTTGGCATATTCACGCCTTTGGCATTGGAAATGGCATTTCTTAAGGTCGGATTGGTTTCTGGATCTGCGCTGTTTCCTTCTTTTACCGCAACAGTTATTTCTTTGATTGCTCTAGTAAATTCCTTTGCTCGTTTTTTATCCTGAGCTCCCTTTCTGTGTTTTATGTTCGCCCATTTACTGTGTCCGGCCATGTATTATGAATTTAAATTTTAATCAATATAATTAATCAAAGCAATAGTGTCAAGTTTTGAGGAGCTTTATATGGTAAAAAGATGTTTCGTCACCCTGATGGCTGTAGTTATAGGAAAAAGAAAGAATGCCTTTGTCTTTTTGTTTGACTGCATAGGAGAAAAATAGGCTTTAGATTTCAAATTTTCCTACAACCTAATCCCTACGACCTAAATCCTGTTTTTTTACTCACAAACTCAAGAACTCACGAACTACCCTTGCAAAATGGTTCTACCAATACAGCTCAGAAGCAATGGCTTCAGCAGTTTGTTGTTTAAGAAGTTTTCGATTTTTAAGATTCAATTCCAAACCTTCAGTCTGGATTAACGGATGGATAACAGCTCTAAGAACCCCTGGGCTTCCAGAGTCAAAGCCGTATCTAAAGCGTTTTTTGCTATCTGGAAACGATATCGGAACAATAGGAATTTGATGTTCTATGGATAACCTGAAAGCCCCATCTTTGAATTCGTCAAGCTTTTTATAAACATCGTTTGGCACGCCTCCTTCCGGGAAAATACATATACTGACACCGTTTTTAAGTCGGCGTTGCGCCTGCAAAAAGGCGTCTTTTCTGCTTTTAGCATTACCTCTGTCAACCAAAATACAGGAACGTCTATAAATCAAACCAAACACAGGAAGCCTGGCCAGTTCTCGCTTACCTATAAAGACAAAAGGGGTTTTTGAGATGTAAATCATCATCATGATATCAATCATACTCGTGTGATTGGCGGTGAGCATATAGCTTTTACGCCACTCTAATTTTGTCTTATAAGTGACTTTAGGGAAAAATCCCATACCATATAAAACAATGGTCGCCCAAATCTTCCCCAGAAAAAAAGTTCCATCATACCATTTTTCTTTGGAGGTAGTAATTAGAAGGAACGGAAGTAAGATAATAAGCGGACTAATGACGAGGATGTAAAACCAAATTCGCCAAACAATTATAAAAAGCTTCTTAATCCATTTCATAGGCGGCAAATTTAATAAATAGAATGGGTTGAGATGAACAAAACATTTATCTTTGAAGCCATTTGTAATTTATCTTATTCTATGTCTAGAATTTTAACCGGTGTGCAAAGCACAGGAGTCCCGCATTTAGGAAATTTATTAGGAGCCATTATCCCGGCAATAGAACTGGCGAATTCACCTAAAAATGAATCGTTTCTTTTTATCGCCAATTTGCATTCGCTAACCCAAATCAAAGATGCAGATGTTTTAAAAGAAAACACTTATGCAACTGCAGCTACCTGGCTGGCATTTGGCTTGGATGTAGAAAAGACCACCTTTTACAGACAAAGCGATGTCCCGCAGGTTACTGAACTGACCTGGTATCTCAACTGCATGTTTCCTTATCAGCGCCTGACTTTAGCGCATTCCTTCAAAGATAAAGCTGATAGATTAAGCGATGTGAATGCAGGCTTGTTTACTTACCCGATGTTGATGGCCGCCGATATTTTACTTTACGATGCTGAATTTATTCCCGTTGGAAAAGATCAGATACAGCATATTGAAATGACAAGAGATGTCGCTGAGCGCTTTCATGCCCAATACGGCGAAACCTTTGTCATGCCCGAAGCTAAACTTTCAGAAGCCTCTAAATATGTTACGGGAACCGATGGCGAGAAAATGAGCAAGTCTAAAGGTAATACCATCAATTTGTTCCAAACCGATAAAAAACTGCGCAAACAAATTATGCAGATTGAAACGGATAGCACGCCGCTTGAAGACCCCAAAAATCCTGAAACCTGCAATGTGTTTCAAATCTACAAACTCATTGGCTCTGAAGCTGAGATTGCCGATTTGAAATCCAAATACCTCGCCGGAGGATTCGGTTATGGCTATGCTAAGCAAGCCTTGTTTGAATTGATACGCGATACTTACAAAGAAGAACGAGAGCAATTTGAGTATTTTATGAACAATAAGCCTGAAATCGATAGGCTGCTGGGGATAGGAGCCCAAAAAGCAAAAGGCGTTGCCGATGAGGTCTTAAATAGAGTAAGAATTAAATTAGGCTACTAAGATGGAACTATCGAAGATTATTCAGGGCTGCATGACCTACGGCAAATGGGGCAAACAGTTGACGACTCAACACATCGCAAAGCGCATAGAATCGAATTTAGAAAACGGCATCACCACCTTTGATCACGCCGATATCTATGGAGATTATACCACTGAAGTTGATTTTGGTAAAGCATTAAACGCAAGTCCTGTCCATCGCAGCGACATCCAGATCATTTCTAAATGTGGTCTGCAATTGCCCTCTCAGCAGCGAGGAAACCACCTCAAACATTACCAATACGATGCCGGCTACATCGTTGCTCAGGCCCAGCAAAGCATCACCAATTTACAATGCGATTACCTCGATGTCTTTCTGCTGCACCGACCTAGTCCATTAATGCAAAAAGATGAAATTGCAAAAGCTATAGATATTCTAAAACGAGAAGGTTTAATCAAGACGTTTGGCGTGTCTAATTTCACTCTGGCACAAATCGATTATTTAAGTCCGTCTGTTGAAATCTTATACAATCAAATTCAGATTTCACTAACGCATTTAGATGCCCTAGAAAATGACCATTTATATGGTTTAAGTCAGCGTCAAATTCAGCCTATGGCCTGGCATCCTTTAGGTGAACTTTTTAATCTTGAATCTGATCATCAGTTAAAAACATGTTTGACAGAATTAAGTTCAAAATATAGCTTAACTGAAGCACAGCTGGCCCTTGCCTTTTTGAAGAAACTGCCTTTTGACATTTTGCCTGTAATTGGCACGACCTCAATCGAGCGTGCAAAATCATCGATAGAGGCAACTCAGGTGGATCTGGAGCTTCAGGACTGGTTTAAGCTTTATGAGGCGTCTCGGGGATATGAAGTGGCTTAAAGATATAAGTATTTTATTCAATAGATGTTACCGCACGATTTAATCGTGTGGTATAGCACCAGCACCACCTTATCATGTTGCCGCACGATTTAATCGTGTGGTAGAGTACTATCATATAATTTTATTTAGACATTTTTATTCTAAATTTATTAAGTATAAATTTAGAGATGAGCAGAAACTACAAGTTCCACAATCCTGAAGGCTTATATTTTGTAAGCTTTGCTGTTGTGGAATGGCTAGATGTGTTTATCAGGAATGAATACAAAGACATACTGGTGGACAGTTTATCCTTTTGCCAAAAACACAAGGGAATGGAGCTAGCAGCCTGGTGTATTATGACCAATCATCTCCATTTGGTGTTTAGAAGTATAAACGGGTTGCATCCCGCAAATCTACTTGGTGACTTTAAACGATTTACCAGCAAGGCAATAGTGAAATCTATAGCAAATGACCCAACGGAAAGCAGAAGAGATTTATTATTAGCACAATTCCAAAAAGCTGCGAATCAATCTTCAAATGTGAATAAGTACCAGTTTTGGAGGCATGATAACCAGCCTATTGAATTATGGAGTAATAAAGTAATCGCACAAAAAATAAACTATATCCATCAAAACCCAGTCAAAGCTGGTCTGGTTTATAGACCAGAAGATTATAAATACAGCAGTGCCGTTGACTACTCAGGAGAAAAAGGTTTACTTGCGGATATAATGGTATTCCGAAATTTCGAGATGTAAAGTTTAAGGTAGGTTACCGCCCGATTGTATCGGGTGGATAATAAAACTTACAACATCAATTTGTGTTTAGTTAGTTCTCACGCGATTGCATCACGTAAGAGCATATACTAATCTAATTTAGTCTACCCCTGTTACCGCACGATTCAATCGTGAGGTATGTAGAAATTATTTTATTTAATGAACCTAGGATGTTAATATTAGTTTTACGCGCGATTGCATCGCGCGTAAGCCTAGGAGTTGGTAATTTTAGACTTCGTTAGTTCTCATAGCACCAGCACCACCTTATCATGTTACCGCACGATTTAATCGTGTGGTAGAGTACTATCATATAATTTTATTTAGACATTTTTATTCTAAATTTATCAAGTATAAATCTAGAGATGAGCAGGAATTATAACTTAAGAGCGTATAGTTCAAAGTAATCCCCGCACAAATCCATCATTCTGTCCCAAAGCTTAGGTGCAGAATGGCAAAAGTTAAGCTTTGGAGTTTTCTCTACTGATTTAAAATCTATTTAAAAAATGTGAATTAGACTGATTTTTTGTTTTTCTCTATCCAGGAATCGACTTGCTTTTCCAGGTAATTCAAAGGCAGCGCTCCATTGCCAAGAATAAGATCGTGGAAAGCTCTGATATCGAAATTTTCTCCCAATTCTTCTTCTGCTTTATTTCTTAACTCAACGATTTTCAGCATGCCGATTTTGTAACCGGTGGCTTGTCCGGGGATGACCATATAGCGTCTTACTTCCGCTTTGATGGCATTATCTGAAATGGATGAATTTTCTTTAAAATACCGAATGGCATCTGCTTCTTTCCAGCCTTTGGAGTGCAGCCCTGTATCGACAACAAGGCGAATCGCTCTCCATATTTCATTGACCAGTCTTCCAAAATCATAATACGGATTCTCATATTGACCCATTTCTTTGGCCAGTTTTTCAGAATACAAAGCCCAGCCTTCTACATAGGCATTGTAGCCTCCCTGCGTCCTGAATTTTGGGATGTCCTCTAATTCCTGAGCAATAGAAATCTGCATGTGATGTCCCGGATTTCCTTCGTGGTAAGCAACCCCTTCTAAAGTAGTTTTATCCATAGACGTCATGTCCGAAAGGTGGACGTAATAGGTTCCAGGTCTGGAGCCATCCGGAGTTCCGGCCATATAATGTTGAGGTGCGCCATCCTGCTCACGGAAGGGTTCAACACGTTTGACTACCAGGTCTGCTTTAGGCAGAATTCCAAAATAGTCTGGGAGTTTTACGGTAATTTCATCGATGTATTTGGTGGCTAAATCGAGATAAGCCTGGCGGCCTTCATCTGTATTGGAAAAATAAAATTGATCATCCGAATCTACAAATTTGAAAAAATCCTGTAAGTCGCCGTCAAAGCCAACTTCTTCCTTGATCAGCTTCATTTCTTCCTGGATACGTTCCACTTCTTTTAAACCGATTGAGTGGATTTCATCAGCAGTGAGGTCTGTGGTCGTGGACGCCTGTAATCTATAGTTGTAATACTCAGCTCCATTGTCATGACGACTCGCCCCTGTAGGTGTTTCTTCAGTATTGGGTAGTTCAGTTTCAGTCCAGGCGATGAGTTTTTCGTAAGAAGGCTTAAATGCTTTTAATAAAGCGTCTTTGGAAGCCTGCTCGAGTTCCTCTGCCTCTTCTTCTGAAATCGATCCGCTTTCTAGTAAAGCACCGATTTTTTTCTTCATGTCTCCATAAATCGCTGAAGTCTCTTCACTATCCTCAAAAGGTTGACCTGTAATAAGGGATTTGCTTTGTTTCTGAACAATTTCCAGAGCAAAACGCGGCGGAAGAATATTTCTTTCAGCCTGAGATTTTGCGCGATCCAGCAATTGACCCGAAGCTCGGTCTATTTTTTTGACACGGCTAATGTAAGCTTGCATGTCTTCCAAACTATCAACTTTATGAAAATTGATGAGCATGTTGGGTAAGCGGGTATGGATAGAGGTCATCTGGTCAAAGACATATTCCATGGGAGCGTATTTCACCTCTTTTTGTTTTGCCTCGTTTAGATAAATCCACAAATCATAAGACAATTGACCTTGCAGGTCGAGCTGGTCGTAATCAAATTCAGTCTTAAGCTCTTCTACACTTTCCTGCATCCATTTAGCTTCTTCTTTCAGCGCTTCCAGGCTCATATCATCCAGCTCTCCATAGTGGTCTTTTCTGCCAAGCGCGGTAAGTCTTAGAGGACTGGTCTGAAGAGATTCTTCGTGTTTTTCATCTAACCATGAGGTTAATTTTTGGTTGATGTCTTCTTTTTCTGAAGCGTCCTGACAGGAGATTCCTATGAGTAGGAAAACCAGAAAAAGGGATGAAAGTTTTGAATTTTTAGTCATAAGATTTGTTTTTTTTTTTAGGCGTTGATGCTGATTATGAAACGTGTTGTTTTGATTTTCTTCCTATAAAATATTTAAACAAGTACAGCGCACTGCCTACAAAAGGAATGAATATGATGAATAACATCCAGATAAAATAATGCATGGGTTTTTCATTTTTGAATAGCAGGTAAATGGAATAGATAGTTAGTGCGGCATATAGAATTCCTATGCCTAGTTTATGATAAGGCGAAAGGAGACCGAAAAAAGTGTAAGGAACAGTCATAAAACATTTTAAATTCAAGGTAAGTTAATTTATTATCTGTTAAGATGCAAACACCAGTTTGAGTTGAGGGTTTAAATCAGGCTATTTCTTACCACTAAGGATAAATTTGTTTTAGCTTATTAGTTAATGACGAATTAAGCCAGTATCAGTTTTGATAATCAAAATACTGATGAAATCTTTACTAACTCAGACTCGCAACAGTTGTCATAATGCCCAGAGATAACTTTTTTTCCAGAAGTTTTTTGGGAATAAACCTGAGCATTCCTGATATAAAAGGCAGGATTTCACCTTCCATACTTTTATTCCATGCAATGCCTTTTTCTTCCATTTTGCTCATCCAGTGTATGAGATACGGGTCCATAGTCCCGTAGTTAAAGGACTGATCGACTTTCCATCCATTTCGGTTAAGCATTAACTCTAAATTTTTTGGAGAAAACAGAGACGCATGTCTAGGTGTGTGCCAGCCTGCCCAGTTTTTGCCAAACTTCCTTCTGCTGGAAGATTCAAAATTAGGGACTTCGATTATAAGTTTTGTTGTAGGTTTTGAAATTGATTTTAAATAGTTCAGATTATATGAAGGAGTATAATCGTGTTCCAGATAATGCCACATCGTGATCACATCGGGCTTAAGCTCTTTAGATAAATCACAAATTTCTCCTATTTGTAAATTCAGTCCCTCATACTTCAAACTTTGATGTAGCCATCCTTCATTGGAGAAATCAATTCCGTGAGTTTGACAATTAGTCTGGTCCTTACACATTTTTAAAAAACTGGGCTGACCGCAGCCAATATCAAGAATTACAGAGGAAGGAGTAAGCTTGTGAACTTTATTTAAACGCTTTAATTTTCTGGAATCTAACTTCTTAAAACTGTTCTCTACCAACTTTTCAAACTTGCCCCAGGCTTCAGCACCTCTGTAGGGTAGGTAATATTTTGTGTAATAATTTTTGAGTTGTTCTGTAGGAACTCTTGGATTCATAAACACAAACTCACAATCTTTACATTGGTCAAATCCAAAGACCTCCTTGTTGGAGTGCATTTGTGCTGAGGTGGACGTATAATAATTAGTATTTCCTGAGTTACAAACAGGACAGGTTCTTAAGTTTAACATGGTCCCAAACATAAATTAATTACATCCTGAGCTAATTAGAACAGATGTTAAAATTCTACTTACCGGCTTGTGATATCTTCTTTTAATGGTAGATAGATGACTTCAAACAAAAGATAACTTTTAAAAAACCAAATGTCCAAGTTTAAATCTGAATACAACTTGTATAATTTACGCATTATTTTCAGCGTCTAACTTCAAGTTAAGGGAATCTGATTGGTCGTAGTTTTTCAACTCTACAATAGAAGCAGGAAGGCTAAAGCCTGCAGACAGTAACGCCCCCATAACCTTGTCCATCACATTAGACCTGATATTGATATGGTGAGATCGCTTTGTGGATTCGAAGGTGTTAATCCAGAAACGCACTTTCAGGTTCACGGTGTTGGTGGCGAATTCATCAATAGCTATGCTGGGCTTTTTATCGCCTTTCAAAACGGAGTCTAACTTGCTGAGGGTTTCTTCAATAATTTCCGAAGCTTTTCCCGGACTGTTTTCATAAGCAATACCTACAGTGAATTCATACCTCAGGAATCCGTCAATCGTATAATTGAACAAAGGGTTCTTAAGTATAATGGAATTGGGTAAAAAGACATCTCTCCCGTCCGGGGTTTTGATAAGCGTTTCACGAATATTGATGTCTTTTACGAAACCGACAATCTTATCGACTTCTATCAAATCATTTAATTTGAACGGACTTTTAAAGGCAAGGATAATACCCGCTAAAAAGTTTTCACCGATATCCTTTAAGGCAAAACCAATCACAAAGGTTAGCAGTCCTGCGCCTGCCAGTATTTTGTTGGTAAAGGCGTCCAGGCCAAGCATATAAAGCGTGATGAGCAGTACAGCGGTCTTGAGCGCAAAGCTGATAATCTGCGATATAAAGGTCGCGGTGACGTGATTTGGAGATTTTTTTATCAGGCGCAGCCGGACTCTGTGTTTGATGAAACCCGCGATTAGGAATCCCGCAATCAGGAACAGCAGTGTTAATCCAAGGTGAATGTAATTCGTTTCAAAATACTGAATAATATCCCTATAAAATTCTGTAGGATTTCTCATAGGATTTATTTTTTAAAATTCTCTGTTAACCGGATGTATTAACTCATTTGACATAGCTGCAAGCCTGCAAGTTTTGAAATGAACACCTTTCTCATTTGAGACTCCAGCTTCTAAACTAGCTCATTCCATACACAATTACCTGACTTCAATCTAGCTGACTTCTTTTCTTAACACCTCCAGCGGCGGTTTTCGGATCACACTCAGGCTATTGCTCAATCCAATCACTAAAACTAACAAAACAATTCCAGGAAATATAATCAGGAATGGAATTAATGAGGGGGTAAATGGGGATTCAAATACCAGCCAGGCCAGTAACTGACTGCTGATCAGCGATAACATAACGCCAGATAAACCTCCGAGAACGCCAAGATAAATATACTCTAAAGCGGTGATATTTAAAATCTGTTTGCTTTTAGCACCCAGCGTTCGCAGCAGCACACTCTCTCGAATACGCTGGTACTTGCTGGTTCTTATGGCTCCTAAAAGCACAATAATTCCAGTAAGAATACTGAAAAAGGCCATAAAATTGATGATCCATGAAATTCTGCCCAGGAGCATTTCGATGACATTTAAGACCTGCTGTAAATCGATGATAGACACATTGGGGAATTTTTTCACCAGCTCCTGCTGCAGTTCAGCCGATTTTTCTTTGCCGGGGAGTTTGGTGGTCAAGACATGAAACTGCGGGGCTTTTTCCAAAACGCCTTTAGGAAATACGAGAGAGAAATTCAGTTGCATCCGCGACCAGTCCACGGTTCTTACGCTACCGACCACGGCCTCCAGCAATACGCCCTGCACATTAAAAACCAGCTTATCTCCAACCTTAACTTTAGCGTCTTCAGCAAAATTATTGCTGATGGAAACGGGAACCGGATTAAGGTTTTCACCTTCACCAGTCCATGACCCGCTTTCGATGTTTTCAGAGGCAATAAGGGAGTCGCGATAGGTCGTCCGGAATTCATGGTCCAGCACCCAGCCGTTTACCCGGGAGGTCGAGTCTTTTCTTATTTCCTGGACCGATTTTCCTGCCAGGCTTTGCACCCGCATGGTTACAATGGGGATGTCATTCAAAACAGGTAAGTCGTTTGCCTTTATGCTTTGAGCCACGGACTGGCGCTGCTCACTTTGCACATCCAGTAGAATCATGTTGGGACTGCTGGACTGGGACTCTATCGAAGCCTGTGCCAATAATAAATCTTTGCTGAAGTAAAGCGTACTTATTAAAAAAGTTCCTACTCCAATAGCTAAAACCAAAGTAAGGGTCTGGTTTTGCGGCCTGAAAAGGTTCAGCAGACTTTGCCTGGCAACAAACCCCCACTGCTGTGGAAAATATTTACGGATAGCCTGCATAAACAGATAAGCTACCCCGGCAAGAATAGCAAAGGTCAGTAAAATTCCTCCGACGAAAGCTAAGGAATATACCCAGTCTTCCAGGAGCCAGAGCGAGAATAAAAAGATAAATAAAAAGATACCGGCCGATACTAAAATAATCGCCTTTCTGGATTTTTTGGACTCGTCCTTAACCACCCTCAGGGCTTGTAATGGAGAAATATAAAGCGTCCCGATTAAGGGATATAGAGCAAACAAGACCGACATCAAAATTCCCAGTAGAATTCCCATGACAATGACCTGTAAAGAGAACGTGATTTGCACATCAACGGGCAGTAAGCCTTCCAGTAGAAGCGGGAACACCTGCTGAAGCAGCAATCCGACACCGGTACCTATGAGACCGCCTATCAGTCCCATCATCGCTACCTGAATGAGGTATATTAAAAACGTCTGTTTCTTACTCGCCCCAAGGCACTTCAAAACTGCAACGGCGCGTAACTTCTCCTTGATGTAAATATGAATAGCACTGGCAATACCCACACAGCCAAGTAGTAGAGCAATGAAGGCCACAAGATTGAGAAACTTACCAAAATTCTTATAACGTCTGCCCAGTCGGTCGCTGGTAGAGGTGTGGGTGTCCAAATCGGCTTCTTCTGCATCCAGCATGGGATCCAGCTTTTCATCAAGCTGTTCCATGTCTGCTGTAGGTGCTGCCGTAAAATAAAATTCGTAGTCTATTCGGCTTCCGGTTTGCACAAGGCCAGACGCTTCAATAAATCGATAGGGTATAAGCACGGGAGGAGCTACTGAGCTGAAAATAGCGGTACTTCCCGGGACAGCGTTCAGTGCACCGGCAATGGGTAAAGTCACTTTGCCGATTTTTATACTGTCGCCTGGCTGTATGCCCAGTTGAAGCATGACGGTAGCATCGACCAGGGCTGCTCCGTCTTTCTGATAAGAAGATGCGGCGGAAACCGGCTGAGTTTCGAGTTCCCCATAAAACGGGAAACCCCCTTCAATACCTCTGACCTGCATCAGTTTGGTGGCTTCATGTTGTGGAAAAGCCGCCATGGAGGCGAATTTGATTTCTTTGGCTTTAGGGCCGCCAAGCGAATCCATAATCTGGAGCACACGCTCATTGGGCGGGTCGTCACTGTCTATTTTAAAATCGGCGCCCATCAGCGCTTTGGATTGTAAAGCGACAGTATCCTTTAGATTCTCCCCGAAGGATTGAATGGAAACCACGGCCGCGATTCCCAGCACGATAGAAGCCATGAAAAGAGTCAGTTTCCTGCCGCTGGCTTTTCCGTCACGCCATGCCATTTTAAAGAGCCAGCTGAAGCCCGGTTTGGAGGTGTTATGCTTATTCATTAGACTGGCTTTTCTTGGTTTTCAACGATTCTGCCTCCTTTCAATCTGAGGATGTGCTGTGTTTTATTGGCCAGTTCTATATCATGGGTAACAATGACAAGCGTAGTGCCTGCTTCTTTATTAAGCTCGAAAAGCAGGGCTTCTACTTTTTCACCGGTTTCTGCATCCAGATTCCCGGTAGGCTCATCGGCAAACAGAATGGAGGGACGGTTCGAAAATGCACGGGCAACCGCTACACGCTGCTGTTCACCTCCTGAAAGTTGAGAAGGATAATGATGAATTCGGTCTCCTAGTCCCACTTTTTCCAGCAGGTCTTTGCTGATTTTGGAAGCATTTTTATCGCCCTGAAGTTCCAGAGGCACAGCCACATTTTCTAAGGCTGTAAGCGTCGGTAAGAGCTGGAAATCCTGAAAAACAAAACCGATATGTTTGTTTCTTAGTAAGGCTCTTTCATCTTCACCGAGTTCACTCAATTCACTTCCACACAAATTGATAGATCCCGTATCCGGACTGTCTAAACCGGCGCAAAGTCCGAGTAAAGTCGTTTTTCCGCTTCCTGAAGGCCCTACGATGGCAAAGGTCTTTTGTTCCTCAACTTCAAAATTGATATCTTGTAAAACTTTAAGTCTTTTGGATCCGCTGGAATAGCTTTTCTCAAGGTTGCGAACGTTTAATATCTTTGCCATCTTAAATCTGATTAATGTCTTTATAGAATGAAGGCAAAATAAAGAAACCATTTGATTATAAACCCATGTGTTATGAGAACCTTAAGGCGTTGTTTTTCGATTTTTTTAGTATTCCTGTTGCTTTCCTGTGGAAAGACTACCGATAAAAAAGCAGAGCAAACTTCAGTAGAAACCCCTGATACGCAATCTCAAGCTGAGGGTGAAGAAAAAAACGTGATCCTTTTCTTCGGAAACAGCTTAACGGCTGGAATGGGTCTGGAGCTTTCGGAAGCTTTTCCGGCACGTATTCAAAACAGGCTTGACTCCTTAGGCTATAATTATGAGGTGGTGAATGCAGGACTGAGTGGTGAAACTACAGCTAGCGGAAAAAACAGAATCGACTGGGTTTTAAATCAGGAGGTAGATGTATTTGTTTTGGAACTGGGAGCTAACGATGGTTTACGCGGAATCCCCATCGCGGAAACCCGGGAAAACCTTCAGGATATTATCGACACGGTAAGGGCGAAAAACCCAGAGACCAAAATCATCCTGGCCGGCATGCAGATCCCACCGAATATGGGAGAAGACTACACTACCGATTTTAGAAACATTTTCCCAGACCTTGCCGAGAAAAACGATGTGGCTCTTATTCCATTTCTCCTGGAGGGGGTTGCCGGGGATCCTGAATTAAACCAGCAGGATGGCATACACCCTACGGCCGAAGGCTATAAAATTGTGGCCGAAAATGTTTGGAGTGTCTTGAAAAAACAAGTGGAAAAGGAAGGACAATAAATGAAGATAGGATTAAATGCCGTTTTCTAATGGAGAAGTTTAAATTTTGACACTTTATAATTTAGTACGTTGAATAAAAATCAGTAAAAACTTTTTTTAGAATAGAATCCAGGTCATTTTTGAAGAAATACAAGACAATCATTTTACCTGTAAATGTTTTTCGAAAATTTGAAATGTTGAGGTGAAAAAATAAGGGCATATGCTACTTGACAATACGCCATAACGAAGATGTCCACGAAAAGCGAAACTTTTGGAAATCAGCATTGCCTTTTTTTAGACGGATACTGCTGTTTGTCTTACTAGAAAAACCGTCTGTTATCCGTTACCAAATTTGTATTATTAAAATGTCCCATATCGAAGTCAATTCGATCTGCTTTTACCGCGACAGGAAAGTAATTAGTTCCAATAGAAACCATTTTCAATTTGCTTTCACCGTTCATTGAAAAATCCAATTTACCGTCTGCTGATTCATTTAGGCTTGTCACTAAATCAGCCTCTAAAGAAAAATCAGTTTCAATTTCAACGACCAGATTTTTTGCTAATAAGGTGCCGGAAATTACCAGGATATTCCTTTTGTTGGCGTTTTGAAGGAGGGTTCTGTTTGGATGTTTAAAATCTGAAGTAGCCAAATAGTCCTGTATTTCTCCTATGGGCACCTCCTTGGTGATAGAGTTATCATAACTGATGCTCACTTTTTTTCCTGATGATATTTTTGCTGAAATTTCAAAAGAGCCAAGCCCAATTGAATTTAAAATTTCTTCCAGCAATGAAACACCAATGTTGAAATTGTATTCATCTTTAGTTGATGAGGTGATATTTAATGCTGTATTTTCTATTTCATTCATTTCAGCATCACTGGTGAAGGCATGGTTGATATGAGAATAATAGAGTTGTACGTCATTAAATGGTTTTTTTAACCATAGTTGTAAGAGCTTGTGATTTCTTACAGGCCCTTCGATAAGATCGTAGCCTTGATTCCTAAGTGTTTTTGTAAGATTCATTTTGGTGAGGATTTAAAAGTTCATATCATGACTTATCTTTTTTTAAATCAGAAACTCATCCATTCATCACGGGACCATACCTGCTCGTCCCCAGGTTAATACGCTTGAATTCCAAAACTACTTTCCAAAACAAAATCCATCCCGCTAACCAGTCAAGACCGCTTGTCTTTCAAACTCTTAAAAATACGACAAATTTCAATTAGTTGAAATATTTAACACTAAAACGAATAATAATATAACAAAAAGAGACATAAGCTATTGAATACCTTATGAAATAGCCTGTTTAAGACCGGGCCTGAATTCAGGCGAAAGTCTTAGCCTTGATTTAGTCCTGAAACTTCGGGAGAGATTTGATGTAGCGGCAGGGTAGAGGGGGGAGCGAATTTCTGTTCAGTTTTTTACTTTTCAACCCAAACTGACTAAAATACAATGCTCTTGAATGAAAGACTCCGAATGAACTTCAGCAAGGAATGCAGTCTGAGGTATTAGGGTTAATAGTAATCACGTGTTTAGTTAGCATAGTCTTTAAAAAAATGTTCGGTATCCCGTAGGTCTTCAAGTCCGAGAATCCAGCAGACTTCAGCAAGATCTGAAAAATCCAGGCCTCCGGCTAAAATAGCCTCATTGGTATAGCGTCCTTCTTTACCGTTGTATTTATTGGCTAAATCCACGGCGAGCTGCCATATTTCAGTCAAAGCCGGATCGGTAATGTAGTCCTCCCAGTGAGTGAAGTCCGGGTCACGAAATCCGGGAGTGCCGTTTCCGACCCCATTACCATCCGGTATTTTTACATAGTCCGTAGTTCGTTTCACGAAATCCAGCTTTTCAGGAGTGGTTACCTCTTCATTCCATTCGGCATGTTGTACCACATGTATTCTTTTCGAGGTTTCTATTTCAGGCAGATCTTTTTGTAAAGCATCTACAAGCTCAGCGGAAAAATCAGACTGTCCCGCATCGGCAATCCAGACGTCCCCGCCCTGCATGAGGGTTTTTATGGCCAGGGATTTTACAGTTTCAACAGCCCCTTTCCAGTTAGTATGAGCGTCTGTCCAGTTCTCTCCAAAGGCGAGCTGAAACAGCGCATTGGGTGGCACATATAAGCCCTCCTGCATGCCATAAGTGCCGGCGACTGCATGATAATTTAGTTTTGAATAGGCTGGATTGGACATCAAAGTCTTAAAAGCGGCAACGGTTTGAAGGTCATCTACATCCGTTTTACAGTCAAATTGTACCAATAACAGGTCTTTTTCTATGGCGAAACGTCCCGCTTGCAGAAAACGCTCTGCCGGGGTATTGCTGTTGAATGCCAGGAAAACAGGCAGTATGGCAATACATAGGAAGGCTTTATATCTCATTTCTTTTCAATTATTAATTCGTTTTCAGGATTACATTTTGAAGCTTATTTTTGATAGTCATTCTTACTTTTTTCTTTTGCAAAAATTATCATTATTTTTTTCGAATATAGCTTGTGGTGATCTCCTGCGAGCAGGCTTTTTAGTTAAGACATATTGATTAAAAATACAATAATTTTTGTTCCGACTAAACCTTAACTATTACCCTACGTAATGCTGGCCCATAACTTTATTCCGTTATTTTTCGATTTCTTCTTCAATTAGGGCGATTATATTTTCAATTTTAAGTTTCACACCAAGAGACTGGTCGTTCGTGTAAGTCGTGTTGACAATCAATAAACTCAAAAAATCCTCAAAGTCAGGATGGTTTAACACGTCGGTCGGGTCACTTTGCTCGAATAATTCCTTTAGAGATTTCTGTTTCTTAAACTTGATTTGAGTCACCTTTTCTCTGAATTTTTCATCATCCAGAAACTCAACGTTCAATCGACCAATTTGATAGTGTTTTATTAAAAAGGGATAAAAACGCTCTTCAACCCAATTCACTATGATGGTTTTCTCTTCCCGTAATTCACTCAGAGAATTGGAGAAGGCAGCTATTTTTTTTCTTAGCTCTGGATTGGTAAGCAGATATAATCTTCCGGAATTTGTGAGGTCATTACTGACACCTAATGCCGGGTGAAATGTTGGGCGTGTGGTGGTTCTGGACAGATAGCGATTGAGGCTGTCGCTACTGATCAGGCCAGTGTCCAGATTGCTGTAATCCACTAATTTAATGGAAGAGGTTATGATTTCGTCCCGGATAAATAGCTTAGAGTTGAGCTGGTCTAGATTGTTTTTATATTCTTCTAGAAGCTGAGTCAGGATTTGTTGTTCCTGTTAGGCATTCTGTAGGTTCTGATTCCAGGTATTGATGGAAAGCGCAATTAAGATTCCGATAACCACAAGGATGATTTCTCCAGTGGCATACAGCAGGTATTTGCCGAATTTACCTGCTCGGCCGGCTGGCAGGTTTTCAGCCAGTGTTTTTTGCCGAATTCCTGCCTTGTCGGCAGACAGGTTTCTAAAGAATTTTATCACAAGCCTTTCGTTTCGCTAAAGATATGATTTTTAATTTATTGGGATTGTCAGATTATGAAGCACAAGGGTTGAGGTGTAAATAGTTGCATGGTATAGCACTTTTCCGCCGGGGCGGAAGTAGGCAAGAAACTGCCTGGCAATGGCAGGAATAGCAAATTAGCCTTGAATTCCGCTCAGGAATTCAGTCGCAATGCGCTATACACGTTCTTAGCCAACCTTATTTGAATTATTATCTATCAAATAACGGAATTGGCAGAAAGGATTGTCTACCTTATAAAAATGAAAACTAACCTATGATGACCAGTATAGAAGAAAATGAGCCAGAGCCTATTTTGATTAATAAAGCCAAAAAAACATTTAAACAAGGAACTAATGTTGAGAACACAATTGAATGCCTAGTACAAGGTGAATTTATACTGATTAATGAGTTTTATAATGATGGAATAGCTTTACTACAGGATTTACATAACTACCTAAAGCGAAAACTACCTAATAAGTCTTTTAAGGATCAGCAAGATTATCGCTCAGAATACTTTAAGCTTTCAAATCTGATTTTGGTAGAAATTACCGATCAAAAACTATGCGCAAAGAAATCACCCAGTATCGGCTGGTTAAAAAAGTTTTATCCGGAAAATAATCATTTCTATTTGACCTTTCCTCAAATACAAGGATTGAATAGTGCCTGGCAATGGTATAAAAATGGAGTTTCTTTACCTGTGTTACGAAACAAGTTACATCCATATTATGGAGTCTACTTTCCAACCCGTTTTGATCATTTAATTCTCTTTGACAATTGGTTGAAACGCTATAAAGGTCCCAAAAAAACAGTTATTGAAGTTGGCGTAGGATCTGGAGTTTTAGCCTTACAAATGCTACAACACGGCTTTCAAAAAGTTTATGCAACCGATATTAATCCTAATGCAATTATCGGATTGAAAGAGTTCATGGGAACCACTAAGCTTTCTCGAAAGATGGAGTTGGATTTGGGAAACCTTTTTGGTAAGTGGGAAAAACAGACAGAATTGATTGTGTTTAATCCGCCCTGGTTACCAAAAAGTCATGATTTAGGAAGTATTGATGATGCTATTTATTATGATAAGACATTATTTTCTGATTTTTTTATTGCAGCAAAAAAGCGACTCTTACCCAACGGGAAATTGATAGTTATTTTCTCTAATTTAGCTCAAATAGCAAATTTAACAACGGAGCATCCAATAAAAAAAGAGTTAGCTTCAGGTAACAGGTTCCAATTGGAAAGATGCTTAAAAAAATCTGTAAAAACAGCTTCTACTAAAACAAAAAGGGGGCAGAATTTGCGTTCTCTGGAAGAAGTTGAACTTTGGGTACTCACCAATAGTTAAATTGCTATGATACTGAAGTTGTTCTTTAATTGTGGGCAACGGGCCTGCATATGAGTTTGTGGCAGAATGGCTAGGCAGAACTATTCCGCCATAAACCAAAGTTAGCAAATACGCAGAAATTTTCTAGGGGAAATTCAGACGCAATGAACCACAGCAGGTGTGCCTGTTGCACAACTCAATTTCTTGCAAATATATAGAATTGACTGGCATTGAAAAGTTTGGAATTGATTATCTTTAGTAATGCAAGGAAAAAAGACTTATCAAGAGAAATTGTTCACTCGATTCTTATTGAGTGAACGCATCCCCGAAGAGAATTTTTATCGCAGATTAA
>NZ_JAIQZF010000013.1:0-1733 GCF_020164585.1 Psychroflexus curvus
TTACTTATAGAATTAGAAACATTAAAAGATTAGACTAATTGTAACAGATTAGAGTTAATTCCTGAGAATAAGATGTAAGAGTCGAATTCATTTAGACGTTAAGATATATAAGATTTAACGATGAAGAGTTTGATCCTGGCTCAGGATGAACGCTAGCGGCAGGCCTAACACATGCAAGTCGAGGGGTAACAGGGTTTTCGGACCGCTGACGACCGGCGCACGGGTGCGTAACGCGTATACAATCTACCTATTACTAAGAGATAGCCCAGAGAAATTTGGATTAATATTTTATGGTATTATCGATTGGCATCGATTGATAATTAAAGGTTACGGTAATAGATGAGTATGCGTCCTATTAGCTTGATGGTAAGGTAACGGCTTACCATGGCAACGATAGGTAGGGGTCCTGAGAGGGAGATCCCCCACACTGGTACTGAGACACGGACCAGACTCCTACGGGAGGCAGCAGTGAGGAATATTGGACAATGGGAGCAATCCTGATCCAGCCATGCCGCGTGCAGGAAGACTGCCCTATGGGTTGTAAACTGCTTTTATACAGGAAGAAAAAGCCCGACGTGTCGGGTGTTGACGGTACTGTAAGAATAAGGATCGGCTAACTCCGTGCCAGCAGCCGCGGTAATACGGAGGATCCAAGCGTTATCCGGAATCATTGGGTTTAAAGGGTCCGTAGGCGGGATGATAAGTCAGTGGTGAAAGTCTGCAGCTCAACTGTAGAATTGCCATTGATACTGTTGTTCTTGAGTGCTTGTGAAGTGGTTAGAATGAGTAGTGTAGCGGTGAAATGCATAGATATTACTCAGAATACCGATTGCGAAGGCAGATCACTAACAATTCACTGACGCTGATGGACGAAAGCGTAGGTAGCGAACAGGATTAGATACCCTGGTAGTCTACGCCGTAAACGATGGTTACTAGCTGTTCGGATCAATTGAGATCTGAGTGGCTAAGCGAAAGTGATAAGTAACCCACCTGGGGAGTACGTTCGCAAGAATGAAACTCAAAGGAATTGACGGGGGCCCGCACAAGCGGTGGAGCATGTGGTTTAATTCGATGATACGCGAGGAACCTTACCAGGGCTTAAATGCAGTTTGACAGGGGTGGAAACACCTTTTCCTTCGGGCAAATTGCAAGGTGCTGCATGGTTGTCGTCAGCTCGTGCCGTGAGGTGTCAGGTTAAGTCCTATAACGAGCGCAACCCCTTTGGTTAGTTACCAGCATGTAATGATGGGGACTCTAGCCATACTGCCAGTGTAAACTGTGAGGAAGGTGGGGATGACGTCAAATCATCACGGCCCTTACGTCCTGGGCTACACACGTGCTACAATGGTAGGGACAGAGAGCAGCCACTCCGTGAGGAGGAGCGAATCTACAAACCCTATCACAGTTCGGATCGCAGTCTGCAACTCGACTGCGTGAAGCTGGAATCGCTAGTAATCGCATATCAGCCATGATGCGGTGAATACGTTCCCGGGCCTTGTACACACCGCCCGTCAAGCCATGGAAGCTGGGGGTACCTGAAGTCGGTCGCCGCAAGGAGCCGCCTAGGGTAAAACTAGTAACTGGGGCTAAGTCGTAACAAGGTAGCCGTACCGGAAGGTGCGGCTGGAATACCTCCTTTTTTAGAGTATTGCATCTGATAAGATGTAGTAGACGTTTAAAGAAAGGGAATTAATTAAGCTTTAATCAAGTATCAAAAAGGATAAGCTTTTGTG
>NZ_JAIQZF010000013.1:1826-4317 GCF_020164585.1 Psychroflexus curvus
GTAATTGAGTAGTAGTATCCTGAGTAGTGCGGGGCACGAGAAACCTTGCATGAATCAGCCGGGACCATCCGGTAAGGCTAAATACTACTGAGAGACCGATAGTGAACCAGTACCGTGAGGGAAAGGTGAAAAGAACCTTGAATAAAGGAGTGAAATAGACCCTGAAACCATACGCTTACAAGCGGTCGGAGTCCCCAACTTGTTGGGGATGACGGCGTGCCTTTTGCATAATGAGCCTACGAGTTACCACCGTTAGCAAGGATAAATAATTCAGTTATGGATCCGCAGCGAAAGCGAGTCTGAATAGGGCGACTAAGTTAGCTGTGGTAGACGCGAAACCGTGTGATCTACCCTTGGGCAGGTTGAAGCTGTGGTAACACATAGTGGAGGACCGAACCCGTTGACGTTGAAAAGTCTTGGGATGACCTGAGGGTAGGGGTGAAAGGCCAATCAAACTCGGAAATAGCTCGTACTCCCCGAAATGCATTTAGGTGCAGCGATTAAATAGTTTTATAGAGGTAGAGCTACTGATTGGATGCGGGGGCTTCACCGCCTACCAATTCCTGACAAACTCCGAATGCTATAAAATGGTTTTAATCAGTGAGGGCATGGGTGCTAAGGTCCATGTCCGAGAGGGAAAGAACCCAGAGCATCAGCTAAGGTCCCAAAATATATACTAAGTTGAACAAACGCGGTTGGACTGCTTAGACAGCTAGGATGTTGGCTTGGAAGCAGCCATTCATTTAAAGAGTGCGTAACAGCTCACTAGTCGAGCGGTCCGGCATGGATAATAATCGGGCATAAGTATATTACCGAAGCTATGCTCTTATCCGCCTAAGGCGGATGAGAGGTAGGGGAGCATTCTAATCTGCGCAGAAGGTGTACTGTCAGGTATGCTGGAGCGATTAGAAAAGAAAATGTAGGCATAAGTAACGATAATGCGGGCGAGAAACCCGCACACCGAAAGACCAAGGATTCCTCAGCTATGCTAATCAGCTGAGGGTTAGTCGGGGCCTAAGGCGAACCCGAAAGGGGTAGTCGATGGACAAGCAGTTAATATTCTGCTACTTGCTTTAAGATAAAAGAGACGGAGAAGGAAATCTAGTGCGTACTGACGGAATAGTACGTTGAACCATCTGTAAGGATGGGATAGTACACCAAAGCTACGGTGGCGGTGATAATCTAGAGGCCGTTCTTCCAAGAAAATCAATTAAAGCAACCCGTACCGTAAACCGACACAGGTAGTTGGGATGAGAAATCTAAGGTGCTCGAGAGATTCATGGCTAAGGAACTAGGCAAAATGGGCCCGTAACTTCGGGAGAAGGGTCGCCCCCAACTTAGGTTGGGGGCCGCAGTGAAGAGGTCCAGGCGACTGTTTATCAAAAACACAGGGCTCTGCTAAATCGAGAGATGCAGTATAGGGCCTGACACCTGCCCGGTGCTGGAAGGTTAAGAGGAGATGTTATCTTCGGAGAAGCATTGAATTGAAGCCCCAGTAAACGGCGGCCGTAACTATAACGGTCCTAAGGTAGCGAAATTCCTTGTCGGGTAAGTTCCGACCTGCACGAATGGTGCAACGATCTGGACACTGTCTCAGCCATGACCTCGGTGAAATTGTAGTATCGGTGAAGATGCCGATTACCCGCTGTGGGACGAAAAGACCCCGTGAACCTTTACTATAGCTTAGTATTGACTTTGGATAAGTAATGTGTAGGATAGGTGGGAGACATTGAAGCGGCCTCGCTAGGGGCAGTGGAGTCATTGTTGAAATACCACCCTTTACTTGTTTGAAGCCTAACCCCCAATGGGGGGACATTACTTGGTGGGTAGTTTGACTGGGGTGGTCGCCTCCAAAAGAGTAACGGAGGCTTCTAAAGGTTCCCTCAGCACGCTTGGTAACCGTGCGTAGAGTGCAATGGCATAAGGGAGCTTGACTGAGAGACCTACAAGTCGATCAGGTACGAAAGTAGAGCATAGTGATCCGGTGGTTCCGCATGGAAGGGCCATCGCTCAAAGGATAAAAGGTACTCCGGGGATAACAGGCTGATCTCCCCCAAGAGCTCACATCGACGGGGGGGTTTGGCACCTCGATGTCGGCTCGTCACATCCTGGGGCTGGAGAAGGTCCCAAGGGTTGGGCTGTTCGCCCATTAAAGTGGCACGCGAGCTGGGTTCAGAACGTCGTGAGACAGTTCGGTCTCTATCTACAGTGGGCGTTAGAAATTTGAGTGGATCTGACTCTAGTACGAGAGGACCGAGTTGGACAAACCTCTGGTGTATCTGTTGTTCCGCCAGGAGCATAGCAGAGTAGCTACGTTTGGAAGGGATAAGCGCTGAAAGCATATAAGCGCGAAACCCACCACAAGATGAGATTTCTTTAAAGGATCCCCAAAGACGATGGGGTTGATAGGTCACAGGTGTAAAGGCAGTAATGTCATAGCCAAGTGATACTAATTATCCGAAGAGCTTATCTATGAAGATGATTATTATTT
>NZ_JAIQZF010000014.1 GCF_020164585.1 Psychroflexus curvus
ATGATTGGACAAAAAAAAGACGAGACCGTAGCCCCGTCGCAGGATAGTCAGATAACTTCCTAAAGAATAAAAATATGAAAAAAACTTAAGATTGCTTGTGTTTTTACACAGTATCTCGAGGGAATTTCGGTTTGAAAAAGAAATCAAAACCTCTTCCCTGGAGGGAAGATTGAGATGGGTGTTTTGCTAAAGGCTAACGGCCAACAGCCTTGAATACCAGCCCACCTGATTGACGCTAGTCGGGCAGGTTGACCAGTCTACCAGTTAATTAGTTAACCTTTTTACCAGAAGTCAGCGTCTTCGTCAAAGTCCATGTCTTCGTCATCGTTACATAAAGCGCCCTGCCGATTATACCACTATTCGATTACACGATTACACGAAAAAGCAGCAAACCTGAGTTGAGTTGTTATTGAGTCTTTGAGTCTTTGAGTGGTGGGTATAGAATTATAAAAATAATCAAGTAGTACATAAACCAAAACGGTCGACGCTATTTAGGGAAGGTCAGTATACCAGCCCGCCTGACTGACGCTAGTCGGGCAGGTTAACTAGTAGTTTTAGTCAACGTCAAAGTCTTCGTCATCGTTACATAAAGCGCCCTGCCGATTACACCCTTACACGAAAGAGCGCAGCAAACTTGAGTTGAGTAGTCTTTGAGTCTTTGAGTGGTGAGTATAGAATTATGAAAATAAACAATTAGCATATTAAGCAAAACGGTCGACGCTATTTAGGGAAGGTCATTGTTCTATGTTCTTTTCTCCTTTTTCTAATATCTAACGTCTGATATCTAATATCTACGAAAAAAAGATTCCCTGCCTTTGCCAAGGAAACGCAGGCAGGCCTGCCTTCCAAGTTAACGCAGGCAGGCTCCCTACTCCCTACTTCGCATTCAAAAAAGCAAGCTTGTAACTCAGTCCTATATTGCCAAATACGCTGGCCAACTCCCCTCCTAAGGCTTTGGTATACCCCACAGAACTTCTCAGCGATAAGGTTGGGGATAGTTTTAAATTGATTCCTGCGGCTGGTTTTAAAATAAAACCCTGACCAGTGCTGATGTTACCTCCGCCGGCGCCGCCTGCCAGAACCTGACCAAACACTTGAATGGTATTGCCGAAAAGAGCTGACGACTGAAGTCCCAGACCGGCAATACCCTCGGCATAGGCTCCTGCATTACCGAAATTCGCAAAAGAGGTTTGTCCTGCTAAATAAAAGGTTTTGTTTAGAAAATAATTCAGCTGAAAAGAGATCTGGTGTAAGTCTTCAGTAGGATTTGAAGTGCGCTGAGCATCTAAGTAAACCTCTTGTTTTAAAATAGCTTCAAAGCCTTTAAATGTTGCAGACCTGCTTTTGGTTTTGTTTTCTATGCCATTGAAGTTGGCGTAGTATTTTAGCCCCAAACCGTAGGTGGAAGAGGAGAAATGGGAGTCAGGCGTCAGCATAAAACCTGTATTGATGGAGATATACATGTCATCAAACAAGCGTTGTTCCAGGGATAAATCCGGATAAATCATAAACCCGCCCTGGGAGTCTACACCACCGCCGCCTCCAGCGCCCATGCCGAATTTGGTGAGCAGGTTGGTTGTATTGTTGTTAAAACTAAAGTGATAGCCTCCGCCTAAAAAAATATCCATATACCCGGCAGGTATACCGCTGTAGGCGCCGTCAGCTTTGAAAAAAACAAACCAGTTTTTATCCAGATAGGCATCGATTTCAAGCCCAACAAGCCGGATGGTAGTGTCTGCTGAAGATGAAACCTTAGCAATTGTAGAATTTTCACTGACATTTAAATTATTCAGATGCAGCATAAATGAAAAACGCCTGGAAGGCTTATCCCAGGAGGTGTTTTTTAAATCAGCTGAGGTGTATTTTTTCTCAAGGTGGTCGAAAGTGGCGTAGTCAAAATTCAATGGAATCTGCATACCAAAATGCAATTGATGACTTTCAATCTGACCATTGTCGATAAAGTTGATGTAGCTATAACCCAGCGTGAGAGAAAAGGGCCTGAATTGAAATCCCAGGTCCGCATGGGGTAATATAAAAGCGCCACCGCCATCGGGAGCACCAGCGCCGCCACCCCCACCAAAGTGTAAACCGGTGTCCATAAAGAGTAAATCGCTGAGGGGAGTCTTAAATCCGGCGTTTAAGCCCAAAGTGAAAAACCCGCCACGCTGACCGGTAAGCGATCCGTAAATTCCCAGGCCTGTATAGAAGTCACCAAAGCTAAGGTTATAATGCAATCCGGACCAGCCCATATTTGGCTCGCGAAGGCCCTCCGGATTTGCAGGCATGTCGATGGATAAAAAGTCAATCTGACCAAAACCCCTTTGTTCTCGCTGCTGAGGGAGGTGTTCAGAATTTTGTGCAAAGGCAAAGCTAGTTACCAGAAAGGCGAGCAGGAGTTTCATCAACATAGAATAAAGTGTTATATATCTACAAATATATATGAATACGTTTAAATTATTTCCACCTCGACTAATTCAGTGAACAGTGAAAGGTTTTTAATGCCGTGCCTGACTCGGGATCTCTTTTCGTAGTATGGTTAGACTTAAAAACCTTTTCAATAGCTATAGGGTTTGGTTCTCCGGACATTTCGAGAGTTCATCAAGCTTGAGTTAAGTAGTTTGTGAGTCTTTGAGTGGTGGGTATAGAATTATGAAAATAATTAAATAGTATATTAATCAAAACGGTCAACGCTATTTAGGGAAGATCAAACAGCCAAAGGCTAATTGCTAACAGCCAACACCCTAGTTGACCAGCCCGCCTGACTGACGCTAGTCGGGCAGGTTGACCGGTAGACCAGAAGTCAAAGTCCATGTCTTAGTCATGATCTCGCGCGATTGCATCGCGCTAGCTGGAGGTACTGAGTTGAGTTTTTTTTTGCAGAGTAGATGAATCTAAAAAACTACGAACAAGCTTAATGCCAGGGGTGACGCGATACAATCGCGCACCAACTTTGATCTCGCGCGATTGCATCGCGCTAGCCCGAAACTGCAATCGAGCACCAAACTTGTCTCTGGCTTCAGCCAATAGCCAACGGCTAAAAGCCTAGTTGACCAGCCCGCCTGACTGACGCTAGTCGGGCAGATTGACCTGTAGACCAGTTTCAACGTCTTCGTCAAAGTCTTAGTCATTGTCGCCTAAAGCGCCCTGCCGATGATGCGATAGAGCGCAGCGATTTATTTCTACTTACGTTTCCCCACCTTACTAGGAAAACACCCTTTGCCTTCGGCATTTCCCTCGTATGTTTGATTTCATATAAATATAGATTTATAAATTTAAAGAATCAATTATAAAGGGTCTCAATAAGAGTATGGTTCTTCCCTTGATAACAAT
>NZ_JAIQZF010000015.1 GCF_020164585.1 Psychroflexus curvus
ACTCAAAAACGAGTAAAAAGTGGAGCAAAAGCTCTGCAGTCTTTGCTTTGTGAAATAAAAACCCTGCAATACTTAATCAACTTTGATTTAAGCCCTCTAAATTTAGTGTAAATCCAACTCTGATAAAGAAACAAAAGCCCTGAAAAGGGCTTAAAACAACTCATTTTTTAGTGTTTTAGTGGCTTGTGCAACGGTTACCGATGTTGCCCACAGTGCTTTCGGAGTGTTGATTGTTAGTAGTCCTGAATTAAAACTTCAGTAGGAATTTTTAAGCTAGCGTTTAATTTCCGAATCATATCCAAAGTCAGTTTTCGCTTTTTATTCATTATTTCACTAACCCTACTTTTAAATCCTATCATTTCCACCAAATCTTTTTGTTTCAGACCCATTTGTTCCATTCTGAAATTGATTGCTGATATCGGATCTGGCATTTCGATTGGGAAGTTTTCACTTTCATAATTATCAATCAAAATCGATAAAATTTCAAGTTCATCGCCTTCTTCCGTTCCACGTTTTGCATCAAAAATCACTTCCAAACGCTCAAGAGCATTTTTGTAATCAGCTTCGTTTCTTATTGGTTTTATTTCCATTTTAAATTTCGTTTGCGTTAATTTTATCGTATTCAGCGTGCGTTCCAATAAATCGAATCCAAGCCAGTTGATATTCAAAGTTAAATTTTACAATCAGCCGATAGACATTACCTTTGATGTTGAATACAATTCGATTATCTTTTAAAATACTTGCATTTGGATATTCAGATTTTAATTCGTTAATCGTTTTCCAATTTGATTTCTCGGTTTCACGATACCAAGTTTTAAGTTGCAATTCACAATCACCGTGTTTTTCCCAAAATCTCGTAATGTTCCTCTCGAAAATATTTTCAATTCAAATTTCTTTGATGCAAATATAATTAAAAAAGTTACCATATTGATAACTTTTGTGTTTTTCAGCATTATGGGCTGTTGTGGCTAGTGCTTTTCCACCATGCTTTGGATTTCTTTCTTCAATTCAGGTAGTTCTCGAATTATTATCGTCCAAATAACTTCGTCAGAAATGCTATCGTATTCGTGAGCAATTCTATTTCGAGTTCCGATTATCTTTTGAGCGTTGTTTATTTGAAAATCTGATCCTTTGTGTTTAACTATTCTATTTATTGCTTCACCGATTATTTCAATATTTCTTTCAACTGCTTTTTTGGTTTTTAAGTCTTTTTGATACTCAAAGAAATCTTTTTTTTCGGGTAGAAAGTCAAATATTTCGTCAATAGATTTAATTATGTCTTCAAACCAAGCATTAATTCTATTGTCCATAAATCAGAATTTTTGAGCTATCAAGCTCTTTTCTGAAAAATTGATTTTTTATTCCCCGTTCTTCTATCAAGTCAATTTGTCGCTGAAGTATTTTTTCTAAACTCTCTTTGAGTTGAAAATATAAGTCAGTGTATTTAAACGGATCCGTTTCTTCAAAATCTACAACAAAATCGATATCAGAATCGTCTTTAAAATCATCACGAGTCACAGAGCCAAAAGCTGAAAACGTTTTGACTTTGTATTGCTTGCAAAGTTTCTTAATTCGATTAATGTTTTTTTCAGATATTTTCATAGAATAAAGATACTCAAATTTTAGTTCAAATCATTTTTTGAAAGTTTTTTTTAGCATTAGCCACAACGGTCACGGCTATGAGTAGTTGCGTGGGTTAGCACTTAATTTTGCAAGTACACACCAAGTTGGAAATTCCGCAGGAATTTCCAAAGTAGGCGAGAACAAGCAATTACTTATAGCCTGTGTGCCTGTTGCACAACTCAATTTCTTGCAAATATATAGAATTGATTGGCATTGAAAAGTTTGGAATTGATTATCTTTAGTAATGCAAGGAAAAAAGACTTATCAAGAGAAATTGTT
>NZ_JAIQZF010000016.1 GCF_020164585.1 Psychroflexus curvus
TTTATCAGAGTTGGATTTACACTAAATTTAGAGGGCTTAAATCAAAGTTGATTAAGTATTGCAGGGTTTTTATTTCACAAAGCAAAGACTGCAGAGCTTTTGCTCCACTTTTTACTCGTTTTTGAGTGAATTTTAGATACTTCTTCAGGTTATAGGCTATGGCTGAAAGGTGCATCACCTTGTTGGCTTGTTGCAAACCGATGGTGTTGATCTTTCTTAAACCCATGAATTGAGTGAGTGTCCCAAAGACAGGCTCTACTGTACTCTGGCGTTTTGCTTTCATGTATCTACCTTGTTTGCTTTCTACCCGCTCTATGTTTCGATCATACTCTTCTTTGTAGTAGGTCACTGAGAACTTTTTCTCTTTGGCTGTTCTGCCTAAACATTCAGCTTGCAACGGACATCCTTTGCACTGTTTACTTGAACTTCTGTATTCTTTCTTTAAAGTTGCTGTTCTGTAATCTTTAAACACCTTTTTGAAGGGAATGATCTCTCCTTGAGGACAGACGTAATGATCTTGCTCCTTATTATAAATAAAGCCTTCTGGGCCGCCTCTATAGGTTCCGTGAGCTGGAATAAAACTCTGTAATCCTTTTTGCTCTAGATAAGCATAATTCTCTCCGCTACTATACCCTGCATCTGCTATGCAGTTTCTCCAAAGCAATCCTGTTTTATGCAATCTTGGCTGTAATCGACCAACAATATCCTGAAGGTATTGATTGTCTTTCTTATCCGCACGATAGGCTCTTATATCGGTAATGACATGGTGTCCAGTATCGACACTAAGCTGACTCAGGTAATTCAGCTTTCTGGCTTTGCCTGGTTTAACACTAATGCGAGCATCTGGATCTGTCGGGCTGTAGTGGGTTTTATTACTGGTATAGCGAGCCCCTTTGTTTTTTGCCCCTGGACGATAGTCTTGATCTTTTGACCATTTTTTGTTTCTGGACTTTAGGGCTGCCAGCTCTTGCTTATTAGCACTAATGCTTTGTTGTTCTTTGCTAGCTTTATTCTCTTTAGCCTTTCTATAGACTTCTTTATCTCGGTGGCTGATATGGCGAACTTCTGCAAGATGACCCTCCAGGTCCTGCTCAGGTACTTTGAGTTCCAGACTATCCATCGAAGCGTTGGCTTTGACTGGTGCGGAGTCTATAGCTTGGGTATGACCGCTGACCATACCTTTATCAATACACATCTGTAAAACTTTGGTAAAAACCTCTTCAAATATCTCTTCTGGAAAAAGCTGACGAGTTCTGCTTATTGTAGAATGCCAGGGCAATTCATCGTCTATATCGTAGTCTATAAAGAACAAAATATCCAAGCGCATACTACAATGCTCAATCAGTTTACGATCACTGATGATGTTCTCTAAATAGCCAACTAAACACAACTTAAAGAATACAATAGGATCAATGCTTTTTTGACCGCTTGAACCGTAATAAGGCTTGGTTAATTTGTACAGATCATCTAAATCCAAAATCGACTTTAATCTGCGATAAAAATTCTCTTCGGGGATGCGTTCACTCAATAAGAATCGAGTGAACAATTTCTCTTGATAAGTCTTTTTTCCTTGCATTACTAAAGATAATCAATTCCAAACTTTTCAATGCCA
>NZ_JAIQZF010000017.1 GCF_020164585.1 Psychroflexus curvus
AGATACTGTGTAAAAACACAAGCAATCTTAAGTTTTTTTCATATTTTTATTCTTTAGGAAGTTATCTGACTATCCTGCGACGGGGCTACGGTCTCGTCTTTTTTTTGTCCAATCATAAGTTGGATCATATTCTTCGCCACTATTCCATAAAGTGTATATGATAATCAGCAGCTTTCTCATTACTGCTATTAGTGATTGTTTTTTCTTCGGTAATCTTTCGTTGAGTCTTCCATAAAGAGCTTTAGACTTAGGATCGTATCTAATAGCACTCATCGCTGGCATGTAAAGAGCAGTTCTTATGTACGAGTTTCCTTTTTTAGAGATCCGAGACTTTCCTTTTTGCATTCCTGAGTCATTTTGTACAACATCTAATCCTGCGTAGCTCACTAAACTTCTGATACTTTTTACATTTCTAAAAGCATCTGTCTCTGCTAAGAGTTTAATTACCGTTATTTTATTAATTCCTTTAATAGCGATAATACGTTCTACCTTTTCATTTAGCTCTTTGTCTTGTTCTATTAATTTGTAAATAGATTCTTGACAGTCATCTGCTAGTTTTCTCTGCATACCCACTAACTCCTTCATCATGGATATAGATTCTTTATTAGGATCGTGAGAACTTTCTAAGGCGTGTATTTGAGAACTTGTTATAACTATTTGATTTTTTATTCTAACTAAGGTTCTAGATAAATCTCTCAAATCTTTAAAGTTCTTGCTTATTGGTTTCCAGAGTTCTAATGTTCTACTCAAGCCCATCTCAGCTAGTGCTGCCGCATCTACTTTATCGGTCTTGGTTTTTATATTTAAACTCTTGATAAAGTACTTAGCCTTTTGAGCTAGTTGAACTGTTATATTTTCTGATTTCTCATAAAGAAAATAGCAAAGATTTTCATGATAGACCCCAGTTGCTTCCACTATATGAATTAAACCTGTCGCTTTCTTACGTTTACCAGCCCATAGTAAATACTGTTCGAACCCAGTTAAATTGTTTTTAAAAGATTTACTTCCTTTAATAGTGATTCCACCTAATTCAGATTGCTCTTTAAAGCAAACGTCAAACTTCTGTGAGGACATGTCTATACCACAAACCTGCTTTAATTGATTTTTCATAATAAAATTTTTTAAAAAGATTGCCTCCTTAGATCTTGCCTCGTAATTGGATTCAAGATATTGAGATATACTCAATTCTTACGATACTGTTCAGATTCAAGAAGGACTCTCAATAAGGTGATTATCTCAAGGGCGATATACGTAATTGTTATCAAGGGAAGAACCATACTCTTATTGAGACCCTTTATAATTGATTCT
>NZ_JAIQZF010000018.1 GCF_020164585.1 Psychroflexus curvus
TTTCACCTTTCCCTCACGGTACTGGTTCACTATCGGTCTCTCAGTAGTATTTAGCCTTACCGGATGGTCCCGGCTGATTCATGCAAGGTTTCTCGTGCCCCGCACTACTCAGGATACTACTACTCAATACATCCCTTACCCCTACAGGCCTGTCACCTTCTATGGGTATTCTTTCCAAAATATTTGGGTTCAAAATGTATCAAGATGTCGTAGTCCTACTACCCCAGCACTGCCGTAACAGTTCTGGTTTGGGCTGTTTCACGTTCGCTCGCCGCTACTAGCAAAATCACTATTGTTTTCTCTTCCTCCGGCTAATTAGATGTTTCAGTTCACCGGGTTCGCTCCCGCCAATGGCGAGTACTATACCTTCAGTATAGTGGGTTGCCCCATTCGGAAATCTGCGGATCAACTCATATGTGCTAATCCCCGCAGCTTATCGCAGCTTGTCACGTCCTTCATCGCCTCTGAGAGCCTAGGCATTCCCCATACGCCCTTAATAAGCTTATCTATTCGATAATTATTAGTTATTTAATTTTCATACTCTTTCCTAAAAAAAAGCATGCTCTTACTCTCGTATTCTTATATATTCTCAATATGTCAATGAACGTTTTCCCCTCTAGCTCCCCCAAAGGGGGAGTGATAGTTACCTACCTTCTCCTCCCCTTTGGGGAGGCCGGATGGGGCCTTGTCATAATATCTAAAACCAATTAAATATTACCATTCCTCATTATTATAAACCTTACATCTAAAAGCTAATTTGGTCAAATAAATTCCTCTAACCACTTTAGACTCTTCTCTTGTGCCTTAAAGACTAAAAAGTAGTCTCAGGCAGACTCCCTTCGATGCGACACTTAACGTGTTTTACTCAGGATAAACTTCTCGTCTTCCTTTCGACTAAAAAGTAGTCTCAGGCAGACTCCCTACGATGCGACACTTAACGTGTCTTACTCAGGATAAACTTCTCGTCTTCCTTTCGACTAAAAAGTAGTCTCAGGCAGACTCGAACTGCCGACCTCTACATTATCAGTGTAGCGCTCTAACCAGCTGAGCTATGAGACTGTAGGCTTTATAATATGATAATTAAATTGACAATTAGAAACATAAAAGCTTATCCTTTTTGATACTTGATTAAAGCTTAATTAATTCCCTTTCTTTAAACGTCTACTACATCTTATCAGATGCAATACTCTAAAAAAGGAGGTATTCCAGCCGCACCTTCCGGTACGGCT
>NZ_JAIQZF010000019.1 GCF_020164585.1 Psychroflexus curvus
GAATCGAGTGAACAATTTCTCTTGATAAGTCTTTTTTCCTTGCATTACTAAAGATAATCAATTCCAAACTTTTCAATGCCAATCAATTCTATATATTTGCAAGAAATTGAGTTGTGCAACAGGCACAATGGCTAAAAAACATAGCCATTAAAGTTCCTACCTATTTTGAAACGTGATTACAGGCTACGTTTCCTAGCCTCGACCGTTAGGCAACATTTAAAAAATTCTGCAAACATTCATTTTTTTTACTTATCTTTGACGTTAGTAACGTAAAACAATAATATGATTGTTTCTTTTCGCTCGAAAGAGACTGAACAAATTTGGAATGGAAATCGAGTAAAGAAAATGCCGATTGATATTCAAAAAATTGGACGCCGAAAATTGAGAATGTTGAATAATTCGCAAAACATAGCTGATTTAAGAATCCCACCATCGAACCGACTTGAAAAGTTGAGTGGAAATTTAAGTGGTTTTTATAGCATTAGAATTAACAAACAATGGCGAATAATTTTTGAGTGGAATAGCGGAAATGCGAGCGAAGTAGAAATAATCGATTATCACTAAAAACAGAGAAAATGGAAAAGTTAGCAAATGTACATCCTGGCGAAATTTTACTTCACGAATTTCTTGAGCCACTCGAAATTTCGGCTTATCGACTTTCTAAAGATTTGAAAATACCACAAACTCGGATATCTGAAATCGTAAAAGGTCGACGTCGAATAACCGCTGACACGGCATTACGATTGAGTAAATATTTTGGTAATTCGGCTAAATTTTGGCTTGGACTTCAAGACGATTATGACATCGAAGAAGGAATTGAGAATAAAGAAAACGAGCTGAATGAAATAAAGCAGTACGCTGATAAGGACGTTGCCTAACAGCGGTAACCGTTGCACAAGCCACTAAAACTCTAAAAAATGAGTCGTTTTAAGCCCTTTTCAGGGCTTTTGTTTTTTTATCAGAGTTGGATTTACACTAAATTTAGAGGGCTTAAATCAAAGTTGATTA
>NZ_JAIQZF010000002.1 GCF_020164585.1 Psychroflexus curvus
TCAATTCTTACGATACTGTTCAGATTCAAGAAGGACTCTCAATAAGGTGATTATCTCAAGGGCGATATACGTAATTGTTATCAAGGGAAGAACCATACTCTTATTGAGACCCTTTATAATTGATTCTTTAAATTTATAAATCTATATTTATATGAAATCAAACATACGAGGGAAATGCCGATAGGCAAAGGGTGTTAATCTATAACGCTGTAACACCAAGCCCAATTTTAAATCCCGCAAACCAGGAAATTTTCAATTTACATAGGTTTTCGAGGATGCTCTTGTTCTACTCGGCACTTGCTTGGCTTTAACTAAAATCTTATGTTTATAAAATGTAGAATTAACTCAGATGGAGAGCGTAAAAGGTAGTGGTCCTTGTTTTAACGATGTAGCGTATGGTACAATTGCTAATGCTGCTGGCTTTTTTGCTCCAGTTGTCCGGTCTGTTGCAATAGGACTTACTTGCATTTTTTTAATGGAATGTGATGGTGAAACAGCTGCAGGAACAGAAGGGTGGTGATAACTTTTATATAATGAAGAAGATAGAAAGAAGATTAATTTTTATATTACCAACAATACCTATATTTTTTATAATCGGTACCAAAATTGCCATAATTTATTTAATCCTAGTAAACATAGGAATTTATTTTTATGAGAATAGAAAAAACTAACTTAAAGCAGGAATTGTTTCTTATGGTTTAGTTAGCATGGAGGAAAACGGATGTTATGGATAGTCTATAAGATTAACAACTGAATTTATATTTTCAATGAAATATTTATTACCAAAAAGGAATATTTTTTTCAAAACTATTTGCAATTATCTGTCTATATCATAAACCAAAGATTAAGTAAGTCGTTTCTGAAACTTCAAATTCTCAATACTCGTTTAAAAAATTACTTATCTTAGAATTCTAGCAATTAACTTTTCTAAAATTTAAAAGATGAGCGACAATTCTTCTAATTCTGAGGCAACCAAGCGCATAGCCGCCATAGACCTGGGTACCAACTCTTTTCATGCCGTTCTGGTAGACATTTATCCCGATGGTAGTTTCCGCACAGTAAATAAGCTTAAAGAAATGGTTATCCTCGCTGAAAAGGGACTGGAAGACAGGTTGAGCCGTGACGCTATGGATCGTGGATTAGAAGCGCTTAAAAGAATAAAGTTTTTGTGCGACAGCCATCATGTCGAAACTATTCTTGCCTATGCCACCAGTGCTATTCGGGAAGCTGAAAATGGAGGTGATTTTATTAAAGAGGCTGAAAAAGAAACAGGGATTAGGATTCGGGCTATTTCTGGAAAAATAGAGGCCGAATTGATCGGTATAGCCATTAGATACAGTATTGATTTAAAAGATGAAATGGTGCTTATGGCCGATATCGGCGGTGGAAGTGTTGAATTTATCATTGGCAATCATCAGAAGTTTATCTATCATAATAGTTTAAAACTGGGGGTAGCTCGTATGGCTGCTGCCTTTGTGAATTCAGACCCAATTGAAGACAAAGATATTGATCACTTACAAAAGCACTATAGAGATGAACTTGCCGAAGTCCTAAAACTGGCCAAAGAACATCATGTAAAAACCATCATTGGCTCTTCTGGAACTATGGAAAATATAGCTGAAATGGTAGCCCATAAAAACTCTCTTCCAACCAAGATGAGTCTAAATGAACTTGAATTTAGCAGCCTTGATTTTAAAGACTTATACGCCAACTTTATCAAACTGGATAAAAAGCAACGACTTGATAAAAAAGGCTTAGAAGAGAAAAGAGTTGATATCATTAATCCTGGGATGGTTTTAGTGAAGTTTCTTGTGGATGAGCTTAAACTTGAAACGATTAAAATATCAGAAGCAGCCCTCAGAGAAGGGATGATCATGAATTTTATCACTAACAAAAAAGAACAGCTTAACCTGGACCTCGTCGCCAATTTCAAAGACCCGCGCCGACGAAGTGTTTTTGAATTACTTCGTAAATGCAACTGGGCGGAGGCACATTCCCAGCATGTTGCTAATTTTGCGCTTCAACTTTTTGATGAATTTAAGCTGGAATTAAAGTTAAAAGAAAAGGATAGGGAGTTACTGGAATTTGCGGCTTTACTGCATGATATCGGTTATTATATCTCCTATCGAAAGCACCATAAGCATGCGCTTTATTTGATACGCTATTCAGATTTGCTAGGGTTTAAAGAGGATGAAATCAATATAATGGCCAATGTAGCCCGGTATCATAGAAAATCTGCACCGCATAAACGCCATAAGCGGTATAGAAAATTAAACAAAGCCAACCGAAAACGAGTTAAAAAATTGTCTGCAATCCTAAGGATTGCTGATGGTTTGGATAGGAGTCATTATCAAAATGTGCAAAAACTGGAAATCGAGCATAAAGAGGAAACCGTCCACCTGCGTATCACGACACAGGCAGACCCTGAGCTTGAAATCTGGGGAACTCTGCGCAAAGCGGATCTCCTTGAAAAATTAATCGGGAAAACAATAAAAGTTTTTTCAGAGGGAAGAAAAGGCAACACCATAGACTGAGAAAAATGTCATCCTAGCTTTGCATTCACTTAAAAATCTGTTTTAATGCCCAAAATAAGACTATCTATAGCTAAAAACAAAAGCCAACTATATAAAGTCCCTGACAGGACAATTCCCAGATTAATTAAGGTTAATCTAGCTAACGTCAAGCCTTTTTATAAATTTCTTACTTTCATTACATCCAACTCCCGTCTTCCCTTGAAGGAAATGCCGAAGGCAATGGGTGTTTTTGTTAATAATGAAGGAGCTCACCAAAACAGATAACACCAAGCCTAATAAAAACTCTAAACCTTGGGCTAAAAAAAACTTCCAACCTGTCCCGCTAGGGACTATTTATAGGTAAAATCTATAGCGTTAACCAAGCCAGCGTGCCGTAGGTACGCCATATGATTTGTGAGGTTTGTGTTATCCTGTTTCCTTTGCCTTGTCTAATATCTAATGTCTGATGTCTATTATCTCTATCTCCCAATCGTTCTTTCAAAAAGCTCTAAAATCCGTCTGTACTCATCCGTCCAGCTGCTGGGCTGGGTAAAACCATGCCCTTCGACTGGATATACCGCCAGTTCCCAGTCCTCTTTTTCCAGCTCGATCAAGCGTTGAGAAAGCCGCACCACATCCTGAAAATGCACATTGGTATCGACGATTCCATGAGCGATGAGCAAATGCCCTTCTAAACCTTCTGCGAAGTAAATAGGTGACGATTTTCTATAGGCTTCTGGGTCGAGGTGAGGTTCGTTTAATATGTTTGACGTATAGCCATGGTTGTAGTGCGCCCAGTCGGTCACCGAGCGTAAGGCTGCTCCTGCAGCAAAGGTATCCGGCTCATTGAACATCGCCATCAAGGTGATAAATCCGCCATAACTACCGCCGTAGATGCCTATTTTATCTGGATTGACGCCGTGATTTTCGACGAGATATTCAGCACCATCCACTTGATCGGATAAGTCTTTACCGCCCATATGTCGGTAGATTCCTGTTCGCCAGTCTCTACCATACCCGGCACTTCCTCTATAATCGATGTCCAAAACGGTATAACCCAAATCGGTTAACAAATTATGAAACATGTATTCTCTAAAGTAACTCGACCACCATTTGTGAGCATTTTGCAAATAACCCGCACCGTGTACAAAAATGACGGCAGCGTTGTTGTCTACACTTTCTTCAGGTTTGTAAAGCCTCGCATAAGGTTGGGCACCGTCTTCAGCTTCAAACTGAATGAGTTCGGGCGTTCTCCAGTTGTAGGCGCTAAATTCGTCTGACTGTCCGCTTGTTAACTGTTTTGGAGTGGCATTGGCTTTAGTTTTCTTTAAGTATAATTCTTCTGGCGTATTCGAATTGGAAAATACGATTGCCATTTGCTTTTCATCCGGAGACAAGATCACGCTGTTTTTACCTTCCATAGACGTCAACTGCGTTGCTTTTCCTCCCATAACCGGCATTTTGTAGAAATGACGTTCGCCCGGATGCACTTCAGAAGAAGTGAAGAACCAAGAGGTTTTGTCGTTGGATAATTGCGGACTAAAGACTTCGTAATCGCCTTTAGTCAGTTGCTTTTGAGTGTTATTTTCCACATCATGCAGATATAGGTGAGAGTAGCCAGTCGCTTCCGACTGATAGTACACATGCTTATCGTCTTCCAGCCAGCCTAAAGTTCCGCCACCGTAATATCTGCCTATGCCTGGTCCTGCAATCCAGGCCTCATCATGTTGCCTGTCTAGAGTTTTCAGACCTCCTGTATCCAGGTTCAGAAGAGCAATCCATCGGTCTTTGTTGTCCTGTGCTCTTATGGATACGACTGCATGCTGATCTTCAGATGAAAATTTCACATCCGAAAAGCTCACCGCTCTTTCCTTTTCTTCCCATTCTCTATCCGGATAGTTTTCGGTGTATTCTGGCAAATCTGTGATGCCTGGAAGATTAGACACATCTACTTTAAAAACGGTGTCCTTTTGGATATGATACAGATACAAGTTTCTCTGAGTCGTTTGATCACCGACTTTGCTCCTGGCATTCAGCATTTCGGTGTAGCCAGATGCATCGATATAATCGGGTACTCCCGTATTATCTCCAGACTCCGGTGTATACGTCTGGAAGGTCAGGAACTCACCCGTTTCGCTTATGCTGAAGTTGAATGCTCTCTGCTTGTCTAAGTAAAACGTGTATTCCTCTTCCTCTAGTAAGGCCTTGTTTTTTTCTCGTAACTCCCGGTTTTCTTTTTGAACTCTGACTTCTTCCAAAAGGCTTAAATTCTCCTCTTCCAGCCATTGGTTTTTTTCAGATGTCTTGGAGTCTTTGTCCCTGGAACTTCCGGACTGTATGTTGGTTTTCTTCTGAATTTGTCCCAGCTCTACATTATAAACATAGAGATTGTTATTCGCGATAAAGGCATATTCAGAATCGGTGATGAACTTTGGACTGCTGATGCGTTCCCCTAAATCCAAGACCAGATGGGTCTGATTTTTCCTGATGTCATAGCGGTATAAATCGCCTGATTTGACAAAAAGCTTTGCCGTGCGCTTGTCGTTATAATCGCCGCTGGAAGACACTCTTGTTTTGATTTCATCCAGACTGACTTTTTGAATTTCAGACGTGTTTTTTAAACTGATTTTATACAGGGAATCGGAGACATTTTGCTCTGGATTGTAGTCAAAGTAAATCACATTGGACTGTTCGTTCCAGGCTACATCAGAAGGAAATGTGCCCATCCAGTTGGGGTCTTGCATGATTTTTTGGACAGACATGTCGGATTGTGCAAATCCACTAAGGCTTGCCAGAAACGCAACACTAAGAATTCGTAAAGATAGAGTCATGGGGTATTTTGTTTTGAGAATTATTCAAATATAATAGGTTTTCGCAGAAAGCTAAGAGTCGAAATCTTACTAACTTTAAACCTTGATGATAACACTATGACCAAAAATTTCAACATAGGTTTAATGCTTTTGCTCATGTTCAGCTTTGCGAAAGGCTTTGCACAGGAGAAAAAAGCCTTTGCACTCTTTAGCCAGGCCGGGGAACCCCTCACGTATCAACGTATTCTGGATAGCATTTCCAAAACGGATGTGGTGTTGTTTGGTGAATTTCACAACAATCCGATTTCGCACTGGCTTCAGTTTGAACTGGCTTCTGACTTGAAAAAAAACAACATCAATCTTATTCTGGGAGCAGAAATGTTCGAAACCGACACCCAGGAGGTACTCGATCGTTATCTCAGCGATAGTCTGGCAGAAAGCGATTTCAGAAAAAAAGCAAGAGTATGGACGAATTATAACACCGATTATAAGCCAATTGTGGACTTTGCAAAATCGACCTCAACACCCTTTATAGCCACCAATATCCCTCGACCATATGCTACAAAAATTTATAAAAACGGAGGTTTTTCGGCTTTAGATTCGCTTTCCCAAAATGAATATAAACTTATGGCTCCTTTGCCCATTCCGTTTGATAGTGAATTGAATTCTTACCAGAACATGCTGAAGATGATGGGCGGTCATGGTGGCGAAGACCTCGTGAAAGCCCAGGCCATAAAAGATGCGACGATGGCACATTTTATTTTGAAAAACTTAAAACCCAATCAGGTGTTTTTTCACCTGAATGGCAGTTACCATTCCAATGATTTTGAAGGGATTTACTGGTATTTGAAAACCTACAACCCCGATGTGAATATTCTTACCATCTCCACCGTAGAACAAAATGAATTGAATAGTTTATGCGAAGAACACCTCAACAAAGCAAATTTCATTATCGCTGTGGATGAAGATATGACAAAAACCTATTGAGTAGATATTGGATCTATCTCACCAAGAGCAAAATACAAGTAATATAACATATTTTGTACCTAACGGCACAAGGTCGTACGTGTAGTCTTGTAGTTACCATATGAAGTCTCTAACGAGACAATTCTACCAAAAACAAAGAAACAAGACACTTCTAATAAAAGTTCGATTCACCAATTTAAAATTGGTACATCAATCCGAGTCCTAAAATTCACAAAATCACTCAAAACAGTTGTGATTCAACCTGTCCCGCTAGGGACTATAGATTGGTAAAACTTAAAACAGAACCCAAGTCAGCGTTCCCATAGGTACACCATATGTTTTAGACAGGTCTTCACTATTCATATCCTGTACCTAACGGCACAAGATGTCAAAAGGGCGGTTTCAAGTTACCGATATAAGGTCTCTAACGAGACAATTCCAACATAAGGTTTTAAAAAAAGGTTATGATGTAAAGCCTTAAAGCTATATAGCTAAACTCAATTTTAAATCTATAATTCTTGTTCTTTAACAAAGTATGTAACCTGTCCCGTTAGGGACTATAGATTGGTAAAAGCTAACGCGTCAACTGAACCAGCGTGCCTTTAGGTACGCCATATGTTTTGAATATTGTTTTGGGTAATCCATAACTCTAAGTTGATTATACATAGCCTGTGCCTAACGGCACAAAGTCGTACGTGTAGTCTTTTCGTTACCGATATGAGGTCTCTAAACAGACAACTCTACCCATAAAGCAGATGAAGTAAAAGCTCTTAATCAGTGTTTGATAGTTAATTCAAGAGAAGTATATCGACAATTCAACTTCTAAGTTTTATCAACTTACTCAAAACCGAAAACATTAATCTATCCCGTTAGGGACTAGAGATTGGTAAAACTTAAAGCGGAACTCAAGTCAGCGTGCCGTTAGGTACACCATATGTTTTGAATGTTGCTTTGGGTAATCCATAACTCTAAGTTGATTATACATAGCCTGTGCCTTAAGATACAGGCTGGTGCGGATAGTCTTTAAGTTACCGATATGAAGTTTCTTAACAGACAAAACCACTTTTAATTGCTGAATCCGATCCTACAGACAAAGAAAAGATGATCGGAATTATTAAATTAGTTTTAAGTTTTTAATTTAGTGCTATGAGCGAAACCCTAAAAATAACCTACATACAAACCGAACTGACCTGGGAACATCCCAAAGCCAACAAGGCCCATTTTGAAAAAAAACTTTCAGAATGCCCGTCAGATACAGATTTGATCATTCTTCCGGAGATGTTTACCACTGGTTTTTCTATGAATGCTAAAGCTAATGCTGAAGAAGTAGAAGCGGTTTTAGGATGGATGAAAACTCAGTCTAAAAAGTTTCAAGTGGCCCTCACCGGTAGTGCCATGGTAAAAGAACATGGAAACTATTTCAACAGGATGTTTTTTGTAGAACCCGATGGAAAAGTATCCAAATACGACAAAAAACACCTGTTCACTTTAGCCAAAGAACATGAAACCTACACGCCTGGTAACGAAAGATGTGTTGTGGAGTATAAAGGCTGGAAACTATGCTTACAGGTGTGTTACGACCTTCGTTTTCCGGTTTGGGCGAGAAATAGGGATGATTATGAGGTGTTGATCTATGTCGCCAACTGGCCAGAAAAGCGCGTTTCTGCCTGGGATATTTTATTGCAGGCCAGAGCTGTTGAAAACATGAGTTACTGCATTGGACTCAACATCATTGGCACTGATGGTAATAATTTCCCTTATGTTGGTCATTCTGCAGCTTATGACGCGCTTGGCAAATCTCTAAGCGAGCACGACCCCGAAGAAGAAGCCGTACAAACCGTTACCCTTGAAAAAACTCACCTTAATCAGCTAAGAGACAAATTAGGGTTTTTAAGAGACAAGGACCCGTTTAGTATAGGCTAATCGTCAATACATCGTCCCAGTTAGCTCTTATTTCCACAGGCTGATTCTCATAGAGAACAGGTTCTGGTTTTATGCCTTTCAGGAAATCGCCTGTATCCCACCTCCCGTTGGCATTGAGGTCATAAATCAACCTGACATAATAGTATCCTGGATTTATTAACTCAAAGAAAACAGTAGATTTTTCGGTTTCATACACTGACGATTCAACCTTTCCTTGTTCGTCAAGAAGCTCAACTATAATGGGATAGTCGTCAACATTATTAATCGTTAAAGCCAGATTTCCAAAATCGGCTAATGGTCTGGTTGTGTACTTGAAATTTAAACTATCGGTTTTAGCATCAAAAAAATCGGTGATTGCACCCGGCAATAGATCGATTTGATAAGAGGTTTTTTCTTTTTTATCAAACTCAAATACCAAATGGTTGTAGAGTGTATCCATCTTTAAGTCAAATTCAACTGGGATAGAATCCTGGGTCATCATGCGGATAGAATCTTTTTCAAAACTCGAAATTGGTGTGTTGGCTTTCAGTTTGAAAGTGGCCAGAAGCTTATTTCTATTAATTTTTACTTCTGAAATTTTTAAAGAATCCTCTTCGATTTGTTTGGGTCTAATTTCAACCGTGTCCATTTTACCCTGATTGCTAAAGGCAAAAAGTAAACTGTCTTTTTCCAAATAAGGTTTGTACCAGTAATGCAAAGTATCGGTTTCTTCATCTTTGAAATATTTGGCCTGAAAAGGTTCAGTAGTTTCTGAAATCAAGTCGATTTTATACTGTTCTAATCGACCCTGATAGCCAAATTCAAAATGTTGTTTGGAAATTTGTTTTGGGCGAGAAGCCTCGAAATCTAACTCTTCCTTAAACACAAGAATATCGAAAAGCTGATTGGTTGGGATCTTCACCGTATCTTCTACAAAACCGATTTTATCCTGGGCCGGATCAAATTTGTAATTGTTGTTTTTATCTGAAATCGCCACCATTTTATAATTGCCAGGCTTTAAATTGTCTAAGCTGAATAGGGACGTGGAATCCCTCACATACGAAACATAACGAGGAGATTGATTATACACCACAGAGTCTGTATAAGTAGAATCTAAAGCATAAAGCATCACAGAAATGTTTTCATCTGAAAGCCGATTGTAAGCGTCAAAAACATTTCCTTCCACCTGAAGCGAATCCACATAATCTCCTGTTGAAAAGACATATTTAAAATAAGGAAGTGTGATTCCTTCATTATTATCCTTAATACTTTTACCAAAATTTACTGTATAAGTGGTGTGATCGTCCAATGAATCTCTTGGAATGTCAAGCCTTATATATCGACTTGCTGGTCCTAAGGGATAAATGTTCGGTCTGGGTTCTATGGGTGGAGAAAAGAAAATCTGTTGACGAGGTTCTTGCAAAACTAAGTACTCATCAAAATTGATGATTATCTCTTCTTTTTTATAATTGGTAGAGTAGTTTTCCGGATCAGAATTCACAAACTTAGGTGGCTCTGTGTCTTTAGGACCTCCGTCTGGACGTCCTCGTTGAGCACAAGACGACGAGATAAGTACCAAAACAAGAATAAAAAGGGATCGCAAAAAATGAATTCTCATGACTGAAGATAAGTTTATGCAAAGAAACAACAAAATATAGATTTCGTTATTTGGTTATCGCTATTGTTGCGATGTTGAGCCTGTCAACTCCAGCGTCTTTTAATGCTAAACTACAGGCTTCTAAAGTCGCCCCTGTCGTCACTAAATCATCGACCAGTAAAATTTGTTTGTCCCTCAAATCTGACTGTCCTTCCACATAGAAATGATTTTGAACAACTTCTGTTCTGGCCAGCCTGTTCTTAAACACCTGCGTTTTGGAATTGGATATTCGCTTTAGAAGGGTGTCATTATAACTGGCTGAAAGTTTTTCAGCAATAGCTTTTCCAAAACCTTCTACTTGGTTATAACCCCGTTCACGCATGCGGTGTTTGTGAAGTGGTACGGGTATGACAATGTCTGTTTTATCTTGCCAGCCTTCCTCCTCCAGGATATCACCTAACCACTCCCCCAGATGAAAGCTCAGGTCTTCGTTGCCTTTGTATTTGAGGTCATGAATCAAATTTTGAATAATGCCCTTTTTCTCAAAATAAAATAAGCTAGCCGCCTGGTCTACTAAAACCCGGCCGTAAAGAATTTTATGCAAATCGTGGTCGCCATCGAAAAAGTTGGGGTAGAGCGGAAGTTCATTCCTGCAGAATGTACAGATGAGGAGTTCATCTTTCAGCAACACGGCATCACAGCAAGCGCAGAGTTTAGGGAACAGAAAATTTTTAAAATCCTGAAGCATTTGTAAATAATAAAGTTGATTAAATTTAGTAAAAAATTAAACTGTTAAGCTATAATTCTGAAAAGCAATTCTTAAGCTTACATTCGGTCAATAATTTACGAGCTAAATCTCCAATTAAAGCCTTGTTTTTATACTTTTGCGGTATGGCACAAGAACAAGACAAATTCAAACAGGTAATATCCCACGCCAAAGAGTATGGGTATATTTTTTCATCCAGCGAAATCTATGACGGCTTAAGTGCAGTTTACGATTACGGGCAAAACGGTGTTGAGCTAAAAAACAACATCAAAGCCTATTGGTGGAAGAGCATGGTTCAACTACACGAAGAGATTGTAGGCTTAGATGCCGCTATCTTAATGCATCCCAATACCTGGAAGGCTTCAGGACACGTCGATGCGTTCAACGATCCTATGATTGACAACAAGGATTCCAAAAAACGATACCGAGCCGATGTGCTGGTAGAAGATTACGTCGAAAAAATTGAGCAAAAGGCTCAAAAGGAAATTGCTAAGGCTAAAAAACGCTTTGGAGATAAATTTGATGAACAGGAATTTGTGACTACGCATCCACGGGTTGTCAAATACAGAGCACAATCCAAAGAAATTCTTTCGCGTTTGGCAAAATCTCTTACCGATGAAGATCTTGCTGATGTAAAAGCCCTTATCGAAGAACTTGAAATCGCCTGTCCTGTAAGCGGTTCCAGAGACTGGACCAACGTGAAGCAATTCAACTTGATGTTTGGCACCAAGCTTGGCGCCTCTGCAGAGTCTGCCTCAGATTTATACCTGAGACCAGAAACCGCTCAGGGGATTTTTGTGAATTTCTCCAATGTCCAGAAAACAGGGCGTATGAAGATTCCTTTTGGTATCGCCCAGATAGGAAAAGCCTTCAGAAATGAAATCGTCGCCAGACAATTTATTTTCCGTCAGCGTGAGTTTGAACAAATGGAAATGCAGTATTTTGTGCGTCCGGGAGATGAACTCAAATGGTTTGAGCATTGGAAGGAAGTCAGAACCAAATGGCATCAATCTTTAGGCCTTGGCGAAGAAAATTACAGATTTCACGACCACGAGAAAATGGCGCATTATGCCAATGCTGCTACAGATATCGAATTCAATTTCCCTTTTGGTTTCAAAGAACTGGAAGGCATTCACTCCAGAACAGACTTCGATTTGAAAGCACATGAAAATCTGTCTGGAAAAAAACTTCAGTTTTATGATCCGGAATTAGGAAAAAACTATGTGCCTTATGTGATTGAAACCTCAATTGGTCTGGATAGAATGTTTTTAGCGGTATTTTCAAGTGCTCTACAAGAAGAAACACTTGAAGATGGAAAGACAAGAACCGTTCTTAAAATACCTTCGGTTCTAGCACCAGTAAAAGCAGCCGTTTTTCCTTTGCTTAAAAAAGATGGGCTACCAGAAATCGCACAGGAAATTTTGAAAGATTTACAATGGGACTTCAATGTGATTTATGATGAAAAAGATGCTGTAGGAAGGCGTTATAGACGGCAAGATGCAGCAGGAACCCCTTTCTGTATTACTGTAGACCATGATACAAAAGAAGACCATTGTGTCACGATACGCCACAGAGATACTATGGAGCAGAAGCGTGTTCCAATTACAGAGGTTAAGGCAATTATTCAAAAAGATATAGATTTTAAAACCTGGTTAGATTCTTAAAATATTAATAATAATGAAAAGAGTTTTAGAATTTAATCCATTCTGACTTATTTATTAACCGTGTTTTAACAGCTTAAACATCAAATTAGCCTTAGATTTGTGTTAAACAAAAAAAAATTAATAAAATGGCAAATAATACAGGAAATACAATTTTAGCATTGTTGACAGGAACAGCAGTTGGTGTAGGCTTAGGATTATTGTACGCTCCTCAAAGTGGTGAAAAAACCAGAAAACAATTGAGAGACGAAGCTGACCATCTTCAGGACAATCTAAATAAAAAATACAAAGAGACCTCAACTCACTTGTCAGATTTTGCTTCTGAAGCAAAAAAAAATCTTGAAGAAAAGTTAGATAAAACCTTTTCAAATGTAAATAACAAGGCAGATGAAATGTTGAACAAACTTGAAGGTGAACTCGGGGTTCTTAGAAAGAAAAATGCTGAACTTCAGAAAGAATTAAAAAAGAAATAAATCACTTTAAATTTCTTCATGAAGAATTCTATTGGAAATCACTTTGAAAATTTTACTCAAGATACCAAAGAAGCGATAAATCATTCCTTAGAATATTATAAATTAGACCTTCTCAAAAAAACTGCTTTAAGTTTAATTTCAGGAGGTCAATTTATTATTAAAGCAGGAATATTAGTTTTAATTCTGCTTTTTCTATCTATAGGTTTATCATTCCTTATTGGGAACCAGTTAGGTTCTGTTTCTCATGGCTTTTTTATTGTGGGTGGAGTTTATATCATTCTACTTATATTAATTAATCTACTTGGTAAGAAACTTTTAGAAAAGCCCGTATTAAAATTTTTAAATAAGATTTTAAATTCTGGTGATAAATTAGACGAGGAGTTAAAACAAGATTTGACAAAATCTTCAGATTTATGAAAAGGTATAATTCTATAAAAGAAATCGACGGTGATTTGAAAATCTTAAAACTTGAAGCTGAAATAAGTAAGCAAAAAGCAAATATAGATTTAGCCTATATTAAAAGATCACTTTCATTTTCGAACGTAGCAGCAGAATTAATTGCATTCTTTGGACAAAAAGCAATTTATGCTAGAATAGGAACTCAAATTCTACGTAAATTTGGTTTATAAACCATTTGTTTAATACAAATAAAAAAGCGGCTTGAAATTAAATTTTAAGCCGCTTTTATTTATTCAATTTTATTGTAATTATTTCTTTCCGGGTTTTCCGTCTTCTAAAGCTCTGCGTTCTTTACGTTCATTTTGCTTCTTCATCTCTTCACCAATCTGGCTAGAGGCAGTAAAAGAAGCAATCATATCATTCAGCATATTGCTGCCAGCTTCCGGGGCATTGGGTAATAAAATCAAGTTGGAATTGGTCTGGCTCCCTACAGACTGTAAGGTATCGTAATGTTGTGTCACCACGATCAGGGCTGAAGCTTCCTGAGAATTGATTCCCACATTGTTTAATACCTCAACACTTTCTTCCAGACCCCGGGCGATTTCTCTTCTCTGATCGGCAATACCCTGACCCTGTAAACGTTTGCTTTCGGCTTCTGCTCTGGCTACCGCCACAATCTTGATGCGCTCTGCTTCTCCTTCAAACTCAGCAGCTACTTTCTCTCGCTCAGAGGCGTTAATTCTGTTCATTGAGTCTTTGACCTTCTCATCCGGATCAATGTCCGTCACAAGCGTTCTTATGATGTCGTATCCGTAATCTAACATAGCATCGTTCAATTCAGTTTTCACTGCATTGGCAATATCGTCTTTACGCTCAAACACATCGTCCAGTTTCATTTTAGGAACTTCAGCTCTTACCACATCAAAAACATAAGAAGTGATCTGTGCACTTGGACTTTCTAATTTATAAAACGCATCATATACTTTAGCTCGTGTCACCTGGTACTGCACCGAAACTTTGAGATGCACAAACACATCGTCTTTGGTCTTGGTTTCCACATTCACATCCAGCTGCTGAATTTTCAAATTGATACGACCGGCAATCTTGTCAAATACAGGGATTTTAAAATGTAATCCAGAATTTCTTATGCTCAGAAACTTCCCAAAACGTTCTACAATAGCTGCAGTTTGCTGCTTTACCGTAAAAATTCCGCTTATAATGATGAAAAAGACAATCACCACTATAAAAATACTCACAAATGAACCCATAATTTTTTATTTAAATTTTAAATAAAAATAAACTAATTCATTAGTAATCTAATCATTATTTAAGAAAATTACGATAATTTTTCAATGGCGAAATTCAATCTTGAAATGGTTTCATTTTTACCAATAGAAGACGCAATATGAAACACATCTGGACCTCTCATTGCTCCCACAAGTGAAAGCCTTAAGGGTTGCATGATTTTGCCAAAGCCTAAGTCTTGCGTGTTAATCCAGTCTTTAACTTCGGACTGCACATGGTCTTTAGTAAAGTCTTCCAGACCTTCCAGCTTTCCTATTAAAGCACGCATCCATTCCTGGGAATCTTTTTTCCAGGCTTTCTTGGCTGATTTGGGTTCAAATGCAGTTGGAGCTTCAAAATAGAAAAAAGACAATTCCCAAAACTCTGAAACGAATGTCGCGCGTTCTCTAATGGTTTTGATGACCTCATGTACATAGGCTTTTTCGGGATAAATTCCTTTTTGAGCGAGGACAGGCAAAAACTGATCCACCAGTTCTTCAACAGGGCGTTCCTGCAAATAATGGTGCTGAAACCACTCGGTTTTTTCCGGATCGAATTTAGCTCCGGATTTGTGGACCCGGGTCAACTCAAACTTTTCAGCCATCTCCTCAAGAGAGAAAAATTCCTGGTCGGTACCATCGTTCCAGCCCAGGAGAGCCAGCATATTGGTTAAGGTTTCCGGTAAATAGCCTTCCTCGCGGTAACCCGCCGAGAGGCTTCCTGTTTCCGGGTCTTTCCATTCTATAGGAAACACAGGAAACCCAAGCTGATCGCCATCGCGTTTACTCAGTTTTCCTTTGCCGCTGGGTTTTAAAATTAACGGGAGATGGGCGAATTTCGGAACCTCCCAGCCAAAAGCCTCGTATAAAGAGACATGAAGCGGGAGAGAAGGCAACCATTCTTCACCTCGTATCACATGTGTGATTCTCATCAAGTGGTCATCCACGATATTAGCTAAATGGTAGGTAGGCATGCCATCGCTTTTGAACAAAATCTTATCATCCAAAACTTCGGTATCCACTTCTATATAACCTCTTATTTCATCGTGAAGTTCTAAAGTTTTGTGAGCTTCAGTTTTAAAACGAATCACATAACCTCCGTTTTCAGATAACTTTTCTTTGAGCTCTTCAGCAGATAGATTGAGAGAATTATTAAGCGAACCCCTATTCTTTGGACCGTAACTAAACTTAGTCCCTTGCTGTTCGGCTTCTTTTCGCTTGGCGTCAAGTTCTTCTTCGGTATCGAAAGCATAATACGCACGGCCGTTATCGATAAGTTTATCGACGTATTCTTCGTAGATATCCTTGCGCTCACTTTGTTTGTAAGGACCGCAGTCGCCAGGCTTTTCCGGGCCTTCATCGTAAAGAATATTACACCAGTTCAAGCTTTCTTTGATATAATCTTCAGCCCCTTCTACAAATCTGTTTTGGTCTGTATCTTCAATCCTTAGCAAAAAATCACCATTGTGTTTTTTGGCAAATAAGTAATTATATAAAGCCGTTCTTACGCCACCGATGTGCAACGGGCCAGTTGGACTTGGTGCAAATCTTACTCTTACTTTCGTATCCATTTTCTATTTTTTCACAAAGATAAAATATATTGATGTTCACAGACTGAAATTCATCTATTAAGCAAAATAAAACGCTCTTTTTATATAAAATTCTATTGATTTTGCCTGTCTTAACTTAATGCTCTGCGATACATTTCTTTATGTTATGTATTAGCTTAAAACCTCCAAGGCGATAGAGGTTTTCAGTTAAAGATGTTTCAAAGTTGGGATAAGCATCTTAAACGCTTTACAAGACACCCATATGTAGTCCCTACGGGACATCTCACTCCTATGCCATACGTTTTTTACCGATCTATAGTCCCTAAAGGGACATAACTCAAACCCTGGCAACAGGAAATCCGAAAGCTTTCATAAACATCATAAAATTGTCCCGCTAGAAACAGCATATCGGTAGCACAAAATGATATCCACACCCAAATTGTGACGTTAGGTACAGCATATAAAATTGGAAGTATGACTAAAAAATCATATCACACATTAAAAGGCGTTTGTTTTTTTCTAGATTCACGATTGCTTTTAAGTTATGAAGGCTCACCCATATACAGTCCCTACGGGACATCTAACTCCTATGCCATACGTTTTTTACCGATCTATAGTCCCTGACGGGACATAACCCAAAACAAAGTCAGGACAAAATCCGAAAGCTTTCATAAATATTAAAAAAATTGTCCCGCTAGGGACAACATATCGGTAGCACAGAACGATATACAGACCCATTTTGTGACGTTAGGTACAGCATATAAAAACAAAATATCCATAAACCAGAGATAGCAGATCAAAACATAAAACCTATAAGCTTTTCAAAAACATTACAAAATTTGTCCCGTTAGGGACAACATATCGGTAGCACAGAACAATATACAAACCCTTTTTGTGCCGTTAGGTACAGCATATAAAATTGGAAGTATGACTAAAAAAATCATATCACACATTAAAAGGCGTTTGTTTTTTTTCTAGATTCACGATTGCTTTTAAGTTATGAAGGCTCACCCATATACAGTCCCTACGGGACATCTCACTCCTATGCCATACGTTTTTTACCGATCTATAGTCCCTAAAGGGACATAACACAAACCCAGGCAACAGGAAATCCGAAAGCTTTATAAACATTACAAAATTTGTCCCGCTAGAGACAGCATATCGGTAGCACAAAATGATATCCACACCCAAATTGTGCCGTTAGGTACAGCATATAAAAACGAAATATCCATAAACCAGAGATAGCAGATCAAAACATAAAACCTATAAGCTTTTCAAAAACATTACAAAATTTATCCCGTTAGGGACAACATGTCGGTAGCACAGAACGATATACAAACCCATTTTGTGACGTTAGGTACAGCATATAGAAACGAAATATCCATAAACCAGAGATAGCAGATCAAAACATAAAACCTATAAGCTTTTCAAAAACATTACAAAATTTGTCCCGTTAGGGACAACATATCGGTAGCACAGAAAGATATACAAACCCTTTTTGTGACGTTAGGTACAGCATATAAAAACAAAATATCCATAATCAGAGATAGCAGATCAGAGCATAAAACCTATAAGCTTTTGAAAAACATTACAAAATTTGTCCCGTTAGGGACAACATGTCGGTAGCACAGAACGATATACAAACCCATTTTGTGACGTTAGGTACAGCATATAAAAATAGAGGTAGACATAAAATAATAAAAATGTAATTAAGACCACGCAGAGAATTGTCTTTCGATGGAAGATGATTTTCATTTTTTAATTTGCTGAAGGGATTGGAAATCGCCTTTAGCTTTAGTTAAAATATGACAAGTCTTTATAAATAAGCAGGTTAATTAATACCTTAGCAAGTTATATAAATGCCAGTGTTGAAGAAGATGCAGAATTATAAAATCATTGAAAGCAAATTAGAGCGCTTTATCAAAAAGTTCTACACCAATCTTTTGATCAAGGGGACATTGCTCTTTGTGGGATTGAGTCTCTTGCTTTTTATTTTTGGCGCTGCTCTGGAGTATTTTCTTTGGTTCAATTCTAGTTTTAGAACGCTTTTGTTTTGGACAATCATTGTTGCTGAAGCTTTATTGTTTATCAAATTGATTTTATTTCCTTCGAGTCAGCTTTTCAGATTGTCAAAAGGCATCGATTTTACAGAAGCCTCTTCTCAAATCGGCAGTCACTTTCCGGAAGTCAGCGACAAACTCAAAAACATCCTTCAGCTGAAAGCGCAGGGGGCAGATGACGAACTGGTCCTTGCGAGTATTGAGCAAAAATCCAAAGCACTCAAAACCGTTCCATTTCAACTGGCAATCGACTTTAAGCAAAATGTCAAATATCTGCGGTTTTTGGTAATTCCTGTTTTGATCCTATTGGCGATTTGGATTTCTGGTCTGGGAGAGTCTTTTTCATACAGTTATAAACGCATGGTCAATTACAATACTACTTATGAAGCACCCGCACCTTTTCAATTTTTTATTCTGAATAAAAATCTGAATGCTAAAAAAGGAAAATCCTATCAGTTAAATGTTCAAACCATTGGCGAGGTGAAACCTGAAGACGTCTTTATGTCGGTAAACGGAGAAAAGATAAGGCTTCAGGAAGCTAACGGAATATATAGCTACACATTTAAGAATGTCTCTGAAGCTAAGGAGTTTCAACTCAATGCCAATCAGGTGACTTCAAGAGTATATCAACTTAATACTTTGGATGTCCCAGTTATCAAAGACATGAAAATGAATCTGAATTATCCAGAATACACCAACGAAAAAAACAAATCTATCTCGGGAACTGGTAATGTTTCAGTACCTGAAGGAACACAGATTGAATGGATCATCTCTACGGAATCGACAGACCAGGTCGAATTTATAACTAAGGTCGATACCTTAAAGTTTGATGTCGAAAACTCGAAATTTGCACTGAAACAAATTCAGAATAAAAACAAAGATTACTCGATTAGAACATCCAATTCTAACTTCAAAAACTATGATGTTTTAAACTATTCTATTGGAGTCATAAAAGATGAATATCCTAAGCTTACAGTGGAACAGAAAAAGGATAGTTTGTTGACTGAACAGTCATACTTTTTTGGGAAGTTAACAGACGATTATGGGTTAACTAACTTGATTTTAGTGTATTATAACTCTGATAATCAAAAAGATAAGTCGGTTATAAAACTTCCTTTATCCAAAAGCAACTATTCTGAGTTTTCTTATGCATTTCCAAATGAGGACTTGGAGCTGGAGGCTGGAATCCAGTATCAGTACTACTTTGAGGTGTTTGATAATGACCAGGTAAATGGTAGAAAAACTACAAAATCTGAAGTTTTTACTTATCGCAAGAAAACGGCTTTGGAAGAGTCTTCCGAAAACTTAAAACGTCAAAATTCGTCTGTCGAAAAATTGACTGAAGAACTTGAAAAACAAAAACAAAGTTCGAAGGAAATTAAAGACCTTCAAAACAAGCAGAAAAAAGAAAGGTCTCTAAATTATACCGAAAAGCAGAAGCTCAATACATTTATACAACGCCAAAAGCAACAGTTGGAAATGATGAAGAATTATAGCGAACGGTTAAAGGAAGATTTCAAGAAAATGAACGCTGAAGAGCAGAATCAAGCAAAGGAAAATCTGGAAAACAGGCTGGAAAAAAATCAGGAGCAGATTGAAAAAAATCAAAAACTGCTGGATGAACTGGAAAAGCTAAAGAACCAGATCAATCAAGAAGAATTGAATGAAAAACTGGAGTCTTTTGACCGGGAATCTGAAAAGCAAGAGAAAAATCTCGAGCAGCTTCTGGAACTGACCAAGCGGTTTTACGTTGAAAAAAAGGCTGAGAAACTGGCTGAGCAACTAGAAAACTTAGCCGAAAAGCAAAAAGGTTTATCGGAGTCTGAAAAAAACACCTCTAAGGAACAAGAAAAACTAAATAGAGAATTTGATGACCTCGATGAAGAATTAAAGAAGCTAGACGAGAAAAATAAAGCGCTGAAAGCTCCAATGGAAACTGGGAACGATAACGAATTAAGTGAAGAAATAAAACAGGACCAGGAGGAAGCAAAGGAAAAACTAGAAACTTCAGAAACTGAAGAGCCGAATTCTCAAGATGTAAATCAGAGTAAGAAGGGGGCACGGCAAAAACAAAAAGAGGCAGCTGATAAGATGAAATCGCTTTCCCAAAAAATGAAAGAATCTATGAGCTCTTCCAGCATGAATCAGACTGTTGAAGATTCAGAAATGCTAAGACAGATTTTAGACAATCTCATAGTTTTTTCTGTTGAACAAGAGGGCTTAATGAGTGAATTTAAAGGCATTTCGAATTCCAATCCGGCTTATGCGTCTAAGTTAAAAAGGCAAGCCGAATTGAGAGAAAACTTTAAGCATGTAGATGACAGTTTATATGCGCTGGCGATGCGTACGCCAATGATAAAAGAAACGGTAAATAACACGATCTCTGATATCAATTTCAATATAAAAAAGTCTTTGGAACGTTTAGCTGAAAATGAAGTCAGATTGGGCACGGCTAATCAACAATACACGATGATGTATGCCAACGAGTTATCAAATATGCTGGATAATGCTTTGGACCAAATGCAAGATCAAATGAGTAGAGCTGGCTCTGGAAAACCAAAACCCGGTAAAGGTCAGGCAGGGGAGCAATTATCTGACATCATTAAATCTCATGAAGAATTAAAAGAGCAAATGCAGAAAGGCCAATCCTCTGGAAAGGGTAAAGACGGGAAACAACCTGCTCAGGGTGATAACGGAAAACAGAGTTTGAGTAAAGGGGATAAGGAAGGTGGAAATGGAGAAAAAGAAGGTGAAGGAAAAGATGGAAATAGGGGTCAACAAGAACAAATGAGTGGGGAGATTTATGAAATTTATAAGCAACAACAGAAACTCAGAAAACAGTTAGAAGATAGAATTCAACAGCTTGGGCTAGCAGAAAATTCTGGTAAATTAAAGAAGAGCTTGGATAAGTTGGAACAGGAATTATTGATGAAAGGCTTTAGCAGTGATTTATTAAAACAAATGGAAACTATAAATCATCAACTCTTAAAACTTAAGAAAGCGGCAAATCAACAAGGGCAGGATGATAAACGAGAAGCAGAAACACGAAAAAAAAACTATACCTCTTCATCGTCTAACTGGGAAGAAAAGGCTAAAGAATATTTTAACACAACAGAGATTTTAAATAGACAACAATTACCTTTGCAGCCTGAATATAAAAAGCTGATTAATATATATTTCAATGGAAAGTCCAATTAATTTTTACAGTAAGATCGAGTTTGAATTAAAAAACAAAAAAAGTCATGCAGACTGGTTGAAAGCTGTAATTGAAAGTGAGCAGAAAAAAGTCGATGACTTAAGCTATGTTTTTTGTAGCGACGAAGATTTGTTATATATCAATAAAAGATATCTGGACCACGATACATTCACAGATATTATCACTTTTGATTATTCTGAAGACGAATCTATTTCAGCTGAAATTTATATCAGTATTGATCGAGTGAAAGAAAACGCTAAAGACTTCAAAGTAAAATTCGAAAACGAATTGAGAAGAGTTTTGGTTCATGGCGTTTTGCATTGTTGTGGTTATGGAGATTCTACTGAGGAATCGAAAGCTGAAATGAGAGCATTAGAGAACAAAAAAATAGAATTGTTCCACGTGGAACAAAAATAGAAGTTATGTTTAAAGACACGTATGATGTTATTGTAGTAGGAGCAGGTCACGCAGGGAGCGAGGCAGCAGCAGCAGCAGCAAACATGGGGAGCAGCACATTGCTGGTAACGATGAATTTGCAGAACATCGCGCAGATGAGTTGCAACCCAGCTATGGGTGGAATTGCAAAAGGACAAATTTTAAGAGAAATTGATGCACTAGGAGGGTATAGCGGATTGGTATCAGACACCAGTGCTATTCAATTTAAAATGCTAAATAAATCAAAAGGACCTGCCATGTGGAGTCCAAGAGTTCAAAGCGACAGGATGTTATTTTCTCAACATTGGAGAGAGCGTCTAGAGCAAACAGAAAACTTAGATTTCTATCAGGAAATGGTGTCTGGATTGATTGTATTAAACAATCAAGTAACAGGGGTGAAAACATCTTTAGGTTTAGAGATAAAAGCTAAAACAGTGATACTTACCAACGGAACTTTTCTAAATGGATTAATCCATATCGGCGATAAAAACTTTGGGGGTGGAAGAGCTGGAGAAAGAGCATCTTTTGGAATAACCAAAGAACTTGAAGACATGGGTTTTGAGGCAGGACGAATGAAAACAGGAACTCCTCCAAGAGTGGACGGAAGATCTCTAGATTTTACTAAAATGGAAGAACAAACGGGCGATCAGCAGCCATGGAAGTTTTCATATTCTAATGAGACAAAATCACTTAAAGAACAAAGAAGCTGCTGGATGAGTTATACTTCTCAAGACGTTCATAACATTTTAAAAGAGGGTTTTGACAGATCACCAATGTTTAATGGATCCATAAAAAGCACTGGTCCACGATACTGTCCAAGTATAGAAGATAAAATTCACAGATTTGCTGACAAAGACAGACATCAGATGTTTGTAGAGCCTGAAGGATGGAATACGGTTGAGTATTACGTCAATGGTTTTTCTACCTCTCTACCGGAAGATATTCAGTTTAAAGCCTTACAACAATGTGCAGGATTTGAAAATGTCAAATTCTTTAGACCGGGATACGCCATTGAGTACGATTATTTCCCGCCTACACAATTGAAACACACTCTAGAAACCAAACTAGTAGAGGGTTTATATTTTGCTGGACAAATCAATGGAACAACAGGTTATGAAGAAGCTGCATCTCAAGGACTCATGGCAGGGATAAACGCAGCGTTAAAAGTAAAGGAAAAAGAAGAATTTACATTATCCAGGAGTGAAGCTTATATTGGAGTTTTAATCGATGATCTGATAACCAAGGGAACGGAAGAGCCTTACAGAATGTTTACATCCAGAGCAGAATACAGAACTTTATTAAGGCAGGATAATGCAGATTTCAGATTGACAGCTAAATCATTTGACATCGGATTAGCAAGTTCAGAGCGAATGAAACTGATGGAAGATAAAAAGGAAAAGTCGGATGCTTTTGTGGATTTCTTTAAAAATCAAAGTGTAACTACAGATGAAATAAATCCTATTCTAGAGGAAAAAAATTCATCTAAAGTAGATCAGCAAGGGAAGCTTTTTAAAATATTTGCCCGACCAAACATTACTATGCAGGACATGCGAAAATTAAAAAGCGTAGAAAATTTTGTAAAAGAACATGATTTAGACAATGAAGTATTGGAACAGGTGGAAGTTCAAGTTAAATATGCTGGCTATATTGAAAAAGAAAAACTTAATGCAGATAAATTGAATCGACTTGAAAATGTGAAAATACCTGAGCATTTCGATTATTCTTTATTGAAGTCAATGTCTTTTGAGGCGAGAGAAAAACTGACCAAAATTAAACCGAGAACAGTATCACAGGCATCGAGAGTGAGTGGAGTAAACCCGAGCGATGTTTCTGTTCTTTTAGTCCACATGGGAAGATAATGTTCCACGTGGAACAATGCGTATGGATTTATCAAAACTTAAACTTAAAGACGAAGCGTTTACTAAGAAAGAGTTCAGTTTGACAACTGATAAAAATGGTGTTTTACAAACGATCCCTAAACCTAAAAATCTATCAAGTTACTATAATTTTGGAGGATATATTTCTCATCAGTCAGAGCAAAAAGATATAATTCACAGCATTTATAATTGGGTAAAACTTCAAATGTTCAGGACAAAATTGGGTTTGCTAGAGAAACACTTAAGTGAACTTAATTCTGTTTTAGATTTTGGATGTGGGACAGGAGAATTTATTTCTTACCTAAAATCAAATGGTATAAATTCTGAAGGTGTAGAGCCAACTTTGGTGGCTTATCAAAAGGCCATGGAGAAAAATATAGAAGTTTATAAGGATATAAATGAGTCGAAAAAAACTTATGATGCTATAACCTTATTTCATGTGTTAGAACATGTAGATGATTATGAAAAAACAATTCAGGATCTGAGTTCAAAATTAAATTCAAAGGGACTTATGCTTATCGCCGTTCCGAATTATAAATCTCACGATGCTGAATATTATAAAGAAAAATGGGCGGCCTGGGATGTGCCCAGACATCTTTGGCATTTTAATAGAAAAAACATAAAAGACATAGCTGGGAGATTTAATTTAGAATTAGTCAAAATAAGACCAATGCCATTTGATGCTTTTTATATCTCAATGGTTTCTGAATCTTATAAAGGCAATTCTAAAGTTAAGGGACTTTGGAGAGGATTGATTTCAAATTTAGAAGCTATCCATACCAAAGAGTACTCCTCAAACCTATTTTTACTGCAAAAGGGGCTGTAGATTAAATTCAATTTAGTTATGTAATGCTGTTACAAGGCTAACATAAAAATAAGCTCTTAAAACCGATTAAAATAAGTCTTTTTAAATAGTAAAAACTTATATAATAGTATTTAACTATAGGTTTTAATAATGTGTATAAATTTCTTATTCTCTGACATCTTTTTTTACATTTGCCCAAACAAAACATATCATGAAAAAAATAATTTTAAGTTTAGCTGTAGTAGGAACATTGATGTCTTGTAGTCAAGATAAAACTGCGTATGTCGATAATACCGTTTTGATTCAAGACTACTACAAAATGAAAACGACAGAAGCTAGATTCGAAAAGAAAAGTCAAGCCTTGTCTGACGAGTTAGATTCAGTTGCTGGTGAATTTCAAAAAGAAGTTCAGGAATACCAAGAAGGCATGAACAGAATGTCTGCAAAGCAAAAGGAGGAAAAACAAAGTGAGTTGATGCAAAAACAACAAATGCTGCAACAGCAACAACAACGTAAAAGTCAAATGTTAAGACAGGAAAGCGATCAAGCTATTGATTCGTTAATTTCGGAAGTTAAAGACTTCGTTGGAGACTATGGTAAAGAAAAAGGATATTCCTATATTTTTGGTTCAAACGAATCTGCTAATATCATGTATGCAAAAGAAGGCTTGGATATAACAGAGGATATTTTAGAAAAATTGAATGCTGGACAGGAAACTAAAAAAGAAGCTACAACTGAGGAGTCAACTACAAAAGAGTAAGTTGTAGTGCATTCTGAAGTATATAATTTATAAAGCCATCCGCCTAAATCGGATGGCTTTATTTTTTGTGAAGAAATCGAGTAAGTTGAAAAGATAGATCTGAAAAAATCAATTTTGCATTGCCATTTCTTTCCACATGATAAATAGCCGTTTCCAAAACTTCAAAGATTTCAGAAATATTAGCTCCTGATATAAATTCTGAAAATTTATCAAATTTAAATTTGATATCATAAGGTGATAAAAATACAAGGGATGTGGCCTTATAATTATTCAAAAGTGCTTGTCTGAAAAACTGAATACAGTAGTTAAGGAAGCGCTTCTGAGTTTCTCTGGTTTCAGAAGCCAGTTGATCTGACCAGTTCAATAGATCGATAACCACATGTTTGTTACCTTTAGCCTGAAAAGCACTTCGAACCCAAATTATGAACCATTTCTCAAACTGTTCATCGTCTGAATTATGCTCGGCTAAATGCAAAGCTTTAGAAAAACTACCATCGGCTTGTTGAGAGATTTTTAGAGCCTCTTTTTCGTTAAGGTCAAGTTTAGATATCAATCCTTTCACTATATCGGCTTCGCCAAGTGGTGGAAAATCTAAACGCTGACATCTGGACCTTATGGTGAGCAAAATATCTTCAGGAGATTCAGTAACTAAAATGAAATAGGTGTTGTTTGGTGGTTCTTCGATAAGTTTCAAAAGTTTGTTGGACGCAGCGGTGTTCATCTTATCTGCACACCAAACAATCATTACTTTTGGCCCTCCTTCATAAGACTTTAAAGAAAGTGATTTAACTACATTAGAAGCCTCTTCCACGTTTATAGAGCCTTGTTTTTTTTCAATGCCGATCTGTATATACCAATCGTATAAAGTTTGGTAAGGGTTTTCTAAAACAAAATTTCTAAAATCAGAAATAAAATCTTTAGAAACTGGGTGTCTGGAAGAGCTTGCAGTCTTATTGATAGGATATACAAAGTGCAAATCCGGGTGGGTAAGCTGATCCATAAAATTGAGGATAGATGATTCACGCTGAAGTGGTGAGTGATGAATCATTAATTCTCTTGCAAAAGCTATAGCCATTGGAAGAGTACCGGAACCTGAGGAACCCACGAATAATTGGGCATGAGGAACTCTGTTGTTTTTTAAACTAGTTCTCAAATGTTTTTTGAGATAATCCAATCCTAAAATACTGTCAAAAGTCATGATGCTAAAATAACAAAGCTACTAGCCTTTTGAAAAAATAATTCATTAATTTTGAAGTTAATTCAGAAAAAAAAAGAGTGATGAAAACAATTAATGATTTCGACTTTAAAAATAAAAAGGCCTTAATACGAGTAGACTTTAATGTACCTATCAATAAGGAATTTGAAGTAGCGGATAAGAGTAGAATTGAGGGTGCTAAACCAACGGTAATAAAAGTTCTAGAAGATGGTGGAAGCGCCATTTTAATGTCTCATTTGGGCAGACCTGAAGGCAAAGAAGAAAAATACTCCTTAAAACACGTCTTATCAGCGGTGTCTGATGTACTTGGTGTTAAAGTGAAATTTGTTGAAGATTGTATCGGTAAAAAAGCTGAAGAAGCTGCAGCAGATTTGAAACCTGGTGAAATCCTTTTGCTTGAAAATCTTAGATTTTATTCTGAAGAAAAGAAAGGAGATGAAGCATTTGCTGAGAAGCTTTCTAAATTAGGTGACATCTATGTGAATGATGCTTTTGGTACAGCACACAGAGCACATGCTTCTACAACAGTTGTAGCAAAATATTTTGAGGACAAAGCCATGGGAATTTTGCTTCAAAAAGAAATAGAAAGCTTGGATAAAGTATTGAATTCTTCAGAGAAACCAGTAACAGCTATACTTGGAGGAGCTAAAGTTTCTTCAAAAATTACGGTAATCGAAAATATTTTGCCAAAAGTAGATCACCTTATTGTCGGTGGTGGTATGGCATTTACTTTTATAAAAGCTCAGGGAGGAAAGATTGGAGAATCTCTTGTAGAAGATGATTTGCAGGATATGGCACTTGACATTTTAAAAAAAGCCAAAGAACAGAATGTTCAAATTCATTTACCGGTTGACAGTGTTGTAACTCAGGAATTTGACAACGATTCTGAAACCAAAATAGAAGATATCAAAAACATATCTGAAGGTTGGATGGGATTAGATGCAGGCCCGCAGTCCAGAGAAAATTTTGCCAAGGTTATCAAGGAATCAAAAATCATTCTTTGGAATGGACCATTAGGTGTTTTCGAAATGGAGACATTTTCTAAAGGAACTGTTGCACTTGGAGAAGCTATCGCAAAAGCAACTGAAGAAGGAGCATTTTCTTTAGTAGGTGGTGGTGACAGTGTTTCGGCCGCAAAGAAATTCGGTTTTGATACCAAAGTTAGTTATGTATCCACTGGAGGTGGAGCGATGCTGGAAATGCTGGAAGGAAAAAGCCTTCCAGGTATTGATGCTTTAAAATAAAAACACAACTTTATTAATTTCAAAAGCAATACCTTTAGAAGAGGTATTGCTTTTTAGTTTACACAAATGAATTTAAAGTCGTTCACTTATCCTGAAAAGGAAAAATTGAAATCCAGAAAGCTTATTAAAAAGGTTTTTGAAAAAGGAAAAACTATAAAATCCTATCCTGTCCTAATTCGCTATATTGAACTTGATGATGAGAATAATAAGGTAGGTGTAAGTGTTTCTAAACGCAATTTCAAAAAGGCAGTAGATCGGATACGCATCAAAAGACAGTTACGGGAAGCTTATCGATTAAATAAAGAGGATTTAACAAATTCTGGAAGCAAATTTGCAATTATGATTCTTTTTATAGGTAAAAAGGAAATACCTTCTAAAAAACTTAATAATAAAGTAAAAATGCTTTTAAAAGAAATCAGATGAAGAAAACAAAACTGATAATCCTAACAATTCTTGTTGCTTTAACTAGCTATGGATTTACAACTTACAAAAATGATTTTTTTGAGATCGCTAAGCAGATTGAAATCTTCACCAATCTTTATAAAGAAGTCAACATGAACTATGTGGATGAAGTGAATCCAGCAGAACTCATGAACACAGCAATTGAAGCTATGTTGAATGATTTAGATCCCTACACGGTCTATTGGAATGAGCAACAAATTCAAAATGCCAGGATTCAAAACTCCGGAAGTTATACAGGTATTGGCGCAGAAATCATCACTACATCAGAATCGATTTTAATTAAGAATTTGGTGAAAGATTCACCTGCAGATAAAGCCGGCCTTAAGATTGGAGATGAGATTATACAAATAGGAAATATAGACGTCGGTGATTACAATGAAGATGCAGGCGAATTACTAAAAGGAGCACCAGATACTGAGGTTATTCTGAAATTAAGAAGGAATTCAGCAACTGTGACACTAACTCTCAAAAGAGGAATCGTTGAAGAAAAGGCAGTTCCGTATTTCAAACTTTTGGGGAAGAACACAGGTTATATTGTACTTTCCAAATTTACTCGGTCGGCATCTTCAGAAGTGATTGAAGCTTTTCAGAAACTGAAAGAAGATGGAGCAACTCAAATTATCCTCGACTTAAGAAACAATCCAGGTGGATTACTGTCTGAAGCAGTAAACGTAAGTAATATTTTTATTGAAAAAGGGACAACAATTACGTTTACAAAATCAGCAATAGAAAAGTATAATCAAACCTATGCCACTCAAAATAAAGCTTTAGACACTCAAATTGAGATTACGGTCTTGATTAACGAAAATTCTGCTTCGGCAAGTGAAATCGTATCGGGGAGTTTACAGGATTTGGATAGAGGTGTCGTCATAGGAAGCAGAAGTTTTGGAAAAGGTCTGGTACAACGTCCTAAAAAACTAAACTATGGCACCCAGGCAAAAATCACCATATCCAGATACTATACACCTAGCGGTAGATGCATACAGGCATTAGATTATCTGGATGGAGAGAGTATTAGAAAAGACAAAAGTGAATATGCGGAGTTTAAGACCAAAAATGGTAGAAGCGTTTATGATGGTGGAGGAATAAAGCCGGATATTGAAGTAGGTGTTGAAAAAGAAAGCAAATTGATAAAAGCATTAAAACAAGAAAATTTGATCTTTGATTTTGCTATCAATTATGTCAACCAAAATAAAGAGTTAAGCACTGAAAACTTCAAATTAGAAAAAAATACTATTGAAGATTTTAAAAATTATATCCATCAGAAAGGCTTTAAATTTGAATCGGAAACCGATAAAAAAATTGAAGAGTTAAAAGCGGTGGCAACTTCAGAAGACTATCTTGGTAGCATGAAACCTTCAATAAACAACCTACAAAAAGAACTAGATAAAAAGAAAGAAAAAGCATTTGAAGAGGAAACAGAAACTTTAAAAAAATTAATTACTGAGAACGTTTTAAGAAAGCTTGGATATGATGCTGCTGTTTATACATATTATACGAAAGAAGGTGAAGTCATTAAGCAAGCTATAGCCATTTTGAATAATGAAGCGGGCTACAGAAATATTTTGGGATATGAATAAGGAAGAACTTAAAGATCATATTAGCAAAGAGATTGAAAGACTCGAAAAACAAGTAGCACAGTACAAAGAGTTAACAAAACCCATTTCACCTGAAAATGCTATAGGAAGAGTTTCCAGGATGGATGCTATCAACAATAAGAGTGTGCTGGAAAATGCCTTAAGAAAAGCAGAAGAACGCCTTTATAAACTCAAAGAAATAACCGATAAAATAGATGGTGATAACTTCGGGATTTGTAGGAAGTGTCATCAAAAAATTCCTCTGCAACGCGTCATGTTGAGACCTGAAAGCGGGCTTTGTGTAAGCTGTGCGAGCTAATGACTTTCTAATGTCATTCCAATATGAGGAATGCCGTCTTCCAGATAACCCTCTCCAGAAATGATAAAGCCATGACTTTCGTAAAATTTGATTAAATACTGTTGCGCAGAAATTTTAATTAAGGATTTTGGAAAAGTTTTGAGAGCAAATTCAATGCTGACTCTCATCAATTCATGACCTAATTTTTGACTTCTATGTGTTTCTTTTACAATAACTCTACCAATGCTAAGTTCGTCAAAATATGCACCTGGGGGTAAAATTCTAGTATAAGCAACTAGGGTTTTTTTAACATAAAATAAAACATGGTAAGCTTTATCATCATGACCATCGATATCCTGATACACGCAGTCTTGTTCTACAACAAAAACCTCTGACCTTAATTGCAGTATATCATATACTTGTTGGGTAGAAAGTTCAGAAAAAAGTAAAATTTTTGGAGTCATTAGTCTTGTACTATAATGTTTTTATTATCAGATTTATCGAATTCTGGCTGAATTGTGATATGGTTAATTCCGTACTCACTAAGTAGTATTTTTTCAATTTGAACAAGGAGTTTATCAAATTTAGATAAGGTAATATCCTCTTCAAAATCAATTTCGGCTTCAAGGTGCAATTCATTCTCATTCAATTGCCAAATATGAATATGATGCATGTTTTTAACAAGAGGAAGTGCATTAATTTTGGTAACGATATCTTCAATTTCAATATGAGTTGGTGTGTAAAGCATAAGTACTTTAAAAGAATTTTTGAAAAGATTGACACCAACAAAAATGAGGTAAACAGCGATTAAAAACGTTAATACACTATCTACCCAATATACCCCGTAAAATTTCATGAGCAAACCACCGGCGAGTACAGCAACAGAGGCAAGCATATCTGTAAGTAAATGAAAATAAGCTGATGTTAAATTCATGTTTGTTTTTCGATCTTTCAGCAAGAGCAAAACACTTAAGCCATTACCTACAATAGCTAAAGCTGAAAGCCAGATTACCAAATCAGAATTTATAACTCTTGGGTTGAAAAAATGAATAAAGGATTCCTTAATAAGGATAACAGCAATAATGATTAAGCTGGCAGAGTTAACAAAAGCAGCCATAATCTCGGCGCGTTTATAACCAAAGGTTTTATCGGAAGTCGCACTTTTAGCTGAGAATTTGGATGCTACATAACTAATAATGAGAGAAACAACATCGGTGAAATTGTGAAGTGCATCCGAAAGTAAAGCAAGGCTGCCACTAAGAAATCCGCCAACAACTTGTGAGACAGTAATTACAATGTTGAGAATAATAGAAAAAAGTAAATTTTTCTGCGAATTAGGATGGGAATGTGTGTGGCTCAAAATAAATTATTGACAAGAAATTTTATTAACCCTTCTTTCATGACGACCGCCTTCAAAAGGCGTATCCAAAAAAACTTTTACAAAATCCAGAGCATCTTCAATAGAAACAAATCTTGCTGGTATACTTAATATATTTGCGTTATTATGTTGTTTGGCTAAAGCGACTAATTCAGTATTCCAGCACAAAGCCGATCTTACACCCTGATGCTTATTTGCTGTCATATTTGCTCCATTGCCACTTCCACATATAATAATACCAAGGTCCGAATTTCCGTTTTCTATATCCTCTGCTACGGGATGAACAAAATCCGGATAATCTACACTTTCGTCAGAATCTGTTCCATGATTGATTACATCAAAAGATTGAGATAATAAATAATTTTGAATTGCATTTTTGAAAGTAGTCCCGGCGTGATCGTTACCAATAGATATTGTCATGAGTGTTGTTTTATAAATGAAGAATACAAAGTTAAGGTTAAATTCATTAATTATAAATTAAGGAGAGTTTTTATAGTTTTTACATTGATTTTCAATACTTTAAAAGAAAGCTATAAATCACAATTAACAAATGTGGATAACTTTCAAATAAGGGCGGTTTTTCAAGCTTCAATTTTGAAAAACTTGTGGATAACTTAAGTAAAAAAAGAGCTTTAAATGTTTTGTTTATTTAACTTAAAATGGGGGTAGATAAAAAACTGAATAGACCAAATTTTTAAGGACCAAATTTCGAAAAACTTTTGCGTTCACTTTTAGAAGTTTTCCACAAGGAAATGGAAAAAAGTTATTCAAAGATAGGTGTTAAAACTCAAATCAGAATTGTGTATAACTTTTTAAAACTAGCATGAAAATCAAAGTTTTAAATCAAAACTATAAACTCATAAAATGTGTATAAACTAAGTTATTGAAGAATCAAAATGAAAATAAGGAAAGTTTTCCAGTTATACACGAGCAATAGTAATCATCATATTTAATTTTAAAATTTATAAAAAAAGAATAATAGTATTATAGATTGTGGATAAGTGGAAAACGAAGAAAATTAAAATCAGGTTTTCAATGAACGATTTTATCTCAAACATGGAATTAAATTATGGAAATAAAAAAATAAATCTAAAAAATGAATAGATTTTAGATAGATGTAATACAGTATTTGAAGCTGATAAATTTATAACTTGAAGTATTTCTTAAGCTGATTATAAAAGCCTTTACCACTATTCTAAAAATAAAAATATAGATTTAAATCAACTGCGTATTTTATATACTTAATTATTGAGTTTAAACGATATGAAGATGATTTTGATAATTATAGTCTTCTAATATAGCTTTAGCTTCTTTTAGATCTCCTGGATGTACTTTCAAAAAAATTCCTCCTAAAGCATTGGAATAAAACGGAATAACTCCTATAACGGTTTCGTTTTGAAAGAAAAAGCGAATATTTTCTTTTTCAAGTAGAAGCTTTAGTACAGTATATTCGTGTGGATAGGTAAATACTGCCAGCTTGATAAAGTCATTCATTTTTTAAATTAAAAGTAAGAAATATAATCAGCTTATTTATAAGTTTATAGCAGATTTAATCTTTCTTAAGGCAAAGTTCAAAACTTCACCAAAGGTTGATGAAAACTGGATTCAACTAATGAAAATTCATGATTTAAAAAAAAGCGTATATACAGGTAAATACCTAAAAATCCTACCAAGAAGATTAGTATGAAAAAAGTATATATTCTGGCAGGTTTGAACATTTATTTAAAAGTATAGTACAAAATTATAAAAATATTAACAATAATTATTAAGTTAAAGCTAATTAATTGAAAGTTTAACATCATCTAATTGTTAAATCAATCAAACAAAGGACTTAACAAAGATTTAGTTTACCAACTTCGCATTCCAATTATAATATATTACATTTAGCCAAGATTATTTAACAACTTATGAGTAAAAAGAAAAAAGGGAAAAAACCTTTCCAGGCCCCAGACAATCAGGATGGAGGCTTATCAAAAAAAATTATAGACATATTCAAAAAACAATCAGACAAGAGTTTTGATTACAAATATGTCTTAGACAAATTAAAAATAGAAGATACCAAAACCAGAAATAAAGTTATTCGTCTTTTGGGACAATTGACAGCTAAAGGTCAATTGAAACATGTAGCAGATAAGAAATTTCAATTTGACGCTGAAGAAGATTTCCATACGGGAATAATAGATATGACCTCACGTGGAGATGCTTATGTCATTGTAGAAGACATGGAGCAGGATATTTATATTTCCAATAAAAATCTTAACCATGCACTAGACGGTGACGAAGTGAAAGTTTACGTCTTCAAAAAACGTGAACGCTCTAAGTCTGAAGGTGAAGTCATTTCTATACTTACAAGAAATAAAACAGATTTTGTAGGGGTTCTACACAAGCAAGAGAAATTTGGCTTTGTTGTCGTTGCCAGTTCAAAAATGTATACCGATATCTTTGTTCCTAATGATAAAATGAACGATGCAAAGGATGGATTGCTGGTAAAAGTTAGACTTCTGCAATGGAAAGATAAAGACGACTCCCCAAAAGGAGAAATAACTGAAGTTCTTGGGGTTCCAGGCGAACATGAGACTGAAATGCATGCTATTTTAGCGGGCTATGGATTACCTGAACAATTTCCACCAGAAGTGGAGGAATTTGCAAATGGTATTGATACCAAAATTCACCCTTCAGAAGTAAAAAAACGAAGAGATCTTAGAGATACCTTGACATTTACGATAGATCCGGCAGATGCCAAGGATTTTGATGATGCTTTGAGCTTCAAAAAAATGGATAATGGCAATTTTGAAATTGGAATACATATTGCCGATGTAGCGCATTACGTTCAGCCAGGTACTATTTTGGATGAAGAAGCTTACAACCGAGCAACCTCTATTTATCTGGTAGATCGTGTGGTACCTATGTTACCAGAAATTCTATCAAACGGAGCCTGTTCACTTCGACCAAATGAAGAAAAATATACCTTTTCCGCTTTGTTTGAAGTAACTAAAGAAGGTAAAGTAAAAAGTGAATGGTTTGGAAGAACAGTCACTTATTCCGATGCCCGTTTTGCTTATGAAGAAGCTCAGTACATTATCGATTCAGAAGACAAACACATTCCTGCAGAAGTTTCTTTGTCTAAAAAAGACTACGATGTTCAACCTGAAATCGTGGAAGCTGTGACGACTTTAAATAGTTTAGCTAAAACTATGCGTAAAAAACGCATGCAACAAGGTGCTATTTCATTTGATAAAGTGGAAGTTAAATTCCATCTTGATGAAGACAATAACCCACAAGGTGTGTATGTCAAAACCAGTCAGGATGCCAATAAATTGATTGAGGAGTTTATGCTTCTGGCCAATAGAAAAGTATCTGAGTTTATAGGTAAAAAGAAACCTAAAAAAACCTTTGTGTATCGTTGTCACGATGAACCTAAAGAAGATAGACTGGAAGCTTTAAATACTGTGGTATCTAAATTTGGTTATAATCTTAATTTTCAAAATAGAAAAGACGTTGCCAGAACACTTAATACCCTTTTGGAAGATGTGAAAGGTAAAAAGGAACAAAATCTTGTCGATACCTTAACGATTAGGACAATGAGTAAGGCTTATTATTCTACAGAAAATATTGGTCATTACGGTCTGGCATTCGACTATTACTCGCATTTCACATCGCCTATCAGGCGTTATCCAGATGTCATGGCACATCGTTTATTGCAACGCTATCTTGACCAGGAACCCAGCGCCAGTGAGACGGAATATGAAGAAAAATGCAAGCATTCCAGCGAAATGGAAAAATTGGCCACCAATGCGGAGCGGGATTCTATCAAGTACATGCAGGTGAAATACATTCAAGACCAAGAAGAAACCGAATTCAAAGGTGTTATTTCTGGAGTGACCGACTTTGGTATTTTTATAGAAATTATAGAAAACAAATGCGAAGGTATGGTAAGGTTAAAAGATATTTCTGACGATCACTACGATTTCAATGAAGAACATTACGCCATCATAGGCCGCAAAACCAAGAAGATGTATCAGCTTGGAGATGAAGTTTATGTGAGAGTGAAAAAAGCCGATTTAGTGAAAAGAACCATCGATTTTGAATTGCTAGGCTCTGTTGAAGAAGTAGCTATAGAAAGCGAATAAATTTAATAAATAGGATTTTAAAAGATCCAGGTTTATAAAAAGGCTATTTAATGAAGTTTAGACTTCATTAAATAGCCTTTTTTAAGCTTCAGTATTCAATAAATGGGTATTTATGGATTATGAGGAGTTAAAATTGAAATATTTAATGAATATAGCTATACCATTACTTACGAATAAATTCGTGGGATTAGACATAATTTTTAACCCTGGCACTAAACAATGAACATTACCTTCACCCCCATAAAAAAAGAAAATCTAGAGGAAGTCATAAAGATGTTTCAGGCTGCTGCCGATAAAATCAACAGGATGCATATCGACCACTGGCAGTACTGGAAAAATCCACCTTCAGAAAAGATAAAATGGGTGGAAGAAGGGATTCAAAATAAGGAATACTTTTTTGTTCAAAATGCTGATCAGGAGGTTATAGGAATGGTTCGCATACTGGATGAAGACCTACTCTACTGGGGCAAACAAAGCGAAAAAGCTAAATACATCCATTCCTTGCTGGTAAAAGAGAAATTCAATGGCAACGGAATTGGGATTCAAATTCTGAATAGAATAGCCAACGACGCTAAAAAACAAAATTGTAAATATTTGAGACTGGATGCAGATTCTACAAATCCAAAGCTTTGCAGGTATTACGAAAAACAGGGGTTCCAAAAGGTAGGTACTCAGAAATTAACCATATCTACCTACAATCTTTATCAAAAGGAACTGATCTGATATTTTTTCAAAAAATCTGTTTTTCTTTTAAATGACCTGCTCAATCACAAAGGAATTCCCATTAAAACTCAGTTCATCCCCCTCCTGCCTGCCCATCAGCAACTGTCCTATAGGCGTTACAGGTGAAATGGCATAAACCGTTTGGGCATCGGTTTGTAAAGCACCCAAACTGACGGCTATAAAATAATGAGCCTCGGACGTAAAAACCAAACTGCCCACTCCTACTTTGCCAGGTCTCTCCTGAATATTTATTTTAGAAAGCAATGTTCTTAATTTCTCAATTTCTGCGAGTTGCTGACCTGCTTTTTCGCGTTCCAGCTGAAGCATGGCCCTGCCCGTTTCATGCTTATCGCCCGCACTGCTTTTGGTTTCAGAAAGCAGGCTGTTATGAATATCTGCAATGTGGTTTTGAATGCTATTGCGACGTTTCTCCACGAGCTCTAAGCATTGATGATATAACTTTGGTTTAATATTCATAAACGGGCTTTAACTTGATTTCAAAAGTTGATAAATATAGGGTACTCCATGCAAACCTGGACTTGCGTATGGGCAGAAAAAATCATCATATCATCCTTGACTACAGTTCAGAATATTTGTAATTTTTAACATTATTTCAAATTCAGAAAAAATATAGTTAAATTGAACATGAACATAAAAAAACAAAATCATGAAAAATCTATTTAATAAAAATGTATGGACTTACACCATGAGTTTATTAGCCTTCGTTTTTATTGCCTGTAATAGCAATCCCGTAGACAGCGATGAGTATAAAGCAATGGTGGCAGAACACGAGGAAATGAAAGGAACTCATGAATTCATGAAAGAAACCTATGAAAAAATGGATGACATGCATGAAGAAATGAAGGAAAAATCTGATCAATATTCTGACCTGCCAGAGATGGATAGCATCCATTCAAGCATGCACCAAAAGCATAAAATTAATCAAGAGGAGCATTATCAGACCATTCAAACCCATGAAGGTCTCCTTCAGAAACATCAGGAAATGATAGAAAAGCATGCCAATGAAGATGTCGATAAGGAAACCTTTGAATTAGAGTTTGAAACTATATTAGAAGAACAAAAACAAATGAAAGCAGACCACGAGCGCATGATCGAAGAACATGAGAAATTAAGGAACGAACATGACCAAATGATGGAAGCTCACGCCTCTGCTATGGAAGAAATGTAGTAGTGAATAAAACTTTTTTAAACAATGTATGATCAAGGCATGCGTCTTAGCGGGTGCCTTTTTTTATTCTGAACCTGCCTTCCAAGGAACGCTGGCAGGTTTGCCTCTACTCACTTAAAAATCATTCAGACACATTTCCTAATGCTTTGTTGTGCTACCGGTGTGTTGTACCTACGGCACAATTGGATCTATCATTATGTTTGGTGCTACCGATGTGTTGTCCCTAACGGGACAATTTTCTTGATTGCTTTCAGACCAACCCGAGAGGATATATAATTTAAATCTTTCTTATCTGTATTTTATTGTGTCCCGCTAGGGACTTCATATGTGTGTATTAATAATATATGTTGTACCTACGGCACAATTGGATCTATCATTATGTTTGGTGCTACCGATGTGTTGTCCCTAACGGGACAATTTTCTTGATTGCTTTCAGACCAACCCGAGAGGATATATAATTTAAATCTTTCTTATCTGTATTTTATCTTGTCCCGTTAGGGACTTCATACAGGTAAACTGCTCTTACACCTTGCCTTATTGTCCAGTTAGGGACTATATATAGGTGTCTCTTATTGCTACCGAGAGTTTGTCTCTTTCAGCAGATAGGCGTTTCGTGCGTCTCTGTCTCAACTTCGGCAGGTACAGTCTTATCAATATTATTTAATTTATACTTAAGAAAACAGAAGTTAATCGGAAGTGCCCCTGGAAATCTTTTACATTCGATTTAATTAATCAGAGTTTGACTTTTATAAAAACCCGTGTAACTAAAATCATCGCATCATGGCTAAAAGAACCTCGGTAAACGACGTTAAAGAGATTGAAGATTTAGACAAGTTAGACAAAATCGTGCAGGACAAACGCAAACACAAACGCGCCGGCGACAAGAAAGAACGCCGAAACCGCCATTACGTCAAACTTCTCATCAAACAACAAATTACGCATCAGGAGGAGGAATGAGATTTGTTCTGAGCTTAATCAAACCTAAACTTTTTATAAATAATTTGAATTTTCTAATTCATAGATAATTATTGTAATTTTGTAATGCTCAAAACACTCATTATCAAATGATACGAGTAAAAATATATAGATTTTCAAAGATTTTATCAAAAGTCTTTATAGGTTTTGGGATTGTCATTTTATTGCTTGGAATTTTTACTGTTATTAAATCAATGACTAGTGAATTCAATACAGAATTCCTTTCAGGAGACTGGAATGCAGTTTTAAATATAATTCAAGGCATAGTTTTTATAACTTTAGGAACACTCAATCTTACAAAAGGTAAATACTTTATCGAATGGAATGACTCTCAGCTTAGATTTTTACTTCCGGACACTAAACAACTTGAAAAAATAGAGTTTTCTGAGATAAAATCAGTCAACATAAAACTATTTGAAATCGAACTTCAATGCGACAATAGAAAACACACACTCGATCTTAATAACCTAGAAGACGAAGATTTAAAGAAGATAAAAGCTAAATTTAAAAGATTTAAGAAAAGCCTGGAGCTTGCTTAATCACATTAAATCACCAAAAAATTTCCTTATTACCATTATACAAAAAAAAATTATAGGAACATTGCTTTTAGTTTCTGGTATAATTACAAGTTATTTTACCCAACCCAATGCTATTGCATATATATCTGGAATTCTGGTGGGGATTAGATTTTCATTTATAGTTTTTGCGAAAAACACCTCTAACAAGAAGTAAACCTCTTAATTTGGTTTTACGCTATTGTTGCCTCCAATTATAATAGCCAAACAAATGTCAACCTTCTGCAATTCAAAAACTCAATCTTAAATCCCCCAACCCAAAACATCTTGTTAAGACCACCAGTAGAGCCCATAGAAATCTTTAATTTCGCATTTCCAAAAAAAGAAGAACATGCAAGACCAAAACCTGCTCACTTATATCGAAGACTTACTTAAAAATGTACCTACCGATTGGTTAAGGCTCACTACCCACCGACTCGATATTTACAACGAAAGTATGGCCAAAACAGAGTTCATAGACCAGTTGGAAGACTTGTACAAAAACGATAAGGCACACCAGTCTGACCTAAGTCAGCTTCCCACCGCTTTCGATTATATTCGTTTAGGGCATCCTTTGTCTTCAGTTTTGGAATGGGCTATTGCCCACATGCACGACCTTAAACCAGAACAAGTCATCAGTTTTTCTTCACAGACCATGCCTGTTTTGGCCGTACTCAGAAAGAATTTATTCGCTCATAAAAACACCCAAATCTTATACTCAGGCGAACAGCCTAAACACTTTGATTTTGACGCTTTAAAACGCGTGTATGGGTATAATTTTGAAGTCAGACAAATTGAAAGTGCAGATCAAATTCCTGACTTCGACGGAAGTACTGTTTTCATTTCACAAGAAGATCAATTAGGTCAGGCAGAGCTTTCTCCAGCAATCGACTTTTTCGTCAGTCTCCATCCCGGACTGGGAAGTATTATTCTGGTCGATACTGAAGATAATGCGGGCTATATTTCTGAAATTCAGCATGTGCGAAGAAGAGAAAGCATTGCGATGACCCCTGCCGATTCTTTTTCTGCTTTGCAGAGCTTGGTTGGCGTAAAGCCTTCCGTTCAGGTCAAAAAAGATGCTGTAAAGAACAAAGCAAGCGTAGTCAGATCCGTTCAGGACATCACAGCAACTCAATCTGATGTGTTGCTAGGGTCCTGCGGACTTTCAGTTCAATATGCCATCATGATGGGACTTATTGACGATGCTTTTCAAAAACACCCTGGAAAGAAAATCAAAATTATTGTACCACCCAACTGTTATGGCGGAACCAACGATCAGGCCAGACGTGTGGTCGCAGCCGTTGATAACGTAGATATTTTGGACTTGCCAGTGGATCGGGATAACGATATGGTGCAAAGCACCGACCAGGTTTTAAATCAGGTGGCTCAGCAAGATGCGGTTCCCTTCATCATTGCCGAAATCCCAACCAATCCCAGAGTGGAAGTTCCTGATCTTGAGAAATTGAGAGACGCGTTAAGTAAAACTCGAAAAACACCTTCAGGAGAAACCGCTATCGATCCTGTGTTTATCCTGGATCAAACCTTTTGCCCTAACGTACATTTTTTAAGCAAAGACGGGATTTTCTCTTCCATTCGAACTATTTCCTACGTGAGTGGGTCTAAATTCCCAAGCGGTGGAAAATGTACTGCCGGCTATTGTGTGGCCAATGAAAATGCAGAACACCTGATGCCTGCTATCGATAAGCATTTTCAACTTTGTGATAACGAAGCCACAGAGCTTCAGGTAGAAATCCTTGCAGAGCAATTGCCATCCATGAATCAAAGGATTGCAGATGCTTACGTCAATACACGTGAGTTTGTCAGTTTCATCCAAAAAGAATTACCAGAAGCCAAAATCAATTTCGTTCCCGATGAGGTGGTGGAGCAAGGATTTACGCCTTCTGTATTTTCGCTAGACCTGCCAACTAAAGGAAACACCGATGAGGAGAGAGAAGCTTATAAGAGAGCTCTCAATCAAAAACTCATCACCATGATGATTACAAAGATCCCTAACGAAAGCAAGCACTGCGTGAGTTATGGTCAGTTGAAAGGATGCTACTGGACTATCCCGGCCACTTCCACTCAAGGCACTACAAAAGAAGAGGACAAGGACTATATCGCCCGTGTCTCTGTGTCTCCAGACTTGGATTTGGAACGTCACAAAAAGGTTTTTTCAGACTTTGTAAAGCAGATATAATTTTTAGACAAAAATTAATTATACAGACTTTTCTCTGAACTCCTGCCTTCTCAATCCGTACCTAATCAAATTTGTGATTGTATTTATCTGCGTTGGCTTGAGTTTCCTGTGTCGGTAAACAATCGTCTCGTTTGTGCGTGTCAAGCTTTATTCTGATTTTGCCATCCTTATTTGAAACTTTTAAGGTCTTTAATTTTTAATAATTGTTTAATTTTAATCGCTCATTTTATGAAATACTAACTATTAGCGATAAAAAACATTGAAACCCAGATATTAATCGAGGCAGGTATCTCTACCGTTTGGAATGTACTTACAGATTTTGAAAAACACCCCGATTGGAATCCATTTATTAAATCAATACATGGAGAAACGGCTGTCGGAAACTATTTAACTGTTTCAATAAACCCTCCCGGAGCAAAAGGAATGACTTTTAAACCGAGGGTTCTAAAATTCGACCCTGAAAATGAATTCAGATGGAAAGGAGAGCTTGGCATCCAGGGTATTTTTGACGGCGAGCATTATTTTATTCTGAAGGAAGTGGACAAGAAACATACTCAATTTATTCATGGTGAAAAGTTCAGTGGAATACTCGTTTACGTAATGGGCAATGTTTTAGAAAAGACTAAACAAGGATTCTAACTGATGAATGAAGCCATTAAAAAACAGAGTGAAAGCTTAAGAAATACATCCGATAATAAATTAGATTTTTCTCTGTGATCTCTGAGTCCCAGACTACTAAAGCCGAACACAGTCAGGTCTTCGGTTTTTTTATAACCTAAAAAAGGGTTTTTGATTTAGCCCATTGTAAGACAAAACCGGATCTTTAAATTTTACCAAACATTTAAAAGCCTTTAGGGCAGAGATGATTTGGAAAAGCATTTATTTTGAGTTCGTTTTATTTAATTATGCTAAAAATCGCTTTTCATCCCATTTACAAACATTCATTGCCAGAGGGGCATCGCTTTCCTATGGATAAGTATGATCTTTTGCCGAAGCAGCTTCTGCACGAGGGCACCTGTGAGCAGGAGAATTTCTTTCAGCCAGAAATCCAGGAAGAAAACGAGAAGTATATCCGGTCAGTGCATACTGCAGCATACTTAAAGGAACTGTACAATGTGAGCATTGACCCTAGAAAGGCAAGAAAAATAGGATTCCCTTTATCTTCAGCTTTGGTAGAAAGGGAACGCATCATTACCGATGGAACCATTCAGGCCTGCAACTATGCTTTAGAACACGGGGTAGCGATGAATATAGCAGGCGGAACCCATCACGCTTATACAGATCACGGAGAAGCGTTTTGTATGCTGAACGATCAGGCGATTGGCGCTCAGTATTTGCTTCAGAATAAATTGGCGAAGCAAATTCTTATAGTCGATCTCGATGTACATCAGGGAAATGGAACGGCAGAAATCTTCCAGAATGAGGAAAGAGTATTTACCTTCTCCATGCACGGTAAAAGCAATTATCCCTTCAAAAAAGAAAAATCAGATTTGGACTTACCCATGGAAAATGATTGCGGGGATGAGGAATATTTGAAAGCGCTTCAATCTACTTTGCCAAATCTTATCCATCGGGTCAAACCCGATTTTATATTTTTTCTCTCAGGGGTGGATATTCTGGGCACCGACAAGCTGGGGAAGTTGGGTTGCAGTGTAGAAGGATGCAAACGCAGGGATGAATTTGTATTTGAGCTGTGCCTCAGGCACGAAATCCCTGTAGAAGTGAGTATGGGAGGCGGCTATTCAAAAGACATAAAAACCATTATCGACGCCCACGCCAATACTTACCGTATGGCGCAGTATATGTACTTTTAGACTTAAGATTTATATACGTAAGAACCAAGACTTAATTTAGGAATTAGGTTGTAGGATTAAGGTCAATAGGAAATTCGTCAATCAGTATTTAGTAGTAAGTAGTCAGTAACAAATTATAAGAACCAAATTTGAAATAAATCCTTTGATGCCTCGAAGGTTTCGGATTTAGAAACATAAAAAAGCCAAGCGAAAACTAGTCTTTGAAAATTGATAATCGTAGCCAAATAATATTTAATGTAAGACACAGATTACAGGGCGCTGCCCCTTCATTTCATCTCGATGTATTGTCTTATTAAGATATGTGGGGCGATGCCCCCTAAATTATCTTTTTTGAATCTTATTTGAGCTCTTTATTATTCAAACTAATTCCTGTCAGGGGCACTAGCCCTGATATCTTCATAAAAAACATGTGAAAGAGAAACAAGGGGTGTAACCCTGACATCTTAACTTGAGTTGAAATCAACTCACTAGTAAGTAAATCCAATAGCTATTGCTAGACTCAAGATATTAGGTTGTATGGGTAAGGAAATTCGTTATTCGATATTAATTTTTCATTATTCAGTATTTAGTAGAAAGTACTAGGTAACAAGAGCGTGAAAAAATTTAAGTTTAAGTAAACAGTAAATATAAATACCAGATTTAAAATTTCAGAAATAGTTTATTACAGAGTTTTACTCCCCTCCTCGGGAGGGACTGGGGGAGGCCAACTACTTATGTTTCCAGCTAAAACCCTTCAGCATCAAAGCTGTCCTTAAAATATCCTTCTGACTTACAATTCCGATAATTTTTCCATCTTCCACGACAGGGAAACGACGTCTTTTGGAGGTTAAAAATAAATTAGCGGCATCAAAAAGATTCATTTCTGGTGACATCACCCCCACGTCTTTCGACATGTATTTCTCCACACGGGTATCTTCCATCGGCATGTTGTAATACCGACTTTCAGAGATTTGTTTCACACAATCTCCTTCAGATATTATTCCAATTACGCATTTCCGATCGTCTACAACCGGCCCTCCTGAGACTCTGAATTTTATGAGTGTTTCTACTACTTCTATAATGCTCTGGTCTTTTTTGAATAAAATCATGCTTTGTGACATACAATCCCTAACGGTGATTTTTTCTGCCTTCGCATTGACATTGCCTACATGTTTTCCTTGAAAATTTTTAATACCCATAACTTATAATTTGATATTAAATTAGGTATAAAAATAATAATATGGCAATTTTATAAGTTAAATATTATCTGAATTACTTTAATTCCAGATCGGGAACTATTTCATCCCAGGCTGTTTTATCTCATAGCCTGTCTTATTCTTATCTTTTTCCACCATTTCTCTTACATCCTCAAGCAGTTGCTTAGCATCATAAATGATCCCGTCTTTGATGGTGTATTTCACTCCGCCTGCGCGTATAACTTCATTGTCCTCTGTCAGTTTGATAGCACCAGTTCCATAAAGCACTTTCAAATTTTCTAATGGATTTTCTTCAACAATCACAAAATCTGCTAGTTTGCCGACTTCAACACTACCAATTTCATCTTCCATACCCAATGCTTCAGCACCGTTTAAAGTTGCAGACATCATGATTTCCAGAGGATGGAAGCCAGCTTCTCTAAGCAACTCCAGTTCACGTACATAAGCAAAGCCATAGAGTTGAAAAATAAAACCAGAATCAGATCCAGTAGTGACTCTACCGCCTCTGTTTTTATATTCATTCACAAAAGTCATCCATAACTGATAGTTCTTTTTCCAGCTGGTTTCTTCTTCTGTTCCCCAAAAATGCCAGTATGAGCCATGTGATATTTTACTGGGTTGGTAAAACTCCCAAAGCGATGGCATCGTATAGTTTTCATGCCATTCTGCTCTTCTAGCCCGCATCAGGTCACGGCTTGCTTCATAAATATTGAATGTTGGATCTATGGTAAAGTCGAGTGCAATCAGCTCATTCATAACCTCGTTCCATCGGTCAGAATAAGGCGGTGCAGCCTGCTCCCATAATTTCCCTGCTTCAGAAAACCTATCCTGCTCATTGTTGTAATTATAATCCAATTTGTAATGTTGGACTGTTCTATCTGTAAACAGAGCTTCAGGCAATCCGTACCAATGTTCCATGCTCGTTAATCCTGCTTCGGCGGAGTTTACCACATTCCATCGGGCAACATCCATTTGTGCGTGATGCATGGCAGAACGAAGCCCTAAGCTTTTGTTTTCTTCCAGGGCTGCCTTCATAATTTCAGGACTAGCTCCAAAAAACTTAATTCCATCTGCCCCTTTTTTAGCGTTATCCTGAACCCATTTTTTGGCCATTTCAACCGAACTAATAGGGGATTCACTTCCTTGACCAAATTCGGTATAAGCCTCAATTCTTGGGGCTGTAATTTTATTTTTAGCAGATTTTGCTTTGTGATCCAAAACCCAATCTATCCCATTTCCTGAGTATGGATCTCGTATGGTTGTAATCCCGTGTCCCATCCATAATTTGAATACATATTCGGCAGAAACGCCTTGAGCTTCCCCTCCAATATGTCCGTGCATATCGATAAAACCAGGTAATAAATACATTCCGGATGCGTTCAATTCCTTGCCGCCAGGCCTAAGTTGTGGTCTATCAGTTTCTTTAATCTCCACCCCGGGATAGCCTACCGTTTCGATTTTCGTTATTTTATTGTCTTCCACTACTATGTCTACAGGACCAATTGGTGGTGCCCCATTTCCATTGATTAACGTCACTCCACGAATTATAAATTGTGACCAGGGCCCTTCACCTTCAGCTCTTTCTGGTGCGCTTTCGATTTGTGCCCACACAGGAATTTGAATGAGTAGAATAATCAGTGATAGTAATAGATTTCTCATAATTGTCTTCTTTAAAAACTTAAAGGTAGTAAAGTTTATAAGCCTGCCTACCCACTTTTTCTGCAGAAATTCCCAAGCTTAGGGTTCTGCCTTTGAAAGATAATCAAATTCATTTTTCTTTTTTCTGTTGAACCTGCCTGCCTGTCCGACACACAGTCGGACTTGATACTGCTAGACTATTTGTTTTCGATAATTTTTAAGACTTTTAAGTTAAGTTGATAGCTTTGTAAAGGGCTTAAAGTTAACTTTGCTAACCAAGACAAGAAGAAAATTCAAGAATGGCTAAAAGAAAAAAGGAATCTGATCTCCCTAAAGTAAAACTCAACAAGCAGAACCTCAAAAAATCCTTGCGTCTTTTTTCTTACATCGGTCCTCATAAGTGGAAACTCATCATCGGAATGATTTTTCTTGCATTTACCGGACTTACGGCATTACTGTTCCCGAAATTGATGGGAGATCTTATAGAAACCGCAGACTTCTCTTCTGAAGATATCAATAGAATGGGACTTCTTCTTCTGGCTCTGTTTACCGCTCAGGCCATTTTTTCCTTTTTTAGAGTGGTCTTATTTGTGAATGTTACAGAAAACATGTTATCTGCCATCAGACAAGACACCTATAATACGCTTGTTAAAATGCCGATGCAATTCTTCTCTTCACGACGCGTAAGCGAACTGAACAGCCGAGTTGCTGCAGATATATCTCAAATACAAGATACCTTTACCACCGGTATCGCTGAGTTTTTGCGACAAATGATCATTGTTATCGGTGGGATTGCAGCCTTGTTTTTTGTATCGGTAAAACTGTCTTTATTGATGCTGGCAACCATTCCCGTTTTTGCCATAGTGGCTGTATTTTTTGGAAAATTTATCAAGAAACTATCTAAGGAAGCCCAGGACAAAGTCGCCGATTCCAATACTATTGTTGGGGAAAGTTTACAAGGCATTGCCAATGTAAAAGCGTTTACAAACGAAGCCTTTGAAATGCTGAGGTATAAATTTGCGGTCAACGACATCAAAAAAATTGCGATAAAAGGTGGGCTTGCTCGTGGTGCTTTTTCATCGTTTATCATCTTTTGCATTTTTGGTGCTATCGTACTTTTGGTATGGTATGCTGTCAAACTTCAGAATGTTGGAGAATTAAGCCAGGCCGATTTGATTACGTTTATTCTGTACACCATTTTCGTGGGGGCCTCTATAGGTGGATTGCCCATTCAATATGCACAAATTCAAAAAGCGATCGGTGCGACAGAACGCGTTTTTGATTTGATTGATGAAGAGCCTGAAGTCATAGAAGAAGAATCCTCACCACAGCCTATTCACGGAAAATTGAGTTTCAAAAATTTAGAATTTGCCTATCCTACCCGACCAGAACTCACTGTATTGAATAGGATTAATTTCGAAGCTCAAGAAGGTGAAACCATCGCCATAGTTGGTCCTAGCGGCGCAGGTAAATCCACTATAGCCTCTTTGATTTTGAGATTTTATGAACCTCAAGGAGGACAAATGCTACTGGATGAAGTACCCGCTTCAGAGTTTACCTTACATGATTTAAGGAGCCAAATGGCGATTGTTCCCCAGGATATATTGCTTTTTGGAGGAAGTATAAAAGAAAATATCGCTTATGGTAAGCCTGAAGCTACTGATGAAGAAATTCTGGAAGCTGCCAAAAAAGCCAATGCTCATGAGTTTATTATGTCTTTTCCAGAACAGTACGAAACGATTGTTGGAGAACGTGGCGTTCAGCTTTCCGGAGGTCAGCGACAGCGAGTAGCCATTGCCAGAGCGGTTCTTAAAAATCCTGTCATTTTGATTTTGGATGAAGCCACAAGTTCGCTGGATTCAGAGTCGGAGCAACTGGTTCAGGAAGCCTTGGATAAGCTGATGCAGGGCAGGACGTCTTTTGTGATTGCCCACCGATTGTCGACTATCAAAAATGCAGATCAGATATTGGTGTTAGAGAACGGCGAAATTCATGAGAAAGGAACCCATGCTGAGCTTTTAGAAAAAGAAAATGGATTATATCATAAATTGATTCAGCTTCAAATGGAACTCAATTAATGTTTTACAAGTTTTGTATCATGAGTAGGGATTCCACTCATAAATCTAAAGAGATTAAACCCACCTGTGTGTCTTGAGCGAACAGGTTCAGAAAAAAATAAAATCATAATAGGATTGCTTCTTCGTATTTTTATAATTTAGGGGTCTCCAATTTTTAATACTGTATTGCTATGTCACCACTCAAAACTTCGTTTCCAAAGAATAAAATGAAAGTTGTTCTTTTAGAAAGTATTAGTCAGTCGGCCGTCGAGTCTTTCAAAAAAGCCGGTTATACCCAAATTGAACAGTATCCTGGAGCTTTATCTGGAGACGAGCTGGATGAGGTCTTGAAGGACGCGAAAATTCTTGGCATAAGATCCAAAACTCAGTTGACGCAAGAGGTGATTCAAAAAGCAAAAAAACTGGTAGCAGTTGGGTGTTTTTGTATAGGAACGAACCAGGTGGATCTGGATGCGGCCAATAAAGCTGGCATTTGTGTGTTCAATGCGCCGTTTAGCAACACCCGTTCTGTGGCCGAACTGGTCATTGCTTCGGCGATTATGCTCATAAGAAGAATTCCAGATAAGGATAAAGCCGCACATGCCGGAGATTGGGACAAAAGCTCAAACAACTCACACGAAATACGTGGAAAACGCCTGGGTGTTGTAGGTTACGGACATATAGGTTCTCAGGTATCTGTTCTAGCTGAAGCCATAGGACTTAAGGTTTCTTATTATGATGTTGATAATAAACTACCGTTGGGTAATGCTGAAGAGATCACCGATCTCAAAACTTTGATTGAAGATTGCGACATTATTACGCTACACGTTCCAGGCACCAATGAAACTAAAAACTTATTAAACGAAGACGTGCTAAGCTGGTTTACAAAAGGACAATTGCTCATTAATATGAGTCGTGGGGATGTTGTGGATATCCAGGCTTTAAAAAAGGCTTTGGAAGAAAAGCGTATCGGTGGTGCTGCTTTGGATGTGTTTCCTGAAGAGCCAAAAAATAAAGCTGAAAAATTCGAGTCTCCTCTTCAAAATGTGTCCAATGTGATTTTGACGCCACATATTGGGGGTTCTACAGAAGAAGCGCAATGGAATATTGGCATTGATGTGTCCAGTAAACTTATAAAATATACAGAAAGCGGATCCAGTCTTGGCAGCCATTCTATTCCAGAATTGTCGTTACCAAAAATGGAGGATACCCATAGAATCCTGCACATCCATAAAAACGTATCTGGTGTACTTTCTGAAATCAACTCAAAAATTTCTAAGTTGGACGTCAACATTCTCGGTCAGTACCTGAGCACCAATTTTGATGTTGGTTATGTTGTACTAGACATTGCGAAAAACGACTCCCTAGACACCCTAAAAGAGCTTAAACGCATAGATCACACGATAAAAGTGAGGATACTCTATTAGAAACCTGAAATTTTTGATGTAAAATTTACATAGTTTTCAGCCAACCTGTAATGCTGAGGCGTTTATCATTAACGACTTCTTTGACTTCGTGTTCCAGGCGCTGACTTTCGAAAATCACGACCCTTCCTGGTAATGGATGCACGATGACTTCTGGTAAACCTTCAGGATATAGCACCAATTCGCCACCATTGGAAGTTTTCCAGGTGTGATCGTTGAGGTAACATACCAGAGAAAGTTTTCGCCTGTCGTCATTTTGAAAGGTGTCGATATGTTTTTTGTAAAAGCTGCCTTTAGGATAAACGGCATAATGAAACTCCTGATGGAGAAGCCCCATAAAACAGGTTTTGTTCAAGTAGTTTTTGAAAGCATTTATCTTCTCAAAAAACTTTTTCTCAACTGAATTTGCCTTCAGTTCATCTATCCATTGAATATAATCTCCACGTATACTTTTCTCTACAGATTCATTCACTTTATTACCAATGCCTGCTTTTTTCAGTTCACTGTGTTTATAAAGCGTTTTAATGTGGTCCCTTAAAAGACCTACCACATGCTCTTCAAAAAAAGAATCGCAGATAGAATAGCCCTGTTCAAGGATATCGGAAATGATACGCTCGTAAAGAGGATGTTCGTCAAAAGAGAGCGCATCGGTAAGAAGTTGTGTACTCATTAAAAAGCCTTTAATTTTAATTTACAAATTTAGTCTATAAATCCTTAGTCTGATATCGTTTTTCAGGGTTCCGTTATAGGTAGCTGTTTATGAAATTCGAATAAAGGGTCTATGGTTTTAGCATTCACAGACCTCTCGATTGCGTCTGTCTGCGTTTTGTAAAGTCAGACAGGCTCGAGGTAACATTCATACCGGGTTTTTTTATGCTAAGCTGCCTTTTAGCAAACAAAAGGAGATAAAAATGTGTATAAACATACAAGCCAATAATTTTTTAAATCCAGTATCTTTGCATTAATATTTAAGGTTATGGCAAAAATCAGAATTACCAAGCAATTTACTTTTGAAACCGCTCACGCCCTCTACGGGTACGACGGAAAGTGTAAAAATGTGCATGGGCATAGCTACAAATTAGACGTGACTGTGATTGGCGAACCCATCACAGATATGCAAAATGTAAAATGCGGCATGGTCATCGATTTCGGTGATCTTAAGAAAATAGTAAAGTCTGAAGTTGTGGATAGACTGGATCACGCCATTCTGTTGAACAAAGAAACTCCTCATATCAAACTTGCGGATCATCTCATAGCTTCAGGTCATGATGTTGTCTTGGTCGATTATCAGCCTACGAGTGAAAACATGATTGCCGATTTTGCCCTCCGAATTTCCAGCAAATTGGATACAAACATAGAGTTACACTCACTTAAACTTAGAGAAACAGGTACCGCTTTCGCTGAGTGGTTTGCCAGCGATAATGCTTAAAAATCTATTTCGAAATCAGGTTGAGCTACTTTTTCTTCTTGTGTTTCCTCATCAGTAAATTCGTCGCAGTCGATCTGGATACTTAGGTTTTCAGGTTCTTCAAATTCTTCTTTAGAAATATCAAGGCTTTCATCTGCATAAACGTCTTTCATATACATTCCCCAAATCGGTAAAGCTAAAGTAGCTCCTTGTCCATAAGTTATGGTAGGAAAATGAACACTTCTGTCTTCGCCACCAACCCAAACACCTGTAGCAAGATTAGGCACCATTCCTATAAACCAGCCATCACTCTGGTTTTGAGTGGTCCCTGTTTTTCCGGCAATAGGATTGTCGAAAGCATAAGGATAACCAGTGACTGCTCTTTTATAGGCTTCAGTATTTTTAGCATAATCAGAATTGGTTCTTAAACGTCTACCCGAGCCAAATTTGGTAACGCCTTCTAAAAGATTGATGGTCACATAAGCAGATTCTTCGCTCAATACATCGCGGCTTTCTGGTTTGTGTTGATAAAGAATGGTTCCGTTTTTATCTTCTATACGTTGTACAGCATAAGGTTTTACATAAACACCTTTGTTAGCAAATGTGCTGTAAGCCGAAACCATTTCATAAACACTAATATCTGCTGTTCCCAGAGCTATGGCAGCCACAGGAATTATATTTGAGGTATCAATTCCCAGCTTATCAATCAAACTGATGACACTTTCGGGTCCCGTTTTATTTATAACTCTTGCAGTTATGGTATTGATAGATTCTGCCAAAGCTTCTTTCAAAGTTTTCATACCACCATAATCATCACCGGCGTTTGACGGTGTCCAGTCTTCTTCCATGACACCATGCTTTCCTTTTGGAATAGTATAAGGTTGATTTGGGAGCTGGTAACAAGGAGAAAGATGTAATTGATCTATGGCCGTTGCATATACAAAGGGTTTAAAGGTAGAACCTACCTGTCGCTTAGCTTGTTTGACATGCTCATATTTAAAAAATTTATAATTCACACCGCCAACCCATGCTTTAACCTCACCAGTCTGAGGCGTCATAGACATCATTCCTGTATTCAGAAATGATTTATAATACCTGATAGAATCTTTTGGAGTCATCAAGGTATCAATAGGTCCTTCCCAGGAAAACAAACGCATTTCTCGTTTTCTATTGAAGGCTGCCATAATAGAATCTTCGTCTATTCCTCTTCGCTTCATCCGCTTGTAGCGATCAGAATTTCTAATGCCTTTTTGAAGGATACCTTCTATTTCTGAAGCATCTATATCTCTGAAAGGTGCTATTTTGTTATTTTCATTTTGATGATTAAATTCCTTCTGAAGATTTCTAAGGTGTCTCTCTACGGCAGTTTCAGCATAGGTTTGCATTTTGAAATCCACAGTGGTATAGATTTTTAAACCATCTCTGTACATGCTGTAAGAACTTCCATCTGGTTTTGGATTGTCCTCAATCCAATCTTTCATAAATTCCTGGACATAGGCTCTAAAGTAGGTAGCAATCCCATCATCATGTTCTTCTGGTGAGAAATTGGTGGCTAATGGTAACTCCTGCAAAGAATCTTTCACTTTTGTAGTTAGAAAACCATTTTTTTCCATTTGTACAAAAACCTGGTTACGTCTTTGCCTGGAGTTGTCTTTGAACTGTTCTTTTACAGGATTGTAAAGTGAAGGGTTTTTCAACATGGCCACAAGCGTGGCGGATTCTTCTATAGAAAGTTCTCCAGGTTCTTTGCCAAAATAAATTCGTGAAGCAGAGCGAATACCGATGGCATTATATAAAAAATCCATTTTGTTGAGGTACATCGCAATAATTTCATTCTTGGCATATTGCTCTTCCAGCCTCACGGCAATGACCCATTCTTTTACTTTTTGGATAATTCTATTGAAGGTTCCACTTTTGTTGGGATCTGTAAATAAAAGTTTGGAAAGCTGTTGAGTAATGGTACTTGCACCCCCTCTACTTCCTAGATAAATAGCAGCTCTTAGGGTTCCTTTGGCATCTATACCAGAATGGCTGTAGAAACGTTCGTCTTCTGTAGCAACTAAAGCATTGACAAGGTGGTCTGGCAGATCTTCATAATTTATGGGAGTCCTATTTTCTTTAAAGTATTTACCAAGCGTCTGCCCGTCTGCAGAAATGACCTCCGTTGCTAAGTTAGTCTCCGGATTTTCCAGCTCTTCAAAGCTTGGCATTTTTCCTAAAGCTCCCCAGCTTGCTAGAAGAAAAATAAAAACCACACTTAGAATTCCTACAAAGAATAAAATCCAAAAGCCTAATATATATTTCTTAAATCCTTTTCTTTTTTCTGATGTTGATGTCTTACCCATAATTTTTTAAAAAAGCATTAATTTCCTGCTTGTTTTATAGTCTCCAAATGTATGCCAAAATCCATAATTCCTTGTAATGTATCCAGGGCTTCAATTTTTCCAAACTTGCGCATAGCATGCTTTACTTCTATGCTGTAGTCTCCTTGTTCGTTAAAAATGACATTTGATTTGTACCATAATTTACTTTCTTTCACACTTCCAAAGCCAGTCCCCATAAGTTCTCCATCAGGGTAGGCCATTTCATATTCCAGAGTATCACCAATCTGTTTTCCATTGGGAAAAGAAATGGTAGCAATGAGATACAGGTTGTTAAACGCATAATCCTGATTGACCCGTGTTACAAAAAATAAATCATAAGGTCTAATGGTATCTGGAGCTTCAAAGTCAAAAGTCAAAGTATCTGATGTTGACCAGCCGTTGGAAAAACTTTCATATTCTGAAAATACAGGATTTTCCTGGCAGCCGACCAAAAACATAAAAAAGCCAGCTAATAAAGACAGTTTACGAATTTGCATTATTCCTTTTTGACTTCTTATGTTTATTAGATTTTCTTTTGTTTCTGGTCTTTTTTCGTTTTGGCTTATCGAAACGCGTTAAGCTATCCTGACCAAAGGAATTGGAAAATTCAGTTTTCTCTGGAACAGCTTCAGAAGTAAACTCTTCTAAACTTGCGACCGGATTTTTATCCCGTTGCGCCTTTAAAATTTCCTTTATAGCATCGGTATCGAGCTCAATCCAGTTGTTGTACTCTTTCTCGTACGCGTACCATAATTTCCCTTTGAATATATCTATTTTCTGGCAAACGGCATCTCCTTTTTGGGTGGTCAGTTTTTGATCCTGTCTCGGGAAGTCTTTTAAAGCTTCCAGATAGGTGTCCAATTCATAATTGAGGCAGCATTTTAATTTACCACATTGACCTGCAAGTTTCAGTGGGTTCAGTGATAATTGCTGATACCTCGCTGCCGACGTTTTTACCGTCCTAAAATCGGTTAACCAGGTAGAACAACACAGTTCACGTCCACAGGAGCCTATACCACCAAGTCTTGCTGCTTCTTGTCTAAAGCCGATCTGGCGCATTTCAATCCTTGTCTTAAACTCGTAAGCGAACTCTTTAATCAATTGTCTAAAATCCACGCGTTCTTCTGCGGTATAATAAAACACAGCTTTTGAGCCATCGCCTTGAAATTCAATATCGCTTATCTTCATTTTTAATTTTAAGCGAATCGCGATTTGTCTGGCTTTCACCTTCATCGCATCCTCACGCTCTCTGGCGGCTTGCCAGACGTCAATGTCTTTTTGAGAAGCTTTTCTATAAACTTTGGCAACCTCTTTGGAAGCCGGGTCTGCTTTTTTCTTTTTCATCTGTACCCTCACCAGTTCTCCGGTAAGCGTAACAATACCAATATCGTGACCAGGAGAAGCCTCAGTGGCTACAATATCTCCGATGGAAAGTGTTAGATGTTCTGTATTTCTAAAAAATTCTTTTCTACTATTTTTAAATCTGACCTCAACACAATCAAAAGCTTCCTGACCTCCAGGTAGTTCCACATCAGACAACCAATCAAAAACCGTTAGCTTATTACATCCATCTGTCCCGCAGGTTCCGTTGTTTTTACAGCCTTTAGGCTGGCCATCTTTCCCGGTCGAGCAACTGCTACATCCCATAAATTCTATATATTGAAGCGTTTCATACTTAAAACGCTGAAGATTAATCTTTCTTATTCAGAATGTCAAAGATACCAAATAATTACTAGAGACATTCCATTGCTTTTTTCAGATATACCAGTTCTGCCTCATGCCAAAATAAATAAAACGCCCTTTTTTCCAATCTACTTCAATATAAAATAAAGCCGTAGCTATCGCTATGCCTCAATTTTCTATTTTGGATAAAGAAAAAAATCATCATTTTCTATTATATCATTACAAAGTAGAATTGGTATTTTTTAAATTTGATAGGGTGAAGCTTAAGTTTTTTCGATCTTTGCTTCAAAAATAAAGTTCGCTTGAAACACCCTATATACATCAACGGCTTCGGATCTATTTCTGCTTTAGGTCATGATCAAGATGGCATTCTGAAAAACTACCAAACGGATTCTGCCCATTTTTCAAAATTGAATTTTGAGAAAAATACAGTTTTGGGCGCCATCCTTCCTTTATCGTCTTCAGAAGAAATTGAAAATCTTTCTCAAGAAAACCCTAGATACAAAGACCTGGACAAATCTGTGCTGATGGCCATGCTAACGGCCAGGAAAGCGATTTCAAAATTAAAATTTGAACCGCAATCGACAGGAATTAATATCGGTTCTTCACGTGGAGCAACAGCTTTATTTGAAAATTACCACAAAGAATTTTTGGAGGGGAAAAAGCTATCGCCTCTAACTTCTCCAACGACGACTTTGGGAAATATTTCATCCTGGGTCGCGCAGGATTTGGGTGTGGATGGTCCTAACATAAGCCATTCCATCACCTGTTCTACAGCTTTGCATGCAATGCTCAATGCTAAAGCCTGGCTGGAGTCTGACATGTGCGATTTGTTTTTGGTAGGCGGCTCAGAAGCACCGCTTACTGAATTTACCGTCGCCCAAATGCAGGCTTTGAAATTATATTCAAAATTGGATACCGATTTCCCCTGCCAAAGTTTGAAGCTGGATAAACTTCAGAATTCTTTGATTTTAGGTGAAGGTTCTGCCACGGCGGTGATGTCGAAATCTTCAGAACAGGCTCTAGCACAAATCACAGGATTTGGTTATGCTACCGAACAGATTACTCACAATATTTCTATTTCTTCAGACGCGAAATGCTTTCAGAAATCGATGAAAATGGCTTTAGATGAAGCGCAACTAAGTCACGTAGATGCTATTGTACTCCATGCTCCAGGCACCAAAAAGGGAGACCAGGCTGAGGTAAATGCGATTCAAAATACGTTTGACGATTTTCCGTTGCTCACCACCAACAAATGGAAACTGGGACACACCTTTGGCGCTTCAGGGATGTTGAATATCGAAATGGCATTACTGATGTTGGAAACAGGCGAATTTTTTAAAAACCCATTTTATAAACAAGCAAAAACTTCTAAGCCTATAGAATCGGTTTTGGTAAATGCCGTCGGTTTTGGAGGGAATGCGGTCAGTATTTTGCTTGAAAAACCCAAACTTTAAGAATTAATTTGACTCAAATTATTTTCAGAATAGATAATACACCTACTTTTTTCTATTTTTGAATCATTAAATAAAATTACCATGATAAGAAACGACTGGACCAAGGAAGAGATTTTAGACATTTATAATAAGCCGTTAATGGAGTTGCTGTATGAAGCAGCGACTGTACATAGAAAACACCATGACCCCAACAAAGTACAGGTGTCTACGCTGTTGTCTATTAAAACAGGTGGCTGTCCGGAGGATTGTGGTTACTGCCCGCAGGCAGCTCGCTACCATACCGATATAGAAGGTAACGATTTGATGAGCGTTTCTCAGGTAAAAGCTCAGGCGTTACGTGCAAAATCTTCAGGAAGTTCCAGAGTTTGTATGGGGGCGGCCTGGAGAAATGTGAAGGACGGAGAAGAGTTTGATAACGTACTGGAAATGGTAAGAACCATCAACAAACTAGATATGGAAGTTTGCTGTACCTTGGGTATGGTAACTGAAAATCAAGCGCAACGCCTTGCAGAAGCTGGACTTTATGCCTACAACCATAATTTGGATTCGTCTGAAGAGTATTATAAAGAGGTGATTTCCACCAGAGGTTACCAGGATAGACTGGATACGATTGGGAACGTAAGAAAAAGCAATGTCACCGTTTGTAGTGGTGGTATTATAGGCATGGGAGAATCTTTGGAAGACAGAGCAGGCATGCTGGTGGCGCTGGCAACTTTAAGTCCTCAGCCAGAATCTACACCAATCAATGCGCTGGTTCCCGTAGAAGGAACACCATTGGAAGAGCAACAAAAAGTATCCATCTGGGAAATGCTGCGTATGGTAGCAACCACCAGAATCGTGATGCCAGAAACGCAAGTTAGACTTTCTGCTGGCAGAACAGACATGAGCAGAGAAGGACAGGCGATGTGCTTTTTTGCTGGCGCCAACTCCATCTTTGCAGGAGATAAATTATTGACCACACCAAATCCTGATGTGAATGAAGACATGGAGATGTTTAAATTATTAGGATTGGAGCCACAAAAACCATTCGAGAAAAAATCTCAGCCACAATCAGTTTCAGCTGAGGAATCTCAACACAAACCTCTTGGAGAAAAGCCAAAATGGTCCCGTCCAGGACATACTATTGAACGTAACGTAGAGGCCAAGCAAAAAGCTAAGACGAAGGTTTAGCTGAAAAAACATTTGGTTTAATTGACTACAAAAGAAAGCGAGTTTTTACCCGCTTTCTTTTATTTTAGGATGTTCGCCAAATGGGGATTACTCTATTTAGTTTTCGGAATAGGCTTATCAGCAACAATTTTTGTTTTCCTGAATAGGTGGGCATGGTACACTTCCATATGAGCAATACACACAACAATCTCCCTCGTTAGGTTTAAGGACTGTTTCACACTTTTCACACTCGTAAAAAAACTGACAAGCATCTGTTGGCATTTCTTCTACTTTTTTATGACCGCAGTCTGGACAGGTGATTTCTGATTTTAATTCTATTTTCATAATTTTCTTTATCGATTACTTAATAACTCGAGTAGCTAATTACTTTCTCCCTTCATTGGTCTTGTCAATCACGCTTATTTTACTTTTAATAATATTTCAAAAATTTTATTTTTTAGAGTATCTCAAAAAGTGTTTGTGCATCCCTATCGGTTTTTAATGGATTTCTGTCTTTCACTTTCACAGATGTTGATAAATAGCAGAACTGTTCATTCCGTGAATGTCGCTTAAATCTCAGGCACAAAGCTTCTTTTCTACAAGGCGTAAGTAAAGCACTTTAAGCTTTACACAATTTCCGACTAATGAAAACCATTTGTTTAATAGTAGAAAGACTCATTTGATTCCGAAACGGTGTCTTTGCAACGATTTATGTGTTCGATATCGGCTTGTTGGCTTTTGCAAGATTTTTTTTGTAGTACAAATTTATACTATTACCTTAAGTAAGCAACCGCTTAAAAAAACCCGATTTTGGTAAATTCCAAAATGAAGTTTATTTTTGCAAGTTATGACCCATAACCAAAAACAAAAACTCAATCTTCAGACTGTTGACAGAGTAAAAACTATTTCTCCTCAAGAGTTTATAGAAAAGTATGTTAAGCCTCAAAGGCCTGTTGTTATAGAACAACTCACTCAGGATTGGCCGGCTTATGAGAAGTGGTCACTTTCCTATTTGAAAGACATAGCCGGGGACGTGGAAGTGCCCTTATACGAAAACCGACCGGTTTCGGCCAAAGACAAGTTTAACGAGCCACATGCCCAAATGAAACTGAAAGACTATGTGGATTTATTGAAAAAAGGACCAACTCGTTATCGGATTTTCCTTTTTAATATGATGAAAGTTGTCCCTGAACTTCAGCAGCATTTCAAGATGCCAAATTTAGGCGTCAAGTTTATGAAGAAGTTGCCTTTTCTATTTTTTGGAGCAGAGAATTCTTCAGTGTTTATGCATTATGATATTGATTTTGCGAACATTCTCCACATTCATTTTGAAGGTAAAAAGCGCTGTATCATCTACCCGCCTTCAGAAACTAAATTTCTTTATAAAGTACCCAACGCACTCATAAGTTTGAACGAGATCGATTTCAATAATCCAGATTTAGAAAAATTCCCGGCTTTAAAACTGGCCAAAGGTTACGAAGCTTATCTGGAACACGGTGAAGCCCTGTATATGCCAGAAGGCTATTGGCATAATATGACTTATCTCACCCCCGGATTTTCCATGAGTTTAAGAACCTTGCCTAGGAGTGCGAAAAATTTGGGAAAAGCGTTTTACAATTTAACCATCATGAGAGGTGTCGAAAACATGATGCGCAAATTGAAAGGCGATCGCTGGATTGAGCATAAAAATAAATTGGCTTACCGTCGTCAGGAGAAGAGGTTAAAGAAAGAATTACATAGGGAGTAAATCATTGATGACATCGTAAATCAATTCTGTTTCATAGCCTTTGTACGCCAGATGCTGATAAAGCTTTTGCCTTTTTTTGTAGGCGTTTGGCTCATTTAGGGTTTTCAATTTTTGCTCAGACAGGTCTTTTAGTGTTTTTAAATAATCGTCTTCATCAATTTCAGATAAACCCGCTTTCAGATTGTAAGCAGAAATATTTTTAGCTTTCAATTCTCTTGTAATTCTTAGGCGTCCGTATTTTTTTATTCTGAATTTACCACGTGCATAACTTCTGGCAAAGCGTTCTTCATTCAGAAAATCTTCTTCAATAAGCTTGGTGATGATGTAGGCTTTGGCTTCTTCATACATCTCTAGCTCATCTAGTTTTTTTTCAACTTCCTGATGGCAGCGGTCTTGATACACACAGTAATTCATCACCTTTACGAGAGCCTCGTCTACGGTTAATGATGTCTTGGTTTTGAAGTTTTCTTTTGGCATTTTCAGTAATGTTCTCCCGACAAAAGTACAAAAACAAAAAACCCCATATTCTCAATGGAATATGGGGTTTTAATAAATTATTTCAACAACTTAAACTTTGATGATTGAACCATCCTGGTCATAAAAATGATATTCTAAGTAGTTGTAAGCATCACGTGGCTGAATTTTCACCCATTTTTTGAAATCAAAAAACCATTTGCTTCTTGGTGAAGGAAAGCCTTTCATAAGATAGGCAGCAATAAAAGGATGTGCTGTAAGCGTTATCTTTTTATTTCCTTTCTTCAAGATCTTTTGTAGATCTGCATTGATTTTGTTTACGATTACAATAGGAGCTTCAATCTCTCCATCGCTATTGGGATCTTTCTCACGAGTTTTGATGTTCATCTCTGGACGAACACGCTGCCTTGTGATTTGGATTAACCCAAATTTACTTGGAGGTAAAATTTTGTGTTTTGCTCTATCATCGCTCATCTCATTTTTAAGATGCTCATAAAGTTTTCTTCGGTTGTCTGGGTTGTTCATGTCGATAAAATCCACGACTATGATACCTCCCATGTCTCTTAATCTCAACTGACGTGCAATCTCTGTTGCGCTTATCATGTTGACTTCGAGTGCTGTATCTTCTTGATTTTTGGCCTTATTACTTCTGTTTCCACTATTGACATCTATTACGTGCATAGCTTCTGTGTGCTCTATGACTAAGTAAGCTCCTTTTTTCATGGTTACGGTTTTACCAAAAGACGTTTTGATTTGTCTTTCTATACCATATTTTTCGAATATGGGAACATTAGAATTATAATGAGAAACAATAGATTCTTTGTCTGGGGATATTTTCCCGACATAATCTTTGATTTGTGTAAATATGACATCATCATCTATGCTAATAGATGTAAATGAGTCGTTGAACATGTCTCTTAATATTGATGAAGCTTTATTAAGCTCACCCAAAACTTTTGAGGGTTGATGTGCCTTGCTAAGCTTTTTGCACATGTTTTCCCATCGTTTCATCAAATTTTGAAGGTCCTTATCAATATCAGCAACTTTTTTGTCTTCTGCGACAGTTCTGATGATGACACTAAAACCTTTGGGTTTAATACTTTTTACTAATCGTTTGAGTCTGCTTTTTTCTTCCTTGCTTTCAATCTTCTGCGAAACTGAAACTCTATCCGAAAAAGGAACTAAAACAATATAGCGACCTGCAAGAGAAAGCTCACTGCTTAATCTTGGGCCTTTGGTAGAGATAGGTTCTTTTACTACTTGTACAAGAACAGATTGGTTGGAGTGTAGCGTATCCGCTATCGATCCATTTTTATCGATTTCTTCTTCAAAAGGAAAATCTCTCAGAGAGAAATTTTTCAATTGATTGGAGGTAGCTTTTTTCACAAACTTCAACATAGTTTTGACGTTTGGACCCAGATCGTGGTAGTGTAAAAAACCATCTTTTTCGTAGCCTACATTCACAAATGCAGCATTGAGACCTGGCAAAGCTTTTCTGATTTTTGCTAGAAAAATATCACCAACAGAAAAATCGAACCCTTCTGTTTCTTTATGGAGCTCTATGAGTCTTCCATCTTTTAATAAGGCAAAATCTACAGCGTCGGAACTAGAACGTACTATTAATTCCTTATTCACGCTTATTAGATTTTAGAAGTCTGTAGAATTTACAGACTATAATTATACATAAGTAATCCTGTAATTTCATTAGTGAAAAGGATTACAATTTTAAGTCATTTTGAAATTTAATCGCATTAAATTTCGATGTCAAAGAACGTATAGAATAAGAAAAAGTAGTGACTAACTACTTTTTCTTGTGACGGTTAGCTCTGCTTCTCTTTTTTCTTTTGTGAGTGGCTACCTTATGTCTTTTTCTCTTTTTACCGCTTGGCATAGGCTTGTTTTTTTAGATTATTAAAATTATTTTACTTCTACGTTTTGTTTAACTCCTTCAACAAATATTTTGGCAGGTTTAAATGCTGGAATATTGTGTGCTGGAATTTTGATAGTTGTATTCTTTGAGATGTTTCTCCCTGTTTTTTCTGCTCTTGTCTTCACAATAAAGCTTCCAAAACCTCTAAGATACACATTATCTCCACCTTCTAAAGAATTCTTTACCTCATCCATAAAGGTTTCTACAGTAGCTTGAACTTCATTTTTCTCTAAGCCGAGTTTGTCCGAAATGTTGGCTACAATATCTGCTTTTGTCATAATTCAAAAATATTTATTCAGGATTAATCTTGATTTTTTTTGAGTTTGCAAATATAAGTAATTAATCCACAATATTTAAATACAATGCTCTAAATAGTAGGCGGATATGAATTATACTTGCAAAAAACAAAGAATGAATTTCTCTAAGCGTCTGTTAGATTGGTACAAGATAGAACACAGAGATTTGCCCTGGCGACATACCAAAGATCCTTATACCATCTGGTTGAGCGAAATCATATTGCAGCAAACCCAGGTCAAGCAGGGCTTACCCTACTTCCGGAAATTTATCTCTCGCTTTCCCAAGGTTCACGATCTGGCTGAAGCTAATGAAGATGAGGTGTTGAAATTATGGCAAGGTCTTGGTTATTATTCCAGAGCTCGAAATCTTCATTTTACAGCCCAGTATGTTAGTAAAACCTTAAATGGCAAGTTCCCTGATAATTACAAAGACTTAAAAACTCTAAAAGGCGTTGGTGACTATACTGCCGCCGCCGTTGCCTCTTTTGCCTACGACGAACCTGTTGCGGTAGTCGATGGGAACGTTCAGAGGGTTCTCTCTCGTTTTTTGGGAATTCACACCCCAATCAATTCTACTCAAGGCGTAAAAGAATTCAAGCTTAAGGCTCAAGAAATGCTCGATGTTTCCCATCCATCTACCTACAACCAGGCCATCATGGAGTTCGGGGCTTTGCACTGCAGACCCAAATCGCCTAAGTGTATGTTTTGTGTGTTTCAAGAGGATTGCGCAGCATTTCAAAAAGGCATTCAGGAGGAATTACCCATCAAACAGAAGAAAACTAAAGTTAAAAAACGATATTTCAGTTACCTGGTACTTACAGATTCAGAAGAAAATACCTTAGTTCAAAAAAGAAGTGGAGCAGGAATCTGGAAAGGACTTTATGAATTTCCCCTTATGGAATCTGAACATCCGCCAGAGGTTCCAACATCTGAAGATGTCCTTACAAAGATCCAATTGAAGAAGTCTTCTATCAAAAGCATCAAATTTTATAATGAAAAGCCCGTTGTTCACTTGCTTTCGCATAGAAAAATTATGGCTTCGTTTATAGAAATAAGGCTTAGCTGCAAGCTTGCTGATGTGGAACTCTCAGAAAAAATGGAACTTCAGAAAATAAAAGATTTACACCAACTTGCTGTGCCAGTGTTAATTCAGAATTTTATAGAATCTGAATTAACACTGGCATAATTCTTTTTCTTACATTTACATAAATTTATTATTATGGCAGGAACACTCAACAAAGTCATGCTTATTGGCCACACAGGCGATGAAGTAAAGATGCATTATTTTGAAGGCGGAAATTGCATTGGGCGCTTTCCTTTGGCCACAAATGAAGAATACGTCAATAAAGCGACAAACGAAAAAGTAAGCAATACTGAATGGCACAACATTGTTGTGAGAAACAAGGCTGCTGAAATTTGCGAAAAATACCTTAAAAAAGGAGATAAAATTTACATAGAAGGACGCATCAAAACCCGTAAATGGCAAGATGATAAAGGCATGGACAGGTATTCTACAGAAATACAATGTCTGGAATTTACCTTTTTAACTCCAAAAGGTGGAGACGGCATGACAAGTACGCCAAATATGGAGGCTTCACAGCCTCAGCCACAATCAAGTTCTAAACCTTCTGCAGCTCCACAAGTGAATGAAGAGGAAGAAGACGATTTACCCTTTTAAAACAAAAATTCTTTAACTATTGGAACCCGACCCCTCGAGTTACATCTTATTTTCGGTGATAGAATTTACTGAAATCATCAAGATTATATTTTTCTTTATTTTACTCATTTCTTCTGCACTTATCTCAGGTTCAGAAGTGGCTCTTTTTTCATTAAAACCCTCGGATTTTGATGTGAAAGAAGGCAATGTGTCCAAGCAGGAACAAATCATTATCAATTTACTAGATAAACCTAAAAAATTACTGGCTACCATATTGATCGCCAATAATTTCATAAACATTGCCATCGTCCTGCTGTACGCCTCCATTAGCGAAGCGTTTTACGGGGAAAGTTCCACCTTATTTTTTGGCATAAGCCTCAAGTTTATCATCGATGTAGGTTTAGTGACTTTTCTTATTTTGATGTTTGGCGAGATTTTACCTAAAGTATATGCCAACAGAAACAATGTGGAGTTTGCTCACTTTATGGCAGTACCACTAAATGTTTTGGATAGATTACTTACTCCTTTGAGCTTACCCATGCGGTCCATAACCAACCTGATACATACCAGGTTTGGCAAACAGAAAACCAACCTGAGTGTTGACCAGTTGTCTCAGGCTTTGGAACTCACCAGCGAAGACGATACGTCTAAAGATGAAAAGAAAATCCTGCAGGGTATTGTGTCCTTTGGGAATACAGATACCAAACAGGTGATGCGTCCAAGACTTGATATCTTTGCGCTTAATGTAGAGCAATCTTTCGATGAAGTCGTTAAGGAAATCATGGAAAATGGTTATTCCAGAATCCCTGTTTATGAAGAGAATGTGGATAACATTACAGGAATACTATACATCAAAGATTTACTACCACACCTACGAGAGGAAAATTTTGAATGGCAGGCTTTGGTACGCGAGCCCTATTTTGTCCCGGAAAACAAAAAACTAGATGACCTCTTAGCCGATTTTCAGGACCAAAAAAATCACCTGGCTATTGTGGTCGACGAATACGGCGGCACGAGTGGCTTGATTTCTTTGGAAGATATAATTGAAGAAATTGTAGGGGACATCAGCGATGAGTTTGATGATGAAGATGTGATTTATTCTAAAATCAACAACTCTACTTATGTTTTTGAAGGGAAAACCCCTTTAAAAGACTTCTATAAAATTCTGAAATTGAGTGATGAAAAAATGGAAGAATTTGAGTCCAATAAAGGAGAAGCCGAAACGCTTGCAGGCTTTGTGCTTGAATCTGCAAAAGGGTTCCCTAAGAAAGGACAACTCATTGCTTTCAATAATTTTGATTTTACTGTTGAAGCCTTGGATAGTAAACGAATTGTTCAGCTTAAGGTGAAGATTAACAAAGAAAATACCGGTGAGGATGCTTAGAATTTGCTTGCTCTTTGTTTTGATCTCGATTACCTCTTGTAGCGATAATACTCAGCCAAAACCCTCTGGTTTTCTTGCGCTTAATTACCAAGAGGCCAAGTATAGCAAAATCGCTTTGGACTGTCCATTTACATTTGAAAAAAATGACTTCTCAAATTTAGAAAAAGACAATCCTGATCAAGCCTGCTGGGTAAATCTAACTTACCCTAAGATGAATGCTAAAATCTATCTCACTTATACACCTGTGGAAGACAACTTGAGAGAATTGCTTATCGATGCCCAAAAACTACCTGAAAAGCACACCATAAAAGCAGACCTCATAGAAGCAAGTGTTTATCAAAATGAAAAAAAACGAACCTTTGGAAATTTTTACGAAGTGGAAGGTGACGCTGCTTCTCAGGCACAATTCTACATGACCGATAGCACCTCTCACTTTCTGACAGGCTCTATTTATTTTGAAGTACAACCCAATTACGATTCCATTTTACCTGCCGCCAACTACATCAAAAAAGACATGAGGCACTTGGTAGAGACTCTGGAGTGGAGAGAAAACTGATTTTACCTTTGGAATTATTTCGATTTTACTTTTCGAAATTTTTGGATAATTAAAAAGCTTAACTAAAAGCTTTCGGGGTCGTAAGCCTTTTTTTTTTACCATGAATCATATGTAAAACAGATGAGTAGCATTTTAATAAAAATGCGTAATTTCATAAAATTGAATCTAAATTAATAAAATCTCTCACTACCCCTTCGAATCAAATTCATAAAAAAACAGAAGAAGGTATTGAATTCTGGCTAGCTAGAAATTTACAGCATTTATTAGACTATTCTAAATGGGATAATTTTTTATGAGTAATTTCTAAAGCTAAAACTGCTTGTGAATTATCTGGAGAAGAGATTTCTAACTATTTTGCCGACGTCGGGAAAATGGTCACCATCGGCTCTGAAGCTCAAAAATAAATTTCAGATACAATGCTTACTAGATATGCTTTTTTTCCTGACACTAACATATATTTAATTGTTTTAAAAAAATATTTAAAACATCACTTAGAACTACTAAAGGGCTAAAATAAAAATAGGCTTCAGTTGTACTTAATGATAAAAGTAACAGAAACCCAAGAAAATTACCATTGTTCTTATAATCAAGACTTTAACTGCCATTAAGTATGGTGTAGGATTTTATTCAAATTTTCATGTATCTTTGAAAGTATGGATGCATTGATTCAAAATAAGCTTGATGAAATAGTTTCAGCGTGCAAGAACCATCACGTTAGTTCGATTTCCGTTTTTGGATCGGCTGCAAAAGATACAATGCACGAGAGAAGCGATATTGATCTACTTGCCTACGGGAGTTTATCCATACCACTACCGCGGACAAGGAGGTTTGTCTGATGTAGAAAAATTTAAATCTTTGATAAATCAGGGTAATGAAAATATCCAAGTGAATCTACTGAACTGGCATCCTTCAGCAGACTAGAATTTTGGATGATATCGATTAATTTTTCAGGCTTTGATGAGAATCAAAGCCTGAAAAGTTTTAACCCGATTTTATTAAAAGTGTTAAAGAATAAAACTCATTTTTGCAAAAATTTTTGGTTTGAATGCAAATACGTTAAAGTGGGTTTTACTTTTCTCTCTGGCTCTTCTCTGGGGGAGTTCTTTTATCCTTATCAAAAAAAGCTTAGTGGGCTTATCCCCGTTGCAACTCACAGCTTTACGGGTTTTGATTACAGGAATCTTTTTAGGGATTATTGGCTTCAAGAAAATTAAGCAAATCCAAAAATGGCAATGGAAATGGATCTTTATATCTGGTTTCATCGGTACCATGCTTCCCACCTTATTGTTTTCATATGCTGAAACGGAGATCGATAGTGCTATTGCTTCTATTCTGAATTCAACGGTACCACTGTTGGCGCTTGTCACCGGAATTCTATTTTTCAGCAATCAGTTTATCAGAAAGCAATTTATAGGAGTCGTTATTGGTTTGCTGGGTTCTGTACTTCTGATATTGGCTGGTGCTTCGCTCAATCCCAATCAGAACTATTGGTTTGCTGTTTTACCGGTGATAGCTTCTTTGATGTATGCCTTCAATGCCAATATTTTAAAATCCTATCTGGAAAAAATATCGGCGCTGGGTATTGCAACAGGATCCTTTCTGATATTAATTCCGTTTGCTCTTGGCATATTAGCCTTTACAGGATTTTTCAACACTGAATTTTTAGCCCGGGAAGCCGTTCAAACCTCTTTGCTTTATGTCACTGTTTTAGCCCTTTTTGGAACCGCGCTTGCCAAAATTATATTCAATCGGCTTATTCAGTTATCCAATGCAGTATTTTCCACATCGGTGACTTATCTGATTCCAGTAGTGGCTTTGTTTTGGGGATTTTTGGACGGAGAGCAATTTAACCTTTTACAGCTAGCAGCAGGTGGGGTCATTTTGCTGGGGGTTTATATTTCTAATAGGAAGAAAAAGCAGAAAAAAGCTCAAGCGGCTTAGTAGTTTAAAATGTACGAGCGAGACGCTCGCACTAGCATGATAAAAAAACACCTGCTGAAGCGAGCGTCTCGCTCGTGGGAAATATACTTAATGTTGTGTTCACTACTACTTAAATTTCAACACCGGCGAGCGTCCTTTTTTGAATTTTTTATTTCCAGCTCGTCTCCCGGATCTTAAGCGTTTTTGTTCTTCGTAGGGCAAGTGCACAATATCCTGGCATTTGTTTGAACAGCAGCCATCCATTTTTTTAGCACAGTCCTCACATTGGATGAACAGCAAGTGACAGCCATCGTTGGCGCAGTTCACATGCGTGTCACAGGTTTTTCCGCACTGGTGGCATTGTGCAATCACATCTTCAGAAATCTTTTCGCTGCGGCGGTCGTCAAATACGAAATTCTTCCCGAAAAATTTGTTTTCCAGATTCTGGTCTTTCACCTGCCTGGCGTACTCGATGATGCCGCCTTCCAGCTGATATACTTTTTTGAAACCCTTGTGTTTGTAATAGGCGCTGGCCTTTTCGCAACGAATGCCGCCGGTGCAATACATCACCAGATTTTTGTCTTCTTTGTGGTCTTTCAAATCTGCTTCGATGATGTCCAGAGATTGTCTAAAGGTATCCACATCTGGAGTGACGGCGTTTTTGAAATGACCGATCTCGCTTTCGTAATGGTTGCGCATATCGACCAGAACTGTGTTGGGATCTTCGATAAGTTCATTGAATTTCATCGCATCCACGTGTACACCTTTGTTGGTCACATCGAAAGTGGAGTCGTTAAGCCCGTCGTGTACGATTTTGGGTCTGACTTTTATCTTGAGTTTCAGGAAGGCTTTATCGTAATGCTCGATGGCGATATTGAGTCGGACATCTTTCAAAAAGTCAATGCTGTCGAGAAAGCTTTTGAACTTCTCAAATTTCTTCGCCGGCACAGAAAGCTGTGCGTTGATGCCTTCGTGAGCTACATTTATTCGCCCCAGAACATCGAGTTGGTTCCAATTGATAAACAGATCATCTCTAAAGGTTTTAGGATCCTTGAGTTGGTGGTATTTGTAAAAAGAAAGGGTCAGGCGTTCCTCGCCAGCTTGTTCTATAAGCTGTTCCCTTTCTTTTGAACTTAGTTTATTGTACAGTTGCATGCTATACTAATATTTAGGTGAAAAGAAATTAATAAAGTGCAAAGGTAGGGATTTTAGGATTTATGATATTCGATTTTTGATTAACGATTTCTGAATGATGATTTGAAACTAAGAATCTTGTTATGAGGTAGATTTATGCTGATGGTTAATACCCTTTGCCTATCGGAATTGTGCATTCCTCTCTCCCGATAATAATCGATATCGTCGGATGCAAGTAGGGAAAAAGCTACAATTAGACTTAAGGTTTATCATTTTGAGTGTGTTTTTCTTCCCTTAGGGAAGATTAAGGTGGGTGTTAAACGGAGTGATGAGGATTGAGATATTCGATTTCTGATTAACGATTGTTGATTTTGAGATTTAGAACGTCCAGTCCTAAGTTGTTCAGCCGGTTTTTGATTGTTTTATTGGATGCTACAAAAATAGAGATCAGTTCGTCTGCTTCTTTTTGGAGGAGTTTCAACACACGTATCTATGGCAAAGCGATGTACAGTTATCTGTTCATTTGTAAAAAAAAATTTCGTTGTTGGCATATCATCTTGAATACATCGTCAAGCTTAGGATTATCTAAAGTCGAGAAGAATGTCCCCTCGTGTTTGCCTGATTTTGCAGAACGCAGGCAGGCTCAGTCGAGAGGTCTTCTCCCAAGTAGGTCTCGATTGCACCTGTCTGCATTACGCTTAAGAAGGCAGGCTCGACCTGACAATAACTTTGATCAGCCAGAAAATCTTCATTTTTCAATCCCAAATCCCAAATCTCCAATCTTAAATCCTAAATCCTAAATCTCAAATCTTCAATCTTCAATCTCCAATCCAGCATTAGTCTGGAAACACCGCGATAAACACCTCCGCAAAGGATTGTCCCACCTGTTCTTTTAAATCTTCCACTGAGATTTTTCCAATTTTATACTGAAGTTCTTTCTGGGTTCCTTTAAGAATTTCCGTTTTAAACTGAAAAGGCTCCAAATCTTCTCTAGCGTAAGAAGAGATGTAGACTTTGACAAGTTTTTCCGGATCAAACCCGGCTTCGGGGCTTTGGCGGGCAGGTTCAGGAATGTCTTTACTGACTTTCGAATACGGATAAGCATAGCCTTTCAGCAGAGAAACCAGATCTGAAAGCACGGCGCTGGCCGTTGGTATACTCCCGGCTCCTTTGCCTTGGAGCAGGTGTTGATGTGCAAACTCAGCATCGATTTGTACGGCATTGTTTTCAAAGTCAATGCTGGTGATGGCTTCAGTATTTGAGATAAATTGTGGAGCGACGTAAGTTTCAAGTTGTCCCTCTTCCAGCTTGGAATGACCGATCAATTTTATACTGAAATTCTTTTCCTTGGCAAATTCAATGTCTTCTGGTTTGATGTGACGAATGCCTAAATTCAAAATATCCTCAGGTCTATGTAATACGCCAAACCCGTGGTAATTCTTGAGTATCAGTTTGAATTTAGAATCCCAGCCGTCGATGTCTAAAGTCGGGTCAGATTCTGCAAAGCCATGTTTTTGAGCATCGGTGATGATGTCATCAAAAGGCTGTGGATTTTGAAACAAACGCGTGAGTACATAATTGCTGGTGCCGTTGCTTATGGCTTTTAAAGACGTTAGTGGATCATGTCCAAAAGATTCTTCCATGGTTCTTATCACAGGAATACTTCCGCAAACTGCAGCTTCGTAAAGCAGACTCACGCCTTTTTTTTGTGCAAGCGTGATGAGTTCTTCAAAATGTTCAGCCAGCATTTTTTTATTGGCAGAAACCACGTGTTTTTTACGGTTTAAAGCTTGCTTTACGATGTCAAAAGCGGCATCAGCATCATCGATTAACTCCAAAACCACATTGATGTCTTCGTCTTCTAAAACCTCTTCAGCTTTATAACTGAAGAGGTTAGAATCTATAGATCTGGGTTTGTCTGGATTTTTGACAATGATAGTTTTTATTTGAATTTTTGGTATGGCTTTTTTCCTGAGTACATGGTATATCCCAGAACCTACACTCCCAAATCCAAACAATCCTATTCTTAAATTTTGTGACATGGGTTATAATTTAAAATGTTTTTGTAGTAGTAATTTTATAGTTTCAACTTCTATCAGGAAGCCATCATGGCCATAGGTAGAATCAATAATTTCCAAGGCTGAATCAGAAATATGTCGGGCTAGAAATTTCTGCTCTTCTATGGGAAATAGCAGATCGCTTTGAATACCAATCACTAGGGTTTTGGCCTTGATTTGTGCCAGAGCCTTTTCACGACTCCTTCTTTTTCTACCCACATCATGGCTATCCATTGCTTTGGATAGATACCAATAGGCTTTAGCATCAAATCGTCTCGAGAGCTTTTCCCCCTGGTATTTTTGATAGGAAGACGCCCTAAACTGATCTGTCGTATTTTCCTGATCGATTTGTGTGGTTTGGTAAGTCCTATAATTTCTGTAACTCACTAAAGCAATTGCTCTGGCTGCTTCAAGCCCTTTCTTTCCGGCCCCTTTTTTGTTTTCAGAAAATGTAGAATCCGCTTCAATGGCCATGCGCTGGGTTTCATTGAGGGCAATTCCCCAGGAAGAATGTTTGGCACTCGTTGCCAGTAATACCAGATTTTCGATTTTCTCTGGTTCCTGAATAGCCCATTCCATAGCTTGCATTCCTCCCATTGACCCTCCCAGGAGATATTGAATTTTAGTGATTCCTAAATGATCACTTAAAAGGGCCAGACTTTTGGAAATATCTCGTATGCTGAACTTTGGAAAATTCAATCCAAAGATTTCTTTGGTTTCAGGATGTATGCTTTGTGGGTTGGTACTTCCGTAGCAGGAACCGATTATATTGACGCAAATCACAAAATACTTATCGATATCAATGCCATTTTTCTTATCAAAAATGCCGGGCCACCATTCTTCAGGGTGCGCATTGGCGGTTAAGGCATGGCATATCCAGATCACGTTAGAACCCTCAGTATTGAGCTGGCCTAAAGTGTTATAAGCCAACTCAAGTTCAGGTAAACTCTGACCGTTTTCAAGTTCGAAAGGGTTTTGATACTTAAATAGTTTAGGCATATGCTTCTTCCTTGTAAGCTGATTTTGAAATGTGATACTGAATTGGGGTGACATTGCTTAAATTATCGTTGACAGGGCATCTTTGCTTTACGTTTTTCAAAAGAAAGTCTACGCTTTCCTGAGTGGCATTGGTAACAAAATCAATGGAAACCTCCAAAGACTGAAAACCAGCCCGACCTTCTTCACTTAGCCCCAAAAATTTGGCAGCATCTATATTTCCGTTGATATTTATTTTGAAATCGTAGAGTTTTATGCCCAGTTCTTTGGCCACCAAATTGATGACCACATTAAGACAGCCTGCATAACCTGCGAGTAAATATTCGACTGGATTGGCAGCTAAATCCTCGCCCCCAAGTTCATGAGGCTCATCTACCAAAAAGTTGAATTGTCTTGAAGTCCCTTTATATAAGGTTGAATTGATACTGGATCCGTTTATTGAAAAATTTGATAAGCTCATTTTTTTTAAATTTTAAAGTTGTGAAAATGCCTGATCCAAGTCAGCGATGATATCATCTATATGTTCTATGCCTACTGAAATTCTTAAGAGTCCAGGAAAAACCCCTGCTGCTTTTTGTTCTTTTTCGTTAAGCTGTTGATGCGTAGTAGAAGAGGGATGAATGATTAAAGTTTTGGCATCTCCCACATTTGCGGTATGAATAATCAAATTCAAAGAATCCACAAGCCGATCTGTTTCTTCCACTGTTGCTTTTAGCTTAAAGGATAACACGGCTCCGAATCCATGACGAAGGTATTTTTTAGCATTTTCATGATAGGGCGAACTTTCCAAACCTGGGTAATTCACATATTCTACCTGAGGATGTTTTTCTAAATACTTAGCGAGTTTCAAGGCATTTTCAGAATGTCGCTCGGTTCTTAAGGATAAGGTTTCCAGTCCCTGAAGCAATAAAAAAGAATTGAATGGACTCAAGGCTTGTCCAAAATCTCTCAAGCCTTCCACTCGCGCTTTTATAGCAAAGGCTACATTCGGAAGACCAAGCTCGTTGCCTTCTCCAAAAACGTCCCAAAACTTTAAGCCGTGGTAGCCTTCAGAAGGTTCTGTGAATCCAGGGAATTTTCCATTGCCCCAGTTGAAGTTTCCTGCATCTACAAGAATACCACCAATACTGTTTCCATGTCCGCCAATCCATTTGGTTGCTGAACTTGTGACGATATTTGCCCCATGTTTTATCGGCTGTGCAATGGCTCCGCCAGCACCAAAGGTGTTATCCACAATAAGTGGGATGTCATGCTTTTGCGCAATTTTTGCAATGGCCTCAAAATCTGGAATATTAAATTCTGGATTACCTATAGTTTCCAGATAAATAGCTTTTGTTTTCCCATCTATTAAAGCTTCAAAAGAGCTAGGCTCATCGCCATTGGCGAAACGCGCATCAATACCTAGTTTTTTGAAGGTGACATTGAACTGATTAAAAGTGCCTCCGTAGACATAGGATGTTGAGACGAAATTATCTCCGGTTTGTAGAATGGTGGTTAAGGCAAGAAATTGTGCTGCAATTCCGGAAGAAGTTGCAACAGCAGAAACACCACCTTCCAGGGCAGCAACTCTTTTCTCAAACACATCGGTAGTAGGATTCATGATTCGGGTGTAAATGTTCCCAAATTCTTCCAAACCGAAAAGTTTTGCGGCATGTTTTGAATTTTTGAATTGATAAGAAGAGGTTTGGTGAATTGGCACTGCTATTGAACCTGTGGTTGGGTCTGCTTCCTGACCTGCGTGAAGTTGTAAACTTTCGAATTTTAGTGTAGACATTTTTTAAGGGTATTTAAAGATTATAATATGGGTTGGCTCGAAACATCTTCAGAAATGAAGATTAGAGCTATTTAGAAATTTGTGGAAGTGAGCCTATGCGCACATATAAGAAAAGCACGACATAGGCATGCGCATTCGCATAGATGGCGAGCACATGAATAAAGTGGAAACTAATTCAAAATTGAATAAATTGGAAAAAGCGGTGTTTAAAAAATACAAGTTCATTTTCTTATAATTTATATGTCCCTAGTAGGGCAGGAATTAGCACCTTTCAACACTTTGTTGAGGTTGCCGAGGGTCGTAGAGCCTGTCTCTTACCTCTTCTTTATAAATCATACACCGAAAAGTGGTAGATGATGATGCAAACATAAATCAAACTTTATAAATAGCAAACTGATAAAAGCAGATTTATGTTAAATATTCTTAAAAATAAATGATTTACTTTTTGAAAATAAAAAAGCCCCGTGTTTAGGGGCTTTTTCAAAATGTTGTGAAAAACAACAAGGTTTGGCTAATTCGTTGTTATACATTTTTAATTTTTTCAATCAATCAAAAAGTAAACAACGTCAGCCCCCGTCGATTTTGCAACTACATACCGTCATAAACGAAATCGACACCCCGTTCATTCTTGTATATGATATTTTTCTTAAAAACTTCAAATAGTGTTGTTTATTAGTTAAGATGTGTTATTACTTAAATGGTTGCGTCACGGAAGTCGAAATAATTAAAAAGAAATACTATTTTTACATAAAATGAATTCAACAAAATAATATGGCAAAAGAAAACAGCGAGAAAGATGCAAAATTAAAAGCACTTCAATTAACTTTAGACAAGCTGGATAAGACCTATGGTAAGGGAACGGTAATGAAAATGAGCGACCAGGCTGTGCAAGATGTGGACGCCATCTCTTCAGGTTCCTTAGGCTTGGATTTGGCGCTTGGGGTTGGAGGTTACCCAAGAGGAAGAGTAATAGAGATATATGGACCAGAATCTTCTGGTAAAACCACTTTGACGCTTCATGCTATTGCAGAAGCTCAAAAAGCCGGCGGTATTGCAGCCTTTATAGATGCTGAACATGCCTTTGACAGGACGTATGCGAAAAATCTAAATATAGATATAGATAACCTTATCATATCTCAGCCAGATCATGGTGAACAGGCTCTTGAAATTACAGAAAATTTAATTCGCTCTGGAGCTATTGATATTATTGTGATTGATTCTGTAGCAGCCTTAACCCCCAAAAGTGAGATTGAAGGGGAAATGGGTGATTCCAAAATGGGTCTTCATGCGAGATTGATGTCTCAGGCTTTAAGAAAAATGACATCTACCATCAGTAAAACCAATTGTACTGTGATTTTCATTAATCAGTTGAGAGAAAAAATTGGGGTGATGTTTGGAAATCCTGAAACGACAACAGGTGGTAACGCCTTAAAATTTTATGCTTCTGTAAGACTTGACATCCGACGTTCTACGCAGATTAAAAATGCCAACAGCGATGTGATGGGTAATAAAACCCGTGTGAAAGTGGTCAAAAACAAAGTCGCTCCTCCATTTAAAATGGCAGAGTTTGACATCATGTACGGTACAGGAATTTCAAAGGTTGGTGAAATCATCGATATTGGAGTAGATTACGAAATCGTGAAAAAAGCAGGCTCCTGGTTTAGTTATGAAGACACAAAACTCGGTCAGGGTCGTGATGCGGTAAAAACTTTACTACAAGATAATCCAGAACTGATGGAAGAATTGGAAGTAAAAATTGTAGAAGCCATTAAAATAGCGAAATCTGAAAGTTAAATAGACAACGTTAACCATTTTTACTAAACCGATGAAAACTCATCGGTTTTTTTATGCCTGATTTTTTTATAATAACGCAACCTTCTTTCAGTTTCTTCATCTTCAATTTAAACACAGTTACAAATGAAATTATTAAGCAAACTCTTTATTGCCTGTTTTTTAAGCTCGATTGTTCTGGTAAGTTGTGAAACGGAGGATGATAATTTTTATCAGCTTAGTCAAGTATCTCCTGTCTTAGCTGCTAATGTTCCAGATACTATGCTCGTTGGGGAAACCTATACGCTCGAGATCACCTATAGAAAAGATTCAGACTGCCATACTTTTTCAGGTTTTGATGCTGTTAAACAGGGAGATAGTTTGTATTATGTAAGAGCAATAACTATATTTACTCAGGCAGATAACTGCAACCAAGAGGCTGAGGGCATTTTAAGAGAGGCTGATTTTAAAAATAGCTTTGAGTCAAATTTCACATTCAAGTTCTTGAAAGGTAAAGATAGCTTAGGAGATTTAACTTATATAGATAAGGATGTGATCGTGATGTAATACTAAATGGAATTAAAGAATCTTATAAAGCGCTGTAAACAGAATGACTTATCGTCACAAAAGCTCCTATACGAGATGTTTGCCAACGTGCTTTTTAGTATTTCCTTAAAATATTCTAGAAATTATGCAGAAGCAGAGGATAATCTGCAGGATGCTTTTATTAAAATTTTTGAAAACATTCATCAGTTTCAAAATAAAGGGTCTTTTGAAGGATGGTTAAAGCGAATTACAGTTAACATTTGTCTACAAAGGTATAGAAATCAAAAAGTTTTTGAGTTAATCAATGAAAACGCCCTTAAAGCCGAAGAGATTTATGTAGAAGATCAGACCTATTCCTTACAATTTCTATTGAATTGCATACAAAATCTTCCAGACAGATACAGAATGGTATTTAACCTGTACACGCTAGATGGGTTTTCCCACAGGGAAATTGCAGCAAAACTTCAGATTTCAGAAGGAACGTCAAAATCTAACCTATCCAGAGCAAAAGAAATTTTACGACGAAACATTACAGAGGCTACTAATGAAGGGAGATATCCTTATAAAATGGATCAGAATTAAATGAAGACTTCTAAATCTATAGAGCGTTTATTTCAAGAAGGTCTTAAAGACTTTGAGGCATCGCCATCTCCAAAAGTCTGGAGTGGTATTGAGGATAAATTAGCAGGGAGAAAGCAACCTAAAAGGATCTTACCTTTCTGGTGGCAGGTGGCATCAGTTGCAGCGATTCTAGTGATTTTTAGTTCTATTGGAGCGTTTTATTACAATTCTCCAAAATCTGGAGCTTCTGTTTCATCTCAGGGCAATTTAAGAATCAAATCCACCTCAAATTCCTTTGTGGTTATCCCTGCTCAATATAGATTCGCGTCGGTTTATGAAAATTTATCAATACACCAAAATTCTATTGAAAGCGGTTTAGCTTTCAATTTTGAGGCATCCGCATCATCTTTGAACTTTGAACAGACAAGCACTCCTCTCCAAGACCGGGAGGCAGATTCAGCAGAGGAAACAAGAATTGCTGATAGATCCTTTGCAACAGTCAACCGATTAATGGGATCTTCCATAAATTTATTTTCAAACTCACCGGTGGTTTCCACCCCTTTTGAAATCAATAAGGATATCCAAAACAAGAAAAAATCTCTATTTGATGCGATAAAAGAAGTCGACCTACTGGCGATGGAAGAGGATAAGACGATAGATAAGCCCTGGGCAATTCAACCCAATCTAGCCCCGGTTTTTATGAATTCTTTCAATGGTGGAAACCCAATTGAACCTAGTCTTAAAGGGAAAACATCAAGCAATCCTAATGTGTCTTATGGTGTAAATGTAGCTTATGCTATCAATAAGAGAATAAAAATCAGAACGGGAGTCAGCCAGGTTGCCATGGGGTACAACACTCAGGATGTTATGTTATCTGTCACCTCTTCTTCCTTCAGAGCGGGAAATTCAGGCAACCTCAATCTCGAAGGAAATCTTGTAGGCGATTTTTCTTTAGTTTCTGCAAGTAACAACAGCAATACCAGCGCAAGAACGCAAACAAGTTCTTTCGTGATGACGTCCTCTAAGTTAAATCCTGTTGGAGTTATAAATCATGAATTGGGATTTGTAGAAGTGCCTTTAGAAGTAGAATATGCTCTTATAGATAAAAAAATAGGGGTTCATATTTTAGGTGGGGCGAGTACTTTTTTATTAAATAATAATGAAGTCTTTTTTGATGTAAATGGACGATCATCAAGTATAGGTGAAGCGGGAAATCTCAACACCTTTAGTTTTAGTGCCAATCTTGGGGTGGGTATGGATTATAACTTTTCTGAGCGGGTGTCTTTCAATTTAGAGCCTAAGTTCATGTACCAAATCAACACCTTTAAAAGTAACACAACTAACTTTCAGCCTTATTTCTTCGGAATTTATTCTGGCATAAAATTCAAGTTTTAGAGATTTAGCTTTCAAAATTCAGTTAGCTTGTTGCTTATGTAAGTAAAAAAATTAACTTTGTTAGTATGAGAGTAGAAGAGTACATTCAAGACCTATTATATCGATACGAATGTGTTATCGTACCTGGATTTGGAGCTTTTGTGACTCAGAAAAACAGCTCCGCCTATCATTCTGATTTTCACAAATTCACGCCTCCATCCAAAAAAATCACCTTTAATAAGGCCATTCAAAATCACGATGGACTTTTGGCAGAAACCATCGCCAAAGGGGATTCTATGGATTTTGAAAGCGCTAAACACAAAATCCAACTTTTCGTCGATGATTTTCAAACGGCTTTAAGTCTTGAAAAAGTTATAGAAATCCCTCAATTAGGAAGGTTTAACCTTGACGAAGAAGGTAAATTGTCTTTTGAGCCTAACGAGTACATCAATTATTTTATCGACTCTTTTGGCTTGGGTGAAATTAGACTTGATGAAGTTTCCCAATCTGTTGTTAATAAAAACGACCAAGTTGAGGATGTCAAAGTTAGAACCCTTGAAACTTCAAGCCTGGAAGAAAAAAGGTCAGAAGAAAAGAAAAGTAAACCTTATCTAAAATATGCTGCAGTAGGTGTAATTGCCTTAGGAATCGCTAGTTTTGCAGGTTTATATCAATACAACAATTACGTGATTTCGCATAATGATGCGGAAGCTCAAAAAGCTGAATCCCTCTTACAAGATAAAATTCAAAGCGCAGAATTTAGCTATACATTTTCAGGGCTTCCTTTGAGCACAACAAAGCTTGAAACACTCCAGCCGAAATACCACGTTATAGCTGGTGCTTTTCGTGTAAAAAGCAATGCTACCAAAAAGGTTGAACTCTTGAAAGCGAAAGGCTATAAAGCTTCTATGATTGGTGAAAATGCTTACGGATTACACCAAGTGGCTTTTGAAAGTTATTTAGAAAAGGAGGAGGCTTTGTCTCAGCTTAAAAAAATAAAAAGAATTGAAAATCCAGAAGCCTGGTTGTTTGTGAAGCAACTTTAAGCTTGGTTTAACAAGACAAAACCTATCTTTGCAGAAAAATATACATGGAAGTAAAACATCCTGAAGATTCTAAAACCACCCTTACAGATTTAGTTTTGCCTAGTGAAACCAACCCGCTCAACAATTTATTTGGTGGAGAACTCCTGGCTAGGATGGACCGAGCGGCAAGTATAGCTGCAAGAAGGCATTCCAGACGGATTGTAGTCACAGCATCTGTTAATCATGTTGCTTTCAACAAAGCTATTCCTCTGGGAAGTGTGGTGACCGTAGAAGCTAAGGTTTCCAGAAATTTCAAGACGTCGATGGAAATATTTATTGATGTCTGGATAGAAGACCGTGAAAGCGGAAAACGATCTAAAGCCAATGAAGCGATTTATACGTTTGTTGCTGTAGATGACACTGGAAATCCTGTAGAGGTCCCAAAATTAGAACCGCAAACCAAACTTGAAAAAGAAAGGTTTGCTGCTGCTTTACGACGTAAGCAGTTGAGCTTGGTTCTGGCAGGTAAAATGAAACCAGAAAATGCGACAGAGCTTAAAGCTCTTTTTGAAAATAATAAATAAATACTATGTACGAAGTTATTCAGATTGTTCACTCCTATTGGGCTTATTTAGTCCTTTTAGTACTTGCATTAGCCACCTTTAACGCGATTATAAAAACACTGGGCAAAAAATCATTTGGGCCACAGGATTTTAGGATTTCACTATTCACACTTATTGTTTCACATTTACAATTGCTGATCGGCCTTGTTTTATACTTCGTGAGTCCAAAGTTTGATGCCTTTTCTGAAGTAGGAATGAAAGGCGTCATGCAGGACAGCACCTTGAGGTTATACCTTGTGGAGCATCCACTTACCATGATCATCACAATTGTGCTTATCACAGTGGGTTACAGCAAACACAAAAAGAAACTGGCTTCCAATAAAAAGTTTAGAACCATCGCTATTTTCTACGCTTTAGCTTTACTGCTTATGCTTTCCAGAATACCCTGGAACGATTGGTTTTAACGATGACTCAACTTTTTTGTTGAAGACTTGAGCGTTTTATTCTAAAACATATGGATATTAAAAAGCCCTTTAAACTAAATTAAAGGGCTTTTTTTTATATACTAGAAGTTTAATGCTTAAGCTTCAAATGGAGTGACATAGACAAAAGACTTGTCATCTTTTGTTTTCTTAAAATGTACAGTTCCATCTACTTTAGCATGTAAAGTATGGTCTTTTCCGGCATATACGTTGTCGCCTGGTTTGTGAGCAGTTCCTCTTTGTCTCACGATGATATTACCAGCAACAGCAGCCTGTCCACCAAAAATCTTCACGCCTAAGCGTTTTGATTCTGATTCTCTTCCGTTTTTTGAACTTCCAACACCTTTCTTATGTGCCATGATGTTTAGTTTTTGTAATTATGTTACTTACTTAATAATTCGATTAATTCAGCTTTTTTCAAAGCAGAATATCCTTCCAAGCCTCTTTCTTTGGCCATTTCTTTAAGCTCAGCAACAGTGTGCTTGCTCAAGTCAGTCGTTTCTTCTTTAGGTTCTGCTTTTTTAACTTCTTTAGTCTCTTCTTTTTTCTTTGAAGATGAAGCAGATTTTGAAGAACCTCCCGAAACAGAGATGTCTCCAATTTGGATTTCAGTAAGGTACTGGCGGTGGCCATTTTTCTTACGGTATCCTTTTCTTCTTTTCTTTTTAAAGACAATAACCTTGTCTCCTTTCAGGTGCTTAACGACTTTTGCGCTAATGGAAGCACCATCTATAGCCGGGGCGCCTAGAGTAATGTTGTCTCCGTCTGCATGTAAAAGAACTTTGTCAAAAGATACATCCGCACCTTCTTCTTCTTTTAAACGGTGAACAAACACTTTCTGGTCTTTTGCAACTTTAAATTGCTGCCCTGCTATCTCTACAATTGCATACATAGTGTTTAGTTATTTAATTTTTACTAAATAGTTTGCAAATATAGTACTTTAAAAATAACTGTCAACAAAATATTACATTGAAAAATACTACCCCTTCAATTTGTGCTTAAAGAGTTGCATAAAGGAGAGCGTTAGAACTACAGTAGTGGCAAATCCAGATAATAATACAGTAAAACTAAATACACCAACCCCAATATTATAGGACTTAGAAAAAGTTTCAGCGATATTACCTATGAAATTTGGATCTACTTCTGTGACATATACAGCCATAAAAATAGTAAAAAGAACAGTAGCCAGAAATCCTGTCACTATTCCAGCTTGAAATCCCTCTGTATAGCTATAATCGGATTTTAATTCTATTCTTTTATATCTTATAGCTTCATATATAGCAAAACCAGTAATCACTCCATTAAATAAACTAAAAAATGGATTGGTGTGTAAGCCAAATAAGGACAAAACCATAAAATAGGCTATTAAAGAGGATGCCAAGGCTATTCCAAATCTTACAGAAAGTACAAATCGATTCATTTTTTATGTTTTAAACGCTAATATATTAAATTTTCGAACGGAAAGTAATTATCTACAAGAATTAATAAAGTCTTAAGTCTTAACAAAAAAGGAATTAAATAATAAATTTCTGTAACAAATAGTTTATTTTTAGACCTATTAATCATAATCTAAATAAAAGAAAAATGACTAAGACTATTATGTTATCTGTTTTTGTATTTTTCATCACTCTGGCTCAGGCTCAGCAGGTGGAATTTACAGAATACGACTTGGACAACGGTTTGCATGTGATCTTGCATCAAGATAACACAGCGCCAGTTGTTACAGTTGGTGTGATGTACCACGTTGGTGCAAAAGACGAAGCTCCTGGAAGAACGGGTTTTGCCCATTTCTTCGAACATCTTCTTTTTGAAGGGACCGAAAACATTGAAAGAGGAGAGTGGTTCAATATTGTTTCTGCCAACGGTGGAAGTAATAACGCGAACACGACTCAAGACAGAACTTACTATTACGAGACTTTTCCTTCCAATGCTTTAGAGCTGGGATTATGGATGGAGTCTGAACGTATGTTACATCCTGTTATCAATGACATAGGAGTTGAAACTCAAAATGAGGTGGTAAAAGAGGAAAAAAGATCCAGAATTGACAATGCCCCTTATGGTAAAGTGATCTATTCTACAGGAATTAACCCTTATATGTTCGATAAGCATCCATACAAAAACTCCGTCATAGGCACTATGGCAGACCTTGATGCTGCAGAACTAGATGAATTCAAGGATTTCTTTGACAAATATTATAATCCGAATAATGCAACTCTCGTTGTAGCCGGAGATATCAACATTTCCGAAACCAAAAAGATGGTGAAAGATTACTTTGGACCTATTGCATCAGGGCCAAAAGTGGAAAGAGTTGATATCACAGAAGACCCAATTGAAGAAAAAATAATAGCTACAGATTATGATAGCAATATTCAATTGCCACTTACAGCATTAGTTTACAGAACACCTTCCATGAAGGATAGAGACGCTTATATATTGGATATGATTTCTTCAGTATTAACTGATGGAAAGAGTTCAAGAATGTATAAGAGAATGGTAGACGATGAAAAAATTGCTCTACAGGTATTAGCTTTTGCAAGAAGTCAGGAAGATTACGGAACTTACTTAATCGGAGCTTTGCCTCTTGGAGATGTAGAGCTTTCAAAATTAAGAGATGTTATGGATGAGGAAATCGTAAAACTTCAAACGGATTTAATTTCAGAAAGAGAGTATCAAAAACTTCAGAATAAATTTGAGAATAGATTTGTAAACTCAAATGCCAGCATCCAAGGCATAGCTTCTTCTTTAGCAACCTATCAAATGCTTTATGGAAACACCGATTTAATCAACGAAGAAATCGATATCTACAGAAGCATTACCAGAGAGGAAATAAGAGAGGTAGCAAACAAATATTTGCAAGAGAACAAAAGACTGGAGTTAGATTATTTACCTGAACCAAACGAATAAACATATCACAATGAAAAAGATAATTGCACTATTATTAGTATGCCTGGTTGGCACGAGTCTGTCTGCTCAAATCGACAGATCTCAAATGCCAAAACCAGGCCCTGCTCCAACTGTAAATATTGGAGAGCCAGATACATTTACTTTAAAAAACGGCTTAAAAGTTCTTGTTGTAGAAAACGATAAGCTTCCCAGAGTTTCTGCAAGCCTTATTATAGACAACAAACCTTACACAGAGAAAAAACCTGGCACACAGGCTATGGTGTCTAGCCTTCTAGGTACAGGGACAGAAAAAACATCAAAAGATGAATTTAACGAAGAAATCGATTTTTTAGGAGCAAGTATCAGTTTTGGGGCTGAAAGTGCTTATGCAAGTTCACTATCTAAATTTTTCCCTAGAATTATGGAGTTAATGGCAGAAGGTGCTCTTATGCCAAAGTTTGTACAAGAGGAATTTGAAAGTGAAAAAGATAAGCTTATTGAAGGCTTGAAATCCAGCCAAAAAGATGTAGGAACTATTGCTAACAGACTAAGTAGTAGTTTGGCTTACGGGCCTAATCATCCTTACGGACAATATGTCTCTGTAGAAACAGTAGAAGATATTACGCTAGATGACGTTGAGAATGCTTACAGAAATTACTTTGTTCCAGAGGATGCCTATTTAGTTATCGTTGGTGACATCACTACAAAAGAAGCCAAGAAGATTGTGAAAAAGACATTTGGGAAATGGAAAAAGGCAACACCGCCTAGTACTACAATACCAGAAGTATCTCCTGCTCAATACACGCAGATTGACTTTGTAGATATGCCAAATGCTGTACAAAGTGAAATTATTGTTCAAAATACAGTGGATTTACAAATGGCGGACGAAGACTACTTCCCTGTGATAGTCATGAATCAAATCTTAGGGGGAAGTTTTGGTAGTTACCTCAACATGAATTTAAGAGAAGATAAGGGCTATACTTACGGTGCTCGTTCCAGTGTTGGAGACAGTCGTTATGCTTCAAGATTTAGAGCTTCTGCAAGTGTAAGAAACGCTGTAACTGATAGTGCTGTTGTGGAATTTATGAAAGAAATTGATAGAATCCGTAACGAAAAAGTGGATGCTGATAAATTAGAAGATACCAAAAAGAAATTTGCGGGCTCATTTGTAATGAGACTAGAACAACCTTCTACAGTTGCTAACTATGCTTTAAATATAGAGACTGAAGGACTAGACAAGGATTTCTACGAGACTTATCTTGAGAAAATCAATGCGGTGACTCAGGATGATGTTCAAAGAGTTGCTCAAAAGTATTTGAAGGATGATCAAATGCAAATCGTTATAGCAGGAAAAGGGTCTGAAGTGATTGAAAATCTTGAAAAAGTAGAATTTAAAGGAAAGGAAATTCCTGTGTTATACTTTAATAAAGAGACCGAGAATGTAGAAAAACCTGAGTACAAAAAAGAACTCCCAGAAGGTGTATCAGTTGAGACTGTTTACAACGACTACATCAGCGCTATTGGTGGTGAAGAAGCCGTGTCCAATGTTAATTCTATGATGATGAAAGGCAATGCTAGCGTTCAAGGCATGACCTTATCTTTTACAAGTAAATCGGCTAAAGGAGGAAAATCTCTTACACTTGTAGAAATGAATGGAATGACGTTGAGCAAGCAAGTTTTTGACGGAGAAAAAGGTTATGCAGCTGCTCAGGGTCAAAAAATGGATATGACTGAACAACAAATCAGAGACACCAAAGTAACTTCTGGCCTCTTTCCTGAATTAAGTGTTTCAGAAGGAGCAGAACTTGTTGGTATTGAGTCAGTAAATGGCGAAGATGCTTATGTTGTAAAGCTTACAGATAATGTTAGAGAATTCTATAGTGTAAACTCTGGTTTGAAACTTGCTACTGAAACCACTGCAGAACAAATGGGTCAAAAAATGACCTCTACAGTTTCATATTTGGATTATTCTGAAAAGAATGGAGTAATGGTTCCAATGATGTTAAATCAAAATTTTGGACCACAAACCATTGAAATTAAAATAGAAGAAGTGAAATTAAACGAAGGCGTAACTGATGCCGATTTCGAATAAATTATATCTCCTTTGAATCTAAAATCCCGCTCATCAGCGGGATTTTTCGATTATTGCTATAACCCTTAGCCCTTATTAAAATACCTATAGCCTCCAATTTAAATTGGGGGCTATGTATTTATATTGTAAAATTGCAGTCTTAAGTTATGTTGCTATGTCTTATATAAATAGGTTGTCTTTAGTGGTCGTATTCCTGCTTTTGGTTCAGTGTAAGGAGGCAACTTCTGAAGATGAGCCCATTCAAATCACCTTTGCGACGTTCAACGTAAGTATGGAATCCGAGAACTATCTGGGCAGGTATGCTGATGGGGTTTCTTCACAGGTATTAATAGATGAGCTAGCGAGTGGAAAAAGTCAACATATAAAAAATATTGCCAACATCATACAGACCAAAAGACCGGATGTGATCTTGCTCAATGAATTTGACTATATCGAAAACCCCAAGCAGGGCGTTGAGCAATTTATTGATGCTTATTTAAAAGTACCTCAGGGAGAAGCCAAAGCTATTGACTATCCTTACTATTACTATTCTACCTCCAACACAGGACTAGAAACTCCATTTGACTTTAACGGAGATGGCAAGTTTGAAGGTACTGCAAACGATGCTTATGGTTATGGCAGATACCCCGGCCATTATGGTATGGTATTGCTATCAAAATACCCCATCGACAAAACGAACATCCGCACCTTTCAGCAGTTCAAGTGGAAGGATATGCCCAATTATCTGGAAACCAAAACGGCAGACGGGGATAATTTTTACAGTGATGAAGCCTGGGATGCCTTTAGACTGTCTTCCAAATCGCACTGGGATGTGCCTATAAAAATTGGTGATAAAACGGTACATGTCCTTGCCAGTCATCCTACTCCGCCTGGTTTTGATGGGGAGGAAGATAGAAATGGCAAAAGGAACCACGATGAAATTAGATTTTGGAAACACTATATCGATGAAAACCGAGGCGCTTATATTTATGATGATAAGGGCAAAACCGCTCCACTGGGGCCAGAGGCCTTCGTAATCATGGGAGATTTAAACGCTTCTCCAGATGAAGGTAGCGCCATTACACAAGGCATAAGCGATCTGTTAAATCATCCCAGAGTGAATAATGGGTTTACACCCTCCAGCAAAGGGGGTAAGCTACTAAGTCCCGATAACACCAACGGGAAATACCACACCGCTTCTTGGAAATTAAGAGCAGATTATGTCCTTCCTTCCACAGATTTAAATGTCGTTGATTATGGTGTGTTCTGGCCAGTGGAAGGTGAAGCTTTGCATGAATTAATGCTGGACAGAGAAGCAAGCTCAGACCACAGACTAGTTTGGGTTGAGGTAAAGCTAGAAGACTAGTTCTTTATTTCAGGACTTTCATTGCTTTTGGTGGATATAAATAAAGCTGTGCTTGTTCAGCTAGGGAGAAGCTACGGTTAAACTTAAGACATAACAAGGTCAGCTTACTGCTAGTCTGTAGTATGATTTGGTGGTGTTGCTTATTGGGTTTTCATATTTTGTACCTAAAGGCACAAGATGCTGCCGTTGGCCTTCTCTAGTACCTATATAAAGTCTCTAACGAGACAATGTAATCAAAGCGCTGGCTTAAAGTTGAGTCTGATATGCCAAGCCTATGTTAAGTTCATGAACCCCATATAATAAATAACTACTCAGCCTGTCCCGTTAGGGACTAAAGTTTGGTAAAATCTAAAACGAAATAGGGTTAGCGTGCCGTTAGGTACGCTATATGGTTTGGGATAAAGCCAATGAAAAAAGGTTTACTTCAAAACTTAAGACATAATGAGGTCAGCTTACTGCTAGCTCTGTAGTATGATCTGGGGTGTTGCTTATTGGGTATTTATATTTTGTACCTAAAGGCACAAGGTGGTGCTGGTGGCTTTCTCTATTACCTATATACAGTCTCTAACGAGACAATGTAATCAAAGCGCTGGCTTAAAGTTGAGTCTGATATGCCAAGCCTATGTTAAGTTCATGAACCCCATATAATAAATAACTACTCAGCCTGTCCCGTTAGGGACTAAAGTTTGGTAAAACCTAAAACGAAACAGGGTCAGCGTGCCGTTAGGTACGCTATATGGTTTGGGATAAAGCCAATGAAAAAGGGTTTACTTCAAAACTTAAGACATAATGAGGTCAGCTTACTGCTAGGTTTGAAGTATGATCTGGGGTGTTGCTTATTGGGTATTTATATTTTGTACCTAAAGGCACAAGATGCTGCCGGTGGCTTTCTCTATTACCTATATATAGTTACTATCGAGACAAGTCAATCAAAGCGCTTCTCATAGTTATGGCTTGAAATTGAGTCTGATATGCCACGTATACGTTAAGTCACCAACACCATAAAACCAGTAACTACTCAGCCTGTCCCGTTAGGGACTATATTTTGGTAAAACCTAAAACGAAACAGGGTCAGCGTGCCGTTAGGTACGCCATATGGTCCGGGATAAAGCTAAAAGAAAAAAGGTTTACTTCAGGACTTTCACCGCTTTTACAATCACACTCTCTACACTGGTTCTGGTGGATATAAAAACAGATTTAGAATAGAGTTGTGCCTGTCTGGCTGTGGTTTCTCCGATGCATATTAGTTTGGAGGTTGAAGCCGGGTTTCCTTTAAAAAAACTATCCACGCCAGAAGGGCTAAAACACAGCACAGCATCGAAGGTTCGTTTGAAAGATTTAGGTGTCTTGAGGGTGTCGTAAACAAAAATCTCTCTTAGGCTGACTTCAGCTTTTTTGAGCGTTTCAGAAAGTTCAGGCCTTCGTTGCAGGCTTCCAAAAAAAGTAAACGAATGTTCTGAATAACTTTCGATGATGTTTTGAGCCAAGTCTTCTCCATTTTCTGTGATGATTTCGACGTGAAACCCACAGGATTTCAATTTTAAAGCTGTTTTTTCACCCACACAAAAGCAGGTTTTGATTTTGAAATTTTGGATTAACTCAACCGTCGTTTGACTGGTAATTATGGCATTTGGGTAAGGTTCTTCGGAAATGGATTTTGGTAGTTCCAATGCTCTCGTTTGTATCGCATTGTATTCAGTAAGACCTAAGTCTGCATTCAAAAGCAGGTTTTTCTGAGAAGGCGATAGTAATTTTGTAGAAAGGACAGAAGGCATTTTATATTAATTTGAATAGTTGGAATTTAGTAGTCTGAATTCGATTTAGAGTTGATTTATTTTCAAAATTTTAAAAAAGTAAGTTTTAGAGTTTAAAAAAATACACCCCAATAATCCCCTCTAAGGGGGATAACCGCAACTAATATTTCCTCCGTAGAGGGAGTCCCGAAGCTTCGAGAAAGGAGGGTGTGATAATTCATAATCAATTATTTAGCTTAAACTTTATTTATCTAACTCAGGCTACTAGTCTGTTTTAAACATGAACATTCAAGGTTTTATTTCGCGCATACCTGCCTGTGTGTCACTTCGGCTGACAGGGTTCACCAAGAAATAAACGCAAAGAAGCGGAAATTATAGATTATCATCACCATATAAATTCGCGCTCTTTGCGAATAACTTAACGGTCTTCACGTGAAAATTTACACAAAATACGTATTGGATAATCATTTTGATACAGATGAGTTATAAATCATTAGTGTAGTTTGCCGTTACTACAATATGCTCCTAAGTTCCTGCATGAGTTGATCTCCGCCTTGACTCAAAACCAGTTCAGCACAGCGTCTGCCAAAGCCATCGACTTTGTCTAATGCGGTAGATTCTTCGATAAGGTAACTTTCCTTTCCATCCAGACTAAACAATCCAGCTTTCAGGCTTAGAACATCACCGTCAATTGTTGCTAAAGCTCCAATAGGAGCCGTGCAGCCGCCTTCTAAAGTTTTCAGAAACTCTCTTTCTACTTTGACGGCCAAAGCGGTTTCAGTGTGGTTTATAGGGCTTAAAGCCGTTTTGCAAACTGAATTTGACTCCATGGTGACGACCAGCATCGCGCCCTGAGCAGGTGCAGGAATCATCCAGTCGAGTTCGATGTGGTTTTCTGGCTTTAAATCGATACGCTCAAGTCCCGCTGCTGCAAATATAGCTCCCGCCCAGTCGCTGTCCTCAAGCTTTTTCATACGCGTATTTACATTTCCTCTTAAGTTGACAACTTCATGATTAGGGTATTTGCTAAGCCACTGCGCTTTTCTTCTCAAGCTTCCTGTTGCAATCGTTTTGGCTGCAGAAAAATCCTCCAATCCTTTATGAATAAGGATATCACTTGTGTTGGCTCTTGGTAAGACAGCCGCTTCCAGAACGCCTTTCGGTAAGGCCGTGGGTACATCTTTCATAGAATGCACGGCAATATCAATCTCGCCTTTGATGAGGGCGACATCCAGGGTTTTAGTGAAGATTCCCGTAATTCCCATTTCGTAAAGCGGTTGCTCCAGATTGAGGTCTCCAGTAGATTTGACAGGTTTAAGAATGGGGGTATAGCCTTCACGTTCCAGGAGTGATTTTACTTTGTGAGCCTGCCACAAGGCCAGCTCACTATCACGAGTTCCTATCCGTATAGTTTTTGACATAAATTGAGTTATTGGAGAGTAATTTAAGACTTATCAGAGTCAGTTTCCAGTTCGAAGACCTTTTTGAGTAAAGCGATGCTGTCTTCGGTAGAACCATTGGCGCTTCTCAAGTGGCTTGCAAAACTTCTAGTAATCTTGTGGATTACGCGATCGCTGATGAGTTCAGCTTGTTCTTTATCAAATTGATCATTTTTTTTGCCCTGGTAATCCAGTTCTTCTTCTTGAAAAATTTTAAATTTTTCTTTCAAAGCTTTTATGGTAGGCGCAAATTTTCTGGTGTCCAGCCACTCGTCAAATTCAGCTTTTACATCTTCAATAATAGCTTCCGCATCGGGGATAAAAGCTTTTCTTTTAGACAAATTTTCATCGGTAAGTTGAGAGAGATGATCCAGGTGAAGCAGCTTCACATTGGTCATGCCTTCCACATCTTCAGCAACATTTTTGGGAATGGAAAGATCTAAAACCAAAAGGTCTTTTTTCGGATAAATCAATTCTTTGGTGATAGTTGGAGTTTGTGCACCAGTGGCTACAATCAAAATATCTGTAGAACGTATTTCTGATTGCAATTCAGAAAAATCTCTAACAATCAAATTGAATTTACCAGCGATTTCTTCAGCTTTATCCTTAGTTCTGTTGATTAAGGTAATGTTTTTATTACTGGTGTGTTTCACTAAATTTTCGCAGGTATTCCGACCTATTTTGCCAGTTCCAAACAATAAGATCTTTTTATCAGAAACGTGATTGATGTGATCTAAAATATATTGAACCGAAGCAAAAGAAACCGAAGTTGCTCCTGAGGATAGTTTAGTTTCATTTTTGATTCTACGGCTTGCCTGAATAACTGAATTGACAAGACGTTCCATAAAATGATTGATCATTGCCTCTTTCTTGGATAACGTGAAAGCTGATTTAATCTGACTTATAATCTCAAAATCTCCAAGGATTTGACTGTCTAGCCCACCTCCAACGCGAAACATATGATTGATTGCAGTTCTATTTTCTAAAATATATCCACTTTTGGTAAAAGTAGTCTGATCTCCAATACTAAATTCACAAAGCAGGTCGATAAGCACTTCTTCCTGGTCTGCAAATCCGTAAACTTCTGTCCTGTTACAAGTAGAAGAAACCATAATAGAATTAAGGCCAATAGATTTAGCCTTGCCCAGCAAAGCTTTTCTTTGGTCTATGTTTAAATTAAATTTACCTCTAGTTTCCGCATCTGCTTTTTGATAGCTGATACCTATGACGTAAAAGTTTTTATGTTTAGAGACGTTGTATTTTTGCATTCTTTGATTCCAGAAAATATGGTGTACAAAACTAGAATATAAGCATAGTTAAAAATAACGCTAAAAGTTCCTTTTTTGTCGTTTGACGTATTTTTAATTGAAATATGACAAATATCAGTACAATTAAGTATTTTTGTAGTAATGATAACGAGTTAGACCTGGTTTAATTAGAACCGTTCTAAATAATAAACGATCACAAATGGCCTTAATGTCAGAGAAAAATAACGCTAGAGGTTCAGAACAATTTATCGAGATTGAAGAAGGCATATCTATCTTGTCCATTAAAAACGATTCTGAGCGTGAAGAATGCATAACACATCATATAAGCGCAGACTTTATTCAGTTTCACTTTTGTGCTAAAGGTGAAATTAAATTCAATTTTAATGAAGGTCGTTATGCTCTGAATATAAAGGAAGACAGTTCGTTATTGCTTTATAACCCGGAGAGAGATTTACCCGTTAATCTGGAAGCTATGTCAGAATCTTGGTCGGTTTCCATTTTGATTTCTATTAAAAAACTCCACACTCTATTTTCAGCAGAAGCTAATTATATCGATTTCTTAACCGAAGACAATCGCGATAAAAAATTCTATAAAGAAGTTATGGTTTCACCAGCCATGGCGGTGATTTTAAGTCAGATACTGAACTTCAATTTGCATCCTTCCGTCAGAAAAATATACCTGAAAGGGAAAGCTTATGAATTGATAGGGCTTTATTTCAATCGACCTGCTGAAGCAGATATTGAACAATGTCCATTTTTGGATGATGAAGTCAATGTGAAGAAAATTAAATTGGCCAAAAGTATTATTTTACAACGTATGACTGAGCCACCTACTTTGCAGCAACTGGCCGATGAGGTTGGCTTAAGTTTAAAAAAGCTGAAGGAAGGATTTAAAGAAATTTACGGCGATACGGTGTTTTCTTTTCTTTTTGATTATAAAATGGATTATGCCAGGAAGTTACTGGAAAAAGGGCAGCATAATGTTAATGAAGTGGGATTAAGTATTGGTTATTCTACTGCCAGTCATTTTATTTCGGCCTTCAAAAAGAAATTCGGAACTACGCCTAAAAAATATATTCAAGGCTAACCGAATACCTGTAAAAATCAGTTTACAGAACTTACAGTTCGGAAAGCGGCTTGAGTTGATAATCAAAAAAACACCTCCGATGCCTCTGCCTTGGAGTAATTATCACTTCACAATCACCCGCTTGTTAATTACTTCAAATCCAGCCAGAACATCGCGGCAAAACCAATAGCCCTGTAAGTCGATAAAATAAGTTTCTATTACTGTTCCTTTTAAATCCTTAAGACTTCCTTTTAAAAGGAAATAAATTTCTGGTGAAGTATAAAGAGGGATTTCAGTTTCAGTATCCTTATTTATCAAAATGTTATACGACTCAAAGCGATGAACTAAGGTATCTTTTGGTTCAATACGAATGTGCTTTAGTGTTTTATCATTTATGATAGTGTCTTTCACCTTGTCCAGTCTAAATTGTTTTCTTGCATCTTTGATGGATTCAGAAATATTTGGAACGTCTTGCCTGTATCCTATGGATACTGTATTTGCTGATAAAAACGCAGTTTTTAAAAATCGGTCGAATGCGGTATACTTTCCATAATTGACCAAGTCGACGTAAGCGATATCACTTTCAGAATTATTGAAATTTAAAAAAGAAGAATTGTCTGCATTGTTAGCAAAAAAGACTTTGTCTTTCATAACCGTTCCTATAGGATGCTGACATTCCTGGTGTTCAAAATAATGAATTCTGTTATAAAATAATTTGTCCTGGCTATATAGATTCTCGCTTAGCGTAACCAGGAGAAAAAGGAAAAGGATGAATTTAAATTTCATAAGCTTTTATTTAACTGAAACGAATTTAGACTCTTTATCGTAAAACCTCCAAGGCAACTCTGCATCTTCTTTGGCATAACCTATACCAATTCTTGTGGTTTTTACAATAGTAGAAATCTTTTGCTCAACATTTTCTATCCAGATGTCATTACCAGTCAGACTATGCTGGTTATGCGACTTGGTGATGCCTAAAGCTTTGGTCACATTTCCAGGCCCGGAGGTTAGGCTTTTGTCAAATTCAGCTTTCCCCCGTCGTTCCTGCATGATGTCGATACCCTGAGTGGGTTCAATAGCTCTTATCAATATCGCATCTGCATTTCCCTGAGTATTTGTGACTATATTGAAGAGGTTATGAATCCCGTAGCATAAATACACATAGGCAATTCCGCCAGATTCGTACATGACTTTGGTGCGCTCTGTAAACCTTCCAAGATGCGCGTGACAAGCTTTATCTCCCTGACCTGCATAAGCTTCAGTTTCTGTGATGATTCCAGAAGTGACAACGCCATCAATATGTGTGATTAAGTGTTTTCCAATCAAATCTCTGGCGAGAAAAACAACATCTGGATTTTCAAAATATGTTTTTGAAAGTACTTGAGTCATAAATTCGAATTTTAGATTTAAAATAACTAAATTTAAAGTTCTTACATTGACTTCCTATGAAAACTTTAATCTTCTGTTTTATAATTACAGCAACTATGGCACAACAACATATTATTTATGATTTCGAACCCAAAGAAAACATAACAGACTGGCAAATCGTGAATGATGGGGTGATGGGCGGTTTATCCCAAAGTTCAATGCGACTTAGCGATGCTGGAAATGCGATTTTTTCTGGTCAGATTTCTCTTAAAAATAATGGAGGCTTTGCTTCAGTTAGACATGAGACCATCATTAGGGATGTTCAGGATTTTACCTATGTAAATCTTAGAGTAAAGGGAACCCCATCTATTTATCAGTTCAGAATCAAGAAAAGTGGTGAAGAAGAAGCCCATTCTTATGTCCATGAATTTAAGGTGACTTCGGAATGGAATACTGTTCAACTAAAACTATCCTCTTTTTCTCCGAGATATAGAGGAAGAAACTTAAATTTGCCCGACTTTAATGCTGATGTGATTCGGGAAGTTGCTTTCCTTATAGGGAACAAAAAAGAAGAAGAATTTCACTTAGAAGTTGATAAGATTTACTTAACCAAATAAAATTTATGAAAGAAGCAGATAAAAAATTTGTTGACAACTGGGAGAAAATTAAAAGTCAGGGCAAAGCAAAATACATCATCAAACACGGGGTTGGTTTTGGAATTTTGATTTTCGCAGTCAATTTAGTGATCAATTACTGGGACAAATGGGGACAGTTGAGCAATGCTGATTTTTTCGTTCAACTCGCCATATCCATTTTTGTAGGAGGAGGGATTTACGGTATCTTTTCCTGGACCTTAAATGACTTTATTTACCGTAAAAAACTGAAGGATAATAGATAGTTTTTTATAGGGCTGACCTCTCGACTGCGCTCGAGGAGACATAGTAATCGCCTACTCCTTGTCATTGCTAATGACAAGTTTCTCGAATAGTCATGACAAATGCATTTGATGTAAGGGCGAGACAGGCTTCAGCGCTTGTCAGGTCGAGCGCAGTCGAGACCTATTCTTAATTCTTATACTTAGAATGCGTAGCATTTCTACATTCAGAAAGGATCTGCAACAAGTCAAAATCTCCATTAGCTAAGGCATGTTTTTTACTTGCACTACATTTTTTAATTCTCTTTTCAAAATATATAGCTTGTTCTACATCGTTAAATTCTTGGTGGAAAATGAGCTTGAGAGGTCTCCTTTTATAGGTGAAGCATGTTTTATTTAATCCGTTTTGATGTTCCTCTAGGCGTCTGCTTAAATTATTGGTTATGCCAGTATAGGTCTTCAGGTCTGAGCATTGTAATATGTAGACGTAGTATGTTTTCATGCTTGAGGATATCAAAAACAAAAACTAATTCGAAAATCGTTCTTTTCTATAAAAGTAAAGCAAATTAATTTGCTTTTACGTCATTCACTCAGGAATCATGGCTTTCAAATCTTCCAGGGTATTCGCATCTCCAATTTTTTTGTCCTGTCTCCAGCGCAAAATTCTAGGGAAGCGAGTGGCGATGCCACTTTTGTGCCGTTTGGATTCGGCGATGCCCTCAAAAGCTATTTCGAAAACATGCACATGTTCCACACTTCTCACTGGTCCAAAACGTTCGATGGTATTTTTTTTAATCCAGGCATCTACTTTTTTAAACTCCTTATCGGTAAGCCCAGAATAGGCTTTGGCAAATGTAACCAGCTCGGTTTTATCGTTATTCCACAGCGCAAAAGTGTAATCTGTAAATAGATTACTTCTTCTACCATGTCCGCGCATGGCATAGGTCAGCACCGCATCAATACTAAAGGGATCTGATTTCCATTTCCACCAGTCTCCTTTTTTACGACCCACACCATAGCTGGAATCGGCTCGTTTTATCATGAGCCCTTCAGACTTGATGTCTCTTGCTTTCTCTCGCTCCTTTGCCATGTCCTCCCAGGACGAAAACCGCATCGTCTCAGAAAGATGAAAGGGTTTTATTTTTGATGAATACTCAGCGAAAAGTTCATCCAGGAGTTCTCGACGTTTTTCAAAAGGGGTAGAGCGGATGTCTTTTCCCTGGTATTCAAGTATGTCGTAAGCCTCCAGGATAACCGGTAACTTTTTCAGAAGGGCTTTGCTGACAGTTTTACGGCCAATTCTGGTTTGTAAGTCTTTAAAGTCCCCAATACTGTCTTCGGGATAAGGCAGTATCTCGCCATCCAGAACGGTTCCATCGGGGAGAACATCTGTAAAAGCTTCAAACTCCGGGTATTTATCGGTGACCAATTCTTCGCCACGACTCCACACAAATAGCTGTCCTTTTCTCACAATGAGCTGCGAGCGGATACCGTCCCATTTGTGTTCTGCAATCCACTCGGCAGGATTGCCGAGTTCCGATGCCTCCTCTTCGATGGCATAAGCGAGATAAAAGGGATACGGCTTGGACAGGTAATCGGCTTCATTTTCTTCCAGTATTAATTCAGCATAGGAGATTTTGCTGGGATCCCAATTTCCCATCAGTTTGAACGCCAGAATATCTTCATCGATTCCTGTGGCTTTGGAAAGTGCGCGGGTCATCAATTTCTGACTCACACCTATTCGAAACCCTCCGGTAATCAATTTGGTGAACACAAAGCGTTCGTAATAATTGAGCTGACTCCAATTCTCGATGAGGTATTGTTTTTTTTCTTCTTCTGATTTTGGTTTGAGCTGAAGTATTTCTTGTAGGTATTGGCTTAAACTTTTCTCGGTGGTTTTGACTTTTTCAGGAACGACCAAAGCTATGGTTTCTGCTAGGTCGCCTACGATGTGATAGGATTCTTCAAAAAGCCATAAGGGTATATCCGCTAATTCTGAAGCATAATTACGTATCAATGTGCTATTTACCGGTCTTGGTGGACGTCTGTGAGACAAAATGGCGATGGTCCAGACTTTATCAGCCTCTGAAGCTTTTAGGAAATATGCGCTCAAGGCTTCCACCTTTCTATTGGTTTTATTAGTGCTGTCTATTGCCTTTACCAATTGAGCAAAATCCCTCATACTCCTTTAGTCTGTTGTAAGCTTTTCTTCTGATTCTGCTTGCCCGTTTAAGACACCTAGGCGGGCCTGTCCAGGATTTTCAGGAGAGTTAATTTTCAGGACTCTTTTTATATAAGGGTCATTTTCGTTGGAAATCTTTTCAGCAAGATCACTTCCGAACAATTGTCTTGCCATGGTCGCTTTTAGGTGTTTTTTTAAAAAGTAGCTACTATCATCAAAATTGTAATTCATGTCATAATTGCCGAGGTAACGCGTAAACCTGTCTAAAACTTCTTCAGTAATCAGATTTCTTTCCAAAAAGTCGTTTTTAGAAAGCGAATTGTAATATTTCCTATTTTCATCCAGCAAGTCAAAAATAAATCGATCCATCACTCCGCCTTCGTACATGAACTTAATGTCTTGAATATCCTGCGATGAGTTCCTTGGTACAAAAATATCGGGTATAATTCCTCCGCCACCATAAACAATGTTTCCCTCTGGCGTTTCATACCTCAAGGAATCATCAGTAGAGATACTGTCTTTACTCAAGAGCTCACCGTTGGAATAGCGTTCCATGTATTCGGAATAATAAGCTTCACTATTCCCATTTTCATAAGGCCGTTGTATAGAGCGCCCAGTTGGCGTATAATATCTTGCAACAGTTAGTCTTACTGCACTTCCATCTCCAAGGTTCATTTCTCTTTGTACAAGTCCTTTGCCAAAAGATCGCCGACCTATAATGATTCCTCTATCATTATCCTGAATCGCTCCTGCTACAATTTCACTGGCTGAAGCTGATTTTTCGTCTATAAATACAAAGAGATTTTGATCTCCGTAATCCCCTAGTTTGCTTGCAAAAGTTTCTTTGAGGTCACCATTTTTGTTTTTGGTAAACAGCAGCAATTTTCCATCTTCAATAAACTCATCCAAAATAAGGGTAGCTTGTCTCAGGAAGCCACCTCCATTATTTCTTAAATCGAGTATGACACTTTTCATTTCTGAAGTGGCAAATTGATTCATTTTGGCTTTAAATTCGGAGTAAGTGGATTCAGCAAACCGATTGATTTTAATGTATCCCAAAGTGTCATTTATCATATAGCCTGCGTCTACGCTTTTTAAAGGAACAACACCTCTATTGATTTCAAAATCTAATAAATTGTTTTCACCTAATCGTTTTACTTTGAGATTGACTTTAGAATTTGCAGGTCCTTTCAGGAGTCCTGTAATAGAATCATTAGTCATGTTATTCCCAAATAAAGGAACAGCATCTGCATATAAGATTCGGTCTCCAGCTTCAAGCCCTGCTTTTTCGCCAGGTCCTTTTTCCAAAGTTCTTATGACGACAATGGTATCTTTTATCGTGTAAAAACTTATGCCGATGCCAACAAAATCACCCCGCATATTGTCTTGAACAAAATCGTATTCCTGTTTAGAAATATAAGCAGAGTGAGGATCTAAATTTTCCAGAATAGAAGCGACGGTAATGTCAACAATACTATCTGTATTGACTTCATCTACATATTCTTTGTCGATAAAATTGATGAGTCTGTTTAGTTTTTGTCTCTTGGAAGAAGAATTGGATAGGGAATTGTCCTGAAAACTCAAAATATCCCCAAGCAGTATTCCAGCTACAAACACCACTGCCATAAGCAGCGGGAGTACTATTTTCATTCTCCTATTCATTCCTCAAGATCTTCAATATGTTCTAGTTGTACCCCGGCCTTTTTTAAAAAATCTAAACCCGAGTTGTCTTTATATGCCCGCTGATAAACTACACGAATGATACCTGCCTGATGAATGAGCTTACTACACTCTTTACAAGGAGACAATGCGATGTAAAGTGTGGCGTTTTTGGACGACTGTGTGGAAGCCGCTACTTTAAGGATAGCATTTGCTTCAGCATGAAGAACATACCATTTAGTCAGTTCTTCTTCATCCTCGCAGGCATTGTCAAAACCACTTGGTGTTCCGTTATAACCATCGGAAATGATCATACGGTCTTTAACGATGATAGCACCTACTTGTTTGCGTTTGCAATGAGATAACTTACCCCACTCCCGCGCAATACGCAAGTAAGCTTTATCAAATTTGAGTTGTTTTTCTGTAGTCATTCGAAAATAAATTCGAATATAAAACTTATGCTTTTACACAAGCGTTAAGAACCTGCTTAAATTTACTTAAACTCTAATTTGTTGGATTTTTAAAATTAAAAAATCCAGTTATCTATAAGAATGGGCACCGTCATACCTGTCACAATAGAAGAAATCACTAAAACCCAATCTCTCTTGGAAAACCTGAACACTCTTTGAGCAATGAAACCTAAAAGCAGAACTACAAAAACTATCAAAATTTGAGCTAGCTCTATTCCAAGTGCAAATTCTATCAGCATGAAGAAAATATTATCAGCCCCTTTGGCAAGCATATTGAAATGTGTAGAAAACCCAAAGCCGTGGACCAGACCAAAAAAGAAAGTAACAAAATAAAAAAGATTGGTTTTGCCTTTTCCATTGACTCTTCCAGCGGTGAAAATGCTATAGACTGCTGTAAAAATAATACTTACAGGAATTAAAAACTCAATCATATCTCTGTCAACGTTCAAGATATTATAGGCTGAAAGGACCAGAGATAAAACATGACCAACGGTGAAGAGCGTAACCAGCCATATCACTTTTCTGCTTTGTTGAAAAGAATAAGACGCCACTAAAGCAGTTAGAAAAAGCACGTGATCGTAAGCATTCCAATCCAAAACGTGTTCAAATCCCAATTTGAGGTATAGCCAAAATTCTTCCATTTAGTAAATTTTAAGTTTAGTTGATAAAATTAAATAAAAATTGCTTCGAAATTAGTTTCAGATTATCTAATCCTAAAATTAATTGAGGTAAAATTCTCACACGTTTTAAATTTGTTTATTTTTGTTGCCAATGGGGGATTAGCTCAGTTGGCTAGAGCGCCACGCTGGCAGCGTGGAGGCCATCGGTTCGAATCCGATATTCTCCACTTTATTTCAAAACCACTTCTTTTTGAAGTGGTTTTTTTATTGCGAGTGCCCCGTTATATGTGTTAGAACGAGAGGTCCGCTCTAGATGAAAAATCAATAAAATCTTTAAGTACAGAGACTTATTAATATAGGCAATCAACCAGGAACAAAAACGCCTATCTTATTAAGAAATAGGCATGAATAGGTTTAGTTTTGAAGTGTCGAGTGTCCCGGAGCCTCGGGAGAACCGCTGTAGATAAAATAATAAAAGCCTAACTCTTTGAAAGTAAGGCTTTTGTTGAGGTGTCGAGCGGATTCGAACCGCTGTAGATGGTTTTGCAGACCACTGCCTAGCCACTCGGCCACGACACCGTTTTAAGGGATTGCAAATTTAAGAAATTATTTCTATCCCCCAACACGATTATAAAGATAAGATTTAATCTCGTGTCCTAGATAAAGTGATGCTGACATCTTCTACGTCTCCACCCAATGGGGGGTTGATCTTAGCTACTTTTACACGTGAAGCTTTTACGAGATCTAATTCAGAAAAAATCCTGTCCAAAATTCGTTTAGCTGCATGTTCTAAAAGTTTGGAAGGCTGTGACATTTCTTCTTTTACAATTTTATTGAGGTGGACATAATCTACAGTATCTTTTAACGCATCAGACTCTGCAGATAAGTCTAAGTTGGCCTCCACACTTAGGTCCACTCTGTAATCGCTACCTATTTTAGTTTCTTCCGGCAAGCAGCCATGGTAAGCATAAACACGAATATTAGTTAACGTAATTGTATCCAAAGTTTTTTTTACAAAGATAAGCCAGACTTAGGTCTATAACTATAAGCTACAATTTTGATTATTAATCATTAGTAAACGTTTAACATAATTTAACGCAATGCGGTGTAACATAATTAAAATTAGAAGGTCTTATGTAAAGCAATATAATTCTTATGATAGAAATAAAAGACCTGCACAAATCCTATAAAATGGGGAAAAATTCACTTCATGTTCTGAAGGGAATAAACTTTAGTGTTGAAGAAGGCGAATTGGTTTCTATTATGGGGTCCTCTGGTTCTGGTAAATCCACTCTCCTTAATATTCTGGGGATGCTGGATGAAGCTGATGAAGGTTCATATACCCTGGATGGTGTACCCATCAAAAATCTTAATGAAAAGCTGGCTGCTCAGTATCGAAATAAATTTTTGGGATTTATTTTTCAGTCCTTCAACCTGATCAATTATAAATCTGCATTAGACAACGTAGCTCTTCCTCTTTTTTATCAAGGTGTAAAACGGTCTGAACGTATAGAAAGATCGATGGCTTATCTGGAAAAAGTGGGTCTTGCAGCCTGGGCAGATCATAAGCCCAACGAGCTTTCCGGTGGTCAAAAACAGAGAGTTGCTATCGCCAGAGCATTGGCAAGTGATCCTAAAGTTCTGCTCGCCGATGAGTTAACAGGGGCTTTGGACTCAAAAACATCTTATGAAATTATGGATCTTATTCAACAAATAAATGATGAAGGCAGAACCATTTTAGTAGTTACTCACGAAGAAGATATTGCCCAAATGTGCAAGCGCATTGTTAACCTGAAAGATGGAGTCATTATAGACGATAAGAAAATTACTCAAGTAAGAGCCCAACAGAATGTTTAGTTTAGAACGCTGGCAAGAAGTTTTTGAAACGATTTCTAAGAATAAACTTAGAACGTTTCTTACGGGTGTTTCTGTAGCCTCTGGAATATTTATTCTTGTTATTTTACTAGGCGTAAGTGTGGGATTTCAAAATGGAATTGAAAGTCAATTTCAAAACGATGCAGAGAATATAATAAACATCTATCCAGGAGAAACAGCGATTAGTTTTGAAGGCTTCAACAAAGGGCGAAGAATTCAGTTACGAAATGAAGACTATGAAATCGTTACTGAAAATTCAAAGCAGGAAATCGAATATAAGTCTCCATTGTATCAAATTTTCGCAGGCCTTATTTCCCACGGAAATAATTCCGGGAATTATCGGGTGGAGGGTGTTCTTCCAGATTACCAATACCTGGAAAAAGCAGATATCATTGAAGGACGGTTTATAAATGCTAACGATAATAAAGCAAAAGAAAAGTACGCGGTCATTGGGAATCGCGTCAAAAAAGATCTTTTTGAAGACGAATCTCCTGTAGGTAAATATATTCAGGTTTCGGGACTGAATTTTAAAGTCGTAGGGGTATTCACAGATCCCGGAGGTGACAGGGAAGAAACCAGAATATATGTACCTATTGCTACATCACAAATTGTTTTTGGAGCTGGAACGGATATAAGATCCATGGGTTTCACGCTTCCCAAAGAAGAAAATTACGATCTTGCCCTTAAACAGTCCAATGCTTTTGCTGCCCAAGCAGAAAGGATGTTGAAAACCAAACTTCAAATAGACCCTAAAGACGAAAGTGCTCTTTTCATAAGTAACAATATCGAAAACACTAAAGAAATTTACGTGCTGATAAGCGCTATGCGGGTGTTTTTCTGGGGAGTAGGCCTGGCTACATTGTTAGCGGGGATTATAGGGGTGAGCAACATCATGCTCATCATCGTAAAAGAAAGAACCAAAGAAATCGGCATAAGGAAAGCATTGGGTGCAGAACCCTTATCTATTGTAGGTATGATTCTTCACGAATCGATTTTTGTCACCTCCATATCCGGTCTTTTCGGGCTGATCTTCGGGCTGGTCTTATTGGAAATAGTAGGTCCCATGGTGGAACTGGACTTTATAAAAAATCCGAGTGTAAATTTTAGCATTGCTGTTTCCACCTTATTATTATTAATCGCAGCTGGCGCAATTGCTGGTTTTTTTCCTGCATGGAGAGGAGCTAGAATTAAACCTATAGATGCCTTAAGAGACGAGTAATATGTTCAGTAGAGACAAATGGAATGAGGTTATTGAGTCATTGACTTCTAATTTATTTAGAACCATATTGACAGCTTTTGGTGTGTTTTGGGGAATATTTATTCTTGTTATTCTATTAGCTGCTGGAAATGGTTTTGAAAGCGGCGTCAAGCAATTGTTTGATGGTATTTCTTCCAATTCCATGTTTATGTGGTCGCAACCCATTTCAAAATCTTATAACGGTTTACCAAAGGGACGTCGATACAATTTTGACCTGAGTGATGTCGCAGAAATAAAAAGAGATGTTGATGGATTAAAATACGTCTCTCCAAGAAATCAGTTAGGAGGCTTTGGTGGCAACAATAATGTTGTAAGAGGACTTAAAAGTGGTGCTTTTAATGTGTACGGAGATTATCCTGACATTCAGTTTCAGGAACCTATGAAGATACTTAAAGGCCGGTTTTTGAATCAAAATGACATCGAGGCAAAAAGAAAAGTAGCAGTCATAGGTGAAGGGGTTGTAAAAGGGCTATATGACTTTGATGAAGACCCTATCGGAACCTATGTCAAAGTTCAAGGAGTTAACTTTATGGTTATTGGCATCTATAAAAAGAAAGGCTTTGGCGGGGGAAATGCTGAGGAAGATCAAAAGCAAATTTATGTTCCATTCACTGCCTATTCTCAAGCCTTCAATATGGGGCAAAAGGTCGGTTGGATGGCGATTACTGCCAATGATAACAACTCTATTACTCGGTTAAAACCTCAGATTTTTGATATTATAAAAGAAAACCATGATATAGCTCCGGAAGACGATAGGGCAATAGGTAATTTTGATTTATATGAACAGTTTTCAAAAATATCAGGACTCTTTATAGCTTTAAATGCTGTAGCTTATTTTGTAGGTATATTGATATTATTATCAGGAGTCATAGGCATCAGCAATATCATGCTGATTGTAGTAAAAGAACGAACCAACGAGATAGGCGTAAGACGGGCACTAGGTGCAACCCCTTGGCAGATAAGAGGTCAGATCCTTTTTGAATCTGTTTTTCTTACTATTATAGCTGGAATGACAGGAATCGTATTTGCTACTGGAGTTTTGGCTGTCGTCAATGCGCTGTTACCTAAAGATTCTGATATGCCTTTCGCAAACCCAAGTGTTGATCTTATTACAGTTATCATCGCTTTATTAATATTAATAGTTTCCGGACTTTTGGCTGGATTCATTCCTGCACAAAACGCTATACGAGTAAAACCAGTCGATGCCTTAAGAACCGAATAAAAACAACCCTTACCTAATATAAATTTAAATATGAAAAAAGTAATCACCATCATTATTCTGCTTGTTATTGTAGTCTTATTTGGGGGATCTTTATTTTATCTCTACCAAAAAAATCAAGAAAGCCCTGAAGTTTTTAAAACTGAAGAGCCTACAAGAGAAACTATCGTGAAGAAAACAATGGCGACAGGAACGCTTATTCCAAGGGAAGAAGTGGACGTGAAACCCAATATTTCCGGAGTTATTGACAAACTCTTTGTCAAGCCAGGAGAGACTGTTGAAATTGGCGATATGATTGCTCAGCTTAAAGTGGTACCTAATATCACCAGTTTAAACTCAGCCAAAAACCAAGTAAGACAGGCTAAAATCAACCTGGCTAACGAAAAAAAAATATTTGAAAGACAGAAAGAGCTTTTTGCAAAAGGAGTGATTTCTGAAAATGACTTTGATCTGGCTAAAAACGCTTACGATAATGCTTTACAAAACCTAAAAGCTGCCGAAGAAAATTTGGAAATCATAGAGACAGGTACAACTCAGGATGCTGGAAATGCAGCAACAACGCAGATAAAAGCCAGAATATCGGGAATGATTTTAGATGTTCCTGTTGAAGTTGGGAACCAGGTCATTGAAGCCAACAACTTCAACGAGGGAACCACAATTGCGCTTATTGCAAAAACGGATGATATGATTTTTGAAGGGAAAGTTGATGAGTCTGAAGTTGGAAAAATAAAAGAAGGCCTTCCCTTAGAAATAACTGTAGGTGCCATAGAAGACAAAACCTTTAATGCTACCTTAGATTATATTTCTCCAAAAGGTACCGAAGAAAATGGAGCCGTTCAATTTGATATTGAAGGAAGCTTGAAACTCAACGACAGTGTGTTCATAAGAGCCGGGCTAAGCGCCAATGCGTCTATAATATTAGAAAGGTCTGAAGATGTCCTTGCCATAAGTGAATCTTTGGTTCAGTTTGAAAAAGAAACCAATAAACCCTTCGTGGAAGTGGAAATCGGCGAGCAGCAGTTTGAGAAAAGGATGGTAGAACTTGGTCTAAGCGATGGAATTAATGTAGAGGTTATTTCTGGAGTTAGCAAAGGAGATAAAATAAAAGTTTGGAATAGAGTTGAAGCACCTGTTGCTGGTAATCTTAGAAGAAGATAATTTATGAAAGCAATTGTTTTAGTTATAAGTATATTCTTTTTGAGTCTTCAAGCAACAGCTCAAGATAATAATGTTCCTACAAAATGGACTTTGGAGGCCTGTGTGGAGCATGCTATGGATAATAACATTTCCATAAAGCAATCCCAACTCGATCAGGAAAATGCGGACATAAGTAGAAGCGAAGCTATTGGAAATTACCTGCCAAGTTTAAATGGAAGTTTAAGCAACTCCTGGAACTCAGGTTTGACTCAAAATGTCACTACAGGAATTTTAGAAAATCAAACCGTAAGGAATCTTTCTGCCAATGCTACCGTAGGATTGACCTTATTTGACGGATTAAGAAATCTAAGAACTTTTCAAAGAGCTAAATTAGAAAAACTTGCAAGTCAATATTCTTTACAGTTGATGAAAGATGATATTGCACTATTTGTCGCCAATTCGTATTTGCAAATCCTGGTCAACAAACAGCAGCTTGAAGTCCTTAATGAGCAAAACAAGACCACCAAAGAGCAAATAGAGTTGACTAGAAAAACTGTGGAAGTGGGAACAGCCCCGGAGGGTGACCTTCTTGAAATTCAAGCTACCGATGCAGACGAAGAACAGCAGATTGTAGTTGCTCAAAACAATTTAAGAATATCAAAAATAAGTTTGTCTCAAACGCTCTTGATTGAAGATTATCAAAATTTTGATATTGCTGACGAGGAGTACGACATTCCTCTCACAGACATTTTATCTAAAACTCCAGAAGAGATAGTTGAAAAGGCTAAACAGGAACGCTACGAAGTTAAAGTTGCTGAGCAGGATTTGGAAATAGCTGAAAAAGACATTGAAATTTCAAGAAGTCAGTTATACCCAACTTTGAATGGTTTTGTCAACTATAACACCAGAGAGTCAGACAGAGGAAGAACTGTAGGTGGTGGTATAGATCCGAACGATCCCACTCGAGAAATTGGTATAGTGGAAGCCACTGGTCAAGCCGTAATTGCGCCGAATTTTAGAATAGAAACGGCAGGTCCAAGTAGTTTCTTTGACCAATTAGCTAGAAATGATGGTTACACCTATGGACTGCAAGTCAACATCCCTGTTTTCAACGGCTTTGCGACGCGTAATCAAATAAAAAGAAGAGAAGTTGTTGCAAAAAGAGCTGAATTCCAACTGGAGCAAACCGAATTGGATCTTGAAGCCAACGTATACCAGGCTTATGTGGATGCCCAGGGAGCAGCCAAAGCTTATGAAGCTGCTCAGAAGGCTGTGGAGTCACAAAAACTGGCTTTTGAATATGCTCAACAGCGTTTTGAAGTTGGCGTCTCCAATGCCTTTGAATTGAGCCAGTCGAAATTTAGACTGACCAATGCACAAAACCGATTAATCAATGCAAAATACGATTACATATTCAATATAAAAGTTTTAGAATTGTACTTCGGAATTAGAGTTGTTGAGTATTAAAAATAAAAACCTTTGAGTAATATAATCCTTTGTTTAGAAACCTCCACGACCAATTGCTCAGTATGCATAGGTCGTGGAAGTTCTATTTTAACTTCAAAAGAAATCAACAGCGAGAATTTTTCACATTCTGAGCAGTTGCACGGTTTTATCATCGAATTATTAACTCAGAAAAAATTAACACCTAAAGATGTAGATGCCGTTTCTATTAGCAAAGGTCCTGGATCCTATACAGGTTTAAGAATAGGCGTTTCGGCAGCAAAAGGTCTGGCCTTCGCTTTAGATATCCCATTGATTTCAGTGTCTACTTTACTCTGTCTAGCTAAACAAATAAATATAAAGGAGGGCTTAATTGTCCCCATGTTGGATGCAAGGCGAATGGAAGTGTATTCTGAAGTTTTAGATGCTGACTTTACTTCTAAAAGAGAAATCAAAGCTGAAATTTTGGATGAGCATTCTTTTCAAAAGGAATTGAAATTGGGCAAAGTCCATTTTATAGGAAGTGGTGTTGAAAAGTTTGAGGGCATTTGCAATCATCCCAATGCTGTATTTCATCATAAAAAACTTCCGTCTGCCCAAGAACAATTTTTTATAGCAAAACGGAAGTATGATGAAAAAATCTTTGAGGATGTGGCCTACTTTGAACCATTTTACCTCAAAGATTTTGTGAGTAAGTAATTACTTATTTAATAATGAGTTGTAATGAGATATAATTTCAATCATTTGATTTTCTATTTCAGCATCATCACCTCTTAACTTATAGTTTTTTGATTTCATAAAATCTTTCATTTCAGATTTTAGATTTGAATCAAATGAATCAAGGATTCTTCTTCTGTGATCATCTAATTCGATAAAATCCTTAGTGATGTTTTTAGAAATAAAATAGTGTATATCAGTATCTAACCTTGCAGGCTTATCAGTGTCATAAGAAGTTTTAGCTTCTTTTGGTGGAGTAAAATTTTGAGTGTATCGCTTATAAAGATTGTAACCATCATTTTCGCTTTCTAATAACAAAAACACATAGCCGTTATCCTTTTCTTGAAAAAGTTTATTGTTTAATACAAGATTTACTTTTATTCCATCATAGATAAACTCATAATTAGAAGATCTTTTTAGTGCCAAAGTTTTATCCTCATTTAAGTTGGGTCTAATTTCAAATTTATCCTGGAAAATACTATACCTTAAATGAGTATTTACAATCTGATTATTAACTGTTTCGATAATTTTACCATTTTTAAAATTATCATCCAAATATGGAGATCCAATAATATCATCAATGTCTATAAAACCAGACTTTGTATTAAGTGAATTGTAAGTGTTCACACTCTGAAGATCTGATGGATTAAATTCAATACCTATTTGTGCATTAAGTGATACACAAAATAAAATCAACGATAGTCTTATTATTTTTTTCATAATTATTTTTTATAAGTCAGTTCAAATATTATGCCTTTTCTTTACTCATATCGAATAAGTGGACATCTCTCTGTGGGAAAGGGAAGGATACCCCTGCATCTTCAAGTTCAATTTTAAGTTTTTCCATCGTCTCAAAATGCAACCCCCAGTAATCTTCTCTTTTTGCCCAAAACCTCAAGGATAAGTTTACCGAATTATCACCCAAACCAGCTACAAAAACAACGGGCTCAGGATCTTTTAGGGTTCGCTCATCAGAATTGACAATATTTAATAAAACCTCTCTGGCTTTTTTGATATCACTGTCATAAGAAATACCAACAGTCATTGAGTTTTTTCGTAAAGGCTCAAAAGAGTAATTGGTTACTTTATTATTAGAGAGCTGTCCGTTAGGAATCACCACTCTTTGATTATTAAACGTGGTTAAGTAGGTGTAAAATATAGTGATTTCTTCTACTGTACCAGATTCACCTTGCGCATCTATAAAGTCTCCAACTCGGAAAGGTTTCAATAAAATAATTAAAACTCCTCCTGCAAAGTTGGATAAAGAGCCCTGTAATGCCAAACCAATGGCTAAACCCGCGGCAGCTAAAATCGCTGCAAAAGAGGTGGTTTCGACTCCCAGTTTTGTAATCACAATAATGAAAAGTAAAATCTTAAGAATGATTCCAAGAATGCTTAATGTAAACCCCCTTACTCCTGGATCCACTTCACGCTTCTCCATTACTTTTCTGATGCGGCCAATGATTAATTTAATGATCCAAAACCCAAGAACAAGTATAACCAGCGCAGCAATGACGCTTGGCAAATAAGAAATTATTTTGTCTAAAAAAGAGTTGGCCAATTCACCAACACTATCAATTGAAATGTCTTCCACAGCTAAAAATTTATATTTTGAACCATAAATATATAATTAATTTATGATTGTACCATTTGAGACTGATTCATCAGAATCAGGATTTAAAAAAGTCAATTTTCCTGAAGCATCCTGCGTCATCAAAATCATACCTTCACTCAAAGTCCCTTTCAGCTTGATAGGCTTTAGATTGATCACCACACTCACTCTTTGACCGATCAATTCTTCAGGCTTATAGTGTTCTGCAATTCCGGAAACAATAGTTCTTTCGTCCAGTCCGGTATCCACTTTAAGCACCATCAATTTTTTAGTTTTTGGTTTTTTCTCTGCAGAAATGATAGTTCCCACCCTCAAATCCAGTTTTGAAAAGTCTTCAAAAGTAGCTTCTTCTTTTTGAGGTTCTATTTTGGTTTCCTCTTCCAGACTTGATGCTTTGGACGCTTCAAGCTTATCGATTTGCTTTTGAATCTCTTCATCTTCAATTTTACTGAATAAAAATTCAGCTAAACTGATGTGATGCCCTGTAGGAATTAATTCATCTAATTTAGAAATGTCTCCCCACAACAACGGATGTGAAAATGACTCAAAATTCAACATGGTTTTAAGCTTCTGAGCTGTAAACGGCACAAAAGGCTCACTGATGACTGCCAAAGCTCCAGCGACCTGCAGGGCCACATACATGATGGTGGCTGTGCGTTCCGGATCGGTTTTCTGAAGCTTCCACGGCTCTTCGTCAGCTAAATATTTGTTGCCCAATCGCGCTAAATTCATCATCACGCTCTGAGCTTCACGGAAACGGTACTTTTCAATAGAATTGGCGATGCTTTGCGGAAAGGTTTTAATCTCGCTTAGGACTTTTAAATCGGTCTCGGTAAACTCGGAAGCTTTGGGCACCATGCCTTCGTAATACTTATTGGTCAACACCACTACTCTGTTGATGAAGTTGCCGTAAATAGCCACCAACTCGCTGTTGTTTCGAGTTTGAAAATCCTTCCAGGTGAAATCGTTGTCTTTGGTTTCAGGTGCGTTAGCGGTGAGCACATACCTCAGCACATCTTCTTTACCTGAAAAGTCTTCCAGGTATTCATGCAGCCAAACCGCCCAGTTTCTGGAAGTTGATAATTTTCTGCCTTCCAGATTCAAAAATTCATTGGCGGGTACGTTGTCCGGCAAGATGTAACTGCCTTCCGCTTTGAGCATGACCGGGAAAATGATGCAGTGAAAGACGATATTGTCTTTCCCAATAAAATGTACCAGTTTGGTGTCTTCGTCTTTCCAGTAGGGCTCCCAGTCTTTGCCTTCTCGCTCTGCCCATTCTTTGGTTGAAGAAATATAACCGATGGGTGCATCAAACCAGACGTAAAGCACTTTGCCTTCGCCGCCTTCCACGGGAACAGGAATACCCCAGTCCAAATCTCTGGTCACCGCTCTGGCGCGTAAGCCTTCATCAATCCAGGATTTACACTGACCGTAAACATTGGATTTCCAGTCTTTTTTGTGGCCTTTTATGATCCAATCTTTTAAAAATTCATCGTATTGGTCTAAAGGTAAAAACCAGTGTTTTGTTGATTTCAAGGTTGGCACATCACCTGTAATCGCTGACTTGGGATTGATTAAATCTGTTGCGTTAAGCGACGAACCGCACTTTTCACACTGGTCACCGTAGGCTTCTTCATTGCCACATTTTGGACAAGTTCCCGTGACAAAACGATCGGCCAAAAACTGATCGGCTTTAGCATCATACAATTGCTCAGTGGTTTCTTCAATGAATTTGTCATTGTCATACATATTCTGAAAAAACTCCGTGGCGGTGTCGTGATGCACTTTAGCTGAAGTTCTGGAATAATTATCAAATTGAATTCCAAAGTCCTGAAAGGATTGCTTAATAATGGCATCATACTTATCGACCACATCCTGTGGGCTCACGCCTTCTTTCTTCGCTTTGATGGTAATGGGAACGCCGTGCTCATCACTACCACAAACGAAGATCACATCTTCGCCCTTTAATTTTAGGTAACGCGTGTAAATATCTGCAGGTACATAAACGCCCGCCAAATGACCAATGTGAATAGGGCCATTGGTATATGGCAAAGCAGCCGTAATCGTATATCTTTTTGGATTTTTCATAAACTAAATTATTGACCACAAATGTAATAAACGCTGTTACATTAAAAGACCTAAGGATTGAGCATAATATCAGTTTATAGAAAAATAGTATATTTGAAATAAAAGATGACTTTAACAGAACGACATATAATTGATACCTATTCAAAACTTTTTGAAGGTTTAAATCCATTGACTAAAATTGAACTCATTGAAAAGCTTACCAAGTCATTAAAGAAAGAAAAAAAATCTAAAGAGAATGATTTTTATAAGTCTTTTGGAGCATTCGAATCTGATAAATCTGCTGAAGAAATGATTAAGGACATACGTGAAAGCAGAAAATTCAGAACAAAAGATTTGAGTTTTTAAATATGCAGTATTTACTTGATACAAGCATTTGTGTTTTCTACTTGCGTGGTTTATTAAATCTTGACCAGGTTATTAAAGAAAAAGAACTTGAAAACTGCTACATATCAGAGATTACAGTTTTCGAATTGAGATTTGGTGCTGAGAATAGTATAGACCAGAAAAAATCTCACAAAGCTGTTGACAAATTTATTCAAGGCCTGTCTATAATTCCGATTTATGGTTGTGCCAAAAAATATGCAGAATATAAAGTAAAATTAAGTTAAAACGGAACACCAATGCATAATGAATTTGATTTGTTGATTGGGGTTACGGCTTTAGAAAATGAGTTGACTTTAGTGACAGATAACACAAAAGATTTTAAATATTTCGATGGTTTAAATCTTGAAAATTGGCATTTGAGATAAAAACACTTCCACAAAAAGCACATCTTCACCTTTCAACTTAAGGTAACGTGTGTAAATATCTGCTGGCACATAAACGCCCGTCAAATAACCTATATGTATAGGACAAGGCGGCGTAATGGTATAAGGTTTTGGGTTTTTAATAGTATCAATTCTTAACCACAAATGTAATAAACGCTGTTACATTAAAAGACAAAGGATATTGTATAATATCATTGCAAAAAACTTTCAAGTATATATATATTTGAGCTTAACTAAAATATCTTTTATGAAAATTACTCACAAAACACTGCTCATAACAATTGTTTCGACCTTGATTTTGTCATGTAGCAGCGATGATGACCAGCCAACACCAGAAGAAACTCAGAACGTACTTAAAATAAATAATCAAGAATTCGAGCTCAAAACAGGATTCTATCAAATTTCGCAGGTTCAAGAAGATCTTTATGCATTTGGTGTCATTTTATACGATACCGAGGTGATAGTTTCAAACGGTGAAGCTATGCCAGAAAATAACACATTCAATGGTATCGCATTTGAAATAAACATCGATAATAGTGACAAGCCAGAACCTGGTGAATATCTTTTTACGGGAACGGAAAACCCAGGAGTAAATGCAATTACAGACGCTTTTACAATATCTGGAAATGCTGAAACTACTTCAGGTGAACTTATTGAAATAGAAGTTGCAAGACTTCAAGTCATTGAAAGTAGCGAAGAATACCAATTTGAAATGACTGCCATAGATGAAGAAGATAGTGAAATTGAAGTTCGTTTCCGTGGAGAATTAGAGCTTATAACAAATTAAACCTCCTATGATGAAAGTTACTTTGACCTCCATTCTTTTGCTATTCTTAATCTTCAAAATTTCAGCACAAGATCAAAATACGACTTCTCAAGTAAGCGTTGAAAAATCTATATATGGCATTCAAGCTGGGTTTTTGGGTTCTTGGTTGTATAATGAAAGTCGGCTTTCAGATGAATTTGCTTTGCGTAGCCAAGTCGGTTTTGATTTTAGAATTGAAGGAGTAAGAGAATTTGAATCTTTTGGGCCTAATGAAGATTTTTATGGTATTCTTCACTTGAGTTTAGAGCCTAGATGGTATTACAACTTGGTGAAAAGAGCAAAGAAAGGAAAGACTATAGATAGGAATAGCGGGAATTTTATTGCTCTCTTAGCATCAACAAATTTAGAAAGTGTCTCTTTTACAACTAATGATAGGATACAAAGTTTGGATCAAATAAGATTCGTTCCTAAATGGGGAATTCGCAGAAGCCTAGGTAAACATTTTAATTATGAAGCTGGTTTTGGTTTTGGCTACGCATTCTTTTTAAATAACACGGAAAGAACTGGCTTTTTTCCATTTAGAGATGAAAGAAATAGTGATTTCACAGTCGACATTCACTTAAGAATCGGCTTGGATTTATAGGAATTGATTATTTTGTAATTAATCAATACCGAAAAGGTTTTCATTTACTAGATATAAATAATTTTTTATCAGCATCCTGCTTTTGTTTTTCACGCCAAGACCGCTAAGATTTTCGCAAAGCACGCGAATTTATATATTTCTGGTTATCAATTATTTATGCAGCTTTGCGTTTTCTCTTTGCGAACTTCGCGTGAAGTAAAACTTTTTTTAATATTTAAAATAGACTGATTAATTATATTATTTTTAATCTTACAAATTCAACCATGATCCAACCTCCTCCACTTCAAACAGGTGACAAAGTCGCTATCATAGCCTCTGCTAGAAGCATTACAGAAAAAGACCTGCAACCTGCGATTGACTTATTAAAAACCTGGGGATTGACACCTGTTTTGGGGTCAAGCATTGGTTTACAGGAGCATCAGTTTGCGGGCAGCGATAAAGAGCGGGCTGAAGATTTTCAAAATCAGATCAACGATCCCGACATCAAAGCGGTCTGGTTTGCCAAAGGTGGTTATGGTTCGATCCGCCTTTTAGATCTGGTTGATTTTTCAAAGCTTAAAACGCAACCTAAATGGATCATCGGCTATTCAGATGTCACTGCGATTCACCTTCACTTGCAAAGCATGGGTATTGCCAGTCTTCATGCACAAATGGCTTCTGCTATCGAGACCCGATCTGCTTCCACTTCAGGTGAACTTAAGAAGGTACTGTTTGGCGAAAAGCTTCAGATCGACTATGCCTCCAGACATCCGAATCAGGTGAACGGCGAAGTTAAGGCTGAAGTCATAGGTGGAAACTTATCGGTAGTATATTCAGCAATAGGAAGTAAAAGCATGCCGAGTTTTAAAAACAAAATTTTATTTCTCGAAGACCTTGATGAATACCTTTACCACATTGATAGGATGATGCAAAACCTGAAACGAAGTGGGCTGCTGAGTCAGATTTCCGGACTGATTGTGGGTGGAATGACCGACATGAATGATAATACTGTTCCCTTTGGCAAAACGGCAGAAGACATCATTTTTGAAGCGGTGAAAAACCTCAATATTCCTGTGGCTTTTAACTTTCCCGCAGGCCATGTGGAGACGAATTTGCCTGTCATGTTTGGCAAAACGGCTCAGCTTAGTGTTACTTCTGACAAGGTAAGCTTAGTGTTCTGAACTAAATTGACTGCGAATGAAGGCTTTGGCACATCATCAATGCTGAATAAGCTGATGGGGGTGAAGCTTTAATACACCATCCTAACCTATTGAATAATAAAACTTTAAAGCTCACTGTTAATTGAAAATTAGCAATACCTTTCGGCCTGTAAACTCTTAAACACTATGATGAAAAATTTAATGTTAGTACTGGTTCTTCTGTTTTCAACAAGTATAATGTTGACCTCCTGTCGGGACACTAAAACTGAAACCAAAGAAGTAAAGGTTGAAACTGCAGAATCCAAAGGTGCTGTAGAACGTGCTGGAGAAAAAGTGGATTCTAAAGTCAATGACGAAATCGACAAAGCCATTGATAAAATCGATAACGAGGAGTAATCTTCATAAGCTCGAACAGTTTGTTCGAGCTTTTTTTTATTAAACAGTTCACTACAACACTATTTTTCAAAAAAACACTCCTTAGAATTATGTTGATATCTCTAAACCTCCTGAGATTAATTCCCTCTACAATTTCTCAAGATTTCATTTTTCGTAACTAATCAGTATCAAAAAGCTTCTCATTTACCAGATATAAATAAACTATTATCAACATCTTGCATATGTTTTTCACGCCAAGACCACAAAGCTTTTCGCAAAGGACGCAAATTTATATAGTGATGGTATTCAACAATTTGCGTAGCTAGGCGTTTTATTTTTGCGAACTCTGTCTGCAGAAGTTACACACAGGCAGGCCTGCCTGCCAATGGCACGAAGGCAGGTTGTCGTGAAGTAAAGCTTTGATTTTCAATGTTTAAAATTGACTGATTAGTTACCATTTATTTAAGTCTGAAGTGAAGCCAACCTACAAACTACTAGAATACTAATTTATCTTTAAGTATCTTAGAGTTAAATTTAAGTGTTGTAATAGCCATGGCACAGCATAACGAATTAGGTAAAAGCGGCGAAAAAGACGCGGTCAATTTCCTTCGAAACAAGGGTTATGCCATCCTGGAAACCAATTATGTTTACGATAAAGCTGAAGTCGATATCATTGCCAGATCCGGTGAGTATCTGGTGGTCGTGGAAGTGAAAACCAGGAGTACCACAGAATTTGGAGATCCACAGGATTTTTTAAAGCCCGCACAAATCAAACGCCTGGTTAAGGCTGTGGATTATTACATCAATGAAAAGCATCTGGACCTGGAGGTGCGCTTTGATATTGTGGCCATAATTAAAAATAATTTAGGAAAACGTATAGAACATCTTGAAGATGCTTTTTATTACTTTGAATAAAATTTGACGCTATGAGTAAGCCCATTTTAAAAATAAAAGAACTCGGCTTCCATTGGGAAACCAAAGACCCCTTTATGTTTTGCGCCTTTCACCAGGACCAGTTTCCTAAAGGCGAAGCCAACAAAGGACCGTCTAAAGAAGCTTTGAAAGGTCGATTTCTTGGCAACGATTTTCAGAAAAAAGACGGCTGGAGAATGTATCACGGGCAGGAAGTACCGGGATTCCCTTACCATCCACACGCCGGTTTTGAAACCATCACTCTGGTAGAACAGGGCTATGCCGATCACTCTGATTCTATGGGTGCCAAAGGACGTTTTGGCGAAGGCGATGCGCAGTGGATGACCGCCGGCAAAGGCGTTTTGCATTCTGAAATGTTTCCGCTGGTGCATCAGGACAAAGAAAATCCATTGTTGTTGTTTCAGATTTGGCTGAACTTACCCAGGCGATCCAAAAAAGCAGAGCCGCATTACAAGATGCTTTGGCATGAGGATATTCCCATCGTTGAAGAACAAGATGAGAACGGAAAAGCTATCAAAGTCAAGGTAATCGCCGGAAATTATAAGTCAAATAAAGCCTTGAACCCAACTCCAGATTCGCTGGCGGCAGATGATAAAAACGACATACAGGTGTGGAGAATCACATTAGAAGCTGGAGCTGAGTTTACACTCCCTGCCGGGGATGCCGAGAGTAACCGCGTTTTGTTTTTTTATGAAGGTGAAGAATTAAAAACAGAAGGCTTTGAAATCCCTAAAGGACATTCGTTAGACCTGGATGCATCACAAGAATTGAGATTAGTCAACGGCACTAAAAAAGCTGAACTGCTTTTGCTACAGGGCAAACCCATCAACGAACCTGTAGTTCAACAAGGACCGTTTGTAGCCAATACCCGAGAAGAAATGAATGGCATCATCGGTGAATACCAGCGTACCCATTTTGGCGGATGGCCCTGGCCAAAAGCAGAATTTACTCATGGTGATAAAGGCCGGTTTGCTTTGTTTGCGGATGGGACTTTGGTGGAGAAGTAGGCCTCACCCGAAACTGCCTTTTTAAGGTAGTTCTGGTCTTATGCATTTCTCTCGCTCCGCTCGTCGGATGCAAGAGGAGAGGTATTACAAATACTCCGAAGCAAAGCCATCGGAATATCTCTCAAATTTGAATTATATTTCTTTTACAGCACAAAAGCTCCATGAATTAAACCATTTATTATGAAAAAAATATTTCTTCTGCTTATTTGCTTTAGTTTACTATCCTGTGTAGATTTATTTCTGGACGATGATATCAATTATCCGGATACTGGAGAACCCGTCACTTCTTTTCAAATCAATGTTGGTAATAACTCAGCAGGAGGTAACAATAGCGTTGAATCAAGCTTAGGAACCTATCGCGAGGACCAAAGCGCAAGCTTTAAGTTACAGGCGCAGCATTACCAAATCAGTAAACTAGAACGAAATCAGGACACCGGAGAAATTATTTACATATACCAGCCTCAACAAGCTTATGTTGGAGAAGACTATGTCGAAATACTTGCTCCAACCGATAGCAATGGAAATCGAGTGTTTGAAAGTAAGGTGTTTGAATTTCAAATCAACGTGGGTAATTGAAGAGTTAAATGGGTTAACGTGATTTAATCGGCCTATCAAAAAAAATATTTAAAATCAAGGAAGCAGGAAGGCTAAAAGATGAAAATCTGTTTAAGACCGCCATCAGGCGGTTGAGTTATTTTTCATCTGTGGAAGGGGATTCCGTACGATTTTTTTATATTTTTTTTGTAAGCCTAGACTTTTTTGTTTCTTTTTTGGGCGATGCAAAAAAGAAAAAGAGCATTAAAAAAATGCAATAAATTACAAAATGACAAAGCGAGATGAGAGTCTCGCTTTTTTTTTACCAATTTAACTTCAAAACGAAGCTTAATTAAATTGAATTACTTATTCTTCCAGTTATCTCTCAGCGTCACGGTCCTGTTAAAAACCAGGTTGTCCTCCGTTGAATCCCTGTCCACACAGAAATACCCAATACGTTGAAACTGGAATTTATCTTCAGTCTTCGCCGATTTTAAATAGGGCTCTACATAAGCTTTACTGACTTCCAAAGACTGAGGATTAACAAAATCTAAAAAGTCTTTCTCCTTATCGGCAGTAGGATCTTCGACGCTAAACAACCTGTCGTAAAGTCTCACCTCAGCTTCCACAGCATGTGGAATCGATACCCAGTGCAGCGTCCCTTTCACTTTACGCTGAGAGGCTTCGGTGCCGCTTCCACTTTTACTTTCAGTATCATACGTACAGTGTACTTCCAGAACTTTTCCGTTTTCGTCTTTTACAACGTCTTCGGCTTTAATGATGTAAGCGTTTTTCAATCGAACTTCCTTGCCCAGTTTCAAACGGAAAAACTTTCGGTTGGCTTCTTCTCTAAAATCTTCTTGCTCGATGTACAATTCTCTGGAAAAAGGAACCTCGTGTTCACCTGCAGATTCGTCTTCAGGATTGTTTTCGGCTACTAGCCACTCCTCTTGTCCTTCAGGATAATTGGTAATCACCACTTTCAAAGGATCCATCACCCCCATCACTCGAGGAGCTTTTTTATTGAGATCATCTCTCACACAAAACTCCAGGTGAGCGACATCTATCATATTCTCTCGTTTGCCAATGCCGATGCTGTCTGCAAAGGTTCTAATCGACTCTGGCGTATACCCCCGTCTTCTCAATCCGGAAATGGTTGGCATCCGGGGATCATCCCAGGAACTCACGATCTTTTGTTCTACAAGCTCGGCCAGCTTTCGTTTACTTACCACGGTATGGCTCAAGTTTCTTCTGGCAAATTCACGTTGTTTTGGGACCAATTCACCGGGCTTGCTCACGCGCTCTACAAACCAGTTGTAAAGTTCGCGGTGTGGCAAAAATTCCAGCGTACAAAACGAATGCGACACCGATTCGATAAAGTCAGATTCTCCATGCGCCCAGTCGTACATCGGGTAAATCATCCAGTCGTTTCCTGTGCGGTGGTGGGCTTTGTGCAGACACCTGTACATCACAGGATCCCGCATAATCATATTGGGCGAAGCCATATCAATTTTAGCACGGAGAACATGGGCTTTTTCACCCGTCTCTCCATTTTTCATGGCTTCAAAAAGTTCTAAGTTTTCTTCAACTGAGCGATTTTGATAAGGACTCGCTGTTCCAGGTTGCGTTGGAGTTCCTTTTTGAGAAGCGATGTCTTCAGAAGACTGACTGTCCACATAAGCATCTCCAGCCTTAATCAACTCCACCGCCCAGTCATATAACTGCTGAAAATAGTCTGATGCATAGCATTCCTGCGCCCATTCAAAGCCAAGCCACTTTACATCGCTTTTGATGGAATCCACATACACCGTCTCTTCTTTTAGCGGGTTGGTATCATCAAATCTTAAATTGACGGGAGCATTGTACTTCAGGCCCAAACCAAAGTTCAGGCAAATAGACGAGGCGTGTCCAATATGCAAAAACCCATTAGGTTCCGGCGGGAAGCGAAATTTCAAATCGCTTACGGTATAGTTGGTTTTCAAATCCTCTTCAATGATTTGCTCAATGAAATTCAAAGATTTTTTCTCTTCAGACATAATTCAAATTTAAGATACAAATTTACTCAAATTCACGATGCCATAAAGAATAGGCGGAATAAGATTTTTATGGATTTCTTTTGATTTTGGGTTTCGATAGATTAAAGGAGCAGAATAGGTTAGCTTAAAAGAAAGAAATTACCTCAACCACTCCCTTGGGCTTTAGTTTCTACTGAAGGTTTTAAGATAGAATTTAAAGGTTTTTGACTGAGTTGAACTCAGACTTTAGATATAAAGTAACTCATCTGTATCAAAAACATAATTAGCATTTTGCATATATTTTTCACGCAAAGACCGCTAAGCTTTTCGCGAAGGACGTGAATTTATAGAGTTATGACTATCAACAATTTGCGTGGCTTTGCGTTTTTTCTTTGCGAATCCTGTCTGCAGAAGTTAGACACAGGCAGGCCTGCCTGCCAATGGCACGAAGGCAGGTTCGCGTGAAGTAAAACTTTGATTTTCTGTGTTTAAAACAAACGGATTGGTTACGAAAACCAATTAAGCTTTTGTTAGCAAAAGTCATTGAAATAAATAATTTAATCCCTAGACCTCACAGTCCCCAAAGCTTTGTGGACTGTGAGGTCTTTTTAAGTTCCCTAGCTAAGCGAAAGATTGAAAGCCAGGACTTATTAAATTTTGTTACTATCAAAGCTTTTAACTTAGGTAGTTAAGTACTAAAAAATTAAGGCCAATCCTGAAAGGGATAAAATAAACAACAATATTCTCTTGAACTGGACTTCATTGATTTTTGGGAAGAATTTTATGCCCAGAAATTGAGCTAAAAAGAAGACAGGAAGAACAATCAAGCTCATTTGCAGGTGCTGCAGGTTAAGAGCACCACTGATGCTCAAAGCAGGAATCCGTATGAGCGTGATTAAAGCTAGCACGCCTATCATAGTTGCTCTAAAGGTTTTTGCTTCCTTCACTGTGTTTTTCACACTGATCACATAAAGCGGACCGCCAGTAGAAAAAACACCCGAGAAAAATCCGCCCATCACCCCAAAGGTCCAGTTGGTTTTTTTACCCAGAGCCAACTCTTTCCTTCCAAAAAGTACATACCCAACATACAAAAGGATAAAAACACCCAGTCCTGTTTGCAAAATGGAAGGTTTTGAATAGGTGAGCACTACAATTCCCAGGACAACCCCTATCAGGGAAGCAAGCGTAAGTCTTACAATGGTATCTTTATCGATGTTGCGCCATTCCCTGTAAACCATATAAGAGCTTGAGAATAAATAAAAGATGGAGACAAAGGCGATAGCATCCGGTAATTTTACAGCAAAAAGAAGAATAGGCAAGGCTACCAAAGACCCGGCAAAACCGACTAAAGACTGAATAAAAAACCCGCAAAATATCGCAATGGCGAGGATAATCAAGACGTATAATTCCAAGGTTCCTTTCTTTTTTATGAAGGTGCAAACTTAACTTATCGTCATAATTTTTTAAAAACGAATCAATGGTTAAGCAAATCAATTATCACATAAAAAATGTATTTTTGGATAAATAAGACACTTTTTAATGGCAGATGACATAGATTTCAAAATAATCGATATCTTAAAAGTAAATTCCAGGCTTTCTTACGCAGAAATCGGTAAGCAAATATTCCTCTCCCCGTCATCCGTCAGAGAACGAGTCAAAAAGATGGAAGATTCAGGATTGATCAAAGGCTACACGCTTCGGCTTGATCAACGTCTCATGGGCAATAATCTGGAAGCTTTTATCATGCTAAAAATCTTTAGCGGCAAGCTCAAAGCAGCTTTGGTAGAGATTGAATCTTACCCCGAAGTCAAGGAAGCTTTTAGAATAACGGGGCAACATAATTTATATATCAGGATAGCACTAAAAGACCAGCTCCACCTTCAACAGTTTATAGATAAGCTGGTAAATTTTGGCGAACCCACCACCCATTTGATTCTCTCCAGGATTGGAAAAGAAAACTTCTGATTTTGGGTTTCGATAAATTAATGAGTAGAACAAGGTAGTTTAAAAAAAATTATCTTAACCTCTAGCTTGGACTTGAGTTCCTACTGAAGTTTTTACGATAAAATTTAAAGTAACTCATCTGTATCAAAAACATGATCAGCAGTTTGCACATATTTTTCACGCAAAGACCGCTAAGCTTTTCGCGAAGAACGCGAATTTATATAGTTATGACTATCAATAATTTGCATGGCTTTGTGTTTTTTCTATGCTTTTCTAGTTTTAAAAAGGGCCTAAAAAAGGAATACGTAAAATTGAAGTGAAATCTTTAGAGTCACGAATACCTGAATAAAATAGAAATGAAAGTGAGTAAAGCCTCGTAAAATTTAGGCTGAGTTGAATTCAAATTTTATAACACAAAAGCCCTTTCACTTTGAAAGGGCTTTGTATATACTATTCGATTTTCTACTTCAGTTCAACCACTAAATCATCGGCATACACCATAATGCCGGGCTTAAGAGCAATCTTACTCACTTCCCCTTCAGCATTTGCAGTAACGGTGGTTTCCATTTTCATAGCTTCAATGATAAACAAAGGTTGATTTTTCTTCACTTTATCTCCTTTCTTCACGAGTATGTCGGTTAACGAACCTTGAAGCGGCGCCCCTATTTGCTTCTCATCCGATTTATCTGCTTTTTCATGAGCTACATTGACAACTTTTACGTCCTCATTCCTTACCTGAATATTTCGGGTTTGTCCGTTCACTTTGAAGAATACAGTGGCCATGCCGTCATCATCGGTTCTGCCCACTGAAACCAGGGTAATCAGCAAGGTTTTTCCGCGATCGAGTTCAACCACGATCTCCTCACCAGGCTCCATTCCGTAAAAGAAATTCTTGGTGGGGATGTTGAAAACACTGCCATATTTCAGGTGATGGTTATAAGCGTCTGTGAATACTTTGGGATACAATTTATAGGATAAAAAGTCGGTGAATTCTAAAACTCTATCCATATCATCCGAAAACATTTTTTGAAATTCTTTGAATTCTTTTTCAAAATCAACAGGCTCCAAATGAGCATTGGGTCTGTCGGTATAAGGTTTTTCGCCTTTTAAAACAATCTTCTGAATTTTTTCCGGGAAACCTCCAACGGGCTGACCCAGGTCACCTTTAAAGAAACTTACCACCGATTGGGGGAAGGATAAATTTTCGCCGTCTTCCAAAACATCCTCAATGCTTAAATTATTGCTCACTAAATACTGGGCCATATCCCCAACAACTTTTGAGCTTGGGGTGACCTTGATGATATCTCCAAAAAGTTTGTTCACCTGAGCGTACATATCTGTGATTTCATGAAATCGGTCTGCAAGTCCCAAAGACTCTGCCTGAGGCCTTAAATTGGAATACTGACCGCCAGGAATTTCATGCGTATAGACTTCGCCTGTACCAGATTTTAGTCCGGATTCAAAAGGATAGTAGTAGGTTCTTACCTGCTCCCAGTAAATGGAGTATTCGTTAAGTTTTTCGGTATCCAATTTGTTTTCTCTAGGATGGTATTTCAAGACCTCAACCAAGGAGTTGAAGTTGGGTTGTGAAGTCAGACCCGACAAACCGCCAAGGGCAACATCCACCACATCTACTCCAGCTTCTATGGCATTAAGGTAAGTGGAGGCCTGCATCGACGAAGTGTCGTGCGTATGCAGATGGATAGGAATTTTAACTTCAGATTTTAAGGCCGATACCAGTTCCTTGGCTGCATTAGGCTTGAGCAAACCAGCCATATCTTTGATTGCCAGAATATGAGCACCAGCATTTTCGAGGTCTTTGGCCAATTGGATATAGTAATTTAGGGTGTATTTGGTACGTTTAGGGTCCATAATATCTCCTGTGTAGCACATCGAAGCTTCCGCTAATCCACCGGTATTTTTTCTCACGTATTCTAAACAGGGTGCTATGGATTTCATCCAGTTTTGTGAATCGAAAATCCTGAAAATATCGATACCGCTATTCCAGGATTCGGTCACAAAACGCTCAATCAGATTGTCCGGATAAGCGGTATAACCCACCCCATTGGAGCCTCTCAAAAGCATTTGCAGCAAAATGTTGGGCATTGCTTTTCTCAAAATTTTAAGTCGCTCCCATGGATTTTCCTTCAGAAATCGCATACACACGTCGAAGGTGGCTCCGCCCCATACCTCCATACTAAAGACTTCAGGATGAGATTTAGCAAAATTTTCTGCGACTTTCTGCATATCATAGGTTCGCATACGCGTTGCCAGTAAACTCTGGTGCCCATCACGCATGGTGGTGTCTGTAAAATGAATTTTCTTTTCATTGGATAACCATTTAGAGAATTCATCCGGACCGAGCTCTGTCAGTAAATCTTTAGTTCCTTTTTGGTAAGGCGTAGTCTTGGATATTTTCGGAACTTCAGGTTTTAAGAATTTCGGGTTATCGATGGTGTGCTTTACATCGGGATTCCCGTTGACGGTTATATCCCCTAGAAAATGAACCATTTTGGTAGCTCGGTTTCTCGGCTCTTTGATATTGAATAGTTCTGGTGTGTTTTTGATGTAATTCACTGTTACTTTTCCTTCGCGGAAAGTGGCGTCTTTCAAAATATTATCGAGAAAGGCCATGTTGGTTTTTACCCCACGCACCCTGAATTCTGCCAGAGCACGACGCATTTTTCGACAGGCATCATCCAAAGTTCTGCTGCTCGCCGAGACCTTAACCAGCATCGAATCAAAAAATGGGGAAATCTTAACCCCCTGATAAACACTACCGGCATCCAGTCGGATTCCAAATCCTGAGGCACTTCTGTAAGTCGTAATCGTTCCGTAATCTGGCTTGAAGTCATTTTTAGGATCTTCGGTTGTAATTCTGCATTGAACAGCGTATCCGTTTATAGAAACGGAATCCTGGTTGGGGAGTTTTATTTCTTCGTCAGATAGTTTGTAATTATCGGCAATGTAAAGCTGTGTTTTAATCAGATCTATACCCGTCACCACTTCAGTCACCGTATGCTCAACTTGCACTCGAGGATTAACTTCAATGAAATAAATACTGCCGTCATCATCCACAAGGAATTCTACAGTACCAATATTATTATAGTTTACCGCTTTACAGATTTTGACGGCATACTTATAAAGATTGTTTTTAACTGTTTCATCCAAATCTTTAGAAGGCGCAAATTCTATTACTTTTTGATAGCGGCGTTGCACTGAGCAATCCCTTTCGAAAAGATGAAGAATGTTACCATGATTGTCGGCAACAATTTGAATTTCGATATGCTTTGGATTTTCTATAAATTTTTCAAGGAAAACCGTTTCATCGCCAAAGGCATTTTTGGCTTCTCGCCTGGATTCTCCGTAAGCATTTTCGAGTTCATCCATGCTTCTCAGGACTCGCATTCCACGACCTCCACCACCAGAAGCGGCTTTTAACATTAAGGGAAAGCCTATGCGTTCAGCTTCTTCGGTTGCAATTTCTAAGGAGGTTAAGTCTTTTTTGTTGCTTTCTATAATGGGAACCTCACTGTCGATTGCTACTTTTTTGGCAGTTACTTTATCACCCAAAGATTTCAGAACATCGACTTTTGGACCTACAAAAACAATATCATTGTCTTCACAGGCTTGAGCAAATTTTGAATTTTCTGAAAGAAAACCATACCCTGGATGTATGGCATCAACACCGTTTTCTTTAGCGACACGAATGATTTCGTCTATGTCTAAATAAGGTTTAAGTGGCTCCTTATCATCTCCGACTTGATAAGATTCATCGGCTTTGTATCTATGTAAAGAATATCTATCTTCATAAGTGTAAATTCCAACAGTTCTTATACCAATTTCGGTACAAGCTCTAAAAATTCTAATAGCGATTTCTCCTCTGTTGGCAGCTAAAACTTTTTTGATGTTCATTCTGATTAGGTTTATTTTGAAATTAATATAGGTAAAATCTAAATTTATAAAATAAATTAATTAACGTCGTAGATTTGAGGTTTTTTTAGAACAAACAAATTTAATAAGGCTTAAATAAATGGAAATTCAACTCAAATCCTTAGATGGCGATACACTTTCAGTAAATAGTCTACTGAATGAAGGTAAGGTGAACCTCATTCTTTTTTACAACACATATTGCTTGGGCTGCACAGGAAGAGCCATTCCATTTGCATATGAATTATCTCAAGATTTTCCTGGATTGAATTTAATTGTCATTCATAGCAATTTCGGAAATCAGTCGTTTTCTAAAAAAGAAATTTTAGACGTTTTTACCACCAAAACCTCTCCTTTCGACATTTATATCGACCCAAAGGCAAAGGCTTATCATTACTTTGAGTGTGAAGGCACACCGCATTGGATAGTGTTGGATCAAAAACTAACTAATTACAGGAGTATTTTTGGCTCTCAGGATCAAGCCCAGCAAAGGCTCTGGTATGCTATAGAGTCGCTAAAAGAATAAAAACACTTTTAAGATAGGTGATGATCCTAATTCAAACAACACGTGCTGAGTGATTAATCACTAACACGTGTTTTTGTTAAAAACTTATTATGAATGCCAAGCTGACACTCACTATAGAAAAAAGGTTATTGTAACTGCGAAAGCATATGCTATAGACAAAGGGCAAAGTCTTCCTGAAATGGTTGAAAATCACTTCAAATTCGTTATTGTAAGCCGGAAAAAAATTAAAGAAAAGCAACTTTCTCACAAAGTCAGAAAATTAAGAGAAATAGTCAAAACTGATTTAGACATGGACTACAAAAAATTTTAACCGAGGAATTATCCAAAAAATATGGTGTTTAAACTGTTTATAAATCCAGGTGTAGTCATTGACTTTTTTACGCATAGAGCCTCATCCAAATACGGCAAGTCAACTTTTTGAATTGAATGAAAGGGCCAGTGTCGTCTTGCATTTATCTGCGGTAAGCATCAATAATATTTACTACCTAGTCAGGAAGGTTTTAAGGCACAAGACAACAAAAGAAGGAATCGTCCAAGCTTTGAGCAATGAATTTAAAGATTTCGAGGACTCTATACAATATTCATCAGCCTTGAGCATTCAAGATTTAAATTTCCTGAACTTAATAGAAATACCAGGGATAATAAGCAAGTATTCGGTGGGCAAACTGCGTGTCGATTTTATAGTGGTATAGTTGGTTAATGAATGTACTTTATACTGAACTATTCCTCATCCTCAAAATTCATTGCTGTCGTATCAAAATTATCTTCAATTTCATGCATTTGTTCAGGGATGATCCCTCTCAAAATCAAAATGATTCCAAAAATGATTAGTAAAAAACTGATGCCTTTTTTAAAGAGGGTAATGCGTTTGGGGGTGAGTTTCTTATTCAGTTTTTTAGCCAGAAGTATTTTAAAGATATCGACGACCAGGTAAGTCACGATAATGCTTGTAAAAAAGATAATGAGTCTGGAGCCTTCCATTTCCAGAGAAGGACCAAAAATAATCAGCAAGCCAAGCCAAAACCCAAGCACGCCAATGTTGATAAAGTTGAGTAAAAAACCTTTAACGATAATCCCAAAAATATCTTTTCGCTTTAGCTTTTGAACTTCAAAATCTGCTTTGGTATAAGTAGCTCTTTTGGTTTTAATGTAAGCAATAAGACCGTAAATCGTAAGAATACTTCCACCAAAAATAAAAAGAGCAGGATCGTCTTTGATGCTTCTCAGCAATTGACTGGTACTGAAATAAGCTATAAAAATAAAGACAACATCAGCAACAATAACCCCTAAGTCAAACGCAAGTGCCGCTCTAAACCCCCGCATAGCAGCGGTTTCAAGCAAAACAAAAAAGGCAGGCCCCACCATAAAGGCCAAAAAAAAACCCAATGGAATTCCTGAAAGTATATCTTGTAGCATCAAGTCTTGTTCTGTTTTTAAGCCAAAGTTAAGGAATTGTAACCAATCAGATTATTTGATGTCCTTTAGATTAAGCTGAAGGCTTATATCTCCATTCCATTCGTTTTCTTCTATGGTGAAAACAACATCAAAACTTTTGTTCCCTTCTATAAGTTTCTTTTTATCACCTAAGCCAAATCCAATAGCTGTGATGACGATGTCATTCTGTGTTAAGTTGGCTTTTAAATGAAGGCCCTCTTCGCCTAAAGCTTTTACAAAGCCCGTGGTCGACACATTTCTAGAAACAAAGGTAGGCTTCATGTTACTAGGGCCGAAAGGCGCAAATTGCTTCAGGATTCTGATAAACTTTGGAGTGATATCTTTAAATTGAATTTCAGAATCATAAGCAATCTCCGGTATGAGCAAATCAGGATTAATACTTGATTTGACCACCTCTTCAAATTTAGTTTTGAACTTTTCAAAGTTACGTTCTTCCAGGGTTAAACCAGCGGCGTATTTATGACCACCAAATTGTTCTATAAATTCTGAAGAACTTTCCAGGGCGTCATACACATCAAAGCCTTTAACTGATCTTGCTGAAGCTGCCAGCTTCTCTCCACTTTTTGTAAATACAAGGGTGGGCCTGTAATAAGTTTCTGTGAGTCGGGAGGCAACGATGCCAATCACTCCTTTATGCCAGTGGGACTGATACACCACTGTGGTAAACCGCTCTTCTTCTTTCTGATCTTTTATGAGCTTTAAGGCCTCTTCGGTGATGCTTCGGTCTGCATCTTTTCTGCTGGCGTTATAGAGTTCGATGTCCTGCGCCAGAGCTTTTACTTTTTCAAGGTTGGTTTCACAAAGCAGTTCGGTGGCAAGCAGCCCATGCTTCATTCGCCCTGCAGCGTTAATTCTTGGACCAATCATAAAGACCACATCGGTGATAGTCAGTTCTTTCTTTTTGGTTTGTTCCAAAATCGCTTTAAAAGCAGGTCGTCTTCTTGAGTTGATCAGCTTTAGTCCATAATGAGCAAGAATTCTATTTTCTCCCGTGATAGGGACGATATCTGAGCCAATTGCTGTAGCCACAAGATCCAGGTATTTATAAATTTCCCTTTGCGGTTTCCCTAATTTCATCTGTAGGGCTTGCAGGAGCTTAAAGCCAACACCACACCCGCAAAGCTCATCAAAAGGATAATCGCAGTCCTCTTGTTTTGGATCTAAAACAGCTGTCGCCTCGGGGATTTCATCTCCAGGTCTGTGGTGATCACAAATAATAAAATCTATCCCTAGGTCTTTGGCATACTTTACTTTTTCTATGGCCTTGATGCCACAGTCCAAAGCAATGATGAGATCTATTCCATTTGCTTTGGCATGATCTATTCCCTGGTAAGAAATACCGTAACCTTCTTCGTATCGATCGGGGATGTAACTCAATATCTCAAAACTTAGGTTTCTTAAGTACGTACTCATCAAAGCAACACTTGTTGTTCCATCCACATCATAATCTCCAAAAACCATGATTGGCTTCTCTTCATTGCGTTTTTGAAGAATAAAATCAGTTGCTTCATGCATGCCTTTCATCAAAAAGGGGTCATGCAGTTTTTCTAAGTCTGGTCTGAAAAAGTCTTTGGCATCTTCAAAGCTTTCGATGCCTCGTTTCACAAGAAGTTCAGCAATAGATTCATACACTCCAATAGATTTCTGAAGATGATTTATTTTGGAAGCCTCAGCTTTTTCTATTAAAGTCCAGCGCATACAGTCGTCTTGCTTTAAACAGGTTTCTCCGTAAAAGGAATTTCTGAATTTAATATTTCCAAAATTAAAGCTTCTAATTCAATTTTGAATTCTCCAACCAGCTCTTTTAAGTTGTTTTCTGACTTTGGAACTCCACATTTCATGAAACCAGATTTTAAATTTTTGAATGAAATGATGCCTGTTTCTCCATGTTCTCCCAAACTGTCCTCCTTGAGAAGAGCATAAAATAAGACCTGAAATGCTTTGGAATACTGATAGTCTTCAGTAAAGTCTTGCCATTCTTCTGGAATTTTGAGTTGGTTTAAGTCTACTTTACCGGTTTTGTAATCTATTATTCTTAGTTGATCGTTTAGTAAATCCACCCGATCCACAGTTCCCTTTAGTTTAACTTTGAAATCTAATCCTTCCACCTCCAGGTATTTTTCATCTTTTTTTTCTAATTCGATAATTTTTAAGGCATGGTCTTTTACCAGGTTTTTCTCAAGAATTAGAAAACGTTTGACTTGCTGTTTGGCAATTTCAAAATCGATTAAATTTCTTCCGTGCCGTAAAGCTTCTTCCTGAAATCTTTCTTCAAAAAGCAAGGTCATGGTTTTAGGGTAAGACTTGAGCATGTGATCAAGGTCAGCTTCATTAAGGAGTTTACCTTTGAAATTTCTGTATAAAAGATCTAAGCAGTCATGAATGACAGTTCCCAGAGTTTTGTAAGAAATATCCTCTTCTATTTCATCAACTTCCTGCAATTTTAAAACATACCGGTGGTAAAAATCAATTGGATTTCTGATGTAAGTAGTCAGGGCTGAAGGGGAAATTCCGTTGGCAAATAACGATTTCAGCTGAGTCATCATTTCAGGGGTTTTGTCGACAACTTCGAGCGAGGTTTTGTTATGACCGGTGTTTGCCGAAACCGCATAATTGGTAATGGAATGCAGAGGCGTCTTAAAAGTTTCCAGCTGAGTTAAAAACCTGCTCTTTTCGGCTTTTTCTATACCAGAAGTAGAATTGTTATAGATAAAATGACAGCGTTTAGCTCGTTGTATCAGCCTAAAAAAATGATAGGCGTAAACAGCGTCTTTCTCCTTATAAGTAGGAAGTTTGTAGGCTTTCTTTAAGTCGAAGGGGATAAAGCTATTCTGGGATTTACCTGAAGGTAAAATCCCTTCATTGACCGACGTGATGATGATGCTTTCAAAGTCCAGAGCCCTTGTTTCAAGCATTCCCATAATCTGTAAACCTTTGTAAGGCGAGCCTTCAAAATCTAGAGTTTCAGACGATAAGATGTCCAGATAAATTTGATGGAATACCTTAAACTCTTTAATCAATTCCGTTTTGGATAGCAAATTTTTCAGCTTGATGAACAGCTTTTTAAAACCATATAAATATTCAAGAGAAAGCTTTTCTTCCTGAAAATGTGGCTTCAGTAATTCAATAATTTCCAGGCATTTAATCAGAAATTCGTTTACTGATGAATTTGTATTGTTTAAGCTTAGTTTTAATATAGTCAGTAAAGAGCCATCTAATCGATTCCACTTTTTGAAAAAAGCTTCTTTGGATTGAAAGACAATGTTATTGTCATTCAAATCTTTACGAATCAAAAACAGTTCTTCCTGATAAGCTTTCTTTAAGATGGGGTGCTCAATCAGTTCAAATAGGATTTTATAATGTAACTCTTCTTGGTTCAAAGACCTTATTTTGAAAAGGGTGTCAAATAAGGAAGACAGATTGGTGCTGCTTAGAGGTAAGCCCATTGTAACATTGACCTCGTTTATATTTTCGGGCAGAGAATTGAGGATGGGCTGGAGGAGGCTTTCGTCGCCAAGGATCAGGGCTGTTTTTTGAAGCTCGTCCCGGGGCATTTCAGAAAGAAGGTCACCTACGAGTTTTGCCTGGCCAATCTGTTTTGAAACTCCGTAAAATCTTATGTTTTTTCTATCGGTATAGGTAGTTGTTGTTGCTTTTAAAGCAGAATTGGAATGAATAGACCAATTTTTGGAATAATTTCTCATAAACATTCCAGCAGAATGCTCTTCCAAAAGATAGCTGTCTATATCCCAAAAGATTTCACCTCTTTGTTGTCTTACAATGTATTGAAAGATGTTTTCCTCACAGGTGTTGAGCGCATTAAAACCAATAAAGTAAAACTGGCTGTCGTTGGAATTGGTGAATTTTTCAAGATTAGAAACAGCCTCCTGATAAGCCATTCCTTGATAAGCTCTGTTCTCAGACTTGAGTTTTGCCTTTAACTCATGATAGTATTTGGGTAAGCTTTCCCAAAATTCAATATAGTTTTTGACCAGCTCTGTTTTAATATCAGATTTTGACCAATGCTCTAAATCTTTTATAGCTTTCAGATTTCCAAAAAACTGATCAGCGTTGATTTGATACCGATCTATTTCATTAAAATCCTGAATAATAGATTGTCCCCAGTTGTAAACCTGATGAAGGGGTTCCTGTTTATTTGGATTTGTATGTTCCTGATAAACTTCATAGAACTGAAAGATGGTTTCTAAATTAGTGATAAGCTTAACCTCTGAAACCGTTTCTATAAATTCCTCGATGCTTTGTATAGGTGGAGCCAGAAAACTCTGGGTTTGAGTTTGAAAGAGTTCTTTTGAAAAAGCTTGTGCTGCTCTTCGGCTTGGGAGAACAAAATGACTTCGGTTAAGGTCTTTGGCCTCTAATTTTGAAACGACATCGGTTATAAAACTTTCCATAGGTAAAAATAAAAAAACACCCCAAGCTGGGGTGTTTTAAAAACTTATATTTTGAAATAGATTACTTTTTCAGGTTAATTTCAACTCTTCTGTTTTTTGCTCTGCCAGAACTAGTGTTGTTACTGGCAACAGGTTTAGTCTCTCCATATCCAGCAGATGATAATCTAAATTCATCTACACCATTTTCGACCAAGAAAGATTTTACAGAAAGCGCTCTAGCTTCAGAAAGTCTCATATTATTCTCAGCGCTTCCTACTTCGTCAGTATGTCCTTCAATAGTAAATTTAGCATTAGGGTATCGTTCTAAAATAGCGATAATTGCTTCTAAGGCATCTCCAGAATCTTCAGAAATGCTTGTTTTGCCAGTACCGAAATTGATTGTTTTTGCATACTCATTCAATTCTCTTTGAACGTCTTCAGTTACTTCAGGGCAGCCATTGTTAACCACTGTTCCTGCCATATCCGGACACATATCATCTTTGTCCAACACGCCATCACTATCAGAGTCCGGGTAAGGACATCCGTCATTTGCTTTTGGGCCTGCCTGGCTTGGGCAGCTATCGTCCTTATTTGCGATTCCGTCATTATCAGCATCTGGACAACCGTTTAACGCTTTAGTTCCAGCTTCATTAGGGCATTCATCTTTTGGATCTGCAACGCCGTCACCATCGGTATCCGGGCAACCGTTAAATTCTAAAAGTCCTGCAGTATCAGGACACTCATCTTCATTATCAATAATGCCATCACCGTCAGAGTCAGGACATCCATTAAATTCTGCTAATCCTGGAGTATTAGGGCATTTGTCATTTTTATCATAAACACCATCACCATCGGTATCAGTTCCTCCATAAGAAAGGGTAAGACCAGCTGAATGTTGGAAGTAGTCATAGGTGTCATTTTCAAAGGCTGTTCTAAAAGATGATTTAATCGTAAATGCAACATTATCATTAAACCAGAAATTCACACCTAAATCAGTATCAAAAGTTGCACCTCCATTACTGTCCAGCCAATAATAACCAGCACCAACTCCTAAGAAAGGATCGATAACCTGAGCTTTAAGAATAGTTTTAAAATTATAGTCAACTCCAGCTCCAAGATTGTAAAAACCCAAATCATCAGCAGAAACACTTCCTAATTGATCAATTTGGTTAAAAGAACCGTTTATTTTTGCCGAAAAACCATCTCCAACATATCGTTTTACTTCAATATAAGATACAGATGGAACGAAGTTCCAATAATCCTTTGCGTTGAAGTATTTGTCAAATACTTCACCACTACCTATAACGCCAGAGACATCATCGTTGCCTGCAGCATAAAAATCTACAGCATTTGTACCAATTACAATTGCCCATGGATTATTTTCATCTTGTGCTTGTGTACTTACAACACTCAGTGTGAGCGCTAGTAATAATAAAAGTTTGTTTAATTTCATGTATTTATTTTTAAGTTATGTTAAAGCAAATGTATAATTAATATCATTAATTAAGTTAACTTTCAATAATTTTTAAGTCTTTTCCTACCTTGATAAAAGCCTGGATTGCTTTATCTAAGTGAGACTGGTCGTGTGCTGCAGATAATTGTACCCGTATTCTTGCTTTGCCTTTTGGAACTACGGGGTAGAAAAAACCAATAACGTAGATACCCTCTTCAAGAAGCATTGAAGCCATTTCTTGAGATAGTTTAGCGTCATGTAACATAACTGGAACTATCGCAGATTCACCATCTATAATATCAAAACCAGCTTCTTTGATGTGTTTTTTAAAATAAGCTGTGTTTTCTGTCAGCTTTTTTCTTAAAGTATCGTCATTTTTTAAAATATCAAATACTTTCAATGAGGCGCCAACTATAGAGGGAGCTAATGAATTTGAGAACAAATAAGGTCTGGATCTTTGTCTCAACAGGTCGATTATCTCTTTTTTACCGGTGGTGTAACCACCCATTGCTCCACCAAGGGCTTTACCCAATGTACCAGTGATGATATCAATTCTGTCCAAAACTCCTTTTTCTTCCAAAGTACCAATCCCTTTATCACCAATAAAGCCTGTAGCATGACATTCGTCTATCATAACCAAAGCTTCATAATCATCAGCTAAATCACAAATATCATCTAGTGGCGCAACCAGGCCATCCATAGAGAACACACCATCTGTCACTATCAGAATGTGCCTGGCTCCATCTTCTCGTGCTTGTTTCAACTGAGTTTCAAGATCATTCATATCCCCATTTTGATATCTGTATCTGGCTGCTTTACACAATCTTACACCATCAATCACAGAAGCATGATTAAGGGAATCTGATACAATAGCATCTTCTTTGGTAAGCAAAGGTTCAAACACTCCTCCATTAGCATCAAAACAGGCAGCATAGAGAATTGTGTCTTCGGTGCTGTAAAAGTTAGCAATCTCCTGTTCCAGTTGCTTATGGATGTCTTGAGTACCACAGATAAACCTTACACTAGACATACCAAATCCGTGACTATCCAAAGTGTCTTTGGCAGCTTTTACCACGTCTGGATGAGAGGACAGACCTAAGTAATTATTGGAACAAAAATTTAAAACTTTTTCTCCGGAATCTAAAGTGATTTCAGCTCCTTGAGGCGAGGTGATAATGCGCTCCTTTTTATATAGCCCATCGTCTTTTATACTTTGAAGTTCTTCCGATAGCTGTTTTTGAAATTTATTTGAGTACATATATTTTGTTTTTTGCAAATTTAAACAATCTTTACTTCAATGGAATTGGTAATGTAAACCAAGAGTTTCTTCTTAACATTATATTGTAAACTACTCAAAGCATCAGCATACTCATTTATTTGACTGATATGCTGATTTGAAGCTGCTCCCGTTTTATAATCGATGAGGATAACATCACTTCCTTTTACATTGACTCTGTCTGGTCTTAAAAGTTTGTTTTGATAGTAAATATCCTTTTCTGTCCAGACCTGATAAGCTTCAGTAAAGAAATCGGATAAACCTTCATGTGTGACAATCGAAGTGAGTAAACTTTGGTAAAAATCTTGATTTTCCTGTTCTATAAATCCATCATCAATATGATGAATCATAGAGGATTCCACATCTTTTTTATAGTTGACTTTAGATAATAAAGAGTGGATTAAATTACCTTCTTCCAGGGCTTCTTCCAGCTCTTCACTCCAAAGTTTGCTTGCTGTGGTGACAAGGTTCAAATCCAAATCTGAAGACGGAGAATGAAAAATCAAATCCTTATTTTTGAGAGCTTCATCTTTAATGATATTCTGTTCTGGAATCTCACTTTCCCCCCAGTGGTAATCTATATTTGGCTCTATGCTTATATTTTGAGAGCTTTCCAGATAACCCATAAATAATCCTGAAAAGGTATTGGGTTTTACGGCTCCGGTTTTACCTCTGTCATCTTCAGAAATGATAAAAAGCTCTTTGGCAGCTCGTGTTAAAGCCACATAAAGAATATTTATATTTTCCATTTCAAGATTGTTGATCAAATCGAGATAATGTTCAGAATAAAGCGGGTGGTCTATGTCTTTGCTGGGGTAAGTGATTAAAGCCACGGGCAGCTTATATTTTTCTGGGAGACTTACCCAAAGGTGGCTTCTTTTAGCATCGTCTATTTGTTGTTTTGCGTAAGGAAAAATGACGACAGGAAACTGCAATCCCTTGCTTTTATGAACGGTCATGATTTGCACAGCATTCTCATTATCTGTACTGATGATGCTCTTTGTCTCGCCCTGCACATTCCAGTGGTTTAAGAATGCACTTAGGTTTCCTTCCTTTTTTAATGTGAATTCAAAAATTTCGTCAAGGAAAAACTGAAGATAAGCATTGGCTGTTTTGTCAAGATCAAATTGACCGATGAGGTATTCCACAGCATCATAAAAAGGGAGGGTGTGGAAATGGTTAGGGTCGAAAGAAAATCCTAAATCGGTTATAGCTTTCCAAAATACGTCCTTCTCTTTGTTGAGGGTCTGACTTAGCAGTTTAAATCTCTTTTCATCTGAATGAGATAAGTTCAAGGCTAAAATTTCTAGAACTTTAGCTTTGGAGATTTCGTCAAAATCATCATTCAGTACATTTAAAAAATCCAGTAGAAACCGAACTTGCTTATCAGAATTAATCAGTAAAGTTTCAGAAGATATGATAGGAATTTCATGCTGGTTAAGAAATTCTGCAATGTCAACTCCTTCGCTTTTTTTACGAACCAAAATGCAGATATCTCCAAGTTTAAACCCTTGTTCCTGTTTTTTTTCTATGATGTTTAGAACTTCCTGGGGGTAAATTTCAGAGCGTTCCTCATTGGTTTTGGCATCCACAAATTTTAAATTCACAAAACCCTTTTCCGATTTATGAGTAGTTTGAATCAGGTGATTACCACTGAAAAGTTGTTTTAACTTTTCATCGTTAAGTTGTTGCCCAACATGCTCAAAAAATTCATTATTGAATTTCACAACCGCCTGACTACTTCTGAAATTCGTCCCCAAAGTTTCCAAACCCGGCTTGATGGGAAAAGGAGATTTTCCGCCAGACAAATCCATAAATTGACGTGCATCGCCACCTCGCCAGGCATAAATAGATTGTTTGGCGTCACCTACAAGGGTCAGGGTTCCTTGAGTTTCTCCTTCAAAAAGCGAAGCCAGGGCATTTCCCGTTAAGGGAATCAAATTCTCCCACTGCAGGCGTGAGGTATCTTGAAATTCATCGATGAAATAATGTTGAAATTTCTCTCCCAAACGTTCAAAAATAAAAGGGGCAGGCTGTTTTTTTATTTCATCGCTTATCTTTTTGTTGAAATCAGAAATCAGCATGATATTCTGCTCTTTTTTAATCAATTCCATTTCAGAATTTACGGCACTAAGCAGAGATAGCTGAGTAATGTTCTTACGTATTTTTTCAAAAAACTTACGATTGGAAAACAGCTTTTTGCTCAGTTCAAATTGCTCAATTATAAAATCCTTCATCGAGAAAACAAGCTGCTTTTTGTCTTCATCCTGATTTTTGGTGACATAGGACTCTTCACTTTCAATATCTAGTTGCCATTTAGCACCAAAACTAATTCCGGGATGATCTTCACTCAATTTTTGAAAAAACTTTGGCAACCAACCCCCTTTAAAATCTTTAAATTCTAACCCGTTAGCATCCAGTCTTTTCATAAATTCATCTCCTATAGACTTGAGCTTCTCAGCAGTAGAATTTATGTCTTCGTTCAATTTAGCCTTAATGTTTTTGAAATCTTCGAGCCCAAAATCATTCAGGGAATTGACGAAGACTTCATCTTTTTCATTCAAAAGCAATTTTGAAGCTTCAAAGATGTCCAGGCTTATATTTCCGCTTTTATCATCATTCACTTTTTCCAGTGCAAAATCAATCAAAACCTCAGTCAGTTCTTTATCACTGCCAGCCTTTTCAACCACGCGTTCTACCGCCAGCTGTAAGACTTGAACGGTATCCATTTCAATATCAAAATTCATGGATAGTCCTAAATCTTTGGCAAAGGTTCTTATGATTCTGTGAGTGAAAGCATCAATGGTCGAAATTTCAAAAGCGGCATAGTTGTCTAAGATTTCTTTTAATATATAGTAGGATTTCTTCTGAATTTGCTCTGAAGACAGCTTCGTGTTTTCTTTTATTAACTTGAACATGGCATCCTCTTCCAGCTGAGGCTGAGCTTTCGAAAAAAGAGTGAGATACTCCAGAATCCTGTATTTCATTTCTCCCACAGCTTTGTTGGTAAAGGTGATGGCTAAAATATTTTGAAAACTTGTGTTTTTTGGAGAAGAAAGGAGTAAGCTTAAGTAGCGTTCTGCGAGCTTAAAGGTTTTTCCAGAACCTGCAGAAGCATTATATATGGTGAAATTGGACTGTTGAGGCATTCTTCAATTTTAAGGGTAAGTTAATGAATTAAGAATAATAAGGTTCAAAAAAATGAAACCATATTTTGAGTAAAATACCTTTGTTTTAAGTAAAAAATAACATCAAATAATCCTGTGTGAAAGTCTTAATAGTTATTTTTGATATCAACAAATTAACAAAAAACATAAATTATGGCTTTTGAATTACCAAAATTAGACTACGCTCATGATGCTCTTGAGCCACATATCGATAAAAAAACAATGGAAATCCACCATGGAAAGCACCATGCTGGATATACTTCTAAACTGAACAATGCTATTGAAGGCACCGATTTAGAAGGAAAAACCATAGAAAATATATTAATCAATCTAGATTTATCAAATACTGCAGTAAGAAATAATGGTGGTGGTTTTTATAACCACAGTTTATTTTGGAAAGTGATGTCGCCAAAAGGTGGTGGAAAACCATCAGGTGAGTTAGCAGAAGCAATCGATGAATCTTTTGGTTCTTTTGAAGCTTTTAAAGAAGCTTTTTCAAAAGCAGCAGCAGGTCAATTTGGATCTGGTTGGGCTTGGTTAACCGTTCATAATGGAGGAAAAGTAGAAGTGACTTCAACTGCAAACCAAGACAATCCATTGATGCCAAATGTTGGTTCAGGTGGAACTCCTATTTTAGGAATTGATGTTTGGGAGCACGCTTATTACCTCAACTACCAAAATAAAAGACCAGAATATATTGAACATTTCTTTGAAGTGATTAACTGGGAAGAAGTTGCGAAACGCTATTCAGAAAACAAATAGTTTTTATTCGAAAACTCTATAAAAACTGCTCTCAAAGGGCAGTTTTTTTTGTTTTAAAGCAAATTTGATTTTACTTTTCTGATCACATCTTCAGGTCTGATATCATCCATAACCTTTTTGTATCCAATCACCTTTTTGTTTCCATAAACAGAAGTTGGCAAGAGCGGGTACTTTTCAAGATCTGGTAAAAGTTGCTGTTCCTGGGTCTGGCCGAAAGGTGCAAAACCTGCATAAGGATGCGTCGCTCCCCAGATGGTGATGACATTTACTCCATACATGGCTGCCAAGTGACCGTTACCACTGTCCATAGATAGCATGAGGTCTAGATTCGAAATCAGTTGTAATTCTTCTGGAAAACTAAATTTTCCAGCTACAGATTCGCAGTTGCTGAAATTTTCAGCTATAGCTTTTAACTTCTTCACCTCCTTTTTTCCACCGCCAAATAACAGGATTTGAGTGTTTTCTTCCTGACTTAGTTTTGAAATGACTTTCTTCATCAACTTCAAAGGATATTGTTTTGGAGAATGCGCAGCAAAAGGAGCAATACCAATCCACTTTTTAGATTTATTTAAATTGAGGACAGATTCAATTTCCGAAGAAAGTGGGAGTTGAGTTTTTTCTATTTTGAATTCCTTTTCAAGTGGTAAGCCTAGCTTTTTGAACACATCTGCATAGCGCTGATGCGTGCTTTTAAGAGGTTTTAAAATCTTATTATTAGACCGTGTTAATGCCTTTTTTTCTGATCTGCCTTTGTCTATTGTATAATATTCGTGGCCGAGGATTTTTAAGAACCCACATAGTATTCGCGATCTCAGGACATTGTGCAAATCGGCAATAGTATCAATCTTCAATTTATGAAGTTGTTTTGCCAGTATCCATAAGCCTGGAATTCCTTTATGCCTGATTTTGACTTCAGCTTTTACAACATTTATTTGTTCTAGATGGTCAAATAAATGAGCAAAAAAAGGCTTTGTAAGCACTGTAATTTTTAGGTTGGGATAAGTGCGCAACAAATGAGTGAGAACAGGAACGATCAAAGCTACATCGCCCATGGCAGATAACCGTATCACAAGAATGTGGCTCGGACGGCTCATCTTAACGTTTACTTCTCAGTACAGGATTCATTTCATCATCATTATACATTTTCATCTGCTTATACACCTTCATGTATTTATCACCAACCTTGATGTCTTCCAGAAGCTGGTCTATGGCCAGAGATAAATCCTTTTGCTGCTCAAGAAGCACATTAAGCTTTGCTTTACAAGCTGCCTGATGTTTTTCTGAGGCATCCGTTCTGTTGGCCTCTTCATTCATATGATAAATCTTTAATGCTAAAATGGAAAGTCTGTCGATTCCCCATGCAGGACTTTCAGTATTGATCTTTGCATTGGGTTTTGGCTCGATTGTATCAAAAAGGTCCAAAAAATAACTGTCTATATATTCTACAGTATTGGTTCTGTCCTGGTTGGAAGCGTCTATCTTTCTTTTCAACACGAGAGCATCTTCAGGAGAAATATTAGGATCTCTTATAAGATCTTCATAATGCCACTGAACTGTGTCTATCCAACACTTTCTGTATAACAAATGTTCAATAAGAGTTTCTTTTTTATCAAATGGATTTTTGAATTCCTGATCAACATTATCTTTTACATGATAGGTTTCGATGACACTTTGAAATATTCTATTGGCTTTTTCTGAAAACATGATTTTGTATTTGGGTGGTTACAAATATAGAAAGTGTTTTTAAAATAGACTTTGCTATTGGCAATGGTCTTTTCAATATAAAGCTGAAAATACAATTCCAGATAAAAAAATAAGGTAGAAAACTTCTTTCGTCCATTTTTTTGTGGACTTCAACTGAAAATAATTCCCTACTAATATTGAAAGCGGCCAAATAAGATAAATGGCGTCCATAGATAAAGGTGCACTATTGATTATAATTACTGAAATTGAAATCAGCATAAAAAATATAACCAGACTTAAACTCTCAGTTACATGTAATTTTGCACGATTGTAAATGATAGGCAATTGAAAAATGATCCAAACCAAAATTAGTAATAACAGTCCCAGTAAATTGCCATATTTAAAGCTGTCAAAAAAGGAGTCTATACCCGTAAACTCTGGTAAATAGTCATAAAAATTAATCCATTTATTTTCAAAAATTAAAAAATAACTAAGGTGAATAACGAAACCTACCGCAAGCCCGACAAAAGGAATAATAAAGTGTCTGTAGTTTTGAGAAGCATACATAATAACACCAAAATAAATCACCACTAGAAACAGCCAGTGAAAAGGTTCTAAGATTATTGAAATAGAAAGCAATACACTAGAATCAAAAATCTTCTGTTTGAAGTTAGTATTGGTTTTTAGGCTGAGAATTCTTCTAAAAGCAAGAAGCAAAAAGAAATAGCTTATAATAAATTCTGAAGATCTTAATACCTCTGGAAATGCAATGATCAAAAGTGCAAAACTCGACACAGCATAGGTATGTTGTTTGTGAATTTTATTTCGTTTTACTATAAAATTAAGCAGAAATAAAATCAGAAGAAAAACGATTAAAACACCGATTTTTTTTATTAAAAATGAGACATTGAAATTTATCGTAGTTGATAAAAAATTTTCAATAAAAAAGGCCACAGCAAATAAAATGCTCAGAATGGCAAAAGCAATGGGTTTTGAATGACTAAAAAGTCTTGTTAACATGGTCTAATTTATTACTTTTGCAAAGTAAATATAATATATCAGAGACATGAAGGATTTTTTTGAAGGTATTGCTAGTTTATTTGAAGATGTTTTGTTTTTACCCTTAGATGCTCTTAGAGAACTACAAGATGATTCATGGTTAGCTGCCAACGGTTTGAACTTTGTTTTTGTACTCATTGCCTTCGTTGCGTTTTTTTACTGGATGAAACAGTTAAAAACCTTTGATGAAAGCGGTGAAGAAGATAAAAGCGTGAAAGCACATCCATTTTTAGGAAAAAATGCAGATTTAGACTAAGTCTTTTCCCAGGTCTTTTCTATAGTACATCCCTTTAAAATTTATGTGATTCACATTTTCATAAGCTTTTTCCAAAGCCCTTTGAAAGGTATCCCCAAAAGCAGTTACAGCAATGACACGACCTCCGTTTGTTAAAACCTGGTCGTTTTCTTTTTTGGTGCCAGCATGACAAACAAAGACCTTTTCGTCTTCCTCAGTTTTATCTAAACCAGAAACAACTTTCCCCTTTTCGTAAGTCCCAGGATAACCACCAGAAACAAGCATAACTGTAGCCGCATGTTGTGCATCAATCTCAAGTTGAACTTCCTGTATTTTACCTTCAGTTGTTTTGGATAAGACGTCCAGCAAGTCATTTTTGATTCTCGGAATGACAACTTCGGTTTCCGGGTCACCCATTCTGACGTTATATTCTACCACAAACGGTTCGTCGCCAACTTTCATCAAACCTATAAACAAAAAGCCTGTAAAGTCGATATCTTCCTTGTAAAGCCCGTCAATACTTGGTTTGATGATCTTTTCATCTACTTTTCTCATGAAGGCTTCATCTGCAAAAGGCACTGGAGAGATAGCACCCATACCCCCAGTATTCAGGCCTGTATCGGCCTCGCCAATACGTTTGTAATCCTTGGCGTTGGGAAGTGTTATGTAATTCTTTCCATCTGTCAGTACGAAAACACTAAGTTCAATTCCGTTTAAAAATTCTTCTATGACAACTTTTTCTGAAGCTATTCCAAACTTGCTGTTGGTTAACATATTTTCAAGTTCGTCCTGTGCTTCTTTTAAATGTGTTAAAATCAAAACGCCTTTTCCGCCTGCAAGCCCGTCTGCTTTGAGTACATAAGGGGGATGCATTGTTTTTAAAAATTCCTTTCCGGCTTCCAGTGTTTTTTCACTGAAACTTTGATAAGCTGCAGTTGGAACCTGGTGTGATTTCATAAACTCCTTAGCACGTTCTTTACTACCTTCCAGTAAGGCTCCGCGTTTGGAAGGACCGACGATTTTTAAGTCTGAAAATTCTTCTCTCTCATCAAAATAATCCTTGATGCCTTCCACAAGAGGGGCTTCCGGACCAACAATTAACATTTGAATTTCATGCGTTTTGATGCTCTTGGCAACCTCTTCAAAATTGAGAATATCCAGCTTCAGGTTAGTAGCACATGATGAGGTACCCGCATTTCCTGGGGCTACAAATAAAGTATTGCAACCTGGACTTTTGGAAATCTGATGTGCTATGGTATGTTCACGTCCGCCACTTCCAAGTATCAATACATTCATGAGATTTTGTTCTAATGTTAGGCATCAAAAGTAAATGTTTGTAAATTGCTTTTCTAATGAAAACCTAGAAATTCTGTGAACCGGTTCAAAAAAATTTTAAGTTTAAAGGGGTTTCCAATACAAAAGGCTCAAAAAGACCTTGAATCTATTCTTAGCATCTCTGATGCTGATTTTCAAAATTATAATGAAAATAGGCGAGATCAGATTCTTAACTTCCACGTGAAGAATAATTCTAACTATTCTAGTTTTATAAAAAAGACCCATTATAATTCCTGGAATGAAATTCCTATAATGACAAAGGCGGATTTACAAAAGCCTCTTGTGGACCGCCTAAGCAAGGGCTACAAGCTTCCAAAGGTTTTCGTCAATAAAACGTCAGGCTCCAGCGGACATCCTTTTATCCTTGCCAAGGATAAATATGCTCATGCACTGACCTGGGCTCATACGATTTGGTTGTATAAACAACACGGAATCGATATGAATTTTTCCTACGAAGCCCGTTTTTATGGTATTCCCAGAGATTTTGTAGGTCATCAAAAAGAACGCTTCAAAGACATTTTAGCCAACAGGCACCGCTTTGATATTTTTGATTTATCTGAAACTAATCTGCATAAGTTTTTGAATTTATTTCAGGAAAAACCTTTTGATTACATCAATGGATACACAAGTTCTATCGTTCTTTTTGCCAAGTTTCTGAAAGAACAGCAGGTTGTTTTAAAATCGATTTGTCCAACCCTAAAATTGTGTATTGCGACTAGCGAAATGCTTTTTGACGAAGACAGAGCGCTTCTCGAAAGTCAGTTTGGTGTTGCGGTTGTGAATGAATATGGTGCCAGTGAATTAGGGATTATTGCTTTTGAAAATCCGAAAGGCGATTGGCAGCTCAACAACCAAACGATTTATGTTGAAGTGGTGGATCAGGATGGTTATGCATTGCCCAATGGACAAGAAGGGGATATTGTCATTACATCCCTGTATAATAAAGCACATCCGTTTATACGCTATCAAATTGGCGACAGGGGTGTGATCGATGAAAAGTCAACCCCTCAAAATCAAATTCTAAAATCGCTCACAGGGAGAACCAATGAGTTTGCGATTTTACCAAGCGGTAAAAAAGTACCTGCTTTAAGTTTTTACTATGTCACCAAGTCTGTCATTGAAGATGCAGGACTGGTGAAAGAAATCAAAATCGTACAGGAAGAGCTATCTAAATTCGTCATTTACTACAAAGCTGAAAGTGAACTGAATCAAGATCAAAAGCAATCTATCCATAAGGCTGTTGACACCTATTTAGAAAAAGGTCTGTTGCTAATTTTTGAAAGAAAAGAAGAGTTGGAACGCTCAGAAAGCGGAAAACTAAAACAGTTCACTTCCAAACTGGAGAGTTGAGGCCAACGGCTACAATTTCCATTATTTAGCAGTTTTAATTTCAGAATATAAACACAATAATTTTTGCAACTTAATTACGGACGTCACGATTTTATAATGCACCCGAGTGGGTGCCTGTATTGGCCATCCCAAAACTCAGTTTTAATTGCTGATGTACATTTTGGAAAGATAGATCATTTTAGAAAAAATGGGAGTGCTTTACCAGCTCAGGTTGGGTTGGAAAACTTCCGTAAACTGAATCAAATCCTTGATGAATTTGAGCCGGATAAGCTGATATTTCTAGGAGATCTATTCCATTCTACCCAAAATAAAGACTGGGAAAGATTTACAGCCTGGGTGAAATTACAAAAAGTGAAAATGACACTCATCATCGGTAATCACGATATCATTCCGCAGTACTGTTTTGAAGATCTTGGAATTGAAGTGCTGCCGCAACTCACTTACGAGGCTTTGTTTTTGACTCATCATCCCTTGGAAAAAGAGGGCTTTTTTAATATTTGTGGGCATTTGCATCCTGGCTACAGGTTGAGAGGAGAAGGACGACAACAATTGAAACTGTCTTGTTTTTACAGGAAAAAGCAGCAACTTATTTTACCAGCTTTCGGGACGTTTACGGGTCATTTTCTGATAGAGCCAGAAGAGGATGAAGATGTGTTTGTCCTGTCTGAAGACTTGGTGCTTTCCATCAGGTAAACTCAAAGCTCACCTTCCCACTCTTTGTAAAACTGGTCTAAGAATGTTTCCATGAACTCATGGCGCTTGGTGGCAATCTCTTTAGCGGTCTCTGTATTCATTTTGTCTTTCAGAAGCAGTAGTTTTTCATAAAAATGATTGATAGTGGGAGACCTGGATTTCTTGTATTCTTTTTTGCTTTGGTTCGGATTTGCAGGTATCTCCGGATCGTAAAGGGGGTTGTTTTTGAAACCGCCAAAGTTGAAGGTTCGCGCAATTCCTATAGCACCTATGGCATCCAGTCGGTCTGCATCCTGAACGATATCCAACTCAATCGAATGAAAATCTGAAGACTTATGACCGCCTTTGTAGGATATATTTTCGATGATGCTCACCACATGATTGATCACTTCCGGATCTACGGCTTGCGTTTCTAAAAAGGCTTTTGCTTTTTGCGGGCCTATCTCTTCATTGCCTTTGTGAAACTTGGAGTCGGCAATGTCGTGAAGTAAACTGGCTAGTTCTACTATAAATGTATCAGCAGTTTCTTTGGATAAAATATGCCTGGCATTGTTATAAACTCTTAAAATATGGAACCAGTCGTGTCCACCTTCTGCATCTTTAAGGGTTTCCTGGACAAAGATTTTAGTGTTTGAAATGATTTCTGGTTGCGTCATAAGCTTTACTCCAATTGAACGTTTTCTGTAATAATCTTCTCGATAAGTTGAATCAATTCTGGAATTTCAAAATCTTTCACTTGCAGGGGTTGTAAGACTTCGAGCTTTAAAAAAGCGCCTACGCCTAAAGGGAACATCCCGTATCGCTGAAGTTTCCAGGAGTTGTTAATGCAAACAGGGACAACAACGGCATCTGGACAGGCTTCAAATAAAGTTTTGAGTCCATTGAAAGCAAATTGTTTTGGAACCCCTGTTTTGCTTCGTGTTCCCTCAGGAAAAATAACGGCAGCTCGTTTGGTTTCAGAAATGTAATGGCCTAGTTTTTTGATCTGACCAAGAGCTTGTCCAGCGTTTTTCCTATCGATTAACACAGAACCTCCATGCCTTAAATTATAAGAGATACTAGGAATGCCTTTTGCCAGTTCTTTTTTACTGATGAATTTGGGATGTAACTGCCTCATGTACCAGATAATTGGGGGAATATCGAACATGCTTTGGTGATTGGAAACAATGATATGGGGGCGGTTTTTTTCAAATGAAAAAGAGTTCTTGAATTGAAACCTGGTCCCTACAAGGTTTAGGCAGCGCAACAGGAAAAAGTTAAAAACGTCAACACTTTTTTTGTGGGCCTGATAACCGAAAAGATTGAACGAAATCCATTGTAAAACATGAAAAATAAGAAGTGTTAATCCAAAAAAGAGATAAAAAATAACAGAAAGCGGATATGAAATAATTTTCTTCATGTGGTGGATTTCTTGAAAGTAATTTACACGTCAAAATTACATTTTACTGCTTATTTTTAAGCTGCATCTGAAGTTTTCAATTAAAAAAAGCCGCTTTTTATTTAAAAAGCGGCTTTTTCGATGTTTTTAATTTTTAGCAATGCTCGTTATAAGCATCCATAAGGTTATCTGCAATCATTTCTGCAGGTCTGCCTTCGATGTGATGTCTTTCCAGCATGTGAACCAATTCTCCATCCTTGAAAAGGGCCATAGAGGGCGAACTTGGAGGGAAAGGTATCATTTTGGCTCTTGCTTCATCGGTAGCTTCTTTATCTACTCCTGCGAAAACAGTGACCAGATGATCTGGTGTCTTGGCATTCTGAAGTGATTTTATAGCTCCTGGTCTTGCGTTTGCAGCTGCACAGCCACAAACTGAATTGACGACTACCAATGTTGTTCCTTCCTTAGCCAAAGCAACATCAACATCAGCTTTGCTTCTTAACTCATCGAAACCTACAGCGGTTAATTCCTGCTGCATTGGTTTTACTAATTCTGGTGGATACATATATCTTGATTTTTATTTAAACTGAATTTAAATACAAATGTATAAAATTGTCTTTTATCTCGTTAGTTCTTAACACAATGATTTTAATTCTGTTGTCTATTGTTCAATCTTCTTAAAAAAGCTTCAGATTTCTGAATTATACCATGTGATGCTTATATATTTGCATTCAAAATTATTTGATTTGAAGTGGATTGGTGCCATTCTTGGCTTTTATGTTAGAGGTTTTGTAGGAGCTGTAATAGGATTTATAATTGGTTCTATTTTAGATAGGATTTTTAGAAGTTCTTCGTCCACTACTGGCGGAGGATTTGGGAAAATTTTCCAGGAACAAGGTGGGCAGGTTTCGCCTGGAGATTTTGAACTCAATCTCCTTTCTTTGTCCTCTTTGGTCATTAAAGCCGATGGCAAAGTAAGTCAGCAGGAGATGGATTTCGTGAGAATGTACTTTGTACAGGCCTATGGTAAAGAAAGAGCCAACGCAACCTTTAGAACATTCAACGATGTTATTAAAAACCGTGAAATTTCGGTAGATAAAATATGCAACTATCTAAGGCCTAGAGTACGCTATGAAGTCAGGCTTCAAATTCTACATTTCCTTTTTAATATTTCGAATGCAGATGGTCATGTTTCAGAAGCAGAACTCAGAGTTTTATTAGAGATATCTCAAAATCTTCAGTTGGCAAATTCAGATTTTGAAAGCATTAAAGCGATGTTCTTTAAATCTGCGGATAATGCCTATAAAATTCTAGAAATTGAGAAGTCTGCAAGCGATTCTGAAGTTAAAAAAGCGTACAGATCCATGGCCAAAAAATTTCATCCCGATAAACTTCAGCATATGGATGAAGCCTATCAAAAAGGGGCTCAGGAAAAATTTAATAAAGTTCAGGAAGCCTATGAGCAAATTCAGAAGGAAAGGGGACTATAGCTAAAAAATTTGCTGAAGGATTTCAAGAGATTTAGGTTTTCTAAAGCCCTGTAGGTGTAACTCATAATATAACATCATAAAGTCCAGAAAGCTTTTTCTTCGGTCCTGATTGAGTTTGATTTGGTTGGCTTCGCTGTATTCCGAATAGTTCATCAGCTCCTTTAGCAATTCTGAATTTGCATTATTAAACGAATAGGAGTTGTATTCTTTAAGCTGGAAAATGCCATTAAGCATATCGAAATAAGGAAAAGCTATACTATGACTATCAGGATAAAAACCAAGGAACTGAGTTAGTTTTACGACAAAATGCAGGTGAAAGTTTTTAATAGATTCAGCTTCGTCCAGATACACAAAACTCTCTTCTAGAAATTTAAATAAAGCTTCATTTTTTTCTTCCTCCTGAATGCAGCTTTTCAAAACCTCAGCCAGAAACATCACCATTGTAGATTTATAAACATTGGATTGCAAGCTTTGGTAAGGGTGAAAAACTCTAACTTCTTTTAAATACTGAAGGCTTTTATTGTCTTTATGAAAAGTTTCAATTTCTAACAGAGAGAGCTGCTGAAACATAGACATTCTTAATTTTCCTCTTTTGGATTTGCGAATGCCTTTCAGAATATAAGACACCAGACCCTTTTCTTCAGTAAAGCATTTGGCGATGAGGTTTGCTTCTCCATACTTTATGCTGGAAATGACAACGGCTTTTGTTTTGATTTGCATCAGCGTATGATCATTAATTTACCCACTTTATTTTCAATTTGATCTTCTCCTGTGACAATAATTAAGTAGACTCCAGAGGCGACTTTGTGCTTTCCAAAAGCTCTGGTATCCCATTGCAAAGTGCCACCATCTGCAAAATCTTCAAATACTAAATTACCTGTAACATCCGTAATCTTTACGTTTGCACCATCAGTAAGCCCATCTATGGTCACAAGCCCGTTATAGTGAGGCCTTACAGGATTTGGGAAAGCTCTTAAATTTTCAAGAGTTTCATTGCCTGAAGTTATAAGACTAGAGTAGGAAAGCAAACCATTAGTTGTTCCCAAAAACACCTCCCCTGTAACTTGATTTACAGCAATGGTTTTCACGCTGTTGGTGGGTAGGGGAGAGTTATCCTTATTGAAAATATTGAGAATTTCTCTTCCATTTGGAGAGACTTGGAACACACCGGAATCTGCTGTAGCAATCCATTTGTTATTGGCTCCATCTGTCGCTATATCTGTAATAAACTGCTCAAATAGGAGTTCCTGAGGCAGACCATCGATATCTCCTATGATGATAGGAGACACGTTTACTCCAGCATTTTCATCGAGAATAGAGTTTGGATTGGGCATCACTCTTAAACCTGCTTCTGTACCTATCCATAGACGAGAATCCTGATCTATTTCTAAAGCTGTAATATTGGGGTTTACATTAAACGTATCTGGAAAATCTACCCCCTGAACATTACTCGTTATGAGACCTGACTGGTTGTTGGTAGTATTAAAAACTACAATCCCGTCTTTTAAGGTGGCAATAAAAAGAACACCGCTTTGGTTTATAACCAATTTACCTGTATTGGTTTCAGTAGGGGTGAGGAATCCATCTTCAGCCTCAAATTTTTGTATGTTTCCACTAGGGGTTAATCTTTTCACAGGGGTGGGAGAATTCGAATCAACGAAATAGAGATTATTCTCACTGTCAAACGCACTGGAAGCAATTCTGTTATTATCTGGAAAGCCGTCAACGCCCTCTATATTGCTATTTGAATTATCGTAACTATTGATAAGTTCATTATTTTCAATTTCAAGAAGTCCATCAAAATAACTATTCACAAATATATGCTCAGGATTTTGAGGGTCTATTGTAACTTCAGATAATTCTGCAGCATTTCCAAGATTCTCTACCTGGATATTAACCCAGCTTTGAGGAGTCATACGGCTCAAGCCTCTATAGTTTAACGGATAGGGATTCAGGAATTGACTATATTCTCCGAAGGTTATCCAAAGATCTGTGGGTGTAGCATTCAGGCTAAATATTCTATTCAATAAAGGCCCCTTCGGGCTTAGTTCTGAATAGGTTTCGAGTTCTCTCGAATTAAAATTCAATAAACCTAAACGGGTATGTCCCAAAAAATACTGGCCATTGCTTGCCACGGAGGTGTTAATATCAAACTCTGCTTCCTGAACTTGATTGATAAACGCCTGAAGATTCAGTTCTGAATTGTAAGCCAAAACTCGGTTGGAAGCAGTAATGACGAGTTGATCACCACTTACATTGAATCCTGACACCTCAGAATCAATAGCATTAAAAACTGAAGCTGAACCGTTTTCTAATTCATAAATACTGTTGTTATTTCTTAAGCCAAATATTCTATCAGAAAACGAAAGAACACCTTTCCAGTTTCCGGGATATTCAGTTTGCCAGTTCTGAAAATCAATAAGATTCGGGTTATCAATTGCTGCCGTTTTTATCCCTTGTATTGTGGTAGCAGCGTAAATCTTTCCTTCAGCAATTGTGATTTGGTTGATTTGTATTTGTTCACCATTGTTACCGATAAAGAAAGATTCTTCAAACTCTAAGCTCTCTAAGTTATATTTAGCTATACCGAAATCTGTAGAGATGTAAAGAACACCTTCAAACTCAAAAAAATTATTGATTTGTTTATCATTTGGAGAAATTGAAACCTTGTCTCTTATATCAACTACTGTAAATATATTCTGATTGTTATCCATCACTATTTGCAGAAGCCCGTTTTTATATCCTATACAAGTTAACCCGTAAGCTTCTGAGTGATAAATTTTTGAGATTTGTTCTCCAGACAGACCCTGAATAGAGGTGACGGTTTCAACAGTTTGAGAAGGAATATCATAAACAAAATAAACGTTTTCTGCTGCTGCATATATTTTGTTTTTGCTTTCATATAAATCTGTGATGTTGTAATATGAATAATAACTTTCCCAGCGCTCAGAAAAGTTTTGAGCTAAAAGAAAGCAGGGGAAAAGTAAAATCAAAAGCGAAAAATTTTTCATGTACATCATCTGTTTTCTTAAAACTATATTTGGGTCGAATTTATTGTAAAAAATAGGCTTAAACCTAAAAAAGCCAGTTGAATATGATTACAACTGGCTTTTTGGAAATTTTATAGAGATAATTTATACTGCACCCTGAGCAATCATAGCGTCTGCTACTTTTACAAAACCTGCGATATTGGCTCCCTTTACATAATCCACATGACCGCTTTTATCTTTTCCATAAGTGACACATGCTTCATGAATATCATTCATGATTTGTTTTAATTTACTATCAACTTCTTCTGATGTCCAGTTATATCTCATCGAGTTTTGAGACATTTCAAGTCCTGAAACACTCACACCTCCTGCGTTAGATGCTTTTCCTGGAGCAAAAATTACGCCTTTCTTATGGAAGTACTCAACAGCTTCTGGAGTACATGGCATGTTAGCACCTTCAGCTACAAATCTGACTTTCTTGTTAACCAGCTTATAGGCATCGTCTTCATTCAATTCGTTTTGGGTAGCACATGGCAGAGCAATGTCTATAGGTGTACCAACATCCCATGGTTTTTTACCTTCAAAATATTCAACATGTTCAAATTTGTCTGCCATTTCATGGATTCTACCACGTCTTTCGTTTTTTAGTTCCTGTAAGAAATCAAATTCTTTTGAATGGAAACCGTTTTGACTATAGACAAATCCTGAAGAATCTGATAAAGTTACTACAACAGCACCAAGATGTATGGCTTTTTGGAAAGCATACTGTGCAACATTTCCTGAGCCAGAAATAGCCACTTTTTTACCGCTAAAATCCTCATTGTTGCGTTCAAGCATATCTTTAGTAAAATACACTACGCCATAACCTGTCGCTTCCGGACGAATAAGAGACCCTCCAAAAGACGGCCCTTTTCCTGTCAAAATGCCTGTAAATTCATTTTGAATTCGCTTGTATTGACCAAAGAGATAACCAATTTCACGACCACCAACTCCAATGTCTCCAGCGGGCACATCTTTATCGTTTCCTATATGTCGGTACAACTCAGTCATAAAGCTTTGGCAGAATCGCATCACTTCATTATCAGACTTACCTTTAGGATCAAAGTCTGAACCTCCTTTGCCGCCACCCATTGGAAGGGTAGTCAAACTGTTTTTGAAAACTTGCTCAAAGGCTAAAAACTTCAAAATACTTAAGTTTACAGAAGGGTGAAACCTTAACCCGCCTTTATAGGGCCCGATTGCTGAATTCATTTGAACTCGGTATCCTCTATTTACCTGTATTTCGCCATTGTCATCTACCCAGGTCACTCTAAACATAACCACACGCTCTGGCTCTACCATACGCTCCAATAACTTATGGTTTTTATACTTCGGATTTTCTTCCATGAAAGGAATGATAGTTTCTGCTACTTCATCAACTGCTTGTAAAAATTCAGGCTGATTTGGATTCTTTTCTGAAACTGTATCTAAAAATTTTTTTATCTCTTCACTCATTTTATTATTCTTATTTATTGGTTATTTTTTTATTGGTTCCGCAAAGATATAATTTCGATTTTAGAGATACCTTAAAAATTGATTAATATTTGCTTGAGTCCTAATTGCTTACAGCCTCATATTTCAAGATTATAAGCTGGTTTATTTTTTTGTTTTTCTATATTTGTCCAATTAATTCCTTTTCATGAAGTTCAAGCATTATATCGTCATTGCTTTCTTATGTTTTACAGTACTAGGGATTAAAACGGAAGCTCTCGCTCAAATCACTCACGAAATTTCGGTAATGGCTGGACCAGTTTCCTTTAGGGGTGACTATGGGTTACGATATGATGTCGAATCCAATCTAAAAAATTCAGGACTTGGTGTTGGAGTGAATCATTATTTGTATTTTGGATGTGGAAATTGCTATTCAAACAAACCACTTTTAGGACCGTATTTCAATGAGCATTTTACCGTCAGAACTACTATATCCTATCATTCCACTAATAAAAATCACTACGGTGTTTGGGCAGAAAAAAATAGTCAGGGAGGTTTGCAACTGCGATCCATGTTTGGCAATGCGAGTGTTCTTGAGGCTGGGACAGGCCTAGAGTATTATTTGATGAGGATTATTGAGTTTGATAGAAGATCGCGTGCTTTGACACCCTATGCTGGTGTAGGTTTCAACTTTGTATATTATTCACCACTTGCCGATACTACTCTAGAGGGGGGCCTTGGTTTACCAGGCACTACTTTCCCCACATTTCTTGCAGGACCTGGAGAAGAGCCTGCGTTTACAAATAATCCAAATGTCACAACGTCTATAAATCTTCATGTTGGCTTAAAATATAATTATTCACGGAAGTCTGATCTTTTTGTTGAGTTCAGATGGCATCGTTATTTTTCAGATTTTGTCGACGGGCTTAGACCCATTGGTCCCCAGAATAAATATGATGACTGGATGTTCTGGCTGGCTGTTGGTTATATCTTTAATCTGGAGTGGTAGCCTGATATTTTTAAATGCTACAGATAGGCATTTAGTCTTAGCCTAATGCTTGTTTCAAGTCCCCAAGCAAATCTTCCTCATCTTCAATACCTACACTTAATCGGATTAAAGAATCTATGACTCCAGTTTTTTCACGCTCTTTTTTAGGAACACTCGCATGAGTCATACTCGCTGGATGTCCAGCCAGGGATTCAACTCCTCCAAGGGATTCTGCTAGGGTAAAGACCTTCAATTTCTCCACAAATTTTATAGCCTCTTCATAAGAATTGCCTTTGGTTGTGAACGACACCATTCCTCCAAAATCTTTCATTTGCTTTTTAGCGACTTCATGATTTGGATGACTTTCAAGACCGGGCCAGAACACGTTCTCAACTTTAGGATGATTCTGTAAATATTCTGCTACCGCTTTTCCGTTTTCAGAGTGGCGTTGCATCCTTAGATGAAGGGTTTTGATACCCCTTAACACCAAAAAACTATCCATAGGTCCAGGAATTGCTCCACTGGCATTTTGAATAAAATATAACTGCTCCGCTAGCTTATCCTTGTTCACCACTACAGATCCTAAGACAACATCGCTATGCCCGCCAAGGTATTTGGTTGCACTGTGCATAACTATATCCGCTCCCAAATCCAGAGGCTGTTGTAGATAAGCTGTTGCAAATGTATTATCGACTGCAAGAAGAAGACTGTGTTTTTTAGCTACTTTGGAAACAGCTTCAATATCGATGACATTCATTATTGGGTTGGTAGGAGTTTCAACCCATATTAATTTTGTTTTATCATTGATATAGGACTCAATAGTTTCAACAGTCTGCATTCCTATAAAGTGAAATTTAATCCCAAAATCCTTATAAATCCCGTTGAATAATCTGTAAGTACCACCATAAAGATCATTGGTAGAAATCACCTCGTCACCAGACTTTAATGTTTTGAGTATAGCATCTATTGCTGCAAGCCCGGAACCAAAAGCCAGTCCATGCTTTCCGTTTTCTATAGAAGCAAGAGATTTTTCGAGTGCAGATCTTGTAGGATTACCGCTTCTGGAATATTCAAAACCTTTATGACTCCCTGGTGTAGTTTGAGTATAAGTAGTTGTTTGATAGATTGGAGTCATTACCGATCCATAAGCTGGATCTATATTGTGCTGACCGCCATGTATAGCCTTAGTATTGAATTTCATAAGAAAATGTTTAGAACTAAAGTACGATGTTGTTTCATCTATTCATCATCAGAGTTTTTAGTTTATCCTATTCTTAACAAAATCAATAACTGAAGCTTTTAAAAAGCCTTATTTTTACATTTATATTGATAGTATTATTATGAGAGACAAATTTTATAAATATATAGAGCAACTTCAAGATACAATCACTGATAAACTTGAATCTATTGACGAAACAGCCTCTTTTTCCCAGGATCTCTGGGAAAGAAAAGAGGGAGGGGGAGGCAGAACCAGAGTTATAGAAAATGGTTCTGTCTTTGAGAAAGGGGGTGTTAATATTTCAGCTGTTCATGGTGATTTACCTGAAGCCATGCAGAACTATTTCAATGTGCAAGATTGTGATTTTTTTGCCTGTGGAATAAGTCTGGTTTTACACCCTAAAAATCCGATGGTTCCAACCGTGCATGCGAATTTCAGATATTTCGAAATGTATAACAGACTGGGAAAAATCATTGACCAGTGGTTTGGAGGAGGACAAGACCTTACGCCCTATTATCTTTTTGAAGAAGATGCCAAACATTTCCACACTGTTTCTAAAGAAGCGTGTGACCCTTTTGGGGAAAATCTATATTCTGATTACAAGGCAAACTGTGATCGTTACTTTTGGAACTCACATCGAGAAGAAGCCAGAGGTTTAGGAGGGCTGTTTTTCGATTATTTAAAGCCTACCTCTGAAAGAAGTCTGGAAGATATTTATGATTTTGTGACACATGTTGGTGACAGCTTTTTAGAGGCTTATGTGCCAATAGTTGAAAAACGAAAAAATTTAGATTACTCTCAAGAGCAACGAAACTGGCAGGAAATAAGACGCGGTCGTTATGTTGAATTCAACCTTGTTCATGACAAGGGAACCTTATTTGGTTTAAAAACGAATGGTAGAATTGAAAGCATACTTATGAGCCTTCCTCCACACGTTCAGTGGCAATATAATTACCATCCAGATACAGACTCAGAAGAAGAGAAACTGGTGAATGCATTACGAAAACCTAAAGACTGGGTATAAATTAAAACGGCTGGTTTTGAAAAAAACCAGCCGTTTTAATATTAGATTTCAATTTTAATGATTTACTCATCATCTTCATCTTCTACTTCCTGAAGAACGAAGTCTTCCATGAATTTTGTGGTATAATTACCTTCCACATAATCCGGATGATCCATCAATTGTAAATGAAATGGTATTGTAGTTTTGACACCCTCTACGACAAATTCACTTAAAGCTCGTTTCATTTTGCTAATAGCCTCCGGTCTGGTTCGAGCAGTTGTTATAAGTTTAGCGATCATTGAATCGTAGTTAGGTGGGATAATATATCCGCTATAAACATGAGTATCTACCCTTACTCCATGACCTCCTGGTAAATGTAGAGTTTCGATTCTCCCTGGGGAGGGTCTGAAATTATGAAAAGGATCTTCAGCATTAATCCTACATTCTATTGAATGTAATTTTGGATAGTAGTTTTTTCCAGAAATTGGAACCCCAGCAGCTACCAAGATTTGCTCTCTTATCAAGTCATGGTCTACTACTTCATCTGTAATAGGATGCTCAACTTGTATCCGGGTATTCATCTCCATGAAATAAAAGTCTCTATGCTTATCTACCAAAAATTCAATAGTACCGGCGCCTTCATATTTGATAAACTCTGCAGCCTTTACAGCGGCATTACCCATTTTTTCACGAAGTTCATCGGTCATAAATGGGGATGGAGTCTCTTCGGTAAGTTTTTGGTGTCTTCTTTGTACAGAGCAGTCCCTTTCAGACAAATGGCAAGCTTTGCCTGTTTGGTCTCCAACGATTTGTATTTCGATATGGCGAGGCTCTTCTATGAGCTTTTCCATATACATGTCGTTATTACCAAATCCAGCTTTGGCTTCTTGTCTTGCAGATTCCCAGGCAGCTTCAAGTTTATCTTCGCTTTTTACGGCGCGCATACCTTTTCCACCACCACCAGCTGTAGCTTTTAGCATAACAGGGTACCCGATTTCTTTGGCTACTTTCTTACAGTCCTGGAAGTCTTTCAGAATCCCTTCAGATCCTGGAACACAGGGAACACCTGCAGCCTTCATTGTAGCTTTGGCACTCGCTTTATCTCCCATTTTACTTATCATTTCAGGGCTGGCTCCAATAAACTTGATATCGTGTTCTTCACAAATTTTTGAAAACGCAGCATTTTCAGATAAAAATCCATACCCAGGATGAATAGCATCTGCGTTGGTGATTTCTGCTGCCGAAATGATATTAGGTATTTTAAGATAGGATTCACTGCTTTGTGGAGGCCCTATGCAAACAGCTTCATCTGCAAATCTTACGTGTAAGCTTTCTTTATCTGCTGTAGAGTAAACAGCAACCGTCTTAATGCCCATTTCTTTACAGGTACGAATAATTCGTAAGGCAATTTCTCCACGATTGGCAATGAGTATTTTTTTAAACATGAACGTTTGTTTTGGTTAAAGAAAAATCTAAAACATCTGACTTCCTTAAGAAGGGTCTACTAAGAAAAGAGGTTGATCATACTCTACTGGTGAGGAATCGTCCACTAAGACTTTTACTATTTTTCCAGAAACTTCACTTTCAATTTCATTGAAAAGTTTCATGGCCTCAATAGTACAAAGTACATCACCTTCTTTTATTTCACTACCCACTTCAACATAGGTTTCCTTGTCTGGAGAAGGTTTTCTATAAAAAGTTCCAATAATTGGAGATTTTATAGTGACGTATTTGTCATTATCATTTGCCTTCGGAGCAGGACTCTCTTCAGAAGCCGGGGCTTGAGGCTGTTGCTGATTCTGAACTGGAGCTTGTTGCATTTGTTGCTGAGGCATGTTCATTGGAATTTGCTGAACATAAGTCTTGCCATCGTCTTCACTACCAGTTTTGATGGTGATTTTAACATCGTCCATTTCAAGCTTTACTTCGCTTGCACCAGACTTTGCAACAAATTTAATCAAATTTTGAATTTCCTTTAAATCCATAGTTTTTAGTTTTTAAGGGTGAAGAATTATAAGCCCATTTCAAATACATGGAGCTCTTTGAGAAGCAACCACCAAATTGTAAATATAATATTATCTCCCTTTTTATTTATTTTTCGTAATCACTAAATATAATGATGCAAATTAAGTGGTTTTTTCATTGCCAACAAAAAACTACACCAACATTTAATTAACAGCTATATAACTGTGTAAGCTTTTTTGAAGTCTTGATTGAATTGTTCTTCAGTTTAAACTTAAAATCCCTTTAAAGTCGAAAATAAATTGACTTTAAAGGGATTCTGTAATTTATAAATCGAATTTTATCCCTTGAGCAAGAGGAAGATCTTTGGTGTAATTGATGGTGTTGGTTTGTCGTCTCATATAGACTTTCCAAGCATCAGAGCCAGATTCTCTTCCTCCTCCGGTGTCTTTTTCTCCTCCAAAAGCACCACCAATTTCCGCTCCAGAAGTACCGATGTTCACGTTGGCAATACCACAATCCGATCCTTCTACAGATAAGAATTTTTCAGCTTCTCTAAGATTATTGGTCATAATCGCAGAAGATAAACCTTGTACCACTCCATTTTGAAGATCGAGGGCATTATCTACTTCACCAGAATATTTCATAATATATAGGACAGGAGCAAACGTTTCATGCTGAACAATATCAAACTGATTTTCTGCCTCAGCAATAGCTGGTTTTACATAGCAGCCACTTTCATAGCCTTTTCCTTCTAATACGCCACCTTCAACTAAAATCTTACCCCCTTCTTTTTTTACTTCCTCCAAGGCATGTAGGTAATTTTTAACCGCATCTTTATCGATGAGAGGACCTACGTGATTGTTTTCGTCTAATGGATTTCCAATGCGGATTTGCTGATAAGCATCAACAATGGCATTTTTTACCTTATCGTAGATAGATTCATGTATGATGATTCTTCTGGTTGAGGTACAACGTTGTCCACACGTTCCAACAGCTCCAAAGACAGCTCCAATCACCGTGTTTTTGATATCCGCATCTGGAGTTACGATGATGGCGTTGTTACCTCCAAGTTCCAATAGAGATTTGCCAAGACGTTTGGCAACTTCCTGAGCTACAATACGTCCCATTCTTATGGAGCCTGTTGCAGAAATTAAAGGCACACGCTTATCCTGGGTCATGTATTCGCCAACTTTATAATCTCCTGTGATGAGGGATGAAATACCATCAGGAACATCATTTTCTTTAAAAACCCGTGCCGCTATTTTTTGGCAGGCCACAGAGGTTAGTGGTGTTTTTTCAGATCCTTTCCAAATGCAGGCATCGCCACAAACCCATGCCAGAGCCGTATTCCAGGACCATACGGCTACTGGAAAATTGAAGGCTGAAATAATTCCAACCACACCCAAAGGATGCCATTGTTCATACATGCGGTGTCCCGGACGCTCGGAGTGCATAGTTAATCCATGCAATTGTCTGGAAAGACCTACTGCAAAATCGCAGATGTCTATCATTTCCTGAACTTCTCCAAGTCCTTCCTGGTAAGATTTTCCCATTTCATAGGACACCAGTTTACCAAGCGGTGCTTTGAGTCTTCTTAACTCATCGTTGAACTGACGAACAACTTCGCCTCTGGCAGGAGCTGGCCAGGTTCTCCATTCTTTAAAGCCTTTGTGAGCCGTGCTCGCCACTTTCTCGTAATCGTCCTTAGTGGTAGCTTGCACTTTACCAATCAAAGCGCCATCTACCGGCGAGTAGGATTCTATAAACTCTCCGCTTGAGAAAAAGTCTTCTCCAACAGAGGTTCCTTTATTTTCGGTTTGAATGTCGAGTTGCTTTAAAGCATCGTCGATTCCAAATTCTTTAGAAATATCACTCATTGTTTTAATGTTTTAATTTGAAACGAATTTATAAAAATTAAACTAGTTAAAAGCTTAAGCGGTAAATCGTTCGTCTACCGGCATCACTTCACCACACTTATCGCAGGTTCTTAATTCTTTATCAGAATAAAACTCTTCAAAGTGCTTTAGAAAATCCTTTTCAATATCATGGAGAGGAAAATAAACTTCATGCAACTTATGATTGCAATTGTCGCAATACCACAGCAACCCGTCCTTTACATCGAGATGACTCCTTTTACGCTCTATTACAAGTCCTATAGAACCTTCTTTTCTCACTGGAGAATGTGGAACTTTTGCGGGATGCAGGTACATGTCACCAGGCCCCAAAGTCATGGTTTTCTTTTTGCCATCTTCCTGAATGTGAACTTCGATTTCACCTTCCAGCTGGTAAAATAATTCTTCGGTTTCGTTATAGTGATAATCTTTGCGAGCGTTGGGTCCACCTACAATCATGACAATATAATCGCCTGCATCTTTGTAGAGGTTTTTATTACCAACTGGTGGCTTTAGTAAATCTCGATTTTCTGTTATCCACTGATTTAGATTGAAGGGTTTTTGAATTGCCATAAATTTTGATTTTAGTTTTAAATCAGATTTCGATTAATCTTGTTTCAGTTAGTTAGGTACTTAGCTTAGTGTTTTCCGTTTCTTTGTCTTCCTAAGTGAAACGCTGGCAGGTTAATGCTTATTAGCTCACCACGTAGTCAAAAAGAACACAGAGTTTTATATGTACTTCATATTATTTTTGTCAGCATAACAATTGAAAAGTTTTTAAGAGCAGAACTCATTACTTTTATTGATAAAAACCATGGTTAAAAGTACTAAAAAGCTTAAAATATATACTTCAGCTTAAGTTTTGATTAGCATTAGTTATTCCAGCTTGAGAATTTATTATAACTGAAATTCTCATTATTTTTTGAAAACAACAGGATTTATATAAAAAACTGTATCTATAAAGTAAAGAATACCATTTTGGGTTAAAACATTTTCATCGTGTAAATCCTCTAAAATGACTCCTAATTCAGGATTGTAATAATCGTGATTTTTGGTATTTTCATAACCGTTGTTTATTAAAAAGGATTTTACTTCAGAAAGCTTAGTTAACTTGTCTGAATTGATGTAACGTTGTTTAACTACTGCAAAAAGGGTATTCTCATTTTTGTAAAAACCTAATAACTGATAGGCTGTATCTGAAAAAAAATAATTGTGTAGCAACAAATTAATAAAGTAATCCTCCCAAGAGGCATAATAAATGGCATCATTGAGCTTAATTACATATTGGTTATCATTTATATATACCTTTTGCTCAGCACCTTCAGATATAAACTTTTCTTCATCAATGTAATCGATGAATAAATTATTTTAATCAGCAAATTCAATTAAACTTTTTGTTTCTTTTGATTTGTTCTGGTGTTTTTCTTCAGCCATTGGGCTTGCTCTCTGGCTTGTTCTAATGTGGTTGGCAACTGCTTGGATAACTGCATCATAGCTAGCGCTGCTCGTTCCCGAAAGGATAGTTTGTAGTTTATTTTTTATTTGTTTTTGATTCATCAAGTCAATAAAATAGATTGATAAAATGCTTATTTTCTAAAGTTTTAAATATACAAAATCTATGCCTTTAACGTAGAGAGCACACTTCCCTTATATGCTATATGGTTTTCATAATATCTATAAAATAGTGTGCTTCTTATCAACTTATTAGCTTGATTTTGTCACCTTGAGTCCTTGAATAGATCAGATAAGCTAAAGTAGAATGGGTGACAACAACATCTCTACTAAGCCTGTCTTGAGCGAAGTCGAAAGGCTCGATGGAACATTATTCCCTCCAACTTACTTTCCCCCCTTTTTCAGAATCCACATTAATGGTATAGTTTCCTTTGCCAGAGACAATCCATCTTACCTTTACGGTTCCCATGCCTGGAATACTTGGAACCCTTAGGGTTTCTGGATTGTGAACTTGCTCTTTCACTTTATTAAAATCTTCGTCTTCCACAATCATTCCTGTTACGACATCGACATTGGAAATGCTTACAAGGTCTGGTCGTTCAATATTGTATTTTAAATCCTGGCTGCTATGGGTTGGCATTAAGCGTTCATTATAAATAGTAGCTGTTATTTCCTTAAGGCCACCACCTATAGATTTTTCTTCTACATCCAAAATGCTAAGCTTCGGGGTTTGATAAGCATGATATATGGTGAAGGCCATATTTCTATGGGCATCTTGTTCCAAAAGAAATCCGGGATGAGCACGGCCGAAGTTCTTTTTGAACCCCCCAACCTCAATAGTACCATATTGAGGATGCTTGTATTCTTCCCAATCCACAAAAGCATCTCCAAAAGTCAAATACTTATCGACTTTCAACTCTTCTTCCTGATTGCCTCTTCCTTCATTTTTATGAAAATAAAGATAGGAAACCATCAATTCATTGGTATAGGTATAAATCCCTCTTCCCCCATAAAACCAGTCGAGCTCACCACCAAAAACTGAGTATAAATCCTTATAAACAGTGAGGTACCTGTAGCCAGGAATCATTTCTTCCCCCTTTTCTGCTATGGCATCGTAGATGCGAATGTCTTCTCTGTTATAGGTGTCAACATCTTCTTCTGCCCCAGGACCTCTTAAAATCATACCACCGTAGTTGTGGTAACTTTGCGCACCGGCAATATTGGGGTGTTTTATCACAAAATCTGCCACAGCTCTACTTTCAGGCAAGCTAAATGGGTATTTGTAAGCCCCACGTTGCACATAGTCTGGTTGCCATTTCCAGCCCCAGTCTCTGTTGGGGTCGTAGTAACCAATCCCATCTTCGTTAACTTCTCCATCCCTATCAGTATCGATGCCCTCATAGCCAAGCAGTTCATAGTTGCCTTGTTCTTCCATAGAAACCCTTATCAAGCGTCTTTCATCCTGAGGATCCTTTATGTATTGCCCCGTCGGCGATTTCCGAATCATATAAGTAATATGATTGTCATCGTTGAGGTCATTAAATCCATCTTCTCCTGCTTCCCCATCGCCATCGTTGTCAAGGACTATCATTCCAGATCTTGGGGAATGTGGCGTATTGGGTTCTTTCATATAATTATCTCTCGCATCTGGATTGATGGTTGGGACTATATAAAAGGTTTTATCTTTCAGTAACTGATTGATAAAGTCTAATTCCCCAAACATTTCCGTAAGATACCAGGCCGTGTAAAGGGAAAATTCTGCGCCTTGTATTTCGTTGGAATGAATATTACCATCTATGTACATCGCTGGTTTTTCATCTGGATTTCCTGTGTTAAAATCAGAAATCGTTAGCATATAAATATCCTTTCCTTGGTAGGACTTACCGATGCTCTCTAGTCGAGATAACTTCGGGTAGGCGTCTGCAATTTTTTCCATCAGATCTACAATTCCGGCGTAGGTGTTGTAGCGGTTCCAGCTGGCTTCCACTTCGGGTTCGTGAGGCGTACCAATTGCTCTGAAAAATTTTTCCTGAGCCTGAGTTAAGGAGCCAGACATCAACAAGAGCGCAAGGCAAAAAAGTGAAGTATAATTGACTGTTTTCATGGCTTATAAGTTTATGTTTAATTCTGCAAAACCAGTGTGTGGAGCACCAGCTTTTACGTTTAGTTTTCCGTTTCCTTTTACGATCCAAGATAAAGACTTGGTTTCCAAAGCCTGCAACCTGTCGAGTAATTCTATTTTATGACCTGCCACAATATCGTTTTTGGAGGCGCTGATGTCTATTCTGATTTTTCGAAGCCATCTCGAACGTTGTCCAAGTTCAGAATGGGTAGGTAAATTGGCGTTATTGAGCAAGTCCACGCTTATTCGTTTGAGCCCTCCTTTTAGATTTTCAACTTTTAAATTATGAAACTCCAGCTTAGGTTGTTGCTGTGCCAATTTCAGAATAAAATCAGTGTGTTCTATGGCGATGCTATCCACTTTTGTAAACGGAGGGTTTTCCATGACAAAGGGCTTTACACCTCCTACTTCCACAGTTTGGTTTGCAAAGTCGGGGTGATCGATCTTTTCCCAATCCACGAAAACATCATCCCTATTTTCTTGGTCTGCCCATTTCATGAAGTTGAAGAGTTTAGTGTCTTTTATCTTTTCATCTGAAGTGGATGTCGTGTCCTTTTCTGCTTCCGGAATCCACCAGCCTGGGGTGCTAAAACTCAACCTCCCAAAATGAAAATACGCCCACTGAAAGAAATCGCCATCGGTTCCCATATTATCCTGCATAAATGGCTTTTGGGAGATGCTTTCGTTATATAGATCCGAAATCATTTTATTGATGGCAACGTCACCTTCCAAAGGTGAAGAAACGATTCTCTTTTTGGCTTCCTGAGCATTGTATTTAAGTGGAGAAGACAAGTTATTCGCAGGTCCAAAAGTCACAAAGGCATAAATATTCCATTGTTTAAAAAGATAATCGAGTAAGGCCCTGCTTTCTTTTTGTGACACTGCATAATTTCCTGCAAGTGGCTCAAAAGCAGGAAAATTATAGGTAAAACTCTTATTGAAGGCAACACCTTCCTTTAAACCCTCATTGAATTTACCGTCTTTATCGTTATCGATGCCCTCAGAATACACTAGATAGCGTGTTGCCTTTGAAGAGGTTGTATCCACTTCAATTAAAATCTTTTCATTTTCAGGATGAGGGATGTGTTTTCCAAGAGGGCTTTTGACACGAATCTTGGTGATATAGCCATCCTTATTTAAGTCTTCGAAAGGATCTTCATTTAGTCTGCCGTCACGATCATGGTCTAGATTTGCTGCATTTCCTCTGCGCTCGTATTTCAGTTGGTGATGGTACTGAGCGTAAGCTTCCGGGGACATGTTAGGAAAGACGTAAAAAGTGGTTTTGTCCAGAGCTTCCTCATCCGTTGCAATCCGCTCTGCAAATTGTAAAGCCAGCTCTACGCTTAATACATGGTAGCCTTCCACACCGCCAAGAACAGCGATAGCGGGTTTATAATTCACATCTCCTTTGCCAATTTTTAAAACCTGAATGTCATTCCCTCCAATAGTTTCGGTTAAAGTAGAGAGGTTAACATTTGAGTTTTTATCTAAGGATTTTAGGCGTTTGGATATCTGATTAAGGTCTGGATAATCATCCTGGGCATAAGCTAAGCTTTGAGCCAATATCAACAATAAAATTACTGGGATTTGCTTCATTTTTAAAATTTTTTATAAAAATAACTATATTTAATACTTATAAAAATGAATTTTTGAACTTAATTTGAAAAAGCAAGTTTGTAACATTTTAGCAATCTTTAGACTAACCTAAGAAACTTCACGGGATGACTACTAAGCGATTCTTAAGCCTTGAGTGGAAACAATTCAGGCGTTCTTCTTTTTTTGAAAAAGGACTGGCTATTAAGATCTTAATGCTTTTAGGGGCACTTTATTTTGCAAGCATAGCCGTTTTAGCTGGTATTGGGGTGTTTTTTATTTTTAAGACGTCTGTTCCCGATCAGGATCCTTTTGCCCTCATTAATAATTATTTGATTTATTGGGTGCTGGGCGATCTCGCCCTGAGGTACTTTATGCAACAGCTGCCAGTGATGAACATCAAACCTATGTTGTTGCTTCCCATCAAAAGACAGTCGGTTATTCAGTTTTTACTTTTGAAAACATCGTTTTCGTTTTTCAATATTTTACCCTTGTTGTTTTTTATACCCTTAGCTGTTGTGTTGATGGTTCAAGGTTATCATCCAGTCATGGTCTTGCTGTGGTTTATAAGTATTCTGTCCATCAGTTTTTCAATTAACTTTCTGAATTTTATTCTGAATAAAAACAAGACAGTATTTTTTGTCGTCATCGCTTTATTAGCTGCGTTTGTTGGCTTGCAGTATTTTAACGTGTTTGATATAACGCCTTATACTGGAGTCTTCTTTAATTCATTTTACAAAGTCGGTTATACCGTTGTTCTTCCTTTAGCTTTGGTTATTTTCTTATTCAAAATGAATTATAGGTTACTAAGAGCCAATTTTTATGTGGATGGTGCTGTCCAGGCCAAAAAAGAAAAATTCAAAAATTATAATCTTGAATTTTTAAATCGATTTGGAACCTTAGCTACGTTTTTGAAAAACGATGTCAAAATGATTACCAGAAACGCAAGGCCCAAGCAGGTTTTAATAATGTCTTTTTTGTTTTTGTTTTATGGCCTACTCATTTTTACACAGGATATATATAAAGATATGCCTGTTTTTTTAGCCTTTGCTGCCATGTTTGTCACAGGGGGGTTTCTAATGACCTTTGGGCAGTTGGTGCCTTCCTGGGATAGTGAGTATTACAAATTGATGATGAGCCAGAATGTTTCGTATAAACAATACCTGGAGTCCAAATGGTTACTGATGGCTATTGGCTGCGCGGTGTCTTTTATCTTAAGTACGCCTTACATTTATTTTGGCTGGGATATTTTTGCGATGATTGCTGCTGGCGCATCTTTTAATATTGGTCTGAATTCATTTATTACTTTGTATGGTGGTGCGCTGAATAGAGTGCCAATTGAACTCAACCAAAAGGCAAAAGCCTTTAGTAATACTCAGGGTTTCAATCCAACTCAGCTGCTTATCGCCTTGCCCAAAATTCTTGGTCCGATGCTTATTTTCTATGTGCCTTATAAACTTATCAATTTCAATGCAGGTATTATTGTTCTGGCATTGAGCGGAGTTTTAGGCTTAATTTTTAAATCCTACTTCCTCAAACTCATAGAGAACCTGTATCAAAAGACAAAATACAAGACCATTTCAGCCTTTTCAGAAAAAAAATAACGACACCTTATGGAAACGATTATTCAAGTTCAAAATTTATCCAAGAGTTATAATGCCGGTAAAGTTTTAGATATAGAAGCTCTTGACATCCCGAAAGGTCAAAGTTTTGGCTTAGTAGGAAATAATGGAGCAGGGAAAACCACGTTTTTTAGCCTGCTTTTGGATCTTATTCTGCCTACAACAGGGCAGATAGAAAACAAAGGAATTGTGGTGAGTCAAAGCGAAGAATGGAAACCGTTCACGTCCTCATTTATAGACGAAAGTTTTTTGATAGGCTACCTTACTGCTGAAGAATACTTTTATTTCATTGGAGATTTGCGAAACACGTCTAAAGCTGAGGTAGATGAACTTTTGGCAGAGTTTGAAGATTTTTTTCATGGAGAAATCCTGAATCAAAAAAAATATTTGAGAGATTTATCCAAAGGAAATCAAAAGAAAGTAGGAATCGTCGCCACCCTCATCGGCAATCCTGAAGTTGTTATTTTAGACGAGCCTTTTGCCAATCTCGATCCAACCACTCAAATCCGACTTAAAAAAATCATCAAAGAATTGTCTTCTCAAAAACATGTTACGGTTTTGGTTTCTAGTCATGATCTGATGCACGTCACAGAGGTTTGTGAGCGTATTGTGGTTTTGGACAAAGGAGAAGTTGTAAAAGATATTTATACCAGTGAAGCCACCTTGAAAGAGCTGGAGCTTTATTTTGAAAGGTGATTTTTCATTTTTTGAATTGAAAAGCCAGAATTTATAAAATCTGCCTATTTTTACATTTACATACTTTCACTTAAATTTTTCAGTTATAATGGCTAGATTGTTATAGATGCGCATAAAATTTTTACTCGTACTTATTCTTGGGGTGAGTCTGATTACTGCCTGTTCAAGAAAAAAAGATAAATTCTTGAATAGGAATTTTCATGCCATGACAACCTATTATAACATCGTTTATAATGGCAATCTTGCTCTTGATCAAGGCAAAAAAGAAGTTCAAAACGCTTATAATGAAGATTACTGGGCGGTTTTGCCAATTGAAAGAATGGCTATAAAAGAAACGCCTTCACCAAACAGAGGACAAAATTCTGAGGATTCTGAGAATACGCCCTTTCAAAAAGCAGAAGAGAAAGCAACGAAAGCTATCCAAAAACATTCGATGTTTATAGAGGGTGAAGAATTCAATCCACAGATAGACGAAGCTTTTTTGCTTTTGGGAAAAGCCCGTTATTTCGATCAGCGGTTTATCCCTGCCAAAGATGCCTTTAGCTTTATCCTGAATCATTATCCGGAAAGCTCTACCATTAATGAAGCTAAAATCTGGGCTGAAAAAACCAATTTGAGACTTGAAAATACCGATGTAGTTATTCAAAACCTGGATTCGCTAATTCAGACTACGGAATTATCAGCATCAGAACAACATGAAGCATCTTCAACTCTGGCGCAGGCTTATATCTTTGAAGATGAAAAGAAATTAGCTATTTCTCCTTTAAGAACAGCCATAGAAACTGCGCCAGACGACGAAAAGAAAGGAAGGTTGCTTTTCATCAAAGGTCAGTTATTTTCTTTATTAGGAGAAAAAGACAGTGCCAGAGTAAGTTTTGATGCCGTGATTGCTTTGAATAGAAAGTCGCCACGCCGTTATATGATTCATTCAAAACTGGAAAAACTGAGGCTTAAAGATCTTGAAAACACACTTTGGGATGAGACCGAATTGGTTTTTCAGGAAATGATAGAAAACCGAGAAAATCGCCCTTTTTTAGACTTTATACACTACGATAATGCAGTTTTCAGGTTAGCAAAAGATTCTGTAGAACTGGCCATAGATAAATTCAATGCATCTCTTAGAGAGGAGCCTCGCGATAAGTATTTGAAAAGCAGAAATTATTTTAATCTTGGTGAGATCTTTTTTGGCAAAGCGTCTTACGAAACCGCTGGTAAATATTATGACAGCACGTTGACCAATTTATCGGAGACTACTTTAGAGCATATTCAGATTAAAAGGAAAAGGGACAATCTGGAAGAGGTTATTAGATTTGAAAGAATTGTAAAGGAAAATGACAGCATTTTAGATTTAGTGAGTGCTTCAGACGAAGAACGCATTAACATATTCACCGCTTACATAAAAGAACTTAAGGAAGAAGAAAAAAGTGTCTTCGCCAGCGAAACCGCTTCTAAATTAGCCAATTCTAGATTTGGTCAACAGAAGAGTAAAATTGGAGCAGGAAAAACCAGTACCAGTAACTTTTATTTTTATGACAGCAGTGAACTACAAAAGGGGGAGCAGGCGTTTAAGAAGATTTGGGGGGATATACAGCTAACGGATGATTGGAGAAGGAATCCTGTCAGAAACACCGGACTTGAAAATGAAAGCGAAGAAGCTATTGTAGATGAGGAACCTTTAAAAGCAGAATACGATCCCGAAACCTATATCGCAAAAATCCCTGATGATGAAAAAATAATCGATAGTATTTCTGCTGAGAGAAACTTCGCGAATTATCAACTCGGTATCATCTACAAGGATAAATTCAGAAAATATAATCTAGCTATTTCAAATTTGACTAATCTGCTGGAGAGTAATCCAGAGGAGCGTCTTATTTTGCCTTCCAAATATTACCTCTATAAAATCTATGATGAGATTGGTGATGATGTGATGGCCAACCAATGGAAATCGGATATATTGAACCAGCATCCGGATTCCAGATATGCTAGTATATTAAGAAATCCTGAAGCCTATAGAACTGCAGCCAATAATCCTCAAAATATTTATAACGTGTTGTACAGGGATTACAAAGCTGGGAATTATGAAGACGTTTTTGAAGAAATTGAAACTTATACACATGTTTTTGTAGGAAATTCGATTCTGCCAAAATTAGAACTTCTCAAAGCCCGGGTCATTGCCAAACTTGAAGGAATAGAAGCTTACACAGAAGCGCTTAATTACGTAGCTTTAACTTACCCTCAATCTAAAGAAGGTAAATATGCTCAGGAAAAATACAGGGAATTAAAGAATGCCTCTTTTTCGGCTGAATTTGATATGGAGCCAGATCCTGATGCTGAATATATATTGGTATTTAATTTTAACAGAAAAGCTATACAAGAGTCTGAAATTGAAGAAGTTAAGAAAAATTTATCTGCTGCTATACAAAAAGAGGAAGATCTTGAGTTGTCCCTTAGGGAAGATGTTTATAACCAGAATCAAACTTTGGTCACTATCGATGGTCTTAAAAGTGAATCAAGTGCCGAAACTTTAGTTAAAAAGCTTATTAATAATGCTATTATTGACAAAAATTTCACTTATTTTGCGATATCACAAGAAAATTACAAGATTGTTCAGATCAATAAAAACCTTGATGATTATTTAGAAAATTATAGATAAATATGTTTTCAGAAAAAAAAAGACCAGTGAATTCAGACTTAACCAAGGAGCAAAATAAAATAGCTCAAGGAACTACTTTTACAGGAAATATTGAGTCACAGGGGAGTTTCCGAATAGAAGGAAAATTGATAGGAAATATCAAAACGCCCGGAAAAATTGTTGTAGGTAAAACAGGTTACATCGAAGGTCAGATCGAGTGTGAAAACGCAGATTTTGAAGGAGAGTTTAAAGGAGAATTAAAAGTGAGTAAATTTTTGACCTTACGAGCTACTGCCAAAATTGAAGGGGAAGTGTTTACGGATAAACTCTCTATAGAACCTGGGGCTGCGCTAAATGCGACTTGTAATATGAAAGGCAATGTAAAATCTCTGTCCAGAAAAGAGCAAGCAACTATAACCAAAAAAAGAGCCTAAAGATAGTGTCCAAAAGGAACAATAAGCCTAATCCCTGGTTGTACTTTACCGGACTGGGTTTGCAAATGGCTATTGTTATTGCTGGTTCTGTTTTCTTAGGGATCTGGCTGGATAAAACTTACACAGATTCTTCCAGAGTATTTACTATTGTTTTATCCCTTCTTGGTATTTTCGTTGCCCTGATACAGGTCATTACTTCACTAAAAAATTTTAAGGAATAAAACATGTGGCCATTAAAACATTAAAAACAAACACATGAAAAAGAGTTTTCAGAATCCTTATATCTCGATATTAATTTTTTCTTTAGTTGTCTTTCTAATTCACTGGGGGCTAGATTCAGCATTATCCATAATTACTTACTATTCTATCAGCTCAATTTATCTATTTCATGTTATTTCCGCATTAGCTGTAGCAGGAATTATACACCTGGTTTATGTAAATTCCAAAGACTATGCTGGCTATGCTTTTATGGGGACGAGTTTACTGAAGATGCTGGCAGCTATACTTTTTTTACTTCCAGGATTTCTTTCAGAAGAAAAGCCCTCGTTCGCTAATATCTTGAACTTTTTTGTGCCTTACTTTTTGTTTTTAATTTTTGAAGCTATACAGGTCATCAAACTCATCAACCCAAAAGAGGAAAACTAAACTGAATAGTTTCACAAAAATGTAAAAATTATTTTTACGTTAAAGAAGAAATATTTTTTTGAAGCTTTCATTTAAAATTAGAAAGTAAAAACATACATTTGCACGAAATTTTGAATTGATATTAAGTCAACTATTTATGGCAACACACAAATCTTCTAAGATTACAGTGGCTTTCATGCTCATGCTTGTTTTGAATTCCTTTTCTTCTTTCGCTCAGCTAGACACTGAAGAAGTGATCGACGAAAGTTTCAATCCTACTGAAATGATTATGCACCATATTGGTGACTCTCACGAATGGCATTTTTTTGGGGAAGGTGAGGACTCTTTTACGCTACCATTGCCTGTCATCTTGTGGACAGATAAAGGAATGGTGTCGTTTATGTCAAGTGAATTCCATCATGATACTGAAGGAGAACATATAGTTGAGGCCAACGGTCAGAAATTTGTCAATTATCACGGTAAAATTTACGTTTTAAACGAAGGGGAGTCCGAATTAGACTACAATGAAGAAGCGCATGCGGCTTTAAATGCTGACCACCCATTTGATATTTCCATAACTAAGAACGTAGCGTCCATGCTTTTAACATCAGTCTTGATGTTTATTCTTTTTATGGGTCTGGCAAAGCATTATAAAAAATCTAAAAAAGCCCCAAAAGGCTTTAAAAATATACTGGAAACCTTAGTCATTTTTGTGAGAGATGAAATTGCAAAACCTCAGATAGGCGAAAAGAAATATATGAAATTTATGCCGTTTTTGTTAACGGTCTTTTTCTTCATCTGGATTGCTAACCTGATGGGTTTATTGCCAGGAGCAGCTAATTTAACCGGGAATATTTCTGTGACCGTTGCTTTAGGACTGTTTACATTAGCGCTTATCCTGATGAATGGTAATAAGGATTACTGGCAACACGTTTTCTGGATGCCAGGCATTCCTACACCGGTGAAACCAATCTTAGCGATTGTAGAAATCCTTGGGGTATTCATCAAGCCGATTGCACTTATGATTCGTTTGTTTGCGAACATCACAGCAGGTCATATTATTATTTTGAGTTTAATAGGATTGATTTTTATTCTGGAAACAGCAGGTGTTGCAGCTATTTCGGTTCCTTTTGCATTGTTTATTACAGTTTTAGAATTATTAGTTGCATTTTTGCAAGCATTTATATTTACCTTATTGTCGGCTCTATTTATAGGGATGGCAGTACAAGAACATGAACATCATTAATCTTTAATTTTTAATTTTTATTTACTATGGAATTATTACACGTAGGTATTGCAGCTTTAGGAGCTGGTTTAGCAGTTTTAGGAGCAGGAATTGGCGTTGGTAAAATCGGTGGCTCTGCCATGGAAGCTATCGCTCGTCAACCAGAAGCTTCTGGAAAAATTCAAACCGCAATGATTATTGCTGCTGCACTTGTAGAGGGTGTTGCTCTTTTTGGAGTAGTTGCCGCTTTATTAGGTGTCCTAACCACTTAAAATGATGAAAACCCTCATAACCAACGGTTGGTTGGATGAGGGTTTTATTTTTTAGAACCAAAAACTAGTTATCATATATGGATTTAATTACTCCTGAATACGGATTATTTGTGTGGCAAGTTGTTGTCATGATTATTCTTATAGTCTTGTTGACAAAGTTCGCCTGGAAACCTGTCATGAAAGCTGTTGGTGAAAGAGAAGCTTCGATCAATGATGCTTTAGCTTCTGCTGAAAAAGCCAAGGAAGAAATGGCAAACCTGAAAGCTGACAATGAAAAAATGCTTCAACAGGCCAGAACCGAAAGAGATGAAATGCTAAAGGAAGCTCAGCAAATGAAGAAAAACATCATGGCTGAAGCTACGGAAGATGCCAATCAAAAAGCTGAACAAATTCTTGAAAAAGCACAGGCGGCTATTCAGAATGAAAAGAAAACAGCTTTAGCAGAAATCAAGTCTCAAGTGGCTGAATTATCAGTTCAGATTGCTGAAACTGTCGTTAAAAAACAGTTGGATGATAAGAAAGAACAGATGGATTTAGTGAACAAAATGCTTGACGACGTCAAACTTAACTAAGAAGACACATGGGAAGTAGAGCAGGAAAAAGGTACGCGAAAGCCATTATTGAATTGGCTCAGGATGAAAAGCTGGAAGATAAACTTCTGGAGAACTTCAATTCTATACAGTCTACCATTTCCAACAATAAAAATCTTAGACTGATGCTTGCTAGCCCGTTAATTGAAGTAAGCAAAAAAGAGGCTGTGCTTCTAGAAGTTTTTGATAGTGTTGAGACTTTAGTCAAAAAACTTATCAAAACTCTGGCTGACAATAATCGTGTTGAATTATTGGAAGACGTATCGCAGGCCTATATCGAACTTTACAATTCTATACACCACATTCAATCGGCCACTGTTATTACAGCAGTTGAGATGAATAAAGAGTTAGAAGAAAAAGTTCAATCAAAAATTAAAGAAATTACTGGTTACACAGCAAATCTCACAAACCAAGTCGATGAATCCATTCTTGGTGGTTTTATACTCAGATTGAAAGACCTTCAATTTGATGGAAGTGTATCCAGCAGTCTTAACCGATTCAAAAGACAATTATCATAATACTAAACGGTATGTACTTACCATTTAATGCAAAATAAATTATGGCTGAAGTAAACTCTGCTGAAGTTTCAGCAATCTTAAAAAAACAAATCTCTGGTTTCGAATCTGAAACCTCTCTGGATGAAGTAGGAACGGTACTAAGAGTTGGTGATGGTATCGCCAACGTGTATGGTCTGACCAATGCACAACTCGGTGAACTTGTTGAATTTGAAGGAGGACTAAATGGGATGGTACTTAACCTTGAGGAAGACACTGTAGGTGTGGTGCTTTTAGGAAAGTCCAATGACATTAATGAAGGAGATTCTGTTAAGAGAACCAAGAAGATCTCTTCTATCCAGGTAGGAGAAGGAATCGTTGGTCGTGTCGTGAATACGTTAGGTGAAACTATCGATGGAAAAGGCGACATAGATGGAGAAACTTTCCTCATGCCTATCGAAAGAAAAGCTCCCGGGGTTATTTACAGACAACCCGTTACTGAACCTATGCAGACTGGTATTAAATCTATCGATGCCATGGTTCCTGTAGGAAGAGGACAAAGAGAATTGGTGATTGGTGACAGACAGACAGGTAAAACCTCTGTATGTATCGATACTATTTTAAATCAAAAAGAATTTTTCGACAAAGGAGAGCCAGTTTACTGTATCTATGTAGCGATTGGTCAAAAGGCCTCTACGGTTGCCGGTATTGCTAACCTTTTGGAAGAAAGAGGAGCCTTGGCTTATACAACTATCGTCGCTGCAAATGCATCTGATCCTGCTGCTATGCAGGTGTACGCTCCGCTAGCTGGTGCTGCAATTGGTGAGTATTTCAGAGATACAGGAAGACCAGCACTTATTATTTATGATGATTTATCAAAGCAGGCTGTGGCTTACCGTGAAGTCTCTTTATTATTGAGAAGACCTCCAGGTCGTGAAGCTTATCCTGGTGATGTATTTTACCTTCACTCCAGATTGCTGGAGCGTTCAGCAAAAATCATAGACGACGATGGCATTGCTCAACAAATGAATGACTTGCCAGAAGCTTTAAAAGGAAAAGTAAAAGGAGGTGGATCTTTGACTGCTTTACCGATTATTGAAACACAGGCAGGTGACGTTTCTGCCTATATTCCTACCAACGTGATTTCGATTACGGATGGACAGATTTTCTTAACCTCAGATCTATTTAACTCTGGTGTAAGACCAGCTATTGACGTAGGTATTTCTGTATCACGTGTTGGAGGATCTGCTCAGATTAAATCGATGAAGAAAGTGGCGGGTACATTAAAACTTGACCAGGCACAATACAGAGAGCTTGAAGCTTTTGCTAAATTTGGATCCGATTTGGATGCTTCTACTCAAAACACCATTGAAAAAGGTAAACGTAACGTTGAAATTTTAAAGCAGGCAGAAGCCAATCCATTTGCTGTTGAAGACCAAATTGCAATCGTTTATGCCGGAACCAAAAATTTAATGAGAAATGTTCCTGTAGACAAAATCAAAGAATTTGAAAAAGATTACCTGTCTTACCTGAACTCTAAGCATCGTGATGTTTTAGACCAGCTTAAAGCAGGTAAATATAATGACGAACTTACAGATACGCTTGAAAGTGCTGCAAAAGAAATCTCAGCAAAATACCAAGCATAAAGCTTAATTTATGGCTAATTTAAAGGAATTAAGAAGTAGGATTACATCGGTATCATCTACGATGCAGATTACCAGTGCCATGAAAATGGTATCTGCTGCAAAGTTGAATCGTGCTCAAAATGCAATTGAGGATATGCGTCCTTATGCAGAAAAGCTTACTGAACTTTTACAAGGCCTGAGCGCGTCTATGGATAAGGATACGGACAGCCCTTATTCTGATCAAAGAGAAATTAAGAACGTTCTAGTTATTGCTATATCTTCTAACAGAGGACTGGCTGGAGCTTTCAATACGAACATTGTTAAGCGGGTAAGAAACCTTATGCAGGAAACCTATGCTGACAATTCGGTAGATATTATCGCTATTGGGAAAAAAGCTGGCGATGTTTTAAGAAAAAACAATGACATAAAAGAATCTTACACTGATATTTATGATGATTTGTCCTATGAAGATGTAGCTGAAATTGCTGAGCATCTGATGGAATTATTCAAGTCTGGTAACTATGACAAGATTGAATTGGTTTACAACAGTTTCAAAAATGCTGCGACACAAATCGTAACTACTGAGCAGTTTTTACCAATCAAACCTGCAAGTGAAAAGGAAGGTGAAGGCATGTCTTCTGACTATATTTTTGAACCTAATAAAATTGAAATTGTAGAGGATTTAATTCCAAAGTCTTTGAAAATCCAATTGTTTAAGGCGATTAGAGATTCTGTAGCATCAGAACACGGAGCGAGGATGACTGCGATGCATAAAGCTACAGACAATGCTACCGAGTTAAGAGATGATTTAAAATTATCTTACAACAAAGCAAGACAAGCTTCTATTACCAATGAAATTTTGGAAATTGTGGCAGGTGCAGAAGCTTTGGCAGATAGCTAATTTAGAACGATTGCAAAAAATTAAAATAAGAAAAGTCTCTTTTTGAGACTTTTCTTATTTTAGATAATTCTACCCAAAAATCGGTATTGACTTCTTATAATAAAGCGTATTTTTGGCGTTTTTAACAAAGACCTTTATGTTCAGATTTTTCAACTTTCGTCTTCTCTCTTTGTTACTGGGTATTCTCGTTATATCCTGTAATGATGATGTTGAAACTACTCCAGAAAAGGAAATAGAAACTATTAAAGTTGAAAAAATACCAGAGCCCAAAATATTTGGCTTTAACCTCAACGATTATGAAGTTGTTTTTGATACTGTAAGGCGCGGCGATACGTTTGGAACCATCATGGACAGCCATGGCGTTTCTCCAGGAAAAGTGTATCAGCTTACCCAGAGTATCCCGGATTCTGTGATGAATTTCAGAAGAATAAATCCTGGCAAACCTTATGCGGTTTTTAAAAGCAAAGATTCCACACAACGCGTAGAGCACTTCGTTTATCAAAATTCAGTTATTAATTATGCGGTTATTAGTCTGGACAGCGTAAAGGGGACTGCCAAGTCTAAACCTGTTACTATCAAACAGAAAACCACATCAGGTGTGATTTCTTCGTCGCTTTCAGCAGCGATAGATGAAGCAGGTCTGGATTATTTACTGACCAACAGATTTGCTGATATTTATCAGTGGAGTGTTGACTTTTTTAAACTTCAGGAAGGTGATCAGTTTAAGCTGATTTACAAAGAAAAATATATAGATGATACCATCTATGCTGGACTTGAAAGTATAGATGCCGCTGTTTTAAAACACAGAGGTCGTGAGTTTTATGCGTTTGAATTTGAAATGGATTCTTTAACAGGTCGTACAGATTACTTTGATGAGGAGGCTAAAACGCTTAGAAAGTTTTTCCTGAAGGCACCTTTGCAGTTTAGCAGAATATCTTCTCGCTACACAAGACGTCGTTTTCACCCTGTGCAGAGACGCTGGAAAGCTCATAAAGGAACAGATTATGCTGCAGGTACAGGAACTCCCATTTGGTCTACGGCCGATGGTGTCGTGACAAAAGCCAGCTATACCAGGGGAAATGGCAATTATGTGAAAGTGAGACATACCAGTAAATACTCTACACAATATTTACACATGTCCAGACGTGCTGTTAAAGTAGGTCAATACGTAAAGCAGGGAGAGATCATTGGCTACGTCGGGCAAACGGGTTTAGCCACTGGTCCTCACGTTTGCTACAGGTTTTGGGTTAATGGGAGACAGGTAGATCCCTACAAGGAGGATTTACCCGAAGCTGAACCTATGAAAGAAGAACTCAAACCTTCTTATTTTGAATTTATGGCCCCTTTAAAAGTTCAACTTGATAATGTTGAGTACAAAGAAATTATGTAATTCACCTTTTGAAGTTATTATTGGCAATAATTTAAAGCACTTAGCATACTGTATCCTAACAAATTAACAACTCAAGATATTTGATCCCGATTGAGTAGTCTTCCACGGTTTTAAAATTTAATTTTTTAACAGGTATTCTTAACCTTGTCTTAATATTAGAACTTTCCATCTAGGCTTTCTTTGCATAAAAAATAAAAAAAAAATCAAATGAAAAAATTACTACTTGGCTTATTCTTTATCATGGGAATAGGCGTTTATGCCCAAGGGGTGACAACCTCATCGATGAGCGGTAAGATTACAGACAGTACAGGAGAACCATTGCCTGGAGCAAATGTTCTTGCTGTACACACGCCAACTGGAACTCAGTATGGTGTTGTAACAGATTTTGATGGTTTTTACCGTATCTCAAACATGAGAGTTGGTGGACCATATACTTTTAAGATTACCTATGTTGGTTTTGAAAACATTGAATTAGAAGGAATTTACCTTAACTTAGGTGATACTGAAAGAATCAGCAGACAAATGTCTGAGTCCTCTAATGCTTTAGACGAAGTTGTTATTTCAGCGTCAAGAAACGGAATTTTTGATTCTGGACAAACAGGTTCAAACACGAATATATCTCAAAGACAAGTTGCAAACCTTCCTTCTGCAACACGTTCGTTAGGAGATTTTATTAGAACAACTCCAGAAGCTCAAGTAGGTGAGAATGGAAGTATTTCCTTAGGTGGTCAAAACAACAGATACAACGCTATTTATGTGGATGGTGCGGTTAGTAATGATGCCTTTGGTCTTGCTGGTTCAGGAACCAACGGAGGACAGACAGGTGTAAGCCCAATCTCAATTGACGCGATTGAGTCTTTCCAGGTTAATCTAGCTCCATTTGATGTAAGACAATCTGGTTTTGCAGGTGGGTCTATCAATGCGATTACACGTTCTGGCTCAAATAACACAGAAGGGTCTGCTTATTATTACTTAAGAAATCAGGATTTAGCTGGTAAGACACCGACTGCGATAAATGAAGATGAAAGGGAAAAATTGACTGACTTCACTGCAGAGCTTTTTGGTGCTCGAATAGGTGGTGCTATTGTAAAAGATAAATTATTTTATTTTATCAATTATGAAAGACAAGACGAGGTAACTCCACAGCCATTTAATTTTGATCGTTATCAAGGTGATGCATCTAGACAAGACATTTCTAACTTAAAGCAGGGTTTGATTGATAACTATGGTTATAATCCTGGTGTTTTTGAAAATAATCCTTCAAAACTTGTAAGTGATAAACTTATTACTAGAATTGACTGGAATATTAACGATAAAAATAGCATCACATTTAAAAATTCTTATGTAAATGCTGAAAATACAAATCCAAGACAAAGTAATGCCAGAAACCTAAACTTCACTGGTAGGGGTGTATTTTTTCCTTCAAGAACTAACTCAACAACTTTGGAGTGGAGTACAACTAATGGTTCTGATATGTCTAATAACCTTCTTATTGCATATACAGATGTTTTAGATGACAGAAACCCAACAGGAAACCCATTCCCAGCTGTACAGATCTTCGATGGTTCGGGAAGTATTTATTTTGGTTCTGAGCCATTTTCAACGGCTAACTTATTAGAGCAAAAAGTATTGAATATTACTAATAACTTTGAATACTATACTGGTCGTCATAAATTAACATTCGGTGTTAACTTTGAACATTTTGATGCTAAGAATGTATTTTTTAGACAAAATTTTGGTCAATATAGATTTTCTTCACTTTCTGATTTTAACACTTATCTTGACGGTGTTAGCGGAAATGAGGAGCCTGCAAGATTTTTCGATAGAGGATACTCTCTTATAGGCGGCACAGGAGACAACTCAGCTGGGGCTGCAGAATTTACTTACTCTCAACTAGGGTTCTACGCACAAGATGATGTAGATGTAACAGATGATTTGAAAGTGAGTTTAGGATTGCGTATCGATATGCCGTACTTTAGTGATGGTTTAGTAAATGATGATTTTAATACCAGAACTGTTCAGCTTTTAGAAGCCAACGGTAAAGACTTGCAGGGAGCAAGAGTTGGACAGGGTATCGATACTCAGGTACACTTTTCTCCAAGATTAGGATTTTCATGGGATGTTGGTGGAAATAAAACAACTCAAGTACGAGGTGGGGTTGGTGTATTTACTTCTAGAATTCCTCTGGTTTGGCCAGGTGGCGCATACAATAATAACGGTTTAACTGCAGGATTTGTTGATGAAAGGGCTATTAATGGAGATGTATTCTTTAATCCAGATCCATTTGACCAGCCAGTTCAGCCAGGAGCTGAACCAGGTACCGGATCTACAGGTGGACAAATTGACATATTTGCTCCAGACTTTAAGTTACCTCAGGTTGCTAAATACAACATCGCTGTTGATCAAAAGTTACCAATTTGGAATTTAATAGCTTCGGGAGAGTTTTTATACAACGACATTTTAAATAACGTTTTTTATGAAAACGTAAATTTAAGAGGACCAGTAGGAACACTCAACGGAGCGGATAATAGACCTTATTACAACCGTAGAGATTTGATAGATGACAACTATTCTAGTATCTTTTTAGGAACGAATACTAGTGAAGGTTATGCTTACAACGCTACTTTCAAGCTGACAAAGCCATTTCAAAATGGATTTGCTGGACAGATAGCTTATACTTACGGTGAATCTTACAATATTTTTGAAGGGACATCATCGCAAAACTCATCACAGTGGAGAGGACTTGAAACTGTAAATGGTAAAAATGCTAATCCAGGTATTCAGCGTTCTAACTTTTCTTTAGGTTCAAGAATTTCTGCAAATGCATCTTATGAGTACGAGTGGAATGATAATGTAAAAAGTACACTATCTTTATTTTATGCAGGTGAAGAAGGATCTCCTTTCACTTACTTGTACAACAATAGACAAGCTAACATCTTAAATGATGATTCCAGAGATAATGCTTTGATCTATATCCCTAGAGATGCAAGTGAAATCACTTTTGCTGGGACTCCAGTAGAGCAACAAGAGCAGTGGGAAGCATTTAACAGTTTTATTAATAGAAGCGATTATCTAAGTGAGAGAAGAGGGCAATATTCTGAGCGTAACGGCGAGAGAGGGCCTTGGAGTCACATCGTCGACTTGAAGTTTTTACAGGATTTCAGTCTTAATTTAAATAGCAAAAAACACACGTTCCAATTATCATTCGATATTTTCAACTTCACAAATCTTATCAATAAAGATTGGGGACGTAGACCATTTATTCCTGGAAGTGTAGGAATCTTAGATGTTGAAGAGGGTGGACCAGATCCTGTGTTTAGCTTTAATTCAGACAGATTTGGATCAGAGGAAGATCTTGAGATTTTCGATGACTCAGGAATCCTTTCGTCAAGATGGCAAATGCAAATTGGTTTAAGATATATCTTTAAATAAATTAAATTTCATCTTTTATATTGAAAAAGAGATCCGCCCAGGCGGATCTCTTTTTTTTAACAATTAATTTAAGATTACTCTAAATTAAGCTGAGTGTTTTATAGAATATAGTATTTGCTCCGTGTTGCAATCGACTTCACTCTTAAGCTCTATTGATTTCGTCAATCCCAGTAAATACTAGCTATTCACGTATTAGTCTTAACTTTTTCAGGTCAAACAAGAGATAATCCGGGGCTATACCTGCTAATTCAGCTTTAGATAAACTTTCTTTTTTTCCCAATACTTTCTTAACCTTGTCTTAATATTAGAACTTATTATCTGTGTTTCTTTGCATCAAAATATAAACAAAAAACATTTTCAAATGAAAAAAATGCTACTTGGCTTATTCTTAATTATGGGAGTAAGTATTTATGCGCAAAACACTGTAACTGGAACAGTTTTAGACGGTAACATGGGATCTCCATTACCTGGAGCCAATGTTATTGTAGACGGCACTAGTAACGGTACAACAACCAATTTTGATGGTGAGTTTACTTTGAATGTCAACGCTACATCAGGTAAATTAAAAGTTTCTTATGTTGGTTTTAAGTCAACTACCGTTGAGTTTAACATCGTCAATGGAAGTCAGGTTGACATTGGTGAAATCACGCTAGAAGAAGACGATAACGCACTTGAAGAAATTGTAATTACAACGTATTCATTGGCAATCGATCGTCAGACTCCTGTAGCAGTTTCTACTTTAAAGTCTAAAGAAATCGAAACTCAGATAAGTAGCCAGGAATTTCCAGAGATTTTAAAATCTACTCCAGGGGTGTATGTCACCAAACAAGGTGGAGGTTACGGAGATGCTAATCTAAGATTAAGAGGTTTCAATTCTGAAAACATTGCTGTGATGATTAACGGTGTTCCTGTTAATGACATGGAAAATGGACGTGTGTACTGGTCTAACTGGGCTGGTTTATCGGATGTGACTCGTTTTATGCAGGTTCAGAGAGGTTTGGGTGCTTCTAAGGTTGCTGTCCCTTCTATCGGAGGAACGATCAACATTGTGACAAAAACTACAGATGCCGAAGAAGGAGGAAACTTTTTTGCGACGACTGGTAACGATGGCTACCAGAAATTTGGTGGTACAGTTTCGACTGGACGTATGGACAATGGCTGGGCAGCTACAATTTCAGCTTCCAAAACAACGGGTAATGGTTTTGTTGATGGAACCTGGTTTGAGGGCTACTCTTACTTTATAAATGTAGCTAAAGATTTAGGCGAAGATCATCAACTCTCTTTTACAGCTTTTGGTGCGCCACAAAAACACGGTCAACGCCAAAACAGAGAATTAATCAGAACTTTCCAAAGAAGTGAAAGAGAAATCAAATTCAACCGTGACTGGGGTTACAAAGATGGTCAGGTTACTAGTGTTGAGGACAACTTTTACCACAAGCCTCAAATGTCTTTAAATCACTATTGGGATATCAGTGATAAAACACAATTATCTACTGCGGTTTATGCCTCGTTTGGTACTGGTGGTGGCGGAGGTTTCTCTGGTGTCAATAAATTTGGTTTAGATTCTGATTACAGAGATGGCTTTGCTCAACCTGTCAACTTTGATAAGATCGTAGATGAGAATGTTGCACAGGGCGCTTTAGGATCTGAGACGATTTTGAGAGATTCAAGAAACGACCACTCTTGGTTTGGTGGCTTGTCTACGTTAACGACAGACTTAACCGATGATATCAAATTATTAGCAGGTCTTGACCTTAGATATTATGAGGGAAAACACTTCCAGGAAGTAAAAGATTTATTAGGAGGTCAGTTTTATTTTGATGACTCTAACATAAACAACCCGGTAAATACTGCTGAAGTTGGAGATAAAATCAACTACTGGAATGATGGAATCGTGCTTTGGGAAGGTGGCTTCGTACAGGCTGAGTACTCAACTAACGAACTATCAGCATTTATTTCTCTAGCAGCTTCAAACACGTCTTATAAGCGTATTGATTATTTCAATTACGCAGATTCTGACCCAGAACGAGAAACTGACTTTCAAAACTTTTTTGGATATTCAGCAAAAGGGGGAGCCAACTTCAATATAGACGACAATCAAAACGTTTTTGCTAACATTGGTTATTTTGAAAGAGCACCGTTCTTCAGAGCAGCATTCTTAAATTTTAGAAATGACATCAATGAAGGTGCGGAAAACCAAAAAATATTTAGTGCAGAACTTGGCTATGGTTTCAGATCAAGCAAATTTTCCGGAAACTTAAATATTTACCATACACGTTGGAATGATAGAACTTTAACTCAAGGTTTCCAAAACCAGGACGGTACGTTTGGTTCAGCAAACATTTTGGGTGTAAATGCAATCCATCAGGGTATTGAATTGGATTTTAGATATAAGGCCACCAATCGTTTAACATTCACAGGTATGGTGTCTTTAGGAGACTGGACCTGGGATAACAATGTAACTGATGTTCAAATCTTTGATGATGAACAAAATCTGGTAAGAACTATTGATCTTTATATCGAAGATTTAAAAGTGGGTGATGCTGCTCAAACAACCTTTGCTTTAGGTTCTCGATACGAAGTGTTTCCTGGAACAAACGTTCGTTTAGATTACAATTTTGCAGGAGACTTCTACGCAGATTTTGATCCAAACTCAAGAACTACGCCAGATGCACCACAGTCCTGGAAGGCGCCAGAATTTGGTCTTTTCGATTTCGGCTTAACGCATAACTATAAAATAGGTACATTAAACGGTACTATTATCGGAAATGTCAATAACTTATTTAACACTGAATATATTGCTGATGCAAGAAACGGCGCTACTGCAACTGCTTCAGACGCTCTTGTATGGTACGGTTTTGGTAGAACTTATACAATCGGAACTAAAATTAACTTTTAAAACAAATTAAAATGAAAAAAATATCTCTCTTAGCAGGCTTATTTTTTAGCTTATTCATCATAAGCTGTGAGCCAGTAGAAGACATTGAAAACGAAATCAATGCTGAACTTGACAGCGAGCCTGTTGTTGGTGCTGTGGACTACACATTAGTCGAAGAAGATTATACAGATGTTCTGGACCGTAGATTTCCTAATTTTGATAATACAGACCAGGCCAAAGAACTTGTTCCTGTCTTACTTGACGACATGTTCCCATTCTGGGGAAAGGGTTCTCAGGCATTAGTGACTTACGATTTATATTCACCACAGTTAAGAGTTAGAGACGAAACCACAAGGTATGAGTTGTCCAGAGAAGAATACGATCCCTATTCAAGATATGGCAACTTTGATGATTACTCTGATATCAAAGATTTCTTAAGCACTAAGTACCCTGATGCTGCAGATGACGATCTCGTTTTATTGACCTTCAAGTTTTATGATGGTTCTGTAAATACATGGACTCAGGGCTTCATATTTGACGGTTCAAAGTGGAATGAAACCATGAGAGTAACAGATGCTCAGTATGAAGAAATGGGGCACGGTAGATTCTATAATTTCAATAGTCAGGATCAGGCTGAAACTAAACTTCAAATTCTACTTAACAACTCTGTTTTTTATGAGGAAGAGATAGTGGAAGGTACAGTTAAAAACATCCTTTACAAGTACTACGATGGCAATGTTAATTTCCAGTTTGCTAATTACATTTATAAAGACAACACGTGGACTTTATTGACTAACGTAGTTCCAGAAACGCTTCAGTTCGGTCATGATGGTGATACCTGGGTTCCGGATAATACTATTAAGTATGAATTAACTGCAGATGATTTCAACTTAATAGCTAATGCTTTATCAAGTCAGTACCCTGGCCCAACATCAAGTGCAGGTAACTACGGTAACTTCGACCGTAGACCGGGCAACTCTAATTTCTGGAGTGATGAGATGATCTTGGAAGCGATGAATGTTGTATTAGAGAGCAAAAATCCTGATGCTGAAAATGGGCAGAAGTATGTCATTACTTATGCTATTTATAACGGTACTTCTGGTACAGAAACCGTTTACTTAATCAAGGAAGAGGGAAGCTGGATCTACAATCCGGATGCCTAATATAAATTCAAGCTTATTTTTTAAACGAGACTCATTTTGGGTCTCGTTTTTTTTTACAATTAATTCAAACTTGTCTGAAGTTAAGTTGAGTTTTTTCTTGTAATTTTAGCCAAATCTATGATTAACAAGCGCCTTCTTATCAAAAACCTTCTCGCCCATAGTGGCGAGAATAGTTTCTACGACAAGAAACTACGTGTAGATATTGGTTCTAAAGAGGGTAAGGCCAAATTCTTAAAACACGTTTGCTCCCTTTCCAACACCAACCCAGAAAGCAATGGTTACATCGTTATAGGGGTTGAAGATGAAAACAACCGCATTGTTGGGGTAGACTTTTTCGATGACAGTAAGATTCAAAATCTGGTCAATGCCTATCTGGAGAATCCACCCGTTGTTTCTTACGAGAATATCCAGTTTCCACACTTGCCAGAAGACAAGGTGGTGGGATTAGTATCCATACGACCCAAAAGAGACAACAGCATTTGTGCGTTGAGAAAGAACATCTGGAAGTACTGGGGAGGAACTGTTTTTATGCGGGAAGGCAGCATAAGCAAACCCAAGGTGTTTGACATTGAAATAAAAGATATCAATTCTGAAATTGTCGCTGCTATAGAACAAAACTCTCAGAATAATATTGAATTAACCCTGGATGGCTTTCATGATTTCATTTTGAAAAGCAGGGATTTCAATCCCAAATACAAAGTCTTTAAAGAATACTTTGTACTATGCTGGGCAGCTAAACCGAAATCAGTAGGAGACAAAACCTTTTATTCCAGAGTCAATATCCAATTGATTAACGAGCAGGTCAAGCTCTTTTATTCCGATCTTGATGAAGTCGAAATCCAGTACGATGATGATAAATTCGAAATTTTAGAATACGTACAATTAGGACTTCAAAATAAGTTTAAGTACTATCCTTTAGAAAAAGTGTCGATTCAGTTTAAAGACAATATGCATTACGACATCGAATCGCAACTGGTCTTTCAGCCACCGCAATTCGATCAAAAAACGCTGAGACACTATCTTAACCATAACGATAGTTTATTGAAAAAGCTTAAAAAGAAGTTAGCCCTGAATTCAGCAGAAAAAAAAGAACTGGTCAATATGTCCACGATATACCTCATCGCCTATCTTAATGGCTTCGAGAGTTCCCTGGAAAAGCTGGAGGAAGCCAAACCTTTACTGAAACAGATTCAGAAAAAAGCCTATGAACGGCTAAAAGACAATATGAGAATTTTACGAAAAATAAAATACAATTAAGATGAGCAGAACATTAGCAATTGGTGATATACACGGAGGTTTTCGCGCTTTGGAACAGGTTTTGGAACGTGCAGAAGTAACAAAGGATGACCAGTTGATTTTCCTTGGCGATTATGTTGATGGATGGAGCGGAACCCCCGAGTTGCTGTCGTATCTCATTCAGCTTAAAGAAGAACAGGAATGCATGTTTATAAGAGGCAATCACGACGATTTAGTACTGGACTGGTTTCGCACCGGCGAGTCCAATCCCAAATGGCTGGAACACGGTGGGAAAAGTACGATGAAAGCTTATAAAGAAGTGAGTTCAACTGTTAAGAGTCTGCATCGTCAGTTTTTGGAAAATCTGACGAACTATCATATCGATAAGCAAAACCGACTGTTTTTACACGCTGGATTTGCCAATCTGCATGGACCCGCAGCAGAGTTTTATCCCAACACCGTGTATTGGGACAGATCGCTTTGGGAAATGGTGAAAGCCATGGACAAGTCACTTTCTCCTGAGGATGATTTTTATCCAACCAGGCTAAAGCTATTCAACGAAATCTATATCGGTCACACACCGACCACCCGCATGGGAAAGACCGAGCCGGTAAACTTAGCCAACGTTTGGAACATCGATACTGGCGCTGCCTTTAAAGGGCCTGTCAGCCTTATTGATGTCGATACTAAAAAAGTCTGGCAAAGCGATGCTGTGTATGAATTGTATCCCGATGAATCAGGTCGAAATCAGGATTAGTGAAGAATTGAAAGAATCTTTTCTTTAATTTTTTCTGAAGAAATGCCTGCGATTTCATATAATTCTTGAGTGTCACCGTGTTCAATAAACTGGTCTGGAATCCCTAGTTTGTGTATTTTACCGGTGTAGTTTCGAGTTTGAGCAAATTCTAAAACCCCATCGCCAAAGCCACCTTTTACAGTGCCATCTTCAATGGTGATGATATGACTGAATTTTTCAAATATGGACTGAAGCAGGTCTTCATCCAGAGGTTTCAAAAAACGCAAATCGTAATGAGCTATGCTGAACCCGCCTGCATGATTCAGTCGGGCAGGCCCGCCTGCATGATCCAGTCGGGCAGGCTTGCCTGCATGATTCAGTCGGGCAGGCTTGCCTGCATGATTCAGTCGGGCAGGCCTGCTACCGATAGCTTCAATGCTTTTAGAGACATTGCCTGATATACTTCCCAGGCTTAAGACAGCCAGTTCTTCGCCTTCTAAAAGGCATCTTCCCTTGCCTATGTCCAGCTTTTCGAAAGGCATTTTCCAATCTTTAATTTCTCCGCGTCCTCTCGGATAACGGATCGCCATCGGCTGTTGTAAATCCTGAGTGGCAGTATAAAGAAGTTGTCTCAGTTCTATAGCATCTGCCGGAGCAGCGACGATTAAATTAGGAATACAGCGCAAAAATGCCAGATCAAACACGCCGTGGTGAGTGGCGCCGTCATTGCCTACCAGTCCGGCTCGGTCAATGCAAAACACAACTGGCAGGTTTTGTATAGCCACATCATGGATCACCTGGTCGTAGGCGCGTTGCAGAAAGGTGGAATAAATAGCACAAAAGACTTTATGGCCCTGAGTGGCCATACCCGCCGCAAGCGTGACGGCGTGCTGTTCGGCAATGCCAACATCAAACGCACGGTCTGGAAATTCGCCCATCATGTATTTTAGCGAACTTCCGGTGGGCATGGCAGGCGTAATGCCAACGATAGCCTCATCTTTTCGAGCCAGTTCCAGTAAAGTCAGGCCAAACACATCCTGAAACTTGGGAGCTAAGTCTTTGTTGTTTTTTGGAATGACCTCGCCTGTGAATTTATCAAACTTTCCGGGGGCATGGTATTTCACCTGATCCTCCTCCGCCTGTTTTAAACCCTTGCCTTTTTTGGTAATGACATGCAGAAGTTTTGGGCCTTTTTTGGTTTTCAGCTTCTCGAATGCTTTTAAAAGTTCAGGTAAATCGTGCCCGTCGATGGGGCCTTCGTAGTGAAAGTTAAGCGCTTCAATGATATTATCCTGAGTCGGTTTTTTACCGATTTTAGCTTTGGTCAGATAGGTTTTAAGAGCGCCAACGCTGGGGTCAATGCCGATGGCATTATCGTTGAGCACAATCAAAAGGTTAGCTTTGGTCACTCCGGCATGATTCAGGCCTTCAAACGCCATCCCGGAGGCTATGGAGGCATCACCAATCACAGCGATGTGTTGTTTGTTGAAATCGCCTTTCAACTGAGAAGAAATAGCCATGCCCAATGCAGCTGAGATGGAGGTGGAGCTGTGACCGGTACCAAAGGTGTCGTAGATGCTTTCTTCACGTTTTGGAAAACCAGAGATGCCGTTAAGCTTTCTGTTGGTTTCAAAACTATCCCGTCGACCGGTTAAGATTTTATGACCGTAAGCCTGGTGGCCTACGTCCCAGACCAGCAGGTCTTTTGGAGTTTCAAAGCAGTAGTGAAGGGCAATGGTGAGTTCCACCACGCCCAGGCTGGCACCCAGATGGCCTTCCTTGGTCGAAACGATGTCTATGATAAACTCCCTTAGCTCCCGGGCTAATTGCTGCAACTGTTGAGTTTCAAGCTCACGTAAGTCTTCCGGAGAATTTATGTTGGAAAGCAAATCTAAAGTCATGAGACAAAGTTACCAATAGTCTGTGAGTTTTTGAGCGATGAGAGAGAAGTAAAAGTAAGTAAATTTAAAATCTATAGTCTGTGAGTCTTTGAGTTTTTGAGTGATGAGAGGTGAGTGAATTATGCGTCATACTAAAGCTGTTTTATTGATCTAAAGAAATTTGTTAAGCATAACCATTGGCTAACTTATTAAGATTTTTTTAATGTCATCACCCTTCGATTACACTCAGGACAGGCAGAGGAACGGAGGTCACGAAGAGGACACAAGGTACTACTCACGAATTGAAATCAGCAGGTTTAAAATTTGCTGTCTTTACATTGAAACTATTTTAAGCAGACCTGATTTCTGTCATAAATTTAAAATTGAGTTTTTCTTAAATTAGTAACAGTTCTAATGCCTAGGATCATGAAAATTAAAAAGTATCCCAAAAAAGACCTTTCCAAGTATAGTCTTATTTTTTTTCAAATAGGTCTTATCATATCCCTTTCGTTCTCACTTATAATGATAGAACGTAAAACTTACAGAAATGAACACACCGAAACAGAAGTCTTATATCTCAATTTAATAGAAAAAGAATCTGCACCTATAACAGAAATAAAAAATACTCCACCACCTCCACCTCCAGCCCCGCCGGCGCCTGTTCCTGAGGTCATTAGGATTGTTGATAATGATTTAGACATACAGGAGGTAAACATAAAATCTACAGAAACCAATCAAAATGAGAGTGTTAACGTAAAAACAACTCAAAAAACAGGTGAAATTGTGAGCGTGGGAGAAGTGGAAGATGTAGAAGAGGTGATAGAAGACGTGCCTTTTTCAGTGATTGAAACCGTGCCGGTGTTTCCTGGGTGTGAGGGTCTGAAAAGCAATGAAGAAAGAAAAGAATGCATGAACCGGAAAGTAAATGAATTTATGCATGAAAAATTTGACATGGACATTGCAAGCGATTTAAAACTCAGCGGAACACATCGTGTATTCATAGGCTTCAAGATCGATCATACAGGATCTATCGTTGACATTGCGGCCAGGGCACCTCACCCAAAATTAGAGTCTGAAGGTATAAGAGTTGTTAAAATGCTACCTGACATGAAGCCTGGCGAACAACGTGGTCGACCGGTGGGTGTATTATTCTCTTTATCTGTGATTATTAAAATAATTGATTGAATCCTATTTTATTAAAGCCTGACTTCTTCAATTGTTGTTTATCAGGTTTCGGAGGTAGGGCTGTGGTTTTTTATTACCCTTAGATCATATCAGGACAGACTTGGGCCAAGAGATACAAAAGCTCGCGGAGTAATTTCATTTAAGTCAAATCCCATTAGGAATCGCTTCAATAAGTTGTTTTGTGTAGGCTTTTTTAGGATGAGCATAGACCGCATCAGCTTCGCCACGTTCTACAATTTTACCCTGATGCATCACCAAAAGTTGATCTGCCATATACTTGACGACCGCCAGATCGTGAGAAATAAAGATATAGGTGAATCCAAAATCAGATTTGAGTTCGTTGAGCAAGTTTAAGACCTGGGCCTGTACCGAAATATCCAAAGCCGACACCGACTCATCACAAATGATCAGTTTAGGTTCCACGGCAATGGTTCTGGCAATGCCGATACGTTGACGCTGCCCCCCGCTAAATTCATGGGGATACCTGTCGAAATGCTCTTCAGACAGCCCCACGCGTTTCAAAATCTGTATGGTTTTTTCCCGTCTTGATGCTGCATTGCCATACAGGCCATGCACCTTCATGGGTTCCATAATGGTTTTGCCTACCGAAAGTCGTGGATTTAAACTCGAAAACGGATCCTGAAAAATCAACTGAATGTCTTTTCTGAGGTGTCTTAAGGCTTCGCCTTTCAGTTTGGTAATGGACTTGCCCCGGTACAAAATATCGCCTTCGGTGGGGTCATCAAGCCTCAAAACAGCATTGCCTAGAGTCGATTTTCCGCAACCGGATTCACCAACCAGACCCAAAGTTTCGCCTTTGTAAATTTTAAAACTTACATCGTCTACAGCATTTATTTTTTCAGCTTTTTCAAACCAGCCAGCATTCGAAATAAAGGTTTTTCTGACGTTTCTGACTTCAAGCAAAGGGGGTCTGGAGTAAATGAGTTCATGTCTTTTTTTTCTCTCTTCTGAAGTTTCTATGGAAGAGTTTGGAACCTCCTGCATATAATCTTTAACTGTAGGCAAAGCTTTAAGACGATGTTTGGTAGAAGGTTTGGAAGCTAAAAGTGCCTTGGTATATTGATGTCTGGCGTTTTTGAAAATAGTGACCACATCGTTCTGTTCCACAATCTCACCTTTGTACATCACCGCCACTCGATCTGCTAATTCTGAGACTAAAGCCAGATCATGGGAAATGAAGATGATACTCATCTCTGTTTCCTGCTGTAAGGATTTGAGCAGTTTCAAAATTTCCTTCTGAACCGTGACGTCTAAAGCTGTGGTAGGTTCGTCTGCAATCAGGATTTTGGGTTTGCAGGCAATCGCCATGGCAATCATGACGCGTTGCTTTTGCCCGCCACTGATTTGGTGAGGATAACTCTTGAAGATGGCTTCTGGTCTGGGCAATTTTACTTTTTCAAAAAGGCTTAAGACTTCTTGTTTTACCTGCGCTTTAGAGAGGTTTTTATGCCGAATCAACACTTCTTCCACTTGTTTTCCGCAGCGCATCGACGGATTTAGCGAACTCATAGGCTCCTGAAAAATCATCGAAATGTCATTGCCTCGAATTTTTTGGAACTGCTGTTCACTAAAATTTGTGAGTTCCTGGTCTTGAAACAAAATCGAACCCTCTACTCTAGCTTTTGGACCGAGTAAGCCTAAAATGGACAATGTCGACACCGATTTCCCAGAGCCGGATTCACCTACAATGCCCAGAATTTGGTTGGGTTGCAGATCAAAACTGACGTTCTTGATGACGTGTTCTTCTCCAAAATATATGTTGAGATTACTAACTTTAAGCATTAAACAGAGATAAGTTCATGATCTTCCAAAAGGTCTTCCTGGCGAAGTTTTAAAATCACCTGCGCAACTGCAATAACGTCTTTTTCGCAGTAGGTCACAATCCTAGCTATGTCTTTTTCTTTGTAATATACGTCTCTCACTTGGCTGCCGTCGATGTCATCCTTTGGAGAGGGAATATTGAAAAGTTCGGTGAGTAACTTTAATGAGGTATAGTGTTTATAATCCCCGAATTTCCATAGTTCCAGCGTGTCCAGGTGCGGAATTTCCCAGGGTTTTTTACCATAAAACTGAAGCTTTTCCGGCAGTGAAATCCCGTGAATCAGCATGCGTCTGGCGATGTAGGGAAAATCAAATTCCTTGGCATTGTGCCCGCACATCAGGTGATGGGGTAAGCTGAAATAATCTTCAACCAGAATCTTGAAACGTTTTAATAAGTCGTTTTCTTCACCAAAAAAGCTGGTGGTTCTGAATTTGCGTTCGTTGCCCTTAAAATTAAAATACCCCACCGAAATGCATACGATCTTTCCGAATTCTGCCCAGATGCCGGCACGCTCGTAAAATTCCTCAGCTGTAAACTCTTCTTTCCGCTGGTACTGCGTTTTATCGGCATACAGCTTTTGTTTCGCGGGAGTTAAGTCCTCAAAATCCTCCTGTTCAGGAACGGTTTCTATGTCCAGAAAGAGGATGTGTTCCAGGTTGAGTTTATGTAGCATGCTTCAGAGGTGTTTTTTAAGATAACTAAATTAGTTATTTTAGAAGGAATTTGAATTCAATTTGACAAGTAAAAGACTACTCAAAACAACTTCAAAAGAGATTGTAATTATCTTAAAGTCAAAGTTCTGTAATTCAAAAAATAAACTTACTTTTGCACCTCATTATTAATAACAGGAGTCGGGAACTCCAAAATTTAATTTTTTATGCCAGTTAAAATAAGATTACAAAGACACGGTAAGAAAGGAAAACCTTTTTACTGGATCGTCGCTGCAGATGTTCGTTCAAAAAGAGATGGTAAATACCTTGAAAAATTAGGAATTTACAATCCTGTAACTCAGCCTGCAACTATTGAGCTAGACATTGATTCGTCTGTGAAATGGTTAAGAAACGGTGCACAACCAACCGACACTGCAAAACGTATTTTATCTTACAAAGGCGCTTTGATGAAAAAACACCTGCTAGCGGGCGTTGACAAAGGAGCCTTGACAGAAGAAGAAGCAGAGAAGAAATTCGAAGCCTGGATGTCTGAAAAAGAAGATAAAATATCTACTGCTGAAGAAAAAGCTGCTAAAGCTAAAGATGCAGAAAAGCAAAAAGCATTGGAAGCCGAAAGAGAAGTGAATGCTAAGCGTGAAGCTGAAGCAAAAGCTGCTCAGGAAGAGGAAGAAGCTAAAGCTAAAGAAGAAGCAGATGCAAAAGCTGCTGCAGCTGCAGAAGCTGAGGCAGAAGCAGAAACTCCTGCTGAAGAAGAATCTTCTGAAGAAACTAAAAAAGAGGACTAATAATTTAGTGCGATGACAAAAGACCAGTGTTATTATTTAGGTCACATCGTGAGTAAATTTAGTTTTAAGGGTGAGTTGCAAATCAAATTAGATACCGACGAACCTGAACTCTATGAAAACCTGGAATCAATTTTTGTGGATTACCGCAATAAATTGATTCCTTTTTTTGTGGAAAAATCTAACTTACAAAAAAGCAACCTGCTTCGTGTTAAGCTTGAAGAAGTGGACGAAGAGGCAGATGCAGATGACCTGCTCAAAAGAGATGTTTACTTGCCTTTATCTCAACTCCCCAAATTGGGCCCTGATCAATTTTACTATCATGAGATTATAGGTTTTAAAGCTGTGGATGAAGTTCATGGTGAGATAGGCTCGATTAAATTTGTCAATGACCAAAGCATGCAGGCGCTTTTCTTTATCGATTTTAATGGCAGAGAAATCATTATTCCTGTACACGATAAGTTTATTCAAAAAATTGACAAGGAAGAACAAGTGATTTATTTCAAAACTCCGGAAGGCTTAATCGATATGTATCTGGAAGATTAGAGTTTCTAATCCAGACTTTTTCGTTTAGCATCCAGCTTTAAAAAAATAAGTACCAGAATCAAAAATCCCCATAATCCTGAACCCCCATAACTAAAGAATGGTAAAGGAATTCCTACTGTTGGGAAAAGGCCAATAACCATGGCTATATTTACGAAAAAATGAACAAAAATCACGGATAAAACAGAGTAACCGTAAACTCTGCTAAATTGACTTTTTTGGCGTTCTGCTAAGTGAAACAATCTTAAAATAAGCATGGAAAACAAGAGGATAACTATACTTGTACCCATAAATCCCCATTCTTCACCAACGGTGCTAAAAATATAATCTGTGTGCTGTTCTGGAACAAATCGGCCTTGAGTTTGTGAGCCTTTTAGCCAGCCTTTACCTGACCAGCCCCCGCTACCAATAGCAACTTCGCTTTGGTAAAGATTGAAAGCAGAACCTTTAATGTCGTTGGTTTCTCCAATGAGAACATCAAATCTATCTTTTTGGTGAGGTAATAAAACAGAATTAAGGATAAAATTTACAGAATACGAAAAGCCAAGTGCAAAAATTAAGGTTAAGGCATACCGCCACAATTTGGGTTTTTTCTTTCTATTGAAAAGATAGATAATAACAAATACAGCAACAAAAACCGGAGCAAAAATGCTAAACCCAAATTTAAGCGTGAGTATAAAAATAGCGGCAGCAAGGAATCCAAAGCTAATATAAAAATGAGGTAAGCCTTCCCTGTATAGGGGAATCATAAAAGCCAAATAAATGACCGCACTTCCGGCATCAGGCTGAAGCATGATAAGAGCTAATGGTATGCCAATAATCGCGAAACCTTTGAGTTGAGAGGTGAACCTGGACAAATCGTTATCCATTTCACTAATGTATTTTGCTAATGCCAGTGCTACTGCGGTTTTTACAAACTCGGCTGGTTGAATACTGAAAGCACCGAAAGAATACCATGCCGTTTGCCCTGCAATAGTTTTACCGAAGAGAAAAAGCCCTATAAGGGACAGGAGGGCAAAAATATAAATGACATTCGCAAACCTTTTGAAGAATTTACTATCCATTGCAAGAATTACACTACTAATGACAAGCCCTAAAATAATCCACATCAGCTGTTTGCCGTAGATTTTGGATAAATCAAAAATATTTTCTTCAAGACTTATGAAGGTAGTTGAGTAGATATTAACCCACCCAAATCCTATAAGTACAGTTATGATAAGGATTGTAAGCCAATCGATTTGCAGTAAAGTTTTGGGCATTTTTACTGGTTAATTTTAAAAGGTTCTCCGGAATATGGTTTGGCGTATTCATCTTCCAAAGTATTGCTAAGAATCCATTTTTCCAAGTCTTTTCTTTCGATTTTGTCTTTCAGGTATTTCTCTATCATAAGACTAGAGATTCTGCCAGCGTACCTGGACCCCCAGTAACCATTTTCTACAAAAACGGCTAAGGCAATCTTTGGATTCTCTTTGGGGGCGAAGGCTACAAAAATAGAGTGATCTGTAAGCTGCATTCTTTCGCCGTCTACAACCGTGTAATTTTCGGAAGTTCCTGTTTTTCCACAAACTTCAATGCCTGGAACTCTTAGGTAAGAAGCTGTTCCATAATTGAACACGTCATGCATACCTTGTATGATAGGCTCGAAGTGCTCTTTGTCTATGGTTGTGACCTGCTTGGTTGTATATTTTTCGTCATCTATAGGTGAGCCAGCAACAGACTTGATGATATGAGGTCTGTAAAACCAGCCTTTGTTAGCAATGGCCGCAGTCGCATTGGCCAGTTGAACAGGTGTTGTAAGCACTTCACCCTGCCCAATGGCATTGGAGAGTGTTGCACTTGCATACCACTTATAAGTAGGGTAGTTATAGGCTCTGTTATAATAATCTGAATCTGGTAACAGACCAGGGCTACCTACGGGTAAGTCATAGCCCAAATAATCTCCAAGGCCAAAACTGGCCATATGTTTTTGCCATACATCTATGCCTTTTTGAGGCGTGTCGTACTTTTCAATTGTTCTTCTATAGATCTGAGCAAAATACGCATTACAGGAATGAGCGATGCCCGTTACCATTTCGACTGGGCTTGGATGATTGTGACACCCCATTCTAGCTCCTCTTCCGTAAGAATAACCACCATAGCAGTTGAAACTTTCTTTCAGCCCTACAACACCTTCCTGCAAGGCAACGAGTCCGGTTAAGGCCTTAAATGGTGAACCTGGAGCATAAGTGGCTTGTAGTGCACGATTATAAAGGGGTTTACTAATACTGTCATACCACAATCGGGTGAAGTTTCGAGAACGTTTTCTACCCACCAGTAAATCCGGATCGTAAGAGGGTGCTGTTACCAAGCTCAAAATTTCCCCTGTACTTGGTTCTATGGCTACAATACCTCCGCGTTTTCCCTGTAATAAAAGTTCTCCGTAAGCTTGAAGCTCCGCATCAATTGTAAGGTGCAGGTCACTTCCTTTTTGAGAAAGCGTATCGAATTTACCTTCTTTAAAGGGTTTAATATTCTTATTATGAATATCTCGTAGGTAATGCTTTACACCTCTTTCCCCTCTCAAGACTTTTTCGTATTGCTCTTCAACACCTTGTTTTCCTTTTAAATCACCAGATTGGTAATATGAGTTTTGAGATATTTCTCCTTGTCCAACTTCGGCAATGTATCCCAGAATATTGGAGCTGTGGTCTACATTATAATCCCTTAATGACCTCTTCTGAATGTAAAAACCTTCGTATTTGTGCATACGCTCCTGTAAATATGCATATTCTTTTTTAGTGAGTTGAGGTGTAATTAAAGAGGCTAGTCTTGGGGAGTAGCGCCAGGCTTTCTGTAATTGTGTTTCGAGCCGTTCTGGAGTAAGTTTCAAAAGGCTGGCTAATTCCAGAGTGTCAAATTCTTTAATCTCCAGGGGCACTGCCATCACATCATAGGCTGGCTGGTTTCCAACCATTAGCTTCCCATTTCTGTCGTATATATAACCTCTCTGTGGATAGTCGTAAACTTTACGGACAGATATATTTGTGGAGACCTCATCGTAATTTTCATTTAGGACTTGCAAATAAAACAGACGAATCAGAAAAAGGAAAGCAGTAAAACTCACTAAGAGGATAGGTAATAATTTTCTCATTTACGGTTCTTTCGAATTAAGTTTAAAGTAATCATTATCAGTATAATACTAAAAATTGAAGAATAAACAATTTTTTCTAAAAGATATAGTAAATGATTAACACTAAAGATTTCTAAAGAGAAAAGAACAACATGATGTATGATTACCATGAAGCTAACGTAGACCAATCTAGATCTAAACGGGGCATCATAAAATTTTAAAGTTTGGTAGTCGTAGCTCAAGCCAAATGCATTTCTTAAGAACAAGGGCCTCAGGTAAGCAATGACTAAAGTTGCAGCGGCATGGATACCACCACTGTCTTCAAAAATATCTATGCATATTCCCAGAACAAAAGCAAGCAAAAGCTTCTGGATAGAATTAATATTAAAAGGTAGAAGGATGATAAGTAAGGGGTAAATGTAGGGATTGATATAGCCGAAAACTTCAAAATGATTCAAGATCATTACTTGAACCAAGATGAGCAAAACAAACCTGATACTATTTATAAAATAGGTTTTCATCTAAGGCTGGGAGGGATTTAATAATTCGTAAGCTTCTTCTTTTCTGGTATCCTCGATGACATAAATGTGTTTCAAATTTGTCATATCATTGAATAGCTTCACAGAAATAGTATAATAACCAAGATTTTCATTCAGTTCAAAATCATTTATTATGCCTATGGGGACGTCTTCAGGAAAAATTAAAGAACGACCTCCAGTGGTTATTGTGTCTCCCAGATTTACTGGTGCAGATCTTGGAACATCTACCAAACTCATGATATTAGGATCTTTTCCGTCCCAGGTCAGGGTTCCGAAATGATTGGTTTTTTTGAGTTTAGCATTGATGGATGTGTTGGTGTTTAGAATTGAAATGACCCTGGAAAACTCTTTACTTGTATCTATCACAATACCGATGATGCCCTTGCTGGTAATAACGCCCAGATCTTCTTTAATACTGTCATTGGTTCCGCCTTCAATTAGAAGGTAATTATCGATCTTATCGTAATAGTTCGAGATCACTTTAGCTTTTTGAATTCGGTATAAAGTATCAGTGATGTAATCTAATGTTGGCTGCAAGGTATCTTCAGCCAAAGTTGTATTCAAAAGCCTTTTTCTTAAGGTTTTATTTTCTTCTAAAAGAATTTCATTTTGAGTTTTCAGACTAAAGTATTGATACACACTTTCAGAAGTGCCCAACACATTTCCAGAGATAAAATTAGCAGAGGAAACCAGTTTGCTGTTGTGGTAAGTATGTGCCTGAAAAGTGAGTCCTAAGGCAATCGTCGTGAGAATAATAAACACCAAACCTGTCTTATTTTTAATAAGAAATAAAATGATTTGCTGCATAACTTAGGTCTATTTTAGGAGGACAGCTTTATATCTTTCTAAATCCTTTAGGGTTATTCCTGTTCCTCTTACAATGGCTCTCAAAGGATCCTCGGCTATGTAAACAGGTAAGTCTGTTTTTTGGGATAAACGCTTGTCCAGGCCCCTTAGCATAGATCCTCCGCCAGCAAGGTAAATACCTGTATTGTAAATATCTGCTGCCAATTCTGGAGGGGTTTGAGATAAGGTTTCCATAACAGCATCTTCAATTCTTAGGATAGATTTATCCAGTGCTTTAGCGATTTCTCTAAATGAAATTTCAACTTGTTTAGGTTTCCCGGTCAATAAATCTCGCCCTTGAACCCTCATGTCTTCTGGAGCAGTTTCCAAATCTTCGGTAGCTGAACCAATTTGTATTTTAATTTTCTCGGCAGTGCGTTCCCCTATAAATAGGTTGTGCTGAGTTCGCATAAAATATATAATATCGTTGGTGAATACATCACCAGCAATCTTTACAGATTTATCACAAACAATACCGCCAAGAGCAATCACAGCAATTTCTGTAGTACCTCCACCTATATCTACAATCATGTTTCCTTTGGGCTGCATAATGTCAACCCCTATACCAATCGCTGCTGCCATAGGTTCATGGATAAGATAAACTTCTTTGCCATTAACACGTTCTGCAGAATCTTTTACGGCTCGCATTTCTACTTCGGTAATGCCGCTTGGAATACAAATCACCATACGAAGTGAAGGCGTAAAAAGACGTTTTTTAAGCGCAGGTATTTCTTTAATGAACATACTTATCATCTGTTCACTGGCATCAAAATCTGCAATGACACCATCTTTAAGCGGACGAACAGTTTTGATGTTCTCATGCGTTTTCCCCTGCATCATAGCAGCTTCTTTTCCTACCGCTATAATTTTTCCTGTTAATCGATTTCGGGCGACTATAGAAGGACTGTCTACAACTACTTTATCATTGTGAATAATAAGTGTATTAGCCGTTCCTAAATCTATGGCTATATCTTCGGTAAGAAAATCAAAAAATCCCATGTGTTTATAATTTGAAGAGGATAAAGTTAATTAATTAATGCTTAAAATGGCGTGTTCCGGTCATTACCATAGAAATATTATTTTCGTTGCAATAATCGATGCTCAATTCATCTTTAATAGATCCTCCTGGTTGGATGACAGAAGTAATCCCTGCATTGCCGGCAATCTCTACGCAATCTGGAAAAGGGAAGAAAGCATCGCTTGCCATGACTGAATCCCTTAAGTCAAATTTGAAGTTCAAAGCCTTTTCAATAGCATGGTTTAAGGCGTCTACCCTGGAAGTTTGCCCTGTGCCACTTGCCAGCAATTGTTTGTCTTTGGCCAGAACTATAGTGTTGGACTTGGTATGTTTACATATTTTGGAAGCAAATAATAAGTCTTCTACCTGAGCCTCATTAGGCGATAAGTTTGTTGCTGTTTTCAAATCCTCTACAGCATCTGTTTTGGCATCTCTATCCTGAACCAAAACGCCATTGAGGCAAGTTCTGACTATTTTATCTGAAAATTGAAACACGTTTTGAACCAAAATAATTCTGTTTTTCTTTTTCGTGAGGATTTCTAAAGCTTCATCGGTGTAGCTTGGTGCAATCACGACCTCACAAAAGAGATTATGAATTTCTTCAGCAGTGGCTTTGTCTAGTTCTGAGTTTGAAATCAAAATTCCTCCAAAAGCAGAAACGGGATCTCCAGCTAAAGCATCTACATAAGCCTGGTGAATGTTATTTCTTTGGGCCAAACCACAGGCGTTGTTGTGTTTTAAAATGGCGAAAGTTGGAGCTTCCTGGTAAAATTCTGACATCAAATTCACAGCAGCATCTACATCCAACAAGTTATTATAAGACAATTCTTTGCCGTGAAGTTTATTGAAAACCTTGTCAAAATCACCAAAGAAAAAGCCCTGTTGATGAGGGTTTTCACCGTAGCGCAATGCTTTGCCTTTATCAAAACTTTGTTTGTGACTACGGATAGCTTCAGTAGTATTAAAATAATTGAATATCGCTGTGTCGTAATGCGAAGAAACCTGAAAGGCTTTGGCTGCGAAATTCTTTCTTTGTGAAAGACTTACAACGCCCTTGTTTTCTTTTAGCATCTCTTCAAAAGAAGCGTAATCTGCTCTTGAAGAAATGCAAAGCACGTCTTTAAAGTTCTTGGCAGCAGCACGAATCAAAGAAATTCCTCCAATATCTATTTTTTCAATAATATCCTGCTCATTAGCTCCTGAAGCAACAGTGTCTTCAAAAGGATATAAATCGACAATAACCAGATCAATTTGAGGAATATCGTAAGCCTTTAATTCTTCCTGATCCTGAGTATGATCAGCCCGGTTTAAAATTCCACCAAAAACTTTAGGGTGAAGCGTTTTAACACGACCTCCAAGAATAGATGGATATGAGGTAATATCTTCAACAGGAATAACGTTTATTCCAAGATCAGTGATGAACTTTTCAGTACCACCTGTAGAGTATATTTCGACACCTAACTGGTTTAAAATTTTGACAATGGGTTTCAAACCTTCTTTGTGATATACCGATATTAAAGCAGATTTTATTCCTTTTGCTTGAGCCATTTTAAGATTATTTTTAGATGTTGCAAAAGTAGGACTTTGTTGAGGAATATTTAATTGTTGGCTCTCAATTATTTATAAAAAAAAACAGCCCTGAAAAACAAGAAGTGTTATCATGCTGAACGTGTTTCAGCATCTAGCTTCACTAAAAAAACCTGTCTTGGTATAAGACAGGTTAAGGTGGTAAACCTCACTTAGACCCCACAGTCCCGAAAGCTTTGGGGACTGTGGGGTCTATTTTGAGACTAGTCTTTTTTCTTTCGAAACTTTAGGATTAGTCAAAGAAAAAAAGATTAAAATTAATTATTCAAAAATGTTCAGCTTGCATTAAAAAATAGAGGAAACTATTGGGGTTTACTAAAAACCTAACTTTAGCAACCACTCGACTAGTTCATTATAAACTCAAGTGACGAGTTTATATCCTGGTCTATACGATCATCCCCGCAGCCACGGTTTCCTTGGTAGACTCATCTATCAGGATAATACTGCCTGTATTTCTGTTATCTCTGTAACTATCCAGCATCAAGCGATGAGACGTTTTTAGTTTTACTCGAGCAATGTCATTCATCTTTAAATCTTTATCGGCTTCATTTCTTTTGAAAGTGTTGACGTCCATTTTGTAAACAATGTCTTTAATCACTGCTTTTTGCTCGTTGGACGTATGCATGATTGTGTATTTTGCTCTTGGCTTTACAGGAGAATTGTTCAACCAGCACAGCATCACATCGAATTCCTGAGATAGCTCTGGCTGATTGTTCACTTTCACAATCATATCCCCTCGACTAATGTCGATATCATCTTCCAGAGTCATAGCGGCAGACATGGGAGCGAAAGCTTCTTCAACTTCCTTTTCTCCAACATTGATACTTTTAATTTTAGACGTAAATCCGGAGGGTAGGACAGCTATTTCATCGCCTACTCGGTAAATTCCACTAGCAATCCTTCCAGCGTAACCTCTGTAATCTTCGAAGCCTTTTCGTTGTGGTCTCAAAACCGTCTGTACAGGAAATCTCGCATCTATTTTGTTGATATCACTGCTGATGTGTAGGGTTTCCAACTCGTGTAGCATTGGTGAACCCTGGAACCAAGACATATTTTGTGATCGATTCACCACATTATCACCATCCAACGCACTAATGGGAATATAACGCACATCTTTAATCAACAATTTTGAAGAAAACTCTTCAAATTGCTCCACAATAGTGTTGAAGGTGTCTTCAGAATAGTCTACCAAATCCATTTTATTAATGCACACAATAATATGGGGAATATTCAATAATGAAGCGATGAACGTATGTCTTTTGGTTTGTTCTATCACGCCATGTCTGGCATCTATAAGAACAACGGCCGCATTTGCTGTAGAAGCTCCAGTCACCATGTTTCTGGTGTATTGAATGTGACCTGGCGTGTCGGCGATGATGAATTTACGTTTTGGTGTGGTAAAGTACCTGTAGGCGACATCTATGGTAATGCCTTGTTCTCGCTCGTCCTTGAGACCATCTGTAAACATGGCAAGGTCAACACCTTCAATGCCTTTTTGCTTGCTTGAATTTTCTACAGCAGCGAGCTGGTCTTCAAAAATGGATTTGGAATCGTAAAGCAATCTTCCAATAAGCGTGCTTTTTCCATCGTCTACGCTACCAGCGGTAGTAAATCTTAGCAGTTGATTTTTATCTATTTTCATCGTATGAGTCAGTTTTGTAATCAGAATTATAATGTTGTTTCAAGAAATAATCGGTTTAGAAGTAACCGTCTTTTTTACGGTCTTCCATGGCGGTTTCAGAACGTTTGTCATCGCTTCGGTTACCGCGTTCGGTTTCTCTCATGGTAGAGACTTCTTCCACAATTTTCTCCATGGTATCCGCATCAGACTCTATTCCGCCGGTAATGGTGATGTCTCCAAGTGTTCTAAAACGAATTTTCTTAGTGACGATTTCTTCCTTAGGTTCCAGAACCAAATAGTCTGAATTGGGAATCCAGGATCCATTTCTCTTCACCACTTCACGTTCGTGAGCCAGGTACAAGGACGGGATTTCAATGTTTTCCTTGGTGAGGTAATTCCACACATCCATTTCGGTCCAGTTGCTTATAGGAAAAGCTCTAAAATGCTCTCCTTCAAAGTATTTTCCGTTGAGCAGATTCCAAAGTTCTGGACGTTGGTTTTTGGGATCCCATTGTCCAAACTCATCTCTATGCGAGAAGAAACGTTCTTTGGCTCTTGCTTTTTCTTCATCTCTACGACCCCCACCAATGGCACAGTCAATTTTATGTTCTTCGATAGTGTCGAGAAGAGTGGTGATTTGTAAAGCGTTTCTGGTTGCATTCTTACCTTTTTCTTCAGCTACTCTACCTGTATCAATCGATTTTTGAACCGAACCTACAATCAAATTGACGCCAAGTTTTTCGACGATATCATCCCTAAATTGAATGGCTTCAGGGAAATTATGTCCTGTATCCACGTGCATTAAGGCGAACGGAATTTTAGCTGGATGAAAGGCTTTTTTGGCTAAATGCGTGACCAGTATTGAATCTTTTCCTCCAGAAAATAAAATAACCGGATTTTGAAATTGAGCCCATACTTCTCTCAAAATAAAGATGGCTTCAGATTCTAATTCTTCTAGATAATTTAAATAATACGTGCTCATGAAGTTATATTCTATGGGTTTCTTCTAAATAATTTATAATGATTTGGACAGCTTCATCCACTTCAGTAGTTTCAGTTTCGATATGAATTTCAGGGGTTTTGGGGGCCTCGTAAGGCGCATCGATTCCTGTAAAATTTTTGATTTCTCCGGCTCTTGCTTTTTTATAAAGTCCCTTAACATCGCGACGCTCGCATTCTTCGAGAGAGGTGTCTACAAAAACCTCGATGATATCCTTTTCTCCAACGATTCGTTTTACCTGTTCACGGTCAGAAATTAAGGGAGACACAAAAGCAGCTATGGTAGCGACTCCGGCATCTACAAATAATTTAGCGACTTCAGCAATACGTCTTAAGTTTTCCAGCCGGTCTTCTTTGGTAAACCCCAGTCCTTTATTGATGCCGCTTCTGATGTTATCACCATCTAAAGCATAAGTGGTGATGCCTTTGTAAAACAATTCTTCTTCTACTTTATTGGCGATGGTTGACTTTCCGGAGCCAGATAAGCCCGTAAACCAAAGCACGAAAGACTCGTGCCCGTTCACTTTATTTCTATGCGATCTCGCTATGTCGTAATCGTGGATGACTATATTTTCGCTCATAATTCTGTTTTTACGTGAAAGTAGCCGTTCAGTAAGTTCTCCCGATTGTAGAGCATTTCCTGGTTGGTGTCCAGGCTTATCACTTCCAGGCCTACAGCTTTACAAATAGCTTGCCCAGCGGCGGTATCCCATTCCATAGTTGGCGCATAACGCGGATAGACATCCGCCTGACCTTCTGCAACCAAACAGAATTTTAAGGAACTTCCTTTGGAAACGATTTCTACTGGTTTTTGATGTTTTTTCTTTAAGGCTTCAACATGATCCAGCGTGTCCTGGTTCATGTGAGATCGACTTCCTACCACTCTCAACGGATTTGAATTTTTGCTGGGTTCCAGAGGTTTTGCCGCTTTCAACAGATCGGTTACACTGTAATTTCCTTCAAGAACTTCAACTTTAAACGCTTGTCCAGTTTCAACATCACCCACATAAAGCAAGCGCTGGGCTGGAACATAGATAACTCCAAACACCGGTTTTTGCTGATCTATCAAAGCTATGTTGACGGTGAATTCTCCGTTTTTCTTTACAAATTCTTTGGTACCATCCAGCGGATCTACAATCCAGCAATGTGTCCAGGATTTCCTTTCAGCATAATCGGTTTGTTTATTTTCTTCGCTTATGATAGGGATGGAAGTCGTCTCTAAATAGGACATGATCACTGCATTCGCATTTTTGTCGGCTTGGGTGAGTGGAGACGCATCGTCTTTGTATTCCACATCAAAATCCTGCTGGTAGATGTCCATGATGGCATCTCCAGCTTTTATAGAAGCTTCAATAGCTTTGAGGTAATTTTCGTGCATTAATTTTTAGATTGATCGTTCAGAATTCATTTCATTCAAACTCACTTTAAGTCTTGTTTCCAGGGATTTAGCTAATTTTAAATAAAACAATTTTCAAAAGTATATAATTTCTACCAATTTAGTAGACTATTCAAATTGGAATCAAATTATTTCTGTGTTAAATTTATTCTGAATTTGATGAAAGTTGGATTGATAATTGACGACTTATAATGAAATTCGTATTCTCGATTGTCTTACATAAATGAAAACCTATGAGAATTTTCCGCCAGATCATTTTAGTCTCCTCGTTGATATTAGGAACAAATCCACTGCAGGCTCAGGATATTCATCAGCACCAGCAATGGAATCAACTACTTGAAACCTATGTGGATGCTGATGGGAATGTCAATTACAAAGCTTTGAAGCAAAACGAAAAGAGACTGGATGCTTATTTGAGCTTGCTCAATGAAAACCCACCAGATAAGTCGTGGACCCAAGCTCAAAAAAAAGCGTATCTCATCAACGCTTATAATGCTTATACTGTCAAGTTGATCATCGACAATTATCCCCTGGAAAGCATACGAGACATCGGCGGATTTTTTAGTAATCCATTCAGTACAGAGTTTGCAAAAATTGGCCGGAAAGCTTATTCTTTGGATGATATTGAAAAAGGAATGCTGTTGAAAATGGGAGATCCCAGAGTGCATTTCGCGGTGAACTGTGCTTCAGAATCCTGTCCAAAGTTGGCTGATGAAGCATATGTAGCGTCCAAATTGGATGAACAACTGAATGCTGCGGCCAGATCTTTTGTAAATTCAAATAAAAATAAATTATCCAGGACGGACGTTGAACTGTCCAAGATTTTTAAATGGTATGCCTCCGATTTTGAAACCGATGGAAATTCTGTCATCAAATTTATCAACTCTTATTCTGATGAAAACATCAGTGAAAATGCCTCTGTTAGTTATTTGTCATATTCCTGGAAGTTGAACGAAATGTAAACTGAATGATTAGTATTATCATCCCTGTGTATAATGAAGCTGAAATTATTGAAGCCAACCTGCAACAAATTCAGAAGAAAATAAGCGCCTCTTCATGGGTGGGTGAAATCCTGGTCATCGATGGAGGGAGTGATGATCATACGATTGAAAAAGCTAGAGCTGTAAGAGGTATCCAGGTTTACGTAAGCCCCAAAGGACGACCAAGACAGATGAATTTTGGAGCAAAACAAGCTACAGGTGAAATTTTGTATTTCCTTCATATCGACTCTTTTCCGCCTCAAAATTTTGATGAAATGATTGTCAATTCTATCAAAAACGGACACGAGGCGGGTTGTTTTCAAATGAAATTCAGAAGCAATCACCTCTGGTTGAAATTTATAAGTTGGCTGACAAAGTTTAGAGCCAGATCGTGCAGAGGAGGAGATCAAAGTCTGTTTGTCACCAAATCGCTTTTCGAAAATATTGGGGGTTATGATGAAGACTTCCTGATTTATGAGGACCATGAAATCTTAAAACCCATTTATGAACACACCCGTTTTGATGTGATTCCACAGTGGATTTTAACCTCTGCCAGGCGCTTTGAGGAGAAAGGTATTCTAAAATTACAACTTCTGTTTTGGGGGATTTATTTTAAAAAATGGCTCGGGGCTTCTTCAGAAGAACTTTACAGGTTTTATGAAAAGCATATTAATAATACACCGACTAAAGCCTGAGATTGCTTTACTTTTGAATAAACTTTAGTAATTTCAGCACTAAACAACCGACTAGTGTATAATTAAAACCTGAAGAGTTTGAAACAAGAACATATTGTTATCATAGGGAATGGTATTTCAGGAGTGACTTTGGCGCGACATATCCGTAAACAATCCGATAAGCGCATCACGCTGATTTCTTCTGAAAGTGAGCATTTTTTCTCACGTACAGCCTTGATGTACGTGTATATGGGTCATATGAAGTGGAATCATTTGAAACCTTATGAAGATAAATTCTGGAAGAAAAACAGACTGGAGTTGAAACAAGCTCATGTGGAGCATGTTGATGTAAAACAGAAACAGCTAAAACTGGACTCCGGAGAAGAATTTTCCTATGATAAACTAGTGATTGCCTGTGGGTCTAAGCCAAATAAATTTGGTTGGCCAGGTCAGGATTCCAAAGGCGTGATTGGACTTGTGAGTAAGCAGGATCTCGAACAGCTTGAGCATTACGCACCCAATAATAAAGCTTGCAAACGCGCAGTAATTATAGGTGGAGGCTTAATTGGTGTTGAGCTAGCAGAAATGCTTTCGACCAGAAACATCCCTGTCACTTTCCTGGTTCGAGAAGAGCATTTCTGGAGTAATGTTATACCCGATGAAGAGGCCCGGCTGTTAGAACGGCATATTAAAGAACATGGTATCGATTTGAGACTAGATGTCAATCTTGACGAAATCCTAAGTGATGACAACGGAAAGGTGAAAGCTGTGAGAATTCAGGAAACCGGGGAGGTCATAAACTGCGATTTAGTAGGCCTTACCGCTGGTGTTTCTCCAAACACAGATTTTCTAAAGTCCAGTACAATTGAATTAAATCGCGGCGTATTAGTCAATCGAATGCTGGAAACCAGCGAACCAGATGTCTATGCGATTGGCGACTGTGCTGAGCAACGTGAGCCTATTGGAAATAGGCCCCCGATTGAAGCCGTGTGGTATACAGGCCGAATGATGGGAGAAACTCTGGCACAGACCTTATGTGGAAATCCCATGACCTATAAGCCTGGACACTGGTTCAATTCTGCCAAATTTTTTGATATTGAATACCAGACTTACGGCTGGGTTTTCCATATACCCAAGGATGGACATTCCGATTTTTACTGGGAAGCTGAGGATGGTAAAAAATGTATTCATATCCATTTTGAAGAGGACTCAAAGATTTTTAAAGGCATCAATACTTTTGGCATCCGATTAAGACACGAGGTGTTTGACCATTGGTTGACGCAGGAAGCGACCGTAGATGAGGTGATTAAGAACTTAAAGTTAGCCAATTTTGATCCGGAGTTTTTTGAACAGCATGAAAATGAGATACTTGATGCCTATAAAAAACAGGAAGTTAATGTTTGAATGTCGAAATCAGACCTCACAGTCCCCAAAGCTTTGGGGACTGTGAGGTCTGGACGAAAGTTTTGAAATCAATAAGAAAAATAAATTATGAGTTTAGATGTGAATATGTCTGTCACAGGAAATAGCCCGGAAGCCCTGTCTGTACAGCAAAAATTATCTGCAGCCCTGGGACTTGTAGGACTCTTTATAATGACCTTGTCGGTATTCAATATCGGTTTTCAACCTAAAGTCTTGTGGTTAAGCTTATCCCTGGCGATGGTGGCTGCTGGTATTGTCTGGTACACCAAAGCCAGTTATGCCGGCAAAACAGCAGGCATCAAAAATGACGGGGTTTACTTTAAATCTTTAACCAACCGAGGGTTCTGGGCTTATATTCTAGGTCTTGTTTTTACTGGATTTTACATCATTCTATATTTTTATCCCAGCCTGCTTGGATTGAACAGTGACGGAGCAAATACAGGTGTCGTTTCTTTATTTGATCCTTTAAGCCAGGCTTTGAGTGGTAATCCGGCCAGCCAGTGGTTTGTTTATGGAACCTTGTACACACTGGCCATTCTTGGATTTGGTTTTAAATTCCTTTGGAAGTATCGACATAACAGTTATCAGCGTTTAAGGACATTTTCGGTGATGTTTTTCCAGTTGGGGTTTGCCTTTATCATCCCTGAAGTGATGGCAAGACTCAATGGAGATGATTTTTCTTTGCCATATTATAATCTGGTCAACATCTGGCCACTGAATTACTACAACTTTGAACAGTATAGGGTAGATGACATGCTTAGTGCAGGGACTATTGGTATTGCCTTATTAATTTTTGGAGTTGCATCCATTTTAGTGATTACTCCCATTCTTACCTATAAATATGGTAAGCGCTGGTACTGCTCCTGGGTGTGTGGTTGCGGAGGTCTGGCAGAAACTGCCGGGGATCCGTTTCGCCACTTGAGTGATAAATCACAAAATGCCTGGAAACTGGAACGTTGGTTGGTGCATTCTGTGGTTGTTTTTGTGGTGGTTATGACAACGGCTGTGGTGTATTCTTATCTTAATAATGGCGGCTACTGGCTTTCGGGAACCGCCTTTTTAATAAGTGTGGCCAGCCTGTTATCCATTGTATTTGCCTGGGTAATGGTTTATAAAAGAGAGCAACTTCAAAACGATGCTAAGTATGCAGCTATCGGGTTTTTTATTCTGATTTTATCTTTAATTGCTTTGCACTTCTCAGGAATGACTTCTAAAATCTTCCTTTTTGAATCTGAAACCTTACGTTCTACTTATGGCTTTGTGATTGGTGCGATATTCTCCGGAGTAGTTGGGGTAGGCTTTTATCCCATTTTTGGAAACCGGGTTTGGTGTAGATTTGGTTGCCCTATGGCAGCGATTTTAGGATTTCAACAGCGGTTGTTTTCAAAATTTAGAATTACAACCAACGGAGGACAATGTATTTCCTGCGGGAACTGCTCCACCTATTGCGAAATGGGCATCGATGTAAGAGCTTACGCCCAAAAAGGGGAAAACATCGTTAGATCTTCCTGTGTGGGTTGTGGCATTTGTGCTTCGGTTTGTCCGCGAGGCGTTTTAAAATTAGAAAATGACGATCCTAAGGGAAGAATCAATTCTAAAGATGTGCTGCTAGGTAACGATGTGGATTTGATGGATCTGGTGAATCAGAAATAAAAGTATTTACTAGTTTGGCAAATCGCCTTCTCAGCCTGAGAAGGCGATTTGTATTTATAAAGAAAGCATAAATCTTTTTTGAAATGTTTAATAATTACTTAGCTTTATTGAGGAGGAATTTAAAATCAGGTTTTCTTATAACAGGATTGATTTAATAGATTAATCTTATATATAACTTAGGATTAAATACGTTTTCTTTATACTAAATTAAAATTTGCTCATTATGAAAGACATGAAAGATTCTAACAATGAAAAAAAAGCACAGGTTTGGGATGTGAATTCCTCTTCTGCCAGTTGTCCATTTCTTAATGGAGATATGAAAGGAGCCGCAGGTAGTGGGTACAGTGCTAAAGAATGGTGGCCTAATTCTTTAAATATAAATATACTGAGACAAAATTCATCTATGGCCAATCCTATGGATGAGGACTTCAACTATGCCGAAGAGTTTAAATCTTTAGACCTCAAAGCCGTCAAAAAAGACATTGAAGAATTGATGACGACTAGTCAGGACTGGTGGCCGGCAGATTATGGACATTACGGACCATTTTTTATTCGTATGGCATGGCATGCCGCGGGTACCTATAGAATTCAAGACGGAAGAGGTGGAGCAGGATCGGGTTCACAACGTTTTGCTCCACTCAATTCCTGGCCAGACAATGCCAATCTAGATAAAGCAAGATTACTGCTTTGGCCCATTAAGAAAAAATACGGCAGAAAATTATCCTGGGCAGATTTGATTGTTCTTACAGGAAATGTAGCTCATGAATCTATGGGTCTGGAAATGCAGGGATTTGGCGGAGGTCGTGAAGACATCTGGCAGCCAGAAGAAGATGTGTACTGGGGGTCCGAAAAAGAGTGGTTAGACAATCAGGAACGTTATTCTGAAGGTGAATTGGAAAATCCATTAGCAGCTTCGCACATGGGATTGATTTACGTTAACCCGGAAGGACCTAACGGAAAGCCAGACCCAATGGGTGCAGCTCACGATATTCGTGTGACTTTTGGACGTATGGCGATGAATGATTATGAAACCGTTGCTCTTATTGCCGGCGGACATACGTTTGGTAAAACTCACGGTGCTGCTAGCGATTTAGAATATGTAGAAGCAGAACCGGAAGGTGCCCCTATGGAAATGCAAAGCTTAGGCTGGAAAAACAATTATAAAACAGGTAAAGGCGAAGACACCATAACAAGTGGGCTAGAAGGTGCTTGGACCGATTCGCCTACGCAATGGACTTACAAATATTTTGAGAACCTATTTAAATACGAATGGGAATTGACCAAAAGTCCGGCTGGAGCTCACCAGTGGAAGCCCAAAGACAATGCAGGAGCAGGAACGATTCCGGATGCGCATAATCCCGATAAAAAGCATGCTCCTTTTATGCTGACAACAGATATTGCCTTAAAAGAAGATCCTGCTTACGAAAAGATATCAAGACATTTTCATGAGAACCCGGAGGAATTTGCAGAAGCTTATTCCAAAGCATGGTATAAATTGATGCACCGTGATATGGGGCCTATTGAACGTTATTTAGGTCCGGATGTTCCTAAAGAGCAGTTCAACTGGCAGGATCCGGTACCTAAAGTAGACCATGAACTCATCAATGATTCAGACATTGAAAAATTGAAAGATAAAATCCTGGATTCAAAATTATCCATATCAGAATTGGTGTCCACAGCGTGGGCATCGGCATCAACCTTTAGAAATTCAGATAAGCGTGGTGGTGCCAACGGAGCTCACATTCGACTTGAGCCACAGAGAAACTGGGAAGTGAATAACCCAGACCAGTTACTCAAAGTGCTTGGGGTTTTAGAACGTATCCAGACTGATTTTAATAAGACTCAGGATGGAAATAAAAAAGTTTCCTTGGCAGATCTTATTGTTCTTGGTGGTAATGCTGCTGTTGAAAAAGCAGCCGAAAAAGCCGGTCACGACATCCACATCCCGTTCTATCCTGGAAGAACCGACGCCAAAGCAGAGCAAACTGAAATCGACTCTTTTGAGGCCTTAGAACCTAGAGCCGATGGATTTAGAAACTATACCAAAGGCTATCCTAAAGTCACGGAAGAAGAATTATTGATAGACAGAGCAAACTTATTGTCACTTACAGCACCCGAAATGACCGTGCTGATAGGAGGTATGAGAGCTTTAAATACCAATTATGACCATTCCAAACACGGTATTTTCACAGATCGACCAGAGGTGCTGTCCAACGACTTCTTTACCAATTTATTGGATATGGGAACCACCTGGAAAGCCTTGAACGAAGAAGAGTCTTTATTTGAGGGAACCAATCGCAACAGCGGCGAAAGAAAATGGACCGGAACACGAGCAGACCTTATTTTTGGATCCAATTCAGAATTGAGAGCACTTGCCGAAGTTTATGCCTGTTCCGATGCTGATGAAAAATTCGTTAAGGATTTTGCGAAAGCATGGAATAAAGTCATGAATCTGGACCGATACGATTTGGATTAAGTTCTAAGAATAGATAAGTGAAAAGGTGATTTGGAAACAAGTCACCTTTTTTAAGTTTAATCTGCCTTCTAAAAAAACACTCATCTGCTTAGAGATTCTTAATATTTAGGGAGATTTTGCCTCCGTTGATTTGATGTTTTGCGATACATTTCTCAATCTGTAGAGCTAGCTTCAGACTCCATAGCGATAGAGATTTGTATGTAAAGGAAGCTTGAGGGTGAGATGAGCAGTTCGAAGATGTATTGTAAATTTAGGTTACATTCAAAACCTCACCCTCAAACCTACACCAGTAGCACTCCCAACCAGACTAACCTCAGGTTGAAATCCCCTGAGGAAGGAGGATTTAGTTCGGGCATTGTATTGAGATATTCCCTCTTCCAAATTTCTTTTGGATCTGGAAGATAAGGGAATAGCCACAGCTATCAAGGCTCCCCCAGCAATGGCCAGAACCCAGCTGGGTTCACCGTCTCCAATAGTTTGTCCAACGGGAATACCTACAAAGGCTCCTCCTGCAAACGCGAAAATAGTGGATAAGGTATTCTGAGATTGAGCCCTTTTGATGAGGTCATAACTCTCTAGGTCAGATTCAGTTTCTTTGAGGAGTTCCTTCCAGGTGAGTTCCTGGTCGCCTTGTTTGAATTCATAACCCCATGCATTCTGATTCACGGTAATGTCTTGTGATAAGGATAATGTGGAGGTGAGAAGCAGTAAGAAAAAAAAGATGTGTCCGATTGGTTTCATTTTTAAAGATTAATGGATGGTTTATCTAAAGTTACGCTTTTTCTTGAAAAGGTACTAAAGAGATTAGTATAAAACGAAAACCTGAGGGATGGATAGAATTGTTAAGCCCGGAGCTTTATCAACTTAACTTTCGGAGTTGAGAAGATGGTATTTTTTTTACTTAGCGTTGATTATAGAAAAGGAAAACCTGTCTTAACACGGTTTTCTACAATTAATCTTATCTTTAATAACAAGTTTTGTTTATTTTCGTTATTAAGTTATCACAAACTGTAATTTGAATACGACGTTTTGAACAGCATGAAATGCCTCATAATAACCTGTCTATTTTTCCTTAGTTGTACAGACGACAGGTCTTTCAATGATGAGGATTTTGAAGCTACCCCCACTTTTGAAGTCAATCTTTTTCAAACCCAATATTCAGCTGAACTGATCAATACTGGGAATGAGTCAACTCCCGTTCCTAACACTTTACATGATTTCATCGATGTAGATTTTTTGAATAAAGAGGTCAATGAGGATCTGGTGGGTTTAAAATTTGAGGTTTTGGCTGAAAACAGTATTGACAGAGTGCAAAATCTGAATTTTGTTTTTTATGATGTCAATGATCTAGAAACCTTTAGAGTTTCAGAACCTATTCCTGCTGGTGCTGAAGGAAGCCCTAGTATTAAAAACTTTACAGTAGTTTTGGGTCCAGCAGAAATTGAGAGGATCATCACAAGTGTAAGGGCAGAGTTTTTTGTAACCCAAGCTTCGGCGGCTACCAATACTGGAAGCATGCAATTAAAATGTATTGCGGAAGCAAGCTATTTATTCACAGGAGAATGAGGTTCACATTTTTTCTTCTTTTTTTGGTGGTTTGTAATTCTTTATGGAGTCAGAATAAGCATTTGCTTTATAACCAAACCCATAACCCTCAGTCTTTGATGTTGAATCCTGGTGCGGCTTATGAAAAAACAGATTTTCATATCGGGGTGCCTGTTCTTTCCAATATCTATGCTTCTGTAGGAAATACAGCATTGACCGTTGACGATATTTTCAATGCCAATAATTTGAACACTAACATAACGGAAGCCATCAATAGTATTTCGTCTAAAGATTTTGCAGCCTTTAATCAAAAACTGGATCTCATTAATATTGGTTTCAGACATAAAAAGAGGTATTATTCTGCTGGAGTTTATCAGGAAAGCAATGCTGTTGTGAACCTTCCAAAAGATTTGATTGACTTAGCATATTTTGGAAATGCTGGCCAAAACAGAAGTTATGACATTGGTCAAATCAATTTTGCAGCAAATTTGCAGACTGTTTTTCATTTTGGAGTGAATCAGCAGATGAATGAAAACCTGCATCTGGGTGCTCGAGTAAAACTTTACACATCAAGCGTAAATACAAGCTCGACAAAAAATAGTGGATTTTTTGTATCTGGAGCCAGTGGAACCGGAATTTTGCTCGATCAAAGCATTAGAAATTTGAACTTGCAATTTAATAGTACTGGAATAGATAATGCAGATGATTTGGCTCCGGGTGATTTATTAATCGGTTCTAATTTAGGCTTTGGATTAGACTTTGGGCTATCTTATAACTTCAGTGAACGACTTGAGTTTACTGCCAGTCTGTTGGATCTTGGATTTATACAATTTTCTGAAGATACTAGAAATAATATCACTCGGGGTTATTTCGACTATGAGGGTCTCAATATTCAGTTTCCTGATTTCGCAGCTGGCGAAGGCGTTATCCTTTATTATCAAAATCTAAAGGACGAAATCGTGGAAAGTCTTCCGACGGAAAACACTTCAGACCCTTATACTTATGTGCAGCCTGCTAAACTGAATTTGGGTTTAAGTTATAGATTTGGAAAGGAAACGAGTCGCTCTGACTGTGCCTACAATCCAATCCGAAGGAGCTCCGGAAACCAAGCCCTGAGCTTACATGGGTTTAGTATGTTAAGTGCTGGAAATTTATTTTATAGCCTTAATGCGATGTATCAGAGAAGACTTTGGGATGTGTTTTATGTCAAAGTGAGTTTAGGTACAGATCAATTTAACAGACTCAATTATGGAGGCGGACTTGCTTTGGATGTTTGGAAAGTCAATCTATTTATAAATGTGGACCGTCTCAATCACTTCAGTAATATTTATAATGCCAAAGCTCTGGCCTACCAATTTGGATTGAATTTAAAACTCTAATTGACTTTTTTTGAATTTGACAACGTAGCCCACATTTTCTAGGACTATCCAGCACTCTTTTGCATTTACATATTTTACAGTGCCCTGTATTTGTTCAAAACCCATGGCCGTCATATCCAGTTTTTCTCCTGGCTTTAGGCTTTGTAATTCCTGACTTTCAAACTGACTGTCTTCCGTTATGGATCTTAAACTCTCTACTTCTTCGGAAGTGACCGTGGCGGGTTTTCCTAACCAATACAGGTACCTTAAGGCGTGGGTTCTGTTGAAAACTTGATGTCTCTCCTGGTCTGGGATATTCACCAAAATCATTGAAGGCAATACTGGAGTTTCCACTTTTTTCTTGCGGTCGCTCCATTGTTTTATTTCCACCTGAGTAGGGCAATAGGCTTCTATTCCGTCTTGAATAAGTTGTTCAGTAAGTTTTTTTTCGGCTCTTGGTTTGGTATAAAGGACAAACCAATGAGAAGATGTATTAGATTGGGGATTCATATAAATTAGTTATGATTTCTGAACTCAATTTTAGTATTAGTCCATAATAATTTTAAACGGGTGTTTCAGACCTTTAAATTGATCTAGCTCCGCGGTAAGGGAGCCCACAGTCAAATCTGCTTTAATTTTTAAAGGGATTTTATTTTTATCTGCAGAGACCCAAAAGGTAAGGCTCTCGCTTTCTTCAAATACACGGTCAGCCTTGACATAAGGTCTGAATTTTAAAGCAGCTATGTTGCCAAATTTTGTTTTTATGGTATCAGGCCCCAGAAATTTGGTCTTGAAATCATAATTTTCATTATCAAAAAACATATTCAAATTAAATTCCTGCCCCGCTTCTATTTCATTAACGTTTATTGTATTTCTAAGCTTATAAAAGGCAGAAAGCATATCCTGAGTGTTGGTCTTAAAGTCGAAAGATTCTGTAGTACTGTGTTTATGGTCGACCACCTTTACCCGATTGGTAGAGTGATCGAAAAACAATTCCTTATTTTTCTCATAACCTCCTTCATTGATGTCTCTTATAAACTTTAAGGGTAAACCTTCGTCTTCAGTAATATAAGTTTCATACCGGTCTCTTACCTTAAAAAAAAGATCCAGTAGTCCTACGCTTTTTCCAGTTCCTACAACATGGAAAACCTCTTCCCCATCTAAGTTGGCTTTCTCTACCTTCAGGCTGGCGGTGCTGGTATTGAACCAGCCATATTTAATTTTAAAACTAAGCCATTCGCCCTCTTCGTAAGCAGATTGGCTAAATCCGAAAAGAGTCCAAAAGATAAAAAAAGTGCTTAAAATTAATTTCATAGATTTATAGGCTTTGTTCAAATTTCTATAATATCAATTAACATGCCTTTATTTTATGACGACTTTAATAACCAATCTAAAAGCCTACTTATCTGTGAGAGGCTTTTAGATTGTTGAGTATAAAAATGGTTATAAAGTTCCTCTTAAATTCTGTTCCCGCTCTATAGCTTCAAACAAAGCTTTGAAGTTGCCTTTTCCAAAAGACTGTGCTCCTTTACGTTGTATAATTTCAAAAAACATGGTTGGTCTGTCCAAAACTGGCTTAGTAAATATTTGTAACAGATAACCTTCATCATCGCTATCTATCAAAATGCCTAGCTCTTTGAGCGGGGCTAAGTCTTCGTCAATCTCACCTACTCGTTCTAAGACAGTGTCGTAGTAGGTTTCAGGAATGTTCAAGAACTCTACACCCCGGCGCTGCAATTCACTTACGGTTTCAATGATATTATCTGTAGCCACCGCTATGTGTTGTACGCCAGCACCATTGTAAAAATCGATATATTCTTCAATTTGAGATTTCTTTTTGCCTTCAGCAGGCTCATTGATCGGGAATTTTATTCGTCCGTTTCCGTTGCTCATCACTTTACTCATCAGTGCGGTATATTCCGTAGAAATATCCTTGTCATCGAAGGACAGCAACTGAGCAAATCCCATCACATCGGCATAAAAGTTCACCCATTTGTTCATCTCATTCCAGCCCACATTTCCTACCATATGGTCGATGTATTTAAGGCCTACACCTTCGGTTTTATAGTCCTTGGTCCAGGCTTTATAACCTGGCAAAAACGGTCCGGCATAGTCTTTTCGTTCTACAAACAGGTGAATGGTTTCACCGTAGGTATGTATTCCAGAAATAACAGCCTTCCCGTGATCATCTTCAATCGTGTAAGGCTCGGCATAAGGTTTGGCTCCGCGTTTCACCGTTTCTTCAAAACTTTTGGTGGCATCATCCACCCAAAGAGAAACGAATTTTACGCCGTCTCCATGCTCGCTGATATGCCGGTTGATATCGCCACCATCGCCCATAGGACTGGTGAGCACCAATCGTATCTTGCCTTGCTGTAAGACATAAGACGTCGTGTCTTTTTTGCCTGTTTCTAAACCAGCATAAGCCACTGGCTGGAAGCCCCAGGCGGTCTGATAATAATAGGCGGATTGTTTAGCGTTGCCGACATAAAGTTCAACAAAATCAGTTCCCAGAATGGGTAAAAAATCCTCTGCTTTAGCATTGACTTTTGGTAGTTTTTGGCTGGTGGTATCTGTACTCATTGGTGTATTTTTATTTTATTTTTTTATTCTGTTTTAGTCGCTTTTGAATTCATAACGCAGCAGGCTCACTTTCTAGTGATTATCTTCAAGCCATGATTTGTGATAGTTATCATCGGCAATGGCCATACCTTCTTCTGTAATTTTTAAAGGTTTGAATGTATCTACCATCACGGCAAGCTCTTCAGTTTTGGTTTGCCCTATGCTTCGCTCTACTGCACCAGGATGGGGTCCGTGTGGAATCCCTGCGGGATGTAGTGAAATGTGTCCAGCTTCTATGTCATTTCTACTCATGAAATCTCCATCTACGTAATATAAAACCTCATCGCTATCTATATTGCTGTGGTTGTAAGGCGCAGGAATACTTTCGGGATGATAATCAAACAATCTTGGGCAAAAGGAACAGACTACAAATGCATCCGTTTCAAAGGTTTGATGCACGGGGGGTGGTTGATGCACTCGCCCTGTAATGGGTTCAAAATCATGAATGGAAAAGGCATAAGGATAATTGTATCCGTCGTAACCAACCACATCAAATGGATGGGTAGCGTACACCATATCAAACAACTGATTCTCTTTTTTTACTTTAATCAGGAAATTTCCCTTTTCATCATTGGTTTCGAGCTCGTAGGGCTGTCTCAGGTCTCTCTCGCAAAATGGCGCATGTTCCAGCAATTGTCCGAAGTGATTTCTATAGCGTTTCGGTGTGTAAATAGGTCTTCTGGATTCTACAATGAAGAGGCGATTATCCTCAGTTTCAAAATCAATTTTATAAATGACTCCTCTTGGGATGAGGAGATAGTCCCCGTATTCAAAATCCAGGTTTCCCAGGTGAGTTCTTAGTTTCCCTTTGCCTTTGTGGACAAATAATAACTCGTCTGCATCCGCATTTTTATAGAAATACTCCTTGAGCGATTGTGTGGGTGCAGCAAGAATGATATTTACATCCGAATTGAGTAAAACAGTTGATCGGCTTTCCAAATAATCAGGCTGAGGCACCGTTTTAAAACCATGAAATTTATAAGATTTCAAATTTGTGTTCACTGCGATTTTCGGTGCGACATTTTTGTGCCCGAGAATTTCCTTGACTTGTGTAGGATGATGTTCGTGGTAACTGTTGGTGGACATGCCGTCAAATCCAATAGTTCCAAAAAGCTGCTCGCGATACAAAGACCCGTCGGGTTTCTTAAAGATGGTATGTCTTTTATGTGGTATTTTACCAAGTTTATGATAGAAAGGCATGTTTTTTACGATTTTATCAAATATCGTGAAAATAGATGTAATCCTAAAGTTTGATATATATTTTAAACCGGAAAGTTTATCTCTAAGTTTTCATCCTTAATTAAGACAGGTGTTATAATGGCTAACGAATTTAGAATCTTTGTTTACACCAAGTTCACGAAGATAAAACACAAAGAAAGTAAAGAAACTATTTGATTAAAAAACAGTTGATTAAAACCAGTAGCCCAGACTCACAAACCAGATGCTTTCATTGGTTTCTGGGGAGTAAGAATACTTTAGATCTATAGGACCTATTATGGTTTGGGAGCCTAAGCCAACCCCATAACCCGAAAAATTCGGGGTGGTAAGCCAGTTGCCGTTAGAAAATAAATCGTCTTCTACATTAGCGTAGTTTGCGGTTAAAAGAAGATGATTTTTTTTGTAAAAATTGAAGTCTAGTTGAACAATTCCTTTGATGTAGGAATTGGCAGAAAGTGTAAAAAAGTCATAACCCAGGAAGTGTCTGAAGTTATTGATGGTATGGTTCCCAAACCCACCCAGAAAAAAATTGAGCGCTGCCAGATCTTCATTCCCAGTTCTAAAGCCAAGTTCTGAACCAATGTAGCCAGAAACTTTATTGAATAAAGGCTGAGCGTAGCCAATTTCACCTTTTGCTATAGCAAATTCAGAGTAATCATCAAATAGGGGAAAATAAACATTCAGCTGACCAGAAAACAAATAGCCAGAACTCGGGTAAAATTTATCATCGAGCGTATCGATTCTAAGATATCCAAATGTGCTAAATAGATTGTCCTTCTCAATAATCGTTTCAGCTTCGTTTACTTCCGGGTCTTCGATAAAAGTTTCGGTTTTGGCTTCTAAAAATTTATATTCTGCTCCTAGTCCAAACTTGAAGTCTTTGGTGAGAAAAGTTTCAGCAAAAATCTGATTGGAAAAGTCATTGTTCTCTAACCTCACTTGATTTAAATTCAGCGCATTTTGAGAACCTATATTTTGTTGTATAAATTCAAAATTCACATCATCTTCAAATTGATTAAACCTTGACGAGAAACCAATACTCCAAAACCGGCCTTTGTCGATATAGTAATTCAAATTATATCTTAAGTTATCCCCGATGATCAAATCTAAAGAAGCCACATCATTTATAAAAAACAAACTTTTTTGGGTAAGGTTGGCAAGGAAACTGGTTTTGTACAATTCGTCATAATGTACCCCAAGTTTCAACTGAGTATTTTGCTCACTTTCATACACTCTTAAAGTTAGATCCTGGTAGTTGCCGTTTTCAGAAAGTGTATAATTGATTTTTTCGAAACTGCCTGTTGCCGATAAATTATTAAGCCCGGCATTCAAGGCCTTAAAACTGGTTTTTTCAAAAGACTTGACTTTCAGTTTTCCTGTGATATAATTTCTAGGAAAATTTTCATTACCAACTATCTTTATATCTCCAATAGTCATACTGTTTGGAACCGAAATAGGGTGACGTGTGAGTGTTCCGTTTTGAACTTCAGCAATTTTTTGAAGGGATTCTATTTTATCTTTTGCAGCAATCTTTCCGTTATAGATGATTTCTCCGCCCTGGTCAAAAGACAACACCGAAAATTCTTTGATGTCGGGTTTGATGTACACATCTGTTTTCTTGCTTTTTTGTTCCGCAGTTCTAATAGTTCTGAAGTTATTGACCTGGGTAAGGATTTCCAAACCACTTTTTAAATTTTTCTTTTCTCTCAGGTCATCCTGAACATCTACTGCGATAATGATGTCCATTCCTTTGGCTCTAACCTCTTCTACGGGGAAATTGTTGAGAATTCCACCATCTATCAGCATCATCCCGTCGATATAAACCGGGCTAAAAAGGGTTGGAATAGCTCCGCTTGCAGAAAGTGCAGTAGCCATATTCCCCTGCTCTATAATCACTTCCTCTCCTGTTTCTACATTGGTGGCTACACATAAGAAGGGAATAGGAAGCTGGGAAAAATCTTTACTTTTTACATGGGATAAAAGTTGAGCGTAGAGGTTATAAATATTTTGTCCTTTGGACACTCCAGATGGAAATTTGATTTGAAAATCATCAAAGGGAAGTTTTAAAGCATAACGCTCAGAATCTTTTCGTACATTAAAACTTTTGGAGCCTCTAGGCAGGTCATCTTGAATTAAAGTCCCAAAATTTGTAGTCTTGAAAATAGAGTCGAGTTGATGAGGTGTATACCCAGACGCGTAAAGTCCACCCACAATTGCTCCCATACTGGTTCCTCCTATGTAATCTATTCTTATTCCTGCTTCTTCTATAATTTTTAAAACTCCAACGTGAGCCAATCCTTTAGCTCCTCCACCGCTTAAGACTAAACCAACTTTAATGTCTTTTCCAGATTTTTGTAAACTATCGAGTTGGTTCAGGTCCAAATTTTGGGTCCAAACTAACACAGGAAAAAGCAGTAGTAAAAAATTAAGTTTCATCTTGATTGTTGTGGTAATGTGTAAAAATAAGATTGGCTTTGGAAGTTCCTATAACCTCTTCAAGCTCTTTCAAATTAGCCTTTTTAACTTTAGTGATGGATCTAAAATGTTGTAGCAGTTCTACCGATGTTTTTTCTCCTATTCCTGAAATCTCTTCCAGTTCTGTACCAATGGCATTTTTGCTTCGCTTATTTCTGTGAAAAGTTATTCCAAATCTGTGAGCTTCGTTTCTTAACTGCTGGATAATCTTTAATGTTTCTGTTTTTTTATCAAGGTACAAAGGATATTTATCACCAGGATAAAACAATTCTTCAAGGCGTTTGGCAATACCAATAATTGGAACTTTACCTCTTAAGCCCAGTCGTTCCAAAGCTGTAACTCCAGAAGATAACTGCCCTTTACCTCCGTCGACGATGACAAGTTGTGGCAAAGGCTCATCTTCCTCAAGCAATCGTCTGTAGCGTCTATAAACGACTTCTTCCATGGAAGCAAAATCATCTGGACCTTCTACGGTTTTGATATTGAATTTTCTGTAATCTTTTTTGCTTGGTTTTCCGTTTTTGAAAACAACGCAAGCGGCTACAGGGTTCGAACCTTGTATGTTGGAATTGTCAAAACATTCGATATGTCGGGGTTCTTCACTAAGTCTCAGATCCTCTTTCATCTGAGCCATCAATCGGTTGGTGTGACGATCGGGATCTACAATTTTCATTTGCTTGAAACGCTCCATGCGGAAGTACTTTGCATTTCGTGTAGATAGATCCACAATGGCTTTTTTATCGCCCAGTTTTGGAACACTCACTTTTACATATTCACCAGCCTCCACTTCAAAAGGCACATAAATTTCTGGAGATTTAGAGTCAAAACGTTGTCTTATTTCGGTGATGCCCAATTCCAAAAGTTCATGATCGGTTTCATCCAGCTTTTTCTTCATTTCAATGGTATGCGAACGTATGATAGCTCCATGAGATAACTGCATAAAATTGACATAACCATACCCCTCATCACTTACCACAGAAAAGACATCTACGTTGTTGATTTTTGGATTGACAACCGTAGATTTGGACTGATATTTCTCCAGTGTATTGATTTTCCGTTTGACTTTTTCGGCTTCTTCAAACCTCATTTCATCTGCCAGAGTCTGCATTTGATCTCTGAAGTCTTTTAGAGAATCCTTCAAATTGCCTTTGACGATATTCCGAATCGCCTCAATTTGTTTCAGATATTCCTCTTCATCCTGATAGTCTTCACAAGGTCCTTTGCAATTACCCAAATGATATTCTAAACAGACTTTATATTTACCCTGGTCAATTTTTGCCTGAGATAAATCGTAGTTACAGGTTCTAAGCTGGTAAAGCCCCTTAATCAATCCCATAAGTGTTCTTACGGTACGCACGCTCGGATAGGGGCCGTAATATTCACTGCCGTCTTTAACGACTTGCCTCGTCAGAAACACTCTGGGAAAACGTTCTTTTTTGATACACAACCAGGGATAAGTTTTGTCATCCCTCAACATGATATTGAAACGCGGCTGAAGTTTTTTAATAAGATTATTTTCAAGCAACAGCGCATCCATTTCAGAATCGACGACGATGTGCTTTATATTTTTAATCTTTTTCACCATCACGCCAATGCGATGACTGTCGTGTTGCTTGTTGAAATAGGATGAAACCCTTTTTTTCAGGTTTTTGGCCTTACCTACATACAAAATCCTGTCGTCCTTATCATAATATTGATAAACACCAGCACTTTCTGGAAGGGTCTTTACTTGAATGTCTAGGTCTGTGGTTTCCATAAATAGCAATCACAACAAAGTTAAGTCTTATGCTTGAAATTTGATCAGACTTTGCAAAAATGAAATGTTATTTAAATTTGAATAATTTTGAATGAGAAATTAAAGCGCACGGGTATAAGTACTTTTGTTTATATTTATTAGGTGGAAATAATATAATACAAATTTTCGTTTAAATCTTAAACATTGGTTCGACAAGGTTATTGATGACGTAAGTAATGTCGTCATTAAATGTAAAAATGGCAAAGACCTTGTGTTGATGTCATTAGATGAGTACAACTCGCTTAAGGAGACGACCTACTTACTGGTAAAAACAGGGATGTATTACTTGACTCTGTGAAGGAGCTTGAAGAAGGTAAGGGCATTCAAAATAAACTTATGGAGTAATGCATATTGCCTAGTCAATTTTTCTTAGAGAATGCTTATCTCAACTGGATAATGATCAATGGGAAAATAATAAATTCTTTATAATCCTGTGTAACAAGAATGAGATTTGAACACCTTAGTCCTATGAAAAAAATAAAACTTATTTGGATTTTAGTCTTAGTGGGAATTTGCTTTTCCTGTGGAAATGATGATGAAATGAGCCAGGAACAAGAAGCTCAAAATTTAAAACGAATGTTTTCTGAAATCGAAAGTTTAGCATCCAGTGAAAGCTGTAAGGATTCATCAAATTGGACTTTTACCAGCGTTGGGAACAAGGCGTGTGGTGGACCTTCTGGATTTATTGCGTATTCACTTAATATTGAAACAGACGTTTTTTTGGAGAAAATAAATGAGCATAAAATTGCCCAGCAAGAATTCAATAAAAAATGGGGAATAATCAGTAATTGTTCTCTCCCGCCACAACCAAGTAGGGTCGAATGTGAAAACGGAAAAGCTGTTTTAAAATATTAAGTATTTCTTGAAATTTAGGTATTCCATATAAAAGAGACAAAAAGAGATACTAACTTAAACCAAAACCCTAGTCACTCGCTGAGAAATACGGGTAATAATCTCATAGGGGATGGTTTGTTGCTCAATGTCAAAGTCGATCACCGTGTTGTTTTTCCCAAACACTTCCACTTCATCCCCTTCTTCACAATCGATTCCTGTTACATCTACCATCAAAGTATCCATACAGACGTTACCAATAATTGGAGCTTTTTTTCCATTCACTAAAACACGCGCTTTTCCGTTTCCAAAAATCCTTGAAATCCCATCGGCATAACCTAAAGGTAAGGTCGCTATTTTTGTGGTTTTTTCTGCCTTAAACTTTCGTTCATAACCCACACTATCTCCTTTTTGAATCGTTCTCAGCTGAGCGATTACAGTTTTTAAACTCGCTACAGCTTTTAGCATTTTGTGTTCTGTAGGGTTATTCCCGTAACCATACAAGGCAATACCTGCTCTTACCAGGTCAAATTCGGCTTCAGGATAATTCAAGATGCCGCTGGAGTTGCAAATATGGCTTTCAAAATCATAGCCAAGGTGGTTTTTAAAAAAGCTTCTGGCCTCTTCAAATTTGGCTATCTGACTTTTGGTGAATTCAATTTCATCTTTACTACCAGAAGCTGCTAAGTGAGAAAACACGCCAGCAACTTTTATTTTTTTCTCTGAATTCAGATGTTTTAAAACCGAATCTAATTCACTTAGTTCAAAACCAAGTCGATTTAAACCCGTGTTGATTTTAAGATGAATTCCAACAGAATCTATGTCGTGATGCGATAGTTCCTGGATTAGCCCCTCCATAAAACGGTGAGTGTAAACACTGGGGGTGAGTTGGTAATCTATAAGATTTTGAATTTCTTCCAGCTGTGGGTAAAAGACCAGAATAGGCACTTCAATTCCTGCCTTTCTTAGCTTTACTCCTTCTTCTATATAGGCGACGGCAAGATTTTGAGCGCCAATTTTTACTAAATGCTTCCCTGTAATGATGGAATCCGTCCCGTAAGCAGAAGCCTTGACAACTCCCATTATTTTTGTTTTAGGACTCAAATAGCTTTTCAATAATCTAAAGTTAGACTCCAAAGCATTGAGGTCGATTTCCAGACGTGTTTCTAAAACTTTGGACATCATTCAGTTTTTTTTTGGATAAATTCTTCAGAATCTTTTACGTCTATATTTTTGACTTTTTCTTTGAGCATAGCTTTAAAATATGCAGCTCTGCTCAAAGGCTCATATTCATCGGTTTCGCCAAGTAAAACCAGGTCTTCTTTGGTGGATTTCCTGAAGCTGTATTGTGCCAGATTTCCAGTTCTGGTACAAACAGCGTGTACTTTGGTCACATATTCTGCAGTGGCCATCAAATTGGGCATTGGCCCGAAGGGGTTGCCTTTAAAATCCATATCCAGACCTGCCACAATCACTCTCACGCCTCTGTTGGCCAAATCATTGCAAACCGAAATAATTTCATCGTCAAAAAATTGAGCTTCATCAATGCCTACCACATCACAGCTGTCTGCTAAAAGCCGAATATTTGCAGCTGCTGGGACTGGAGTAGAGCGAATAGAATTTTCGTCGTGAGAAACCACTTCTTCGTCGTCATACCGACGATCGATTTGAGGTTTGAAAATTTCCACTTTTTGCTTGGCAAATTTTGCACGCTTGAGCCGTCTGATCAATTCTTCCGTTTTTCCGGAAAACATACTTCCACAGATCACTTCGATCCATCCAAATTGCTCTTTGTGATTAACAGTGTTTTCGAGAAACATTTTGTAATTTAGGGCGTTAATAAATAGGTTATCACTACAGAATAACAAGGCTAAAATTAGCAAAAATAATAGGGTCTTTAAAAAAGAAAATCACAAATGTTATGAAGAGAGTTTTAGAAGACGAATTGATAAGTCTAGCCGAGCGTATTTTAAAATTAAAGAACAGAGCAGATATCCACCAATTAAAAAAGGAAGCGGGTGTGCTTTATGAGAAATTGAGCATTTTGGCTTTTGCTGAATCACATTTCGGTGGCTTAAAGTCAGAAATTTCAAAAACTGAATTTAAAGAAACTTTCGCACAGCAATTTAGTGATATAGATGAAGAAAGCGGTCATTACAAATCACCCGATGGTATGGATTATAATCCGGATCCTATTTCTGAACCTAACACCGAAAAAATAAAAGATATTGTATCTCAAATGCCACCAGAATCTGAACAAGTAGATTTACTTTTGGCAGAATTTGAAAAATTAACCAATAAATCCAGGTCTAATTCTGAATCAAATTCAGAAGAAAAAAAACCACCTGAGACTGAATCTCCCGATGAAGACAAAACTTATTCGCCTCCAAAAACATATCCTACTGAAGATGATTTCAATAGTTACGGAGTACATTTTGATGACTTGCCCGATTTTGAACCTAAAGCTGATGACGTCAAACCAAAATCGGAAAGTTCAGAGCAAAAATATCCTGAAAAAAAATCTGAATTACCTACGGAAGAACCCAAGGCTGAAGCTCCAAATCCAGAAGAAATTAAATCCAATCTGAATTCTAGTCAGCAGGAAAAGAAATCACTCAATGATAAATTAAAAAAAGGAATTAAGATCGGGCTTAACGATAGGATTGCCTTTACCAATCATCTTTTTGAAGGAAATGCGGATGATTACAATCGTGTGCTTTCTCAATTGAATACAATGTCATCTTATAAAGAAGTTGAGACTTTTATAAAAAATCAGGTGAAGCCGGATTATAATTCCTGGGAAGGGAAAGAAGCCATAGAAGCCAGATTTATGGAGGTTATTGAACATAAATTCCAGTAATCATGTCAAAATTAATTCTCGTACCAACTCCTATTGGTAACCTCTCTGACATCACTTATAGAGCCGTTGAGGTTTTAAAATCTGTGGATGTCATTCTTGCAGAAGACACTCGCGTAAGCGGAATTTTGCTAAAACACTACGGCATAGAAACACCCATGCAAAGCTATCACCAGCACAATGAGCATTCCCAAACCGATTCAGTAGTAAGACAAATAAAAAACGGAAGGGAAACAGCTATCATTACAGATGCAGGGACTCCAGGCATTTCCGACCCGGGATTTTTGCTCGCCAGAGCCTGTGTTGCAGAAGGAGTGAACATAGAATGCTTGCCAGGTGCAACAGCTTTTGTTCCCGCATTGGTTAACAGCGGTTTACCTAACGATAAATTTGTGTTTGAGGGTTTTCTTCCCGCCAAAAAAGGCAGGCAAAAACGCTTGAAAGCTTTAGCTGAAGAAGATAGGACTATTATTTTTTATGAATCCCCTTACAAACTTTTAAAGACTCTTCAACAGCTTTCCGAGCATTTTGGAACAGATCGGCAAGTGAGTATTTCCCGCGAGATTTCAAAACTTTACGAAGAAACTGTGCGAGGTAGTTTGACGGATGTTATAGCTCACTTTGAAATGAAAAAACCAAAAGGTGAATTCGTTATTGTGCTTGCAGGATCTGGGTTAAAAGCATAAAAAAGCCGTTTTAAAACACTTGTTTTAAAACGGCTTTTGTGAAAATTTAGCTTCAGAGAATTATTTTATCTCCGAAACTCTTAAGGTATTTACCATCCCTTTATTTTCAATTGGCATTGCTGCAAGATTGATTGTAAAGTCTCCTTTTTCTACGTACTTCATATCTTTAGCTATGGAGTTTATGTCGTCGATTGTTAAGTCTGTACTTTCAAATTTATCATAGTAAAAGGCTTTAACTCCCCACAATAAGCTCAATTGGGTTAGGATTCTCTTGTTGGACGTAAAGGCTAAAATATGAGAAGCTGGTCTCCAGGCTGAGATTTGGAACGCGGTATAACCACTGTTGGTCAACGTGCAAATTGCATTTGCATCTATCTCGTTTGCCATCAAGGCGGCATGGTAACAAACCGACTTGGTGATATATCTTTTGGTTTTGATTTGTGGCGCCTTTTGAGGAACCCTGATAAGAGGTGAGTCCTCAACACTTTTAAGAATTTGAGCCATCTTTTGGATCACCTGTACAGGATATTTTCCTACTGAAGTTTCTCCAGACAGCATCACAGCATCGGCGCCGTCCATCACAGAATTGGCGACATCATTGACCTCTGCTCTCGTTGGCGTAAGACTATCAATCATAGTTTCCATCATCTGAGTTGCAATAATAACAGGAATTCTAGCTTGTTTAGCTTTTAAAACAAGCTGTTTCTGAATTAAGGGGACTTCATGAGCAGGAACTTCTACACCAAGATCTCCGCGAGCAACCATCAATCCATCACAGTAGGCAATTATTTTGTCGATGTTTTTAACACCTTCCGGCTTTTCGATTTTCGAAATAATTGGAATCTTATGAGCACTGTGTTTTTTAATAATTTTTTGAAGTTGCTTAAGGTCACTTGCAAACCTCACAAATGATAAGGCGATCCAGTCTACTTGAAGTTCGCATGCAAAAACAGCATCTTCAACATCTTTTTCTGTCAGTGCTGGAAGTGAAATATTAGTATTTGGAAGGTTGACACCCTTTCTAGATTTAAGCGGACCACCTTGTATAACTTTAGTTTTTACTTCGCTTTCCTTATCGGTTGTAAGTACTTCAAAGATCAATTTTCCATCATCGAGTAGAATACGTTCACCTGCTTTTACATCCTGAGGGAAAGTATCGTAATTCATAAAAACACGAGTTTTTGTGCCTTCAAATTCTTCACCAGTAGCGAAGATGATTTCATCACCAGGCTCTACAACTACTTCATCTTTCATAACTCCTACACGAAGTTTAGGGCCTTGTAAATCTCCAAGTATCCCAGCGTTGTAACCGTATTCTTCGTTAAGATCACGAATCATTTTAACACGTTCGCGGACGTCGCTGTGATCGGCATGAGAAAAATTGATTCTAAAAATATTCACACCAGCATCTAGCATGTCTTTAAGGACTTCTTTTTTGCTTGTTGCCGGGCCTAGGGTTGATACTATTTTTGTTTTCTTTGATGTTTTCATTAGTCTAAAATTAAATGTTCTGGGTGTTTTATCGCATGACTTCCAATAATATATACCATTGAAATTTGATGCATTTTTATTAGTTTTTTTATGATAAGCTCGGGGTTGAAAATATCCAATTCATCATCTATTTTCAACAGGTAGTCTACTCGTTTGTAATCTTCCAATAAAAATTCCGAAGTAACTAAATCTTCGGTTTCAAATAAGTTATTGACAGCTACAAACTCCTGCTGCGTATTTACTTTGTTACAAATCAAATAAGATTTGGTATCCCATTCTTTGTTAAAATAATCGAATATTGGAAAACTTATCGATTTCCCACTTACTGTTAGGTCAAGATCATTCTTCATCCTTTTGAAACTTGTCCTTAGAACAGAATTGATAAGATAAGCAAGCTTGTGAGGTTCTTGTTGAGAATGAATACCTATTAATTTAAAATCACAAATATCAAAATCAGATAAACTAAATCTTCTTTTTTTCATGATAATAACTTAACTAAAGGTATTTACAATTCTTCAACAGAATTAATGTAAATATATGAAACAAAACAAGATGCATCAAACCTTTATGCAGTTTATAGGGATTTGGAAGATAAGAAAACGTTTTCGTGGAAAGAATTTTAGGGATTGATATAGTTTTGAAATGTAAAGTAAGCGCGTTGAGAAGCTTTCTCTTCCGCCCTTTTTTTTGAGGTTTCTCTAGCCTTTCCAGAAATTTCGTCGTTGATGATAAGCTTTACGGAAAAATGCTTTTCTTCATCTTTGCCCATATCGTCTTCAATTATAAATTCAAAGGGGAATTTATTTTTTTGGCACCATTCAATCATCAAACTTTTATAGCTCACCACGCGTTTTTCAAGTTTAACCAAGTCAACGTCTTTTTGTATCACTTTTTTATTGATAAAGACTTCGCAAGCTTTGAATCCTTTATCGATATAAATCGCACCAATAAGGGCTTCAAATAAATTACCATTTATGTTTTTACCTAATTTATCAGCAGGAATTTCAGAAAGAATGAGGGAAGAGAGGTTTAGGCCTTGACCAAGCATGTTCAGATTTTTACGACTCACAATTTTAGATCGCATTTTGGTAAGGTAGCCTTCGTCTCCATAAGGTGCGTTTTCAAACAAGTACGTTGAAATAACTGCGCCAAGAATAGAATCGCCAAGAAATTCCAGACGTTCATAGCTAATGATAAGCCCTTTTTCGTTTTTTATTTTTGAGGAACGATGTGTAAACGCCTGTTTATAAATAGGTAAGCTGCTGAGTTTAACTTTTACAATCTCCTGGATTTTTTGAAAAAAAATCCCGTCTCTTTGAGAACGGGATTCATTTAATATATGTTTTAAAAATTTCATTTGAAAGCAATATACTACTCATCCATTTTTTTGAAAGCTACGCATGCATTGTGTCCTCCAAAACCAAACGTATTGCTCATGGCTACTTTTATTTTTCGTTCCTGAGGTGTATTCAATGTAAGATTGAGATCAGGGTCAATATTTTCATCGGCAGTCTCATGATTGATCGTTGGTGGCACAAGGCTATTTTGCATAGCTAGTATTGAAGCAATAGCTTCTACAGCTCCAGCTGCACCCAGTAAGTGACCAGTCATTGACTTTGTAGAATTAATATTGATATTCTTGGCGTGATCTCCAAAAACGTTTTTGATAGCTTTCAATTCTGCCACATCCCCGAGAGGCGTAGAGGTTCCATGCGTGTTGATGGTATCTACATCTTCAGGTTTGAGTCCGGAATTTTCAAGGCAATTTTTCATCACAGCAATTACTCCTTTTCCTTCCGGATGCGGAGCTGTCATGTGATAGGCGTCAGAGGACATTCCTCCCCCAATGACTTCAGCATAAATTTTCGCTCCTCTGGCCTTGGCGTGTTCATACTCTTCGAGAATAAGCGCTCCACCACCTTCGCCAAGCACAAAACCATCTCTATTGGCGTCGAATGGACGGGATGCTTTTTTAGGGTCTTCATTTCTTGTGGAAAGTGCATGCATAGAATTGAATCCACCCATACCTGCCTGAGTCACAGCTGCTTCACTTCCTCCAGTTACCATGATGTCACTGTAGCCTAAACGAATATAGTTTAGAGCGTCTATCATGGCATTTGCAGAAGAGGCACATGCAGAAACTGTTGCGTAATTGGGACCCATGAACCCATGCTTGATAGAGATGTTGCCTGGGGCAATATCTGCAATCATTTTAGGAATGAAGAACGGATTGAAACGCGGAGTTCCGTCACCTTTAGCAAAGTCAATGACTTCGTTCTGGAAAGTTTCCAAACCTCCAATTCCCGCTCCCCAGATCACACCGATTCGATATTTATCGACAACATCCAGATCCACGCCAGAGTCTAAGATAGCTTCATCTGAAGCCACTAAAGCATATTGTGCAAATCTATCAAGTCGTCTTACTTCTTTTCTGTCGAAGTGATCGGTGGCATTGAAATTTTTTATTTCACAGGCGAATTTTGTTTTGAATAGACTAGTATCAAAATAGGTAATAGGTGCCGCTCCGCTTTTACCGCTTTTGAGGGCTTCCCAATATTCTGATATATTATTTCCTATGGGCGTAAGCGCCCCTAGACCAGTAACTACAACTCGCTTTAATTCCATGAAATAAGACTATTTTTATTTTTTTGCTTCTTCGATGTAAGAAACAGCTTGACCAACGGTTGAAATATTCTCTGCTTGGTCGTCAGGTATCTGAATATCAAATTCCTTTTCAAACTCCATAATGAGTTCTACTGTATCCAAAGAATCTGCTCCCAAATCGTTTGTAAAGCTAGCTTCTGTAACAACTTCGTTTTCGTCAACGCCCAACTTATCAACGATAATGGCTTTTACTCTTGATGCAATGTCTGACATGATTATGTTTTTTTATGTTTAATTTCAGTGCGCAAAAATATAAAACTTTAGTTTAAAACAAGTTTTAAAGGTGAAAATGTGTTTAAATTTACATAATTATATTTTATAAATTAATTTTGGAATTATTTAAATTTCAAATTCTATATCATTTTTAATGGAAAATTCTAAGTCAAATTCAAAAAAGAGGATTGTTGTTTTTGCTTCTGGTAATGGAACAAACGCAATAAATTTGTATCATTATTTTAGAGAATATGAAGATATTGAAGTTTCCCATATTCTTTCAAACAATAAAAAATCTAAAGTTTTACGACGGGCTCATGACCTCGGGATTAAATGTATTCATTTTGATAAAGAAGATTTACAAGAGTCTTCTACTTTATTGGAAGTAGTAGAAGAAATAAATCCTGATATCATTGCCCTTGCTGGATTTTTGTTAAAAATTCCAGAGTCTTTTTTAGCAGTTTTCCCCAATCAAATCGTCAATATCCATCCTTCGCTTTTACCAAAATATGGAGGAGAACGGATGTACGGTGAACGCGTTTTTAAAAAGGTCCTCAAAAACAAGGATAAACAAAGTGGTATAACTATTCACTATGTTACTTCCAAGTATGATGAAGGTGAAATTATCGCTCAATTCAAAATTGATTTGGAAGATAACGAAGACCTGAATTCTTTGGAAGAAAAAATCCATACGCTCGAATATGAGCACTATCCGAAAGAGATTGAAAAGCTTTTATCATAGCTTATGTCAAAATCATCTAAGTACTACGTGGTTTGGGAAGGTTTCGAACCAGGGATTTATTCATCCTGGCAAGATTGCAAACTGAAAATCCAAAATTACCCCAACGCCAAATACAAATCATTTTCAAGTTTAGAAGAAGCCAAGGATGCTTATAATATGGGGTTTTTCACGTATCAGAAACAAAAAAAAGCAAATTCAAAAGCGTTTTCTACCGAAGGTGTTGAATGGAATTCTATTGCTGTAGATGCCGCTTCAAGCGGAAATCCCGGTAAAATGGAGTACCGCGGCGTAGTGACGAAAACAAAGCAGGTACTGTTTCATATGGGACCTTTTCCTAATGGCACCAACAACATAGGTGAATTTTTGGCTTTGGTGCATGGCTTGGCTTTTTTGAAAGCCAAAAAAAGCGAATTACCTATTTATACAGATTCCAGAATTGCCATGTCCTGGATACGTCAGAAAAAATGTAAAACCAAACTGGCTAAGAATTCCAGGAATGAAGAGCTATTTGAATTGATTAAAAGAGCTGAAATTTGGCTCAAAAAAAATAGTTTCAAAACTCCTATTCTGAAATGGGAGACAAAAGCCTGGGGAGAAATCCCGGCCGATTTCGGGAGAAAATGATTTGATCATGTTTTTAAAATAAAAGCCAGGCATGACTAAGCTTAAATAGCTTTCGAACGTTTTGAAAACCTGAGGTGTAGCAGTAGATATACACTGCATCTTGTCTAAGCTTTTATTCGTCTTAAAGCTCCGCTTATTTCTTAAAGAAAGCCGTATATTTGCAAAAAATTTAAATAGATATGAGCAAATTATTAATCGTTGGGACAGTAGCTTTTGATGCCATCAAAACCCCATTCGGGGAAACAGATAAAATTCTTGGCGGCGCCGGGACTTACATCGCATTAAGTGCGTCTCAGTTTGATATAGAATCGGGTGTGGTTTCTGTTGTTGGAGATGATTTTCCGCAAGATTACCTCGATTTGCTTACCGATAGAAATGTAAATTTAGAAGGTTTAGAGATTGTAAAAGGGGGTAAAACCTTTTTCTGGAGTGGTCGTTATCATAATGATATGAATACTAGAGATACATTGGATACCCAATTGAATGTGTTGGCAGATTTTGAACCAAACGTGCCTAAAAACTTTCAAGATTCTGATATCGTGATGCTTGGCAACCTGCACCCAGCTGTTCAGCTAAGTGTAATTGATCAAGTTAAAAATCCAAAGTTGATTGTTTTGGATACCATGAATTTCTGGATGGATTCTGAACTTGATTTACTGAAACAAGTGATTTCAAAAGTGGATGTCATTACCATCAACGATGAAGAAGCCAGGCAGCTTTCCGGAGAATATTCTCTGGTAAAAGCAGCTAGAAAAATAAGAGATATGGGGCCAGATTATGTGGTCATCAAAAAAGGTGAGCACGGAGCTTTGCTGTTTCATAAAGAAGAAATGTTCTTTGCCCCGGCACTTCCACTTGAGGAGGTATTTGACCCAACAGGAGCTGGAGATACGTTTGCTGGAGGGTTTGTTGGTTATCTAACCAATACGAATGATATTTCTTTCGAAAATATGAAGAATGCCGTTATTTACGGCTCCAACTTAGCATCTTTTTGTGTTGAAAAATTTGGAACAGAAAAAATGTTGAATTTAGATAAACACGAAGTCGATAAGCGTTTAGAAAGCTTTCAGGCGCTTACTCAATTCGAGATCAATTTAGCTTAATACTTACTGCCCTGACTTATCAGGGCTTTTTTTATAGACTACCAGAATGAGTGAACTAATAAAACACGAGTGCGGAATTGCCACTCTCAGACTTCTAAAGCCCCTTTCTTTTTATAAAGAAAAATATGGCAGTGCATTTTACGGCATCAATAAGATGTATTTAATGCTGGAAAAGCAGCATAACAGGGGTCAGGATGGTGCTGGCTTTGCAAGTGTAAAGCTGGATGTGGAACCAGGAAACAGATACATCAGTCGAGTACGCTCCAATGCTGCTCAACCCATTCAAGATATTTTTGCTCAGATCAATGAAAGAATTAATACAGAATTAGAAGCAAACCCGAATATCCTAGAAGATATCGATGCTCAAAAAGCAAACCTTCCTTATTTAGGCGAAGTCTATCTGGGTCATGTGCGTTATGGTACTTTCGGTAAAAACAGTATTGAAAGTGTACATCCTTTTTTGAGACAAAACAACTGGATGCATCGTAATCTTATTGTTGCTGGTAATTTCAATATGACCAATGTGAACGAATTGTTCCAGAATTTAGTTGAGCTTGGTCAGCATCCCAAGGAAAAAGCCGACACGGTGACGGTGATGGAGAAAATAGGACACTTCCTTGATTCTGAAGTTGGTAAGCTTTACAAAAAACTAAAAGACAAAGGCTTTAATAAAAAAGAGGCTTCACCCCATATTGTGGAGCAGCTTAAGGTTCATAAAATTCTAAGAAAATCATCTAAAGATTGGGATGGCGGATATGTCATTGCCGGGATGCTGGGTCACGGAGATTCCTTTGTACTGAGGGATCCAAACGGGATTAGACCCGCTTATTATTATAAAGATGATGAGGTAGTGGTGGTAGCATCAGAACGTCCAGTCATTCAAACGGCATTTAATGTAGCTTATGAAGATGTGCATGAATTGATGCCAGGCGAAGCTATTATTACTAAAAAAGATGGTTCTGTTCACTTCAAAACAATTCTGGAACCCAGAGAAAGAAAAGCCTGTTCTTTTGAACGCATCTATTTTTCCAGAGGGAGTGATGCTGAAATTTATAAAGAACGAAAAAAATTAGGTCGATTATTGATGCCTGAGGTATTGAAAGCAATTGACTTTGATACGATGAATTCTGTATTTTCTTACATCCCAAATACAGCCGAAACTTCATTCTATGGCATGGTAGAAGCGGCTCAGGATGAATTGAACCGTCAGAAAAATCAAGCGATACTCAAAGAAAAAGACAGTCTTACGGACGAGCGATTGGCCGATATTCTCAGCCTTAGATTGAGGACTGAAAAGATTGCTGTAAAAGATGTAAAACTGCGTACGTTTATTACGGAAGACAGTAGTAGAGATGATCTGGTAGCTCATGTTTATGATGTGACTTATGGGGTCGTTAAACCCACCGATAATTTGGTAGTGATAGACGATAGCATAGTACGTGGAACCACTTTGAAGAAGAGTATTTTGAAAATGCTTGACCGTTTGTCTCCGAAGAAAATCATTATTGTGTCTTCAGCTCCTCAGATTCGTTATCCAGATTGTTATGGTATTGACATGGCTAAATTGGAAGATTTCGTTGCATTTCAGGCAGCAGTGTCTTTGCTGAAAGAACGTGGTATCTTTCAGGAAACGGTGGACGCGGTTTATAAAAAATGTAAGGATCAATCTGAATTTGCCTCACAGGCAGAACAAAATCATGTAAAAGCTATTTATGCACCATTTACATACGAAGAAGTTTCAGACCGAATTTCTTTGCTTCTAAGCGATGAGAATATCTCCTCGGAAGTCAAAGTGATTTACCAAACGGTGGATAAACTTCACGAAGCCTGCCCGAAAAATCTGGGGGATTGGTATTTTACAGGCGATTATCCAACCCAAGGTGGCAATAAAGTCGTTAACAAGGCGTTTGTAAACTTCTACGAAGGAAAAAATGACAGGGCTTATTAAAAGTTGATTTTAGCACTCATCAGATTTCTTTTTAAATATATTTACTTAAATTTAATAATTTACTGTTATGAGTGACCAATCCTCACAAAATCAGGCGCCAAACGACGAAATTGACTTAAGTCTTGTTTTCGATAAAATAAAATCAGTATTCAAGTCTCTTCTTTTGGGTGTGGTAATGATTTTTCAGTTCTTCTGGAATCATAAAATTAGACTGATTATTCTTATAATCATTGGTATTGGTTTACAGTTCTTACTGCTGACTCAAATCAAAAAGGTATATGTAAACGAATTTTTGGTAAGAACTAATTTTGGTAGTACTGAATATTTATATAGTAAAGTCAATTCCATCAATACGAAACTTAATTCGAAAGATACACTCTACTTAAAAGGTGTTTTTGGGTCAGATTTTGAAAGAGTAAAAGAACTTGAGGTGGTGCCTGTTGTTGATGTTTATAACTTAGTCAACAAATCAGAAGAAAATAGAGAAATCTTTGAGCTCCTATTGGACGAGTATGGAGACATGTCATTTCTGGAGGAAGAAACCAACATCAATGAATATCCTACCCATAAACTAAGAGTTTTTATAAAGGGTTCGCTAAACAATGAAATCATTTCAAAGCATCTGTATGATTTTTTATCAGACAATGAATTTTTTAATGAGTTAAAGCAAACGGCTTTATCGAGTTATAAAGAACAACTGGAGCAAAACAAAGTAATTAGAGATCAGATCGATAGTATCATCAAAGATCAGAGAGAACACGGGATGATGCCCAATTTGAATGATAAAACTGTAAGTTTCACAGGCAGTCAGGATTTAAAAGAGCTTTTGAGTCAAAAACAAGGCTTATTGTGTAATGACTTTACTCTTAGAAACCAGCTTTCTTCCGAGGATGCCATTTTAAAAACTATAGACTCTTCTTTTGGGGTGTTGAGTGAAAACCAAATTAAGGAACCTTATATAATATCTTTAATTTTAATAGGGCTGTACATAATTATTTTTTTTATTAGATTCATTTCAAAAAGCACTTTAAAGTTTATTAATACTTAGGTTTTTTTTCTAGGTTTAACTGTTAAAAAAGGTATTCCCCTGCACAATCATTGTTGTCCAAACTAATGTAAAAATTGAAAAAAAAGGAAAAAATATATTATTTGGCTGGATTAATTGGAAGTAAAACACCCTTTTTTTTATTGATTCCTATTCTTAGTTTTTATTTTAATAAATCACAAGTTGGAAAAATAGATCTTATATTAGTGACTGTAACCTTATTTATACCACTTATTTCTTTACAGTTAGGAGAGGCTTCTTTCAGGTTTTTAAAACAGTTTTTAAATAGTAAGACAAAAATCATCTCAACAACTATAATTGGGCTAACCGCAAATGCCTTGTTTTTTTCAAGCCTTGTTGTGATTTTTTTTTTAATGTTTGGTTTTAAAGAAATAATTTTATTTGCAGTTATTTTTATGTCCAGCTTTATTGTAAATAATTTACTTCTAATTTATCGCGGATTGAATGAAATTAAATCTTACGCATTATTAGGGTTTTTAAGTGGTTCTTTTACTCTGATTTTAATATTCTTTTTTATTAACCAAAGAACTACTTTGCAAGATGTTTCAGTCTTATTTGGAATTTCTCATTTTTTAGCAGTTATAATTTCATTATTCAAATCTTCAATCCTAAAAGATTTTAGTTTCTCAAAGTTTAATAAAAAAATAATGTATTCACTGCTTATCTATTCTTTACCACTAATTCCAAATTCAATAAGTTGGTGGTTTATTGATTTGGGTAATAGATATGTTATCAGGCTTACTTTGGGTGAAGAGTATCTAGGTGTTTTTGCGGTCGCTGCAAGGTATATTGTAATGATAGCTTTTATTAATAGTTTTTTTTTATTATTATGGCAAGACAACTATTTGGATGATAGAATTTCAAAATTAGAATTAAAATCTAATTTTCATGATTTTTTTAAAATTCAATTGTCAATCGTAATTTTTTTAATTTCTATCAGCTATTACCTCATAAAATTTGGTGCAGGGGCAGAATTTATTGATTCTTACAAATTGGTTGGACCTATTGCATTATCTCTATTTTTCTCATCACTTTCAGCTTATGCTGGAGTTGAATACCTTAAGACAAAAAAAACTAAAAAGCTGTTTTTTTCAACTCTAAAAGGTGGATTTGTAAATATACTATTAGCTTTAGTTTTAGTTAACTTTTTAGGACTATACGGGATAGTACTTAGCTCTATGATTGGATTTATTTTTACTTTTTATTTAAGGGTAAAAGATTCTCAAAATTTAAAATCATTGTTTAAGGTGATTGAAAGGAAGCTTTATGTAGGAATATTAGTTATGTCTTTAATCTATTTAATCCAAATTCTCGGATCAGTTCCAGTAATTATAACTACATGCGTAATCGTTTTAATTGGTTTAATTTACTGGAATAAAAAAATAATATTAGATACAATTGTCAAATGAATTACGCCATATTTGAACACACACAGAGCAATATGGGGCTTGTGAATATTGGAGACCATATACAGAGCTGTGCTGCCGAGCAATATTTGCCAAGAGTAGATATGTATGTCGAAAGAGATAATTTGAATGCAAATATTCCTTCTAAAGCCAAGATTATTATGAATGGATGGTTTACAGATGCTCCTGAAAATTGGCCACCAAACCCCAACTTAAAACCACTTTTTGTCTCCTTTCATTTGCAGCCTTTTAGTGCCAAAATTATACTGTCTAAACAAGAGAATATTGATTACTTCAAGTCTCATGAGCCAATCGGATGTAGAGATTACAATACCGTCAGTTTGTTAGAAGACAAAGGAATTAAAGCTTATTTCAGTTTCTGTCTTACTACTACCTTAGATAAAAAATATAAGTCTGACATAAATTCTGGGGAAATCCTTTTGGTTGATCCTTTATATAGTTATGATTCTAGTCTTCTCTATAAAATGAGTCTTAAAAAGGCTCTAAGTGAAATTTCTTTCAAGAAACTAAGAAAGCTAAAAGATTATTTAAAGCCAAAATCGAATATTATAGATTTTGTACCTATTGACATTTTAAAGAAAGCTGTTTCAATTAATCATTATGTAAGTTCAAAACAAAATAATAGAGATCTTTATAAACAGGCTAAATCCCTTTTAAAAAGGTATGCTGAAGCTCAACTTGTAATTACTTCAAGAATCCATTGTGCATTACCTTGTTTAGCTTTAGGCACTCCTGTTTTGTTCGTTTTAGATGGTCTTAAAGATGAAAGCCTTCATATGTCAAGATTTAGAGGTGTTTTAGATCATGTTAATATATTAACAAACAATTCAAAGGTTGATATCGAAAGGCTTTTTGAAAAACCAATGAATGTATATTCTCCAAATCAAATAGATTGGGAAAATCCGCCAAAAAACCCGGATTCGTTTAAAGAGCTGTCCAGTAAATTAAAGGAAACATGTTGTAAATTTATAGACGAGCATTAACAAATGAAAATTAAAAGGTCAAACTTTGTATTTTGTATTCTTGCAATCATAGCCTTATTGCTTGGTGTAGTTTCTTCATTTATTTTTCCTGAAAAATATTTTTATGATGCTTATAAGATTGTTTTAGATCTTTATGATGAAAAAGGATTGATGGGAAGCTATCCTTTTGCAATGCTGTTTTATGATATTACGTTCTTAAATGAATTGTCTTTTCCAGTAATTGCAATTATTCAAATACCAATTCTTTTTTATTTATTATTTAAGATTAAAATTCCAAATATATTTGGTTATCCCGTTTTAAGGAATATACCAATATATTTGTCGCTATTGGCGTTAGCTGTATATTTATCCCAGCCGAGTAAAGAGTTTTTAAACTTTATTTTCTTTTTTTTTATAGTGTCTTTGTTACAAAAAAAAATAAGTTTAGAAAAAAAAATATTGTACAGCTGTTTTTCGCTTATCATTCTAGGTGTTTTTTATAGACCTTATTTTGCCCTAATGCCTTTTTTAGGATTGGGGCTTTACTTTATTACTTTGATTAAATTTAAAAATAAAGTTGTGCTGAACATTACTACAGGACTTTTAATAGCAAGCTTTATGTCTCTTAGTTTCGGGATTGTAAAAGGAGAATTCATGTCTGAAAGTACAAGAGAAATGCTAAACAAAAACCGTATAGGCAGATCAGATTCAGAAACAATAATAGTTTCTCCTGTTGAAACAAATAGTATTTTTGGTGAAATTATAGGGATTTTCTATGGCTTCTTTACAGTAAATTTTCCTGTGAATGGTCTTAAATTTTTCTATAAGCCTCAGGTTTTAGCTTTTGTTTTCTGGCAAATATTGTTGTTCAGTTATACAGTCTACTTTTACGGCAAATGTCTTCGAAATCAGAAATTGAATTCTCACAAAATATGGGTTTTTCACTTGTTTATTTCATATCTCATAATCCAAGGAGTATTCGAGCCTGATTTAGGGAGTGCTATCAAACATAAACTTGGAGTATTTCCCTTAATGTGGCTTGTTTTTTATTATGATCAAGGCTTAATTAAGCGCCCAAAGACAATTACTAGGTATGTTTTTAAATCTGACAAATAAAATAACAGACTCTTATTCTAGTAAATACGAGTATGCTATAGCCATTTTAGCTAGTCTCATGGTTTATAGGGAACTAGGCACTATGCTGATTTTAGTGTTTATAACTTTAAATTTAATCTTTTACAAAAAATTAGAGTTTAATTCTAAGAAACTTTTACCCATAGCTATAATAGCTATACCAATCATTCTTGATCTTTTTTTCTTATGGAATAATGAGGAATTATCGGAAGGTCTTAAACACCTTGAAAAAAGGCTATCTTTTTTTATTTTCCCATTGTTAATTATTAGTCAACCTTTTTCTATAAATTTAAGAAAGATACTCAAGATTTATAGTGTAATCTTCTGTGGTTCATTGTTTATGTTACTAGTCAGATTTATTGTAGAAAATCCAGAACTTATTCGAAAATATATTGAAGGAGTTGATTTGTGGGAGATGGGATACGCTTTTGCAAGTAGCACTTCTGTCCATGCTCCAGCATTAAATATGCACGTCAGCTTTCTAGTAATAGTAAACATGTATTTACTAGTTACTCATTTTATTTATCAAAAGGGAAGGATATTAAATTACAGACTTATACTTTTTGTTGGATCAATTTTAATGTTACTTATAATAAATACTCGCTTAGCTATTGCAAATGCTTTGATCGGAATACTTCTAGTTTTATTTAATGAGGTGTATATTAAAAAGGTATCTTCCAAAAAAATGAATTCGTTCATAGCTGGAATAGGTTTAATATTTTTCATCGTATTATTTGGTTTCATTAAAGTCTTCCCTTACATAACTGAAAAATATACAAGTGTAACTTTTGCACATGTAGATAAAATTGGCCAACTTGATGAATTTGAAAACCCCGAAGGCGAGATTTTTAATAGTTTAGTAACAAGATTAAGTATATGGAAAACCGCCTGGGATAGGGCTCAGAATGATTTATTAATTGGTGTTGGAGCTGCTGATGGTAAACATGAACTTAATCAAGCGTACATCGATACGAACCAAATATTTTTACAGAAATACAAGTTTCCTACACACAATCAATATCTAGATTACCTATTAAAATTTGGAATATTTGGCTTATTAGGACTATTAATTTTTATTTTTTACTCATTTTGGATCGGATGGAAGCTTAATAGTAGCATTGCTTTATTTTTCTCATTTCTATGTTTTGCTTCGAACCTTACTGATGATTTTTTTATTCGTTATGATGGAATTACTTTTTTTGCTCTATGGTTGAGTATATTTACTAATATTTATTGGAATACTCTTCTAAATAAAGATTAATCAATGATTGAAAATTTTTAGTTGAATTAAAATATTTTTCAACACGTAAGGAGCCATTCTTTCCCATCTCATTTCGTAATTTTTGACATTTCAATTTTTCGATAGCATTTAAAGCCTGAGTGATGTTATTAATTAAGAAACCTGTTTTTCCATCCACAACTATATCTTTATTCCCAATTACATTTGTTGCTATAACAGGTTTTTCTAAAGCCATTGCCTCTAAAACAGCAATAGGCAGACCTTCCCAGAGAGAAGTCTGTAAATAAATATCGATAGCATTCAAATTATCAAGTCCATCTTTTCTTTCCATGAACCAACCTGTAATATCAATATTTTTCGAGTTGATATGTTCTCTTAAGTTGCCATCCCCAATCCATTTAAATTGTATTTCTGGTAATTTTATTGCTATATCGTTAAAAAACTTTGGATTTCTAGCGTAAGATATTCTACCTAAAATACCGATAGTGAGGGTTTTTTTTATTTTCCTTTTTTTGTTTTTAACGATTTCTTCATATTTAACACCGTTTCTTATTAACTTTACATTCCTGTGTAACTTCTGTGCATAAAACATTTCAGTGTCACCACATGCTATTGTTGTACACTCATTGTATGAAGCCATCAATTTTTCAATAGCGTAAAATATGAACTTTTGAAATTTAGATATGTCTTTTCTAAGGAACGAATACCCATGCGCTGTATAATATAATAAGACTCTTGCTCCGATTTTTTTTGAAGCAATCTTCCCTAAAACGCCAGCTTTAGAACTATGTAAATGAATTACGTCTGGCTTAATTTTCTTAAAAAGCTGCCTTAATTTTAGTATGCTTTTCCAATCACTCACTGGATCAATTTTCTCTTGCATATCTATAAGCTCGAGTTTGATATTTTCGTGAAACTCTTTCCTTACATTTGAAGGTATAATTTCAGAACGCTTATCACTATAAATTATAGTTGTTTGTACACGAGAATCTTGTCCAAAGATTTGAGTTAAATCACAGAAATAACTATATACTCCACCACCAAGAGATTCTACAACATGAACTACTATGATTTTTTTCACTTTTAAAAATTCTAATTAGTGAATAATTTTAGCAAAGATATGCTTAAAAATTCATCCCATTAAAACTCCTATAATTAAGTGATTATTTACTTTCAATCTAACAAAAATTAATTGATATTTGAATGTATTTTATTGAACACATACTCTAATTAACCCCACCTTATGAAAATAGCAGTAGTCGGTACAGGATACGTAGGTCTTGTTACAGGAACATGTTTGGCAGAAAATGGAAATGAAGTCCTGTGTGTCGATATAGATAAAAACAAAGTTGACCAAATGAAAGCAGGTGTAGTTCCAATTTATGAACCGCATCTGGATGTGCTCTTCGAAAGAAATATTGAAGCGGGCCGACTCAACTTTACAACCGACTTAAAAGAAGGTTTAGACTTTGGAGACGTGATTTTCCTAGCGCTTCCCACGCCAGAAAATGGGGATGGTTCTGCTGACTTAAAATATGTTTTAGGTGTTGCCAAAGAAATTGGCGAATACATCACCTCTTATAAAGTGATTGTCGATAAAAGTACGGTTCCCGTAGGAACTGCAGGCCTTGTGAGGACGACTATCGAAAAAGACTGTAAAACTGAATTTGATGTCGTATCCAATCCAGAGTTTTTGAGAGAGGGTTTTGCTGTCGATGACTTCCTAAAGCCAGAGCGCATTGTCATTGGCTCGAGCAGTGCAAGAGCAACAGAGGTTATGGAACGCCTGTACCAGCCCTTCGTGAGGTCTGGAAACCCAATCCTCATTATGGATGAAAAGTCTGCTGAACTTACCAAATACGCCTCAAATTCCTTTCTGGCAACCAAAATCACCTTTATGAATGAAATCGCTAACTACTGTGAAAAAGTAGGAGCAGATGTAGATAAGGTGAGGATTGGCATGGGAACCGATTCCCGGATTGGTAAACGCTTTCTCTTTCCAGGTATAGGATATGGAGGGTCCTGCTTTCCAAAAGACGTAAAAGCACTTCACAAATCTGGAAAAGATATAAATTACACTTTTAAAATTTTGGATGCTGTTGTAGATGTCAACGATAAACAAAAAACCATCCTTTTCCCTGAAATCTCCTCGTTTTTTGAAGATGACCTGAAAGGCAAAACCATAGCTATATGGGGATTAGCCTTTAAGCCAGAAACAGACGATATTCGCGAAGCTCCAGCACTCTTCATGATAGATAAATTGCTGGAAGCCGGCGCAATAGTGAAAGCCTTCGACCCAGAAGCTATGGAAAATGTAGAGCAGAAATATGATGATAAGATTGGCTTTGGAAAAGACATGTATGAAGTAACAGAAGGCGCAGATGCCCTTCTTATATGCACAGAATGGAGTATTTTTAGAACTCCAGATTACAAGCGTTTAAAACTAAACTTAAGACAACCAGTTATTTTTGACGGAAGAAATTTATATCCAACTGTTGAGTTAGCTAAAGAAGGAATTCACTATATTTCCATAGGAAGACAAAAGGTATAACTCATGAAGAAAGTATTAATTACAGGCGCTGCAGGGTTTTTAGGCTCTCACCTTTGCGATAAATTCATAAAAGAGGGGTTTAAAGTGATTGGGATGGATAATCTTATTACTGGAGATCTAAAAAATATAGAACATCTTTTTAAACTGGAGTCCTTCGAATTTTATCATCATGACGTTAGTAAGTTTGTCCATGTCCCTGGTGATTTAGATTATATTCTCCACTTTGCTTCCCCAGCAAGCCCAATCGATTATTTAAAAATACCCATCCAGACGCTTAAAGTAGGGTCTCTAGGTACACACAACTTGTTAGGTTTGGCAAAGGCAAAGGGGGCAAGACTTCTTATTGCTTCCACAAGTGAGGTTTATGGAGATCCTTTGGTTCATCCCCAAACTGAAGAATACTACGGAAATGTCAACACTATTGGTCCCAGAGGGGTTTATGATGAAGCGAAACGCTTTCAGGAATCATTGACGATGGCTTATCATCGTTTTCATGGGTTAGAAACCAGGATAGTTAGAATCTTTAATACGTACGGTCCGAGAATGCGTTTAAATGACGGTCGTGTCATTCCAGCATTTATAGGTCAGGCTTTGCGAGGAGAAGACCTCACTGTTTTCGGAGATGGCTCTCAAACGCGATCGTTTTGTTATGTCGACGATCAGGTAGAAGGCATCTATAAACTCTTGATGAGTGATTACGCCGAACCTGTGAATATTGGAAATCCTTATGAAATATCTATTTTAGACTTTGCTAAAGAAATTATCAAGCTGACAAAAACCGACCAGAAAATTGTTTTCAAACCTTTGCCTAAAGATGATCCCATGCAGCGACAACCAGATATTTCTAAAGCAAAATCTATACTTAGATGGGAGCCCAAAGTGGAAAGAGAGGAAGGTATGAAACTGACCTACGATTATTTTAAATCTCTTAGCAAAGAGGAGTTGCAAAGAAGTGAGCACAAAGACTTTTCAGATCATAATAGGAAATAGTAAATGGCCAAAACAGGACGGTATTCTCCTTATATAAGACCCATATCCTATGTTGTTGATTTAGGAATACTGATTCTATTTGCATTTCAGTTCAAGTTTGACTTTGAGATGAGCTTTTTATTCTACGCTTATCTGGTTCTTTCCTGGCTTTTACTGTCTATCTATTTAGGATTTTATGAGGTTTATCGTTTTACTAAATTAATTAAAATCACTTCGCTTACAATAACTCAAGCGGTGCTTTTCACCTTAATTATATTTAGTTTTTTTGGTTTTTTCTATCAGTTTAGCAGAGAGCCTTCAAGGATATTTCTCTATTTAGGAAAATCATTTACAGTTATTTTTTTAATCAAGATCTCGTTACATTTCTTTTTGAAAAAATACAGGAAAGACCTAGGAGGAAATTTCAGAAAAACTATTATCGTAGGAGAATCCACTAAAACACTTCAATTGAAATCTTTTTTTGATGATAACCCGGAATATGGTTATCAATGTCAAAGGTTATTTAAAACACAATCCAATTCAAGCATTGAACAAATAGGTGAATTTGTTTTAAAAAATGAGATTGATGAAATCTACTGTTCAATGTCTGAGCTTAACAACGAACAGCTTAATCAGATCATAAGCTTTGCGGATAACAACCTAAAGGTCCTTAAATTTTTGCCAGATAACAAAGACCTTTATTCTCGAAAATTAAATTATGAGTATTATGGATTTTTACCGATCATTTCATTAAGGAGAATCCCAATAGATTTACCTATCAATAAATTTTTAAAGCGTGCCTTTGATGTGATATTAAGCCTGGTGGTAATCATATTGATTTTATCATGGTTAACCCCATTACTCGCCATTTGGATAAAGATGGAAAGTAAAGGAGCCGTTTTTTTTAAGCAGAAACGCAACGGCCTGGATTACGAGGAGTTTTATTGCTATAAATACCGTTCTATGAAACCTAATCCAGAGGCCGATCTTCATCAAGTCAATAAAAATGACAAAAGGAGAACTAAAATCGGCAAATTTATGCGCAAAACAAGCATAGATGAATTACCTCAGTTTTTTAATGTTTTTAAAGGAGACATGAGTGTGGTAGGACCAAGACCCCACATGGTAAGCCATACCCATAATTATGCAGAAAGTGTAGATAAATTTATGGTGAGGCATTTTATAAAACCTGGAATTACAGGTCTTGCTCAGGTGAGTGGTTACAGGGGAGAAGTTGAAACCGAACAAGATATCATCAACAGAGTAAAATACGATATTTTTTATTTGGAAAACTGGTCATTGCTTTTGGATGTAAAGATTATATTTCAAACGATGAGTAACACCATCAAAGGAGATAAAAAAGCTTATTAATGTCAGATCTGGTTTCTATAATAACTCCGGTTTACAATGCAGAAAAATACATTGAAGAGACTTTAAAATCAGTCAGTAATCAAACTTATAGTAACTGGGAGCATGTTTTGGTAGATGATTGTTCTTCAGATCATTCAGTTGAGATTATCGAAGAATTAGCGAAGACCGATCAAAGAATTAAAGTGATTAAATTATCAGAGAATAGCGGCCCTGCAGTGGCTAGGAATAAAGCTATAGATATAGCCACAGGTCGATACCTTGCTTTTCTGGATGCCGATGATATTTGGTTTGACTTTCATTTGAAAGATTCTTTGGAGTTCATGAATTCATCAGGTTATGATTTTGTTTTTGCTTCTTACAAAAGGGCGGACGAAAACTTGAATTTTATCTATTCAGATTTTGAAGTTCCCGCAAAAGTCTCTTATACGGATATCCTAAAGACCAATTCTATAAGTTGTCTTACCGCAGTAGTCGATATAAAGAACTTAGGTAAGAAGAAAATGCCGCTTATACGCAAACGGCAAGATATGGGCTTATGGCTTAATTACCTAAAAGACACAGCCTATGCTTACGGCATAAAACAGCCTCATGCCATCTATAGAATTAGAGAAAACTCTCTTTCCAGAAATAAATTTAATCTCATAAAATACCAGTGGGAATTTTATAGAAAAGTGGAGCACCTTTCTGTTCTTAACTCATTTTATTATTTGGTGATTTGGACGTATTCAGGGTATAAAAAATATAAGAACTGATCCTGTTTTGGTACCGATAAGTCTCATAATAAATGCTTTTTTTCCTCAATGTTTTTTTCATTTTGCTTTCTGTGAAATAGAATCCTCAATTTTCAATAGAAGGTCGTAATGACGTTAAATCTTTAGCATTTATTTATAAGCCCATCGGAAGTTTCCAGAGTTTCATTGCTTAAATTTGATTAAATTCATAGAAGCATGCACAACTTCACGGCAACCTATACCGATTTATACCAGATCAATATGGCTCAGGTTTACTTTCAGCAAGGTAAGCATGAACACGAAGCTGTTTTTGATTATTTTTTCAGAAAACTTCCTTTCGAAGGCGGTTACGCCATATTTGCGGGCTTAGAAACTTTACTAGAAGTTTTAGAAAATTTTCAGTTTTCAAAAGAAGACTTGGAATTTTTAAAAGAACAAGGCTTAGATTCAAAATTTCTAGATTACCTCAAAGATTTTAAATTCAAGGGAGATATTTTCAGTTCAACAGAAGGAGATATTGTGTTCCCTACCAGGCCAGTACTTCAAGTCGAAGCCAATATGGTGGAAGCTCAATTGGTAGAAACCATTTTACTTAACATACTCAACTTCCAGACCCTCATCGCGACCAAAGCCAGCCGCATTAGAAAATCTGCTGGAGAGCAAATGCTCATTGATTTCGGTATGCGACGTGCCCAAAGTACTGGAGCCTATCATGCAAGCAGAGCAGCTTTTATTGGTGGTTTTGAAGCGACAAGTAATGTAGTGGCGGGTAAAGACTTTAACATTCCGATTTCAGGTACTATGGCGCATTCTTTTGTCCAAAGTTATGAAGAGGAATTAACGGCTTTTCGCGATTTTGCCCGAAGTCATCCAGACAATACGATTTTACTAATTGACACCTATGACACGCTCAAAAGTGGATTGCCCAATGCTATCACTGTTGGTAACGAAATGAAATCCCGTGGAGAGGAACTCAAAGGTATCCGTTTAGATAGTGGGGACTTATCCTACCTGGCCAAAAAGTGCAGAGAAGCATTAGATGAAGCAGGGTTACAGCATGTAAAAATCGCGGCATCAAATCAGTTGGATGAATATGTCATCAGAAGTTTAAAAGAACAAAACGGGCCTATAGATGTTTTTGGGGTGGGCACCAATTTAGTTATTGGAGACCCCGACGCTGCACTTGATGGGGTTTATAAACTGGCTTTTGCAAATGGAAAACCAAGAATCAAACTTTCAGAAAATCTGGCCAAACTTACCCTGCCCCACAAAAAGCAAATCTATAGAATGAGAAATTCTGAAGGAAAACTCACAGGAGCCGACGCCGTGACCATGAGAGATGAAACCGATGTTAAACACATGAATCACCCTTTCGATGCTTCAAAATCACTGAATTTCAATAATTGTACTAAGGAAGCTTTACTTCACTATGTCATGAAAGATGGAATACGTACAGAACCACCTAAAAGCCTAGAAGACATCAAAGCCTATTCGAGAAAGCGCTTAGCCGAATTTTCAGAAGAATTTCAGCGTTTTGAAAACCCTCATATTTATAAAGTTGGAATTTCAAACCAGCTTCTCGAAGAACGGGATGCATTAAGAAATCATTACAAAAACAAAAACGCATGAAAACCATACTCATCGTAGACGTTCAGCTCGACTTTATGCCTGGAGGAGGCTTAGAAGTAGAAAAAGGGGACCAAATCATATCTCACATCAACCTGATTCAGCCACAGTACGATCTTGTTTTAGCCACACAGGACTGGCATCCACATAACCACATGAGCTTTGCCTCCAGTCACGAGAATTTCAAGCCTTTCCAGGACAAAGAAATCGATGGCTACCAGCAAACTTTGTGGCCAGACCACTGTATACAAGGCAGTAAAGGTGCAGAATTTCATCCCGATATGCGAACCAACTGCATCGAAGCCATTTTCAGAAAGGGCACCGATGCCAACATCGACAGTTACAGCGCTTTCTATGACAATCACCACAAAAAATCCACTGGACTTGCGGGGTATCTCAAAGAAAAAGGCTGCGAAACTATAGACATCTGCGGTTTGGCTGGCGATATTTGCGTGTATTTCACCATTAGAGATGCGCTGAAGGAAGGTTTTCAGGTGAGGGTTTTGGAAAAAGCTACCAAATCTTTAGACCAGAATAAATTCAATCAGCAAAAAGAAGAACTGAAAGCAGAAGGGGTTGACTTTCTTTGATTTTTTGAAGGACAATGAACTCGATTGCTTAGCGATTTTTGCGTTTTTTCTTCTTTGCGGTCTTTGCGTGAAAAATTATTTCAAACTTTTATTTTCGACTCACGACTCACCCCCGATAGCTATCGGGGCACGACTCACGACTTTTGTAGCTTTTTGATCATTTTTTGAATCCTGTCGCTCAGTTTTTCAGAAGATAATTTTTCCCGTAATCGGTCGGTGATGATCGGGAAAGAGAAGGGAGTGGGTTTCTGGCAGGATTTCCAAACGATTTCCTGAGTGGCTATGCGCTCCAGGGCTTTTTGTAAGCGGCCCTGTTCCAAAGAGTGCTCAAAGGTTTCTGTAAAGGCCTGTTGATACAGGGGATTGTCTGGGTCAAAATCCTTGAAAACATCAAAAATCAACTGCGAACTGGATTGCAGGTGTTTGTTTTTAATGAGTTTGTTGGGATAGCCTGTAAAGACTAAACCCGCAATCACGGCAATGTCTCTAAATTTACGCTTTGCCATTTCTGTGGCGTTTAAACTTTTGTATAAATCATCCAAAAGATAGTCTGCCGTAAACAAATCGTTGTCCAGAACCGCTTGCATGTCCACAGCTTGGTCAGACAACAACTCAAATCCATAATCATTGAAAGCCAGCGAAAAGGAAATTGGCGATAACAAACTGATGCGGTAAGCCAGCAAACTTCCCATAGCTTCATGTACAAATCGACCTTCAAACGGATAGAAAATATGATGAAAGCCATCCCGGGTTTTGAAGGTTTCAATTAAAAACTGATGAGGTTTCGGCACAATCGATTCTAGATTTTGGCGTTCAAAAATAGGTTCCAGGGCCTTCAATTCCGGACTTTTTTCGTCAGCATCACTATTGTAAAGTTCCTCTCTCAGAAGTTCACTCATTTGAGATGTCAATGTCAATCGACCACCCATCCAGCTTGGCACTTTAGAGGTTTTAGATTTCGATTTTCTTACTAACACCTGCATTTGCTTGATTCTGACCAATTCCAGATTTCGGCCTGCAAACGTGAATACATCGCCGGGCTTTAATTTGGAAATGAACCATTCTTCTATAGAGCCTATAAAACCACCAGTTATGTATTTGACGGTAAGCACGGCATCACTTACGATTGTGCCAATTTGCAGGCGATGCCGCATAGCAATACCCTTTCTGTTGACTTTATAAAGTCCGTCGTCTTCAATTTCTACTTTTCTGTACTCGTCATAAGTTTGCAGAGCCTCACCTCCTTTGGTGATAAAATTGAGTGCCCAACTCCACTGATCTTCTGTAAGGGTTTGGAAACAAAACGTCGACTGAATTTCAGGCAAAATGTCTTTGGGGTAAAATCCGTCAGACACCGCCAAAGTGGTTAAGTACTGAACCAGCACATCAAAGCTGTTGAGGTAAGGCAGACGATCTTCAACCACCTTGCTTTCCACTGCTTTTTGCAGGGCTGAAGCTTCAATCAACTCGATAGCGTGGGTAGGTAAAAAATAAATGACACTGGTTTTACCGGGCTGATGGCCACTTCTTCCGGCGCGTTGTAAGAAACGAGCAACACCTTTAGGACCACCAATTTGAATGATGGTTTCTACAGGCGCAAAGTCAACGCCAAGGTCTAAACTTGAGGTACAAACCACAGCTTTGAGGCTTTCATTCCGGATAGCGCCTTCTACCCAAAGCCTCGTGTCTTTGTTGATGCTCCCGTGATGCATAGCCAGTTCTCCAGCAAATTCAGGATGCTTTTCCAAAATCTTCTGAAACCAAATTTCACACTGAGATCTCGTATTTGTAAACAATAACGTGGTCTTTGAAGCTTTGATAATCGGTATGACGTCTTCCAGTAAATGCAATCCCAGATGACCCCGCCAGGGAAATTTATCCATGGTTTCAGGAATTATGCTTTGGACGTGGATATTCTTCTTTATATCCGCTTTGATCAACGTGGAATTGTCCAGCATTTTTGGATCAACGCCTAAAAGCACATCCCGCGCTTGTTCCAGATTGCCTATGGTGGCAGAAATACCCCAGACTCTCAGCTGAGGATTGATGGTTTTGAATCTGGAAAGTGCCAGCTCCATCTGCACGCCACGTTTGGTGCCGAGGAGTTCATGCCACTCATCAACTACAATGGCCTGGCAATCTTTAAAGGTTTTAGGGTAGTCTTTGGAAGCAAGCAGGAGTTGAAGGCTTTCCGGAGTTGTGACCAAAAGATCGGGCATTTTACGTTTTTGCCTAGCCCGTTCTTTTTGAGGCGTATCTCCGGTCCGTATACCAATCGTCATATCGAGCTCCAGATCGGAGATGAGTTGCTCGGCAGCTTGTTGTATTTCAATGGAAAGTGCTCGAAGCGGGGTTATCCAAACGGCTTTTAAACTCGAGGTTTTTCGTTTTTGTAGAGTCTTTAGTTTTAAGATTTCAAGAAAAATAGGGACCCAGAGTGCGTAGGTTTTTCCACTACCCGTCGGAGCATTTAATAAGCCGTGTTTTCCTTTGGCATAAGCTTGCCAGGTCTCGGTTTGAAATTGAAAAGGCGTCCATCTTTTGGAAGCAAACCAATCTGCAAACAGTGAAATATCCGGGGACTTTGACATAGTTACAAACATAAGTATAATTGATCTTGCAATCTATAGGTCTGTGGCAGTGAAAAGCACATTAAAAAATTTTGTAGAATCTAAATCAGTATACCTAAATTTATATAATTTTGAAAAAATTTATTGAACAAGCTTAAAAAGCTTAATCACTAAATAATCTTAACCCTATTTTTAGTCTTTTACGTTATGAAATATATCATTCTTATTTTCAGTTTATTTATTGCTCAGGAGCAAATGGCACAAAGCGATATCGAAACCTTGCCAGAATTTACTATCTATACTTTGGAAGGGGAGTCCTTTACTCAGGATAATATCAAAAAGGACAGCCCTAGTTATTTTATATATTATGATCCTTCCTGTGGACATTGTGTGAGAGCTTTTAAACGGCTAAATTTAAAGTCAGAGCAACTCAAAAAAGCAGATGTCCAGATTTATACAGTTTCTGCAGGCACAAAACAGCAAACGCTCAGGTTTTTTGAAGAAATCGCCCCACGGCTCAAAACCCTTGAAAATCTCCACATTTTAAAAGACAGAGATTATGCCCTGGCTGACATCTTTTTTGTTAGACTATTCCCAAGTGGGTATTTATACGATAAGGAGAACAAGCTCATCAAATCTTATGAAGGCGAAGCTGAGGCGGTTCTTTTTTTAAACGATTTGCCTGAATAGAGCTAAAGCCTAAGCCTAAGCTTTCGTTGTTCTGTGATGTATTTGAAAGTATGCCCAAGAAAAGCAGACAAGTAAGTATTTATGCTTTTAAAAATTTAATTGAAGTTTAGAAAAAAATAGAAGTATCTTAAGTCAACCCTGTAAGAGTTCTCAACTCTTACAGGGTTTTTGATTATTAACTACTCGACTTCTTCTAAATCTTTTTATTTTATTAAAATTTAAAAATATATTTAGTTCAGTTACATTCAAAAAACGAATGAAATAATCCAATTTGGATTTAAGTTGTCGATAAAGTTATAATATCTAATTATTATATAGTTTTTCTTTATTTAAAAAAGTGAACTTCAGTTCAGACCCAGTTCATACACAGGAAAACTTAATCAATAAGTATTCTACCAAAACCAACTTGGTATACATTATTGTGTTGCTTAGCCTTGTCGGGTTGTTGATTTCTCTGCCTTTTATTAGAATTGATATCACTGCACAAAGCAGAGGTATTGTCAGGAGTGAAATGGAAGATGTTCCGCTTTTTTCTGTAGTAAGTGGAAGGGTTGAATACATCAATTTAAGAAATAACCAACGCGTTAACCAAGGTGATACTCTTCTTGTCGTAGCCAAAGACATTATCGATGCCCAAAAAAAAATTCAAGAACAATTAAAGGACACTGACAGCTTGCTTTATGAGGATTATAATCACGCCATTAGTTTCCGAAAGGATTCTATTATAACTACAACCGTTCTAGAAGATTATATCCAATATGAAGCAAATCTTAATGAATTAAAAAACAGAGAAGAACAGTCACGTGTTAATTTTAGTCGGTATAAAATTCTTTATGAAAAAGGAGTGATTGCTAAAATGGAATATGAACACTATTTATACAAACTCCGCCAAGACCAGAGAGCCCTATCTGCTTTGAAAAAGAGGCAAATAGCTGACTGGGAATTACAGAAAAGAAATCTCCTTGAAAAACTTCAACAACAAAAAGGAAGTTTAGAAAGACTAGAGGCGGAAGAAGAGAACTACTTTATTACCGCTCCCGAAAAGGGAAGTATAGATCGCTTTGTGGGATTGCAACAACAGTCTTTTATAATGCCACAACAAACTATAGCTTACCTGTCTCCAGACAAAAAATTAATTGTTGAAAATAGGGTAAGCCCACAAAATATCGGCCTTCTTAAAATAGGACAAGAAGTGAAATTTCAGCTGGACGCCTTCAATTATAACCAATGGGGGCTTCTAACTGGTAAAGTGTATGACATCGCCCAAAATGTGACTATCGAAAACGAACAAGTCTATTTTAGAGTTCGTTCAGAGCTAGACGAGACGACCTTAAGCCTTAAAAATGGGTATACCGCTTCTGTCAGTAAAGGAATGACCCTGACCTCCAGATTCATTATTACAGAAAGAAGTCTTTACGACTTGATATTTGATAAAGTAGATGATTGGCTTAACCCGAAATTAATGACACAGTAGATGGCTTCCGTACAAATTAAACAACACGATATAAAAGACTGTGGGGCCGCTTGTTTAGCTTCTATTGGTAACCATTATAATGTCAATCTGCCCATAGCTAGAATAAGACAAATTGCTCATACCGATAAACGCGGCACCAATGTTTTGGGTATGATAGAAGCTGCCGAGAAAATGGGCTTTACCGCAAAAGGGGTTAAAGGAGGGTTAGATGCTTTAGACCAAATTCCATTACCTGCTGTTGCTCACGTTGTTTTAAAAAATCAACTGCAGCATTATGTGGTTATCTATAAAGTGTCGCTGAAAGGGGAAGGGAAACTAAAAGTCATGGATCCTGGTAACGGTAAGTTTAAAACCTATACCGCAAAGGAGTTTCAGGAAATATGGAGCGGCGTACTTATTTTATTTGCCAAAAGCAACGACTTCAAAACCTACAATGAACAGATTTCGCCCATCAAGCGGTTTTATGACTTAATACAACCACATAAATCTATTCTTTTCCAGGCTTTATTTGGGGCTATTGTATTTACGCTTCTTGGATTAGCTATGTCTATTTATATCCAAAAAATAACGGACTATGTATTGGTTGAAGGCAATAGGAATTTACTGAATCTACTGAGTTTAGGGATGATAGGAATTATACTGCTTAGGCTTTTTGTAGGCGCATCTAAAAGTATAATTGTCCTTAAAACTGGACAAATCATAGATACCAAGCTTATTTTGGGTTACTACAAGCACTTGCTTAAACTTCCCCAAACCTTTTTTGATACCATGCAAATTGGGGAAATCACTTCCCGAGTAAGCGATGCCGTAAAAATAAGAGCCTTTATAAACGATGTCGCCATAGATATGATAGTCAATATCTTTATTGTGATTTTTTCCTTTGGGTTGATGTTTACCTTTTACTGGAAACTGGCAGTGGTTATTTTGCTAGTCATCCCACTCTACATTATCATTTATTTCATCATGAACTATTTCAACAAAAAAGTTGAAAGACGAATGATGGAAAATGCGGCTTCATTGGAAACTCAACTTGTAGAAAGTTTAAGCAATGTAAGAACCGTAAAAGAATTCGGCATAGAAGGCTATTCCAATATTAAAACTGAAAACCGATTTGTAAAACTATTATTTACCACTTATAAATCCGGATTGAACAATATATTTGCTGGGAGCTCCACTCAGTTTATTGCGTCTGTGTTTACGGTAATTTTAATGTGGGTGGGTGCAGGTTATGTGATTGACCAAGAAATCACCCCAGGAGAATTGTTCTCATTTTATGCTTTAATTGGTTACTTTACGGGGCCTATTGCTTCCCTAATTGGCATGAACAAAACCATACAAAATGCGTTAATAGCTGCAGACCGTCTCTTCGAAATCATGGATTTGGAACGCGAAGAGATTACGCATAAATCCCATTTGCCAAAAGAAGAGATTGGCGATATTCGTTTTGAAAATGTAAGCTTTAGATACGGCTCCAGAGTACAAGTCTTTGAAAATTTCTCATGCCACTTCCCTAAAAATCACACCACTGCCATTGTGGGCGAAAGCGGTTGTGGTAAAACGACGCTTATCTCTTTGATACAAGCTTTATATCCTTTGCAGGAAGGAAAAATTTATATAGGAAATTTTGACCTTAATTATGTAAGCAAAGAATCCCTTAGAAGGAGTATAGGTGTTATCCCGCAAGAACTCAAACTATTTACAGGAACAATTATAGAAAACATTGCTTTAGGAGAAGAATTCCCCGACATGCAACGTATTCTAACGCTGTCTAAAGAGCTAGGCATAAATGAATTTGTAGAAAAATTGCCCATGGGTTTTGAAACTCAGGTGGGCGAAAATGGAGCTATGCTTTCTGGAGGGCAGAAACAACGTATAGCTATTGCACGGGCCTTATATAAAGATCCTGCTATTTTGCTTATGGACGAAGCTACTTCTGCTTTAGATACGAGTGCGGAAAAAGTGGTGCAAACAACTATTGAAAATTTTAAAACTGATAATAAAACCGTAATAGTAATTGCTCATCGCTTAAGCACTATAAAAAATGCAGACCGTATTTTGGTAATGAAAGATGGAGCAATAAAAGAAGAAGGAAGCCACCAGGAACTCATAAACCAAAAAGGCTTGTATTATGAGCTATGGGAAAAACAGAGTTTGGTTTAAGTAACTACCAATGACGTTGTTATTAAATTACTGATAAATTGATGCTTAATGTTTAAAATCAAAACGCTCCTCTTCCATCAGAGGGAAGAAACTTGTTTGCTAATAAATTTTGTAATTCTTAAAAAACATCATTGAAAGTGATCTGACCTTTTTGTTGGATTGGATTGTATCATGACCAAACTTATCGATAAAAAAAAGTACTGTATGATGAGCTTTGGGAAAAGCAAAGCTTAGTTTGAGGTGCGAAATTGCTCAAGGCTTAAACGCAATTCTTTGATGAGATGATCTTTATCCTTTATGCGTTCTTCGTATAAATTTATGATTTTCAAAAGTTGTGTTTTATCGTCTTGGGGAGGGTCTGGTGTTCTTTTTAGGTATGCTGAAAGGTATTCTTTATTGGTAGGGGTGGGTTGGTTTTTAGAACCTAAGCCTAATAAATCTTCGAGTTCTACTTCAAGAATCTCAGCAATTTTAAATAAACGTTCTACACTGAGTTTGGTTTGATTACGCTCAATTTTGGAATAGGCCGCCTGACTAATATCTAAGCAAATAGACATATACTCATGTGAATAATCCTTATATCTCCTTACGCGTTCAATATTTTTTAACACATCTTTGATTTCCATAAGTGATAAGGTTTTTATTAAAAGTAATAAAATAATCTGTAAAGTAATGAAAAACAATGCGTTAACTTATTAATTTTATAATATCAAAATATCTCGAGAAAAACTTTTGATGCGATTAAAACAATTTATTAACTTAAATCTTAGAAATCATGAATTTAAAAAACTTAAATGTGATTGAGCTGAGTGCTCAGGAGTCTATTTCAATTGATGGTGGTGGGGTAGGAGGATTACTGAAATTATTGAAATATGGAAAAAAATATGGAAAAAAGCTACTCGAAGTTGCTGGAGTATATGATGCTATAAGTGATTTTAAAGAGGGTTGGAATTCAGTTGATTGTGATTGTAATTGTTAACATAAAACCAGATATCATGCAAAATATTAATTATAAAGAACTTGAAATAGATGAACTATTAATTATTAATGGAGGTGGTCTTTTTAAAGATTTTGGAAAATGGTGTAAAGAAACATGGTGCTCCATTAAAGATTTTGAACTTGAGTATCCAGAAAAATCTCCTGGAATGACTTGGAATGAATATAACGGGAAGTTTTAATTTTTTAAGAATTTACAATAAATTAGATAGGAAGTTTAAGCTTCCTATCTTTTTTGTTGTCTTTATTTTAGATTTTATTTATCATTCAATCGTTTCATTGTTTATTACTCTTTATGATCCTACAATTTTAGAATCATTCGAAGAAGGTACTTCTCTTATTGAAATATTTTTATTATCAGTATTAATAGGTCCCTTAGTTGAAACTTTTCTTTTTCAATATTTAATAATTGAAATATTATATGCCTTTAAAAAAATAAAACTTGAAGTTATTTTAATTGTTTCAGCATTAGCCTTCAGCCTCATTCATACTTATAATTTTATTTATATCATAGTAACATTTACTTCTGGTTTGATATACGCTTCCTACTATTTATACTTAAAAAAATTTAAGAGAAGATTTCCTTTTATTCAAGTTTGGGCGCTGCACACATTATATAATTTAATAGTATTCATATTAGATGATGTTTTAAATTTTTAATGTAAGTTAAATATATATAGTTTTGATTTTGGATTAAATAGTAACCAAATTTACTTAGTATTCATTAAAAACTAATCTTATGAAGATGACTAAAACCCAATAAAAATATCTCTTTTTTGTTTTAGGTTGTGCAATCGGAATTCCACTTGTTTTTTTTCTTGTTTCGTTTTTTTTTTTTTTGGATTATATAGTATTTTACCTACATGTCTTGAAGCTTTCTTCTCCTAAATTATTATAGCATGAAAACAACATCAATTTTTAACAAGAAGTTACTTTATTATGCCTTAGCTATTTTAGCACTCGTTATTTTTTATATCATCTTTAGTGACTGGGAAAATTTTAAAGCTGGTCTCACGGGTAATCCTCCAGTTTTTTAATTCCATAAATCTTAAATTCTAGCACATAACTTTTTCAAGTTATGTGCTTATTTAATTTATTAGCATGAAAAATATTTTATACTATTAGCATTATTATTAACTATGTTAATTAATGACGCTCAAAATCATCCCAAAGACTTTATATCTGGATTCAATTCAATTGAAAATCCTTACGAAAAATAATCTAAGAACAATTAATATCCAAAATGATGATACATAATTCAAGAGTGTTGAGGTAAAAATTCTTATCTATTTGATTATGTATGTTCTTAAAGATTTAGACTCGTTTAAAAATCTTTTAGCTTGTTTGGTTTTATAACTAGTATCGGGTATGTATTTAGAGAGATAAGTAATTAGAATCAGTAATATTTTTAATAAAATTTATATGTTTAAGAAATCGGAAAGTTTTCTAATTTTATTATCAATTCTGTTAATAACCTTATTGAAAATCTATACGTTAGGTAAGTATGTGGGCCGATATTTATAGGGTCTACAATTTTAAATTATTAATGAAATCGAACAGAATTCTAGCACATAACTTTTTCAAGTTATGTGCTTATTTAATTTATAAGCATGAAAAACATCTTATACTATTTAATACTACTAGCACTATTAATAGCTATGTTTATCAATGATGCTCAAAATCATCCTGAAGACGTCATATCTGGATTTAATTCAATTGAAAATCTTTACGTAAAATTATCTAAGGACATAATTCAAATTAAAAAATTATGACAAGAGAACAGATTAAACCATTAATTTATCTAGGATTAAGCATTCTAGGGATATTATTATATTTAAATATAGTGGATATATCATATGATTTTGGCAAAGAACTGGGGGGCTATTTATGTTCTCTCCAAAATTAAAATGTGTTTATAAATCAAATGTAACTGAGCTTACTCAGCAAGAACAAAGGAATATTAATGGAGGTGCTTGGTGGATAGTTGTAGCAGCTTGCATAACTGCAGTTAATGAATTAGGTGATATTGCCTACAATATAGGAAACGACATAGGTGAGTCTATGGTAAAAAATCAATAGTTTTATTATACCGTAATAATAAAAAGTTACAACGGTATGTTTTAACATTAATAAATTTAATTATGGAAGTAAAATTTGATTCGATTTATGAAACTGTTCTATTTTATATTTTTGTTCTGATAATTTTTATAAATTCGATCGGTAACATTATGTATGAATTAGGAAGAACATTGGGGAAAGCCTTAATAGATTAGTTTTTAACTATATCACCCTAGTTATTACTTTTTTAAAACTTTATGTCAACTCTGCGAGAGTTTTAAACCCTTACAGGGTTTTCATGGTCGAAAAACTCCCATTACGGGTGAAATTTTCTTGTATGGCATTACTCCATGCCATAAAATCCAAATTGACCACCTAAAATAAGCCTTTCCGCTATCATAACATTCTATCAAAATTGGCTTTTGTTAAATTCATTCGACTTAATTTTGAAATTCAATAAAATGTTTGATAAATATCAAGAGTCGATATGATTTTTACTGAACATGAATGTTATATCGCAGTGTTCTTTTTGACTTTGGCTTTTTCCATTTGTATTGAAGAACTCAACTATTTGAAAACACACTAGATTTAAAACGAAACTATGAAAGGAGTATTACTAGTCAATTTAGGTTCGCCCAAATCCACCGATCCCAAAGATGTGAAAACCTACCTGGGAGAGTTTTTGATGGACGAACGCGTTATCGATGTCCCCAAGTTTTTCAGAACGATTCTGGTTAAGGGTATTGTGTTAAACACAAGGCCCAAAAAATCTGCGGAAGCCTATTCAAAAATATGGTGGGATGAAGGATCACCGCTTATCGTCCTGTCGGAGCGTCTTCAAAAGGGAGTAGATGAGCAAACAAGTGTTCCTATCTCACTAGCCATGCGTTATGGACAACCAAACATAAAATCGGGCTTACAGGAATTGCATGACCAAGGTGTGGATGAGGTGTTACTAGTCCCTTTATATCCTCAGTTTGCTATGGCAACGACTGAAACTATTTTGGTGTTAGCGGAAGAACTAAGACGCGAGCATTTCCCTGAAATGTCCTTCACCACTTTACCTCCGTTTTATAACCATCCCGATTACGTCACAGTTTTATCCCGGAGTATAGGCGAAAAACTGGATGAATTTGATTACGATCATTTGTTGTTCAGTTATCATGGGGTTCCCGAAAGACATATCCGGAAAAGCGATATTACCAATTCCCATTGTAAAATCGATGGGTCTTGCTGCCAAACGCCATCCAAAGCACATCAGTTTTGCTACAGACATCAGTGTTTTGAAACCACACGCGGAGTAGCTAAAACATTAGGCCTTAAAGAAGGGACTTATAGCACCTCGTTTCAATCCCGTTTAGGATTTGATCCCTGGTTAAGACCTTACACCGACAGAACCGTTGAGAAATTAGGGCTGGAAGGTACCAAAAAATTAGCAGTCGTTTCCCCTGCCTTTGTTTCAGATTGTTTAGAAACTTTAGAAGAAATCAATATGGAAGCCCGTGAGATTTTTGAAGAGTCTGGAGGGGATGAGTTTATGTTTATTCCATGTCTGAATGATCGGAAAGACTGGGTAAAAACCATGAGCCGATGGATAGATGAATGGGCTCACCAGGACGAAAAGGTAAACGCATAACTTAATGAACAAAGCCAATTCAGATCAATTAGGTAATCAACCTATTGGCAAGCTTTTGATAAAGCAGGCTGTTCCTGCATCTATAGGTATTCTGGTCATGTCCATCAATATTTTGGTGGACACTATTTTTGTAGGAAACTGGATTGGTTCTACAGCGATTGCCGCGATTAATGTCGTTTTGCCTGTTTCCTTTTTTATCGCTGCCCTGGGGATGGCTATTGGGATTGGCGGGTCTTCTATCATCTCTAGAGCACTTGGATCAAACAACGATAAGAAAGCCTTAAAGACTTTTGGAAATCAAATCACCATCACGCTTTTGGTAACCATTACCATGGTGGTGATTGGATTAACCTTCATCAACGAATTGATTCCTGCTTTTGGGGGAAAGGGTGAAATATTTGATCCTGCCAAAATTTATTACAGAGTGGTTCTTTATGGAGTTCCAATTCTGGCTTTGGCAATGATGGGAAATACCGTGATACGAGCGGAGGGCAAGCCAAAATTTGCCATGGTGGCTATGATTATACCATCGGTTGGTAACCTGATTATGGATTACGTCTTCATCAATGTTTTAGATTATGGAATGCTGGGAGCAGCCTGGGCGACGACAGGTTCCTACATTTTGTGCCTGGGCTATATTATTTGGTTTTTCCTTTCTAAAAATTCAGAATTGAAGATTCGATTTTCTGATTTTGGAATTGATCTTTCCATACTGAAAGAGATGGGGGCTTTAGGATTTGTAACGCTTTCTCGTCAGGCTGTGGTAAGTGTGACTTATTTGCTTTTAAATAATATTCTCTTTGATATTGGAGGTGAATCCTCGGTAGCTGTTTATGCTATTGTAGCAAGAATGCTTATGTTTGCTTTGTTTCCTGTGCTTGGAGTTACCCAGGGTTTTCTTCCCATTGCGGGATATAATTATGGAGCCGATCAGTATCAGCGCGTTAGGGAAAGCATCAATAAAGCTATTATTTATGCTTCGGGAGTTGCGATTATAGTGTTTGCAGTTATCATGATTTTTCCGGAAGCAATTGTCTCTGTTTTCACCCAAGATGAACAAGTGCTGAGAGATACGCCGAGTGCCATGCGCTGGGTGTTTGCTGCAATTCCCATTATTTCTATTCAGTTGATAGGAAGTGCTTATTTTCAAGCCATTGGCAAAGCAGTTCCTGCGTTTTTGCTGACAATTTCCCGACAGGGTTTTGCTTTTATCCCACTGATTTTAATTTTACCAAACTATTTTGGTGAACTCGGGGTCTGGTTATCCTTCCCCTTAGCCGATCTTTTATCTACTATTGTGACAGGTTATTTCCTGAGAAAGGAAGTCAAATCAACCTTGATAACAAATGAGAAGGCTTCAGAAGTCGAAACGGCTTAGCAGAAATTAAGTTGAAATAAGTCTTTTTGTAATGTTTATCTTTGATTTATAAATTCAATAGTTTTAAGTGGAATACAATTATATAAAATCGCTTCACCTCATTTTTGTAATCACCTGGTTTGCAGGATTGTTTTATATCCCAAGGCTTTTCATCTACCATATCGAAGCCAGGCAAAAACAAAAACCAGACTGTGATATCCTGAGTGAACAGCTTAAAATCATGGAAAAGCGATTGTGGTATATCATTACCTGGCCTTCTGCTATCCTGGCGACTATTTTTGCTGTATGGCTATTGGTTTTAGTCCCAGGTTGGCTAGAGCAAGCCTGGATGCATGTGAAGTTAGCTTTTGTAGGATTGCTTTTTGCTTATCATATCAAAAATCATTTTATTTTTAAACAATTTCAAAAAGGGGATATCAGATGGACTTCCAATGGCATGCGCCTTTGGAATGAAGGAGCGACCCTTATTTTGTTTGCCATTGTGTTTTTGGTAATTCTAAAAAGTGCCATCAGTTGGATTTGGGGCTTGGTGGGTTTGATTGGTCTTGGAATTGTGCTGATGCTCGGTATCAAATTATACAAACGGCTTAGGAATCGAAATCCCACTTCATGATGTTCAATTACAGGCGATCATTACGTACCCGAATTTTTATCTCCATGATAGCGCTTGTAGTTGGGGCTTCCATTTTGATAGCAGGGGTGACTATTTATCAATTTACCGAAGAAGCTAAAGAATTACACCTGGAAAAACTCAACCGGAAAGAGAATGCCATTCGGGCAAACATCAATTATGTGTTGAGAACCACAACCTATCCTGTGGACACAGAGAATTTACGGCTTATTTTTAAAGAAAAAATTTATGAAATACAGGACATTCACAATACTGAAATCAATATCTACGATTTAGACGGCTACCTGTTGAAGTCTTCTTTTGCAACTTTTTATATGGACTCTGTCCAAACCCGTATGGCTCCTGAAAAAGTGGAGATTTTAGAAAATTCTGCTGACAAAAAATACATTGAGAACTTTAAAATCAACGATCAAAACTACCAGTCATCATACACCTATATTTTAGATAATTATTTTAAACCCATCGGCATTTTGAATTTGCCCTATATTGAAGATGACGGGTTTCTGCAAAAGGAGCTCAGAGATTTTCTCATCCTTTTGTCTCAGGTTTATTTGTTTATGTTGATTGCAGCTATCGTTTTAGCTTACTTTTTGTCTAAATACATTACGAGTTCACTTCAGACCATCAGTAAAAAAATAACCAAAACAAGGTTTGATCAAGCCAATCCTAAAATATCCTACAGAGAAATCAGCTACGAAATCAAACCACTGGTCAAAGCGTATAATGAAATGATAGACGAGTTGGAGGAAAGTGCCGTAAAGCTTGCTAGAAACGAGCGTGAAGAAGCCTGGAGGCAGATGGCAAGACAAGTGGCTCATGAAATCAAAAACCCGTTAACACCTATGCGTTTAAGCATGCAAAGCTTTGAGCGTAGCTTCGATCCGGACGATCCTAACATCCATTCCAGAGTCAAAGAATTTTCGAAAACTATTATTCAGCAAATAGATAACTTAAGCGCTATTGCAGGTGCGTTTTCAGACTTTGCCAAAATGCCTGCACAGCAAAAAGAGAGTTTAAATGCTGTTGAAATTATCAAATTAGCTTTAGATATCTTCAATGATAATAAGATTCAGTTTTATCCTGAAAAGGATAACATTCAGATAAAATTTGATAGAAGTCAGCTCATAAGAATCATCACCAACTTGGTGAAAAATGCGATTCAGGCGACAGAACACCTCAACAATCCTGTCATTTCAGTAAGTGTTTTAACTGAAGGTGACGAGGTTATCATCAAGGTTGAGGACAATGGGGCAGGAATTCCAAAAGACATGCAGGAGCGGATTTTCGAACCTAGATTTACCACCAAAACCAGCGGAATGGGGCTAGGACTTGGGATGGTGAAAAATATAGTTGAAACTTATAAAGGAGATATAAAACTGACCTCAAAACCTGAGGAAGGCACTATCTTTACATTAAAATTTCCAAAAACCAACACACATGACATTTGAAAATTTACAGGTTAATATCGAAAATCGCATAGCGACCGTTTACATCGACAGGCCTAAAAAATTGAATGCGCTTAACAGAGCCACCATCGAAGAACTACACCAGGCTTTTAAATCTCTTCGGGACGATAAAGACGCAGCCGTTATTATTCTGACTGGTACCGGTGAAAAAGCTTTTGTAGCAGGAGCAGATATTTCTGAATTTTCTGAATACAGTGTCGGTCAAGGGAAAGACCTCGCTGCTAAAGGCCAGGAACAGGTGTTTGATTATATCGCCAATTTCCCAAAACCTGTGATTGCAGCCGTGAACGGTTTTGCACTGGGTGGTGGACTGGAATTAGCGATGTCTGCACATTTCAGAATTGCAAGTGATAATGCCAGATTGGGCCTTCCTGAAACCTCTTTAGGAGTGATTCCTGGTTATGGCGGAACTCAGCGTTTACCACAATTGGTGGGTAAAGGTCGGGCTATGGAAATGATCATGACCGCCGGAATGATAGATGCGCAAACCGCAAAAGACTATGGTTTGGTGAATCATGTTACCACATTAGAGGAATTAATTCCGCTTGCTGAAAAGTTGGCCAACAAGATTTTAAACAACTCAATGCAGGCCATTTCTGCTGCTATTGAAGCTGTTAATGATAATTATAAAAATGGCATCGACGGATTTGAGACCGAAATCAATAATTTCGGAAAATCCTTCGGTACCGAAGACTTTAAAGAAGGGACACAAGCCTTTTTAAACAAAAAAAAGCCAAATTTCAACTAATATGTTTCCATTACAAAGACACCGACGCTTAAGACAAAGCGAAGCCATAAGAGCATTAACGAGAGAGCATTATCTGAGTCCAAATGACTTTATCGTGCCACTTTTTGTAGTGGAAGGCAAAGGCGTGAAAGATGAAATTGCCTCTATGCCGAATTATTTCAGATTCAGTTTAGACCTGTTATCTAAAGAAGTCAAAGAACTCTGGCAAATGGGCTTAAAGTCGGTTTTACTTTTTGTAAAAGTTGACGAAAAGCTAAAAGACAATAGAGGAGAGGAAGCGGTCAACCCCAACGGACTGATGCAAATGGCTATCAAAACGGTTAAAGATGCGGTGCCGGAAATGCTGGTCATGACCGATGTAGCTTTGGACCCTTATTCAATTTATGGTCACGATGGCATTGTAGATCAGGGTAAAATCGTCAACGACAGAACCAATTCTTTTCTTGCCCAAATGGCATTGAGCCATGCTCAGGCTGGAGCCGATTTTGTTGCTCCCAGCGATATGATGGACGGCAGAATTTTGGAGATACGAAGTGTTTTGGAAGATGCGCATTTCACCGATGTGGGAATCATGAGCTATTCAGCTAAATTTGCTTCAGCGTTTTATGGACCCTTTAGAGATGCTCTGGACTCTGCTCCTGTAGATATAAAGGATATTCCAAAAGATAAAAAAACCTATCAAATGGATCCTGCCAATAGAAGTGAGGCTTTAAAAGAAGCCTTTACCGATATTGATGAAGGGGCTGATATCGTCATGGTGAAACCAGGCTTATGCTATCTCGACATCGTGAGAGATTTAGCTAATGAAGTGGAAGTTCCTGTGGCGGTTTATCAGGTGAGTGGCGAGTATGCCATGATCAAAGCAGCATCAGAAAAAGGCTGGCTGGATCACGATGCAGTGATGTTAGAACAATTGACAGCCATCAAAAGAGCGGGAGCAACAATGATTGCCAGTTATTTTGCAAAGGATGCCGTTAAATTGCTTTAAGCAGTTAGTTTTGTCAGGTAAAATTTTAGCTGGTTAAAAAAAAAGCGATGTTTAGATTTGTGTTTATGTAGTATTGGCAAGCATTTGATAAAAACAGAAAACTTTTAATTATCTTTGGGTATGCAAGTTGAAAGAACAAATAATGAAATAGTAATTCGAGTATCTTCGGATACCGATTTAATTGGTCTCCAAAGGATTTTAGATTATTTAAAATTTCGCGAAACAGCCTCAAAAAGTAAAGCTTCTCAAGAACAAATCGACAAACTATCATCAGAATCTAAATCATCGTGGTGGGAAAAAAATAAAAGTCGATTTGTAAAGTGAAAATAGTTGTCGATACAAATATTATTTTCAGTGGGCTTTTAAGTCCAAATGGGAAAATAAGCGACCTTTTGTTAAACTCTTCAGATAAATTTGATTTTTATACACCAACTTATCTACTCGATGAATTAAAAAATCATAAATTAAAACTATTGAAAATTTCTGGATTTTCTGAAAATGAATTGGAGTTCATGAAAAGAAATATCTTCAAAAAAATCGAGTTGATTGATTTAGAATATATAAGCGATTCAACATGGATAAAAGCCATAGAATTGACAAAAAATGTTGATGAATATGACGCCCCGTTTGTTGCTCTAGCTTTAGGGTTGGAATCTGCTATTTGGACGGGAGACAAAAAATTAGCTAAGGAGTTAAAAAATAAAGGTATTGATTGGGTTTTAACAACTGATATTATAGCAGAAATAAGAGATGATAGATAAGATGTTCTTCCCGGTTAAGCGGTATTAAGACAATCAACTAAAAACTAAATCTAATTTTTTAGGGATACATAGAAATTAAAAATCTGTGATGCTCTATTTGTAATTTTTTTGAAAATACTAAAATCCTAAATAGAATTAATAATAGAACACCAATTCAGAATACATGATAAAAAACGACTTATTTCTAAAAGCCTTAAAAGGAGAGAGCGTAGAAAGACCACCGGTGTGGATGATGAGACAGGCAGGAAGATACCTGCCGGATTTCATGAAACTGAAGGCAAAATACGACTTCTTCACCCGCTGCAGAACTCCGGAACTCGCGACTGAAATTACAGTGATGCCCATCCATCAGGTAGGGACAGATGCGGCGATATTGTTTAGTGATATTTTGGTGGTTCCACAGGCCATGAACATAGAAGTGGAGATGAGACCAGGGGTTGGACCCTGGTTGCCAAACCCCATCCGAGATAGAAAAACTCTGGATCAGGTGATTGTCCCTGATGTTTATGAAGAACTCGGCTACGTCTATGAAGCTATCAAAATGACCAAAAAGGAACTCAACGATGAGGTGCCGCTTATAGGTTTTGCAGGCTCGCCATGGACGATTTTTTGTTATTGTGTGCAAGGTCAAGGCTCCAAAAACTTCGATAAAGCTAAAGAATTCTGTTTCACCGAACCTCAAATGGCTCACGAGCTGCTTCAAAAAATCACGGACACGACTATTGCTTATTTAAAAGGAAAAGTGGAAGCAGGAGTGGACGCCGTACAGGTGTTTGATTCCTGGGGAGGCATGCTTTCGCCTTTAGATTATCAGGAATTTTCCTGGCCTTATATTCAGCAAATCATCGATGCGCTGAAGGACGACATACCAGTCATTGCTTTCGGGAAAGGCTGCTGGTTTGCATTGGATACCATGGCCAATTCTGGCGCTTCGGCGCTTGGTGTGGACTGGACCTGTTCTGCCAAATATGCCAGACAATTTTCTGGAGGGAAAATCACCTTACAGGGTAATTTTGATCCTTCGCGACTCTTTTCTCCGCCAAAAGACATTAAAAAAATGGTGCATCAGATGATTGATGAATTCGGGAAAGACCGGTATATCGTCAATTTAGGTCACGGCATTTTACCCAATATTCCCGTTGAAAACGCCAAGGCTTTTGTGGATGCGGTAAAGGAATACAAATAAAGTAACGCCAAAGAGGTGTAGCCCTTAGAAACTACAAGACCTGTGAGGTTTCTAAAACCTCACAGGTCTATTTCTTTCCATTATTGTAATTTTTTTTGATTTTGCCACTGCTAAGCTTAAGCCTTTGCGACATCCAGCTTCAGGCTTTCGATGACTTCTTGTGGCGTCTTGGGCTTTACGATTCTACTGAAGTATGTATGCAGTTTATTTAAATAGTTCTGAATGTGAGCCGATTCTAATTAATTTAATTACATCAGGAGATTCCACTTGAAACCATATAATCAATAGGTCTGGTTGAATATGACACTCCCAATTGTCTTTGTATTTCCCCTTTAATTTATGAGGTAGCATAAATTTGGGAATTTCAGAAACTCCTCCTAGTTCCAGCTTTTTCAAAACTGCAACTACCGCCTTGAAATCTTTTTGTGCTTTTTTTATTTTTTTAAGATCCTTTTTGAATTTGGTAGTAGGCTCTAAATGATACATTGACTATAGTTTTTCAAGCCAATCATCAAGGCTCTCTATCCTTTCAAGATTTCCGCTACGCGCTTCTTCAACAGCGGCTTTAGTAGCGTCATTGGGGATATTCTCAACATCTTGGTATAGCAAATTTTCTATATAATTGTTAAGGCTCCTATTGTCGGCTTTGGCCTTCTCTTTTAAAGCTTCCAGAAGATCACTATTTAATCGAATCGCGGTTTGGACTTTTGAACTCATAGTAAATTATTATTGAATAAATAACAAAGTGTTATACAAATATAATCATATCATATGAATTGCTATCTTGGTTTAAGTTGTGTTTGCTTATGAAGGTAAGCACTTGACTTTTGCATGTAGATCTAAATCCACCTAAGGCTTTGTTATTCTTCTTCCCAGTCAAGCACTTTTATCGGCATTTGAGTTTTATAATTCAAATCGATATTCTGAAGTTCTGAAACTTCTTTTCTAAACCAGTTAGAAAAATCAGACGTATCATTTTTAAAATTTTCCAAAAAGTCATCGCTTTCAGCTTCGGTGTAAACTACCACAGAATATCCATCATCTGATTTTTGTAAAAACCAGCTTTCTTTCTTGACTCCAATCCTCTTATGCATTTGACTGAACTCATCATTTTTTGAAGTATTTATTTCTTCAGCAAAACTTAGCCATTTATCAATTTTGTGTTCTAAAATCGGAAAACTATATGCAAATTTTTTCATCATATGAATATTTTAATCCTAAAAGGAAAAGCATAATCCAATGCCAATAACTACTTCTATAGCTATCGAAATCGGAAGAGGGAAACGCTCAAATTCTACTTTTTGTTTTCCTTATACAACTTAGCAAAATGCTTGTAGAAATAAGGTATGGTTTCGATGCCTTTGAGATAGTTCCAAACCCCGAAATGCTCGTTGGGCGAGTGGATGGCATCCGAGTTGAGGCCAAATCCCATAAGCACAGTTTTGCTGCTGAGGTACTTTTCGAATAAAGACACGATAGGAATGCTGCCACCGCTTCGCTGAGGCACTGCTTTTTTGCCAAAGGCCTCCTGGAAAGCGAGATCTGCCGCCTGATACTCGATCCCATCAATAGGGGTGACATAGCCCTGGCCGCCATGATGAGGTTTGACTTTCACCTTCACGCTTTTGGGCGCAATGTTTTCGAAATGCGTTTTGAACAGTTCTGTAATTTCTCTCCAGTCCTGGTGAGGCACCAAACGCATGGAAATCTTGGCAAAAGCTTTGCTCGGGATCACCGTTTTGGCACCTTCACCTATGTAACCGCCCCAGATACCGTTGACGTCCAGGGTAGGCCTAATGGAATTGCGTTCGTTTGTGGTATAGCCTTTTTCACCATGAACATCGGTGATGCCAATATGTTTTTTATAGTCATCCAGATCAAACGGCGCTTCGGCCATTTTCTCCCGTTCTTCATGGCTTAGTTCTTCGACTTTATCGTAGAAACCAGGAATAGTGATGTGGTTATCTTCATCGTGAAGGGACGCGATCATTTGGGATAAAATATTGATAGGATTGGCCACGGCACCGCCGTATAAACCTGAGTGCAAATCACGGTTGGGACTTTCCACCTCCACTTCCACATAGCTCATTCCTCTAAGACCAGTAGTAATGGAAGGCACCTCTTTGCTTATCATACCTGTGTCTGAAATCAAAATGACATCGTTGGCAAGTTTTTCTATGTTGTTTTCCAGAAACCATTCCAGACTCACACTGCCTACTTCTTCTTCGCCTTCTATCATAAATTTGATGTTGCAGGGCAACTCCTCATTTTGAATCATGACTTCCAGAGCTTTCACATGCATGTACATTTGTCCCTTGTCGTCACAAGCTCCCCGAGCAAATATGGCGCCATCCGGATGGATTTCAGTAGTTTGGATCACCGGCTCAAAAGGAGGGCTGTTCCATAAATCCATAGGGTCTGGAGGCTGCACATCGTAGTGACCGTAGACCAGCACCGTAGGTAAGGATTCGTCTATTATTTTTTCGGCATAAACAATAGGGAAGCCAGGAGTTTCGCAAATCTCTACCTTGTCGCAACCCGCAGCTTCCAAATTGATTTTCACGGCACCGGCGGTCATCAAAACTTCTTTTTTGAAGCTGGGGTCAGCACTCACCGATGGAAGCTTAAGAAGCTCTATAAGTTCATCTATAAAACGTTGTTTATGCTTTTCGATATAAGGTCTAGTATCCATAGTTTTTATTTAGTTTTCACAATATAAAATATTTTCCCGAAACATAATTTGAAAGTTGTATTTATTCCATATATTTGCAATCGCAAAAAATAATGCGGGCGTGGTGGAATTGGTAGACACGCTAGACTTAGGATCTAGTGCCGCAAGGTGTGAGAGTTCGAGTCTCTCCGCCCGTACTTGTAAAAACCCAACTAGCTTGATAATCAGCTAGTTGGGTTTTTTAATTTAATATTTTTCCCCCAATTATCACCCCTTTTTTACTTATTTACTGATTTGAAGCCTATTGAATCTAGATAAATCTAGTTGAGGATTAAGAGAAGTTAGCTTAAAACAAGCCTAATCGCTGGCACAGCAAATTTATCGGTATACTTAGACAGTATTTTTAATTCAATTTTCTTTACTTTTTCCCAACCATGATTTCCAAAAATCCACCCAGAGTTCTCATCTGTTGGATACGCACCTACCGACGGTTCAATGGTGTCATAAATATACCTTTTCTCTGTGTCTTTTCCTTTATGGTAATTGAATTCGGACTTATTAACTTCCACCACAAGCCACTGAAAAACTATAAATAATCCATTTTCAGGGAACTTTAATTTCAAATTTGAAATGTCAATTTTAGTATTACACCTACCTTTATTTGCTATCCCTTTAATTTCTCCGTCAAAGAATAGATTCCCAGGTTGCCCATCTTTATCGGGTTCTTGCAATATTAATTCGAATTCAGAATCAGGTGTGGCACTTTCAGTATAGATATTTATCTCCCTCAAATACCTATCATTAGATTCAACTTCAATAAACTTCGCAATTAGAGGTGTATCATGACTAAATCCGTAAAAATACTTTATATCGGATTCTTTAAAATTAGTTGGATATACATTCTTAGACATAATGTTTTTAAAGTATAGTAGGATGTGTTATTTAAATCATTTCATAGTAAAAAATTTATTACTTCAATTGCTTGATATTCTTTCGTTTTCAAAGTCATAATTATAATTTACAATTTCACCTGATATAAATAGACCTATTGCTCTTTCGATTATATCATAGGGTACTACAAACCATTCTCTTGGTGTTACTCTATTTTTGTTTTTGTCGTAAATGTCTATTTGAAGTTGAGCGTGTTTAAAGAACCGATGTATTAAGTTTTCAAATTTTTGTGTGTTTACATTTACACATTTGAAACTTGCTATAAGCTCAACATCTGCGTTTAGATAAGTAGCTTCTTTGTTTGCGTTTACAAGTCTTTTCTGAACTGGAACTGTTGAAAACCCTATCTTATGAAGGTTTTTTATCTTACTGATTTCTGAATTATCTGATTTTGATTTCAAAACATAAATCCAACCTGTTTCTTGGTCCTCGCTTTCTAATTGGTCTGCATTTGTAAACAATTCTTCTTCACTGTCTTTTTCTAAATCAGTTACTATACGACCATTATTGTATAGTTGTTTACCCAAGGAACGATATAACATATTGCTGTAGGTGCCATTATCAAAGATTGTTCTTGTACGGACATCCTTTCTGATTCTATTGCCTAATTCTCTTTTTGCATCTGAAATATCACCAACTTCTAAATACAATAAAACACCGTCTAGTATGTAAAATTTACCTTCAACTAGATTTTTTTCAACATTCTTGAATGGTTTTAAGTCTCTTAATCCTAGTTTTATTTCTTTATGTATTTTCTTAAATAGCTTATCGTAAGGCTCAAATTCTCTATCAGACATCGGTTTGCGTTGAGATATAAAATCAGAATCTTTTCGTTCTTTTGGGGTGTGCTTAAATTCAAATATACTCTCATCAACATCTTCTTCTCCTAAAATATCGAAATCATCATTTAAAATATCATCTATGGATTCAGGTTTTTTAGGTTCAAATAAAACATTATGCCTATCTGCATCCTTTAAAGCAAATTTCTTTTTGTCATTATGACGAAAGCCTTTTAATCTTAAATAAAGACGCATTTCAGTTATACCATTTCCTTGTTCTGGTTCACGATTGTGTTCATCGATAAAATTATTGACTTCTTCAAAAGATTCTATTAAACGTGTATCTGCTGTTTTTGCTTGTGATTTTGTGCTTCTATCATCTAAAATCCCTAAATCATCATCTTCAAAAATATCGTCTATGCTTAGTTTTTTGTTAGGCATTTTGATTTCGTTTGCGTTTTAATTCTTTGATAAAGATAATGGCTTCTGCCATTCTTTTTTCCTTTGGGTCTAAGGATTTTATGTCTGGATTTTTACCTGTTTTTTGTACCCATGCTTTAATTTTAGGCCACAAAATTACAGCTTCTTCTTCGGTTATTTGAATTCTTGAAGCATCTATGGTTTCCTGAATGGTTCTTAACACTTTTGTAGTAACTGATTTAGATAATATTTCAAAGGCTTTCTGAAATGGATTGATGCTGTCTATTAAATCAATATTAATATCGTCTATATTGACAAAGGTATCTGCCATTTTAATAAACTTTCTATTACCCTGTTCTTCTATTGTACCATTTTTTATTACTGAATCTGTAACGATGTGTTGTCTCACTTCTTCTACTTCATCATCAGACAGCTCAGGATAGGTTTCTCTAATTATTTTAGGAATTAAAACCTGATTAATGACTTCTGGTTCGATGCTATCACTCGGCATAGCCTTAATCATATCGTTATCTTGTAAAATCTTCGCTTTCAAATCATTTAAATCTGATTCTATGATTTGTTCTACTTTGGCTGTTGAGGGTTCTTTAAACCCCCTTATATGGATTGTGTTTTCTTCTTCATTTACTTGATTTGTTGATGAGTTTCCTTCCTCGTATTCATTTTCATCATCTTCTGAGTATTTAGCCTTAAACTTAAAATTGGGTGCTAAAACTTGTTCCATTAAAAGTGAAGCTGTAATAGCCTTCAGCATATTGTTCACCGAAATTTTTACCTCATCATCTTGTGCATCTGGTTGGGCAATCAGATTTGTGAATTGAGCATGTTTTTTGTTTTCACTATCTCTTGTTGCTCGACCAATAATCTGAATAATTTCGGTTAGTGAACCCCTATAACCCACTGTTAATGCTTGTTCACAATAAGGCCAGTCAAAGCCTTCTTTTGCCATACCCAAAGCAATAATCATATCAATATCATCTGCTGAGTTGATATTTCTCAAATAGTTTTGAATCTTATCTCTTGCTTTTTGGTCATCATAGACTAAATCGGCTATTTTTATATGCTTACCTGTTTTATTAGACTTAACATATAAGACACCTGTTTCAGGGTCTTGATAATCTAATTCGCCAATAGTTTCTATAATTGCACTTACTTCTTCATTTTTTTTCTTGGTAGATTCACCTGAATTAACACTGGGAATATGAATGATGGTTTTTTTATTTTCATCTAAAACTTCATGTATTGCCGTAGTGTATTTTCGCTGGTAAAAATGATATCCAATACCTAATGATTTTAGGTATTCATAACCATTCAATTGTTCATAGTAATCGTACTTTACTTTTATAAATTTAGCCTCTACTTCGGGTAATAAAATAGGTACACTATCACCTCTAAAATATGAGCCAGTCATAGCTACGATATGAGCGGTTGATTTTGCCATTATAGAACTTAACACACTACCTAATCTATTGGTTCCTTCTGCGGATACGTGATGAAATTCATCGATAGCTATTACAGTACCATTTAATTCCTTTTCGTCTATGGCATCAAAAGCGAAGCGAAGTGTAGCATGTGTACAAATTAATATTTCTTCATTGTTTTTCATAAACTTAATGAAGGCATCTACCTTTGATTTATCACTTCCAGGCGTACATAAATTATATTTAGGACTGGGATTCCAATCTTCAAAAAAGCCAAACTTTTTCAATTCGGTTGGCGCAAACGAACTACCAATAGAACGTTCAGGAACAGCTACAATTACTTTCTTCAAGTCTTGATTACGTAACTTATCTAGACCTATAAACATCAACGCTCTGGATTTACCCGAAGCAGGTGGTGCTTTAATTAACAAGTATTGAGCAGAGCGAGCTTCATAAGCTCTCTCCTGCATTTCACGCATACCCATTTCGTTTGTCTTTTTGCTTTTACCTGTTTGTTTATAGGTTACGTTTACTAAATCTGGCATTGGTTTGTTTTTATTGAGAAAGTATAACTAAAAAAATGTATAGGTTAACTAACAATTTATTTTTAAATATCTGTTTATTAGTCACTTATTTGTGTTTTTATATGAAGAAATAACTAAGAAAAATATCTAAATTAGGTTTTAGTTAAACTTACTATATATCTATAATAATGTAATGTATTATTTTTTGAATAGTAAGTTTAACATGAAATATCTTCGTGTAAGCTACTCTAGTTTCTATTTTTATAATTAAACTGCGTAACCGTCGATATACTCATCCGGATAAACGATTTTATAATTTCTAAAGTTTATATTATTAAATTCTAATACACAGATTTGAATTTCTGGCTTATATGATAAATAATGAAATGGTTTATCTGGTTCAAAAATAATTCTATAATTTGGTTGAAAATTCTTTGACTTTGAGTTTATACCGTAGGCTCTTATAACACTATACTCGGGAAATATATTTTTAGATTTCATAAATCGAATTACTCTACTTACAGTAGTTTGAGTAGTAAGTATACCTTTTTCTTTCATGTAATCTATACTATCTCCAAAATCTTTCAAGTGCTTAGTATTTCCAACTAAATCAAAACAATTATCATCATTCAAATCTATAATTGCTTCGCATATAATATAAGAATTACCACAATGTGATTCTCCCCACCAATGCGCATTCTCTATAAAAGAATCCCAAAAGTAATAACCATCACCGAGCCATGAATTTTTCCAATTACAAGGGAAAGGGCCGTCGCTTTCTACTTCATCTGGGTTTTCTTTGTCTTTTAAGGTTTGATAAATTTTGGTATTTTTCAAACTACTGCTCTTTGATTACTTTCGTATTATCTTTAAGCGGCTTTTCTAATGCTGATAGATTTAAGGTAGGCAGCATAATTTGCGGTACGTTAGCCTGGTTTGTAACCATACTTACATAGGCTCGCATGTATGGGAATAAAATAGCAATACTGTTTCTATAGAAAAATTCAGGAACATCATCAATATTATTAACGTCTTCAAATTTAAAAACACCCACACATTTAACTTGCACAAAAGGTGCTGTATCTTTTTCTTTTGAAGAAAAAGCTGAAAAGATAAAATGTAACGTATATTTTTTTTCATTTTCTATAAACTCACCACTAGGATTAAAATCTACAAACAAATTATCACTAGTACGATGATTCATATCGATATGAACCTGGTTGAAGTTATATTTTTCAATTGAGAAGCTTGCTCTTTTTGTGTTTTCCATACTTTAAGTTTTAGATAAAAAAAAATCCGAACTAAAGTTCGGATTTTCAAAGTTATTAATCAAATCTTCGGGGGGTAAATTATTTTGTAATATACCAACATCTATTAACTGTTTGGATACTTCAATAAAGGTTTCAACATTTGGGCTTTCAACTTTGTCGTACTTTTTAGTTTTTTCCCAATCATCCTTTACTTGCTCCGGCGATGTATTTTCAAAATACATCTTCAATCTTTCAAGTATAGTTTCCATTGTAATTTATTTTTGAGCTTAACTCAGTATGCAAATGTAGCATATAAAGCTAGTTTAGCAAAAGATTTAAATATTATTTAATAGGTAAGAATAAACCTTGCTTAATTCGTTTTTATATCTTGCCTAATATATGCAAAATATTGTAATTCAATTGCATATATCCTTTTGAGAAACCTTGCTTAATGTGTTTCTAAGCTTGCTTAAATCCATTTTTACATCATTTATTATTATTTCACAGAAGGACATTGGTGTCCCTTTGTACTAATTCACTTTCTTCTTCCTAGTCCTTTTCAGTTTTTGAAACAAAGTATCCTTAGCTACCATCTTTTCATATTCTTTAAATAAATACTCTAACCGTTGAGTATCGTTCTCAAAAGGTTGTAAGCGGTAACAACGCTCTACGGCTTCGTCTAGGTCTTTATGGGCTTGGCGTAAACCTTTGGGCATTTTATCGGGGTCGTACAGCTCTGCCATGGTTTTTTCGGGATGCTTTTCTCGCTCTTCTAACACCGCATATACATTTTCTTCTATATTGGCTTTTTTGACTCTGCTGATTTCTGGGAAAGGGAAAGTGTTGTAAACCATATTGACAGAATATCTTATATCATTTCTCATTCTACCTGAAATAGCTTTAGCCCACAAAATGTGTAATTTACTTATGAGTATACCAAATATGTAAATATCGGCATCATATATTGTTAAAAGCCCATTACTTGCAACTGTTTCTTTTCTTAAAAAATCTACAGGTAAATATTCTCTTCTTAGAGAACTTGTGAATGGTAAAGCTAACGCTACTCCCTCTTCATATTTTCTGTAAAAAAATCTATGTGGTACTGATGAAGCTTTTTTAGCATCTCGTCCACCATTTATACGATACTGATAGCACTTATCTATTCTATCTTTAATTTTTTCAATTGATTTAGCTTCTTCAATTTCATCATCATTTATCCATAAACAATACCTTTCGTAACCGTTTAAAAAATCATTACCTCCTAAATATGGTTTGATAAATTTTGATGACTTTTCATCTTTCTTTTCAAGATCCATTTTATCAGATAATGTTAATACAAGGTGACCACCATCAATACCGCTACTCCCTAATGCCATTTTAGGAAAAGATGAAATTGGGTCGTTCCTTTTCTCAATAAATATGGTGGGGGCTCCAGTAAGATAGGGGTTTATATTATCAACTTCACTTAAAGTACCTATGTTATATATTTTTTTATTACCATTTGATTTATTTTGTAAACCTATAATAACAACAGAAACACCTGCGTTTGATTTTGCATTATTTGACCAATTAAATGTAGTATGAGCAAACCCAATTTCAATTTCATTATTAAAAATATACGGCCACAATAAAGACACCTGTTCTCCTTGGCATATTGAATTAGTTGACACAAAAGAAGTCCTCGAGTTAGAGTTTTTTATATAATCAGCACCTTTTTTAAACCAACAACTTATGTAATCTAATCTCTTTACATTACCTAAACCTTTAAAAACAGACGACATATCTTCTTTTTGTTCTTTTTCCCATCCTTTATAACCTAAATAAGGCGGATTTCCTAACAAATAAATTTCATCGTCTTTATGTTTAGGGCAAACTTTTTCCCAATCGACACGAGTAGCGTTGGCGAGGGTAATGTTTCCCGAAGCTTTTAAAGGTAAAATAGGGTTGGACTTGCCGAGTTCGAGTTGGTTTTCAAAATACTTGTTCATTTGGTGTTCGGCGAGCCAAAGTGAAAGTTTAGCGATTTCGTGGGCAAAGTCGTCTATCTCTATACCATAAAACTGGGTAAGCTGAATGTTGGAATAAATAAAGCTTTGTTGGTTTTCGGTATCTAATAAAGCTTGCCAGATTTCAATTTCTAGTTTGCGTAATTCTTTGTAAGCAATAATCAGGAAATTACCACTGCCACAAGCAGGGTCAAATATTTTGAGTTTGCTAATGCGGTCTAATAGTTTCCGTAGTTTCTTAGAGTTGCCTTTGGCTTTTTCTAATTCTTCATATAAATCATCTAAAAACAAAGGTTTTATCACCTTCATGATATTGGGTACAGAAGTGTAGTGCATTCCTAAATTTCCCCGTTGGTCGGGATTGACAACTGCTTGAATCATGGACCCAAAAATATCGGGGTTGATGTGGCTCCAATCTAACTCCCCGCTTTCTTCTAGTATATTCCTAGCTTGTTTATTGAATTTTGGAATGCTGATAACATCCTGAAATAAACCGCCATTGACATAAGGAAATTGGCTGATGTAACTTGCCTGCTTGCTATTGTCTTTGGTGTTTAAGGCTTTAAAAAGTTTGTCTAAATACAAGTGTACATCGCTCCCATCTTTTTGGGTGTGTTGCATCAAGTTATTGGTAAACATGCCCTTTATGGGGAAGATATCTGTATCTTCTGCGAAAAAGCAAAATAACAATCGAGAGAAAAATAGGTTAAGTTCTCCTACGCCGTTTTCTAGTATTTCAGGGTTTTCTTCAATTAAAATATCATACAACTTTGCCATACGGTAGGAAGCTTTTCTGTCGGCTTCATTTTCGTTACTGGCGGTATAAACTTCTTGTCCTGCCCAGGGTAAGAAAAACGTATGATTTTTAGGTAAGTCTTTTATGCTAACCTGCAGGTTTTTGTTGGTGCGAGTATCCTTAGCGGCAATCTCATTGTAGTTGGTAATGATGATAAAACGTGGGTTGTGTTTTAGGTTTTCATCTTTGCTATAATCGTCTACCAATGCCATTAAGTTATCGCTATCTACTTCTTTAAAAAAGAGTTTCTTTTTGTAGAGGATTTCATCTTTATTTTTGGCTAGGTTGAAATCGCCTTTTTGAAGTCGGGTAATGGAAGTTTTGGAAATGCCGTAGGCACGTAATAAGTCGTATATAAAACGTTGTGTATTGAAGTTGTTAACGAGTTCTTGTACTTTATCGTGAATTTCGGTTGAGGTCATACTATATAATTCATAGTTAGTTTAGTCCAAGGGCAATACTAAACTTCCATTTAGATGTTATAAAAGTAAATACTTTAATCAGAAATCATCATAGTTTTAAAAATAAATGGAAATTTTCACCTCAAAATAATTATTTGAAATCCAGATAATTTCAATCAGATTAGTATTAATATACCAATGCTTGTATATACGCTGAAGGACAATTCTTTACTTTTTATAAAATTAATCTGCTTAACTTGAAGTCTAAAAAATCATCTATAAAGTGTTTAAAATTGAGTAACTAACTTATTTGATAACATTGATATTTTATTTAAGCTTTGTATAAAATAGCAGTTATGGACAGGTGATAACAACGCAAATTTGAAAAATACTCACTGCCCATGTACTACTATATAGAATCAAACAAATCACCTCTATTGCCTTGATTGGGGTTGTTAGCAATAGTTTCAATAGAATTCAAAATCTTTTGAGCTTCAAGGTCATCAATTTTGAATTTTTCCTTAATCAAAAGTAGAAGCTTTTCATCAACACTGTAATATTTAGTGCTAGATTTTTTTTGGATAAAGCCATTGGGTTTCTCGATTTTATTAGGTTTTATAAACGATTTTGTATGTTTTTCAGGAATAATGTCGAAAATATTAAAAATCAAATCTTTTGATTTAAGCTGAAAAAGCGCAAGAAGATAATCCTTGTCAAATAATTTTAGTAGGTCAACATTAATCTCATGGTAAGACTTACCTTTAATTGTATATTCATTTTCTATTTCTCGATACATTTCAATTTTCTGATTTGAAAAATTAAATATGTCTTTAATTGAATCAAATTCCTTGACTTTACGCTTACATTTATTTAGATAGTATTTTGTAATTGTAGGCTTTGTCATATCAAATTTTGAGAAATAAACAAGATTACGGCTACCACGAAAAGAGTCTAAATTATTAAAAACAAGTTCAAATCTAAATATATCTCTGGAAGTATCTAAGCCTTGTTTTTTTAGATAATTTAAAATATAAAAGTCTTTAGAGTCTTCAATCGCCTTCTTTTTATCTTCAAGTCTTAGAACTAAATCACGTTTATTTTTATCAATATTCCTAAAATAGAAACTCTCGTGATTATTAGGGGTGTACATATTTTCTCTGTAAATCTCATCTCCCATATAAACGTGGTGATTTGTAGGCTGAACGATTTTACTATTTTGGATATGACTCAAAACAGAATTAAAAATGGTTGAACCCACAAAATCTCTTGCAATTTCCATTTTACTGGGTTGGACTTCAAAGTCTAATGAGATTAGGAATTTGAAGACCTGCATTATTTCATCCTGGTGATAGTATAAGCTATATTTATTGAATCTTATATGACTTACTTTATCTCTCCGTTTAAAGCTGTAGTCAAATTTTGCAATCTCTTTACTACCGTACATGAGCAAAAGGTTCTCACTATAATTGTTATCTATTTGAGTACTTTTAGTAAGTTTAAGGCTCTTGTCATATTTGTCAAGTTGAATTTTAAAATTTATTAAAGAGTCTTCAAATCTCAGGGTCAGTCTTAGCTTATCTATTATTACATTTTCCATTTTTGAGCGTTGTTTTTATTATATATTAAAATGCTATCCGCTCGTCGTATGTTTTTTTAATGAAAAAGCTATGAGGGTTGAAATTTGTTTATCTAAATGATTTGATTCTGATAAGAATTAAGGTATTATAAACCTTTAATTGAAATTTACTAGGTAATTGTTATATGTAGTAAATATTATTTAATCACTTAATAGAAGTGTATTATAGTGAGTGATTTAGGTACTTGAAGCTTTTAGAGTCGGCTAATTTTTTTAAAAAAATAAACTTATCTAATTATTCTGATATAACAATCAATAACATAAAATTATTGATATGAGTAAAGGATTTACAGGTTTTGGATTAACCGAGGATGAGTTTAGAGAAATGATTCGTGAGGTAATAGTAGACGAGTTAGGTGTGTTTATTGAAAAAATGCAAGAAGTTAAATTACAGCCTACTTCAAGGAAAGAAATGCTTACCAGACAGGAAGTGATTGATGAATACAAAATAGGGTCGACCAGATTGTACAATCTTAAAAAAGAAAATAAACTAGTCCCCAAAAATTTTGAAGAGGGAAGAAGAGATTACTATTTTAGAGAAGATTTAGACAAGCATTTCAAATGATTATTTTATTGTTGTTCTATTCCAAAACTGTTTTAATTTTTCTGCATACTCACGTGGTGTTATTTTAATATATTTCAAAAATTCCGTTTCAGTTTTGTGTCCAGTAATTTTCATTATTGTGAGCGAGTCAATCTTACCGTAGAGGTTGGTAGCAAAGGATCTACGACAGATATGTGAAGAAATTAACTCATACTTTGGATACTTATCTTTTCTCTTACGTGATAAAATATCAACAACCTCTCCTTTATCATTTTTCTTTTCGACCATAACCCTTTTTGCTCCCTCAATAATTTCATCAATCCCTGCTTTTTTTGAAACTTTTTTAATGTAATCATTGAATTTTTGGTCAGATATTTCTCTAGGGAAATCCCCATCCCTGCTTTTTAAAATCTCCTCGACTTGTGGATGGATTGGAATTATTACTGGAAAATCTGTCTTTTTAGTTTTCCAATTTATAAAGCCATCATCTATGTTTTTCTTTTTTAGTTTTAATAAATCTGAAACTCTTAAACCAGTCCGTAAACCAATTATAAACCAGTCTCGAGCATTTTTCAAGTGGTCATGTTTTAAGTTTTGGTTGTAAATCTTATTTATTTCATCATCATTCAGATAGGTGTCAACAGTATCATTATCTGGTGAAAAAAAATCTCTACTTTCTACATCTTTATGAACAGATATGTCTTGTCTTTTTGCATTTCTACAAAACAACTTTATGTCATCAATATAACCACCAATTGTTTTGTTGCCGAGCATATGCTCAGTCTCTAAAAAGATTATAAAATCACTGTGAAATGATAAATCGATTTTTTTCAAAAGCACTCTTTGCCCTTTGTATTTCTCGAAGTCAATAATTTTATTCTTAGTTGAGCGATAATGTTGTCTAGTCTTCTCTTTGATACTCTTTCCATCTCTTGTTTTTCTAGTCTTAGAATCTTCTATATATTTATCAATAAAATTAGTGAGGTAAAGCTTTTCATTCTCTTGGTATTCATTATCTTCATGATTTAAGATAAAAGCTAATTTGCGTTTGAGCCATTTGCTGTCAACTATTGCTGCTTCTAGTTTAGCATTCTCAAATTCTTTTTTTACGTGAGTGTCAAGGTTGCGTAGCTTTTCATTAAGTAGCTTGTAATCGACTTTTTTTGTCTTAAGAATTTCCTCTTTGGTTTTGCTCCACCTATCTTTAGGAACTTGAATTTTTGTTGACAAACTACAATCGAATTTGGCGCCTTGTTTAAATCGATAGTATATGGTTGAAAATTCCTTTTTACTATCTTTTATTATAAACTTACCTGATGCCATTTTGAATAATTTCCCCCAAATATACCCCCAATTTTAGAGTTTCAAATGAATTTGGATGAAATTTATTGAAACATGAAAGTCAACGATATACTATAAACACAATGTTTTCGGGTATGTTTTGTATCATTTTGTTTCGTTTAAAATTAGAGTTTTACTTTCTCCGCCCGTACTTTGAAAGAGCTTCTCATTTGAGAGGCTCTTTTTTTTTGATTTTGAAAATAAAGGTGTAAGTGTTCTCTGAATACCTTCCTGAAGTTTCAGGATTTGTGAGGAGGTTTTTTGAATTCGCCAGTAAATGTGGAGGGCGTGGTGCCCGCCCGAACGTACCTTTTCGGTACGGGCGGGGAATTGGTAGACACGCTAGACTTAGGATCTAGTGCCGCAAGGTGTGAGAGTTCGTTCCGATAGCTATCGGAACTCCTGCCCGTACTTTGAAAGAGCTTCTCATTTGAGAGGCTCTTTTTTTTTGATTTTGAAAATAAAGGTGTAAGTGTTCTCTGAATACCTTCCTGAAGTTTCAGGATTTGTGAGGAGGTTTTTTGGATTCGCCAGTAAATGTTGAGGGCGTGGTGCCCACCCGAACGTGCCTTTTCGGTACGGGCGGGGAATTGGTAGACACGCTAGACTTAGGATCTAGTGCCGCAAGGTGTGAGAGTTCGTTCCGATGGCTATCGGAACTCCCGCCGTACTTTTAAAGAGCTTCTCATTTGAGAGGCTCTTTTTTTTGTTTAAAAAGATTGCTGGTTTTTTTGATTTTGAAAATAAACGTGTAAGTGTTCTCTGAATACCTTCCTGAAGTTTCAGGATTTGTGAGGAGGTTTTCTGAATTCGCCAGTAAATGTTGAGGGCGTGGTGCCCGCCCGAACGTGCCTTTTCGGTACGGGCGGGGAATTGGTAGACACGCTAGACTTAGGATCTAGTGCCGCAAGGTGTGAGAGTTCGTTCCGATAGCTATCGGAACTCCGCCCGTACTTTTAAAACCAGCAATCTTTTGAGATTGCTGGTTTTTTTATTAAAAGAGTCTTAGAGTTTATACTGAGCTTTTGTTGAAGTACCCGTACTTTAAAAGAGTTTCTCATCTGAGAGGTTTTTTTTAAATAAATTAGATCTGAGTTACTCTCCGATAGCTTTTCAATAAAAAAGTCTTGTCTAAAACCACCCAAACTCACTTTAATAGACGCTTGATGCGTAAAACCAACTCATTAGGGGAAAAGGGTTTACTGATAAAATCATCTACTCCAAACTCAAAGGCTTTTTCTATGGTAGTTTCTTCTTCACCCAGAGAGGACAAAATAACTACAGGAGTCTGTGGAGAATTAGTTTTGATGTGTTGTACAACTTCAAGTCCAGATTTAAAAGGCAACATAATATCTGTAATGACTAAACGTGGCTTTATTTTATCAAAGCGTTTGATAGCATCGGCACCATCTTTAGATATTACAATTTCAAAATTATTTTTTTTGAGGACGAAATCAATTATTCTTAAGGTTAATTCGTCATCCTCAACCACTAAAACTTTAGACTTCATTACTAGTAGATTTCTATTTCGTCAATCATAAACATCGCTTGTTTATTTTTTCGTTTTCTCCAGGAAGGTAAGTTTTTTCGATTGGTGATTACTAGTATAAATTTACTAAAATTATTTAAATCCTGATCATTAAAGGTTTTCGAAATAATTTTAATTTTATAATTTTCAATAGGCTGGGGGAAATTTATGGTATCTATTTTTATTTTTTGATCATCTTTTACGCCAAAAAGCGTGACCTCTTTAGGCGTGAAAATCCAATGTCTTTGATCTTCTAAAAAGTTTATTCTGATGTTCTTTAAAGGTGTTTTTTCTATAACAATCTGAATTTCCGCATCATTGCCATACCATCCTAGCCAGTTAATATTAAAATCCTTATACCCTCGAACTCCATCGGTTAAGCCGTAAGCCCCTTTTTTATTATAAGACTTGCTGGGTGAGGTCAATAGCCTGATTTCTGCTTCTTTAGCACTCGGACCTATATTGGCATAGCTGGCTATTTCTGTCCAGTTTTGGAAATATGCATCGGGACTCAAACCCATTTCAGCTATTTCGTAAACGCCTTTATTATTCAAGTAATTTTTAAAATCTTCTACCCTCTTGGTTAGGTTTGGTTGAATTTTGTAGCCTTCTTCAGAAGACTTTTTGACAAACATACCGTGTCGATCTTTTCCAAAATATTTTGATTGCTGAAAAAAGGTATATTCCAGAGAGAAACGTAAATCCTTTACTCGATTACTCATTACCGGATCATTGCTAACAGCAGCTTCAGCCTTCAAAATAATTTGATTGTATTCAGCCATCCTTTCAGGACTTAGAAAAGTCTCAATTTGCTCGACCGGGTTATCATAAATATTCAAATAGGAATGTGAATCAATTTGATTTGATGTGAGCAGTTTATAATATGTCAAGACATATTCCCCTGCTTTGCCATAATACATGTCTATAAAATTTTTGATTTCTTCGTCCAGATTCATCTCAGTATTCAGCATCAAATTGGCGAGTAAATATTGTCTTAATTCATAAAAATGAGAAGGAATGTCTGCAGAACCCTGACTAAACACGCCCTTTACTCCGGCAGATTTAAGATAATCATAGTTTTTCTGAAACGTGTGGATATTAGGGAAAGCTGAAAAATAATCTGTAAACTGTACCGTATAATCCCAGAAAAAAAGATTTTCTGTTGTCTCTTTCCATTTTTTTAGAATTGACCTCATACGGGCACTTCTTGGGTCTTCTGCAAAGCTTCTGCCACGATTTAAACTGATTGGACAATACATAGTGTAAAGATTGTGCACAAGATGTAAGTCTTTTGGAGGCTTAGCGGTGTGTAGATAGGCCAAAGTCATTAGCTTGTTTGCGGGGAACTGTTTTGCCAACTCGTTTATGAAAACATAATGGGCACCACGCTTCTGGCCATGCTTTTGATTTAATTGTTCACATTCGTGGCATTGACAATAGATGGTATCATCGTTCTGACTTACCGAAAAGAATTCAGCATTTGGATTTTGTTGAATAATGTTTCCTAGTTCGGTTTTGAAGATTGCTTTGGTCTTCTTGTTTGTGTAGCAAATAGAACCTGGATTTCTTTTACCTTCATATAAAGCAAAAAGTTCTGGTTGATCTTCATAATAAGCTTTTGGCGGCATCAGTTTATAAAAACTATGCCCCCAAACACCAAAATCTCTATCAATCTGATCTAATTGATACCAGTTCCTGAATTTTTCATCCCAATTTCCAGGATAGTATAAATAGCGGTAGTCAAAATCAGGTTCAGATTTTTTGTAAAATTGGCTAGGGAAACTACGGTGCTCTTTTGATTTCAAAAACCAGTCTTTTTCGGTAATTTTTGTAATTCCTATTTTTTCCAGGAAAAAGGCTATGCCGCGTTGTAAAGCTTTTTGGCTACCTCCGCTTATCCTGATATTGTCTTCATCAGAATAAATTTCAAAAGTGATTTCGTTTAATGTTTTGGTATTGATGCTTAGCAGAATTTGATGTTTTTTTTCCTCTGAAGACACTTCAATGGTTTTACCTAAGACTTCTGTCAGATAATGGGTTAGATCTTCTGAAGTTTGTTTCGTAGTTTTTGTGTGATGTAAGCTGACTTGAAATTCGTTAGAATTGTAAATAGAAATAGTTTGTGAACTTAAAGTCAATGTCACATTTAACATCATAAACAGTAAAAAATTTCGTGCCTGCATTTAGTTGAACTTATATTGAAAACTTAAAAATAAATCGTATTCATTTTGAAAACGATCTGGTAAAAATTCTTGGTTATTGTATCCTCCTTGAATACCAACCAAATACTTTTGGTTTATCATTCTGAAATATCCCAAATTGACTCGATAAGATTCAGTAGATACTCGACTTTGAAATTGTCCTAAAGTAGAGCGTTCATCTGGCGAATTTCCGTATCCTAAATTCATAGAGATATAATCAAATCTGCTGTCTAAATAATAACGTGTTGTTAGCGTAAAAGCTGGATAATATGTATCCCTATTTTCGGTCATGAAATATGACCTCAAATAAATCCAGAAAGAACCTGCATATTTATTAAGCCCGAGTGCGGCTGTGTAAAATTGACGGTCGTCAAAGGTTTGAGTATATCGCCCACCAATATCTGCTCCCCATCCTTTATTAAAATATACAAAATGAGAAAATCTAAATCGCCAAGTTGGAAATACTTGATCTTCACTATAAGAGCCGCCAATATAGCTATAGCTTTTCTTGCCTGTGAAATAATAAGATTTTAATTCATATTGTAAGCCAGTACTATTGCTTCCTACAGCAGATTGTCGATCTGCATAATTTACCTGAGCTATAAGCGATCCCCATTTTCTTTGTCGAATGTACTGAAAGCCCGATAAATGCCAGGGCCCTACGTTTTCTCTGTCGAAATTCGTAAGACTGTAAGTAATCCCAGCGATATCATAATCAAAACGGAGTTCTAGATCTACTAAGCGCCTATCTAAATCATTGTTATCAGGAAATCTTGGTTGAATTTCTTTTATGAACGTGTATTCGCCTTGTAAATCTTCCAGAGGCTGAAATGTGGAAAGTTTTTTAAAATAAAAACTGTCTTCATCTGGATGATGCTTTATTGCTGCTTCACTAACCTCTTTTGCTTTTTGGTAATTTTCAGCCTGGAATTCTAAATTGAACAAATATGAAAAGGCGGCTTCGTAGTTTTTATTTTGATTGATGACATGTTCATAATTTTTGCGAGCTTTGTCAATTTCGCCTGTCATTTCCTGTGCTCTGCCCAACACTAAATTGTAGTCGAGATAATCAGGGGCAATCTTCAATGCTTTCTGCGCATTGATTTTGACTTGTTCGTATTCTTTTTCTTTTAATAAATCAATAGTTTCATATAAAAGAGAATCGACATTGATTTCTTGACCTATGATATTGTTCTGGCATATTACAGCAACAAAAACCAACCAGAAAATTTTAAGATTGAATATGTTTTTCATACTATTTTAAATTTGATGGTTTGTGTTAAAACCTTTACGCGTCATTTCGCCCCATTTAAGTTCTTTTTTACTAATAAACAGCCAATACCCTTTTAAATAAGCAAAAGTATTTATGGGATGATATACAATAGGTTCTACCATAGAAATGCTTATTAAAATTAAAATTTCCTTTAAGTTATTGTAATTTTTAAATAAAAACTCATCTATTAAAATAGAAATTAAAGTGATGCTCTGGAAGAAAAGAAAAATGGCTAGTGTAGAGTATAACAGGAAATAAAGGTTAATATCTAGAAAAATTAAAGAAATGATAATTATAATTAGACCTAAAAGTTCTAGGATTGGCACAAAAAATTCAAAAAAAACAAAATAAGGAAAGACCAACATGCCAGTTATCCCATATTTAGGGTTGAAAAAAACTTTCCGGTGAATTTTTAAGGATTGGATCAAACCTCTTGACCATCTAGAGCGTTGCCTTATTAGTATTTTTGCAGAAGCTGGGACTTCTGTCCAGCAGAGCGATTCAGCAAAATATCTAATCGAGAACTTTTCCTTTTGTTCGTGCATCAATTTTCGCAATCTTATAACAAGATCTAAGTCTTCTCCAAGCGAATCATGCCAGTAACCACCCACTTCAAAGAATGCTTTTTTCTCAAACATACCCAGTCCGCCAGAAACCAGAAGGAGACCATTCATTCGGCTCCATGCCATTCTACCAAACAAAAACGAACGCACATATTCCAGCTCTTGAAATCTTGGAAACATTTCTCTAGGAAACCTTACTTCTTTTAAGAGCCCTTCTTTTACGATACAGCTGTTGGAAATTCGGATTCCTGCGCCAGTAGCAATGACACGGTTTTTTTCGCTCATGAAGGGATAAACAAGCTTTATAATGGCGTCTTTTTTTAAAATGCAATCTACATCGGTACATAAAAAAATGGGATATTTACACGAGTTTACCCCCGCATTTGAAGCATCTGCTTTAGAACCAGCGTTTATTTTATCTACAACCAAAAGTTTGTCATAAATAGGATTTGTAGATTTATAATGTCCGCGAACAGTATTGGTTTTGACTTTTTCTTCGTAATAAAAATCTACTTTTTTTAACTCAAAATGTGTGATGAGTTTTTCCAGAGTATCATCTTTGCTGCCATCGTTTACAATAACGACTTCAAACTTAGGATAAAGCAGGGACAGTAAAGACTTCACATTATAAACGATGTTAGCGCTTTCGTTGAACGCAGGTGCTATCACAGAAACGCCAAGCACCTGGTTGGACTTGAGCATCTTATTATTGGTCAAATCGTATTTAACTCTAAGATTTTTATTGATTGCCAAATATGAATAAATTGCCAACACCAAATAAAATGATAGGTAAATGAGCATGAATACCAGAATAAAGTATTCAAACCAGGTTACAAAATCAGAGAAATAGTCTATCATTTAAGGAGGGGTTCGTCAATGTGTTTCTTTATGTTTTTTATGTTCTGATTGTTGAATGCCAAATAAGACATAAACGCCGGATCAATAGATTTGACTGCTCTTCCAATTTCAAGTTCATTTCCAGAGTTTTCCAATAAAAGACTCTTTAGAAAATCCAGATGTTTATTATTGCCTATTTTACTAAGGGTTACGATAATTAAAGTTTGATTAGCTTCTGTTTCCTCAGTATAACGCATAATTATTTCATCTGCTTTTTCAAAGAGAAACAAATCGCCTAAAGCTAAGTAGGCCAATTTTCTTACCAAAGTGTTTTCATGATATATACAGTCTGTAATTTCAGATTCCAAATCTGAGGCGTTATAATAAACCGCCAGATGGAGACCAACTCTCACAATAAAATCATTTTCAGAAAGTAAGAAATGTTTGAGTAATTTTGGGCGTTTAAGTTTTCGCGTTTTACAGATACCGAGTATTTCTATTTCTTCAGCGAATGCGAATTCATAATCTAAATTAACCAAATATGAAAAATCTTTCTCCGACAATATGATATAAGCCATCAATGCATTTGCACTCAATTTTTGATTATCATGGTATATATATTTTCGAATATGATTGATAGCAGGTTTGTAATCCAAGATTTCTAATTGGTAGATTCCTTTTTTTTTGAAATAAATCATTGGAAATTTTAAAAAACGACAGCTGTGTTCATTCAAAGCAAAAGCTTCGTAAATCGTATGGAAACTATTATTTTCTATGCCTTTTAAATTAATTTTGAACTCAATAAGAGAACTAATCAGCAATTCTTTAAACCAATAGCTATTGTAAGAAACCTCATCTTTCAATTTTTCTATTTCCAGATTTAATCCAACTTCTGAGAACTCTCCAAAAATAACCTTAGGTAGAAAAGCATTAATTTTTCTTTTATCTTTTTTATTTTGAATGTTTCTCATCGTTATGGTGAATCTATTAATGAATAACAAAACAATCACACTCAAAAAGAGAGTAAGCAGTATAGGTATGAAGTAAGGTATAATAAAGGTCTCAATAAAAACATTTTTTTTCATAGAGTAACTTTATAAAAATTGCTAATATATTCAATTAATTGTGCAAAATCGCTACAAAGTTTTAACTTTTTATTCAATTTACAACTTATAGTTAATATTAATTATCAATAAGCAAATTATTTTCAACCAACAATAGTAACGCCGAGTGGTGGCTATTGTAATTTTTGAGCTTAATTTTTAATAATATAGCGAGGTTAATAATGTGAATCGACTGATTTTCAATATACCTAAAGGAATTAATATTGGTTATTGTAAATTACCGGAATTCTCTATGCTCTAATATGGCTATCATTTTTTAATTGTATAAATAAGTCTGTTTATATCTAAATTTCAAGAGCGTTTTTATTGTGAATACCTAAATGTGTAAACAAATACTGTTGTAACTGTCGGTATATCTTTTAGTACTGCTTATAATTTAATCCTTTTACTTTTTTTGTTACTCCTACGACCAATCCTTTACAACTACTTATGTGCTGCTCTTATTCGAGATAAGTTTTAAGATAATGATGAGAACATATGTTGATTTACTTAGATATTATTATAAGGATTCTTTGTTAAAAATCACATGTAAGGATATTTTTTCACAAAGAAACCTTAATTTTACGAAGAATATTCTTACATTGAAATTTCTAATAATTGTAGTACATGAAGTTTTTTTGCTTTTTAGTCGTTTTGTGTGTGGGATTTAATTTTGCAACGGCAGACCCTACCAATCCAACCAAAATCAAAGTGGTTATTGATGCCGGGCATGGGGGCTCAGACACTGGTGCACAAAGCAATTCTATTTTAGAAAAACAAATTGTTGCAGATGTATCTTCTCAACTCAAAGAACTTTGTACTGATAAAAATATAGAAATCATTTTATTGAGAACTGGAGATGAATTTATGTCGCTTCAGGACAGGGTGGACAAAATTCAATCCCTTTCCCCGGATCTAGTAATCTCTCTTCATGCTAATTATTCAAAAAACAGAGAGAGAAATGGAGTAGAAGTTTTTGTCGCTGAAAATGACTTTACCATGGAATCTTCCTATTTCGGTACCAAAATACTGGAATCTTTTAAGCGTAAATACTTCAAAACATCAGCGTTACAATCCGCTAACTTTTTTCTTTTAAAAAATCTCAATTGTCCAGCAGTTACTATCGAACTTGGATTCTTATCCAATGCTGAAGACATGAAGTACCTCAATTCAGAATTTGGTCAGAAATTTCTGGCTCAACAAATTGTTTCTTCTTTAGACTAATTCAACAGCAATAGCATGTATTCCATTACTTTTGCATTATGGAAGTAATGGAAACAGATGTAGTTATTATTGGTGGAGGAGCAGCAGGCTTTTTTGCAGGCATAAATCTTGCTGCATCAAATTCAGCAGTAAGCGTGCTTATTCTGGAAAAAAGCAAGCAGGTTTTAAGCAAAGTAAAAATTTCTGGTGGTGGGCGTTGCAATGTCACTCATGCCGAATTTGATCCTACAGCTTTAGCAAATAATTACCCCAGAGGGTATAAAGAACTTTTAGGACCTTTCCATAAATTTATGACGGGAGATATGTTTAGTTGGCTCGAAGAACGCGGAATAGAACTGAAAATCGAAGATGATCAACGTGTGTTTCCAGTATCAGATTCTTCGCAAACCATCATTGACTGTTTTGAAAATGAAGCCAAAAGACTAGGTGTTGTGGTGAAAACCAATGCAGGTATAGATAAAATCAAGAAATTGGAAGGGCAGGATTATTCCTGGGAGCTTAAGGGTAAGGAGGTTCATGCAATAGCCAAAAGGGTGATTATAGCCTCCGGTAGCAGTCCAAAAATGTGGCGACTTATAGAATCTCTCGGTCATGATATTATTGAGCCAGTTCCTTCATTATTTACATTTAATGTGAAAGATAAACGGATAGAAAACCTCTCTGGAATAAGCCTGGATGCAGAAGTTGAAGTCTTTACTACCAAGGACAGAGGCGTGTCTAAGCAAAAGCTGCAAAGCCTTCACTCATCTGGTCCGCTTTTGATCACCCATTGGGGACTAAGTGGCCCTTGTATTTTGAAGCTTTCGGCTTGGGGGGCTAGAATTTTTCAGGAATTAAATCATCAATTTCAATTGAGAGTGAACTGGCTTCCCAGCCATAATATAGAGTCTTTGAAAACTCTTTTTGAAGAATTGAAAACTACCCAACCCAAGCAATTTCTTTATTCCAATCCAATAGAAGGCCTGCCCAAGCGATTCTGGCAAAGCCTTTTAGAGCATATTGATATAGATCAGCAATTGAATTGGTCTAATATCAGTAAACCACAAATTCAATCCTTAGCTGAGGAACTCTGCGCTGGTGAATTTCATGTAAATGGTAAGAGCACCTTCAAAGATGAATTTGTCACTGCAGGAGGTGTCAATCTCAAGGAAATTGATTTCAAAACTTTTCAGAGTAAAGTGCGCAGTAATTTATTTTTTGCAGGGGAAGTTCTTGACATTGATGCTGTGACTGGGGGCTTCAATTTTCAAAGTGCATGGACAAGTGCTTACATATGTGCAAAGCATGTGAGCGGGACTTTGTAATGTTAAACTTCTGTTTAGATTACAGCTGCGACTTTTATTTCTGTTAAATTGATTATATTAATTTAAAATCCTAACACAATGAAAAAGAAAATCTTTATTTGCGGAGCTTTATCAATGACTTTATTAAGTACGAGTTGCCTGGGTTCCTTCAGTGCTTTCAATTCATTAAGAGACTGGAACGATGGAGTGACAAGCAACAAATTTTTAGACAATTTAATTTTTTGGGCCTTAAATATTGTCCCTGTTTATGGACTTTTTATAACAGGTGATGTTTTATTATTTAATGTCATGGAGTTTTGGACCGGAAACAATCCCATAGCTATGGCAGAAGGTGAGAAAGATACTCAATACGCTACAATAGAAGGGCAGGATGTAAAAATGACGGCTACAAAAAATCATTTTGCTATTGAAGTACTTTCGGGTGAAAACAAAGGTGAAATTCTGGAGATGGTCTATACACCAGAAAACAAAACCTGGAACGCTATTGATGAGAATGGTGAACTAAAGAAATTAGCCTCGATGGAAGATGGGTTCTACATGGTTTATACTCCCGCAGGAGAAGCTATACAGATGGATCCGATGGCCTCAAAAGAACAAAATATAGCCATTCTTAAAGGTAAGGTTGCAGATTATGAAACCTCTATGTGGGCAGATGCTAAATAAATTAAATTGCTGAATTCTGATTATAAAACCGCTTAATTGATATGAAGCGGTTTTTTGAATATTAACATTTGTTAGTTTCAATCCTAGGTTATTTTTAGGTAGTTTTCTGTCGTATTTGATAAAAAATAATATGAAATCAAAATCACTTCTAGTGTTTTTGTTTGTACTCGGAACATATTCATCTGTGAGTGCACAAACAGAAATCAAGCTTATAAAAACTTACTTAGCACAGGAACAAGTACAAAAAAAAATGTCTTCTGATGATTTTTCAGATATTAATGTCAGTTCCATACATTTCTCTAAAAGTACCAGCCTGAATCATGTTTATGTTCAACAGGCTTATCAAGGTATTCCTATTTTCAATGCTATCGGAAATTTTGCCATCAAAAATAATGAGGTAATGTATGCCAGTTATGATTTTGAATCTGATCTAAACTCCAAAATCACTACACAAAATCCATCTTTATCTCCTCAAGAAGCCCTTAATGCAGTTACAACACAGTTGGGAATTGAAAAACCAACGCAAATTTCTGTTTTAAAATCTAATTCTAAAAACAATCTGGTTCTTTCAACATCTGGAATCTCTGCTGAAGATATTCCGGTGAAGTTGGTATACCATAAATCTAAAGATGGTATTTTGAATTTGGCCTGGGATATGTCTGTCCATCTTATAGACGGATCTCATTGGTGGAGCTTGAGGGTAGATGCCCTCAATGGAAGAATTTTGGAGAAAAATGACTGGATTTTAAACTGTAATTTTGATCATTCAACTTTAACCAATAGAAAACTAAGAATCCCTTATACACCAGAAACACTTTCAGAAAAAGCTTCTGCAGCTATTGAAGGCGCTATGTACAATGTGTTTCCTTATCCCATAGAGTCACCAAATCATGGACCAAGACAAATTGTCTTAAGCCCGGAAGATGCTAAGTACTCCCCTTTCGGATGGCATGATACCGATGGAGTCGATGGAGCTGAATTTACAATTACCAAGGGAAATAATGTCTTTGCTTATGAGGACATAGCAAACGAGAATATTGCTGGTTATTCACCTGATGGGGGGAAAGCCTTAAATTTTGATTTCACTTTAGACTTTAATCAACCACCTCAATTGAATCAGGCAGCAGCAATCACTAATTTATTCTATTGGAATAATATTGTTCATGACATGTGGGGTCATTACGGATTCGATGAATCCTCTGGTAATTTTCAACAAACCAATTACACTGGAAAAGGTGAGGACAATGATTATGTGAGAGCCGAGGCTCAGGATGGTAATGGTCTTAACAATGCTAATTTTGCGACACCTCCAGACGGTTTTCCTCCACGTATGCAGATGTTTTTGTGGTCTCCTTCCGGCCCATTGGAGGAGCCTTTATCCATAGACATTCCGGAAACTCTGGCAGGTGCTTATGATGGTGTTGCTGCTACTTTTGGACCTTCACTTCCATTAGGACCTGTTTCAGTTGAGTTTGCTCTGGCTCAGGATGGTGATTCAGCTACAGATCCATTTGATGCTTGTGAGGACCTAATCAATGCAGGAGAACTGAATGAAAAAGTGGTTTTAATAAGGAGAGGTTCATGTACATTCGTAAGTAAAATTGAAAAAGCCGAGGCGGCTGGTGCTATAGCTGTGATTATGGTCAATAATGTTGGGGGTGAGCCAATTATTATGGGAGGTGAAGATACCGGTATTACTATACCTTCTATCATGGTAAGTCAGGCTGATGGTGAAGCCATAATTCAGGCTCTTCAAAATGATGAAATAGTTTCTGGCACATTGGTCAATAACGGCCCTTATGAGGTCGATGGAGATTTCGATAATGGTATTATTGCTCATGAATATGCTCATGGTATATCCACTCGCCTAACTGGTGGTGCTTCTGCGGCCGATTGCTTAACCAATGTAGAACAGATGGGTGAAGGCTGGAGCGACTGGGTAAGCCTTATGATGACGATTTCTAAAGAGGATTTAGCAACTCAAGGTAGAGGTATTGGGACGTTTGCTATATCTCAACCAATTGAGGGGAGTGGTATAAGACCGTTTCGATATTCTACAGATACAGATATTAACCCTGCAACCTATGCTCTGACCAACAATCCTGATTTAAGCGAACCTCATGGGATTGGTTTTGTATGGGCGACGATGCTTTGGGATCTAAATTGGGCACTTATAGATCGGTATGGATTTGATTCCAATCTTTATACTGGAACAGGAGGAAATAATATCAATATGCAATTGGTCATAGACGGGATGAAATTACAGCCTTGTAAACCTGGCTTCATCGATGGGCGTGATGCTATATTAGAAGCAGACAGGCTTGCCAATGATGGAGCAAACCAGTGTTTGATTTGGGAAGTGTTTGCAAATCGAGGTCTGGGTTGGAGTGCTAAACAAGGCGATACAGATAACAGAGAAGACCAGGTGGAAGCTTTTAATCTCCCGCCAGGCAGTGAGTTGAGCTGTTCTTTATCCAGTGATGGTTTTGGATTCGATAGTTTTGGAATCTCTCCAAACCCAGCCAGAGAAAGCTTTAGATTGAATTTAGCAAACACAGATCTTTCAAATGTTACAGTTGATATTTATGATATGAATGGAAGACTGGTCATTTCTGAAGTTTCTGATCACAATCAAAAAGTAAACCTTCAAGCTTTATCTCCCGGAATGTATATTGTTGTTGTAGAGTCTGAAAGCAAGATGTACACCAAAAAATTAATTATTAAGTAAACTAAATTTTCAATCACTGTAAAAGACTAAAGTCAGCTGACTTTGGTCTTCCTGCTTTAGCTAACTTTGCTCAAAACTATATTCATGCTTAAGGTCAATAATCTCAGCTATTTTCACGAAAAAGGTACTGGTATATCAGACATCACTTTTGAATTAAAGACAGGAGATCATTTGGCTATTATTGGCGAGAGCGGTTGCGGAAAAAGTACTCTTGTCCAGTCTTTGTATGGTCTTTTTGATTTAGATAAAGGCTCGATTTACTGGAAAGATGAGGAAGTTCGTGGTCCTGCATTTAACCTGGTGCCAGGATTTTCGAAATTTAAACACTTATCTCAGGAATTCGATTTGATGCCTTTTACCACATCAGAAGAAAACATTCAAAAGTTTCTATCAAGAGAGACTCCAGAGGAAAATGAAAAGCGAAGTGATGAACTCATAGCGCTTTTTGATCTTGAAGCGGTAAAGCATCAAAAAGTAAAAACCTTAAGCGGAGGACAAAAGCAAAGAGTAGCTATTGCGCAGGCTTTGGCAAAACCGCCAGAGATGATTCTACTTGATGAACCTTTCAGCCATATCGATCAGTTTTTGAAACACAGACTGAGAAGGCGTCTGTTTCAATTTCTGAAAAAGGAAAACATCACCTGTATTTTCGCCACCCATGATGCAGAGGATGTGCTGCCATTTTCTGATTTTACAATGATTTTAAAAAAAGGGGAAGCTATAGATTTCAGAACTACTCGTCACGTTTATAATCAGCCTAAAAACAACTACTGTGCTTCGCTTTTTGGAGATATCAATACGTTGGATCCCAATGAATTCGGTATAAAATGGAATGAGGATAAGATTTTAGTTTACCCTCATGAAATTGGTATTGAAGAAAATTCTAAATTCAAAGGAATTATAAAATCAAGCTATTTTAAAGGTTCTCATTGCCTTGTGGAAATAGACTATAATTCTGAATGCATTTTTGCAATTTCTGAAGTGGATTACAACGTTGGTGATAAGGTTTTTTTTCAGATAGACACAGAAAAAATCATGAAACGGCTTAATTGAATATTCGGAGGACCCCACTACTTTCTGTAACTCGGTAAGCAAAAAGAGGATACCTCAAATTTTCTACCAGAGGTTGCCCTGTGATAAGGCTATAGCTATTTGGAGGGTCGTCGCAGGTCGATTCAGCATTAAGTCCGTCTATAATAAGCCTGGAGCAGTCACTTGGAGTAAGGTTGGGATCTGCCGCATCCCAGGCTAGAAAGCTACTACCTGAATTTACGATGATAAGCCCAAGATTGCCCTGGCCGGGCACATACACAGAATTGCCGCTAAAGTTGAGGTTGTTGAATTGTGGAAGACTAAGGTTGACTTCATAATTCACATTGATGTTGAGCAAATTTGGGTTTCGCCTTAAATTGTCATCGCTTTCACAGCTTATCAAAAATGATAGGCCTATGAGAAGAAAAATAGCTTTCATATTAATTTTTAGATGTTTATGACTTTGAAGCTACAAAAATATTATATTTGTCATATAGAATCTCGAAACCCGCGGGATTCTTTTTTTGTTATATATAAACGACAAGATTATGAGTAAAGTATCTTATTATACAGAAGAAGGATTAAAAAAGCTTAGAGCAGAGCTTGACCAGTTAAGAGATGTAGAGCGCCCTAAAGCCTCACAAGATATTGCAGACGCCAGAGATAAAGGCGATCTTAGTGAAAATGCTGAATATGACGCCGCTAAAGAAGCGCAGGGTATGTTGGAGATGCGTATTTCCAAACTGGAAGAAGTTGTTGCCAATGCAAGAGTTATAGATGAGTCACAACTGGACACCTCCAAGGTGTTGATCCACAGTAAAGTGAGATTGAAGAACACTAAGATGAATAAGGAAATGACTTATAAGTTGGTTGCTCAAAGCGAAGCTGATTTGAAAGCCGGAAAGATATCTGTAGATTCTCCTATTGGGAAAGGTCTTCTTGGTAAAAAAGCAGGAGACACAGCAGAAATTGAAGTCCCTAACGGAATCATTACGTTCGAGATTCTTGAAGTTTTTAGAGATTAAACTTCTGTGAATTAATACACTACCTGGTAAATCTGATTTTGTTATTAATTTTTTAAAATGCTTAAATCTACTGGTGTCTTTGTTTTTGTGTTTTTTATTTCTTGTATAAAGACTCATGCACAGGACACATTAGTTTTAAACACATCTGTTCAAAAACCATCTCTATTATCGGCTCATGTTTTTGGGATTTTCAGCAGCCGACTCGAGGGGCATTTTAAAAGCAAACCAGATCAGAACTCAAGCCTACAATTCGATTATTTAAGCGGGAATGTTTGGGGTCAGCCTGTAGAAAATTACATCCCTACCTCAAATACCATTAAAAATTTAGTCACTCCCTACGAGTGGCATAGACGAGAATTTTTCGTGGACAGGACAGATGAAAATTTCCTATCCAATACCGAGAATTTCAAAATTGCCTACGACGGGGTCATCAAAGGTTTGAAGGCTAAAGTGTATGTGCCTATAAATTCTAAAAATGCTATACAGGTCGAGTTGCGTTCTTTCCTTCTTACGAGAGGACGATTTCCTTTTACTGGACTCACGGGGGATGATTTTATTGAAGCTATTCACTCCAATATTGCCGGAGGGAAAGACCCTTTTCAGCGAAGAGAATTTGGCCTTAATCAGGCAGAAATCAACTATACCGACAGGCAAGGTCGTCAACTGCTAATTCATGAAAATGAAGGCTTTTTTGGAGGTGTGAAATTGGATTACTACCATTATTTCGAAAACCTTTTACCCTACGAGATGCACTTCAACATCGGGTTGCATTCCGGGATTAATACTTCCCCTTTTAATAAGTCTATAGATTTGGGTTTCACAGCCAATGTGTTTAAAAACATTGCCTTTAGGGATAATACGTATTTTCAACTTGGTTTAAGTCTGGGTTACCTCCACTTGAAGACGGCATCACTATCTGATAGGAATATAGAATTTGCAACCCGACCAGGTTTCCTGAATTTAGAAAGCGTTTTTACCTATAACATTCTAAACTCTAAACAGCAGACCCATAGCTTTGGACTTGATTTTTATATCCAATCTGCTTATCACAAGCCTTCTGAATATGATTACAGCATTCTGTTCAGAAACGAACGGGCTGATCGGTCATGGCATTATAGTGTTACCCAGTTATATCTGAATAATAATTACTGGACTTTTTTCTATGCCTTTACCGATAAAAATAGCTTCAGAGTGTATTTGCAGCAGGACTGGCTGGTTAACAATACTCCCGATTTACAGACAGGGGTGAGTTATGTCATCAGTTTTAGATAAGTGTTTGTGATGATTTAAGCTGACTTGAGTTGCGTTAGGGATTGTAGTGAAAAGCCCGTACTATGGTTTTGGAATAGAGCGGTTATTGTAAAAAAGCGACTGCAAAGAAGCTCTTTTTATAATATACAGATCTCCAAAACCATAGACGGACTTGTAGCGGAAAGACCGTAAACGCCCTAAAGAGAATTAATTAAACTCGAGAAAAGCTTAACCAACTTAGGTTCCGCTTTGTTAGCAATAGAGATAATCTCTTCGATGTTGACAGGCTGCAGATTGTCGGGGTCGCACTCATCTGTCAAGACCGAAATGGCCGAAACTGGCAACTTGAGATGGTTGGCTACAATGACCTCTGGAACGGTGCTCATGCCCACAGCATCGGCGCCAATGATGCCCAGGTAGCGGTACTCTGCCCGGGTTTCCAGCTGTGGTCCCACAACCGAGGCATAAACGCCTTCATGTAAAGTGATGTCGTTTTGTTGTGCAATGTCCTTGAATTTTGAATTCATATCCTTGTCATAAGGGGCCAGCATATCGACAAAACGTTTGCCAAACTGGGAAACTCCTTTAAAAGCGAGCGGTGAACCACCCTGCAGATTGATGTGGTCTTCGATAAGCATCAAATCTCCCTTTTTATAGTTCTTGTTGATGGCTCCAGAAGCATTGGACACCAAAAGTTTTTTGATGCCCAATTCCTTCATGATGCGTACCGGATAAGTGATGTCCTGCAGGGAATAGCCTTCGTAAAAGTGAAAACGCCCTTGCATCACCACTACTTTTTTACCAGCTAGGTTGCCAAAGATGAATTTTCCCTGGTGGAACTCTACCGTTGCCGTTGGGAAGTGCGGGATATGGTTGTAGCTAATCTCCTTTTCGATGTCGATTTGTTCAATCAGTTTTCCTAGTCCTGTACCGAGAATAATTCCGATTTCAGGGTTTAAAAATCCTTTTTCTTCAAGGTAACTTACTGTTTTGCTGAGTCTTTCTTTCATAGGTTTATCTATAGTGTTTTTAAAATATGATCAGGGATATAGTGATGAAATTCTGGATGTTTCGCCAAATCTTCCAGGGTGTCAATATCGGTTTTGGTTTTTAGAAAAGCCAGTTTTAAGCCTTTTAAATCCTCAATTGTTTTTTCTAAAACGCTCTCGGTGCTCCATGCCTTTTCTAGAAAGGCGTTTTTATAGAACCGAGTCATGCCCATGAGATAATAACCGCCGTCATTGGCAGGTCCAAAAACGATATCAGTTTGCTCTAACTCCTGAAATGCTTTGTCGATATCTGAAGTCTCCAGCTCAAATAAATCACTGCCTACGATACAAATTTTGGAATAGCCTTGTTCAAAACCCCACTCAAAAGCAGCTTGCATTTTTTGTCCCAGATGCCCGTTACTTTGGATTTCTTTCTGAAATAGGGTGTCATTCCAAAGGTCTTGGGTTTGGATTTCTTCGGAATAAAATACTGCCCGACTTGTGTTGGCGTTTCCAATGGTTTTAGCGGTGTGTTTAATTAGCTCCTTGTAAACTTCCAAGGCTTTTTCATCCCCTATGCTTTTGGCTAAGCGCGTTTTGCACTTACCAGGCTCAGGGTTTTTAGCAAAAACAATGACTAGTTTTTTCATCAATACACTTTTTTACCTGCCTTTAGGTATTTACTCCAAAACCTGTCGTAAGCGTGCACTTTTTTTGTAATTTCCTGCTGATGATAGACTTGATGTCCCTTATTTACCCAATCGAAAATGCCTCCATATAAATTGAAGACGTTTTTGTAACCGGCTTTCTGAAGCTGTTCGCCTATATCTTCAGAACGTACCCCGATGGAACAATAGACAATAATGGTATCTTGGGTATTGATTTTATCCTGGATCGACTTCAGGTTAAAATCCTCGTATCCAGCAAAAATGGCATTTTGAAGATGGCTAATGCCATATTCTGTAGGCTGTCTCGTATCCAGCAATTTGATGTTATGATCAGAGTTTTTCAACTGAACCAATTCTTCAACGCTGATGTACTCCACCGTATTGGAGTTGTGCTTTTCAATGGCTTTGTCTATGCTTTGAGAAAAAGCAAGACAGGGAAGAGAAAGTATAAATAAGATTAATTTTAGTTTCATTTTAATCACTTTCAATTGTTGAAAAGCAGAATTACAAAGTTAAGGGCTTGTTTCGAGTCTTATTAGTCATCGGTCATTTCTTACTGTTTATTTAACAGCACCCGCCGCCATCATAATGAAATGTGGAGTCACTTATATAAATATCGTTTCTTCCTAAATCGGATAAGGCTTTTGCTGTTTTATCGCAAATGGCTAAGGGTTGGTTTTGCAATAAAACATGTCCTTTATCATCATCAAAGAAGGAATTGTCACCATAATAAATTGCCGCTTTTCCAGTAAAAATACAGGGGCCGTCTTCGAGCATTGGATCTTTGATAGCAGCTACTTCTACAGATTCAATATAGATTAGATCGTTAGTGGGATAGTGTTTTGGATCTAAAATACGATAAGGTTTTCTGGCCCTTATTTCAATAGTCCCAAAACCAACATCAGTAAGCGCTTTCACATAATCAGCTAAGGGTAAACTACCGCTCAGGCAAAGCGCTCTGAGTCTATCATCGTTTCTTAAGGTGTCATTCATATCCTGCTCACAGGTGGGATCGCTCATTACTAGTTTGCCGCTGGGCTTGAGTACCCGGTACATTTCTTCAATAGCTTTTTTGAGATCTTCGGCTTTGAAAATATTGAAAAGGCAATTTTGAGCAGCCACATCTATGCTATTATCTTTTACAGGGAGATGAAGCGCATCTCCTTTTTTGAGAGCAACGAAATCACTTTTGAACCAGGGGTTAACCTGCTCTGCTTCTTTAAAGTTTTTTCTGGAGGCCTCCAGCATTTCATCGACCATATCTACTCCAATCACTCCGTCTTTCTGGCGGTTGAAATACGCAAACTGAAGTAATTCCATTCCGCCACCAACGCCTACATACAGCATCTTTGGATTGTTGGATAAGTCCCTGGCATGAACTGTGCTTCCGCAGCCATAGTTCATTTCCTGCATGATTTTAGGAATTTTAAGCCCCGGTAATTCCCAGATGGGATTTGTGGTGCAACACAAGCCCACATCTGGAGTAAGTGCTGCGTCTTTGTAGACATCGTAAGTAGTTTCTAAGTAACCCATTTTTCTTTATTAATTGATTTAAACGACACTTCCCTGGCAGGAACTTCCTGCACCAGCAGTACACCCGTAGCAATGCTGTGAGACGCAGATGGACCTATCCTGAAGTAACTCTTCGTTATAGTCTTTGATGTGCTGAACCGGACTATCCACTCTCATTTCCAGCATTTGATTGAAATCGCAGTCGTACAGCCAGCCGTCCCAGCTTATCGAAAGCGTATTTCGACACATCACATTTTTGACTGCTGCAGGATTGTAAGCATCTACCAGTTTGTACATATAGTCTTCATAATTGTCTGAGGCGATAAGATAGTCCAGGTATCTGGAGATTGGCAAATTGGTAATTGTAAATAAACTATTGAATTCGATGCCGAAATCGTCTTTCAATGCTTTTTTGAAATCCTGTTCCAAAGCTTCCTGATTGGAAGGCAGGAAAGCTCCGGACGGGTTGTAAACCAAATCCAATTGAAGATGAGAATCTGGCAAACCATATCCAATAGCATTGAGGTCCTGCAAAGCTTTTATGGACTTGTCAAAAACTCCGCTTCCTCTTTGTTTATCAGTTTTTCCTTTGGTCCAGTGCGGCATAGAACTTACGATATGGACGTTGTGTTTTTTAAAAAATTCAGGCAGGTCATGATACTTTTTATTAGCTCTTATGATGGTGAGGTTGGACCTGACGATAAAATCTTTGACACCCAGCTTGGATGCTTCTTCCACAAACCATCTGAAATTCGGATTCATCTCTGGGGCACCACCAGTCAAGTCCAGCGTGTGGGCTTTGGTGGTTTTGATGACTTCCAGGCATTGCTGCATGGTTTTTTTAGTCATGATTTCTTTACGGTCTGGACCTGCATCCACGTGGCAATGTTCACAAACCTGGTTACACATATAGCCCAGGTTGAGTTGGAGAATTTCAAGAGTTTTAGGTTTAAGCGGGAAATCGTTGATCTTTTCCAACTGATGCTTAAAAGTGGGAAGCTCTTCTTTGAAAATACCGTTGGAAAGGTATTTGAGCTGCTCTTCAGCTTTAGCCATCAATTTCTTTCTTGCCAGTAGAGATTTCGTTGCCATTTTTAATATTTTTAAAGTTTAAACCGAGAATTAAGACCTTCATCTTAATGACTCAACTTATCGTATTTTTTCATCATTTGGGTAGCGTGAACCAGCGTAGCTCCAGACTCAATTGCTGCTCCAGTGTGTACAGCTTCCATCATTTCCTCCTTGGTAATACCGCGTTGGAGTCCGTCTTGAGTATAGGCGTCTATACAATAAGGACATTTTACAACGTGAGAAACGGCTAAAGCAATCAATGATTTTTCGCGTTCCGAAAGCGCTCCTTTTTCAAAAACTTTACCGTAATAATCAAAAAATTTATCTCCCAGGTCTTGACTCCAGTCAGTAATTTTTGGAAATTTTCTAAGGTCTTTTGGATCGTAATAAGAATCTGCCATATATAATAGAATTATGGGGCAATGTTGCCCTTGAGTTTTATAAAAATTAAATGAAAAGTAATAATGCTGTTCCTTAAACTCTAGAAAGCACAAGGTGGAGCTTTGTTGAGAAAAGAACCTGAAATGATTTTTTCTGCTAACAAAGAAGGGTTTTGGAAATGAAAATCAAAGAATTTATTAGCGCTTTTTAATATCAAAATAACATCAGTGTAGAGTTGTTTTGAGAAATTGATTAAACTTAAAAAGTCAAACGTATTGTCAACATCTTTTAACGTCGGTATAAAATTGATGTCAACTTTGGTTTTAAGTAATTGAATAACTTCTGAACTTATTTTTGAAGTAGTCCAGGATAGATTTAAAAATTCTGAATAATTGAAGTGTTGTTTCTGGATGGCCAGCATATAAAACCCACCATCAAAAGATTTCCCTAAACAGGCTTTGCTGTTGTTTAGAGAATCTATACTTGCCTGAAAGTGTTTGAATTTTAATTGAGGGCTATCGCTACCGATGATGATTAGGTTGTCGTAGCCTTTTGAAAACACTGAAGAAATAGAATTGCAAAACCGTTCACCAAAAGTATGTCCCTGTTGTTGGTGTTCATCAAAACTAAAAGTATCGAGTCCTGTTTTGGAACACAGGTTTTTAAGTCGCTTTTCCTGGCTTTGAAAAAAAAGTCGATTGCCTTCAAAATCTTTATGAGAGCATTCAGCATCTATAGATTTGGAGAAAATTAATAGGCCAGTGCGTTCTTTCATACGTCTATAGTCTTACCTGAGGATAAAACCTTACTAGAGTTCAGCATATTTATGGTCTTAAAAAAAATGACTAAACGATTTTCGGCCATTTTTAAGGTTGACTTTATTTTCCAGGTCTTATGATGAGTGTGTTTGGATACTCAGATTTTACTTTTTCAAATGCTCTGTCCGCCTGTATTCTGTTTCTGTAATTTCCTACCCAGACTTTGTAGTTTGGAGTTTGATAGATGATTTGAGAAGCAATATCGAGCTGTAGAGATTCGAATTTTTCCTGAGTTTCGTTAGCTTGATCCAAGGATCCTGAAAATATTTGGAGCTTATACGTGCTTTTGAGTTCGTGGTTGGATTCTAGCTCATGTTTCACCTTAATAAGTTCTTTAATTGTTTGGAGTTCAGAAGTATTAAGTTTTTGAGCAAAACAAAAATTTGCTGGCAGAAAAATAGCAATCAATATAATAGCAAAAAATATATTTTTTAACATCATCTTGGTTTTGAAGCAAATGTACAGTTAAACCTAAAATAAAGCCTTCAAATTCTAATTTAGAAAGGTTATAAATTGTCATTTAACATATGTAGGTATTCCAGAAACATCTTTTAAGTGTTACTTTTGTAGTCAATTTTTTGATGCTCAAACCTATGTTTTTATGGGCGTCAGATTGAAAAAGGTTAATATATTTTATATGAAAAAGTCGATGGAACGCCCATTTATTCTGAAACATTTCTTTCTAGTGTTTCTTATTCTTTTCACTTTTACAACATTTGGCCAAGACGCAGAAGGGTCTGATTCCCAAGAGGGATCAGGTGCCGAAGCAGTAGCTGTTGAGGGTGCAGATCCTGCAAAGGGGAAAGAATTATTTAACTCGCTTTGTGCAGCTTGCCATAAGCGCTATAAAGATGCAGTTGGTCCTATGCTTCACGGTGTGACCGAACGAAGAGATATGGATTGGCTGTATAAATGGATAAAAAACAGCCAGCAATTAATAAAATCTGGAGATTCTCAGGCAGTTCAATTGTATGAGGAGTGGAATAAAGTAGCCATGAATGCTTTTCCTCAGTTAAGCAATCAGGATATCGATAATATCCTGGCTTATGTCGAAGAGCCAAAGCCAGAACCTAAAGTAGATGTAGCTGCAGCTCCTGCTGGAGAGGCTCAAGGTGGTGGTGGGATTTCTACGGAAATTGTTCTTGGACTTTTAGCGATTGTACTACTTGTGCTTTCTGTTATCTTATATCTTGTCAACAAAACACTTAACCGGTTTGCTGAAGCCAACGGAATTCCTGTAAAAGCTGACAAGCCTAAAGGAAAACCAATCTGGGTGGCGTTTGCTGAGAATCAATTTTTGGTTTTGGTCGCTGTCGTTTTCTTACTTCTCGCGGTTGCCTGGGGTGGATATGGTTTCCTTATGCAAGTTGGTGTAGACCAGGGCTACGAACCGATTCAGCCTATACATTATTCACATAGAATTCATGCTGGCGAAAACCAGATTGAATGTAAATATTGTCACTCTTCAGCTAGAGTGTCTAAGCATTCGGGTATTCCTTCGTTGAATGTATGTATGAACTGTCATAAACAGATTGCTGAAGTTTCGCCAGAAACAGCAACAGAAGATTATTCAAAAGAATTTTATGATGGTGAAATTCAAAAGCTTTACGAAGCCACTGGATGGGACACCTCTACGCAATCATATACTGGAGAAACTAAACCTGTGAAATGGGTTCGTATACATAATTTACCTGATTTTGCTTACTTTAATCACTCACAACACGTTTCGGTTGCGGGTATAGAATGTCAGCAGTGTCACGGTCCGGTTGAGGAAATGGAAATCATGTATCAGCATGCTCCATTAACGATGGGATGGTGTATCAACTGTCACCGTGAAACCAATATCAAGGTTGAAGGAAATGCTTACTACGAAAAAATACATGAAGAACTTTCCAAAAAGTATGATGTCGATCAGTTAACCGCTGCAGAGATGGGTGGATTGGAATGTGGAAAGTGTCATTATTAATATTAATTTAGAAAAATTAAAGTTCAATATGTCATCAGAAAAGAAATATTGGAAAAGTGCCGAACAACTTGAGGAGAGCAGTCCTTTAGTTGAAGCGCTTGAACAAAATGAATTTGCAGAGCATATTCCTGCAGATGAGTTTTTGGGTGATAAGGATAAATTAGAGAGTTCTCAAACTTCACGTAGAGACTTCTTAAAGTATGTTGGATTTAGTACAGCAGCTGCCTCTTTAGCAGCCTGTGAAGGTCCAGTTGTCAAGTCTATTCCTTACGTAGTCCAGCCAGAGCGCATCGTGCCAGGTGTTGCAGATTATTATGCAACTACCATTGCCAATGGGTTTGATTTTGCAAGTGTTCTTGTTAAAACGAGAGAAGGGCGACCTATTAAAATTGAAACTAATAAAGAATCTAACGGACTGTCTGCCGGTAAAGCTAGAGTCCATGCTTCAGTTTTGGATTTGTATGACATCAAGCGTCTTCAAAATCCACAAATTGATAATAGAGATGTCACCTGGACTGAATTCTTTTCGTCTTTAGAAACGGATTTAAAGGCTGGTTCAGATAAGAAGACTTATCTGTTGACGCAGACTTTTGCTTCTCCTTCTACTGATCAACTTATCAAAGAATTTCAAGAAAACTATCCGAATGTTGAACACATTGTTTATGATACAGTTTCTGATGAAGCTGCATTAGATGCGTTCGAGGCGAAGTATGGTTACAGAGCGCTTCCAAATTATGATTTTTCAAAATCTGAAATGATTGTCTCTGTTGGAGCAGATTTCTTAGGAGATTGGCAAGGTGGTGCCTTTGATTCTGGCTACAGCAAGAGTAGAGTGCCCAATAATGGAAAAATGTCTCGTCACGTTCAGTTTGAGGCCAATATGACTTTAAGTGGTGCGAATGCAGACAAAAGAGTTCCTGTAAAACCATCCTTACAAAAACAAATTGTCGTTGAAGTGTATAACCAAATCGTTGGTATAGTAGCTTCAACAAACTTAAGCGATGCTCTAAAAGCTCATGTTGATAATGCAGTTGCTCAATTGAAAACTAACTCCTCTGGAGCTGTTTTCGTTACTGGATTAGATTCTCTGGAAGCTCAGGCCATGGCTTTGGAAATCAACGAAAAACTTTCGAGTAAAGTCTTCGATTTGGAAAACCCACGCTTGATTCGTCAGGGTCGGAATTCTAAAATTCAGACCTTAATTTCTGAAATGAAAGCTGGTAAAGTCGGAGGGTTGATGATGGCCGGTGTAAATCCTGCTTATTCTCTTTCTAATGCTGATGAGTTTACATCTGCTTTAGAAAACGTGGAAACTACTGTCGATTTTTCTATGAAGAAAGACGAAACAGCTATACTTTGCAAATACATAGCCGCTATTCCACATTATCTTGAATCCTGGGGTGACATCAGGTTTACTAAAAAGGATTTTAGCTTAGTACAGCCTACTATAAAACCACTTTTCAATACCAGACAATTCGAGGATTGTTTGTTGAAATTGAACGGGAATTCAACTAAATTTTACGAGTACGTTAAAGATAATTTCAAGTCTACATTCGACGGCTTATCCTGGAACCAGTCCCTTCATGATGGTAGTTTTATGTATGACATGAGCCTGCCTGCTGCTTCTGAAGTTTCTGCTATAGATATTTCTGCAGGAGCTAGAAAGCTGGTTGCCAAGAGTGATTCAGAAGGATTTGAGTTGACTTTATATACCAAAACATCAATGGGTGATGGCTCTCACGCCAACAATCCATGGTTGCAGGAAATGCCAGACCCGGTGACAAGAACATCCTGGGATAATTATGTAACCATATCCAAAGCTGATGCTCAAGCCATGGGCTTAGAAAACAGCAATGTTGCCAATGGTGCCCTAAACGGGGATTATGTAGCGGTGACTATTGGCGATAAAACGATAGATAAATTACCTGTGATTATTCAGCCGGGGCAAGCGCCAGGTTCCATTGGTCTTGCTTTAGGTTATGGTAAAACAGAATCTATCCAGGAAGAGATGCAGGTAGGTGTGAATGCTTTCCCACTCTACCAGAATTTCGATGTCAATCAAACTGTAGGCTTAGAAAAAGTGAGCGGTGTTCATGAATTTGCTTGTGTCCAGCTTCATCATACCATGATGGGGAGGAGAGATATTGTAAAGGAGACATCACTGGAGATTTTCAACACAAAAGACAAGGATTATTACAATGCAACTCCTCAGGTATCCTTAAACCATCAGGAAGTTGACGTGACCAGCCCGGATGTAGATCTTTGGGACGAATTTGACCGTTCTATCGGACATCACTTTAATCTTTCGATAGACCTCAATGCATGTACCGGTTGTGGTGCCTGTGTGATTGCCTGTCATAGTGAGAACAATGTTCCTGTGGTTGGTAAAAGTGAAATTCGTAAGAGTAGGGATATGCACTGGTTAAGAATTGACCGCTACTATTCTTCTGAAGAAACCATTGAAGGAGATTATGAAAAGAAAGATGATATTTCTGGTTTAGGAAGTGCTATAGGTACTTATGGCGATCTGGAAGTAGCTTCAGCAGAAGATGTTCAAGTTATTTTTCAGCCTGTAATGTGTCAGCACTGTAATCATGCTCCATGTGAGACGGTTTGTCCTGTTGCAGCATCTGCACACGGACGTCAGGGTCAAAACCACATGACATATAACCGTTGTGTAGGAACGAGGTATTGCGCTAACAACTGCCCTTATAAAGTAAGACGTTTCAACTGGTTTTTATATAACCAAAATGACGAATTTGATTACCACATGAACAATGACCTTGGTCGTATGGTATTGAATCCGGATGTGACCGTAAGATCTCGTGGTGTGATGGAGAAATGTTCTATGTGTATTCAAATGACACAGAAAACAATTCTTGACGCCAAACGTGATGGAAGAGTCATCGAAGATGGAGAATTCCAAACGGCATGTTCTTCTGCCTGTGATAACGGGGCCATAGTTTTTGGTGACATCAACGATGAAGAAAGTGTTGTTTACAAAAAGACTAAAGATGATAGAATGTATCACTTGCTTGAGTACTTAGGAACCAAGCCAAACGTGATGTATCATACTAAAGTTCGAAACACAACAGAAGCATAATCAACTAACTAGGAATAAATTTAATATAAATTATGTCTCATTACGAATCGCCTATTAGAAAACCCTTAGTTACAGGAGATAAGTCTTACCATGACGTTACATTGGATGTGGTTAGACCTGTGGAGGGAAAGGCAAATAAATCATGGTGGGTTGTTTTTTCAATAGCACTCATCGCCTTTTTATGGGGTTTAGGCTGTATTGTCTATACTGTCTCAGAAGGAATTGGTACCTGGGGTCTTAACAAAACTGTTGGCTGGGCCTGGGATATTACCAACTTTGTGTGGTGGGTAGGTATCGGTCACGCCGGTACCCTTATTTCTGCCGTGCTTTTGCTTTTCAGACAAAAATGGAGAATGGCTATTAACCGCTCTGCAGAAGCTATGACGATTTTTTCTGTTATTCAGGCTGGTCTTTTTCCAATCATTCACATGGGGCGTCCATGGTTAGCGTATTGGGTGTTACCCATACCAAACCAGTTTGGATCGCTATGGGTTAACTTTAACTCTCCATTGCTTTGGGATGTATTTGCAATTTCCACTTATTTATCGGTTTCGCTGGTATTCTGGTGGACAGGTTTACTTCCTGATTTTGCGATGATAAGAGACAGAGCTGTAAAGCCTTTTCAAAAGCATATCTACGGTATTTTATCCTTTGGATGGAGCGGTAGAGCAAAAGACTGGCAGCGTTTTGAGGAAGTTTCTCTGGTACTTGCCGGTTTAGCAACGCCTCTTGTATTATCGGTTCATACGATTGTATCTTTTGACTTTGCTACGTCCGTCATCCCGGGATGGCATACCACTATATTTCCACCTTACTTTGTTGCAGGTGCTGTATTCTCTGGATTCGCGATGGTGAACACGCTTCTTATTATTATGAGAAAAGTATCTAATCTCGAAAACTATATCACCATTCAACATATTGAACTGATGAATATAGTGATCATGATTACGGGGTCTATTGTGGGTGTTGCCTACATTACCGAGTTGTTTATGGCCTGGTATTCAGGTGTTGAATACGAACAATATGCCTTTTTAAATAGAGCTACAGGTCCTTATTGGTGGGCATACTGGTCAATGATGACCTGTAATGTGTTCTCACCACAGTTTATGTGGTTTCCAAAATTAAGAAGAAGTATTATGTTTTCTTTCTTTATTTCGATAGTCGTCAATATCGGAATGTGGTTTGAGCGTTTTGTTATTATCGTAACGTCACTTCATAGAGATTACATGCCTTCTGCCTGGACGATGTTCTCCCCAACTTTTGTGGATATCGGTATATTTGTAGGGACTATTGGTTTTTTCTTCGTGTTATTTTTATTATATGCAAGGACATTCCCTGTGATAGCACAGGCAGAAGTGAAGTCTATACTTAAATCATCTGGAGAAAAATATAAGAAAATAAGAGCTGAAAAAGGTGACGATGCGAAATTGTATGATGAGCCAGAACAAGAACCTTTACCAGATTTTTCAGCACAATTTAATTCAAAATCTAACTCATAATGGCATCAAAAGTTTTACATGCGATTTTTACAGACGATGATATATTGATGCAAGCCGTTAAAGCTTTGCGTGAGAAAAAATATAGTATTGATGAAGTGTTTTGTCCATTTCCGGTTCACGGACTTGACAAAGCTATGGGCATTCCACATACGAGATTGGCTATCACCTCCTTTCTTTATGGATTAGTTGGTCTTGCTGTAGCCACCTGGATGATGAATTTCATCATGATTGAAGACTGGCCACAAAACATTGGTGGTAAGCCAAGTTTCAGCTACCTTGAAAACATGCCTGCATTCGTGCCGATTATGTTTGAGATGACTGTTTTCTTTGCAGCTCACCTTATGGTTATTACTTTTTATATGAGGAGTAAATTATGGCCATTTAAGAAAGCTGAAAACCCAGATGTGAGAACAACTGATGATAAGTTTTTGATGGAAATTTCAGTGAATGAAACCAATGTACAAGCCATCGCAGAAGTTCTTCATGAGAATGGAGCTTCTGAAATAAAATTAATAGATAATAAATAAATTTATGAAAAGTTTGTTTACCATAGTTCTTATAGCTTTTAGCTTGACTTTTATCTCTTGTTCCGATAAAAGTGAACGTAACTATCAGTACTTTCCAAATATGTACGTTTCAGTTCCTTATGATACTTATGGGGAATATGAAATCTTTCCACAGGAACAGGAGGCCTTAACAATAGCTGAGGGAACCATACCACGAGGATTTACTCCCTATGAGTATGAAGACTCTCCTGAGGGTTATCAAACCGCAAAGGAAGAGCTAACAAATAAAGTTTCCTATACAGAAGAAAATTTAGCCAAAGGAAAAGAGCTTTATGACATCTATTGTGCGACCTGCCACGGTGAAAATGGCAACGGAAAAGGCTACTTGGTTGAACGTGAGAAAATTCTTGGTGTACCTAGTTACGATGATCAAGGTAGAGCTATCACAGAAGGTAGTGTTTACCATGTGATGTGGCATGGAATCAATACCATGGGTTCCTACGCTTCTCAAATGAACAATGAAGAGTTATGGCTAGTCGATCATTACGTCATGAAGTTGAAAGCAGAATTGGAAGGTAAAGCACCTAGAGAATTCGAAACAGAATCAGAATAAAACTAATTATAATACATAGCTGAGATATTATGTACACAATGTCAAGTAAAATAAAATCATTCTCCTTAATCCTTATCGTTTTAGGGGCTATAGGTTTGATTTACAGTTTCATCGATGCTCCCTCTTCGGTAGAGGAAGTTAAAGAAATGCTTCATACTGAGAATGCATCTCATGGTGCTGAAAGTGTTGCCATGCAAGGTGATCACGCTTCAGAAGATGCTCATGCGGATGAACATGCTGAACACATTTACCATCAATTACAAAATAAACCCTGGGCAGCTCTATATGTTCCTGCTTTATTTTTATTTCTGATTTCGCTTGGTGTATTTGTGTTTTACGCCCTGCAAAACGCTGCTCAGGCAGGCTGGTCTCCAGTTTTGTTTAGAGTTATGGAAGGGATCGCTTCCTATTTAGTACCCGGAGGTATAATTGTTTATATACTATTGCTTCTTTCTAGTTTGCATTTCAACCACTTGTTTGTTTGGATGGATCCTGAAGTTGTAGCTCACGATGAAATTATTCAAAATAAAACGGCTTATCTTAACACCCCATTCTTTCTTATCAGAGCAGCTATCTATATGATAGGCTGGGTTTTGTTCTCTAAATTGATTATCAAGAATTCCAGAAAGATGGATGATGGTTTCGATTTGAGACTTCACAAACGCAATTTCAAGCTATCGGCCGGTTTCTTGGTTTTCTTTATCGTTACTGAGTCTATGATGTCATGGGACTGGATCATGAGTATAGATACCCACTGGTTTAGTACTTTGTTTGGATGGTTTGTATTAGCTAGTATTTTGGTTTCAGCCGTTACTACAATTGCTTTAGTTACTATTTATCTAAAAGGCAAAGGTTATCTAGAGAATGTAAACAATAGTCACATACACGATTTAGGTAAATTTATGATGGGCTTTTCAATCTTTTGGGCTTACCTATGGTTTTCTCAATTTTTATTGATTTGGTATTCCAATATTCCTGAAGAGGTCACCTACTATGCTCAAAGGCTGGAAGATTATCCGGTATTATTTTTCGGGACTGTTATCCTGAATTGGGTACTGCCAATGCTCATACTTATCAATTCAGATTTCAAAAGAATCAATTGGATCATTGTGTTTGCAGGAGTTATCATTCTATTGGGGAATTACCTTAACTTTTTCGTGATGATTATGCCTGGAACCGTTGGAGAATCCTGGACTATTGGTATTCCTGAAATCAGTTCAGTCTTACTTATACTTGGATTATTCATATTCACAGTATTTAAAGCATTAGCTAAAGCTCCACTAACAGTAAAACACAATGCTTTCTTAGAAGAAAGTAAACATTTTCACTACTAAACCTATTAAAAGAAAGATAGAAGATGACCGCATTACTTATAATTATAGTCGCCGCTTTACTTGGAATTACAATTTGGCAGATTTCCAAAATCTTCAAACTGTCTCAACCTGTTGAGAGCGATGATTCACAAATAGCAACTAACGAGGACAACCAAAAGCAGGGAAAAATTTTCCTGGCCTTTATTGTTTTTCTTTATGGATTGATGATTTATTCCTTTTGGGAATTAAGCAAATTTTATGCGCCAGGAGCTTCTGCACATTCAGAAGATTATGATCAACTTTTCTTCATTTCTCTTGGTCTTATTATGTTTGTTCAGGTCATTATCCAATTTTTGATTCACTGGTTTGCTTATAAATACCGAGGTCAAAAAGGAAGAAAAGCCCTTTTTTATGCCGATAATGATAAACTTGAATTTATCTGGACCATCATTCCTGTCATCACACTTGCAGCTCTAATTATCTATGGATTGTTCAGCTGGTCTGAAATCATGAATGTAGAAGAAACAGATGAAACCCTTGTCGTTGAAATCTATGCTTACCAGTTTGACTGGAGGGCCAGGTATTCCGGCGAAGATGGAACTCTTGGTGAAGCTAATGTTAGATTTATCGAAGGTATTAATCAGTTAGGTCTCAACGAGTCTGATTCTTATGCTCAGGACGATATTATCACTACAGAACTCCACCTGCCAGTGGATAGACCAGTGTTGTTTAAATTCAGATCACAGGACGTATTACACTCAGCATATTTCCCATTCTTCAGATCACAAATGAACGTTGTACCAGGGATGACTACTCAGTTTGGTTTTACCCCTACAACAACTTCTAAAGAAATCCGAAATAGCGAATACATGGTTGAGAAAGTGAAAAATATCAACGAAATTCGCAAAAACAACGAGAATTTAGATTCCGATGAACAAAATTACGAGTTTGAATATTATTTGTTATGTAACAAAATATGTGGTGTATCGCACTACAATATGCAAATGAAAATCGTTGTCGAATCAGAGGAAGAATACCAGAAATGGATTTCAGAGCAACAAACATTTGGAGAATTAACAGCCCAAAATTAATTATAAAATTAAATAAGAATATATATGTCAGTAGCTGCACAACCACTTGCTAACGATCATGCACACGAGGAGGGTCATCATGAGCCAACTTTCATAGAAAAGTACATTTTCAGTACAGATCATAAAATGATCGCTAAGCAATATTTGATAACTGGTCTTATTATGGGTTTTATTGGTATATCCATGTCCATGTTAATGAGACTGCAATTGGCCTGGCCAAACGAATCCTTTTGGATTTATGAAGTATTGTTAGGTCGATTTGGAGAAGACGGTGTTATGGATCCTAGTATTTATTTAGCACTATCTACCATCCACGGTACCATTATGGTGTTTTATGTGTTAACTGCCGGTTTGAGTGGTACATTTAGTAACCTTTTGATTCCGCTTCAAATCGGAGCCAGAGATATGGCTTCCGGATTTCTAAATATGTTATCGTATTGGTTATTCTTCATATCATCGGTAATTATAGTTTCTTCATTTTTTGTAGAAGCTGGTCCAGCTTCTGCCGGATGGACGGTATACCCACCCTTAAGTGCCTTGCCACAAGCCATCGGTGGTTCCGGTCTTGGTATGACCCTATGGCTAGTCGCTATTACTGTTTTTATAGCATCTTCCTTATTAGGTTCTTTGAACTATATCGTGACTGTTCTTAATTTAAGAACTGAAGGAATGTCTATGACCAGATTACCGCTTACTATCTGGGCTTTCTTTGTAACGGCTATAATTGGCGTGGTTTCCTTTCCCGTTTTACTGGCAGCTGGTTTATTATTATTGATGGACAGAAGTTTTGGTACGTCTTTCTTTTTAAGCGATATTTATATTCAAGGTGAGGTACTTTCTTATCAGGGAGGTTCACCAGTTTTATATGAACACTTGTTTTGGTTCTTAGGACACCCAGAAGTTTATATTGTACTTCTGCCCGCACTTGGTATTACTTCCGAGATCATAGCAACCAATTCCAGAAAACCCATTTTTGGTTATAGAGCCATGATTGCTTCTATTTTAGCAATTGCTTTCTTATCTACCGTAGTTTGGGGTCACCACATGTTTGTGTCTGGTATGAATCCTTTTTTGGGTTCTGTATTTACATTCACAACCCTATTGATTGCAATACCTTCTGGTGTAAAAGCCTTTAACTATATAACTACACTGTGGAAAGGTAACCTTCAGCTGAACCCAGCGATGCTGTTTTCAATTGGCTTAGTATCTACATTCGTTACTGGTGGTTTAACAGGGATCATCTTAGGGGATAGCACATTGGATATCAATGTTCACGATACTTACTTTGTTATTGCTCACTTCCACTTGGTCATGGGTATTTCAGCCTTGTACGGACTATTTGCCGGTGTTTATCATTGGTTCCCTAAAATGTTTGGTAGAATGATGAACAAAAACCTGGGATATATTCACTTTTGGATTACTGCCATAGGTGCTTATGGAATATTCTTCCCTATGCATTTCATCGGTATGGCTGGACTTCCAAGACGTTATTATAAATTTACAGAGTTCCCTTATTTTGATGATTTGGCAAACACGAATATTTTAATTTCTGTATTTGCATTCATAACTGCTGCTGCTCAAATATTCTTTGTTTATAATTTTATACATTCTATATTTTATGGAAAGAAAGCAGAGCAAAATCCATGGAAATCCAATACGCTTGAGTGGACTACGCCTGTGAAACATATTCATGGTAACTGGCCTGGAGAAATTCCTAAAGTGTACAGATGGTCTTACGATTACAGTAAGATGAATAAAGACGAGACAGAATACGTGATTCCTGGTCAGGATTTTGTCCCTCAAAACGTCCCTATACAAGAGGAAGAAGAAGAGATGACTGAATAATTTCTCAATATAAAATCATAAGCCTCCAAGTATCAATTTCTTGGGGGCTTTTTTATTTATCTTTGTGACATGAATGAAAATTTAGATGCTTCGGGTGATAATTTATCAAATCAAGATCAGGAAGTTGAAAGAGCTTTAAGACCTCTTTCTTTTGATGACTTTGCTGGTCAGTCTCATGTGTTAGAAAATTTACAGGTTTTCGTCAAGGCTGCTAACTTGCGTGGAGAAGCATTAGATCATACACTTTTTCATGGCCCTCCCGGTCTTGGTAAAACGACTTTAGCTCATATTCTAGCCAATGAATTACAGACCGGTATTAAAATCACTTCTGGTCCTGTCATAGATAAACCAGGTGATCTAGCCGGCTTACTGACCAATCTGGAGCCAAGAGATGTCCTTTTCATCGATGAAATCCATAGACTCAGCTCTGTTGTAGAAGAGTATTTATACTCAGCTATGGAAGATTTTAAGATTGATATCATGATTGAGTCTGGACCCAATGCGAGAAGCGTAGAAATCAACCTGAATCCGTTTACACTCGTAGGAGCAACAACACGCTCAGGATTACTTACAGCACCTATGCGAGCCAGGTTTGGAATTTCCAGCAGACTCGAGTACTATACAACAGAACTCTTGAGTGATATTATCTTAAGAAGTGCGTCTATACTTGGTGTCTCCATCACCACCGAAGCTGCTATCGAAATCGCAGGCAGGAGTCGAGGTACACCTAGAATTGCAAATGCTTTACTTAGACGGGTAAGGGATTTTGCCCAAATCAAAGGCAATGGGAAAATTGATATGGAGATTTCTAAATATAGTTTGAAAGCCTTAAATGTTGATGCCTTTGGTTTGGACGATATGGACAATAAAATCCTGCTTACCATCATAGATAAATTCAAAGGAGGCCCGGTGGGGCTTTCTACCTTATCGACCGCAGTGAGCGAAAACTCAGAAACCATTGAGGAAGTCTATGAACCCTTTCTAATTCAGAAAGGATTTATCAATCGAACACCACGCGGAAGAGAGGTGACTGACTCTGCCTACAAACACCTTGGAAAGCTTAGAGAAAGCAAACAGGGAGGATTATTTTAATCAATTCATATGTCTAGTTTTAAACAGCTTCCAGAAGTTCCTTTTATAGAATTTTTTAAACATGCAGGTAGCATTTTGAAAAATCCCCTGCCGTTTCATCACAAGAATTTTGAAGCCCTAGGAGATACCTTCAGGTTGAATTTAGGTTTTGGAAATTCAGTGGTCTTTTCCCGAGATCCTGAATTTGCGATTTATGCCCTGAGGGATAATCAAAAAAACTTTAGAAAAACAGAGATTCAAACCAAGGATTTAGCCAAATACGTGGGACATGGTTTGTTAACCTCTGAAGGAGAAAAATGGAAATTTCAGCGGAAATTGATTCAGCCTGCCTTTCATAAAAAAAATCTTTACACGCTCTTGGATTTCATGGTGGAAGCCATCGACAAAGAGCTCGATAGAATTGAAGTTGGTAAAACAATTGATATTTTCCCAATCTTTAATGATTTAGCCTTTAAAGTGGTGGTCAAAAGTTTATTCAGCGACGCTATTAATTCAGAAGAAATTGGAAGGTTACAGTTTATAACAGAGGAGACTCAAAAAATGCTGGTCAAGGAACTAAGGCAACCTTATAAGAAGTGGTGGTTTCATTTAAGCGGTGAACTCAAACGGAACTTGAGTCTTAGCCAGGAGGCCAGAGATTTGCTTTCAGGGATCATCAAAAGGAGAGAAAACTCTGAACAGGAAGGGAAAGATCTTTTGGATATGTTGATGGCCTTGAGGTATGAAGACGGTTCTAAAATGGGCGAAGAGCAACTTATTGATGAAATTCTCATCCTTTTTATCGCAGGACACGAAACAACATCTAACGCACTGTCCTTTACCATTCAATTGATAGGTCAAAAAGAAGAAGTTCAGCATAAATTGAGGTCAGAAATTGAAGGGCTGGAAGGCTCTTCTTATTTTGATATTCTCAAAGAGAGCAAATACACGCAGCATGTGATTGAAGAGTCTATGCGTTTATTTCCTCCTGTTTATTTTATCGACAGACAAAATATTGAAGAAGATGCTTTTAAAGGCTTTGAAATTCCTAAGCATAACGACTTGCTTTTCTCTGTACATCAAATTCATCGAAACCCTGTAAACTGGGAAAACCCAACTGAATTTAAACCTGAGCGCTTCGAAGATTCAAGAAGCATAAGCAATTTTTATTTTCCTTTTGGTGCTGGTCCTCGTAAATGTATTGGCAACAATTTTGCGATGTATGAAATTACGCTAACGATTCATCAACTCTTGAAAAAGTTCAAGATTGAAGAGGTAAAAGAAGAAATTGAAATTCAACCTCTGATAAGCTTAAAGCCTAAAAATGCCTTTGTAAAATTCTCAAAAAGATAACCTATCTCAAAAAGAGCACTCCATAGCCAACTCATAAAAGCTGAAGCTGAACGCTTGGGGTTTTTATCTTGTGGAATATCCAAAGCAGAATTTCTGGAAGAGGAGGCGCCACGTCTGGAACAATGGCTCAAGCAAAATGCTCACGGAGAGATGCAGTATATGGAAAATCATTTCGACAAGCGCCTGGACCCCACTAAACTGGTGGAAGGCTCAAAAAGTGTGATTTCACTGCTTTATAATTATTTCCCAGAAGAAACCCAAAACGAGGATACTTATAAGATAAGCAAATACGCTTATGGTCGAGATTATCACCATGTCATCAAATCGAAATTGAAGGAAATGATGCATACGCTCACTGAAGAAATTGGTGAGATAGGCGGGAGGGCTTTTGTGGATTCTGCACCCGTTTTGGAAAAAGCATGGGCCGCCAAAAGCGGCTTGGGTTGGGTAGGGAAACACTCAAATCTACTGTCTAAACAAACCGGTTCGTTTTACTTTATTGCTGAATTGATTTTGGATATTGAACTGGAAACTGACACTCCGGTTACCGATCATTGTGGTTCCTGCACCAAATGTGTAGACGCCTGTCCTACCGATGCCATTTATGAGCCATACAAAGTAGACGGAAGCAAGTGTATTTCGTATTTCACTATTGAATTGAAAAATGAAATTCCTAAGGGCTATCAGGATAAATTTGAAGACTGGATGTTTGGCTGCGATATTTGCCAGGATGTCTGTCCCTGGAACCGATTTAGTAAACCACATAACGAACCTTTATTCAATCCCCATCCAGATTTACTCAGCTACGATAAAAAAGACTGGGAGGAAATCACCAAAGATATTTTCAATGAGATTTTTCGAAAATCGGCTGTAAAACGAACGAAGTTTGAAGGTTTAAAGCGAAACATGAATTATATAAAAGCGACTTGAATTTTTATTACAGATAAAAGATAAGGCCATTTCTTCAACTAAAATCAAACGTTTTTATGTTGTTTGCGGTTTTACAATGTTAATCCTTTAAGTTTCAATCTTAATATCAATAAGGATGTGTTTCAAAATAACTCTTAAGACTTACCTTTGCTTTACTTAATAGCTAAAGTGGAATTTGCTTTAGTTGTAATAAAAAGATTATGAGTTCACCAAGAAAAAGAAGAGAAGCCTTAGTATATCACGCCAAACCAAGACCAGGGAAAATCGAAGTCGTGCCCACCAAAAAGCACTCTTCACAACGAGACCTTGGTCTTGCTTACTCACCAGGTGTTGCAGAACCTTGTATAGAAATTGAAAAGAATAAACAAAATGCTTATAAATATACCAACAAAGGGAATCTTGTTGCGGTTATATCCAATGGAACAGCGGTTTTAGGTCTCGGAGATATTGGAGCAGAAGCTTCCAAGCCAGTGATGGAGGGAAAGGCTTTGCTTTTCAAAATCTTTGCAGATATTGATGTGTTTGACATTGAAGTCGATACCAAAAACATTGATGAATTTATAGAGACTGTAAAAAATATTGCACCAACTTTTGGTGGCATTAATTTAGAGGACATTAAAGCTCCGGAAGCTTTTGAAATTGAAGAACGACTCAAAGCAGAACTGCCCATTCCTGTTATGCATGACGATCAGCATGGGACAGCAATCATCTCTGCTGCTGCGTTTCTAAATGCCTTAGAACTTGCAGATAAAAACATAGATGAAGTTCAAATTGTCGTTTCCGGAGCAGGCTCTGCAGCGATTGCATGCACAAAACTTTATGTGCTACTTGGGGCGAAAAAAGAAAATATCGTCATGTTCGATAGCAAAGGTGTTATTGATAAAAGCAGAAATGACCTTTCGGACAAACAGATTGAATTTGCAACTTCCAGAAAGGTTAAAGACCTTTCTGAAGCTCTAGAGAATGCAGATGTATTTTTAGGGCTTTCTGTTGGTGGTGTGCTTAAGCCTGACATGCTTTCTAGTATGGCAGATAATCCTATCGTATTTGCTATGGCTAATCCAGACCCGGAAATCGATTATGATTTGGCTTTAGAAACACGTGAGGATGTCATTATGGCAACAGGAAGAACCGATTTTCCTAACCAGGTGAATAATGTTCTAGGCTTTCCTTATATTTTTAGAGGGGCACTGGATGTGAGAGCAACTCAGATCAACGAAGAAATGAAAATGGCTGCTGTAAAAGCACTGGCGAGGCTTGCCAAAGAACCGGTCCCTGAACAAGTCAATATTGCTTATGCAGAAACCCGGCTCAATTTTGGAAGAGATTATATCATCCCAAAACCTTTTGACCCGCGTCTTATTGCCGAAATCCCTCCTGCTGTAGCCAAAGCTGCAATGGAATCTGGAGTAGCACAAAACCCTATAGAAGACTGGGATGCCTATAAAGATGATCTTCTGGAACGTATGGGAAGTGAAGATAAAATCACCAGGCTTCTTATTAATCGTGCAAAGCAAAATCCCAAACGAATTGTGTATGCTGAAGCAGATCATCTTGATGTACTCAAAGCGGCACAGCAGGTGTATGATGAAAAAATTGCTACTCCCATATTACTTGGTCGCAGAGATGTTATTTTGGAGCTGATGGACGAAATCGAATTTGAGGGAGATGATATTACTATCATCGACCCAAAATCTGATGAAGAAAGAGAACAAAGAAAGGAATACGCAGAAGCTTTGTGGAGGAAGAGAAGCAGAAAAGGTGTGACTTTATACGATGCCGAAAAACTGATAAGAGAGCGGAATTATTATGCAGCAATGATGGTAGAAAATGGAGATGCGGATGCAATGTTGTCTGGATATTCCAGGGCTTATCCTTCTGTGCTGAAACCTATTCTTGAGTTGATAGGAAAAGAAAGTGGCGTGAGTAGCGTTGCAGCTACCAATCTGATGAATACCAAACGCGGACCTATTTTTATAAGTGACACTTCTATTAACATTGACCCGGATGCCACTTTACTGGCTAAAATTGCGCAGATGACTGCCAAAACAGTGAAGATGTTTGGTATAGATCCTGTTATTGCCATGGCTTCGTATTCCAACTTCGGCTCTTCCAAAAATCCTAATGCTTCCAAAGTAAAAGAGGCTGTGGATTATTTACATAAAAATTTTCCCGAGATTGCAGTTGACGGCGAGTTACAGGTAGATTTTGCGCTCAATAAAAAAATGCGAATGGATAAATTTCCGTTTTCTAAATTGAGTGGGAAAAAAGTTAACACACTTATTTATCCAAATCTTGATTCTGCCAACAGCACCTATAAATTACTGAAGGAGCTCAATAGCGCTGGATCCATAGGGCCTATTTTAATGGGACTCAATAAGCCAGCTCATGTCTTTCAGCTAGGAGCGAGTGTAGATGAAATGGTCAATATGTCTGCCTTAGCAGTGGTAGATGCTCAACAAAAAAGCAAGCGGAAAGTCAACCTCAAGAATTAGGTTTTTATGACCTTATAATAGTTTTTAACGATTAAGTTCTTAACTTAATTTTGTTACATTTGGTTCCTAAATTTAAGTTAAGATGATTACTCAGCTTCGGGGGAGACTTTTGGAAAAAAATCCAACTCATATAGTAGTAGACTGCAATGGAATAGGGTATGAAGTGAATATTTCACTTCATACCTTTTCCCGTTTAAAAGACGAGGAGCTTATTACAATCTATACCCATCTTCAAATTAAAGAGGATTCACACACCCTTTATGGATTTATAGATAAAGCAGAACGCTTAGTGTTCAGACAACTGCTTTCTGTTTCTGGAATTGGTGCCAGTACTGCAAGAGTAATGTTGTCGTCGCTAACACCAGAGCAGGTTATAGAAGCCATTTCTACAGAAGATACCGATACCATACAAAGTGTAAAAGGTATTGGTAAAAAAACCGCTCAACGGGTCATCCTCGATCTTAAAGATAAAATGCAAAGTACAGAAGCTTTGACGGAAATTGTACAATCTCCTAGTCATGCAAATAAGGAAGAAGCCTTGTCTGCTTTAGAAACTTTAGGCTACACCAGAAAACAATCTGGTAAAATTATCTCGAGGATTTGTAATAATAATCCTAACGCAAACGTTGAAGAGATAATCAAACTGGCTTTAAAAAATCTATAAAACTCTTGACGCTTACTGAAAAAGCTTTTAATCTAATTTATAGCCCACTCATATTTCTGGTTGCTATTTCATTATTTACAATGAAAATGTATGCTCAGGAAGAACAGGATTCAATTCCTATGGGAGCTTCCTTTGGAAATATAACTATGCCCGACCCTTCTAGCATAGTTTCGAAATATGAGTACGATTCTGTCTTGGACAGGTATATTTATACTGAGAAAATAGGCTCTGTAAACACCAAGTATCCGTTGGTTCTTACCCCGGAAGAATTTGAGTCTTTAGTGCTTAAAGAACAGATGAAAGTCTATTTTAAAGAGAAGTCTGATGCAGCTCTTGGAAAAGGAGATGAGGAAAGTCAAAAGAACTTAATTCCTATTTTTTATGTGAATAATTCGTTCTTTCAATCTTTATTTGGTGGCGATGAAATAGAGGTAACTCCACGAGGTTCGGTTGCAGTAGACATGGGAATCCTTTACAGCAAACAAGACAATCCTTCTCTTTCCCCAAGAAATCAAAGCAATCTCACCTTCGACTTTAACCAGCAGATAAGTTTGAGTTTGCAGGCTTCAGTCGGATCCAGGCTTCAGGTTAATGCTGAATATGATACACAATCCACTTTCGATTTTCAGAATCAAATCAAATTAGAATATTCACCCACTGAAGATGATATCGTACAAAAAATTGAGGTAGGTAATGTTCAGATGAATACCAATAGTTCGCTTATTCAAGGGTCACAAAGTTTATTTGGGGTTAAAACTGAACTTAAGTTTGGAAAAACTACGATAACGGGAGTCTTTTCAGAATTAAATTCAGAACGTCAAAGTGTGAATATACAGGGAGGTGCAAGGGTAAGAGAATTCGATAAATTTGTTCTGGACTATGATAACAACAGGCATTTTTTCTTGTCACATTATTTTAAAGATCAATACGATAGTTCTTTAGAAAATTATCCTTTTATAAATAGCAGGATTCAAATTACAAGGATACAGGTCTGGGTCACCAACAGAACCAACAATTCTCAAACGACTTCCAGTGCAAGAAATATTGTCGCCATACAGGATCTTGGTGAGAGTTCCCCAGAGAATTTGGGCCTTCTTAAGGATAATACAGGAAATCCTATTTCGTCGCCAGTTCCAAATTTTATTTTAAACCCGAACGCGAGACCGAATAACCCCAACAACTTATTCAATCCTACAGGGATAGGCGTAGGAGGGCAATCTGCATTAACCAATCAAATAAGAGATTTTGCAACCGTACAGCAGGGGTTTGGATCTGCTCAGCCTTTTGTTTCAGAAGGTCGCGATTATGCTATTTTGGAAAATGCCAGAGAATTACAACCCAATGAATATTATCTGGATACTCAATTAGGGTACATTTCCTTGAACCAGCGCTTAAATAACGATGAAGTTCTTGGTGTTGCTTTTGAATATACGACTACCGATGGAAGAGTTTTTCAGGTTGGAGAGTTTGGTAATGGGGGGCCGTCCGCAACCGAAACTCAGGAAAATACTCAGGTAGAAGGTGAGCAAATTGCAATCAACCAAAACTTAATTGTAAAACTTCTCAAGAGCCCCATTACATTCGTAGAAGAGCCTATTTGGGATTTGATGATGAAAAATTTCTATGAACTTGGAGCATTGGATCTGGAACAGGATGGGTTTAGTCTTAATATTCTATACGCGGATCCACAGCCGGTTAATTTTATTGAACAGGCCCCAGAGAGTAGCACTCCACTTCCCGAGGATGTAAGTGAAACGAATCTTTTGCAGGTGTTGGATTTGGATAGATTGAATTTTAACAATGATCCTGTTAGTGGCGGAGACGGGTTTTTTGATTTTGTTCCAGGCATCACCATAGATCCACAAAATGGCGTTTTGAAATTTACCAAAGTAGAACCCTTTGGAGAGTACCTCTTCAATAAGTTAGATCCTACACCTGAATCTGGTCCGGAAAACTACGATAATCCTGAAACCTACAACGGTAATCAGTCCAAATACGTTTTTAGAAGCCTTTATAGAACAACTAAAATCCAAGCACAACAGGAAGGTGCCGAAAAAAATAAATTCCGATTATCTGGGCGTTATAAATCTACTAATACAGGAGGGATTCCTATTGGAGCCTTTAATGTTCCTAGAGGATCTGTAAAGGTAACAGCTGGAGGTAGAGTCTTACAGGAAGGCATAGATTACACAGTAGATTATGAATTGGGTAGAGTAAATATTCTGGATGAAGCCTTATTGGCTTCTGATATACCCATTGAGGTCTCAACAGAAAACAATGCTTTGTTTGGAAGGCAAACCAAGCGCTTTACAGGGATTGATGTTCAGCATAGATTTAGCGAAGAATTATTAATTGGTGGTACGTTTTTGAATTTGAACGAAAGACCTATCACTCAAAAAGCAGATTTTGGAACCGAACCTGTTAACAACAGTATTTTTGGGGTGAATTTCAATTATAATACACAAGTCCCGTTCTTTACAAGAATGGTCAATAAGCTACCAAATATTGACACCGACGTAGAATCTAATTTTTCACTGAGGGGAGAGTTCGCCTACTTGCTGCCAGGTTCGCCGCAGGCAAATAATTTTGAAGGAGAAGCTACCAGTTATGTGGATGATTTTGAAGGCTCTCAAACCTCGATTTCAATAATAGACGCTACAGCCTGGAAATTGGCGAGTTCTCCAGTTGGTTACCGGGGACCAAAAGATGCCAATGGAAATTTCGATGCCAATAATGACCTGAGCATAAATGATTTTAGAGCAAAGTTGAATTGGTATACTATAGATCCTATTTTTTATAGTACGCAGAGACCCGCAGATATTTCAGACGAGGATCTCTCTCAATACTATTCGAGACGTATTACTATCAATGAAATATTTCCTAATAGGGATATTGTTCCAGGACAAATTCAGACGTTATTCCCTTTAGATCTTGTATACAGGCCAGGAGAAAGAGGAATGTACAATTACAACCCAGCTGCAAACACTGATAATAGCCTCCCTAATCCAAAACAAAATTTCGGTGGGATTATGAGAGGCTTACAAACTACAGATTTTGAACAATCCAATGTAGAATATGTGGAATTTTGGGTAATGGATCCCTTTATTTATCCTGAAAATGCTGGGAATACTGGTGGGAAGGTGGTGCTTAATTTTGGGAGTATTACCGAGGATATTTTAAAGGACGGAAGGAAGCAATTTGAGAATGGATTGCCGGAAGATGGGGGGAGTTCTAATGCACTAACGACTAATTTTGGTAAAGTACCCAGCAACCAGTCTTTAGTTTATGCTTTCGATACAGACGGGCAAGAACGAACCAATCAAGATGTAGGTTTCGATGGGTTGATCAATCAAGATGAGGCAGAGAAGTTTCCTTCTTTTGCCAATTTTGAAGATCCTTCCAACGATGATTATGAATATTACCTAAACAGAGAAGGCGATATCTTGAATCGCTATAGAAAATTTAATGGGGCCGAAGGGAATAACCCTGTGATTGTGACTGAAAACAGCAGAGGGAATTCTGTTTTTCCAGATGTTGAAGATGTGAACCTGGATAATACCATGAACACTATCGATAGTTACTTCGAATACGAAGTTCCTGTCTTTCCGAACATGAGTGTCGAAAACAACACAAGTTCTGTAGCAGGAATAGATTCAGATTATATTACAGACGTTCAGGAAGTCATAGCCACGCTCCAAAATGGGGAACAGATTGAAGCGAGATGGATACAATTCAGAGTTCCTCTTAGAACCAGCGAGGAATTTGCCATTGGAGGGATAAGCGATTTAAGATCTATACGTTTTATGAGAATGTTTATGACGGATTTTGATCGGGAAACCATTTTAAGATTTGGAACTCTGGAGCTGGTAAGGGGAGACTATTTCGATTACGATTTGCCCATTTTGCCCGATGGATCTAATCCTAAAATTGGAGATACAAAGTTTTTCTCTGAAGCTGTAAGTGAGGAGAATACCTCCAATTATGTGACGCCTCCAGGAGTTTTAAGAGAAGAATTAGTCAGTAATAATGTAGCGATAAGAGAAAATGAAAAATCACTTGCTTTGAGAGTGAAAAACCTAGATCCTATGGACTCCAGGGGTGTTTTCAAAAATTATCAAATAGACATGCGTCAGTATGAAAATATAGAAATGTTTCTTCATGCGCAACCCTTGTCCCCTCCCAATGCTCAGCTTCAGGATGGTGAGCTTACCGCATTTATCAGGATGGGAATCGATTTCACCAACAACTATTATCAAATTGAAATTCCATTGAAAACCTCAGGTCCTCAGGATTATTCTCCTCGAGGGGTATGGCCTTTAGAAAACGATGTGAACTTACCCTTAGATCTCCTTCAGCAAATCAAGTCGAGAGTGCTTGGAGATGATAACTTAAGTAATCTTAAGCTCAATTACTTTGATAAATCTATGAATCTAGTCGATGGCAATTTCAATGAAGAAGTCAAAGTTGGAATTATAGGAAATCCCAGTTTTGGTAATATAAGAGTCATCATGCTGGGTCTTAAAAACTCGAGTAACCAAAATGTTTCTGGTGAAGTCTGGTTTAACGAGCTAAGGCTTTCCGGACTGAAAAATGAAGGCGGCTGGGCGGCTGTTCTTAATTTAGATACCAATTTTGCTGATTTCGCAAACATATCTGCAAGTGGGCGTAGATCTACAATAGGCTTTGGAGCTATAGAGCAGGGGCCAAATCAGAGAAGCAGGGAAGACATTAAGCAGTATGATGTAGTGACAGGTTTAAATCTAGGACAGGTTTTACCAGAGAAATGGAGCGTAAAAATTCCTGTCAGTTATAGCAGAGGAGAAGAATTAATAACTCCACAGTTCGACCCGGTGTATGGAGATCTCGAACTGGAAACCCTTCTGGATAATGCAGTCGATGAAACCGACAGGTCAGATTTTCAGGAACAGGCAGAAACCTATACCCTTAGACAAGGTATAAGTGTAATCGGTTTGCGTAAAGACAGGACTGATACAGAAAGGACACCTATGCCATATGACATAGAGAATTTCACATTATCCGGGAGTTATAATGAAACCAATTACAGAGATTTCCAAATAAGACAATCACTAGATCAAAATGTGGATGCGGCGATGACCTACGCCTATAATCTTGAGCCTCTGGAAATAAAACCTTTTGAAAAAATAGGTCTTTTTGAAAGCCCCTATTTTGCTATTTTCAAGGACTTTAATGTGAATCTACTGCCCAACAGTATCACTGCCGGAGCTGATGTAAATCGGCAATATAACGAGTTGAGGTACAGGGAGTTTAATCTGCCTCCTGGAAGTATAGGGACCCCTAAGTTATTTCAAAGGAATTACTTTTTTGACTGGCAGTATGCCATTGATTACAGCCTGACAAAAGCATTAAACTTCAACTTCAATGCGTCGACAAACAGGATTGTAAGAAATTACATAGATGAAAATAATGTTCAGGATAACAGCATAGGTATTTTTGATGATTTCTTCGATGTAGGGATTCCAAACCGGCATTATCAACAACTTCAGGTCAATTATACCTTACCTTTTAATAAAATTCCTTTTTTAAAGTTTATTCAATCCCAGTATTCTTACACAGGAGACTTTCTTTGGACCAAAGGTTCAGAGATTTTACGTGATTTAGAGGCAATTCCAGACTTAGGAAATTCAGTACAAAACTCAGCCAGCCATCAAATCAATGGAAATCTAAACATGTCCAGTCTGTATTCTTATTTAGGATTGACCAAGAAGAAAGTTCAGAACCCAGCTCAGATCAAAAGGAATACAAGCAGGAGAAGAGGGGGGCAGCCAGAACAAGCGCAAGACCAAGATAAGAACGACTCTCAGGAAGTTACAACTAAACTCAGCACTGGTGATAAGGCTATGAACACTCTCATAGGTGTTGTAACGGCTTTGGACAGGGTTCAGATTAACTACTCAGAGACCGAGGGGATCTTTTTGCCAGGCTATACGAACGATGTAGGATTTGGAGGAACTTTAAAGCCAACGGCTGGATTTACATTTGGAAGTCAGAATGATGTGAGGAGAGAAGTGGCCAGACGTGGTTGGCTTACCATGTATCAGGATTTTAATGAGCAATATACCAGAACAGAGAATCAGCAGCTAGACGTCCAGGCAGGATTAAAGCTTTTGCAAGGTCTTACTATAGATTTGAATGCCAATAGAAGGTATTCTGAGACTTATACAGAAAACTTCAGGGTAGATCCTGAAACTATGGCTTATAATTCCATCATTCCAAACACGTTTGGAAATTTCAACATCTCCACCAATATGATTCGTACGTCTTTCAGTACGAGTACCAGTGACTTTTCTGAAAATTTCGAGCAGTTTAAAGAAAACCGATTTATCATAGCTAACAGACTTGCAGAACAAGCAGGTGTTAATCTAAATAACCCTGATAATATTGATGAAAATGGGTTTCCAGTTGGATTTGGCAGAACCAGTCAGGCGGTCTTACTCCCTTCTTTTTTATCTGCTTATACAGGATCGAGTGCAGAAAGTGAAAGTTTAGGTCAATTTAGGGATATTCCTATTCCCGGCTGGAATTTGCAGTATACTGGTTTCATGAGATTAACCTGGTTCAAGGAAAATTTTAATCGATTTTCAGTTCAGCACGGGTACAGGTCAACTTACACCATCAATCAATTTCAATCCAATTTAGAATATAACAGGAGAGATCCTTATGGGGATTTCAATAGAGATCCGGAAGGGAACTTTAGACCAGAACTTTTTGTGTCGAATGTGAATCTTATAGAGGAGTTTAGTCCTTTAGTAAAGTTGGATTTTGAAATGAAAAACTCCTTAAGTGTAGTTGCTGAAATAAGAAAAGACAGAGCTTTGTCATTGAGTTTCAACAATAATCTTTTAACCGAAATGCAGGGAGATGAGTATGTGGTAGGTCTAGGTTACAGGATAAAAGACCTCACTATAATTACGCAATTTGAAGGAAATCGCAGGGTTTTGAGCAGTGATTTGAATATAAAAGCGGATATTTCCTTGCGAAGAAATAAAACTATAATAAGAAGTCTGGATGTGCTGAGTAACCGTGTAACCTCAGGTCAGGACATCTGGTCTATAAATATTGTTACCGATTATGCATTTACTAAAAATTTAACGGCGTTATTTTTCTACGATCATGTATTTTCGCAGAATGCAATTTCAACGATATTCCCTCAAACCACAATTAGGGCAGGAGTAACGTTAAGATATAATTTTGGAAATTAAAATCAATTAAAAATGAATGTACCAAATAATTTAAAGTACACAAAAGATCACGAATGGATTAAAATCGATGGAGATACTGCAACGATCGGCATCACTGATTTTGCTCAAGGCGAACTTGGTGACATTGTTTATGTAGAAGTCGAAACTATTGGTGAAACTTTGGACAAAGATGAAGTTTTTGGAACCGTAGAGGCTGTAAAAACAGTATCTGACTTATACTTGCCACTTACTGGTGAAATTCTGGAATTCAATGAAGATCTAGAAGATGAACCGGAGATGGTCAATGAAGAGCCTTACGATAAGGGATGGATGATAAAAATGAAAATAGCCAATCAAGATGAGGTTAAAGAGTTGATGGATGCAGAAACTTATAAGTCTCATATTGAATAGCAAACTGCTTCTGCCTTTTGCTCTTTTTTGTACATTATTTATCGGTTATCTATCATTGACGGATATTAGCGACTTGCCACAGCTTGAGGTCAAAAACGAAGATAAGTTCTATCATTTTATAGCTTATTTTGTCTTGAATACTGTTTGGCTAATAGCATTGCAGCCATTTTCCTCAAAAAGAATTGTGTCTAAAATTACAATTTCCTTAGGAATTATTATTTTTGGCATCGTTATTGAAATATTTCAAGAGCTTATAACAGAGGTGAGAGTTTTTGACGTTTATGATATTTTATCCAATAGTATTGGAGTTATTGCAAGTTACCTGTGTTTTAAATTCTTTGAGAAAAGAATTTTCGAAAATATAAATTCAAAGTGAAACTAAATTTCATTTTTTTTATACTTTAGTAATCTATTTAAAATAAAAATATGGAACCCAAAAAGAATCCAAAAAAAGATCTTTCCAGAAGAAGTCTTTTGTTTTTCCAAATCGGACTAGTTGTCGTCCTTGGAATCACTCTGATGATGATAGAGTGGAAAACCTACGACAAAGAAGCCATTGATACTGGTACTGTGAATCTCAATATGTTAGAAGAGGAAGATGTGCCCATTACTGAAATACAGAAAACTCCGCCACCCCCACCACCACCGCCACCACCAGCTCCAGAAGTGATTGAGGTTGTAGAAGATGATTCCGAAGTGGAAGAAGTTATTATAGAGTCTACAGAAACCAACCAGGACGAAATAGTTGAAGTAGAAGAAGTAGAAGAAGTGGAAGAAGAGATTGGTGACGTTCCTTTTGCTGTTATTGAAAGTGTTCCAATCTTTCCAGGTTGTGAAGGTTTAAATAATAATGAGGAGCGTAAGCAATGCATGAGTAAGAAAATCAGTGAGTTTGTAAATAAAAATTTTGATACTGGACTAGCTGCAGATTTAGGCTTAAGTGGTATCAACAGAGTATATGTGCAGTTCAAAATTGACAAAAAAGGTAACATTGTAAATGTTGCAGCTAGAGCACCTCACCCAAGATTACAATCTGAAGGTGAGCGAGTTATACAAAAACTGCCTAAGATGAAACCTGGACAGCAAAGAGGTCAAAATGTAGGGGTTCTTTACTCTCTACCTATTACTTTCCAAGTACAGGATTAAATTCATTTATATTAATTACTTAAATCCCGAATATTACATTCGGGATTTTTTTTATTGCTATTTTTAAATCACATTTGTATAGCGTTTTTCAATTTTCTCATTATGAAATTTCTTCCTGTTGTTTTAGTCTTTTTTAGTTTCGTGGCTTCAAGTCAAAACTTTATTTCCAAAACAGAAAACTACCCTACTTTCCCCGAATGTAAAAACGTGCTTAAGGCCGAGCAGGAACATTGTTTTAAAGAACAACTCAAATCATTTATTCGTTTAAATTACAAGGAGCCTTCAGTCATAGCTTCAGAAAATTTTAAGGGCTTAGCCACGGTTTTATTTGAAGTAGATAAAGAAGGTGTATTTCAAGTGCTTTATATCAACTCAGAATATGAGGCTTTAAATGAAGAACTGGGAAGAGTATTTAATGCTTTGCCAGAAATATCTCCAGCTACTTATAATGGAGCACCAACTTATGCTCAATACAGAATGCCTCTTCAGATACCCTTAACTGAATCTTCATTTACAGAAGATGCCATTCAAAAGGAAAAACCTTTGAAAAGTTACCAAAGTGAATTTGACAATATTAAAACGAAAGACTTCACTTATCCGCAATACAGCAGTGGGCTAAACATTCCGCTTTCTCATGAACTTTACAACAGGTTTACAGTCAATATGGATAAAATTGGCACCAATGCGCACACAGCCTCCAAGCCTTTTCAGTATAGAGAAGTAGAACCTTACTATGATATGAAAAAAGAAAATCTGGCTTTATTTTATGATAAGGAATCCTGGTTTGGTAAGAAGTTTTTTAATGAAAATACAGTTCAAATTCAGGGTGAAAATTATTGGTTTACATTCGATATTGCTGCAGATTTGCAGGTGGGAAAGGATTTTGAAGAGTCCTATACAACCTATAACAATACCAGAGCAGGTGTTCTTCAGGCAGGTTTAGGGAAACGTCTCAATTTATTTACTGCGATTTATGAAAGTCAGGGAAAATTTGCAGGCTACTTCAATGATTTAGCTATAAGTCGTGGCAGAAATGACACGTTTCAGGTTAGTGTTCCCGGACGAGGTATAGGTGAACCTTTTAAAGACGGGTTTGATTATCCTGTGGTGGAGGGTTACCTTGCTTACCAGGCTGCTGATTTTCTTGATATTCAATTTGGAAGAGGGAAAAATTTCATAGGAGACGGTTATCGTTCATTGTTTAGGAGTGATACTCCAAGCCCAAATGCATATTTCAAAATGAACACTACCTTTTGGAAATTCAAGTATACAAATATTTGGTCTTCATTGAGAAATCCTAATACATCCACCGATGGAGGAGCATTTTTGACCAAATATATGGCGACGCATTATTTGAGTTTCAATGTCAACAAACGTTTGAACATTGGGCTGTTCGAAACTGTTTTATTTGAAAGTGAGCCAAACCGTGGGTTCGACTGGAATTTTATAAATCCAGTATTGTTTTACAATATGGCTGAATATGGTACAGGATCCCGATCTGGAAAGTCTATCATTGGGCTAAGTTATAAATACAAGTGGACAAATCAAATCAATACTTATGGTCAACTTATTATCGATGAGTTTTCTGTAGAAGAAGTGAGGGCTGGAAATAAAAGTTGGAGAAACAAATTCGGGTTTCAAATGGGTGTTAAATATGCCGATGCTTTTAAAGTAAACAACCTTTTCCTTCAGTTGGAATACAACCAAGTGAGGCCGTATACGTATTCACACAATACGTTAAACCTACATTATACCAACGACAACCAGCCGCTGGCTCATCTTTGGGGCGCAAATTTTAGAGAGCTTTTGTTGATCACCAGGTATAAAAAAGACAGGTTCTATGGTCATGCAAAATTTATTTTCGGCGAGCGTGGTTTTGAAACCAATGCAGATAACAACCCTTTCTATGGAACGGATTTGCTTGGGGATGAGCGGTTGAGAATTGCAGATGAAGGCATTGCTATTGGTCAGGGAAACAGGGCTAATTCTTATTACGGAGAACTAGAAGCAGGTTTTATCGTGAATCCCACGACCAATTTAAAAGCTTATGTTAGTCTCATCCATCGTAACCTTGACGTTTCTCAAAATACAACTCTCAATTTTGACAGATCTACAACCTGGTTGAACTTTGGATTCAGAACAGATATTTTCAATTGGTATTATGACTACTAAAGAAATTCTTAGCAAACATTAACGAACGTCTGCTTCCTCAAAAAAACTTTTTAGCCGTATCTTCGCAAAAATTTCAAGTATTGTCCAATTCCTTAGTTTATACACACTTTTTCTCCTGGGTACAAGACTTTAAAGAACTCACAAAATTTAGGCTAGCACTAAGCGTTGTGTTTTCTTCTATTGCCGGCTATTTATTGGGTGTCGACGAATTTCATTTTGGAAATTTAGTCCTACTTGCTGTTGGGGGTTACGCCATGGTTGGTGCTTCCAATGCGTTCAATCAGATTATAGAAAAAGACCTGGATGCTAAGATGAAAAGAACCAGAAATCGTCCTATCCCATCTGGTTCTATGACGGTAAATACTGCTTTTGCCATCGCATCCATATTAACAGTAGTAGGATTATCGTTGCTTTTTGTAATCAATCCAATTACAGCCATGTTTGGAGCTATTTCCATTTTTCTTTATGTAAGTGTCTATACTCCACTCAAAACGATGACCCCATTATCTGTATTTGTAGGGGCGTTTCCAGGAGCTATTCCATTTATGCTAGGTTGGGTTGCAGCTACTGGATCGTTTGGAATAGAAGCAGGAACCTTGTTTATGATTCAATTTTTTTGGCAGTTTCCTCATTTTTGGTCGCTGGGCTGGTGGCTTTATGAGGACTATAAAGAAGGTGGGTTTTTCATGTTGCCAACAGGTAAGAGAGATAAAGGAACGGCTGTTCAAATTATACTTTACACCATTTGGACACTTATTGTCTCTGTTATTCCTGTTTTAGGAGTTACAGGCGAGCTTAGATTATCTATTGTTTCTGCTGGTTTAATTTTTGTCTTTGGACTGGTGATGTTGTATTATGCTATCCAGCTTTATAAAAACAGAGAGACCAAACATGCCAGACAGCTTATGCTGGCAAGTGTGTCTTACATAACTTTAATACAAATAATTTACGTTTTAGATAAATATATCAGAATATGGCTTTAGACGAGAAACACAAACGGGCAAGAATGATGATGATGTGGTTCGGCATTATAAGTATGGGGATGATGTTTGCAGGCCTCACCAGTGCCTACGTAGTAAGTAAAAACCGTCCAGACTGGCTTACAGACTACCAGTTGCCAGATGTTTTTATCTGGAGTACGGTAGTCATTTTCACAAGCAGTATCACATTTCATTTAACCAAGAAATTTACTGCTGAAGGAGATATGAACAAGGCTAATATTGCCATTATATCCACTTTTGTGTTAGGAGTTTTATTCGTGGTCATGCAGTTTATCGGATTTAATGAAATTGTGGAAGCTGGTTATTACTTTACGGGAAGTGCAAGTAGCATTACAATGTCCTTTATATACCTTTTAGTTTTGGCTCACGTAGTGCACGTTGTAGCAGGTCTAATCGTGCTATTAGTCGTAATTTATAATCATTTTAAAAAGAAATATTCTAAGGGGGATATGTTGGGATTGCGTTTGGGAGTTACCTTTTGGCACTTCGTAGACGGGCTTTGGCTTTACCTCTTTTTGTTTTTATATTTCTTTAGATAATAAGAAAATTGTCTATTTTTGCGAGACATTAATATTTAACTTTTATGGAAGCTACTACCGTTGCGAAAACAGGTACCGAAGGAAAATCTTGGGGTGGAGGAGAAAAACCTCTAAAAGCTAGTTATGGAAAATTGATGATGTGGTTTTTCATCTCTTCTGATGCACTTACATTCTCAGGGTTTTTAGCAGCTTACGGTTTTACAAGATTTAAATTTATAAACGAATGGCCTATAGCAGATGAGGTGTTCAATCATTTTCCTTTCTTACACGGTGTAGATGCACCGATGTATTATGTGGCTTTGATGACATTCATCCTGATATTTTCGTCTGTCACCATGGTGCTTGCTGTGGATGCTGGTCACCAGATGAAAAAAAATAAAGTAATCACCTATATGGCATTGACCATATTGGGAGGTATTATTTTTGTAGGTTCTCAGGCTTGGGAGTGGAGTAATTTCATCAGTGGCGAATATGGTGCTGTTGAAACCAGAAGTGGTAAAATCATCCAATTTGCAGATGCTGATGGAAATCGAGTGGCTTTAGATGAATTCGCTACTCCTACACCAGGCGTCAGAACTAAACATGAGAATAAAAATGGTATTTGGTTTCAATCTGAAGGTTCTTATAATCCTTTAGGAATAGAAGATGTGAAAAAAGGCTTTGCAGCAAATCCAGACCTTCGCGTTAGAACCATGCAATTAACAGATGAAGGCGAGAAAGAAGTACTCAATCGGGAAGAATCCCTTTTAAAATTAAACACCTCTGGAATAGGAGTTATTGAAGGAGCTAATTTAACTAAAAACGAATATGGGGCACCATTATTTGGTGGTTTCTTCTTCTTTATCACTGGATTTCACGGCTTTCACGTACTCTCAGGGGTTTTTATTCTTATCATCGTATTTTTCAATGTATTGTTAGGAACTTACGAAAAAAGAGGAAGTTATGAAATGGTAGAAAAAGTTGGGCTGTACTGGCACTTTGTTGACCTGGTATGGGTATTTGTATTTACTTTTTTCTATCTGGTATAATTTATTAAACTATTGAATTTATAAGCTAATGGCACACGATACAACTCACACAGCACATTCAGGAGCAAAAAAAAGAATCTGGCAGGTCTTTATTATACTGTCCATATTGACTATAGTAGAAGTGGTTTTTGGTATTTTAAAACCAGACTTCCTAGTCCACACAGACCTCGTTTCACTATCCTTACTTAACTGGATCTTTATAGGTCTAACTATTGTAAAGGCTTATTATATTGTTTGGGCTTTCATGCACATGGAACACGAAACAGCAAGTCTGAGAAGGGTTGTTGTCTGGACGGCGGTCTTTTTAATCTCGTACTTAATAGCGATTTTATTGATAGAAGGGACCTATATACAAGAGATATATGAAAACGGTTATATCACCTGGGATTTCTAAAAAAGAAAGGTTAAATATACTTCAAAAGGCGGTTTTTTAAAACCGCCTTTTTTAATTTTGAAATTATTTTAAATATGAAAAAGTACATTGTTCTTATCGTCTTATTTGTACTTCCGCTGGTGGCTTACTTATTCTTTTCTAGCGGGATTAATTCCTTTGGAAAACTTCCTGTCCTCAACGAAGACCTTTCAGTTTTAAAGCGTTTTGAAACCGATGACATCACTTTTGATAATAAAATTACTATTCTCACTTTCTTCGGGAAGGATTTCAATACCAAGAAAGTTCATGCTTTCAATATGAAAGAAAAAATCTATGATCGCTATCATGAGTTTGATGATTTCCAGGTCGTAACGGTAACGGAATTAAATTCAGAAGAAAATATTGAAACCTTTAAAACCGAAATCAATAGCACATCAGATGCTTCCGAATGGTTGTTTCTTGAACTTGAAGATGAGAAAATTAAAGGCTTATTCAACAGCCTGGATTCTGATCTTAAACTGGACGATAAATTATCATCGCCTTATGCATTTATCATAGATAAGAAAATGAATCTGCGTGGGCGCAGTGATGATGAGGACGAAGGAACTAAATACGCCTATGATCTTAGTAATATCAAAGAAGTAAGTGATAAAATGAACGACGATGTAAAGATTATTTTGGCCGAATACAGATTTGCTTTAAAGAAAAATAACGCACAAAGAGAAAAAAACTAATGAAAAAATATTCTTACGTAGGCATATCTCTGGTGATTTTGGTGTTTGGAATTTGGGTGGTCAATGAGATGTTGTCCCGTAATTCTCAAGACAGTTTAGCTTATATAGAAATCAATGGTCAGCGAAAAAAAGTCCCTGAATTTGAGTTTGTAAATCAAAACAGGGATACTATTTCTGATGAAGACTATCTTGGAAAAGTTTATGTTGTAGAATTTTTTTTTGCGACTTGCCCCACTATTTGTCCGGTTATGAACGAAAACTTACTTGAAGTGCAGGATGAGTTTTATGGGAATATGGATTTTGGGATTGCTTCCTTTACAATTAATCCAGAGCATGATACCCCCGAAGTTCTTAAAGAACATGCCGATGAGCTTGGAGTAAAACATCCACACTGGAATTTCTTAACTGGAGAACGAGATGAAATTTACGAGCTGGCCAATAATGGCTTCAACATTTATGCTCAGGAATCTCAAAACGCAGAAGGCGGTTTTGAACATTCAGGTTTTTTTGCGCTTATCGACCAGGATGGTTATCTGCGAAGCAGAAAAGATGAAGCTGGAAACCCGATCATTTTCTACCAAGGTTCAGTTCCCAGAAATGAATCTTCCGCAGAAAGCCATGAGACTCAACAAATTGATATGTTAATAGAAGACATAGAAATATTATTAAAATGAAACGGTCAAGATTAAGTGAATAATTTAAGTCTATACCTTTTTGACTGAGTCATTGAGACAGCTGTTTAAAAAAAGTAAACTTATGAAAGCTACGTTATCAAAATCAGATAGAACAATAGTGCCGATAATCATCGGACTTTCTATCGTAGTTCCTATTGTTGTGGTTATTCTTATGAATCTCCCAACACGATACGATTTATTGGGTTTGGAAGTGGGTTCTTTCCCATTCTTTCATGCTTTGATAAACGGCATGACTGCTATACTTTTATTTTTAGGATATACTTTCATCAAAAAAAAGAGAAAAATAGCTCATAGAAATGTTATGATTACTGCTTTTGGCCTTTCGGCTCTCTTTTTAGTTAGTTATGTGATTTCTAAAATAAGTAATGAACCGGTACCCTATGGAGGTGAGGGAATATTGATGTATGTTTATTTCTTTATTCTGATTACTCATATCGCTCTTTCAGGAATCATAATCCCTCTTGTTTTGTTTACCATGTATAGAGGTTTGACTGGAGAATACGAAAAGCACAAAAAAATTGCCAGATGGACTTTTCCAATCTGGATGTATGTGGCTATTACAGGAGTTTTGGTTTATCTGTTTATGTTGCCATATTATTAACCTTGAAAGCTGATGAAGATGAAAAAAATTGTATTGACATGTGTATTGATGCTCGCTATAGTCTGGGAGTCTACTTCCCAATGTTCTATGTGTAGGGCAGTTCTGGAATCTGAGCAAGATACAGGGCAGGCAGAAGCTATCAACGATGGTATCGTTTACCTTATGGCTTTCCCATACATTTTAGTTTTCGGAGTTTTATATTTCGTGTACAGGTCTTTCAAAAAGAAAAAGTCCGGGGAGCAAATCGAAGACTAAAATCCTTTCGTTGAAAAGACTTAACTTAAAAAATGCAGTAAGAAGACAACGGTCATAGTTGCTTTTTACTGCATTTTCAGATTTGGCTATTCAAAAAACTTTTAGATAATTTTCAATAAAATTCAATATAAAAGGTCAGAAGCCTGTGGGATGCTTCCTCCAAGATCATGATCATTTCCTTGTGTTTCTATAATTGACCAATTAAAATTAAGCGATAATTCCTCTGTTATGATTTTAGATGTGTTAAACATATGGAATGCGCGGTCATAGCGATTATCTCCTTGCTGATCTACAACAGCATTTCGCCTCAGGGCACCAGCATTAGGGTCGTTGTCCAAAGTTCCAATTTGAAGCGTAAAGTCTGTTGAAAAATAAGACGACGGGGAGACTTCTTTAATTGGGCATTTATCAATGCCATAAGGAAAAGATATAGACATATCGGGTACAGTGTACCATCCGGCAGCTGAAGCCAGAACTTTATCAAACCTCGCATTTGGTTTAAACATCATAAACCGATGTGCAAACTGAGCTCCAGCCGAGAATCCAAAGATGTTGTAAGTACTCGACAAGTTGCCTGTTTTAGATTTAATTTCATCAAACAAGGGTTCTAGTACAGAAAACGCCCAATCTTCTTCTGGGTTTAAGGTTTCAGGGCTTGGATTATCTCCATCTTCAAAGACATTACCTAATATATAACCATCTCCACCAGGGAAATCCCCGTCAGAAAATTCTGGCGCTACCAGGATAATATCTTTGGCATTGGCTTCTTTTATCCAGGCATTTCTAATGCCTGTTGCATTTCTGCCATTGCCATGAAGGACAAATAAAACAGGCATGTTTTCTACATCGCCTTCTGGTATGTGATAATAGACAGTCATGTTTAAATTAGCATCACTTCCATTTACTTCAAAGACAAATGCTCCAGTATCTGCCGACTCTTCTTCGATATCTGGATTGTTATCGATGACAGGATCATCCTCTCCTCCACAACTCGATAGTAAGCTTCCTAAAATAATTACAAAAAACAGATAATATCTCATACTGAAGTTTTAATTACACAATGGATAAGGACATTCTGAGTTGAGCGTGGTCGTAGAACCTGCAGCACAATCCAATATTCCTGCTGTCCATGTTCCACCAGATTTAAACGCCCAGGTACCAGAATATTCCCATGACTCTCCAGTTCCGTCAACATCAGGATCGCCGTAAGTTTCTATTACCACTTCATTTTTATATAATTCAATTGCATCATCACCATTTTGACTGACAGAGTTATTTGATTCTATCACATGCTCAAACTCGTTTGCACAGCTATCAAAATAAGCAGTAAGTGTTGCAGGCTCTCTGGATAAAAGGATGTCGTCTCCTTCCTCTACAGCAATGGCTGGAAAAGAGAACTCTAATCCATCGGTTCCGCCACCGTTGTTGGCAATACCTACACCATAGATACTCAAATCTGGTATGTCTTTTATGGCTTTTACATGAATAGCCTTACCACCATTGGTGCCGCTTCCATCCCATAGGAGTGCCATAACACCTTTTAATTGAAGAGCATCCTCACATATAGGGTAGGTACAGCTGGAGTCTTGTGTAGTAGTACTACCTACACTGCATTCTACACCGCCATAGGTCCATTCTCTCCCTATTTTATAAGCCCATGAGCCTTTGTATTCCCAAACTTCTCCTGTTCCATCAACATTTTCATCTCCATAGGTTTCAATTTTTGTTTCACCACTAAAAAGTTCAATGGCATCATCACCGTTTTGACTTATAGAGCTATTAGCCTGCAGGATGTGTTCGAATTCAGTATTGCAGTCGCCAAAATAAGCTGAAAGTAATTCTGGGCTTCTGGCTACAAGGATATCATCACCAGCTGAAACTGAAATGGCTGGGAAACTATATTCGAGTCCATCGGTTCCTCCACCGTTATTAGCTACACCCAACCCATAAACACTTAGGTCTGCAATGTCTTCATTAGCAACAACGTGTACCGCTTTTCCATCATTGGTTCCGGAGCCATCCCAGGTAAGTGCCATTACTCCTTTTAAAGCTAAGGGGGCCAGTTCCTGTATTATAGACAGCGTTAATTCCTGTGAACCATCTTCGGTAGCATTTTCAATGGAATCTATAGTAATTACGACCGTTTCATTATCATCATTTTCATCATCAAGGTTAGTTGTTAATTCTAAAGTTCCTGTGAGGTTTCCTGCCGGGATAACGATACTTTGAGAAGAGACAGAATAATCTGCATCGAGAGTAGAAGATCCTCCAAAAGCTAGATTTATAGTCACATCGTCTTCTGTAGTTTTATCTAAAGAAGCAGTTATGGTAGCAGTTTCTGAATTTTCTTTTAATTCGATCACATCGCTTGATAGCCCTACTACTGGAAGCGTAAAAGCTTCTGTCTTGAAACTTAAAGAAATCGGATCTTTGATCGCTTCTCCATTAACTCCATAAGCTCCTGATGGCAGTTCTATCGTGTAAGTAGTTAAATAATCTAATTCCTGATTTCCAGAGATAATTACAGTTGAATTTACTTTTGTGAATTCAAGTGAATAATCCACAGGGTTTCCATTTTCAGAAGAAAATGAAAGCGCTGAGGTTAACTTTTCTGTATCCATAGAGTGAGAAAAGACCATTTCAATAGTAAAGTCTGTGCTCACATTTTCCACACCATTTTCAAATTTGGTGTTATTGATGTTACTTGCGAGTACTCTAAGCACCCCGTCATCTAATGAATTGACTTCGTCATCGTCCTGACAGCCGGTAAAAAGCAGTAAAACAAAAGAGAAGATTACTGTAGTGAATACTAAATTTTTTACTTTTTCCATGATTTAAGTTTTTATAGGATTGTTGCTTAATAATTAAGGTTGTTGGGTTATAAATTTTTGAGGAGCCCCATAGGGGTCAAAATCCCATATAAAGGGCAATAAGAAATATACCATTACTGTAAGTATGAGTATAGAGATCACATTCATCCAAATCCCAGTTCTCACCATGTCTGGAATCCTCAGGTAGCCTGATCCAAAAACGACAGCATTTGGAGGTGTCGCTACAGGGAGCATAAAGGCACATGAAGCAGCAACAGTTGTTGCAACTAAAAGCATGTAAGGATTCAAATTCAGATTTAAGGCTATGGGGGCTAATATGGGTAAAAGCATAGCTGTAGTAGCCAGGTTGGAGGTGAGCTCAGTTATAAAATTGACACTAAATATAATTATGAATATCAAAAGAAGTAATGGCAGAGCTTGTAACAAGGTCATCTGTGTACCAAACCAGACCGCCAGTCCTGACGTTTCAAACCCAGATGCCAAAGCCATACCACCGCCGAAGAGCAATATGATTCCCCATGGCATCTTAACGGCTTCTTCCCAATTTATGATTTGTTCTCCTTCTTTTTTAGCAGGAATAGTGAAAAGCAGAATTCCAGCCGTCATCGCAATAATAGTATCGTCAATTCCGGGTAGAAATCCTTCCAATAGAAAGGAGCGAGTAATCCAGCAGAAAGCGGTAACCACAAAAACTGAAAGAACAATTTTCTCTTCTTTTTTCATAGGTCCCAGATTTTCCAAAAGAGCATCGATTTCCTTCTTTCCCCCTGGAAATTTCTTTTCTTTAAATTTAAAGGCGACTCTGGTGAGATAAAACCAAGCGATAGTTAAAAGAAGCAGTGAAATGGGGATTCCAAACTGAAACCACTGCCAAAAACTGATTTCGATATCATAAACCTCCGACATATATCCTGCAAATACTAAATTGGGTGGAGTTCCTATAAGGGTTGCTATTCCTCCAATAGATGCACTGTAAGCAATGGCAAGCATCAAGGCTTTCCCGAAGACTAAACCTTCGTTTTCAGCTGTAGCTGGATTGTCTTTCAATTGACTGACTATAGACATCCCTATAGGTAACATCATCACCGAGGTTGCTGTATTGGAAATCCACATAGATAGAAATGCAGTTGCTATCATGAATCCAAGGATGATCATTGTAATATTGGAACCAATGAGCTTAATGATGTGTAAAGCTATCCTTTTGTGTAAGCCCCATTTTTCTATAGCTATGGCCAGTATGAAACCACCGATATAAAGGAAAATATATTTATGTCCGTAGGAGGCCGTGGTCGTGACTATGTCTAAGGCTCCTGTGAGAGGGAAAAGCACAATGGGTAAAAGGGCTGTCACCGCTATTGGCACGGCTTCTGTCACCCACCAGATCGCAATCCATAACGTGGAGCTAAGTATGGCATAGGCACTTTCCGACATGCCTGCGGGAGCATCCATGCTTTGCATTAGTAAAAAAACTGCTGGTCCTAGAATTAGCGAAAAATATTTTCTTTTTGAATTCATTTTTTCGCTGGATTTTGAGTTTCCATAGGGTATTCTTCTACGAGCTGTCTTAAAAAATCACCTGTTGTTGGGAGTATAAAAATCAGATATAGTTTGTTGCCTTCTGCATCTAGTGTGGTAAGCCTGTCGGGTATAGAGATTACCGATTTCCCTGTTAAGAATTTATAAAGCACAAGAGCTTCCAGATAGGAGCCGTTGGGGGATAAGTGTTTATCATCGAAAAACAAGTCTAAATCTGGTCGCATCTCTCGGGCTAAAGCCAAAACAGACCCCATGGGAACTAGTTTTGTATCTAAGCCTTCTGCTAAGTCTTGATAACTTTCTGAGATTTTTGTCTGCATAAGAGGGTTAGATTTATAAGCCCAGGAGCTAAAAAGTATGGGTTGAGCACCTTTGGTCCTAACAAGATTTACAAATTTCTGATTATACTCTTCCCAGCGTTCAGGGGCCTTTATTGTACTCTGACTGTGATCCTGTAAAATCACATAGTCCCATTTTTTAGTTTCTAGATGACGTCGTGTTGTCGTCCCTTTTTCAGATTTCCAATGCTGTTCTAAGTTACTTCCGCCAACGGTAGATTGATCTGTATGTAGAGCAACATCTTGATGCTTAGCCATAGCTTCTACCATTTGCGGCATATTCCAAAAGTAAGTGAAACTATTACCTACAAATAAGACTTCAGTAACGTCTTCTTGTTGAGTATAGCCTAGTAAAGGAAATAATAGCGCTAATAAATAAATTTTTATTTTTCGCATTTGTCTAAAATTAGTTTTTGGGTTTAAAGATTAATGTCTGTAGGGTCAAAGAAATCTGGAATAGGGGTAGTCAAATTATCATTTCTATCAATTTCCGTTTGAGGATATAAAAAGCGCTGAGGTAATTGATTTCCAACATTAGGATTTACAGGAACTCTCAGCCCAGTATCATCAAGTGTTCTTCTTACATCATTAAAAGGCTCAATCTGACCAAATAAAGTGATGTAGCGTTCCTCAAGAATTTCTCTTAAAAGCGCATCTTCTTTAGAAATTCCATCTGGATTTTCTATACCACCAGCTTCAAAATCTGCTTGAGTATAAGCCTCATATTTAAGTTGTGTCATATCAATATTGCGCAGATAGCCCCCAGTGCTCATAAAAGCTCTAAAATCATTAAGATGACCGAGCCCTGTATCAAAATTCATGGACCTCAAACCAGCTTCTGCCAGAATCAGAAGATTTTCTTCCAGGGTTACCAGGGGCGCTGGGGCTTCCTGAGCAGCATAACCATTTATTGTGTTGGGTTGAAAGCCAATACTTGTAGAGTTGAAGTAGAAATTGAAACGTGCAGTTTCATCAGTTTTGCTATTCCCTCGGTAATTCGCTGGATTTGGATTAGCGCTTCCTGGTTGTAGTAAACTAACCATGAAATCTGAAACTATAAGATCTGCCTGTCTTACCTGTATTTCAAAAAACTGATAATTTAAATTGGAATTGTCTGCAGCTGAGCCATGAGGCGCATACATACTATTGCTAAAAGAGCTGATACCATTACTGGCAGCCTGATAAGCCTGAACATAGGCTTTGGTATGCATGTGGAATCTTGCTTTTAAGGTGTAGGCTGATTCTAACCATTTTGCCGGACTACCGTCAAAATAAATTTCTGATCCCCCGGTTGGTCTTCCTGAATCAGATTCAAGATTTGTTATAGCCTCGGAAAGCAAATTCTGAATCTCACCATAAACGGCTTCCTGTTCTTCAATAATCGGATTTGTAATTTCTATGAATCCGGCCTCTTCGTATGGAATATCGCCATATAGAGATGCCATAGTACCAATAATATGGGCCTGTAACACCTGTGTAATGCCCTGACTTACAGGGCCTACTTCATTCTCAATAATACTTTGCTCAGTAACGAGTGCATTTCGATAGGCATTGACGAATCCATCATACCATAATCCGTCAAAATCACTTGTCGTCACATTGTATTGAGAGAATCCTAAATGCTGCCTGTCAATTCCGGTGTATTGCCCTGCGAAAATTCCAGCCCTTCTTGCGGATTCTCCTGTTTGTAAAAGTATATTGCCAACTTCGGCACCTGTAAGGATATTGCCGTATGCACTTTGGGTAATACTGTTTGGGTCTTCGTTTATTCCTTCCACTGCTTCGCTGCATGAATTTAAAATCAGCGCTATTGCAAATAAGTATATATATCGTTTCATAACTATTTTATTTTAAAGTTTTAAAGTCAGGCTAAAGATGTAAGATTTTGTAGCGGGATTGTTGAAATAGTCGATCCCTCTTGCGGCACTCACCCCCGAAAGGTTGGTGTCCGGGTCGTTTCCTTCAAAGTCTGTCCATAGCACCAAGTTTCTACCTGTAATCGCAAATTCTGCAGACTGTAATTTTGTCTTGGACCTAAACCATTCGCTATTCCATAAATAGCTTAACCTCAATTCGCGTATTCTAGTCCAGGAAGCATCTTCCACGTAAAGCTCATCAATACCTCCGCCAAAGAAACCTCCACGCCCGTTATACCAGCTTTCGGTAAGCGCTACTGGACCACCGCCAAAATCGGCTACATTTCCTCTGAAGTTTTCACCTATATTGATAACAGATCCGTCAGAGGTAAGGTAATTACGAGTCGCATCAACTTGATTGGCAGTCGTATGCCATTTACCTAAATCACTAAGTACAGATTTTGTACCTGCGAAAATATCTCCGCCTTGAAAAGTTTCGACCAATACAGAAACTCCAAAATTTTTGTATCTGAATGTACTACTGATTGCCCCTTGCCAATCTGGGTTAGGATCTCCAATGACACCTTCAACCTGATCCTGTACAGGGAAACCAAATTCATCTAAAACCATAGCTCCTTCCTCATCACGTAAAATTCTAGACCCCCATAAAACTCCGAGAGGGAAGCCCTCTACGGCTCGTGAACTTACAGCGGATAACCCGCCAAGATCAAAGGATTCTATTCCTGCCAGATTGGTTACCTCATTTCTTAATGAGGTAAAATTGGTATTAACGCTCCATGAGTAGTTTTCACTCAATAAAATTTGATAACTAAGATCGAGTTCTACACCCTTGTTTTCAATTTCTGCACCGTTGGCATAAATGGATCTGTAACCCGTAGAATTGGGTACCGGGAAGTCCAGAAGTACATCTTCTGTTACATTATCAAAATAAGTTGCACTGACTTTAAAACGGTCTTTAAAAAAGCGCAGATCCATACCCACTTCAACTTCCTTTTTTCGCTCTGGTTTTAAAGAGGAATTACCACGACTAGCAGCAGGAATGAATCCACCATTACCATATAAGCTGATGTCTAAATCACCGCCAAACGTATCGCCTAAGGAAGGTGAAACAAAGGTGTTGGAGGTGTTATATCTTCCTGGTTGAATCCCTACTTCTCCGTAGGATGTTCTCAGTTTACCAAATGACAGGAAGCTGTCTTCCACATTGAGTAATTCTGTGAATTGCCAGGCGACCGAAAGGGAAGGGAAAGCAAACGTATTGTCTGAGGCATCTCCAAATGTGGAAGCAGACTCAACTCTTAGTGTACCGTTCACATAAAGCATATCATAAGCAGATAGATTTAATGCAGAATATACACCAGCGGTTCTTTCATGTCCTTCTGTACTTCTAACCGATATATTTTCAGGTAAAGAGTTACTAACGTCCCGAATACCACTGTCCACATCCAGAAACTGAATAAAATTTCTTGCTTCAACGCCTTCGACTACTCTTGATTTTGAATTGTAATTAAAGCCTACTAAAAATGAACCCCCCAGAAAATCGGAAACTTCAAATTTGGATTTGGCGATATAATCCATATTCAAAATCGTATTGGTTGCTAAAGATCTGTCCAAAGCACCTGGTCTAAATGCACCGGCAGCAGAACCTGGGGTAAAGAACTCCTCTCTTTTTTCACTGTAATGGTCTAATCCAACACGAGCTATCAAATCTAACCAGGTTGTTGGTGTGGCTGTTAATTCAAAATTGGAAATAAAGCGATCGACTTTAGCTTCATTTTCCTGTTCATTGATGGTCCATAGTGGATTGTTATAAGTTGGAGAATCATCTGCTCCCAAAGGTTCTCTGTAAGAACGATGTCTGTTTGAAATAGGAGAGGCGTCAGGTGAAGAATAATAATCCCCACGGTATCCCGAGATATTAAAATCTGCCGGGTTTCTTAAGAGACCAAGGTATAAGCCAGAAGAGCTGGCCCCTTTACGAATTCTGTTTGAATTGGTTTGGACATAAGTGGAACTTATTCTGAGATCTAGATACTCATTAAATTTATGTTGAGCATTAAACCTTGCTGTGGTTCTTCTATAATCTGAATTGTTTTTAATAATGCCTTGCTGGTCAAGATTACTCATGCTAAAAAAGATGGTGCTTTTTTCATTTCCACCTTGAAGACTTAAATTATTCTCGAAAAAATGACCATTATCAAAAATCTGGTCAAAATTCGAATCATTATAAATCTCCTGAGAGTTTTTATTTAGGATAGGGTAATAGATTCTTCCGTTCTGATCTTGGAAAAATTCACCTGAAGTATCGAAGTCATCCTGACCACCGCTTCTGTCAGAGATAAGGTCTCCATAAGAATCCCTTGCTCTTTGGTTATAAAAACCATTGTCACCCTGACCATATTTTGTTTGTAAAGGGTATCTCTGGCTGATTTCGTCATAAGAATAAGTCGAAGAATAAGTGACTGTAAGGGGTCTGTTGAAATTACCGCTTTTAGTCGTGATAATTATTACTCCGCCAAGAGCCTGGGTACCCCACAAGGCTGCCGCAGAGGCCCCTTTCAAAATAGACATGCTTTCGATATCATTAGGATTGATATCATTTAATCTGGATTCCTGGCTCACTCCACTTCTGTCGCTGTTCCCCCTCACATCATTACTAATAGGAACACCGTCTACTACGATTAGTGGCTGGCTGTTTCTTGTTATAGAAGATAGGCCTCTTATCTGAATATAAGAACCTGCTCCGGGATCTCCAGAATTTCGAGAAATTCTAACTCCCGATGATTTCCCAGAAAGACCGTTTAACAAAGTGCTCTCTCCAGATTCTACAACGTCATCACCCTTTACCGTCGAGCTGGCATACCCTAATTCATCTTTACTTTCTTTAAAACCCAGGGATGTGATGACAACCTCGCTTAGAGATTCAATGTCATCTTCCATGGTAACATCAATACGGTTTCTTCCATTCAACTCAATCGTTTGAGTCTTGAAACCTACGTAACTAAATGTTAGTGAAGTTCCCTGAGAATCTACTGTAATGGAATAATCTCCATCCATAGAAGTTACGACTCCGTTTGAAGTGCCTGTTTCAATGACTGTAACACCAGGTAAAGGCAATCCATTTTCATCCTGTACAGTACCCGTAATGACTTGTTGTGAGAACACAAAAGAACTAGCCAAAAAGGCTACAAACAAAAAAAGTTTCTTAGTAATACATTTCATTTTTGTTGACTTTAAAGATTATTATAATTAATTGTACATTTGATTGCATAATACGATAACGCTAAAATTTAGCAATTAAACATAGCAATCTTATAAAGAAATAATCGAATAATTATTATTTTAGTAATTTTTATCGATTTTTATTGAATTCAACTAATATTTTATTGATTTAATTTATGAATAAAGAAAACATTTCGGAAGATTATCATAAGTCTTTTATCCGCCTTTTAGAGAAAGAATATGGTGGTTTTAATCCGAATAAGAATAGCTTCGAAGCCACTAGCAATTCTAAAATTGCCAGAGACCTTTGTTATAGTGATTCCCAGTTTTCTCGTCTAATCAATAATACTGCTTCAGAAGGTGAATTTAAAAGAGCACTGAGAAACGTCGAACGTTTACTTAAAGAATCAAGACTTGAAAAAAATCAGGGCACCCATCTCCCTTTAAAGAAAACATCAAATAAATTAGTTCCTGTTTCATTGGGAATCTTTTTTTTATTGGCTCTAGGATTTCTTCTGTTTTATTCAGGAAGTTTGAATTTTAAAGAGGTTGAAAGCACAATTAAATCCAGTTCTAGATATGAGATGCTAAAGTGGAGTTTTGAAAATAAATACATCAGGCCTTATGTCAAATTAAAAGAGCTACCAGCAGATTGTGATTATCCCTGTTATAAGTACCAGGGTAAATGGGTGCTTAAAAATGAATATAAAATCCCTTTTTTTAGAGAAAGAAACGGGTTTCATTATGTAGCTAAAGAGGCAGTAATGTATGTGAGTTGCATGGAAGAAAAGGATAAGTCTGGAACTTCATTAGTAGGTTATGAATATCAAAAACATGAGATCTGGTATGATGTGAGAGAAATGCCTATAGACTCCTTTCTTGTGCGAGGTAAAACAACCAAAGTGAGGGAGGATTACAATACATCGAACTTAGAGAATGATGAAAATTTCATCAAGATTGCCTATGTGCACACATTCTTCAAAAATGAATTTAACATAGATAGTACTTTGGTGAACAGATCAGGTAGTGTGATTGGCAGGGATATTGAATTTTTACCTGATGAAATTCTTCAGAAAAAAACAGATTCCCCAAATCTGATAGCTGAATTAAAAAATGAAGTGAATTCAATTGCCAAAAATAGACTTGAAGATTTTTCAAAACCAGTAGCTTGTGAGCCCTCACCTGTTCCTAAAACAGATTACCACTCTATAGATAAAGGCGATCAATTGGACTTTGCCTGCCAATTTACAACGGGAAGGTTCCTTGTAGATTACAATAAGGTCCTTGTATTAGAAGACCAGTATATCAACAACCATTGTCGCTAAACCGCTAAATGTCATTGTCCTTGGATTGGAAACTTAAGAGTTTCCAGAGGTTTTGAAGAAGTGATTGCTAATAGACAGGCTTATTCGATTAGTTAAATCTTTGCTTTCTTAAAAAAATTGAGCAAAAAGTGACTTTGCCTAAATCCTCTGCTCTGAGATGAAATAGGTGTAATGATATAATTAATAGAAAATCTTTGTGCAGTGCCATGTTTCCGTAGTAAATTTGTACCAGCAAATGTGAACAAAGAATATACCGGATATTCAGACTCTCCTTAAAACAAGGAGTGACTCAAATTTAAAATCACTACAGAATTCTTAAGATGAAAAAAGTGTTTTACCTCTCCACCTGTGATACCTGTAAGCGTATTCTAGAAAAATTAACATTACCAGAAGATGTTATTCTTCAGGATATCAAGAAGGAACACATTTCAGAATCAGACCTTGACTTTCTGTATAAAAACACGAGGTCCTATGAAATTTTGCTCAATAAAAGAGCCAAAAAGTATACAGAAGCAGGCTTAAAGGATGAAAATCTATCAGAAGAAGAAATCAAATCCTATATTTTATCACACTATACGTTCTTAAAAAGACCTGTTTTCATCATTGAGGATAGAATATTTATAGGTAACGACAAGCAAACTGTAGATGCTTTGAAGTCTCTTTTCAATGAGTAATCGTGTATTAGCCCTTATCGCTGCTTTGGTAGCTACTTCGATTTTTGGAATTAACCACACGCTGGCAAAAGGTCTGATGCCGGATTATATACAGCCATTAGGCTTTGTCACTATTCGAGTCCTAGGTGCCGGAATCTTATTTTGGATAATTAGTTTTTTTATTAAAAATGAAAAAATAGAACGACGGCACTGGCCAAGACTCTTATTGAGTGCTCTTTTTGGAATGGTTATCAATATGATCTTTTCCTTCAAAGGGCTAAGCCTTTCAACACCTATCAATAGCTCTGTTATGGTGACTATAACACCTATTTTGGTTTTTATTTTATCAGCAGTTTTAATACGCGAAAAAATAACTATTCTCAAAGGCTCAGGGGCCCTCATCGGTCTTTTCGGCGGACTCACACTTATCCTTTTTGGAGTGCAGCAAAAAGTAGGTGCACCCAACATTCCGCTGGGGAATGTTCTGCTTTTGATCAATGCGTTATCCTACGGTATGTTTTTGATTGTCGCCAAGCCACTTACCAAAACTTACCACCCTATTACTCTGATGCGCTGGTTATTTTTGACGGCTATCATCATCAATTTACCTATAGGCTGGTCAGAATTTCGCGAAGTAGACTGGGTTAATATCCCATTTTCAGCACTTTGGAGAATTGGATTTGTCGTTCTTGGCACCACGTTTACAACCTACCTCCTCAATATATATGCACTTAAGCACTTATCGGCCTCCACCATTGGTGTGTTCACTTATTTGCAACCTGTCATTGCTATTGCTTTTGCCATAGTTTCGGGAGCAGACGAGCTGAATTTCCTTAAAGTACTAGCTTCCATTTTAGTCTTTTTGGGCGTATTTATGGTGTCCAAAAACCCGGCTAGAAAACGGGCTAAGTCTTAGGGTTTCTTCTGATTCCTACCTTCTAAGGAGCGCAGGCAGGTAAAGTCGAGATTTGTTTGTTCGAGCACAATAAGGATGTTGTTGCGCCTCTGGTTTTTCAGAAATTTAATAGGGTTAAACTTCTTATAAATATAAAATGTAAAACTAATAGCGGAGTCGAAATGTGGATGGTTCTCGACTCCGCTCGAACTTGAAACAATAAATCAATAATTTATACAAAGAAGCCATTGGTAGTGGAGTCGAGACCTTAGGTTGTTTCTCATAACATCTAAAAACTCAAGCTAAGGCTAAAACATTTTCTTTAAGGTTTTGTGAACTCTTCAAGCATCCGTTTTTTAAAAATTAAATTTGATTTATGGCAGATAAAACATTCGATTTAATCCTGATAGGAGGAGGGCAAAGCGCGTTGGCCTGTGCCTTTTTCCTTAGACGAAAAGAAATAGACTATATCATTTTAGATGATCAGGAAACCTGTGGTGGATCCTGGAAACAGACTTGGGAATCCTTAACCCTTTTTTCTCCACCAGAACACAGTTCACTTCCAGGCTGGCAAATGCCAGAATCTGAAGGTGAATTTCCTACCAAAGAAGAAACTATAGACTATTTGTGTCAATACGAAGACCGATACGATTTCCCCATCCAGCGTCCAGTTAAAGTCAAGTCGATAGACAAAAAAGAAGGGATGTTTACTCTAGAAACCACAGAAGGTCAGTTCAATTCCAAAACGGTTATTTCAGCCACAGGGACTTACAAAAACCCGTTTATTCCTGAGATACCTGGTCGGGATAAATTTGAAGGAAAACAACTACATTCTTCAGATTACCGCTCTCCAGAAGAGTTTAAAGATAAAAAAATAGTCATCGTTGGAGAAGGCAATTCCGGCGCTCAAATTTTGGCTGAGATTTCCAAAGTTGCTAAAACCTTTTGGTCCACCAAAGAAGAACCCCAATTCTTGCCAGACGATGTAGATGGCAGAGTGTTATTTGATATGGCTTCAGCCAAATATTATGCTGAGAAAAAAGGAGAAAAATATGATAGTACCAAGTTCAATCTTGGAAATATCGTCATGGTACCTTCAGTAAAAGAAGCCAGAGAACGGGATGTGCTTCACTCCCAAGGTCAAATACAATCCATCACCAAAGAAGGAGTGGTATGGGAAGACGGCTCTTGCCAAAAAGTCGATGTCATCATCTGGTGCACCGGGTTTGGGTACTCAACTGGATTCTTAGAAAATTTAGTATCAATAGATCATAAAGGGAAAATACCTACAGATAAAACAAAAGCCAAAGAAACCGACGGTTTATGGCTTGTGGGTTATGGTGGATGGACAGGCTTTGCTTCTGCTACCCTTATCGGTGTAGGGCGCTATGCCAAACAAACCATCAAAGAAGTCAGTGAGTATTTGAAAGATTAGCTTTTTTTAGAAGTAAACACAGACTTGACCATATTCACATCAAAAAAGTATTGAAGCCGAATAGAAACCGTATGTTGTATGTCCTGCTGAAACAAATTAGTAAAGGTCGTTTCAAAATTATTCTGTGCTTCAGTGGTATTCGTGAACAACTGATTTCTGTATAAGGCGGTAAGGAAACTCCCCGGGGCAAATTGCCAGGAATAATTTAAGTCTAAATTCCAAGTGCTGAAGTTGATATCTGGATTTGAAGCTAATTCTGATTTAGGCAGGTTTTTGTTTTCAGAAAGCCTGCCATTGGGATTTAGATTATACATAAACTCATCGTAAAGAACAGTATCCCAATAATGACGTAGCTGGAGGTTCAATCCATGAAACGGGTTAAAATTATAGTTGGCAGAAATGCTATTCACTAAAATTTGCCTGTCACGCTCTCCGAAAATAGGTTCACCTTCTACGAAAGTTGAAAACCCTCTATCGTTGATGCGCTGGTCGTAATTAAAATTATATTCCATTAAGAAGAAATCGTTGAATCTCACTCTAGGTCGTATTCTGAATTCATACGAATAAGACTCTCGACCTTCTTCAAAAAACGTTTCAGTTCTTGCTCTTAAGTTTATGGCAAACGTCCTGTTGTAATTGGTAGAAATGAAGCCACCTACTCTTGTTTGATTTTCTGTAATAAAAAACCGCTCGTCAACACGAGGTTCAAAATAATCAAATTGTTTTCCAGGCTCTATTTTGAAATCAAAACCATAAGTGTCCAGCTTAGGCGTAGTAGCTACAAATTCTGAAAACAATGTGAGACCAGTATAGGTTTGAGGTGATGCCAGTTGACTATACCGAGAAAAAAACCTGATGCTGTAACTCTGAAACTTTTCGGTAGGTTCAAAAATTCGGTAAGATGCTCTGCCTGTGAAATTATTATAGTTATTTCTGAATATAAGCCCTAAATCATTGATGTCGTATTTCTTGTCAGCATAATCGTGGGTGAGAGAAAACTGAAAGTTATCACTGATTTTGGCCAACCTAAGTCTTGAGCTGAAACCTGTTTTTTCCTCTTTACCTTGATTTATATGGCTCATTTTAAAATCTCCTGAAAGCTGGTAGGAGTTGCTTTTATTGATGAGGTTAAACAAAGCCCCAGTAACATTTGCGTTTCTGAAATCACCTGATCGAGTCACATTGGTATTGATTAAACTGACTGATGAATTTTTATTGAATTGTTGATCCACTACCATAATATTATAGTTGGACAGAGGTTCAACTTCTACTTCTTTTCTGCTATTTTGAAGCGTATCCAACACAGTAGCCGTCGTAGATTCTGTTACCGCGTTAAACACACCAACTCCTAGTCCACTTTTGAGTCGACCAGACATTTTAATTGCGTTAATCAAACCAACTTCACTGGGTTTATTTTCCACAATTTCATTTTCTTCAAGATCCACTGTTCCTGTGGGTGCACTCCCCACACGTCTGGAAAAAAACAAATTACCCTTTGTAAAGAGGTCAACACCTTCAGTAAAAAACTGGCGTTGTTCATCAAAGGTTTGTTCAAAAGGACCCAGGTTCAATACCACATTGTCAAATCTAGCCTGGCTAAAATCAGGGATAAGTGTGGCGTCCAGAGTAAGATTATCTGTAATACCGTATTTCATATCCATCCCCAACTTAAAATCTGTTGAAGTTTGATTGCCTACTGTATTTACAATTCCCGTTGTGAAAGGGTATAAATTTAATCTTAGTGGCGGTTCCAGGTTTTTTAAACCTACCAACTGACCGTGATAAAGTCCTTCATAGCCTTTGGTCCTGTCTATGGGATTCCAGGCATAATCTGAACGTTCTCTTCTAAAATGTCTTTTAAACTGAATCCCCCAGGTTTGAATATCTGTCTTTGGAAACCTTAAGGCTCTGTAAGGAATTTTCATTTCCAACTGCCATCCAAAGTCGGTTTTTTGGACAGCACTGTCCCAGACTGCATTCCAGCCAAAATCCTGACCTATACTAGGGGAGGATAATGCGTCTGCCTGAGTACCAGAGCTAAAGACAAAAAATTGAGTGTCGTTTTGGGCGTCATTATTAGGGTTCAAAATTAGAGCGAAAAAATCTGCTTGTCCAAAATTATCTCTGGTCGTAAACTGACTCATTATTTTACTAGGGTCATCATAAAGTTTGGCCGATAAAAAAACACCTGCATCGTTGTAATAAAGTTTGACCTCAGTTCTACGGTCTGGCGTTGCCGCTAGTTCCAGGTTAGGGGAGAATTGAACAAAATCTGTAGCAACATCCGGATTCTCCCACACGCTATCCGATAGGTCACCATCTATTTTTGCTGATTCACTTTGTCTTAATATGTTATACTGCTTTTTATCCTGAGCAAAGCCCAACGTGATAGATAAATAAATTAAAAGGCAGACGAGACGTCCAATCATAAATTATAATTATTAAAAATGTCCAAAAGTGTAATCTTAGGACTCGGCTATTGATAAGAAGTTGAAAGCTTTATGAAAATTTTGTAATATCACCTATTCATCGTAATATTGCAATATATAATCATTGTAGTATGGGAGTTACACGATCCGACCTTTTTACAGAAAAGCAAAACGAATTTTCCAAAATAGCAAAAGTCTTTGGTCATCCTGCACGCTTGGCAATTTTAGACTATTTATTAAAATCTCAGACCTGTATCTGTGGCGACCTGGTTGAGGAGCTCGGTTTAGCTCAAGCCACAATAAGCCAGCATTTAAAGGAATTGAAGAATGCCGAAATCATCAAAGGCAATATTGAAGGGACCTCTGTTTGTTACTGTATCAACGAAGAAAAATGGTATGAGCTAAAGCTTGTTTTTAATGAGCTTTTTGATCGCTATCCCAGTTCCAATGATTGTTGCTAGAAATAAATAAACATAAAAACATATCACAATGACACTCAAACAAGTAAAAGAACAGTTAGCCGAAATTGATACCTTACAATTTCAACTCCCAGATGGAAGCACAGTCCCCTCTCATTTTCATGTGACCGAAGTTGGCCAGGTTTCCAAAGACTTCATCGACTGTGGAGGGTCTTTAAGACATGAAAAAGTAGTTAATTTCCAGCTGTGGAATGATGTAGATATCGACCATAGACTGCAACCCAAAAAGCTTAAAAACATTATTCAACTTTCCGAAAAGAAACTTTTTATAGATGACAGACTGGAAGTGGAGGTGGAATACCAGGGAGAGACTATCGGTAAATACCATTTAGACTTTAATGATGGTAAATTCTACTTAGTCAGTACGCTTACAGATTGCCTGGCCAAAGACAAATGTGGAATTCCAGAACCGGAAGAAGTAGAGCAAAGTTCTTGTTGTACCCCAGAGTCTGGGTGTTGCTAATTTATTGGTTACTTCGAGCGAAGTCGAGAGGTTTTTGCATGACTTTTCGACTACGCCTGCCTGCTTTTTACTTTGGAAGGCTGGCTCAAGGTAAAAAAACTAACTTTTGATGTTTAAAGACAGAAAATAAAATAGACCAAAAACAAATGGGAAAGTTTGAAAAATACTTGACCCTGTGGGTGATTTTGGCGATTATCACAGGTATTGGAATAGGAAGATTAGCAGGAGATTCCATAGAATTTTTGAGTGATCTGGAAGTAGCCAAAGTGAATATCCCCGTGGCTATTTTGGTGTGGATGATGATTTACCCCATGATGGTTCAAATCGATTTTTCCTCTCTCAAAAATGTGACCAAAAACAGTAAAGGTATTGGACTTACTTTAGTCATTAACTGGCTTATCAAGCCGTTTACGATGGCCTTTTTCGCATGGTTATTCTTAGACCAGATCTTTAGTGCTTACCTGAACCCAGAAGACGCTCAGCAATATATCGCCGGCGCCATTATTCTGGGAGCTGCGCCTTGTACAGCTATGGTATTTGTGTGGTCTTATTTAACCAAAGGTGATGCAAACTATACATTAGTACAGGTTTCTTTAAACGACTTGATTTTGCTTGTGCTTTTCATCCCGATAGTCAGACTGCTTTTGGGCGTGACCGATATTGAAATTCCTTACGATACCTTAATTTATTCGGTGCTAATTTTCGTGGTGATTCCCCTGACAGCAGGCTATATTTCTAATAAATATCTGATCAGAAAGTATGGCTTAGAATGGTTTGACTCTGTCTTTCTGGCAAGATTGAAACCCATGTCCATGATGGCATTGATTACTACTTTAGTCTTATTATTTGCTTTTCAGGGTCAGAGAATTCTGGATAACCCCTTTGATATTTTATTGATTGCAGTACCGCTAACCATTCAAACCTACTTTATCTTTTTTATCACCTGGTTTATTGGTCGGTATTTGAAGCTAAAGCATAGTGTTTGTGCACCATCAGCTATGATTGGAGCCAGTAATTTTTTTGAACTGGCAGTTGCCGTGGCAATTTCACTCTTCGGCTTAAATTCCGGTGCCTCTTTGGCAACAGTAGTTGGTATTCTTATAGAAGTTCCAGTCATGTTATCTTTAGTTGCACTGGCAAATAAGTGGAGGTATTAATTTTAAAATCTAATCCTAATCAAACACCCTGCTATATGTTTCCTAAAATTGAAAAGCTTTGTCGAAAATTTGAAAATGAACGCGGGTTAATTTCAGCAGAAAGAAAAACTGTTTTGAAAACGATAGCAACGGCGATAGACTCAGAAATTGAAAAAAAGGGCAAAGCCAGACTGGTTTATATCTGCACTCATAATTCCAGAAGGAGTCATTTTGGACAGGTTTGGGCCAATGTAGCTGCAGAGTTTTACGGAATATCGGCTCTGATTGAGGCTTTTTCTGGAGGCACCGAAGTCACTGCCCTGCATCCGAATTCTGTGACAGCGCTTAAGGCGATGAGTTTTGAAATCACATCAAATTCGGTTGGAACCAACCCAAGGTATAAAATCAAATTTGGTGAAGGCTTGTCCACCAGCTGTTTTTCTAAAGTGTATGAGGCTTCTGAAAATCCACAAAAAGACTTTTTAGCCATCATGACCTGTTCGCATGCCGATGAAAATTGCCCTTTTATCCCAGGCGCTACCAAAAGATTTGCCACGCCTTATGGCGATCCTAAAACCTTTGATGAAACCAGTTTCCAGGATGAAAAGTATCTGGAGCGTGCTTTGGAAATAGGAAGAGAAGTGTGCTATATGATGTCGTTATCTGCTTCAAAAAAAGATAATGCTTATGGTTGCTAAACTAGTTAAGACCAGTAAAGCACTTATCCAATATAAATTCATAATCACAAGTTGTTTTATGATGGTTTTGAATCTTCCCTGGATATAAAATTTCCTCATGGATTTATATAAATAGAAGACGTAAACCAATAACCAAATCCATACGCTTATAAAGTCAATCATAAAGACTAAAAACAGCAGTATTAAAAAAACCGTTTGTTAGTTATAATTGAAAATGAGGTGATGCGTGTAAGGGATTTTTCTTCTTACATAAAGCAAAGTATTGAAAAGGGTAAATAACGGGATAAAGAAAAAGAGAAAAAAAGGAAACTTAGGGAGAAGAAAATTTACAAATCCTGTGGGATTTTCAATAAGTCGGGTATAGCCAAACATAAACTCAAATTTTACTCTGTTTATCATGGTATCCTCCATTCCAAGAGCTTGTATCGCTTCGGAATAGTTGGTTTTTGGATGTTCCTCGATGTAATTTATGATTTTTGAGTCGGATAAATTGGTCACAAAATCCAAATTATTGTTGGAGATTTCAGGCTTATTCTTTAACTCTTTTTCGGACGATATTTTAATATCTCTGAGTTCTTCGCGATTGATCCAGCTAACAACTAAAAAGAAAATAATGGCGGTACTTATAAAAAACCGGAAAGGATTGACATAACTAATACGTTTCCCTTGAATGTATTCTAAGCTAAGTTTTCCAGGCGAGCAGGCGAGTGCACTTACAGATTTTCTAAACCGGGAGTCGTAAGCCACTAATCCTGAAAAAAACTCTTCTAAAAGCTGTTTTAAACTTAGTTTTTTGGAGGAATTCTTTTGCCCACAATTTGGACAATAACGATCTGAAATATCAAGTGTGTGACCACAGTTTAAACATTTTTCTGTCCTGTATTGAAAACGTTTTGGTCTTGGATTAAGTTTTAGCCTAAGTTTCATGTCTTTAAAAAACTGATATAAATTGCATGACTATTGTTTTGTATTATCTAAATTAATCATATAATTTAACATTGTTTAGGAAATCGTTTTATTAATTTTTGATAGTATTACTATTATATTTGCGATCTTAATTATTAAGTATGCATAACTTGCTATCCAATTTAAGGGTTGACATCAATTCTAATCTTTACCTAAAAGATCCGGAAAGTTCGTCTCTGGGTATTAATATTGTCAAGTCCAGTATAGATCTTATTGATCTGCATGGTATTGAAGAGTTTAATTTCAAGAAATTAGCCAAAGAAATAGGCTCTACAGAAAGTTCCATTTACAGGTATTTCGAAAACAAGCACAGGCTTCTTTTATATATTTCCTCCTTGTATTGGGGAATTATGGAGTTTCAGGTTGTAGTGCAAACCAGCAATATGTTTGATGACATGGAGAAATTGCTGAAAGCCTTGGAAACTTTATTCAGCACTCCACAAACAAAATGTACATCTTTTCAGGTTGAAGGTCAGAAACTGAGGCATATTCTCAATTCTGAGTTTGTAAAGGCCTATCATCACAAGCTTGTAGATGAGGAAAATGAAGCTGGATATTTCAGTATTTACAAGCGTTTATCTTCGCGATTATCGGGTATGATTGCAGCTGTCAATACAAATTATAGGTACAGCAATAGCTTATCATCTCTCATCATAGAAGGTTCGCTAAATCAGTTTTTCCTGTCAGAACATTTTCATAATTTAACCGATTGTCATTCAAAAGATAATTTGTATTTATTCTACAAAGATTTATTGACCAAAACCTTAACCTCTTAACTTATGGCAACTGATACTAAAACTCCATGGATAAGATTGGGCAGATTATTAAATCTGGAGAGAAAATCTGTTTTTAAAATCCTCTTTTATGCTGTTTTTGCCGGCCTTGTTGAGTTAGGTCTTCCTTTGGGTATACAGGCTATTGTAAATATAATAGTTGGCGGAAGTTTTAATGCCTCTGTCATCTTGCTTACCGGTGTCGTTCTTTTTAGTGTTGCATTTGGTGGTGTGTTAAGGTATATGCAGCTTAGGATAGGTGAAGATTTGCAACAGCGTATTTTTGCCCGGTCTTCATTTGAGCTTATTTACAGGTTTCCAAAAATGAAATATTCAGCTCTACAAAATGAGTACCCGCCAGAGCTTGCCAATCGGTTTTTTGATGTGATGACTATACAAAAGACACTGCCAAAGTTGCTTATCGAATTTTCCAGTGCGTTCATTCAGATTGGTTTCGGTCTTATCTTGCTGTCTTTATACCATCCGTTTTTTGTCTTTTTTGGATTTTTATTGATTTTACTGTTTTATGTCATTTTCAAGCTTTCTCTAAAAGAGGGAGTGAAAGAATCTTTACACGAATCCAGCTATAAGTATAAGACGGCGCATTGGATTCAAGAGGTAGCCAGAAGTATTGAAGGCTTTAAGGTTTCAGAGAGTTTTTCTTATGCTTCTCAGCGAAACGATGAGACAAGTTTGAAATATTTGAATGCCAGAGAAAAGCACTTCCGGGTGTTGAGGTTTCAATTTTTTAAAATGATTGCCTTTAAGGTGATTGTAGCTGCTGCTTTATTGATTGTTGGCGGACTGTTGGTGATAAATCAGCAAATGAATATCGGACAGTTTGTTGCAGCCGAAATTATTATTGTTTTAATGATCAACTCTGTTGAAAAGCTGATTCAGGGCTTAGAAGACCTTTATGTGCTTATTGCTGGTTTAGAAAAATTAGGCAGAGTCACAGATATACCTATAGAAACTCAAGGAGGAAATAAACCTTTAGATAAAACGCAAGATTTCATTTTTGAATACAAGAATATCAATCTAAGTTTGGGGAATGAAAAAGTTTTAAAGGATGTCAATACTAAAATTTATCCTAACGACTCCATTCTGGTGCAGGGAACCCCTGGATCGGGCAAATCGACTTTACTGAGGGTTTTGGTGGGTTTAATCGATAATATCGAGGGAAATATTTTTATAAATGATTTTAATCTAAAGAATATTGACCTTACTTATTTTAGAGATTTTGCTGGCCATTATTTTCCTAGTAATCAAACTTTTGAAGGGACTATACTTGAAAACATAACCCTGAATAATCCAAGCATTTCGATGGATTATGTTCAATTATTAGTTAAGAAATTAGAGCTAAGTGAATTTGTGAAATCACAGGAGAAAGGACTGCACACCATGATATACTCTGAGGGCAGGCAGTTACCTTATACCATCAACAAGAAAATTATGATTGCAAGAGCAATTGCTTCCAAACCTAAATTACTTGTGTTGAAAGACCCTACTCAGGATTTAATGGAAGAGGAGTCCAGGAAAATAATCGATTTTCTATCTGGACCAGACAGAACCTGGGCTTTGGTGGTGGTAAGTAGCAAACAGATTTGGAAAGATAAGTGCAATCGTTTTTTCTATCTGGAGAATGGCAAAATGACAATAAACGAATAAGATGCTGGATATATCAAAACTTAAACTGAACGACAAAGTTGATTTATCTAAGTATAAGTCAATGCAATTTACCTTTCAAAAAGATCGTTTTTTGACTTTCAATAAGATCATGACCATCTTAGGAATAGTCCTTTTTGCCATACTGTTTCTCCCATGGACGCAAATCGTTCAGGGCAAGGGTTATGTTACCGCTTTAAACCCAAGTCAGAGAGCTCAATCAATAGAATCTGCTATTGCCGGTAGAATTGAAAAATGGTACGTGAAAGAAGGGCAGATCGTGAAAAAAGGTGATACTATTTTGCATATTTCTGAGGTAAAAGATAAATTTTTTGACCCACAACTTCTCACTCGAGCTCAATCCCAAATCACCGCAAAGAATTTTTCTTATGAGTCTTATATCGAAAAAGTAAAATCTTTAAATTTTCAAATTGAAGCACTTAAAGAAGAACGAAAGCTTAAGCTAGAGCAAGCCAGGAACAAATTGATGCAGGCTAACCTGAAAGTGGAGAGCGATAGCATAGAGTTGGAGGCAGAGAAAACTCAGATAAATATTGCGGAACGTCAGTACGAACGGACAGAAAGTCTTGAAAAAGAGGGACTGAAAGCCGTTACAGACCTCGAGGAAAAACGATTAAAACTTCAAAACAGTCAAGCCAAGCTGGTTTCTCAGAAAAATAAATTATTGGCCAGTAGAAACGAGGTTATAAATGCGCGTATAGAAATTTCGAGTATAAAGGCCAATTACCAGGAAAAAATATCAAAAGCTGAAAGTGATAAGTTTACGGCCCTTTCAGGTCAATTCGACACAGAAGCTCAGCGTACCAAGTTAGAGACAGAATTTTCCAATTATAGCGTGCGTTCCGGAATGCGCTTTATCACCGCTCCGCAAGATGGCTTTGTTAACAGAGCCCTGCAGAGTGGAATTGGAGAAACTTTTCCTGCTGGAACTCAGGTGGTGAGTATTATGCCAACTGATTTAGATCTTGCTGTAGAAACTTATGTAGATCCAATAGATTTGCCCTTGTTGCATCCCGGGGAACCAATACGCCTTATTTTTGACGGCTGGCCTGCTATCTTCTTCTCGGGCTGGCCCAATTTATCTTACGGAACTTATGGGGGTAAAATTGTAGCTGTATCCAGAACAATGGATCCTAAAAAGGGAAAATTTCGGGTATTGATAGAAGAAAATCCAGAAGAAGAACCCTGGCCAGATGTGATACGCGCCGGCTCTGGAGCCAGGACTATGGCCTTGCTTGATGATGTGCCTGTATGGTATGAAATCTGGAGAAAGATCAATGGCTTTCCACCAGATTACTACATGCCTCAAGATTCAAATACAAACGAAAACAAGAATCAAAATTCCAAAAAATGATTCGTTTCTATCTTTTAGTACTATGCTTATTCTTTAGTATGTTAAGCTTTGCTCAGGAACAACCGGAAAGTATTGATGAAAACGTTCTCGGTCTTAATGAGTTTCTTGCTTATGTGAAAGAATACCATCCTATTGCACAACTTGCCAATTTCGAAATCTCTTCCGCCCAGGCCGAATTGTTAAAATCTCGAGGCGCTTTTGATCCTCAGGTGATGGTGGATTGGAAAAACAAAGAATTTAAAGGATCAGAATATTACGATATTCTCAACTCAACCTTCAAGATTCCAACTTGGTACGGTATAGAAGTGAAAGCTGGTTTTGAACAAAATCAAGGCGAGTATTTGAACCCGCAGAACACTGTCCCTAATGATGGCTTGTATAGTGCCGGGATTTCTGTTCCTGTTGGGCAAGGTTTATTCATCAATCAAAGAATGGCAGATGTAAGACAGGCTAAAATCATGCAGGATTTAAGTCTGGCACAGCGTGATATTCGGCTCAACCAATTACTGTCTGATGCTGTTTTGGCTTATCTGGACTGGTACCTGGCTAGTCGGGAAGTAAGTCTGTTCAGCGATTTTGTGGGACGCGCAGAAATCAGATTTGAAGGGATAAAACAAAGTGCACTTGCTGGTGATATTCCAACTATAGATACTTTGGAAGCAGGGATTATTGTTCAAAACAGGAAATTGAGTTTAGAGCAGTCCAATTTAAAATTGATTAAAAGCCGACTTCAGCTATCCAATTTTCTTTGGTTTGAGGATAATATTCCCTTAGAATTAAATCCTTTTGTTGTTCCTGAAGATTTGAATGAAAATTCTATTGATCCTGTTTTGGGTACCAATTTACTTCAATTGGAAAACTTTGTTTTAGAAGAGCATCCTAAAATAAAGGCGTTAGATTTTAAAATTGACAGACTGGAAGTCGAACGGCGTCTGAAGGCTGAGATGCTGAAACCTCAGTTGGATTTGGAATACAACTTCATCAACGAACGTGTTGGGCAGTTTGAAAATTTTAATACTAACGACTATAAGGCGGGTCTATTTTTTAAACTTCCTCTATTTTTAAGAAAAGAACGCGGGAATTTGAAACTGGCAAAAATCAAAGTCAATGAAGCACAGCTGGATTTGGATTATGAGTCGCTTCAGCTTCAGAATAAAATCCAGGCTTCCCGAAGTGAAATCCTATCTTATCAGAGACAGCTCACTACCTTCCAGTCTATTGTGACAGATTACGCCAGTTTGTTACGAGGTGAGGAAAGAAAGTTCAGTTTTGGTGAAAGTTCTGTTTTCCTTTTGAATTCCAGAGAAGTAAGCTTGATAGATTCGAGACTGAAAGAAATTAAAGTCTTTGAAAAACTGCTTAAATCCAAAGTTCAGCTTTTTAATGTTCTGGTAAATGAGGTTAGCGTAGACTAGTTTACTGAGATTTCAGTTCCATCAAACGCTTCACGTATTTACCAATCACATCAAATTCGAGATTGACAACATCCCCTTTTTTCAAGGTTTTGAAAGTGGTGTTCTCGTAGGTATACGGAATGATGGCTACGCTAAATTCATTCAATTTTGAATTGACTACCGTAAGACTTACACCATTGATTGTAATGGAGCCCTTTTCAATAGTCACATTCATGAGTTCCGGGTCGTAAGAAAACGTAAATTCCCAGCTTCCATCTTTGGTTTCTGCGCGTTGGCAGATCGCCACCTGGTCCACATGTCCCTGCACTATATGTCCATCCAGATGGGCATTCATCTTCATCCCTCTTTCCAGATTGATGAGGTGGCCTTCTTTAAGGTGCTTAAGATTGGTTTTATTCAGGGTTTCGTCTATGGCAGTTACTTTATAAGTGTCATTTTCGATATCAACCACCGTCAGACAGACACCGTTATGAGCTACACTCTGATCAACTTTTAACTCCTCAGCAAGATTGGCTTTGATCGTATAATCTATATTTCCTCCAGAAGTCTCAATTTTAGTGATACTCCCTACTTCCTCAATAATACCTGTAAACATAATTGTAGATTATTTCGTTACCTTTGTTTGCTACAAAAATAGTGTAATTTTATGAAAACTAAGTCAAATATAAGAGTTGGAATAAGCATTGGAGATATGAATGGTATAGGTCCTGAAATCATATTGAAATCTCTTCAGGATAGCCGTGTTTTAGAACTTTTCACTCCTGTTATTTTTGCCAATTCAAAGATGATGTCGTTTTTTGGAAACTACTTCAAAATCAAACTGCAATTTCATGGTATTTCAAAGGCTGAAGATGCCATTGACGGCAAAATAAACGTTGTGAATGTGTGGAAAGAAAACGTTAAGGTCAATTTTGGCGAAGAAGATAAAACCATAGGAGGTTATGCGATAAAGTCATTGAAAGCAGCAACGCAGGCGCTCATTGCGAATGACATCGATACGCTTGTTACTGCACCTATCAATAAAAATAGTATCCAATCAGACGAATTTAACTTCCCGGGGCACACTGATTTTTTAGCGCAAGAATTGAAAGGCGATAGCCTGATGTTCATGGTCTCCAATCATATCAAAGTTGGACTTTTGACAGACCATGTGCCGGTAAAAGATGTCTCTTCCAAAATCAACGAAGAACTTATCAACAAGAAGGTAAATGCTATCCATGAGTCACTGAAAAAAGATTTCAGGGTAAGAGAGCCCAAAATTGCGGTTTTGGGTGTCAACCCCCATTCTGGAGATGGAGGAGTGATAGGTAAGGAAGATGATGAGGTAATAAAGCCGGCAGTCAAGAAATTCGTAGATAATGGAAAATTTGTTTTTGGTCCTTACGCTGCAGATAGTTTCTTCGGGTCCAAAAACAATGCAAACTTCGATGCGATTATTGCTGCGTATCACGACCAGGGTTTAATTCCTTTTAAAACATTGTCTTTTGGCAATGGAGTTAACTTTACGGCTGGACTCAACAGGATAAGAACCTCACCAGATCACGGGACAGCCTTCGATATTGCTGGAAAAGGAACCGCAGAAAGCAGTTCATTTACACAGGCGATTTTTATGTCGATATCCATATTTAGAAATAGAATTGAATACCTTAAACTCACCGAAAATCCTTTATAAAATCATTATCAGATTTTAGTGAGGATTATTATGAATTTTTAATATATTTGCAGGCTCAAAACTGATGTTGTATGAGGAAGTTTAAGGCTTACGCCATACCTTTTGTAGGATTGAAAGAAGGACAGCACAGATTTGATTACAAGATTGATAATGCGTTCTTTGATCTTTTTGATTTTCAGGAATTTAATAGTTCTGATGTTACTGTAGATATAGAATTTACCAAAAAAGCAAATATGCTTGAACTGGAATTCAACTTTACTGGACACGTAAATGTCAACTGCGATGTAACTTTAGAGCCTTACAATCAGGAGATAGATAATCATTTATCTTTGGTGGTAAAGTTTGGAGATGCGTTTAATGATGACAATGAAGAACTGCTGATTTTACCACATGGCGAGCATGAAGTAGAAGTTCAGCAATACATTTATGAAGGTGTCGTTTTGGGCTTACCAGCCAAAAGGATTCATCCGGGTGTAGAAGATGGCAGTATAAAATCAGACATTCTTGAGAAATTACAGGAGTTAGAACCTAAATCAATTTCAGAAGAAGATAAAAAAGAAGAGGATACAGATCCTCGGTGGGATAAATTAAAAGAATTACTAAACGAATAAATACATATTTGAGCAATGGCACATCCAAAGAGAAAAATATCGAAGACAAGAAGAGATAAGAGAAGAGGGCACATTAAGGCTAAAATGCCTCAAATCGCTACAGATACAACAACTGGCGAAGCTCACTTATTTCACAGAGCACACTGGCACGAAGGTAAATTGTTTTACAGAGGTCAGGTTTTAATTGACAGTACTGAAGACGCTGAAGCTGTAGAGTAAATCTATATGCCTTAGATTCTATAATCACTCCTTTATTAAGTTAAAGGAGTTTTTTTGTTTACTATAATAGCACAGAATAAAGGGTCGTTAAATTCTGCTTTTAAAGTCTTGCCTTCTCTATAGCTATTGGGATCTCCAAAGGGGAGGAACGATTACAAAACGCCAAATTTCTGTAAACTATTTTTCAAGGTACTACTCATATCATTTTTACCTTATACTGAGATAAATAAATCGCCCTTTTTTCCCTTTTACTTCACTATAAAATAAAGCCGTCCGTCTAAGGAGGATGCCTTAATTTTCTATTTCGTTTAAAGAAAAAAATCGTCTTTTTCTTTCATTACATAGCAGAGTGGGTATAATATTTCCTCTTTGGTGGCTTTAAACAAAAATGCCACTCGTCTGAGTGGCATTTTAAGGTTTTGAAAAAAAAATGTTATATGATTAGATCAAACGTACATCTGTAGCGTTCATTCCTTTTCTTCCTTCTTCTTCTGTGTACTCAACTTCGTCACCCTCGTTTAGAGTTTCTCCGTTAAGTCCTGTGACGTGAACAAAAATATCTTCTCCTGTTTCGTCGTTTGTAATGAATCCATATCCTTTAGACTCATTGAAAAATTTTACTTTACCTTGCATAATAATAAATAATAATTAATAATTGCAACAAAAGTAAACAAAAATTAATGTTCTACATTCATTTTATTAAAAAAATTTCTCTTAAATAAATCATTTTCAATAAGCTATAGATTTAAGTTGAATTTTCATCCTTGTCATCCTTTTGTTCAGGGGGCTTATCAGAGGTTTTGTTATTCATTCTATCCATATTTTCTTTCGTCAATGTATAATCCTGAAGTCGTTTACCCTTCCAGCGATGAGCCAGAAACAAAGGCATCAGGACAAAGGCACTAGCCAGTACACTTATTCCGATAATACGCTCTCCTACGAGTTCATCTTTATACAGATTGAAATAGATTCCAACTGCAAATCCTGCGGCAATCAGTAGAAAAACTAATTTAATAAGTGCTCTCATAGTATAAATTTAAACGGTGACTTCAATTAACTTTTGTCTGTAGGCAGTAAGGAGTTTTGATTTTGAAATAAAACCAACGTATTTACCTTCTCTTACAACAGGTAAATTCCAGGCATCTGTTTCTTGAAATTTTCTCATAATGTCTTTCATCTTGCATTCGTTCAATTCGATAACATCAGGTGCATTTTGCATAAAATCTATGACAGTCATTTCCTGGTAAAGGCTTTTGTCAAACATTATGGTTCGGATGTCATCTAATAAAATGATGCCCTTAAAGATATGGTTTTCATCTACTACCGGGAAGATGTTTCGTTTTGACTTTATAACGCCTTCATTGATAATTTGTTCAAGATTCATGTCATTAGTAAGTATCTTGAAATTATCTTCAATCACTTGATGAATATCCATCAAGGTAAGCACTGCCTGATCTTTGTTATGAGTCACCAAATCTCCTCGTTCAGCCAATTCCATAGTATAAACTGAGTTAGGTTGGAATCGGCTTGTAATGCCATAGGATATTGCCGCTGTAATCATTAAGGGAACAAAAAGACTATAGCCGCTAGTAATTTCAGCAATAAGGAAAATGGCGGTGAGGGGCGCATGCATCACCCCGGCCATAAGTCCGGCCATGCCTACCAATGTAAACTGACTTACAGATACAGGGACTTTTGTGATGCCTAGCGTATTGATAACAAGTCCATAGCAATGTCCAATCATGCTTCCTATAAACAGGACTGGGGCAAAAATACCACCAATACCACCAGCAGCAATCGTAACTGAGGTCGCAATCATTTTGAAAACAATAAGCAGTAATAAAAAGACAATAACCATCCAGGTCATGTCCCATCCCTGAAGAAATTTATTTTTGGTAACCAGTTCATGATTCCCTGCCAATAATTCATTGATGGTTGAATAACCTTCACCGTAAATCTGTGGGACCAGGAATAAAATTCCGCTCAAAATAAGGCCTCCAACAATTATTTTATTGAATTTACTTTTGAATGTTTTAAACTTTTTAAAGGTATAGATATACACCTTTGTAAACGTAATTGACGCAAAAGCTGTAAAAATACCCAAGGCAATATAAAATGGAACATCACTTATTTCAAAGGCTTCCCCGAGCTGCGTATGAAGAATAATATCAGAACCAAAGAAAAAATAGGAAGTTAAAATTGAAGATACAGAAGCTACCAGAAGAGGAATCATGGACACTAAAGTCAGATCAAGACTGAAAATTTCTATCGCAAAAATAATCCCAGCTATAGGGGCCTGAAAAATAGAGGACATAGCGCCAGCAGCTGCACAACCAATCATTAGGGTTCTAGACGCCTGGGTAAGGTTGAGAAATTTCGAAAAACTTGTACTTAAGGCTGCGCTAGAAACTACAGTTGGAGCTTCCAGACCTGCAGAACCACCAAACCCTAAAGTAATAGGAGCAGTTATCAGAGAAGCATAATTTTGAAATTTACGCATAAAACCCTTTCTCCTCGATATGGAATATAAGGTTGTAGAAATTCCTTGACCAATCTCTTTTTTCAAAATAAATTTTGAAAATAAATAAACAAGGAGAAGTCCTGCTAGTGGGAAAATAAAATAATAAGCGTTGTGATAATTTGAAATATATCCGCCACCAAGTAAAGACTGAATTAAATAAGTCAGATTTTTTAATAATACCGCAACAAGTCCGGAAAGCAAACCAACAACAGCACTCATGAGAATGAGTAACTGCTGCTTAGAAAAGCTGTTTTCAAGCCAGCTTGTGACTTTGGTGAGCATGTGCGGTAAATTAAACTTCATCAACTTTTTTAATTAAAACTGTACATCAGAAGTTTTAGCTTCGAACCTAGCTCCTCAATTTAAGATCGAGTTCTTTCAATTGTTCTTCGTCAATAGGTGCTGGCGCATCAATCATGATATCCCTTCCAGAATTGTTTTTTGGAAAGGCTATAAAATCCCGTATGCTTTCCTGACCTCCTAAGATAGCCACAAGTCTGTCTAAACCAAAAGCGATTCCTCCGTGTGGGGGAGCGCCGTAAGTAAAGGCTTTCATCAAAAATCCAAATTGAGCTTCAGCTTCCTCCTTCGAAAAACCAAGATAATCGAACATCAAAGCTTGTGTTTTCTGATCATGAATTCTGATAGAGCCTCCCCCAATTTCATTTCCGTTCAATACCAAATCGTAAGCATTAGCTTTAACAGCGCCCGGATCTGTTGCTAACAATGGAATTTGTCCAGCTTTTGGTGACGTAAACGGATGATGCATAGCATGGTAACGCTTGGTGTCTTCGTCCCATTCCAGTAATGGAAAATCTATCACCCATAAAGGCGCAAACTCATTTGGTTTTCTCAATCCAAGTCGATTCCCCATCTCCATACGTAAAGCACTTAGTTGTCCACGGGTAGTATTGGCATCTCCAGATAAAACGCAAATTAAATCACCAGGCTGTGCATGGGTTTGTTCGACCCAGGCTTTGAGATCAGCTTCGTCATAAAATTTATCTACAGACGATTTTAAAGTTCCGTCTTCATTATACTTGACGTAAACCATGCCTTTCGCGCCAACCTGAGGACGTTTTACCCAGTCTATCAGTTTATCGATTTCTTTTCTGGAATACGAAGCAGCACCAGGAACGGCAATACCGACAACCAGTTCAGCTTCATTAAATACTTTAAAGTCTTTGTGCTGAGCAACAGAATTCAATTCGCCAAACTTCATCCCAAACCTGATGTCTGGCTTGTCATTTCCGTAAGTCTTCATCGCTTCATCATAGGTCATGCGAGGAAAAGCTTTTACTTCAACATTATTGATTTCTTTAAGTAGATGTTTAGTCAAGCCTTCGAAGGTGTTAAGAATATCTTCCTGCTCTACGAAAGTCATTTCGCAGTCGATCTGGGTAAACTCAGGCTGTCTGTCTGCTCTTAAATCTTCATCTCTAAAGCATTTTACAATTTGAAAATACTTATCCAGCCCTCCAACCATAAGCAACTGCTTAAAGGTTTGTGGAGATTGTGGTAAGGCATAAAACTGCCCGGCGTTCATTCTACTTGGCACTACGAAATCCCGGGCGCCTTCAGGTGTAGATTTTATTAAATAAGGGGTCTCTACTTCCACAAAATCCTGCTGAGAAAGATAATTTCTTACCGCCATGGAAACCTTACTGCGGAAAATCAGTTTATTTTTAACCGGATTTCTTCTGATGTCCAAATACCTGTATTTCATTCTCAAATCTTCTCCGCCATCGGTCTTATCTTCAATGGTAAACGGAGGTATTTCTGACGCATTTAAGACGGTAAGTTTTTCTACCAAAACTTCAATGTCTCCAGTAGACATATGTTTGTTTTTAGATTCTCTTTCTAAAACCTGTCCTTCGACCTGGATCACAAATTCTCTTCCTAATTCTCTTGCCTGTTCAATAACTGCAGTAGAAGTTCGCTCAGAGTCAAATACGAGTTGGGTAATACCATACCGATCTCTCAGGTCTACCCAAATGATAAATCCCTTGTCTCTTATTTTTTGAACCCAGCCAGATAAAGTCACCTTTTTATTTAAAGATGAGATGTTTAACTCGCTGTTATTGTGATCTCTATACATGCTTAGTGATTTGTGTAACAGTTTGCAAAAATAAGAAGTTAGCGGTCTTAATGAAGTTATGTAAAAGAAATTTTTGAAGAATATGTTACCATTTGACTGTACTTTTTTATTAAAGCTAAATCCAGTACGTGCAGGGCTTAAGAGAGTCTATGTAAATTTAATGTTAACTATATGTTTTTTAAACGTAAATTATGTGTATATTTGGGTCTAAATAAAAGAGATATGAAAGCAATTAGCACCCTTGTAATGGTTTTTTTAATGAGTTTTACACTTTTTGCTCAAACTGAAAATAACCTGGTGAAGACAGAGAAAGTCGGAGAATTAGAAAAAGTGACGATATTTTATGATAGTGGTGAATTACATCAAGTGGGTTATATCCTAAATGACAAACTTCATGGTGAGTGGAAATCTTATGATAAAGAAGGAAATAAACTCGCTAAAGCGACTTATGAAAATGGTGATAAAGTTGGAAAATGGTTTTTTTGGAACGATGGTATTCTTTCTGAAGTAGACTACGATAACAATAGAATAGTTCAAGTAAGCACTTGGGATAAAGTTGATTCACAGTTAGTGAGTAACTAACAAAATCTAAATTTAAGCATAAAAAAAGCGTCTAACTGTTTAGACGCTTTTTTTATGCTTAAAACAATAGGTAAGGTGATCGTTTACCAGGCCTGTGGCTTGCATGTATGCATAAACCGTGGTCGGCCCAATAAATTTTAACCCCCTTTTCTTCAACTCTTTTGAAATGTTTTGACTGAGTTGGGTTTGTGCCGGGACTTGTTCAAGACTAGAAAAGGAGTTTAATACTGGAGTTCCATCTACAAATTTCCAGATGTAATTTGAAAACGATCCGAATTCCTTTTGAATCTTCAGGAAGGCGTTAGCATTGTTAATAGCTGCTTCAATCTTACCCCTATGTCTTATGATGTTTTCATCCTGAAGTAATTCTGAAATTTTATCTTCAGAATATTTTGAAATGACTCTATAATCAAACTCATCAAAAGCTGTTCTGAAACTTTCTCTTTTCTTCAAAATGGTCAACCAGTTCAGTCCTGCCTGAAAACTTTCTAAAAGCAGCATTTCAAAAAGTTTTCGGTCTTCATAATCAGGTTCGCCCCATTCTTCATCATGATATTTCTGATATAGATCATTATTTTTACACCAGTCACACCTTACTTTTGCCATTGTAATTATTAAATTTAAATTCGACTAATTCAGTAAAAATACAGCTTATGTCTCAAGAGAACAGCATTGAAATTATAAAAGACCATTTAGACAAAACACTATCCTATTCAGACTATAAAACTCATGTGGAGGATCTTTTAAAAGAAGGAAAATCTACTGGATTTACTCAAAATGAAATTTATCTGAATTACTCAAAATTGGGTTTGAGCAGAATGAAGCGCTGGGAGAAGATCGTAGAATTAACTGCAGATCAAATAGAAAACGTTCAAAATGTCAGCCAAAAGCAAATCTGGCTTGTTATTGCCGAAGGCTGGTGTGGAGATGCTGCGCCAGCACTCCCTGTTATGAAAAAAATGGCTGATTTGAATCCGCTTATAGAGTTCAGAGTAATTTTAAGGGATGGAAACGAAGACTTGATGAATGAATTCCTGACCAACGGAGGTATGTCTATCCCCAAATTGATTGCCTTTGATCCCGAAGAAGAAAAAGTACTTTTTACCTGGGGACCACGTCCATTAGAAGCTGCTGATATGGTGGCAAAAGAAAAAGCAGAATTCGGAAAATTCAGAGATGAATTTAAAATTACACTTCAGAAATGGTACAACCAGGATAAGGGCAAAAGCATTGCAGCAGATTTAGTAGATTGTCTAAAAAGGAGATAGTCTAGTCGTTGAGTAAGTTCTGAAAATCTTCAACAGACAAGGCATCTTCGACCCTGTAATCACCAATTTGAGTTCGTCTCAATTCAGAAAGATAGGCGCCGGAATCCAGAGCTTTTCCAAAGTCATAAGCCAAACTTCGGATGTAGGTACCTTTGCTGCACTGGACTTTAAACTTCAACTTTGGTAAGTTGTTTTCAAGGATTTTAAAGTTATCAATCTTTACCTGGCGCTTAGGGATATCAACCTCTTCGCCTTTTCTGGCAAATTCGTAGAGGCGTTTTCCTTCTTTTTTCAAGGCTGAAAAAATAGGAGGACGCTGCATGATTTCACCTTGAAACTGAGGGAGGACCTGATCTATTAGCTTATCAGTAATGTGGGAACTATCAAAAGTCTCATCAACTTCAGTTTCCATGTCATAAGAAGGAGTAGTAGCTCCAAGCGTAAATTCACCAGTATAGACTTTGGTTTGCCCCATTAAAGTTTCAATGGTTTTGGTCGCTTTTCCTGTGCATAAAATCACAAGTCCAGATGCTAAAGGGTCCAAGGTCCCTGCATGACCCACTTTTATTTTTTTTAGATCAAATTTTTGTTTGATGAGCCATCTCACTTTGTTCACCACTTGAAAAGACGTCCAGTGCAAAGGCTTATCAAATAATAAGACCTGACCTTCTTTTATATGTTCTAATGTTAATTTTTCCATTCAATTATGCTTTGGGTATCTCCTCTCAACTTTTTTGCTGTGAGATTTTATTGGTGAACTCAATATAGTGGTTGTAACTAATATGTCTCTTTAAAACGTCTACAATCTAAGGTTTACTTCAAGCCAAGGATCGTAAAGTCAAAACGCAAAGCCAGGCAAAAAGCGGATATTAAATTAGTAATATCTAGTGGTTGAACATGTTTTTGATACTGATTAGTTACTAGTGATTTAATTGGTTCACCTAACGATGTTAATTTTTTTATGTCAGTTGAGTGAAAATGATAGCTCCAACACCTACTACAAAACAATAGATAGCAAAGTACCTGAGTTTGCTTTTCTTTACAATTGAAATCATCCAGGTACAGGCAAATAATCCAGAGATAAAGGCGGTAGCAAATCCAAGACTATAGGTTAACATGTTAGCATCTTCCAGAGAAATTTCACCTCCAGTGATATCTTTTGTGATTTTCCCCAAAATAAGGGGGACGACCATCAGAAAGGAAAACCGCGCAGCTTTGGATTTGTCATTTCCTAGCAAAACTGAACTGGCAATAGTTGCTCCACTTCTGGAAATTCCTGGCATGATAGCTATGGCTTGAGCGACTCCAATAACTAAAGAATTGGAATATGATACGTTTTTTTGAGTGGCTCTGGCTTTATCTGTAAGCCAAAGCAAAAGCGCAGTAATGATGAGCATAAAGCCAACCAGCAATAGATTCTCTCCAAAAAGCATTTCCATTTCAGACTCAAAAAAATAACCCACCAAAGCAGCGGGAACCATAGAAATGACAATCTTTAAGGAGAATTTGGTTTCTTCATTCCATTTAAAGGAAAATAGTCCTTTTAAAATTTCAAAAATATCTTTTCTAAAGATAACAACGGTACTCAGAGCCGTCGCAAAATGAAGAATGACAGTTAGTAATAAGGATTCTTTTGGCAAACTATCATCTCCCAAAATCGCTTTTCCCAATTCCAAATGTCCACTGGAAGAGACCGGTAAAAATTCTGTCAAGCCCTGGATGATCCCAAGGATACTCACATCCCAAACATCCATCAGTTAGAGGATTTAGGCTTTAAAAGAATAGCATAAACTTCAATTGCAAAACCAATCAAAACGACTGTAGGGGCAAGACGAATACGTCTCCAGCTAAATATTTCCGGGTTGAACACATTTGGATCATCACTACCGCCACCTGCCATGAGAATAAATCCAAGAGCAATTACCCCCAGACCAATAAGCATGAATTTATAATTTTCCTTTTCAAAAATGAATTTTTCACTGGCCTTCGCCTCTTTTTTACGTTTACTTTCTCCCATATTAGTAGTACAATTCGTCAGTTTTTAAATTTAAAAAGCGCTGAGTCGCAAAGAACGTACTCAGCCAGGAAATCAGAATACCAAGAATTAAAACACCTGCGAAAATAGCTGCCAACAACACCTCGTCGCTTATAAGTTTAAGTTCGGGGAAACTTTTGTCGAGATAATACAGCACGACCGCCATCCCAACCAAAGAAATCGAAGATCCTATGATGCCAAGTTTTACACTTTTCAGGATAAAAGGACGGCGTATAAAGCGTTTGGTCGCTCCCACCATCTGCATGGTTTTTATCGTAAACCGCTTGGCATAAACCGAAAGCCGAATCGAGCTGTTGATAAGCAAGACCGCTATAAAAGTCAGCAATCCACTTACCGCCAAAATCCAAAAACTCAGGCGTTTAATGTTATCATTCAGAAGCGCGATCAGCGGTTTGTCATAGATGATTTCATCCACAAATTCCTTTTCTCCCAGATCTCTGGAAATCTCAGCGATTTTTGTTTCAGATACATAATCGGCGTTAAAATACACATCGATCGAATTTTGCAGGGGGTTGTAACCCAAAAATTCCATAAAATCCTCACCGATTTCTTGGCTATAGGCCTTGGCTGCCTGTTCCTTGGAGACAAATTCTATGCTTTTGGTGTATTCAGAAAGGGCCAGAGACTTCTGCAACTGGTCAATCTCCACTTCCTTGGCAGTGTCTTTTAGGTAGATAGTTAAGGCGATTTGTTCCTTAAAATGATCGGCAACCTTTTTGGTATTGAGTACCAATAGGGCCAATAATCCGACCAAAAATAACACCAAGGCGATGCTAATCACCACCGAAAAGTAGGAAGTAATCAGTCGTCGTTTTTGGTATTTTTCAAAAGAAGAAGCCACGCCGTAAATTTTGGTAAAAATATAAAACTAAAGCATTATAACGTCACATGCAGATATTAATTTCATGGGCGCTTTCACCCGCTATCCGCTACAACTCCTCAGACCTCACTTTCAGGTCTGGAGCTTGCAGCGGCTTTTCCTCCGGTCAAGCGCCTCAAGTAAGACCTGGAGCGTTTGGTCTTTCGAGGTTTTCACTCCTATCGGGAGCGCAACTAAAACTTAAAATTTAGTTCATAAGTAAGTGCATTCCAAAACAAAATAAAGTTTACATTAGTTATCTGAAATTAACAAAATCAATTATGAAACACCTTTTGATCGTTTTGAGTCTTTTAATCTTTAGTTTGGGATCGGCTCAGTCTGAAAATTCTGAAACTGAACAATCTTCAATTTTTGATCGCAAACACGAGCTAAAGCTCGGTGCTATAAAAATGCTTAGCGCAGTGATCTTTGAAACGTCTTATGAAAGAATTCTTAGCAGTAATTCGGGTTATGGAGTTAGCTTGCTTGTCAATTTGAATCAATCCAACGAGTATTTAGAAAATTATTCGCTAACTCCTTTTTATAGGATGTATTTTCAAACCTATGAAGATTATGGTGCAAAAGGATTTTTTGTAGAAGGGTTTACTTCCATTTTTGCAGGTAAAAATTACTTCACCTACGATTACATTACTGGTAATTATGAAGATGAGAATTTTGTAGACGCATCCATAGGTCTGGCTTTAGGTAAAAAGTGGATCAATACCGCAGGTTTTGTATTCGAAATTAAAGCCGGTGCAGGTAGAAATCTTTTTGGGGCTTCAGAATTTGATGCTATTTTCAAAGGCGATTTCTATATCGGTTACAGGTTTTAAGGATTTTTTAGATTACAATTCAATAAGCAGAAACAGATCTGTTAGGTTTCAAAAACCTAACAGATCTTTCTAAACTGAAACGATCACTTATTCATCATTTCATAAGCTTCATCGATGTATAGTGAAATATCCCTGGTATAAGCACCAATACCGGCATCAGGAGATTTTTGATGCCCCAGGCGCACTATAATCACATTATCCTCGGGTTGTACAATGACGTACTGGCCCAGATGGCCGCGCATCATAAAAAAGTCTTTGTCGTTTTGGGTTTTAAGCCACCAGCCATATCCGTATTCCGGGCTAGAAGGGAAACGTGGTTTTAAGGAGGTTGCCACAAAAGCAGAATCCAGGAGTTGTTCTCCATTCCATGTTCCATGGTCTTTGTATAACTTTCCAAAACGCGCAAAATCTTTCGCATTGCTGGCTATACAGCAGTAGGCTTTCACCATATCTTCCTCAGCGCTATCCACCTGCCATAAGGCTGAATTCTGGCTTCCTAGAGGTTTCCAAAAGCTTTCGCTTAAATAATCGTACATTTTTTTTCCCGTCGCCTCTTCAATAAGCATGGCCAGCATCTGGGTATCTCCACTGGCGTATTTGAAAGCCTGCCCCGGAGTGGTTTCCATCTCCAGACCATTGATGACTTTACGTAAATCATCATCAAAATAAGCTCGCGTCGTTATGGATAGAGGCGAATAGTAGGCTTCGTCCCAGTTGGTGCCCGATGCCATGCTCGATAAATCACCCACCGTCATTTTTGCAGCTTCACCCTCACAAAAGGCTGGTAAAAAATCACAAACCGGTTGCTCTAAACTTTCGATGTGGCCTTCCATAACCGCTTTTCCCAGCAAACCGGACACATAACTTTTAGCCATAGAAAAGGAATTCGATTTGGAATTCACATCATACCCACCATAGTAGTTTTCAAACCAGAGGCTGTCGTTTTTAATAATCACATAAGCAACGGTTCTCCAGTCTTTATTGGCTTTCTGTAATGTTTTGGTTTCAGCAACCAAATTATAGGCTTTGTGTTTTGGCCAGGCCTGGGGTGTTCCTTTTTCGATAACCTGATTGTCAAACCGCTCGTAATCCTTTAAAAAGGCCGTGGTATGTCCGCGTAAATAAATGGTTCGCACTGCTTTAATTAGGTAATCGGTGTCGGTGACATAAAGGGTGACTATAAGTAAGCCAAAAAAGATCAGTAGTACTTTCAAAAGGTTCTTTATAAATTTCATTAAAAAAGTTTAGGAAACTAAATATAGAAATTTAATTCAGAAAGTTGGTTTTGTTTTTGAATTCGAGTTCAAAATGATTTTATTCTTTTTTAACGATAATAGCACAAGCGTGACGCCTGCCTGCCTTCAAAAGGTAGGCTTGCGCCAGCGGGGGGGTAATCGTCCTAGATTTTGAATCTCATGAAGGGATTTAAAATTAAGATGTCAGGGTTACACCCCTTTTTGTTCTGTCTCATATTTGTTTTATGAAGATATCAGGGCTAAGGCCCCTAGTTGAATTATACTTTATAAACTACAGCATAATACTATAAAAGCACAAGCGTGACGCTTGTCTGCCAGCAAAGGCAGGCTTCCAAAATCGGAGGAGTAATGATTTTGGGGGCATCGCCCTGAAATTTGTGTCTTATAATAAATATGACTTGACTGCACTCCTCTATGACCAAAGAAAAAATGGATGCTTGTCTTCTTAATATTACTAAATCGGAAAGCTGTAAGGCGTCATAACATCGACTTTAAGTTGTCAACTCTATTTAGGGATGTTCATGACTCCTGACTCAAGTAGATCTCATATTTAGCGTGTTATATTTCGGAACACATTTTAAATGATGAATCCAGATCAAGTTGGCTTAAAATAAGATGACAGTGTTAAACTAATTAGTCAGAATAATGTGTAACTATTTTTTAGTTACATTTGTTTTGTTTCAAATATATTGATTAGTAAAATAGAAAAGTAAATAGATAAATTTAAGAGTATTCCCAAAGACTTAACATGGGAAGAACTTTTAAAAATATTAAAGTATTTTGGATTTGAGGAAATAAAGACGAAAGGTAAAACAGGGGGTTCACATGTTAAATTTGTAGATGTAGAAAAAAGAATAATTAATTTACATAAACCCCATCCAAAACCTGTTGTGAGGCAATATGTAATAAGACAAATTTTAGAAAAGTTAGAAGTATGGAAAATTATTTAAAACATAAAAATTACTACGGTTCTGTTGAATTTAGTTCCAGGGATAATATTTTGTTTGGAAGCATTATTGGGATTAATGATTTAGTTACTTATGAAGCAGAGTCAGTAGATGAATTAAAAAACGCGTTTATAGAGTCTGTTGAGGATTACTTAGAAACTTGCAAATCTTTAGGAAAAGAGCCTGACAAATATTTTAAAGGTGTTTTTAATGTGCGTACTTCCAATGAAAAACATAGAGCACTGGCTTTAATCGCAGAAAAAAACAAGTTAAAATTGAATGAATTAGTCAATAAAGCTTTTGATTATTTAGTTAAAAACGAAGATGACGTCTTAAATTAAATTTTAAGGTGTCTTGAACCTGTCTGTAATAGCACAAGCATGACGCCTGCCTGCCGTCCAAGGCAGGCTTGCGCCAGCGGGGAGGGTGGATATTTGCTAAAGCGAGGAACTCAAAAACCCATTCCAGATTAATTCAACCTATTTTCTACATCACACTTTGTCCTTTTAATATCGTATTTCTTCTGTCTTAATCATCAATTCACAGACACAGAAACTCACAGGCACAAACGAATAGTGAAGAAAGCATATGAGAATGCAGAACTTTGCTACCTTCTACCGCCTATTTCCTTTTTTATACTTCTAACTTCATCCTTTTAATATTGTACTTTGTGCTGGGAGTTAAACCCATATATATTAGTTTTGCCATTTGAAAATAGCATTTCATTATGGCATACGATTACAAGGCAATAGAACAAAAATGGCAGAAGCACTGGGCCAAAGAACAGACTTTCAAAGCCAGGCAGCCACAGGAATTTACAGGAGAACCCAAACCTCCATTTTATGTGTTGGACATGTTCCCTTATCCTTCAGGGGCAGGACTTCACGTCGGTCACCCCTTGGGTTACATTGCTAGTGATATCTATGCCCGTTATAAACGGCATTCAGGGTTTAATGTCCTGCATCCGCAGGGCTACGATTCCTTTGGCTTACCGGCCGAGCAGTATGCGATACAAACAGGTCAGCATCCTGCCAAAACCACTGAAACCAACATCAAAAGATACAGAGAACAACTCGACAAAATCGGCTTCTCTTTCGACTGGAGCCGGGAAGTGCGCACCAGCGATCCTAAGTATTATAAATGGACACAATGGATTTTTATACAGTTGTTTGAAAGCTGGTATGATGAAGCTGCTCAGAAGTCCAAACCGATTTCAGACTTAGTTCAGGTTTTTGAAACTGAAGGAAATTCTAAAGTACAGGCGGTTTGTGATGAAGATACTCCACAGTTTTCAGCTGAAGACTGGAAGGCATTTTCAGAGGATGAAAAAGAACAGCATTTACTTAACTATAGATTAACCTACCTCGCAGAAACAGAAGTCAACTGGTGCCCAGCTTTGGGAACTGTATTAGCCAATGACGAAATCGTCAACGGGGTCTCCGAACGTGGAGGATATCCCGTTGTGAGGAAGAAAATGAAACAGTGGAGCATGCGTATTTCTGCATTTGCGGAACGTTTGCTTTCAGGACTGGACGGTTTGGACTGGAGCGAAAGTCTTAAAGAAACCCAGAAAAACTGGATCGGCAAATCGGTTGGTGCGCTAGTCAAATTCCCCATCCTATCCTTCCCCAAAGGTGAAGAGAATACCAAATCCGGTTACATGACAGGGGGTAATAATTCGTATTTACTCCTGGAAAAAGCTAAAGAAAATCGGAATCATCCAACCGAAGCTGAAAAAGCACTTTGGACTCAACTTCGAGGTAAAAAGCTGTCAGGCTATAAGTTTAGACAGCAACATCTCATAGGAGATTATATTGCTGATTTTGTTTGTTTATCAAAATCTTTGGTGATAGAAGTTGATGGTGGATATCACAATGAAACCAAAGAGGACGATGAAGAACGTACTGAATTTTTAAATAGTAAAGGATTTGAAGTTATTCGTTTCAAAAATGAAGAAGTCATTGGACAAATAGATGAAGTTCTCGAGCAGATCAAATCAAAACTCGATGACTTACCATCATATAAGAAGAATCAAAATTCTAAAACGAGCGAAGCGAGTATCGAGAAAAAACCCCTTTCCTTGGGAGAGGGGCAGGGGGAGAGGACTATTTCAGCGTTCACCACGCGTCCCGACACGATTTTTGGAGTATCCTTTATCACCCTGGCTCCGGAGCATGACCTGGTGAGTCAGATCACGACCCCGGAACAAAAAGAAGCTGTGGATACCTATGTAAAAGCCGCTGCTAAGCGAAGCGAACGCGACCGTATGGCGGATGTGAAAAGCATAACCGGTGTCTTTACCGGTGCTTATGCAGAGCATCCTCTGACCCAAAAACCCATTCCGATTTGGATTGGAGATTATGTGCTGGCCAGCTACGGAACCGGCGCCGTGATGGCGGTCCCTTGTGGTGATCAACGCGATCATGATTTTGCAAATCATTTCAACATTCCTATTCCTAACGTATTTGAAGGCATCGACATTTCTGAAGAAGCTTACGCCGATAAAACCAATGCTACCAAAATCGCCAACTCCGATTTTCTCGACGGTTTAGGCGTTCTGGAGGCTATTCCTAAAGCCATTGAAGCTCTGGCCAAAATTGGTGCGGGTGAGAAGAAAATCAACTATAGACTACGCGATGCTGTGTTCTCTAGACAGCGTTACTGGGGAGAACCATTTCCCGTGTATTACGTCAACGGCCTGCCTAAAATGATAGATGAAAAGTATTTGCCGCTAGAGTTACCAGAAGTCGATGAGTACCTCCCAACCGAAGACGGAGCTCCACCATTAGGCAGAGCTACCGAATGGGCCTGGGATACAAAAGCCAATCAAGTGGTATCTAATAATAAGATCGACCACAACATGGTTTTTCCATTGGAATTAAACACCATGCCCGGCTGGGCGGGAAGTTCCTGGTACCTGTTCCGCTATATGGAAGAGCAGGACAACCGCGACCAGCATATCGCTTCAGAAGAAGCTTTGAACTACTGGAAAAACGTTGACTTATACATTGGAGGAAGCGAACACGCCACCGGTCACTTGTTATATTCCCGCTTCTGGACCAAATTCCTGAACGACAGAGGGGTTCTGCCGGTAGACGAACCTTTTAAAAAGCTGATCAACCAGGGGATGATTCTGGGAGAAAGCGCTTTTGTAAAAAGAATAGGAAATACATATTATTCTGAAGGTGTAGATGTAAACGAAGATTTTCAAAAAATTCACGTTGATGTTTCCGTAGTCAACACCTCGAATCAACTGGATATTGAAGGTTTAAAGAAAATAAAACCCGAATTTAGCGAAGCTAAATTCATCTTAAGCAACAGAGAACTTTACGATGCCAACTCCTCCCCTTTGGGGAGGTCGGGAGGGGATTTTACGGTTTCCCGCGAAGTCGAAAAAATGTCCAAATCCAAATTCAACGTGGTCAATCCGGACGATGTGTGCGAGGAATATGGCGCCGACAGCTTACGCCTTTACGAAATGTTTCTTGGTCCCATAGAACAGGCGAAGCCCTGGAATACCGCCGGGCTGTCGGGTGTGCATAACTTCCTGAAAAAGCTCTGGAAATTGTATTCCCAAGCCTCCCCCGACCCCTCCCAAGGAGGGGAGTCTGACTTTCAGATTTCAGATGAACCTGGAAGTAAGGAATCGTTGAAAACGCTGCACAAAACCATCAAAAAAGTCACCCAGGATATTGAAGACTTTAGTTTCAATACCTCGGTGTCTACCTTTATGATTTGTGTGAATGAGTTGAGTCAGCAGAAGTGCAATTCAAGGGAAATTCTTGAGCCACTGGCTGTTTTAATTTCGCCCTATGCGCCACATATCGCTGAGGAATTGTGGGAAGGTCTGGGGCATTCAGAAGGTATTTCGGAAGTGGACTATCCTGTATTTGAAGAAAAACACCTGAAGGAAGATTCCAAAACCTATCCGATTTCTTTCAATGGAAAAATGCGATTTACGATGGATTTATCGCTGGATCTCAGCAAAGACGACATCGAAGAAATCGTGATGGCCGATGAGCGTACGCAAAAGCAACTAGACGGCAGAACCCCTAAAAAGGTGATCATCGTTCCTGGTAAGATTGTGAATATTGTAGGGTGATTTTTTCCGAATTTGTTTATGTTCGAGCGGAGTCGAGAACTATATGCATCTCGACTTCGCTCGATGTTTAAACAGTCAACAAAAACTTTATTTATACCCTCTTAAAAGTTGGTCATACTAATGCGCCTCCAGCCAGTTTTGGCCTGTTCCCATATCCACGTCTAGCGGTACATCAAGTTTGAAGGCGTTTTCCATTTTGTCTTTCACCAGAGCCTTGAGTTCTTCGAGTTCATCTTTATGCGCATCGAAGATCAATTCATCATGCACCTGCAGGAGCATTTTCGATTTGAAGTTCTTTTCCTCCAGGGCTTCATATATATTGATCATCGCTACTTTAATGATATCGGCGGCGCTTCCCTGGACGGGTGCATTCACGGCGTTACGCTCGGCTGCGCTGCGCACCACATTGTTTCTGGCATTGATGTCTTTCAGATAGCGTCTTCTGCCCATGACCGTTTTGACATAGCCGTTTTCCTTGGCAAATTCGACCTGCTCGTCGATGTAATCTCTGAGTTTTGGGTAGGTTTTGTAGTAAGTTTCAATCAATTCTTTAGATTCGGTTCTGTTCAGGTCGGTTTGATTGCTTAAGCCGAAAGCGGAAACCCCGTAGATGATTCCGAAGTTGACAGTCTTTGCATTGCTTCGCTGTGCTCTGGTGACGTCTTCAATGTCGACTCCAAAGACTTTAGCAGCTGTGGAGGCGTGAATGTCTTCTCCATTTTTAAAGGCATCCATCATGTTTTCCTCCTGACTTAAAGCGGCGATGATCCTCAATTCGATTTGAGAATAATCGGCAGCGAGTAAGACGTGATTTTCATCTCTGGGCACAAAGGCTTTTCTCACTTCCCGACCGCGTTCTGTTCGGATAGGAATGTTCTGCAGGTTAGGATTATTCGAACTCAATCGCCCGGTAGCCGCCACCGTTTGCATAAACTCGGTATGCACGCGTTTGGTTCTGGGATGAATTTGTTTGGGCAAGGCATCCACATAGGTGCTTTTCAGCTTGGAAAGCTGTCTCCACTCCAACACCTCCCTAACGATCTTGTGCTCTTTTTTGAAATCGGACAATACGTCTTCGGCAGTTGAATATTGGCCGGATTTGGTTTTCTTAGGCTTTTTTGCGATTTCCAGCTTGCCAAAAAGAATTTCTCCAAGCTGCTTAGGAGAACCGATATTGAATTCTTCTTTAGCCTCTTCGTAAACCGATTTTTCTAAACGCTCAATATCCTCATTGAGCTTTTCAGAGATGTTTTCTAAAGCCGATTTGTCCAGATTGATGCCTTCAATTTCCATGGCTGCGAGCACACGCAATAATGGAATTTCCATGTCTTTGAACAGGGGTTCATTGGAAGCTTCCTTCAGTTCTTTTTCGAAAAAAGTCTTCAGTTGAAAAGTGATATCCGCATCTTCTACGGCATACTGAGTCTGGTCTTCCAAATCTACCGTACGCATCGACTTTTGATTTTTACCTTTGCCAATCAGGTCTTCAATGGGCTGTGGTGAATAGTTGAGGTAGGTCTCCGCCAGGATAGTCATGTTATGACGCATGTCTGGATTGATGACGTAATGCGCCAGCATGGTATCAAATAGGGGGCCTTTGACTTTTAAGTTGTAGTTGGCGAGGACCTTAATGTCATACTTCAGATTCTGTCCGATTTTCTCAATCGCTTTAGATTCGAAAAAGGGTCTCAGGACTTCTATAAGCCCCTGGGCTTCGTCCCGAACTTCAGGAAAGACGACGTAGTACCCCTTATGAGCCTCCCATGAAAACGCAATCCCCACCAATTCGGCATCCAAAGTTTTGAGGCTGGTGGTTTCTGTGTCAAAACATACCGAGGTTTGCTTCATGAGCTTGTCCATAAACAGTTTCACAGACATCTTTCCTTTGACGTACTGGTAGTGATGGTCTGTGGTGTCCAGGGTCTTATAGCCATCAAAATTGGCCGGATCGACGTTGGCAGCGTCGGTATCATTCCCGAAAAGCGAAAACTGACCCGCGCCTGCGGTTGGCGACGCTGCTTTTGAAGAGGTTTCTTCAGCAGCAGCTTCGCCTTTGTTATACATTTTGACAAACTGCTCCGTCAGTCTTCGAAACTCCAGATCTTTAAAAATCTCCAGCACCTTTTCCACCTGAGGTGGTGAGACTTCGTATTTGGCTTCATCGAAGGTGACCTCACAATCGGTAAAGATGGTGGCGAGCTTTTTGGACAGGAGTCCAAGCTCGGCGTTGGCTTCGATTTTCTCTTTCATTTTGCCTTTCAGCTGGTCGGTGTTTTCCAGTAAAGCTTCCATGGAGCCAAACTGCTGAAGGAACTTTTTGGCTGTTTTTTCTCCTACACCCGGCAATCCCGGAATATTATCGGAAGCATCGCCCATCATTCCCAGAAAGTCGATGACCTGCTCCGGACGTTCGACGCCAAATTTCTTCTGAACTTCGGGAATGCCCCACTTCTCAACACCATTGCCCATTCTGGCCGGGCGTTGCATAAAAATATTTTCGGTCACCAGCTGTGCAAAATCCTTGTCTGGCGTGACCATATGGACTTCGTAACCTTCGGCTTCGGCCTGCTTGGCCAGGGTGCCTATGATGTCATCGGCTTCCATGCCTGAGATTTCCACAACCGGGATTTCCATGGCGTGAAGGATGTCCTGAATGATGGGAATCGATTCTTTGATGACCTTTGGGGTTTCGTCGCGATTGGCTTTGTAGTCTTCGTACATTTCCTTGCGCTCCTTGCTTCCGTCTTTATCGAAACACACGGCCAGATGGTCCGGGTTTTCACGTTTGATGACATCAAAAAGGGAATTCATAAATCCCATGATGGCTGAGGTGTCCTGCCCTTTGGAATTGATTCTGGGATTCTTGATGAGGGCGTAATAGCCACGGAAAATCATTGCGTAAGCGTCTACAAGGAAGAGTCGTTTTTTGGAAGCCATAGGTCAATTTTTGTTGAATGTAAATTTAGTTGAAATTATGGCTTAGCCAAAATTGAACCTGGTGTTTGTTTGGATTAAAATATGGTTTTCATCTCGGAGTCGTGGAGTATGCCAAGAGTAAGCTTTGTGTTCTCTGTTTCTTTGTGGTGAATTATAAAACGCTTTAGTCATTTTGATAATTTTGAAAACACTTCTCGATATATCCGATGAGGGTGGACCCTCGAAGTGACAACGAATATTTTAGTAAAACACGCCTCCAGACATCCGACTGAGTTTTAGAGAAAGGTTTAGTGGTCTGCTACACATCTTATCCAGCAGGATCAGGATCAGCATAAATACTTCTAAAACTTTATATAAACTGAAGTCCTGAGAATTGTCGACTTCTATATTTGCAGAAAAAAAATGCGGTGGATCATCTCAATAGCCATTTTACTGGCTTTGGAAGTATATGCGTTTCAGGCGTTTAGAACGCTGTTTAAATTCTGGTGGAGCTTATCGGCCTATGTGGCCATTACGGTCATCGTGGTGGGCCTGTTGATATATTCGTTTTATCAACCCGCTCCGCATGGGTCTTTGACCGGGTTTCGAGCCTATATGATCGGTATCTTTCTGAGCCTTTCGGCTTTAAAACTCAGTGTTGTCGTGGTGATGTTTGGTGAAGATATCCTGAGGATCCTGATTTTTATTTACAATAAACTTTTTACGTCATCGGCTGAAAATTTTCCTTCACGCCGAAAATTTATAAGCACACTCGCTTTGGGTCTTGGCGCCATTCCTTTTCTGTCTCTGCTTTATGGGATGTATAAGGGGAAATACAATTTCAAAGTTTTGTCTTACGAGCTGGAATTCGATAATTTGCCGGAGGAATTTGACGGGTATACACTAACGCAGATCAGCGATATACATAGCGGGAGTTTTGATAATGAAGAGGAGATTAACTACGCTATAGATCTGGTGAATGAACAGGAGTCGGATGTCATTTTATTTACCGGAGACCTGGTGAATAATCTGGCTGAAGAAATGAAGCCCTGGATTCCCGTTTTTTCTCGACTGAAAGCCAAAGACGGAGTTTATTCCATACTTGGGAATCACGATTATGGAGATTATTATCAGTTTGTAAGCGAGGACAAAAAGCAGGAAAATTTCAAGGATTTAGTGAAAGTGCATTCCGAGTTAGGCTGGGATTTGCTTCGAAATGAGCGCAGAGAAATACAAAGGGGAGAGCATAAACTGCATGTGATAGGGGTAGAAAACTGGGGCAAAGGCGGCTTCAAAAAAGCGGGTGATTTTGAAAAGGCAGCGGAAGGAGTAGATCCTGAAGATTTTAAAATCCTGATGAGTCATGATCCCTCGCACTGGGATGAGGTGATCAAAAATCACGAGAAGGATGTGCAACTGACCTTAAGCGGACATACACACGGGATGCAGTTTGGGATTGAAATCCCGGGCTGGTTCAAGTGGAGTCCTGTACAGTATCGCTATGAACAGTGGGCCGGCCTTTATGAAAATGCCAGGCGCTTCATCAATGTAAACCGAGGATTTGGCTACCTTGCCTATCCCGGTCGTGTAGGGATATGGCCTGAGGTCACCGTGATTAAGCTGAGACGCAAAACTACTTCTGAGGCATAAAAAAAGCAGATCCAAAATATTTAAATGGTTACCTTGTTCAGGTGCTTCGGTAGTGCGATATGGATAAGCCTCTAGTTGTTGTGGTACCTGATGTAATTGCTCAAAAGCTTAAGCTTTAATCTTACAAACTTCTGGGATAGCCTGAGCTTAAAGTTAACTAACTTTCCCTATAATTGCTTAACTTACAACAAAATCAAAAGAAAAAAAGAAGAATGAAAAATGTGTTGGGTACAGAGTTAAAAGCATGTTCTTATGATCCTATGACTGGTGTGTTTCGCGATGGGTTTTGTAAATATGCTGAGCAGGATAATGGCTTGCATATTGTGGCAGCGAAGGTGACGGAGGGCTTTTTGGAATGGAACAAAGCCAGAGGAAACGATTTGATTTCACCAAAACCTCAGTGGGGTTTTCCTGGTCTAAAACCAGGTGACTGGTGGTGTGTGTGCATGGGCGTTTGGCTGAAAAGCAAAAAAGCGGGGTATCCATTGTATCTCAAGCTGGAGTCCTGCCACGAGAAAATGCTGGACTATGTGCCTATGGAAACTCTCAAAGACTGGGAGTATCATGACTAGTGCTGCGATTATTTAAGTTGAGGTATAAAAAAACTCCCTTCCGAATTCGATTCGGAAGGGAGTTTTAATTCTCTTTATAATGACCAGGTCTTATTTTTTAATAACCTGTAGTTTCAAATTCGAGCCTAGTGGAGAACGTTTTGGACACTCCTAATTGGTGCGCTCCCAAAACTTCAGGAGTATCATGTCACCCTGAAAATACTGTTCAATCGAAATCAATACAGTTACGGCTTACTTTTTAAGTGACTGCATGTCGATGACAAACCTGTATTTCACATCGGAATTGACCACCCTTTCATAAGCGGTATTGATGTTTTGAATGTTAATCATTTCCACATCGGAGACGATATTATGTTCTCCGCAAAAGTTTAGCATCTCCTGAGTTTCCTCAATTCCACCGATAAGTGAACCTGCCAGTCGTTTTCTCTTTACGATCAAGGCACCACCATTCACGCCTTTAAGCGGTTCAATAGCACCAACTAGACACATGGTTTTATCTCGTTTGAGCAAGTTCAAATACGGATTCACATCGTGACCTACGGGAACGGTATTCAATATGAAATCAAACGAGTTGGCGTGCTCTTTCATTTGTTTTTCATCTTTTGAAATCAGGACTTCGTCGGCTCCCAGTCGTTCTGCATCTTCACTTTTTTCAGGAGACGTGGTAATCATTACGACATGTGCGCCAATAGCATGCGCAAATTTGATTCCCATATGACCAAGTCCGCCGAGACCAACAACTCCAACTTTATCTCCTTTTTGAACGTTCCATTGTCTAAGTGGGGACCAGGTGGTGATTCCGGCACATAACAGAGGGGGAACGGCTTGAATGTCTAGGTTTTCTGGAACATTCAATACAAATTTCTCATCTACTACAATTTCTTCAGAATATCCGCCGAAAGTATGTCCGCCAAGGTGCTCGTCTGGACTGTTGTAAGTTGCCGTCATACCGTTTTCACAATACTGCTCCAGACCTTCATCGCATGCATCGCAGTTCTGGCAGGAATCTACCATACAGCCTACACCTACTTTCTGTCCTTTTTTGAACCTGCTGACTTCACTGCCAACGGCTATGACGTGACCGATAATCTCATGACCAGGTATAACAGGGTATTTTGAATTTTTCCAGTCGTTTCTCACTTGGTGGATGTCGCTGTGACAAACGCCACAAAAATCTATTTCTATATGAACATCTGTAGGTTGAGGTTCTCTCCTTTTGATGTCTAACTGTTCTAAATCGGCGTCACTCGCTTTTGCGCCATATGCTTTTACCTGACTCATAAATTCCTTTTTTATGAATTTAAGGTATAAAACTGAACTGCAGGCAGATTTTACTTCATTTTAACCTTGAAGCCGGGTCTAAGTATGAAATAGACCTATTAGCGGTTTTTTTAATCTAAAAAATTTTCATTATATGACATTGCTCATTTTCTAAAGCAACCTTGTTTCTGAACTTTGCATTAACAAATAATTACAGATTGACGAACAATTTTAAATACACACAAATATGACATTCACAAAATTAATTTCGGCTTTCGTTCTACTTTTAATTTTCTCTGTAGGACAATCTCAGACCCAGTTTGAAGCGGTTCCAAACGCTGAAAACTCTATCTTGATAGAAGGCACTTCCAATATTCATGATTGGGAAATTATCGCCAAAGACTTCACAAGTCAGGTAGATCTATCTATGAAAGACGGTAAGCCAGGACAAGTAAATTCTATTAACCTCTCTATCCCGGTGAAAAGCTTTGATAGCGGAAAAGGTAAAATGGACAGGAATGCTTATGAGGCTATGAACACAGATACTTATAAGCTGGTTTCTTTTATGTCTTTGGCACCAGCTGAATTGGTAGAAAAATCTTCTGGAGTTTATCAAGGTTCTGTAAAAGGAGAATTAACTATCTCAGGAACTACCAAAATGATTGAGATTCCTGTTGAATTTCATAAAACTGAAACGGGTTATACTCTAAAAGCAGATCAGGGACTTAATATGATGGACTATGGAGTAGAACCACCAACCGCTTTGTTTGGAGCGATCACAACAGGCGAGATTGTCAACGTAATTTTTAACCTCACACACTATAAATCTTAAACACTATTAACTATGAAAACTCTAAAATTTACTTTATTATTTTGCCTTACACTGGCATTTTCTTTCAACTCTTTTGCGCAAAAGCGAGACTTAGACAACTTTAGGCCAAGAGACCAAAGAGGTATCAATGTTTTTGAGGCACCAAAAGACACAGTATCTACTTTTGACGGTCTTAAAGTAAGAATGGGCGGTGCTTCCACCATACAATTTCAAGCTATTGACCATGAAAATAACGGGGCTGTACCTTTAGTTGCTTTAGGGGATAACTTCAACTTGGCAACTGCGAATTTAGACATTGATGTAGCACTTTACGACGGTGTACGTATGCACTTAAGAACCTACTTATCTGCACGTCACCACCCTGAAGCCTGGGTAAAAGGTGGATATATGTTGATTGATAAGCTTGAATTTGTTGGAGAAGGCTTTATGGCTGAGAGCATGAAATACTTAACCTTCAAGTTTGGTCACATGGAAATCAACTATGGTGATGCACACTTTAGAAGAACAGATAATGCTATGGCGATGTATAATCCTTTTATAGGTAATTACCTTATGGATTCTTTTACAACAGAAGTTGGTTTTGAAGGTTACTATAGAAAAAATGGATGGTTAGCAATGCTTGGCGTTACTAATGGTAAACTCAATCAGTCTGTAGAAGAAACAAATACTAAAGCAGTATTTCTTGCAAAACTCGGTTACGACAAACAACTTACTGAAGACACAAGATTCAGATTGACGGGTTCTTTGTACACGACAAGTGAATCTTCTAAAAATTTCCTTTATGACGGTGATAGAGCTGGGTCTAGATACTATTTTGTAATGGAAGAAGAAGGTGCATCTGCTTCTGGTGACTTTAGATCTGGACGAGTAAATCCTGGATTTGGTACTGAAGTTACTTCTATAATGATTAACCCTTTTATAAAACACAAAGGCTTAGAGTTCTTTGGTCTATACGAAAACTCTACAGGAAAAGGATTTGGTCCTAACCCTCCAAGTAGAACGTATAACCACTATGCTGCAGACTTAATTTACAGATTTGGAGCCAATGAAGATGTGTATATAGGAGGCAGATATAGCTATGTCGATGGAGAGCATTCTTCAGGTCAAGATATCAGCGTAGATAGATTACAACTTGGAGCTGGTTGGTTTTTGACCAAAAACGTGCTAGCGAAGTTAGAATATGTCAATCAATCTTACTCTGACTTCAACGCAGCAAGTATTTTTGCAGACGGACAGTTTGACGGACTTATGCTTGAAGCTGTAATTAGTTTTTAGATTAGCCAATTTTTTTAGCTTGCCCTTTTCTAAAAGGGCAAGCTTTTTTAACTTAGGAGAATGAAAATAGTTTATATTTTACTTTTTAGCTTACTCTCGATGTTTTCTCAAAAAAATGATGAAAATAAGATTGAGGTCAAGATTAAAGAAGGCAGTCACCTATTTATCAAAGGAACATCAAATGTAAATAAGTTCACCTGCAATTATCTAAAACCTATTGAGCCACAAATTTTCACACTTTCTTATCAAGACCACAAGAATGGTTGGTTGCTTGATGATGCGAATCTATCTTTAGAGTCAGCTTCGTTTGACTGTGGAGGTAGAAGAATTAACGATGATTTTGAGGAGCTTATACAAACAAGCCAATTTCCTGCCATTCGTATTGAAGTTTTTGAAATTATGCCTGAGAAGTCAAATCTTAGGGCGAAAATAGCTGTGTCAATAGCAGGTGTAACTAAATCACTTCCTGTGCCTGTTACTTTAGAAAAGGGCAAAGATGTCACCTATACCAGTGTTTTAAAATTGAATATCGAAGACTTTAATCTAGATACGCCTACTAAAATGATGGGATTGATTAAAGTTAATGAAGAAATTTCGATTTATGTAAATCTTCGTCTAGAGCTATCGGTAAAGAGCTAGAAATCATTCAAATAAAGTTTATATTTAGAATCTTATTACTATAAAGAATATAGTGGTAGGATTTTTTTATTTTAGCTAAATCAAATCAATAGATAAATATCTTTCTATTCAGTGCCACTTATTTAAAATATGTTTTCTAATTTGCCCAACAAAAGTTAACTCATGAAGTCAAAGACCTTTTTATTACTTATAACCTCTGTGTCTGCTCTTGGTGGATTTTTGTTTGGTTATGATACAGGTGTTATCAATGGTGCTCAATATTTTTTAAGTCAGTATTTTGACCTGGACCCGGCTATGAAGGGCTGGGTAGTAGGTTCAGCTCTCATAGGCTGCCTTGTAGGAGCGATAAGTGCCGGGTATTTAAGTATGAAATTTGGTCGTAAAAATTCTCTGATTATATCTGCCGTTTTATTCACAATTTCTGCCTGGGGATCCGGACTTCCATCATTCCTGCCTGAATCTGTTTCGCTTCTTGTTATGTTCAGAATTCTTGGGGGTCTTGGCATCGGTATTGCATCTATGAGTGCCCCGATGTATATTGCTGAAATTGCCCCATCTCATAAGCGTGGTAGTTTAGTCACGTTTTATCAGCTGGCTATAGTTATAGGGTTTTTTCTTGTGTTTTTAGCAACTTATTTTATTGGAAAAAACCTGAGTATTGAAGAGAATATCGCTTTTGGCTGGAGAAGGATGTTTTGGTCGGAGCTTATTCCAAGTGTATTATTCCTTGTCTTATTGTTTTTTGTTCCTAAAAGTCCACGTTGGCTTTACCTGATGAACAGATCAGAGGAAGGTTATGGAACTCTTGTCAAAATCCATGGATCAGATATAGCAAAAAAAGAAGCTACTCAAATACAGGATTCCATAGATCAAAATACCGAAAAGCCTAAAATCAACTTTTTCTCTAAAGCTGTGCTTGGTATTATTTTAATCGGTACCATTTTTTCTATGTTACAACAATTCACTGGGATTAATGCGGTACTTTACTATGGGTCAGATATTTTTGAAAAGGCTCTCGGCTTTGGTAAAGAGGATGTTTTGGAGCAGCAAATCCTGCTTGCTTTTATCAATTTGATATTTACTTTCATCGCTATGTTTTCTGTAGATAAATTTGGAAGAAAACCTTTAGTGTATATCGGCAGTGTTGGGATGATAGTGGGCTTTGCCCTATTAGGTATTACACTCCAAATGGAAAGTGTAGGACTTTTATCTTTAATTGGAGTGTTGCTATTTATAGCCTCATTTGCCATGTCTATGGGACCTGTAGTCTGGGTTTTATTATCTGAAATGTTCCCGAATCGCATTCGAAGTGCAGCGATGTCTATTGCAGTAGCCGCTCAATGGGCTTCCAATTACTTGGTCTCTCAATTTTTTCCTGTGGTTTCTGAAAGCGAAACCAATATGAACGATTTCTGGAATGGTTCCTTACCTTATTACATTTTCATTGGATTTATAATTATAATTATAATCTTTACCTATAAGTTTATTCCTGAAACCAAAAACAAAACGCTTGAAGAACTTGAAGATATCTGGGATTAAGATTAGCACAGAGTATTATATTTAAAAGTTATGTCCAATTAACATAATTATCAATTCCACAATCGATTTCTGTTTCTAGATCTATACAGCTACTACAGTGTTTGGTTTTTAAACCTTTTAATTTTATATTTTTAATATTATCTTATTTTCCAGTTAACTGAGATGAATTTGAAAAGTCAAGGTCTATGGTTTTGTTTTATGTTAATTTACTGGTGTAATTATCAGGTAGTCTCCTTTTGAAAAACACCCTAACAGTGTCGTTACATTTTCATTGCTAAATATCAAAGAAATCGTATCTGGTTTGCTGTTGAGACTGAGCTGGTAGATGAAATCAATTTTTAAAGATTCACTTTTTTACCTTAACAGCATACTTATTTAAATGTTCATATATATCCGTTTTTTATTCAGTTTGACATGATATTTAAGTTGCATTTTTGTCTGCTATGAAAGTTAATGCTTGAATTACTATTTAATTTAGAACTAATTTCCAGGTTAATGAACTTTACAATGACCATACGTTTTTAAACTGGCGTGTAGTTTTTATGATAGATTTCTTCTTAAAATTTAGTGCTGAATCAATTGTTTTTATTCCATTTTAATAGTAACGTTCAATATTTGTTGTAGTTTTAATTAACAAAAATATCAACATATAAATATCTAGAAACAAGGGCTATAATGAATTGTTTTAAAGCTTATCTTATACTATTATCAGTTGTATTTAGTTTACCCCTTGTAAGTCATTCTCAGGAACTTCCTCCTGTGCTTACGTTCTCTCCAAAGGACTATCAGGCAGACAACCAAAACTGGTCTATCACACAAGGCTTTAATAACTATATTTATATCGCCAATAATATTGGATTGCTTGAGTATGACGGTGAGCATTGGAATCAGTACCCTTCTCCTAATCAAAGTATTTTACGCTCTGTTTTTTTTCATGATCAAAAAATCTATACAGGGAGTTATAGAGAATTTGGGTTTTGGGAAAAGCAGCAAAGCGGTAAGTTGAAATACCATTCACTTTCCGAAGATAGTATAGATTTCATTGGTGCGGATGAGCAATTCTGGAACATTGAACATCTTGATAACTGGATTATTTTTCAATCTCTGGATAATATTTACACTTATCATATCAAAAATAAGTCGCTTAAGAAAATAACCATCGACGGCTCTATTACAAAAATTTATAAGGTAGGTGGGGATCTTTACTTTCAGATAGTCGATAAAGGACTCTTCAAATTAGAAGAAGGTGAACCTGCTTTGGTTTCAGATCATGATGTGTTCAAAAACAATGCTATTATAAACCTTTACACTCATCCTACAGATGTTCTTGTGCAAACTGACACTAAGGGCATTTACACCTTGGAAAAAGAGCCAAAAAAATGGCCGTCTTCATCTAATGAAATTGATGATTTTACCGTTTACACCAGCCTTCAGTCCAAAAACGATGGTATTGTTTTAGGTACTATTTCAGAAGGTGTTGTTTTTCTCAATCCGAATGGAACTATCCAAAAGCAAATCACAGAAAAGGAAACCTTATTCAACAATACTGTTCTATCGGTTTTTGAAGACAAGGACGCCAATGTCTGGCTAGGCTTAGACAATGGAATTAACTGTGTAAATGTTAACTCACCTATTTCTGTTTTCAATGATGATAATGGAGTACTTGGAACTATTTATGCTTCATTAGTTTTTGAGGAAAAGCTTTTCATAGGAACTAACCAAGGGCTGTTTCACAGACAATTAAATAATCCTAAAGCTGATTTCAAATTTGTAGAAGGATCAAAAGGACAGGTGTGGACACTTCGAGAAGCAAACGGTTATTTACTATGTGGCCATAATAATGGTTCCTTTATTTTTTCTGAAGATGAATTCAGACAGATTTCAGATTTACTTGGCACCTGGTGTTTCAAAACTATTCCAGAGCAACCAGACCTCCTTTTACAGGGAAACTATAACGGACTCAGTGTGCTTAAGAAAACTAATGAAGGCTGGGTATTTAGAAACCGATTAGATAATTTCGATTTGTCTTCAAAATTTGTTGAATTTTCTTCTTCAAATGAAATTTTAATCGATCATGAATACAAAGGAGTTTACAGACTTTTAGTTAATAGTAGTTTTACTGAAGTGGATACGGTATACCAAATTAAAAAGCTGGATAAAGGCCTCTATTCCAGTTTAGTTAAATTCAAAGACACTATTTACTACGCTCAAAAAAAAGGAGTCTGGAGGTTTGATTCTAAACAAAATGAATTCTTAAAAGATGATTTTCTGAGTCGTTTGTATTCTGAAAATGTCTACACTTCCGGTAAACTTTCAACGACTAGTGGTGAGATTGGTCTATGGAGTTTTAATAAAAACAGTATAGACTTTACACTTCAGGGAAAAATAAATAATTCCTTTAGATTAGCATCTATACCGATCACTTCGGATATTAGAGGGGCTATGGTGGGTTATGAAAACATTAATCACATCGGTGATAATAGATACCTGTTGGGACTTACCCAAGGCTATGTGGTTATTGATTATGAAAAGTTTTTGGATTCTAACATAAATGAATCTTTACACCTCACATCAGTAAAATATTGGCAGACAGGAAAGGAAGCATCTGTTCTTGACCTAGGGACTTCACACGAATTAAAAAATAAAACAAACAATATTCATTTTAACTTCAGTGTGCCTTATTTTGAAAAGTACTTTATATCTGAGTATCAGTACAGGCTTAAAGGATTTATCGAAGAATGGTCTTCCTGGGATGAAAAGCATGAGGTGGCATATAACAACCTCCCTTTTGGAGATTATGAGTTTCAGGTGAGAGCTCGAATTGGAGAGCGTTACCAAACTGAGACTAAATCCTATAAATTTACCATCAATCGGCCTTTCGTTTTTTCCAATATCATGCTATTGGTTTATCTAATTCTGTTGACCCTTCTTTTTTTCATCATTCATAAAGTCTATCAGAGGTACTACAAAAAGCAAAAACTAGAGTTGCAGTATCAGGCAAACAGAGAAATTGAATTAAAACAATTAGAAAGTCAGCAAGAAATTATGCAGGTCAAAAACGATCAGCTCAAACAGGACATAGAAAGTAAAAGCCGTGAATTGGCCGCGTCCACGATGAGTTTGATTAAGAAAAACGAGTTTCTTGGAATTATAAAAGACCAACTCCAACAGTCAAAGCCACTATCGCCTAATGCTAAAAAGGTGATTAAAATTATCGATAAAAATATCAATAACACTGATGACTGGAAAATGTTTGAAGAAGCGTTCAATAATTCAGATAAGGATTTCCTAAAAACAATGAAATCTAAGCATCCTTCTTTAACACCTAATGATCTTCGTCTTTGCGCCTACCTCCGTCTTAATCTATCCTCGAAAGAAATTGCTCCCCTTTTTAATATATCTACCAAGAGCGTAGAAGTGAAACGATATCGTTTGCGTAAAAAAATGGACTTGCCGAGAGAAATCGGCTTAACAGATTATATTTTAGAAATTTAACACCAATACATTACCCTTAAAAAACCAAACATTAACTATACAAACACTGATTTTAACGGTTTCTACAACGATTAAGTTTAATATTTTAACAAATGCCTTAAGCCTAATGAAAACAATAGATTCATAGAAAAAAACGCAGTTTATATAGGGTGTTTTTTGCGATGTAGTTTTTTTGTAACCAAAAATTATCCCAAAGAGATTATCTTAACATTAGATTTACATTAAACAATTTATAGATATGGTTAAAAACTTTTTAATAGCGACGATGTGTTTATTATCCATGTGGACGTATGCACAAGAACTAGACATCGAAGGAAGTGTAACAGATGAACAATCTGGCATGCCTCTGCTTGGTGTAAATGTGATTATTGAAGGAACAACTAGGGGAACAACCACAGATTTTGATGGTAATTATTCCATTTCCTCTGTTCCTAGTGATGCCACCTTGGTTTTTTCATACCTGGGTTTCCAGACTAAGAAAATCAATGTAGCTGAAACTTCAGATTTCAATATTAAACTGAAGTCGGACACACAAGCCCTGGATGACGTAGTCGTCATCGGTTATGGTTCTAGTAGTAGAAGAAAACTAACAGGTGCTGTATCTACAGTAGATGCTCAATCCATTGATGATTTAGAACCAACTAATGTTGGTCAGGCGCTTCAGGGTACTGTAGCAGGTATCAATGTCACGCCTCAATCTGGAACCCCAGGGGCACAGGTTAATATTCGTATCAGAGGTGTATCCACAAACGGTGATAACAGACCTCTTATCATCTTAAACGGTTTTCAGTATGAAGGTGGTTTGAATTCCATCAATCCAAACGACATTGAATCGTTTACTATTCTTAAAGATGCTGAAGCTGCCATATATGGTGCAACAGGGTCTAACGGTGTTATCTTAATTACTACAAAAAGTGGTGAGATTAACCAAAAAGCACAAATTGAATACAAAACTTACTATGGTCTTCAGGAAACCACCCGTAAATTGCCTCTATTAAATGCAACCGAATATGGTCTGTTACTTAATGAAAGCTATTCAAACGCTGGCCAGGTTTCTCCAATCCAGAACTTAGCACAATTAGGTGAAGGAACCGACTGGCAGGATGAGGTTTTTGAAGTTGCTCCAATTACTAACCACAGTTTATCCGTTACAGGAGGTTCAGAGAAAGTGACTTATGCAGCCAGTGCTTCATTGCTTGAGCAGGAAGGTATAGTTGGTGGTTCAAAATCAAAATTTAGTAGAAGTACAGCAAGATTAAATCTTAATGCTGAACTTAGAGAAAATATAGACCTTACGACAAATGTTTTTTATAACCACACCGAATCCAATAACTTAAATAGCTTTGGTTTAGGTTCAGTTTTATTTAACGCGATCAATATTGCACCAACAATAGATCCGAGTTTGGATGATATAACTGGACAAATCAATTTAGGAAATGAAGTTATCAACCCGCTGCCACAAATAAGAAATACCTACAGTAAAACTATAAGTGACAGGTTAAGTGGTAATGTGAAATTAAGTATTGACTATCTGGAGAACTTTAATTTAGAAGGTCGGCTAGGGTTCAACTCAACCAACACAAGAAATAGAGATTTTGCGCCAGAATTTATATATGGTCCAAATAAAGTGTTTAACCTTCCTAACAATTCAGTTACGCTAGGTAAAATTTACGATAGCGACTTTACCTTCGATTTGTTTAATACCTATGAAAATACCTTTGGTGATAAACATGATGTTAAGTTTATGGTAGGTATGACTGTATATAAGCAGTTTGGTGAAGGATTATTTGGCTCAAGTACAGGTGTGCCGGCTAATAGTATCGAGTTTGCGGATTTAGGAACTGCGACTGGTACTGGTGACCAAAACACGGCTACGTCCTACGCCTATGATGTCAGACGTTTGTCTTACTTCTCAAGACTTCAATACGATTACGATGATAAATATTTACTTTCTGCATTAATCAGAAGTGATTCTTCCACTCGATTTGGACCTGAAAACAGAACAGGTTACTTCCCGTCTGCATCAGCAGGTTGGGTAGCTTCAGAAGAAGACTTCTTTCCAGAAAATAATTTTGTAGATTTCTTCAAAATACGTTCAAGTTATGGTGTATTGGGGAATGATAGAATTGGAGACTTTTTATACCTGTCTGTACTTAGTGGAGAAGCCACCTATGTTTCTGCAGTGGATGGCAGCCTTATTCAGGGACAGGCTCTTGGGCCACTAGCAAACCCAGAAGTTAAGTGGGAAGAAGCCCGACGTTTTAATATTGGTTTGGACTCAAGATTTTTTGATAATCAAGTGGGCTTAACGGTAGATTACTTTGTGAATAACCGTGAGGACTTATTGATTGGAAATATACCTGTTTCCGGAATTTTCGGTATTGCAGCGCCTGGTGCGTCAGGTCCTACTAAAAATGCTGGTTCTGTTAGGAATTCAGGTTTAGAAGTTACATTAGATTATAAGAAAGTCGTGAATGACGATTTTAGTTTTAATGTCAACTTCAATATATCTACATTAGATAACGAAGTGACTAACGTAATCGGTGCAGATTTTATAGAAGGAGGTGCTTTTGGAATCGGTCAACCTGCTCCTGCTCGTATGGAAGTAGGCAAACCTATCGGTTACTTTTATGGCTATGAAAGCGATGGCATTTTTCAATCACAGGCTGAAGTAGACGCTCACCCATCACAATTAGCTTTGGGTGCAGATGCAAGTCCGGGTGATATTCGTTACAAAGACTTGAATGGAGATGGCGTTATAGATGAAAATGACAGAACCGATATTGGAAACCCTATCCCTAGTGTAACTGGAGGTTTCAATTTAAGCATGACTTATAAAAGTTTTGACTTTTCGTTATATTCATTTGCTAACTTAGGGAATGACATTGTAAGAAATTATGAAAGAAATCAACCTAACGTGAATAGATTGAGTTACAACTTAGAGCGATGGACAGGTCCTGGAACTAGTAATTCAGTTCCAAGAGTCACTGTTGATCCAACTGCAAATGCAGCGTTTTCAGATTTCTATGTAGAGGACGGTTCATTTTTAAGAGTACAAACCATAAGTCTTGGTTACACTCTTCCGGAAAACCTTTTGGAAAGTATTGGCGTGAATAGCTTTAGATTATATGCAAAAGTAGATAACGTATTCACATTCACTGAATATTCTGGCTATGACCCAGCGGCTTCCACTGGAGCTCCAATAGGTAGTGGTATTGACTTAGGATTTTATCCATCTCCTAGAACATATACTTTAGGCTTAAACGTAAATTTATAAAAGATTAGAATTATGAAATATATAAAAAACATAAAATATGTAATCCTCGTGGCACTTTCAGCTCAAATTCTGGGCAGCTGTAGTACGGATTATGTTGAAGTAGATCCTCCTTATCAAGTTACTTCAGAAAGTTTTTTCAAAAGTCAGGAAGATTATGAAAATGCTTTAATTGGTGCTTACGATTTATTACAAGCCACTTATGTCAATGTGATATTAGGTGAAATCGCTTCAGATAATACACATGCGGGTGGTGAGAGTGCAACAGATGTTATCGGTTGGCAACAAATCGACCGTATGGTTCACACACCGATTAATTCAAACTTAAGAGATGTTTGGAATTTCAATTTTGCAGGGGTTTATCGCGCTTCTTATATCATTGAAAATAAAGACAATATCGAGTTTGATGGTAAAGATCAACTCTTAGCTGAAGCTTATTTTTTACGTGCTTACTTCAATTTTGAACTTGTAAAATGGTTTGGTGGAATTCCTATTAAACCTGAAGGACGTTTCGAATTAGGGGAAGAATTAACTTTGCCAAGAGCTTCAGTAGAAGATGTTTATACTTATATCGAGACCGACTTAGGAAATGCGGTTTCAAATTTATCGGAAGTGCCAAGCGAACCAGGAAGAGCTACTGTTTATAGCGCTCACGCTTTATTAGGTAAAGTTCATCTATTTCAAAATGAATTTGTTCCTGCGGCAGAAAATTTAAATGCGGTAATTAATTCAAATCAGTATCACCTTTATGGCACTGAAGCTGATGAAGATTATGAAAACTTATTTGAATACAGCGCAGAAAATAGCGCAGAGTCTGTATTCGAAATTCAATACACCGGAGTGGAAGGTGCTGGATTCGGATGTCTGCAATGTAGTGAAGGTAATGTTGCCGTTGGTTTTAGCGGTGTAAGAGGGTATGCAGGTCCAGTTTTTGAATCTGGATATGGATTTAATCTCCCTACCGAAGAAGTTTACAATGACTTTGGAGTAAACGATTTAAGAAGGGATGTAAGTATTCTTAATATAGATGAATGGGCCGCTGAAACTGGGGCAAGCTATAATATTGGTAATCAGGATCCGGTAACGGGGCACACGGGTTATTACAATAGAAAATACCTTCCTAGAAAAAATGACAACCAGGGGGATACCAATTTAACGCAACCCAATAATTACAGAGCCATACGCTATGCTGATGTCCTTTTAATGGCTGCCGAAGCTTTAAACCGCGGTAACATTAATGATGACCTAGCGCTCGACTACGTTAATCTAGTTCGTAATAGAGCAGGTCTTATAGACATCAGTCAGAGTGGTTCACAATTGCTAGATGCTATTTATAGAGAACGCAGATTGGAATTAGTTGGCGAAGGTCATAGATTTTTCGATCTCGTAAGAACTGGAAGAGCTGAAAGTGCTATCGATGGATTTACAGCTCCAAAAAATAATGTATTTCCAATTCCACTGGAAGAATTACAATTTTCTCAAGGGAACTGGTCACAAAACACAGGCTATTAATATGAAAGTTATGAATTTAAAGAACACGATAAGAATCAGTGCTTTGATGCTTGTATTTATAAGCATGATTAGTTGTACTGAAGATGAAGGTTTAACGACAGTTAACCTTGCAGAGCCAAGCAATATTGATGCTTCAATTAGCATGACACAGGATAACTCAGGCGAAGTTACTTTTACTCCAACAGGACAAAATGCTAATGAGTTTTTTATGAACTTTGGGGATGGAAGTGAACTCTCTGATACAATTGCTAGTGGAGGATCATTTACTCATACCTATGCCGAAGGCAATTATGATGTGGAAGTTTTTGCTTTAAATTTTGCTAAAGAAATGAGTCAGGCTACAAAGCCTTTGGTCGTCTCTTTTAACCCTCCAGAGAATTTGGATATTACAGTTGAAAATGATGGCGTTATTTCTAATACCGTTAATGTTACTGCAGAAGCAGATTTTGCTACTACTTTTGAAGTCGATTTTGGTGAAGATGGAGTTGATTCTGTTGTTTCAGGCGACATAGGCTCTACAGTATCATATACCTATCAAAACCCAGGCTTTTATGATATTGTTGTTACTGTGGCAGGTGCAGCAGCTCAAACAACAACTTATGTTGAAGAGAATTTTGCAGTCACAGAAATATTAGAACCTACTGTTTCAGCTCCTGAGCCTACTCAGCCATCTCAAGCTGTTATTTCGATTTACAGCGATTCGTATGACCCAATTACTGTAAATGAATTTCCAACGGAGTGGTCTGATACAGACTTTGAAGAAATACAGTTAGAAGGAAATAACACTGTTAAGTATTCAAATCTTGCATTTACAGGTATTGTTACAGATTATGGAAACGCTACCGACTTATCAAATATGGATTATGTTCATTTCGATTACTGGACTCCAGATGCTGCGAGTTTAGGTTTTAAAATGGTAAACACGACAACAGATCCAGCTCAGGAAGATATTGCAAATATTGGAACACCAATTCAAGGCGAGTGGGTGAGTGTCGATATCCCGCTTAATGACTATAATATGGATCGTTCCAATGTTACTCAGCTCTTATTTGATGCGCTGGGCAATAGAGCAACAGTGTACATAGATAACCTTTATTTTTACAAAGAAATCCCTCAGCAACCTACAGTTGCTGCTCCAGCACCATCACATGATGCTGCTAATGTAATTTCAATTTATAGTGATGCGTATACTTCTATTACGGTTACCGAATTACCAACTTCTTGGTCTGGTTCAAGTTACGAGGAAGTTTCTGTATCAGGTAATAGTGCTATGTTATTCACTAATTTTGACTTCTTAGGTATTGTTACAGATTATGGTAATCCTACTGATTTAACAGGAATGACGCATGTTCATTTTGATTATTGGACTCCTAATGCTGCGAGTATAGGACTCAAATTGGTCAACACAGCCTTAGACCCTGTTCAAGAAGATTTAGAATCAGTTGGAGATGTTAGTCTTGGACAGTGGGTGAGTGTAGATATTCTTTTATCTGATTTTAATATGGATAAGTCTCAGGTAACCCAACTTATTTTTGATAATTTGGTTGCAGGAGACGCTGATGATACCGTATATATTGATAACTTTTACTTTTATAACTAAAATACTTGTTAAATGAAAAATTATAAACATATTATGTTCAGCTTTTTGGCACTTATCTTCATGAGTTGCCAGGATGATGACCAACAGTTTGGAGAAATTGTTGCCCCTTCAAATTTATCAATAACTGCTGATATAGTAGGGGCAGATGATGCCAATCCTAATGGGGACGGTACAGGAGTTGTTACATTTACTGCAACAGCAGATAATGCTATTTCCTATAGCTTTATCTATAACTCTAATAAAAAAACAGAGGCCTCAGGAACCACCTCTTTTATATTTTCAGATTTAGGTGTCAACACGTATACTGTGACAGCTGTTGCTTATGGCACTGCTGGGGCCACCTCCTCAAAAACAATTGAAGTTGAGGTCTTAGCCACCTATGCTCCACCACCAGAATTAGTAAACAAGCTGATCGGTGATGGTACCAAAACCTGGAGAATTAAATCAAGTCAAGCCGGGCATTTTGGCGTAGGCCCTCCCGGAGGAACCATTCCAGCAGAGTGGTATGGTGCCGGACCTAATGAAAAAGCGGGTGTAGGTATGTATGATGATAGATACATCTTCAGTGAGGATGGAACGTTTACGTTCATTACTAATGCTAACAATGATGCCGACGGAACTGATCCAACGGGAACTGTGTTTGGTCGTGCTGGTTTAATAGATCAATTAGGCGGCTCTGGTGGAGAACAGGTAGGTGATGATATTTTAAATTATCCCTATAACGATTTTCAATCAACCTGGAACCTGATCGGACCAGGAGGTGTAGAAACTATCAGCCTGTCTGGAAACGGATTTATAGGTTATTATGCTGGTGGTTCTCATAACTACAGAGTATTCGACTGGTCTGTACCTAATGAGCTCGTTCTGAGCACCCTTGACGGGAGTGGTGAATTAGAGTGGTGGTTTATAATCACTTCTGAATAGCCGTAACCAACTTGCTAACGATTAAACTCATATATTTCTAATGAAATATATGAGTTTAATCGTTTATGCATTTTATTTTTGTTGATGGGATTATCTCGAAAATTTTATATTCACATATTAATCCATAACAGAAAATTATTAATATTAGAAAAACAGATACATGAAATCAATTTTATTCGGTCTTGTTGGTGTCCTCCTTATGGGATGTCAGCAAAATCCTCCCTCAAACAATACAACTAACGAATCAAATATTGATCAAAAAGTGGAAGAACTCCTTTCTAAAATGACTTTGGAAGAAAAAATCGGTCAGATGAATCAATATAGCGGGTTTATGGATTTTACAGGTCCTCAGCCCGATAAAGGCAGGGCAGCTAATAAATTAGAACACATTAAGAATGGTTTGGTTGGTTCCATGCTGAATGTTCATGGAGTTGAAAATGTAAGAGCTGTTCAAAAAATTGCTGTAGAAGAATCCAGACTTGGCATTCCGCTTATATTTGGGTTCGATGTTATACACGGCTATAAAACCATTAGCCCAATTCCTCTTGCAGAAGCTGCGAGTTGGGATCTTGAAGCTATGAAGCGCTCTGCCGAAATTGCGGCAGAAGAAGCTTCTGCAGCTGGAATAAACTGGACCTTTGCACCTATGGTAGATATTTCAAGAGACGCCCGATGGGGTCGTGTAATGGAAGGTGCTGGTGAAGATCCTTACCTCGGCAGCCAAATCGCCAAAGCCAGAGTTAACGGTTTTCAAGGGGATGATTTATCAGCTACTCATACAGTTGCGGCTACAGCCAAACATTTTGCAGCCTACGGGTTTGCAGAAGCAGGCAGAGAATATAATACAGTAGATATAGGAACGTCAACGCTTTACAATGTCGTTTTTCCTCCGTTTAGAGCTTCAATAGAGGCTGATGTCAAAACCTTTATGAGTGCTTTCAATGTCCTTAATGGCATTCCTGCCACGGGAGATGAGTTTCTTTTGAGAGATATACTTAAGGACAAATGGGATTTTAACGGCTTTGTGGTTACAGATTGGGATTCTGCAGGCGAAATGGTGGCTCACGGATTTGTCAAAGATGGACGAGCTGCTGCCAAACAAGCTGTTATTGCCGGATCTGATATGGATATGGAGTCTTACCATTATATAGAAGAGCTCAAAGCCTTAGTTGAAGATGGTGAAGTCGAAGAGAAATTAATCGATGATTCTGTGAGACGTATTTTAAAAGTCAAATTTGAACTTGGTTTATTTGAGGATCCTTATAAATACTGTTCAGAAGAACGAGAGAAAGAAACCTTGTATAACGCAAAATTTAGAGAAGGTGTGCGTGACATGGCTAAAAAGTCGATTGTTTTGCTTAAAAATAAAAATGAGTTGCTTCCTTTAAAATCCTCCGGTCAACGTATTGCCGTCATTGGAGCTTTAGCCAACGATAAGACGTCCCCACTTGGAAGTTGGAGAATCGGAGCCGATGAAGAGACGGCAGTTACTGTACTTGAAGGTTTAGAAAAGTATGATCAAAACACCTACTCATATTCAAAAGGTGCTGATGTGGTAACCGGGGAAACCTCTTTTACTCAGGAACTCAATATAAATACGACTGATAAAAGTGGTTTTGCAGAAGCTGTTTCAACTGCAAAATCAGCACATGTTGTGATTATGGTTTTAGGTGAACACGGTTTACAAAGTGGTGAAGGGCGAAGCAGAACCAGAATTGATTTGCCAGGGGTTCAGCAGGAACTCTTGGAAGAAGTTTACAAAGTCAATAAAAATATAGTATTGGTTTTACAGAATGGAAGGCCGCTTGCTCTGCCCTGGGCAGATGAACATATTCCAGCTATTGTTGAAGCCTGGCAACTTGGTACTGAAAGCGGTAATGCTATCGCAGAAGTACTTTATGGTGATTATAACCCAAGTGGGAAATTACCGATGTCATTTCCACGTCATGTAGGGCAGGTGCCAATTTATTATAATCAAAAATCAACAGGAAGGCCTTTCCTTCCATCTCCAGGAGAAGTGTTCTGGTCGCATTATACAGATGAGAAAAACTCACCTTTATACCCTTTCGGTTACGGATTAAGTTATACGACTTTTGACTTAAAAGACTTAACTGTTGAAAACACCTATGCAGACGATGGTACTGTAACTGTATCTGTAAGCCTGACCAACACAGGGAAGCGAAAAGGTAAATCTACTGTCCAATTGTACATCAGAGATGAGTATGCCAGTGTAACGAGACCTGTAAGAGAACTCAAAAGTTTTGAGCAGGCCGAATTAGAAGCTGGAGAAAGCCGGAAAATCACATTTCAGTTAACAGATAAAGATTTAGGGTTTTACGATAATAATGGGAAATTTACAGTAGAGGAAGGAAGCTTTCAGGTTTTTGTCGGAGAAGATTCTCAGGCTCAACTTTCCGGTGAATTTCAACTATAAATCTTATTGCTGAATCTGATAATTTTGTTGTTGATACGCTGCAAATTGTCAGAGTTAAACTACTTTCAAATTAATCATGACAAAATCCAAGGAAGTGAGCCTTGGATTTTGTCATGAATTGTATTAAATCTTAAAAAGTCTGCTAACCGATAACGATTGCGAAAAAATAAAAAGTTTAGGATGAATTCACAAATATCAAAGAAATCAATATTCAATACGACCTCTACAATTGGCTTTTTAAACCAAACATTAGCTATACAAAACTAAGGCTTAACCCTTAAAATCGGTATTTCTATTTTGCTCAAACGACTTAATTCAAGGGTTTTACTGGTTCTTTGAGAATTTCTTTAAAAACCTGAATATTTTTTGAGATGTATATTTTTTGTAGTGTAATTTTTTAAAGAATTCTTAAATCAATCCTTTAAGTTTATAAGATTGATTACTTAAATTCTTTAACATGAAAAAAATTCTTTTTGCAATCGTGTATTTACTCATAGCCTCTGTGGGCTTTTCGCAAGGCCATGATGTAAAAGTCATATCCAACGAGGAAGGGACGAAGCTTCAGGTAGATGGCAGGGATTTTATGGTAAATGGCATGAATTGGGATTATTTTCCAAGAGGAACTAATTTCAGTTATAGTCTTTGGGAACAGCCTGATGACATCATTAAAGCAGCATTAGATGCTGAAATGGGTCTTCTTAAAAATATGGGTGTTAATACGATTCGACTTTATACGGGTATTCAGCCTAAATGGATTACCTATATTTATGAAAATTATGGTATCTATACCATGTTGAATCATTCTTTTGGTCGGTACGGACTAACTATAGATGGTGTTTGGACACCTGTCACAAAATATGATGATACAGCTACACAAGAACTACTTCTATCTGAGGTAACCGAATTGGCTGAAGATTACAAAGGAACTCCGGGTCTTTTGCTTTTCCTTTTAGGAAATGAGAATAACTATGGATTGTTTTGGGCAGGGGCCGATACCGAAGATTTCCCTGATGAGGATGATCAGATTAATGCTATAGGAGAAAATCGAGGCAGACCGATGTATCGATTGATGAATGAAGCCACCAAGAAAATTAAGTCCATAACTGATTCGGTGCCTGTTGCTATTTGTAATGGAGATGTTTTGTTTTTAGATATTATCGCAGAAGAGTGTCCGGATGTTGATATTTATGGAACCAACATGTACAGGGGTAAGTCATTTGGAGATGCTTTTCAAAAAGTTAAAGAAGTGTATGGTAAACCTATCCTGTTTACAGAGTTTGGTGCCGATGCCTTTAATGCGATAGAAATGCAGGAAGACCAAAAGTCTCAGGCTTACTATATGGTCAATAACTGGAAAGACATTTACGAAAATGCTGCAGGTCTTGGTCTTGCTGAAAACTCGATAGGTGGATTTACATTTCAGTTTAGCGATGGCTGGTGGAAATATGGCCAAACTGAAAACTTAGATGTTCATGATAGCAATGCATCATGGTCTAATGGTGGGTATGACAGAGATTTTGTAGAGGGCAAAAACAATATGAATGAAGAGTGGTTTGGAGTTTGCGCAAAAGGACCTACAAATGCAAGAGGTCTTTATGATTTATATCCCAGAGCATCCTATTATGCCTTAAAAGAAGTTCATAAATTAGATCCTTACGCTGAAGGTATCAGTTTGGCATTTGTCGATAACTATTTCGATAATATTTCACTTATGGAGGCCGTTCTAAAGGCAAGAGGAGATAAAGCAGCTCTGGGCGGCGGAGATTCAGAAAAAGTCGGGATTAGCAGACTAGCGGCTCATTTGTCTACTTTTTATACGGGAGGCAGCCTGATCACAACACCAGATAATCCAGATCCAAATAGCAATTCATATCCGAACCAGCTTGGGTTCGATCAGATGCAATCATATTTCATAGGAGTGGGTGGTAAACCAGCTGCAAATGTAAGGTTCAATGTTGATTTTAACTTTGTAAGTGATGTTGCTGAAAACCCTATTAATGAAATCTTTTATGAAAATAGAGTCAGACCCATAACTGTTACAACTCCGGATGGTGAAGTAATCATTCAGGACAGTAATAATTTGCAGGTATATCAGGCAGAATTTGAATGGAATAATGAATTATTCGATTTAAGAGGGTTTTATAGAACAGGTCATTACCACTGGGGTTACGAAGGTGACTTTTTTGGGCTTTATCCAGAAGCTAATTATGGCCCAAACCTGGATATTTACGGAGGTGTAATTTCAGGAATTGAGATTGACGCCAAAGGAAGTTTAGAGGGTCTAAAAGCGGCTATTGGACCGCAATTGTGGTGGGGTACAAATCCAACGATGCTTTATAAATACAGCAAAACAATTAAAAATTGGGATGTTACTGGGATATACCATAGAGATTTAGAAACCGAATTAGAATTTGATGAAAATGGACGTCGGGTATTAGATCAAAATCAAGTGCGTAGTGGTGTGATTCCGCCATGGCCACAAGAAAGAGCTACCCTGGCTCTGGAAAGAGATTTCGGTAAATTTGGGTTAAGCCTCGGTGGAATCTGGGCAGGAAGCCCGCTTAATGGAAGTACTTATCAGGATGTAGATGATAACGGTAACATAGTTGTAGATAAAGTTAACTCTGATGACAACTGGGGTGGGAAAGCCAAAATAACTTATGCCGGCGGAAAATTCAACTGGTATGCTCAGGGTTCTGTTAAGGGAATTGTAGCTGACGGAGGAGCAGATCCAACCTTAACATTTACAGGCTGGAAACTCAAAGATAATGGGAGCGGTAACCAATCTAATTTCTTATCTGGTTTTACTTATAATGTAGGCAAGTGGCAAATTGCTCCTAACTTTTTATGGCAAAAGCCTTTGGTAGATCCTATGCCAAATAACGTGGATGCACCAGGACGATTAAGGAATGTAATTGATGACCCATTTGCCGTAAGATGGAACCGAGAAACCACCGCTGCAGAAATTCTGTTTACTTATGACCCTACTCCAGGAACCTATATGTATGATTGGGATAACAACAGGACTGAAGATGCAGAATTTGCTATGAGTGCCGGTTTTGTCTTTAGGCACTTGCCTACTGCGATGGATGCTCACATTGGTTTTTTAGATACGCGTGAGTTTTTTGCTTTTACCAATTCTGTACCAGCAGAAGATCTTTGGGAGGCACATGCTAAAATTGTTTCCAAGCTAAGTCCGGATATCCGTTTGGTAGGAACATTTTATTATGGTAACGGTCAGGCCCGAGGTGATTCTGAGAGGCTGGTCACCGACAGATTTGGAGCAAATTTAGATGTAAGGTATAAGAATTATTGGATTAAAGCAGATGTTAAAGTCAACGATTGGGGGCCTTATGATTATCACAGAGATTTTAACTTAACATTCCCTCTGCAAACCATGCTGGATATGTCTACTACCTTAAGTAAGCCAGAGTGGTTTATTTTACCGACAACACAAATCGGTATACGAGGAATATGGAGATCTTTGAATGAATTTTCACCGAGATACTCTCCTAATGCAACGCCAATTGGTTCGTTTAATGCAGACCCGGTACTTAGTCCGGTTGGATTTCCTAACGGATCTGAGTGGGAAATAATGACATACATTAGATTTAACATAGGTAAATAATACTCGAAATGATACATAACAACTATTTTCAATTACTAGGACTTGTTATACTATCTGCGATAGTGATCACAAGCTGCGAAAGAGATCTTTCAGATGACGCTATTTTAGCTACTTTTCCTAGCAATGGGCAAGTTTTTGATGATGCACCGGCTGGACTTACAGATGAGTTTTTCATATCGTTTGACCCAGCAGGAGGAGCAAATGTAAACGGTTTTGGTACAGATGACTCTGAAGCTTACGAAGGAACAACGTCAATAAGAATTGATGTTCCGGCACCTAACGATCCAGATGGAGGATTTATAGGAGGCATATTTAGAGACAGAGGCGAAGGAAGGGACTTGACAGGTTACGATGCGTTAACCTTTTGGGCTAAAGGTTCTACAACAGGACTTATGGAAGCTGGTTTTGGAAGTGACTTTATTGAAGATAAATACAGAACGGCTACTAATGTGCAATTATCAACCGATTGGAAAAAATACATTATCCCTTTACCAGACCCCTCCAAATTAGTTCAGGAAAGAGGAATGTTTACATTCTCTGCTGGAACACAAAATACCAATGGGTTGGGATTTACGATTTGGATAGATGAAATTAAATTTGAAAATTTAGGCACCCTTGCCCAGCCTAGACCAAGAACCCAAAAGGGAGACGACATTTTTGCACAAACCTTTATAGGAGGAAACTTGCAAGTAGATGGTTTAACCCAAACCTTTAATACATTACAAGGAGATGTCACTACTAATGTAACTCCAAATTACTTCGAATTCTCCTCGTCAGATGAAAGTGTGGCTACCGTCACAGGACTTGGTCAGGTCAATATTGTTGGAACAGGAATAGCTGAGATTACAGCTACCTTAAATGGAGATAAAGCGGAAGGCTCACTGACTGTAGAATCCTTAGGAGAATTTACTCCAGCACCAGTTCCCACCAGAGATCCTGAGAGTGTGATTTCAATTTTCAGCAACGCCTATCAGAATCGACCCGTTGATTTTTATAATGGGTTTTATCAACCTTTCCAAACCACAACTTCTGCAGATTTCACAGTTGGCGGTGACAATGTACTTTATTATTTGAATTTCAATTTCGTAGGAATTGAATTTAATCAAAACGTGCCAACTATTAATGCCAAACTAGCTACTCACCTCCATTTTGATATTTTTATTCCTAATGCACCACCTGCAAACACCAGCCTAAGAGTGGATGTGGTTGATTTTGGTGCAGATGCTGCATTTGATGGCGGAGATGATACTACAGAGTCTCAGGGATTTACTAGTGGTTTGGTAGCAGGAGAATGGATCTCACTGGATGTAGATATATCAAACTTATCTCCTAAAACCAATTTAGGTCAGATTATACTTGCTGATTTTAACGGAATACCACCTCCTGAAGAATTTTATGTCGATAATATTTATTTTTACAGAGAAGACGGAGAAGATATTACACCAGAAGTTGTTGCGCTTCCTCTCGATTTTGAGTTATCTAATCCTGCAAACTACAGTTTCCAAGGTTTTGAAGGAGCTGTAACCACATTGGAAGATAATCCATTTTCTAGTGGAATCAATACTTCTGCTACCGTTATGCAATCTATTAAAACTAATGGATCCCAATTTTTTGCAGGAACTTTGTTAAACTTAGACCAGCCTGTAGATTTTACAACATCCCAAACGATAAGCATAAAAGTCTATTCACCTAAAGCTGATATTCCTATACGCTTAGCCATAGAAACAGCTGGAGGGGGCAATCAAGTCTTTGTAGATGTAAGTACGACAACCTCTAATGAATGGGAAGAAATTGAATTTGACTTAAGCGGAGTTTATGATAGTAATCTCGAGTATCAGCGCTTAGTTATATTCTTTGAGTTTATTCCAGATCTTGCTGGTGATGGAAGCACCTATTATTTTGACGATATTCAAGTAATTGATTAAAAAAGAAACCATGAAGAAGACTAAAATGATATGTTCAATGTTAGTTACCAGCGTTATTGCAGCTAGCTTGTTTAGTTGTGATTTAGACGAAACTCAAACTGTGACTACTCTTGATAACTTGGTAATGCAAGAAGACTTTGACGGAACCGAGTTAAATTCAGAACTCTGGTCTTTTGAGCTTGGAGATGGCTCTGAAGAAGGTCTTCCAGGCTGGGGAAATAATGAACTTCAATATTATACCGATAGAGAAGAAAATCTAAAAGTTGAAGAGGGTGTGATGACCATAACCGCTCGGAAGGAGTCGTTTCAAGGATCTAATTATACCTCCGCTAGAATTATTACCAAAGCAAAATTTGAAAAGCAGTATGGTCGTATAGAAGCACGCATGAAATTACCCTGGGGAACCGGTCTTTGGCCAGCGTTTTGGATGCTGGGTACAGATATAGACCAGGTAGGCTGGCCGCAAACCGGGGAAATTGACATTATGGAATACGATGGAAGTGAACCTAATGTAGTGCATGGAAGCGTGCATGGACCTGGCTATTCTGGAGGAAACGCTGTGACAAAGAGTTATGAATTTATAAATGATAGGCTAGATACAGGTTTTCACACTTATGGTATAGAATGGGGAGAAAATTATATCAATTATTATGTGGATGATGTGCTTTACAACCAAATCACTCCAGAAAACGAAGATGTAACTGGCGAATGGGTATTCAATAAACCTTTCTACATCATCATCAATATGGCAGTTGGTGGATCTTTTGTAGGACCTCCAAATGCTGACACTGTTTTTCCTCAAACCTTAGAAGTGGATTATGTGAGGGTTTACGAGTAATACATTAAAAAAAGCTAAAAACAATTATATAAGCGGTAAACTGAAGTTTTATTGCTTTTTCAACTAAATAAAAATTTAAAGAAACTAATTAAATATCTATGACTCAAGATAAGATAGCAGATCATCAAAACTCTAAAAAAAGTGAATTGGAGCAAGTAAGATTAAACGGTGAGAAATTTCTAAAAATCACCAACAATGATTCACTGAGACCTTTTTTTATGAGCGTTGTAAGCGATTCCAATCACTGGATGTTCATATCCAGCAATGGAGGCTTAACTGCTGGAAGAAGAAATGCTGAATATGCCTTGTTTCCGTATTACACAGACGATAAAATCACTGAATCTGCACATTACACAGGAAGCAAAACGATTTTCAAAGTTTATTCTAAAGACGCAATCAACTTTTGGGAGCCGTTTTCAAATCGGTTTGTTGAGCAATATGAAATTACAAGGAACCTCTACAAAAACATCTACGGGGATAAATTGATTTTTGAAGAAATCAATCATAGTTTAAAACTGAAATTTTCTTACCGATGGTCTACCAGTGACCGTTTTGGTTTTGTAAAGGAAGCTCAGCTTTATAACCTCGATACAGACACAGTCAAAGTTGAAGTTTTAGATGGACTCCAAAATGTGTTGCCAGCAGGTGTGGTTAGCGATCTGCAAACCCAAAGCAGCAACTTAGTGGATGCTTATAAGCGCAGCGAACTCGATAAAAAATCAGGTCTGGGTATTTTTGCCCTTAGTGCTGTACCTGTGGATAAAGCTGAACCCAGCGAAGCTTTAAAAGCCAATGTGGTTTGGTCTCTGGGTATTGAAAACCCAACTCGTTTACTGTCTTCTTTACAGCTCGAAAACTTTAGATCTGGAAAAAACATTACCGAGGAAACCGATGTTAAAGCCGAAAAAGGCGCCTACTTTATTCATGAAACACTGCAAATGGGAGCAGAAGCAGGTAAGACCTGGCACATCATTGCAGATGTGAATTATAACCATGCTTCCGTTGTAAAACTCCAGCAAGATTTAAAACAAGATGATCTGTTGGATTTAATTGAAAAAGACATTCAGTTAGGTACCGGAAAATTAATTCAGCTGAATGGAGCTGCAGACGGACTCCAACGTTCTAATGACAACTTAAGAGATATTCGTCATTATGCCAATACCATGTTTAACATCATGCGAGGTGGTATTTTTGACGACAATTATCAGATCGAACGCTGGGATTTTAAAGAGTACCTCAACAAGGCAAATAAGCCTCTAGCTATAAAATTTGCTTCTGAAATTAAGTCCCTGGCAGAGCGTTTTTCATTAAGTGACTTAAAAGCCTTGGCTAAGTCTAAAAATGACAAGGACTTTACACGTCTTGCTCTTGAATATTTACCGCTAAAATTTAGCCGACGACATGGTGATCCAAGCAGACCCTGGAATCAATTTTCTATAAATACAAAAGACGACGACGGTTCTAAAATCTTAGATTATGAAGGCAACTGGCGAGACATCTTCCAAAACTGGGAAAGCCTTGCGCATTCGTATCCTGAGTTTATAGAAAGCATGATTTATAAGTTTCTAAACGCCACTACATTTGATGGTTATAACCCTTACCGGGTTACCAAAGACGGCTTTGACTGGGAAACTATTGAGCCAGACGATACCTGGTCGTATATCGGGTACTGGGGCGATCATCAGATTATTTATTTGCTGAAGTTTTTGGAATTTTGCGAAGATTACAAACCAAACAGTTTAGCGACATTATTTAACAAATCAGAATTTGTTTACGCCAATGTGCCTTACCTAATTAAGCCGTATCAGGACATTTTAAAAGACCCGAAAGACACCATAGAATTCGATCATAAAGCGGATGCTAAAATCCGAAAAAAGCGTGCTCAAATCGGTGCAGACGGTGCTTTGCTTCTGGATAAAAACGGTGACATCATTCACGTCAATTTTATCGAAAAAATATTAGCTACAGCCTTAGCTAAGTTATCCAACTTCATTCCTGAAGCTGGGATTTGGATGAATACCCAACGTCCGGAATGGAACGATGCCAACAATGCTTTAGTGGGTAACGGCGTTTCTATGGTGACCTTATCTTATCTCAGACGTTTTTTAGCCTTTTTTGAAACAGTTTTTGAAGACGTTAATGCTTCAGAACGCTATGAAATTTCAGAAGAACTGGCTTCCATGTTCACCAAAATGGAAGCTGCGTTTACTAAATATCAGGAATTAACTGAAGGTGAATTTAACGATCACCAGCGTAAAGAAATGTTAGACGAACTAGGCGAAGCAGCTAGTTTATATAGAACTGAAGTTTATAAATCTGGTTTTTCAGGTAGCAAAACTGAAGTTTCAGCTGGGCAAATCAATGACTTTATAAAATCGAGCTTAGTTTATCTTGAACATGCCATTGAAGCTAATAAACGAACAGATGATTTATACCACGCGTATAATTTAATGACGGTCAATAAAGATGAGGTTTCAATAGATTATCTATCTGAAATGCTGGAAGGTCAGGTTGCTGTTTTAAGTTCGGGTTATTTGAATTCAAATCAAGCCCTGAGCCTGCTCGATGCCCTGAGACAAAGCAAGCTATTCAGGTCCGACCAGTACAGCTATTTATTGTATCCGAATAAAGAATTGAAGGGCTTCCTGGAACGCAACCATATTTCAGAAGCATCTGTGAAATCGTCTCAATTACTTCAGAAAATGATAGAAGATGGAAACAGAAAAATCGTCGAAAAAGATGCTCAGGGGGACTATCACTTCAATGCCAACTTCAATAATGCGAAAAAATTAAAACAAGCCTTAACCTCTCTCGAAGACGAAGACTATTCATCTTTAGCGGATAAAGAGCAGGATAAAATTCTTCAGATTTACGAAGAAGTTTTCAATCACAAGTCCTTTACAGGGCGTTCAGGAACCTTTTATGGGTACGAAGGCTTAGGTTCTATTTATTGGCATATGGTATCTAAACTGCAGTTGTCGGTTTTAGAAACCTGTACTCGAGCGATAGATGCTGACGCCTCTGCTGAAGTCATTGGCCGCCTGCTGGAACATTATTACGAAATCAATGAAGGTATTGGCGTACACAAATCGCCAAAACTTTACGGAGCATTTCCAACAGATCCGTATTCGCATACACCGCAAGGGAAAGGAGCGCAACAACCAGGTATGACCGGTCAGGTGAAAGAAGATATTTTGAGTCGTTTTGGTGAACTGGGTGTAAGTATCAAAAAAGGAAAGCTTCAGTTTAAGCCACACTTGCTTAGAAAAACTGAATTTCTAGATGAAAAGCACATTTTTAGATATGTAGATGTTGCTAACAAAAAGCATCAACTTCAATTGGATAAAAAATCATTAGGATTTACGTTCTGCCAGGTGCCGGTAATTTATTCCATTTCAACACAAAACAAAATTGAAGTTAAATTCTATGAGGGTGATTCAGAGCAAATGGAGGGGCTTCAATTGCCTAAGGAAATAAGTCAGGATGTTTTTAACAGGTCGGGTAAAATTCAAATTATCCACGTTCAAATAAAAGATTCAATTTTAAAATAAAATGTCATGAAGCCTATAGTACAAGCCATTTTAATAGTATGCCTAGTTATACTGGCTTCGTGTAATCAAACAACGAAAGAGAAAAAATCAATGCAAAATAACCGCAATTTAACCGCAAAAGAAATTCTGAATAAACCAGATTATCTAGCCATATCCTATGGTGGCTATCGTAAAAAAACACGCGACTCGCAACCAACACTAAAAGAACTCAAAGCCGATTTAAAAATTCTTCACGCGATGGATGTTCGTGTATTGCGTACCTACAATGTGCGTTTACCACATGCGGCCAACATATTAAAAGCAATAAAAGAACTCAAAGCAGAAGATGAATCTTTTGAAATGTATGTCATGCTAGGGGCCTGGATAGATTGCAAAAATGCATGGACGGAGCTACCGCTAAATCACAACGAGGAAAGCACGAACAATGCAGCTGAAATTGAGCGTGCCGTTGAGTTGGCTAACTTATTCCCAGACATTGTAAAGATCATTGCTGTGGGTAACGAAACTATGGTGAAATGGGCGTCGGCTTATTTTGTTCAGCCCCACATTATTTTAAAATGGGTAAAACACCTTCAACAGATAAAGAAAGAAGGAAAATTAGATAAAAATGTATGGGTCACCAGCTCAGATAACTTTGCGTCCTGGGGTGGCGGAGAAAGTGAATACCACACACCAGAACTCGAAGAGCTTATCAAAAGCGTGGATTATCTTTCTATACACACCTATCCAATGCATGACACCCATTACAATCCAATATTTTGGGGAATTCTGCCCAGGGAGGCGAAACTGAGTAACACCGAAAAACTGGATAAAGTCATGAATCGTGCACTCAGTTATGCGGTGTCGCAATACGACAGCGTGGCGAGTTATGTGAAAAGTTTAGGGGTGAAAAAACCAATTCATATTGGTGAAACAGGCTGGGCAAGTGCGTCTAGCGGATTTTATGGACCGAATGGTTCTAAAGCCAGTGATGAATACAAGCAATCTCTGTATTATCACAAAATGCGTGAATGGGCTACTGAAAACAAGATCAAATGTTTCTATTTTGAAGCCTTTGATGAACCCTGGAAAGACGCACACAATCCCAAAGGTTCCGAAAACTTCTTTGGCTTATTTACTGTTGATGGTAAAGCTAAATATGCACTTTGGGACGCTGTAGATAAAGGAACCTTTGAAGGTTTGAAACGCGGTAAAACCAAAATCACTAAGACCTACGACGGAAAATTGATCAATCTTCTTTTGGATGTGCAAATGCCTCCAGTCAAAAATGAAATTATGCCTGACCATTAAATCAATCATGAAAAACACTGTTTATGAAAAGTTTAAAATTTTTATCTATCACCTTAATAGCACTTATGTTAGTTAGTTCTTGTGTTCAAAAACAAACTGAATTAGAAATAGAAGTAGTTGAAACTTCCAGAAGTGGGAATAAACTTTCTAAAATTGACACTTTTAGTCAGGTTGAGTCCACATCCAAAATCAGCTTAAACCCTAAGAAAACCTTTCAAACCTTTACGGGTTTTGGCGGTTCTTTTACAGAATCCTCAGCCTATTTATTGAATCAATTAAGTGAGGAAAATCGTCAAAAAGTCATTGATGCTTATTTTGCGGATAGTGGTGCACGCTATTCTTTAACCAGAACCCACATGAATTCAAGTGACTTTTCACTTGGTCAATATTCCTATGCTCCAGTGGAAGGGGATACTTTATTGAAAAACTTCAGTATCGAAGAAGATAGAGATGATATTATTCCTATGATTAAAGATGCTATGGCAGCTTCTTCAGAGGGATTCGATATTATTTCATCACCCTGGACGGCTCCGCCATGGATGAAAACCAACAACGAGTGGGTTGGGGGAGAATTGAAACGAGAGCATTATGATACCTGGGCATTATTCTTTTCAAAATATGCAGATGCTTACAAAGCTGAAGGTATCGATATTTGGGGGTTTACTGTTGAAAACGAACCTCACGGAAACGGCAATAACTGGGAAAGTATGCATTATACGCCGGAACAAATGACCGAATTTGTAAGAGATTATCTCGGTCCTCAGCTTGAAAAAGACGGCAAAGGAGACTTGAAAATTCTGGGTTACGATCAAAACAGAAAGGGCATTAAAGAATGGGTGGACGTGATGTATAAAAATGAAGCAAATGCTAAATATTATGATGGAACTGCGATTCATTGGTACGAAAGTACATTCAAAGTTTTTCCGGAAGCCTTGCAATATGCTCACGAAAAAGCGCCGGATAAATACCTGATACAAACTGAAGCCTGTGTGGATGCGGAAGTTCCGAAATGGCAGGATGACGACTGGTACTGGCAAAAAGAAGCCACCGACTGGGGCTGGGACTGGGCGCCGGAAGACCAAAAGCATTTACACCCCAAATACCGTCCTGTGTATCGCTATGCCCGAGATATTATTGGTTGTATGAACAACTGGGTAGACGGTTGGGTAGACTGGAATATGGTGTTAAATCGCCAGGGAGGACCCAATTGGTTCGAAAACTGGTGTGTAGCTCCAGTGATTGTCGATCCAGATCAGGATGAAGTTTACTTTACGCCATTGTATTATACCATGGCACACTTCAGTAAGTACATAAGACCAGGAGCAAAGCGCATTGATTTTGAATCCACCGATAAAGATTTACAGGTGAGTGCTGCAACTAACCCAGACGGAAGCCATGTGGTCATTGTATTCAACCCTTCAGAAGAAGAAAAAGTATTTGACCTTACTTTGGAAGACGTTACGAAAACGATTTCTATTAGTCCGCAGGCCATCCAATCTATTACTATCACTAACTAAATCTTACTTGTATGTCTGTAATAAAAACTCCTGATAAAGATAAAGTGCCATTAGGTCAGAAGGCGGCTTTTGGATCAGGCCATTTTGTTCTTAATTTGTTACCTGGCGCCTTAGCAGTTTTCATGTTCTTTTTAGTAACTGCTTTCGGAATGGACCCTTTTTTAGCGGGTTTGTTAGGTGGTTTACCAAGAATATTTGATGCTCTTACAGACCCAATCATGGGTTTTATTTCTGATAACACAAAATCTAGATTTGGAAGGCGAAGGCCTTATATATTTTTTGGAGCTATTTTAAGTGGTATTCTGTTTGCGCTGTTATTTCAGTTAAGTGAGGACAACTCTGTGTTGTTTAACTTTTGGTACTTTCTGATGATGTCTTTGTTTTTTCTTGTTGGAAACACCATGTTTGCTACCCCTTTGGTTGGGTTGGGTTATGAAATGACTCCAGATTACAATGAGCGAACTCGTTTAATGGCTTTTGGAAATACTGTTGCTCAAGTGGCTTGGATGTTGGTGCCCTGGTTTTGGGTGGTTATCGCAGATCCTACCGCATTTCCTATCAGTGAGCAAGTTTTAAGATCGATTGGAGAAATGGGGCTTTCTGGAAATGAATTACAAAAGATAACAGATGAAAAGCTTCAAGCGACAGGCGTACGTCAATTGTCTTTATGGGTTGGGCTCACGTGCGCAGCTTTAGGAATTCTGCCTGCTCTATTTTGTAAAGGTATGGACGCTGGTGAAATGGAAAACAGAAAGAAAATAAGTTTAAAAACCTTATCGTCTACCTTTAAAGATTTAGTACAAAGTATCAAGGAAGTTTCACAAAGCAAGCCTTTTATGAAGCTATGTGGGGCCACTTTCTTAGTATTCAATGGGTTTCAAATCGTTGCTTCGTTTAGCTTTTTTATAATCGTTTTTTATATTTATAATGGAGATTATGGCCAAGCTCAGACCTGGCCTGCATGGTTCGCGTCCATTACAGCGCTTGTAACCGCTTTTATGGTTATTCCTATCATTTCTAAAATCGCAAATAAATATGGAAAGCGTAACGCATTTCTCATATCTACAGTGATTTCTATCCTAGGTTATGCACTTAAGTGGTGGGGATTTGATAATTCTTTAAATGCTAAATTCAATCAATCTACTGTTGGTCAGGGTTTAAACAATTTTGTTGCCTCAGTATTTGAATCGATAAATCCATTTTTAGATAGCATTGGAATGTCTTGGTTTAGTATAGATGTAAGTCAGGGTGGCCCCTGGTTAATGTTTGTTCCTATTCCATTCATGGCTTTTGGATTAGGAGGCTTATTTACCTTGATGATGAGCATGACGGCCGATGTCTGTGATTTGGATGAACTGGAAAATGGATTACCTCGAAAAGAAGGTACGTTTGGTGCGATTTACTGGTGGATGGTCAAAGTGGGTCAGGCTCTGGCGTTGGTATTGAGTGGTACGATTTTAACTTTAGTTGGTTTTGATGAATCTCTGGTTTCTCAATCCTTAGAAACCATGAACCGACTTAGAATAGCAGATATTATTGTCCCCGTATCCACTGCGGCACTAGCGTTTATTGTGATGTGGCGTTATGATCTTGGTGAAAAACGCGTCAGAGAGATAGGGGCTGCACTTAAGAAAAGGAAAGCCCTGCCAAAAAGATCAAGTTCTTCTTACCATGGTCAAAACCTTGTTTCTTTGACTTCTTCGGAATTTGCTCCAGATTCAAAATATGATATTGATTTTTCATCAAAATCAATGGAAGACATAAAAGCTCTTTTCTCGACAACGCTCAACAAAGGAATGCATGGACTGTGTTTTAGCCCTTACACCGATGAGCAGGATATTGATGACACACTTTCTGAAGAACAAATCAAAAGGCGTGTGGATATCGTTAAGCCTTATACCAATTGGTTAAGATCTTTTTCATGTACTAGAGGAAACGAGCATATCCCTAAAATCGCCAAACAAAACGGTTTGAAAACTATGGCTGGGGCATGGATAAGCGAAGATAAAGCTCAGAACCGAATAGAAATAAATCAACTCATAAAACTGGGCAAAGCCGGGCTGGTGGATGTAGCTGCGGTTGGTAATGAAGTTTTACTACGGGAAGAACTTAGCGAAAAAGAACTTTTGAATTATATCCAGGAAGTTAAAACCGCTTTACCAGATATACCTGTTGGGTATGTGGATGCTTATTCCGTCTTCTATGAGCGTCCGACACTCATCGAGGCCTGTGATGTTATTTTGATCAACTGCTATCCGTTCTGGGAAGGTGCAGATATAGAAATTTCGACAGCCTATTTACGTGAAATGCACTCATTGATTGTAAGCAGAGCAAAAGGAAAACCAATTATGATTGCTGAAACTGGCTGGCCAAGTCAGGGAGAAGCCAATGAAAAAGCAGTGCCGACTAATATTAACACTATGAAATATTTTATCAATGTAAATAATTGGGCACAACAGGAAAACATAGACTTATTTTATTTCTCATCATTTGACGAATCTTGGAAAACGCGTCACGAAGGAGACGTGGGTCAACGTTGGGGAATTTGGGATAAACATGAAAAATTAAAATACAAGTAAACCATGTCATTTAGAAAAGAACAACAAATCACCGATCAACAAGAACAATTTTTTGCTTCTATACAAAACTTAGATTTTGTACCAGAGGTTCCGATAGAAGAACTTCATGATGTTTTTAATTCCATAATGAAAGAAGGCTTTCATGGGATTTGTTTTAGCATGTATGAAGACGGGCAGGAACCTGGCGATCATATCACAGAAGAACAGGTTATGCGTAGAATGAAAATTCTACAGCCACACATCAAGTGGGTACGCTCCTTTTCCTGTATTGAAGGCAACGAATTTGTTCCAAAAATCGCAAAAGAACTCGGTATTAAAACTTTGGTTGGAGCCTGGATTAGCGATGATAAGGAAAAAAACAGAGAAGAATTAGATGCGCTTATTGAAATGGCTAATAATGGTCTGGTTGATATTGCAGCGGTTGGAAATGAAGTTTTGTATAGAAATGATATACCGCTGGAAGAACTGAAAGCCCATATTGAAGAAGTGAAACGATCTATTCCTTCACATATCCCGGTAGGCTATGTGGATGCGTATTACGAGTTTGCAGTGCATCCGGATTTGACAGATATGTGTGATGTTATTTTATCTAATTGCTACCCGTTCTGGGAAAAATGTCATCACGAGTATTCATTAACGCATATGCAGCAAATGTACGGACAGGCTTTAAATGCGGGTAGAGGTAAAAAAGTGATCATTACCGAAACCGGCTGGCCAAGCAAAGGAGAAAACCTGGGTGGAGCCGAACCTTCTGCTGAAAATGCTTTGAAGTACTTTATCAACACGCAGTTATGGTGTAAAAAAGCGGGGATTGAAAGTTTTTATTTTTCATCCTTTGATGAATCCTGGAAAGTGGGAGCTGAGGGTATTGTTGGCGCTTACTGGGGAGTTTGGGATAAAAAGGAAAAATTGAAGTATTGATATGGGGTTAACGCTATAAGCTTAACATCAATAACACATGCTAAGGAAATATTTTTAAACCCCTTTATTTATAGAATGTGTTAAAAATTGAGTTGTATGAATTTTGTAGTGGTCTTGTTTTGAATATGTTACAATTTTTTATGTATATTTTATAGCTTTTTTTAACCAAAAATAAAAATTATGAAAAAAATTACAACTTTTTTAATGATGTTGCTAATGGTAACATTTTCTTATGGTCAGTCCCTGCCTTTAGACTTTGAGGTTGCAGAAGACGACGCTTTTAATGCATTCAATGGTGCTACAGCAAACGTGGTTACAGATCCAACAGATAACACTAATTCTGTTTTAGAATTAGTCAGTAATGGAGCAGATTTTGATGGAGCAACAATCACTCTAGATACTTATATTGATTTATCAAATGATTCGAATAATACGATTACGATGCAATTCTGGACAACAGATGCAACCTCAAGGACTCATTTATTAAAACTTGAGGGTAGTTCTACAGGTGCTACCGAAAAATATTTTGAAACAAATGTGTCAGGATGGCAAACTATAAGTGTTGATTTTGGTCCAGATTTAGGCAATGATTATCCAACATTAACAATTTTTGCAGACTCAGGAGTTGGAAATACCGCTACAGGAACTTATTATATTGATGATATTGATGGTCCTAATGGTGCTGTTATTCCTGTAGATCCAATCCCATCTACTCCTGCTCCAGTTCCAACTGCAGCAGATGAAGATACTTATAGTATCTACAACGATACTAATAATTATTCTACTGTTTTTCCAGTAAGCTACTCATTTGGTACGCTTTCTGGAGAGCCGGATTTAGATGACTCTGATACTGATAATAAGGCTCTGAAATTTAATTTTGGTATTGCAGGATGGGGCCAAGGTGAAGGTGGCCCTGATGATGTTTCTTCATATGATTTTGTTTCATTCTATTATTGGGCTGGAGCAAATTTGATTAACGGGTTTAGATTTGTAATGATAAGTAATGATGGTACCGTATCCGAATATGTATACCAAGTTGGTACGCAAACCACATTAGTTAAAGAACAATGGACTCGAGTTGAAATACCTATGTCTTACTTTACAGATCTAGGTTTTGCTAATTCAGCTCTTTTTCAATGGAAAGTTAGTCCCTACGAAGATAGTGTAGATAATTCTGGTATAGTTTACATTGATAATATATTACTAACTAAGGCTGCCTTGACCAACGATTCATTTAGTAGAGCTGAATTCAAAGCTTATCCTAATCCAACTCAAGACGTCTGGAATATTAAAACAACTGAAAATATTCAATCGATTCAGGTGTTTAATATCACAGGGCGTTTAGTGAAAGATATGAAGGTCAATGGTTCAGGCGCAGTTATAAACACCAGTGGCTTATCAAAAGGAGTGTATTTGGCTAAAATCTCAAATGAATTCGATCAAACGAAAACGATTAAATTAATAAAAGAATAAATTCATTAATTTATTAAAATAGCGTATGTTTGATAATCAAGCATACGCTTTTTTTTATGGTTACTTTAAAAGAACTTGCCAAACAACTCAACGTTTCTGTATCTACCGTTTCCAAAGCATTGCACGATGCCAAGGACATAGGGGAAGACACCAAGAAACGCATAAAAGAAGCCGCAGAGCTCTATAATTATAGACCCAATAAAACCGCTCTTGCCCTAAAAGTCAATAAAACCAATACCATTGGTGTGGTTGTCCCCGACATACTCAACCCTTTTTTCGCCAAAGTCCTTCACGGCATCGAAGAATATGCCACTGCTAAGGGCTATGACACGATTATCTGTGTAAGTAATGAACAGCTTAAAAAAGAAGCTAAAAGCGTCGAATTGATGTTGCAGGGACGTGTAGATGGCTTTATTGCTTCACTGTCAACCGAGACCCTTTCCAAAGAAAATTTCGTTCATTTAGATCAAATCAGCCTGAATAAGAAAGGCTTGGTTTTATTTGACAGGACTACCTCTGAAATTGACTGCGATAAAGTGGTAATCAATGATCAAAAGGCAATATACGATGCGACTCGAATTTTGATTTCTAAGAAGAAAACCAAGATAGCCTTCGTCAGTACAATAGAAGACTTACCCATTGGCTTATTGAGGAAAGGGGGATACCAACAGGCGCTTGTGGATCATGGCATAGAACCAGATCCTAATTTGGTACTGGACCTTACAGGTTCTCCGCAGCCTCATGGCTTGATAAAATCTTTTTTGTCTTTGCATGAATTTGATGCAGTCATTTCTGCGGACAATACCTCTTCGCTTATGTTTCAAAGTATCGTAAAGTCTGAAAAGCCAGAATTGATAAAGGAGATCATGCTCATCGGATTTTCAGATGAGAAAAATGCTTTATTGAGTTACCCCAGGTTAAACTACATCGATCAAAAAGCGATGAAAATTGGCGAAAAAGCAGCCGAAATGTTGATAAGCCGTTTAGAAGCCAAAGATCCCGATGCAAAGCCCAAAACCTTCGAGATGCCCTTCGAAATCCATATTGCTTAAACAGCTAGTTTAATTTTATATCGGAATGAAATATCTGGATGAAACCAACATAGAAGCTTGCATGTGTCCGACTGAGCCATTCAGGCGGGTGTGACCATAACCCATAAACATACACACATGAAAATCATTAAAGAATTTAAAGAGTTTGCCGTCAAAGGGAATATGTTTGATATGGCTATTGGTATCGTTATTGGCACGGCTTTTAGCAAGATTGTCACTTCTTTAGTCAATGATTTGTTTATGCCCTTACTGGGTTCTATTTTGGGCAATGTCAATTTTAAAGCCTTGAAAATCGTTCTTAAAAATAAAGTTGAAAAAGACGGCGTCATTATCCAGCCGGCCATAGAATTGACCTACGGGAATTTTATTCAGACGGGTATAGATTTTCTAATTATCGCAGTCTGTATTTTTCTGGTGGTTAAAGGCTTAAATCGTCTAAGAATTAAATCAGAAGATGAAACCAATCCCAAAGTGGCTACGCCAAAAGATATTGAGTTATTAGCAGAGATTCGGGATTTGCTGAAACAGCAGAAGAATTCTTAAACTTCACTATCATTTAACCCTTTAGAAAGCGAAACATTCCCTAACAAAATCCCAAACTTTAGTATCTTTACTCTCAAAATAAAATCAATATGGGATTTGTTACTGCTGCTGAAATTGCCAAGGGTCTTAATTTGTCCAAGTTTGGGGTACTCGGTAATGTCATGGGCAGCTTTATTATGCAAACGACACGGATTTCAGAATTGAATGGAATCTATGACCAATATGCGCATTTAGAAGGTCTGGAGTTTATAAATGCAGTCCTGCTCCACCTTGATGTTCAGTTTGAAATTCCTGAAAAGGACCTTAAGCGTATCCCTAAAACAGGTCCTTTTGTGACCATCTCCAATCATCCGCTTGGGGCTATAGATGGATTGATTTTACTTAAATTACTTTTAGAACAACGACCAGATTACAAAGTGGTGGCCAACTTTCTGCTGCATCGCTTAGTGCCTTTGAAGCCTTATGTGATGCCCGTCAATCCCTTCGAATCTAGAAAAGACGCCAAGTCGAGCGTTTCAGGAATAAAACAGGCCTTGTCTCATATTCAGTCAGGAAGCCCCTTTGGTGTTTTTCCCGCGGGTGAAGTGTCTACCCATTTGGCAGGGCGTAAAGTGGTGGACAAGTCCTGGTCCAATGAAGCGATGAGGTTGATAAAAAAAGTCCAGGTTCCTGTGATTCCTGTGTACTTTCATGCTAAAAATTCAGCCTCGTTTTACCGTTTAGCTAAGTTAAATGATAATTTGAGAACCGCTAAGCTTCCCGGTGAAATGCTTAAACAAAGCCATAGACCTATCCGCGTCAGGATTGGAAATTCAATATCGGTTAAAGATCAAAATGAATTTGAAGATCTTACAGACTATTCCAATTTTTTAAGACGCAAAACCTATTTTTTAGCCAATTCTTACGAAAAGAAGAATCTGCTGGAAAACTTACCTAAGCAAATCAAATTTCCGATTAAACGACCTCCAAAGTCCATCGCCGATGAAATAGACTGTGAAGCTCTGGCGGGTGAAGTGCAAGACTGCAGGGATAAATCCCGAAGGTTGCTTGTTAGCAATAACTACGAAGTCTTTATTGCCGAAAGAAAAGATATCCCCAACATTGTTTTGGAAATAGGAAGGCTTCGGGAAATCACCTTTAGATCGGTAGGAGAAGGCACTAACAAATCTGTGGATTTAGATAAATATGATGATTATTATCAACACATGTTTTTGTGGGATAACCAAGCCCAAAAACTGGTGGGAGCCTACAGAATGGGCTTAGGCAGCGAGATTTTTAAAAATCATGGCATTGAAGGCTTTTACCTCAATGAGTTGTTCCGTTTTGAGCCTGAGCTTTATAAAACCATGAGCGAGTCTATTGAAATGGGCAGAGCCTTTATCACTGCTGAATATCAACAAAAACCAATGCCTTTGTTCTTACTTTGGAAAGGAATTGTACATTGCACCCTGAGGTATCCGGAGCACAAATACCTTATTGGCGGAGTGAGCATCAGTAATAAGTTTTCAAAATTTTCTAAGTCGATGATGATTGAGTTTATGAAATCCAATTATTATGATCCTTACATGGCACAGTACGTCAGGCCTAAAAAAGAATTTAAAGTCAAGCTGAAGGATGTTGACAAGGATTTTATCTTCGATTCTGCCAAAGCTGACTTGTCCAAATTCGATAAAATCATAGATGAAATAGAGCCTGGAAACCTAAGACTTCCAGTATTGATCAAAAAATACATCAAGCAAAATGCAAAAGTGGTAGCCTTCAATGTGGATCCCCTTTTCAACAACTCCGTAGATGGTTTGATGTACATTCGTATAGAAGATATTCCTGAAAGTACTGTAAAACCAGTCATGGAAGAGTTTCAGGCCGAGCTAGAGAAACAGAATAAGAATTAAAAAAAATAACTTATGTCAACTATTTTTTCAAAAATTATTTCAGGAGAAGTGCCTTCTCATAAAGTAGCAGAAACCGATGAGTTTCTTGCTTTTTTAGATATCAACCCCAATGCTAAAGGCCATACGCTTTGTATTCCGAAGAAAGAAGTCAACAAGATATACGACCTGGATGAAAAGACGTATTTAGATTTAATGACGTTTTCCAGAAAAGTTGCTGTTGCCTTAGATGCCAGTATCGATTGTAAACGTGTAGGAATGGCTGTGGTTGGCCTGGAAGTGCCTCATGTTCATGTTCACCTTATACCGATTAAAACAATGGATGACATGCGTTTTGAGAAGAAAGACTCCTTTTCTGAAGATGAGTTTAAAGCCATCGCAAAATCTATTAGTGAAAACGTGAGTTTGTAAATGCAGGAAATTGAGCGTAAATTTTTAGTCAGTTCTGATGCTTTCAAAAAAGAAGCTTATAAAAGCACTAGGATTTCTCAAGGATTTTTAAATTCCAACAAATTACGAACAGTTAGAATTCGCGTTACCGATGATAAGGGCTTTCTTACCATAAAGGGAAAGAGCTCGGCTTCTGGTCTTTCCAGACTGGAATGGGAAACGGAGATTCCTAAAGAAGAAGCAGAGACCTTGCTAGAGCTTTGTGAACCAGGTCAAATTGAAAAAACGCGTTACTATGTGAATGCAGGCCAGCACGTTTTTGAAGTGGACGAATTTTATGGCAAAAACCAGGGACTAATCGTCGCCGAAGTCGAACTGTCCTCTGAAGAGGAGGTGTTTGAAAAGCCATACTGGCTGGGTGACGAGGTGACTGGTGATGCGAAGTATTATAACTCCATGCTTTCTAAGCGACCTTATACTGATTGGAAATAAAAAAACTGTTTCAAAACCTATCTTATTGTCATTTCTGATAATTAAATTATTATCAGGTCTGAAACAAGCTCAAGGTGACAATTTCAATGTTTTGAAACAGTTTTTAAAACCTTACTGCTTATTTTTTGCCTCGATGCTTAAGGTCGCATGAGGGACCAAAATCAATCGTTCTTTTCTGATTAATTTTCCGGTTTCACGACAAATGCCATAAGTTTTATTTTCGATACGAATCAAGGCATTTTTAAGATCACGAATAAATTTACCCTGTCTAATCGCTAGCTGAGAATTAGCCTCTTTGCTTAAAGTATTGCTGCCATCATCAAAAGATTTGAAGGTTGGAGCGGTGTCCTCAGTATCGTTTTCACTTCCATTTCTGTAAGCGTCTTCGTAAAGGTCCAGTTGCTTTTTAGCTTTCTCTATTTTGTCTAAAATCAATTTTTTGAATTCTGCAAGGTCATCATCAGAATAGCGCTCTTTATGTGTAGTTTGTTCTGCCATTTTACTTTTGTTTTTCAATTACTAAAACGGTACTGATATCGTCGAACTCTATCTGTAAACCGTCTTTTAAATTTGGATTAAGGTTGATAGTATTAGTTAGTGTTTCTGTTTTGATATAGTCAAGATTCTGATGAATAGCCTCAGAAAGTTTCCCGCTGTCCTGGAGCTCAATATTAATTCTGTCTGTGACTTCAAGCCCGGAATCTTTTCTCAGGTTTTGAATTCTGTTGACCAGTTCTCTGGCTATGCCTTCGTTCACTAAGTCCTCGTTGAGCGTGACATCCAAAGCTACCGTTAGTCCATTTCCACTAGCTACCAGCCAGCCTTCGATATCCTGAGAAAGAATCTCTACTTCTTCAAGACTAATAGCTGTTGGTTCGCCGTTCACTTTTAATTCAATAGTTTTAGCTTTCTCTAACTCGGCTATGTCTCTGGCTTCCATTTTTTGGATAGCCTGTGCCACATGCTTCATATCTTTTCCAAAACGAGGCCCCAAAACTTTAAAATTAGGTTTGATGTCCTTCACTAAAATACCTGAAGTATCATCAATAAATTCAATGGTTTTGACATTTATTTCTGATTTAATCAGTTCTGAAACTTCTGCAATTTGTTCTTTAATTGCTGGATCCAAAACAGGAATCATTATCCGTTCCAGCGGCTGTCTCACCTTGATCATTTCCTTTTTTCTCAAGGATAAAGCTAAAGAAGATATGCTTTGTGCCATCTGCATTTTATGTTCCAAATCTTTATCAATCAACTCAGGATTTTGCTTTGGAAAGTTGGCTAAATGTACGCTCTCTTTATGTTCCTCGAGGCTTGTTGATGTTAAATCTTTATACAGTCTGTCAGAGAAGAACGGCGCGACAGGCGCAGAGAGTTGAGCAATAGTCTTTAAGCATGTAAACAGAGTTTGGTAAGCCGATATTTTATCGGTTTTGTAGTCGCCCTTCCAGAAACGTCTTCTGCTCAAGCGCACATACCAGTTACTCATGTTTTCCTGAACGAATTCTGAAATCGCTCGCGTTGCCTTGGTTGGTTCGTAGTTGGCATAAAACTCATCTACAGTCTGGATAAGCGTGTTCAATTCTGAAAGAATCCAGCGATCAATCTCTGGTCGCTCTTTTCTGCCAATGTCTTTTTCTTTATACTGAAAGTGATCCAGGTTCGCGTACATGGAAAAGAACGAGTAGGTGTTGTAAAGCGTCCCGAAGAACTTGCGTTGCACTTCACCTATGCCTTCCAAATCGAATTTCAAATTATCCCATGGGTTGGCATTGGAAATCATATACCAGCGCGTTGCATCCGGGCCATAGGTTTTTAAAGTTTCAAAAGGATCTGCCGCATTGCCAAGACGCTTGGACATTTTCTGTCCGTTTTTATCTAAAACCAAGCCGTTGGACACTACATTTTTGTAAGCTACATCATCAAAAATCATGGTGCCAATCGCATGCAAGGTGTAAAACCAGCCTCTGGTCTGGTCAACACCTTCTGCAATAAAATCTGCAGATCTCCAGGTGTCTTCCACTTTTTCTTTGTTCTCAAAAGGATAATGCCATTGGGCGTACGGCATGGATCCGGAGTCGAACCATACGTCTATCAAGTCGGCCTCGCGTCTCATGGGTTGACCCGAAGGAGACACTAAAGTGATTTGATCGACTGTATTTTTATGTAAATCTACCTTATCGTAGTTTTCTTCGCTTAAATTATCCACCTCAAAACCCTCAAAAGGATCTTTATCCATAACACCAGCTTTTACTGCTTTTTGGATTTCTTCCTTAAGCTCTTTAATAGAGCCTATGATGATTTCTTCTTTGCCTTCTTCGGTTCTCCAGATAGGCAATGGAATGCCCCAGTAACGGGATCTGGATAAGTTCCAGTCGTTGGCATTGGCAAGCCAGTTTCCAAAGCGACCTTCTCCGGTTGCTGCGGGTTTCCAGTTGATGGTTTTATTGAGTTCGTGCATTCTATCCTTGAACTCGGTTACTTTTATAAACCAGGAATCTAAGGGATAATACAAAATAGGCTTGTCGGTTCTCCAGCAATTTGGATAGGAGTGCACGTATTTTTCAACCAAAAAGGCTCTGTTTTCCTCTTTCAGCTGAATAGCGATTTCCACATCTACAGATTTTTCTGGAGCTTCACCATCTTCGTAATATTCATTTTTGACGTATTTGCCAGCCAAATCACCAGCTTCCGGGCGAAATTTTCCTTTTAGATCTACTAAAGGCACCAGATTCTCATTGTCATCTTTAACGAGAAGTCCTGGAACTTCGGGCTGGACCTGCTTACAAACCATCGCATCGTCTGCACCAAAGGTTGGCGCTGTATGAACGATTCCTGTACCATCTTCTGTAGTAACAAAGTCTCCGGCAATCACTCTAAAGGCATTTTCTGGAGTATGGTAGGGCAGAGCAAACTTCATCAGTTGCTCATATCGAGATTCAATGAGGCTCTCACCTTTAAAAGATTGGTCGATGTAGTAAGGAATTTTCTTATCGCCTTCTTTGTAATTTTTAAGTTCTTCTTCAGAGTCAACTTTTACAAACTTCTTTTTGAAAAGAGAAGGAATGAGGGCTTTAGCAGCAATGACATTGTTTGGTTCAAAGGTGTATTGGTTGTAAGATTTTACCAGTACATACTCTATTTTCTTACCGACGGTAAGTGCGGTATTACTAGGCAAGGTCCATGGTGTTGTCGTCCAGGCCAGGAAGAAAATGTCACCCTCCACCTTTTGAAGTGTTTCTGGTAAGGTCTCTTTTATAGCTTTAAACTGAGCTGTGACTGTCGTATCCGACACATCCTGATACGTCCCGGGCTGGTTGAGCTCGTGAGAACTCAAACCTGTTCCTGCTTTTGGTGAATAGGGCTGAATGGTATAGCCTTTATAAATCAAGCCTTTCTTGTAAATTTCTGAAAGCAGCCACCAAACGGTTTCCATGTATTTGGACTTGTAGGTCACATATGGGTTTTCCATATCCACCCAATAGCCAATTTTTTTGGTGAGGTCGTTCCACACATCGGTGTAACGCATGACTGCTTCCTTACAGGCTTTGTTGTAATCTTCAATTGAAATTTTGGTACCTATGTCTTCTTTGGAAATGCCGAGTTCTTTCTCAACTTTAAGCTCTACGGGGAGTCCGTGAGTATCCCAGCCAGCTTTTCGCTTGACTTGAAATCCCTTCTGAGTTTTATACCGGCAAAAAATATCCTTGATGCTTCTGGCCATCACGTGGTGAATACCAGGCATGCCGTTAGCAGATGGAGGACCTTCGAAGAAGATGAAAGGCTCTGCGCCCTCGCGCTCGTCCATGCTTTTATCGAAAATGGCATTTTCATCCCAAAAACGCGTGATGTCTTCTGCGACTTTTGGAAGGTCAAGTCCTTTATACTCAGGAAATTTCTTGCTCATTTTTGCTTTTTTTCAAATGATTTGCGAAAATAAGGATTTTATCCAAATTGACCCCTAGTCTTGGGAAAATCTGAAATGAAGTTAGCGTTAAATACTAACAGGTATGTTTTTCTTAACCCTGTTTTGGATAACAATATTTTGAAAGCACTGTTTTTTTTGGGGGTGCAGGATTTCCACGTCTATCCCTAAGCCGGAGTGAAGATGATTTTGTGTTTTGAAATTTGTTTTATTTTTTATGACCTCACATTTCAGACCTCACAGTCCCCAAAGCATTGGGGACTGTGAGGTCTGATCTTAGTTAAATATTAACGTCAAACTTTATTCGGATTGGTACTGCCTTAAAGCGCGTTTAAAGTTTCAAAATTCAAGCTTCCGCAAAACCTTCAGTTGTATCTTTAAACCAGTCCCTTCGCATTAAGTTAACTCATAACGTAAAGCCATGTATCGCTAAACTTGAAAGTCAACGTAGGCAAAATCAATTTAAAAACTAAAAAAGCGCATCCACGACGTCTTCAATTTTGGCCACGCGAATGACATTGATTTTATAATCACTTCGGGGTAATTTGCTTTGTTTGGAGATAAGAATAGAGGCAAAGCCTAGTTTCTCGGCTTCCATCACACGCTGCTCCACCCGGGTGACCGGGCGAATTTCGCCTGCCAGACCCACTTCTGCTGCAAAGCAGATGTCTTTGGAAATGGAGACGTCTTCGCTGGACGATAAAATAGCTGCGACCACCGCCAGATCGATGGCGGGATCGTCTATGCTGATGCCACCAGTGATGTTGAGAAACACATCTTTGGCACCAAGTCGGAAACCTGCTCTTTTTTCCAAAACAGCCAAAACCATATTAAGTCGTTTTAAGTTATAGCCCGTCGCCGAACGCTGAGGAGTCCCGTAAACCGCAGAACTTACCAAAGCCTGTATCTCGATCATCATAGGACGCATGCCTTCCAGAGTCGCTGCGATGGCCGTGCCGCTTAAGTGGGTATCGGTTTTGGAAATCAGCAAGTCTGATGGGTTAGAAACTTCCACTAGACCGCCTGCCTGCATCTCGTAAATGCCGAGTTCGTGGGTAGAACCAAATCTGTTTTTATGCGCTCTTAAGATTCTGTAAGCGTAATTTTTGTCGCCTTCAAACTGAAGAACGGTGTCGACCATGTGCTCCAAAACCTTGGGTCCAGCAATGCTGCCTTCCTTGTTGATGTGCCCGATAAGAATAATGGGTACATTGGTTTCTTTGGCGTATTTGATAAGCTCCGAGGTGCATTCCCGAATCTGAGAAACACTTCCCGGAGAACTTTCGACGTAGTCGGTATGAAGGGTTTGTATGGAATCTATGATTAAAATTTCAGGTTCCAGAGCTTCAATTTGTGTAAAGATGAGCTGGGTTTTGGTTTCTGAAAGAATGTAGCAATTGGACTCTTCTTTCTGGATGCGTTCTGCTCGCATTTTGATTTGCTGCTGACTTTCTTCTCCTGAAACGTAAAGTACTTTTTGATTGAAACTCAAGGATAACTGAAGCAATAAAGTACTTTTCCCCACACCAGGTTCTCCGCCAAGCAAAGTTATGCTGCCGGGCACGATGCCACCCCCCAAAACACGATTGAATTCCTGATTGGAAGTGGGGATTCTGATCTCTTTTCCAATCTTGATATCATTGATGCGCTGAGGTTTTGAAATGCGTTTCGGCGCTGAAGAATTAGCTGGTTTCCAGGTCTTTTCTGGTTTGGTATCAATCACTTCTTCTACCAGTGTATTCCACTCTTTGCAGGCGTTGCACTGGCCTTGCCATCTGGCATGCTGCGCTCCGCAGTTTTGACAGAAAAAGGTTGTTTTGGTTTTTGCCATAGTTTAGTTTCCGTAAATTCTTTTTAGTTCATCTGCTTTGCTAAGCAGCACATCACTGTTAAGGTGACCTGCATTTTTAAGCCCGTAAGCAGACTGGTATTCTTTTATAGCACGCTTTGGGTCGCCTATTTTTTCAAAATAAAGTCCCTGGAAATAGTTGTGTAAAACAGTGCCAGAAGTTGCTTTTCTAGCGAGCTTACTCAGGTGTTGATAATCTTCCCAGACTTCTAATTCTTCTATAGCTTCAGCGGTTTTTAGAAAGTCTACTATACGAATTGGAACTTCAATTGTATAAAGTTCCTGGATAAGTAAGTATTTGTCCTCCAAAGTATTAGAAGGTGATTTGGCAGTTAGAAAATCAGTTTCATATTCAAGCTCAGAAATAGGTCCATAGGTAGAAAAAATAAAAAGTAATGCTCTGGGAATCGCATGTGCTACAAAACTAAAATGATCTGCGTTTTCAAAAACGCGATAGGTATACTTTAAATTAGGATTATCACAGTCTGAAAGATAAGAATCCAGGGTTTTGGCTTTAGTCTTAAGCTCAGGGATATCATGTTCTGAAGTTGCTAAATAATACCATATTTTTTGATCGATTTTATTTAGTTTTCTTTTAAGGCGTTCGGGTAGTTTTGGGGAGATATCCGGGCTTAAACTCATAAAACCATTAAATAGAGATTTTTCTTTTAGTAAATAAAAACTGGAAAAATTAGCCATATCATCTAAGCCGCCAATTATTGTAAAAGGAGCTGTTCTAAAGTTATCTTCGATATAGGATAGCACCTCGTATGCTATAAAATCAAAAAAGTCTTCGCCTGTGGTAGAGGGTAATTCGCTGCCTGGGTCTATGTTTCCATCCTGCTCTCTGAATCCAGCCTGGTTGATCCCGACTACGATAGATTCTGGAATAATTTCCCAATAACTTAGATAGTCGATATCCCCCGCAAAAGGCTCGAACAAGTAATCGCCATCCAACACAATGACAACTGGATATTTTTTTTTACCAGACTCGTAATTCCTGGGGAGTTGGAGTTTAATTTGCCTGGTTTCTTTTAGGATGGAAGAATTGACTTCGATGTACTGCGTTTGAGAATAAGAAGGGGTTTGAAAAGCAAAGGAGAAGAAAAACAAAAGTAGGGCGAACTTCATGAGCTTTGGTTTAAGCCGCTAATGTACTAAAATTATCTTCTGTTCATCAGTGGCAGAATTAAGAAAGAGAGCCCGCCCAACAGGATAACAAGTCCGGTTTGAGTTCCCCACATCACCCATCCAAAGGCTTCTCCTGTAGCAGAGGAAACTCCGAATGTGCTGAAGGCAATCCCTATGGCTATAGGATAAAGTCCAATGCCTCCATTGGTTACCGACATGGCAAATGCGCCAAAAATAAAAGCAACAAATGTGGCTTCCAGACCAAGAGCCTGCGTGTCTGGGAAGGCAAATTTCAAAACGTAAAACATGCCGACATAAAGTCCCCAAATGATAAAGGTGTGAATAAGGAAATACACCTTTTTCTTCATTGAAAATACGCTTTTCATACCCTTAAAAAGCTCTTCTATGAAGTTTTTTAGTTTTTGAAATAGGAGTAGTTTACTATTTTTAATAATTCTGAAACCAATAATCAGTACCAAAATAAGGCTAATAATTACCAGTCCTCCAAAAAAAGGATTAATGTTTTGGCTGGTAAAAAAAGAAAAAATCTTGTTGCTTTGGGAGATGGATGTCAGGCCAACTATGGCTAAGAGCATGATCAGATCTACAAGGCGTTCTGTAATGATGGTGCCAAAGGTTTTTTCAAACTTCACGTTTTCATAAGAAGCCAATGTCGCTCCTCTCAAAACTTCTCCAGACCTGGGGATGCCAAGATTGGCGAGGTAGCCAAGCATTAGGGGGAGAAAGCAGTTGTAAAATTTTGGAAAAATCTGAACAGGCTCAAGTAAGAATTTCCAGCGATAGGCTCTGGAAAGGTGGGACAAAACACCCATAAATAAAGAAATAACCACCCAAATGAGGTCCACATTTTTAATGTTGAACCACAATTGATTGAGTTCTTCTGAAGAAAATTTTGATAAAGAATACCAAATAAAGAAAATACCTAAAGCCATTGGAGCAAAAGTCTTTATCCCTTTTTTGACGGCTTTTTTCATAAGGCTTACTTCAATAGATTGCTATCGTTTGGGAAGACAAGTTTGGGTTTGAAGGTTTTGGCCTCTTCTGGTGTCATGATGGCATAAGCCATTAGAATTAAAATATCTCCGGGAGAAACCTTTCTTGCTGCGGCACCGTTTAAAGTGATTTCTCCACTTCCTCTCTCGCCAGGAATAGCGTAAGTCTCCAGTCGCTCTCCGTTGGAATTGTTAACCACTTGTACCTTTTCGCCTTCTACGATATTGGCGGCGTCCATGAGATCTTCATCTATGGTGATACTACCGATGTAGTTGAGGTCAGCACCAGTAACTTTTACACGGTGGATTTTAGATTTTATAAGATGTATTTGCATGTTTTTTTTCTAATATAGCGCCATATTGTCGATAAGTCTTACCTCACCAAGAAAAGCGGCGATAAAAGCTCTGTGTTTTTCTCCGGGTTCTTTGGTTTTAGTTGGAATAAGATCTTTTTCATTTACGATTGAAAAGTATTCAAGTTCAAAAGACGGGTGAGACTGAAACAACTGTTCTATTTCTTTTTCAATAGTTTCTATTGAATTTGTAGAGAACCTATTTTTCGCCTTCGTTAAGGCTTCGTGGATCAATTCTGCTTCCTTGAGTTGAGCGTCATTCAGGCGAAAATTTCTCGAGCTTTGAGCAAGGCCAAATTCGTTTCGGCTTGTTGGACAGCCCATAATTTCTACGTCTTGGCCTGTTATTTCGACTAATTTCTTGACGACCATCAATTGCTGATAATCTTTTTCCCCAAAAAAGGCTTTATCTGGTTTTACAATGTCAAAAAGTCTTTTTAAAACACTGCCTACACCTTCAAAATGCCCAGTTCTAAATTCACCTTCCATAAAGTTGACAAAATTTCCAAATTCAAACGGTTCGGTTTCAACTTTATCGCTGTAAATTTCCTCTACTTCGGGTGTAAAAACAATAGTTTCGGGATTGTGATCTTTTAAAAACTCGGTGTCTTTGGACACATTGCGAGGATATTTTTCCAGATCTGAAGTGTTATTGAATTGTGTTGGATTCACAAAAATGCTGACTACAATCCTATCGCATTGAGAGTAGGCGAAGTTGATTAGTGAGAGATGACCCTCGTGTAAAGCTCCCATAGTGGGCACAAGCCCTATTGTTTCGCCCTCTTTTTTAGCAATCTCTAAAGTTTCTTGGAGAGATATCTTTGAATTTATAACCACAGGTTGCGTATCTATTTTGGATTTGCAATATTAATATTTTCGCGGGAAACCGCATAAATTTTTGTAAATTTGCAAACTTTTTGTCATTAATCTTTAATGTAAAAATTTTATGAAAGATAAACGCATACTATACGTTTCATCTGAGGTTGTTCCTTATTTGCCAGAAAACGATATTTCTTCAGCAGCTTTTGAAGCTCCGAAATTGATTAATGCAGCGGGTGGACAAACCCGTATTTTTATGCCAAGGTTTGGAAATATAAACGAACGCAGGCACCAACTCCACGAAGTGATAAGGCTTTCTGGAATGAACCTGGTAATCAATGATTTAGATATGCCGCTTATTATTAAAGTGGCCTCTATTCCTAAAGAAAGGATGCAGGTTTATTTTATAGACAATGAAGATTATTTCAAAAGAAAAGCCACGTTTTCTGATGAAGACGGTGAATTGTTTGATGATAACGATGAGCGAGCTATATTCTTTGCTAAAGGGGTTATTGAAACGGTAAAAAAATTAAATTGGGCGCCAGATATCATTCACGTCCACGGCTGGATGTCGTCCTTATTGCCTATGTATTTGAGACATTATTATGGCAATGAACCTTTGTTTTCTGATGCTAAAATTGTGACTTCATTGTACAATCAAAGTTTTGAAGGAGCCTTAGATGAGGAAATGAAAATGAAGGTTCTGTTTGATGGGATTGAGGATGCTGCTGTTGCACATTTAGATAATCCAACGCATGATAACATATTGAAAGTCGCGATAGATAATTCAGATGGTCTTGTGATAGGAAGCGAAGAAATTTCAGATGATCTCAAAGCTTATATCGAAAATTCAGAACTTCCCATTCTGCCATATGTGAAGCGAGAAGAGATGGCGAATGCCTACCAAACTTACTATCTAAGAGATATTTTAAATGAAGAAGAAGATTAGTTATATGTCAAAATTTGTATTAAGAAGCTTAGCTTCAGTTATTGTTTTAAGCTTTCTGTTGTCCTGTGAAAATGAGTATTCCGAAGTAGGAACAGATATCATTAACAGTATAAAAGTCCAACCTCCTTACGAAACCGAAAATCTTGTAGCTTACAGCGAAAAACATAACTCTATTCAGACCAATGGATACAGTAATTATCTATTAGGAAAGTATGATGATCCCGTTTTTGGGGCCTCTGATGTCAAAATTTTAACGCAAGTCAGTTTAACACAAACCAATCCAGATTTCGGAGAGACCCCGGTGGTGGATTCTGTTGTGATGACGCTACCCTTTTACAGTACCCAAGTTGAAGAAAATGAATATGAATTAGATTCTGTATACGGAGAAGGTAGTTTTAAGTTGAATGTTTTTCAGTCAAATCAATATTTAAGAGATTTAAATCCAGGGCCTGGTGGTGAATTTGAAGAAAGGCAGCTTTATTTTACAAATCAACTAGATGAGTTTAGATCTAATATAGAATCTTCACCTGTATTCACTTCAGCCTCGATAAAGCCTTCCGGACTTACAAAACCAGTTGTTTTGTTCAACACTCTCGAGAATGGGGATGTAGATACATTAAGTCTGTCACCGAGAATTCGCGTCAAGATGCCAATCCAGTATTTTAAAGATAAACTGATCAACCCAACAAATCCTGAAGTCCTGGTAAGCAATAATGCATTTAAAAATTACTTGAGAGGATTTTTGATCGAAGCAGTGCAGCAGGAGACCAAGTCGAGCATGTCTATGTTCAATCTTAATGACGCAGATGCTAATATCACGATGTATTATAAAAACGAAACGGAAGAAGTTGATGATGAAGGGGTGGCAACCACAGAAACTACATACGGTCAATTTACTATGAACTTCAACGGGATAACATTAAATTTCTATGAAAATAATTTCGCTGTAGATTTATCTGATCAAAACCTTGAAGAAGGAGAGGAAAATATTTATTTGAAAGGCGGTGAAGGCTCTTCGGGAATCATAGAATTGTTTACGGGACAAGACCTGGACGGTAACGGTGTGTCTGATGAGCTGGATGAGTTGAGAGAGAAAAACTGGCTTATCAACGAAGCAAATCTAGATCTTTATATCAATGAAGAGGTTGCATCAGAACCTGAGAACCGAATTAACAGAGTGTTTTTGTTTAATTTGGACGATGAGACTATTTTGGAAGATTTCAGAAGAGATCCAACAGCTTCAGAAAACCCTAACCTTTCCAGACAGGTGCATTTAGGTCCGCTAACAGAAGATGAAAACGGTGATTTATTTTATAGAATACGATTAACATCCTATATCAATAATGTAATCAACAATGACTCTACGAACGTGAAATTGGGACTTTATGTGTCACCAAATGTCAACAATCCCAGTTTGGTTAAAACAAGAAATCCGTCTCTGGGTATTTCTGAAAATGTCCCTAGAGTTATGTTGGAAACCCCTCGTGGTATAGTTCTTCACGGCAATCAATCAGCTACTGAAGCTAAAAGGCTTAAATTGAGAATAATTTATACTGAAACTAACTAAAATCTATTTATATGTGTGGAATCGTAGGATATATTGGTAAGCAAGAAGCTTATCCTATTATACTCAAAGGTTTAAAACGACTGGAGTATAGAGGTTACGATAGTGCGGGTATTGCCGTTTTTGACGGTAAAGACCTTAATATTTGTAAAACAAAGGGAAAGGTTGCAGATTTACAAGCGAAGTGCGAATCTGAAATGCCTCTGAAAGGAAGCGTAGGGATAGGTCATACACGTTGGGCAACGCATGGAGAGCCAAATGATGTCAACTCACATCCTCATTATTCAAACTCTGGAAACCTTGCCATCATACATAACGGAATCATAGAAAACTATGAATCTTTAAAAAAAGAGCTTCAAAATAGGGGGTATACATTTTCATCGGATACAGATACGGAAGTCCTTGTGAATTTGATCGAGGATATCATGATCAATGAAGAAGTGAAATTGGGTAAAGCGGTTCAAATAGCCTTAAACCAAACGGTTGGAGCTTATGCTATAGCCGTTTTTGATAAAAAAAAGACAAACGAAATCGTCGTGGCCAGATTGGGAAGTCCTTTGGCTATTGGAGTTGGAGATGATGAATATTATATAGCTTCAGATGCCTCCCCGTTTATAGAATATACCAAAAAAGCCATTTATCTTGAGGACGGTGAAATGGCAGTGGTAAGGCTAGGAAAGCATGTGAAAGTAAGAAAAATAAAAGATGATTCTTTAGTAGATCCTTATGTTCAAAAGCTTCAGATGAATCTTGATCAAATTGAAAAAGCGGGCTACGAGCATTTTATGCTCAAAGAAATCTATGAGCAACCAAGTGCAATCAAAGACACATACAGAGGTAGAATGCTCGCAGAACAGGGGATTATCAGAATGGCAGGTGTGGACGATAACCTTGAAAGGTTTTTAAATGCCAAACGTATTATCGTTGTGGCTTGTGGAACGTCTTGGCATGCAGGATTGGTTTCTGAATATATTTTTGAAGACCTGGCAAGAATTCCGGTGGAAGTAGAATATGCTTCAGAATTTAGATATAGAAATCCTGTTATAGATAAAGAAGATGTCGTCATTGCTATTTCTCAAAGTGGAGAAACGGCAGATACCATGGCTGCTATTAAACTGGCTAAAGAAAATGGCGCTTTTGTTTTTGGAGTTTGTAATGTGGTAGGCTCATCGATTTCAAGAGAAACTCACGCTGGAGCTTACACACATGCAGGTCCGGAAATAGGAGTTGCTTCTACTAAAGCTTTTACAACTCAGATTACAATATTGAGTTTGATAGCTTTAAAATTAGGGAAAGCAAAAGGGTCTATTTCAAATTCAGATTACCATATGTACCTGAATGAAATGGAACAGATTCCGGCAAAAATAGAAAAGGCTCTAGAGTCTAATAAACATATTATAAAAGTTGCGGAGGTTTATAAAAACTCAAAAAACTGTCTTTACTTAGGAAGAGGCTATAATTTCCCCGTAGCTTTGGAGGGTGCGCTGAAGCTTAAAGAGATTTCATACATCCACGCCGAAGGGTATCCTGCTGCAGAAATGAAGCATGGTCCTATTGCGCTTATCGATGAACAAATGCCTGTGGTAGTTATTGCTACCAAAAGAGGGCATTATGAAAAAGTGGTAAGCAATATCCAGGAAATAAAGTCCAGGAAAGGGAAAATCATTGCTATTGTTACAGAAGGAGATACGTCTGTAAAGGACATAGCAGATCATGTGATAGAAGTTCCCGAGACTTTTGAAGCACTTACGCCCTTACTCACAACTATACCACTACAATTATTTTCATATCATATTGCTGTGATGTTAGGTAAAAATGTAGATCAGCCAAGAAATCTTGCGAAATCTGTAACGGTTGAATAAGTAAAAAACATTTATTGATTAAATAGCATATTGCAATAAAAGATTTATTTAAATACTATATATTTGCAAAAAAAATTAAATACGGATTTTCTCAGAAAATTCACTAAATAAAATCCTTAGATAATGTCTAAAGTTAAAGGTAAAATCACTCAAATTATTGGTCCTGTTATCGATGTAGAATTCGAAAACACCAAAGACTTGCCAAGAATCTATGATTCTTTGGAAGTAAAACGTGAAAGCAAATCAGATCTCATTCTTGAAGTACAATCGCATATTGGTGAAAACACTGTAAGAACCATTGCGATGGATTCTGCAGATGGTTTGAGCCGAGGAACAGAAGTGCTTAGTACAGGCAATCCAATACAAATGCCGATAGGAAAAGATATCTACGGGCGTTTGTTCAACGTAACCGGAGATGCTATCGACGGTCTTGGAAATCTTCCTAAAACAGGAAAAGATGGCATGTCTATCCACAGAGATGCTCCAAAATTTGAGGATTTAGCAGTAACTACTGAAGTCCTTTTTACAGGAATTAAAGTTATAGATCTTATTGAACCTTATTCCAAAGGTGGTAAAATTGGATTATTCGGTGGTGCAGGTGTTGGTAAAACAGTACTTATCCAGGAATTAATCAACAATATTGCTAAAGGTCACGGGGGGCTTTCTGTATTCGCTGGAGTTGGAGAACGAACCAGAGAAGGAAATGACTTACTACGTGAGATGCTCGAATCTGGTATTATTAAATATGGAGACGACTTTATGCATTCCATGGAAGAAGGTGGATGGGATTTGAAAAAAGTAGATAAATCGGGGATGAAAGAGTCCAAAGCGACTTTCGTTTTTGGACAAATGAACGAGCCTCCTGGGGCGCGTGCTCGTGTAGCCTTATCTGGTCTTACAATTGCGGAATATTTCCGTGATGGTGCAGGTGAAGCGCAGGGAAAAGACGTTCTTTTCTTCGTAGACAATATCTTTAGATTTACGCAGGCAGGTTCAGAGGTGTCTGCACTTCTGGGTCGTATGCCCTCTGCTGTAGGTTACCAGCCTACCTTAGCAACCGAAATGGGAGCTATGCAAGAGCGTATTACATCCACCAAAAAAGGATCTATTACTTCTGTACAAGCGGTTTATGTTCCTGCAGATGACTTGACGGATCCAGCTCCAGCAACAACCTTTTCTCATTTAGATGCTACTACAGTACTTTCAAGAAAAATTGCTGAACTAGGTATTTACCCGGCAGTGGATCCTTTGGATTCAACGTCGAGAATTTTGACAAGAGATATTCTTGGTGATGATCATTACGATTGTGCACAGCGTGTAAAAGAATTACTTCAGAAATATAAAGAACTACAGGACATTATTGCCATCCTGGGTATGGAGGAATTATCTGAAGAAGATAAACTTTCGGTATCCAGAGCAAGACGTGTTCAAAGATTCCTTTCTCAACCTTTTCATGTTGCTGAGCAATTCACAGGACTCAAAGGGGTTCTTGTAGATGTAAAAGAAACCATCAAAGGCTTTAATATGATTATGGATGGAGAACTTGATCACATTCCAGAATCTGCTTTTAACCTGAAAGGATCTATCGAAGAGGCTATTGAAGCAGGAGAAAAAATGCTAAACGAGGAAGCGTAAAAACATAAATTAAATGCACCTAGAAATAGTAAGCCCAGAACAAATTATACTCAGTGATGAGGTGAAATCCGTGAATGTACCAGGGATAAGTGGGGAATTTCAAATTTTGGATAACCACGCGCCTGTCGTTTCAGTTTTGAAGAAAGGTTCTATCAAATTGGATACTTCTGTCACTTTACCAAAAGCGTCTAAAGACCAATTTTATAAAGAAGACTCAAAATTCTATTTTGATATTTCCGGAGGTGTTATTGAACTTAAAGACAATAAAGTTGTCATACTGATTGATTGATACAAATTTAAATTTATAAAAAAAAGGGCTGATCTTCAAGATTAGCCCTTTTTTGTTTTTCAAGCATTTGGTTAGATAGACATTTCAGGAATGTCACCTTCTATGATCAAATCGCCTTCGGTGGCTTTTTTTATCTCCTCTATACTTACACCTGGTGCGCGTTCCAAAAGCCTGAATTTTTTATCCACGATATCCAAAACTGCCATGTTGGTGACGATTTTGGTCACACATTCTACGCCAGTAAGGGGGAGGGAGCAAGCTTTTAATAATTTAGAGTCGCCTGCCTTGTTGGTATGCATCATAGCGACAATTATATTTTTGGCTGAGCCAACAAGATCCATAGCGCCCCCCATGCCTTTTACCATCTTACCTGGAATTTTCCAATTGGCGATATTCCCATTTTGAGCGACTTCCATGGCTCCTAAAATAGTGAGGTCTACGTGTTGTCCTCGTATCATACCAAAGCTCATAGACGAGTCAAAAAAACTGGCTCCAGGAAGAGCGGTAATCGTTTGTTTTCCCGCATTGATGAGGTCGGCATCGACTTCTTCTTCCTTAGGAAAAGGACCCATACCCAAAATTCCATTTTCACTTTGGAATTCCAACTCTATATCATTGCGAACGTAATTGGCAACAAGAGTTGGGATGCCAATGCCAAGATTGACGTAATACCCATCCTGCACTTCTTGAGCAATTCGTTTTGCAATTCCGTTTTTATCTAACATTTTATTTAATTTGAAAATTAATCAGTGTAACAATGTACTATATGTTTTAATTAGCTAACCTACCCGTTTAGTAACGTGTCAAATTATCCATTTTTTTTTGATTTTATCGATGTACTTAATATTTTATATAGTATTAAACCAAGTTCATTTGTTTTTTCAGTTAATTGTAAGTTGTCATCTGGGTATGAATTAGATTTTTTACACAATAATAACCAATACTTAGTTTCTTCTAATTCTTTTGTCGCTATTTTAATTTTATGAATAAAATCTGCTTTACTCTCTGCATTTTGTGCTTCATGAATACTAGCTCCAATACTTGTTCCTGCTTTTAATAATTGATTTGAAATCAAGAATTTTATATTCTTTTCAAGTTGCTCACAGTATTTAATTATCAGTAATGCTAACTCTATTGATTTTTCAACCGCATTATTTTTTATGACAAACAAATTTTTACATCAATAATTGAAATGTAAATGATTTCAGTTTTATAATTTCTAAAATGCTTCACTGTTACATTTTTACATTGATAAATTAATTGGTTTTCAAATTAAGTCATTGAGTAGTTCTTTTCTCGATTCTTTTCTCATAAGCATCTCCCTGAAAAATACGCTGTACGAAAATGCCCGGGATATGAACAAAATTAGGATCCAGTTCGCCAGGTTTTACCAGTTCTTCAACTTCTACAACGGTGACCTTTGCTGCTCCACACATGAGGGGGTTGAAGTTTCTGGCAGTTCCTTTGAAAATCAAATTACCCGCCTCATCACCTTTCCAGGCTTTGACGAAAGCGAAGTCGGCTACAAAAGCTTTTTCCATGATGTGGGGTTTACCGTCAAAGTCCCTCACTTCTTTTCCTTCTGCGACTTCTGTGCCGTAGCCAGCAGGAGTGTAGAAGGCAGGAATGCCATTTTGAGCAGCTCTGCATCGCTCGGCGAGCGTTCCCTGTGGTATGAGCTCTACATCCAATTCTCCACTAAGCATCTGGCGTTCAAATTCTGCGTTTTCTCCAACGTAGGAGGAAATCATTTTTTTGATTTGCCTCTTTTTAAGCAGAAGACCCAGCCCAAAATCATCTACCCCTGCATTGTTGGAGATACAGGTGACGTCTTTTACATTTCGTTTTACGAGTTCTTTTATAGAATTTTCGGGAATACCGCTGAGACCAAAACCTCCAAGCATGAAAGTCATGCCGTCCTGAACGCCTTCCAGTGCTTCGGTTACGTTATTTACAGTTTTATTAATCATTGATTTGTTATTTAGGTGGAAAATACAGAATTTAAAAACGCTTTCCAATTTTTTTAAAAAACTGAAGATTGAAGTTAGGATGAAGTTTAGGCTTTTGCTAAAGTCTTCAGTTTTAAGACGGCTTTAAATTCAGAAGGAAGAAAAAATATGTAATTTTCAAGAAAAAGAATTTCATGTCTGCTAAAGAAAATAATTTAAAATACGCCACGAGTCCTTATCTTTTACAACACGCGGCGAATCCCGTAAATTGGGAAGAATGGAGTCCGGAAGTGCTCGAACGCGCCAAACAAGAGAATAAACCTTTGCTGATAAGTATTGGCTATGCGGCTTGCCACTGGTGTCATGTCATGGCTCACGAATCTTTTGAAGATGAAGAGGTGGCAGAGTTGATGAATGCATCTTTTGTATGTATCAAAATCGATAGGGAAGAGCGACCAGACATCGATCATATTTATATGGAGGCTGCGCAAATGCTCACAGGACGAGGTGGCTGGCCACTCAATGCCTTTGCACTTCCGGATGGCAGACCCTTTTATGCAGCGACCTATTTCCCAAAAGACAACTGGAAAAAGGTATTGTCTAACGTGGCTAAAGCCTATTCCAATAGTTACGGTCAGTTGATGGAGACAGCCGAGAAGTTAACGGAGGGCATACAGCTGTCACAGGAATTCTCTCCTGTTGAAGCGGATAAGGCATTCATACCTTCCAGTTATCGTGATTTTATACTGAACTGGCAGAAGAGTGTTGATTTGGAAAATGGAGGATTTAAAGGGGCACCCAAGTTTCCGATGTCTAATTCATGGCAATTTTTGCTTCAGTATTATAAGGTGACTCAGGAGGATTTTGCTGCTAAGGCTACGCTTAAAACTCTTGATGAAATGGCGCTTGGAGGAATATATGACCAGATAGGAGGAGGGTTTTCAAGATATGCTGTGGACGATAAATGGTTTGCACCCCATTTTGAGAAGATGCTGTATGACAATGCTTTGCTTTTAAGTTTATATGCCAATGCTTATAAATTGTTTCCAGAGCCACATTACAAAAAGGTGATTGCAGATACCATAGCTTTTGTAAAACGAGAATTACAACATCCTGAAGCCGGCTTTTATTCAGCCTTGGATGCCGATAGTGAAGGGGAAGAAGGCAAATATTATGTGTGGCGGTATAAAGAGCTTTCTCAGCTGCTTTCTGAAAAAGAACTAGCTTTAGTTGAAGGCTATTATAATTGCTCAGAACGTGGGAATTGGGAATCGCCAAAAAATATTCTTTTTGCTGAACAAACGCCTCAAGATTATGCCAAAGCTAAAAATTTGGCTATTGAATCTTTTGAACGTGAACTTGAAGACTTAAAAGAAAAACTACATGCGCATAGACAGAAGAGAGTTCGTCCAGCTTTGGATGACAAAATCATTACCTCCTGGAATGCCATGATGATTTCTGGTCTTACAGAGGCTTATAAAGCCCAGCAAATTCGTGAGTATTTAGAATTAGCTGAATCAACAACAGAGTTTTTACTCAAGACCAGATTTATAAAAAGCGAAAAGCTCTTAAGAACTCATAAAAATGGAAAGTCCATCACCGGTTTTCTGGAAGATTATGCCTTTTTGATGGAAGCGCTTATTAATTTGTATCAGGTCACCTTTAAAATTGAGTATGTAAACAAGGCAAGACAACTGGCAGAACTATGTTTTAAGGACTTCAAGGAGGAATCCTCTTCCATGTTTCAATATACCTCCAAAACTGGCGAACAGCTCATATCTAAAACCTATGAAATCAATGACAATGTGATTCCAGCGTCGAATTCTTCACTGGCAAAGTCTCTTTTCTTGCTTGGTAAATTATTTGATGATGAAGTTTATCTGGAAACTTCCAGGAAAATGCTGCAACAGGTTGAGCCCAAGCTTTATAAATCTGGTCCTTATGCTGCCAACTGGCAAATTCTATATGGCTGGATGGCATTTCCTTTTTATGAAGTTGCCATTATGGGAGATGAAGCCCAGGCAGTAGCGCTGGAGCTTCAGTCTGATTACCAAAGCAATTGCATTTTCCTGGGAGGGCAAACTGAGGACCTGGAACTTTTAACCAAAAAATTACCTGAGGATTCTTTAGAAACCGTGATTTACGTGTGTGAAAATAAAACCTGCCAGCAGCCTACATCAGATATTGAAATGGCTAAAAAACAACTGAGGTTTAAACCCGATTAGTCCTTATACATTTTGATTTCGGTTTCTCCCTTCATGTTTTTGGCGGCTCTAAACATGCCGGGAGTATTGAATTCCATGACGACATTGCCTTTTTTATCGATGCCTATGATGCCACCAGTACCACCGAGTTCTGTAAGTTTATTTTGGATAACGCGTTGTGCTGCTTTTTCTAAACTGATGCCCTGATATTCCATCATTGCAGAAATATCATGAGCGACAACGCCTCTTATGAAGTATTCTCCATGACCTGTAGCTGAGATGGCGCAGGTTTTATTGTTGGCGTAAGTACCCGCTCCAATGATAGGAGAGTCTCCAACTCTACCGTATTTCTTGTTGGTCATTCCCCCAGTTGAAGTTCCTGCTGCCAGGTTGCCATCCTTATCCAGCGCAGCGCAGCCTACCGTTCCATATTTCTCATTACTGAGATAGAATTCATTTGAAGAAACTCCCTGTTCTCTCGCTTTAGAAGACTCCAGTGCTTTTCTTCTTCTTTCTGTGATGAAGTAAGAGTTCTCTACAAATTCTAAACCGTGAAGTTTTGCAAACTCTTCTGCACCCGTTGCACTGAGCATAACATGATCTGATTCGTTCATGACTTTTAAAGCCAGATTGATTGGATTTTTGATGTGCTGAACACCAGAAACAGCTCCGGCATTTTTGGTTTTTCCATCCATAACAGAAGCATCCAACTCTGCGATGCCATCAGCGTTTAAGACCGCACCTTTGCCAGAATTAAACAAAGGAGAATTTTCCATGACGTTGATGGTTTCTTTAACAGCTTCCAGAGCTGTTCCTCCTTCAGAAAGTATTTTATGTCCAAGGTTGATGGCTTCTTCAAGCTTTGCTTCATAGGCTTCTTGCAAAGAATCCGTCATGTTTTCTTTTTTGATTACTCCTGCTCCTCCATGAATAACAATTCCGAATTTAGGAGCTTTTACAACATCCTTCTCTTTACTGAGTTTAGGCGAGTCGTGGCAGGCTATGAATATTAGGCTGATTAATAGTAAAATTGACTTTTTCATGAGTTATAAGTTTAATAAGTAATTTAATGCAGAGTTATCTATGCTAATCAAGCTAGAAGCTGGCAGGCGTTTTAAAAGTCTTTGCCAGCGTTTGTCATTCATAAACAGACGCTCAAATATAGGAACTGATTTGTTAACCTGGTCTGAATTAACCAAAGCCACTGCTTTCCAAAATTTAATTTCTTCATTTGCAGGCAATAAGTTCTCAGCTTTTTCATAAGCTTCCAAAGCTGCTTTTGCATTTTCATTTTCCATGGCAACATCGCCTTCGGTCATAAACTCGTAGGCTCTGTGGACATTGAGTAGACGTGAAAGCTCTTCGACAGGCGTTTTGTGATCTTCCACTCTCAGGTCTATTTTTTTGTCCAGCCAGGGGTGTTCAGGAGCATCTTCTTCAACCACAATAAGCGCAGAGGATTGCTTGCCTCTTATGTCTCCTCCACTGGCCTGAGCGGCTTTCATAGCAGCGACTACGCGTTCTGGGAGTGGAAGCTCAGAATTTTCTTTGTAAGCTTTTCTCATCGCATAAACCACATTTTCATCTTCCATCATATTGGCTTGAATACTGTAGTTGTCTTCTACAAGATGTAAAGCAGCTTCGACACATTTTTCGCCAGTAAAAGCGGCGATACTTCCGTCTTTGGAAAGCATAGCTACTTGTCTAAAAGCAGCCCCCTCATCTTCCTTTTTCAATTTTTCCAGAGCTTGTTCAGCGGAAAGTCCTTCTTCCATCAGTTGTAAGCCCTCAAACCCATAACGCTGGTTAACGAAGGATTGTGTAGCAACAACGCCAACACCAGATTTCCCCCAGGGAACAGCCGTTCCTACAGAAAACCAATGGCTTTGCACACCTACAGCCATGTCTCCGCTAGCAGGATCCTGAGCTACAATGGAAAAGGTGTGTGCAAATTTATCTGAATTAGCAGGTTTTTGAGCAGTTGCTAACAAATTGAAAAGCAAAAAGCTAAATAAAATGTATTTACTATGCATGTACTTATTTTTTTTAAATTTATGTATTAATACGGAGTTTCAGTAAATATACTCCTATCTTTTAAAAATTCAAATAAATATAAATACATGTTACAAGCGTATTCTCAACTAAATCAGGTATTGAATTTCTTCCAGTCTTCTGCGTTTCTTATTTCGGTGAATCATGATAAATTTACTGTGGTTGATCTAAATGAAAAATTGAAGGCTGAATCAAAACGAGATCACAAGTTTAAAGAACAGGAAGATTTAGAAGACTTTTTGAAAGTCACCTTTAAGTTTGATAAAGCCGCTGTTTCATTGTTCATTAAAAAATTGAAAACATCAGATTTTGCTGATGTTATTGAATTCAATTTTGATAATAAGTTGTACAAGTTTGAATGTAAGCCTCTTAATCTTGAAGATAGAACTTTTATTTTTGTTGCCTTTGAATTTCATCAAAATGAGATTCAAAATTACCCTACCTCCGGTGTTCAGTTTTTCAAAAATGTATTTGACTCTTTACCTATAGGAATTTCAGTAAACACGGTGGAAGATTCTAAAACTTTATATGTCAATAGTAAATTTTCAAAAATTTACGGTTGGGAATCCGAAGACTTAAAAGATGTGACTACCTTTTTTGAAAAAGTGTATCCCGATGAGCAGGTAAGGAAAGAGGTCAAGGATATGATTTTAAGCGATATAGCCTCTGGTGACCCAAAACGAATGAGTTGGAAAGACCTAACTATTACCACCAAAAAAGGTAAACGTAAAATAGTTAATGCTAAAAATATTCCTTTATACGATCAAAACCTTATGATTTCTACAGTGACCGACGTCACTAAGAATCACAGAATTCAGAAGGAAATAGAAAAATCAAAAATAAGATTTGATCTAGCAGCAAGAGCCAGTTCGGATGCGGTTTGGGAATGGAATTTAAGCGAAAATGAATTGTATTGGGGAGATGGCTATAAACGGCTCTTTGGTTATAAAATTAAAAACAATAAAGTTTCAAAAGCATTTTGGGAATCAAAAATACACCCTAATGATGTAGATTCTTTTTCTGAAAGTTTAAACGAAGCGCTTAAGGATAAACAAGTCTCCAAGTGGACGTTTGATTATCGGTTTCGGGATAGCCAAAAAAATTATGCCAATGTTAGGGAAAACCTTATCATAGTCAGAGACGACAATGGAGAAGCTATAAAGCTTGTTGGTGCTTTACAAGATATAACTAAACCTTTAAAACGAGAAAACCACCTTAATTTTTTAGAAAAGTTAGTAGACGGGACAAAGGATGCTATTCTGGTTACAGAAGTAAAGAGTACAAGCTTTCTTGAATCTGAAATTGTTTATGTCAATTCCAGTTTTCAAAGTTTATTTGGATTTGATGCTGTTCAGGTTTTGGAAAAAACGCCTAAAGAATTTTTTGTAACTCCTAAAAATGAGGAGGCATTTGTGAAATTGGAAACAGAACTGAGTCAGTGGAATTCTGTAGATGCTGACATCTTATGCTATACTAAAAACGATATTGAATTTTGGAATAATCTTTCTATCACACCTATTGTAAATGACGAAGGCTGGTACACACACTGGATGGTAGTCAATAGAAATGTAAATGAACTAAAAACAGGCTTCTATAAAAAAGAACTTTTAGCCTTTACACATCGCACTTTTCAAAGTATAGACTCCACTGAAAGTGTGTTGTGCAAGATTTCATTAAAGATAGAGGGTCTTGTAGGTACCGAATTTTGTGAGTTCTGGCTTGTGAATCAGTATTCAGATGAATTGTCAAAATCTTTAAGATTTAAAAAAGGTGAGTCTGTAGATCGCGATTCTGAACTTTTGGATTACAGGTCACAAGATTTCGCAAATGAGGTTTTTAAAACTGATGAATCTAAACTCTTAATTCATGAAAGCGAATCACATTCAGAAGAAAAAAACAACATAAAATTAAGTTACGGGTTTCAGATTCGATCCCATGACAAATGTCTGGGAGTTGTTATTCTTGGATTCCGTGACACCTATTCAAGAGAAGAGACATTGGATTCTATTTTTGAGGAATTCTCTATTCAACTCGCCAATGAGATTTCGAGAAAACGAACAGAAAAAGATATGACTGTTTTTTTTGAAAACACACCGGAGTTTTTAGGTATAGCCGGAAAAAACGGGTATTTGAAAAAGATAAACAGTAGGGCTTCTGAAATTTTAGGCTACAGCAATGAATTTTTTTTAACAACCCCTTTCTCAAATTTTATAAAAGAAGATGATCGAGAAAAGGCTTTTGAATTATTAAACAAAGCCAGAGAACATAAAGAATATGTTACTGATGAGATAAGTGTTGTTGCTCAAAATTCAGAACAATTACTCATGGACTGGACGGTTTTCAGTTTAGAGGGCGGTGATGATGTGTTTTGTGTAGGCAGAGATATAACTGCTAAAAAGGAGAATCTCAGCCAGCTTAAGACGGAGATCGAAAAATTTAAAATTCTTGCTGAAACTGTAAAAGATGCCGTTTGGGATTTTGATGTAATAAAAAAACAGATCACCTGGGGAAAAGGTCTCAAAACTCTTTTTGGATACGATCCTGATGATTTTGGAATAGCAGAGGAAGTGTGGTTAGAAAAAATTCATCCAGCAGATAGAAAGAGAGTGAAAGACTCTTTTTATTCTTCTTTACAAAAAACAGAAGAAAATGAGTGGCGAGAAGAATACCAGTTAAAAAATCAAACTGGCACCTATAAATATGTTCTAGATAGAGGTACCATTATAAGAGATGAAAACGGTAAGGTTATTAGAATGGTTGGCTCTCTTCAGGATATATCTGAATACAGGCATTATCAAAAGACTTTAGAAAGCCTTAATACTAAGCTTATAACGCAAGCTAAAACACTTACCAGGTCTAATAAAGATTTAGAGGAATTTGCATACATAGCTTCTCATGATTTGCAGGAACCTCTTCGAATGATTACGGGGTTTTTAACCAGACTGGAAAAGAAGTATAAAGATAATCTGGATGAAAAGGCTAAAGAATACATTACTTTTGCAGTCGATGGATCTAAACGAATGCGCCAAATCATCAATGGCTTACTCAATTTTTCAAAAGTTGGGAGACAAGAGTTGACACCGGAAAAAGTTGATGTCAAACTTGTGATAGAGAAAGTAGAATTTCTCTTAAAAGAAGCTATTAAGGAAAAAAATGCAAAAATTGAAACAGGAGATCTTCCTGTGATATTTTTTGTCGAAGATGAATTAAAAGAGGTTTTTCTAAATCTTATTGAAAATTCTATTAAGTATGCTCATCACGATGTAGCACCGTTAATAGAAATTGATTACAAAGAAAGTCAAAACCATCATATCTTCAGTGTAAAAGACAATGGTATTGGAATTCCCGAAGAGCAATTTGAAAAGATTTTTGAAGTTTTCCAAAGGCTACATGCTCCCGGTGAATATTCAGGAACTGGCATAGGTCTGGCCATTGTCAAGAAAATAATTAATAACTTAGGGGGTGAAATAAGTTTGGAGTCTAAGCTAGATGAAGGAACTACATTCCTGATACAACTCCCTAAAAAAGTACTCAAAAAATGACAAAACCACCCATACCTAACAACGAAGCCGAACGGCTTAAAGAATTACATAGTTTAAGATTAATTGAAGGTTTACCCGACGAGGACCTGGATTTGATCACCAAATTAGCTTCAGATATTTGCGAGACCAAAATCTCCTTGGTCACTCTCATAGATTCCAAAACTCAATTTTTTAAATCTAAACACGGTTTAGAAATTGATAAAACCTCAAGAGATGTTGCTTTTTGTGGCCATGCAATAAATTCACCAGAGAAAATGCTTATCGTAAATGATGCCAAAGAAGATGAGCGGTTTAAGGATAATCCATTGGTGACATCAGATCCAAATATAGCTTTTTATGCCGGGATGCCAATTTCCACAAAACAAGGGTCTGCTTTAGGGACTCTGTGTGTTTTGGATTCTAAACCGAAGGTGCTTTCTACGTCGCAAATCAATGCTTTAAAGTCACTTACGAAATTGGTAGAACGCTTGTTTGAATCCAGGCGAAAGTCACTAGAGCTCGAAAAAGTATATACTCAGATGCAACTTCATAAAAGCCAATCTGAAGAAATAGCTTATTCTATTGCGCATGATTTAAAAAACCCATTGGATAGTATTCAGGGATTTTTGGAGCTTTTGCAACAAGATGCGGGCACTTCTCTAGGGGATGAAGCACAGCAGTACATTGAGTATGCGCAACAAAGCACCGAAAAGATGACGGGCCTTATCTATGAAATACTTGCTTTTGCAAAACTCACCTCTATTAATGAGGAAAAAGAGGCAGTAGAAATTGAACCTGTTATTCAAAATATCATAGATCTAAATTTGCCTACAATAAAATCAGAAAACATTGAGATTGACTATAAAGACTTACCAAAAATAAACACATCTAAGACTTTGTTTTCTATTGTCTTGAGAAATCTTATTGGTAATGCTATTAAATATAGGTCATCTGACAGGGCTCTGAGGATTAAAATCGAAATTCAAGATAAAATAGATGAATGGAAAATAAGTGTTGTAGATAACGGGATTGGCATTCAAAAACAAAATCGTAAAAAAATATTTAAGCCCTTTTATAAAGAAGACAAAAACAACCACTCTGGTGTTGGAATGGGGTTAGCAGCATGTAAAAAAATTATTTTAAATTTAGATGGTAATATTGAAGTAGAATCAGAACCGGGCAAAGGAAGTGTTTTTAGTTTCACTATTCCGAAATAAATAATTAGATGGTGGCAGCCTTTTAAAACTGCTTAAAAACAATAAAGACCTGAAGGTAATTTCAGGAGTAAAACTTATAACAACTTTATCAGGAACTGATAAGAATGACAGGTGTTGAAACGCTGCAAAAAGCCATATATTAAAAACATAAATATAATGATCTTCTAAATTTTTAAGATTATGACCCTAACCAAAGAATTTCTCGAAGTACTAATTATTGAAGATGATCCGGGAGATTACACTTTGGTAAAAGACTACTTAGAGGAAAGCTTTGAAAACTTATCGTATCATCATTCTTTCAATTACAAAAATGCTGAAGTTCTACTGAACAGTGATTTTAAATTTGATTTCATTTTTTTGGATTTGACGTTGCCAGATGTATCTGGAAAGCCGCTCATAAAGAAAGTGATTGACCTAGCAGGTCGCTCTCCGGTGATTATTCTTACAGGTTCTCTTAATCTTGATTTTTGTATTGAATCTCTAAAATTAGGGGTTTCTGATTATTTATTTAAAGATGAATTGAACCCTAATACATTGTTTAAAAGTATAAATTATACCATTCAAAAACAAAAGCAAAGCCTTAATATCATAGCATCAGAAAAGAAATACAGTGATCTTTTTCATCTTTCGCCAGTAGCTATGTTTGTCTATAATATAGACACGTTGAAGTTTCTCGACGCCAATTCAGCAGCTTTAGAACTTTTTGAATATGATACGGAAGAGTTTTTATCCATGCATCTCCAACAAATTCTTTTTTCCAAAGAAAAAGATGATTTCCTCGATGCATTGAAAGAAACCAGTCATAAAAATAAATACAGTTTTAAGGACTATTTTCTTTATAAAAAGAAATCGGGAGACGAGATAAAAGCTGAAATTATAGTAAAAACTATCGATTTTCAAAACCAAAAGGCGATGTTGGTTGTCGCTAACGACATTACAGAGCGCTTAAATCATTTTGAAGCTCTCTCAGAACAGAACAAGAAACTTGAGGAAATTGCCTGGGAACATTCACATGAAATGCGTTCACCCGCATCAAAAATTTTAGGTATTATTGAGTTATTAAATACAGACTCAACCTCTAAGGATGAGCAGAAGTTCCTCATTAAAGAAATTGAAAAAACTGTAAAAGAACTGGATGATGTGATAAGATCTGTCTCCAAAAAAGCAAAACAAATTAAACCCAAAAAATAAATTGAGAATGGATTTTGAAGTTTTAAATGTCGATGATGATAAAATGGTACTTTTTATTCATGAAAAGATGATGAATCACTCAGAATTTAGTAGTTCGCCAAAATCTTTTGAGGATGCGAATGAAACTTTAACTTATATCTCTGAGTATAAAGCTGAAGACAAAAAGTTTGTCATTTTTCTAGACCTCAATATGCCAAAACTTGATGGTTGGGACTTTATGGAGGAGTTAAAGAAAAAAGGACTCGATAAGTATTGTTACATATTTGTAATGACTTCTTCTATAGACCCTACAGATAAAGAAAAAGCAGAATCCTATGCTGCAGTCATTGGGTTTGTTGAAAAGCCGATAAGTGTTGATAAACTAAATGACTTAAAAAAGAAGAAAGAGTTGCTTCCTTTCTTCAGTTAACTACTTAGTCTTCTTCCAAATCGCCAGTATATGCATCATATTCCGGATATAGAAAATTATTGTAAGGAAAACGGGTGATATGAATATCTCTTACCGTTTCGTAAACTTTTTTTCTAAACTCCTCAATATTCTCTTTTTCTGTTGCAGAAATAAACAAGACATTATCCCCTTGTCTCTGCATCCAGGTTTTTTTCCATTCTTCCAAAGTGTAGTGTTGATAAGAGCGTTCCACCATCAGGTCGTCATCATCGATAGTTTCCGGTTCGTAACTGTCTATTTTGTTAAATACCATGATGACGGGTTTATCTCTGGCGTCGATATCATCCAAAATGCCGTTGACGGACTCGATGTGATCTTCAAAATTTTCGTGAGAAATATCGACAACATGCAAAAGTAAATCTGCTTCTCTTACCTCATCTAGAGTAGATTTAAAAGACTCTACCAGCTGAGTTGGAAGCTTTCGGATGAACCCTACGGTATCTGTAAGCAGAAAGGGAAGATTTCTAATCACTACTTTTCTGACTGTTGTGTCCAAAGTGGCGAATAATTTATTTTCTACAAAGGCTTCACTTTTACTGATTACGTTCATCAGCGTTGATTTACCAACATTGGTATAGCCAACTAAAGCAACTCTTACAAGACTCCCTCTATTTCCTCTCTGAACAGCCATTTGCTTATCTATGGTTTTCAGTTTTTTCTTAAGCAGGGTAATTTTGTCTCTTACGATACGTCTATCGGTTTCAATTTCAGTTTCACCCGGGCCACGCATGCCAATACCACCACGTTGACGTTCAAGGTGGGTCCATAGACCGGCAAGTCTTGGTAGTAAATATTCGTATTGAGCAAGCTCTACCTGTGTACTCGCATAGCTGGTTTTAGCACGCTGAGCGAAAATGTCCAGAATAAGGTAAGTTCTGTCTACAACTTTACATTTTAATATCTTTTCAATGTTTTTTTGCTGTGCAGGAGATAATTCATCATCAAAAATAGCAGTGCCAATTTCGTGTTCTTCTACATATTCTCTTACCTGCTCAAGTTTTCCTTTCCCTATAAACGTTTTAGGATGAGGCACATCCAGCTTTTGTTGAAAGCGTTTCATGACTTCACCACCAGCTGTATACGTTAGGAATTCGAGTTCATCGAGATACTCCTTGGATTTTTCTTCATTTTGAAATTGATTCACAATCCCAATAAGGACAGCAGTTTCGTAAGTTGTATTTTGAGCGTCTAGCATATAAAAATTTGATTTACAAAATTATGAAAAATACTTCAGTTCTATTCTTAATTTAAGATTTCCAAAAGTTATGTCCTGAGATCGCTACTATACTATTCTTTTAAATTTCATAAGCTGTTTTCGCTGAAGCACTAAATTGTACTTAATCTGTAGCTTTTAAACAGAGCCTGTCAAGGATGGCACAGGCGATTGTAATGAAAAAAAACACCAAGAAAATAGACGGTATGATTCTAAGGTGGTTGAGTAATTAAAAATTCTAAGCAAAATCCTTCATCTTTTAAGTTGAGGGATTTTTTTATATTTACTATATAGTAATACGCCTGTTATGGAAAAAGTCAAATGCCTTTCTTGCGGAGAACCCATTACGGGAAGAATAGATAAAAAGTACTGTTCCGACTATTGTAGGAGTACGTATAACAATCGGCTTAACAGTGATTCTACAAAAATTGTAAGGAACATCAATAACAGACTCAAAAAAAACTACAGAATCTTAAAAAGCATCAATACAGATCAAAAGACGAAAACTACCAGAGATAAATTGATTTCAAAAGGCTTTAACTTCACCTATTTTACGAGCCTTTACACTACAAAAACAGGTCGAGTTTATTACTTTGTTTACGACCAGGGTTACCTACCTTTGGAAGATGATTATTATGCTATAGTAAAACGAGATTAATGAGGAAGAGAGCTTATAAAGACATTATTTGCTTGCTGTTGATTGCAGCTTCAGTTTGGTATATCTTTTATGATTTATACCCTTCGGTGATTACCGATTTATCTACTCAAAAAACCGAATTTTCTACATTAAGAGCTTTTGAACATGTCAAGAAGATTGGTGATCAGCCCCATTATATAGGGTCGAAAGCCCATAATAAAAAACGAAATTATATCGTCAACGCGCTTCAGAAAATGAATCTCGAAGTGCAGACTCAGCAGGGTTTTGTGTTGTCAAAAGAAGGTGTACTTACGGCTCCAGAAAATATCATTACGAGGTTGCCAGCCAGTAACCCGCAAGCCAACTCCAAGGCACTTTTATTGCTAAGTCATTACGACTCGGCAGTACACTCCTCCTCTGGAGCAGCCGATGCAGCCTCTGGTGTAGCTGCTATTTTGGAAGCTTTGAGGGCTTTTAAAGCTTCAGACGCTTCATTTCAAAATGACATTATTATCGTTTTTACTGATGGTGAGGAGGTCGGGCTAACTGGAGCAGAACTTTTCGCAAAAGAACATCCCTGGATAGATGAGGTAGGTCTGGTTCTTAATTTTGAATCCAGAGGTAGCGGAGGCCCTAGCAATATGGTTGTAGAAACCAACTACGGCAATTCCAATTTGATTGCCCTTTTTAGTGAAGCTCAGGGAGAACATCCACTTGCCAATTCGCTGATGTATAGCGTATATAAGTTACTGCCCAACGATACGGATTCCACTGTTTTTAGGGAAATTGCTGATATACCCAGCTTCTTTTTTGCGTTTATAGACGACCATTACGATTACCATACGGCTCTAGATGTTCCGGAGCGTCTGGATAAAAGGTCGCTGGCCCATCAGGGAGATTATCTCACAGCTACTTTAGCTAAATTTTCAAATTCGGATTTATCAGATTTAACATCAGAGCAGGATGATGTGTACTTTACTCTAACTGGCCTGGGGCTTTTTCATTATCCGTTTTCCTGGGTTTGGGTGATTTATTCGATTGCATTTGTCTTATTTCTAGCTTTGCTTTTCTTCGGATTTAAAATCAATTCTTTAAACAGAAGAGAAGTCTTTTTAGGATTTGTGCCCTGGTTTTTAAGTTTGATTATCTCTGGGTTAGTCACTTATTTTGGATGGCAGTTTCTTCTCAATTTATACCCGGAATACGATTCTATTTTGCAGGGATTCACTTATAATGGCCACGATTATATCTTTGTTTTTGTGGTACTCAGCTTATTCATATCATTTACGATTTACCAGTTATACGATGATAAACTCAACCCAAGAAATGCTCTGGTAGCGCCGATATTGACATGGTTTATTGTCATTTTCTTACTCAATATCTTTTTGAAAGGAGCTGCTTTTTTCATTATCCCATTAGCTTTTACACTCTTCGCTTTTTTCTTAATGATACGTTTTCAAGTGCCTTCCTATCTTTTTCTTCTGATTTTGATCCTGCCTTCACTAAGTATAATAGCCCCATTTATTCAGTTTTTCCCTGTTGGACTTGGACTTAAAATGAGTGTGATAAGTGCTGTTTTTACGGTCTTGCTTTTTGGAAATTTACTTCCTGTATTTGGCTATTTTTCAACGAAAAAGGGAGTAGCAACCATGGCTTTGCTGCTAGCTATTGGTTTTTTCATAAGAGCGCACTTGAATTCAGAATTTACAGAAGATAGGCCAGGCCCCAATAGTCTGGTTTATACTGTGAATAAGGAAACAAACACTTCAACCTGGAACACTTACGACGATGAATTAGACTCATGGACTTCGCCTTATTTTGAAACCTATACAGACTCAGCTACTACAATTGATTACCAAAGTAAATACACTACAGATTATACCAAGTCCTCGGCTGCTCCGCTGGTTTCAGTTCCAAGTTCTGATATTCAAATCGATACCTTAGAGGCTTCTTTGCCTTACTTGAAAAAATTTAGAGTCAGACTAAATTTCAACAGGGACCTGAACAGAATTGTGGTTTCGGAAACCTCTATGGCTAACTTTAAGTCTTTTGAAGTCAATGGTGAAGTGGCAGATTTTTATGAAGAAGAAAAAAAATCCAAAGCCTATCATGTTCATCAAAACCGTTTCAAGACCAATGTTATTGACTATTATGTAGTCAACCAGGAGGCTTTATATTTTGAATTTGAAATCGGCAAAGATCAAGACTTAGAATTTATTATTGATGAAATCAGTTTCGATTTATTATCCCATCCGGATTTGTCTGTCAAAAACAGACCCAAAAATAAAATTCCCAAGCCCTTTGTGGTAAACGATGCTGTAATCACCAAACAAAAATTGACTTTTTAATGCAAAAACAAATATCTATTCTGGGCTGTGGCTGGTTGGGCTTACCTCTTGCCAAACATTTAATACAGAACGGCTGGGAGGTTAAAGGCTCTACAACCTCTTCAGAAAAAATGAAAAACCTGGAAGCAGAAGGTGTGCAAGCTTACAACATCGAACTTCAGGAAGACAGGCTTATTGGTAACATCAGCGGCTTTTTGGAAGGCTCAGAGCTTTTAATCATCGCTATTCCGCCTGGCTTAAGACGGCATCCTCATTCTGATTTTGTCTCAAAATTAGAACGATTTACTACATCTATATCAGATTCAAAAGTCAAGAACATTATCTATGTCAGTTCCTCTGCTGTGTTTAAGGACCATGAATCCTATCCGTCGTTTACCGAGCATTATAGATTTACACCAGGGGAGGTGGAGGAGAGTCAGCTCATTCAGGCTGAACAGCTGCTTTTGAATTTGAACGAGGTTAAAACCAGTGTGATCAGATTTGGAGGTTTAGTTGGAAAAGAGAGGCATCCCGTCAACTACCTTTCAGGGAAAACAGGGATTAAAAACCCTGAGGCTCCCGTGAATTTGATTCATTTGGAGCATTGTATTTTATTGATTTCAGAGATCATTCAGCAGAAAAAATTCGGAAAGGTTTTCCATGGAGTTGAAGAAATTCAGCTTTCAAAAGAAGAGTTTTACACACGAAAAGCCAAAGAATTTAATCTGCCTGCACCAGAATTTGATCACTCTCAAGTTTCAGTAGGAAAAGAAATCAGCATGACGTGGACGTCTAGAGAATTAGGGATAAAGCTATCTAAAAAGGTATGACTTTGGGTGTTCAGTTTTTTAATTTTGACTCACGACCTGCCTTTGCCAAGGAACGCAGGCAGGCTCACCAATCTTATTCAGCTAGTGGTAAAATCCAGTCGTTATGGGTGTAGTAATTCCATTCAATACTAGTCAAATCTAGTTTGGGGTCGACTAGATAGTCAGGTGTTCTGCCGTTAAGCCCCACTTTTATCCGCGCATAAATCTCCACCGGAATTTCTTTTGCCGCATATTCTTTTTTTAGCTTTTGGGTGAACTGCCAGATGCCATCCGGTTTTAAGAGTGTTCGTCGTTGTTTTAGGGTTAAATAGTCACTGAGGTTCACGTATTCTGTTTTGCCTGTATTCAAATTTTTCACTTGAAAACTTGCAGAACCGCCTTTAGACCTAAGCATCATCCTCCAGCTCATTCTATGACCTTCTTCTGTCCAAAAGACATTACCTTCAATAAAATGATGCCTGACAGGCAGTAAGAGCTGTATACTAAACCAGATCAATAAAAATCCTTTGAAGTAGGGTGCTAGCCTGGGAACTTCAATCTCAGAATGACTATAGAAAGCTTTGAACTTTAAAAATTTTCGGTTGATGTATTCTTTAGGAAAGAAGAAAACCGTAAGCGCCAGTGACATGTATGGGAAAATCCCAATTTGAAATACAATGCTGTTGAACAAATGAAAAAACACGCTTATCCAAAACATAACCACTCTGGTTCGTTTCCATAACAACAAGGGAACGACAAGCAAATCAAATAAAATTCCGACGTAAGTAATACTTACATGAACCCATTTTTCCTGAAGTAAATCACCGATGAGCCAATAGTGGGCTTTCCCGCTCATCAAAAGCTCGGCAAAAGTTCCATCCAGCCAGTCTGGATACAGTTTTGCCAGACTGGCGTAAGTATATACAATCCACATTTGTCCTATAATCAACAGCACAACCCAATTGGGCATGCTGATGGATTTCAGGCTTGGATTGCTTTTTGCATCAAGAGAAAAATATCTGTGTGCGGGAACGATGCACATGAAAATAAGAAGGAGGATTAGTAAGTAATAATGGTTGTTATAGGAGGTTTTTTGCATCAAATAAACGCTGGTCCAAAGCAGGGTGTAAGCAATAACGCTGAATCTGTATTTGAAACCCAGCATCACGAAAATCCCGAACAAGCCCATCAGCCCAAAATAGACATACATACCAGCTCCGGGTAAGGGTTGCAGAAAATCAAAACCAATAAAATTGAAGGTGAACTGGGGTTCTATAAGCGTTCGCCTTACCCATCCCGTGGCAATAGCTCCCCAGGCTTCCAAAGCTATAAGCAAACCGAATAAAACCCTGAACACGATGAGTGGAGAGTTATCAACCTGCTTAAAGAGAAGCCTATTCATTGGTATTCCCTGATTTTATATAATTTCTGGCAAAAATTTCATCTGCTTTCATGGCTTTGATCAAAGCTTGCAAGCCATCAAATTTCACCTCACTTCGTATGCGTTTCAAAAGTTGAATATGAAGGTGTTTACCGTATAAATCCATGTCCAGATCAAAGAAATAGGTTTCTATGCTTCGTTCCTGTCCGCCTACTGTAGGGTTGGTTCCAATGTTCATCATACCGAAACGTTTATCACCGTCTATCATAGAAGCCACCACATAAACGCCTTCTTTTGGAATCAATTTATAGGATTCTTTAACCTTAAGGTTGGCTGTGGGATACCCCATGTTTCTTCCCAGTCCTTTTCCTTTGACGATGTCACCAGAAAGAAAAAAGGGACGTGTAAGATATTCATTTGCTTTTTCAAGGTCACCTTCCTCAAGAGACCTTCTGATCTTGGTAGAACTCACCGCCACATCTTCGATATCCTGTTTTGAAATCTCGTCTACTTCAAAATCGAATTCTTTTCCGAAGGCTTTTAAATCTTCAATATCTGCAGTTCTGTTTCTTCCAAAATGGTGGTCGTAACCTATGACAATCTTTTTGGCGTTCAATCCCTTCACTAAAATATCTTCCACGTATTCTCTGGCGGTAAGCCTTGAAAATTCGAGGGTGAACGGATGAACGATGAGGTGTTCTAAGCCTGTTTCCTCCAGAATCAATTTTCGCTCATCAATGGTATTGATTAACTTTAAATCTGAGCTTTGCTGCAACACCATTCTCGGGTGAGGGTAGAAAGTGAGCAGGGCTGTTTGGAGAGATTCTTTTTTGGCAGAATCCACAAGACGTTGAATGATTTTCCTGTGTCCAAGATGCACTCCATCAAAAGTACCGATGGTCACTACCGTGGGTATTGAAGAATCGAATTCTGAAACATTATTATAAATCTTCACGTGCGTCTATTTTCCGTTAAAGCTGTTCATCGTATTTTGAATGCCAGCGGTTCCAAATGAAAGTATTAATTCTGATGAGGTCTCCAGGCGTTCCTTTAGGGCTTCTTTTTCTTCTGAAGTCCATTCGCTAAGCACATAATCTATCTGACGGCCTTTTGAAAACTCATCGCTTATACCGAATCTAAATCGGGGATAGGTTGTTGTTTGGAGCAGATCCTGGATATTTTTTAATCCGTTATGGCCACCATCACTTCCTTTGGCTTTGAGCCTTAGAGTTCCAAACGAGAGGTTGAGATCATCTGTGATCACCAGTAAATTTTGGATAGCTATATTTTCTTTATCTAACCAATAGCGGACCGCTTTGCCGCTTAAATTCATGAAGGTGCTCGGTTTGATAAGTATAAATTTTCGGCCTTTAAAATTAAACTCTGCTTTATCACCATAGCGATCTGCTTCAAAAATAATTTCTCTTTTCTCGGCTAAGGTATCCAGAACTTTGAATCCAATATTGTGTCTTGTATTTTCATATTTTGGTCCTGGGTTACCAAGTCCAACAATCAACAACTTCTTCATAGGGTCTTTGTCTTCTATTTTGTCTCTGGATAAAAGTTTGGCAAAAAAAGCTCTCATTCACATTTTTTGTAAAAATAAAAAAGCATCCTGAAAAACAGGATGCTTTAAGTAAATTATAAATCGGTGATTTATTCTTTGCTTTCTTCAGCATTTTCTTCACCTCCTTCAGTAGCTTCGCCTTCAGCTCCTTCTTCTCCTTCTACAGTTTCATCATCTTCATCTTCGTCTTCATCAACACCGATGAGTGCAACGTTTCTAGAAGTTCTTACCTGACAAATTACTGTGTTATCCGGGTGCATGATTTTATAATCTTCACTAGTAACCGCTGTAACGTATAATTTCTGTCCAATTTTAAGTGGACTTACGTTAGCAACGATATAATCTGGAAGATTTTTTGCCATACCTTTCACAGTCATACGTCTTAAGTTAAACCTTAACACACCACCATTTTTCACACCTTTTGGAATACCTTCAGAGTGAACAGGAATTTCCATAGTAATTTCTTGTCCTTCGTGGAATTCATAGAAATCAATGTGCAGAATTTCATCTGTCACAGGGTGGAATTGAATGTCTTGAAGTACAGCATTGGTCTTGTTACCATTAAGGTCAACAATTACAGTGTGTACATCGGGAGTGTAAATCAACTTGTTGAAAGACACTTCTGGCGCAGCAAAATGCACGATATTATCCCCCCCGTAAATAACGCAAGGGACCTCTCCAGCATTACGTAAGGCTTTCGTAGCTTTTTTGCCTACGCTTTCTCTTTTAGATCCTTTGATCGTAATCGATTTCATAAAAAAATTAAATTAAATTAAACTACATTAAAAACTTACCACTGATGGATTTGTTATAATGGACGGCTTTCATCACATCTGCAAACAAATCGGCACAGCTAAGTACTTTTATTTTTGGACTGTCTTTTTTCAACGGAATACTGTCCGTAACAATCAATTCTTCTAGTTTGGAGTCTTGAATCTTCTCATAAGCATTCCCCGATAAGACTGGGTGAGAACAAATAGCTCTTACGCTTTTTGCACCCCTTTCCATCATCAGATTAGCCGCGTGAGTCAAGGTTCCTGCCGTATCTACCATGTCATCTGCAAGGACCACATTCTTCCCGGTCACATCTCCAATCAATTCCATATGAGAAATTTTATTGGCTTTGGCTCTTTGTTTATAACAGATAACGACATCGCTTTCTAAAAATTTAGAATAGGCATAAGCTCTTTTAGAACCGCCCATATCTGGTGAAGCAATGGTGAGATCTTCCAGATTTAGATTTCTTAAATAAGGTAAAAATACGGTGGAAGCAAACAGATGATCCACAGGTTTTTCAAAAAAGCCCTGGATTTGATCTGCGTGAAGATCCATAGTAATAATTCTAGTCGCTCCAGCTGTTTCCAGCATTTTAGCTACCATTTTGGCTGCAATAGGAACTCTTGGTTTGTCTTTTCTATCCTGTCTGGCCCAACCAAAATAGGGCAAAACTGCAGTGATATGTCTTGCTGAAGACCGCTTGGCGGCATCCAGCATCAAGAGCATTTCCATCAAATTGTCAGAATTTGGAAACGTAGAGCCAATGATAAAAACTCGCGAACCACGCACACTCTCCTCGAAAGAAGGTTGAAATTCTCCATCGCTAAAATGCATCGTATTGACGTTGCCCAAGGGGATACCATAGGATTTTGCAATAGACTTGGCTAATGAAGTACTTTGGGAACAAGCAAAAATTTTTGCGACTTTTTCTACGTCTGCCATAACTAATTGACCTTTTGAGGGATATTCGATTTATGGATTGCAAATTTAGATAAATAATTGAAGTTGGATGTAAATAAGCTCACTATTTTCTGTAAGGAAACAAATAATTTTATATTTTTGCAGTTCCAAAATGCCTAGGTGGCGGAATTGGTAGACGCGCTGGATTCAAAACCCAGTATCTTACGATGTGCGGGTTCGATTCCCGCCCTAGGTACAAAGCCTTCCTTCCGGAGGGCTTTTTTATTTATGATATTTTTTCAGTCAAAAAACAAGACAATATCTTTTCACGCAAAGTTGGCAAAGACAAAAAACGCAAAGTGCGCAAAGTGTTTCCGGTTATTTTGGCGGTCTTTGCGATAAACTTAGCGAACTTGGCGTGCTATTTTTAATTTGTTTTTTTATGAAGGTGTTAGAACTCTGAAGATTTTTCTTCTCCCGCAATAGGTGAAGTCTTTCTACGCAAAGCGGGCAAAGCTAAAAACGCAAAGTGGGCAAAGGGCAAACAGACATCTTTTACGGTCTTTGCAAAAGCTTAGTGAACTTAGCGTGCTATTTTTAATTTGTTTTTTTATGAAGGTGTTAGAATCCTGAAGATTTTTGTTCTCTCGCAATAGGTGAAGTCTTTTCACGCAAAGCTGGCAAAGAGGAAAAACGCAAAGTGCGCAAAGCGTATGGGTTTATTTTTGCGGCCTTTGCGCAAAACTTAGCGAACTTGGCGTGATCTTTTGAATCTATCTTTTTTATTAAGGGGTTAGGATCCTGAAGCTTATTTTTCTCCCCATAATAGGTGTCCTTTTTTCACGCAAAGCGGGCAAAGAGGAAAAACGCAAAGTGCGCAAAGCGTATGGGTTTATTTTGGCGGCCTTTGCGATAAACTTAGCGAACTTGGCGTGCTATTTTTAATTTGTTTTTTTATGAAGGTGTTAGAACTCTGAAGATTTTTCTTCTCCCGCAATAGGTGAAGTCTTTCCACGCAAAGCGGGCAAAGCTAAAAACGCAAAGTGAGCAAAGCTTATGGGTTATTCTGGCGGTCTTTGCGAAAAGCTTAGCGAACTTAGCGTGGAATTGAAGATGTGAGTGGGGACACTTTTAGAAACACAACGTAAGACAAGGGCTTAGGAGCTTGAGGCTGTTTTCGGCATTATCAGCACTTTCAACCCTTCTAACTTTTATACATCCTATAACAGGCTTTCTAAATTTATAAGCCTAGATTAGTACATAAAACAGCAGATATGAAAGCTATAGGATTTAAGGAAAATCTAGACATAGAAAACAAAAATGCACTTCAGGACATTGAGATACCAGAACCCGAAGCCAAGGGCAAAGATCTTTTGGTAGAAGTGAAGGCCATATCCGTTAATCCGGTCGACTACAAAATCAGAAAAAATAGAAAGCCAAGTGGCGAGCAGTGGGAAATTATAGGTTGGGATGCTGCAGGAATCGTAAAAGAAGTCGGAGAAGAAGTGACTCTCTTCGAGGTTGGAGACGAAGTCTGGTATGCCGGAGAGTTGAAAAGACAGGGGAGCAATGCCGAATTCCAGTTGGTGGATGAAAGAATCGCAGGTAAAAAACCGGCTAGCCTGTCGTTCTCAGAGGCGTCAGCAATGCCATTAACATCCCTGACCGCCTGGGAAATGCTTTTTGATAGAGTGCAGGTGGATAAAGAAGATTCAAGTAAAAGTATTTTGATTGTCGGTGCTGCTGGTGGTGTGGGGTCCATCATGGTTCAGTTGGCCAAAAAGCTAACTAAATTGAAAGTTATCGGTACCGCCTCCAGAGACCTGACGAGAAACTGGCTGAAGGAGCTGGGAGCGGATGTGGTGATCGACCACAGCAATGCACTGAGCCAGGAGTTTGAAAAAGAAGGACTTCCCGAAGCCGATTACGTCATAGGCATCAATGCCACAGGACAGCATTTTGAGGATATTGTAAAAGTGATTAACCCACAAGGTAAGTTTGGGTTTATCGATGATCCCAAAGTGATTAATGCAACCTCTTTCAAGCCTAAGTCGGTTTCCATTCATTACGAACTGATGTTTACAAGGTCTCTATTTAAAACCCCGGATATGATTGAACAGCATCATATTCTGAATAAAGTATCTGAGCTCGTTGATGAGGGGACAATCAAAACAACCCGAGGGGAACATTTTGGAAGCATCAATGCAGAGAATTTAAGGAAAGCGCATCAATTGCTGGAATCTGGTAAAGCCAAGGGCAAAATTGTGCTGGAAGGGTTTTAATCACATGATATTTTATCCAAATTTTCATCAGCTCAAAGTAAATTACTTTAAGTTTAATCAAATCAAATTTAAAAAATTATGCCAACGACAAAAACCATCACCTTAAAAAAAAGACCCAAAGGGAAACCTGAACTCTCCGATTTTGACTTTATAACTTCTGAAGTTCCGGAACTCAAAGACGGCGAAGTTTTGCTCAAGACCACTTACGTATCGGTAGATCCTTATTTAAGAGGAAGAATGATAGATGCAGAATCCTACATAGAACCTTTTGAGCTTGATAAACCAGTTGTCTCTGGCTGTGTAGCCGAAGTTGTAGAGTCCAAATCTTCCAATTTGAGCTCAGGAGATTTTGTGACTGGACTGCTGGAGTGGAAGGAAAAGCAAGTTGCAAATGCCGACAACGTAAAAAAGGTTGACCCCAGCAAAGCACCGCTTTCAGCTTATCTTGGTGTTTTAGGAATGACAGGGCTTACAGCCTATTTTGGTCTTACCGATATTGGAAAACCCAAAGAAGGGGAAACGCTTCTTGTTTCTGGTGCTGCAGGTGCAGTGGGAACTGTGGTTGGACAAATCGGGAAGATACTTGGAATGCGTGTGGTTGGTATTGCAGGTACCGACAAGAAAATAGAGATGATTACCTCAGAATTCGGTTATGACGAGGGTATCAATTACAAAACTACAGAAAACATGACTCAAGCCATCGCCAAAGCCTGTCCGGAAGGGGTAGACGTCTATTATGATAATGTGGGAGGAGAAATTTCAGAAGCTGTGCTTTATAACATCAACAAATTTTCGAGAACCGTGGTTTGTGGTGCCATCTCAGTTTATAACAAAACAGAATTACCTAAAAGTACCAGTGTACAGCCATTTTTAATCAAAAAGAGTTCGTCTATGCAAGGCTTTGTCATCTTCGATTATAAAGACAGACATCCTGAAGGAATTCAACAGTTAGCCGAATGGCTTAAAGAAGGGAAGCTTCATTATGAAGAAACCATTCAGGAAGGATTTGATAACATTCCCCAAGCCTTTTTAGACCTTTTTGAAGGTAAAAACAAAGGGAAAATGCTGGTTAAGGTTTAAGGAGCTGATGAGTTTGTGAGCCCTCAGTCTGTGAGTCTTTGAGTGAAATCTATGCCTAATACTAATTGTAACTCTAGATCTCGATACATTTTTCTTTTCTTAACAGACAAGAAAAACACTACCAATGACGTTTTCGTGTAAGTTGCTGAAATTAAGACTATTCTGTTTAAGTTCGAGCGGAGTCGAGAACCATCTACATCTCGACTCCGCTCGATGCTAAAACATATAAAAAACGTCACTTTGCATTAAATAAAATCCTAAAATTTCCTGGGGCTCAACCTGACAAAATAAGATTTACTTATACATCTTCGTTTCAATACGTTTACAGTAGGGATTGGTTTTTTGTGCATACGCATAGCCCATGTTCCACCAGGTTTTCATTTGTTCAGAATCGAAAATCAATGAGTTTTTGGTGAGCATTTCTGGTGGATGGTAGAAATTTAGATTCACGTGTTCATGTTTGCTCCTTAATTTTCCTAAAGCAAGATCGTTCCTTATGATTTGGTCCAGAAGAAAGTCAAAGACTCTTGTGGTCAGTTCCAATGCATTGCTTACAGGCTTTTTCTGGTATTGCTTTTCGGTTTTAAGAACAATAACATCTACTTCGGAAGCACCTCGGTTGATGGCTTCAGAGATGGGAACAATATTTCCCAAACCGCCATCGCCATAATCAAATCCATCTTTTTTAACCAGGCTCATAAAGGGAATCATGTTCGCGGAAGCCCAAATCCAATCGCAGAATTCTTCTCTACTAAAGTCTTTCAGGGATTTATATTCCACTTGCCCCAGGCTAATGTTGGATACCGTAACGACCACGTCTTCAGATTGCCACTTCATTTGTTCAAAAAACTCAGGGGTGAGCGTATTCAAAATCAATTGTCTTAGAGACTTACTCTCTCCAAAGGTTCTCGACCCTTTTAGAAATCCCAAAAGAATATTGAAATGATTCATCTTGATTTCAAATCCATCGTTTTTCTTTTTGATGATAAAGGGGTTTCGGCTAAAAATTGACCTTTGAGAAACAGAGGTGTAAACTTCTTTAAGCTTTGAAATTTCACCGATAGAGAGCAAGGGGACGAGTAAACTCCCTGTGGAAGTTCCTAGAAATAAATCATATTTATTTTCACATTCAGAAATGAGATATTCTGCGATGCCACCGGCAAACGCTCCTTTGCTTCCTCCCCCAGAAATAACTAAAGCTCTCATATTTTATTTTGAATTAAGCTACAATAAATTGATGTAATAAAAAAAAGCCTATTTCAACTTGTGAAATAGGCTTTATAATCTGAAAATCAAAAAAAATCACATTTGATCACTAAAGAAAATAGAGTTGAGGAACAACTTAAAGGTTCCCAGCCAAAAGGCTCTAAAGTTGGTATTGTCTGTAAAAATGATGACATCGCCTCTTCCATAGCTGTTGTGCTTGAAAGGCACTGTCCCTTTAATCAATTCCAGGTTTTCTTTATTGATATAACCACTCAATAATGGAGAGTTGGTGTATTGAATTGGATTGTTGAAACTCAGTTCATCTGCTTCAAGCATAAGGTTAGAATTTCTAAATAGCGCCAGTTCATCATCGTTATACCCATAAGCAATAGGATGCGATCGGTCTATTTTAGCATTGAAAATGGCTCCGCCAATTCGTTTAGCGCCATAAAACTCACTGCGTTCATCAAAACTGACATTCTTGGCGATAACCGAATCCTGTTTGGTTGTAAAGTCGATCATTTTTTCTGCTTTCAGCCAATTCGCTGTCCCTTTATAAGCAATAATAGCTCCGCCGTCACTCACCCAGTCTTTCAGTTTTGTTTTTCCTGAGTCGCTTAAACTGTTTGAACTGGAACTTGGAATAATCAGGTGAGTGTACTTGTCCAGACTGGTTCTGTTGAAATCTTTGGTGTCTAATTTGGTTACAGGGATTTCGAATCTGTAATCCAGCATATGCCACATTTCACCAGCATCATAAGACCTGACACCATCGCCTACCAGCATTGCAATTTTGGGCATTTCCAGATGTTCCATATTAGGACTTCCCAGATTTATACCTTGAGTGAGCCCCGTTTCTAAAGCAGAAATATGCACGTGATTTTCCTTCTGAAGTGAATTTAGTAATTGATAAATTTCATCAGCTGTTTTTTTCTGATTTTGAACCGGAATTAAAATAGTCCCGTACTCAAATTTTTCAGTTTCAGATTGAAATGGCTTTTGAGCTACTTTTACTCTGATGTCTGCTTCCATGATTTTATGCAAGACCTTCGCCGAGTTGAAGTCGCTCCATCTCATGGCATAGGCATAAGGTGACCTGTTGAGGTTTTTAGGCGTTTCAAGCTCAGGAGAATCTACTTTTTCTCCCATATCCACAGACTTAACTTCCGTAAAATCTACATCAAAGGCATGTCTGAAACTCCAGGCTGAGACATCATAAAAAATACTGTCTTTGAAAGTGGTTCGCTCTTCAAACATGGCTTCAACCAGTCTGTTCTGCAATTGATTTTTAGGGATGATGTAAGAAGAATTGACTTCAAAATCCTTTCCATTAATGGTTTCATCTTCTTCCAGTTTGTAAAGTTCAACCTGATGCTGACTCAAAACTTTGGCCAGTTCATGGGTTAGCACAGGATCTCCTTTTCTTCCAAAAACATAAGCTCCTTTTTCAGCTCTTTTCTTTGCATTTCTGTAAAACTGATGCTGTAAACCTAAAATCTGATCTTTTAATCCCAGCGAAGCTTCCAGCGTGGAAAGCGCAGTTGTAAACTGATTTTTTATACTAAACGGAAAGCTTAAAAGCCCGTTGTCGGTGAGCTGTCCAGAGCCTCTGGAGCTTGCCTGTTCGAAGAGAATTCCAATAGCACCATTGATATCTGGAAAGGTGGAACCTTTTCCATAATAAAAATCATCAAAACTTTCCTGAGAGTAATAAAGTGAGCCAATACTGTCTAAAGCTGAAGCGTGGTAATTTCCAATCTTCTCGGTCAGATCCTGATTGAGTTGAGGGGTAAGGGGATTGGTACGCGAAGGAATTCCAGGTTGGAAAAAGAAGGTGGAATTGGATCCCATTTCGTGATGATCTGTGAGGACATTTGGTCTCCAGTCATAAAAAGTTTTGATTCTCGCCTGACTTTCAAGAAGCTGTACCGGAAGCCAGTCTCTATTCATATCGAACCAGTAGTGGTTGGTTCTTCCTCCTGGCCAGACTTCAGAAAACTCGCGATCCTGTGGGTCCGGATTCAAATGCGTACTTCTATTGGTATTGGTCCAGTAGGCAAAACGCTGTAATCCATCTGGATTGAAACTAGGATCGAGTAGGATAATGGTGTTTTCTAAAATCTTGTCGATTTCAGGGCCTTCAGCAGCAGCCAAATAATAAGCTAAAACCAAGGCTGCATTTGATCCACTAGGTTCATTTCCATGAATGGAAAACCCCTGGTTGACAACTATTGGCATAGAACCTAATTCTGATTCAGAAACTTCTCCTGAAACAATCTGTAGGTGTTTCTTTTTAATTTCAGAAAGGTTACTATGGTTTTCTGGAGAGGTAACCGTGAGTAAAAGCAAAGGCCTTTTTTCGTAAGTAAAGCCTCTGTTTTTGATGCTAATTCTATCGGATGACTCTGCGACAGCAGTCATATATTGAACCAGCTTGTCATGGCTGACGTGCCATTCCCCAGGAACGTAACCTAGAATTTCACTTGGTTTTGGAATGTCCTGGTTGTAAGACACATCTGTTGGCAGATAATAGTCTAAGCTCACATTTTGAGCTTGAGAAAATGTGCAAACAAAAAAAGTAAGGGCAAAAAGAATTGACTTCATAAAATTTTGTTTTTGATAAACATTAATTGAGATTGATATTAGGACACAAAATAACAAAGAAAGTTAAACCTAAGCCCTTGATTCAATAAAGACTTAAAATCAGAAGTTGAGAATTTTGAGTTTTTAATTATAGATTCATCATATAAAAATTCCCTGATGATTGCTCACCAGATATTTTCATTACATCAAATTTCTTTTCTGTTTACTTCAGTTTCCTAATACCTAAGGCAACTCCAGCAGCAATGGCTAGTGGAATTAAAAAATGGATGGGTGCAGCATTACTATCCTTGACGCTGTCCTCAAAACCGATAGACTCGTCAACGGTTTGGGCTTCAACATTTATAAACACAAGCATCAAAACCAGTATAATCGCGCATTTTATATAATTTTTCATTTGGTTATTTTTAGAAATTGATGTCTTAGTGTTTGATTATTTTCCTGATGAGTTGACCTTGTTTGGTGGTTATTTCAACCCAATAAATTCCCGGGCTCAAATGTGAAACCTCTATTGAAGTGGATTGTGTTGACTTCACTTCCTGTCCTTGCATCGTGAAGAGTTTAACTGCTTTTACTTCAGTGGAAGCTGGTAACTCAATTGTCAATCTATTCGCCACTGGATTTGGATATAATCTGATGTCTGCACGAGTAAAGCTTTTATCGCTTAAAGACATTTGCTCAAAAGACAAATTAAATCGACGACTGTTCGTGCTTTCAGCACTGCTTTCATCGACTGTAAAGTCATAGGTAGTATTTTGAGAAAGTTCAGTTTTTGTGTTTAAATAAGTATCGTTCAGACAGACCTTTAAGCCCTCTGGTTTATTTTCTATAGTGAAGGTTAAGCTGTAAGCGCTAGCTTGATAGTTAACAAGAAGTAAACTGACTTGATGACCGTTTTCAGGTAAACCCTGCTTATCGATAGATCTAAAGCCAGCGTTGATGATTGCATAATTTTCATCTGAATTAGCGAGCTTAGTAGCATCTTCATCACTCCCTAAAGTGGTATAGTCCTCACTAAATCGCAATCCTATTGCATCGCTTTCCATCTCACCTTTTTGCAGGTCGGCTGTTTTGTATAAACGCGAATTGATGTAGAAGTCTGAATAGGTTTTAAAAATACCTATCTGTGTTTGACCTGTTGCTTTATCAGCTTCTTCAAAAGTAAGAGAGCCATTCCCGGCTGCTGTGTTCTGAACAAAAAAGGCCTGTCCAGGCATAATATACTGGTTGGCAACTGAAGAGTACGGGCTTACGGCTGCCTGACTTCCATCTGTAACATCTACAACCGTATAACCGCCATTACCTTTTGCACCTGCTATGGAGGCATCCCAAGTATATAAGTAGCCTGTTAAATTTGATTTTGTCACAGCATTAAAATCAACTATTGCCTGGTAAGGGTTGCCTACAAAACTAAAATTATCAGCACCGCCAGATAAAGTTGGAGAAAAGTTGCCTGTTTGCATGGTGCCAGTTGCTCTAAGGCTTGTAGCGGATGACGCGCTGTTATCTGTTAAATCAATGTTTCGGTCACCACGCACATATAAACGGTAAGGTGTTCCAGCTGAGAGAACATCAGAAGTTGAGGTGACTGCATTCCATGCAGATTGATTACTTTGATTTACTATTGTATTATCAAAAGTAAACATAGACGAATTGTTGGTTTCGGTCGGGTCAAAACCGTTGGCAGTACCGCCAGATCCAGTAATATGGGTATTTTGCTGCCATGCATTGGCAATAGTTTGTTCGCCTACAGGAGAAGACAAGAGTCTGAACGCACGTTTGGCCGGGATATAACGCTCAACAGTGATATGACCTATAATCGTTGAGCCTCCAGCATCAGCTAATTGAGCTGTACTTGTCGCATTGCTTTTGAATGTAAACCTGCCATTGTTATAAATGGCTGAGTTTATGGTTAACACATCGCTCGGACTAATCTCTACACTTGCATCCCCTAATACTGTAATTGAATTGAGACTTACATCAGAAGAGGTTGTATACGTTCCATCTTGAATAAGTACATCATCAGCTCCAGTTGAAGCACCCGGGGCACCTGGTGACCAGGCAGAAGAAGCATAGATCAGGTCTCCATCATAATCACCCTGAATCACAAAATTATCCAGTTCCATAACATCTGAAGCTCCATTTAATGTTCCTGTAAGCAGTAGACCTATGGTTGATGCGGTGCCTATGTCCACGGTAATAGTCCCCTGAACTGGTGTGGTGTCGGGGTCATTGTAATACTCTACTGCAGCCTGTGGTGTTCCATTTATAATGAGTTGATATGAACCAGTATCAGCATTAGCAAATACATAATAATCAAAACTAAAAGTGATATTCGAAAAGTTGGAAACGGCTACCTCATCAAAAGAAAAGGTATAGGTACTGCCTAATGTAGGTTCGCCAGATTCACCTTCTGTATCTCTGCCGAAAGCTGTGTTCCCGGAGCCTATATGAGTTGAAGGCTGAATAAACAAACCCTGATCTGGCGAAGTTGGATCTGTGAAAGTTTGTTCTGCTACATTATTAGACCAGGTAGGAGTACTGTCATCAAAATCTTCCTGAGCTATGACAGTGGGCTGCATGATAACGTCAAAACCTGCGCTAGTGTCATTGCTTAATGTTCCGTTGGAAGTGGTGAGGGTTACTCCAGTTGCTGTTGAATTAAACACAAGATTAGTAAAACTGGAGATACCATTTACCGCAGCGACAGAAGAGGTTGCTTCTGTGCCAAAAGCAACTCCTGCCGGAAGTGTGAGACTGACTTCATCTGTAAAGTCTAAGTCGAGATTTGAATTAGCATCATACGCACCAACTGACGGAGAAGGATTCATCACATGATCAATAATAATATTTGAAGGTTGCCGGATAAACGATAGCCGGGTCGCATGAACTTCAATGCTATGGTTATTTCCAGCGATATCTCCATTGGTAAATGAGTCTGCAAAGCCCGAACCTGAAATCTCTGACCAAAATCCTCTTGATGCAGCATCGATTTGAAATTGCAGTAGGCTATTATCTACAATACTGGTTTCATTAAGGTAAGCTGCTATTTCAAATTCTAATTTTGTGCCATCTGCTATTGTAATAGGTGTTGCAAACTCCAGTATGATTTCTGTATCTGAAATGAAAACCGCAGGCGAATAGGTCAGTGAATTTTCATCCCTTATGGTAATACCCTGTATATGATCTGACCAACCTGCGGTATTGTTTTGGCCAGGAACAAAACGCATACGTATCACTTCAGTTGGTAAAGCATCCCCAGAGGCCTGGTCTTCTATTATGAAAGCGAATACCGCAAAACTAGTTGCTGAAGCTGTTACACCAGAAGCGGTTTGAGTTGAAGCAGGTGTTTTTGTTGCAGGGGCGTAAATTTCGGTGGTGTTGTCGTTGGGATTTACTGGTCTGCCTAAGATTTCTATATGATCTATGGCGATGTCTTCATCACCTGAATTTAAACTAAATTCAACTTGAATAGCTAAATTAGAGCCTGTTCCCGTAATGTAAGCACTGAATTGAGTAAATGCATCAGTAAGGGCTGCCCCATTACCTGTGCCATCAAAATTTGTATCAATTGCCGGTTCGGTATTTGTGCCTCCCGAAGATTCTATATTCAGTATATCTGTAAAGGAACCCGAGTTATCGATATCGCTTTTAAAATGAACATAATCAGATGCATCCCAGTCCTGATTTACGCCGTCATCATCCTCAGCGAGATAAACTCTCAATTCTAAATGGGTATACCCCGTTATATCAACACTTGAGATGTTTAAAAAAACAGGCAACGATGGAGCTGATGAAATACCGTCTATATCCTGGGCACCAAAATAAAAACTGCCCTGCAAATTTGAGAATGATGGATTTGGGGAGTCAACACCATATTCAATTCTGCCAAAATAATCTGTTGTTTCATCAATTGCTTCGGGGATGCTTGTTGTGTAACCGCTGTCAGTTTCAAAATCCAAGGTGTAAATCACAGTCTGTGCATTCGCAGTTAATGCAAATAAAATGGAAAAAAGCACTGTCATAACCGACAAGTGTTTGATTAAATGCTTTTTCATAACCCATGATTTAATTTCCTTTCTATAAAAATAGAAAATTTTTTTATATGTTGAAAATCAACAGATTATGTGGTTTTTATTCTGCTTTTCTGTCCCAATCATTAAAAAAACAAGGCTGTAGATAAAGCAATTCGTTTAATCTGGTGTTACACGTGATGACATTACCTGTAAACAAACATTTAAGGCTTTACTTTTGGACATGCATCATCATCTCTTCCGTATGATGATTTATTAAAAAAAGGAGGCAGCATGCAGTTAATAGACATACTTATTAGCTTTGATTTTTAAAAATAACAGAACGGGAAGCCACACCCGCTAATTTGAGATAAATGTGGTGTTGAAGCAGCTGAGTAATTTGAAGATGTTCTTAGAATTTAGCCAATAGATTAAAACCCATCATAAATTGAAACTTGATACCTTTCAGATGTTACTGTATTTATGTAGTGCGTTAATCCTTTTTCAAGTGTTTTGGTTTTGCACCAAACTTCCGAGTGTCTTCTTTGGTTAATACCTTGTAATCTTCAGTCTTGGTTAGGTGCTCCAAGGGTTTTAGTAAATGTTCTGGCAAGGCAGTCAGTTGCCTTGTGTCTAAATCCATCCAGGACCCCATCATTTCACACCTCGCACAATTTTTTCCATGCTGATTATAAATATTGTGTTCAAATTGAAAAAACATGCCGTCTTTACTTAGACCTTTAACTTCGAGACTAACTCTCACTTGATCTTCAGGTTTCAGTTCTTTAAAATAATAAATGTGCTCGTAGAAAACGATAGGACCTAGGTTATGCGCAACAAGTTCTTCCTGAGAAAATCCATTGTCAAGAAGAAAGGCCATTCGTGTATGGCTCATAAAGTTTTGATAAGCTGAGTTAGCAAGATGCCTGTTGGCATCGAGGTCACTCCATCGTATTTCAAATGATTTGGTGTACATGGGTTTAGAAAAATTTTGTAATTAGAATGACAAATGCGCTCAGGATGGTTGCCATGAGTACGCCTTTAGCTTTATAATCCTGTTTTTTTTTGATAAATACGAAAAACGGGAGAAAATTCAAAATTGCACCGAGGGCTATGATACTTCCTAAAACGCCCTCTTCTGAAGCTTTTCCCAAGACGAATTCAAATTCTTTTTGCATGACCAGGCTTATATAAAGGAACATGCCAGCAAGATTAGCTACAATTCCTATTAAAAAACCAAGGGCTATCTCTTTTTTAATCATCAATATTCCATGAATTGAGTTCATTTATAAAATCGTGTGCTGTCAAATCAAATTTAACAGGAACAACAGAAACATATCCGGCTTCCAGCGCTTCTACATCGGTGTTTTTGCCTTCATCCTGATTTACAAAATCACCAGATAGCCAGTAATAATCCCTGCCCTGAGGATTCTGACGTTTATCAAATTTCTCTTCCCAACGGGCATTGGCTTGTCTGCAGACCTGTATCCCTTTTATTTTTTCATCACTGGCTTTTGGGATATTCACATTTAAAACCACCCCTTTTGGCAAACCATTTTTAATGACGCTTTCGGTGATGCGTTTTACGTATTTGGTTGTATGGTCAAAATTAGCTTCCATGGAATAATCCAATAATGAAAAACCGATGGCAGGAATTCCTTCTACTCCAGCTTCTACGGCAGCACTCATGGTACCAGAATAAATCACATTAATGGAAGAATTGGACCCATGGTTGATTCCACTTACACATAAATCTGGTTTGCGTTTTAAAATTTCCTGAGTTGCTATTTTTACGCAATCTGCAGGAGTGCCAGAGCAGGAATATTCCTTGACCTGAGAATATTTGTCTATGGTAACGGGGTCACAATAAAGATTATCACTTATGGTTATGGCATGTCCCATCCCGCTTTGTGGACTATCTGGAGCTACAACCACCACATCGCCTATGGTTTTCATTATTTTAATGAGATGTCTTATGCCTGGAGCGGTGATGCCATCGTCATTTGTGACGAGGATCAAAGGTTTGTTTTCTTCTTGCATTGTTTGATTTTTAAAGTTGCTAAATTAAACATTTCAGAAAGTAAATCCGCCAAGAAACACGTTTAACAAATTATTAGCTTGCATTAAAATATGTGGTATAGTTTTTACTGTAAATTGAAAAATATTACATTAGTTTTGACTTAATGAATTTTGACACAATGAAAAGACACAATTTAAAAAACAATCTTGTTATTTTATTCATAATAACATTGGTTTCGGTTACATCATGCAGCTTTACGACCAAAGACTTTGATGAGGATACTGATAAAGATAAGGTTCTTATAGAACTTATCACTCATGTGATTGAGCAAGGCCATTTCGACATGAGAGAAATAGACGATGACTTTTCTAAGTCTGTTTTTAAAGACTATATAAAAGGGCTTGATCCCATTAAGCGCCATTTTCTGAAAAGTGATTTTGAAGAATTTGAAGCGTTTCAAACTCAAATTGATGACCAGATCAAGAATAAAAATCTAATATTTTTTGATCTTACAGTAGAACGCTACAAAAAACGGATGGAAGAAGCTAAAGAGTTTTATGCTGAATTGCTTGAAAAACCATTTGATTTTGAAGAGCAAGAAACCATCAATACAGATTATGAACAGGTAGATTATGCTAAAAGTAATAAAGAGCTAAAACAAAGGTGGAGACAACAGTTTAAATTTTCCACTCTTTCTACATTTCATGATTTAAAGCAGGAGCAAGCTCAAAACATAGAGGATGGCGAAGATGTTGAGATAAAATCTGATGCTGAACTAGAAAAGGAAGCTAGAGAAGTCACGAGAGAATCTATCGAGAATTATTTCGATACTATGTCGGACTTGGAACGTAAAGACTGGTTTAATTTATATATCAACTCCATAGCAAGTCAGTTCGACCCTCATACAAGTTACTTTGCACCTAGAGATAAAGATAGATTCGATATTTCAATGTCTGGTAAGCTGGAAGGAATTGGAGCCAGGTTACAAAAACAAAGAGATAACGTCAAAATAGTTGAGGTCATTTCTGGTGGTCCAGCGTGGACTAATGGAGAATTGGAAGTCGGAGATCTTATTCAAAAGGTAAGACAAGAAGACGAAAAAGAAGCTGTTGACATCCGTGGAATGCGTCTTGATGATGCTGTAAGTCTTATAAAAGGACCGAAGGGAACTCAGGTTATTCTTTCTGTCAAAAAGGTAGATGGAAGTACCCAAACCATCAGCATAATAAGAGATGTGGTTGAGATTGAAGAAACGTATGCTAAGTCTTCTACTGTAGAAAGCAATGGAGATTTGTTTGGAGTGATAAACCTCCCAAAGTTTTATTTCGATATGCAGAATTACAACGAAAGAAACGCAGCTTCAGATATCAAGAAAGAACTTGAAAGATTAAATGAAATTGGAGCTGAAGGTTTAGTTATTGATCTTAGAAATAATGGAGGTGGTTCTCTGTCTACTGTTGTGGATATAGCCGGATTTTTTATCGAAAAAGGTCCTATCGTACAAGTTAGAGATGCTCAAAATAATACTGAAGTTTTAAGAGACACAGATTCCAATGTGATTTGGGATAAACCTCTCGTGATATTGGTCAATGAGCTTTCGGCTTCTGCTTCAGAAATACTGGCTGCTGCTATGCAGGATTATGAAAGAGCGGTAGTTATTGGAAGCAAACAAACCTATGGCAAGGGAACCGTTCAAAATGTTGTCGATCTCAACCGATGGATGAGAAATAATACAACATTTGGCGATATGGGTGCATTAAAAATCACAACTCAGAAATTTTATAGAATAAATGGAGGGTCTACTCAGCTAAAAGGGGTAGAAAGCGATGTGGCAGTGCCAGACCGTTTTTCTTATGTAGATATCGGTGAAAGAGATTATGAAAACCCTATGCCCTGGGATAAAATTGCTCCAGCAAATTACAAGGTTTGGAAAGGCTATTCCAATCTGGATAAGGTTATCTCATCGAGTAAAGAGCGTTTGTCGAACAACGCCCAAATCCAGATGATAGATGAAAATGCAAAATGGATTAAATCTCAAAGAGATCAAAATAAATTCAGTCTTAATTATGAAGGTTATGATGAAGAAATGACTCAAGTAGAAAACATGTCCAAAAAATTTGAGGGCATCAGTCAATACAACACAAACCTGGTGTTTAAGTCACTTCCATACGAAAAAGCATTGATGGCTCAGGATTCATCCTTAACCGAAAAAAGAGAAAGATGGTATAAAAGCCTGTCCAAAGATGTTTATGTGGAAGAAGCAATTCATGTTTTGCAAAATTTGAATGTGGATGAAAATTCAATTAAACTTGCAGCCAGAAAAGATTAAATTAATGTCAATCAAAGACGTTTGAAAAGAAATACTTCTTTACAGGGTTTAGCGCTCCAAAAGTTTAAAAAAAACCTTTGGGGCGTTTTAAGTTTTTGGTACATCGTACTGTGCCTGTTTGTGGGTGTTTTTGCTTATTTCCTGGCTCCAGACAGTTCTGAAAATGCCAATTCCATGGCCTTGAGCATTCATTCCAAGCGTCCTGGCTTTAGCGTTCAGGTTATTGAACTTCCCAATCCTAATGCCGGAGAGCAGTCCTGGTTGTCAAAATCTTTTTTTGGAAATGAATATCCCGACGAAATCATTCCGGTAGAGTCTTACAGAAAGGAAGGGGCTCAACTATTTTACCAGGATTATGGAGTAAAGGATCCCGCTTTAGAAAATGAGATCGTTTTAACTCAATTCAACTCTGATTTTAGTTCTGAACATATTTACGAAAAGACCTATTGGTTAGGGACCGATAAATATGGTCGCGACCTGCTAAGCAGAATGCTTATAGGCTTGCGCATATCTTTTTCTGTAGGATTCATATCCGTATTTATTTCTCTGCTTCTCGGGCTGTTTTTAGGCTCTATTTCTGGATATTATGGCGGTAAAATCGATGCGGCTGTGATGTGGCTTATCAATGTCACCTGGTCAATTCCTACTCTGCTTTTGGTGATTGCCATCACACTTGCGCTCGGCAAGGGCTTCTGGCAAGTCTTTATAGCTGTTGGTTTAACCATGTGGGTAGAAGTTGCTCGTGTGGTGAGAGGCCAGGTGATGAGTGTGAAGTCCTCGCAGTTTGTCACCGCAGCAAGGGCCTTAGGTTTTAAAAATCAACGGATTATCGTAAAGCATATCTTACCCAACGTGCTCGCACCAGTCATAGTGATTTCTGCGGCCAACTTTGCTGCAGCGATATTGATTGAAAGCGGACTCAGCTTTTTGGGAATAGGAGCACAGCCACCAACACCAAGCTGGGGAGCGATGATTAAAGACCACTACAGCTACATCATTTTGGGAAAGGCCTATTTAGCCATCATCCCGGGATTGGGTATCATGAGTTTAGTGATGGCATTTATGCTTATTGGTAATGCTCTACGGGATGCTTTGGATGTGAAAAACTAATCATTAAGCTTGAGAACTGAAGACCTCACAGTCCCCAAAGCTTTGGGGACTGTGAGGTCTCATAAACCTTTGAGGACTAATATTATTAACTATCCATCAGTTGAGGTTCTAAACCAAACTGGATAGTGAAGCTAACGTGGGGCTCCGGGAAATGTATCTCTGCGGAGGAAAGCTATCGAACTCAAATTCAACCTAAAAAATACTAATGACAATATAAGATGTATAAGTTAATCATTCAGTTTCAAGACTGCCATAAAGGCTTCCTGAGGAATCTCTACATTTCCAACCTGTCGCATACGTTTTTTACCCTTCTTTTGCTTTTCCAAAAGTTTACGTTTTCTGGAAATATCCCCGCCATAACATTTTGCGGTAACATCTTTTCTTAAGGCTTTTACGGTTTCTCTGGCAATGATTTTTGCACCAATCGCTGCCTGTATAGGGATATCAAACTGCTGTCTTGGAATTAATTCTTTCAGCTTTTCACAGATTCGCTTACCGATATCGTAAGCATTATCCACATGAAGCAAAGCCGAAAGCGCATCTACTGTGTTGCCGTTTAGCAGGACATCTACTTTGACCAGTTTAGATTTTCGCATGCCAATTGGCGAGTAGTCAAATGACGCATAGCCTTTGGAAACGGTCTTTAATCTATCATAGAAATCAAAAACAATTTCAGCAAGAGGCATATCGAAACTGAGTTCTACACGGTCCTGGGTGAGGTAAGTCTGGTTGGTGATCTGACCGCGTTTTTCTATACAAAGCGACATAACCGGGCCAACAAACTCAGATTTTGTGATGATGCTGGCTTTGATGAACGGCTCTTCCACACGATCCAAATACGTAGGTTCAGGTAAATCTGTTGGATTACTCACTATGATGGGTTTGTCTTTGTCTTTTAAGGTGTAGGCATTGTAAGACACGTTGGGAACCGTGGTGATTACCGTCATATCAAACTCACGCTCCAGACGTTCCTGTATGATTTCAAGATGAAGCATTCCCAAAAATCCGCATCTAAAACCAAATCCAAGAGCTGCAGAGCTTTCGGGTACAAACACCAGCGAAGCATCGTTGAGCTGAAGCTTTTCCATTGCTGTCCTTAATTCTTCATATTCATCGGTTTCGACAGGATAAATCCCGGCAAAAACCATAGGCTTTACATCTTCAAACCCAGAAACAGCATTTTTGGTAGGGTTTTCAGCATCGGTGATGGTATCACCAACTTTTACTTCTTTGGCATTTTTGATACCTGTGATGAGGTAACCCACATCACCGGCTTTTATTTCTTTTTTAGGGAATTGAACCAACTTTAATGTCCCTACCTCATCTGCAGAATAATTTTTGCCGGTAGCTACAAATTTTATGCTTTGACCTTTTTTAATGCTTCCGTCGAAGACTCTAAAGTAAGTTTCAATGCCACGGAAAGGATTGTAAACCGAGTCAAAAACCAAAGCCCTAAGCGGAGCTTCAGGATCGCCTTTGGGAGCCGGAACGCGTTCCACAATCGCATTCAAAATTTCTTCGATACCAATACCTTCTTTGGCGCTGGCACGGATGACATCCTCACGCTTGCAGCCAATAAGGTCGACGATATCATCTGTCACTTCGTCCGGATTGGCACTTTGCAGGTCGACTTTGTTGAGGACAGGAATGATTTCCAAATCATTTTCCAAAGCCAGATATAAATTCGAAATGGTTTGCGCCTGTATGCTTTGAGCAGCATCTACAATCAATAAAGCGCCCTCACAAGCGGCTATAGATCTCGATACTTCGTAAGAAAAATCGACGTGTCCCGGGGTGTCAATCAGGTTAAAAACATAGTCTTCTCCTTTATAAGGATAGACCATCTGTATGGCGTGACTTTTTATGGTAATGCCGCGCTCGCGCTCTAAATCCATGTTATCCAAAAGCTGTTCTTTGCGCTCGCGTTCGGTTACAGATTTGGTAAAATCCAATAAACGGTCGGCTAAGGTGCTTTTTCCGTGGTCAATATGCGCAATTATGCAAAAATTTCGAATGTTCTTCATAGTCCGTTTTTCCTGATCTAAAGCTAAAAAAGCCTGAGAATTTAATGTGCAAATATACAGGAATTGTTTGGCTTAACCGCCGTATCTTAAGCCCTCTTAAAAGCTTTATGTGAATTGTTTATAATTCCCTAATTTTGCAGAAAAAGTTGTGGCTAAGATAGATAACATAGATTTAGGCGAATTCCCTCTCCTACTTGCACCCATGGAAGACGTAAGCGATCCCCCTTTTCGGGCCTTATGTAAGGAGTATGGGGCAGATATGGTGTATACTGAATTTATTTCTTCGGAAGGATTGATTCGGGATGCTGCCAAAAGCATGATGAAGCTGGACATTTACGAAAAAGAACGTCCGGTCGGTATTCAAATTTTTGGGGCCAATCTGGAGTCCATGCTGAAGTCGGTGGAAATCGTTGAGAAAACAAAACCCGATGTCATTGATATCAATTTTGGATGTCCCGTCAAAAAGGTCGTTTCCAAAGGAGCTGGTGCAGGAATTTTGAAGGATGTTGACCTCATGGTCAAGCTGACTGAAGCCATGGTGAAGCACACCCATCTGCCCATTACCGTGAAAACCCGTTTGGGCTGGGATCACGATTCTATTAAAATATATGAAGTTGCCGAGCGTCTGCAGGACGTTGGCTGTAAAGCCATCGCTATTCATGGACGTACACGCGCACAGATGTACAAAGGCGAAGCCGACTGGAAACCCATCGCCGAAGTCAAGAACAATCCACGCATGCACATTCCTGTTTTTGGAAATGGTGATGTGGATACGCCAGAAAAAGCTGAGCTCATGCGCGATGAATATGGACTGGACGGAGCTATGATAGGAAGAGCAAGTATTGGTTCTCCCTGGTTTTTCAAGGCTGTGAAGCATTATTTCGAAACGGGCACGCACTGCGAGTCGCCTTCTATGGTAGAACGAGTTGATATTGCCAGACGTCATCTCCAGATGTCCATCGACTGGAAAGGGGAGAAGCTGGGTGTTTTCGAAACCCGAAGACATTATACCAACTACTTCAAAGGCATACCTCATTTTAAAGATTACCGCATGAAAATGGTAACCTCAGACCATGCGGAAGATGTGTTTGCTGCTTTCGATGAGGTAGAGGAGAAGTTTGCAGATTATCAATTTGTGGAATAGGAGATTGATTTTTATTTCTTCTGAACTTGCTTTCCAATGAACGCAGGCAGGTTTACTACCTTTTACTTAAATCTTTGCTTATGAAACCTATTGTTTTCCTTGTCTTAATGACAATGCTTGGCTTGGCAACACAGGCTCAAAGCTTTGATGCGAATATCCATCAAACTTTGAAAAATTATTTAAGTGAATTTCCAGAGCAAACCCAATTCTCGGTAGCGATAGTGGATGGGGATACAACCCGTTTTTATGGGCAGGTCAAGTTTTCAGATACAATCAATCAATTGGATAACAGGGCTTCTGTTTTTCAAATTGGTTCTGTGACCAAAGTGTTTACTTCCACGCTTTTAGCGCAACTGGTAATTGAGAAACAAGTGAAGCTGTTAGATTCAATTCAGTACTATTTCAGCTTTCCCTTAAAAGAAAAGGCAATAACTTTAGAAGAACTTTCCAATCATACTTCAGGTTTGCCAAGATTGCCTTCCAATTTGAATTTAGCAACTGCCAATCCGAAAAATCCCTATCAATTTTATGCTGAAGCAGATTTGGAGTATTATCTAGCCAAAGAAATGGAGGTCTCTTCAGGAGATCAGCCTAGCTATCAGTATTCCAATTTGGGTGCTGCAATTCTGGCCAAAGCCTTAGAGAATGCCACCGAAAAAACCTTTGCTGAATTGCTTTCAGAACAGATATTTCAGCCTTTAGAAATGAAAAATTCTTCACTGGATAAAGATTCAGTTGGTGGAAATCTGGTTCAGGGTCTGGACCAAAACGGCAAGGAAACGCCGACCTGGGACATGGGGCAATTTGAAGGCGCCGGAGCGATCTTATTGTCTACTCAGGATCTGTCGAGGTTTGTCAAGGCTCATTTTCAAGATGCCGAAGATGCGTATTCGCTGACGACACTGCCCACTTTTATGGTGAATAACAACCTGAGAATCGGACTTGGCTGGCATATTTTGCAGAACGAGCAAGGCAATAATTTATACTGGCATAATGGGGGAACCGGCGGATACTCTTCGTCTGTATTTATGGTTCCTGAGACATTCAAAGCGGTGATTATCTTAAGCAATGTCTCTGCCTATCATCCTAAAGCTTCAAGGATTGATGAGCTGGGGTTCAAGCTTTTAGGAGCACAATAATTATGAATACAAAACGATTTTTTCTGTGAACAAAGATTGCGAAGGAATTTACACCCTTTGCCTTCGGCATTTCCACTTCAATCAACTCAGTGCATCGCCTCGAGGGAAACAAGTGGAAATAATATTTTTTGAAAACGAAATCAAAGCTTCCTCCCTGGAGGGAGGATTGAGGAGGGTGTTTTGTAAAATGGGAGAAACTTAAGCTTTCACCTCATCGATTAACTCTTTAAGCTGTAGAATGACTTTTGGTAAATTGTGGGTAATCTGATCGTTTGTAAATCTTACAAAGTTTACCCCCAGTTTTTCAATTCGCGCCTGCCTCAAACCATCCACTAAAGTGTTATTATCATGGCTGCTGCCATCTATTTCTATGGCAAGACCTATGTCTTTAATATAGAAGTCTACAATGTAATCGAGGATAGGCATTTGTCGTCTCATAACAACACCAAGTCTGGAGCCTTTTGTAGCATTCCAAAAGATTTTTTCCGTTGGCGTCATATTTTTTCTCAACTGAATAGCAAGTTTTCTTGCGTCTTTGGTGTAAGGTAAAATATTATGATTTTTCATGTTGGTCAAGTTGAACATATAAAAATAACACTCTTTGGCTTAGAAATCCAATAGCCCTATAGGAGTAATGCGAAGGAATTTACACCCTTTGCCTTCGGCATTTCCCTCGTATGTTTGATTTCATATAAATATAGATTTATAAATTTAGAGAATCAATTATAAAGGGTCTCAATAAGAGTATGGTTCTTCCCTTGATAACAATTACGTATATCGCCCTTGAGATAATCACCTTATTGAGAGTCCTTCTTGAATCTGAACAGTATCGTAAGAATTGA
>NZ_JAIQZF010000020.1 GCF_020164585.1 Psychroflexus curvus
TCTGCGGATCAACTCATATGTGCTAATCCCCGCAGCTTATCGCAGCTTGTCACGTCCTTCATCGCCTCTGAGAGCCTAGGCATTCCCCATACGCCCTTAATAAGCTTATCTATTCGATAATTATTAGCTATTTAATTTTCATACTCTTTCCTAAAAAAAAGCATGCTCTTACTCTCGTATTCTTATATATTCTCAATATGTCAATGAACGTTACGCCCCCTCCCTGCTCCCCCAAAGGGGGAGTGATAGTTACCTACCTTCTCCTCCCCTTTGGGGAGGCCGGGTGGGGCCTTGTCATAATATCTAAAACCAATTAAATATTACCATTCCTCATTATTATAAACCTTACATCTAAAAGCTAATTTGGTCAAATAACTTCCTCTAACCACTTTAGACTCTTCTCTTGTGCCTTAAAGACTAAAAAGTAGTCTCAGGCAGACTCCCTTCGATGCGACACTTAACGTGTCTTACTCAGGATAAACTTCTCGTCTTCCTTTCGACTAAAAAGTAGTCTCAGGCAGACTCGAACTGCCGACCTCTACATTATCAGTGTAGCGCTCTAACCAGCTGAGC
>NZ_JAIQZF010000021.1 GCF_020164585.1 Psychroflexus curvus
AATCGCGCACCAACTTTGATCTGGGTGTTTTTTTAAGCAGAGAAGAAAATTTGAAATACTAAATTTGAATTTTGAAATACCCCGATTTAGCGCGATTGCATCGCGCAAGTTGACAAGCAGAGATTTATTGGCAAGCAAAAAGACTTTCAAATTTCTCTTATCAATCGCGAATCTTTAAAGCTATGAATAAACTTAATTCTTAGGGTGACGCGATATAATCGCGCACCAACTTTGATCTGGGTGTTTTTTTAAGCAGAGAAGAAAATTTGAAATACTAAATTTGAATTTTGAAATACCCCGATTTAGCGCGATTGCATCGCGCAAGTTGACAAGCAGAGATTTATTGGCAAGCAAAAAGACTTTCAAATTTCTCTTATCAATCGCGAATCTTTAAAGCTATGAATAAACTTAATTCTTAGGGTGACGCGATATAATCGCGCACCAACTTTGATCTGGGTGTTTTTTTAAGCAGAGAAGAAAATTTGAAATACTAAATTTGAATTTTGAAATACCCCGATTTAGCGCGATTGCATCGCGCAAGTTGACAAGCAGAGATTTA
>NZ_JAIQZF010000022.1 GCF_020164585.1 Psychroflexus curvus
AGCTTATCTATTCGATAATTATTAGTTATTTAATTTTCATACTCTTTCCTAAAAAAAAGCATGCTCTTACTCTCGTATTCTTATATATTCTCAATATGTCAATGAACGTTTTCCCCTCTAGCTCCCCAAAGGGAAGAACAAAAACCTGTTCCATCCCTTTGGAAAGACTAGGATGGGATTGTGGAGAATATCGGAGTCGAACCGATGACCTCCTGCGTGCAAGGCAGGCGCTCTAGCCAGCTGAGCTAATCCCCCAAATATTAAATTGACAATTAGAAACACAAAAGCTTATCCTTTTTGATACTTGATTAAAGCTTAATTAATTCCCTTTCTTTAAACGTCTACTACATCTTATCAGATGCAATACTCTAAAAAAGGAGGTATTC
>NZ_JAIQZF010000023.1 GCF_020164585.1 Psychroflexus curvus
GAAGGTATAGTACCCGCCATTGGCGGGAGCGAACCCGGTGAACTGAAACATCTAATTAGCCGGAGGAAGAGAAAACAATAGTGATTTTGCTAGTAGCGGCGAGCGAACGTGAAACAGCCCAAACCAGTACTGTTACGGCAGTGCTGGGGTAGTAGGACTACGATATCTTGATACATTTTGAACCCAAATATTTTGGAAAGAATACCCATAGAAGGTGACAGGCCTGTAGGGGTAAGGGATGTGTTGAGTAGTAGTATCCTGAGTAGTGCGGGGCACGAGAAACCTTGCATGAATCAGCCGGGACCATCCGGTAAGGCTAAATACTACTGAGAGACCGATAGTGAACCAGTACCGTGAGGGAAAGGTGAAA
>NZ_JAIQZF010000024.1 GCF_020164585.1 Psychroflexus curvus
GATGAGATTTCTTTAAAGGATCCCCAAAGACGATGGGGTTGATAGGTCACAGGTGTAAAGGCAGTAATGTCATAGCCAAGTGATACTAATTATCCGAAGAGCTTATCTATGAAGATGATTATTATTTTATTTATAATCAACCACTCTAGAATAAAATCAGCCATGCCATTACAATCGAAATTCTTATATATTTTTATTATGTCAACACATAATCCCTGTCCCCCTCCTTTGGAGGGGCTAGGGGAGGACTTAAGGTGGCCCGCCCTTTTAAAAAAAAAGGTTCGGGTAAATTATAGCAACAGGCTATAGTGCACTAAGATTTAAGGTGGTTATAGCAACGGGGCTCA
>NZ_JAIQZF010000025.1 GCF_020164585.1 Psychroflexus curvus
CAAGTCGCACCGAAGACCAGCGGAGGGACGATGGCCACCGCAAGCGCAACCGCGAACACAATGGGCGTGTACAGCCGGGCGAACTGGTCAACGAAGCGCTGCGTGGGCGCTCGACTGCCTTGCGCGGCCTCGACGGCGTGAATGATCCGTGCCAGTGTGGAGTCGCTTGCCGCTGCGGTGACGCGATATTCGAACGACCCGGATTCGTTGATGGTGCCGGCGAACACGGAGTCGCCCGCTGCCTTCTCGACCGGCAGGCTCTCGCCCGTGATCGGCGCCTGATTGACG
>NZ_JAIQZF010000026.1 GCF_020164585.1 Psychroflexus curvus
ATAAATCGTTGCATGAGATGCAACGGGATGGAACGAAAATCATAAATCGATACGTACGGATTGGCTCGGTTGTGCACCGAACTTGAGTGGGCGAATGTATGCATTGGCTAAATTGTATCGGATCTCTAAATAAAACTCGAGAGTTACGTTGTGATCGGGATGATCGCACGGGATGGATAGTTCGGACAAATATTGATTCATACCAAGTATGATGCGGGAAAACGGCTTGATTCCGAGTGGTATATGCCGTACCACTTATCCGATGAGTGACTCGAAATCCGAGCGGT
>NZ_JAIQZF010000027.1 GCF_020164585.1 Psychroflexus curvus
ATTCAACCTCCCTGGCAATGACTTGAACTCCATTCCTAGTCGTGTCGCAAGCCGTGCAGATATAAATGAATGCGATGCTCCTGAATCAAATAATGCTACAGTAGGGTATGAAGCGACGAGAATGTTACCTGCCACAACTTCTCCGGACGCCAGTGCTTCCTCCAAAGATAGGTTGAATGCCTGCCCTCTGCCGCCTTGCTGATTCCCATGCTGCGGCCTGGCCTGATGCTGATGCTGATGATACTGATGCTGACCTCTGCCCTGATGACGAGGGGGTGGCCTCT
>NZ_JAIQZF010000028.1 GCF_020164585.1 Psychroflexus curvus
CGTTTTCCACGTCTTCGCGGCCGTCGCCGAGTTCGAGCGCGAGCTGACGCTAGAGCGCACCCACGCCGGACTTGCCCAGGCGAAGGCGTTGGGGCGACGCGGCGGGCGCAAGCCGGCGATGGGACCGGCGGAGATCAAGCGCGCCAAGGCGATGCTCGCAGACCCGACCATCGCCGTCGAGGAGGTGGCAGCGCAGCTCGGGGTGCAGCCGTCGACGCTCTACCGGCACATACCGGGTGGGCGCAGCTCGGTGGTCGCGCAGGTGTAATGGAGGCCGTCATTG
>NZ_JAIQZF010000029.1 GCF_020164585.1 Psychroflexus curvus
GCGATGACATGTTAGTTAAAGACTTACTATGTTGTGTACCACAGATAGTCAGACTGATCCCATGTTTGGCTTATCTGTTCGACCAAACCATCCTTTGTGAAGGACTTGTCATTTAAAGAGTCTGGTTGTTCACTGTATGACTGGAGAGATAACCCTCCGAGCCATTGCATTTCCTTCTGCGTGGACTGAGCTCCCACCTGGATTTTTAGAAGGATGTTGATTCGTAGTTCAAAAAAAAAAAATTTGAAGATCAACAAGTTCCAAATTTGTGGGATTTTC
>NZ_JAIQZF010000003.1 GCF_020164585.1 Psychroflexus curvus
GCACTAAGATTTAAGGTGGTTATAGCAACGGGGCTCACCTCTTCCCATTCCGAACAGAGCAGTTAAGCCCGTTAGCGCCGATGGTACTACATACCGTGGAAGAGTAGGTCGCCGCCTTCTTTATAGAGAAAACCCTGACTTTTTAGTCAGGGTTTTTTTTTGTTTAAAAAAAATGCCCTTGGCTTAGTGAATGAGCTAAGATGACCCTCATATAAACGATCATCAGCGTGGAAGAGCCTGCCCGAACGCCAGCCTGTTTCAATTCTGTCAGGTTACCTTCAGCTGCGGGCGTGTAGGTCGCCGCCTTCTTTATAGAGAAAACCCTGACTTTTTAGTCGGGGTTTTTTTTGTTTAAAAAATGTTCTTGGCTTAGTGAATGAGCTAAGATGATCTCTCTATAAACTATCATCAGCGTGGAAGAGCCTGCCCGAACGCCGACCTGTTTCAATTTTGTCAGGTCACCTTCAGCTGCGGGCGGGTAGGTCGCCGCCTTCTTTATAGAAAAACCCTGACTTTTTAGTCAGGGTTTTTTTTGTTTAAAAAAATGCCCTTGGCTTAGTAAATGAGCCAAGATGACTCTCATATAAACGATCATCAGCGTGGAAGAGCCTGCCCGAACGCCGACCTGTTTCAATTCTGTCAGGTCACCTTCAGCTGCGGGCGGTTTGGTCGCCGCCTTCTTTATAGAAAAACCCTTCATTACACATGTAATGAAGGGTTTTTTATTTTTACTGCATTTTGACTTTCTTATCTGATTTCCTTCTACAATTTAGTATTTTAGCTTAAAAAATTGTGGCCAAATCTAAGTCTCCTAAGTCAACCCCTTTAATGAAACAGTACAATACTATCAAGGATAAATATCCTGATGCGATGTTGTTATTTAGAGTCGGGGATTTCTACGAAACCTTTGGAGAAGATGCCGTTGCCGCCTCCCGCATACTCAATATTGTACTTACCAATCGGAATAATGGCGGAGAGCGTTCAGAACTTGCCGGTTTTCCTCATCATTCCCTTAATACCTATCTTCCGAAACTGGTAAAAGCAGGGCTGAGAGTGGCTATCTGTGATCAGCTCGAAGATCCAAAGCAAACCAAAACCATCGTTAAACGCGGTGTTACCGAATTAATTACGCCCGGCGTATCCTTTAATGACGATGTCTTGTCACGAAATGACAATAATTTTCTGTGTTCCATTGTCCTCGGCCCAAAAGATAACTATGGAATATCCTTTCTTGATGTTTCCACAGGTGAGTTTTTAGTATCTGAAGGCAGTCTTGAAGATGTAAATAAACTCATTCAGAATTTTTCACCAAGCGAGATTTTGATTTCAAAAAAACAAAAGACTTTACTGGCCGAACAGCTGGGAAGCCAGCAACCTTATTTCTACCTCGAAGACTGGGTGTTCAAATTTGATTTTTCCAATAACCTTATCAATTCCCATTTCAAAACCACATCAGTTAAAGGTTTTGGAATACAGGATTATAATGAAGGTCTGATTGCTTCCGGAGCTATTCTTCATTATTTGTCTGAAACCAATCACGCACAGCTTCAGCATATCAATAACTTATCCCGAATTCCTAAAGAAGACTATGTCTGGATGGATAAGTTCACCATTCGAAATCTCGAATTATACCAGTCCACGACTTCAGAAGGCGTTTCGCTTATCGACATCATAGATAAGACGATTTCGGCCATGGGCAGCCGACTCTTAAAACGCTGGCTTGCCTTTCCGCTCAAGAATCAGTATAAAATTAATCAACGCCTTGAAACGGTTAGCTTTTTAAAAAAGAATCAAAGCCTTCAACATGAAATCAGATCTTATTTAAAAGAGATCAATGACCTGGAACGCCTGGTATCCAAGGTGTCGACTCAAAAAATTAACCCGCGTGAGCTTTTACAGTTAAAAAATTCCCTGGATATTATCGCTTCATGTCAGAAGACTTTAGAAAAATCCGGACATGAGTCTTTGGTGACCATCGCCGATCATCTCAATCCCTGCGATGTGTTAAGATCCAAAATTGAGTCGTCGATTTCAGAAGAGCCTCCAGTCAATATTCTAAAAGGAAATGCGATTAAATCAGGTTACTCTGATGAGCTGGACGAATACCGAAAAATCGCTTTTTCCGGGCACGACTACCTCGATGAAATGCTTGACGCCGAATCCAAAAATACTGGGATTCCAAGTTTAAAGATTGGCAGTAATAATGTTTATGGCTATTATTTCGAAGTCAGACATGCCCATAAAGATAAAGTGCCGACCGACTGGACGAGAAAACAAACCTTGGTCAATGCCGAACGCTACATAACCGAAGAATTAAAAGTTTACGAGGAGAAAATTTTATCTGCGGAAGAGAAAATTTCAGGTTTGGAGCAAAAATTATTTCAGGAGCTTGTCATTTGGACTCAGGATTATATGAAAGTGATTCAGCAAAATGCCTTTCAGATCGCACAGCTGGATTGCCTTTCCGGATTTGCTCAGCTTGCTCTTGAACACAATTATGCCAAACCCCTTATTGATGAAGGCTTCGAATTATCTATTAAAGAGGGAAGACATCCAGTCATTGAAATGCAGCTCAAAGCTGAGGAAGAGTACATCAGTAATGACCTTTTCCTGGATCAGGAAAGCAACCAGATCATCATGATCACCGGACCGAACATGAGTGGTAAGTCGGCTCTGTTAAGGCAAACCGCTCTTATTGTTTTACTGGCACAAATGGGAAGTTTTGTACCGGCTACTTCCGCAGAAATCGGTCTGGTAGATAAGATATTTACTCGCGTTGGCGCCAGTGATAATATTTCGATGGGCGAATCTACATTCATGGTAGAGATGAACGAATCGGCGAGTATATTGAATAACTTGTCTAGCAGAAGTCTTGTTCTTTTGGATGAAATCGGACGCGGAACCAGTACTTACGACGGGATTTCGATTGCCTGGGCCATAGCTGAGTTTCTGCATGAACATCCCAGTAAGGCTAAAACATTATTTGCAACGCATTACCACGAGCTTAATGAAATGTCCAAGCAATTTGACAGGATCAAAAATTTCAACGTTTCTGTCAAGGAATTAAAGGATAAAGTTTTGTTTCTGAGAAAGCTCGTTCCTGGAGGAAGCGAGCATAGTTTTGGGATTCATGTGGCTAAAATGGCGGGTATGCCACAGTATGTGATTCAAAAAGCAAATACTATTTTAAAGAAACTGGAATCCCTTAGGGATACCAATGACGACTCTTCCTCTCTAAAACAAGCCGTTCAGCCTGAGCCACAATTGAGTTTTTATAATATGGATGATCCTCTGCTTGAGCAGATTAAGGATGAGATTTTGAGACTTGATATCGATACACTGACTCCGGTTGAAGCCTTAATGAAACTTAATGAAATCAAACGCTTGATAACGCCAAAAGCCAGGAAGTAATTTTATTATATTTTAGCGAAAAGGTTTTGACAAATCAATTAAAATATTAAATTTGCACTCGCAATAATTACTGTGAAAGTAGCTCATAGTTGGAGCATCATGCGCCCGAGGCATATGAGTGTCGCTTTTGAGATTGAAATATAGTAATGCGAAAGTAGCTCAGGGGTAGAGCATCACCTTGCCAAGGTGAGGGTCGCGGGTTCAAATCCCGTCTTTCGCTCTTTCCGCTCGGATGGTGGAATTGGTAGACACGTTGGACTTAAAATCCAATGACCATTGCGGTCGTGCGGGTTCAAGTCCCGCTCCGAGTACAAACCCTTTGAGAAATCAAAGGGTTTTTTTATTAAAACAAGTTATGCCTAGAAAATTAAAAAATAGCGAACTCGTCCGTAAAACCGATGATGAGTTTAAAGCCTCGTCTAAGACACCTTTGATTTTAATTTTGGACAACATCAGAAGTCTTAATAATATTGGTTCTGTGTTTCGAACCGCCGATGCGTTTTTGATAGAGAAGATTTATTTGTGTGGTATTACGGCATCACCACCTCATAAAGATATTCAAAAAACAGCTTTGGGAGCCACTCAAACAGTAGACTGGTCTCATAGAGAAAGTACGCTGGCACTCATTCAGGAATTAAAAGAAAGCGGTGTTCAGGTCATGTCCGTTGAACAAGCTGAAGATTCAGTTTCTCTGGAGGAATTTCAACCAGACCAAAATTTAACCTATGCTTTTGTTTTCGGAAATGAAGTGAAAGGTGTGCAGCAAGCTGTTGTTGATGCGTCTGATGCCGTTCTGGAAATCCCTCAGCTTGGCACCAAACATTCTTTGAATATTTCAGTTACTGCAGGGGTGTGCGTATGGGACTTCATGTCGAAAACTCAGTTTAAGCCCTAAGCTTTCTCCTTTTCAAGCTTTTCCTGAAGCATTTTCAACTCGTCTCTGAACCTTGCAGCTTCCATAAAATCCAAGTCTTTTGCAGCTTTTTCCATAGACTTTCTCACCAGCGTCATTCTCTTTTTCAAGTCTGTTGCATTGTAATTTTCTGCAGCTTCTTCAGCAGCTTGTAAAGTTGGAGTTTCAATGACTTCATAAGGCTTTTCTTTTTTGCCACTTAAAGCTGAATTGTGCGCTTTTTTAAGAGCCTGAGGCGTAATGTCATGTTTCGTATTGTGCTCGATTTGTTTGGATCTTCTGTATTCGGTTTGATCTATGGTTTTTTGCATGCTGTCTGTGATTTTATCAGCGTAAAGAATCGCCTTTCCCTCAAGATGACGAGCAGCACGACCTATAGTCTGGGTCAAAGTTCTATTACTTCTCAAAAAGCCTTCTTTATCAGCATCTAAAATAGCTACTAATGATACTTCTGGTAAGTCCAAACCTTCCCTCAATAAATTCACTCCTACCAACACATCAAAAACACCTTTTCGTAAATCAGACATGATCTCCACACGTTCTAGTGTGTCTATATCACTATGTATGTAGCGTGTTCTGATTTTCACCCTTGTCAGGTATTTGGTGAGTTCTTCAGCCATTCGTTTGGTCAAAGTGGTTACCATTATCCGCTGGTCTTTCTCGACTCTTTTATTGATTTCTTCAATTAAATCATCAATCTGATTTTGACTTGGTTTCACTTCAATGACCGGATCCAGTAAGCCTGTTGGTCGTATGACTTGCTCGACATACACGCCATCGCATTTTTGGAGTTCATAATCTGCAGGAGTGGCACTCACATAGACTACCTGGTTTTGCAAAGCCTCGTATTCTTCAAGTCTCAAAGGCCGATTATCCATGGCTGCTGGTAATCTGAATCCGTAATCGACAAGATTTTCTTTTCTGGATCGATCCCCTCCGTACATCGCTCCAACTTGCGGAACGGTCACATGACTTTCATCTACAATCATCAGATAATCATCTGGAAAGTAATCCAATAAACAGAAGGGTCTTGTGCCAGGCTGTCTTCCATCGAGATATCTGGAGTAATTTTCGATACCCGAACAGTAGCCTAATTCTTTAATCATTTCCAAATCAAAATTGGTTCGCTCTTCAATACGTTTGGCTTCTAGGGGCTTGCCTAAGTCTTTGAAATATTCTATTTGCTTACCCAGATCAATCGCGATTTGGTCTATGGCTGAGTTCAATACATCGGGCGAAGTAACGAATATATTGGCAGGATAAATATTCAGCTTATCATACTTTGCGATGATTTCGTTGGATTCTACGTTAAACGCCTCAATTTCTTCGATTTCATCTCCAAAAAAGTGAATGCGATAGGCATGGTCGGCATAACCAGGAAAAATATCCAGGGTGTCTCCTTTTATTCTGAAATTGCCACGGTTAAACTGAACTTCAGTTCTGGAATATAAACTTTGAACCAAACGCTGAAGCAATTTTGTTCTTGGAATTTGCTGATCCACTTCAACTGAAATCACATTTTTCTGAAATTCAACCGGGTTTCCAATACCGTAAAGACAACTCACAGATGCCACCACCAGAACATCTCGGCGTCCTGAAAGCAAGGAAGATGTAGTACTTAACCTGAGTTTTTCGATTTCATCATTGATCGACAAATCTTTTTCAATATAGGTTCCACTCGAAGGAATAAAGGCTTCAGGTTGATAATAGTCGTAGTAAGATACAAAATATTCAATAGCGTTTTCCGGAAAAAAAGCCTTGAACTCTGAATATAACTGAGCGGCAAGCGTCTTATTATGAGCCAGGACCAAAGTAGGCTTCTGGACACTTTCAACAACATTGGCCATCGTAAACGTTTTTCCAGAACCTGTGACTCCAAGCAAAGTCTGATAGCGTTCATCACTGTTGAGCCCTTTGATCAACTTATCAATGGCCTGAGGCTGATCTCCGGTAGGTTTAAAGTCTGACTTTAAATTGAATTTCATTCAAATTTATTTTTGCTAAGATACCTCGCTTCTAAATCAACACAAAGTCAAAGCACTTCCTTTGGCATTAATTTCACATGTATGAAATTCAGAAAAGAACTCAAAAAAGCATCTTATTTTAAAACAAATCTCACCAGGACTTCGCTGCTGATTTTAAACTGATCGAAAGAAAGATTAGTTGTTGCTTCTTCTTGGTTACCGGTCGTATTACTTCTTACCTGCATGCCTTCAGCCTGACCCTGCATAGCATAAAAGTAGGAATTGGTTTCTGAAATAAAAAGGGCCTTACCGAGCTCCTGACTGATTGCCCCTGCCATTGCCTGAGCATTTTTCATAGCATTCGCCACGGCTTTAGCCTTCATCGATGTTTGAAATTCTTTGATTTTGGAATGTTCCGTTTTATTCACATTGACGTTGGCGATGCCTATGTTTTGCAGGCTTCTTAAAGCATTTCCTAGGGTAGATGCCTGATAAACCAAAAGGGTGTAGTGTTTGGTTTTTATAACTTTTTGGCCAGCAAAAAAGTAAGATTTAAAATCGCTGCTCGCATTGGCTACGAAAAGCTGTTTATCAATATCTATAGCGAGTTTTTTAAATTCTGAGATCATCTGTTGTTCCAGTTCTTCAAGGCTTGAATTACCGCTTATTTCTTCTTCAGAAATAAGGATATCAAGATAAATTCGGTCTGGAGTCACTAAGGTATCTGCCGTTCCTTTTACCTCAATAAAAGGCTGATCGATAAAGTTTTTTTGCTGAGAATAGAAGCTAGAGAACGCAAGTATAACAAGAAAAAGGCTTAAAAAGAGTCTCATACGATTGGGTTTTGTTTATAAAGTTAGCGTTTTAAGGTGAAACTCCCCGTTTTTATAATTCCTTCGGTTAAACGAACGCGATACCAATAATCATCACTAGGCATATTCCTGCCATTATAGGTCCCATTCCAGCCCTTGTCTTTATTTGTAAAAGAGGTCATAAGTTTCCCGTATCTATCATAAACCTGCAGCAGGATATCTTCTTCTTTATTTTCAAGCTGGCCGTTCATTTGCCAAAAGTCGTTGATGCCATCTCCGTTAGGGGTGAAAAACTCCATGATGCCAAGAACCCCAATGGTTTTTTCTGATATTCCACATCCGAATTTATCTCGTACAAAAACATCATAAATTCCCGGGTTTAGATTTTCAAATGTATTGGACTCTTGAAAATTAGCAGGTTCCTCAATAGCATATTCATAATCCCCCAGACTTGAAGGGTCAACATTTATCTGAATGGACTTGTAGTTGGTTTTGTCTTCGACTTCAACAGAAAATGAAGCTATTTCAGACTCATTGATTATGAAGGTTTTTCTCAGACTACAATTAATACCTTTAATATTTACATCAACACTATATTGTCCTGCTGCATTAACTGATATTTGAGAGGAAGTATCCCCTGTAGACCATAAATAGTCATACACTAGAGGGTCGTCCCCTGAATTTAAAGGACTGATTTCGATGGTATTAGGAAACTCTTCAAGACAATAGATAAGCGTTTCATCACCCGTATTTATGTCAGGTAAAGCTTTTGCGATAAGTTCGAATTCTATAAGATTATGACAGACTCCAAAAGTAGAGACATCGACAAATAGAGAGGTGAGGTTTTGATTATTCACAAAGTTGGACGTAACTTGAATAGGATTGGTTTCTGATGCGGCATCAGCCATAGACCTGTAAAGCTTCACATCAATTTCATCTGTATTTATCTGAACCTGCTTACTCAGTTTTTCACGAATTTTGGTTAAATCAAAAACAGCGTCGCTCCCCTCTTCTTTACAGGTGAATAGTTCATCGTCTTCAAAAGCTGGGCTTTGGTTAAAGGTCACTGTGGCAATACCAAATGAAGGGCAATCCCCAGTGTTTAAGTCAACTTCCAGACGGTAATTTTGCTCAACTGGAAAATCGGCAGTCGGGTTTTGACTGATATTTAAAATGTGACCGGTTTCGCCTGGCAGAACTATTCCATCTTTAGACCATGTATAAGTCGCTCCGGGTATATCCTCGTAGCTTAGTTGATAACTATAGGTGTCGCAAAGGGAGACCTGCTCAATGACTTCTTCATTATCGGCTTCAACGATGGGAATTCTTTTGCTGAAAAGTGACTGGATAAAAGGCGGTAAGCCAAATGTTGCTATTCTTCCATTTAAAGCTATAGCGCCTTCAGATATATTTTGTGTGTAATTTGTGGCTGCTCCTATTTTATTTGGATTATTAATCACACCTAATTTAAAAGAACCAATAAGTGAATGATAAATTTTACCATCTGGACCTAGTTGCAAGGCTGTGTTGTATTGACCTGTATTTGCAATTGTCTCAATCGAATTAGGGATGTCACTGGAATCTATATTCCATTGATAAATTTTAGCTGCTGTATCGCTAACTGTAGCGTAAGCTTTGGTTCCATCCTGAGAAAACTCAGCCCCATAGGCATTGACATCATCTATTAATTGAATTGGATTAGACACTTGTCCGGTCAGATTATCGAAATCATATAAATAAACATTCCCTTCTCCAAAATCCTGATTACCATTTATAGGGTTATAATTGGTTGTATTATGAGCAATCAATAACTTATCTCCCTGTGGTGAAGCTTTTAAATAGCCTAATGCAGCTCTTCTGTAGTTGGTAATTTCTATTAAGGGTTGTACTGTTGATTCTACAGGAGTTTTATCGATACCAAATTGATCTATCAGAAACGCATAAAATTTATTTCTAAATTGAGTAATCACCCAAACAGAATTGCAGTCACGCCCTCTTACGGCTGTGATTTTCTCGGAAGCTTTGTATTTTATTTCTTCGGAATCTGTAAGATCGTAGGTAATAAGTTCATTATTTCTTTCACCAGGAATAACATCGCCCAGGTCCGCATTTAGAGACATATCAACAATGGAATAGTTTAAGCCATTATTATAACCATCATCATCTTGAGGTACGCTGTGCGATGTGACATCTGTATAAAAAGGGATGGAATTTCCATTTGCATCCGCAGGGCCTTGATTAGGGTAAGCATTAGCATTTTCGTGATGAGGCTCGTCGACCGTAAATACAAAATAAAGATTGGGATTTGTAGGGTGGGGAACGATTAAGCCACTGGAAGTACTCGAGGGATCGCCGTTTAATCCCGTGCCCCCAAAGTAGTTAGCATTTGGCATGATCTGGTGATTTCTGTTCCAAATCGTCCTGCCATCGGTGTACATTAGCAGATTGCCATTAACGTCTGAAATAGAGGAACAACCTTCGTTAGTGCTCAATTGTCCATTGATTAGTGCAGAGGGAGGATTCGTGTTGAAAGTTATACCTGCATTATTTCCAAAATACCAGTTATCAGCTTGTCCCTGAGCGTAAAGAGAAACACTAAATATGCAAATTAAAAACGCCAGGATTTTATTCAAGGGTAAAATGTTTCTTCAAATATAATTTAAAGATCTCTTTTTTGTAAGAGTTTCCAGGAGGAATAAATGAAGATAAAACTCCAGGCCAAGACAATGAGTAAGGTCGACCATTCCACATCGTAGGATTTTGTAAATTCTGAATTTAGTTGCGTTGCTGCCGATTTTACAATACCTAATCTGGTGAAAGGTTCTATGATTAAATTGCTCATCGATTGCAGGGGTAAAACGTTCAGGATAAAGTCTAAAGATTCCGCTTGAAATTTGATAAATAATTGAACAATCCCTTCAAAAATCCATAGCAGGAAAAGAAATCCTAAAGCAAAGGCTGAACGCTTTAGTAATATTCCAAAAAACAAACACATGGAGAAGAATCCCACTAACTTTAAAAAATAGGCAAAGATGTATTCAAGATCAGAAAAAATGATACTGAATTCATCATAATCAGAAAAAATCAATCCTAAAACCAAACTGACGATAAACAGCAGTAAAGTAGAAGCTATGGCAAAGCCTAGAACGCCATAAAACTTCGATAAGATGAATTCTTTTTTACTCAAACCGTCAATCAGGTTTTGCTTTAAAGTTCGGTTGGTGTATTCACTGGAAACCATGGATACGATGACTACGGCAAGGAATAATTTTAAAAAGGCGACAAAGTAGGCGTTGAAATGCCAGATGAAAGGGAAATTGAAAATTCCCTGATCTGCTAATCTGAAATCGATGGATCCAAAGTTGAACTTGATAGAGGCAAACAAGGCGATGGCGCTGAAAAGGATAAAATAAATAAGGCTGAGAATTTTTGCAGCTCTGTTATTCCTGAGTTTGTGAAATTCTATGAGAAAAAGTCTTTTCATTGTTTAGGCTTATTGATTCTTGGTTAATTTTAAAAACTGCTCTTCCAAAGTTTCTTTACGTTTGACAAGATGTGTGAGTAAAATTCCTTTGTCGAAGCATTCCTTATTGAGAAATTTTGCTTCGTAAGGCTGGGCTAAGATCGCTTTGATTAAGCCGCTGTCTTCTTCATCATAACGTTCGATAGCTGAGTGCGTGTCGAGGAATGATTTTAATTCGTCTTTATGTTCGCTTTTTAATTCAAAAAAACCATGTGTAGCATTCAATTCGTCTACAGGTCCGGCATATAATTTCACTCCCTTACGAATGACAACGACGTGGGAACACACTTTTTCAACTTCATCGAGTAGGTGAGAAGCCAGTAAAATCGTCATGCCGTCAGCAGCAATTTTCTTAATGATTTCTCGAATCTGATGAATGCCCTGAGGATCCAATCCGTTGGTAGGTTCATCCAAAATAAGAATTTCGGGATCATTTAGCAAGGCTGAAGCGATAGCCAGCCGTTGTTTCATCCCCAATGAATAACTTTTGAAGTGATCTTTCTTTCTGTCGTGAAGATTTACAATTTCCAAAACATCATCAATTCTGGAATAGTCAACTCCTTTAATTTTACAAACCAATTTGAGATTATCTTCAGCACTCATGCTTGGATAAAAGTTGGGGCTTTCAATTATGGCGCCTACTTTTTTCAATGCTTCATGTGTATTCATCTCCCCTCCAAACCATTCAAATGAACCAGAGGAAGGGTTAACTACATTGAGGACCATGCCCAAAGTAGTAGATTTTCCACTGCCGTTTGGACCCAGTATCCCATAAACATTTCCTTTTTGAATATTGAAAGTCAAAGCATCTACTGCTGTGAGACTCCCGAATTTTTTAGTAAGCTCTTTTAATTTTAAAATAGTTTTCAAGGCTAAGTGGTTTCCTGTAAGACGAAAAGCTCTGGCCAATGTTACATTTTAAGCTAGCAAATTTGCTACCTTTGAGGAAAAAGCAGTTTATGGAAAAGAAACTCATGTCTAAAAAAAAGCCCACGTTTGCTATAAATGAGAATCTCAATAAATACCTGCAGACTTACAATAGAAACACCAAAATTCCAGTTTCTTATGATGATTTATTGAGGTTTTCGGGTTCCATAGTCGTTTATGATAGACATGATGAAGACACCTTGTGGGTGAGGTGTTATTATTCTGATTTTGATCGCGAAGAAATCGATAATAGCCTAAAGCGGGTCTATCTCATTCTCCATTCAGACGGACGAAGCGAACACATGGATTTTCTCAATGTGGATGCGATAGATTACTGCACTTTTGGGAATTCCAAACCTTTCAGAATAAAAATAAGAAATGTTCTGAATGATAACTTCACCTACTTCTATGTGAAAAAGGCAGATGCCTCCAGAATTTATGGGTTAGACTTTGAGCATATTCTGTCTCCGAACCGTATCAATTTTTTAGTGTATAAAGATACTTTGATAGAAGAGCATATTGCAGGAATTCCGGGGGATGTTTTTATTAAAGAACATCTGCCAGAATGCACCGAAAGGGCAAGGAATGAAATTGCCAAGCAGTTTGTGAAGTTCGATGAGCGATGTACGCTAAGACTTCTAGGCGATATGCGTTCTTATAATTATGTGGTTATTCCAACTCATGATTTCGATCATGTGGATTATAAAATCAGAGCTATAGATTTTGACCAACAAAATTATGAAGGGAATCTGAAAGTTTACCAGCCTCATTTTTTCAAAGAAAACCGACCCTTGGTAAACATGGTCTCAGAATTACTGCAGGATACTTCAGTGGAGCAATACCGAAAAGAAGAGCGTTCTCAAGTGGCGAAACGCCTTATCACTTCAGAAAAAAGATTTAGAATGTTGATACGCTGCATGATCAAAGACAGAGTATCCACAGATGAAAATGTAAAAATGCTCAAAAAACAGCTGGTAGATTATACCAGAGACATTCGATTCAAACGCTGCAGAACCATGGGGCATATTTTAAAAACAGCTTTGGATTTTGTGAAGAGAAATTACCTGGAGATAGAATAATTCAAACTCTCAGCATCGCTTATATTCTTGTTTTTTCTATTTTAGAGACCGAATTCAAAACATATAATTATGAATAAAATAAATTTTCTATTTCTAGCTTTTGGTTTAAGCATTTTTACTCTGCCTTCGGCTTTTGCTCAGTTAGACAATAATCAATCTGAATTTAATGAATTTATGGATAGGTCTGGAAATGTCTATAGGTCAGCCTCAGGAAAACCAGGTCCAGAATACTTTCAAAATGAAGCAGACTATACCATAAAAGCTAATTTGGATCCTGAAACACACACCATTACAGGGCGAATCATCATGGAATACACCAATAACAGTCCGGAAGATTTGGACTACATCTGGATGTATTTGGAACAAAATAGATTTACCCAGGATTCCAGAGGAACTTTAACGACTCCAGTACAAGGCAATCGTTACAATGGAGATCCTTTAGATGGTGTCAAAATTTCAAACCTTCAAGCTAAAGTTAAGCGTTCTACTTCTACCAAACATCTCATCACAGATACGAGAATGCAGGTGTTTTTTGATGAGCCTTTAAAAGGCAGTGGTGGAAAAGCTGAGGTTTCTATGAATTTCGAATTTGAAATTCCCGTTAATGGAATGGATAGAATGGGTCGTCTTAGTACTCAAAATGGAGAAATCTATGCTATCGCTCAGTGGTTTCCACAGGTTGCCGTTTTTGACGATATTGAAGGATGGAATGTGGAGCCTTACTTAGGTGCAGGTGAATTTTATTACGATTATGGCGATTTTGATGTTGAAATCACTGTTCCTCATAATTACTTAGTTGTGGCATCAGGAGAGCTTCAAAATCCAAAAGATGTCTTGTCATCTAAAGTTTATGATCGCTATGAAAAAGCACTGGAAAGCCAGGAAACGGTCACCTTAATTTCTTCTGACGAAATTGGGGATTCCTCTATGTTTGCGAATCAAACCGGTACTCAAACCTGGCATTATGAAATTGAAAACTCAAGAGATTTTGCCTTTGCCGCTTCCAAAGCTTTTATCTGGGATGGTGCCCAATTCAATTTGCCTAGTGGTAAAACTGGTTTAGCACATTCTGCATATCCTGTAGAAAGCAACGGGGAAAATGCCTGGTCCAGATCTACAGAATACAGCAAAGCATCCATAGAATACTATTCCAAAAAATGGTACGAATATCCTTATCCTTCAGCGGTCAATGTAGCCGCAGATATCGGAGGAATGGAATACCCGGGACTTAACTTTTGCAGCTGGAAAAGCACAGGTGGAAGTTTATGGGGAGTGACCGACCACGAATTTGGTCACAACTGGTTTCCTATGATTGTAGGGAGTAATGAAAGACGTTATGCATGGATGGATGAAGGGTTTAATACCTTTATCAACTACTATTCTACTCAAGCTTTTAACGATGGGGAATACCCTACACGACTGAATCAGCCAAGAACACTTACAGGTTGGTTTTTAAGCGAAGAGCGAGAAGGGATCAATACCTATCCGGATGTAGCTAATTTGAGAAACCTTGGCATGATTGCCTATTACAAGCCTGCATTAGGCCTGGTCACTTTAAGAGAATACATTCTTGGAGAAGAGCGCTTTGACTATGCCTTTAAATCCTATATCGAGACCTGGGCATTTAAGCATCCCCAGCCCAAAGATTTCTTTAATCACATGGAAAATGCCGCAGGTGAAAATCTATCCTGGTTTTTTGATGCCTGGTTTTACGGTACAGGAAATATTGACTTAGCCATAGACTCCTTAATAGAGCGGGATGGGGCTTATTTCTTGACAGTTTCAAACAATGGAGATATTCCGATGCCGGTCCACATGCAAATCACTTTTGAAGATGGAACGACAGAAAAGAAAAGTCTTCCTGTGGAAATCTGGCAGAGAGGGGATACCTGGACCCATAAATTTGAAACCAAAAAAGAAATAAAATCTATTGAAATCGATCCTGAAAAAATCCTGATGGACGTCAATTTTTCTAATGACTCATGGCCAGTGAATCTTTACAAGGACTAATGTATAATCTTAAACCAAAAAGCCTCGCTTCAATTCGATGAAGCGAGGCTTTTTTAGTTTAAACAAATATAGGTTATAACCCAGAAATGCTGTCTGCATTTATTTGTCTGTCCACTTTTCTCAATAAGCCCTGAAGAACTTTTCCAGGACCCACTTCGGTAAAGTCAGTGGCACCGTCGGCAAGCATTTGCTTCATGGTTTGTGTCCATTTGACGGGGGCTGTCAATTGCTTCATCAAATTGGTCTTGATTTCTTTAGGATCTGAAACCGCTGTCGTGGTCACATTTTGATAGATTGGACATTCTGGCGTGCTGAACTTGGTAGATTCAATTGCTTTTGCCAATTCTTCTCTTGCGGGTTCCATCAGCGGTGAGTGAAAGGCTCCTCCTACAGGGAGTAATAAGGCGCGTTTTGCTCCCTTTTCTTTCAATGCTTCGCAAGCCTTTTCTACAGCCTCATGAGATCCTGAAATCACTAACTGGCCGGGACAGTTGTAATTGGCGGGAACCACAACACCGTCGATGCTTTTACAAACCTCTTCCACCACGTCATCCTCAAGGCCCAAAACTGCAGCCATGGTAGATGGGTTGATTTCGCAGGCTTCCTGCATTGCCAAGGCGCGTTTATGAACCAGCCTTAAGCCATCTTCAAACTCCAGAGTGCCATTGGCTACCAGGGCAGAAAATTCACCTAAAGAATGCCCGGCTACCATATCAGGCTGAAAAGAATCGCCCAGGACTTTGCTTAAAATCACAGAATGTAAAAAGATAGCGGGTTGAGTGACTTTGGTTTCCTTCAGGTCTTCCGCAGTGCCTTCAAACATGACTTTGGCAATATTAAACCCAAGGATATCATTGGCCTGATGAAACAGAGTTCTTGCTTCTTCCGAAGAATTGTACAAATCCTGACCCATTCCTATGAACTGAGCCCCTTGTCCGGGAAATATGTATGCTTTCATAAGTGTTTATTTAATTTAGATGCCAAAGATACCATTTTGAAGAATTTTAAAAGCAAAGGGTGGAGTTCTCGATGTAGTTTATCCTGAGCGATACTCGAAGGGCTCGAACATAAAACATAAAAGAGATGCATGAATATAAACAAGTAGTGTTGTTATTGAAACCTGTTTTGGGCTAACACATTAAGTTCCAACATAAATTTAATTTCAAACAAACACCTTAGAGGAAAATTGGAATGAAGTTTTTATATTTAGAATTGATAAACGATATCCATCTTTACTATTTTGATTTAAGTGTAGTTATTTTGTCTAGGTCCAAGTCTGAGCGTTTTTGTTTAGGTTCGAGCTGCCTGTGCTGAGCGAAGACGAAGTAGAGTCGAGAACAAACAAAATTTTAACATCTGTGGATTTAGAAATAAAAGAATATTATTCCTATGTTTGTAACATGTTTAATAACAAAAACAATTCTTGGTGGTGGTCTTTATTACGTCAAACGTCGTGATGTAGATCCTGCTATGTATATATTTCATAAAGGCTTGTCTATCACGACAGGCCTTTTTTAATTTTTAAAAACGTTGAGTCTTAAACTATGAGTTATTCTTTAAAAACCACCTATCAGAAGTTACTTGCAGATACGTTTACCCCGGTAAGTGCTTATCTTAAAATCAGAGATAAATATCCGAATTCTTTACTACTGGAAAGTAGTGATTACCATGCCAATGACAACAGTTTCAGTTATATCTGCTGCAATCCCATCGCTCATTTTAAAGTAGAACAGGAGGAAATCGAATTTAAATACCCTGACGGCACTTTCAAGAACATCGATATTGATAAAAGCATTAATGTAGCTAATGAATTAAAAAAGTACCTGGCCGAATTTGAAGTGGAAGATCATAACTTTAAATTTCTAACTCAGGGGCTTTTTGGATTTACCACTTACGATGCGGTTCGGTATTTTGAAAACCTGACCATCGATAAAAGCAAGTCCAAATTAGGTTTGCCCGACATGCTGTACAACGTGTTTCAAAATGTGATTGTCATCAATCACTTTAATGATGAAGCTTATGTCTTTAATCATGCTTATGATGGAACAGATCGTATCCCTGAACTGAAATCCCTTTTGAAAAACCAGAATTATACCGAGTATGATTTTGAATTGGATGGAAAGGAAGAATCGCCGATCACCGATGAAGAATTTATGGAATACGTAACCAAGGCAAAAGCGCACTGTCAGCGTGGAGATGTCTTTCAGATGGTAATGTCCAGACGATTCTCTCAGGGTTTTAAGGGTGATGAATTCAATGTGTATCGAAAATTGAGAAGCATCAATCCGAGTCCGTATTTATTTTACTTCGATTTTGGAAATTATAAAATATTTGGAAGTTCACCAGAAGCGCATTTAGTGGTTCAGGATGGTAAAGCTGAAATTCATCCGATTGCCGGCACCTTCAAGCGAACCGGAAACGATCAGGAAGATGCGGCAATGGCTTTAAAATTATCGGAAGATATCAAGGAGAATTCAGAGCACGTGATGCTGGTAGATTTAGCCAGGAATGACCTGAGCCGCCACGGCAAAAACGTAAACGTGGAGACCTACAAAGAAGTTCAGTACTTCTCGCATGTCATTCACTTGGTGAGTAAAGTCACTGCCGTAGTCCAGCCCGAAGACAGTTTGAAGTTGCTGGGAGATACCTTTCCGGCAGGAACTTTAAGCGGCGCCCCAAAACATATGGCGATGTCTTTGATAGAAAAGTATGAAAACATCAGTCGGGAGGCCTATGGCGGTGCGATAGGTGTTATCGATTTCAAAGGAAATATGAACCAGGCCATTATCATCAGGAGTTTTGTAAGTAAAGATTTAAAATTGCACTTTCAGGCGGGTGCAGGGGTGGTCAGCGACAGTACCGAAGAAAACGAACTGCAGGAAGTCATCAATAAACTTGGAGCTTTACGTAAAGCTTTAGATCAATAAAACGAAATCATGAAGAAAATATTAGTCATAGATAATTACGATTCCTTTGTGTACAATCTGGTGCATTATCTGGAAGAATTTGATGCCGAAGTCACGGTTAAAAGAAACGATGAGGTCGATCTCGATGAGGTGGCCCAGTACGATAAGATATTGCTTTCGCCGGGACCTGGTATTCCCGACGAAGCGGGACAGCTAAAAGCCATTATTAAAGCTTTTGCTCACGAAAAACCAATGCTTGGGGTGTGTCTCGGTCAACAGGCCATCATGGAAGTTTTTGGCGGCGAACTGTTGAATTTGGACAAGGTTCACCACGGTGTAGCAACAGAAATAAAAACGCTGGTAGACGATGAACTCCTGTACAAAGATTTACCCACTACCATGATGGTTGGGCGTTACCATTCATGGGTAGTGAAGCAGGAATTACCAGATTGTTTGGTAGCCACCTCCGTCGATGAACAAGGTCAAATCATGTCCCTTCGCCACAGAGAATACGATGTAAGAGGAGTTCAGTTTCATCCGGAATCAGTGTTGACACCTGAAGGCAAACAAATGATTAAAAACTGGATAGAAAGTTAACTAACCTCTCAAACGCAATTTTACTATGAAAGATATACTTAATCGCCTTATACAGCAGGAACAACTTTCCAAGGAAGAAGCCAGGGGGGTGTTGCTTCAAATCTCAAATGGGGAGTTTAGTGACCTTCAAATCGCCTCTTTTTTGACCGTGTTTATGATGCGTAGCATCAGCGTAGAAGAGCTGGAAGGCTTTCGGGATGCGCTTTTAGAGCTTTGCATTCCTGTTGATTTCAAAGGTGAAACCGTTATGGATTTATGCGGAACAGGCGGTGATGGTCAGAACACGTTCAACGTCTCCACGGCGGCTTCTTTTGTAGTGGCAGCTATGGGTGTAAAAGTCGCCAAGCACGGGAACTACGGCGTGTCTTCTGTGAGTGGAAGTTCTAATGTCTTGGAAGCGATGGGTGTTAAATTCTCGAGTGAACAAGGCTTTTTAGATCGTTGTCTCGATCAGGCTAATATTGCAATTTTACACGCACCATTATTTCATCCGGCGATGAAAAATGTAGCACCCATTCGGAAGTCTTTAGCTTTAAAAACCTTTTTCAATATGCTCGGGCCTATGGTCAATCCAGCTAAACCCGACTTACAACTGGTAGGTGTTTACGATCTGGAGCTCTTGAGAAAATACCATTATTTGTATCAGAAAACCGATAAGACTTACTGCATTCTGCATGACCTCAATCGGTATGATGAGGTTTCTCTGACTGCCAAAACCAAGTGCGTGACCAAATCAAAAGAAATGTTTTTGTCTGCACGAGATTTCGGCGTTTTGCCAGTTACCAAAGAAGAGATTTATGGAGGTAACACCGTAGAAAGTGCCGCCGATATTTTTTATCAAATTTTAAGAGGTAAAGGAACTGAAGCCCAAAACAATGTGGTGTGTGCCAATGCGGCCACGGCTTTTTCCACAGCAAAATCTATTGGGGTAGAAGAGGCTTTCAAGGAAGCAAAAAGTATTTTGAAAGGCGGAAAAGCCTTAGAAGTATTAAATCAACTAAAAACCATAAGTCAGTCATGAAAAGGATTTTAGAAGAAATTATAGGTTACCAACAATTGGTCGTCAACCTCAAAAAACAGAAAATGCCAGTCGAGGTCTTGACGTCTTTTCCTGAGTTTTCAAGCCCAACACGCAGCTTAAAGCAGGCAGTGGCAAAATCAGAACAAGGAATTATCGCTGAATTCAAAAGACGTTCGCCCAGTAAAGAAACGATAAACCTGAGGGCTGATGTGATGGAAATCGCGCAAAGCTATGAACAAATGGGGGCAGCCGGAATGTCGGTGTTGACCAATCAGCGCTATTTTGGAGGAAGCTTGGAGGATCTGCAACTGGCTAAGTCGGTGTGTAACTTACCTATACTTCGTAAAGACTTTACGGTGGATGCCTATCAAATTTATGAAGCCAAAGCTTATGGTGCAGATGCGATTTTGCTCATCGCTAACGCTTTACCTTCAGAAAAACTGGAGGAGCTGTCAGTTTTAGCGCATGACTTAGGTTTGGAAATTCTGTTTGAAATTCACGAAGCTGAAGAAATTGAAAAACTAGCTCCAAAGCATATCGATCTCATCGGGGTCAATAACCGGAACTTAAGAACTTTTGAAGTGGATATTCAGCAGGGACTGGATATGTTGCCACATCTGCCTTCAGAATTGTTGAAAATCTCAGAGAGCGGGATTCAGGACACGGCAACGATCGAGAAATTGATTCAGCAGGGCTTTAACGGCGTTCTGGTAGGAGAGTTTTTTATGAAACAAAACGCCTCAGAACACAATACAAATAATTTATGAAAGTAAAAGTCTGTGGGATGAAGCATCCCGAAAATATTAAGGCGCTTGCCGAGTCGGACATCGATTATATGGGTTTTATTTTCTATAAAAAGTCTCCGCGTTTTGCAGAAACTCCTGAAGAGCTTCCCGGCCGAATTCAGAAAGTAGGGGTGTTTGTGAATGAGGACATTGCTCTCATTGTGGAGAAGGTAAATCAATTCGGATTACAGGTGATTCAGTTACACGGGGATGAAACCCCCGATTTTTGTCTGGAGCTCAAAACGGCACTAGAAAATACAGGGCAGGCTGAGATTGATTTATGGAAGGTGTTTTCGATAAAATCTGCTTCAGATTTTAAAGGCGTTGAAGCCTATTGCTCTGCTGTTGACGGCTATTTGCTGGATACCAAAGGTCAGTATCGCGGAGGCACAGGTCAGAAATTTGACTGGCAGTTGCTGAAGCAGCAGAATTTTTCAAAACCCGTGATGCTCAGCGGGGGCATTGGGCCGGTAGATGCGGAACAAGTGAGTCAGTTATATAAAGACGGCCTGATTGCGGGCGTTGATGTCAATTCAGGGTTTGAAGATGAACCCGGTCTTAAAAATACAAATTTAATACACGAATTTTTACAAAACCTTAGAACCTATGAGTAAGTATAGTGTGAGTGAAAAGGGATTTTATGGAGATTTTGGCGGGGCCTATATCCCGGAACTACTGTATCCCAATGTCGAAGAATTAAGACAAAACTATAAGCAAATTATAGGGACGGATGATTTTCAGAAGCAGTTCAAAAGCCTTTTGAAGGACTATGTTGGCCGACCTACGCCACTATATCTGGCTGAAAATTTGAGCGAAAAGTATAAGACTAAAATCTATCTGAAGCGAGAAGACTTGTGTCACACGGGTGCTCACAAAATCAACAATACGGTAGGCCAAATTCTTCTGGCCAAAGCGCTAGGAAAGCACCGCATCATCGCCGAAACAGGTGCAGGACAGCATGGCGTTGCGACAGCAACGGTTTGTGCACTGATGGGTCTGGAATGTATTGTGTACATGGGGGCCGTCGATATCGAGCGCCAGGCGCCAAACGTAGCCCGCATGAAAATGCTGGGTGCCAAAGTAGTTCCAGCTGAATCTGGAAGTAAAACGCTAAAGGATGCGACGAATGAAGCGATTCGCGACTGGATCAACCATCCGAAGGACACGCATTACATCATCGGTTCTGTGGTAGGCCCGCATCCTTATCCGGATATGGTCACGGAGTTGCAGAGTGTGATTTCCAAAGAAGTCAAAGCTCAGATGCTGGAAAAAGAAGGTCGTGAACTGCCAGATTATGTGATCGCCTGTGTAGGTGGTGGGAGTAATGCCGCTGGTCTTTTTGCAGATTTCATGGATCACGAAGAAGTAGGCATCATCGGTGTGGAAGCTTCAGGTAAAGGAGTTGAAACAAATGAATCTGCCGCCACTACAATTTTGGGACGCGAAGGGATTATTCATGGCAGTAAAACGCTGCTGATGCAAAACACCGACGGGCAAATCACCGAGCCGTATTCCATTTCCGCAGGATTGGATTATCCGGGTATTGGACCTTTGCATGCGCACTTATTCAAAACAGGTCGTGGTAAATTTGTATCGATCACCGATGCCGAAGCTATGGCAGCTGGTCTGGAACTGAGCCGAATGGAAGGTATTATTCCGGCTATAGAAACGGCTCACGCCTTTGCGATTTTCAAATATCTGGATTTCAAGGAAGACGATGTGCTGGTGTTTAACTGCTCGGGACGTGGAGATAAAGATCTGGAGACGTATAGGAAGTATTTTGGGTATTAAGGTTTTGTCTATGTTACCTGATAGTGATAAAAATAGAACAAAGACTATAGAACAAAGAGTAAAGAACATAGAAAAAAGATAGCTTAAACCTTAGTGTTCTCCGTGACCCTGTGATAAGAAAAGAACACAGAACATGGAGCAAAGAACAAGATGTCAGTTCGAGTAATCCCGACCGTTTTGTTGGGATTGTATCGAGAACTAGAGATGATTTCAAATACAATAGTTGTTGATCTGTAAAAAGTCAAGAGCAAGAAACAAAGAACAAAGAAAAAAGATAAGATAGTTTAAACCTTAGTGTCCTCCGTGACTCCGTGGTAAGAATACACTTTAAAAGGTGACAAAAAAACGATAATTAATAAGTGATTTTTACTTCTAATATAATTACCTAGCGATACAAAACTAAAACCTATGAACAGAATAAATAAAGCCTTAGCTCAAGATAAAAAACTGATTTCCATTTACTTCACGGCGGGTTACCCGCAGCTGGAAGACACCACTGAAGTCATTAAACGCCTTGCAGAGGCAGGAACCGATGTGATCGAAATCGGTTTGCCTTACAGCGATCCCTTGGCGGATGGGCCTGTGATTCAAAAAAGCTCAGAACAGGCTTTGCGAAACGGCATGAGTACTCAGAAATTATTTAAGCAGTTACAGGGTATTCGCGATGAGGTAGATATTCCTTTGATTGTGATGGGCTATTTCAATGCCATGCTACAATTTGGGGTGGAGGACTTTTGTAAGGAATGTGAAGCTATCGGTGTTGATGGCATCATCATGCCCGATTTGCCTATCGATATTTTTGAAAGAGATTACAAAGCCCTTTTTGAGACCCACGGACTCAAATTTGTGCCGCTTATCACTCCAGAAACTACAGTAGAGCGCATCAAAACCATCGACGATTTGGGCGATAGTTTTGTGTATATGGTCAGTTCTTCCAGTACCACAGGGGGTGAGCAGGGGTTTGGCGAAGAGGCCATGTCTTATTTCAAACGTATCTCCGACATGAATCTGAACAACAACTTAATGGTTGGTTTTGGCATTAAAGATGCGTTTAGCTTTGAGCAGGCCAGCCGACATACCAGCGGTTGCATCATCGGCTCTGAGTTTATCCGCCGACTGACTAATGAAGGGATGGAGGGCATAGCTCCTTTTATTAAGTCGCTGAAATAAGAAGTTTTCCTGCTTTAAAAGGCCGGATTGTGTTTTTTATTTTTTTTGAATTTGCTTTCGTTTGCTGTACAGCTTAGCGATATCCAGCTTCTAGGTTTTGAGAAGGCCTATACCTCCGTCCGTTGAGCGTGAAGACTGGAGTTTAAATATGATAATTGATGATGAGAGCAAGACTGAAGGTTTTGATGAAAAAGTAATAAGAAGACTAAAAGGAAATCCTCTTGCAATTATTTTATTCGATGACTGACTTTACTGTTGGTATACAGATAGTTTTAGCTTTTTTAGTGAAAAGTATAATTCATTTCTTGAAAAGGGGCGTAGCTCTGGTATCTCCATGGAAAATGGGCATCATAAAATTCGAAGGGCGTAGCCCTGACATTTTGTTTATGGGCAGATATGAGATTCCAGAGTGCTGCCCCTTCATTTATTCCCATGTATTGAGTTATAAAGAGGAGTGGGCGCTGCCTCAAAATCTTCTTGCTTTAATTCTCTTTGAGGCTTTTGTGTTTTAATTTTCAAAACATTTTTCAAATAGGAGCGTTAGTCCTGATATCTTCATAGAAAACAGGCATTACAGAATTCGAAGAGCGTAGCCCTGACATTCTGTTTTTGGACAGATTGAGATTTTCAGGGCACCGCCACCAAAATCAATTAAATAGAAAATAAATCTAATGATTGATTTCAATTAATCTCTTAAGCCACTTCAAATCCTTCAGACCAATCTCCTCACCAAGTACGTTTCATTAAAGTGTGCTGAAAACATAGAGCTGGAGATCTAAAAGCGTCAAGTTGACGTTCATCAAATTCAGAAGAAATAAAAAAAATAGAAAACTAAGAACATTTCTTAAAATCTTAGGGGTTTAATCTTAGGATTATAAAAGATATTGTTGGATTGTCGCTATCTTTGCGGCTTTAGAAAAAATTACAGACTCATGCAATTATCAGAACAAGAACGCGTAAGGCGAGATAAACTGGCTACTCTTAGGGAAATGGGCATCGATCCTTATCCCGCAGCTCAATTTGATTATTCCCACACATCTAAACAGATAAGGGAAAAGTTTGAAGATGGCGAAAAGGTGGTGGTTGCTGGTCGTTTGGTCTCGCGAAGAATCCAGGGAAAAGCCTCTTTTGCTGAGTTGCAGGATGGGGAAGGTCGCATTCAGGTGTACTTTAACCGCGATGAGATTTGTACGGGGGAAGACAAAACTCTGTACAATGAGGTCTATAAAAAATTGCTGGATATCGGTGATTTTATTGGGATAGAAGGAGAGTTGTTTACAACTCAGGTCGGTGAGAAAACCATAAAAGTGTTGGATTTTCAACTGTTGAGTAAAGCTTTAAAACCGCTACCGCTTCCTAAAAAAGATAGAGAAGGCAACGAATATGATGGGTTTCATGATGCTGAGCAGCGCTATAGACAGCGTTATGCCGATTTGGCTGTGAATCCTGATGTAAAAGAAATTTTCAAAAAACGATCGGCTTTGTTTACAGCGATGCGGAATTTCTTTAATGCTGAAGGTTATATGGAGGTGGAAACGCCAATTCTGCAGTCCATTCCTGGTGGTGCAGCGGCCCGTCCGTTTATCACCCATCACAATGCTCTGGATATTCCGTTGTATTTGAGAATCGCGAATGAACTATATCTAAAACGCTTGATCGTCGGTGGCTTTGACGGGGTGTATGAGTTTTCTAAAAACTTCAGAAATGAAGGCATGGACAGAACGCACAATCCCGAGTTTACAGCGATGGAAATTTATGTGTCTTACAAGGATTATAACTGGATGATGAAGTTTACCGAGAATTTGCTGGAGCATTGTGCACTGCAGGTGAATGGAACAACCAAAGCCAAGTTTAAAGAGCATCACGTGGACTTTAAAGCACCTTACAAACGTGTGACCATGACCGATGCCATTATAGAATATACAGGGTTTGATATTACCGGCAAGTCTGAAGCTGAGCTAAGAACAGCAGCTTTGGACATGGGCTTGGAAGTGGATGAAACCATGGGAAAAGGGAAGTTAATCGATGAGATTTTTGGTGAGAAATGTGAGGGTAATTTTATAGAACCAACGTTTATCATCGACTATCCCAAGGAAATGAGTCCGTTGTGTAAAGAACACAGAAATAATCCAGACTTGACCGAGCGATTTGAACTGATGGTCTGTGGTAAGGAAATCGCCAATGCCTATTCAGAGTTAAATGATCCTATTGACCAGCGTGAACGTTTTGAAGATCAGTTGAAGCTGGCTAAAAAAGGCGACGACGAAGCCACTGAGTTTATCGATTATGATTTCTTAAGAGCTTTGGAATACGGAATGCCGCCAACCTCTGGTTTAGGTATTGGTATGGACAGATTGATCATGTTCCTGACGGATAATCCGTCTATTCAGGAAGTCTTGTTCTTCCCGCAAATGCGACCAGAGAAGAAAAAAGTTGAGCTCACCGAGGAGGAAAAAGTAGTTTTGGAATTACTAAAACAGGAATCGCCACAAGAATTGGAGAGTCTAAAATCCAAATCTGAGTTGAGTAACAAAAAATGGGATAAAGCTGTAAAAGGCCTTAGAAGTAAAGATCAGGCTACCGTTGATAAAACAGACGAAGGTTTGTTTGTTAGATTGTTGTAAAAATTGCTTGAAAACTTAATGTTTGGTTCGAGCGAGACGCCTGCCTTTGCTAGCAACGCAAGCAGGCTCGCACCAGAGGTGTTTACCAGTTTGCAGAAATTTTTTCTAATTCTTTTTGACTTTTAAATTTACCGTTTTTAAAATTTAATTCTGACTGTTCTATTCGGTTTACTAATTCTTCAATTGTAAATGGGTTTAATTCAGGTTGACGTTTTTCTTGAATTTCTGTTATGTAGCTTTTTAAATCCATGGCTTATTTTTTTGTATTAAATATATAATATACCGAAGCTAGCGCGAGCGTCTCGCTCGTGAACTATAGCTTGTTGGTCTATATAATACATACTAAATTGATTTAAAGATAGATTTAATTTTAAGATTTTGTGAATGGTGTTTGGTACGAGCGAGAAGCTCGCACCAGTACAAAGAGTTTAATTAAAATTTTTTAAAGTTCAATCGTTTTAAACTTATAATCACTAAACGTCTCCAGGGTTTTCTCTAAAGCGTATTTCATGTTGGTTTCCGCTTTTAAACTGTCGTGAAAGACAATGATGCTGCCCGGTTTTACTCGATTTTGGATTCGACTAAAACAGTGTTCTTTGGAGACTTTTTCAGAATAATCTTTGCTGATGATATCCCACATGACGATGTGCTGATGATCTTTTAAAATGCCCCGGGCCTGCGAAGAGGTGCACTTGCCGTAAGGTGGCCGAAAGAGGTTGGATTGAGCTGAATTTGATCGCATTTCATCCTGACACAACTTTATATCTTTTAAATACTCCATAGCCGAGGTCTTCCAACCGTTGCTATGATAAAAGGTGTGATTACCTACAGCATGGCCTTCAGAAAGGATTTGTTTGAATAGTTCAGGATGTTTTCTAATGTTATCTCCAATGCAAAAGAAGGTGGCTTTTGCCTTATATTTTTTTAAGGTTTCTAAAACCCAGGGCGTAATTTCGGGGATGGGCCCATCATCAAACGTGAGGAACATCTCTTTTTCCTGAGTAGAGATGCTCCAAACGCGTTTTGGAAATAGTGGTTTCAGAAAGTCAGTGGAGTTCACATCTATCTATTCATTTGGAATTTGATCTGGTGATAATAAACTAGTGCTATCGCTTTCCTTTTTAACCTGTTCCATATCTTTCTGATTGAGTTCATCTAATAAGTCCTGGTCTACATCTTCAGACTCTGAATCCTGATAAAAATGACTGAATTTTTCTAAGTAGGAGTTAAATTCAGCTGCTTTTTCTTTCACCATTTCAGTGTCTTGCTGAATGATTAGGATATCGACTAAGCTTCTATATTTCTCGATTTCAGTAAAAATCTCATCTGCATTGGCAATTTGATTTTCATAAGTCATGCCTGCGTAATAGTCAAGCCATTCCTGGTAATTGGTTGCGACTTGCTTCCACACTTCCCTGGCTTTTTCAGGTTTATTAATTTGATAATACCCTGTGATAAATGGTTCAACCAATTGGTAATATTGGTAGTATTTGACAGGAATGTGTTTCATGCCCAAGTCAAGAATATCTTCTGCCTTGTCATACTTGTTTTCTTTAATCAGTTTTTCTACCAAACGAGCGAGATTGCTTCTATAGGTAATGGCATTTTTACGGGTTTCCGGATCGTGATAAATGTCACCGCTACCGCTATTTCCCCATTCCCAATCCATAACGATATCGTACATTTTATCTTCGTCGATACGCCCCATGTCAAAAGGGTTGTTAGGGTTAACAGGAGTTTTGATAGGGACGAGCTTATACGTCACTCCTTCCAGTTGAAGGTAATCCTTCATCCAGAGGTAATCTTCATCTCTAAAACTTCCTCCTGTGAAGTAAATAGGTCTTTCCCAATCGTTATTGGCAAGTAAATCCAGCATCATCAGGTTGGGCTTGTAGATCAAATTATCCTCAAGATTGATATCGATATAAGGGACAATCAAATCAGCATTTTCCGGTTTTACAATTCCATTTTGTAATATTTTCTGTTTATCAACAGGAACTCTGATGTTTTTGGTTGGAAAGGTGTTGATGACCTGTCCGCTTTGCAGTTCGGCTTTAGTGGTTTCGTTATCACTTTTGATATACTGAATGAATTTATCTATCACCAGTGTATCACTTATCCGTGGGTCTGCTTGATACCAAACCGCATCGTTGGTTCCGTATTTATAGTCATCGTGTTTTAAAGTAGTTTCAATGGGTTCGCTTTCATAAGCTTTTTTTCTCATCTGGTCAATATACCAATCGGTTGCAAAAAGACTGGTGTTAATCGTTCTGACGTCGGTTCTATAGCCTTCAATTTCCTGAGCATACCATAACGCAAAGGTATCGTTATCACCAATGGTGAAGAGAATGGCATCTTCATCTACAGAATCCAGATACTTTTTGGCCATAGATAAAGTCGTGTATTTTCCTGAACGGTCATGATCATCCCAGTTTTCGGAAGCCATCAAAACAGGAACGCAAAGTAGACATACCAATCCTACGAGCGGTGCTACTAATTTTGGAGTGATGTACCTTTTTAGATAATGGAAAATGGCATAAACGCCCAATCCAATCCAAATCGCAAATACATAGAATGAGCCTACAAGGGCATAATCTCTTTCCCTGGGTTCAAAGGGGCGTTCGTTGAGGTAAATCTTCAGTGCTATTCCTGTGAATAAGAAAAAGACGGTAAGCACCCAAAAGCGTTTTACATCTTTGGACGCATGAAAGAACAGACCTATCAATCCTAAGATTAATGGTAAGAAATAATAGGTATTTCGTGCTTTATTCTCAGCTAAATCAGAAGGAAGGTTTTCCTGACTACCCAATCTGTTTTCGTCAATAAAATCAATTCCACTCAGCCAATTTCCATCAAAATTGGTGTACTTTCCTTGATTATCGTTTTGTCTTCCTGCAAAATTCCACATGAAATACCTCCAATACATATACCCCATTTGAAACTCTAAGAGGTAATTGAAATTGGAAGCAGTCGACGGTTTTTGAATATCTAAGTATTGGTTGAACTGCTTTAAAAAGCTGATATAACCATCTGAAGACACCTCACCTTTTCTGAAATCTTCTCTAAACGTATTGACTATGGAATTCAATTCCTGTTCTCCTCGGTACTCTGGTTTTATTGAAAACTCCAAAGGCCCTGTAAACATCATATAATTGGACGCATGTTGCGTACTCCACATTCTTGGTAAAAACGTTTTATGCTTAGCGTCGGAGTTTTGCTTTGCATTTTTAAAATCGTTGATGATCACATATTCGCCTTTCGCTTCATCCTTTTCATAGATAGCATCGTCGTCCAGATAAGGATTGTCTGGATCTAAACCAGCAAAAATTTCAGTAAACTGAGGTCCGTAGAATAAGTGTGTTTCTGGATATTGGTCACGATTATAGTAGGCTAGAAGTTGCTGAGCACTACTGGGATCGTTTTCATTGATGACTGTTCCTGCATTGGCGCGGATAGGAAGCATGATCCAGCTCGAAAAGCCTATAAACACAAACAAAATGCAAAGCAAAACTGTATTGATATGGATATAATTTTTTCGCCTTGTGTATTTCAAACCAAAATAGAATCCAGCGATAACGATTAATCCAGCGATGATGGTTCCAGAGTTGAAGGGCAGTCCAATGCTATTGACAAAAAACACCTCCATCTTGGCGAAAAAGGTGAGTGAATAGGGCAGGAGGAGTTTAAAGATAAACAGTAAAATACCTATCACAACCAAGTTGGCAATTACAAAGTTCTTGACAGTGATTGTTTTATAATTCTTGAAGTAATATAAAAAACCGATGGCCGGAATGGTAAGTAGCCCCATAAAATGCACGCCAAAAGACAAGCCGATAATCAGGCAAATTAAAATCAACCAGCGATTTCCTCTGGGCTTATGCATGTCTCTTTCCCATAGCAATCCGACGTAGAACATCGCGGCCATAAGACAAGCGGCCATGGCATAAACTTCTGCTTCTACAGCGCTAAACCAAAAACTATCTGTAAAGGTGAAAGTAAGAGCGCCAACTAAACTGCTGGCTAAGATGGCCATATCTGAAGCCTGAGATCTGACTTCAATGGTTTTTGTCAGTTTTTTTAGTAATAAAGTGATGGACCAAAACATGAACAGTATTGCAAAAGCACTTGCTACACCAGACATGAGATTGACCATAAAGGCAATCTGACTTTCATCTGAAGCAAACATGGAAAAGAAAGCGCCGAAAATTTGATAAAAAGGAGCGCCCGGAGGGTGTCCTACCTGTAGTTTTGCAGAGGTGGATATATACTCACCTGCATCCCAAAAGCTAGCGGTAGGTTCTGCAGTAAGATAATATGTAATGAAGGCTACTAAAAAGGCAAACCAACCTAATAGTTTGTTCCAAAGTGAGAAGGCGTGCTTTGTCATTGAACTAAAAATTTTGGACGAAAATAAACAATTATGAAATCTTACAAACGCCTGGTTTTGATTATTATTTGCTAAGTCAAATAAGGCTTTAGATTAAACTTACTTTTTTCATGAATAATTTTTAAAAAGGGCTTGGTCATATAAAAGTAAGTTTTATATTTGCACTCCAATAATTATTGGCCTATGGTGTAACTGGCAACACATCTGGTTTTGGTCCAGAAGAGTCTAGGTTCGAGCCCTAGTAGGCCAACACAAAACAAACCGATTTCTTAATTGAGGTCGGTTTTTTTGTTTTTGAATGAAAAGTTTTAAGGGCGATTCCTGAAGTTTCGAGATGTCCCAAGCTTAGTCGAGTGGAGCCCTACCTGTCAGACCAATTTTATGGGCTGGGTAGGCCAACACAAAACAAACCGATTTCTTAATTGAGGTCGGTTTTTTTGTTTTTGAATGAAAAGTTTTAAGGGCGATTCCTGAAGTTTCGAGATGTCCCAAGCTTAGTCGAGTGGAGCCCTACCTGTCAGACCAATTTTATGGGCTTGGGTAGGCCAACACAAAACAAACCGATTTCTTAATTGAGGTCGGTCTTTTTTGTTTTTGATATTATGGTTATAAACTTATAAGTTTGAGGATTTGATTACTCCATTTAGATAAATATACAAACCTCTTAAAACTAGTTTTAAGAGGTTTGTAATTTGCTGTTATGCCTACCAGAAGATGATCAAAAATTAATGCTGAATCCTAATTTGATTATTGATCCTCTTTTTGAAATTCAATGACCAGTGGTAGATGATCGCTTAGTGTTCTCATTTTTTCATCATCTAACAGTTCTGGTATGCCAGCCGAACCTTTTAAGTATTCCTGTTGCATATTGCCATTAAATAAGACGTAATCTAATCTTCGAGAATGATTATCTGATGGATGCGTAAGAACATCTTCAGGCAAGGGATCGTAGAATTTTTTGGCTTCAGTTTCTCCTCGTTTTAAAGCTTCAATTTCCTTACTTCCTAAAGTAGAGTTTAAGTCTCCTGCAATTAATAGGTTTTGAGATGCATTCATTTTGATGAAACGCGAAAATTGGTTTTTTAAGAAATTAATTTGCCCCAACCTCATGGATTCGTTTCGATCTCCACGTCCGGCTTTTAGATGAAGACCGGTTAAGATAAAGTTGTAATCTCCTGAAGGGTAAACCTCTAAAGACCACATTCTCGTGTTCAGATTATTTTGTGTTTCAGAAAGCCCTTCTTCGTTGGTATAGTCAACTACTGGTGTAGTGACATTCCCATAAGCATAAAGAACACCTAAAGGAACCTTACTCATCAACACAACATTCATATACCAGCCATCACTGGGAGCGCTTGCGAAAAATTTATATCCCATTCCCTTCAAGTGCTCTTCAGCTATTTCTCGCAAAAACTTCGTGCTTTCAAACTCCTGTAGCACTACAATATCAGCATCAGTTTTTTTTAGTGCTTCAACCAAATAAGCGACTTTATTGTCCATTTGTGGGTAAGGGTTGTTTTCTCTAAAAGAATCAATATAAGGATCGTCATACCCGTCCACAAAATGCTCTACATTCCAGGACAAGATCTTAAATGTCCCTTTGTCTGAATACTCATAATCTGCCGGGATAACCCGAGAATCTTCGGAAGAGTCAATCCTGCTCATATTTTGAGAAGACTGACAGCTTTGCAGCAGAGCTATTAAACAAATAGTTATTAGAAGTTTAAACTTTGAAGTATTAGTTTTAACTAACTTCATATTGTTGAGATTTGAATTCATCAATGATTCAGTTTATTTTTTGGTGAAGCGAATATAGATAAGTAAAACCAGAAATAAATTCATTTTTATTTTCTCATTGGTAACTTAACCTTAATTTAAATTATTAAAATCGAAAAAGCTCTACAATTTTAATTGTAGAGCTTTTTAATATAAGTGATATAATCTATTTAAGTTTTTTCTTAACTTCCACTTCCTGGTATGCCTCAAGAATATCTCCTTCCTGAATGTCGTTGTAGTTTTTCAACTGCATACCACAATCGTATCCTTTGGAAACCTCCTTCACATCGTCTTTGAAACGTTTTAGAGAAGTCAGTGTTCCTGTGTGAATGACGATACCGTCACGGATGAGTCGAATTCCAGAGTTTCTGTAAATTTTACCTGTCAATACCATACAACCAGCGATTGTTCCAATTTTAGAAATCTTGAAAGTTTCTCTGATTTCTGCTGTACCCGTAATTTCTTCTTTCAGTTCTGGAGACAGCATGCCTTCCATCGCATCTTTGATGTCGTTGATAGCATCATAGATGATAGAATACATTCTGATGTCGATTTCTTCATTATCGGCAAGTGTTCTTGCATTTCCTGCAGGCCTTACGTTAAATCCGATTATGACTGCTTCAGAAGCTGAGGCGAGAAGGACATCACTTTCAGTAATGGCTCCTACACCTCTGTGGATAATATTCACCTGAATTTCTTCAGTAGAAAGTTTTTGTAAACTGTCGGTTAAGGCTTCTACAGAACCATCCACATCTGCTTTCAGGATTATGTTCAATTCTTTAAAGTCTCCAAGAGCGATACGTCTACCAATCTCATCAAGCGTAATATGCTTTTGAGTTCGTACACTTTGTTCTCTTTGAAGTTGATTTCGCTTAGACGCTATATCTTTTGCTTCACGTTCGTCCTGCATGACCTGGAAGGTATCACCAGCTTGTGGTGCACCGTCAAGTCCAAGTATGGAGACAGGAGTAGAAGGGCCTGCTTCTTTCACTTTATTACCTCTCTCATCCTGCATGGCTTTTATCTTACCACTGGTAGTTCCGGCTAAGACGTAATCACCAATCTTTAAAGTACCCGCCTGTACCAAAATTGTGGACACATAGCCCCTACCTTTATCTAAGAACGCTTCCACCACACTACCTTTTGCAAGACGGTCTGGGTTTGCCTTCAGATCTAGTAATTCAGCTTCTAGCAATACTTTTTCCAATAATTCTGGAATTCCAGTACCTTCTTTTGCTGAAATCTCTTGGGATTGAATTTTACCACCCCAATCTTCCACTAGAAGATTCATGCTGGCTAAAGATTGTTTAACCCTTTCAACATTAGCAGTAGGTAAATCTACTTTATTAATTGCAAATACAATTGGCACTCCTGCCGCTTGTGCGTGAGAAATAGCTTCTTTTGTTTGAGGCATCACATCATCATCTGCAGCAATCACAATAATTGCAATATCGGTGACTTGTGCACCCCTTGCTCTCATCGCTGTAAACGCTTCGTGTCCAGGTGTGTCAAGGAACGAAATAGTTTCTCCGGTTGCAATTTGAACACCGTAGGCACCGATGTGTTGAGTTATGCCACCCGACTCACCTGCAATCACATTTTCTTGTCTTATGTAATCCAATAAAGACGTTTTACCATGGTCAACGTGTCCCATCACTGTTACGATAGGGGCGCGTGGTTTAAGGTCTTCCGGATTTTCTTCGATAACTTCTGTATTGTCTTCAACTTCTGCACTTACGAATTCAACATCAAAACCAAATTCTTCTGCAACTACACTTAAGGTTTCTGCATCCAAACGTTGGTTCATAGTCACCATCATGCCCAAAGACATACAGGCCGATATAATTTTAGTCACAGGTACATCCATCATGGTGGCAATTTCATTGACACTTACAAATTCTGTAACCTTTAAGACTTTACTTTCTTTTTCTTGTTGATCGAGATCATCTTGAGAACGTTGTTTGTGTTGATCTCTTTTGTCTCGTCTATATTTTGCTCCTTTTTTACCAGAAGATCTGCCTTGAAGTTTTTCTAAGGTTTCTCTTACTTGTTTTTGGACTTCTTCGGGAGTAGGGTCTTCTTTTGGAGCTGCTTTAGCACCTCTTCTGGAAGAAGGTTTTGCACCACCTTTTTTGAAGTTAGGTTTATTTGCGCCAGGAGAAGTGTTAGTTTTAGAAATGCGTCTGCGTTTTCTTCGCTTGGACGCTGCTTCTTTTTCTTTTTCCTTCTCTTTTTCTTTTTTGGTTGGTGTTTTCTTGAATTGATTTAAATCAATTTTTTCACCGGTAAAGTTTGGTCCAGAAAGTTTGGTGTACTGAGTTTGGTGCTTAACTTCTTCTGGAGTTTTTTCTTCTTCTGTTTTCTTCGTTTCAGGTTTTTCTTCAACCTTTTTTGGAGTTTCTTTTGAAGTTGGCTTAGCAGGTTTTGAAGACTTTTCAGGTTTATCTGATGATTTTTTGCTATCGGATTTGTTTTTCCTATCATCTTGAAGTTCAATTTTTCCCACTTGTTTCAAACCGGAAATCTTGGACTTAGACCTAATAGTTTCTTCTTGTTGCTGCTTTGCTTTCTTGGATTCTTCAGCTTTAGACTTTTCCTCTTCTTCCTTGGCTTTTGCAGCTTCTTGAGCCTTCTTTTTATTTTCTTCTGCTTCTCGCTCTCTTCTGGCTTCGTCTTCTTTTTTCTTTTCAAGTTCCTGTTCTCTGGCAAGACGCAACTCCTCCTTCTCTTTTTTGCGCTCTTCGCTCACTTCTTTGGAAGCTACTTTCTTGCTTTTATCAGTTTCAAATTTGTCTGATAAAACCCCATAAACTTCCGAAGAAATTTTAGTGGTAGGTCTTGCTTCAATTTCGTAACCTTGAGTATTCAAATATTCCACAGCACGATCCAGTGAAATATTAAATTCTCTCAGTACTTTATTTAATCTTGTTTGTTTTGATTCAGCCATAAATTGCCTCTAATATTACCTCTTATATAATGTTACAAAGATGAGTTTAAATAATCTATTCTTCAAACTCTTCTTTTAAAATTTTGATCACGTTCTGAACCGTTTCTTCTTCCAAATCAGTTCTTCTTACGAGATCGCTTACTTCTAATTCTAAGATACTTTTGGCAGTATCCAAACCTATTCTGCTAAATTCTTTGATGACCCAGTCTTCGATTTCATCTTTGAATTCTGTTAATTCGACATCTTCTTCCTCAATACCATCTCTAAAGACTTCAATGTTGAAACCAGTTAACTGACCGGCGAGTCTGATGTTATGTCCTCCTCGGCCAATAGCCTTGGATACTTCTTCAGGTTTTAAAGTGACTTCAGCATATTTCTTTTCTTCGTCAAGTTTTATGTTGACAATTTTGGCTGGACTTAAAGCTCGCTGAATGTAAAGTTGTGGGTTGTTGGTATAGTTGATGACATCTATGTTTTCATTCCCCAATTCTCTTACGATACTATGAATACGAGATCCTTTCATCCCAACACAGGCGCCTACAGGATCTATCCTGTCATCATAGGTGTCTACTGCTACCTTAGCCTTTTCTCCAGGAATTCTCACAGCATTTTTAACCGTAATCAATCCATCAAAAACCTCTGGGATTTCTTGTTCAAACAGTTTCTCCAGAAAAATTGGTGATGTTCTAGATAGTATGATAACAGGCTTATTGCCTTTTAGCTCTACCTTATCGATAACACCTCTCACGCTATCTCCTTTTCTGTAGAAGTCTGCAGGGATTTGATGTTCTTTAGGGATGATAAGCTCATTACCATCATCGTCAAGCAAGATCACTACATTGTGTCTTACGTGATGAACTTCTGCGGTATATATTTCTCCTATTAAATCTTGAAAGTATTTAAAGGTATTGGTACTATCATGTTCATGGATTTTAGAAATCAGATTTTGTCTTAAAGCTAAAATCGCTCTTCGACCCAATTGAAAAAGTTTTACTTCTTCAGATACGTCTTCTCCAACTTCAAAATCGGGTTCAATCTTCCTAGCATCAGCAAGTGAGATTTCTTTATTTTCATCTTCTACTTCACCATCATTTACAACAATTCTGTTCCTCCAGATTTCTAAATCACCTTTATCCGGGTTGATGATAATATCAAAATTGTCATCTTGTCCAAATTTCTTTTTTAAGGCATTTCTGAAGACGTCTTCAAGGATTGCCATTAAAGTTACCCGATCAATTAATTTGTCATCCTTAAATTCCGAAAATGAGTTGATCAAATCGATATTTTCCATAATATCTTTATTTGTTAAAATTTATTATAACTTGAGCTTTCTCGATATCTTCGAAAGCTATTTTTGTCTCTTTTTGTACTTTATGCTTGCCTTTGCCAACTGGCTTTGGCTCTTTCGCAGTCCATTTCAGGTGTATTTTGCCTTCTTCAACCCCAACTAAATCTGCCTCAATCTTTTCTTCTTTAGTGACTACAGCTAATTTCCTCCCTACATTTTTCTGATATTGTCTAGGGTAGATTAAAGGTTCCGTAGCCCCACACGATGCAACTTCCAATGAGAAATCTTCAATTTCTCTATCCAGATTGTGTTCGATAGCTCTGCTTATATTCACACAATCTGAAATGGATAAATCTCTGTCACCATCAATTATTACTTTGATATTATTACCGCCAGAAATTTGTAAATCGATAAGAAATAGACTTTTATCTTCTTCCAGACCTTCTCTTACCAAGGTCAAAATTTGCTCTTTCTCTAAAGCCATCCTATACTTATAAAAAGAGGGGACTAATTTGTCCCCTCATATTCAAAACTTTGCAAATGTAATAATAATTTATCAGTTATAAAAGAGCCTGTTTTTTTATAATACCAAGTTATCTAGTTAAAGTTTAAATTTATAACCATGAAAAGGATGCTTGTTTCATTATTTTTTTCTCAACGAGCGGGTGACTCTCATTAAATTACTGCTCAAACTACCATGACATTCGACAGTAAAATTTACTGTTGACCTGCTCAAACCTCACTCTCAACTTATAAATCACTAAAATATGGGAATAAGCGGTGATCATCCTCAAGGCTTGGTTAATCATGAAGATATTTCACTGAAAAATTTCCAAAATATTTAATAAAATGCCTGTTTCTATAGAAGGTAGAACTGTTTATAAAACTTTAGAGTATGAAAAAGCTTTTGCAGAAACTATAGCAAAGACTTTTTAAGTCCTTGTAAGTGAAATGTCCAAAGGTAATTCCAAAATGATTTTGTAGTATCTCTTTCAATATTTTCTAATTGGTATGTTTCATCAACATCATTATTCTTCAGTAAGGCATTGCTAAGTAAGCTTGCAAAATTATTTTTTGAACCATCTCTTTTAAGAATGTTCAATTTTAATTTTTCATAGGCAATGCTAAAGTCTCCATTCATTTCAGTATTGTTGCCATAAACAGAGGTTTTTATTTCGTCGATTTTTCCATCCATTTCCATTCTCATTGCTGCTGCAAAAAAGCCATTAATAGATTTATCCTCAACTTGTTTTAAGCGGGTTGACAGGTAAAATTGTTCATGATCTGGAACGAAATTTAACTTGAAGACAATTTCAGAAGCTTTAGAAAACTCTGCTTTAGCTGAAACTTTTATATCTGATTGTTTAGCATCAAGCGAGTTGTGAATGTTTAAAACCTCCCCATGTATAGCGTTAAATTTGATTTCTGCAGGTTCTCTGTTTTGTTTTATTAATTCCTGGTAAGTGATGTCAAGTTCTGAAATCAGTAAAGAATCTACTGCAAGCTGCAAACTAAGTTCTCTCAAGGCTTGGCTATATAGTGGTTTGTAGGTGTTGTCATCTGCAACTGTTTTATCCCTGTAAATAGAAAAATCTGTAGAGTCAATTTCAATTTTATTTGATGAAACATGAAGTAAACTATCCTTCTTTTGAAGTTTAAATCTGGAAATTTTGATGGATTTAGATTTTAAATCCACCAAATCTTTTTCAGTTTGAATGTGGTTTACGTAGCTGTTTCTTGTGAATTTTGGTTCAATAGAAAAATTTGTAAATGACAACGACTGGTTTGTAAAGGCAAAAGATTCAGATGTTAAATCATGTAAGGTATCCATAGTATACCTCAAATCTTTTGCATCGATCTGCAGAGTCTCATTGCCTAGCCATTCATAATTTTCATCCAGTGGCCAATTGACATTTTCGGCCTTTAGATTTAACTTAGATGCTTTAAAAATAGTTTTATTTTCATCTACAAAACTTATACTTGCATCGTTAAGGTTAATTTTTTCGATAGCTGAAATTTCAAAAGACATTCGTTCATTCGTTTTTGGTTCTGAAGACAGCATCAGTTTTATTTCCAGTTCTTTAGCGTCAAAATCTCCGACTTTTATTTCCTTATTAAGTAGGTAATGAATCAGGTCAATGGTAAGGTAGATTTCTTTGATCTTGACTTCTTTATCTGCATCCTTAAACTTGATTTGCTCAAAATCAAAGCTCCCTGTCAATAGATTCAAATTGAGATTTGAGTAGGATAGGGAAGGTTCTTCCGCTAAGAGAGTTTTAATTTTTTCTGAAACAAAGAAATTGGCAACAAAAAAACCAATTATTACTAATAAAAGAATTGTAAAAATGTATCGAAAGAAAGTTTTCATTCCAGAGTGATTAGAAAATTGAAATTACATAAAATAGTCTAAACTAATCCTAAATTTTAAAGCTTCTTTGAGTCATGCAAAAAGAGAACAGGTGCTTCTAAGCTATTCAAAAAGGGGCGAGAGGTGCTGAATAAATCTTGAAAAATGCTCAGGTTTTTAGCCATGACCATGATTATGTCAAATTCTTTGATACCAATGACTTTAGACCCGTAATTAATCTCTTCTATGTTTTTAAACTCTAAAGAGTTGATGGCTCTGTAAATCAAATCTTTAGACTGCTTTCTGTTGGGGCCTAGTGTTTTGTTGTGGCCTGTTGATAGAAGGGAAAGATTTGTTTGCTTTACGAAAGGTAAAAGATTTAAAATATTGAAAATACTATATTCAGAAGTGATTGAAAAATCTGTAGGTAATAAGGCGGTCTTTGGTAGTTCCAGATGAGCCTGTTCAGGAACCAAGACTACAGAGCATTTCACCTTAGTAATAATTTCCAAGGTTTTTTTATCAAAAAACAATCCTGTACTGAAGATTTCTTTGCTAGAATTACCAAGCATGATCAGGCTTATTTGCTCCTTAATGATAACGTGCCGAATGCTTTCTATATATGGCCCCACTATCAATTTTGTCTGAATATTTTTCTTATCAAAACCCTTTGATTCAAGAAACTTTCGATCTTTTTTTAGCTTCTGATTAAAAATAATACTGTGATTTTTATTCAAGCTCTCTTTTTGGCAGGACGACTCTAAGTGTAAAATTGTGAAGTTAACGTCTTGATTTTTGAATAGCATCGCAGCATAATCCAACATATGCGTGGATAATGATGAAAAATCAGATAGCAATACTACATTCATAGATAAAGTCCTATGACTGCAAAAGTATATGCAGAATCAAATTTAAAATATGATAAAAATCAGATTCTCTTTTATTGTATTTATTACTTAAATTTAAACGATTCGCTCTAGAGCTTCAAAATCATTTATCTTGATGTTTCTGCCCTCCACATCGATAATTCCCTCTTTTTTGAAGGTCGAAAGTGTTCTGATTAAACTTTCAGAAGCAATGCCAGCGACAGCAGCAAGATCTGCTCTGGAAATACGGATTTGACTGAGTTTATTTTTTTTCAAACGTTCAGAGAATAACAAAATGCTCTGGGCTGTTTTTTTTCTTACAGAACTGTATGCCATGTCCATGAGTTGAGATTTGCTCTCGCTCAAGTGTTCTCCAAGCTGGTCTATAAATTCAAACATCACCTGTGGATGCTCATTAAAGAGAGCTTTTACTCTGTCAATAGAAACTTCATAGAGAGAAGTATCTTCAAGGGCTGATGCAAATTCTGAATTACTAGATTGCTTTGTGAAGCTCACGTCACCAAAAATGTCATCTACTTTGTGTATCGCTGTGATTAATTCTTTACCATTCTCCTCCAGCTTATAAGTCTTGACTACACCTTTATCGATAAGGTAAATTGAATTTGAAGCTTGACCGCTTTTAAAAATATGTTCACCAGCTTCAAAGGTTTTCAACATTTCTTTTCTAAAAACATCTTTCAAAGCTTTAAAAGATTGAAGTCTGGATATTGGTTTTTGATTGTTTTCGCTGGAACTTAAAATATCTGATTTTGCCAATCTGCTTTCTATGGCATCTATCAATTCATCTTCTTCGAAAGGTTTGGTGAGATAATCATCAGCCCCAAGATTCATCCCTTTTCTTACATCTTTATGATCGGTTTTTGCAGATAAAAAAATGAAAGGAATTTTTTTTAGAGTTTCATTTTTAGACAATCTATCTAAAACTTCATAGCCATCCATTTCTGGCATCATAATATCACAAACAATGACATCCGGAAAAAAGACCGGAGCTTTTTTCACCCCAATTTTACCGTTAGAAGCTGTTTCTACCTGATAATTTGACAATTCAAGAAGTTCAGCCGTATTTTCTCTTACAGTTTTATCATCTTCAATTAATAAAATCTTTTTACTCATGGACTTTTGGTATTTCTATATAAAACGTTGTGCCTTTTCCTTCTATCGACTCAAAACAAATATAGCCATTTAAGTTTTCAAGATGAACTTTAGCGATGTTCAATCCAATACCAGTTCCTTGATTATTCAAAGCATTTTCTGCTCTAAAATACCTTTCAAAAATATGCTTTTGATCTTCTTTTGGAATGCCTATGCCTTCATCTTTTATTCTGAATTTAATCAAGTTGGCTTCAGAGGAATCCACTTCAAAATAAATAGAGGTGTCTTCTGATGAATATTTGATGGCATTATTCAATAAATTGGATAAAATCAATTCTAAAACATGCTTGTCTTGTCTTAAGCTGATGTCTTGAAGGTTTTGCGGGTAAACGATTTCCTGTCCATCTTTTAAAGTAACATTGGCGTTGTAAATGACTTCGTTTACAAGAGTAATCAGGCTGAATTGTTCGTATTTATAAGTGACTTTACCAGACTCTAAACGCTCGATAGATAGAAAATCATTTAGAATTCCAGTGAGGTAATGCACTTTATTTTTTATGGTGTTTAGGTGTTTCTCTCTTTTGTCTTGCTGATCAGTTTCTGTGTACTTTTTGGCCAAAGTAGAGGAGGTCAATATGCCGCTTAGAGGGGTTTTAAACTCATGTGATACCAAGGATAAAAACTTGGTCTTAAGTTCGTTGAGTTCAATTTCTTTCTGTAATGCTTTTTTGGTTTTGGTTTCTGCTTGTTTTCTTTTATGCACTTCACTCTCCAGCTTAGAATTGAGATTTTGTAATTTTTGGATGGTTGTTTTTAATTCTTCGGTACGCTGTTCAATTTTGCGTTCCAGGTCTTTATTGAGTTCTTCTATCTGACGTTTTTGAGTTTCCCTTTGTGAGATATTACTTATCAAAGACATAACGTATCGCCTGCCTTCATATTGAAAAGGATTTAGCCCTGCTTCCACAGGAAAAATCTCACCGCTCTTCTTTAGACCGTGGAGATTTCTGCCATGACCCATCTGGCGTTTTTCTGAATTTTCTATAAACTTATCCACGTGATGCTGGTGGTTAGGTCTGTAGTTTTTTGGAATCAAGACATCAAGGTGTTGCTGTATAAGCTCACCTTTTTCATACCCAAACATAGCTTCTGTAGCAGAATTCACTTCAACAATATGTTGGGTTTCGTCTACTACTATTATTCCTTCTGAAATTCCTTCAAAAAGAAGATTAAAGATTTTAGAATTTTTTTGAAAATCGGTTTGGCTCAAGTTTTATCAGTTTAAATTAAAATCTGTATCCGACGTTTAGACCAGCTCTCAAAACGAAATCAAAATCACGTTCAGAATTATATTCGCTAAACAAGTTTCGTCCACCACCAAGAAATACTTCTAAAACAACACCGCCGTCAGAAACTAATTTATAGCCACCGCTTAATCCCAAAGCAAGATCAGTGATGTCTTCATCTCTGCTTCCACCATCCAGTTCAATCGTGTCTTGTACACTATTGAGGTTGGCAAAAACTTCACCAAAAAATCCATCGGCGTAATGCTCTCCGAAGTAAAATCTATAGTAACCAGTAAGATTATAGTTGATGTTCCAGTCTATATAATCATCAAAAGGGACCATGAGATTAACGCCAATACCAGATTCTTCGCTAAGCAGATGTTCGTAAGTCACGTCAAAGTTTCCTAATATAAGGTATCCAAGGTTAAGTTTCGGCTCGTGAAATTTTGTGTAAGAGAATGAAGATTCAGTTTGAGAATATGCATTTATAGAACAAAATAGCACTATGGCAATACATAGCTTTTTCATAGTTTCTGGTTTTAAGCAAATATAAGATTTCAAGCTAAGTTTGGAGACCTTTGGTTGAAATGAATTTCTTATTTTTGTATAAATTTAAATCAATAACTATCGAAACTAAAACACATAAAGCAGGATTTGTTAATATTATAGGGAATCCAAACGTTGGTAAATCTACGCTGATGAATTCTTTTGTTGGAGAAAAACTTTCCATTATAACCAACAAAGCGCAGACCACTCGCCATAGAATACTTGGCATTGTAAATGGTGAAGATTTTCAAATGGTATTTAGCGACACTCCCGGAATATTAAAACCTGCTTATGAATTACAGAATTCTATGATGGATTTTGTAAAATCTGCTTTTCAGGATGCAGATGTTCTTCTTTATCTGGTAGAACTTGGAGAAAAGGCATTGAAAGATGAAGCTTTTTTTCAAAAACTTCAACATGCAGAAATGCCTGTCTTATTACTTCTGAATAAAATAGACAAAGGAAACGAAGATTTGCTTTTAGAACAACAAAAACACTGGGAGGAACAACTTCCGGATGCTGAAATTTTCGCAATCTCAGCATTAGAAAACTTTGGAGTAGCAGAGGTTTTTAATCGTATTTTGGAGCTTCTGCCAGAATCGCCTCCCTTTTATCCGAAGGATCAACTCACCGATAAGCCTGAGCGATTTTTCGTCAATGAAAAAATCAGAGAAAAAATACTGATGCACTACAAGAAGGAAATTCCTTACAGTGTTGAGGTGGAAACCGAAAGCTTTGAAGAATCCGATTCAATTATTCATATAAGAAGTGTAATTATGGTAGAACGCGAATCTCAAAAAGCCATTATTTTAGGTCATAAAGGATCAGCGATAAAACGCGTTGGAACCGAAGCCAGGAAAGATCTTGAGAAGTTTTTTGACAAGAAAATTCACCTGGAAACTTTCGTAAAAGTAAATAAAAACTGGCGTAGCAATCCAAATCAGCTTAAGCGGTTTGGTTATGATAATAGCTAACGAATCAGTTTGGAAAAAGCTTTGAGTAACTGTTTGGATTGTGGAGCTGCTTTTTGCCGGTTTTGTCGAGCGAAAATATAAAGGAATATCCAGGATAAAGCAATTAGAGACATTAAAATGTAAACGATAGTATTGGTGTTATCTAATGTTATATTTGTATAAAGCCACACGAGTAATGCCATAAAAGACAACCCTAAAAAGAAGTGAACAAACATAAACATAGTCCACAAATTCGGGTCTGGACCAAAGGTGCAATGTAAAATGCAAACCTTTTCTTTTTGTTCAATTTCGATATGCAAACGTGGCGAATAATACGTTCTGTCAGCTTTTATAATAGACAACCAAATGTGATCATCTAAACGTTTGATTTCTACTTTCTGAAATAAATCACCTTCTAGTGGTACAGATAGACGGTTATGAATATTGATATCAGCAACTTCAACTTTAAATCTTGGTTTGAGCTGAAGTTGCTCGTTTAATTCCTCAATATTTATCAGTTCAGCCATATCTTTAAAAAAGTCAAAATTTACATAAAATTTTCAAATTGAATTTGAATGCACCTTCAAAAGTTGTGTCACCATATAAACATTTGTAAATACTAACTGCTAAATGATTTATTGAGCTTTTATTTTTAAATAGACTTCACAGGTTTTAAAAACCTGTGAAGTCTAAGGCATAAAATTAGTTGACAGCATCAAGCTAACTTTTATCAAATTCAGAAGAAACAGCAAATCTAAATTGTTTATATTCCAGCATTATTATTTAATGTACCTTTGCAAATTATTTAAAATACAGAAATGAATAGCATTGTAGCCGTTGTAGGTCGACCAAACGTAGGAAAATCCACCCTTTTTAATAGAATGATAAAGCGTAGAGAAGCTATCGTTGATTCGGTAAGTGGTGTTACGCGTGACAGGCACTACGGGAAATCAGATTGGAACGGTCGTGAATTTACACTTATTGATACTGGTGGTTATATAGTTGGTAGTGATGATGTGTTTGAAAAAGAGATCGATAAGCAGGTAGAATTGGCTATTGACGAGGCAGATGTGATTGTTTTTGTGGTAGATGTTATTTCAGGTATCACGCCAATGGACGAAGATGTGGCAAAATTGCTTCGCCGAGTGAACAAACCTGTTGTGCTTTGCGTCAACAAAGTAGATTCTAATAAAAATAGAACCGATGCTCTTGAGTTTTACAATCTTGGACTTGGTGAGTATCATAGTATTTCTGCAACAAGTGGTGGTGGTACTGGGGAATTACTGGATGCTATTGTAGAAAAGCTTCCAGAACGTGAGATTGAGGTTGATGAAGACTTACCAAAATTTGCTATCGTTGGACGTCCTAACGCAGGAAAATCTTCATTTATAAATGCCTTGTTGGGTGAGGAGCGTTACATTGTAACCGATATTGCTGGAACAACCCGAGATTCTATAGATACGCGGTATACAAGATTCGGGTTCGATTTTAAACTCGTCGATACGGCAGGAATCAGGAGAAAAGCTAAAGTAAAAGAAGATCTAGAGTTTTACTCTGTGATGCGAAGTGTTAGAGCTATTGAAAATGCTGATGTTTGCATGATTGTCCTGGATGCTTCACGAGGTTTTGAAGGTCAGGACCAAAGTATTTTTTGGCTGGCAGAAAAAAACAGAAAAGGCGTGGTTATTTTGGTTAATAAATGGGATTTGATAGAAAAAGACACCAGCACCATGAAAGAATTCGAAGCCAAAATCCGAAGCGAAATTTCACCATTTGTAGATGTTCCCATTGTTTTTATTTCTGTATTGAATAAGCAGAGAATCTATAAGGCCATCGAAACGGCTGTTGAGGTTTACAAAAACCGAAGTAAAAAAATAAAAACGCGTTCACTCAACGATATCATGCTTCCTATTATTGCTGATAATCCACCGCCAGCTTTAAAAGGCAAGTATGTGAAGATTAAGTTTATCACTCAATTACCAACACCACAACCTCAGTTTGCTTTTTTCTGTAACCTTCCACAATACGTGAAAGAGCCTTATAAGCGTTTTCTTGAAAATAAAATGAGACAAGAATTTGATTTTAAGGGTGTACCGATTTCTATTTATATGAGAAAGAAGTAGAGGCATGGAATAGTTGTCTTTTTTAAAAATCAGATTAAACACCGAGAGTTTAATTCAGTCTTAGGTTTGTTAATCGACAAACCTATTATGAAAAAAATCTTACTGGCTTCTGTTTTTTCTTTAACTGTTTTTTCTTCTTTTGCACAAGAGTACCTTCTTAAAGGTCAGGTGCTAAGTAGTGTATCTAATACTAAATTAAGCTCAGCGACCATCTTTGTTGAGACTTTAAATGATTCAACTTTATTGAACTATACCATAACTGACAGCTCTGGTAATTTTGAACTTTTGGTTAAAACAAAAGAAGATAAAGCCAGATTGAATGTGAGTTTTACAGGCATGCAGCCTTTTGTGAAAACAATTCCACTTTCTGATTCGACGACAAATCTTGGAATAGTAAAGCTTCAGGAGTTAACAAATGACCTGGATGAAGTTTTAATTAATGTCAACCGCTCTCCAATCACTATTAAAAAGGACACTTTAGAATTTAATGCAGCATCTTTTAAGACGAGGCCTGATGCCAATTTGGAAGAAACATTGAAGCAATTGCCAGGTGTTGAGGTGGATGCTGCGGGAAATATAACGGTAAATGGTAAGCCTGTACAAAGAATACTTGTGAATGGAAAAGAGTTTTTTGGCAACGACCCTAAGATTGCAACCAAAAATTTACCTAAAGAAATTATCAATAAAATCCAGGTTGTAGATACAAAAACCCAATCTCAGGAATTTACTGGGGAGGAAGGTGATTCAGAAAACAAAACCATCAATATTACCATTGATGAAGATAAAAACCGAGGTTATTTCTCGAGAGCTACAATTGGTGGTGGAACAGATGACAGATATGAAATAAGCGGTATTTCAAATTATTTTCAGGATGATTTACGACTCAGCGTGCTAGCAAGTTCCAACAATATCAATAGTAGTGGATTTACTTTTGATGAAGTTTTTGATGCCATGGGCAGACGAGCCAGAACCATTACCAGGAGTGGAGGCAGTTTTGGTATTAACGGACTTAATTTTGGCAATAATACTGGGATCACAAAATCTGAAACCGCTGGAATGAGTTTTGTAAATGAATGGAAGGAGATATATGATTTGTCCGCAGATTACTTCTTTGGAAGCAATAAAACAGATACTAGAAATTCAGCAAGACGTGAAAATATATTGCCAGATCGTACTTTCTTTTCTAATTCTGAAAGCAACGCCACTAGAGATAATAATTCTCACAGAGGAAACGTAAATTTTTCAATTAAACCAGATACCTTGACTAGAATTTCGATCCGCCCTTCTATAAATATCAGTCAAGGAACGACGCAAAGTTCCAATCTTTCTGAGTCTTTAGATGAAAACGGGAATCTCATCAACACTTCCGAGTCTGAAAATAGAAATGATAACCTGAGTATGAACTTCAGCAATAGATTTTCTGTCACAAGAAAATTCGGTAGTCGAGGCGCTTTTTTAAGTTTTACCTTTGATAACGAAAATAACAAAAGCGAAAGCGACAACTTTTTCTTTTCGGGTCGAGAGACTTTTGGAGACAATCCAAATACTCAGATTCAAGACCAATTGATCTCTGAAGAAAATAATGAGGATACTTACGAAGTTCAATCGCGTTACCGGGCTGTAATGACAGATGATTTGTTTCTGGATGTGAGGTACTCTTACGAAATAGAATCCAGTAAGAACGAAAGGAGTGTTTTCGATTTTGATGAAAATACCAGCTTATACTCAAATTTTAACGCAGAGTTGAGTAATGAATTTAAAGTGAAAGGTGAAACTCATATCCCAAGTGTTGGGCTGCGTTACGAAGGGGATAAATTGAGAACCGGTTTCAATCTTGGTTTATTGAATACCCAGTTAAGAACTGAAAATCTCATACAGAATATAGAATTTAATAATGATTTCAATAATTTATTCGCAAGTGCCAACTTGAGGTATGAATTTGAAAGGTCTAAACGAATAGGTGTTTATTATCGAAACAGTAATAATATCCCGTCGATCCAGCAATTACAGCCTGTAAGTATTCAGACAGACCCTTTAAATATCATAAGAGGTAATCCCGATTTGAAACCTTCTTTCAATCAGGATATAAATATCAATTTCAATAATTTCGATTTTAAGACACGATCTGGATATGGTTTTTACATGTCTTATAGTTATGTCACAGATCAAGTGGTTTCTGTTTCGGTTACAGATGAAGATTTAATACGAAGAACAACTTACGATAACGTGAGCGGTGCCCAAAATGCAAACCTCAATTTTTATTACAGCAAGCAGCTGAAATCAGAAAATGAGGACACATATCGGCTGCGAGGTAATATTTCAGGTCAATATACTAAAAATTTAGGGTTTACAAACGGCCAGCAATTTGAAAGTGAAAATTATGTGGTCTCCCCTTATTTGGGGGTTACCTACGAAAAAGAACAAGTTATAACTTTAAACCCCGGTTTTGGATTGGATTATAACCTTAGGAATTTCAATTTAAACTCCAACAGAGATGAAGAATTTACAAATCTCAATTTTTCACTGGAGGCGACAACCTACTGGCCTAAAAATGTAGTTTTTGGTAATGATATCACTTATTTCAAATACGGAAATGTAGCCGCAGATTTCAGGTCAACTTCCTTGCAATGGAATATGAGTTTAGGTTATCAGTTTGCAGATGATGATGCCACTTTGAAATTTAAAGTTTTCGATCTATTAGACGAAAATATTGGCACGCGAAGACAAACTGGAGATGACTTTGTTCAGGACACCGATCAGTTGATACTAGAACGCTATTTTATGCTAAGTTTTACTTATAAGTTCAGCAAGTTTGGCGGAAAAGATCCAAATTCCAGGCGTAGATTTTGAGCCTAGTCCAGTGTTCATAACTGTTGGTCTCGAAAAGCTCACTATGATTTAACCGTAGAAATCCTGTATTCCTCAGGAGAATGATTGTTTGCAGGTAAAAAGAAAAGGCTTGTTAAGCCGTTTTTTAGCTGCTGTAGCTTGTATTACCAGCTACCGCCAGCACCGCCTCCTCCAAAGCCACCTCCGCCGAAGCCACCGCTAAAGCCGCCTCCGCCACCGAAGCCACCAGAAGATCCGCCGCTAAAACCGCCGCCCATGCTTCTTCCCATACTGCCAAGGATAAGGAAGTCCAGTAAGTCCGGACCTCGTCTATTGCTGCCATTACCAGGGCCGTCACCTTTATTTCTTCTTCTTACGAGAATAAAAATGACTATAAATATAAGTATCGGAAAAATGGCAAATGGCCAGGTGCTTTCATCTGATTTATCCTGAATAGCGGAAGCATCAAACCTTCCGGCTAGAACTTCAAAAACAGCTGTTGTTCCCTGATTCACGCCTTCGTAATAATCTCCTTTTCTGAATTCGGGTAGGATGATATTTTCAATGATGGTATTGGATGTTGCATCGGTAAGGTAAGGCTCTAATCCGTAGCCTGTTGAGAACCAGATTTTAGCATCCGTTTTGGCAATCAGAATAAGCAACCCATTGTCTTCTCCTTTCTGTCCAATACCCCAGGCATCCCCCCAATCTGCGGCATACGTCCCAATGTACTCTCCGTTAAGCGAATTGATGGTAGCGACTACTATTTGTGTGGAAGTTGTATCTGCGTAGGTTTCCAGTTTTTGTCTTAGCTGTTGTTCTTCGTTGTCCTTAAAAATATCGGCGCCGTCATAAACAGCCATTTCTTTAGAGGGCTTTTCTGGAATTGCAATCTGAGTAAAACCATCAAAGCTAAAGCATAAAAGTGCTATGGCAGAATATATAATGACCTGGTGTAGTGATTTCATAAATTATCCTTTAGAAATTTCGTTATCCAATTCGTTGGTATCATCAGATTGATAAGGGAAATGCTGTTTGAGTTGTTTTCCAGCTTCTAAAATTCCATTGATTAAACCTTGCTTGTAGTTGTGAGCTTTAAATTGACTTATAATCTCATCTCTTGTGCTTTCCCAAAAGCCCTTTTCAACGACATCATTGATGCCTTTATCGCCCAAAATTACGAGTTGGTGGTCGTCTATAGACACGTAAATCAAAACACCATTAGAAAGTTCTGTTTTGTGCATTTCAAGCTTTTCAAAGATTTCTAAAGCATGATCAAACCTGTCTCCGGTACATTTATGTTCTATGTGAACTCGTATTTCTCCAGAGGTGTTCAACTCCGCTTCTTTGATGGCTTTTACAATTTCTTTTTCGTCGTCTGGACTTATAAATTCAGATACTTTCATGAGAGGTGTGTTTAATTAAAATCAAATTCGACTTCTTTTGCATTTTCTGAACCTTCATCTGCAGAATATCGTGACATTTCTTCAAAGCCAAACCAGCCCGCAAAAATGGAATTGGGAAAAACTTTAATGTGTGTATTGTATTCTCCAACAGTAGAATTGTAGCGATTTCTCTCGACATTGATTCTGTTTTCGGTGCCTTCCAGCTGAGTCTGAAGATTCATGAAGTTTTGGTTGGATTTCAAATCCGGATAGCGTTCCACGCTTACTAATAATCTGGATAAAGCCGAATTTAATCCGCCCTGAGCCTGCTCGAATTGTTGAATGTTTTCCTGTGTAAGATTATCAGCATTGATGTTTACAGAGGTAGCTTTAGCTCTGGCTTCGATAACCTCTGTCAACGTATTTCTTTCAAAATCCGCCGCACCTTGAACCGTCTTTACCAGATTTCCAATAAGGTCATTTCTACGTTGGTAAGCACTTTCTACATTGCTCCATGCTGTTTTTGCTTCTTCTTGTAAAGTTATAGCAGTGTTGTTGAATCCTTTAGTCCAGCTATACAGGCCGAAGACTACAACAACAATTACAACTACCGGGATTAACCACTTTTTCATTTCTTTTGATTTTATTAGAGTTGATTTTTGATTGAGATAAGCTCAGATTTAATGGCTTTCAATTTGCTTATCAATTCAAATTTCGAAAGCGTTTCTTTTTTGTCTTCGCGTAAATGTGTTTTTGCACCTTCTAAAGTAAATCCGCGTTCTTTTACCAAATGGTATATTAATTCTATAGTTTTTAGATCGCTTTGCGTAAACTTTCTATTTCCCTTTGCGTTTTTCTTTGGGTGAATTTCATCAAATTCTTTTTCCCAAAACCTAATGAGAGAAGAATTAACATCAAAGGCTTTGGCAACCTCCCCGATAGAATAGTAAAGTTTCTCTCCAAGCGGGTGTCTCATCAGTCTAAAGATTGATTTTCAAGAGCAGATTGATTTAACATGATATCATATTCTTCTGCTGTTAAATCCCCATGATAGAAGTTAATAGGATTGACCACCTTGCCATTTTTGTGAACTTCATAGTGCAAATGCGGCGCTGTGGAAAGCCCTGAATTTCCTACATATCCTATGATTTCTCCACGCTTCACCTTTTGCCCTGGTCTTACATTGAACTCATTCAAGTGTGCATAGTAAGTTTCGTATCCAAAGCCATGATCGAGAACAATCAAGTTCCCAAAACCGCTTGTTCGTCTCGCTTTTTTTACGACTGCATTTCCTGTGGCAAAGACTTCAGTATTCGTAGTAGCAGAAAAATCCATTCCGTTGTGCATTTTCCTGTATTTTAAAATGGGATGCATTCGTATTCCAAATCCTGACGCCATTTTCCTTAAGTCATCATTTTTTACGGGCTGTATGGCAGGAATAGAAGCTAAAAGCGCTTCTTTATTTCTAGCCAATTCTGCAATTTCATCTAAGGATTTGGATTGAATAACTAATCGTTTAGATAACTTATCAAGATTTTTTGTGGCTTCAATAATGATATCAGAATTTCCGTAGCCTTCTAGGTTTTTATATCGATTAATACCTCCAAATCCAGATTTGCGCTGTTCTTCAGAAACAGGGTTGGCTTCAAAGTAAACCCTGTAAATGTTGTTATCACGCTCCTCCACATTTTCTAAAACATCCACAACGTTTTCCATTCGTTTATTCAAAAGTTCATATTGAAACTTCATGTTTTCAATTTCTCTCTTGTAAGCTCTTTCTTTTGGAGTTTCCAGGTTCGGAATATTGAGGTAAACTAAAACTAAAACAAAACTCATAGCAATTATGCCCAATATGAATAAGGTGGCTAGCGCAAAGCTTTTTCCTTTTTTCGGTTCGATTTTCCGATAGGATAAAGTTTCGCTGTCGTAGTAATATTTTACTTTACTCATTCTTTAATTTTATAGTATTTTTGCACCTACAAGGTTGCAAATAACCATTTTGTAACTTACAAATATAGCTCAAAATTGAAACACCTTAAAATAAATTCAGAACAGACTTTATGAAATCTATACTTCTTCGTCGTCAATTTTTAGAATTTTTTCAAAGCAAATCTCACGCCAAAGTAGATTCAGCGCCAATAGTTCTTAAAGATGACCCTACGCTAATGTTCACCAATGCGGGTATGAATCAATTTAAATCCTATTTTTTGGGTAATTCTGAGCCTCAATCAACACGGGTTACCAATTCTCAAAAATGTTTGCGGGTAAGTGGAAAGCATAACGACCTGGAAGAAGTGGGTAAAGATACCTATCACCATACCATGTTTGAGATGCTGGGTAACTGGAGTTTTGGGGATTATTTCAAAAAAGAAGCGATAGAATGGGCCTGGGAGTTTTTAACTGAAGTGCTTGAAATTTCTAAGGATAATTTATACGTGACCATTTTTGAAGGTGATAAAGCTGACGGACTTGTAAAGGATTCTGAAGCTTATGAATTTTGGAAAGCACTGGTAGATGAAGATAAAATCTTACTGGGAAACAAGAAAGATAATTTCTGGGAAATGGGGGATCAGGGACCCTGCGGTCCTGCTTCAGAAATTCATGTGGATATCAGAACTGAGGAGGAAAAGGCGAAGGTGCCAGGGAAAGATCTGGTCAATCAAGACCATCCTCAGGTGGTAGAAATCTGGAATTTAGTTTTTATTCAATATAATCGAAAAGCAAACGGGAGTTTAGAAACCCTTCCTTCCAGGCATGTTGACACGGGAATGGGTTTTGAGCGTTTATGTATGGTGATGCAGGATAAAACCTCCAATTACGACACCGATGTATTTACGCCTATCATTCAAAGCATTGAAAACATCACAGGCAAAACCTACGGCAAATCCGAAGAAACCGATATTGCGATAAGGGTGATTGCAGACCATGTAAGAGCTGTTGCTTTTGCCATTGCCGACGGGCAGCTACCAAGCAGTACCGGAGCTGGCTATGTGATACGGCGAATTCTGAGAAGAGCAATCCGTTATGGATTTACCTTTTTGGATGTCAAGACCCCATTTATATTTCAACTCGTGAGTGTATTGGCAAAGCAGATGGGTGAAGCTTTCCCTGAGATTTTATCTCAGGCTGAGCTTTGTAAAAATGTAATACGAGAGGAAGAGAAATCATTTCTAAGAACCCTGGAGCAGGGTCTTGGAATGTTGGATAGTTTAATGGAAGCCTCTTCTTCCAAAACCATAAGTGGTCAAAAGGCTTTTGAACTTTACGATACCTTTGGCTTCCCTATCGATTTAACGAGTCTTATTTTGAGTGAGCAGGGCTACAAACTGGATTTTGAAGCGTTTCAAAAAGAACTCGCTAAGCAGAAAAAGAGATCTAAGGACGCTGCACAAACCAGTTCAAGCGACTGGACAGAAGTCGGCTCCAGTGGAACAGAAGAATTTGTAGGTTACGATCAGACCGAAATCCAAACCCAACTTGTAAAGTATAGAAAAGTTACTTCTAAAAAAGAGGGTGAGCAGTACCAGTTTGTACTGAATAAAACCCCATTTTATCCGGAAGGCGGTGGTCAGGTTGGCGACAGGGGAGTTCTGGAATTTAAGGATGGCAGCAAGGTTTATATTCTGGATACCAAAAAAGAAAACCATCAAATCATTCATTTTTCTAAGACTTTGCCAGAAGCTTTAGACGAAGAATTTACTGCTAAGGTAGATGTTAGTCGTCGACAGAAAACAGCTGCAAATCATACAGCAACACACCTGTTACACCAGGCCTTACGTCAGGTTTTGGGAACACATGTAGAGCAAAAAGGCTCTATGGTTCAGGCGGATTATTTAAGATTTGACTTTTCTCATTTTTCAAAATTGACTGCTAAAGAACTTCAGGCAGTTGAAGATTTTGTAAATTCCAGAATTGAAGAGGCGTTGTCTTTTGAAGAAGAACGGCAAATCGCTTATGATGCTGCCATCGAAAAAGGAGCTATCGCCCTTTTTGGAGAAAAATATGGTGATAAGGTAAGGTTGGTGAAATTCGGTAATTCCATGGAATTGTGTGGAGGAACGCATGTGAAAAACACCTCCAAACTCTGGCATTTTATCATTAAGAACGAATCTTCGGTAGCTTCCGGAATAAGAAGAATCGAAGCCATCACATCCGAAGCGGCCAAAGCATTTTTAACCAAAGAATCTCAGGTTTTGGATTCGGTTAAATCCATTCTGAATCAGCCACAGGATGTTTTGAAGTCTGTGGAATCCCTTCAGGAAGAGAATTTGAATTTGAAGAAAGAAGTTGAACAGCTGAATCAACTGAAACTGAAGCAAATTAAAACTGAATTACAGTCTGAATTACAGGAAATTGGAGGTGTGAATTTAGTTTCACAGCAGGTGGATCTCGATGCCGGGGCCATGAAAGATCTAGCATTTCAAATTGGAGGGGAACAGGAAAACGTCTTTATTGTTCTCGGCTCTAAAGCTCAGGGAAAAGCCTTGTTGGCCTGTTATATTTCTAAATCCTTAGTGGAATCGGAAGGCTGGAATGCAGGGAAAATCATCAAATCTCTGGGGAAACACATTCAGGGCGGTGGAGGAGGTCAGGCTTTTTTTGCCACTGCCGGCGGAAAGAATCCTGGGGGAATACCCAAAGCTTTGGAAGAAGCAAAATCCCTCGTAGAGCAAAAATCAACCGAAGGCTAGCATGAAACTCTCCACTGAAGTAGCTCTGAAAAAAACATCTTATCCCATAGACTATGATTCTAAGGTAGTGTGTTTGGGGTCCTGTTTTGCAGAGCACATCAGCAGGAAATTAGAGGACTTTAAATTTAGAGTTACCAGTAATCCTTTCGGGATTTTATTTCATCCCGAGGCTATTTTGAATGTGGTTAAAAAAGCAGTGAATAACGAAGAGTTTATGGCTGATGATGTGTTTCATTTTAATGAAAAATGGCATTCTTTTTTCTCTCATTCAAGGTTAAGCCGGAATTCGTCGGTAGAAATTTTAGTAGCCTTAAATTCAGCAAAAAGAGAGCTGACAGAATCGGTTGAAAACGCCAGTCATGTTATAATTACACTCGGCACTTCTTTTATCTACAGGCATATAGCGACTGGACAAGGTGTTGCGAACTGTCATAAACGCCCTCAGGATCAGTTTGAAAAGCAATTGACATCTCCTGTTGAATTACAGGAAATTTTAAGGGCACTCATCTCCAGTTTTGAACAATTACAACCCGGCGTAAAACTGATTTTTACGATCTCTCCGGTAAGACATGTCAAAGATGGAATTGTAGAAAATCAACGGAGTAAAGCACATTTGATAGCTGCTTTGCACAGTGTTTTGGACGATAACTCAGCGATGCATGCCTACTTTCCTTCCTATGAACTGATGATGGATGAGTTGCGCGACTACCGCTATTACGATCGGGACCTGATTCATCCCAGTGCCCTGGCTGTGGATGTCATCTGGAAAAAATTCAAGATGAATTTTATTTCTGAGGCTGTGTTTGAGGATATGGTCAAGGTCGAAAAACTTCAGAAATCTCTGGCTCACCGGTCAACGGAAACCAAAGGCGAGGCTTATGACAAACTGAAAGCCTACCAGTTTAAATTTAAAGAGGAACTGGTTAAAAAATATCCTTTCATGAGCTTTTAAGACTGATGACGAGACGAGAAGAAATTATAAAGGTTGCCAAAACTTTGTTTAGAGAACAGGGCTATAAGTCTGTGAGTATGCGGGATCTCGCCAAAGCCATGGATTTGAAGGCGGCGAGTTTGTACAACCACATCAGTTCCAAGGAGGAGATTTTAGCTGAAATTGTTCTGGGTGTTGCTTATTTTTTTACCAAAGAAATGGAACTGGTAAAAAGCTTAAAAGCCGATTCCAAAACGCTTTTGGAAGCTGTAATCAATCATCATATTGAACTTACTTTGAATAATCCTGAAGCCATCGCTATTGTAAATAACGACTGGATACATTTGGAAAGCTCTCATTTTGAAGAATTCCTGGAGCTCAGGAATGCCTACGAGCAGGATTTAAGGGATATGATTGGCCGGGGAGTTGAAGCCGGGGAAATTATGCCGAATAATACTGAGGTCATGCTTTTTTCTATGCTGTCTACGCTGAGGACCTTGCATTCCTGGTACAGAAGACGTAGTGGTATAGATGGTGAAGCCCTTAAAAACGATATCACCGAAATCCTGCTTCACGGAATCGTGGCTAAACCTTCAAAATAAAATTTACCCGCATTAAAAATTATGTAATTATTTAAACCTTTGCTTATTTTAGACGAATGTATTTGAAGTTTGGTAAGCCTTTGTTTGATTGGATCATCAGTCTTTTTGGACTACTGCTTTTGAGTCCGTTTTTGATACTTATATCGATTTCCCTCTTTTTTATTCATAAGTCCAGCCCTTTTTTTCTTCAAACCCGAGTTGGGCAGTATGGGAATTTGTTTACAGTTTATAAATTCAAAACATTATTGGAGACTGGACAACCTCATTGGCTTCTGAAGTTTTTGCGTAAAGCTAAAATAGATGAGCTGCCTCAACTCATCAATGTCCTGAAGGGGGAAATGAGTCTGGTTGGCCCGCGACCGGATATCCCCGGCTATTACGATCGGCTTGAAGGCGAACAGCGTTTGATTTTAAAACTCAGGCCTGGCATTACCGGATTTGCTTCTATTGTATTTGCCAACGAAGAACAGGTCCTGAGTGAGCAGCAAAATCCCCTACATTATAACGATGAGGTTATTTTTCCGGAAAAGGTGAAATTAAATTTAGACTATTATCGTCATGTTTCTTTCGGCTTAGATTTAAAAATTCTTTTTAAAACGATACTTTTACCATTCAATCTATAATTTATGTCAATGCCTTCAGAATTATCAAAAATCTGGTTATCCTCTCCACATATGGGTGGTCAAGAAGAAGAATTTGTAGCCAAAGCTTTTCAGGAAAACTGGATTGCCCCCTTAGGTCCGAATGTAAATGGTTTTGAAGCCGATCTAGAAGATTATTTAGGAAATACTAAAAACATAGTTGTCCTAAGCACCGGAACGGCAGCTATTCATCTGGCATTAGTGCAACTGGGGGTTGGAGAAGGTGATGAGGTGATTTGCCAGAGCTTTACGTTTTGTGGTTCTGCCAATCCCATCATGTATCAGGGAGCAACCCCTGTTTTTGTGGATAGTGAAGCCTCGACGTGGAACCTGTGTCCCAGGGCTCTTGAAACAGCGATTTTAGATAGGATTTCCAAAGGCAAGACTCCTAAAGCTATCATCCCCGTGCATTTGTACGGTATGCCTTATTTAGTTGAAGAAGTTGCTGCTGTGGCCAAAAAGTACAACATTCCCATCATTGAAGATGCCGCTGAATCTCTCGGATCGACATTTAAATCTCAGAACTGCGGAACTTTTGGTGAGTTTGCAGCCTTGTCTTTTAACGGGAATAAGATCATCACCACTTCGGGTGGAGGGGCTTTGGTATGTCCCTCAAAACAGGCTAAAGATAAAATAGTGTTTTATTCCACTCAGGCCAGGGATAATGCGCCACATTACCAGCACTCAGAGGTCGGATTTAATTATAGAATGAGTAATATTTCCGCAGGAATAGGTCGCGGACAAATGCTGGTTCTGGATGAGCATGTGGCTTTACGACGAGAAATGCATAAGTTTTATAAAGAAATTTTCAAGGATATTGAAGGAATTGAAGTGTTTACAGAGCCTTCAGAAGATTACTTCAGTAATCACTGGTTGTCTGCAATTCTTGTAGATCCCGAGAAAACCAGGGGTATTGACAGGGAACAGATGCGCCTTCATCTGGAAACCTTTAATATTGAAAGCAGGCCGCTCTGGAAACCAATGCATATGCAGCCGGTCTTTGCAAATATGCCGTATTACGGCGGGAAAGTTGCAGAACATTTGTTTGAAAATGGTCTTTGTTTGCCTTCAGGTTCAAACCTGAGCGATGAAGACAGGGAGAGAATTAAAGCAGCTATTTTAGAACTTTTCAAAAACTAAGTCATGGATATATTTGAACTCATTGAAAAAAGGCGTTCGGTTTTTCCTGAACAATACAATGAAGAGCCTATTCTTAAGGAAGAGCTTGACAAAATTCTGGCGACAGCCAACTGGGCTCCAAATCACAGGCACACAGAACCCTGGCGCTTCAAAGTAGTACAGGGTGAGATTAAGCTGAAATTAGCTGAATTTATCCTCGAAAAAAATGCAGAATGGGAAGGAAATCCTTCATCTTTCAAAAGAAAAAAGATTATATCCAAGTTCGAGCAATCCCACACGGTTATTGCCATTTGTGTACAGAAAAGTCCAACAGGCAAACCGCCAGAATGGGAAGAGGTTTCTGCAGTGGCGATGGCAGTTCAAAATATGTGGCTGGCCTGCACTGCCTTGAACATTGGGTCCTACTGGAGTTCCCCCTCCTTCATAAATCTTGTTGATGACTTTTTTAAGCTTAAAGAAGGAGAGTCCTGTCTCGGTTTTTTCTATATGGGAAAGTTTGATGGTGAACTTGAGGAAGGTAAGCGTAAGTCATCTATTCATTCAAAGGTTGAATACTTCACAGATTAAATTAAATCCCTCTTTAACTAGTTGACAGATTTATCTGTCGTAAAAAGTGTCTTCTGTGGTTATCGATTTAACTTGAAATCCCACAGGACCTCATCAATGGGTTTTGAAATGATTTTTAATATCGGATGTGTTAAAAATATGATATACCCGATAATAAGGAGTATATTTGGGTGTGTGGGAAATAGATTTAACATATCGAGAAAAATTACAACCAAGCTTTGATCGGCTCTACGAAAAAAAGGCATTGTTGCATGAAGCCAGGCCGCTTCCACAAATCGCTTTGCGAAAAATTCAGGACGCATTATCTGTAGAATGGACCTATAATTCTAACAGCATTGAAGGCAATACACTTACTTTGCAAGAGACTCAATTGGTTTTACAGGAAGGGATCACCATTAAGGGCAAGTCACTTCGTGAGCATTTTGAAGCCAAGAATCACGAACTGGCTTTAAAGCATTTATATACTTTAAGCAAGCGGGATTACCAGCTTAATGCCTGTGATATTTTAGACTTGCACAGGTATGTGCTTAGAAGTATTGAAGAAGATTATGCAGGAAGGTTGCGTACAGGAGGTGTTCGCATTTCTGGTGCGAATTTTATTCCTCACAATGCACGTAAAGTCCCAGATTTACTGGATGAGCTTATTCAGTTTGTTGTAGAAAATCCTTTACAGCTCAACGCTATTGAACTGGCAACCGTTTTCCATCATAAGTTTGTTTGGATACATCCTTTTTTTGACGGGAATGGCCGTACAGTCAGGTTAGTCATGAATTTGCTTTTGCTTAAAGTGGGGTTTACGCCTGCTATTGTTTTAAGCACAGATCGCCAAAAATATTATACTGCCTTAAATGCAGCCAATAAGGGAAATTATTTTAAACTTAGTTTGCTAATGGCACAGGCCCTGGAGCGCACCATGAACATTTATATTGGTTCTCTTCCAGACAATGACATGGGCTTTATGGAAATTTCCAGTTTGGTGGAAGAAGAAAGTTTACCATACGGTCAGGAATACATTAGTTTATTGGCAAGAAAAGGAAAAATAGATGCATACAAAGAAGGTAGAAACTGGCTCACCACCAAAGCAGCTGTTTTTGAGTATATCAAGAATCGCGAGCGAAAACGTGTATTGTAGATGATTTAGTTTTATCTTGAGTTGAAGTCTTAATTTTTAAACTCGCATCGCATGAGCTAAAACTAGCCCCGATAGAAATGAAAAGCCCGTAAAGCCTGAGCTTAGCAAAATACAAACCACAAAGCGACCGGCAGGAAGCTTTTGTGGTGAAGTCATTTTTGCTTAGTGAAGGGAGCGGACTTGAAATGCATAGCGGGATAAGCTGCTTAAAATCTCTTAAATGACGTTAAATTTAACATCGATTTTTTTAAACTAAAACTAACAATCGTTAGTTTTGTTGCTAAATCACTAATTCATGCCGAGTTTTTTTCCGATTAAGGTCAAGGATGTTTATAAAGAAACAGAGGATTGTTCTGTCATTACTTTACATATCCCCGAAGATTTAAAGTCTGATTTCCAGTATCATCAGGGTCAGCATTTGACTTTGAAAAAAGACATCAACGGCGAAGACGTGAGAAGGTCGTATTCGCTGTGTTCCAGCCCGGTAGATGATGAATGGAAAGTGGCGGTCAAGCAAATATATGAGGGTAAATTTTCAACCTTTGTGAATCGGGAACTGAAAGCCAATGATATTTTGGAAGTGATGCCACCAAGTGGAGATTTCGGAGTAGATGTACAGCAGGATACAGATCAAACCTACTTGTTTTTTGCTGCAGGAAGCGGAATCACGCCCATCTTATCCATGATAAAAACCCATCTGGCCAAGGAGCCTTATTCAAATTGTAAGCTCTTTTACTTGAATAAGAACGCTAAATCAATTATCTTCAAGGAGGAAATAGAGCAGATTAGAAATCGATACTTTGGAAGATTCGAGATTTTCTATTTTTTAACCAGAGAGCAACGCGATATTGAATTGTTGAATGGAAGGTTTACTTCTAAAAAAATTCAGGCTCTGTCCAACTCGGTTTTTGACATTGATGACGTCAGCGATGTCTTTGTTTGCGGACCCGAGCAGATGATTTTTATGATTCGTGATGAGTTGACGCGTCTTGGTCTTGAAGCGGATAGAATCCATTTTGAGCTGTTTGTTTCCGGACTTTCAGAAGAAGATAAAAAGCGAACTGACGCAGCCTTGGCCAAACGAAAAGACGGGACTCAAATCACTATTTTGGACGGAGGTAAGGAGTTTCATTTTGCGATGACCAAAGCCTATGATAATATACTGGATGCAGCCTTAGCTGCCGGTGCAGATTTGCCATTCGCCTGTAAAGGCGGGGTTTGCAGTACCTGCAAGTGTCGAGTGATGGAAGGGCATGTAGAAATGAAAGTGAACTACGCTTTAGAAAAAAATGAAGTTGCGCAAAACTTGGTATTGAGCTGTCAGGCTGTGCCTACCACAGATAAGGTGACCGTAGATTTTGACGTATAAAGGAGTACCCAGTAGTGAGTACTAAGTAGATAGTATATAGAAAAAAGAGAAAGGAGAAAGGAGAAAAGAAAATAGAGAATAGAAAATAGAGAACAGAGAATAGAGAATTTTGAAAAAAATAAAAGGCTATGATGGATAAAGAACAGATGAAAAGCTTAGAGGATATTTTTGAAGCTAAAATCGCTCGTGATGAAAAAATCGAGCCTAAAGACTGGATGCCAGAAAAATACAGGAAGACACATATCCGACAAATTTCTCAGCATGCGCATTCCGAAATTGTAGGTATGCTGCCCGAAGGAAACTGGATTAGCAGAGCGCCTTCTTTGCGACGAAAGGTAGCGCTACTGGCGAAAGTTCAAGACGAGGCCGGACACGGTTTATATCTTTACTCTGCCTGTGAAACCTTGGGGATTTCAAGAGAGGAACTTTACGACCAGCTGCATTCCGGAAAAGCTAAATATTCGAGTATTTTCAATTATCCTACCTTAACCTGGGCAGATATAGGAGCTATAGGCTGGCTAGTGGATGGTGCAGCAATTATCAATCAGGTGCCCTTGTGCAGCACTTCTTTTGGCCCGTATGCCAGAGCCATGGTAAGGGTGTGTAAGGAAGAAAGTTTCCACCAAAGACAGGGTTATGAAATCATGATGACGCTTTGCAACGGCACCCAGGAACAAAAAGATATGGCACAGGATGCGTTAAACCGTTGGTGGTGGCCCTCTTTAATGATGCTTGGTCCCACAGATGACGAGTCCACGCATACAGAACAGTCCATGAAATGGAAATTAAAGCGCAAAACCAACGATGAGTTACGTCAGCAGTTTATAGATCAGACCGTGCCTCAGGCCGATATTCTTGGACTTAAGGTACCGGATGACGACTTGAAATACAATACTGAAACCGGTCATTATGACTTTGGAGAAATCGACTGGGAGGAGTTCTGGCAGGTTGTGAAAGGACACGGGATGTGTAATAAGGAACGTATTTCAGCCAGGAAAAATGCCTGGGATGAAGGCGAATGGGTAAGAGATGCGGCCCTTGCCTATGCCGATAAGCAGGAGGAAAAGCAGGATGTGAAGGAAGCGGTTTGCTATTGAAGTTGAAGTTGAAATCGAAGTTGAAGTCGAAATTACTAATGCTATGAATTATGATTTAAGTGATAGATTAGAAAGTTTTGCTGCTAATGTCATTTTAGTTTATGACAAAAAGCCTTTGACATACGCTGGCGATTATTTAGCAAAGCAACTTATAAGATCATCTTGTTCGTCTGCATTAAACTACGGTGAAGCGCTTGGGACTCTAACTGATAAGGATAAATTATTTAAGTTGAGTTTATGTTTAAAAGAATTAAGAGAGTGTTTACGGAATTTAAATATTCAAACAAAAGCTGGTTTATTACCAACTGAAGGTTTAAAATTATTAAAAGATGAGAATGACCAATTAATTAGAATAATGGTAACTCGCATAAAAAATATCAAAGGTTTATAATTTAGTTTCATTTTCAGCTTCAATTTCAATTTCAAAAAAAATATGGAAGATAATCAAACAGACAAAAAAAATAAATCGACCATTTCTGCGGAAAGGAAAAACAAAAAGTCATGGCCACTTTGGGAAGTTTTCGTAAGAAGTAAAAATGGATTAGAGCACCGCCACTTCGGGAGCTTACATGCTCCGGATGCCGATATGGCTCTTAAAAATGCACGGGATGTTTACACCAGACGCAGTGAAGGTGTGAGTATCTGGGTGGTGGAATCCAAAAATATAAAAGCATCCAATCCGGATGATAATGGAGAGATGTTTGAGCCCGCAGCAGACAAAGCTTATCGCCATCCAACCTTTTACGAGTTACCTGATGATATCGAACATATGTAGTGGATGAACAGGCTGTTCTAATTTTAAAGATTTAAGTACATGACAAACGAAAATTTAATTCAGTATATCTACGGCATAGCCGATAATTCCCTGATTTTAGGTCAGCGAATTTCAGAACTCTGTGGTCACGGACCCACCCTGGAGACCGATATTGCCATGACCAATATGGCTCTGGATTTACTTGGTCAGACCCGAAGTTACTACCAGTACGTAGCCGAACTTTCTCCGAAAGCTATAACCGAAGATGATGTTGCTTTTTTAAGAACCGAGCGCGAATACAAAAATGTGCTTTTGGTCGAACAGCCCAACACAGACTTTGCGTATATCATCGTGAGACAGTACTTTTTTGATGTTTTCCATTTCATGTTTTTGAAAGCTTTGGAAAACTCCAAAAACGTGAATTTTCAGGCTATTGCTAAAAAGAGCTTGAAGGAAGTGTCTTATCACAAACGTTTTTCCGGAGACTGGCTAAAAAGGCTGGGTGATGGAACGGAAGAAAGCAAGCAAAAAGCTCAGCAAGCGGTTAATGATTTGTGGGTATATACCGACGAGATGTTCCATATGACCGAAAATGATAAAGTCGTTGCCAAAGCCGGATATGGTGTGGACACCACAAGTTTCAAAGACGAGTATTACGCTGTCATCACCGCGCTGCTCCAGGAATCGACGCTCGATATTCCTGAAACAAAGTATTTCCAAAAGGGTGGTAAACATGGAATTCATACAGAACATATGGGCTTTATTTTATCTGACATGCAGTATATGCAACGGACTTACCCGGATATGAAGTGGTAGTGTAGAGGTGAGAAATTAGATATAAGATATTAGAAGTTCGATATTTCATACCAAAGAAATAGCCCTGGAATAATTGAGTTGTCAATAACAAACAACAAAAAAACTAACAACCAATACCTAACTTATGACGCAGGACGTAGACATAGATGTAGAGTTACATGAGATTCTGAAATCGGTTCCCGATCCTGAGATTCCTGTGTTGTCTATTATCGATTTAGGCGTTGTCCGTTCTGCAAAAGTATTGCCCAATAAAGAGGTGAAAGTGGAAATCACCCCTACTTACAGCGGCTGTCCAGCCATGGATGTCATCGGTGACGATATCAAAACCGAGCTCACAAAACACGGCTATATCCCGCATGTTAAACTTATTTTGTCTCCTGCCTGGACGACAGACTGGATGACCGATGAAGGCAAAAAAGCACTCAAAGACTATGGCATTGCTCCGCCCATGGATGCGACGTCAGACAAAGACGCCCTGCTAGGTAACAAACGCGTCATTCCTTGCCCGCAATGCGAATCCAAAAACACAAGACTCGTAAGTCAGTTTGCTTCCACGGCCTGCAAGGCGATGTTTAAATGCGAGGACTGCGAAGAAACCTTCGATTATTTTAAATGTCTTATCTAAGCTCATTTTGGCGGTTACCCCTCAAGGAACGCAGGCAGGCCTTTGGCAGTCGCTTTCTTCCGCATGCTATGGCTGCGGAAGAAGAGCTTCATCACATGCCTCAATCCCTAACCGGGGCTTACTCCAGGTTTTTGCTTTTTAAAATTTTAGGCAATGATGATTTCAGTGGATCAAAGCTGAGTCAATCTCATTTCAAAAAGGTTTTACAACCTAATTTCGTAACTTTTCAACTTAAAAATCACTAAAAACATAAGCCTATGGATTCCAGTATATTACTCACTGTTCAAAATCAGGTCGCTTACATCAGGTTTAACAGACCCAATAAATTCAACAGTTTTAACCGAGAAATGGCATTTGCTTTGCAGAAAACGCTTGACGATTGCATCCGAAACGAAGAGGTAAGAGCCATCGTTTTAACTGGTGAAGGGAAAGCTTTTTGTGCAGGTCAGGATATTCAGGAAATTACAGATCCGGAGCAACATCCGGGCTTTAAGCAAATCTTAGAGGATCATTACAATCCCATCATCACCAGAATTAGAAATATCGAAAAACCGGTCATCGCCGCTGTCAATGGTGTTGCCGCAGGTGCAGGAGCCAACATCGCCCTGTCTTGCGATATCGTTGTTGCCAGCGAACAGGCCAGTTTTATTCAGGCCTTTTCCAAAATCGGACTGATACCCGATTCGGCCGGAACTTTTTTCCTGCCCAGACTTATCGGTTTTCAGAGAGCCTCTGCTTTAGCCATGCTTGGGGATAAAGTGGATGCCGTGGAAGCAGAACGCATGGGGATGATTTATAAATATTTTTCAGCAGAAACCTACCAGGCTGAAGTAGAACAGTTAGCTGAAAAACTAGCCAAAATGCCAACCAAAGCTTTGGCTTATACCAAAAAAGCACTGAACAAGTCTTTCAACAATTCACTCGAAGAACAACTCGCTCTGGAATCTGAATACCAAATCGCTGCCGCCAATACAGAAGATTATGAAGAAGGGGTCGCTGCGTTTATGGAGAAGAGGGAGGCGAAGTTTAAAGGACATTAATTTCAAAATTTAAATTTTGGATTTTTTATTTCAAATTTGCAGTATCAACTCATGACATCCTTAGAATTAGAAAACAGATTGATAGATTTTGCTGCAGATTGTATCAAAACAGGGAGTAAAGCAAAGAAGTCATTTGCTTCAGACCATATGAGCAGTCAGTTGATAAGGTCATCTACAAGTGTAGCACTGAACTATTCGGAAGCACTAGCAGGCTCCTCTTTCAAAGATTATATATACAAAATGCAAATTTGTTTGAAGGAATTAAAAGAATCTAAAACTAATTTGCTTATTCAACAGAAATCTGAATTATATCAGGAAACTGAATCAATTAAAACTCTAATAGAAGAAGCTGAAGAACTAATTAAGATTTTCTCAAAAAGCATTGCTACTTCTAAAAAGAAAAATGGATTAAAATAAAAATCAATTTTAAGTAGCTTAAAAATTTGAAATAACAATTTTGAAATAATAAATATAAAATATTAATGAAAGTAGCAATTATAGGAAGCGGAACCATGGGAAGCGGCATTGCGCAAGTTGCCGCAACCGCGGGTTGCCAGGTCCAACTTTACGATACCAAACGAGAAGCTTTAGATAAATCCAGACAGGCTCTGGAAAAAGTTCTCAACCGGCTGATTGAAAAAGGACGCATGGATGAAGCTGAAAAAACCAGAATTCAGTCCAACATTTCTTATGAGGATAATTTGAAATCCCTAGCCAAAGCTGACTTAACCATCGAAGCGATTATTGAACATCTGGAAATCAAGCAAAAGGTGTTTAAGGAGCTCGAAAGTTACCAAAGCAAAGAGGCTATCATAGCCAGTAATACGTCGTCCTTATCCATTGCTTCTATCGCCTCGGTCCTGGAACATCCCGAGCGCTGTATTGGCGTTCACTTTTTTAACCCGGCTCCACTGATGCCTTTGGTAGAAATCGTACCTGCGGTGCAAACGTCTCAGGAGGTTTTTGATAAAGTATTCTCAAAGATTCAGGACTGGAAAAAAGTTCCTGTAAAAGCTCAGGATACACCAGGATTTATCGTGAATCGCGTCGCCAGACCGTTTTATGGAGAAGCGCTTAGAATTTACGAAGAGCGCTATGCCGGGGTGACCGAAGGTGAAGCTGGCTTCGCCACGATTGACTGGGCGATTAAGGAATTTGGCGGATTTAAAATGGGGCCTTTTCAATTGATGGATTTTATTGGAAACGATGTCAATTATACCGTGACCGAAACCGTTTTTAAAGCTTTTTACTACGACCCAAGATATAAGCCGTCTTTTACTCAGAAACGCTTTGCGGAAGCGGGTTATTTAGGTCGAAAGTCCGGAAGGGGATTCTACAATTATAGCGAAGAGGCTCAAAAAGCAGCTCCAGTAAAAGACCGGGAAATGGGTCAGAAGATTTTTGACCGTGTATTGGTTATGCTCATCAATGAAGCTGCAGATGCTTTGTTTTTAAATATTGCTACAGCCAAAGACATTGATCTGGCGATGGCCAAAGGGGTGAATTATCCTAAGGGACTTTTGAACTGGGCTAATGAGAAAGGAATCGACTGGTGCGTTGAACACATGGACCATCTTTACGATACGTACAGAGAAGACAGGTACCGTTGTAGTCCTTTGTTGAGGAAGATGAAAGAAATAGGTGATAGGTTTTAGGTAGTAGGGTTTAGGTGGGAGGTTGTAGGAGATGGGTGTTAGATAGTAGGAAAAAATAGCTAAGAAATGAAGAATTCCAAGTATCATTTTAAATTTGAGGATTTGAAAATCTATCAAAAAGCAATGGAGTTTGGTGAAGTTGTTCATAAGCAAACAAAATGTTTTCCAAAAGAAGAGCAATTTGGATTGACTTCACAATTAAGAAGAGCTAGCGATTCTATCGCCTTAAATATTGCAGAAGGCTCAGCTGGAACAGATAAACAGTTTCATAATTATCTTGGAAATGCTTATCATAGCTTACATGAATGTGTGTCTTGCAGTACAAAAGCTTTCCAAAGAAACTACATTAGTCAAGAGATAAATGAAGCAAATCGAGAATACTTAGTTGAGTTGGCTAAAATGATTAGCAGCTTACGTGCTTCAATTTCTAAAAGAATAAGAAACAAATAAATGACCTAAAACCTACAACCTATGTCCTACAACCTAATACCTAAAAAGATGCTCTCCCAAGATCCCTTCAGTACCTGGCTGGGAATTGAAATTCTGGAGGTGAGTTTAGGGAAATGCAAAGTGGGCTTGAAGATACGCCCGGAGATGCTCAATTCAATGCAAAAAGCGCATGGCGGCATTAGCTATGCTTTGGCAGACACCGCTTTTGGCTTTGCGGCTAATACCTATGGAAAATATGCGGTTTCGATAGAAACCTCCATCAATCATATCGAAGCCTTACATGTTGATGATTACATTACCGCAGAATCTAAGGTTGAGGTCACCAAAAACAGACTTGGCTTTCATTATGTAGAAGTAAAAAAAGAAGAAGAAATTGTTGCCCTTTTTAAGGGCGTAGTGTTTAGGACTTCCAAAGAGTGGGAATTAAATGATAATTAAATTTTATAAATTGAAAACGAATTTGCGTTAAGGACCTGCCTGCCGGCAGGCAGGTTGTAGTGGAAAGCCCGCAGTCCCCAACCATTTGGGGAAGAGGACTTGAAACAAAAAGCCTGTAAACGCCCAAGATAAATAACAAAAAACGACATATGGATGCCTATATAATTGACGGGATACGAACACCGATTGGTAACTACAAAGGTACGCTTTCGCCTGTCCGAGCAGATGATTTGGGAGCTCTGGTCATCAAAGAGATACTGAACAGAAATCCTTCCATACCCAAAGAAGCCTTTGACGATGTGATCCTGGGCTGCGCCAATCAGGCCGGGGAAGACAACCGAAACGTAGCCAGAATGTGCTCGCTTTTGGCAGGAATGCCCCATTCGGTGCCTGGTGAAACCGTGAATCGATTATGCAGCAGCGGACTTTCTGCCATCATTCACGCCAACCGAGCGATAAAGGCAGGGGACGGCGATTTGTTCATCGCTGGTGGAGTCGAGCACATGACTCGTGGACCTTATGCGATTGCAAAACCCTCCTCAGCTTACGGGAATGATGCCAAAATGTACGATACGAGTTTCGGATGGCGATTTGTCAATCCCAAAATGGATGAGATGTTCGGCACCGATGGCATGGGAGTGACGGCAGAAAACCTGGTCGACATTCATAAAATTTCGCGGGAAGACCAGGATGCATTCGCCTATCACTCGCAAATGAAAGCCAGTAAGGCTCAGGGAAATGGTCGTTTGGCGGAAGAAATTATTGCTGTACATATTCCAAGACGCAAGCAGGAGGATCTGATTTTTGCCCAGGATGAGTTTGTAAAACCTCAAACCAAACTGGATGTCTTAGGTAAACTGAGACCAGCCTTTAGGAAAGAGGGGAGTGTAACTGCCGGAAATTCCTCAGGGCTAAACGATGGCGCAGCCGCTACCATTGTAGCCTCGCAAAAGGCTATTGATACTTATAATTTGAAGCCCATGGCGAGGATTTTAAGTTCTGCTGTTGTGGGTGTAGAGCCAAGAATTATGGGCATCGGTCCCGTGGAGGCTTCCAATAAAGCTTTGGCAAAAGCAGGTTTGAAAATGGAAGATATGGATATCATCGAGTTGAATGAAGCTTTTGCAGCTCAATCTTTAGCCTGTATCAGGGCCTGGGGGTTGAAAGATGATGACCCGCGAATCAACCCGAATGGCGGTGCAATTGCGATTGGTCATCCGCTGGGTGTGACCGGAACCCGATTAGCCCATACGGCAGCACTTCAGCTTCAGCTAACTGATAAAAAATATGCTTTAATTACAATGTGTGTTGGTGTTGGCCAAGGTTATGCAGCTGTGATAGAAAGAGTTTAATATGCTGAGTAAACGAAGTCCCGAGAGCATTTGCGATTCGGGATGCGTTGGTGTTGGCCAAGGTTATGCAGCTGTAATAGAAAGAGTTTAATATGCTGAGTAAACGAAGTCCCGAGAGCATTTGCGATTCGGGATGTGTTGGAGTAGGACAGGGTTACGCTGCTATTATTGAAAGAGTTTAGCCATGCTGAGTGCCGAGAATGTAATGATTCGATAAAGTCCCGAGTGCAACGCGATTCGGGATGCGTTGGCGTTGGACAGGGCTATGCTGCTGTGATTGAGAATGTGAGTTAAATTAGTTTTTTTGTATTTATGTTTTATAAATATGATCCGTAAATAATTATTATATTTGGTAAAACTTTGATTATGACGACATTTACATCTTCACTTCCAGACAAATTGCTTCAAGATTTAGACAAAACGTCTAAAGAGTTGAAACTTCCGAAAAACAAGTTGATAGAGAAGGCGCTTGAACTTTTTTTGGACGAAATCCAAAAAGCCAAGTATGCAAAATCATTCAAGCGTGCTGCAAAAGACAAGGATATCATGGCTATGGCGGAAGAAGGGATGGCAGATTATTATAAAATGTTACAAGATTTTGACAAAGAAATTGATGGAAAAAACTAGTCAGGTTTCAATTTTACAGGGAGAAATTTGGCAAGTTTATCTGGACCCTATCAAGGGTAGCGAACAGGGCGGGAACCGTCCTCTTGTCGTAATTAGTGGAAATACTTTAAATACAAATCTTGGCGTTGTAATAGGTTGTCCACTTTCAAGTTCAATTCATAATTTTGAAGGTAATTTAGTTTTGAACCCCACTCAAATTAATGGATTGAAAACAACATCAGAAGTCATGGTTTTTCATATTCGTTCACTGGCTAAAGAACGCTTCAAAAAGAAACTCGGTAACATTAGCTCTTCACAACTCGATCATCTAAAAAAGACATTAAACGACATTTTAAAATACTAAATATGCAAACCACACAAAGTTATATACAAGGCCAATGGACTCAGGGAAAAGGTGAAGATCAGCCGATTTATGATTCCATTACCGGAGAACATTTCACTTCTATAAATGTAGACGGGTTCAATATTCCTGAAGTCCTTGCCTATGGTCGTGAAAAGGGAGATACACTCCGGAAAATGACTTTCCAGGAACGCGGTAATATGCTGAAATCCTTAGCCTTCTACCTTCAAAAGAAAAAAAGAGCCTTCTACGAATTAAGTTACCGCACGGGAGCTACCAAGCGGGATTCCTGGTTTGATATCGACGGGGGTTTTGGAAATTTATTTGCCAATGCCTCGTTGAGAAAATTGTTTCCCAATCAGCCTTTTGATGTGGAAGGAGATCCTATCGATTTGTCGCACGGCGGACGCTTTATGGCCCATCATATTCTGGTGCCTAAAGAAGGGGTGGCGGTGCATATCAATGCCTTTAACTTCCCGGTGTGGGGTATGCTGGAGAAATGTGCGGTGAACTGGATGGCAGGTGTTCCTGCGGTGGTTCTGCCGGCGCCGCAGTCGGCTTACTTAACCGAAGCGGTGGTCAAAGAAATCATCGCATCCGGAATTTTACCGGAAGGAGCTTTGCAACTGATTTCAGGAACCGAGAAAACTATTCTAGACCATGTTGAATCTCAGGACATAGTAACCTTTACGGGTTCAGCAACTACAGGGCGACTATTGAAAAGCCACCCGAGACTGCTTGAGGAATCCGTTCCGTTCACCATGGAAGCGGACTCGTTGAATGCTTCAATTCTGGGAGAGGACGCCGTGCACGGAACAGCAGAATTTGATTTGTTCATTCGTGAGGTGCGAAATGAAATGACGGTAAAATGCGGTCAGAAGTGTACGGCAATTCGTCGTGCTATCGTTCCGGCATCTTTAATTGAAGATGTTCAGATTGCGCTGGGTAAGGCTTTGGATAAAATTACACTAGGCGACCCAAGACTGAAGGAGGTTCGCATGGGAAGTCTGATCGATAGAAAACAGGTGGAAGCTGTTAAAAAAGCAGTTGGTGAAATTTCAAAAACAGCTGAACTAGTCTATGGCGATTTTAATAATGCAGAAACCCTCAATGCTGACTTCGAAAAAGGAGCTTTTATCAAACCGATTTTGATGCGCGAACACGAGCCTTTCAAAAATGAAGCGGCTCATGTGACTGAAGCTTTTGGTCCTGTAAGTACACTGATGCCATATACAACCTTAGAAGAAGCGATTCAGCTTTCCAAAAAAGGGAAGGGGTCTCTGGTGAGTTCCATATTCACCAATGACGATGCTATAGCGCGTGATTATACCCTCAAAGCAGCATCTCATCACGGAAGAATTATGTGCATCAACCGGGAATCTGCCAAACAAAGCACGGGGCATGGTTCGCCATTGCCAAATCTGGTCCATGGTGGTCCAGGAAGAGCAGGTGGTGGAGAAGAAATGGGAGGAAAACGCGGTATCAAACACTTTATGCAGCGTTGTGCCATCCAGGGAAGCCCGACGACCCTGACTGAAATCACAGGAATTTATCAGCCCAAAGCCGATTATAAAGAAACCGAGACGCATCCGTTTGCTTATCACTGGGAAGACATACAGCCGGGAATGTCCTTAAAAACCCATAACCGAACCTTGACCGATACCGATATCATCAATTTTGGAAACCTCACCTGGGACCATTTTTATGCGCACACTGATATTACGTCCTTAGAAGGCAGTATTTTTGAGCAGCGAACCGCTCACGGTTATTTTATTATTTCGGCAGCTGCGGGATTGTTTGTTTACCCGAACAAAGGTCCGGTTGCAGCCAATTATGGCCTGGAAGAGATTCGGTTTTTGAGACCGCTGTATCACAACGATACGATTCATGTGCGACTGACTTGTAAAGAAAAGGTGGACAGAGATCAAAAAGGAAAGGAGCTCCCGAGCGGCATTGTGAAATGGTACGTGGAGGTCTTCGATACGGAAGCCATCGAAGAAGACGATAAACTGGTCGCTATCGCTACCATTCTGACGATGGTCCAAAAGAAGCAGACCACGTTTCATGACATAGACAGAGGTTTTATTGAAAGCAAGCTAAAAGCACTTTCAGAGGAACGTCAGCCTCAATGGGGAATGATGACTCCACAACATATGCTGGAGCATTTGGAAATGACTTTAAAAATAGCCACTGGTGAAATCTCCAATTTTGAAGTGGCTACACCGGAGGAGTATCTCGAAAAGGTACAGGAAACCTTGTACAATTACGAGAAAATGCCACAAGGCTACAAGATGCCTTTGATGAAAAAAGAAGGGCTGGAGGATTTCAAGCATGAGAATCTCGAAGAAGCTAAAAAAGCCCTGCTGGAAGCCTATGAAGCTTTTGTAGTGTTCTTTAGAGAGCATCCCGACGTCACTACTAAAAATGCTGTCTTTGGAGAGCTTACGGCTTTTGAATGGAAACTATTAAATCGAAAACATTTCAATCATCATTTTGAACAGTTTGGATTGATTTAGAAAAGAAAAGTGACTAATTTTTCATGTAGAACACATAAAACATCATTTCACCTGCATAAGCTACATCGTCTTTTCTAGGGCTTAAAAATTCGGATTCTTGAAAAACTTTAGCGATATTTTCTTCAAAAATGGTATTTAATTTTTCATTACTGGAAAGAGATGTGATTTTAGTCAACTCATCGTTTTGATTATAATCAATTTTAATTTCAAATAAGTTCATTCCTGGTTTCAAAAGTGAATCAATCTGATTCGGATCAATAGTATTGAAAAGGAAGTTCAGTAAATAGTCGCTGGAACGTTTAAAATCTTTTTTACCCTCTTCATAAATACAGCCTATGACAATTCTGGGAAAGATTTTTTCGTTGCCTGGATAATCATTTTTGTCTGTTATCTGACTCATCTTATGGTAAGCATAGACTCCAGTTGTTTTTGTGCCAATGGTGATTGGTATATGGAGTGCCACTGAAATGGCCTCACCTTTCTGCATCGCAGGCTCCAAGATTTTCATTTTATTAAGCGTTCTCTCAAATTCTTTTTTTAGTGAAGGATTGAGGGAGTTCAAGTGAGTCAACTTGATAGTTTTATCATACTGAACTTCAAAAGTCAGATTGAATTTGTTTATTCCTGGATTTAGTTCACTGATTAACCTTTTATTTTTACTGCGATTAAATAAATTGGATACTTGTTTTGAAAAACAATTCATTAATTCCGTGTTTCCCCCAACATTTCTGCATCCTCTAGCAATTATATAAGTTTCGTCATATTCTTGGGAGTAAAGGGAAGCCGTTAAAAGAAAAAATAAGGTAAATAGGACAGGGATGATTTTCATTTTAAAAAATTAAGCTGATTAGTTATTTATTCCAAAACTACTAAATTTAAACTATTGTAATTGCTTATCATACTAACAATCATTAGTTTTGAAGAACATTCGAAATCGATTGAGAAATACACTAAATTATGACAAAACCCTACGTTAAAAAAGATATTCAGGACAGGATAGCAACGATAGAATTCTTTCATCCGGCGCATAATTCACTGCCCAGTGATATATTAGCTAAGTTAGCTGGTACTATCACTCAAGTCGGTCAGGATGATGAAGTTTTAGTGATTATTTTAAAGTCTGGCGGAGACCGCACGTTTTGTGCCGGTGCCAGCTTTAAGGAATTGATTTCTATTGAAGACGAAAAAACCGGAGAGCAATTCTTCAGTGGTTTTGCGAATGTCATCAACGCCATGCGTAAATGTCCTAAATTCATTATTGGTCGTGTGCAGGGAAAAACCGTTGGCGGTGGCGTAGGCCTCGCGTCTTCAATGGATTATTGCTTGGCCACCAAATTCGCCTCCATCAAGCTGAGTGAGCTCAATTTAGGCATAGGCCCGTTTGTAGTGGGTCCGGCTGTGGAGCGAAAGCTGGGTGTGAGCGGTATGTCACAGATTGCTATAGACGCCAACACCTTTTATCCGGCTGAATGGGCCAGGGATAAAGGCTTGTTTGCAAACGTTTATGAGACTACTGAAGCCCTGGATATTGCGGTTTCAGAATTCGCTAAAAATCTATGTGAATATAACCCCGAAGCGGTAAAGCATATGAAACAGATGTTTTGGAGAGGAACCGAAGACTGGGATGAGTTATTGATAGAACGCGCAAAAATCAGCGGTAAGCTGGTGCTGAGCTCGTTTACGAAAGAGAAGCTGAAGAGGTTTAAGGATTAATACAAAGAAGAAGTAGATATGACTAATTGAAGAAAGGACAAAAAGATAAATGATGGCATTAAAGCATAATTTTAGGAAATTGACGATTTGGCAAGAGGCTAGAAGTTTAGTAAGTGAAACATATAGTATTACAGAGAAATTCCCTAAAACTGAAGTTTATGGTCTATCAAACCAATTACGACGATGTTCAGTTTCAATTGCTTCAAATATTGCAGAAGGCTCTGCAAGAGATTCAAATAAACATTTTGTTCAGTATTTAGAAACAGCCTTGGGATCTTCATTTGAATGGGAAACACAATTAATTTGCGCATTCGACTTAAATTATATTAGTGAAACAACATTCAATCAATACGTAGAAAAAATCTAAAAAATACAAGCAATGATTTCAAATTTTAAAAATACCTTGAATTAATCAATTATGTCTTTTCGTCTGATACCATTTTTACTTATTAATTTTCCTCAATATGATCTACAAATTCAAAAACCACATCCCCGTCGTTCACGAATCCAGTTTCGTGCACCCACAGGCAGCGGTCACCGGAAATGTGATTATTGGTAAAGACTGTTATATAGGGCCGGGGGCAGCCATCCGGGGAGACTGGGGTGAGATTATACTGGAAGACGGTGTGAATGTTCAGGAGAATTGTACCGTTCATATGTTCCCCGGGAAGTCGATCGTATTGAAAACAGGGGCTCACGTAGGACATGGAGCTATCATTCATGGGGCCAACTTAGGTAAGAATTGTCTGATCGGAATGAATTCAGTAATCATGGACGATGCTGAAATTGGTGATGAATGTATTGTGGGTGCGATGACTTTCGTCAAAGCAGAAGCCATAATCCCCAGGCGAAGTTTGGTGGTAGGTAACCCCGCTAAAATCATAAAAGAGGTGTCCGATGAGATGATCGCCTGGAAAACTGCCGGAACTCGATTATATCAGCAGTTGCCTGCCGATTGTCATGACAGTTTGGAAGCCGTGGAGCCGCTTCGGGAACGTCCTGAACATAGACCAGAACAGGAAGATTTTTACAAGACATTGAATGAGTTTAAGCATGGTAATGAATAGAGGGTAGTAAGGAGAGGTTAGTGTGTAGTGATGAGAAGTTAGACAATAGAGAAAAGACAATAGAACATACTGTAAGAACTTTGTGTCAGATCAATACTATTTAGATGAGCTGAGATGTGAGTTATTAGAATACAGAAAAATTAGCGACTTGGCGTGAAATTAGAAAAGAGAAGAACCTGAAACCTCAGTATTCTTTACGATTTTGGGGTAGATAGCGAGAAAATATAAAATATGAATAACAATAATAACACCTCAGAAACATTAGAATTCAAGCTGCCCAAAATGGGAGAAAGCATTACAGAAGGCACTATTTTGAACTGGATGATCCATGAAGGGGATAGTTTTCAGGAAGGCGATATCCTCGTTGAGGTAGGAACAGATAAGGTCGATAACGAAGTGCCTGCGCCATGTTCGGGACGGCTTATTGAAATCAGGTTTGAAGCTAAGGAAATAGTTAAAATTGGCGAAGTTATTGCGATTCTGGAATCCTCACCCCCAACCTCTCTCCAAAGGAAAGGGGAGCAAAAAACCACTGCTCAAACTCCTCAACAAAAGAGAGAGAAAGGGGAAGTTTCTCCCCTTGAGGGAGACAGAAGAGGGGAATCCTCACCCCCAGCCCCTCTCCAAAGGAAAGGGGAGCAAAAAGCTACTGCTCAAACTCCTCTACAAAAGAGAGGGAAACAGAAAGTTTCTCCCCTTGGGGGAGACGGAAGAGGGGAATCCTCACCCCCAACCCCTCTCCAAAGGAAAGGGGAGCAAAAAACCACTGCTCAAACTCCTCAACAAAAGAGAGAGAAAGGAGAAGTTTCTCCCCTTGGGGGAGACGGAAGAGGGGCTCATTCGTCTTTTTATTCTCCTTTGGTTGAAAAAATTGCCAGAGATTACCACATCAGCTACGAAGAACTGGCCAGGATTCCGGCTTCCGGAGCCGATGACCGATTGAAAAAATCTGATATCTATAAATACTTAGAAGACGGAAGACCGGCTCAGTTTGTTCAGACAGAGCCTGAGTCGTCCTCAGGTTTTCAGGTGCCTGATTTACAATTTGACAAAGGAAAAGGCAAGATTGTGGAGATGGACAGGATGCGACAGATGATTGCCGATCATATGGTGTTTTCCAAACACACTTCGCCGCATGTCACGGCTTATGTAGAAGCAGATATGACCAAACTGGTCAACTGGAGAAACGAAAACAAGACTAAATTTCAGGAAGAAACCGGTGAGAAATTAACTTACACTCCACTTTTCATTCAGGCAGTCACAAAGGCCATTCAGGATTTTCCGATGATTAATTCCTCACTGGACGGAAATAACATCATTGTAAAGGAGGATATCAACATCGGAATGGCAACCGCCTTGCCAAGTGGAAATCTGATTGTCCCTGTGGTTAAGAATTCCGATCAAAAAGATTTGAAAACCTTAGCCAAAGAGGTTAATGCTCTCGTGGCAAAAGCCAGGGATAACAAACTCACCAGTGATGATACGCGGGGAAGTACGTTTACCATCTCCAATGTGGGGACTTTCGGGAGTTTGATGGGAACACCCATTATCAACCAGCCGGAGGCAGCCATATTAGCTACGGGAATTATAAAGAAAAGAGCTGAGGTTATAGAATACGAAGACGGAGATCAAATAGAAATCAGGCAGATGATGTATTTATCCTTGTCCTTTGATCATCGTATTGTCGACGGTTATTTGGCGGGAAGTTTTTTAAGAAGAATTGCGGATTATTTGGAGTACTCTTAAAACCTCACGCAAAGTCGTTAAGACGCAAAATAGAGTGAACAGTGAATGGAATGAGATTCAATTATCAAAAATTAAGGATTGCAGATTATTTGGAGGATTCTAAAATTACACGCAAAGTCGCTAAGCCGCAGAAAACAATAAAAGGGGTGCAACATGGATGAGAACCAATTATCGAAAATTATTGTGAATACAGCTTATCAAATTCACACTCAGTTGGGTCCAGGTCTTTTAGAATCTGTTTATGAAGAAATCATGTATTTTGAACTGAGAAAACTAAACTTAAATGTCGATCGCCAGAAACCTATTCCAGTTATATGGGATGACTTAAAAATGCAATTGGGTTTTCGAGCAGATTTAATTGTAAATAATAAAGTTATTATTGAATTAAAATCAGTCGAAAGCATCGCTCCTGTTCATCCAAAACAAGTTTTGACCTATTTAAAATTGACTAACTTAAAGCTAGGCTTACTAATCAATTTTAATGAATCGCTTATTAAAAATGGAATCACACGAATCGTCAATAATCTAAAGATATAGTAAGCTTAGCACCTTTGCGACTTTGAGAGAGATAAAAAGACATATGCGTATAAATTTGAAAGATTCAAAACGTCGTGATTCCTGATTCTAAAAAAAAGAACAATGAACAAAAACATATTCAAAAAAGCCTTTAAAAATTTAGTCACTGCCAAAGCGATGACAGAACTCTTTGAGGATAATTTTAAGGTGGTTTCCAAATACGTACACGCCACCTCTCGCGGGCATGAAGTCATACAAACCGCGGTAGGCATGCAGCTTTTGCCTCAGGATTATGCGTATCCCTATTATAGAGATGATTCGATTTTGCTGGCTATTGGCATGCAGCCCAAAGATTTGATGCTTCAGCTTCTGGCTAAAAAGGACGATCCCTTTTCCGCAGGTCGAACCTATTATTCACACCCCAGCCTTAAAGATGATGACAAACCCAAAATTCCGCACCAAAGTTCTGCCACAGGGATGCAGGCCATTCCTGCCACGGGGGCGGCATTAGGGATGAAGTACAAAGAAGAGGGTCTATCCCATTCAGAAGCGTCGGGACTTTCCAAAGGAAAGGACTTAAACTTTGAGGTTCCCCCTTTGGGGGCTAGGGGGATTGTGCTATGCTCGCTTGGTGATGCTTCCGTCACCGAAGGCGAAATTGCAGAAGCTTTCCAAATGGCTGCCTTGAAGCAGTTGCCAATTATTTATGTAGTACAGGACAATGGCTGGGATATTTCAGCCAATGCCAAAGAAACCCGGGCGCAGAACGCCTTCGACTATGCTAAAGGTTTTCACGGTCTGGAAGCTATAAGCATTGACGGGACCGATTTTGAAGAATCGTATACAGCATTTGAAAAGGTTCTGGAGACAGTGAGGAAAGAAAGACGACCATTTTTGGTACATGCCCGGTGTCCGTTGCTCAATCACCATACCTCCGGCGTTCGAATGGAATTTTACAGAGACGATCTCGAAGAATCCAAAACCAGAGATCCGTACCCCAAATTAAAACAGCAGCTTCTGGATAACGGATTTACTGTAGATGAGCTTCAGGCCATCGAAAAAGCTGCTCAGGCAGTGGTAGAAAAAGGATACCGGGAAGCTTTGCAGGCTGAAGACCCCAGGCCAGAGGATTTATTCACCCATGATTTTGCTCCCACACCCATTACCGAGGAGCAGGGCGAACGCTCTCCAGAAGGAGCCGAAAAGGTGGTGATGGTGGATTGTGCTCTATTTGCCATCGAAGAGTTGATGGCGAAACACAAGGAATGCCTGCTTTATGGACAGGATGTAGGAGGCAGGCTGGGAGGTGTGTTTCGAGAAGCCGCAACCCTGGCTCAGAAATTTGGTGACCATCGGGTGTTCAATACACCTATACAGGAAGCCTTTATCGTAGGGTCTACGGTGGGCATGTCTGCCGTGGGTCTCAGGCCTATCGTGGAGGTCCAGTTTGCAGATTACATCTGGCCCGGACTCAATCAACTGTTCACCGAAGTGAGTCGAAGCTGCTATTTATCCAATGGAAAATGGCCGGTCTCCATGGTTTTACGCGTGCCTATTGGGGCTTATGGAAGTGGAGGTCCATACCATTCGTCCTCTGTTGAAAGTGTGGTTGCCAATATTCGCGGACTCAAAATCGTGTATCCGAGTAATGGGGCAGACCTCAAAGGGCTTATGAAAGCGGCATATTATGATCCCAATCCGGTAGTAATTTTTGAGCACAAAGGTTTGTATTGGAGCAAGGTACCCGGAACCAAAGGCGCAACCAGCGTAGAGCCGGCAGAGGATTACGTGCTTCCCCTGGGAAAAGCCTGGGTTTTACAGGAGATATGGCCGCAGGATAACGAGGAAACCCTGAGTATCATCACTTACGGAATGGGTGTGCACTGGGCGATGAATGCCTCTCAGGAACTTGGATTGCAGGACCGAATTGAAATTGTAGACCTGAGAACGCTTCATCCCCTGGACGAAGAAACCATCATGAAATCGGTTAAAAAATGCAAAAAATGTTTAGTGGTCACCGAGGAACCTTCAGACAATACCTTTGCCAGAGCACTCAGTGGCAAAATTCAAGAGCAGTGTTTCCAGTACCTGGATGCTCCTGTAATGACCATCGGATCCGAAAATATGCCTGCTATTCCGCTGAATTCCATTTTGGAAGAAACCATGATTCCAAGTACCGAAAAAGTAAAAGTGAAAATTCAGGACTTACTGGATTATTAATAACTAGGGCGTGCCCCTCCCCAAATCCGATGGCTTTGGGTAGGGTCGGTCTGCCCGTTTCAATTCCTCCCCCAAAGCTTTGGGGGCTGCGGGATTTCCACTCGCATACCTCACGCGAGGGGGCGAAGAATCATTCCGGGTTTGAATAGAATCCTGTTCCAGGATTTTGTTTGCCACTTCTGTTAAAAGGAATCTTTAGCTGGTAGAAAACATCTTCATCCCTGACTTCATCTGCGATATCTAAACCATATTTGATCTTGGTATGATCAGCATATACGAAGGTGCCAAAGAGTCTGTCCCAGATAGAAAGCATGTTTCCAAAGTTGGTATCTGTCCAGGGCATTTCGTGGTGATGGTGAAATTTATGCATTTTAGGAGTCACAACTACATAACTTAGGGCCTTGTCTAAGCGTCCTAAATCAATATTGGCATGTGTAAAATAGGTAAAGAATACACTTACTATTCTATAGAATAAGTAATAAGCAATCGGCATTCCCATAAGCATTACAGTCATCAGGGCAACTGTTTCCCTGATGGTGAAATCCAGGGGATGATGTCTTGTTCCTGTGGTTACATCTACTTTGGTATCACTGTGGTGAACGATGTGCAGGCGCCACATCCACTTGACTTTATGGAGGAAATAATGAACCCCATATTGAGCGATAAGATCTAAGGTCAAAATCGCTAAGAGCAGTTCTGCAACAGGAGGTAAGTCGATGAGGTGCAAAAGCCCAAACTGATTGGATTCGATCCAAAAAAACACACCTAAGGTAAGCGCTCCAAACCCCACATTGATCAGCATGGTAAAGAATAAGAAAATGAAATTAACCCCTGCATGTTGTACTTTTTTATAGGTCATTACAGTCAATCTGTAATAACCTTCCAGTATCCAGAAAAGGGCCAAAACACCAATTACCCAAGCCAGTTTCATCCAAATTGGCATTTCTTCAAAAAAGGCGAGAAAATCAATCAAAGTCTACATATTTATGCTCCTAAAATTACAAAATCTTACTAAAAAATTCAGATTTGTTTTTTATAGCTGTAAGTCATAAATTTATTTAAAGTTAAAGTTAGTAAAAATGAAAGACATACATTTTGGTAATTTATATGCCAGGAGGTATTTTATGCCAGTTTTGCTGGGCTTAACGATATTTCTTATTTTATATTTAATATTTGAAGATACTGGACATGCAAAGTTTTTTAATCTAATATTAAATTTTGTTGCTTTGATTTTGTTATCTCGTATGTTTTGGTACAAAGCACATGTTCAATACAATACAAGCAGGATTTCGATAAAAATAATTAGCAGATCTCATATCAATATAAAGTATGATGATATCACCCATATTGATTATGCAGAAACAAAGCTAATCATTAAAGAAAATACAAAGACCCATACTATTAACTTAGAAGGTGTCAATCCTAAAGATATTCAGCGGTTGGTTAGTTTAATGGTTGAGCGTTCTGACGCCTTCTATACAGATTCATCAAAACTAAACTGTTATGAAAAGAATTAAATTTATCTATGAAACCAGGTCAAAACGTATTTTTATGTCAGTTCTGTCAGCTTGCATTTTGATTTTTTCAGCTATAGGTCTTCTAGTTGATAAGGATAGTAGTGGTTTTTTCTTTGGAGTTGCTTTTGGTGGGGTATTGTATGATTTGTTAGAATTTATAGGCTTATTCCTTTATAAACACTTTGTGTTCTTGGGGAATGAATACGCGTTAATAAGAATCAATTCCTTTTTCTTCAAAAGAGTGCTTTTAGATCAACTTGATTATGTAGAAATTATTGAAAACACTCTTCGAATTCATCTGTCTCATAAAGCTATAGATATCAATATCAAAGGAATCAGTCCAAAAGATGTCAACCGACTCCAAATGTTCATGTCTACATCTGCAAAAGCCTAACATCATTTTTTATTAAAATAGTTTTGAGCAAAAAATGCCTTGCAAATTTCAAGGCATTTTGCTTTTCTTTGAAGTCTTTTAATTATTCTTCAAGGATAATATTATCATCGTCTACACCTATATCTTTTAGATCTTTGACAACGTTTTCTATCATGGGTGGTGGACCGCAGACGTAAAATTTCTGATCTAACTTGAGGATATGATCTTTTAAAAAATCTTTATCGATATGACCATGTGGGTAGTCATCTGTATTCTCTTCAGAAAGAATATTCACAAACTGATCGCCCAGCATGTTTTCGAGTTCCTCTTTCAAAATGATATCTCCTTTGGTTTTATTGGAAAAGATGAGTTTGTTGTCTTCATTTTCTCCATGCTTGTCCCGGTCTCTTAAGATGGCAATAAGTGGCGTTAATCCGGCACCTCCGGCGATGAATGTTCCTTTCCCTCTAAAGTAAATGTTACCGAAAACTTCATTCTGAAGCAGCTCATCTCCTTCATTAAGGTCCAATAACTGTTCAGTAACGCCATTGTGATCCGGATAGGTTTTGATGACAAATTCAAGGTCTTTGTCTTCAGGGAGACTTGTGAAGGTGAAAGGTCTGCCTTCTTCCTTCCAGCCTTCTTTATTGATAAAAAGTTCAGTGGCTTGCCCAGGCTTAAACTCTAGGTTTGAAGGCTTATTGGTTTTGACTTGTAAAACGTCATGGGTTATTTTTTCAATGGACTTAATCTTTAAAGTATTCATTTTTTGTTTTGAAATTAAAAAAGTTATAGGTTTTATCTATTAAAATTAAGAAATAAGACGGTTTTTTTTAACAATCTGAAACTATTCAGTAAAACCTTCAGAATATGAGTTTTAATAATTACCTTATTCCAAAATAAATTTTGATATGGACACTTCATTTCTTGACACACTTAAAAATTATTTACAAGAAATTCTTGTCTCTATCGGACCAGAACTGATTTATTCAATAGTAGCATTTGTATTTGGAATCCTCATTATCAAGATAGTAATGAGGATGTTGAAAGCGGCTTTAAAGAAATCGAAAGTAGAATTATCCTTAAGAACCTTTGTAGAAAGCTTATCAATATTTGTTTTATATGGTTTGCTGTTTACTCTTATTGGATCTATTTTAGGCATAAAAGCGACCTCTTTCTTAGCCATTTTTGGGGCTGCCGGTATTGCCATTGGTTTAGCTTTACAAGGAAGTTTAGCCAATTTTGCGGGGGGAGTTTTGATTTTGGTGTTCAAGCCCTTTAAAGTTGGAGATTTAATAAGCGTGAATTCCAGCACAGGTTTTGTCACTAATATTGATATTCTTTACACAAGAATTGAAACCTTCGACGGCAGGATTATCACCATGCCCAACGGGAATGTAGCCAACAGTGATGTGGATAACAGGACCATGAATCCGTTACGAAGGGTAGATTTGAGTCTGAAATTTGCGTTTGACATCAAAATGGAAACGATTCGGCCTATAATTCTTGAGGCTATGAAAGCGCATCCCATTATAGAAAAAGAGCCTGAACCCGATGTCTGGCTGGAAGAAATTGGTGAGTCAGAAATTCGTGTGACGGCAAGAAGCTGGGTAGAATCTGTTCATTACTGGCCTACTTTCTGGGAACAACTGGAAGCTGTCAAAAAAGCATTAGATGCCCATGGTATTGAAACCCCTATTCCAAGAAGAATCGTTTATCAAGGTGGAGAGTATAAGTCTTCAGAGTCTCTGCCTGAACGAAAAGATTAGACTAGCTTAATGATTTTTTAATTCTTTCCATAGCTTCTTCAATGTTGGCTTCGCTGGCAGCATAAGAAATCCTGACGCAGTTGGGGTTTCCGAAAGCTTCACCTGTCACTGTGGCCACATTTGCCACTTCTAATAAAAACATGGAAAAATCGGTAGCATTTTCAATTTTCTTACCGCCGTAGGTGCTTCCGAAGAAGGAGGAAACGTTTGGAAAAACATAAAAGGCTCCTTTTGGCTCGTTACACTCAAACCCAGGGATGGTTTCAATTAAATCTAAAATCAATTTTCTTCTCGATTTAAATTTATCGACCATAAACTGTATTTTGTCTACAGGTGCTTCAAGAGCAGTAATAACAGCCCTTTGAGCAATACAATTTGCACCACTGGTCACCTGACCCTGTAATTTTTTGCAGGCATTAGCTATTTTTTCTGGACCGCCTATATAACCTATTCTCCAGCCTGTCATTGCAAAAGCTTTTGAAACACCGTTCACCGTGACAGTTCTATCATACATATCAGGTATTTCTGCCATAGAAAATCGCCCTACACCAAAATTGATGTGCTCATAAATTTCATCACTTACGACAATGATATCTGGGTAATCTTCCAGGACTTCAGCTAAGGCTTTTAATTCTTCTTTAGTATAAACAGAACCGCTTGGATTGCAGGGAGAACTGTACCAAAGCATTTTTGTTTTTGGTGTTATAGCAGATTTTAATTGCTCTGGTGTCATTTTAAAATCCTGTTCAATATCAGTTTGAACCTCTACCGGAACACCGCCATTTAATTTTACAATATCACTGTAACTCACCCAGTATGGACAGGGAAGGATCACTTCATCACCAGGATTCAACACAACAGAGGCTATGTTATAAAGGGATTGTTTTGCTCCTGTGGAAACTACAATCTGATTTAAATTGTACGAAAGATTATTATCTCTTTTGAATTTGTGCTGAACAGCTTTTTTTAGGTCTTCATATCCGTCTACAGGCGTATATGAATTGTAATTATCATTTATAGCCTGTATAGCAGCCTCTTTGATGAAATCAGGCGTATTGAAGTCAGGCTCCCCCAAGCTAAGGCCTATTATATCTTTTCCTTCAGCTTTAAGTTCTCTTGCCTTAGCAGCCATAGCTAATGTGGCTGAGGTTTCTAGCTTTTGGATTTTATCAGAAAGTTGAATCATAGTGATTGGATTAAGATAATTGTGGTTCGCTTCCTAGAGTACGTAAATGTCTGAAATGAGATTTTACAGCATCTTTAGTAGATTCATATTCATTATAAGGAAGATTAAATTCTAAAGCAGTTTCTTTTACAATCTCACTTATTTTATCGTAATGGATATGGCTTATATTTGGAAATATGTGGTGTTCCACCTGGTGGTTTAGTCCTCCGCTAAACCAATTCATAAGCTTGCTGTTGGTTGCAAAATTCGCAGTTGTAAACAATTGATGTATAGCCCAGGTATTTTTCATTTCACCAACTTCATTGGGCATAGGCATGTCATTGTCCTCTACCATATGTGCCAATTGAAAAATAACACTCAAAATTAATCCTGCTGTATAGTGCATAACAAAAAATCCTAGAAGAACTTTCCACCATACAATTCCAATCAAGATAGGTATAACAATCCAAATGGAAAGGTATAAAACTTTTGTTATCGCAAGCATGCTCCATTGTTTCCACTGACTTGGCATTTTACCATAAGAAAGCTGGCGTTTTAAGTAGCGTTTGGTTTGCTTAAAATCAGAGGTTAACGCCCAGTTGAAGGTTAATAAACCATATAAAAAAACAGAATATATATGTTGAAATTTATGAAAACGTTTCCATTTAGCATGTTTAGAAAATCTAATAATCCCACCAGCATCTATATCTTCATCATGCCCGTGTATGTTGGTATAAGTGTGGTGAAGGACATTATGTTGTACCTGCCAGTTGTAAACATTACCAGCCAAAATATAAATTGAGCTTCCCATAAATTTATTCACCCATTTCTTTTTTGAATAGGTTCCATGATTTCCATCATGCATCACATTCATTCCTACACCAGCCATGCCAATTCCCATCAGAACGGTGAATAACAATTTCCACCAGCCTGAAATATCTAGAAATAGTATCAGAAAATAAGGGCTTAAAAACAAGCCAAACATGACAATTGTTTTTAAGTGCAATTTCCAGTTACCTGTTTTTTTGATATTATTTTCGTTAAAGTATTCGTTAACCCTCTTATTTAGGGTTCTAAAAAACTTCTGCGGGTCTTTTCTAGAAAATTTGATTGTTGGATTCGTCATTACTCATGTATATGAGACAAATATAAAAATTAATCTATCACATGGCTTTGAACAAATAACAATTGTGCTCGATTTATAAGTGTTTTATAAGTAAATAATGATCTACTTGAAATATGGCTTCTTAATCAATCTAAATTTAAAGCATATATCATCCTAAGAACTGCTATTTTTGCTAAAAAACTAAATAATTTGAAATTAATAAAGCAGTATTTTCCAGATCTAGATGAAGTTCAAATAAGACAATTTGAAGCTATTGCCGATGTTTATAAAGATTGGAACCAGAAAATAAATGTGGTTTCTAGAAAGGATATTGATGAAATCTATATCCGCCATGTTTTACACAGTTTGGGAATTGCTAAAGTTCAAGAATTCCTGCCAGGCTCAAAAGTACTGGACGTAGGCACAGGTGGAGGTTTTCCTGGTATACCTTTGGCCATTTTATTTCCACATACGCAATTTACCTTAGTAGATAGCATTGGCAAAAAAATAAAAGTAGTTGAGGAGGTTGTTGATGCGCTTGGACTCAAAAATGTGAAGGCTGTAAATGATAGAGTGGAGAATATCTCTGGGGAATTTGATTTTATTGTGAGCAGGGCAGTTGCTGTGATGCCTAGTTTTGTTCATTGGGTGAAAGGCAAAATTGCTAAAGAATCTAGACACGATAGAAAAAATGGAATTCTTTACCTTAAGGGAGGTGACTTATCCGAAGAATTAAAACCTTACCGAACGGTTGAAATTTTTGAACTTTCAGAACTCTTTAAAGAAGACTTTTTCGACACCAAAAAAGTGGTTTATCTTCCGATGAAATATAAGGGCTAATTTTATCTCGGGAGAGATAATAAATAGTGTAAAAAACCCCCTCAAAATTCAATTTTGAGGGGGTTTTTACTTTTTAAATGGATTGCTGATTATCCCATATGTGGATACGTATAATCAGTTGCTGGAACAAAAGTTTCTTTGATTAATCTTGGAGAAGACCATCTTAATAAGTTAAACTTAGATCCTGCTTTATCGTTAGTACCACTGTTTCTGGCACCACCAAATGGCTGGCGACCTACAACAGCACCTGTACACTTGTCATTGATATAGAAATTACCAGCAGAATTTTGCAGGATATCAGTAGCTACTGAAGCTGCATAACGATCTGTAGCAATGATAGAACCTGTTAATCCATACTGACTTGTGTTATCTACAACATGTAAAGTTTCTTCATATTTATCATCATCATAAACATAAAGGGTCAAAACTGGTCCAAATAATTCTTCGACCATCGTTTCATATTTTGGGTTAGTAGTCACAATTACCGTTGGTTCTACAAAATAACCTTTAGATTTATCGCAATTACCACCTACTATAATTTCAGCTTCGTTACTTTTCTTAGCTCTTTCAATGTATTCAGATAATTTATCGAAAGACTGCTCATGAATGACGGCCCCAATGAAATTGCTTAAATCTCCAGTTGGTCCCATTTTGATAGACTTTACATCCTTAACGAGTTTTTCTTTGACACTAGGCCACAGACTACTTGAAACGTAAGATCTTGATGCTGCACTACATTTTTGTCCTTGAAATTCGAAAGCGCCTCTCAATAATGCTGTAGCAACTACCTGTGCGTCAGCAGATTTGTGAGCTACGATGAAATCTTTACCGCCAGTCTCACCAACTATTCTAGGGTAAGTATTGTAATTGTGAATGTTTTCACCAATTTTAGACCAGATGCCTTTGAACACATTGGTACTTCCAGTAAAGTGAATACCAGCAAACTCTTTTCTGGCTAAAATTCTATCTGTTATCATTACTGGGTCACCAATAATCATATTGATTACTCCATCTGGTAAACCAGCTTCCTTAAATACTTCCATAATTACTTGAGCAGAAAGCATTTGGCTATCACTTGGCTTCCAAACGGCTACGTTACCCATAAGAGCTGCACTTGAAGGCAGGTTACCGGCAATGGCAGTAAAGTTGAAAGGAGTAATAGCATACACAAAACCTTCTAGTGGTCTGTGCTCTATTCTGTTCCACTCATTATCTGCAGATTCTGGTTGTTCTCTGTAGATTTCCGTCATATATTCCACATTAAATCTTAAGAAATCACAGATTTCGCATGCGGAATCAATTTCAGCTTGAAAAACAGTTTTTGACTGACCAATCATAGTCGTTGCATTCATTTTATCTCTGTAAGGTCCTGCAATTAAATCAGCTGCCTTCAAAAACACAGCCGCTCTTTGTTCCCAAGGAAGTTTAGCCCATTTTTTTCTAGCTTCAAGAGCAGTATCAATTGCATCGTCAACGTGTTTTTCTTCAGCATTGTGATAAACACCTACTTCATGTTGATGATCATGTGGAGGTCTTATGCTTTTAGTATGGCCAGTTTTAATTTCTTTATCTCCAATATATAAAGGAACTTCAGCCTTTTCGTTGTATATCTTTTTATACATCTTTTCTATAGAATCCCTCTCTGGTGAGCCGGGTGCATAGGTTTTGATTGGTTCATTTATTGCGGTTGGCACTTGAAAATATCCTTTTCCCATAATTTTATTGATTTTTATTATTTTACTTTAATCATTTTCACAAATATAGCTTATAAAGATTATTTTGGAAATTATAGATGATAAGCTTTTATTAATACCTGTTAATAAGCCTTAATTGATAATAGTTTCACCATTACCAAATCCAGTTCCAACAACTCTATCGTATCTGGCTCCTATATCTCTATAATAAACAATTACCTGGTACTCGTTTTCAGTAATTTCATGATTGCCACTTATAAACCCCTCTATGAAATCACCGTTTTTGTTTAAATACACATATTTAAAATTGTAAAACCCCTGTTTCAAAATCAATTCATTAGTGAATATGTTTTTCTTAGTTTCATCTTGTGTCATCATGGTGCTGTCATCCAGCACGTAATTATTAAACCTTCCGTAAAGATGTATTTCCCCTCCTTCTAAATCTTTGTAGTTTTGAAGTGTAAAGTGTACTCTGGCGTACTCTGATTCAGTATTGATATCATCCCCTTGTATGGTGTTAATTCTAAATGCTCCATTTAAATCTGGATAAAAAGTATAGGGTCTTCCATCCCTAACGAAATTGGGGAATAAGTATGAGTTATATAAGTCATGAAGTTCAACTTTTTGAATTCTTAACGTCCCTTGTCTGATATCTTTATTATCAAAATTTAAGTACTCATTGCCTCCCCAGAACGAAGATTTTTTATCATATCTGTAAATCAGTCTGTTACCCTGGGTAAATTGAGGTTTGAGATCGGAAATAGCTGTAGTGAAGTCGTTGTTTTTAACAACAACGGTTTTGACGGTCTGATCTGGATTTCGAAAAAAGAAATCCTCTCTGCCTATTTCGAAATTTACGACCTGTTTTTTATCAATAAACTCTAGTTCTCTGGACCTTTTGATGGTTATGTCTACATCAACTAAATTTTCATAAACAATAAATTTTCTCGAAAAAATAATTTGTTTGTCAGCATTGAATATTTTGAGCATGTAATTGCCACTTACTTTTAAACGACGGGTATTTTGATTTGGTAATTTTAATTGATAGTGTGTATAGGGCTGTAAAGTTGTAAAGGAATTTTTATAATCAAATAACCGGATATTATCAAAACCTTCTAAAAATTCATTTTTTGAAAGTTTAGAGGGAGTCCAGTCAAAATTATAATGTTCGATTTCGTAGTAATAATCATTTTCAGCTGCTGTTAAATCGTCAAACTTGAGCGAAACAGACCCATTCAAAGGTATGACGGGAGTTCCGCTGAATTCGCTATTTGATCCATAAAACTCAATTGTTTTAATAAAATCCGGAGGCAAAGTCTCGTAAACTTGTTGTGCTTTTAAGGAGGAACTAACAAAAGTTAATAAAATAGCAGAAATTAATTTTATAAAAAAAGGTTTAAGTCTTGATTTTATTGAAGTCATTCCGTTGTTTAGATTTAATATAAATAATAGAACTATAAGATTTGTTTGCTTAGAGATTGTAAGTTAAATTATTAAATTTGCAATCCAAATAAAATTTTATTTACAGATGCCCATAGACATAAAAATTAAAAAGGGTTTAACGCTAAAGCTAAAAGGTGAAGCAGAAAATTCTATTGAGCAAGCTCAGAAATCGAAAACTGTTGCTTTAAGACCTTCAAATTTTCATTCTTTGGTACCAAAAATGGTCGTAAAGGAAGGCGCTAAATTAAAAGCTGGGGACGAAGTATTTTTCTCAAAATATTCTGACAAGACAAAAATTGTATCACCTGTAAGTGGTACGCTTAAGGAGATTAAGCGTGGTGCTAAAAGAAAAATTCTGGACGTCATTATAGAGGCAGATGATGAAGTAAATTACAAGGATTTTGGGGCCATGGATCCTTTTAAATCAGATTCATCTGAAGTAAAGGATAGAATATTTTCTACTGGATTAGGTATTTTTTTAAATCAAAGACCTTACAACATTCCAGCTAATGCTGAAGTGACGCCAAAAGCGATTTACATTTCTGCATATGATACCGCTCCTTTATCAGCTTCATTTGAAGTAATTTTGAAAGATAAAGTTGAATTTTTTCAAAATGGAATTAATGCCTTAACCAAATTGACGGGTGGCAAGGTTTACTTAGGAGTTGATAAGCAATCTGCAAGTTTCCTTAAAGATATTGAAAATGTCGAGTTAATTACAATTTCTGGTCCGCATCCCGCGGGTAATGTAGGTACATTGATTCATGAAACAGAGCCGATGAATAGAGGCGAGCATGTGTGGACAATCAATCCAGAGGATGTCGCTATAATTGGTGAGCAATTCAAAACTGGTAAATTTAATGCAGAACGTACTGTTGTTGTAACAGGTACAGCTGCAAAACATAGAAAATATTTCAAAACCATTATTGGTGCTGAAGTTTCTTCAATTTTGAAAGATCACGAAGATAATTCAAGAATAATTAGCGGTAATGTTCTGACTGGAGAGAAAATTGAAGAGGAGGGATATATCAATTTCTTTGCAAACACCTTAACCGTCATTCCTGAGGGAAATGAATATAGAATGTTTGGATGGTTGCCTTTTAAAGATAATGACATTCATTCAGCTTCCAAAACTTCTTTATCCTGGTTGTTTCCAAACAAAAAATACGAAGTCAACACCAATTTGAATGGTGAAGAAAGAGCTTTGGTAGTTACAGGTGAAATGGAAGAAGTCATGCCTTTAAATATTTTGCCAATGCAACTTCTTAAGGCCTGTATGGCTGGAGATATCGAGAAAATGGAAAATTTAGGAATATATGAAGTGGTTCCGGAAGATTTCGCACTAGTAGAATACACAAATACCTCTAAAATCGAAGCGCAAGAAATTATTCGCAATGGTTTAGATATAATGATAACTGAAGTAGGATAAATTTATTTAACTATAAATATGAATTGGATTAGACAGAAAATTGACCAAATTAAAGAGCCTTTCGAGCCTGGTAATAAGCTTGAAAAGTATCGCCCAGCAGTTAATGCACTAGACACTTTCTTATTTGTGCCAGACCATACTACCAAAAAAGGCGCACACATAAGAGATGCAGTTGATTTGAAGAGGACAATGATAACCGTTGTGTTAGCCTTGATACCTGCTTTAATTTTTGGAATGTGGAATGCTGGATACCAGCATTATACTCAGCTCGGAGAGAATCCTGCATTCCTTGAAGCATTTCTTCATGGAGCATACAAAATAGTCCCTATGATAGTGGTGTCTTATGCAGTAGGACTTGGATTGGAATTTGCCTTTGCTATCATGAGAGGACATGAAGTAAACGAAGGTTACCTTGTAACAGGTTTACTTATTCCTATGATTATGCCAGTTGATATTCCTTTATGGATGGTTGCATTGTCAGTAATATTTGCCGTATTAATTGGTAAAGAGGCTTTCGGAGGTACTGGGATGAATATTCTTAACCCTGCACTTACTGCAAGAGCTTTTGCGTTTTTTGCATACCCTACTTATATGTCTGGTAACAAGATTTGGGTTAGTGAAGCTTCAAACGTAGACTCCATTTCAGGTGAAACTATCTTAGGTTCTCTGGCAGCCAACAAAGAAGTTGGTTATAATGCTGCTGAAATGTTTACAGGAATTATTCCGGGGTCTATCGCAGAAACTTCAACATTATGTATTGTTGCTGGTGCCTTAATTTTAATCTTGACTAAAGTTGGGAGCTGGAGAATTATACTGAGTGGTATTCTCGGTGCTGCAGCTATGGGATTATTATTAAATGCTCTACCGTCTATGGGAGTAGAAGGAAACGGATTGACAAATTTCCCATGGTATAATCACCTGATAGTTGGTGGCTTTGCTTTTGGTATTGTGTTCATGGCTACAGATCCTGTAAGTGCTGCTCAGACAATGAAAGGGAAATGGATTTATGGAGCTCTCATTGGTTTAACAGCCATTTTAATCCGTACTTTGAATCCGGCCTACCCTGAAGGTATTATGCTGTCTATATTACTCTTGAACGTTTTTGCTCCAACTATAGATCATTATGTGATAGAAGGTAATATTAAGAAAAGGAAAAAACGTTTAGAAACCAAAACTGTAAAAACAGCTTAATCATGAATAAAAACAGTAACGCATATACATTTATTTTTGCTATAATAATGGTCATTGTAGTAGCAGTAACGCTTTCTTTTACTGCAACCTCCTTAGGTCCATTGCAAAAAGAAAATGTTCGTAAAGAAAAAATGCAAAATATTTTGTTGACTATTGGTATTGAAACTGATAGAGAAAATGCTGAAGAATTATTCGATAAGTACATTTCTCAACAACTATCTCTGAATTCTCAAGGAGAAAAAAAAGAGGGAGTAAATGCTTTTGAAGTCGATTTAGCTAAAGAATTATCAAAGCCTGATGAAGAACAGACTTACCCTATATATATTGCAAATTATGAAGGCTCAGAATATTACATTGCCCCTTTAAGAGGTAGTGGGTTGTGGGATGCGATCTGGGGTTACATTGCTTTAGAAGATGATGCAAACACCGTTAAAGGCGTTGTTTTTGACCACAAAGGTGAAACTGCTGGTCTTGGAGCAGAGATTACCACAGATTGGTTTCAGCAACGTTTCGTAGATGAGAAAATCTTCAATGACAAAGGAGAGCTCGTTGGTGTGAATGTTGTGAAAGGCTACAGTGGTGGAAATGATAAGGATGATAATAAAGTTGATTCTATTTCGGGTGCAACAATCACAAGTGATGGTGTATCTGAAATGATTGAAAAACGATTGAAAAACTATTTACCATTTTTCAAAAAGCGTCAAGATATTAAAGTTGTAACAAGATAAATATGAGCTTAGAAACAAATCAAAAGCCTCAAACTGAAGAAGAAAAGAAGAAAAGCGAAATGCTTCTCTTTTTATCAAGTTCTGATGAGAAAGAACATTTTCTTTCGAAGGCTAATCGAAAAATTTTAAAAGATCCTTTAGATGACAACAATCCTATTACAGTTCAGGTTTTAGGAATATGTTCCGCTTTAGCGATTACGGTCCAACTGAAACCCGCAATTGTGATGTCACTTGCCGTTGTTTTTGTTATGGCATTTAGTAACGTGATCATCTCAATTTTAAGAAATTCAATCCCAAGTAGAATCAGGATTATTGTGCAACTTGTAGTTGTTGCTTCCTTGGTAATACTCGTTGACCAGATTTTAAAAGCTTATGCTTTTGATGTGAGTAAACAACTTTCCATCTTTATCGGTTTGATTATAACCAACTGTATCATCATGGGGCGTCTTGAAGCTTTTGCCTTAGGCAATGGTGTATACAAGTCTTTTCTTGACGGAATTGGTAATGCTGCTGGATACGGACTTATACTCATAATTGTTGCCTTTTTCAGAGAGCTATTCGGCTCGGGGAAACTGCTTGGATATGAAATATTAGGTCATAAAGGTGTGACTTTGGCAGAATCTACTGGATTGTATGCTTTGGGTTATGAAGACAATGGATTTTTCCTTTTGTCTCCAATGGCTCTTATCGTCGTCGGTGTCCTCATTTGGGTACAGCGAGCTAGAAACAGAAAATTAATTGAAGAAAATTAAATAAAACCTCATAGATGGATTTAATAAACTTATTTGTAAAAAGTATTTTCATAGAAAACATGATTTTCGCCTATTTTTTGGGCATGTGTTCTTATTTGGCAGTATCTAAAACAGTGAAAACCGCTGTTGGTCTTGGGCTTGCAGTCATATTTGTACTTTTAATAACAGTGCCTGTCAATTACCTTTTGGATAATTACCTGCTTCAAGCTGGAGCACTTAGCTGGTTAGGATCAGAATTTGCTAGTGTAGATTTGAGTTTTCTCAGCTTTATCATGTTTATAGCAGTTATTGCTTCAATGGTTCAATTAGTGGAAATGGTTGTTGAAAAATTTGCTCCTGCACTTTACGGTTCACTTGGTATCTTTTTACCGCTTATCGCTGTAAACTGTGCTATTTTAGGGGGGTCTTTATTTATGCAGCAAAAAGATTTCAGCGGCATCGAAGGAGCAGCTGTGTATGGTCTTGGTAGTGGAATAGGCTGGTTTTTAGCCATACTTGCTATTGCAGCAATTAGAGAGAAAATAGCTTATTCAAATGTCCCAGCTCCGCTCAAAGGGCTTGGTATTACCTTTATTATTACAGGATTGATGGCTATCGGATTTATGAGTTTCATGGGAATTAAATTATAAACAGAGAAGATTATGACAGTTATATTAGCGAGTGTTGCAGTATTCTTAACTCTTATTTTGTTGTTGGTTATCATATTATTATCAGCCAAAGCAAAATTGTCGCCTTCGGGGCCAGTTAAGATCAATGTGAATGGTGAAGAAGATTTAGAAGTAGATTCAGGTTCTACTTTGTTAACAACCCTGAGTGATAACAAATTGTTTTTACCATCTGCTTGTGGAGGTGGTGGTACATGTGTACAGTGTAAATGTATCGTTAAAGATGGTGGTGGAGCTATTCTGCCAACAGAAGAACCTCACTTTACAAGAAAAGAAATTGCTGAAGGCTGGAGATTGGGTTGCCAGGTAAAAGTGAAACAAGACATGAAAATTGAGATTCCTGAAGAAGTTTTTGGAATCAAAAAATGGCAGGCTACTGTTGTTTCAAATTATAACGTGGCTTCTTTTATCAAGGAATTTATTGTTGAAATTCCTGAAGATATGGACTACAAGGCAGGGGGGTATATTCAGATTGAGGTTCCTCCATGTGAAGTGAAATTTGAAGATATGGATATCACTGCTCACCCAGAAGAACATCCAGGTGAGAAAGATAAATTTCAAACCGAATGGGATAACTTTAAGTTATGGCCGCTGGTTATGAAAAATAATGAGTCCGTAGAAAGAGCTTATTCTATGGCTTCTTACCCAGCAGAAGGTAAACGAGTGATGTTGAATGTGCGTATTGCAACGCCTCCTTTCGACAGAGCTAAAGGGGACTGGATGGATGTGAACCCTGGTGTTGCTTCGTCTTATATTTTTGGATGTAAAGCAGGTGATAAAGTCACAATTTCCGGACCTTATGGTGAATTCTTTATCAACGAAAGTGAAGCTGAAATGCTTTATGTTGGTGGTGGTGCCGGTATGGCTCCAATGCGTTCTCACTTATATCATTTATTCAGAACTTTGAAAACTGGAAGAAAAGTGACCTTCTGGTATGGAGGACGTTCTAAACGCGAGCTGTTTTATACAGAACACTTTAGAGCTCTTGAAAGAGATTTTCCAAACTTTAAATTCTATTTAGCTTTATCTGAACCTCAGGAAGAAGACAATTGGAAAGAAAAAGATGGAATTGATGGTGAAGGAGATGGCTTTGTAGGATTTATCCACCAGTGTGTGATAGATAATTATCTAAATCATCATGAAGAACCAGAAGATATCGAACTGTATTTTTGTGGACCACCTTTGATGAACCAAGCTGTTCAGAAAATGGGTGAAGACTTTGGAATCCCCGATGAAAACATCAGATTTGATGACTTTGGCGGATAAAATTAAATAAATAATTAAAACCCAAACAAAATTTTGTTTGGGTTTTTTTAGCTCTAATTTCATGAGTTTACTTACAGAACAACAACTACATAACCTTGCCATGAATCTTGTAGGCAAAGATTTGGAAGAAATGGGTTACGAGTTTTTGGCCATCAACAGCAAAAAGTCCAAAAACCCACAGTTTGTTGCTACAAAGGATAAAAAATTAATTTTTGTAGTGGTTAGAGCAGTGAAGTATCCCGAAAATCCTGTTCTATATGATGAGCAACTTATGCAAAAAATCGCCAAACATGCCGTTACTTTTGAAGCTAAAACTTTTTATGCTGGTGTTGGTATCGCAAATTCAGTGAATTATGACCTTCCGGTGGATTCAGAGGAAGATTATGTTTTAAATTATTCAGGTTTAATCGAAATCAAATGAAATATTTATTGGTATTATTTGGTCTACTCATCATCTCCTGTGAAGAGTCAACTTCAGTAAGAACCTTGCAGGGGAATGCGCTGGGCACCACCTATTCTTTGCAATATTTTTCAGAAGATGTTGACATACAGTCTTCCAAAATTGATTCACTCTTAAAGGTGATCAATACATCTATGAGCACATATATAGATGATTCGGATATATCTAAAATCAATTCTGGCAACGCATCCATTAGTGTTGATTCTCACTTCCAAAAAGTATTTAAAGACTCTAAACGGATTTTTAAAGATACAGATGCTTATTTCGATCCAAGTGTCGGCTTTCTAGTGAATGCCTATGGTTTTGGTCCAGGTGGCTATTCTGAATCTGTTACAGAGCATGATATTGATTCACTCTATCAGTATGTAGGTTTCGATAAAATTCAACTGACTGAAGAAAATACAATCACATCAACAACATCTCATTTGTATCTTGATTTCAATGCCATTGCCAAAGGATACACGGTGGATGTGTTTGGTGATTATTTGGAATCTAAAGGACTTGAAAATTATTTAGTTGAAATTGGAGGGGAAGTTAAAGTTTCAGGGAAAAACCTGGACAATACTAAGCCCTGGAAAATTGGAATTGAAATGCCATTGGAAGATGGTTCCAGAGAATTGAAATATGGTGTCAATTTGTATGACGAGTCCTTAGCTACTTCCGGGAATTACAGAAAATTTAGAATCGATGAGGAGACTGGTCAAAAATATGTACACACTATAAATCCGAAAACAGGAAAATCGCAAAAAACAGATATTCTTTCTGCTTCTGTTATCGCCCAAACCTGTGCAGATGCAGATGCGTATGCTACCGCCTTTATGGCGATGGGATTTGAAAAATCAATGAATTTTTTATATTCAAATGAGAGTCTGAAGGTCGTTTTTATCTATAGCGATAAAGAAGGAAACCAAAAAACGTATATATCTGATGAGCTTAAAGATTCTATTGAAAAATTCTAAGCAGGTTTAAAGCACACAGGAATGATTTCTCCCTTGGCCAGGCGGTAATAATCGATTTCAGAATCCCTCAGTTCTGAAGTTAAATCGACTTCTTCTACATCAAAACCAATGGATCTTAATTTGTCAAAAAAGTCTCGGCCATAAATTCTTAGGTGGTCGTACTGCCCAAATATTTTAGCTCTCTCTTTTTGATCCACTATAGAATCATCTTCAAACGTTGCTGCTCTGCTAAGATCCTGAGGGATTTGAAGGATAGCCATCCCGCCAGGCTTAAGTATCCTGTATAGCTCTTTCATGGCTTTTTCATCGTCCTCAATGTGTTCCAGGACGTGATTACAAATGATGCTGTCGAAACTATTAGTTTCGAAGGGCAAATCACATATATCTGCTTTTACATCGGCAATAGGAGAATTGAGATCCGTAGTTGTGTAATCGAGGTGTTTTAAGCTTTTGAACCGCTTGTAAAACGCCTGTTCTGGAGCAAAATGAAGTATTTTTTGGGGTTGAGTAAAGAAATTAGTTTTTTGCTTGAGATAAAGCCAAAGCAAGCGGTGTCTTTCCAGAGAAAGGGTAGAAGGACTTAATACATTAGGCCTTTGTTTTTCATAACCGTAGGGTAAAAACTTCGAAAAGGTCTTCCCGTCAATTGGATCTTTATATGTTTTGCCTTTGTAGGCAAAAACGAGCAATGGTCTTAAGAGCAAACTTATTTGAATCAAAAAAGGTCTTGGAAATAAGTTGAGTAGTACTTGAAAAGGGGATTTCAAAATAGTCTAGATATGAAATTTGTTGATTGAAATAAATTTTTAATCACCCGGTTTTAGCCTATTATCTTCAGCCTTCCAGGTGAAAAAGTATACAAAAGAAATAATTTTAATGTTTTATCTTCTGTTTTCTTCCGATAAAAAAATATAAAACCGCACCCAGGAAGTTGGTAAATAAAACGATTAACACCCAAACGACTTTGTTGTTTCCGGAAAATTCACTTCTTGCGATGTCTATCAAAGCCCATAAAGTGATTATTAAAACAATTATGAATGTTATGATTATAATGGCCTGCCATGTTCCTATCATTTTCTTATATTTTAATACCATGTTCGGTTATTTATGTCTGCAGATAACTTTTAATGTAAAAGCCAACTTATCGCTCTATCATTAAAATTACAGTTTATTTTCCTAAATCGCAGAAAAAGTTTCGCCATTTGGACCGTCATTTTCGATCAGGACAGGCTGGAGGGCTCCGGGCAAAACCTCTTCTACAGAGTGGTCTGCAAACTCACCCCCCAAATCTGTGGATATCCATTGCGGATCGAGAGAATTAATCCGAACCCCAGTACCATCTAATTTTACAGCAAGGTCTATAGTTATTTTAGACGCAGCCCATTTTGAAGTACTATAGGGTAACAATTCGGGTTGGTCTTTAATTCCAGAAACCAGATTAACCACTCTGCCAAAGCCATTGTCTATCATTGCAGGAATAAATGCGCTACTCAGCTTGTAAACGCTCAAAACATTGGTCTTCATGCTTTCCATCCATTCCTCCCAGCTGTGACTCCAAAAGTCTTCTTTATAACTCGTCATTATTGCAGCATTGTTATATAAGATATCTATGCTGATGTTTAAGTCTTTCACCTGCTTTATCACGGTAGTTATACTTTCTTCTTCAGACAATTCGCCGTGCACAGCATGGACTTTTACATCATAGGCTTTAAGAAGTTCCAGTGTGTTGTTGCAATTTTCCTGTTTTCTGCCATGTACGATAACATTGCAACCTTTGGCTGCTAGTCCAAGAACTATTTTCTGTCCTATACCTCGACTAGAGCCTGTAACTAGCGCGTTTTTATTTTTTATGTCAATCATGCTTTTAGGTTTTAAAAGAAATTAAAGTCAATTATGATAACCAACTTTTATGAAAGCAACTCAAATTATAATTGAATTTTGCTTTTAAATTTAGATACCTCTAAAGTAATAGTTTTAAAATGTAATATCCATTTATTGAGCGTAAAGTTATTCGACTTCGATCCTCTCTTGCTATTTATTTTTTATTTGTTTTAATGCTTGGTATTTAATACAACTAATCATTTATGATTATAAATCTCACATTATCAGAAAATCGCAGAGTTAATAAAAGGGATGATAATTACTAAAATAAGTTTTTAACTTGAACAGGTCACTATATGCTTCTTCATAAAGCAAACAGCGGTCTAAAATATTATTTTGACACTCCTTTTTATTAAGACGCTCTGTGTACTTATATCACGTCTACTTATTGCATATGAATTTGTATAAACCACCTTTTTATTTTAAAAGCAGCCATATAATTCAGAATAAGCAATTTTCCTAATTTTCATTAAACTTGTTTAATATTTATTTTTATTGTGGTAAATTTGTTTTAAGCAAAATTCTGTCTATTTTACTTTCAATATTGTCTAATTCTGCATTACTTTTTATAACCAAACTGGTTGAGTTGATTCACATCAAAGCTTAGAGAATCGCTTTCTACTTCAAGCTAAAATCCTATTTATGATTTGCGCCTCCCTAAGAAATACTGATAAATAATAATAAATAAAAAACTTAAAAATATACATGCTAAATATGAATAAAGAGATAATGCTTAGAAATAATATACATATTTCAGGTAAGGGATCTCAAGCCATTGTTTTTGCTCATGGCTTCGGTTGTGATCAGAATATGTGGCGATTTATCACTCCTGCTTTTGAAAAGGATCATCGGATTATTTTGTTTGACCATGTAGGTTCAGGGAAATCAGACCAAAGCGCCTATGATTTTGAAAAATATAACTCTCTGGAAGGCTACGCTGAGGATCTAATTAAAATTTGCGAAGAGCTAAATCTTGAGAATGTAATTTTTGTAGGCCATTCGGTAGGCAGTATAATAGGAGCTATAGCTTCTTTAGAAAGGCCCGATATTTTTAAAAAATTAATTATGATTGGTCCTTCCCCTTGTTACACCAATAAGAATGGATATTTTGGTGGATTTTCAAAGGAGGATATAGATGAGTTGATAGAAACTTTAGAAAGTAATTACCTTGGCTGGTCAAATTATATAACTCCTGTGATCATTGGGAATCCCGACAAACCAGAGTTTTCTGAAGAACTTAAAAACAGTTTTTGCAGTATGAACCCTAAAATTGCCAAACACTTCGCTAAAGTGACTTTCTTAAGCGATAATAGAGATGATTTATCCCGAGTTTTGACTCCCTCCTTAATCATTCAATGCCACCCGGATGTAATTGCTCCGCTAAAAGTTGGGGAGTTTGTTCATGAAAGCAAGCCGAAAAGCTGGTATAAACTTTTAGATACTTCGGGCCATTGCCCACATCTTACAGCTCCCGATCAGGTCATTACCGCTATGAAAAACTTCTTAAATACCGACTTATGAACACTCAGACTCAACCCGAAAGCGCAGAAGACCTATACCAAAATGCACCATTTGGGTATTTATCCATGCGGAATGACGGACTAATTGTAAATATAAATGCCACCTTGTTGAAGTGGTTAGGCTATGCTTCAGATGAAATCATCATGCAAAAATCATTTCATGAACTATTAACTGTAGGTGGAAAGATGTACTTTGAAACACACATGAGGCCCCTGCTGGAAATGCAGAGTGAGGTTTCAGAAATAAATATAGAGTTTAAAACAGCAACATTGACCAGGTTGCCCACTTTAGTCAATGCAAAACTTACTGCTACAGGCCTAGATTCAAAGCCAGTTTATCGTTTATCCGTGTTGGATATTACCCAGCGTAAGCAATATGAATTAGAGATGAAGATAGCCAGAGAAAAGGCAGAGCAATCTGTTCAACGTTTAAAACAGATTAATAAGGAGCTGGAGCAATTTGCTTATACGGCCTCTCATGATTTGCAGGCTCCATTAAACAACATAACTGGATTGATGAGTTTGTTGGAAAACAATACTCATGACTCAGCTGAAAGTGAAGAGCAAGAGTATTATTCATTGATTAGGAGCAATACTCAAAGTATGAAAATGATGATTAAAGACCTGCTTGACTATTCAAGGATTGATAGTACAGAAACAAATTTTGATAAGGTTTCTTTAAACGATGTCTGCGAATCTGCTAAAGAGCTTATTGGCGATGAAATAAACAGGAACAATGCTAGTTTTCAAATAGCTGATTTGCCAGAAGTATATGGGGATAGAATTAAATTGGTAAGGCTTTTTCTGAACATTTTCAGCAATGCTATTAAATATAGATCAGAGGATGACCCACTGATAAAGGTGGACATTGATGTGAAAGGAAATGAAGTAAAAATATTTGTTAAAGACAACGGGATGGGTTTTAAAATGGATAAGGCCGAGCAGATATTTGGATTTATGAAAAGGCTTCATGGTCATAGCAGTATACCTGGCACAGGAATTGGACTTTCAGCTTGCAAACGCATCGTAGAAATACACCGAGGAACAATTGGTGTACAATCAGAGCCTGGAAAGGGTAGCACCTTTTATTTTACACTAATGCAGAAGGAAGTTTAGAAAATATGTAATCCTTTTCTATATTTCTAGTCTCAGCTGGCTTGTAATCGATGTAAGAAATCCTTTCGTGTGGAGATTGATTTTTTTGAAGTGTTTGGATTTTTTTTAGCCTTTGAGCCAAAACAAGCGTTGCACTGTGACACAAAGGTGACACATAAAATAAAACTGATAAGTCGCTTACTTTCAGTATCTAATAGAGTGCCCAGAGCGGGAGTCGAACCCGCACGCCCTAATGGACACATGGCCCTCAACCATGCCTGTCTACCAGTTCCAGCACCTGGGCATTATGATTGCAAATATAAACTTTAATGGCTTATCTAGTGAAAAAGTGATAACTGAAAGTTTATAAATGCTTAGGAAGTAATTAAAAATGATCTGGCTGCCCGCCCGGATAACTCCGTTCGGACGGGGGGCTCACTGCGATTCCGACAACTATCAGGAATTAGTATGTCCCTATACTTTGAGACTCACCCAACTAGATTTTATTTTTATTAGTGATCTGGCTGGGGCTCGAACCCAGGACCCTCTCCTTAAAAGGGAGATGCTCTACCAACTGAGCTACCAGATCTTAGTATACTTAAGAACTTGACTTTAATAAGATTCCCGTGACAAGCACGGGAATTTGAGTGATCTGGCTGGGGCTCGAACCCAGGACCCTCTCCTTAAAAGGGAGATGCTCTACCAACTGAGCTACCAGATCTAATGCGTCTTTTTGCGGGTGCAAATATAATACCTTCCTTTGTTTTATCAAGTAAAAATAAATTAAATTTGAAACATTTTTAATTTGTTCAAAAGAGGAAGTGTATGAAGGTTGTTTTATTAGGATATATGGGGGTAGGAAAGTCAACTTTAGGTCGGCTTTTAGCCGAGACTTTTCAGCAGAGATTTATCGATCTCGATGCTTACATCGAAAGCAAAGAACAATTAAAAATTCCTGAACTGTTTCAACAAAAAGGTGAAATCTATTTCAGAAAAGCAGAATCACTTGCTTTGCAGGAGATTATTTCAAAAGAGGATGATTTTGTTTTGTCCCTGGGTGGTGGAACTCCTGTTTATGGGAGTAATATGAAGGACGTCATAGAAGCTTCAGGGATCACGTCTGTTTACCTTAAGCTTAATATAGAGGCTCTAGTGGATAGATTGTTTTTGGAGAGAGCCTCTAGACCAATGATCTCGCATTATACTGATAAAATTGAATTTGAAGAATTTGTTCGTAAACACCTTTTTGAAAGGCAGCAATTTTATTACATGGCAGACCATATTCTTGACGTTACAGGCAAGGAGGCTACTGAAAGCCTACAGGATTTGATAAAATTATTTAACCAAAATACTTAAACCAGTTCTGCTCTGGCGGGACTTTCAAAATTTACTTCAACTCTTTCATTGAGTGAAGTTGATAAAGAAATACCTTTAAAGTCAGCTTTTATAGGATAGTTTTTGTGATTTCTATCTACCAAAACAGCCGTTTTGAACTGCTTCAAAGGAACCTCAAGGAAATGCTTTGCTGCAAACATCAAGGTAGAACCGGTATTCAAAACATCGTCTATCAAAATTAAACTCTTATTCTCATAGGCAGAAGACTCCAGAGAAACTTCAATCGATTGTAAAGGGTTTTTTTTGTCGAGTTTAACCCTGACAGGAACAATAGTCTGGTCAGATAATTTTTTTATCTCTTCAGAAATCAATGTGGCCAGTGTAGCACCGTTTTTCTCTATTCCAGCTATGACTATGCTTTCATCTTCCAGACAAGTTTCCAGTATCTGTAAGGCGATGCGTTTGATTTTAATTTTGATATCCTCTTCAGATAAGATTAAAGTTGGTTCTGTTTTCATGCTATTCTTCTATATCGTCTTTCGTGTTTTCTTTAAGGTCATCAAGTTCTCTTCTGTCTTTTTTGGTAGGTCTGCCAGCTCCTTTTTTTCTATAATAATCTTGAGAATACTTGAGTAATTCAAGTTTTTCTAAGTTTTCTTTTGGAGTGATATCCACACAATAGATATTTACCAGTTTTGCTCCAACTCGTGACTTAGGCAGGTCTAGGACTTCAATTTGGTAATTGATTTGGTTTTTTCTGATTTCAATTTTATCTGTCGGATACACATTTCTTGAAGGCTTTATAGATTCCCCTCCTATTTTAATGTGACCTTTCTTGCACGCGTTGGTGGCAATGCTTCTTGTTTTGAAGTACCTCACCGCCCATAAATATTTATCAACTCTCATCAAAATCAAAATCAAAATTTAATACTCAACAAAAATATAAGAAAATCGTATCTTGCGGCAAAAATTACAGTTAAATGAAAATACAAAATCTAGTTTTAATTTTTACCCTATTCTTAATCGTTTCTTGTAGTTCTGATGATGAAGAAGCTCCGGAAGTAGTCTTAAGAGACGTCGAGGAAGTTAAAACTGAAAACATGCTACAAATTGAAAATTTTCTGCAAACCCATTATTATGAGCTTGTTGACAATCCTCAAAATTCAAATTTTCAAAACATAGTCTATAAAGAAATCGGTGAAAATGATACAGACAAAGAGCCAGTGATGGAGTCTGAGTTTTTGAAGTCAAAAACTGTAACTCAATTTGAAACAGAGTATACGCTCTATTATCTTCAATTAAGGGAAGGTGCAGAGTCTGTCAGAAAGCCAACGTTTGCAGATTCAGTTTTGGTTACCTATAGTGGGTTTTCGCTTACAGATCAGGACGTTTTCGATAGTTCACCTAATCCTACCTGGTTTGATTTAAGAAATAATATTGTAGGGTTTTATGAAGTTATGGATGAATTCAGAGGGTCTACAGGAGTTGTAGAAAATCCTGACGGTACTGTCACTTTTGATGATAATTTTGGGATAGGATCTGTTTTTATACCTTCCGGGATTGCTTATTTTTCTTCACCACCACAGGGATCTGGGATTTCTCCTTACGAGCCTATCGTTTTTAATATTCAACTCTATAAATCTTTAGAAACAGATCACGATGGTGACGGAGTTCCATCCTGGATGGAAGATGTGAATGATAATAGACGTCTCAACGATGATGATACAGATGAGGACAGAGTTCCAAATTTTGGAGATCCAGATGACGATGGCGACGGTGTTCCAACCCGGGAAGAAATAGAGTTTGACACTAATGGAAATCTAGTTCTTCCAGATTCCAACGGAAACGGTACTCCAGATTACTTAGATCCCACCTTTCCAGAATAAAGTATACTAGACTATCACAATCAAAAAAGCCCCTAAAACAAAGTTTTAAGGGCTTTTTTAGTTTAAACTTATGATGGATTAGATACTTCTCTCAGTATCGAAATCTTCTAAATATTCTTTCATTCGCTGTATGAACTGTCCTCCTAGAGCACCATTCACCACTCGGTGGTCATAACTGTGCGATAAAAACATCTTGTGGCGTATACCTATAAAATCACCTTCCGGAGTTTCTATAACCGCTGGTACTTTTCTAATAGCACCTAAAGCCAAAATACCGACTTGTGGTTGATTGATGATAGGTGTTCCCATGACACTGCCAAACGTACCTACGTTGGTTACTGTGTAAGTTCCTCCCTGGGTCTCATCGGGTTTCAATTTTCCATTTCTAGCTCGTCCGGCAAGGTCATTTACCTTCTTAGCCATACCCAATAAATTGAGTTGATCCGCATCTCTTATAACCGGCACAATCAAATTACCGTCGGGTAAAGCTGCTGCCATCCCTAAGTTGATGTGTTTTTTCATTATAATTCTGTCTCCATCAACTGAAATATTGATTTTTGGAAAATCTTTGATGGTTTTGGCAACTGCTTCCATGAAGATAGGAGTGAAGGTTAATTTTTCACCTTCTCTTTTTTGAAATGCATCCTTATGTTTGTTTCTCCAATTCCAAATATCTGTTACATCTACTTCAATGAAAGACTGAACATGCGCAGAAGTTTGAGTACTAGCAATCATGTGGCTAGAAATCAATTTGCCCATTCTGTTCATTTCTATAACTTCATCTTCAGCATTGACATTTACGGGTGTACTTACCTGTGGAGCAGGGGCAGCTTTTGCTTGAGGAGTAGGAGTCTTCTCTTTTGTAGATGTTTTAGGTTTGCTCTGCTTAGAGGTTACTTTACCTTCTTTTTTATCTTTGACGTAAGCAAGAATATCATCTTTAGTTACTCTTTCATCAAGACCTGTACCTTTTATGTTCTCCAGTTCGTCTAAAGTAACGTTTTCTTTACTTGCAATATTTTTGACTAGCGGGGAGTAGAACCTTGAAGAATCTGAGTAGTTGGAAGTGCTTTCAGCAGTTGTTTTTGCGTGTGTTAGACTTTGTTCAACTTCAGCAGCAGCTTCTTCAACTTCTTCGGTTTGAGCGCCTTCTTCTGATTCTGTCTCTTCAGTTGAGTCATCATCTTCACCATCTACCTCGATGATAGCGACCACTTCTCCAACTTTTACAACAGCATCTACTTCATGCAATTTTTCAACCAAAACTCCATCGTATTCACTAGGAACTTCAGAGTCTACCTTATCTGTAGCAATTTCTAGAACTGCTTCATCCGCCTCAATAGTGTCGCCGACTTCTTTTAACCAACTGGTAATGGTTGCTTCCGCAACACTCTCTCCCATTTTGGGTAATTTTAATTCTTTTTTTGCCATATATATAACCTAAAAGGTATTTTTCAATTTGAGATTGCAAATTTAATAAAATTAAGCCAATTATATTCCTGAATTGTCATCTTCTTAACTAAGGCCAATGACTTCACCTTTTATGTATTTGCTATCGCTTCCTATGATAAAATTGTAATTTCTGGGTTTGATTCTGAATACATTAGTTTTGGATTTCAGACCAGTGATAATTTCAATACAGTCTTTATATCGGATGTGATTGGCGTCCATAACAATTAACGCGTCCTTTAGTTCTGAATCTATTTTCGACATTAGATTGACATTAGAGTTTAACTTGGCTTTTAAGTGAGCTAACAAATCCGTGTCTTCTGAAATTAAATATACATCTTTAAACTCAGGACTCTGGATTTTAGCGGACTTGAGTTTTAATTTTTCTATAAATCTCCTGATATTAAGGCTTTGCCTGATAAGCCTAAAAGATGTCCCATAAGTTTTGAAATGCTTTTTATAAAAAATAGACATCGCATTAAAAAAATGTTGGAGATACACCTGGTCTTTGGTAGTGCTTTCTCCTTTAAAATGTAAAACTTGTGATTTGCCGAAATAGTAATTTTGAAAACCAGCCTTTATGATTCTAAAACTGAAATCAATATCTTCTCCATACATAAAATAGTCTTCATCAAATCCACCAATACTAAGGTATACATCGGTTTTTAAAAACATAAACGCACCTACAAGAATGGCTGTAGGTCCATTTTCATCTTTATTTAAATCAAAATTGTAATAGGAGGAAGGCTTGCCAAGTAGTTTTTTTAAAGCTACCCGAGGAGTTGGAACATTGCGTTTGCTTTCCTGTAAAAACTCACCCGAACCATCTATCAGTTGAACCCCAATGGCTCCGGTATTTTCGAGCTCCATATGATAATTCAATAATTCACTAAAACAATCTTCGGGTACAACTGTGTCTGGGTTCAAAATGCACAAATACTCCCCTTTTGCCTCTTCGGCCCCTTTATTATTTCCTTTAGAAAACCCAGAGTTTTCAGTGTTTTTAACCAGATTGACCTTTGGAAAGTTTTGCTTAACCAGGTCACAGCTTTCATCTTCAGAATTATTATCTACAACTATGATCTCAGCATCTATGTGTTCTATAGCTTTTGTCACACTGTCCAGGCATAACATTAAATGATGAGGAACTTTGTAGCTTAAAATGACAACAGAAAGTTTCAACGAGTTTAGTTTTTTAGTGAATTTTCAAAAGGCACACGCTGTATTATACTTCTTCCCAAAGTAATTTCATCTGCATATTCCAATTCGTCACCAATAGAAATCCCTCTTGCAATGGTAGAGGTTTTTAGGGCATGTTGAGAAGCTTGTATCTGTTTGTAAATATAGAAATTGGTGGTGTCACCTTCCATGGTGCTGCTAAGGGCAAAAATAATTTCGTTAACTTCACCGGCTTTTATTTTGGTCGCCAAACTCTCTATGTTGAGTTGTTGAGGGCCAACACCGTCCATCGGGCTTATTTTGCCACCCAAAACGTGGTAGATGCCTTTGTATTGCTCTGTGTTTTCAATAGCCATCACATCTCTTATGTCCTCAACCACACAGATAATGGAGTGGTCTCTGGACTGGTCTTTGCAAATACCACAGATGTCCTGGTCAGAAATGTTATGACAGCTCTTACATTGCTTGACTTTGGTTTTCAAATCTACCAATGCAGTGGCAAGGTCTGTGGTTTGCGATTGTGGTTGTTTTAATAAATGCAGGGCCAGGCGAAGCGCCGTTCGTTTGCCAATTCCTGGTAATAAGGCGATTTCTTCTATTGCCTTTTCAAGATATTTTGATGAAAATTCCATACCGGGCTAAAATACAATTTTGAGTTTTCTTTTTATTAAAATCTTAGGGAAACATTTGTATTTTCGCCAGCCAAACATCAACTATGCAAGCTTATCAAATTCTACTTCTGGTTCTGGCTTATTTTGTGGTTCTCATTCTTATTTCATTCCTGACCAACAAAAGTGGAAGTAATTCTGAATTCTTCCAGGCCAATAAGCAGTCTCCCTGGTATTTAGTAGCCTTTGGGATGATTGGCGCTTCGCTTAGCGGAGTCACTTTTATCTCCATTCCGGGAACAGTAGCCTTTAGCAGTTTTAGTTATTTCCAGGTTGTGCTTGGATACACTATTGGTTATGCGGTCATAAGCCTTGTCCTTATGCCACTCTACTATAGATTGAATTTGACTTCCATATACACCTATTTGGGTACGCGATTTGGTAACCGCGCCTATAAAACAGGAGCTTCCTATTTTATCCTTTCTAGAGTCGTTGGTGCTAGTTTTAGATTATTCTTAGTTGCCAATGTCCTTCAGCTGATTGTTTTTGATGCTTTAGGCATCCCTTATTATGCCACGGTGAGTATCACAATTTTACTGATTTGGCTTTACACCTTCAGAAGTGGGATCAAAACCATTGTGTGGACAGATACGCTGCAGACGCTGTTTATGCTCATCGCTTTGGGTATCTCGATTTATTTTATTTCAGATGCACTTCAGATAGACAGCCTGTGGAACTATCTTGGAAGTCATGATAATTTCCAGATTTTCTTTTTTGAAGATTATAAAAGTTCAGATTTCTTTTTCAAACAATTTATTTCAGGAATGTTTATCGCCATCGTGATGACGGGTCTCGATCAGGATATGATGCAGAAAAACCTGACCTGCAGGACGCTTGAAGACGCTCAAAAAAATATTTTTTGGTTTACCCTGGTGCTTACCGTTGTCAACTTTTTGTTTTTACTCTTAGGCCTGTTGTTAACCGATTATGCTGATCTAGTGGGAATAACAGAAACCAGAGACGATTTATTTCCTGCTGTAGCCACTTCCGGCGTTTTAGGAATAGCAGTAGCGGTAACTTTTATTTTGGGTTTAATTGCTGCAGCCTATTCGAGCGCAGACAGCGCGCTTACGTCACTCACCACGTCTATTAGCATCGATATTTTAAGTATTCAGGATCGGTATTCAGAAGCCTCTCAAACCAAAGTCAGAAAATACATCCACGTCCTTATTTCTCTTGTGCTTATCGCGGTAATGATGATTTTTAAATATGCTATTGCAGATAAGAGCGTCATCAATAAATTATTCGAGTTTGCCGGCTATACCTACGGTCCCCTTTTAGGGCTTTATGCCTTTGGTTTGTTTACGAAGTGGAAAGTAAAAGATTACTGGATACCACTGGTTGCGATCCTCTCTCCGGTCTTGTCCTACATTATAAGTACTTTAAGCTTAACTTATCTAAACTTTGAATTCGGTTTCTTTATTCTGATTTTAAACGGATTTTTAACCTTTCTAGGCTTAATATTGATCCGTAGCCAGAAGCACCAAAGTACAGGCGTTTAAGGTTTCTATTCTAGCCTTATCGAGCTGATGTTGAAGATCTGGGTTTTCAGTTCCCGGATTGAAAATGACTCGTCTGGGATTTAATTCAATCAAAAAAGTCGTGTAATGCTTTTGATGCTGAGGGTTGATGTATAGCGTCACTGTATCTACCTTAAGATTTGCAGAAACTTCAGTCTGAATCTCGACACTTTCAACCTGTCCCTTTTGTTTGCTAAGGCCAATTACCTCATGGCCTTTTTGCAATAATGCATGAATGGCTTTATTGGCATACCTGGCGGGATGTTCTGACGCACCAATAACTAAAGTTTTGTTTTTCATAATCGTATAGGTTTTTGTTGAAGTGAATTGATGATGTGATTATAAATACGTTAAAATATGTTAATAATCGTAACAAATAAGCTTTTCACTCGTTATTATATAAAGCATTCTTATTTGGATTAGCCTCTAACAAAATGGTTTTGATTAAAAAGGTAGTCAACTGGATTACCTTTTTTTAATTTAAAATAACCTGATCACCTTCGTTAAGCTTTAGCTGATTTACGCTAACGGCATTTACTTCCAAAACATAACGGGATAGAGCTTCAGATGGAATTAATTCTTCTGAAAAAGGAATAGTATTCAAATAGAAATCTACGATTTTCATATGTTTACCCAAATAAATCAAGTCTAAAGGAATATGCGTATTCTTCATATAAAATGAAGGCCGAGTAGCTTCAATATCGTATATGAAAAGCATGCCTTGATCTGGTTTCATTTCTTTTCTATGCATTAATCCAGTTTCTTTTTCGTAATCAGATTCAGCTAATTCTATTTCAAAACGAGTAGTTAAAGTGTCCTTATCCTGGATAAACCTCAGAAGCGTGTCATTTTTAAATTCAAAATCCTGGGTAAGGTCTCTATTTTGATTCTGTTTAGACTGACAAGACATTATAAAAAGTGTAAGGTTCAAGACCAAAACTAGTTTAAGCAGTTTCACTGGTTTTAGCTTTTTTGTTTGAAAAATAGATGATGCCAAGTCCTATCAAAATCATAGGTATACTTAGCAATTGCCCTGTATTGAAAAGCCAGTCAGCCCTTTCAGCCACCTGAGGTTCCTTTACATATTCAACGATAAAACGTATCGTCCAAAGCAAGGTGAAGAAAATTCCGAAGAGCACTCCTTTTTTCTGTTTCACACTTGTCTTCCAAAAAATAAGCGATAAAATTCCGAAGAGAATTAAATAGCAAACAGACTCATACAATTGAGCCGGGTGTCTTGGGAAGCTTTCTCCTAATTGGACAAAAACAACTCCAAAGTCTGAACTGGTAGCTTTACCAACAATTTCAGAGTTCAAAAAGTTTCCTATTCTTACAAAAACAGCACCGAAAGCCACTGGCATCGTTATGCGGTCCAGGATCCAAAAAATAGATTTTTTAGTCACCTTTTTGCTGTAGTAATACATTCCAATCGCGATACCTATAGCTGCGCCATGACTTGCCAAGCCTCTGAAGCCTGTAAACTCAATTTCTGGAACAAAGCTTACCGGTAAAAAAACCGAAAGGGGATCTTCTACAAATAATTCTGGCTGGTAGAAAATCACATGACCTAATCTTGCACCAATCAAGGTTGAAAGTATCGTATAAATGAGAAGTTTGTCTAGCTTTTCTAAAGAAACACCTTCGGATATGAAAATACGCTTAGTGATGTAAAAACCAGAACCAAAGGCGATTAGGAACATTAAACTATAGTACCTGAGTGTGAAGATTCCGAGATCGATTCCTAGTGAGGGATCCCATTGAATAGCTTGGAACATGCTTAAATTATTTGTTGGCTAATATACAGATTATTGAAACGATTAGTTCTCATCTGAATGTTTTTTAGGCTCAGGGACTGGATCGTATCCAGATTTTCCCCAGGGATGGCATTTTGATATTCGGACGATACTTAAATAAAACCCCTTGAGGACACCGTGAGTTTTGAATGCTTCTAAAGCGTAATGGGAACAGGTCGGCTGAAATCTACAACTTGGCCCGAGGAGTGGAGAAATGACCCATTGGTATACGTTGATGAGTATTACAAAGGGAAAAATCAATACTTTACGCCACATCACTTACGAATGAATCTGAAAAGTTGTGCCTTCTTTGCTGTCTTTTAGCTCAACCTTCATTTCTGAGAGTTTATCTCTTATTTTGTCACTGGTGTCAAAATCTTTATTAAGACGGGCATGATTTCTCATATCGATCAAAAACTGAATGAGCTCCTCAAAATCATTGGTATTGTCGTTAGATTTGGAATCATCTTCCACATCTTCAAGCCCCATGACTTCAAAAATGAAATCTTTCATAGTCGTATTCAGTAAATCAATACTTTTTTGACTTAATTGAAGTTTGTCAGCTTTAGCTAAATTGATCTGCTTCACAGCTTCAAATAAATGAGCAATGAGAATAGGGCTGTTGAAGTCATCATTCATCGCATCATAGCACTTATCTCTCCAGGCAGAAACATCAAAGTCAGAAGATTTTGATGCCCTGATAGTTTGAAGTGTAGCCAGACTGTCCATCAACTTATTAAATCCTTTTTCTGCAGCAGATAAGGCTTCATCAGAAAAGTCAAGAATACTTCTATAGTTGGCCTGGAGCATAAAAAACCTGACGACAGTAGCGGTATAGGATTTTGATAAATTTTCATTTTCGCCAGTAAAAAGTTCTCTAGGCAGAATATTGTTGCCAGTACTTTTGGACATTTTTTTGCCATTCAGCGTCAACATGTTGGCATGCATCCAATAATTGACGGGATCTTTACCATTTGAAGCATGGCCCTGAGCAATTTCGCATTCGTGGTGCGGGAACTTTAAATCCATTCCCCCGCCGTGAATATCGAATTGGTCCCCAAGGTATTTGGAACTCATCACCGTACATTCCAGATGCCATCCGGGGAAACCAACACCCCAGGGTGATGGCCAGCGCATGATGTGTTGAGGTTCAGCTTTTTTCCAAAGTGCGAAATCCTGAGGGTTTTTCTTGTCAGACTGCCCGGCAAGTTCTCTGGTATTGGAAATAAGGTCTTCAATTTTTCTTCCGCTCAGCTTTCCATAATGTTGAGATTCATTGTATTTCATGACATCAAAATACACATTACCATCAACTTCGTAAGCCAGGCCTTTGTCTAGGATGGTCTTTATAGTTTCAATCTGCTCAATGATATGACCAGTTGCCGTAGGCTCAATACTAGGCGGCAGGTTATTGAATTTTTCAAGGATTTGATGAAAATCTACACTGTATTTTTGAACCACTTCCATAGGTTCAATCTCCATCAGTTTAGCTTTTTTAGCTATTCTGTCTTCTCCCTCTTCGCCGTCGTTTTCTAAATGACCAGCATCTGTAATGTTTCTAACGTATCTAATTTTGTATCCCAAGTGCTTTAAATATCGAAATACCAAATCGAAAGAAATAAAAGTTCTACAATTTCCCAGATGTACATTGCTGTAGACTGTAGGCCCACAGACATACATACCAACATACCCCTCTGTAAGTGGCTGGAAGTTTTCTTTTTCTCCAGAAATAGAATTGTAAATCTTTAAGGATTGGTTTTCGTATAAAGGCATTGATTAAAATTTAGTATCCATATTTACATAGTTGAGAAGTTCTTTTCTCACATTTTCATCTTTAAATTTGCCACCAAATTCACTGGTTACCGTACTGCTTTCGATGTCATTGATGCCACGGCTATTCACGCAAAGGTGTTTGGCATCTATAATGCAGGCCACGTCTTCTGTATCCAGAGCATTTTGAAGCTCTTTTACGATTTGCATGGTGAGTCTTTCCTGAACCTGAGGTCGGTTTGCATAATAATTGACGATCCGGTTCATTTTGGAGAGTCCGACAACCCTGCCGCTGGAGATATAAGCTACATGAGCTCTCCCTACGATGGGCAACAGGTGGTGTTCGCAGGTAGAATAGACCGTAATGTTCTTTTCTACAAGCATCTCGCCATATTTATAGTTGTTTTCAAAAGTAGAAGCCTTTGGTTTTTTCTCATGATCGAGACCGCCAAAAATTTCGTTTACATACATCTTAGCAACGCGATTGGGAGTGCCCATCAGGCTATCGTCTGTCATATCCATACCTAACGTATGCAAGATTTCGTGAACGTGTCCTTTTATTTTCTCAATTTTTTCATCATTTGTCATATCAAAAGCGTCCTCTCTTACGGGATTTTCGTAAGATGTAGCAATATGATTATCACCGACTTCATCAATCAGCTTCTTTTGTTTTTGTTCGCACATTTCTTAAAAAATTAGTGGCAGCAAAGATAGCTTTTTTACGCTTTTTGCTACTGTAAGTTTGTTCTTTATCAATTTTTCACAGATAAATTAACGAAGCTTTTGTATTTATTTTGAAATTGAATTCGTTTTAGTAATGAAGCAGCGAATTTACCTTGTCTTTAGGAAGATGTTTTCGACCTTCAAGAACATCCAACTCGATGATAAAGTTAACCTGGGTGATTTCTCCACCCAATTTATCGATAAGTTGACAAGCTGCTGCTGCGGTACCTCCCGTTGCCAGCAAATCATCGTGGAGCAGGATGCGGTCTCCTTTTTGGACATCGTCTTCGTGAATCTCGATGGTATCGCTGCCATACTCAAGATCGTAGGATTGAGAAATTGTTTTTCCGGGAAGTTTTTTAGGTTTTCGAATAGGAATAAACCCCACTCCAAGAGCTTTGGCTAAAAGCATCCCAAACAGAAATCCGCGGGATTCTATACCGACTACTTTGTCGACAGGTTTATTATCGAGTCCTTTAATAAATTCTGAAACAGCAAATTCGCAAGCCTCAGGGTTTAAAAGTAGGGGAGTGATGTCTTTGTAGGAGATGCCTTGCTTAGGAAAATCGGGGATGGTTCTGATATAATCTGTAAGTTGCATGATATTTGTGATTTTATATTTGGTAAAAGTATAAAAAGAAATATATTTGCACTCCCAAAAAGGCCTCGTGGCCTGCCCGCCTGAAATTTCAGGCGGGCGCAACTGAATACCCGCCCGAGCCGAACGGAAGTTAGTCTCGTTCGGGCGGGGCGCATAGAATTTTTAGACATGTTTTATGTTTACGTTCTTTATAGTTTTAAATTTGACAGATACTATGTTGGAATGACAGTACGCCTAAAATAAAGATTGTCTGAACATAATCAGGGAAACACAAAATCGACTAAAGCTTTTGTTCCCAGGATCATAGTTCATCAAGAAGTTTTTGAAACACGCCTTTTAGCTAGGTCGAGAGAAAAATTTCTCAAATCAGCTGCTGGAAGGAGATGGATAAAAAACACATACGGCCTTGTGGCTTGCCCGAATGAATGTTCAAGCGGGCTTGCCCGAATGAATGTTCAGGCGGGCGCAACTGAATACCCGCCCGAGCCGAACGGAAGTTAGTCTCGTTCGGGCAGGGCGCATAGAATTTTTAGACATGTTTTATGTTTACGTTCTTTATAGTTTTAAATTTGACAGGTACTATGTTGGAATGACAGAACGCCTAAAAGAAAGATTGTCTGAACATAATCAGGGAAACACAAAATCGACTAAAGCTTTTGTTCCCTGGATCATAGTTCATCAAGAAGTTTTTGAAACACGCCTTTTAGCTAGGTCGAGAGAAAAATATCTCAAATCAGCTGCTGGAAGGAGATGGAGAAAAAAACACATACGGCCTCCTGGCTTGCCCGAATGAATGTTCAGGCGGGCTTGCCCGAATGAATGTTCAGGCGGGCGCAACTGAATACCCGCCCGAGCCGAACGGAAGTTAGTCTCTTTCGGGCAGGGCGCATAGAATTTTTAGACATGTTTTATGTTTACGTTCTTTATAGTTTTAAATTTGACAGGTACTATGTTGGAATGACAGAACGCCTAAAAGAAAGATTGTCAGAACATAATCAAGGAAACACAAAATCGACTAAAGCTTTTGTTCCCTGGATCATAGTTCATCAAGAAGTTTTTGAAACACGCCTTTTAGCTAGGTCGAGAGAAAAATATCTCAAATCAGCTGCTGGAAGGAGATGGAGAAAAAAACACATACGGCCTCGTGGCGCAACTGAATAGCGCATCTGATTACGGCTCAGAAGGTTGCAGGTTTGAATCCTGCCGAGGTCACAAAATTACTACTTAAACCCCTGTAAACCAGGGGTTTTTTATTTAGAGGCGTGCCTTGAGGCGTGCCCGATTTGGATATTTGCTCTTAGAACCAAATAAAATAAACAACAATAAAATTCCTTCAAACCTCCTTTAAATACATCGAAAGGCAGTAGTCAGCAATATCAAAATCCCTTTCTTTTTCTTCTTTTGTCGATTTTAAGTGAAGCAAATCCGAAATTTCATAAAAATTTGAAGTAGGCAGATTCTGAATTTTTGACCTCCATAATTCATATTTACCCGCATCTGGAAACAGGATAATGTCTCTGTTTTTAATCTCAGAAAGCATTTTGTAAGTCAAATTTTGGCAACTACCGATAGCTAGCCATAAGAAATCAGGCATAAACGTAGACATTAAACAGGCTGTTTTCTCGCTTTCAACTATTGCAATTTTTTTGGATCTGTAATCTCTCAATAGATGCAGCCCGAAGGGGACTTGTTTTAAGTTGAAATTATCTTTATTGTTAATTGAGTGATACCAATTTTGCATTTTAGGTAACCTTTTCCCCGTCTTTTGATCATATTTCATGATCTTACCTGTTCTCACTCTTAGGTTCTGATCTACTTGCCAAAAGATGGTGCTACCTTTTAAGTATCCTTTATTATAGGTTCCCAGATTATATAGTTCTATCCACTTATTTACTTCATTACGGCCAAGGAGCTTACTAAAGAAGATTAGAAATTTGTTGTCGTAAAAATTGGTCTTATATTTTGTGATTAGGTCTGTATGGTAATGACTTATCTTATCTTCTTGATTTTTGACTTGCTTTAAATCAATATCAGGCTGTTTAGGTTCTTGTCTTTTACCTTGTGTGGTTTGTCTGATATTATCTCTAAAATACTCTCTTGGAGGGTAGTGGTAACCACATTTATTTGTGTTGTTACATATTCCAACATTTTCAGCAATATGACGCTGGGTATGTAAATCTACATATCTTGTAAATTCATTTTTTTTTTTACATCCTGGACATCTGTATCTTGTATTATCACCCTTATAAGGCTCTAATGTATATCTGTAATTATTCATTTTAAAAAGTTTTGTTTTTAACTACATTATCTACACGGTCGACCTAAATAATGTAGGATATGTAGTTTATATTAAACTTTTATTTTTTTTGGATATAAAAGGACATGCCAGCTGATTGCCGTATGTTTTCATACCCAAGTCCTTTCAATCTTTTTGATAATGTGATCTTAGAACATACCTTATAGCCATTGGATAGACAGTAATTTTTAAAATTTAAAAATATATCCATAAGGCTCATAAGGTCAACTGACTTTTCATATTGACATTCCTGTAAAAACATCTTTACCGAATCACTATCCAATTCAAATTCATCAGAAGCTTTTTGAGATTTTTCACTGTAAGTAAATTCCTTATTCGCATAAAGTCTTAGCATCCCATTAATAATCCAGTTCAAAACACCTGACAATTCATTATTTATTATCTTTTGAGCCAATCTCTTATCCTGATCTTTCTTTGCAATTGTCTTTTCAAATGGGATGATTAGATAACGTCTGAAATAACCATTCGTATATTCGTTTTTTTTGGGTAAATCATTACAGTTGAACATTAATTTCGCATAATTTTTTATCTCATATACGTCTTTATAAAGTAATCGAGAGTCCACTGGCTCCCTAGATACAAGCTTTTTGAAAATATCAAAAGAGCCTATTTCTCCTGCTTCACTTGAAAAATTTAGGAGTTTGTCCTTAATTTTAGCTCTTGTATTAGGGTTTGTAGTTAAATCCTGAACTGGATAGCTCGAGAAATTAATAGACCCTAGCAAGGCTTGTATGACTTCAAAAATGACACTTTTTCCATTGGATCCTCCTCCATACAAGAACAAGGCCTTCTCAAATTTTATATCGTTTGAATTGATAAAAATACTTCCCAAGTATTCACTGATGATTTTTTGAAGTGTTTGATCTGGAAGAACTTCATCCAAAAATTCCTGGAAAATTGGCGAGTCCGCTTCAGGCGCAAAATCAAAGTCCAATTGGTATAATAAAAAATCTTCTTTATCAAAAGCTCTTAATTTTAAATCTTTATTATCTATCTCTAATGTCCCATTTCTCAAGTTGATTAAGTTTTTCTTCGTTTCTGTACTTGAAACTGAAATAGTTCTAGTCTTAAATTGTTTTAAAAGGTCTTCGGAGAATTTAAAGTATTGAGATTTAGTTTTTTTAATACCAGTTATTTTAGCACCTTCAGTCAAAAAAATCATTAATTCGTCAATACATAGTTCAGACCAGTAACATCTGTTGAATACGTAAAGCTTATCCTGAAAATTTCTAAAGTCAAATTCTAGATCTTTTGATTTCTTGAGAATCGTATTTACAACTATAACCTTGTACTCATATTGTTTTATATATTTCTCTTCCGAAACAGCTGCCTCAGTCACAAAACTTATCGGATCAAGATTATCTAGAATTTTATCAAGGATTTGAGAATTTGTTTTCGATTGTCCTGAAAATTTCACTTCTTCTGAAACTAAACTATCTAAATCAACTTTGGAGTTTTCTGGCAAAATATTCTTTTTGTTTTCTCTATCCATAGCCTCTATTTATAAAAAGATTGAACATCCGCTAATTTGTATCTTACGACTCCACCCTGTTTGTGTGCCATTAACTTACCTGACACATTCCAGTTGTGAAGCGTTTGCTTAGTGACACCCAGCCTTTCAGAGGCTTCATCTCTTGTTAACCAAACGGTTTGAGGCTTTGGCTTGATTTTTTTAACTAAGTTGGCGAGCTCTTGTTTGATCTCTTGAAGTAGCTCATGCTTCAACTCTTCGATGGTTGCATCAATGATGCGTTTTGGTTCTGACATAATTAATTTGTTTAAAATTATCTGATGCCAAAACTATTTAGAATGTGAGCCTTTATGAAGTGCTAGATCGTGCTACTTCTGAAACTGGCGTTTCATTAATTTGATATTTAGAGACTTATGATTAATTAATTTCTTGAAATCTTCTAAGTCTGATTCAAATTCTTTGGTAATATAAACTTCTGAAGTATACTTATATTCACTACCAGTGAACTTACTTACAATATTTTTAAAGATAGATGTCGATGCTTTATTTTTTTTCATCAAGACTTCATTTTTGTATGTTGAATATCTTAGAATTATTCTTAGCCTACTAAAAAATGAATTGATATAATCATCTTCCAAAGAGACTTTTAAAATATGATTATATATTAAGTCAGGAATTTCATTTTGGTTATTAAATATCTTGGAGAAATCAGAATCAGGTTCAAACAATGTAAAATCACCTATTCTGTTCTTTTTAGCTTCCTTACTTTCATAAATAGATATTGCTTGTTCAATACCTAAAAGATTATAGCGGTTGTGAAGAAGTTTTATAAACTTTTCGTAGGCTTCAGGAAACGCACCGAGCAAGTCAAAAAAATGTTTAGGTACTAGCTTGCCTTCAACGTAGTCAGCTTTATTTGACTCTACTTCTATAAAGTATTTAAATTTTTCAAATCTAAAATTCTCAATGGAGTCGATGAAAACATTAATTAAAATTATAAAATCTAATGATTTGTTATTCCTATTAAATGAAAATCTTTCAATGCCAGGAAAACTCATGTCTTTAATAATCTTCTTTTCGAAATTATTTTTCAATTCATCTCTAAAATCATAAATACTCTTTTCATTATTTGTGTTGATAAACCCAGTAAGAACCTCATTAAACTTATTTCCATGACTATAGTCAATTTCAAATTCTAAATGAATTAATTGAAAAATGTTATGTGCTAAAATTTGATAATACAGCGGCTTTTTATTAAGCTGTTCTTGTATCTGAGGCTTAAGAATTAGTCCTTTATCACTATCCAAAATACTATCTAAAGACTCATAGAGCTTATCTCTGACAGCTTCTAAAATATCATCAAATCTAAAAATACTTTTCATAATAACATTTATAACACAATGTTTGATCTGTTATGTGCAATTTTTGTTTCATATTTTCAAAATCTGCTGGCCAACCACAGATTTCACACGTCCAGGAATATTTAGTTTTCTTTGCGCTAGTAGATATCATCATGATTTCTGGATATATATTATCTAAATAATCATAATTATTTTTATAAAAATATTTCCATTTCTCAAGATGCTTCTGAGTGTATTCATCATCTGATCTTGTTGTATTAAGCCTGCTATTTTTTAAACTATAATAGTTCTTGAAACTACCATACATCTTAATTTTAAAATCAAATCCAGCAATTATTTGTTTCCAATTCGCATCATTTATCCGTTTGCCTCTGACTACCATCAGTGGTGGAATAGGTAAGGTGTTATATTCTTTAAAAAAGGAAATAATGTATTTAAGTAAAGACTCTTTCTGCATACCTGAATTGACAGAAACATCTTTTATTAAACTCTTGTAAAATTTTAAGTTTTCAATTTTTTCCAAATTGATTTTCAGAAGATTTTCGTACTTATCGTAGACAAGTTCAAGAAGTACAGGGTGAATATCTTTAAACCTTTCCTCAGTTGAAGCAAACAGGCTTAGATAAGCTTTATAATAGACTATCTGATCTATAATTTCTTCAAAGGAATTTGACTTTAACCAATCATATAAAACCTTTGGTATTTCGTAAATAAAAACCCTATAATAATCTACTTCAAGTTCTGAAGTATGGATAAAACGCCAAAGCTTTCTTAGTTCATCAAATTCACTTCTTGTAGCAATAAAAAATGTAAGATTATGATTTACGACTTGTAATCTCTTAATGTTATCTAGGTAATCAATCACCTCTTGTCTACTCGGTTGATCTTCCAGTACGTTCTCTACATGCTTATTAATCAAGAGTACAGTTTCTGTTTCTTTCATAAATCATTTTTCATATTGTACAAGTTAATTAATTAGGTATAATTTACACAGGCCTATATACTACCAATAACTTTTCTTTATAGGCTTCAAGGTATCTCTATCAATGTCATTTAGCAGCTCGACCTCTTTTTCAATAAATGGGTCATACCAATCTGCTTTTTCTTTAGCCCATTGGATCCATTTTTCTTTCTTAGCATCTAATGTGTTTGTATTTTTGGTGTATTGTTCAAATTCTTTGATATAATTTCTAAGGTATTGAGACTTGTGCCAGCGTGAAGCATCATTCAAAATAGTATTGAATTTCTCTAACTCTTCATCTTTCAATTTTTGTAATGCTTCTTCTTTTTTGCGTATTTCTTCTCTCTCCTTCCTTCTAATTTCACGTTGTATTTCAGCTTCATAATCTTCCTTCGATCTTAATTCTAACCAAGCTATTATGTTTATAAGCTTTTCTTCAATGGGCTTAGTCTTGGTATCATTCCATTCCTTCTTGGGATAACCAGAATCCATCTTTAGGCATAAAAATCCAGTTGGCTCAAGATCATATTCTGGCCAAGAATATTTGCTTTCCTTTTTGATACGCTTATTTTTTTCGATAAGTCTTAGTGAGTAATCTTGGTTTAATTTGGAGATTTTAGTCTCTCTTTCAGCACTAATCTCAAAGCCTCTTTTTTCTAAAACTTTAATTAATGTATCCATGAACCTTATCCCTCTATTGAAAATAGTGTCAGAAACATTTATGCTTATAGAATTTTTAGAGTCTAAATTTCTAGTATAATCTCGAGTACGTTTACGTCTTTTTAGTTCTCTGTGATACTCTATTGTAGCTTTAATAAATTTGTGCGGTTTGGTTAGTTTATCTGGAACTACTAATTCTGATTCCTGGTTTTCGTAAATGTCTTTTTTGAAAAAAGCCAGCTCGGTTAAGGTTTCATTCCCCCCTTGAATTAGAGGGTTAGTTTTTTCCAGTGAAATTTTAGGATTATCATCTTGTTTAGGTAGTTTTTCCTTCACAACCTTTTTTTTGAACTTCAATTTAGACCAGTACCCATTTTTAGGTAAGGGAATATTATGCTTTTTGCAGATTTTACGGATGCCATTATCGGAAAATCCATAGTCTTTTGCAATATGAACCACTGGCTTAGTCCAGACTAAGTCGTACAATTCTTTCCTCGTTATAGATTTATTTGCCATGAGATTGAATGACTTTATGATTGTTTATATCTCCACCCCATTTATAAAAGTTTCCACAAAATTGACGACCTTTTTGTTTAATCGATCACCTATTTCTTTTCGTTTTAAAACAGACGGTTGCTTACCGTTGATCAACGCCAGAAGTTCATCTCTTAGCGGTTCTCTTTCAGCAAAAAGATAATTTTCAATTAGCCTTTTGGTTTTATCTTTGTCTAAGTTCTCTTTTTCTACAAGTTGATCAAATGCTTTTCGCTGCTCTTCACTCCAAAACTTCTCAAATTCCTGGGGAATAGTTTCTGTTTCGATAACTAAGGGCAGGTTTTCTTCAATGAACTTTTCAATGAGTAGTCGTTTACTTCTCAGGTTAGCCTCTCCAGCTATTAAATCAACGACTTCTTTCTTTTTCTTCTGTTTTTCAGATTCACTTGTATCTTTAATCTCAGCCAGTAATTTCAGAATATAGGTGACATTTATTTCGTCTCGGTGAATTAATTCCAGTTCAAAATCAACATCCTCCAGAATAGAAACTTTTTGTTTTCCATGATCCTCTTTGACTTTGTCATGAAGATCAAGGTATTTACTTCTGTAATCATTAAAAATTTGTTCTTCTATCATTAAATCTTCCCAGTCAAAATCGGCGAAGGACCCCATTGTGTTTTTGAGTCGCATCACTTCTCTGAAAGCTTTTATAAATTCCAATTCATCTTCCTCACTTACCAGATCATTGACACTGTCAACCGTTGGTGCTACCTCCAGTAATTTTTTAAACGCATCGTTAGACTTAGCTACATAATCTTCATAAGGCTCCATGATGATCACCTCAATAGCATCTTTATTACTAAACAAGGTTATAGCTTCATCGGTTGCTTTTTTGAGGTTACGAAACACCACGATTTCACCTTGCGACTTTTGTTCGTTTAATATCCTATTTGTTCGCGAATATGCTTGAATCAAGCCATGAAACCTAAGATTTTTATCAACATACAAGGTATTAAGCGGTGGACTATCAAATCCAGTTAAAAACATATTGACCACCAAAAGAATATCTATTTTTTTCTCTTTTACTTTTTTGGATATGTCATTGTAGTAGTTATAAAATGACTGACTGTCTTTTGTTGAAAAGTTAGTACCATACATTTTATTGTAGTCACCAATATAGCTCTCTAGTTTATCTCGCTTATGTTGGTGCAAACCATATAAAGCTGGCGACTCTTCAACTACAGAAACTTCTTCTGGAATAAATCCAGTGGCATCGGCATCCTCTTCGTTGGCTACATAACTAAATATAGTTGCTACTTTGAGATTATGTTCGCCATTATCCTTTTTTCTTTTGAAACTATCATAATACTTCACCAGCATGTCTGTACTGCTGACGCAAAACATGGCTGTAAATTCTCTGCTGTGTGTTTTCCTGTTGTGGTTGGCAATAATATAATCTACTATTTTTTCAACTCTATCAGTAGATTCCATCAACTCCTTACGGTCTATATCTTCAACTTCAATATCGATTTCCGTTGCAGTGTCCTTACGTTTGAAATTACCAACGTATTCAACCGCAAATTTTAATACATTTTCATCTTTGATGGCATCAGTAATGACGTATTTGTGCAAACATTCTCCGAACAAGTCTTTAGTGGTTCGTTTTCCTAAATCATTTTTTGCAGCATTGTCAGCGAAAATTGGCGTCCCCGTGAAACCAAACATTTGATGGTTGTCGAAAAAATCCTTTATTCTGTTATGTGTATCCCCAAACTGACTGCGGTGACATTCATCAAAAATGAAAACGATACGTTCGTTTTGTAAGGGCTTCATTTTTTCCAAATACCTTTTTTTGCTGATAGCTGTATTCAACTTCTGAATGGTGGTTACAATCAATTTCGTATCATCTTCAAATTGCTTAACCAGAGCTTTTGTGTTGTCAGTACCACCAATACTACCTTTAGAGAAACTATTAAATTCCTTGGTGGTTTGATAATCTAAGTCCTTACGATCTACTACAAATACCACTTTTTTTACTTGTGGCATCTGAGTAATAATCTGACTTGCTTTAAAAGAGGTAAGCGTTTTACCAGAACCAGTGGTGTGCCAGATGTAGCCGTTATGATTGCTATTTTTGACTTTATCAATCATTGCTTCCACAGCATAAAATTGATAGGGTCTGAGTACCATCAATATTTTATTGGTTTCGTTTAAAACGATGTATTTACAAATCATTTTGGAAACATGGCAAGGCTCTAAAAACTCACTTGTAAACCCATTTAAAATATTGGTTAGGCGATTATTGCTTTTATCTGACCAATAAAAAGTCTGTTTGAATGATTGATATCTGTTATTGGCGTAATATTTTGTATTGACACCGTTACTAATTACAAATATTTGAACATACTGGAATAGGGCAGAGTTGCTTCCAAAGGAATGTCTTTGATAACGGTTCACCTGGTTAAAGGCTTCCTTCATTTCTAAGCCACGCCTTTTCAATTCAATTTGCACCAAGGGTAAACCGTTGACGAGTAAGGTAACGTCATACCTGTTTTTATAACTTCCCTCTATGGTGACTTGCTGTGTAACTTGGTAAAGGTTCTGGCACCAATGCTCCGTATTTAAAAACTCAAAGTAAAGATTGTCGCCATTATCTCTTATAAGGTGTTGTTTTTCTCTGAGTGTTTTTGCTTTTTCAAATACAGATCCTTTACTTAGAATATTGATGACTTTTTTAAACTCATCTGCTGAAAAAGTAACACCGTTGTGTTTTTCTAGCTGAACTTTTAAGTTAGCTAATAAAGCTTCTTCATTTGGTACAGAAACCTTGGAATAGCCTAAAGATTGTAATTGCTGGACTAATTTATTTTCTAATATTTGTTCGGATTCAGTTGGCATTAGCTTAGTTACTTACTCATTACATTCAAAAGTACTTATTTTAAGGGAGTTTTGAGCTATTACTAATAGTAAGTCAATTATAATTTTTTACTTCGCTATAAAAAAGAAAACCTTCCCAGTGTGCATTGTAAAGAGGCAGGGAAGGTGTATTAATTCTTGTAATGTTTATTTGTAAAAGCAAAAGACACACCCTGGGACGCTGATCTAACGGGTAGCGTGATGTGTACTGTCATTTGCAAAAGTATGATTTTTAATCAATTGGTTTCTAAATCTAAAATAATTTCTTCTTCTGTGCTGTTTTGAATAGAAGAGGCTAAAATTGAAATACCTAAGGTTTTTTCTAATTTTACAATAGTCTCTAAGGTGAGGTTTTCTTTTCCACTCACTATTTTGGTGATTTGTTGAGCTGAAACTTCCATTTGCTTTGCTAAATCTTTTTGTTTCCAGCCTAAATCATCAAGCTTACCGAGTACTTTTAAAGCAATATCTTGAGAAGCTCTTAATCGATTTCTATTTTTGATACGAGCCTTGTTTTTAGCGGCAATGCCAGTATGCTGCTCAGTAACTAATTTTTTAAACTTATCTCTATTTTTCATTTTCCATGTCTATAAGAAGTTCGTAAAAAGAATCTTCATCTGCAATTCCTTCAGTTTGAAGATAGGATTTCACGTTTTCTATTTTTTTCATTTCTTCACGTGTATCAGGATGATCGTCGTTTTTTAAACTCATCTTGATAGCACCACCAGTGATTAAAAAACAATTGGTATCAATTTTAATGGCATATAGTCTGAGTCCATCTATTTTTGATGTTTTACCTTTTCTCAGTGAAAGTACCTTTACGCCTGTTTCATTATTATTGAGTTGATGAAAATAGCGGTCTAGTGGTTCTCCGTTCTCAAGTATCTCATCTATAAAATCTTCAATTTTTTCAGCATCTCTAAGTCGTTTCCTGACAAAATCATTTATGTGTTTGACATTGTTGTTTTTTGCATAATTTCTCAGGTATTCAACATTTGTCCATAAGTCTAATAACTTTTCATATTCAGAACTGCCATAATTTCCTTTTTCATTAGCATATACTACCGAAAACAACTGTTCACGATAATCTAATTCTTCTGCAAATATATCAACAAACTTCATAAAATCAACCTATAGGTTTATTTTTAACTTTTTAATATCAGAACTGTTCATAATTAGCTGCTTATTTATATTTCCTAAATGCTTGAATTAGTTGATAAATACCAAAACCAATAGAAATCTTAGCAAGGAAATAGACAATATAAAGTTCAGTCGAATCTACCTCTTCATAAAAACTAAAATCTGTTATGTTGATTAACTTAATAAGTTTTATAAAATCATCAAATTCATAGTTTTTTGAAATACTCAAAAAACTATGAGAAATAAACGCAACGCTCAAAGTGAAAATAAAAGCATAAAGCCAGCTTGTCTTGAAATTATTCGAATATTTATTCAATTTAAGCACAAAATAATCTGAAAGCAATATTTTAAAAGTTTTCAAAACATCATCTTCATATATGGCATCCAGATTTTTTTCTTCTAATAAAGTTTGCTTCTCCAACTTTCCATACTTCTCAGCTTCTATAATATTATTTTGTTGGAGTAGTTGATCTTTAATTATACGAAAGGTTTCTCGTTTATTCTGCATTGGGATAACATCGCCGTCATTAATCGTTTTGTCATAATTAGTAGAATCTGAATCTATTTTAAATGCTTTATAGTTTCCTAAAACAGTTTCAAAAAAAACAAGTTGACCATTGATGATAGTTTGAGACAAATCTAATGCAGTCGGTTTTTTATTTTCATCATGAAACTTAGCTCGGCTAAAAATTCCTAATTTCTCAAAACTTGAATAAGTAAATAAACAGTTACCATGAAAGTTTGATTTTGTAAAAACTACATTATCATCAAATGAGCATTTTATAATAATTGCCTTTTCAAAAAATCTACAGTTGTAAAATTCTAGATACTCTTTAAAAGTAGTATTATTCATATAAAACCTTTCAAAATCGCAAAGTTTGAACTTGATTTTATTTTCAAAGACTTTATCCCTAAAACTTGGACTAAAATTGAAGTAACATTTTATGAAATCTAATGTTGGCTTAAAAAATTCTTTATTAGTAAAAATGAATTTTTTTCTAAACAAAATATTTATAAATTCAATTTTATCAGTGGGCTTAATACCAAGGCCTTTAAATCGATTTTTAAATAGTTCCGATATGCTAAATTCAAATTCTATATTTAATTCATATTTAAAATCTCCAACACTTATAAAATTTCTTTCACCATCATTTTTAGAAAAAGTATTTATTTCTAATTCATCATAATTATGTATTTCTCTCTTTTCCAATTATATTATTTTACACAAACATCTGCTGTAACAAGCCTTTTTTATAGGTTTTGGTATATTCTATTTGTTGGGTAATGCCTTCTATTTGCTTGTCTATGGATGATAAAAAATTAGCGATTTTGGTTTGTTCTTTAACTGAAGGGAGATTAATTTTGATTTCCGACATTACACCATTCATTAACTTAGGATTGCCTACATAAGATACATATTTCTTAGTAATTGAATTAAGTTTTTCTGCAACAAAAAGATTTGCATAACCTTTATCATTTAATAAAACTCCGCAAACATTTGTACAATAAAATTTACCTTTACGGTAATTTACATCACCAGCGTTTGCTCCGTCGGTTGTCCATGTAATTGCATCTTCAAATAAATATTGATTATAATAGCCTGATAAGCCTTTTTTCATGGTTTTAGAAGAATAAACAGGATATTTATAATTTTCATCTATTCTTTGTTCTACCAATTTCATTGAAAGTACATCACCTCTAGTGATTTTGAATATTTCTCCAACTTTTCTCTTCTCCCAATCTGCAAACTCATTCCCATCATCATCTTTAAACCGTATTTCCTGTTTAAAAATCTTCTGGGTAACGCTTTTTTTATACAATTCTAAAGCTGCCTTCTTTTTTTCTAGGGTTTGGATGTGAGTATCTATGGAAGAAAGGAAATCGGCTATTTTTTGTTGTTCGGGCACTGGTGGGAAATTGACACGAATTTTAGAAAGATCAGTTGAGTTAATTGCTGGATAACTTGTACCAGTACATCTTAATAAGACTTTGTTTACGAAATAATCTGAGTGTAAGTATTGATATATAAAGCTTGATTTGTTGTGCTTTGACCTAATTTGTGCGTAGCCAGTTGATGCTACGTAATCATTTTTTGATTTATTAAAATAAAAATTATTTTTTTGATATGGTCTTACAGTTTGGTAAAGGATATCATCATTTGATAACAATCGTTGAGCCCTACTAGGTGCTTCATTTTTAGATATTTTATTTTCTTTAGATAAAACCCCATTATTGACACTTTCTAGATCTATATAAATAAAAGAGTTAGGCAACTCCGTTATTTTAGGATTAATAATAACAGTTTCACCAAATTTTTTTTTCTCCCACTTCCCATCAAACTCAGTAAACCGTAATTGTGGGACTAATTGTTTTTCCTTTTGCATCTTAAAACGGAGTTTTAATGTTTAATTCATTACAAAAAGAAGCGATAGTATTTTGGTTGTCAGCCAGAGTTTGGTTTAAACTTTCAATTTCAGTAGCAACGGCATCAATATCCACAGGTTCTTCTTCTTCAAAGGTATCGACATAACGAGGGATGTTGAGGTTGTAGTCGTTTTCTTCCACTTCGCTTAATGGAGCAACGGAGCTATATTTATCCTCAGTTTTACGTTCTCTAAACGTATCAATAATTTTATCTATGTTCTCCTGGGTAAGGATATTTTGAGTTTTTACTTTTTCGTAATGTTCGCTGGCATCGATAAATAAAATATCCTCTGGGTGTTCTCTACATTTCTTAAATACCAAAATACAGGTAGGGATGCTAGTGCCATAAAAGATATTGGCTGGTAAACCAATAACTGCATCTAAAAAGTTTTTTTCTTCAATTAAATATTTACGGATATGTTCTTCGGCACCACCACGAAATAAAGCACCGTGAGGCAACACCAAAGCCATGGAACCGTTCTCTGCGAGATGATGCACCATGTGTTGTACAAAGGCATAATCGGCTTTGCTTTTTGGAGCAAGTTTTCCGTATTGGCTAAACCTATCATCACTCATAAAGAGTTGGCTGGCACTCCAGTTGGCCGAAAAAGGAGGATTAGCCACAATAGCTTCAAAACGCTGGTCGATGTGTTGTGGATATTCTAAGGTATCTTCTTGTTTGATGTCAAACTTACGGTAGTGAACACCGTGAAGAATCATGTTCATCCTGGCTAGGTTGTAGGTTGTACGGTTCAATTCCTGTCCGTAAAAACTACTCACTTCTTTTACTTCTTTAGCGACTCGGAGTAGGAGGGATCCACTGCCACAGGTAGGATCATATACAGATCTCAGCTTGTTTTTACCAGTAGTAACCAGTTTGGCCAGAACCATACTCACCTCCTGTGGAGTATAAAATTCACCTGCTTTTTTTCCAGCTCCACTGGCAAATTTTCCAATCAGATATTCATAAGCATCACCCAACACATCTAGTTCGGTTTGCTCCAGTTTAAAGTCTATTTTGTTCAGGTGGCCCAGGACTTTAGCGATTATCTCGTTACGTGCTTCAGGAGTTTTGCCAAGTTTGGTAGAGTTAAGATCTAAATCTTCAAAGAGGTTATCAAAATCTTCTTCACTTTCCGTACCCATGGTAGAGTTTTGCACATTGTTGAGAATGGTCTGTAAATCTTCCAAAATGAAATTACTGACCGTTTGGTAACTTTCATCTGGATCCGCAGCTAGTGCCACTTCCTCAAGACTCACTTCCTTATGGTTTCCTCTTTTGGCTACAGAACTAAATAATTCTGAGGGTTTTAGGAAATACCCCAATTTTAGTAAAGCTTCTTCTTTAATCGCTTCGAGATAAGCTTTACCTTCTTCTGTTTCTTCATCTATATCGGTATATGAAATGCCATCAGGTTTCAGGATGGAGTCAGCATAAATTTCCATGCGCTCCGAAAGGTATTTATAAAAAATAAAGCCCAGGATATAATCTCTAAACTCATCAGCATTCATTTTTCCCCTAAGGGTGTTGGCTATATTCCAGAGCTGTTGCTCCAATTGTTTTTTATGATCTTCGGACATGTGTTTGTTTTATATTTCGTTGGTGTTATTTACCGTAAAAGTGTTTTGTGATAAAAGTTTTTCCGAATATAACAACAACTCATAAATTAGTGATACTTGGAGTAGGAATAAATGAGTAAAAATTGACCAATCAACGGTTCCAACGGTAAAACCAACAGTTATTGATGAAAGCCGTTGATTGAACCGTTGCTATTTTGCAACGGTGATTTTTATAGCCTTTGCTTGACCTATTCACCTTAGCCTTAAAACATCTTAATTAAGCTTTTGAAATAAAGTTAATAGTACTTTAAACAGCTATTTTAATGGGAAGCCTGCAATTTTTTCATCTGAAAAAACAATCTCAAAGTACACAGCAAAATAGAATTACAAAAGGTATCACAAATCTTTCCTAATAAAAAATAAAAGCAATTTTGATTTTAATATGATCTTATTATATTATGAATGAAAATAATTTTAAACAGTATTGATTATGGAATTTAACACTAAGATTAAAGAAGAATTAGAAGGAAGAATTAAAGGACTAGAGGATTTCATTGCAGAAAATGGTATAGGCTCGAAACAGCTGAGTAAAGCTAAAAAAGTACAGCGCGATGGAAATATAGCTTTATTTATAGGTGGCTTAATCACAGCTGCAGGAATTGCTATTTGGGCTATGAACCGAAACAGTGACGATTAATATAGGATAACAAGCAATCTGGTTACGAAAGTATCGTACTTTTCGCATTGCTTATTTCAAAGCTAATTAGCCCACTATTGAAATTTTATTTCTATACTTTTAAAATATAACTCATGTGCGCCCATACCTCTCAAATACAAAAGGTCGAAAAACTGGAAGAGCAGTATAAGGCCAAACTTAGTGATGAAAGTAAGAGAGACTTGTTTGATCAGCCAAGCTATCATATTATAGGTTTTACTCATTCTCAGATGTTGATCATCCCGCAGGAAAAGCCTCATGTTTTGGCTGCTGCTACCTGGGGCATAGCACCAGAAAGTAAGTCTGTCGACGAATTGAAAGACTATTATAAAGAAGCCAGAAAGTTTGGTGGGGGCATCAATGCGAGATCTGAAAAGGCCTTTGATCATTTTCTGTACAAACAATCCATTTATACAAAACGTTGTATCATACCAGTTTCCGCTTTTTTTGAACCACATGATCACAAGGGCAATAAATATCCCTTTGTATTCAAACCCAAAGACAAAGACTTTTTATCCCTTGCAGGAATATATACTCGGATAGAAAACAAAGTCACCTTTGCCATTCTCACCAAAGAAGCCTCTCCTTTATTCGCTAAAATCCACAACAAAAAGAACCGCCAGCCTGTGATGTTATCTTCAGATCAGGAAAAGGATTGGTTGAAAGATGATTTGGACCAGGAAGAAATCGAAGGAATTATAAAAAAAGATTACGATAAAAATCAGCTGGAGTATTATCCTGTGAGTCAGGATTTGTTTCATCCCAAAACAAACAGTGATGTCGAAGCTATTTTGGATAGAGTAGAGTATGAGGAGTTAGAGTTGGACTACTAATTTGAAAACAACGGCATTGTAACGGTATTGATAAGAGCCGTTGCTGGAACCGTTGCTAATCTTGCAACGGTAAATTAAAACCCGTTGCACAAGCCGTTGTCTTGCAATACTAAAACCGTAAAACCAACCGTGACGGTTTTGAGAGTTATACATGTTAAAACACTGAAAACAAATGATCTATAAAAATGTAATACAAAAATCAACTGTAAACGAATCGAGATTAAATTTTGAGACCAACCGTCAACCAATCAGAGAAAACCGCATTACAATTGCCTGGTAATTATAAGATAATTATCAAATCAAGCGATAGCTGCTAATTTAGCACGAGTTATTTTGGAAGCCGTTACTAGGGTCTTTACTTTTTGAAACATTAAATATTTAAGTTGTTGCTAATGTTTCTATCCATTCATTATAAATTAATCAAGAGAAGCAAAGATTATAGAAATTTAAAAAACTGATCATATAGTTCTCAAAGCATTTTTATCCCATAATTTATAATTAAAAAATTTCAATATCATTTTCATAATTTCTTAAGTTATAGCTTAAATTTGAAACTCATTCAGTTTAAAATAATTGAAGGTTTTGTTCAAAGAGCTCTAAACCAATTATAATTAGATAATCAAAGATTACTTAAAAATATTTTATGAGAGAATTTACCTTAAAAGTTCCTTCATCCCAAAAAGCAGATGATTGGTTCAATTTTGTCAAAGTAAGTTTAAAACATTCTGATAAAGTGGAATCTTTAATTGTTGACTTTAATACAGTCCGCTTTATGGAGACAGATGATTTTGTGATTTTAGCTTGTCTGATAGAAAGTTTTTACATAAATGGTTGTAGTGTGTCTTTTATTGGCGGAACCACCAACTTTAATAACCACCTTTTTAATATTAAGTTCAAAGAATATTGGAAAGAAGGTTTTGATAGAGCGAAATTTACTTTATCAAAAAATCGAACTACTTTATGTCTATGGAAAATATCTGAAAAAATGATATACTCCTATTCAAATTATGCTAAGGAATATTTTGAAAGATTTACTAAAAATAAAGACCTAATTCCAATGTCCTCTAACATGGATGAAGTTTTTAATAATATATTTGATCATTCTCAATCTGAAGTAACAGGTTATATAATTACTCAATACTACCCTAAAAATAATAAGATATCATTTTCGGTTTGTGACTTTGGTGTTGGAATTCCAAAATCAATTGAAAATGCTGATTTAGAAGGCAAGCAAAAGTATGAAGATTGGAAGGCAATAGTTAAGTCTTTAGAAAAAGGATTTTCAATAAAGTCTACTCCTAGAAATAGAGGTTTTGGACTTAATAATTTATTGGAACTGACTGAAAGTTCAAACGGTACTCTTCAGATAATTTCAAATGATGGATTTTTTTTGAAAAAAGCAGGAGAAATGTATAAAGTAGATAATGTAAATTTTGATTTTAAAGGTACTTTAATTAAAGTTGAAATTGACTTAGATACATTTGAAGAAAAAGATGAATCAGATGATATATTTGGGTTTTAAATAAATAGTAGTATATTTATATGTATTTTTGCAAAAAAAAAGTGACTCCACATTTAAATTTTTTTCTTATGAAAACTATGATTTTAAGAAACCTAGTTAGCAATGCTGGCTCTGTAGATGAGGGTGCTGTTTTGTTCAATCATTTAAAAGAAGCCTTTAGAAATGGTCAATATATTGTTTTAGAAATAGATTCTGACATGTCTTTGTCATCATCGTTCCTTAATTCTTCGGTTGGTCAGTTTTTAGATGAGTACGGTTTTTTAAGTTTTAAAAAAACGATAAAATTCAAAGGCTCTAAAACTCAATTTCAAAGGTTGAATAAATATATTCAAGACTATAAAAGTCTATACTTGGCTTAATTAAATATTATAGGTTTTTTAGATCTATATCTCCTTACTAATTAAACTTAAAATCAATTATATCCAAAGTGATTATTATTAAGTGTTTTTTAGTTATTTACGTAGAAAAAATTAAATCCAATATGTCAAAAGTTTAAGGAGTAGTGTAAAGTCAAACTTAGTGATGAGAGTAAGAGAGACTTGTTTGATCAGTCAAGCCATCATATCATAGGGTTTACTCATTCTCGGATGTTGATTATCCCGCAGGAAAAGCCTAGTGTTTTGGCTGCCGCCACCTGGGGAATAGCTACAGAAAGTAAGAAAGTAGGGGGGTTGAAGGATTATTACAAAGAAGCAGCGAAGTTTGGTGGTGGTATCAATGCCAGGTCAGAAAAGCTTTTGATCATTTTCTGTACAAACAATCTATCTATACAAAACGTTGTATCGTACCAGTTTCCGCTTTTTTTGAACCTCACGATCATAAAAGAACTAAGTTTCCATTTGTATTTAAACCAAAGAATAAAGGCTTTTAATCTCTTGTAGGAATATACACCCGTATAGAAAACAAAGTCTCCTTCGCCATTCTCGCCAAAGGAGCCTCACCTTTATTTGCTAAAATCCACAATAAAAAGAATCTCCAGCCTCTGATGTTATCTTTAGGTCAGGAAAAAGATTGGTTGAAAGATGATTTGGACCAGGACGAGATTGAAGGGATTATAAAAAAAGATTACGATGAAAATCAACAGGAGTATTATCCAGTCAGTCAGGATTTATTCCATCCCAAAAAGAACAGTGATGTCAAAGATATTTTGGATAAAGTGGAGTATAAGGAACTAGAGATTGACTACTAATTTGAAAAGCAAGGGCTTTTCAACGGTTATTTAAGAGAGCCGTTGCTGTAACCGTTGATGATTTTTAAGGGTGAATAAAATAACCGTTGATCCAGCGATTTTCTTATAATACTACAACCTTAAAACCAACCGTAGCGATTTTGAGTTATACATGTTAAAACACTGAAAACAAACGATCCGAAAAGATGTAATACAAAAATCAACGGTGAACTAAACCTAACGGTTTCAAGGGATACATTTGTTTAAATACTGAAAACAAAGGATTTATATAAGATGTATTAAAAAAAGAACCGCCAACGAATCGTATGATGAATCGTGGGGTGGAATTGTGAATCAATTGCCAGACCAACCGTAAACCAATCGGGAAAAACTGTTTTACAATTACTTGGTAACTGTAAGACAATTATCAAATCAAATAATAGCTGCTAATCCAGCACGGGTTATTTTGAAGGCTGTTGCTGATTTTGCAACGGTAAAATTAAAATATGTAGCCTAATTAAAAAATTATGGAGTAGTTCCAATTGGTGTGAAGAGCGATTGGAGAGATGGATTGTGAATTGCCATATACGAGACACGTAAATAAAGTGCTGTGAGAGGCGCACTCCGTCAGTTACTTGCGGAGCCGTCTACTCGATTGAAGGTAGTATTTATTTTAAAAAGGAACAATCTGTTTTTATATTTAAAAAATCATCAAAAGAAACTGTTTCGATTTCTTTTTCTAATCCAATTTTGTATGTGCCATACGATGAGTAATTAATGTCCAAATGATTTAAAGGATGTAATTTACCATTTTCATTTACTGGGTCATTGTCATATCTAATATAGGCTGGTTCGGATTGAAATATTTCTTCTAAAATCATTACTCCAACAGTTTCTGCTGTGTCAGATTCTATATAGTAGTCTGTCAATGATGGGTTTAACTTGAATTTAGAATCTTCAATTATGGATATCACACTTGAAATAGACTTACTATTGATTGATTTTCCTGTTAATGTGCTTATATCAGTTATTTCCTCTCCATCTGTTTGAACAGAGAATGGAAAGGATACACTAAAATATTTTTTCTCTTTATAAAAAAATATTCTACTCATTTTGTCAATACATAATTTCATTTTTGAGTTACAGTCTAAATCGTCCGTTGGGATATTTAGTAATAAGTACCTTGTTGCATAGATAATTATTTTAGCATAGTCAACTTTATCTCTTATTGGGTAAAAGAATTCATTTTCTTTGAAAGGGAAAATCTCACGCTCTATTAATTTCATCTATTTACCCTTAATGTATTTTAGATTATCTTTTACAAATTCTTTTAATGTGCTTTGGTCACTTTCTATCATATCCATTTGTTGAGTGGCTTGCATAAGAGTGTCTTGATACTTTTTATCGACTTTTAATTCTTTAAATATTTCCATCATCAAATCAAAGTGAGATAATTTTTTAAGACTATATTTAAATCTAGTTTGAATAGTTTCTTTTTCCTTTTTAGAAGGCTCTTGGATAACCATTTCTTTGTGAGAAACTATGTGCTTTAATCCCTCATACATATCCTCCGTTATACCTGATTTATGACTAGGTTGAGTGACAAAATAGGATTTAATAAATGACCTAGTAAGCATTGTATAAAGAGAGTTTCTATAACTCGGACTATCTGTTATTCTCTTAGTTACACATATCACAAAGGGAAATTCAAGTCCCTTAACATTATTTCTATTGCTTATTAATAAAGTGTCAGGTTGCTTTTCCTTTGTTTCATATGCTTTATTCACATTCCATCCAAATTCCTTTTGAATTTTCACTTCCACTATGTCAGCTAACTCATAAATATCACGTGTACTGTCCAAAAGTATAATACCAATATCTTCTGGTTTTACCGTTTCATTTTCTTTAACTATTTCTGTGATTGTTTGGATTACTGTATCTGAAAAATTTCTTTCTATTTCTACAATCCGAAGACTCTCAAAATTTTCATCTAAATCTTCAAATCGCTTTAGTGGTTCTCTACTTAAGTGGTATTTAGAATCCTTAATTTCTACATTATAGCCACAATCTTTCCATTCTTTTTCTTCTAACCATCTTAATTTGGTTTTTTCAAATAGTCCCATCCCAAGTCCGTGAGCAAACATTAAAGTCTTAGGGTCTGTTCGATAACATTTGCCAAGTAAGAAATCTGGTTCAATTGTACTTGAGATATTTTCATCAAATATGCTTTGGAATATGTCTCCTGCGATATAAATATTTTTTTCTGTTACTAAATCACATAATTCAAAGAAAGCATCATCAAAATCTTGGCTTTCATCAATAAACATATAAGTTAATGCGGGTGGGATCCCATCAGAATATTTTTCTTTAATGTCATTAATAGCTAGTTGACACGCTTTACTGAACGACATTTGATAAGAGTATTTATAAAAAGGTATTTTGTAAAAAGCACATAGAAAGCGATATGCTCCTGAATTAGGGTAGGAATTTGAACCCCAAGCATTGGTGCACCATAATCTACTATTCCATTCAATTTGTTGCTCAACTTTCATAAAGTTGAAAAAATCTGGAATTCGTTTCTGTAAATTATTGGCTAATATCTTATTATGGCAAGTAAGAAATATCTTTGATTTTGAGTCATTTATATATAAATCTTTTAGTTTGTGTAGAAGTAATTCGGTCTTTCCTGTTCCTGACAAACCTTGAATTCTAATTTTCTTTTTATCTGGATTTTGATATATAAATCGGGTTTGATCGCCGTCAAATAATTGTATTTTTTGTTTTACTTTATCAAGTGTTGTGGTAGGAACTTCTTCTTTTACACGGTCAATATTATTGATGCTACCAATAAAAAGTGAAATTAGTAAATCAAGTTTTTTATTGTCAGCTTCATCGCTTAATGATATACTGTCAAATAACTGGTTTATGTCACCAATTTCATTAATTGACAAATCAGTTTCTAATAATGATTTTCTCCAAATACGTGGTCTGCCTACAACATCCTTATATAAATATTTATCTGAAATGGAACCAATGTCTTCTATAATATCTTCAACAAAATCTTTGTATTTATTTTTATTATTTCCATAATCAATAATGGTGATTTTCTTTTTAGAAGAAAGGACTATTAAGGCATCAGAATATTTATAAGAATATTTTTGGTCAGTCAAAGGCCTGTCTAATACATACACCAAAGTTTGATTTGACTCTGAATAGTCTTTTAAAGCATCTATTAGACTTGCATTTTTTGCTTTTTTTTCTGCTTCTAGGAAAAAGTAACTACTCATATCTAATTATATCCTTATTGATTTGTAATATTTTAACTATTGCTAGTGTTACGTCTAACATTCTTTTATATGTGTTTGTGGCGTGCAAACAAGCTCAAATGATTTAGTTAGATTTTATTTTATAAACATACCATAATTTTCGATTATGTAAGACTTTTGGCCATAAAACATATACAGTGTGTGTACCCTGCATGAGCATCTTTAATTATATCGAAAATATATTATTAATCTGGAGGGTGCAAGTCCTTTATAGGTAGAGATGAAGCCTTGAACTATTAGTAAACTGCAAGGTTACCAATTGTGAAGTTTGGACTAAAGATTATTTGTGACTGAATAGGGAGCAAATACCGACTACAAACTTTTGTACTGACCAACAGGAATCGGGTATGAGTTTATAAGGTTGGATGAGCACATCATTTTGATGTCTAAAACATTTCTTTATAATGAAAACCGAAGTAGTAGATCTAACAAGCATCAGAGTAATGAAGATGTTATTGCCTGAGGAGGTTTACATAGCCAAAGGTGGGCTTGGCTTGGTGGTGAATTCAGAAGAGGTCAAAATAGCCGCCTTCCTGGTCAGCTGGCGAATAATAGAACGCAATTCTTTCTGAAATTTGATCAGGAGCATTGATTTAAATTATTGAGTGACAATTCGCAAGAAATTATGTAGCCTAATTAAAAAATTATGGAATAGTTCCAATTGGTGTGAAGAGCGATTGGGAAGATGAGTGCGAACCTACGTATACGAGAACTTTACGTACAGTGGAGTGAGAGGCGTACTCCTTCATTTACAGGCAGAGCTGGCTACTCGTTTGTGAATAGTTTTTTAAAATGGTAATTCGTCATCATCCCTATCAACAAAATTGTCAATTAAGTTTTTAAATTCCAATTGACCTTTTTCATCGTAATGAAGTGTTATAAAATTAAAAATTATTGAATTTCCATTTTTAAGTTCTTTTTTAAGGACATTATTAAATGAATCTTCAGTTAGAGATTTATCTAAATCTTCAAAATAAGAATGAAATACGTCTAAAACATAACGTTGTCTATCATCAACTCTTGAGTTTAAAGAATTATAAACGCTTTTTGCTATACTTGGTTTTAGAATCGTTGTATTTATAATGGGAATTATCCAAGCAGAAGCTTTTCCGAATTGGTTTATTCTACCAAATATATCTTTTTCCGAATATTCAATACTCTTTATTAACTTATTTTCAGCACGAAGTCTTGAATCAGTATCTAATTCTGTCCATTTATTCTTAAAAAGGGCTATGCATTTTGTTACTGTGTCCAACGAATCTGTATAACGTAACTCTTCAGATGCAATGTCTAATAATTCCTTTTTCTCTTCCTCTGATAAGCCTTTGTTTAAACTATCCCAAACAAGTTTAATATTATTGATTTTTCCATTATTTTTTTGTCTAAAGATTTCTATTGCAATTTCAAAAAACTTTTGTTCAGGAATTTCTTTTACTATAATATCTGAATATAATTGAGTCTGAACGAAATCTTCATCGAATACTCTTTCTAAGAATAATTCAGGTGTGAATTTACCTTTAGATTTATCTAACTGTTTTAATAAATGATTGATAAATATTATTATTTCAACAGCATTTTCTTCACTGTCTTCAGTTTTCGAATGACTACGAGGATTTCTATATGCAGAATAAATACCTCTTAAAATGCTTTCTGTGCCTTTTTGTATATTTTTTTCAGATTCGGTTTTAAGCTTATTCATCTTAATTTTTTGATTTACTCCACCAAAAGCACTTCCGATTAAAACTTGACCATCACTTTCTAATCCTGATTTATCTCTTATCAAATCACCCAAAAACTGTATTGAATCTAGAATCGCATTTGTATAATTCTCTGAGTTGTAATTTTTTTTGATAAAATTCCAAAGCCTTTCTTCAATATGCTCTTTTATGTTCATTTATTCTTGATGTTTGCGTTTTTTTTAAATTATGTCGAATCAATATATACTCAAATATATATAATTTTTACTTTCTCTTGGGAATATGAATAAAACCTGACTAAATGGCTTCAGTAAATCTGAGTTTAAGCTTATTTATTGAAAAAAAGCATGGCCTTTAATTTTACTAAAGCGTTCTCTGCTGGTGGATTTGATGTAGGTGAAAAATGATTTTTCCGTCGTGTGTCCAGATATAGTCATGATATCTGTGGGCTGCATTCCTGCGTTGTAGGCGTTGGTGCAAAAGCTTCGTCTTGCCGTATGGTTGGACACTCTATCGTATTTTTGAACAGAGGTGACCAAAGTTTTCCCACCTTCAGTTATTTTCATTTCAACGGGCTCATTCAGGCCTGCAGCTTTGCATATAGGTTTGATATAAAGATTAACCTTGGCGTCGGATACTTTTGAAGGGAAATTATTATCGTACTTTTTTAAGATGTCCTGGAGTTCCTTCTTTATTGGAATCTCAACTCTTTTCCCTGTTTTTTTATTTTTAATGGCTATTGCTGTCATGGTTTGTCCAGCCTCTTCAAAAGTCAAGATATTACTTTGATTAAGTTCAAGTAGGTCTGACACTCTTAAGCCAGTGTGACAGCCAATGAGAAAAAAGTCTATGCAGCGTTCCAGGTAGTCAAGGCTGGGTTTTTTAATATTCTTATCAAAATAAGCATTGTCCTTGTTTTTCATTACTTTATTTAAGTCGACTTCAGCAATTTTCTTTATTTCTTCTTCTGTGAGATAGACATTTTCAACTTCTTCAGTCGGTTTGGTAAAAGCTGATTTGGTGTAATCCAGGCTTCTATGGAAGTCTCTTTCGAAGGCGTCGTGCATGACCGCTTTTATATTTTTGATAATGGTGCCTTTATAGTTCATGCTATAGTCATTCTCACTCATATAGCTCAATAGTTTTTGGTGAAAACTGAGAGTGATATCATCAAACGTCAACCGCTTTTTATTTTTTTGAAAACGCTCCAGAAGCTCTTTGGTATTTCTTAGTGTTTTGAGTGTGCCTTTGTTGTATGGTTTTTTTGTTTTTGGTCGAGGATGCTGCCTGTAAAAATCCAGGTACCACTCAAAGTATTTAATAAAGTCCTGGTTCTTCTCTTTGGTTTTAATCTCATCAATATCTACCTCTCTTTCAGTGATGACGCTTTCCATTTTGGATTTTATCAATTCCTTAGTTAGCTCAACTCCTTCATTGATATGTTTTGAAATTAACTTGTCTGCTGCACTTTCCAGTAATTTAAGTTTATCATTTGTGGATGCAGCACCTTCTTCCTTGCCTACTTTAATCTTGTTATTACTTTTATCCCAATTTTTTACATCCAGTACTTTATAAGGGGTGTAGTATTCGATTTTTCTATGTTTTCCAAAATTGAAAATGAGCTTAATTGTGCCTGTCCCAGATTTATTTTTTTTGATGCTGAATCTTGAATTTGCCATATGATGAGTTTAAATAACTGTTTGATTAAAAACGATCAGAGGCGTGCTTAGAGGCGTGCCCTGAGGCGTGCCCAAATTTAATTTATATTTTCTGATTTGGATCTGATTTTCAAAATTACTTTATAACTAATTAAAATACAGTTAATTATGAATTAAATATTTTAATTATATTGTTTTATAAATAAAATGTGATACAAATAAACGAATCCTGCCGAGGTCACAAAATTACTACTTAAACCCCTGTAAACCAGGGGTTTTTTATTTAGAGGCGTGCCGGATTTGAATATTTGCTCTTAGAATCAAATAAAATCAACGACAATAAAATTCCTTCAAACCTCCTTTAAATACATCGAAAGGCAGTAGTCAGCAATATCAAAATCCTATCAAACACAAATCAACCACCTAAATCTAAAGGGTACGAATTTCTCTTAATTTGACAGGTCCCATCTCATAGCCAGCTTCTAATAACTCTTCTTTTAAATCTTCAACTTTATCGGGCATCCTATTCGCCTTATAAACTCTGGCCATAGTGAGAAGGGCAGTAGGTTCAAAGGTTTTATCAGCCACATGCGTGTTGATTATTTCCAAAGCTTTTTTGTTATGACCATTGACTAAATGAGCCAGAGCAAGTAAATGGTAAGTCTCTGGAGTTGCTCTGTTTTTCAATTCTTGTTCAGCCAAAGCCAAGGCTTCTTTTTGAGTGGCGGGATCTTCTGCCAGCACCTCAATCTTATAGGTGTTGTACATACTTCCATAAGCGGGAATGTTTGCTAAATTCCAGAACGAATCCATGGCCTCTTTTTTAGCTGTTTTATCATTTTCAAACTCTGCTATTTCAGCTTTCAGCAAATAATAATCTGGAGATTCGTGAGCTGTTAAGACAGAATCAAGTATTCGATTTGCTTCATCACTAGTCTTGTCATTGGAAAAGGCTATCCATGCCATTCCCTTCTTAGCATAGGCATTGGAGCTGTCTATTTCCAAGGTCTTTAAATAGTGTTCATAACTGTCTTGAATCCTTCCGTCATGACCATAATAATCTGCTAAGTTGGAATACACCCATAGAAGCTTTGATCTATTGTTACTGGCTTCTGCTTTTTCCTTTGCTTTTTCCATGTACATAAGAGTCATGTCCAGCTTTCCAACGTAATCATTCCATTTGGCAGCTCTGATTATGTAATCGAAATCCTCTGGATCTGCGAAACGCTTTTTAATGCTGTCTGCCTTGGTATAATTTCCCAATTCCATATGCACATCGAAGAGTAAATGCTGTGTTGCTGGAATGTTTCTAGATAAAACAGCAGCTGAATCGGCATACACTAAAGCCTCTTTAAATCTATGCTGAGAAATATAGTTTCTGGCTAAAGATCTATAATATTTTTCTTTGTCTATGTTGGCAATTTCTACAGCTTTTTCAAGGGATTGCTCTGCCTTTTTGAGGTATTCAATGTGACCAGTAGATTTAAAAAATAGCATATTGCCCTGCTACAGCAGAAAAACTTGGCAATTCAACACTGTCTGATGTTATTTTTGAATTCCAAAGCTCAAAATAAGGAGAGGTGGTGCGTGCTTTTTGAACAGCTAAATAGTTGTTATAATCTTCAGGGCTCGTTATCTGACTTTCTTGCTCAGAAGTTGATTCTTTACAACTTATGATCACTAAAAAGCTAAACACTAAAAGTAGATTCATTTTCATATTGATGAAATTTGAAACAAAAAAGCCCTTGAAACAGGGCTTTTTGTAAGATTAAAATAATTTATTCTGGAGCTCCAATATAAGGAAAGCTGGTAGAAATATCTGCAGTAAGATCAACTCCATCGGTAACTAATTGTGGAAAGCCGTCCTGACCATTAAATCTGGCTCCAGTTTCTCCACCAAACAGAAGAATAAGTGAAACATCTATCACATCATCCTGAAGTCTTCTTCCTGTAAATCCTATGGCTCCGTCAAATTCTGGAGCTCCACTTCCAGCATCAAAATATTTGGTTGGTGCGTTTGGTGCAACTTCCAATACATCGTTAGCTAATACAGTTGTTAAAACTGTAGCTGACACAGGATTAGGATTAGATTCTGATGTTGGTTCTGGACCATTAAGAATATCTCCCAAAATGTTTGGTTGATAATCTACATCTTCTGCGGTAAAGCCTAAGGCAACAGCATACGCATCGTGCAGGCCTTCTAATTGTGCTTCAAAATCTGCTTGAAAAGTTGATTGCATCCTAGAAGGAATAGTGACATTATGCGTGTTTTTAATATCTGCATCTGCGCTTAGAACTGTATTGATTCCCGGTCTGCCCATATGGTCAACCTGTTCATAAGTTCCGCTAAAATCTTCTGTTGGTTCAGGATTTATAACATTGTCATCGTCACTACATCAAACTAATACTAAGCTGGCAAACACTGCTGTAAATAAAAATTTTATAGTGTATAATTTCATAATTTATGTTTTTTGAATTCGATTTATTATTGTTTTCTGTTTGTAGTTACCCAGGTCTTATACACAGGTACTCCTAAGACATTTTGTGCACTTGGGCTTCCAAGTAAAGCGTTTGGCACTTCCAAGGCTATAGATAAGGTATTGGATCCATCAAAAGTATCAGATCCAGGAACATTAAAGCCAGAGTGATCTGAAGAAGATGGAGCCAGGACTTCATTAAATCTTACAAAGTCAAAGAAGAAAGCATCTTGTCTTGGACCTGCAAATAAGGAAACCCCATTATCTGTAGTGATTGTGATAGCGGTTGTACCAGAAATTTCCACAGAGCCTAAGGCATTTTCAAAGGCTACCTGACTAGAAAGACCTGTTGATGATGGGTTAAATGGCCCAAAGAAATACATAGTTCCATCTCTTGGAATAGCTTGTATAACCTGATCTTCTACCAAGTCACCATCTAGATCTATGATAATCTCTATCATCACATCCTCGTCAAATGCACCATAAGTTAAGTCTGGTAACACATTGGACTGAACATCTACGATAAAAACCGTGTTATCTGAATCTGTTGCGGGTTCAAACGCATAGAAATCGGCAATGTCTGCAGAAGATCCTGCTACGCCTGGTGCGTCAACGTGATCGGCAGCAATAAATAGTGGGGCTGCCAATACTAGTGCTAAAATCGCAAAAATTTTAATCTTTTTCATGGTTTATAATTTAATATTAAATGACCATTATCGGCCTCAGTTTATTTACGAAACAATTGAAGATGTGGTTCATTTTTAATTCAACTATTTTTCTAAAAACTGATAATCAGTGGTTAATTAGTAAATTATTGTAACTCATTAGTATCAAAAAGATATACAGCTATTAGATGTAAATAATACACTATCAGTATTTTGTATATATTTTCACGCTAAGTCCGCTAAGCTTTTCGCAAAGGACGCGAATTTATATAGTGATGATTATTATTAATAATTTGCTTGACTTTGAGTTTTTTTTTGCGCATCCTGTCTACTGAAGTTACACGAAGGCAGGTTGGCGTGAAGTAAAATTTTAATTTTAAATGCCCAAAATAGTTTGATTAGTTACAAACTATTTGGTTGGGAAGATCTTTAAGGTCATGGATTTGTTTAAAAAGAGAATTCAATGTGAACTGTATAGGCGATGAATTGTATTCGGCTATTAATCCAAGGTTAAAGGGTTGATAAGTTATAGATGGTTCAATTGGATAGAAACGCTGTCTATTTTAAGACTTAAACATTTAAAAGATTATCAAATAGACTAATCAGATCCAATAATTGAATTCCTTTTAGAAATGTATTCAATTATTGGATCTGATTAAAACGTTGATATAAATAATTAAGCTAATTACCTACAGGCATTTTACTTCATCTTATCAAATTCAGAAGATATAAAACCACAAAAAAAACCCCTGCCAGTGGAGGCAGAGGTGAATTAAATTGAATTTGATTTAACTCTAGAAGCTAATGTTTAGCTGAGAGAAAACGCGCGTGCCATCAATACCAAACTGAGTCGTTTGCCATGGGTACTTGAATCTTCCAACAAAGTCTAAGTTTCTGTCCTGTGGGTGTCCGCCTCTCCCAGCGTAAGCTTCGGCGAAGGTGTCAGGAAACACATCAAACAAATTATTTACGCCTAGAGTAAAATTAATTTTATCTGTAAACGCATAATTAAAACTTAGGTCAGTAAGAGTTTTACCACCATAAGTAGCATCATCTGCAGGATTACCTGGATGTCTGTATGTAACGTCACCATAATACATCAATGATAAGGTACTTGTAAATTTACCGATTTCATAATTGGCTGTAGCTACAATTTTTTCTCTCGGTCTCCAGGTCTCCACTCTGGACACATCTTCTCTAGAAAAGAGTGCATCTCCCAAGTTATTATTTTCTATAAAACTAGGGAAATTGGTGCTTTGTACTTCGGTTTTATTGAAATTGGCAGCTATACTACCACCAAGGAAACCTCTACCCAACTCAATATTATTGTAACTATATACAATATCTATCCCCTGTGTTCTTGTATTTATCGCATTCAGAAAGAATCCGGCAGAACCAACACCTACACTATTTAGGGTTTGGTCAATTGGACTATTAGGGTCTCCTGTAGCAGTGACCTGTCCGGAAAGCACGATTCTGTCATCAACGTCTATTTGATAAGCATCTATGGTGATTCCTGAATTTTGACTAATTCTATACGTCAAACCTGCACTTAAATTGAAAGAGGTTTCTGCATCCAGCTCAGGAATACCTAAAGCTCTTAAAGCAGGATTTCCATTATCTAAAATACCATTTTGCTGAACACCGTTTGTCGTCAGAGTAGTTGTTGTCGCTGTATAATAGACCTGGTGAAGAGATGGTGCCCTAAACCCACTACTTACAGATCCTCTAAACACAAGCTTATCGTCTAAAGTTTTATAACGAGACGCTAGCTTCCAGCTTACATTAGAACCAAAATCACTATAGTTTTCATACCTCAAAGCACCGCTTACAAGGAAATCTTCGGTAAAGTCGGCAGTGATATCTGTATAAAACCCAATATTTGATCTGTAATCGTCAGAGGCATTTTCGGGGCTAAAGCCACCAAAAGACTCAGATCCTGTTCTGCCCCCTTGTGCATTTGGAGATTCTCCATCTCCGTAAGAAGCAAACTCACCTTCTTCGGTTACGAAACGCTCTGTTCTGTGTTCTACACCAAAAGCAACAGATAAGGCTTCCAGCCCAGCATCGTAAAAGGTTCTGTTGACGTCCAAATTATTAACGACATGACTAAACTGGTGTGCACCATTATAAAAATCTGAAGGACTCGCTCCGGCAAAAGACTGGTTAAACGAATCTTCTATATAATAGTCAATTCTATTTTTACCTAAAGTAGAACTCAGGTCAAAATTCCATTCGTTGTGTGTAGTTCTTAATCCTAAAGAAAACGTATGGTCTCTAATCTGTGGAGCCATTTTAGCCAGGAAGAAATCCTGATCTGGATAAATCGCTTGAAATCCTGGGACCCAATATGGAACCCTAGCAAATTGAGGAGCAGAACCTTCTCTATCGGTTAAGGTACCAAAAGAATAAATTTCTGTACTTGTTTCCTCGTCCAGGGTAAAGCCAAGGTTGTAGGCGAAATTAGTAATGGTCATATTTGGCAGTCCTACCTGGAAACCTGCACCAGGATTTCTATCTAAAAAGCTGCTCAAATCATTTAAACTGTAATTGCTGTTAGGAATTCCCCAATAACCTGCTTCATCTTCCAGGCTTGTAATTTCTCCAGCACGTTGTGTGGCTTTAGAATCCATGTGACTTAAGGTGAAATTGGCATAACCATCCTGACCTATATCCACTCCGAAACCAGACTCCAGTTGATACTGCTCACCGTCACCTCGTGTGGTGGTACTAAAGCTGTTATTAATAAACGGGTCTACTTTTTCTTTCATCACCAGGTTAATCACACCAGCAATCGCATCAGAACCATACTGTGCAGCGGCACCATCTCTCAAAACTTCAACATTTTCCAATGCTGCAGAAGGGATGGCTTTCATATCTACACCAACTTCACCACGACCTGGGGTTACATAACTGTAAACTAGGGCACTGGCATTTTTACGTTTTCCGTTGACCAGAACTAGAGTTCTACTTGGAAACAAACCTCTTAAACCCGCGGGGCTAAAGTGGGCTGCAGCATCAGATACAGGTTGCTCTGTGGCTGTGTAGGAAGGAACGCGTAGCATCAATTGCTGATCCACCGTAGTTTTTCCTGTTTTTTGTAACTCTTTGGTCTTAAAGTTATCTACAGCTACCGGTGAGTCAAAGGAAGTTCTTGGTTTACCTCTTGTCCCTACAACCACAACAGCGTCCAACTGACCAGCGTCTGGAGTTAATTGAACTTCGACACTAGATTTTCCTTCAACGTTTACCTCAACATTTTTAAAACCAACATAAGAAACGACTAAGGTATTTTGATCTTCAGGGACCTGAATAGAAAACATACCATCAAAGTCAGTTTGAGCACCAGTGCTGGTGCCTTTCACTATAACATTGGCGCCGGGAAGCGGGTTGCCATCCTGGTCTACAACTGTACCCGTCACTTGTCTGTCCTGAATCACATCTTCGGTCACGACAACTGGACTCACGGCAGCTGTCAGAACAACCTGCTCGCCATTAAAAGCATAATCAAAATTAGCTTTTTTACCGATCTCTTTCAGGACCTCTTCAAAAGCAAGATTATCGGCTTTAACACTTATTTTTTTACCTTCTTCAATCTCATCTACGTTGTAAAAAAAATTGAATTTAGATTTGGTCTTCATGTCGTTGAGGACATCAAGAAGTGACGCATCTTTATAATCAACAGATAAGTTTTGCTGTAGTTTTGAATTTGCAAAACTTTGCATTGCCATAAAAACCGACAAGGCAAGTGTAAACATTGCATTTACCGTCGATCGATAGGAAGATGAATTTTTGTTCATTTCCTCATTTTTAGTGTAATCTTTCATCATAACGAGTTTTTAAATTAATACTAAATTTTAATTATTGGTTGCTGGTTTTTATCAGTTCTTTTTATCAAAAATTCTTACCTGCTTTCCTTTGATTTCAAAATCAAAATCAGAGCTTAAAGCAATAGTTTTTAGGGTTTCGGCAAGGGATTCATCTTCAAATTTTCCCCTGTAACGGTTGTTCAGTAAAGTCTCGATTTCACAAACAATCGTGACATTATACCGGCGTTCTAATTTCTTTTTCAATTCTAAAAAAGACAAACCATCTACAATCAGGATGTTGTCTATCCAGGAATTAAAGTCGCTTGCTAAAACTTTGTTTATTTTAAGGCTTTTCTCAGTTTTACTGAAAACGGCCTGTTGATTTGGCCTTAGTTTTAAAGGATTTTTTTCTTCAGAAGACTTATAAACATTTACTTCCCCTTCCATAAGCGTGGTTTCTGCTTTAGAATCATTGGGATAGGAAGTAATATTGAAGCGGGTCCCCAGAACCTTTATGTCAACACTGGGGCTATGGACTATAAAAGGCTTTTCTCTGTCTTTTGCAACTTCAAAATAAGCTTCACCTATAACTTCCACTGTTCTCGTTTTGGCCTTTAAACCAAAGGTTTGTGGAAACTTCAAGCTCGTTCCGGAATTCAGCCAAACCAAAGTGCCGTCAGATAATTTAAGTTTAAATTTTTCTCCGTAGGGAATGTCTATCCGGGTGATGGACGTGTCTGCAGAACCCCTTTTTGCATCGCCAAAGGTCAACACATTATCCGTTCTGTTTGCCACTACTTCGCCAATTTCGGTTGTAAGACTCATAGTGGATTTTTTATCAATCAATTGCTGGCTCCCATCTGGCAGAGTAATTTGTATGTGTTTTAGGCTTTCGTTAGCTTGTTTAGTGCTGCTTAGACTATTTTTCTTAGCTATTATAATTTCTGATTTTTGGTAGAGAAAGCCTAAAGCGATTAAGACAGTTAAACTTGCAGCAATTGAGATTATCCGGAATCTTCGCCTACGCTGGCGTTTTTTCAACTGAAGCTTAGTGTAGAATTTTTCAAAAGCTTTGTCAGAATCAAAATTCATAGGAATCACAAAGGAATGAGAGCGAACCCGCTTCTTAAAAATTTTAAGATGCTCTGGGTTCTTCATTACCCAATTTTCCAGACGTTTTCTTTCGTTTATGGAAAGATTGCCATTCAAATAGTTATCGATAAGTCCTTCGTATTGCATTTGTAAAAATGTAAACTCTTTACCTAATAGATGCGACTTTGTTAAAAAACCCCTATAAAGATTGATGAAATCTTATATAATTAGACATTATTGCTACTTTGCTTTTTATGAATGAGCTGGTTTTTATTAAAAAACTCAAGAATGGGGACGACGTCGCCTACAAAATCTTGTACGAGAATTATTATGAGTGGCTTTGTAATTATGTGTTTAAGCTATGTGAAAACAAAAAACTTTCAGAAGATATTGTACAGGATATGTTAATGAAGTTTTATGTAAAACGTCATAAAATCAATATCACCTCCTCTTTGAAAAATTACCTTTTCAGGTCTTGCCACAATCAATTTTTACAGCACCTGCGTAAAAAGAAAATTAAATATGACGATTTAGATGAAATCAAATGGGAAGTGATTGCAAGTTCTATGCATACCCAGGAACAGCCCAAAGAAGATAAACTAAAACGCTTGTATCAACTCATTGATGAACTGCCACCAAGATGCAAGGAAATTTTTGTGAAAAGCAAATTAGAAGAAACCAAATACAAAGACATAGCTGTAGAAATGGACATATCTGTAAAAACAGTAGAAAATCAAATGTCTAAAGCCCTGAAATACCTCAGGAAGCAAGCTAATGTAGTTATTTTCTAAACTTGACAATTCGTGAACATTATGCTTTTTATTAAGCAAGTCTCAAAAATAATTGTTTAAAAAAAATTTAACAATAGCTCTTTAAATGAAATTAAGCAACCTATTGGTAACTTCTTCTGAAAAAATCGCATTAAAATTCACAGTGATAAATAAGCTGTTCATGCGAAGAAAAATAGACTTGAGTTATCATTCATATTCATTAGTGAATCAAAAAGCGCAGCACTAATACGAGGACGAATCGGTCCTTAACCTTTAACATAAACGTATTCTAAATTATGTTGTATGGTGAATTTTGGCGCGAAGTCTACTATCTTTTTAAGATAAACGCCGTTCTAAACTTTAATAAAAGAGGTTAAAGCGAATCAGTTTGTATCTGTATCTGAAATTTTTAGCCGAGTTGATTTTATTCATAAAGGTGGCTTAAAACTTGTATATAGTTAAAGAAAAAATTAATAATTACACTTCAATTTTATAAAAATGCTATATTTTATACTATTTACAAATCTGTTTTTTTTTGTTTTAGTTTTTTAAAGTTTACACATATTAGTTATAATTACTAATAATTCGTAAATTCATCACATTATTTCAAACTCAAAAATCACTAAATTTACATGTCTACAACTAAGTTGATTTACCTCGTTTTTATTTCAGTTTTATGCTTTTCCTCTTGTAAAAAGGAAGATTATCCAGAATTCCAAACCTGGGTTCCCTACGATGAAACTGGATTAATCGAAGCCAATGCGGATAAGGAGTCTCAGCGCTTAAGGTACAAACTCATTCAGTCCAAAGTTTCAGATAGGAATGACATCTTAAATACCATCATTCCTCAACTCGAAGGCTTTTCAAAAGAAAGGTACTTAGAGCTTTCTCCGTTAATTATGGATCAAGATATCGAAACACTACAAAACCACATTTCTGAAGATCTGTTTTCTTATAAAGAATTGACGCAATGGTACTTATACAGGATTGCTCAGTTTGAAAGCAACAGGGACTTAGCTTTAAATGCTATAATTTCCATAAATCCTTTCGTTGCAGAGCAGGCAGAAAAGCTGGATGCAGAAACGCCTTCCAAAACACATCCTGTTTACGGGATGCCGATTATTTTAAAAGACAATATCAATACCAAAAACATGGCTACAACTGCTGGTGCGGTTGCTTTATTAAATAATGAAACAGAAAATGATGCCGAAATTGTAAAAAATCTTAAGTCTTTTGGAGGGCTTGTTTTAGGTAAGGCCAATTTGAGTGAATGGGCCAATTTTTTATGTGCTGGTTGTCCTAATGGCTATAGTGCCATAGGTGGCCAAACTTTAAATCCATACGGTCCAAGAGAGTTCGATACTGGTGGATCCAGTTCCGGAAGTGCAGTTGCTGTCGCTGCAAATTACGCTGTTGCTGCTGTAGGTTCTGAAACTTCGGGCTCAATACTTTCACCGTCTAGTCAGCAATCAGCGGTGGGATTAAAACCCACTATTGGGATTCTAAGTCAAGATGGAATCGTTCCTATATCTGGAACATTGGACACTCCTGGTCCCATCACAAAAAACTTACAAGACAATTCGATTGTTTTCTCTGCAATGGCTTCTGCTAAAAGTAAAATTTCACCTTCAAAAGTGCCCTGGGAAATTGAAATCATTAAAAACTTAAAAGGGGTTAGACTTGGTGCTTATAAAGCTTATTCACAAGATTCATTGTACCAAAACGCAATCGACGACCTGAAAACCCTTGGAGCCGAGATCATCGAAATTGATCCTGAGCCTATGGACTTTGAAGGGTTTACCGAATTGTTAAGCGGTGACATGAAAATAGATCTGGAAAAGTATTTAACATTATATGCTTCAGATGAGGTTGAAATAAAAACCGCTTATGACGTCATGAAATTCAATCTAAAAGATTCAACTGTCAGAATTCCATACGGTCAGGCTAGATTTGAAGGTATTGAGGACTTAGACTTAACAGAAGATGAGTTAGTTGATATAAGAACAAAACTCCTATTAGCTGGCATTGATTATTTCGAAAAGCCTATGCAGACCCACAATCTGGATGCTATTATATCCATTAATAATTACAATGCAGGTCAGGCTGCTGCTGCCAAATACCCAGCTTTAACGGTCCCTATGGGATATACAAGTGAAGGCGAACCCGAAGGTCTCACCTTTATCACCAAACCTTATCAGGAATCCGATGTTTACAGCTATGCTAAGCTTTATGAAGCAGCCTCCAAACAACGAAAATCTCCGGAATTATACCTTAACTAAATTTTTATCTATGAATTTTATACGCTTAAGTTTTTTTAGTTTACTACTGTTTTTGAGCACTCAGCTTCAGGCCCAGATTGCAGAAGAGCACTTTAGTTATATGGATCTTTTTGACCTGCAAATGGTTTCCAATCCTGAAATCTCGCCAGATGGTAAGACCATTATATACGAAAGACATCAATTTGATGTGATGACGGATAGAAGATTAGTCAATCTTTGGCAGATCTCTTTTGACGGAGAAAATCATTACCCCATTACTTCAGGAACTCAATACTATGGCAATGTGAGCTGGTCACCTCAGGGTGACAAATTTGCTTACACTTCAAATCACGAGGGTTCTAACCAATTGTATGTGTACTGGACAGCATCTCATACTTCTGCAGCGCTAACCAATTTCACAGAAAGTCCATCTAACATAAGCTGGTCTCCAGACGGTTCTCAACTTCTGTTTAGCAAGTTTGTCCCAGAATCTTCCAAGGCTGTAAAAGCGAATTTACCTAAGCCACCGCCTGGTGCAGAATGGGAACAAGGAGCCGATGTCATTGATAAGGCTGTTTACAGACGTGATGGAGGCGGGTATGTCCAGGACGGCTATCGCCACCTTTTTGTCATCTCTGCTGAAGGTGGAACGGCACGTCAATTAACGTCGGGATCACATCAATTTGGCTCACCTTCCTGGGCACCCGATGGAAAACACATCCTGTATACCGTAAATACCGCTGATGATGCGGAACTCGACCCCAACAATGAGCAAATTTATCAACAAAACATCAGGACTGGCAAGATTGAGCAACTTACAGATGAACGAGGACCTTTCTACTCTCCCAAAATTTCTCCAAACGGAGACTATATTGCTTACACAGGCTTTAAAGATGACTTTGTAGGCTATCAGTTGACGGAGCTTTACCTTATGAATAGAGAGGCTAAGGAGGTTCAGGTTTTATCTGAAGATTTTCCTCAGGATATATCTTCAATCACCTGGGCAAAGGATAGCAAGTCTATTTATTTTAGATACGATGAAGAAGGAAACAGCAAGGTTGGAAACATAGATTTGAATGGAAAAGTGACCAGCATAGCAAAAAACCTTGGTTCAGCCAGTATTGGAAGACCTTATGGTGGAGGAAGTTACTCCGTGTCTAATAAGGGGCGTATAGCATTTTCTCATGTGACCACTTCCACACCCTCAGAATTGGCAGTGGTTGAAGGCAAACTAAATTCAGAACCAAAACTTTTAACCCATTTAAATCAAAACCTCTTAACCTCAAAAAAGACAGGAAAAGTTGAAGAGTTCTGGGTGGATTCTTCAGTGGACGATTTTAAAATTCAGGGATGGATCATGACCCCTCCAGATTTTGATCCTTCAAAAACGTATCCCTTAATTCTTGAAATTCACGGGGGTCCCTATACCAATTACGGCTCTCGCTTTTCACCAGAATTACAATTTATGGCGAGTAAAGGCTATGTCGTGGTATACACCAATCCCAGAGGTAGTACAAGCTACGGAGAAGATTTTGCAGCTTACATCAACCACAATTATCCCAGTGAAGATTACAATGACTTGATGGACGCCACAGATTATGTCATTGATCAGGGTTATGTAGATACAGATAACGTATTCATCACTGGCGGAAGTGGAGGAGGAGTGCTTACTGCCTGGTCTATTGGAAAAACCGATCGTTTTCAGGCTGCTGTTGTGGCTAAACCAGTCATCAACTGGTATAGCTTTGTGCTTACCGCCGATAGTTCACCATTTTTCTCAAAATATTGGTTTAAAGATATGCCGTGGGAATCTCCGGAAGATTATTTGAAGTTTTCTCCCATTTCACTGGTGGGAAATGTAAAAACCCCTACCATGCTGTTAACGGGTCAACAGGATTACAGAACACCGATGAGTGAAACTGAACAGTATTACACAGCATTGAAATTGCAGGGAATAGATGCAGTAATGGTTCGTATTGCAGGTTCTGGTCATGGCATAGCGGGAAAGCCAAGTAATTTGTTTAGAAAAGTAGAGTACATAACCAACTGGTTCGATAAGTATAAGAACTGATTTAGTTTTTTATAATTCTAAACCTGCCTGCCCGTCCGAGTCACGCCTGCCCGTCCGAGTCACGCAGGCGGGCCTGCCCGTCCGAGTCACGCAGGCGGGTTTGAGTCGAATTAGATACAATGCTTACGATAACGAATCATTTTTTGTTTAATTAGTACTAAAATAAAGGTGAAGACTAGGTTGTAAGCCAATTAGTTTTCACCTTTAATCTTTTAATTTTATATGTCTCAAATCACCACACTTACGATTTTAACTTACCAGGGATTCACCGATAAATTCTGGGCTTTGTCTATGATGCAATTTGGTCATCGCTATATGAAATCAGTTCAAGGGCAAACCTTTTATAAACTGTTGGGAAGTGGAAAGGAGAATTTTAATCCTTTTCCAGATTGGAATGTGTATGCTGTTTTACAGGTTTGGGAAGATAAATCTTTTGCTGAAGATTTTTTCAAGACTCATAAGTTGAGTCAGCTTTATCAAAGACATGCCGATAAAATGGAAGTACTTTATTTGGAAAGTATTCAGGCCAGAGGTCTGTGGAACGGTAAAAATCCATTTCAGTCGTCGGTAAAACCTAAAGATATCAGGGAAGAGGATCAAATTGCTGTGATTACCAGAGCAAGCATTAAAACCAACATGCTTTTAAAATTCTGGAAATTTGTCCCGGAATCTCAAAGACCTTTAGAAAATGCGGAAGGCTTACTTTATACCAAAGGATTTGGTGAACTGCCTTTTGTAGAAATGGCGACTTTCAGCATTTGGAAAACTCTAGATCATCTTCAAACTTATGCTTATCAAAGTCATGAACACATCAAGGCTATTCAAAAAACCAGAAAATTGGATTGGTACAGCGAAGAACTTTTTTCGAGATTTCGATTGCAGGAAAAATTGATTTTAAAGGCTTAATTAAGTATTAAATCCACTTCTTAGATGCCTGATAAATCCCTTGATAAAAGGGGAGGAGCTCAAATTCATTATAATTTTTAAATCCTCCTGGAAAGTGGATTTTTCATCCAAAAATCTGAAAATGGTCTGGATAGAATTATTTTTATACATTTTATAAAATAACTCTTCACCAAAATGATTTTCTTTGGTAAGAACTTCCAGAAATATGTTGTCATAGTGCTTGTATTTACCAGGAGTAGAGTCTTTATAAAATTCTTGTTTAGACTTCAGAAATTTGATGAGGCTCTGGCTTTTTCGTTCACAATTTTTAAATGAATATCCAGACGAAGCTTTTACCCATCCGCCAGCAGTACCTATTTTAATGATGTGTTTTTGGCTGTAATCTTCAAAAGGAAAATTTGTCATCGGAATAATGCCCTTTTCAGTTTCAGCAATGCTGTAATTGTCAGTTCGGAGATGTTCTGAAATGTATTTTTTTAAGAAGTCATCGTAGGTGGATTCGCTGACCAAATCTGGACTGAAATAGGTAAATTCTACTAGAGCTTTAGTAGATGAAAAAGGCAGTATATAAGTAAAGCTTGTGCTTTCCCCGTCTTTCAAATCGAAGTCCATCATCGTGAATTTGGAATCATCAAACACAGGAGTTTCTGTTTCAATGACCCAGCCTTTAAAGTGCTGAGCGATATTTAAATAGCTGGTATCTTTCAATGAGTAACTTTCAGGAATTCTGGAGTCGAAAGCAAATTCAGCCTCATAATTTGCTTTATCTGTGGTTACAATAGCACCTTCGTCTGTTTGTGTAATGCTATGGACTTGCTCTGTTTTCCAGGTGATTCTGGGTTTCTGAAGTGTTTTTTTAGCATGCGTGTAAAAGTCAGCCGACCTCAGTGTTTTGTAATTGAATTCTTTCAAGTCAAGAATAATCGTTTCACCTTTGCCTTTTACAATGCCTTGATTCCATGTTTTGTATACCAGATCATCCCATTTTCCTTTTCCTTTCTCCCAAAAACTCCAGGTTCTATCGTTTTTGTTTTTTTGATCTTTATCCAGAATCAGAATGGTTTTATCTTCAAAAAAAGTATCTGCATTCATGGCTAAGGCTAGATTCAATCCAGCCGCTCCCGCACCTACTATAATGTAATCAAATTTAATAATAGACATAGAAATAGACAAAAAACACGAGTTGGACCAGATAGAGATGAAGTGAAATCAAAAAATCACCCTTGAGTTTAGCAAGGTGAAAAATGAGATTGAAAATGAAAGAAATACTCCCCCAGGCTATATAATTATCGATAGGAGCATAGCCTCCAGAAAATTCCCAGAAATCAAAAATTGGAGCAATTTTCTCCATAAATAAATCTAAAAATAACATCATAAAGGTTCCTAGTAAGGACTTAAGAAAAATATTATCAGACAGGTTATTGGCGATCGCTCCGCAGATGAAGGTTAACAAAGCCCAGTTAACTCCAATGAGGATAGGGACTTCAAAAATTTTGGGGCCAAAATTGTTTCCGTAGGCATAGTCCCCGAAAAACAAACCGAAGGTGACGCCAAGATATTCAGCAAAGATCCCAAGGCCTCCAAAAATTATAAACAGGCTCCATTTTTTAAAGGAATGTAAGGGGAAGAATATAATCAAGATAAGAAACATGATCATCAGGTTGAGGGAGGTTCTGCTCGCAAACCAATCCTGATAACCTAAGCTTATTCCAATGATTCCAGATACATGAAAAAGCCACACAATACCTATTGCTATTAAACTATATTTTTTGTCGTTAGTAAGGCTTTTCATCGATTGAGCTTAGGCTTTTGGAACTAAATCTGAAACAATTTTGGCAGAGAGCAAACACAAAGGAATACCGCCTCCGGGGTGAACGCTTCCACCGCAAAAGTATAGGTTTTTTATTTTAGAGCTGAAGTTTGGATGCCTTAAAAATGCAGCAAATTTGTTGTTGCTCGAGGTCCCATAAAGCGAACCTTGAAAAGAAGAGGTAGCAGATTCAATACTCTCTGGAGTTTCCACATGTTCTACCTCTATGTAGTTTTGAATTTTAGTACCCAGGCATTTATTGATTTTGGCAATCACTTTTTCTCGAATATAAGTGGTTTGTGCAGCCCAGTCCTGACCGCAGTTGGTAGGTGCGTTCACCATCACAAACCAATTTTCAGAACCCTCGGGAGCATCACCGTTGACTTCTTTAGACGTAATATTGATGTAAACGGTTGGGTCATCAGCAAAATACTTTTTATTGAAAAGATGATCGAATTCTTTCTCGTAGTTCTCAGTGAAAAGGATGTTGTGCAAATCCAATTCCTTATAAGTCTTATTGACTCCCCAATAAAAGATAAGCGCCGAACTCGAACGTTCCTGCTCTAAGGTCTTTTTGGGTGCTGTTGCTTTTTTCAGCAGAGAATTGTAAGCTGAATACACGTCCATATTACAAACCACCAAATCAAAGTTTTCTACTTTTTGATTTATTTTTAAGCCATTGACTTCTCCGTTGTCATAGATGATCTCATCTACCTTTTGATTAAGGTGAAATTTAATTCCAACATCTCTGGCCAGTTGTGTAAGGCTTTTGGAGATGTCGTGCATCCCGTGTTTTGGAATAAAAGCGCCATAGTTCATTTCCAAATGAGGAATCATGGACATGATTCCAGGTGTTTTGTAGGGAGATGAACCATTGTAAGTGGCAAATCTGTTGAATAGCTGAACAAGCTTAGGATGGTCAAAATATTTTTCATTAACTTCATTAAGGCTGCTATCCAGATGTAACTTGCTTAAATTGAAAATAGCTTTCACCGTATCTTTTGAAAGATAAGTGCCCAACTTATGAAGTGATTTTTCTAAAAATAAACTCGAAGTAAGTTCATACTTGTTTTGCGTGCTTTTTAAATAATCGCTGAGGTGTTGTTCAGACTCGTTAAAAGTTTTAGAAGCATCTTTTATGAACTCTTCTTTATCTGCTTTCACTTGAAATTGCTGACCATCTTCCCAGAAATAATTACAAATGCTATCTTTCTTTTTGTATTGAAAGTAAGATTTGGGATCAACCTCAAAAAGACCAAACAATTCATCCACAAGGTGTGGCATTGTAAATAGGGAAGGGCCGTAATCAAATCTGTAATCTCCTCTTTGGAAGCTGTGAAGTTTTCCTCCTGTATAGTCGTTTTGTTCAAAAACATCTACATCATAACCTTTGGCTTTTAGCCTCAATGCTGAAGCAATTCCAGCAATGCCAGAACCTACCACTGCAGATTTCATTTTCATTTATTTTCTGTTTTTTAGAAATTTCGCAGGGGGTATAAGCATGCCAAAACATTCACCATCTTCTTTTCCCAAATGTTTGTGATGAATTTTATGAGCACGCCTTATGCCTTTGGCATACCAGTGGTCAGCTTTTCTAAACAACTTAAACCGCTGATGAATAAAAATATCGTGTACGAGAAAATAGGCTAAGCCATAACCTGCAATTCCAGCACCTATGGCAACGGCAAACTGAAACTCAGCCACCATAAAAAAATACATACTCACTACGGCGTAAAATACAAAAAACAAATCGTTGCGCTCCCACCAGCTTTTGTGGTCTTTATGATGGTGATCTCTATGAAGCACCCATAAAAATCCGTGCATAACATACTTATGTGTAAACCATGCCATGAATTCCATTCCCAAAAATGTTGCTATAAACACAACAATCCAAATCAATATATTCATAATCTTAAACTAAATTAAATCTACAAGAAATGTAAGACTTCGCTAAGAGACTAGCTTTTTGATAATTAGGCACCCTTATTCTTTTATTTTTAATTTCAACTGATGGTGTATTTTTTAATTTTTCAAGCAGTTTGGAATAGTAAATATAAGCTGTATAAACTCCTAATTTCGCTTCTACCGGCAGATTACCAATACCTCTTAAACCGGCTTGAAAATCTGCATCAATTTCAAATATAATGGCTTTTTTGGTTTCTTCGTCTAGACGACTCAAATCTGCATCCGGAAAGTAAGATCGTTCCAGCTCTTCGCTGTCTGCCTTAAGGTCTCTTAAGAAATTTACCTTTTGAAAGGCAGACCCCAATCGCATGGCATCATCTTTTAAATTTTCGTAAGCTTCATGATTTCCCTTTACAAAAACTTTTAAGCACATCAGTCCCACTACATCAGCACTTCCATAAATGTAAGCTTCATATTCTTCCTGTGTCAAGTAATTGGATTTATGCAAATCTTTTTCCATACTATCCATAAAAGATTCATAGAGATGAGCATCAATATTATATTTATGAACGGTTTCCTGAAAACTGTTTAAAATAGGATTTAAACTTATTTTATCCTCAATGGCTTCATACATGTCAGTTTGAAAGCTTTTAAAGAGCTTTGCTTTATCGTAATCATGAAACGTGTCTACTATTTCATCTGCAAATCTCACGAAACCGTAAATATTATAGATATCCTGTCTTATAGAAGGAGCAAGCAGTTTTGTAGCTATAGAAAATGAAGTGCTGTAAGAATTGGTAACCAACTTACTGCAATCTCTAGAAACTGTATCGAATAATGATTTCATTGCGTTAATGTTTTTCAATTAATTCAGATACCAATTTACCTGAAATCAATGCTGGTGGAACCCCTGGACCTGGAACAGTAAGCTGACCAGTAAAATATAAATTTTTTACCTTTTTACTTTTTAGTTTTGGTCTTAAGAAAGCTGTTTGGAGTAAGGTATTTGCCATTCCATAAGCATTCCCTTTGTATGAATTATAATCTTTCACAAAGTCATTCACACAAAAGGACTTTTTAAATATAATATTTTTTTGAACATCCTGATTAGTAAGAGATTCAAATCTGGTCATGATTTTGTTAAAATAAGTTTCTCTAAGCTCTTCAGTGTCTTCTACACCCGGTGCAATGGGGATTAAAAAGAATCCGTTTTCATGACCCTCCGGTGCTGTAGTTGGGTCTGTTTTGGATGTGAAATTGGCATAAAATAAAGGTTCTTCAGGCCACCTGGGGGTGGTGTAAATATCTTTAGCATGCTCATTGAAATCAACATCGAAAAATAAATTATGATGCTTTATGTTCTTGAGTTTTTTATCAAAACCGATGTAAAATAATAAAGAAGAAGGGGCGAAGACTTTCTTATCCCAATACTCTTCTGAATATTGACGGTGTTGTTGATCTAATAAGGTCTCCGTATGATGATAATCGGCTCCCGAAAGAATGACATCAAATTTTTTAAACTCACCATTTATTTCTAAAGCTTTTGCAATCTTATTTTCAACATGGATTTTATCTATAGTTGCATTTGTATTTAGTTTGACTCCCAAAGATTCTGCCAGTTTTACCATGCCAGCTATGACCTCATGAAACCCACCTCTAGGGTGCCAGGTTCCTAATCCAAAGTCAGCATAATTCATGAAATTGTAGAAGGAAGGCGTTTCGCTTGGTTTAGCTCCCAGAAATAAAACAGGAAATTTTAAAATCTGTTTTAATTTATCACTTTTGAATTCCTTTTCAACATCTTTATCTACAGTGCTAAAAAATTCACCGAGTTTCGTTATGGTTTTTGGCGTGACCAGTTCTAAAGGAGAGACACCGGGCTTGTACACCAAATCTTTGATGGCAATATCATAATTCTTTCGAGCATTACCGATAAATTTCTTCAGCTTTTTAGCTCCGTTTTCTTCTTCACGATCAAATATTTTATAAATCTTTTCAAGGCTATCTCCAATTTCAATGGTTTCTCCACCTTCAAAAACAACCTGGTAGCCAGGATCTAATCTATCCAGCTCATAATAGTCAGATGGTTTTTTCCCAAAGTCTGCAAAAAAGCGTTCAAAAACATCTGGCATCCAATACCAGGATGGTCCCATATCGAAAGTAAAACCATTTTCTTTGAAGCGTCTTGCTCTGCCGCCAAGGCTATCATTTTTTTCAAATACTTCAACTGTATTGCCTTGTTTAGCTAAATAACATGCTGCTGCTAATGATGAAAAGCCGGAGCCAATTACTGCAATCGATTTACTCATTTTATAAATTTAATGTCAATTCTGAAATATCCCTAAATGCTCTAATTCCTTCTGGAAGTTTTGTGTTATTTTCTAATAATTCTTTAGATTTTTTGCCGAGTAACCAATATTCGCATCTTCCATCTGGGCATATATGCACCTTAAAGTCATCAAGGTATTGCTTCAAATTGTCAGGTTTTACAGTAAGATAACTCACGAAAATTGTATTATCATATAAAGTGGAAAGATAGGTCAAATCTTCCATAGGAAGACTTTGGCCAAGAAATATTACTTTATATCCATGTGATAAGATTTCATAATTAGCATAGAATAAACCTATGTCATGAATTTCTTCATCAGGAAGGAATAACACAAAGACTTTATCTGTTTTGGAAGCCTGTTCTTTTTGAAGACTTTCAATATTGATAAAGAGTTTTTGCTTAACCAGATTGGAAATAAACTGCTCGTGGGCAGGAGTAATAGTTCCAGCTTGCCATAGCATACCAATCTCAATCATAAGTGGAATAAAAACTTCCTCGTAAATTTCTGAAAAAGTTTTATTGGTAAGAAGGTTATCATAAGTTCTTAAAAATAAGGGCTGATCAAAATTCATCATAGCCACCTTCATAGATTTCAAAGCTCTGTTTGAATTACTCTTACTCGTGGTGATACTTTGAACAAGTTCAGAAATTTCTCCATCATCCAACTTGGAAATGCGTGAAATTTTATATCCATTCTCATTTAAAAACGCAATATTTAAAATTTTCTGAAGTCCGGTGACTCCGTAATTTCTAATATTGGTTTCGGTGCGTTCAGGTTGTAGAACACTGTACCGTTTCTCCCACATACGTATGGTATGTGCCTTAATACCGCTCAACGATTCTAAATCTTTAATGCTGAAATTTTGTTTAATGTTTCCCATGATTTTATATAACAATAGTCAAAAATAGACATAATAATGATACTTTGTTTAAAAAATCAAGTTAAAACTTAAACAAATAAACTTAAAAATGGGTGAAGCCAAATTCTGAAGTCTAAATTTTATTGGGAAATGTACAGAGTTTGCTGGTTTGCACAGGCTTTCTTAATCAGATAAAAAATCTGATTAAACAAACCAAACAGGGTTAAAGCTATTTCATTTTTTTATTTAACTCACTACCTGCCTTTGCCAAGGAACGCAGGCAGGCTCACTACTCTATAGCAAAGAAACATCAAGTCTATAAGGATCTTCTTCTTTGGTTTCTATACCTAAAGCTTCATGGACATAATCAAACGTGGAGAGCAGTCTGGGTTGACCGTCTATTAAAGCCACATCATGTTCAAAATGGATACTTGGCTTACCGTCTGAAGTTAGAATTGTCCATCCGTCTGGTAATTGTTTTATGCGTTTGGTTCCCAGGTTAATCATGGGCTCTATGGCAACCGTCATGCCTTCTGTAAACTTTTTGCCACGTCCTCTTTTGCCATAATTAGGCATTTGCGGATCTTCGTGCATTGTTTTGCCTAAGCCATGTCCCACGAGTTCCCTCACAACGCCATAACCATGTTGCTCGGTGTATTTCTGGATGGCATAACCAACATCTCCAACTCGGTTACCCGCTACAAACTGGGCAATCCCTTTATAAAGCGACTCTTTGGTGATGCGAATAAGTTGTTTTACATCTTCATCAACTTCGCCCACTTCAAAAGTGTAGGCATGGTCTCCGTAGTATTCATTTTTGATAGCTCCACAATCAACCGATAGGATATCCCCTTCCTCCAAAGCTTTGTTATTTGGGATCCCATGAACAACTTGTGCATTTGGGCTTACACACAAGGTATTTGGAAAATCATAAAGACCAAGAAATCCGGGAACAGCTCCATGATCTCTGATAAAGGCTTCAGCCAATTTATCGAGATGTAAGGTTGTAACTCCCGGCTTTATTTCTTTTGCAATCATGCCAAGGGTTTTGGATACAATCTGTGCACTTTCATGCATAAGTTTTATTTCTTCTCTTGTCTTTGTAATTATCATTTATAGCTGTTTAAAAATAGATTCAAAAAATCCTTTCTTTTTGTTTTTTAATTCTTCTAGCTCTTTATCCTTTCCTATTAATTCCCTGTAAATTTCTCCCCAGCCTGGAAATCCACCAATATTCCTGTCGTCTATGAAAATATCAGCATTTATTTTTCTACTGATATTGTCTGCATATTCTTCTTCAGGATAACTTTTATTGACCGCATAAAACTCAAGGCCGTGTTTTCGGCAAAATTCTACAGCTTCTTCCAGCCTTTCATCAGATCTATACGTCCAAAGAATGAGAATAAAACCCTTTTTTTGAAGCTTTTTTAGAGTTTCAAAGGCAAACAACATGGGTTTACCAATAGAAGGGTAATTATTTTCTACTATGGTTCCGTCAAAGTCAATAGCTAAAATCGGTCTTTCGGATGAAAACATAAGGTCTTTTAAAAATCGTAAACGTGTTTGTAATCTTCTTTTGAGAAAATTTTGAGAAGATCTTTTTCGAGAGTTTCTTGAGGAAATTCTACAAAACGATTGAGTTCATTCCCGTTAGTGTCATAGACTATTAGTGTAGGAACGTTGAAAACATTGAGCTTTTCCCTTTCTACTTCTGAGACATTGGGCACAATTTTATCTCTGTCCACACCAACAATTCTCAAGTTATCTAGATTAAAATCAGCCTGATTTAATATTTTGATTAAATGAGGAAATTCTCTCCGGCTATCTGGACACCAGGTTCCCATATACACTGAAATATGAAACTCACTGTTCTTTAATTCTGATTTGATTTGAACAATAACTTCAGCTTTTGGAGTATAACTTTCATATCCTGAGTTGAACCAGGTTTTGTTGACTGTGGACTTCAATTCTTCTAAATTGAAATCACCAAGCATAAGTTTATAATCTTGTAAATCTGTTTTACCCTCGGCAGCAAATTCAGAAGAAATGAAACTTGAAAATCCCAGGCTCAGACCGAGGATAATAAACAGGCTAACTAATTTGTTCATGATAATAATGAGTTTTGAGTCATAAGATCTGGTTTCTTAATATCCATCAAATCTAAAATGGTAGGAGCGATATCTCCCAGTATGCCATCTTTTATGGATTTGATGTCCTTGTCTACCAAAATGAAAGGAACTGGATTTGTCGTGTGAGCTGTATTTGGTGAGCCGTCTTCATTCACCATCGTTTCACTATTTCCATGATCTGCGATAACAATAACTGAATAGTCTTGTTTTTCAGCTTCAGTCACTACTTCTTTAAGGCATTCATCTACGGTTTCACAAGCCTTTACAGCAGCATCAAAATCTCCAGTATGTCCTACCATATCTGGATTAGCAAAGTTTAAGCAAATAAAATCCCCATTTTGTTCAGAAATTTCTTTTACAAGCTTGTCTTTTAACTCATAAGCACTCATTTCTGGCTGTAAATCGTATGTGGCTACTTTTGGAGAATTCACCATAATGCGCTTTTCATCTCTAAAAGGTTCTTCTCTGCCTCCAGAAAAGAAAAAAGTAACGTGCGGATATTTTTCAGTTTCTGCAGCGCGTATTTGAGATTTACCGGTGTATTCCAGTACCTCTCCTAGCGTTGCTTTGATGTTTTCTTTTTTATAGACAACATTGATGTTTTTGAAGGTGTCATCATATTTCGTCATGGTGACATAGTATAAAGGAATGGACTTCATGTCATTTTCTGGAAAATCTTCCTGACTTAGAGCCTGTGTAAGCTGTCTTCCACGGTCGGTTCTAAAATTGAAGAAAATCACGACATCACCTTCAGCTATTTTTGCAACGGGCTCTTCATTTGCAGTAACAGCAATTGGTTTTATAAATTCATCCGAAATACCATCATCATAGCTTTTCTGTAAAGTTTCCAGTGGGTTTTCTGTATAAGTTTCTGCTTCGCCCTTAACGATTAGATCGTAGGCTTTTTCTACTCTTTCCCAGCGCTTATCCCTGTCCATTGCATAGTATCTTCCAATGATACTTGCCAGTTGGGTGTCGGTTTTTTCAAAATGAGGCATAAGTTCTTCAATAAAGCCTTTGCCAGAATGTGGGTCAACATCTCTACCATCTGTAAAGGCATGAACATATTTTTTTGAAATTCCGTAGTCCTGGGCTGCAGTGACTAAACCTTTAAGGTGTTTGATATGAGAATGAACTCCACCATCGCTCACTAATCCTAGAAAATGTACAGCTTTATCGTTGTTCTTGGCATAATTAAAAGCTTGTTCTAAAACAGGCTCATCTTTAAGCGTGTTTTTTTCTACAGCTCTGTTGATTTTGACTAAATCCTGATATACGATTCTTCCTGCACCAAGATTCATGTGACCAACTTCAGAATTCCCCATTTGTCCCTCAGGTAAGCCAACGTTCAATCCGTCAGTTCTTAAAGTGGCATGTGGATATTTTTTATATAAGCTTTCCATGAAAGGAGTCTTTGCTTTGTCTACTGCAGAAATTTCTTTGGAAGGAGAAATGCCCCAGCCATCTAATATTGTTAATATGACTTTTTTGCCCATTGGATAATTTTTTTGCTAAAATAAGAATTATTGTCAGATACGTGGTTGTGTTTAAGAAGGCATTAGACTTGGGTTAATTCCTAGCCCATAGTTTCTAAAATAGGAATCCATAAAGGAATTTGACATATAGGATTTACCTTCAAATTCTAATTTATTCCAGGCTTTTCTATACTTGTTTCGAGATTGTAGTTCTAGATAGGTTTTAGCTTTTGGGGCGTAAGTGTAATGCCAGGGCTCATAATTAAACCCTGTTCGACGTTCATCTCGAGTATACACCAATTCAAATCCGAAATCACTGCTATGTGTCTTCATCCATGTTTTCATTTTTGAAAATGCAGCATCCCCATGATAATGTTCTCGTAGAAGTAAATCACCTCCCGGTGCTAAAACGGATTCATCAATTAAATCTATATCTGTGCCCCAGTGATGACGAGAAGTGCCAGGAATAGAGGAGTAAGTCATTATTTCTGAAATAGCTTCAGCTGGAGTTTTTGTTTCTACAAAGTGTTTAAATTTCCATTCCCAAATTTCTTTTTGGCGTTCAAAACTTCTATAACCCGATACAATCTTTAATGCGATGTCCTCTTTTAAAGCTTCAGCTTTCATCAAACAAAAAGCCTGATAGGTTTCTTCTTCAAGCAAAATGAATTCTGATTTAAGATGGGACTGACTTAAGCCCAGGAGATTTTCAACTGTGATATCTTTACTGTTAAAAAAATTAATGAATTCAGAACTCAATTGAAGTTGAGATCCTATGCCAGCTAAAACAGTCGTCTTTAAAAATCTTTTTCGATTCATTTTCAACTTAGTCTTTTATACATCACATAATGCGGACCTACATCTGGGATATGAAACTCATCCGAAATGACTTCAAAATCCAGTTTTTTGTAAAAATTCACTGCAATTTCTCTGGCGTTACACCAGATTACTTCCACATTTCTACTTCTTAGCTCATTTTCAGAAAAGCTGGCCAATTTTCTTCCAATGTTTTTTTTTCGATGCTCAGGATCCACTGCCATCCCTCTCAGCTGGTATTGAGATAGATTAGAGAGTTGATCTGTACTTGCAAGGAATAAACTTAAAACACCAACGCATTTAGAATCTATAAAAGCACCAATGTGTTTGGTGCTTTTTAGATGGTCTCCTTTCATGTGGCTGGAATTTCTTGGTCTTCCTTGCCTTAAAACAAGATGCCTTAAGTCTATGGTTTCACCGGAAGAAATATATTTGATTTCAACAGGCACGTTTAGGATAAAATGCCATCAACGATGCCATAGTCTAAAGACTCCTGAGCGCTCATCCAATAATCACGCTTAAAATCTTTCATCACTTTATCAAAGTCTTGTCCACAATTGTCTGCAAGAATTTGAGCACTCAATTCTTTGATTTTCAGGATTTCCTGAGCTTGGATTTCAATATTGGAAGCTTGTCCCTGAGCACCACCCATTGGTTGGTGGATCATGATCTTGGCATGAGGTTGTATAAAACGCTTTCCTTTTTCACCACCAGACATCAAAATAGATCCCATAGAGGCAGCCAACCCACTACAGATTGTTGATACCGAGCTTTTTAAAGATTTCATGGTGTCATAAATCGCAAAGCCATCAGTAACATAACCTCCTGGACTGTTGATGTAAAATTGAATTTCATCATTGCTTTCCATGTCCAAATACATCAGTCTGTCGATGATATGCTTTGCACTTTTACCGTCTACCTGACCGTTAAGGAAGACTTTCCTTTGTTCTAAAAATTTTCTATCTATCAGATCTTGAACTTTTCCTGACTTATCGCTCATAATATTTTTTTTGAAGTGTAAAAATAAAATTATATTCCTAAAGGAAACCTATTATTTGAAGAGTATTAACGAAACACTAGGTTGGTGAATCATAACATTAAAAAAGGCCTTCTGAAAAGGCCTTCTTAAAAAGTAATATGTTGCTTACTTTACTTTCAATACTTTTGCATCAGGCATAGCCTGCATAAGTGCTTCGTAACTGTTTAGATCTGGATTGTTTTCAGCATAGGCTGCGGGTATAATAGCTATTCTAAACACTTGATTAAACAAGTACGCATTTGCCTCTGCATCGGTAAAGCTTCTAAAATCAACATTCCCATCTAAAAAGATATTGACATCAAAGTAAGTATGGTTGTAGTTGTAAACCAATTGATTTCCTCCGTCAAAGAAAAAACTATTTGGTAAAGGTGTCCAAACATCTACTGATTCGCCATTATCTTGTATGACTTCTTCCAATAAATAAACCTGAACGACATCACTTTCAAAAACTTCAACCTCACTTGGAGGAAATTCGTATAAAAATGAGTAGCCATTTTCTGCTGTAAAATCTCCTTCAATTTCTAAAATGGTTCCTAATAAAGCGTCGCCTGTTTCACCCATAGGGCCGACGGGACCAACTGGTCCTCTTTCTCCTTCGCAACTTACCATAACAAAGATAAGGGCAAGTAATAAACTTATTTTTTTCATGAGTTTTGATTTTTAAAATTAATACTGAGGGAGTTGACGCAGTAGCGTTTCCCAGTTTCTGTAGGACCATCATCAAAAATGTGGCCAATATGTCCACCACAATTGGAGCATAAGATTTCAATGCGCGTCATCCCAAAAGTGGTGTCTTTCTTATATTCAATTGCACCTTCTACAGAGCTATCAAAACTTGGCCAACCACAATTACTATCAAATTTTGAGGCACTATCAAATAAGAGTTCTCCACATCCATTACAGTAATACTTTCCATCTTCAAAATGGGTGTTGTATTTCCCGGAATGCGGTGGTTCGGTTCCTTTTTCTCTAAGGACATGGTATTCATTTTCAGAAAGCTTTTCTTTCCACTCCTGCTCGGTTATTTTTTTTTGATCCGACATATTATGACTTCTCTTTAGGTTTAAAATCTAAGGCGACTCCGTTTATACAATGTCTCTTTCCTGTCGTTTCTTTAGGACCATCGTCAAAAACATGACCCAAATGACTGCCGCAATCTCCACAAAGCAGTTCCGAACGTTTGTACCCCAGCTTTCTGTCTGAACTGTAAGCTAAGCTATTTTCTATAGCTCTATCAAAACTTGGCCAGCCAGTGCCGCTTTTAAATTTATGTTTAGTTTCATAAAGCTCGTTGCCACATGCGGCACAGACAAAAACACCGGGTTCTTTAATATCATTGAGAGGACTGGAAAAAGGAGGTTCTGTTCCTGCTTTCCTAAGAATTTTGTATTCTTGATCTGAAAGTTCTGCTTTCCACTCACTTTCCGTTTTTTGGACTTTATAATCTTTGGATGTCTTTTCCTGTTGAGCTTCAGATTTGCAGGATACAAATAGAATCATCAAAAGAATAATCGGTAACTGTTTCATGGTATTTTTTTTTAAAATTAAAACTAAATCAAGTAGAATCACTTATTTTCACAAATCAATCACATCTAAAATTAAATATTCTATTTAATGATTAGTTTTGTTAAAAATTTATATGTTATGTACAAGTTCAAATTCTATACCAGCTTTTTATTGATGCTCTTTTTTTTTAGTTGTGGACAAAACCCCTTTACAGGTAAAAGCACATTAGCATTGGTTCCCAACTCTCAAATTTTACCAATGTCTTTTCAGCAATACAACAAAGTTCTTGAGGAAAGCAAGGTTATAAAAGAAGGTGATCAGGCTCAAATGATACAAAGGGTTGGGCTTAAAATAGCAAATGCTTCAGAACGTTGGTTAGCAGCCAATGGGTATCCTAACTACACAGATAATTACAAATGGGAATTCAGTCTTATAGAAGGTGATCAAGTTAATGCCTGGGCCATGCCTGGAGGTAAAGTCGCTTTTTATACCGGTATACTCCCTATTGCCAAGAACGAGGCTGGAGTAGCCGCTATTATGGGGCACGAGGTCGCTCATGCACTAGCCAATCACGGTCAACAGCGCATGAGTGCTGGACAGCTACAACAAGCTGCAGGAGCCGTAGGTATGCTGGCTATAGGTGACGATCAGCAAAGCCAGGAAATTTTTGCCACGGCTTATGGCATAGGCTCTCAAGTGGGGGTTATGCTGCCATTTAGCAGAAAACACGAAACAGAAGCAGATAAAATAGGTCTGAATTTAATGGCAATTGCCGGTTACGATCCAGACGAGGCAGCAGAACTTTGGATGCGCATGAAAGAAAATTCTGATGGTGCTGGTCCACCGCCGTTTCTAAGCACCCACCCATCTAATGACGAGCGTATACGAAACCTTCAAAATTGGTCAAGTCAGGCTAAGAAGGAAGCTGCAAAATTTGGTGTGAATTCTTTTCAAAATTAAGTTTTGAAGAGTCAGTTACTTCCCAAAGGGCATAAAAAACTTATACATGCCTGGGCTTTTTACGACTGGGCAAACTCTGTTTATCCCTTAGTCATTAGCTCAGCTATTTTCCCTCTTTATTATGGGGCATTAACGCTTGTCAAAAACGACCAGGGTATTGTAATAAATGATACTGTAAAATTTTTTGGTTTTAATTTTAATAATGATGCGCTCATAAGTTACGTTACGGGTATAGCTTTTATCGTTATTTCTATCATGAGCCCACTTTTAGGAGGTATGGCTGATTATATAGGAAATAAGAAAAATTTCATGAAATTTTTCAACTACCTGGGAGCTTCAGCCTGTATTGGTTTATTTTGGTTTGATCTTGACAACCTGGTATTTGGACTGATCTGCTACTTTTTGGGATTGATAGGATTTTGGGGAAGCATAGTGTTTTACAATTCCTATTTGCCCGACATAGCTTTTAGAAATCAGCAGGATCAGGCTTCAGCAAAAGGATTTTCGTTAGGGTATATAGGAAGTGTCATCCTTCTGGTGATTTGCCTTATTCTGATTATGTTTTATGACACCTTTGGATTCGAAAGTGAGTCACTTCCAACTAGAATTTCATTTATATTAACGGGAATCTGGTGGATTGCATTTAGTCAATACACTTATGCTTACTTGCCAAAAGGAAATCGTAAAGGAGATGCCAGAACCAAGGATTTAGTACTGAATGGTTTTCGAGAATTGAAAACCACTTATAAAAAAATCAAGTCTTCTGTTGGTTTTGAGCCTTACCTCAGGGCCTTTTTCGTTTATAGCATGGCGGTACAAACCATCATGCTGATTGCCACTTATTTTGGCGTAGGTGAAATTCAATGGGCAGAAGGAGAAGCAAATACTGGATTGATTATAAGTATTCTTTTAATTCAGCTTGTGGCTGTTGCAGGAGCCAATGCAGCTTCCAGACTTGCTGGCAAGTATGGAAACATCAATATTTTAATTGTTATCAATATCATTTGGATCGGCATTTGTACTTATGCATTTTTTATAACGCAACCCATTCAATTTTACATTACTGCATTTTTTGTAGGATTAGTCATGGGAGGTATTCAGTCTTTGTCAAGATCAACTTACTCCAAGTATATTCCTGAAAAAGAAAAAGATACAGCTTCTTTTTTCAGCTTTTATGAAGTCACAGAAAAAATAGGAATCGTCATAGGAATGTTTATGTATGGATTTATTGCACAAGTGACGGGCAGCATAAGGAATGCTATCTTATTTTTAATTCTTTTTTTTGCAGGGGGAATCTTCTTGCTTTTAAGACTGAAATTGAAAATCAAAAACTAAAACATGGCATTTCTTTGGCACTTTACAGCGGTCGAATTAAAAGATAAAGTCTTAGTGACAGGTACTGTCCTAAAGAATGAAACTTCAATTGATAAATCTCCGCGTTCCATACTGGCTAATGCATGGAATGTGCTAAGTTCTTATCGGAAAAAAACTTATAAGCGAAAATCGATTCGTATTGAAACTCAAAGTGAAACGTTTACTATCAAAACCGATAAAAAGGGGTATTTTTTTGAGATCCTACCGATTGGCGACCTTGATGATTTCAAGATATATGATAAGGAGCAAAACCTGCTTAGCATTGACCAGATTCATCCTTATCACTTTCAAAAGCATTCCACACCTATAGAAATTATATCGGATATAGATGATACAGTGATTCATTCTCATACCGCTTCAGCTTTAAAACGAATTTTCACGATTTTATTCAAAAGACCAAAGCGAAGGAATAAGGTGTTGTTTAGTAATGCTTTACTTGACTATTTTGACGAAAATAAATTTAGAATCGCCTATCTATCAAAAAGTGAAAGTAATTTGTTTGGTTTAATTACAGCGATATTTAGATTTAATGAAATTCCCATGGGACCTCTGTTTTTGACGCCCTATATTAGATTCAAATCTTTATTTAAACCCAAAAAGGGGAAGCATAAAATAGATTTTCTGCATCAGCTTATCACAAATTTACCTGACAAAAAATTTATTCTAATGGGTGACGATACTCAGAAAGATATGGATATCTACACCGCAATTGTTAACACTTATAAGTCTCAAATTATAAAGGTTTTCATTAGGCAAACCACTTTTACAGTAAATGAAATTCAAAAAGAAAAGTGGGATACTCTGAGCGATACCGGAGTGCCATGTATGTATTTTCAGGATGACGACGATATCAATAATGAGATTGTTCAATTGAGTGAATTATTAAATCAACAGTAATGGATATTCTTTTAGTAGTTAACCCAGTATCCGGCGATAAGGACAAAGCAGAGTTCATGGACTTTGCTAAAGGTTTTTTAGATAAATCTAAGTTAAGCTACCTTTTCTATAAAACTACAGGTGAAAACGATTGTGATGCACTCGAAGCGCTACTCCTTAAGTATTCGCCAGGAAAAGTAATTGTTGTTGGGGGTGATGGAACGTTGAATATGTTTTTAAAACCTTTGATCCAGCACGATATACAGGTTGGGTTTATACCTATGGGTTCTGCAAATGGAATGGCTGTCGAACTTGACCTAACGGATTCTTTAGAGGATTTACTTGAGAAATTTATAAAATCCAATGAAACCAAAAAACTAGATATTCTTTCTATAAATGATTCTCATCTATTACTACATCTTGGAGATATAGGTGCGAACGCCAATCTTGTGGCAAATTACGATAAAGATGAAAGTCGTGGTATGTTTACTTATGCCAAGCATTTTTGGTCTGAATTCCAAAACCTAAAAGGCTTTGAGTTTGAAATCAAAACTGATCAAATGGACTACGACAGAAAAGGCGTCATGCTTGCCATATGCAATGGCAGGAAATTTGGGACAGGAATTCCATTGAATACCATTGGGAAAATGAATGATGGTTGGTTTGAATTTGTTGTAGTGAAAGCCATGGACTTTTCAGACTTATTAAAAGGAGCCTTATCTAAATTTGATGAGGACTATAAAATTGAAAATTTGGAGACCATCCAGGCTAAAAAGGCTACAGTAAAGCTTAAAGAACCTAGATTACTACAAATCGACGGTGAGGTTATTGATAAATTTACTGAACTAAAGATAGAAGTTTTGCCAAAAGCTTTAAAGTTTATTATATAAAAGTCCCATAGTCTGCTTAGAAGGGAGTATTCTTCTCAACTCCTTTCGACTTAGGCGGAGTGTTTTTTCATTCCTAAAAAACTCAAGACTCACCACTCTCAAATTTTGAATCTGTCATTCTGCCTGCCCGCCTCTGGCGTGAAAGGTAGTGTAACGGAGTGCAGAATCTTCACCTATCGCAAAGCAAAATACACCCTGCCTTTGCCAAGGAAACGCAGGCAGGCAGGCTTGTCGAAGCAAATTCTAAAATCATATAGCTTACCTAACGGCACTCTGGAAAAGCGACGTACTCGTGTTTTTACCAATATATAGTCCCTAAGGGGACAAAACTCAAAAACTACTAAATACTGAATGTCGAATACGGAACACCGAATGTTGAATCTGTCATTCTGCCTGCCCGCCTCTGGCGTGAAAGGTAGAGTAACGGAGTGCAGAATCTTCACCTATCGCAAAGCAAAATACCCCCTGCCTTTGCCAAGGAAACGCAGGCAGGCCTGTCTTTGCCAAGGAAACGCGCTCTGTCTGAATATCAAGTTTAGCCTTTCAAATTTGAATTTTTTTACGACCACTCACACACTCACGACTTCGAAATTAGGGAAGACGGGAGATACTGCGATTTAGCCAACGTGGTTTTGGAGATGAGTGGAGGTAATATCTCTTATTAGGGTTAACTCAACTTGGAAATAGTCAATAAAAAACGCCAGCTCGATTAAAGCTGGCGTTTTGATAATAATTAAACCTGTGGTTTATTGACCTTCTTTAAAAGAATCAAATTCACTGACCTTTTCTTCCCTAGGCCAGGTATTGTTGGATGTGTCTACGTCTGCAGTTTCCTGCTGAGGATCTACAATCATTTTCACGATTTCTTTTTCAGAAAAAATTGCTTTTTTGACTTCAGCATCATTCTTCCTCCAAACCTGAACGGGATATTTTATGGTTTCTGATGTACCGTCAGCATATTGAAATTCTACAATAATAGGCATGACTAATCCGCCTGGTTTGTTGAAAGTGATTTCATATATATGCTTAGGTTGTTTCATCTCATTAATCTCTTGCTGAGTGAAATTGTCCATCAAATATTCTTGAAGTTTTGGCGCATTTTCTAAAGGATCGCCTTCTTTCATCGAAGCTTCAAAGCTTTCGCTATCTGCGGTTAGAAGATAAACAGCATCTTCTGTACGAGGGTCATTTGCCGGATCTTCAATACCATATCTTGCTAAAAGCGCTTTACCTTCTACAGTAGGATTGCTGGTGATGAAATAGTTTTTTACATCTTCAATACCGATGTCTACATAATCTGTAGTGTAAAACCAACCTCTCCAGTACCAATCTAATTCAACAGCAGAAGCATCCTCCATTGTTCTAAAGAAATCTTCAGGAGTTGGGTGTTTAAACTTCCATCTCTGAGCAAATGTTTTAAACGAGTAATCGAACAAGTCATGCCCCATTACAGTTTCTCTTAAAATATTTAAGGCTGTAGCTGGTTTTCCATAAGCGTTATTTCCAAGCTGATAAACTTGCTCAGGATTGGTCATGATAGGAGAAATATACTCTTGATTTCCCTTCATGTAATTCACGATTTTGGAAGGTTCTCCTCGTCTTGAAGGATACTTCTCGTAAGTTTGATTATTGCCTTTTAAGACTTCAGGATATTTCTCAGCAAATTCCTGTTCAGATAAATACTGCATAAAGGTGTTAAGTCCTTCGTCCATCCATCCCCATTGTCTTTCATCACTATTCACAATCATCGGAAAGAAATTATGTCCGATTTCATGAATAATAACGCTCATCATACCAAATTTGACACGATCTGAAATAAAACCTTCCTCATTTGGTCTCCCGTAATTCCAGCAAATCATTGGATATTCCATGCCCTGACTTTTAGCATGAACAGAAATTGCCTTGTGGTATGGATATTCAAAAGTAAAACTACTGTAAGTCTCAAGTGTGCTGGCTACAGCTCTTGTCGACCAATCTTCCCAAAGCGGATTTCCTTCTTTTGGGTAAAGTGATACAGCCATAACATCTTTATCGCCAACTTTTACAGCCATCATATCCCAGATGAATTTTCTTGAAGTGGCAAAGCCAAAATCCCTTACCATATCCGCTTTAAACTCCCAGGTTTTAGTTTTGGTAGCATTCATCTTTTCATTAGCAATAGCTTCTTCTTCAGTGACTATAACTACAGGCTCATCGTAGGATGATTTTGCTTTTTCGAAACGGTCCAGCATAACCTGGCTAAAGACTTCTTTTCTGTTTTGAAGTTTTCCTGTAGCGTCCAAAATATGATCTTCTGGAACAGTAATCTTAACATCGTAGCTTCCGAAAGGTAAAGACCATTCTCCGCTTCCCCAGAACTGATAATTCTGCCATCCTTCTTTATCATTGTAAACCGCCATTCTTGGAAAGAACTGAGCCATAACATAAGCTCTGTTATCGTCTTCTTCGAAATATTCATAACCTGAACGTCCACCGTTTACTGTATGGTTATTGATTAAATAATCCCACTCAATAGAAAATTCAAAAGAATCACCAGGCATTAGTGGCTCTGCCAAATCTACCCGCATCATTGTATAATTGATAGTATAAGGAAGTGGTTCACCGTCTTGATGAACTTTTTTGATATTGAAACCACCATCAAAGTCAGCTTTCATGTGAGAATTGACAAAACTACCTGCAGGAGTAACTGGAGCAAATTCGCTGCTGTTTCTCTCCTTGGCAGGACTGTCTTTTGCTCTCACATTTTGATCGAGCATCACCCATAAGTAATCCAGTTTATTTGGTGAATTATTATTATAGGTAATAGTTTCTTTACCATAAAGTCTAGTGTTTTCATCATCTAGGGTGATGTCCATTTCATAATCTGCTGTATTCTGATAATATTGATGCCCAGGTGCACCTGAAGCTGTTCTGTAAACATTTGGAGTTGCAAATTCGTCATAGAGTTGTCTAAATTTATTCTCATTGGTATGTCCAGTTTGCTTCTCTTCTGTTTGTTGTTCTTGTGCAAATCCGGATATGGATAGGACAAAAACAGATAATAAAAGACTTGTGTATTTAATCAAATTCATAGGGAGTAAGTATTATTGTTTAGTTTTATAGGTAATGCTTCGATTTGAAAAATCTTTTTCAAGGATAAAGCTTTTTTTAAAATTATCAGATTTAAAATGAATCATATTTTTTTGTTCTTCAAATAAATCGGTCAGTATCAAATTTTCGACGGTCAAAACCTCAAAAATTTCAAGGTTTTCAACTTCTAGAAATAAATAAACCATGTCATTTTCATATTTCCTTCCTAGATAATTGTAAGTTAACGGTCCATTGTTGGTTTCTAAAACAAATTTATCTCTAAGATATTTTTCTATGTAAATGTCTATCTCTTCGACTTCAAGATTTGGAATAAGTTTAAACTCCTTGTTGTATCTTTTATTGATCACATCTTCAAAATCATCTGTAAATACTCTTGAGATAATCTGAAGAGTTTCTTTTTCCTGGATATAATTTATGTCAGTAACACTAAGGTAAAATTCGTGACCGTTGGTATTAAATGCTGAGGTTAATGATAACCAAAGAATTAGGACTGTAAAAAATTTCATTCTGTAATTTCTTTTAATTTTAATTAAGCGATTGCTTTAAGTTTGAGTTCATCGATCAAGGCTAGAGGATCTTTTTGATTTACAATGAACATTGTGTGTGGATCCTCAGCGCAAAAATAGGCGAAATCCTCCAGATACATTTTTGGAACCCTTAAGTCTTTTGTGACAAGGTCTTTGGTGACATGTCGCAAGACTTTATTTTTATTGGACCGAACAGTGGCGGCTTCTTTTCTTATTTTAAGTCTCTTTGTTTCACCCGATATCCAGTTTAAAAGTGGAGTTAAAGGAATGCCTCCAGAACTTGTGTTAGCCGTATAAATTTCTCTATCGATTTTATCGAGCTGCCTTGGCACACCAAATCCGAACTGTCTCTGATCTACAAAATCAACTTGAACCTGATTAATATCTCTGCTCAAATTTCCTGACAAATCATAAGGATTGAGAGTAACCTCTGGTAATTCATTGACCTGTAATACCAGAAAGATGGACGTAGAGGTTTTTAAATTGCTTTCCTCTACTTTAAGCGTATAAGTTTTGTGTTGTAATGAGGTGAAAAAAATAGAGTCTCCTATGCTGGCTTTTATTTTATACTCACCTTTGGAGTTCGATACATTACCGATTTTTTTATTGATGTTGATGACATTCACTTGATATTCACTTATTGAATCAGCATATACCTGACCTTTGATAAATGTTTCTTGAGCTGCCAAAAAGCATGGTGAAATCAAGAATAATAACCAGATATTTTTCAAATTAATCCTGGGCTTTAAATTCTTCTGACTTTTTAACTAGAAATTCAATAAGATTTAACTCATTCCCTTTCTGAAGCATGGATTTGGTAAGACCTTTATCTTCTACAAAAAAGATAAATTGATTGATGTTTTCTTGTTCTATGTCTAGATTTTCCTTAAAAAAAGAATCTTTATACATTTTCCTCACCATAACATCGACGTCTTTTGGGAGTGTCTGATCCTCAGAAACTTCTTTAGACGATAGTATCTCGCGGAAAATATTAGCAATATTGAGTCCGTTTTTTATGAAGCGTTGTTCGGTGGTGTAATTCTCAGTTATGGTTTGCGACCTGACATAAGGCTGTTCACCCTCGTATTCATTTATAACTTCTTCTGATTCTGGAGCTGCATAAAATTCGGTTTTTACTTTTCTGGCATCTACCTCGATGTTTCCTTCAAGGTCGTAAGGTTTAACAATGACTTCATCCAGGGTATTTATTTCATCATTGATTTTGATGGTGAATTTTTTATTTTTAACGATATTTTCATCAATGATTACAGTGAAATTTTGATACTGAATAGCCTTGAATCTAAGCCTGTCTCCCTCCCTTACTGAAATTCCAAATTGACCGTACTGATTGGTAACCGTTCCTTCTTTTGAATTTTGATTGATGACCTCAATTTGTGAAGCTTCACCATCTAAGGGAACAATAACTTCCCCGGCCACGAAAACGCGATTGTCTATTTGAGCAGTGATGTTTTGAATTAAAAAAAGTAGTATAATGGTAGAGATAAGTCTCATATGTTATTTTTTGTACAATCTACTTAAAAATTCAGATACGCAATCCTAGTTTTGCTACTAAAGTTATGTTAACCCAGTTCAATTCAACTAAATATACTGTTCTATGCAAGCCATTATAGCAAGCACATCTACTCTTCATGGAAGTTCTTATTTGGAATATTTACAACCAGTTCTCAGAATGCATTTTGCTGATAATGAAGAGGTTCTGTTCATCCCCTTTGCCAGACCTGGAGGGATTTCCCATCAGGATTATACCGAAAAGGCAGCTGAAGGTTTAAAACCCTGTTCTCAAACTGTAGTAGGCTTACACGAGTTTTCAGACATGAAAAGAGCTGTTTCAGAAGCTAAAGCTATCTTTGTCGGTGGAGGAAATACCTTTTTGTTGGTAAAACAATTACATGAACTTGACTTGATGCATATGTTAAAGCAGAGTATTGAAAACGGAACAAAATATTTAGGCACTAGTGCTGGCAGCAATATATGTGGCTTATCGATGCAAACCACCAACGATATGCCGATTGTTTATCCACCTTCTTTTGAAACTTTAGGGATTCTTAATTTCAATATCAATCCTCATTATCTGGATCCTGACACGTCTTCAACTCATAAAGGAGAAACACGTGAAACCAGAATCAAAGAGTTTCAAACTTTGAATTCTGAAATTGTGGCTGGACTTAGAGAGGGAAGCTGGATAAGAATTAATGCTAATGAAATCACCTTAGAGGGAGATTTGCCAGCAATAATTTTTGAACCTGGAAAACAAGCCTACGAATTGAGTCCAAGTAGCCACTTTAAATTTTAATAAATGGATTATCAAGCGATTTTAAATGTCATTGAGAAAGAATTCTCCCCTACTGAGGACATGGGCAATGTGGCTGCATATATTCCTGAATTATCTAAAGTTAATCCTTTGAAATTTGGAGTCTACCTCTTTTGTCAGGATGGATCATCTTTTGAATTTGGTGACAGTCAGGAAAAATTTTCTATACAAAGTGTTTCCAAAGTATTCACGCTTACGATTGCTAAAGAATTACTGGGAAAAGATTTATGGAAGCGTGTAAATGTTGAGCCCTCCGGAACTCCTTTCAATTCCCTTACAGAATTGGAAAGAGAAAGTGGAATACCACGTAATCCTTTTATAAATGCAGGCTCTATAGTTGTTGCAGACGCTCTTTTGTCTGTTTTGGATAATCCAAAAAGAGATTTATTGAAGTTTGTGCGTAAACTTTGTGGAGATGATGATATTCACTATGATGAAGCAGTAGCCAGAAGTGAAAAAAAGAATGGATACCGCAACAAAGCTTTGGTCAATTATATGAAAGCACTTGGAAATATCGATAACGACACCGATGAGATCTTAGATTTTTATTTTTATCAATGCTCTATTGCTATGAATTGTGATCAGCTTTCCAAAGCTTTTATGCTTTATGCCAATGAAGGGAAACATTTCCAAACTCAGGAGAAAGTGATAGATCGGCAGAGTGTGAAACGTATTAATTCCATCATGCAGACCTGTGGGTTTTACGATGAAGCTGGAGAATTTAGTTTTAGAGTTGGTTTGCCAGGTAAAAGTGGAGTAGGCGGGGGTATTGTAGCAGTACATCCAGAGAAATACTCTGTAGCAGTATGGAGTCCAATGCTTAACGAAAAAGGAAATTCTGCCCTCGGGATGAAGGTGTTAGAAAGATTGACCACCCTTACTGGCTTTTCAATTTTCTAAAAAGTCTTGTGTAAGTTTTAGAATTTTATATTTCGCAGTTCAGAATCAGACCAGTATATTTGCAACATGATAAGTTTACCTCTTTTTATTAGCGGAACTGAAATAGCTTTTATCTTATTTATTTTGATAATGGTATTCGGCGCTGACAAAATTCCAGACATGGCACGGTTTTTCGGAAAAACTATGAAGTCCTTCCGTCATGCTACTGATGAAATAAAAACTGAAATAACCAAGCAAAAGGAAGAGCATAATTTAGACTTCGATATCAAAAAAGAAGTTGAAGATCAAACCAAAACCTTAGAATCTAAAACGTCAAAGTTGAAGGATGAGGTGGAAGATGCAATCGGTCCTATCAAAAGGAGATTTTAATGGAATTAAATCCTTCCCTTTGGGATTGGGAATTGATGGTTTACCTTAATAACTTAAGTCCTTCCGCTTTAGATTCGTTTTGGACTTTTGTAACTCATACAAAACATTGGATACCTTTCTATTTTGTTCTCATAGCGCTATTTTTTTATAAAGCTGATTATAAAAAAGGAATTCTTGGCGTTTCGTTCTTGCTGTTGAGTGTGGGAATTACTCATTTTCTTACAGAGTTTACTAAGTTTTTGGTTCAGCGGAAAAGACCAAATTTCACTGAAGAAATAATGGATCATCTGAAGATTCTTTATGAACCCACGAATTTCAGCTTCTTTTCAGGACATGCTTCAACTTCTTTTGCAGCAACAGTATTTGTTTACCTCTTACTAAACTCAAGATTTAAATACCTCGGGTTAATTTTTATTTGGCCCATTTTATTTTCTCTAAGTAGGATATTTGTCGGCGTGCATTTTCCAAGTGATATTATTGTTGGGGCTTTTGTAGGAAGTATGATCGCTATCGTTTGTTCTAAACTTTACTTTTTTTCTAAAAGGGAATTATTGAATCAGTCCTGTCCGACTAAGATGCAAGACCGCTAGGCTGACGGACTTAAGATATTAGACTGAATATGTAATTAATTCACTTATCATTGTTTACGTCAAATAAGCCTGGTCAACTATTGCCTTAAGAGTAAGTTTAGAATTGGTTTAAGAGCTGCAAAACAGCTCGTTCCAGGAGGTTTTAAATAGTTTATCGGACAGCAATATTATTGAATATAAGTTATTAAAATAATACTTAGAATCGCCATAACGATTCCAGCCCAATTTTTAGGAATCATTCTTTCTCTGAAAAACATAATCCCTAAAAGGGTTGATAGCAGAACGATACTTACATTGTTGATGATAAAAATGCTAGAACTCTGAAGCCCTTCTATTCTCAGCGCTAAAATGAAAAAATAGATAGAAAAGTAATTAGGAATGCCAAGCAATACGCCTCCTAAGACATCTTTTGCTTTAAAATCTGTTTTTGTCCTGAGTTTTCTAAGTCCAAAAAATACAATTCCAGTCACACAGGCAAAGAAAAAAGTATTGGCAGAAAAGAGTGAAATTTCATCGTCTGGTACATATGTATTTTCAAGAAATTTTATGCTGCTTTCTATAATTCCACTTCCAAGAAATACCAAAAGTGGAAAAATAAAATACTTCATATCTATACTCAAACCATCTCGTTTTCGAACCGATACCAAATAAACCGAAATTAAGGCCAATAGGATTCCTGCAATTTTTAAAAGACCAATCGATTCGTTGTAATAGAGAATAACAAAAATAACGGGTATAGCCACACTCATTTTGCTGGCTACAGAGACTACAGACATGCCTCCTTTTTGTGTTGTGATGACCATCAGAGAGAACACTAGTATAAACATTGCACCCAAAGCCATAGATCCGTAAAACCAGTCTTTCGAGGTGACAGACAAAATTCCTTCCAGTGAAAAATTACCTTGAAATATCAATCCTAACACAAAAGCTATAAAGTAATTGACAATTAAAGCGTTAAGCGTTGTGATGTTGTATTTCCCAAAAAGCTTAAAGACAATGTAAATCGCACTCGAGGACAAAATGCTTAGGACAAGAGCTATCAAAATAAATCAGCTTTTTCGGAAAACAGCTGTGTCACTTCTTCTTCTCCAGCTTTTAGATGCCAAGTGTGAATGCCTATTTTTTTTGCTGTAAGTATATGTTCCAAGGTGTCATCCACAAAAAGAGTTTCATGGGGCTTGAGATCATTCTCCTTCAAAACGAATTCAAAAATTGCAGCGTCAGGCTTTCTCAAATGAATTTCATGAGACAGATAAAACTCATCAAAACAATTTTGGAACTCTTCAAAAACCGGAATATTGTCCTTTACCCAGTCGATATGTAATTCGTTCGTATTGCTTAGCAAAATCAATTTATGAGAATTAGAAGCCTTCAATTCTTTTAAAAACTCAAGGCGTTGCTTAGGAAATTCGATTAAAATAGAGTTCCAGGCGTCTTTAAATTTTTCAGAAGGAAGCTTATCAAATCTCTTGGTGTAGTGTTGGATAAATTCATCTGTAGAGACTAAACCTTTTTCGTAAGCAGCATTGATTTTGATGAGCTCAGAATCAAATTCTTCAACCCCCTGTTGTTTTAAATGCTTAGTCGTAGCAGATTTATCCAAAGTGAGAAAAACATCTCCAAAATCAAAAATGATGGTTTTAATCATTGTAAAAGTATTTCAGTTGGTCATCCTCTATATTCATAGTTATAGAGGCCTGTTTTCTTATTTCAGGACCTTTAATTCCGTTTTTAATAGTGTTTTGCCCAATAAAAACACGTGCTTCATCCCATAATCCTGCATCTATGAAACTTTGTAGAGTTTTACTGCCACCCTCGATAATAACCGACTGAAGCTCTAATTCGTACAACTTATCCAAAACCTGAGGCAATAGGTCGCTGTCAAAATTCAAAGAGAAAAACTTCAAATTTGTCTTGCTTTCTGATGTTAAATTGCTGTGATGAAACACTACAGTAGGCTGTGAAGCATCCATCAAGTATAGATTTTTTGGGAGTCTTAGTGATTTATCTAATACTACACGGGTTGGGTTTTTTCCTTGCCAGTGCCTCACATTAAGCTTTGGATTATCTATACTGGCGGTTTGAGTTCCTACCAGAATACTTTGTTCTTCACTTCTCCATTTATGGACAAGCTGCTGAGAATAAGCATTGGTAATCCAGAAAATCTCATCCTTTTTTTGCCCTTCAGGAGCAATAAAGCCGTGCTTAGTTTCGGCCCATTTCAAAACAATGTAGGGTCTTTTTTTTCTATGAAATGTAAAAAAGCGCTTGTTCAATACCTCACATTCATCCTCACAAACCCCCACCACCACGTTCCTTCCTGCAGCCAGCAATTTTTTGATGCCCATGCCAGCCACTTTTGCAAAAGGATCTACAGTTCCAATGACAATGTTTGGTATTTTCTTATCGATAATAAGATCACTACAAGGCGGTGTTTTTCCATAATGGCTGCAGGGTTCCAGAGTTACGAACAGCTTAGATTTTTTCAACAAAGACTGGTCTTCTACAGCATTTATGGCTCGCACTTCGGCATGTGCATCGCCGGCTTTTATATGCCAGCCCTCGCCAATAATCTTGTCATCATGTACGATGACACAACCCACAAGCGGATTAGGATAGGTAGTGCCCAATCCATTCCTTGCTAACTCAAGGGCTCTTTTTATGTAGAATTCATTTGTATTCACGTTGTAAAAATAGAAAAAGACTTAAGCATACAACTCAGATTTCATTTGCTTTTTCAAATTTTATTTTAGCCTTTTTTTCTGATTTTAAAAACATAAAAACTCAAATTTTAAAGACAGATATACCTATAACTTTAAAATTCATTTAATTTAGCCAGTGGTTTTAGAGCTCACTTAAAACCTTAGAAAATTATTTAAATTCAAACGTTCAATTGAAGCTTAAAAATGACAGAAATTAAAATACGCCCAATCCAGCAAAGAGATAACAAAGAGGTTGCTAAAATGATTCGCCATGTGCTTATAGAGCAGGGGGCACCAAAAGTAGGAACTGCCTATGAGGACAAAGCTACCGATCAGCTTTTTGAAACATACCAGAAAGAAAGATCGGAGTATTTTGTGCTTCTGGAAGGTGATAGGATTTTAGGAAGTGCTGGCATTTCTCCATTAGATAATGGAGACCCGAAAGTTTGTGAACTCCAAAAAATGTATCTGGATCCAAGTGCCAGAGGTCGCGGTATGGGAAATCAGATGATGCAAAAGTGCTTAAGCTTTGCCAAAGCTCAAGGCTTTGAAGTTTGTTATATTGAAACACTACCCGGAATGAAAGCAGCTCAGAAACTGTATCAAAAAACCGGATTTGAATACATTTCAGAACGACTGGGCGATACAGGACACTATTCCTGTACCATTTTTATGAAGAAACAACTAAACCCATAAACGTGATGAAAAAAATTGCAATTATAGCTCACGATGGGAAAAAACCTGAAATGGTTAATTTTCTCAATAAAAATATCGATAAACTCAAGAAAGTAGAACTTATTGCCACCGGGACAACGGGAACGCATGTGGAAAATATGGGACTGCAAGTCGAAAAAAAACTATCCGGACCCATTGGTGGAGATGCTCAGATTGCTGGTTTGGCAGCAGAAAAAAAGCTGGCTATGATTTTGTTCTTTAGAGATCCGCTGGGTAAGCATCCGCATGAGCCGGATGTGCAGATGCTGATGAGAATTTGCGATGTTCACAATATTCCTATAGCCACTAATCCAGCCACAGCTCAGCTGCTTATCGATTCTTTTTTTTAAAGATTAATCTCTCGGAATAGCGTCTACAATCAAATTCATAATATCTCCCGGGCAACGTATCGGTTTTCTGGTAGATTGGTTGACAAATACCAAAACTGTTTGCCCCAGAGTGAGCAATTCGTCCTTTTGATTTCTGATTTCATAATCAAAAGTAATGGAAGCACCCGGTAACTGATAAAGGCCTGTCTTAACCCTTAATACATCACCAAATTTTGCCGGCCTTTTATAATCAACATTTAATTTATTTATAGGTAACATCACTCCATTATCTTCCATTTTTTGATAATGCATCCCCATAATTCTGAGCCAGTCTACTCTTGCTTGTTCAAAATAAATGGGATAAACTGAATGGTGTACAACACCCATTTGGTCTGTTTCGGCATACCTAACTTCGATTGTAGAAGTCGTAAAAATCGGTCTTATTTCTTTGTAATTTTTGCTCAAAATTTATGTTTTAACATCTCTTTAAGTATAGGCAGAAAAAACTAGAATTTCAACCCATATTTAATTTTTTTATTAAAAAGTTTGTTCACATATTTGTGGTTCGAACAAAGCGAGTTCAGCTTTGTTGAATTGATTTATAATACAAATATTCAAGCTTAACTATGTCAAAATCAGCAACTTCGGTTTGGGATAACTGTCTTATTTTTATTAAAGATAACATCTCAGATCAAGCTTACAAAACTTGGTTCCAGCCGATTAATGCTGTTAAACTCAATGACAATGCCTTGAGCATACAGGTGCCTTCAAAATTCTTTTACGAGTGGTTAGAAGAGCATTACGTTGACCTGCTGAAAGTTGCTCTTACCAAAGAACTCGGTAAAGGGGCTAAATTGGTTTATGTGATTCGTATGGAAAATGCAGAAGGCAACAATCAACCCTTCACAGAAAAAATTCCAAGTACGCAACGATCCAATGTTAATTCACAATCTGTAGATTTTCCTGCAAGGCAGAAAAATCCTGAATTGAGAAACCCTTTTGTAATTCCCGGAATCAGAAATTTAAAAATAGATTCTCAACTCAATTCGAATTATAGTTTTGATAACTTTTTAGAGGGGACCTCCAATAGGTTAGCCAGATCCGCAAGTCTTGCCGTAGCCAATAAGCCTGGTGGAACTTCTTTCAATCCATTACTCATTTTTGGAGGAGTTGGTTTGGGAAAAACTCACCTGGCTCACGCCATTGGTTTGCAAGTCAAGGATAAATTTCCAGATAAAACCGTGCTTTATATTTCTGCAGATAAATTTACACAGCAGCATATAGATGCCGTTTCAAAAAACAATAGAAACGATTTTATTCATTTTTACCAGATTATAGATGTTCTTATCGTTGATGACATTCAATTGATTTCGGGCAAAAAAGGTACTCAGGATGTCTTTTTCCACATTTTCAATCACCTGCATCAAAATGGAAAGCAAGTCATCTTGACGAGTGACAAAGCACCTGTGGATATGCAAGACATTCAACAGAGACTGTTATCCAGATTCAAATGGGGACTTTCTGCAGAGCTGGAGCAGCCAGATTACGAGACGCGTATTAAAATCATCAAAAATAAACTCTACAATGATGGAGTGGAAATGGCAGATGAAATCTTAGATTATGTAGCTTCCAGAATCACAAACAATATCCGTGAGTTGGAAGGAGCTATTATTTCATTGATTGCTCATTCATCGTTTAGTAAGACTGAAATTACCATAGATCTAGCTGAGCAAATTGTAAAAAATTACGTTAAGAACAATAAAAAACCAATCTCGCTAGACGATATCCAAAATGTGGTGAGTGATTATTTTCACATTGAGATTGATGAATTACAATCCAAAAGCAGAAAACGCAACGTAGTCCAAGCCCGACAAATCGCCATGTATTTTGCTAAAGAAATCACTAAAACATCGCTAACCAATATTGGAAAACACATTGGTCAAAGAGACCATTCCACGGTGTTACACTCCTGTAAAATTGTTTCCAATCTGCAGGATTCTGATAAGCAGTTTCGAAAATTTATTCAGGATCTTGAGATCAAATTCAAACAGTTATGACCAGAATTTTGATGGTATGTTTAGGAAATATTTGTCGTTCTCCATTGGCAGAAGGCATTTTAAAATCTAAATTAGATCATGCAAAATTTCTGGTTGATTCTGCGGGAACTGCAAGTCATCATGTAGGCTCTTCACCAGACCATCGTTCTGTAGAAATTGCTAAAAGAAATGGATTGGATATTACCTATCAAAGCGGTAGAGTTTTTGTAAAAGAAGATTTCAAAACTTTCGATTATATTTTTGTAATGGATACTTCCAATTATGAAGATGTTTTAAATTTAGCTGAAACGCAAAAACATAGGGATAAGGTGAGCCTGATTTTAAATAAAATTTTTCCAGACGAAGATATGAGTGTGCCAGACCCATACCATAACTCTATTGACGGCTTCAAACAAGTTTATGAAATGCTAGAAGAATCCTGTTCTGTCATAGCAAAAGAGTTGGAGAAATCTTAAATTGAGTTACTAACCTAATCAACAGAAATGGAAAACCTTAAGGAAAAAGGCCTACTTTATCTTATTCCAAATCGACTTGGAGATTCACCACCTTTAGAAGTACTTCCGCTTTCTATCAGAAAAGTCATAAACGAAATCGATCACTATATTGTTGAAAACGAAAAGGTGGCCAGGCATTTTATAAAAAAAATTGTGCCTTCCAAATCTCAGCCTGGTCTTGAATTCAGGCTTCTCAATAAATTCACTTCAGAATTAGAAATTCCTAATTTTTTGGATCCCTGCGAGCAGGGAATCAGCATGGGATTGCTTTCTGATGCAGGCTGTCCTGGTGTTGCAGATCCTGGAGCCCAGATAGTAGCTTTGGCTCATCAAAAAGATATTAAGGTGGTTCCCCTGGTAGGACCATCTTCTATTTTACTAGCTTTAATGTCCAGTGGACTTAATGGCCAAAGTTTTGTGTTTCACGGGTATTTACCTATCGATAATCAGGAGCGCAGGCAGTTTGTAAAGAAAATAGAAAAGGCTTCCATAACTAATAATCAGGCTCAGATTTTCATCGAAACGCCCTACAGAAATAACAAATTACTGATTAGCCTAGTTTCGACTTTACAGGCTTCTACCAGAATTTGTGTTGCTGTTGACCTTACACTTTCGACTGAATTTGTAAAAACACAAACTGCTGCGGAATGGAAGAAAACTTCCATAGATTTGCACAAAAGACCTGCGATATTCTTAATTCAAGGCTAGGAAGCTAATTCTCTGGTCAAACTCAATATTTATTGGAAAAAGACGCTTACAAAACGATTGATCGCCCTAGTTCTGAAATCCTTTTTAAGGAAAGAGCAAGTAAGTTCTTTGGCTATGCGTTTCCTGTAGTTTCCGAAGATGATGTAGAGTCTGCGCTTCTTGAGCTGAAATCTAAACACAATAAAGCAGGTCATTTCTGTTATGCCTGGCAAATAGGAAAAAATTACGAGCACTTCAGAGTCAACGATGATGGCGAGCCTTCTAATTCTGCAGGTATGCCAATTCTGGGTCAGTTGCAAAATTTTGAAGTCACCAACATTTTGATAGTTGTGGTTAGGTATTTCGGTGGAACTAAACTTGGTGTTGGAGGCTTGATTTCAGCTTATAAAACCGCTGCAAAGCTCGCCCTGGAAAACAGTAAACTTGTTTCTAAAACCATAAATCTCGATTTTGATGTCACTTGTGAATACGATAAAATGAACCTGGTGATGAGGTTGGTCAAGGAATACGATTTAGAGATTTTAGAGCAGGATCTGAAGTTGAATTGCCAATTTAAAATTGGGGTGAGAAAAAAAGAGTTCGAAATGATATACGATAAATTTGAAGCTGTCTTTGGCTTCGAAGTTTCAAGTAGTCATAAGACTGAGGAAGAATGACAAATTTAAAAGTTTTAAAGGAAAATTTTTTAGAAGACCTTTCATCTGTTTATGAAACGAATGAAGCTTCATCACTGTTTTCCTGGCTTGCAGAAGATATCCTGCATTTAAAAACTCACGATTTACTGCTTAAAACTGAAGTTAAGTTGGAGAAAACCCAACTTTTAAAATTTGAAGAAGCTAAAGCCAGGCTTATTAAGCAAGAGCCCATCCAGTATATATTAGGTTATTCAGAATTTTTTGGTTTGAAGCTTAAGGTTAATTCGCATGTATTGATTCCACGGCCAGAAACCGAAGAGCTTGTCCAATGGATTCTGGATGACTACCTGTCTTCCAACCTTAAGTTGTCCATAATAGATTTAGGCACCGGTAGTGGCTGCATTCCTATCGCACTAGCCAAGCATCTTCCTGAAGCTAAGATAAAAGCTTTAGATATTTCTGCAGAGGCATTAAGTCTTGCAGCGTCAAACCTGTCTGCGTGTCTTGGAGAGGCAGGCTCCGAAGAGAATACTACTCAAATTGAATTTATACAGGATAATTTACTGGAACTGGAAGAATTAGCAGAAGTAGATATCATTGTATCTAACCCGCCTTATGTTAAGTATAACGAACGACACGGTATAAAAAAGAATGTTTTGGACAATGAGCCTCATGTAGCTTTGTTCGTCGAAAACGAGGATCCCCTGGTGTTTTATAGAAAGATTGCTGAATTAGCTACCAAACAAACCAAAACACCTGTGGTTTATGTGGAAGTCAGTCAATATCTGGCAGAAGAAACTCGTCAGTTGTTTAAAGATTTTGGATTTGAGCGGGTTGAGCTAAGGAGAGATTTTCGGGGGAATGATAGAATGCTAAAAGCTTATTAAACTTATTTGAATGCTGGTTTTTAAGACTGATTTTCAAAGATTTTAGTTTAAATTTATACCCCAAGCTAACTTCATTAATTTTTTGATTTCATGGATATACAACAGAAGATAGAACAGCTTAGATCAGAGCTTCACGAGCATAATTATAAGTATTATGTTCTGGATAGTCCTGAGATTTCTGACTATGATTTTGACATGAAATTGAAAGAGTTACAGCAACTAGAACAGGCGCATCCAGAGTTTAAAGATTCCAATTCGCCTACGATGCGGGTTGGGGGTGAGGTGACCAAAAATTTCCAAACGGTTGTGCATGATTTTCCGATGTATTCCTTGTCAAATTCGTATTCCAAAGAGGATCTTGATGACTGGGAAACTCGAATTCAAAAAATAATAGAAGAGCCTGTTGAGTTCACTTGCGAATTGAAATATGATGGTGCTTCTATCAGCTTAACTTATGAAAACGGCGAGTTTTTAAGAGCGGTCACTCGCGGTGACGGAACTCAAGGCGATGAGATTACTCAAAATGTAAAAACGATTAGATCTGTTCCGCTGAAACTGAAAGGCGACGATTTTCCAAATCGATTTGATATACGGGGAGAAATTGTTTTGCCTTATGAAGGCTTTGCAAAACTAAATGCGGAGAAAGTAGAGCAGGGAGAAGAACCCTATGCCAACCCAAGAAATACAGCCTCCGGAAGCTTGAAACTCCAAGATAGTGGTGAAGTAGCAAGGCGACCTTTATTGTGTTTGCTGTACAATCTGACAGGTGAAAATCTAGGTGTTGACACTCAAATGGAAAGCCTGAACAAAGCTAGGGAATGGGGCTTCAACGTTCCCAGAGAAGCTCAACTCGCTAAATCTATGGATGAGGTCTTTGCTTACATTAATTATTGGGATGAGCATAGACGGGATCTGCCTTACGAAACCGATGGCGTTGTGATAAAAGTGAACAGCTTACAACACCAGGAAGAGCTGGGTTATACGGCAAAATCCCCACGATGGGCGATGGCTTACAAATTTAAAGCCGAGCAAGTATCGACGACATTAAACGAAATCACTTACCAGGTTGGAAGAACAGGAGCTATAACGCCGGTAGCTAATTTAGACCCTGTACAGCTGGCAGGAACCACAGTAAAACGCGCTTCTTTGCATAACGCCGATCAAATCGAAAAGTTAGACATCAGAGAAGGGGATGTGGTTTTCGTAGAAAAAGGAGGGGAAATTATTCCAAAAATAATCGGTGTAGATTTTACACATCGCGATCCAGATTCTGAACCCACAGCGTATATCAATGAATGTCCTGTCTGTGAAACTCCTCTAGAACGAAAAGAAGGGGAAGCTCTCCATTTTTGCCCAAATACGGAAGGTTGTCCGCCTCAGATCATTGGACGTATTCAGCATTTTATTTCAAGAAAAGCCATGGATATTGAAGGGCTTGGTGGAGAAACAGTGGCTTTGCTGGTGAAAGAAAATCTAATCGAAGATTATGCAGATCTCTATACTTTGAAAAAAGAAGATGTTCTTCCTTTAGAGCGTATGGCTGAAAAATCTGCAGAAAATCTGATTCAAGGGATTGAAGCTTCCAAGGAAGTCCCTTTTGAACGTGTTCTTTTTGGTTTGGGAATTCGGTATGTAGGAGAAACCGTTGCTAAAAAACTGGTGAAATTTTATAAAAGCATAGATGTTTTGGCATCGGCAAGTTTAGAAAGCCTTGTAGCTGTAGATGAGATAGGTGAACGCATAGCACAGAGTGTAGTTGATTTCTTTAATGATGATGCCAATAAAGAACGCATCATCAGACTTCAAAAATATGGTCTAAATCTTGAAATTTCTGAAGATGAACTGGAAAATCAAAGTCAGAAGTTAGCAGATTTAACTTTAGTGATTTCAGGTGTTTTTGAAAAAGTATCCAGAAAAGAAATTCAAAAACTGATAGAGACCCACGGCGGAAAAAACACAAGTTCTATTTCTAAAAAGACAGATTACCTGGTTGCCGGAGATAATATGGGACCAAGCAAACGCACGAAAGCAGAGAATCTTGGAATCAAAATTATTACCGAAGATGAGTTTTTGGAGATGATAGAGGAGTAACAATCTGAAAAAAGAGCAAAGAAACAAGATTAAAGACTTGTTTAAGTTTTACAATTCCAAGGTTTTTTTTAAAACATTTAGACTCTGCCTTCATGGTTTCTTTGTAGTGTGTAAATTTTATCTAAAAATTTTATCTATCAAATAAATTTAAACCTCAATTACCAGGCTTTTATTCTCACTAGCTCCAGCTTCATCAAAATAAAAATCGATTCGGCCCACGTTTATTCCAGCCCATCCCACTTGATTCACGAGTACTTTTTTACCATCGAGATTGTCAACCACGCTCGGCTTTTCTAAAAACGTATGGGTATGTCCGCCAATGATAAGGTCAATACCCCTGGTTTGCGCTGCTAGTTTCAAGTCATCAATTTTGTCAGACTTATAGCTGTAGCCAAGGTGCGACAAGCAAATGACCAAATCGCATTCCAGATCTTTTTTTAAGATTTTCACCTGTTCTTGAGTAATTTCAACGGGATCCAGGTATTCCGTTTCTTTGTAAAGGTCTTTAGAAACTAAGCCATCCAGTTGAATTCCGAGTGCAAAGACCCCCACTTTAAGGTTATTAACTTCATAAACCTGGTAAGGTTTAACCAAGCTCCCCAGGCTCGTGTTGGAAAGGTCATAGTTAGAATTAAGCAAATCAAATTCGGCATGTTGCAGTTGCGCAGCAATATTATCAATGCCATTATCAAACTCATGATTTCCAATGGTCGAAGCGTGGTAGCCCATTTTGGTCATCAACTTATATTCGAGTTCACCGCCGTAAAAATTGAAGTAGGGCGTTCCCTGGAAAGCATCACCAGCATCTAGAATCAGCGTGTTTGGGTTTTCAGATTTTACATTCTGGATATAGCTATATCTTCTGGAAACTCCCCCAAGATTAGGGAAATTGCTATCGTTTGCAGGAAAGGGATCGATATGGCTATGCACATCGTTGGTGTGCAAAATGGTGAGGTGCTTTGAGAAAACCTTAGGTTTAAAAGCACTCCAAACGCCCATACCTCCTGCAGCCAAAAAACCAGTTGCCGCCCCAGCTGTTTTTACAAATTTCAATCGATTCATGCGTTTAGTTTTGAAGTTGAATAAAGCGTTGATCCCTTGCTGGAGCAATGGTGTCTTTCTTTTTGAAATAATCGATAAGCAAATTTCTCAATTTATAATCCAGCGTTTGTATGTCCTTTGCCTTCAAGAAAAAATCCATGCGATCACCGCCTTTTATTAAATAATCTGAAGTGGCTACGTAGAAGGATTTCTTTTGAACCTGCCCGTCCAAGAAACGCAGGCGGGTTTGCTCCCTGTTCACTTTAGCTTCATCCAGGTTGCCTTCAGCATCCAAAATCACCTGAAGCCCTGCGATGGGGTGAGCTACTTTGTTTTGAACAAGATAATCTATCAAAACTTGAAGTTCATCTGAAGCCAATTCAGCAACCACAACCTCATTTTCAAACGGCATAATGTTATAAGCAGTTCTTGTGGTCATATCTCCAGCGTTTATTCCAGACCGAATACCACCATAATTCAGAAGTACCAAATCTATATTCTTACCCGTTCTTTCATGAAAAATGGGATTCGCCATCTCCATAACTGCATCTGCCATCATGTTGCCGATGGGTGTGTTGAATTTGAAATCAGACTTGTTCATCGCTTCAGGAGTGAAGGCAAGAACTCCTTCCATTTCATCTTTTATTCTTTTCCGGTAAGGAGCTATATAGCCTTCTAATTCTTTATTCTTGGTAATAGAATCTGAAATTTGAACGTGTTTCCCTTCGATTTTTACAAGTTTTTGTGGTGTGTCTGAACAGGACCATAAACCTAAAATTAAAAGAAGTATGCTGACTTTATTCATCTAAATCATTTTTGGCGTAAATATAATTAAAACCCACAAAGGGATATGAGCTTATCAAAGCTAGCCTGAAATATAATTTATAGGAATTGTCCGTTTTTTATTTAGCGTTTGCAGATGACATTAAGAATTTTATTTTAGTATTTTTGCAAAACCCTTAAATTTAATTATGGAAATACCACTACTCAAGGAAATCGTTGTCGTTTTAGGCATTTCAATTGTCATTATTTTAGCTTTCCAGAAATTAAAAGTACCTTCAATTCTTGGATTTTTGTTTGCTGGTATTATTGTAGGACCTAGTGCTTTCAATCTTTTAAGCTCTTCTCACGAAGTAGAATTACTTTCAGAAATCGGGATTATTTTTCTGCTGTTTATAATTGGTATAGAGTTGTCCTTCAGTGGTTTGATGAAAATCAAAAAGACCGTTTTTGTTGGTGGTGGTTTACAGGTAGCAGGAACAATACTGATCACAGCTTTAGTTGCAATGGCTCTTGGTGTAGAGATCAATACGGCTGTTTTTCTGGGGTTTTTAATTTCTCTAAGTAGTACAGCTATCGTCTTAAAAATGCTGCAAGAAAAAGGTGAGATAAAATCACCTCACGGTAGGATAGCCTTAGGCATTCTTATTTTTCAAGATATTATCGTCGTACCGATGATGTTGCTGACACCGATTTTAGCGGGAAAAGCAGAAAATATAGGAGAGACTTTACTTATTCTTCTGGCTAAACTTATAGGTGTTGGAGTGGTGGTATTTGTGCTTCAAAAGTATGTTGTGCCTTTCGTTTTTAAATTGGTTGTTAAATCAAAAAACAGAGAGTTATTTATTCTAACCACCATCGTCTTTTGCTTTTCTGTGGCGTGGCTAACCTCTTCTGTTGGCTTGTCTCTAGCTTTAGGAGCATTTTTCGCAGGGTTAATTATTTCAGAATCGGAATATAGTCATCAGGCAACAGCCAACGTTTTGCCGTTTCGAGAGATATTTATAAGTTTCTTTTTTATATCCGTTGGCTCCCTCTTGGATATCAACTTTTTTATAAACAATGTTGTTTATATTTTACTTTTTGTCCTGGCTGTTTTGGTCATTAAAATGTTAATTGTAGGATTAGTAGCGCTGCTCCTCAAAAACCAGCCCAGGTCAGTGTTCATGTCAGCATTTAGTATTTTTCAAGTTGGGGAATTTTCTCTTTTGCTTTCAACTGTAGGTTTGCAAAATGACTTATTGCCTAACGAATTGTATCAATATTTTCTTGCCGTATCCATCATCACCATGGCTTTGACGCCTTTTGTATTGCAGAAATCTCACACTATGTCAGATTACCTTTTAAGAGCTGCTATTCCAAAACGTGTGAGAAAACGTATGAACAAACGAAAAATTGATAGTAGTAGTCAAGAAATTGATCAGGAGCAGGATTGGAAAGACCACGTTGTGATTGTGGGGTATGGAATCAATGGACAGAATATTTCCAGAGTTACGTCTCATATTGATATACCTTATGTGATTTTGGACATGGATTACGACGCCATTAAACTGGCAAAAGAGAAAAATCAGCCCATTGTTTTTGGAGATGCTTCAGATCCGGAAATCTTAAAGCATATCAATATCCAAAATGCGAGGGTAGTGGTAATTGCGATATCCGACCCTAATGCTACCAAAAAGATTATTTCATCCGTCCGATTGTTTTCACAAACGGTTTATATCATCGTGAGAACACGCTATGTGAAAGAAATTGAAGAAAACATGAAAGTAGGAGCAGATGAGGTCATACCCGAAGAATTTGAAACTTCTATTGAAATATTTACCCGAGTCCTCAGACAGTATATGGTGACTCAAGGTGACATAGAAAATATAGTAACCAACATTAGGTCATCCGACTACGAAATGTTGACAAGTATCAAACCTACATCTACCAATGCTGTTTTTCAGCAATTGAACATACCAGACAAGGAAGTGGTCACGCTTCATGTTCAACATGGGAATAATAATATTGCAGGGGCTACTATTGGTGAATCCGGAATTGGTAAAAATTATAATGTGACGGTTTTAGCTATCAAGCGCGGCAGGAAATATATCTCAGATATTCAACCCAGCACAAAAATAGAAATTGATGATTTGGTTTACATTTTTGGAGCTTCGAAGGATATAAATACATTAAATAAAGTCATAAAATTTTAAATGTCGTAACAAATTCGCCTGCGTGACTTGGACGGGCAGGCCCGCCTGCGAAACTTGGACGGGCAGGATCAGAATAGATAGTCTAATTAAAAATCAAGAGGATGAAAAAATTAATTTTAGTCTTAGGTGTTCTAGCAACTGTAATTAGTTGTAAATCGGTTTCCCAAAAGGAAAATGATCTTATAGTTGTGGATGTTTTTCTTCATGAAGTTGAAAATGACAGAGTAAAAGTGACGGTGAATCCAGGACCCATAGCTTCAGATTCGCTTAAATTTTATTTACCCAAAACAGTTCCTGGTACCTACGCCATCAACGATTACGGTCAGTTTTCCAGCGACCTTGTGGCTTTAGATTATGATGGAAATCCAATCGATGCCACCCGCCAGGATGATAATACGTGGGTGATTTCCAATTCATCCAGCTTCGATAAACTTACCTATTATGTAGATGACACTTTTGATAGTCAAGGTGAGGGGGGTGTGTTTTCTCCTGCAGGAACCAATTTTGAAGCTGGTGACAATTTCATGCTAAATTTGCATGCGATGGTAGGTTATTTCGAAAATACTAAGGAAACGCCCTACAAAATCAATGTTCACAGACCTTCCAATCTGGCAGCTTCAGCTTCTTTGCCAGTTATCAATCAAACCGATCAGGGATCTTACGTGACAGATGAATTTTTTACCGACAGGTATTTTGGAGTTATAGATCATCCCATTTTGTATACTGAACCTGACACTACAAGTTTTGATATCGATGGTATGAAAGTCTTGTTGAGTATCCACTCTCCAAATAGTGTGCATACTACTGAAGATCTGAAACCAGCATTAGAGAAAATGGTACAGGCTCAAAAATCTTTTTTAGGTGAAATTGACAATACCAATGTTTATGCGATTTTACTTTACTTATCTGACATGGAAAATCCCGATGCTCGTGGATTTGGTGCATTAGAACACCATACTTCTACAAGTGTGGTGTTGCCGGAAACCATGACTCTGGAGCAGCTTGAGGAAACGATGACCGACGTGGTTTCTCACGAATTTTTTCACATCATTACTCCTTTAAATATACACTCCAGGGAAGTGCATTATTTCGATTATAACGATCCTAAGATGTCCAAGCATTTATGGATGTATGAAGGTGTTACTGAATATTTTGCTAACTTATTTCAAATCAACCAGGGTTTGATTACTGAAGAGGAGTTTTACCAACGTATGAATGAGAAGATTGAAACTTCCATGGCATTTGACGATACTATGTCGTTTACAGAAATGAGTGAACATATTCTTGAAGATGAATACAAAGATTCTTATTACAATGTCTACCAGAAAGGAGCATTGATAGGTATGGCGTTGGATATTCGACTTAGAGAATTGAGTGATGGTGAGATGGGTATTTTGGATTTGATGAAAACTCTGATTTCTAAATACGGAAAAGACACACCTTTTAAAGATGATGATTTAATCGCTGAAATCGTTGCGTTAACCTATCCTGAAATTCAAATATTTTTTGATAAGCATGTGACAGGAAGTACGCCGATTCCTTATGAAGAGTATTTTGCCAAAGTGGGTGTGGAAAAAACCGAAAATTTATCTAAAACCGGTTATTTTTTGAATGGAAGGACACCGTTTATTGATGTTAACCAGGATGAAGGCACTGTCTTTTTCAGGGAAAGTTACCCTATGAATTCGTTTTTTAAAGATTTGGGAATACAAAAAGGCGATAGTATAAAGTCAATAAATGGGACTGAATATACATTACAAAACATCAGGAATCTGATCTCGACTTCTATGGCCTGGGAGGAAGGTGAAGATTTTAAAATCACTATCTTAAGAGATGGTAAGGAAATGACTTTTGAAGGCAAAACGGCTCAGCCTTACATCAAAAAAACAAGCTTAGAGTCAGCTGAAATAGATAGCGATAATCCTAAATTCAGATTAAGACAGGCATGGTTGAAAGGCTAGAATGTTTAAGTTCGCAACATTAAAAATGATCTATATCTAATTTAAAATTTAAAGGTGCTCAATTCGGTACAAACTTATTTTATCAAAAAAAACTTGAAGCCATCAAAGTCCCCTATGACGGGAGATAGAATGTCTATGGTGGGTGTACTATTCAACGCGGATGTTTCAGATAGAAATCAACTTCGGGAGCATATAGAGCATAATTTTGATGAAGACAGTTCAAAACTTATTTTTTTAGGATTCAGCAGGAAAAACTATGAAAAAGAAAAAAAGTCAAATTTTATTTTCACAAAAAAAGATTTTTCATTGCTCGGCCAACCTAGGTCTGAAGTGATTACTGAGTTCTTGAAACACAATTATAAATTGCTTTTCAATTTTTTCGGGGAAAATGAACATTATCTCGAGAATATAGCACAACTCGCACAGGCCAACTTAAAGGTGGGTTTATGTGAGTCCAATGAAAAAATAAATGATCTTTTACTAGATTTGGAGTCTAAAGATTTACGTTTTTTTGAAGAAAGTTCGAAATATATTAAACACATAATTTAAACAAAAAATGACACAGTTTTTGGGGACAGGAGTTGCATTGGCGACACCCTTTACTAGAGAGAATGAAATAGATGAAAATGCTTTGAGGCGTTTGGTTCAATTTCAGATTAAGAATGGAGTAGATTACATTGTAGTGATGGGGACTACTGCAGAAAGTCCAACCTTGACAAAAGTTGAAAAAGAGCTTGTAAAAACCATCATAAAAAAAGAAAACAATGGTAAGTTGCCTTTAATTTATGGAATTGGGAGTAATAATACTTCACAATTGGTAAAAGATTTAGCTAAGGAAAACCTTGATGGTTTTGATGCCATTCTTTCGGTTTCTCCGTTTTATAACAAGCCTACTCAAGAAGGAATTTACCAGCATTTTGCAGCTGTTTCTAAAGCCTCTCCACTTCCTGTCATACTTTATAATGTTCCCGGAAGAACAAGTTCCAATATGTTGCCGCTTACGGTGAACCGACTAGCCAATGATTTTGATAATATTATTGGCATAAAAGAAGCTTCGGGAGATATGGTACAAGCCATGCAAATGATACGAGATACTCCAGCAGACTTTCTAGTCATTTCTGGAGATGATATGATTACCTTGCCCATGATTCTTGCTGGTGGAGCAGGTGTGATTTCGGTAATGGCTCAAGGTTTTCCCTCTGAATTTACCAGGATGGTGAATTTAGGCTTACAGAGAGAAAATGACGAAGCTTACAAAATTCAATTTCAACTGATGAATGGTATGGATCTCATTTTCAAAGAAGGAAATCCATCTGGAATCAAATCGGTTTTAGAATTGAAAAAAATAATAAATGGGTCTGTAAGATTACCATTAGTTGAAGCAACTCCAGAATTAAAATCAGCTCTGAGTATTTTTATTAATCAGTTGAAATAGCCTGGGTTTTATTGCATTTTTATTATCGAAGATTTATCCCTAATTTTGCACGATATTTAAGTTTATGAAGCGATTATTAGTTCTCTTGATTATTATAGCCGGATTCTCCTCTTGTAGCGAGTATCAGAAAGTCTTAAAAGAGAAAGAGATTTCTCCAAAGTACAAAATGGCTAAGCAGTTTTACGGTCAAGGAGTCGAAACAGGTAAGAATAAGTATTTCCGTAAGGCAATTCGTTTATTCGATCAAATCTTACCACAATATAAAGGGAAGCCTTCCGGGGAGACGGTAACTTATATGAATGCAAATGCGCATTACCTGGTAGGAGATTATTTTATGTCGGGGTATATGTTCGAACGTTTTACTAAATCCTATCCCAATAGCGAAAAAGTAGAAGAGGCTTTCTATAAGAGTGCAAAAAGTTATTACGAAGTCTCTCCAATTTATAGTAAAGATCAGGAAGACACCTATAAAGCTATAAGTAAACTTCAATTCTATCTCAATACCTATCCCGATGGAGAATTTTTCTCATCCGCGAATGATATTATTCAGGAGCTAAGCGTAAAGATTGAAAAGAAATTTTACGAAATATCAAAACAATACCATCATACAGAGCGTTACAAAGCAGCGATACAGTCATTTGACAATTTTATTCTCAAGTTTCCAGGATCTAAATTTAGAGAGCAAGCCTATTTTTACAAGTTTGAATCTGCTTATATTTTAGCCATTAACAGTGTGACCTATTTAATTCCAGAACGCTTGGCTGAAGCTTTGCTTTACTATGAAGATTTTATCAAATATTATGGTGACTCCGAAAGTGAACTTTTGGATCAAGCCAAAACATACGCACAAGACATAGAACAACGTACTAATACCCAAATAGAATTATGAATTCAAATATCAAACACACCAGCGCTCCGTTAAGCACTACTACAATCAACAAGAATAAAGTTGATGCTGCTACCGGTAACATTTATGAAGCGATTTCAATTGTTTCTAAACGTGCCAATCAGATCAATGTTGAGATGAAGAAAGAGCTTTTAGAGAAATTAGATGAATTTGCTACTTATAATGAAAATCTTGATGAGGTTTTTGAAAATAAAGAGCAAATAGAGGTGTCTAAATACTACGAAAGATTACCAAAGCCACATTCTATTGCTATGGATGAGTGGTTAGACGATAAAATATACTACAGAAATACCAAGGAAAATACAGAAGAGTAACACGTATTGCACATGAGTATTTTAAGCGGCAAGCATATCCTATTAGGAATTACGGGTGGCATTGCCGCTTATAAATCTGCATTTTTGGTAAGGCTCCTTAAAAAAGCTGGAGCCAATGTAAAAGTGGTCATGACTCCAGAGTCTGAACACTTTGTTACTCCACTTACACTCTCAACACTTTCAGAAAATCCGGTAGTTTCCTCATTTACCGATGAAGAAAAAAACTGGAATAACCACGTCGAACTTGGATTGTGGGCCGATCTCATGTTGATTGCTCCGGCAACAGCCAACACGCTTTCTAAGATGGCTGCTGGTAATGCCAATAATCTTTTAATTACCACTTATCTATCAGCCAAATGTCCTGTTTACTTTGCTCCTGCAATGGACCTCGACATGTACAAACACGCTTCTTCCAAAGCCAGTATTGATGAATTAATCAGTTTTGGGAATAAATTCATTCAACCAGAGTCGGGTCCTCTTGCCAGTGGACTCAGTGGAGAAGGAAGAATGGCTGAGCCGGAAAATATTGTTAACTTCATAGAACAGGATATACTTTCGGGGCTTCCGCTTTCAGGAAAAACGATTACAATTACAGCCGGCCCTACTTATGAGGCCATTGATCCCGTTCGGTTTATAGGTAACCATTCTAGCGGGCAAATGGGTTTTGAACTGGCAGCACAAGCCCTAAAACTCGGGGCGGCGGTAAATTTAATAACAGGGCCAACTCACTTTAAACTCCAGGATAGCCTATTAAAAAGAATTGACGTGATGAGCGCTCAGGACATGTTTGAATCTGCCATATCACATTTTGAAAATTCTGATATTGTAATTGCAGCAGCAGCGGTTTCAGATTATAAGCCTTTGAAACAATTCGATCAAAAACTGAAGAAAAGTGAAGATGCTTTGCGCATAGATTTAGAACCTACACCAGATATCCTTAAGCATCTTGGAACTTTGAAAACACATCAAACTTTAGTTGGGTTTGCACTTGAAACCACTAATGAAGAAGAGAATGCAAAATCTAAATTAAAAAAGAAAAATTTAGATTTTATAGTGTTGAATTCTCTTAATGATAAAGATGCGGGATTCAAGAAAGAAACCAATAAAATCAAAATCATAACAAATTCAGAAGTCATTCGTTTTGATACTAAATCCAAAGCCGACGTTGCTGAGGATATTTTGAATCATATTTTGAAAATCATGAAATAATGAATCTTAAGTATATTTTATTGGTTTTATGGTTTCCTTTAGCAGCTTCGCCTCAGGCTATTGAGGCAGAGGTGGTGTTGGATGCTCAACAGACCGGAAGAAGTCAGCTTTCTATTTTTAACACCCTGGAGAAGGATGTCACTGAATTCATCAATAACACACGCTGGACAGATGCCAACTACCAGCCTCATCAACGTATTAAGTGCAGTTTTAATATTTTGGTGCAGAGTTATGATGCAGACAGTTTTCAGGCGACACTTCAAGTTCAGTCTTCTCGGCCCATTTTTGGTTCAAGTATGAATTCGATTTTATTGAATATAAAAGACGATAATTTCAATTTTATTTATAAGGAATTTGAGCCTTTGAATTACAATCCTAATGTATTCAGTAGTAATCTTATTTCTACACTTAGTTTTTATGTGTACACCATTCTTGGATATGATGCAGATACATTTGAGGAAGGCGCAGGTGATGAGTTTTATGAAGAAGCTAGAAAAATTGTTAATGCAGCCGGGCAAAGAGGCGGCATAGGCTGGAGAGACGCGGGAATTTCCCAAAGCAGGTTTGGAATTAACAGAGATTTGCTTTCCGGGAATTTTTCAAATTTCAGAAAAGCCATATATATTTATCATAGAGAGGGTCTTGATGTCATGCATAAAGATGTTTTTAAAGGAAAAGAAAATATTCTCACAGCAATCGATTTGATTTCGCAAAATTCAAAAAGCAGGCCTAATGCTGTCTTATTTAGACTATTTTTTGATGCAAAGTCAGATGAACTTATGCAGATTTTAAGTGGTGGTCCAGAACTGGATATCAAATCTACCATGAGCACTTTAAATCAGGTTGCTCCTGTACATAACAGGAAATGGAGAATGATTGGCAGGTAATAGTAGTGCAGATCGGTCAATATTTAGTAGATTAGCTTTCGTATTAATGTCTTAAATTTTAATCTGTGCTTAGAGTTCTTGGGATCAAAAATTTTGCTCTTATCGAAGACATCAGTCTCGAATTCACCGATAATTTCTCAATTATCACTGGTGAAACCGGAGCAGGTAAATCCATTATTCTTGGAGCACTTTCTCTGTTATTAGGAAAACGAGCCGATCTTAATTCTATAAGAAATTCAGAACAAAAATGCGTTATCGAAGGCCAGTTTTCTGTTGGTGCTTTCGGTTTGAAATCTCTATTTGAAAATTTAGATTTGGATTATGAGGAAGAGACTATCATCAGACGGGAAATATTACCTTCAGGAAAATCCAGAGCTTTTGTAAACGACACTCCAGTGAGGCTCTCAAATTTGAGCGAGCTTGGTGTTCATCTCATAGACATTCATAGTCAGCATGAAACCTTATCGATTGGAAATCAAGATTACCAATACGATGTTTTAGATACAGTAGCTCAAAATTCAGAATTGAAGTCAGACTATCTGAAGAATTATAAATTACTGAATAAATTCAGAAAAGAATTTGATGAGCTAAAATCTAAACAGGTAAAAGCTGTTGAAGCTTACGATTATAATGTGTTTTTACTTTCAGAATTAACGGAAGCTAACCTCAAACCCGGACTTCAGGAAGAGTTGGAGTCAACACAAAGCAAGTTGAGTCATGTCGAAGAACTTCAGGAAAAATTGGGTCAATCTTTTCAGCAGTTGGATGAAGAATCGATTGGTGTGGTTGCTCAGCTGAGGCAAATCAATTTGCAATTAAGAAAGGCTTCCCAGCTAGACCCCAGTCTCGGCGAGCTTCATCAACGGATAGAAAGTATTTTGATAGAAGCTGAAGACATCAGTTCTGAAACTCAAAGCCAGCTGGAATCTTTGGATGCAGATCCTAAAGCCCTGGAAGAGGTAAACGAAAAGCTTCAACTGATTTATACGCTGCAAAAGAAGCATCACGTTCCAGATATTGACGGTCTCCTAACAGTTAAGGAAGCCCTCGAGCAACAGGTTTCTGTAAAAGAAAATGCTGAAAAAGAACTTCAAAAAGCTGAGCTTCAAATCTCAAAACAACAAGAGCAATTATCCAAACTAGCCAAAAAACTTTTTGAAAGCAGATTGAAAACTACGGCAACTATTTCAAAAGTTGTTGAAGACATGTTAGGTGAATTGGGTATTCTAGATGCTAAGCTTAAGATTGAAGGTGCTTTTAATTCAACGTTCAGCTCGAGAGGAGCAGACGATTTTGAATGGTTGTTTTCTGCTAATAAGGGAAGTAAACCTCAGGACATCAAAAAAGTGGCTTCCGGAGGGGAATTGTCGAGAATAACTTTAGCTATAAAAAGTTTGTTGGCTCAATATGAAAACTTGCCGAGCATCATTTTTGATGAAATAGACACTGGAGTTTCCGGAGATGTAGCGACAAAAATGGGAGTGATTATGAAAAAAATGTCAGCTTCCTTACAGGTGATTTCTATTACTCACTTACCGCAAATAGCGGGGATGGGCCAACAGCATTTTAAAGTATATAAAACCACTAAAAACGAAAAAACACAATCCAATATAAAAGTTCTTAAAAACCAGGATCGTGTTGTTGAGCTTGCCGAAATGCTGGGAGGTGATAAAACCTCTGAATCTGCTCTGGCTCATGCTCAATCTTTGTTAAAATGATTAACTTTACAGCATTCAAAAAAAAATTAAACTATGTCATATAACTTACTGAAAGGAAAACGCGGAATTATTTTTGGGGCTTTAGATGAAAATTCTATCGCATGGAAAACCGCTGAAAGAGCACATGAGGAAGGCGCTAAATTTGTTCTTACCAACGCTCCTGTAGCTTTGAGAATGGGAACTATCAAATCTCTTGCTGAAAAAACCAATTCCGAAGTGATTGCTGCAGATGCTACTAAAATTGAAGACCTGGAAAATCTGATCGAAAAATCTGAAGAAATTCTTGGAGGAAAATTGGATTTTGTCTTGCATTCTATCGGGATGTCCATCAATGTAAGAAAGGGAAAACACTATACCGATCAGAATTACGATTGGACGCATAAAGGGCTTGATGTTTCAGCTATGTCTTTTCATAAATTGATGCAAACGCTTTACAAAAAGGATGCTATGAATGAATGGGGAAGCATTGTAGCGCTTACTTATATGGCAGCTCAGCGAGTATTCCCAGATTATAACGATATGGCAGATAACAAAGCCTATTTAGAATCTGTTGCCAGGAGCTTTGGATACTTTTTTGGAAAAGATAAAAAAGTAAGAGTAAATACTATTTCACAATCTCCAACGCCAACTTCTGCTGGACAGGGTGTAAAAGGATTTACAGGCTTTATGAATTATGCAGAAAAAATGTCACCGCTTGGTAATGCAACAGCTTTGGAATGTGCAGATTATACCTTGACACTATTTTCAGATTTGACTAAAAAAGTGACCTTACAAAACTTATTTCATGATGGTGGATTCTCCAATATGGGAGTGAGCCAGGAGATCATGGAAGCGATGGAAGACTAGTTACTTGCATTTAGAAATTTTACATGAATGATTCCCGAACCTCTGGTTCGGGATTTTTTATTTGTAATATCTTTACAGCATGGTAGAGCTTTACTTTTCCTTTATAATCCCCGTTTATAACCGGCCCCATGAGATCAAAGAACTTTTAGAAAGTCTTAGTCTGGTTACGGGTTCTTTTGAAGTAGTGATAGTCGAAGATGGCTCGAAAGACACTTGTGAAGAAGTGATAAATGATTTCAAAGAAATACTAAACATTTCTTATTACTTCAAAAATAATACGGGTCCTGGCGATTCCAGAAACTACGGAATGCAAAAGGCAACAGGAAACTATTTTATCATTTTAGATAGCGATGTTATTGTTCCAGCGAATTATGTGAAAATTGTAAGAGCAGCTTTATCTGAAAGATATCTGGATTGTTATGGCGGTGGAGATAAAGCCTTGGATTCATTTACGCCTATTCAGAAGTCAATTGATCATGCGATGACTTCACTTCTAACTACAGGAGGCATTAGAGGCAGCGTACAATCTAAAGCCTCTCAATCCTATGAACCTAGAAGTTTCAATATGGGAATTTCTAAAGCAGCCTTTCTGGAGTCTGAGGGTTTTAGCAGCATACATCCGGGAGAAGACCCCGATTTATCTATTCGTCTCAAAAAACAAAAATTTAAAGTGGGCTATATTGATGGAGCGCACGTTTATCACAAGCGAAGAACAGATTTTAAAAAATTTTCTATGCAGGTGTTTAAATTTGGTTTAGTGAGACCTATTTTACTATCCCGCTATCCCGCTACTTCGAAACTTACCTATTGGTTTCCCTTTTTATATACTTTGATGCTTGTTTTAGGCATGGTTTCACTTCTATTCAAAATCCATTATATACTTTATTTTTATGTCATTTACAATCTTTTAGTTTATATAGATGCAATTATAGATCATAAAAATTTTAAAATAGCTATATTAAGCGTATTTGCTACCAATATTCAATTTGTAAGCTATGGAACTGGTTTTATCTGGAGCTATTATAAAATTCATATATTGAGACAAATACCTGAAAAAACATTTCCAAAATTATTCTTTAGTAAATGAGTAGATACAAACAGTTTGATAACATCAAGACCAGCATCAAAAAAAGAAATTACAAGGCTTTTTTCTTTTTCTTAGCCTTTACTCTTCTTATATGGTCATTTGTACAACTTTCAAAAACTTATGAGCATGATGTGGAGTTAACTTTTGAGTTTGGAGAAATTCCACAGCATATTGTTTTAGACAATAAGACCAAAAAAGTATCTGCTCAAGTAAAGCAAACTGGTTTTAAAATCCTGTACATAAAGCTTTTTAATTCAACTATTGAATTGAATTTCAATCAACTCGATTCATTGAGCGATCATTATAGTTATAGTCTGATAAATAACAAATCTCATATTGCTAAGTCCTTAAATTTGTCGAAAGGGGAAATAGAAATTGGAAAGGATTCTTTTCAATTTAACCATTACAAGTTATCGACTAAGAAATTGAAAATTAAACCAAACATTCATTTAGATTTCAGTAAAGGGTATGACTCTATTACAGATTTTGTTTTTGAACCAAGGTTTATAGAAGTTTCTGGTAATGACTCTATTTTGAAAACTTTGGAATATGTAACAACGAAAGAAAAGATCTTAAAAGAAGTTTCGGATACAGTTAGCGGGCATATTCAAATCCAAAAAATTGAAGATATTTCAATTAATTACCTGGTAGAGACTGTGAGTTACACATTGCCTGTTGTGAAATTTACAGAAGGCACCTTTGAGATTCCGATACGTCTAGAAAACAAGGCTCTAGAGAATAAACTTGTTATTTTTCCTAAAACAGTAAAAGTAAATTTTACGACAAGTCTTTCAAACTACGAAAGAATAGATGAGTCTGGTTTTAAGGTGGTCGCGAAATATAAGCCAAGTGAAGACTTTATGTTTCTAGAACTGGTGGAACAGCCAAGACTTGTAAAAAGTGTTTCTTTAGAAAATTATAAGGTTGATTATTTGATTAAAAAATGATAAAAATTGGGCTTACAGGAGGAATAGGAAGTGGTAAAACTACCGTTGCCAATATGTTTAGAGAGCAACATGTGCCTGTCTTTATTGCGGATATAGAAGCCAAAAAAATACTTGATAATTCTAAAGTTGCTACCGAAGTGGCGCAAACTTTTGACCTAAATCTGACGTCTGAAGGTTTAATTCATAAGCCAGATTTGGCTTCCATCGTGTTCAAAGACGCGCAAGCTCTTCAAACTTTAAATTCAATAATACATCCAAAAGTTCACCAGAGTTTTAAAAACTGGCTTAGTAAACAAAACTCTCCTTACATTATTTATGAAGCGGCGATTATATTCGAAAAAAAAAGAGCTTCAGATTTTGATTATACTGTATTGGTTACAGCACCTGAAGAGGTAAGAATAAACCGCGTCATGCAAAGAGATAATGTGAGTTATAAAGATGTGAAATCCAGAATGAAGGCTCAGTGGCCTGAATCTAAAAAGGTGAAATTAGCTGACTTCATTATTGAAAATATTAATTTAAAAGAAACTCAGCAACAGGTTAAGGAACTTCATAAGATATTTTCAAATTTTTCATATAAATAGGCGTATTCTCTTGTTAACTTTCGGTTAAACACTGATAAAGCATTTTGTTAAAATTGTAATTTTGACAAAATGAATAAACGCATATTTACATTCATAATTGTATTGATGAGTGTTTCCTTAATTGGAATCATTTTCGTGCAAGGCTATTGGATAAAAAATACTGTGGAAAGCAATGAAGAGCAGTTCTCTATGGGTGCTAAGCAGATTCTCATCAATGTTGTTCAGCAGCTAGAAAAGGAAGAAATAGATAAGTATTATTTTAAATTTGCTTCCATAGCAGATTCAGAAACTCCAATCAGAACACAACTCAGTGAAATATTTCAATTGCCGGATAATGGCATCTCTACGGAATATTTCATGTATTCTAACTCTTTGTTCCAGGAAGATTACAAAGTGGCGTCCCCGTTTCTAGCTGAAAATCAAGACTCCATAGAATTTAAAAAGTTAATCAACCGAAAGGTTACAGCGGTAATGAGAAGGGATGATTTCGATGGCAGTAACCTCAATGCTATGGAGCGCTTCGAAAGAATCAGTAATTTAGAAGACGAACAGAAATACCTATGGCTAGATGCTATCAAAGAAATGGCTTCAAAAATTCCTATTCACAAACGCGTAGACACTTTAGAAATCAAAAAATTGATTGATGAGCAGATGCAGAAAAGGAATTTAGACTCTGATTATGATTTCGGAATTTATAGCAATGCCTTATCAACCAAAGTCAGAACGTCTAGTTTTGAATTGAATTCTCCATCAACTTATGGAATTCCCGTTTACAGCTACAATGATGAATTTTCAGATTATCAGTTGTTTGTCAATTTTAAAGATAAAAACAAGCAAATTTTATCTTCTATTGCTTTGATGGGCGGACTTTCGGTCATGTTTACCTTAATTATTGTTCTTGCTTTTTCTTCTGCAATAGGTCAATTGATTAGGCAAAGACAGATTTCTCAGATAAAAACTGACTTCATCAATAACATGACGCATGAGTTCAAAACTCCTATAGCAACTATCAATCTTGCTTTAGATTCGGTGAAAAATCCTGTGATTTCTAAAAATCCTGAAGCTGTGGACAGGTATATGAACATGATTCGCGAGGAAAATAAAAGGATGCATGCACAGGTAGAAAATGTATTAAGAATTTCTAAGCTTGAAAAAAACGAGCTTGATATTGAAAAAGAAAAATTAAATCTTCATGAGATTATTGAAGACTCTATAAGCCACATTAGTTTAATTGTGGAAGACAGAAATGGAAGCATTGAAACTGATTTAAAAGCAAAACGAGATACCATTTTAGCTAACGATTCTCATTTTTCTAATGTGATTGTGAATATTTTGGATAACTCGGTAAAATATTCTACAGACGAACCTAAAATAAAACTAACGACTGAAAATGTGAATAACTTTATCGTTCTGATTATTTCTGACAAGGGTAGCGGAATGTCTAAACAGGTTCAGAAAAAAATATTCGATAAGTTTTACAGAGAACATACCGGCGATGTTCACAATGTAAAAGGGCACGGTCTTGGTTTGGCTTATGTCAAAAGAATTGTTGACGATCATCACGGCGAAATCTCTGTAAAAAGTGAAAAAGGAAAAGGAAGTTCATTTATAATTAAATTACCATTAATATCATAAATATATGGAAACTGAAAACAAGAAGATTTTATTAGTAGAGGACGATCCCAATTTTGGAATCGTATTAAAGGACTATTTGTCCATGAACAATTACGATGTTACTCATGCCAAAAATGGGATGGAAGGCTTTGAGAAATTTAAAAAAGGAAATTATGACTTATGTATTTTGGATGTCATGATGCCATACAAGGATGGTTTTACTTTAGCTAAGGAAATAAGAGCTAAAAATGAAGATGTTCCCATCATATTCCTTACCGCCAAAGCGATGAAGGATGACGTATTGAAAGGATACAAGGTTGGGGCAGATGATTACCTGAATAAACCGTTTGACAGTGAAGTCCTTTTGATGAAAATAAAAGCCATCATGCAGCGTAAGAATTCAGATACACTTGCAGATAGTAAGCAATTTGAATTTACGATTGGAAATTTTCACCTCAATTCTAAGTTGAGATTTTTAACTTACAAAGAGGAGGAGCCGATTAAACTTTCACCAAAAGAAAACGAATTGTTGCGTTTACTTGCGTTGTATGAAAACGATTTAATGCCAAGAGAGCTTGCATTAACTAAAATTTGGAGAGATGATAATTACTTCACTTCAAGAAGTATGGATGTTTACATCGCCAAATTGAGAAAATATCTGAAAAAAGATGATACTGTGGAAATATTAAACATCCATGGTGAAGGTTTCCGTCTGGTCGTAAAAGGCTCTGATGGGAAAGGTGCTTAATAAGCCACTTTTTTCAGTTCCAGAATGATCATAAAAGACTAATCGTTAAAGCACGATTAGTCTTTTATGTTTTAATGTGAGTTATGATTTCTTCTGATGGGGTTTCAAAATGAAACCATTGGATATCGGGGTCTTTTTTGAACCAAGTCAATTGGCGTTTAGCGAATCTTCTCGTATTTTTTTTTATTTCTGAAATAGCTTGATCTAAATTCAGTTCTCCATCAAAATAAGCGAATAATTCTTTGTAGCCCACTGTTTGTAAAGCATTGAAATGTCTAAAAGGATAGAGTCTTTTGGCTTCTTTTACCAGGCCCTGCCCAATCATAAGATCCACACGTTGTTCTATTCTGTTGTAAATCACTTCGCGTGGTGCATCCAAACCAATTTTGACGACTTCGAACTGGCGTTTTTTTTTGTTTTGATTTTGAAAATGAGAAAAAGACTTTCCTGAGACTTCAAGTACTTCCAGTGCTCTAGTGAGTCGTCTGGGATTTGAAATTTCAATAGTCCTGTAGGTTTCTGGATCTTTTTTCAGAAGTAAGCCCTGTAATCTTTCAATGCCTTCTGTATCTAATATATCGTTGTATTTTTTCCTTATTCCTGAAGGAATCTCAGGAAAGGAAACCAAACCTTCGGTCACTGCTTTATGATAAAGTCCGCTTCCGCCAACGAGAATGGCTTTGGAATTCGACTCAAAGATGTCACCTAAAACTGCAATGGCATCGTTTTCAAATTTGCCAACATTATAGTTATCCTGAATTGAGATGTGTTGGATAAAGTGATGTTTTGCCTGTGAAAGCTCCTCCTCCGCAGGAACTGCAGTTCCAATCTTCATTTCTTTAAAAAATTGCCTGGAGTCTGCAGAAACTATTTCAGTTGTAAAATGGGAAGCGAGTTTTATGCTTAAGGCTGTTTTTCCAATAGCTGTTGGACCAACAATGCAAACTAAGAATGGCTGATCTCTTTTCATTCTTTAATCTCTTTTTTTTCTTTTTTACCCTTGTTGAGATTATAGCCGCAGTTGTGACAGAATTCTGCTTCATCCTTATGTTCGTTTTCTCCACAATTATAACAGACCTGGGTATTCGATTTTATATGTTCTTTTGTCATTTCAGCGGTAACAATCCCGGTAGGAACCGCTATAATGCCATAACCTAGCAACATGATGATAGTGGCAACAAATTGACCTAAAGGCGTGACAGGGTGTATATCTCCAAATCCAACTGTAGTGAGCGTCACAATGGTCCAATAAATGCCTACCGGAATAGATGTGTAGCCATTTTCAGGTCCTTCAACTAAGTACATGATTGTGCCAGCAATAAAGGATATGACGACAACGCTATATAAAAATATAAGAATTTTTGGCAAACTCTTTTTTAGTGAAACTGCTACTCTGGAACCTGCACCAGTATATCTTACCAATTTGAATATACGAAAAACTCGAAGTAATCTTAATGCTCTTAGAGATAATAAAGCCCCAGAGCCTGCAAAAATCAATGAAATATAAAGTGGGATGGTGGAAAGAAAGTCGACTATTCCATAAAAACTAAAGATGTACTTTTTTGGTTTATTTATGCAAATGATTCTGAGAATATATTCAATGGTAAAAAAAATGGTAATGATCCATTCTAAAGTTAAGAATAAGGTATGATACTCTAAGTTTAAATGATTTACAGAGTCTAGAACAACAAGGGCAAGACTCACTAAAATCATAATTAGTAAGGCGACATCAAAGACTTTGCCCGCAGTGGTATCTGCTTCGTAAATGACTTCATGAACTTTTTCTTTCCAGGTCATGTTTATGGATGAATTAGTTTGGTTTCTCAAGACTCTGAGTCTTGTTTCTGGCTGTCTTCAGAAGAATTTGTATCTATAAAAGCATCAATATCGCTATTTTTTCCAAATATGACCAAAATGTCTTCTTCTTTCAGTTTTACATTTGGATCTGCTATGCCTTCAATTTTATCGACCTCTTCTTTCTCACCTATTTCTGTAGTCTTTTCTTTCCGTTGAACTATCGTTAAGATAAGAAGGTTATGTTCTTCTCTTACTTTTAGCTCTTTAATGGTTTTTCCCACGTATTCTTTTGGAACTTGAGCTTCGATGATGCTGAAGTCTTGATTGAGCTCAAACGAATCAATCACATTTTTCAAGTGAAGTTTATTGGACCAGCGCTCGGCTGTTTCTGCTTCAGGGTGAACAATTTCGTCTACACCTATAGCTTCAAGGACTTTTTTGTGTAAGGGATTAATAGCTCTGCTAATTAATCTTTTGACTCCAAAATTTTTAAAAAGGGCAGTTGCCATAAGATTGGAACCTTGTTCTTCGCCAATTGTGATGAGAACAATGTCGGTTTCATCTAAAGGTAAATCAGAAACGGCAAGCTCATCGGTGGCATCCATTCGTATGGTATGGGTGATTTTCTCCTTGAAATAATCGACCTTCTCCATATCACTATCAATAGCAATAACTTCGTTGCCCAGGGATGTTAATTTCTGAGCTATGGATGAACCAAAATTTCCTAATCCTACAATGATATACTTCATACTTAGTTGATTGTTATTTCTTCAGTCGGGTAATTATAATTCTTTTGTTTTATTTTCTTAAAAATAGCAATTACAACCGTAAGCATACTCACTCTTCCAACAAACATGGTGAAAATAATTACCGCTTTTCCCAAATCGCTCAATTTTTCTGTAATTCCAAGGCTTAAGCCTACAGTCGAATATGCTGATATGGTTTCGAAAACTAAATCAAAAAGACTTAGATTTTTGTCACTTATACTTAACACTAATGTAGATGATCCGATAACTATTAGCGATAAAGCAATGATAGCGTAAGATCTTCTGATGGAAATATTTGATATTTCTCTTTTGAAAACCTCAATTCTGGATTTCCCCTTAGCTAAACTTAGGATATTCAAAGTAGAAATGGCCAAGGTGCTGGTTTTAATCCCCCCGCCAGTTGAAGATGGCGAAGCTCCAATCCACATCAGAAGAAAAATCAATAATAAAGTAGGCGTAGTTAATAATGATAGATCTACCGTATTAAATCCAGCTGTTCGGGGCGTAGCTGCTGTAAACAAGGCTGTAACTACTTTGCCAAAACCACTGTGTTCTGCCAGGGTATTTTGATATTCTAAAATATAAATAACAATTACAGCTATTCCTGTTACTATAAAGGTAGTGATTAAGGTAATTCTACTATTTATGTTTAAAACCCAGGGTCTTGCATCTCTTCCCCGACCAAAAATCCTTTTAATAGAATATTTAACATACTTGTCTATATTTTCAACGATAGGAAATCCAAGACCGCCTATGATGAAAGATATAATAATAACAAGTTGCAATCCATAATTAAACCTGAACCCTTCTTCATAAAAACTTGAAGACAAGGTCGAAAATCCAGCATTGCAGAATGCAGAAATTGCATGAAAAACGGAGAAAAATGCCTGATCTAAAAAGCCCGTAAAATCTTTGTTATCCAATGAAGTATAAATAAGTATAGCCGAAACAAGTTCAATTCCAAAGGTGATCACAATAATATACTTCAAAGTATTGAAAACAGTATTCAATGATTTAGAACTCGTAATGCTGTTTAAGGTGAGCTGATTCTCATAAGTGGAACCACCTTTAAAAAAATAGCTAAAAAAACTGGTAAACGTCAAAATACCCAACCCGCCAATCTGTATCAAACAAAGAATTATGCTTTGTCCTAAACTTGTAAAAAAAAAACCTGTGTCAACGACAATAAGCCCAGTGACGCATACGGCACTGGTAGAAGTAAATAAGGCATCGATATAACTAATACCAGAGTGAGTAGCATTCGGTAACATCAGTAGTAAGCTGCCAATGAAAATGATAGTTAAAAAACTTAATATAAAAAGTTGAGCAGGGTTAAGTATCGTTCGATCGACAGAAATTTGAATATCAGAAGATTCTCTTATGAATGTAAGTAGAATCGCAAATTTCAGCCAATTGTCATTTACTAAAAAACTTTCCAGTAATTGAACATCTAAGAATATAAAATGCCTGCCCAGAACAAATACTGAAAATAAAATCGACACCACGTCAAAAATAATAACTCCCATGCTAGGCAGACTCTTGTTTTTATAATACCTGATAGACGTGGAAGCAACACCTAGAACTAAAACGACAACATAAAAGATGTTGTAAATTGTAATTAAGTTTTGAGACTGATCAAAACCGAGATCAAAAATTAAAAGGACTAAACCAACAAGACTTAGCAAAAATGAAATTCTATGAATGAATGAGTTTTTCCCCATTTTAGAACTTATGAATCTTCAAATGATGATTTCGTTTTCTCAGGTAACTCTGTATGATATGCTGCGCATCCCTGTCATTTTGCATGGGATTAATGATGTTTTTTAAAATTGACATGTTTTCAACTTGAAAATTTAACTCCGTATAACCAGTACCTGCTAGCTCTCCATTTTCAATCAATACCACACTTTTTTCAGCGGCATGTCTGCCTCTGTCCTGTATGATCATATTTTTATTTTGATAATCATAAAAATCGATAAGCTGTTTTACTCTTTCGTTATAACTTTCTTTCGATTCTTCATTTACGCAAGCCCCATGACATTGCTTGATGGTATAATTAAAACACGCTCCTTTTGTTTTGTGTAGTCCTGTCAGTTTTTGGCAAAGTTCATAAGTTTCGACCGCTCGTTCCATGAAGGCTTTGCCCTGTTGATAATTGGTAAAGCTGGTGATGTACTTTTCGCTGGGTTTTAATTTTGAAACTGAAAGATTAATATAACCATTTTCATCTTCAAAAGCGTAAAGACCATGCGTAAATAAGCTTTTTTTAAGAGCCGAATTGAATTTAGGCTTAAGTTTTTTAATAGACTGATTTTCCTTCAATAAAGCCAAAAGCTCGTTGCCTGTTTTTTCAAAATCTATAGAAGCCACATGTTTCTGTATTTCTCTGGATTTAGGCGCATCGCTTGTGAAGTGCTGGTTAGCTCGTTTCTTAATGTCCTTACTTTTACCAATATAAATAATTTCGCCTTCACCATCAGAAAAATAATACACACCTACTGCATTTGGCAGCTGATCAATCAGGCGAATCAATTTTTGGTCGACACTGCTTATGGAATTAAGTTTTAAATTTGAACTTATAATTTCTTTGTCTGTATCTTTCTCCAGCAATAGCTTAAAAAGTTTTACAGTAGCCAAAGCATCACCGTTGGCTCGGTGTCTATCGGTAATGGGAATCCCTAATTTTTTGACCAGCTTACCCAAACTATAAGAGTCAAAGCCAGGCAAAAGTTTTTTGGATAACTTGACGGTACATAAGCTTTCGCGCTCATAAGAATAGCCTAGTCTGTCGAACTCTAAGCGCAACATTCTGTAATCAAACTTTGCATTATGAGCAACAATAATACAGCCTTCAGTAATTTCAATAATCCGTTTGGCCACTTCATAAAACTTAGGGGCCTGGTGAAGCATTTCATTGTTGATCCCCGTCAATCCAACCACAAAAGACTGTATTTTTCGTTCAGGATTCACCAAGGAGATGAATTGATCTACGACCTGATGTCCGTCGAATTTATAGATGGCAATTTCAGTGATCCCTTCTTCGTTATATTTTCCTCCTGTGGATTCTATGTCTAATATGGCGTACAATCTATTCTCTCAAATTATTTTGTGTAAGCGACAAAAATAAAGATATAATTCTGTTTCAAAGCTTTATAGCCAAAAGTTTAAGCTTTCTATAATGCACAAATTATCTTTTTTATTCTGATGTTGACTCAGTCAATTTTATTTAAAACAGACAAAATGACACTTAAAATTAGCTTCACAGTGCCATAATGGCATTTTGATTGCTTTAAATTTATGAGAATTCGATTTTTGAAATCAACTAAGCCTAAAATTTTCATTTATTTTGTCATTATTCAATTTGGTATCCATTTTGAAAATAAGTTTATAAAAATAACCTTTAAAACTTATAAATTATGATACCAACACGTTATGCAAATCAGGATGTGGGCCTTTTAGACAGGCTTTTTAACAACGACATGTTTCACAGAGATTTCTCTGAAACGAACACGACTTCACCTTCGGTAAACATCAAGGAAAACGAAGATCGATTTGGAGTAGAAATGGCAGTACCAGGATTCGAAAAAGATGATTTCAACATAGAGTTGAACCATAACAAATTGACGATTTCCTCGGAGAAAAAAGAAGAAAAGTCACACATAGAAGTTGAGCGTTACACAAGAAAGGAGTTCAGCTATCAGTCATTCAGAAGAACTTTTACGCTACCTAACACTGTAGATGGTGAAAAGATTTCAGCTGAATATAAAAACGGGGTATTGTGTGTTGAGATTCCAAAACTTGAAGAAGCTAAACCTAAACCAGCTAGACAAATTGAGATTAGGTAAGTGGTTTAATTTCATTTTTAAATAATCAAGATTTAATTTGTCACCCTGAACTTGTTTCAGGGTCTTTTTTTGATAAAGTCTTTGTCGGGTTGAGCTTACCTGACTGGCAAAGGCAGGTATCTTTTCTGAAAAGAAACGAAATGAGACAAAAAGATATACTTCGCTAAGCTTACCGTATTAAACACAGTACATGCAGCAGAACGACCGAACCTAATTCCTCGCCCCAAAAATAGAACTTCCAATTCTTACCATGTTGGTTCCGTGTTGCATCGCGATTTTATAATCACCACTCATACCCATGGATAGAATACTGAAATCAGATTGAGTTTTAGAAGTTTCTTCGTAGAGGTCTTGAAGGACTTGGAATTCTCTATGGACCTGGTCTTCATCATCGGTGAAGGTAGCCATACCCATCAGACCTTTTAGTTTAACGTTTTTCAATTCAGAAAGTTTTTCATCTTTCAGAAAAGACCTTAATTCGTCTGGAGACATGCCGAATTTAGAATCTTCTTCAGCAATTTTGACCTGCAATAAACAATTGATAACGCGGTCGTTTTCCTTTGCTCTCTTGTTGATCTCTTTAAGCAATTTCATTTTTTGAACTGCATGGATAAGATCAACATAAGGTGCCATGTACTTCACTTTGTTGGTTTGTACGTGACCTACCATATGCCATTGGATATCTTTTGGTAGCGCCTCCCACTTGTCGGTCATTTCCTGAACCTTATTTTCGCCAAAAATGCGTTGGCCGGCTTCGTAGGCTTCCATCAGGTCTTCGTTAGGCTTGGTTTTAGAAACGGCAACCAGATCCACATTTTCTCCAAGCTCTTCTTTATATGATTTTATATGTTCTTTTATAGATCCTTCCATGTCTTTTAGTTTTAAAATTCATAAATCGTAATACCGCTCCTCAATCTCGGTTCAATAAACGTAGTCTTTGGTGGCATTTTCATGCCCTCATCGGCAATGGTTTTCATTTCATCAATTTTAGCAGGATACATGCCGAAACCTACTTCAAACTCTCCATTGTCAATCATTCCTTTTACGTATGCCATGTCTTTTTGCCCTTGACTATATTCCAATCTGGAATTGTTTCTCAAATCATCAATACCAAGTATGGGCTTCAGAATGGTTTTGTATAAAATCTGAGCATCCAATTTTGACAAGGCATCATGAAAATCATAATTCCTGAATCTTAAGTTCAATTCGTAGAAATCCCCGTCCAGATACATGCTAAAATGATGAGGTTTTGATGGCTTATAATAATTTTGCTTCAGATTTTCAATTTTGAACTGCTCATCCAGCTTGATCAGAAATTCATCCTTGCTTAAGCCGTTCAGGTCCTTGACGAGTCTGTTGAATTCATGAATTCTCAAATGACTTTCAGGAATAAAGAAACCCATGAAATAATTGTAAGCTTCATGACCTGTATGCGCATCGTTTTCAGTCTGGAGTTTTTTCTTTAAGTCGATAGACGACAAACTTCTGTGATGACCATCAGCAATGTAAATATGCTGCATGCCTTTGAATTCAGCTTCAATTTGTTTCTGAAGTTGTTCATCTTCAATCACCCAAAAGTGATGGGTTTCTCTAGAGGTGGTTGTAAATTCATATTCAGGACGTTCCTGCATCAATTCCTGAGAAATACCCTCTAATACAGCATTATCTGGGTAGGTGAGGAGCACAGGATCGGCATTAAACCGCACTGTTTTTAAATATTCTGTAAAGATATCGACCTTTTCTTTCAGAGTGTCTTCATGCTTTCTTATAACGTTGCTTTCATAGCTTTCGGTGCTTGCTGCTCCTACAATACCTACAAATTGAATTTCATTTCTGTAAATAATTTTATGTAAATAGTAGCAAGGCTTTTCATCTTGCAGAAAACTTCCGTCTTCCTTGAATTCTTCAAATCTATTTTTAACAAGCCCAAATCGTTCCTTACCGGAGATTTCTTTGTTGTATTTGTATCCGGGATTCACAATATGTAAAAATGAAAACGGGTTGTTGTCCAGCCGTGCTTCTATCTGAGACTTGGTGTACGTATCGTAAGGTTTTGAAGCTATCAGGCCTACTTTATCTCGAGTAGGTCTGGTAGCTCTAAAGGGTTTGACAACTGGCATGATTAAGAAGCAAATTGTGAAGACACTTTTTCTGCCTTTTTGCTTTCGCTGTAATCGTAGAAACCTTCACCAGATTTCACACCTAGTTTACCAGCTCTTACCATATTGACCAATAATGGACAAGGGGCGTATTTGGGATTTTTGAAACCATCGTACATCACTTCAAGAATCGACAAACACACATCCAGGCCAATGAAATCTGCCAGTTGGAGTGGTCCCATAGGATGAGCCATTCCTAGCTTCATCACAGTGTCAATTTCTTCAACGCCAGCCACATTGTTGTATAAAGTTTCAACCGCTTCGTTGATCATCGGCATCAAAATACGATTGGCTACAAAGCCAGGATAATCATTCACTTCAGTTGGGACTTTGCCTAGTTTTTTAGACAGTTCCACAATAGCTTTGGTAATCTCGTCATTTGTGTTATAACCTCTTATAATTTCTACCAACTTCATTATTGGCACCGGATTCATAAAGTGCATTCCAATCACCTGCGTTGGTCTATTAGTAACAGCAGCGATTTTAGTAATAGGAATTGAACTTGTATTGGAAGCTAAAATAGCTTCAGAAGGACAGACCTTATCAAGTTCTCTGAAGATGTCCAGCTTGATTTTTTCATTTTCTGTTGCTGCTTCCACGACAAGGTCAGCGTTTTTAGCTCCATCAGCAATACTGGTGTGAGTGGAGATGTTTCCCAGCGTGCGTTTTTTGTCATCTTCGCTTATTTTTTCCTTGCTTACCATGCGGTCCAGGTTTCTGGTGATGGTAGCAATTCCTTTATCTAAATTGTCCTTGGTAACATCGATCAAACTGACTTTATAATCGAATTGCGCAAAGGTATGTGCAATACCGTTGCCCATGGTTCCTGCTCCAATAATTGAAATATTTTTCATAAACTGTATATTTTAAAGGTATTAATTATCAAATGCTTTTATGATTTGCATCGCGACTCTTAAAGCTTCGGTGCCTTGTTCTAAAGTCACTATAGGTGTGGTGTTGTTTTCTATGGCTGTGGCAAAGGTTTCCAATTCGTCCAATATGGCATTGTTGGTTTCTACATCCGGATTGTCGAAGTAAATCTGTTTTTTGACACCTTCCGCATTTTGAAGTATCATCGCAAAATCATCCGGCTCTTTTGGGGCGTCTTTCATCTTTACCACTTCAGTGACTTTCTCCAGAAAATCCACCGATACATACGCATCTCTTTGAAAAAAGCGTGATTTACGCATATTTTTTAAAGAAATTCTGCTGGCAGTGAGGTTGGCTACGCAGCCATTTTCAAATTGAATTCTGGCATTGGCGATGTCGGGAGTTTCAGAAATAATGGAAACACCGCTGGCCTTGATGTTTTTAACTTTGGATTTGACCACGCTCAAAATCGCATCGATATCGTGAATCATCAAGTCCAAAACAACAGGAACATCGGTGCCACGAGGATTAAATTCAGCCAGACGATGAGATTCGATAAACATCGGGTTGTCGATTTTATCGATCGCTGCTCTAAAGGCAGGGTTAAAACGTTCCACATGACCCACTTGCCCTTTAACTTTATAGTGTTTGGCTAAATCAATCAGGCTTTCTGCCTCTTTTACGGTTGAAGTAATAGGTTTTTCTATGAATACGTGAACACTTGCTTTTATAGCTTGTTCCGCCATAATGAAGTGGTTGGTGGTAGGTGTGACGATGTCGATCACATCTACTTCCTTAAGCAGGTCCTCGTAATTTTCAAAATACCGATAGCCAAATTCTTTTTCAATAGCTAAGGCATGTTCTTTATTTGTATCGTAAAATCCAACAAGTGAATATTTCTTGGATTCGTTGAGCAATCTCAGGTGAATTTTACCCAGATGTCCAGCTCCCAAAACACCGACTTTTAGCATAAATAGTATGATTTTACACAAAAGTAACATTTCTTTTTTAGTAATACCGACCTTAAGAAAGCTTATAGAAATTCTTTTAGAGTCTGTTACCTGACTAAGCTTTAATATCCTATTCTTAAACACCAAATTTTAAAGATTCATTTTTTAGTTGGCAATGGATTGTTGAACAAAAGAATCTGAAGGATTCAAATGTTTATAGAAAATGACATTGAATTTAATGCGACCCCTGTCGGGGTCGAACAAACCTGGCGTATAATTTCTATATATATTTAATCCCTTCAGGATTAAGAAAAACAAATAGTTAGCAGGAATGGGTTGTCTGCACGGATTGAACAAAAGAATCTGAAGGATTCAAATGTCATTAGCAAAATTCAAGATAAATCTTTAGCTTTAAGGTATTTAAGTAGGTGATTTTTTTAACAAAATGAAAAAAATGGCAGCTGGAACATTTACGCAAATTTATATACAGATTATTTTTGCTGTTCAAGGCAGAGTAAGTTTAATAAACCCTGATTGGGAAGGAGAACTTTATAAATATATGTCTGGTATTGTCAGAAATAAAGGTCAAAAAATGTTAGCTATCAATGGTATACCCGATCATATTCATTTACTGATTGGGATGAAACCCTCCTGTTGCTTATCAGGTTTGGTAAGAGAAGTGAAAAAATCATCCAATACATTTATCGCAGAAAAAAAATTTACAAAATATCCCTTTGCCTGGCAGTCAGGTTACGGGGCATTTTCATACAGTCATTCCTCACTTGGCAATGTTATTGCCTACATTAATAACCAAAAAGAACACCATAAAATGAAATTGTTCAAAGATGAATATAAATTGTTTTTGACTAAGTTTAATATCGAATACAAAGACGATTATTTGTTTGAATGGATTGAACAAAAGAATCTGAAGGATTCAAATGTTTATAGAAAATGACATTGAATTTAATGCGACCCCTGTCGGGGTCGAACAAACCTGGCGTATAATTTCTATATATATTTAATCCCTTCAGGATTGAAGAAACAAATAGTCAGCAGGAATAGGATTGTTTGCACGGATTGAACAAAAGAATCTGAAGGATTCAAATGTTTATAGGAAATGACATTGAATTTAATGCGACCCTGTCGGGGTCGAACAAACCTGGCGTATAATTTCTATATATATTTAATTCCTTCAGGATTAAAGAAACAAATAGTCAGCAGGAAGGGGATTGATTGTATGGATTGAACATAAGAATCTGAAGGATTCAAATGTTTATAGAAAATGACATTGAATTTAATGCAACCCTGTCGGGGTCGAACAAACCTGGCGTATAATTTCTATATATATTTAATCCCTTCAGGATTGAAGAAACAAATAGTTAGCAGGAATGGGATTGATTGTATGGATTGACCATAAGAATCTGAAGGGTTCAAATGTTTATAGAAAATGACATTGAATTTAATGCGACCCCTGTCGGGGTTGAACAAACCTGGCGTATAATTTCTATATATATTTAATTCCTTCAGGATTAAAGAAACAAATAGTCAGCAGGAATGGGATTGATTGTATGGATTGAACAAAAGAATCTGAAGGATTCAAATGTTTATAGAAAATGACATTGAATTTAATGCGACCCTGTAGGGGTCGAATAAACATAGCGTATAATTTCTATATATTTAATACCTTCAGGATTAAGAAAAACAAATAGTTAGCAGGAATGGGTTGTCTGCACGGATTGAACAAAAGAATCTGAAGGGTTCAAATGCATATACCAAGTGCATGATAAATGTAATACGACCCTGTTAGGGTCTAACCAATATATAATCTCCTGTGGATTGAACCATAGAACAGTTGATTAATGAAAGAATCTAAGAACAGCTGAATTTTTAACATTAAAAACACCAACTTATGACCACCGCAAATTTTAACGAGGACCAAATTTTTAGCAATAAAATAGTGACAAAAGTGATTTTAGAGTCAGAGTTCTCCAAAGAAATCCGGATTCTATTAGCTTCAGGGCAAGTGATGAAGGAGCATCAAAGTAAATTCCCGATTATGATTCACCTGCTGGATGGAGCGATAGATTTGGGTGTTGAACGAGTGTCACATAAACTTAAGAAGGGTGACATAATAGCGTTAAAAGCAAATGTTCCTCATGATTTATCTGCTACAAAAGATAGTGTCATCCGTCTTAGCTTATCAAAGTCAGATAGTGTTGAGCGTGTAACTACTGTTGCAGAAGATTCTGAGAAGAGAGAACACAAGAACATTTGAAAGCGGGGCATTTACCATCAGGCTATAATCCCGATTAATTTTTAGTAGATTTATATTTGCATGTCAGAATGGGAATAGCCATGATGGGTTAAACGCTGTACTTTTGACGACAATTCTACTAAGACTTAAACCCTAACACTTACGAAAAGGTCGATACCAAAAGGATTGTGACCAATCTACCCGATGACGGCTCATTGGCGGCGAATGTTATGTATGAAGAAAACTGGCTGAAGGCAGAATATCGCTTGAATCCAAAATTCAAAGGTTTACTAACTCTCATGACCAGTAGTGCTTATGATAACATCAAAACCGACAAAAACTACTTAAGAACAAGTTATGGCGTTATACCAACCGTTTATTACATTCCTTTTAAAGACATTGATGTTCAATTTTCTTAGCTTATATTGGCAGGTATTATGATTACTCTAAGTATTCAACTGATAATTTGAATGTGGCCAATTACTTTAAAAATGAAGTAAGAGTTGGCATTGGCATTAAGGCTTCTTTAGCATTGCTGTAAGATGAGGTCTGCATTCACTCTCTGCATTTTTTAAGTAATTTAACTAAGATATGGCTTTAAAAATACAAAAAATGAATAGCAGATCTAAAATTATACGAACCTGGAAAGGCTGGACCACTCCAGAAAATGCGCCGGTTTACGAAGACCTATTGGTCAATGAGGTTTTTCCAACAGTAAAAAAGAATGGGGTAGATGGACTGGAAAAAGTTAGTATTTCTAGCAAAAATGAAAGGGATGAAGTAGAATTCTTTTTAAGTCTTCAATTTGATTCTCTCGATTCTGTAAAGTCCTTTGCAGGTGAAAATTACGAAATAGCCTATATTCCTGAAAATGCGAAGCGCATTCTAAAGAGATATGATGCCAAGGCGGTACATTATGAATTAAAAAAGGAATTGATTTTATAAAGTTATAGTAGCGAATGTCATCGGTGCTAATCTTGTTAACTATCCAGTCATATTTCTTAAGGTGAAAGGAGATGGAATTCAATATGACCCTTTCATAATCCTTTTGTTGAAAAGAGTGAAGTATGAGAACTGTTCACAATGCCGGCATCGCAAGACAATTATTTGACCAAAAATATTGACGTTGTTTAAATTTTATGAACGATCAATAAAATCACCAATTTCGGTTTTAGAATCGCAGGTTTTATCGTAAATTAGGCATAATTGAATGTAAAAGCAGAATGTTAAGTAAATTCAATTCTTGACTTTATTTAAATCAGCTTTATTGAAAAAGAAATAATTTTTAAATTTATATAGCATGTCATATTACCATTCCACCGTATTAAAGGACAAATCTTTTGAAGAAGCAATTGATTTGGTCACTGAATCCCTTAAAGAAGAAGGGTTTGGGATACTCACAGAAATAGACATCAAAGAGACCATGAAGAAAAAGTTGGATGTAGATTTTCGTCCCTACAAAATTTTGGGAGCCTGTAATCCGCCTTTTGCTCACGAAGCACTTATGGCTGAGGATAAAATCGGTACCATGTTGCCCTGTAATGTCATCGTTCAGGAACTGGATGAAGGCATTGAAATAGCTGCCGTAGACCCCGTGGCTTCTATGCAGTCTGTAGGTAACGATAGTTTGACTAAAATCGCCACTGAAGTCAGAGACAGATTGAAAAAAGCTGTCGATAACTTAAACTAATCTACAGGTTTGAATAAAACGACCTTCCGCATTAGTCAGATGGATTGCTCTTCAGAAGAACAGATGATACGCATGAAGCTGGAGGGTTTTGATGAGGTTAAACAACTTATTTTTGATATTTCTAACCGAAAACTTGAAGTCTACCACACCACTGATGTGGAAGACATTCATCAAGCCATACATGAGCTTGGGCTTAAGGATGAATTGAAAGGAACAGAGGAAGCTGAGTTGCCTATTGCCAGCGATGACGAAGCTCAACAGCGAAAAATCCTTTGGTGGGTACTAGGTATTAATTTCACCTTCTTCGTTGTTGAAATGACGACGGGCTGGATTTCCAATTCCATGGGTCTGATAGCTGATTCTCTAGATATGCTGGCGGATTCTATTGTTTACGGTCTAAGTTTACTGGTAGTTGGGTCAACTGCAATTCGAAAGAAAAAAGTGGCAAAAGCCAGTGGTTATTTCCAAATGGCTTTAGCTTTAATCGGTTTTTCAGAAGTCCTGAGACGCTTTTTTAGTGACAGCGAAACGCCTTTGTTTCGGTTTATGATTATCGTTTCTGTTTTTGCCTTACTCGGTAATCTGGTCTCACTTTGGCTCATCAACAAAAATCAAAGCAAAGAAGCCCACATGCAGGCTAGTGCTATCTTCACTTCCAATGATATCATCGTTAATGGAGGAGTGATACTGGCGGGTAGCCTTGTTTATTTTTTAAATAGCAAATGGCCGGATTTAGTCATTGGCGGACTAGTTTTTGCCTTTGTAATACAAGGCGCCTTTAGGATTTTAAAATTGTCTAAATAAAATGGCACACAACCACGATCATTCTCAGGGAACTGGTAACTTGAAAGTTGCTTTTTTTCTGAATCTCGGATTTACCATTATTGAGATAATTGGAGGACTTTATACCAATAGTTTAGCCATTTTATCTGATGCCTTGCACGACTTGGGAGATAGTTTGAGTTTAGGGCTTTCGTGGTATTTTCAAAACCTCTCCAATAAAGGACGTACCCGAAATTATTCCTACGGTTATAAGCGATTTTCTCTATTGGGAGCGATTATCAATGCGGTAGTGCTTGCAGTTGGTTCTACATTTATTCTGACTCATGCGGTCCCGCAACTTTTCAATCCAGAAAAAACAAATGCTGAAGGCATGTTTTACTTAGCTATTCTTGGGGTAATTGTGAATGGCGCAGCAGTTTTAAAATTGAGAAAGGGTGAATCCATGAACGAAAAAGTGGTGTCTTTACATCTGCTAGAAGATGTACTTGGCTGGGCTGCGGTTTTAGTTGGAAGTATACTCATGATGTACTTTGATGCGCCCTTTGTCGATCCGCTTTTGTCTGTATTGATATCACTTTATGTGATTTACAACGTCTATAAAAACCTGAAGAAAAGCATGTTGGTGATTTTGCAGGCAACACCTTCCGAGATTTCATTGGAAGAGATTAAAAACCAGCTTTTAGACATTACTGAAATTATAGAAATTCATGATCTCCACGTCTGGTCTTTAGACGGAAACTATAATGTGATGTCGGTTCATGTGCGGTTAGAACAGGATTATAAACTTTCAGAATTGTCAGATTTAAAAGGAAAAATGCGATCCAGGCTCCACGATAAATCTATTGAACATGTCACGATTGAAATAGAAGGGAAAGAGGAAGACTGCAGTTATGGGAAGTCAAAAATTTAATTAGGGTCTAATTTTTTAAACTTCTTAATTCACTTCATTTGCCTGGATTTTTTTCTAATTTTACTTCAACAAAAGTCAAAACATAAAAGCTTGGAAGACAGTTACAGACAGCAGGGGAAACGTAAATTATTAGTCGAATTGATTCGGGAAAAAGGCATTAAAGATGAAAAAGTTCTCAAGGCCATGAATGCTATTCCCAGGCATTTATTTATGGACAGTAGTTTTGAAGACCATGCTTATCAAGACAAAGCATTTCCTATTGCTGCAGGACAAACGATATCTCAGCCTTTTACCGTTGCTTATCAAACGGAACTTCTTCAGGTTAAACCTGGAGATTTGGTTTTGGAAGTAGGAACGGGTAGTGGTTACCAGGCGGCTGTTTTATGCGAACTAGGAGCCAAAGTCTATACCATAGAACGTCAGCAAAAACTCTACAAAAAAACTAAAAACTTTCTTCAGCAATTGGGTTATAGACCCAAATTTATGAGTTTTGGAGACGGTTACAAAGGTCTGCCAGATTATGCTCCTTTCGATAAAATCATCGTGACCGCTGGAGCCCCCTTTATTCCAAAACCGCTGTTGTCCCAACTGAAAGTCGGAGGCAGACTAGTTATTCCTGTAGGCGAGGATCCACAGATCATGACTTTACTCAAGCGAACTTCGCTTACAAAATTTCAGAAAGAAACCTTTGGAGAATTTAGGTTTGTGCCACTTTTGGAAGATAAAAACTAATAAATTTTAGAACTGATCCAGTAATTTAATTCCGAAGATGACGGCGCCACTTTGCCAGCCATTCTGGTAAGGCTTCACGTAATCGAGTCTAAAGAATCTGAACTCTCCAAAACCTACATTATCTAAACCAACTGAGAATTCAGAATAAGGCTTATTGGCGTCCGTAAACAAACTTTTGCCACCTATCACCATACTGAAATTCAGTTGATTTATTAACGGAACCTTATTCAGAAGATAGCCTTTAAAGTTGTGTTCAGCATGAACATCTGCATAATTTGAATTGGTGGAGAGTTTGTAATACGGCAGAAGATTAAACTGGTTTAGGTAGTTGTCTTTAGTGCCTATTCTGGTTTGATTTCCATTAAAATGTTTGTAATCCAAAAATGAAATATGTTTAGCATTGAAAAACAAGCCGGCATTTAAGCTATAAGCTAATTCGCCAAACCTGGATAGTGTTTTAGTTTGTGTAAGTCTGGCTTTTATCAAATCGTAATTGAAGTTATTAACGTTTGAGGCAAAACCCTTTTCGTATAAAAAAGTCAAGACTGGAAATCTGTCACTATAGGTGTTATATTTTCCATTGGGAGTAAGGACATATTCCTGATCAAAATTGAGTTGTCCACCAAGTCTTAATTTTCCGATATTATGCGAAGGAAATAGCAGGGAACCAAAAGCCTGTGGGGCTAATGGATTGTTGGATGTAAATCCTCCATTTTTATTGCTGATGATGGGTGAATTTGTGGAATTCGTCAAGGCTTGCCTTCTTTCAAAACCTAAAGCTGCACTCATTCTCAATCCGTTGAAAACTTCTTGACTATAAGTGACTTCCCCAAATGTTTTCTCATAGAGTTTTAAGTAATTTCTTTCAAAAAATATCGAAGCTATCGAGGATAAGCGTTCATTGATAGGGTTTGTAGAATTGATTTCTTCTAATTTGGTTCCTCCAGAAAAGCTGACTATGGGTTTGGAAAAATTATTAAATTTTTTAGTTAACTTTCCGTAAACTCTGAGTTTTTCTTCAGAAAATCCATAATCAAAGAAAGATCGGAGTTCCCAGAATTTCCGGTAAGTTCCTGCGGTATCTTTTTGTCTGAAATACACCTCAGACTTAATGTTGAAGCCTTGAACTGTGTTGTAATTGACATCGGTAAGCCCTGTAAATCCAGCTTCTCTATGAGTGGTTGAATTTTGCCAGGAATAGCCGAATATAGGATCCGTAAGACTGAATTTATTTTTAGCCGTGTCTATAGAATCTTTGTAAGGCTGAGAATTTTTGAGCGTTTGAAGGCTATCTTTGAACGTGTAATCTTTTAGCTCCAAACTTGTTAAAGGTACAGGTCTGTTTTTCTCCCAAAACAAGCTGTCTTTTGTGTTGGCTTCTTTATCGAAAACAATAATGGCATTGTTGAAATCTTTGTTGGTCAGTTTAGGGTTGAAGTCATAGTTTTGATAAGAAGCTACAAAATCTCCATTTCCAGAAATCCCAAATATTCCCCAGCTGAAGGAAATATTCTGAGAGATCAAAGCCCAAAATTCATTCTCTTTGCTGTATTTAAAGGTTTGATTGATGTGGATTTCGTCCAGCACTTCAAGTTGTAAGGATTTCCCTGTCGTTTTTAATTCGATACCGTAAATTTCCCAGGTGTCTTCCAGAATATAGATGTGTCCACTAAACACAATATCATTGGGGCGTTTAGGGATTACTTTTATTTTATTGACAAGAAAGTTATCGCTGTCATAAAACGTTCCAATTAACTCATAATCGTAATAGGTCATGGCAAAATTGGCGATAGGGGATACCAGATTATTTCCTAGATCAATGGTGTTTTCATAAAATGAAAAATTGAAATCTTCAGCAGAATTAAAACTAAATCCTCTGTCGTTTCCACTTACTTTGGAAGCGATGATGCGCTCTTTAAATTGATTGGGAGCTTTGTAAGCAATTTTAGAAACGGTTTCACTTAGATAAACCACACCACTTCTGGTAGAATCCAGGCCACCACCAAGATCGCCCACTTCCTGGCCTAGTATTTTCTCTGGTGCATTTTTGATTTCCCAAATTCCTTTGGAATAAAATTCAGCTTTAAATTCTTTGATTTTTGCTAAATTCTCTTTCCGTTGAGCAATGGCATTCCTGATGATGGCATAAGCAGGATCTTTGCTATGAGTGATGACCACATCGTCCAGGCTAGTCACTTTTTCTGCCAGTTGAATTTCCAGATAAGATTCATTTTCTCTAATGGTTCTGTTTACCGTTTCAAAGCCGAGAAATTTAAAAATTAAAACTTGTGCTTTGGAGGAATCCCTATCTATCTTGAATTCACCGTTAGCATTGGTTGTTGTTCCTGTGAAAGTGCCTTCCACATAAACATTTACATTTTGAAGAGGTCGGTTCTCAGTATCCGTCACTTTTCCAGTAATCTGAGACTGAACGATACTCGAAAATAATATAAATGAAAGGAGGACAAGTTGATGTTTCATCTAGATGTGTAGCGAATACTAGGTGTTATAAGTTTTATTGATTCGGTTCAGCTTTCTTTTCGTGTCTCTATCTTTTATGGTTTCACGTTTATCATGAAGTTTTTTACCCTTACACAAAGCAATTTGTAATTTGGCAAAACCTCTGTCATTGAGAAATAATCTTAGCGGAATGATAGTTAAACCAGTGTTCTTGACTTCTTTATAAAGTTTTTTAAGCTCTTGTTTATTCAGTAAAAGCTTTCTGGCATTTTTGGGTTTATGGTTGAAGTGAGTGGCGTGAGAATATTCCTGAACGTCCATATTTATCACAAACAACTCGCCTTTATCATTAAACTCACAAAAACTTTCAGCTATGTTAGCTTTGCCTTCACGAATGGATTTGATTTCGGTGCCGGCTAATACAATTCCTGCTGTATATTTGTCCAGAATTTCATATTGAAATCTAGCTTTCTTATTCTTTATGTTGACTTTATTTTTTACCATAGAATTTTGAGTAATTCGTTCAAAAATAAGACTTTTGAAAGGATAGAGATGAGCAACGACTAATGTTTATATTTAAATTAATAGTATGATAAAATATTTTTTAGGCCTTTTAATGATTGCTTTAGTAAGCTGTCAAAATTCTGAAAAGAAATTATCTTCAGAAGAAATTGTAGATAAGGCTATTGCATATTCAGGGAAATCTAAGTTAAATAACACTATTCTTAAGTTTGATTTTAGAAAATATCATTACAAAGCAACACCCACTTGTGATGGTTTTAAGTTTGAAAGAATATCAAAAAGCAAACCCATCAGAGATGTTTTAGTGAACGACGAACTGACCCGTTATTCAAACGACTCTATCGTGAAGTTAGCAGACTCTACCGCTTTTTCTTATTACGAATCTGTCAATTCAGTGCATTATTTCACTCAGCTCCCCGTCAGACTTAAAGACGAGGCCGTAAACTTATCCGACCTTGGTAAAGAAAAGATTCAGGACAAAACCTATCATAAAATTGAAGTTAAATTTTCTGAAAATGGTGGAGGCGTGGATTTTGAAGATATTTATATCTATTGGTTTGATGTGGAAGATTTTTCTATGGACTACCTGGCGTATAGTTTTATAGTTAATGAAGGTGGTTTGCGTTTTAGAAAAGCCATCAACAGAAGAACGATAGAAGGAGTTGTCTTTCAGGATTATGAAAATTATAAACCAAGGATAAAATCTAAAGACCTTGAAGGTTTAGCTGAAATGTTTGAAAACAATGAACTCGAACTTTTATCTGTTATAGAAAATAAGAACATTGAATTAACTCCAGTTGAGCTTAATTGTAGGTGAAATCTTCAGGCACTTTTTTAGTGATCATCGAGTCTTTAACAGTTAGGTCTTTTTCAACTTCAACTTTGAAAAAGACATCGTAGTTACTTTCGTCTATATCCTGATATTTCTTTTCTGAAAGAATTTCATTGACAAATCCAGGATTGGTGTTGCTATGCCCCACCACCAAAACATTTTTGCCATAAGTCTCCTGCCAGAATTCTTTAGTGAATAAGCTGTCTTTTTTGGCTTCGTAAGTTTGGATAGTTCCTTTGAATTCGTGAACGATAGGAATGAGTGTTTGTATAGTTCTGCTATAATCTGTAGAATAAAATAAGTCTAAACCTTTATCGGCAAAATATGCCGCCATATAATTAGCTCTTCGAATTCCCTCCTCAGTGAGTTGTGGGTCTTCATCCTTAGGATTGGTGGTATCCTTTTCAGCATGCCTTATAAAATAATAGATTGTGTTTTGAGGTTCTTTTCCCTCAGGACTATCGTAAGGAAAAGAAGATGTATTGGATTTGTTGCAGGAAAGCATTAAAAGTGAAATTAAAATAAGGGTTAGTAAATAATTGCTCTTCATTTAATTGGATTTTAATTCTAAGATAATAAACTGATTCAGTTGAGGTCCGAAACTATTGAAATTATCATCCGAAGCAATAATTAAAGACCTATTTCCATTGGGCAGCATAGGGCCAAAACATAAGCCTTCAAGATTGTCTACTATCCTATCTGTTGTTTTCTTTTTAACTTTTTTAAAATCAAAAAGAAGACTTTTTTCAGCGTAACTTATGTTTTCTGAAGTGTCTTCAAGTTGCACAATGTCTTTGATGTCTGTAGCTTTACTTACATCTACCAAAAATAGTTTTACTCTGTTACCCCGACTTTTATGTCCTGCTGAATAGGCTCTTTCCAAAACTAGAAATTTGTCTTTTTCCAGTTGTAAAATTTCAGTTAAGCCGTTGATGGCAAAAGGCAGGAGAGGAATTTTTATTATTCTATCCAGATCCATCGCATATTGCCGGGTAATCTGATTTTGCCTTCTATCATAATGACTTATTCGAATGGGAGAATTGGTGTTGAAAAGTTTTGGAGTTTTGCCATCATTTTCCAGAGGAAGCTCGTTGGCAAACCAAAATCCATTTGAATTTAAATCCATGGAGAGTCCTTCAAAAACACCATTATGTCTGGGTTGGTTGTTTCCTTTTGGCAGGAAATAATCGGGTAGTGGATAACTAGCGAGGAACTCAGCCTTTCTATTGATTTTAAAAATTCTTGGCGCTAGGTCTTTATTGATGTTGCCTTCAGTAGAAATCAGATAGTCTTTACCGTCAAATCGAATTGACTCCATATCCAAAGCATTTTCTTGATAAAAAGCATCGGTTTTTAATTTTGTTACAGAGGTGAAAACAAGGGTATCCAGCTTGAAGTCATCGAGAATAAATTCAGCAGAAAAAAGCAAAGGATTAGAAGGAGAGTCATTGATCATGATGAGTTCTCCATTTTTGAAATCTATACCTGAAATTCCACCAAAGGTTTCATTTTGAAAATTAAAACCAGCGGGGAGTGTGCGCTCGTCAAGAAACTGAATCTCATAAGATGGATTCTTTGGCATTTTTGTGGTGCTGCATCCAAGCAGCAAGATGATAACAAAACTCAACTTTAAAAATTGAGTTAAATAGCAGCGTGTTAACATAAAAAAAGGAATTGTATAGTATCTTAGAATAATTAATTTTAAAACTAAATATTATGAACTTAGATCAATTAGAAGGAAAATTTAAAGAAGGTAAAGGAAAATTGAAGCAAAAATATGCTGAAATCACTGATGACGATTTACAATATTCTGAAGGTAAATTCGAAGAGATGATAGGTAAGCTTCAAGCCAAAACGGGTAAGACCAAAGAAGAGCTAACAGATGAAATCAGTAAATTATAACTGACTCTCATTTATATTAAAAAAGCCCCGCTGCATTTTAGCAACGGGGCTTTTTTGTGTTTACTTCTTCTCTATACTTATTAACTCTACGTCAAATTTCAGAATTGAATTAGCTGGAATAGGTCCAACTTGTCTGGGGCCATAAGCCAATTCTGAAGGAATGACAAGCTCAGCTTTTTCTCCGGTTTTCAACAGCATAATCCCTTCATCCCAACCTGGGATAACTCTGCCAGTTCCTACTGCAAATTCGATAGGTTGATTCCTTTCTATGGAAGAGTCGAATTTGGTTCCGTCTAGAAGGTACCCTGAATAATGTACCTTTACTTTATCACCAGCGGCAGGAGATGTCCCTGTAGGGTTTTCTGTTGTGATGTTGTAACGCAGACCGCTATTTGTCGATTCAAATCCTTCACTGGCTTCTTTTAGTCTTTTCTCTCTTAGAGCCTGAGCTTCTGCTTCTGCTTCTTCAGCTTTTTTTACACCTTCTTTAAAAGCCATAACAGCATCAAAATCTTTTGCATCACTGCCTTTTCTTAGAATATTGACTGTTTCAATGACCACATCTTCAACTGGTCTGTCTCCAGGTTTTTTGGTTTGTACTTTTCCAATGCTGTCAACAACAGCTTCTCCAACTACCAGTTTTCCAAAGACGGTATGCTTTCCATCCAAATGTGGTGTGGGTGCAAGGGTGATGAAAAATTGACTACCATTTGTATTTGGTCCTGCATTGGCCATGGAGAGAACTCCTTTTTCATGTCCCAATTTAGGTGTAACTTCATCTGCAAATTTATATCCAGGACCTCCTTGACCTGTTCCATCAGGATCTCCACCCTGTATCATGAAACCATCTATAACTCTATGAAAAATGATACTATCGTAAAATTTTTCATTTTGATATTTTTCGTCAACCTCAGGATGATTGCCTTCGGCTAGAGCTACAAAGTTGCCAACAGTCATAGGTACTTCCTTGTAATAGAGTTCAGTTACAAAATCTCCTTCCGAAGTTTCAAATTCAGCATAAAGACCGTCTTCTAAGTCTGGATATTGAGAGGAACAACTGAAGATAAGTAGTCCAGTTAAAGCAATAAAAGATAATTTAAGTGTTTTCATTTTGTTCATGTTTAATCGGTGTTAGATTTAATTTTATTTAATGTTACTGTTGATTTTAGGGCGACATGGGTTCCGATCTTATCGTTATCGCCATAATAACCATAAGCCTGATGAGAGGGAAAAAGAAAAGTAAGGGTTTCACCTTCCTTCATTAATTTTAGCCCCTGGCGCAAACCTGTAAAAATTTCTTCCTGATCAATGACGTAAGCTCTTTCGCCAATTTCCTTTCTGGAATAAATAGTGTCTCCCTGTAAGGTGAGCAGGTTATAATTAAACTCTACTTCATCACCAAAATGAGGTGTAAGCGTGTCCTTTTTGTTCTGATCATTATAATAGTACCAAAACCCATCAGCAGAAGTGATATAGGTGTTTGCTGAGTCTTTTTGAATAAGTTCCTGGATATAAGACTCTTCTTTTTTAACAATAGCCTTATTCATTTTTAAAGACTTATTTGTAAAACTCTTAGAAGCCCTACTTACCGGCTTCCGAGGTTCAGGAGACTTGCATCCCTGGAATAAAAAAAGGCAAAAAACTAAGTAAACTACTATTTTCATGAAAGCTTTTCTTTGTAAGTGGTCAACATATTTTCAAATTCTGCTAAAGTCGATTTGAGATCTAAATCACTTTTTCCACCAGCTGCATTTTTATGACCACCACCATTAAAATGAGATCTGGCAAAAGTATTGACGTCAAAATCACCAATAGACCTTAAGGATATTTTTATAATCTCTTCAGCTTTATTTTCAATAAAAATGACTGCAAATTTAATTCCCTTTAGAGATAAGGCATAATTTACAAAACCTTCTGTATCTCCTTTCTTGAACCCATGTGTATTGAGGTCTTCCTGAGATAAGTAAGTGTAAGCTGTGCTGAAGCCTTTCAATACTTTTAAGTTTTGAAGCGCCTTACCTAATAAATGAAGACGGCTTTCTGCATTATTATCATAAATATCCTGATGAATCTGACTGTTCTTTGCTCCTGCGTCAATTAAGTCTGCAATGATTCTATGCGTTTTACTTGTTGTGGAAGGGAATCTAAACGACCCCGTGTCTGTCATTATACCTGTGTATAAACAACTGGCAACTTCTGCGGTTAATTTTTGTTCTGAGTATTCTGTCGTTATAAATTCATATACAAGCTCACAGGTTGAAGCTATATGGGTGTCGACTAGCATGAATTCAGCATAATCTGAAGGTTCTTGATGATGATCTATCATCACAAAGCTCTTATCAAGTTTTGTGAGAAATTCACCAAGACCGCTACCTATCCTGTCTAAATGATTGAAGTCTAAAGTGAATACAAAATCAGAATCTAACAATTTCTTTTCACACTCGCTTTTATCTGTATCGTAGCAAAGAACAGTATTTATACCTGGAAGCCACTTGAGAAAATCAGGAAACCCGTTAGGCATAACGACTTGAGTAGCAATTCCAAACTGTTCCAGAAACAAAGAAAGCCCTAATGTTGATCCTAAAGCATCGCCATCGGGATTTTTATGACCTATAATAACTACTTTTGAATTCGTATTCAGTTCGCTTTTGAGCCTAGAAATTGTATTTTTTCTCATATGACCCAAATGTACGAATTCTTAATAATGCAATAACACTGGAAGTTCTAGTTTTGTCTAAAATAATTACTCATGAAAAATATACACCTGACTTTAGTTTTAGCATCCATTTTGTTTTTGTCGTGTAAGACAAATTCTGAAGAAGGAAATTCAGATAAAACTTCCAAAATTGAGCAACCAACAAATTTTAGAATTGCTCTGGGGAGTTGTAACCGCCAGGACATGCCCCAGGATTACTGGTCTGTGATTCAAAAAGATTCTGCAGATATTTTTATTTGGGGTGGAGATAATATTTATGCCGATACGCCAGATATGAATCTGATGGAGGCGAAGTACGTTAGTCTTAAGAATAACGCTTATTACCGGTCATTTGTCAATAAGCTTCCTTATGGCCCGATAGGCGTTTGGGATGATCACGATTATGGTAAAAATGATGCGGGTGCAGGCTGGGAATACAAAGATGAAGCAAAGTCACTCTTTATGGATTTTATGGACATAGATTCAACGCATGCCATGGCAAACCGAGGCGGAATTTATCATGCTGAGCTTATTAATGCCGGGGATAAACGCATTAAATTCTACATGCTGGATACACGTTACTTTAGAGAGGATTTGCTGGAAGCGGAAGCTTCTGGCAAGAGGTATCAACCACATACCTCTCAGGATTCTACCCTGCTTGGTAAGGCACAGTGGGAGTGGCTGGAGCAGGAGTTTAAAAATTCGGAAGCGGACTTCAATATCATTGTGAGCAGTATCCAGTTTCTATCCAGCGAGCACGGATTCGAAACCTGGGGTAATTTCCCTCATGAGGTAGAGAACATGCAGACGTTACTTCAAAAATATTCACTTGATAATATTTTATTTTTAAGCGGTGACAGGCATATTTCAGAATTTTCCCAAAAGAAAATCAAAGGCTTAGATTATCCTTTAACGGATTTCACTTCTAGTGGTTTAACCCATTCGTATTCATCTTATGACGGTGAGCCAAATCGATATAGAGTTGGTGAAGTTGTAGCAGAAACCAGCTATGGTATTATCGATTTGGATTTAGAAACTGAAAAAGCTTCGTTGAAAATTAAATCGACGAGAGATGGTCATGTGATCCAAAATTTAAAGCTAAGTTTCTAAAACTAAGAAGTAAGCAAAAGTCTTTAGAATTGCTTACTTTTGCCACTTAAATTAAAAATAAGATAATGGCAGGAAATAAAACATTTACCATGCTTAAGCCAGATGCAGTATCTAAAGGCTATACAGGAGAAATCCTTAAACAAATTACTGGCTCTGGTTTTAGAATTGTTGCGCTCAAGATGACGCAAATGACAGAAAATGACGCTAAAACGTTTTACGAAGTTCATAAAGAAAGACCATTTTATGGAGAGCTTGTGGAATATATGACAAGCGGACCTATCGTTGCAGCTGTTCTTGAAAAAGAAAATGCAGTAGATGATTTCAGAACTTTAATTGGTGCTACCAATCCTGAAGAGGCTGCTGAAGGTACCATTCGTAAAAAATACGCGGCTTCTATTAGTGAAAACGCTATTCATGGAAGTGACAGCGATGAAAATGCAACCATTGAAAGCAATTTTCATTTTTCAGGAAGAGAGCAGTTTTAAATTTAAAACTACTTATTAAAACTAAAAAGGGCTGTTTCGAAAGAAACAGCCCTTTTTGATTATTTAAATTTATATCAAACTACTTTGCAATATTAATCGCTCTGGTTTCTCGTATCACTGTGACTTTCACCTGACCTGGGTAAGTCATGTCTGTTTGAATTTTTTGAGAAATTTCAAAAGACAAGGCAGACGCTTTTTCATCGGTTACTTTTTCACTTTCCACGATCACCCTCAATTCTCTACCGGCCTGGATAGCATAAGCTTTTTTGACGCCTCCAAAACCAAAGGCGATTTCTTCAAGATCTTTTAGTCGTTTCACATAAGAATCAAGAACCTGTCTTCTAGCTCCTGGTCTGGCACCGCTTATGGCATCGCAAACCTGAACGAGTGGAGACAGGAGGGAAGTCATTTCTACTTCATCGTGGTGAGCCCCTATAGCATTGCAGATTTCGGGTTTTTCACCATATTTCTCTGCCCACTGCATACCTAAAATAGCATGTGGAAGTTCGGTTTCATTTTCTGGTACTTTACCGATGTCATGGAGAAGTCCAGCACGTTTGGCGAGTTTTGGATTTAAGCCAAGCTCCGAGGCCATAATACCACAAAGATTGGCGACTTCTCTGGAGTGTTGTAGAAGGTTTTGACCGTAAGAGGATCTGTATTTCATTCTGCCAACCATCTTCACCAATTCCGGGTTTAAACCATGAATTCCAAGATCAATAATGGTTCGTTTTCCAATATCTGCGATTTCTTCATCAATCGCTTTTCTGGTTTTCTTCACGACTTCTTCAATTCTTGCCGGGTGAATTCTACCGTCGGTTACCAGTTTGTGTAAGGATAATCTGGCCACTTCACGGCGTATAGAATCAAAACAAGATAAAATTATCGCTTCAGGTGTGTCATCTACAATAATTTCTACACCAGTTGCTGCTTCAATAGCCCTTATGTTTCTCCCTTCACGACCAATAATTCTGCCTTTTACATCATCGCTTTCCAGGTTGAATACAGATACACAGTTATCTATAGCTTCTTCAGTTCCAACTCTCTGGATGGTATTGATGACTATTTTTTTAGCTTCTTGCTGCGCTGTCAGCTTTGCGTCTTCTACAGTGTCCTGTATCATCTGCATAGCTTCAGCCTTAGCAGTTTCTTTTAGCGATTCCATCAGCTGAGCCTTGGCATCTTCTGCACTTAATCCGCTAAGCACTTCCAGCTGATTGATTTTACGCTGAAGAATTTTATCAATTTCTTCTTGCCTTTTCTCTAGATATTCGTTTCTATGAGAGTAATCTTTAAGTTTTTCTTCAAGTTCATTATTGAGTTTCTTGTTTTTAGAAAGCTCATTAGATACTTGAGACTCTTTGTCTTTTGTTCTTTTTTCTGCTTCGCTTATTTTTTGATCCCTGTTGAGAATGACCTTTTCATGCTCAGATTTAAGTTCAATAAACTTTTCTTTTGCCTGAAGGATTTTGTCTTTTTTGACGCTTTCTCCTTCTTTTTCAGCTTCCTTAATAATTTTCTGAGCTTCCTTCTCAGCACTTTTCAAAGTGCTTGTTGCGCTTTTGCTATCAATCGTTTTCGATATTAAAAAACCAATGACAAGTCCCGCAATTGCTGCTATTATAATGTATGTAATTTCCATAATTGTATATATAAAAAAAGCCTGTATTAGCCTAGTTTTGTATAAAACTCCGTGTAAACAGGTTTAGGGATACTCAATTGATCAAGGATCCGCTGCACCGAAGTGGCGGCTTGCTTTAGCAACTGAAACTCACCCTTTTTAAATAGTAAATGTTGAGTTTATCAAAAAGGTACGACTAATACAGGCAGTGTCGATTTATGTAATGAACGTTAGTTTAATTGGTTTTTGAGCATCTCATCCAACTCTTCAAGCTTCACTTCTACTTGCTTCAGTTCTGAAGACGAAGATAACTGATTTTGTTCGATTTCTGCAGCAAATTGTAAGGCACTCATGGCCAGTACATCTTGTTTATCTCTTACTGCATAATCCTGCTCAAATTTCTTAATCACTTCATTTATTCTTTTGGCGGCTTTTCTAAGGCCTTCTTCTTGTTCTGGTCTAATGGTTAGGGGATAAACCCTGTCTGCAATCGATAACTTTATTTTGAATTTATCTGTAGCCATTTTATTCTGCCAATTGAATAATACAAGTATCTATTTCTTTAATTAAACTATTTATTTTGAGTTTTGTTTCTCTTTTGTACTCGGTACTGCCAAGTAATGCGTTAGCTGTTTTGAGCGTTTTATTTTCATGTTGTAATCGTTCTATTTCCGAATTTAATTCTGAAACAGTTTTAGATGAAGAATCAAATTGGGACTTTAGATTTTTATGTTCAATCTTTAAAGTTTCATAATTTGAAATCAATTTTTTCAAATTGCCTTCTAAAGATTCAACGCTAATTACCAATTTACTCATTTACACCTTTCGCATTGCTTTAAAGCAAATTTAGCATCTATTAATGAATATGACAACCTACTTTTCATAAAATTCAAAATGAATAGGTATGAATATTGGTAAACAATTGAAAAACATGCTTTAGATTTGTCGAAAAAATTAAGGAATGACTTCAGAACTAGTTTTTTACCTTATCATTGGTCTTATTGCCTTCAACTTTCTTTTGGAAAGTTATTTGGATTATTTGAACTACACCAAATTCGATGCACAACCCCCTGCTCAGTTAGAAGATCTTTACGATGAATCTGAATATCAAAAGTCACAAGCTTATAAAAAGGACAAATTCAAATTTGGATTAGTCCAATCCCTCTTTTCAGTAACTTTAATTCTAGTTTTTCTCAGTTTTGATGGGTTTGAAATTGTAAACTCTATCGCCAGAGAATACGCAGAGCATTCCATTATGGTCTCTTTGCTTTTTTTCGGAATTTTGTTTTCAGGAAGTTTTTTACTCAGTTTACCATTCGATTATTACTTCACGTTTGTTATTGAAGAACGTTACGATTTTAACACGTCTTCAAAATCCTTGTTTTGGTTGGATAAATTTAAATCAATTTTATTGACGCTTGTTTTGGGGGGTGTTATTCTGGGTTTAATTTTGGTGTTTTACAGTTATGTTGGCACAGATTTTTGGTGGTATACCTGGATTTTGGTAGCTTTTATTTCTGTGTTGCTGAACATGTTTTATGCTAAACTTTTTGTCCCGTTATTCAATAAACAAACGCCGTTAAAAGAAGGTGAACTAAGGACCGAAATCGAAACGTATGCTTCCAAAATGAATTTCAATTTGAAAAATATTTTTGTAATTGATGGTTCTAAGAGAAGTAAAAAAGCCAATGCTTATTTTTCCGGGTTTGGAAGTGAGAAAAGGATTACTCTTTTTGATACATTGATCAAAGATTTAACCAACGAAGAAGTCGTTGCTGTCTTAGCCCATGAAGTAGGTCATTATAAAAAGAACCATATCCTTATCAATCTGGTGGTGTCCATCATTACGGTTGGTTTTACGTTATGGTTGCTGTCTTTATTTGTAAGTGAGCCTATGCTTGCTCAGGCTTTGGGAGTGGAGGAACCTAGCTTCCATATTGGTTTGGTTGCTTTCAGTTTTTTGTATGCTCCAATTTCTTTATTAACTGGCATTCTCACGAATATTCTTTCAAGAAAATTTGAATTTCAGGCAGATGATTTTGCGAAATCCACTTATACTGCTGAGCATTTGATTTCAGGATTAAAAAAATTAGCAAAGAATAGTTTAAGCAACTTAACCCCACATTCAGCTTATGTGTTTTTTCACTATTCTCATCCACCTTTATCAGAAAGGCTGAAAAATTTAGAAAATAATTCGTAATTTCAAATTAATAAGAGACAAGATTTATGGAGATTACAGATGCTTATTTAGAGCAAGAGAGCAAGGAGATTACCAAAGAATATAAGGAGCTTTTACGTATAAGTTACAGGACTTTAAGTGTTAAGGATAAAAAACTCATTCGCAAAGCTTTTGAAACTGCTGTAGAAGCTCATAAAGACCAACGACGCAAATCTGGAGAGGCCTACGTCTTTCATCCCATTGCAGTAGCCAAAATCGTGGCACATGAAATTGGGCTGGACGCCACATCTATAGCTTCTGCGCTTTTACACGATGTGGTAGAAGATACGCGTTACACGCTTACCGATATTGAGCAGATGTTTGGTGAAGTTGTTGCAAGAATTGTGGATGGACTTACTAAAATTTCTAGTTTAAAAAAAGACGGTGACATTTCTATGCAGGCAGAGAACTTCAGGAAAATGTTGCTCACCCTCAACGATGATATACGCGTGATTATCATCAAGATTGCAGACAGACTCCACAATATGCAAACTATGGACGCCATGCGTCCAGACAAACAAGTCAAAATCGCAAGTGAAACGCTTTATATTTATGCTCCTTTAGCTCATAGAATAGGGCTTTACAATATCAAAACAGAACTGGAAGATCTGAGTTTAAAATATACTGAGCCCGAAGTTTACAATGACATCTTAGGCAAGTTAAAGGAAAGTAAAGAAGAGCAGGATCAATATATTAAAGATTTCTCAAAAACAATTTCTGATGCGCTGGAGAAAGAAGACATCGACTTTGAAGTCAAAGGCCGGCCTAAATCTATTTACTCCATCAGAAAAAAAATTGTTAAGCAAAATATATCTTTCGATGAAATCTATGACAAGTTTGCTTTAAGGATCATTTATAAGTCCAATTCAGAAAATGAAAAATTCCTGGCCTGGAAAATCTATTCTATAGTCACCGATTATTACAGACCCAATCCTACGCGCCTTCGCGATTGGATTTCATCCCCTAAAACTACCGGGTACGAAGCTTTGCACATCACAGTGATGGGGCCGAAGGGGAAATGGGTAGAAGTGCAGATTCGCAGTGAACGCATGAATGAAATAGCAGAAAAGGGTTATGCGGCTCATTATAAATACAAGCATAAAGATGAAGCCCAGGACGAACAAGGCCTGGACTTGTGGCTGAACAGACTTCAGGAAGCTTTGGAAAATAATGAGATGAATGCTGTTGACTTTGTGGAGCAATTTAAACTGAACCTGTATTCCAAAGAGATTTTCGTGTTTACCCCACAAGGGGACTTAAAGTCTTTGCCCAAAGGCTCTACCGTCTTAGATTTTGCTTTCGCTATACATACCGATATTGGTTATCAAACCAGAGGGGCCAAAGTAAACGGAAAGATTGTGGCTTTGAGCCGGGTCCTGAAAAGTGGTGATCAGGTGGAAATTATCACCTCATCGACCGCGAAACCAACCAAAAACTGGCTGGATTATGCAACGACAGCAAGAGCTCGAACTAAAATAAAATCAGCCTTAAAAGAAAAAAGAAAACTCATAGCGGCCGAAGGAAAAGAGATTTTAAGACGTAAACTGAAATCTCAGCGCATAAGTTTGAATGAAAGAACAGTGAATGAAATGGTTGTGTTCTTCAAACTGAAAACAAGTTTGGATTTATTCTATAGAGTTGGAATTGGAAGTATAGATAACAAACAAATTAAAGATTATGCTTCTTCCAGGAGTAATGCGTTAGTTTCGTTTTTCAAAAATAAAATCAGACGTTCACCAGAAAAAGACAAAACACAGGAAGAAGAGGATGTTTCCAGTAACTACGACCAGCTTGTGTTTGGTGATGATGAACAAAAATTAGATTATAAATTAGCTCCCTGTTGTAATCCTATTCCTGGTGATGAGGTTTTTGGATTTACAACTATAAAGGATGGTATTAAGGTGCATAAAAAAAACTGTCCTAATGCGATCCAGCTTCAAAGTAACTATGCCTATAGAATTCTAAAAGCAAAGTGGATAGATTCTTCTCAGGAAGAATTTAGTGCAAGCATAGGTCTTACTGGTATTGATGATCTTGGCTTAGTAAGTGTTATCACCAATGAAATTTCCAAGAATCTTAATGTGAATATTTTAAGCATAGCCTTTTCCAGTAATGACGGTGTTTTTGAAGGGAAACTAGTTGTGAAGGTGAAAAATATATCGATATTGTCTAAACTTATGGAAAGATTGGGAAAAATCGATGGAATCGATAAGGTTAAGCGTGAATAAAAGTATATTTTTGTAACTATGGTAAATAAAGATAACGTAAAAAACGATTTAGCTGTTGTAAAAAATGTGTTTACTAAATTTTTGGAAAACAACGGGCACCGTAAAACTCCGGAAAGATTCGCTATACTTCAAGAAATTTACGAAAGTGATAATCACTTTGATATTGAGTCTTTGTACATCAAAATGAAGACCAAGAACTATAGAGTAAGTAGAGCTACTTTATACAATACTATTGACTTGCTGTTGGATTGTGGTTTAGTGAGAAAACATCAGTTTGGTAAAAACCAGGCTCAGTATGAAAAGTCTTACTTCGATAAACAACATGACCACGTCATCCTAACCGATACAGGTGAAGTTATAGAGTTTTGCGACCCTCGTATAGAATCCATCAAAAAAACAATAGAAGAGGTGTTCGATATTTCTATCGATCGCCACTCATTATATTTCTATGGAACAAAAAACCAACCAAAGACAGACTAAAACATGGCAGTAGACTTACTACTTGGACTCCAATGGGGAGATGAAGGCAAAGGGAAAATAGTTGATTACCTTACCAAAGATTATAATATTATAGCAAGATTTCAAGGTGGTCCTAATGCCGGACACACGCTTGAATTTGATGGCATAAAACACGTTTTACACACTATTCCTTCGGGGATATTTCATAAGAATGCAGTAAACGTCGTTGGAAATGGAGTGGTGATTGATCCGGTTATCTTTCAAAAAGAAATAAAAGCTTTAGCCAAGTTTAACCTTGACTTTACAGAAAGCTTATTGATTTCTAGAAAGGCGCACATCATTCTTCCAACTCATCGGCTGTTGGATGCTGCTTCAGAAACATCTAAAGGTAAAGCCAAAATCGGTTCGACCTTAAAAGGTATTGGGCCAACCTACATGGACAAAACTGGTCGTAATGGTTTGAGAATTGGAGATCTTGAATTTGACAACTGGAAAGAGAAATACAGACAGCTGGCTAATAAACATCAGGCATTGATTGAATTTTATAATGTGGATGTTCAGTACAATCTGAAAGAGCTTGAGAACGAATTTTTTGAGGCTATTGAATCCATAAAATTATTAAAATTTATCGATTCTGAAGAATATCTTCACCAGGCGCAGGTTGATAACCAAACTATTTTAGCTGAAGGTGCTCAAGGGTCTCTCCTGGATATTGATTTTGGTACCTATCCTTTTGTCACCTCTTCCAACACGACGGCTGCTGGTGCTTGTACAGGTTTAGGCATAGCTCCTAATAAAATCAAAAAGGTATTTGGAATATTTAAAGCCTATACCACAAGAGTTGGTAGCGGACCATTTCCAACTGAATTGTTTGATGAAGATGGAGCGAGAATGGCAAAAGTCGGTAATGAGTTTGGAGCCACTACTGGACGACCAAGACGTTGTGGATGGCTAGATTTAGTAGCTTTAAAATACGCTGTCCAAATCAATGGAGTAACCGAATTGATGATGATGAAATCTGATGTGTTGAGCGGGTTCAAAACTTTGAAAGTGTGTACTGCTTACAACTATAAGGGGGTAGAAATTCAGCATTTGCCTTACAATATAGAAGCAGAAAACTTGCAACCAGTTTACAAAGAATTCAAAGGCTGGAAAGAAGATATTTCAAATCATTCTAATTTTGACAACCTTCCACAGGCTTTGAAGGATTATATCAAGTTTATAGAAGACGAACTCAATGTTCCCATCAAAATTGTATCGGTCGGTCCAGATAGAAAAGAGACCATATTGAGATAGTTAAACGTTATTTCGGACCAACAAAGCCTTCAAATATTTTTTGAAGGCTTTGTTATTATTGTTCGGAATTTAAACAGTTTAATTCAAAGATTAGACCTATCGTTTTTTATTCTTTCATATTCTTTTTTCCACTCACAATTCTAGACACGATACCCTTTTGCTTGGTAAATTCGGCTAGTAAAACCCCCGATAGATGAATAACTATGAAAGCGACAAGATAATAGATGGACAGTACGTGTATTTCTTCACTTATCGCTTCCCATCCTTCTGGACCAAATTCTATAAGCAAGCCAGTGACCAGTGAAATGACAACGCATGCGTAAAAAATGACATAGATCCACTTTTGAAATCTTTCTTTAGTAGTCAGCTCATTACTCAAGGGGTTTTGAATTGGCATTTCTCCAAAAAACGGAAGTAAGAACCTCAACCCAAATAGACCAACTAATACGTAACCAGTATAAATGTGCCAATTCCACATGGGTTGTCTTATTTGTTTGGCTAAGACTATTAACTGATCCTGAGATAAAACCTGCCCGTTCTGACTGAGGTATTTTTCTATTATATCAGCCATGTGTTCCTTATTCATCCATGTTAACCTTAGGAAAATGGTACTTAATAAAAAGAAGAATGATAACGCAATGGCCCAGTGAAGGATGCGGTAAATTTTTGAATATGATTTTTCCATGGTTTTTATTTTTTAAAAGTTCTTTTTGATTAAGATTCAGTTCCTTTCTTATGATATACGTCAAGCATTGATGTATCGTAGTCAAAATGAATATCTAAACTTGTTCTTTAATTGAAAGGGGATTGTAAACTTGCCTTTATTCTTTAAAAGATGAGCCAGAAATTTAAATTCCTTTTTCGGTTAGCTTAATAAGCTCATCTCCTTTTTTGACTTCATGTCTGCTCATGTTGAGATGAATTTCTTCAGCTTCCTAAATATCATCCATTTTAAAATACATGCGAAGATGTGTTTAGAAATTAAAGAGCCTTTTGATGAAGTTATTAATACCGCTTTTTAACCTTCTTTGGTATCTTCAATGATGTCCTTGGCAATTTAAATTTTATTCCATTTTGCGACAGACTCCTTAATTTGTGATGGTCACCATATCGAAAACCCCTTTGGTCAGGTATTTTGAATCTAAATTAATGGTTTCCGTATTTAAAATCGGTTTAAAACCATTCTGTGGTGCGGTAGATTTTACTCCAACTTTTTTAAATTTATAGGTAGTGTCGCTTTGCTCTACGAGTTCTAAAATATAAGTGGTTTCATCAACTTCTGTAAATGCAGATTCTGGTAAAGCAAAACGTTTCTTCCTGTCAGTATCGAAATAAGCATTAACAAACATACCGACTGTAAATTTGTTTTCTCTGTCTGAAGGATGGGCGTGAATTCTAACTTTTCTATCCTCATTTATCTCTGCACCAATTAGACGTAAGTAGGCAAGGTAACTTTCTTCAGATATTTCTGGTATCTCAAATCGTAAACTGTCTCCTTTTTGAATTTTCATAAGGTCTTTTTCAAACACATCCAGTTCTAAATGAATATGGTCCACATCCAGGATCTCCATGATCATCTCAGATTTTCCTATGAATTTTCCCTGAGCCACGTTCAGTTTTGAAATCTTACCACTTATAGGCGCCAAAATATTTAGTTCTGAAGTGAAATTGCCTTTTTCGATTTCCTGAGGATTTAGATTCATCAACCTGATTTGTTCTTCTGCAGCTGCAAGCTGAGCCTTGGCATTGAGGTATTGATTCTTGGTAGACTGAAACACTTTTTGTGCAATAATCTGGTCTTCATACAAGGTTTTTTTACGATCAAACTCAGAGGTTAAGTAATTTAGATTACTTAGGGCTTCCACATAATTTTGCTGCATTTTTATAAAATCTGGATTTTTTAATTTTACCAGCAAATCTCCTTTTTCAACCTTATCTCCAACCAATAAATCAGTGTGACTTACATAGCCATCAAAGTAGGAAGTGACCGATGATCTGTTTTTTGGCGGAACATCTACCATCCCCGTAACTTCAAATTCTTCAGAAAAGGTGATTTTTTCTGGTTTTCCTAAGGTCAACTCATTTTTCTGAAATTGTTCCTGTGTTAATTCAATAAAATTAGTATCAGATTTTTCTTCTGTTGATTCTGTTTGTTTTTCTCCACATGAGAAGAATATCAGTGTAAAGACGAGCAGGGTAATATATGTATAGCGTTTCATGAGTTTAGTTTAATAAGAAATAATTTAAAGCAATGATGGTTTGGTTGTATTCTCTTAATTTTGAAAGGTAATCCAGTTGAATTCGCTGTGCATTTTCAATGCTTTGAGTATATCTGAAAAAGTCAATCTCTCCGGCTTTGTAACTCAATTTTGCAGACTTCAAAATCTCTTTGGCCACCTTCAGTTGATAATTTTCAAAATTATCTAAAGCCTTTTGTTGAACAGAAAGCTGATTGATTAACTGATTCTGACGTTGTTCCAAAACAATTTTTGCATCTTCAACTTCGGCTTGCTTGGCGCGTTCTATGATTTCTGCTGATTTTATTTTTGAGCGATCTCCAAAAAATAATAAAGGAATATTGATTCCGATTTGGTAAACTTCAAAATTCTTATCGATGGCAGAATTACCTCTCACAGAGTAGCTGGCGGAAATCCCTGGCAACAACTGATTTTTGGCTAAAGCAGAATTTCTTTCAGATACTTTTTGATCTAGCTCCAAAGCAGATAAACTAAGATTATCTGAATTATCAAGAGGCTTATTCAATTGTAACTTATAGAGTTGGTTACCATTCAAAACCAAGGTGTCTTCTGTTTGGAGTAAACTTTTGATAGCAACTTTACTCGCAGTCATATTCTGCTTTACCTGTAAGATTTCAAGCTGAATTTGATTCGATTTTGACTCCGCCGTAATCTTTTCTAAATAATTGGATTCACCTTCTTCAAACTTCCGCTTGGCCATATAGGCAAACTCAGAATACACCTGATAGATGCTATCGTATATCGAAAGTTGATTTACAGCCGCCAAATAATCTTGATAGTTCTGCTGCAAGGTTTTGATTTGCCGAAGTTCTGTTATGCTATACTGGGTTTCGGCTAAATCTGTTTTGACTTTATTTAGTTTCAGTTTGCTTCCGTAAACCGAAGGAAAATCGATGGCTTGTGAGATTCCCCAGGCTGTAAATAAACTCACATTATCTGGTGGAGCAAACACAGTTTCATCATAGTTTTTAAACAGTTGAGTTCTTTCAAAAGTAAAAGCCTCGCCTTCGCTTGCTTTAGCCCCTTCTGCTTGTAGCTGAGCTGATTTTAATTTATTGTTATTCTGAAGCATTTTAGTTTTCAGAGTTTCAAACTCGTTGTCTTGAGCAAAACTTGAAAAACTTGTACCCAGAAATAATAGGACTAATAATCCTAATTTACCTTTAAGTTTCACTTTAGATTTTTTTATGGTGACAGCATATAATACAGGTAGAACAATCAAAGTTAATAAAGTTGAAGTAACCAAACCACCAATAATAACGGTAGCCACAGGACGTTGAACTTCTGCGCCTGCGCCAGTCGAAATCGCCATCGGCAAAAAGCCTAAGGCAGTGGAACTTGCCGTAAGTAAAACGGCACGTAAGCGGTCCTGGGTGGCATCAATAATGTTTTTTATACTTAATTGATTGTGTTCTTTCAAAATATCTTTAAAATACTCCACCAAAATAATCCCGTTCAGGACAGCAATACCAAATAAAGCAATAAATCCAACACCAGCCGAAATACTAAATGGCATATCTCTAAGCCATAACAGGAAAACGCCTCCCACAGCAGAGAAGGGGATAGCTGAATAAATAAGCAGTGCATCTCTATGCTTTTTGAGAGCAAAATAGAGTAGAATATAAATAAGAAGTAAAGCGATAGGTACTGCTAGTTTTAAACGTGCTTTAGCGCTTCTAAGATTCTCAAATTGACCACCATAGGTGATAGTGTATCCAACAGGTAATGAAATATTTTCATCTACCAAATCTTGAATTTTTTTCACCACCGTTTCTAAATCACTATTCCTTACGTTTACACCAACGACTATGCGGCGCTTGGTGTCGTCACGGGAGATTTTTGCAGGACCTTTCTCATAACTGATATCAGCTACTTCGGATAATGGGATTTTACCTGAATTTGGCGTATCAATCATTAAATTTCTTATGTCGTTAATGTCTTTACGTTGTTCCTCCTGAAGCCTTACGACCAGGTCAAAACGTTTTTGGCCTTCAAAGACCACACCGGTTGCTTTTCCAGCAAAACCAGCTGAAACAACCGCGTTTACATCTTTGATGTTCAGGCCATATCTTGCAATTTTTTCTCTTTTGAAATTTATAGCCAGCTGAGGTAGTCCAATAATTTTTTCAACAAAAATATCTGCTGCGCCTTCTACATCAGAGATTAAATCTTTAATCTCATTTCCTTTTCTAGAAAGGATGTCGAGGTTTTCACCAAATATTTTTATAGCAATATCAGAGCGAACTCCGGTGATTAACTCATTAAAACGCATCTCGATAGGTTGGGTAAATTGTAATTCCATACCCGGAAAAACAGCTAAAGCTTTTGTGATTTCACCAGCTAGTTTTGTCTTAGTCATGTCTTCTCTCCATTCTGATTTTGATTTCAGGATGACAATAACATCCGAATCCTGCATAGACATAGGATCGGTTGGAACTTCAGCAGCTCCAATTCTAGACACGACCTGGTCTACTTCTGGAAATTCTTCAATCAGAATCTTTTCAATTTCAGTAGTGCGTTCTACAGTACTGCTTAAAGATTTACCGGTTTTTAAAATCGGTTGGATTACAAAATCTCCTTCATCTAAAGTTGGGACAAATTCCCCGCCCATTTTTGTGAAGGTAAATATGCCAAGAGCAATTAATACTACAGCTGAGACTAAGACGACTTTAGTATGATCTAAAGCCCATTTTATAGAAGGTAAGTATAAACGCTTAATGCCATCCATAAGTTTTATAGAAAATTTGAATGGTTTAGAATTTGGTTTTAAAATCAGGCTGCAAGCTACAGGAACCCAGGTGAAGCCTAAAATCATAGCACCAATGAGTGCAAAACTAAAGGTAAGTGCCATTGGTCTAAACATTTTTCCTTCCACACCACTCAAAGACAAAATAGGGATAAAGACAATTAAGATAATTATTTGTCCAAAGATGGCAGAGGTAAGCATTTTGGAAGCACCTTTAAAGGTGATTTTATCTTTCAGTTTCCTGATTTCTGAAGAGCTTTTACCACTGAAATTGTTGGCGCGTTGCCACATCCTGAAGGCTACAAACTCTACAATAATGACAGCCCCATCTACAATAATTCCAAAGTCTAAAGCTCCCATACTCATCAAGTTGACATCCACTCCGAAAACATACATTAAACTGATGGCACACAAGAAACTTAAAGGGATTATAGAAGAAATGACTAAGCCAGCTCTCCAGTCGCCTATAATGAGGATAACGATAAAGGCTACAACCAGAAAACCTAAAAAAAGGTTTTCTATAATTGTAGAAGTTGTGCGATCAATTAATTCTGATCTATCTAAGAAACCATTGATATATACGCCCTCTGGTAAAGTGTTTTCAACTTGAGCTATTCTCTCTTTTACAGCATTTATAACTTTTTGAGAATTGGCACCCTTTAACATCATAACCTGTCCAAGAACTTTTTCGCCTTCACCGTTACCAGTTATAGCTCCAAAGCGTCTGGCATGACCAAAACCCACTTCTGCGATGTCTTTGATATAAACAGGTTGATTGCTACGCGTGGTGACTACAATGTTTTTAATATCCTTGAGGTCAGAAATTAGGCCTTCTCCTCGAATAAAATAAGCCTCTCCATTTTTCTCAATATAGCTTCCACCTTCAACCGAATTATTATTTTCTAAAGCTTGAAAGACTTCAGAAAAACTAACTTCATTGGCCTGCAGGCGTTTGGTGTTGATACTTACCTCATATTGTTTTAAATAGCCGCCCCAGGAGTTAATTTCAACTACTCCGGGAATGCCAGAAAGTTGCCGTTTTACAATCCAGTCCTGAATAGTTCTTAATTCTCTGGCATCATATTCATCCTCATAACCTGGCTTAGTTTCGAGAGTGTATTGATAAATTTCTCCTAAGCCAGTGGTGATAGGCCCCATAAACGGAGAACCAAAGTTGGATGGGATTTTTTCAGCAGCGGATTTTAATTTCTCTGAAATTAATTGCCGTGGGAGATAAGTCCCATAATCGTCTTGAAATATAATGGTCACTACCGAAAGGCCAAATTTTGATACAGAGCGTATTTCTTTAACGCCCGGTAAGTTGGCCACTTCCAGTTCCACAGGATAGGTGATAAATTGTTCAACATCACTAGTTGATAAATTGCGAGAAGTGGTGATAACTTGTACCTGATTATTGGTGATGTCGGGAACTGCGCCTATGGGTACATTCATTAAGGCATACGAACCAAATCCAATGATACCGCATACAAATAGAACAATAAGGAATTTAGATTTTAAACTAAATTCAATGATTTTTGATAGCATATGTGTTTAGGTGTGTGAATAAATATTAATTCTAGATTTTAGGAAATCTATTAATATTTTGGAGGGTACAGGATGTCGGTTTCACTTAAAAAAGTGAAATCAATCTTATAATTAAAATTATGATGAATTTTTTCAATGGGTTTTGTTGACCCTAAATTTATAGATTCTGAAGATTCAAAATAAAAATTTGATGTATTGTATTGTGATTCTTGAAAAGGTAAATTTTCATGGTCTTTGTGTTGACCTGCATGAGATTCTTTTTGGCTTCCATAATGAAGTTCAATAAATTCAGTAAAAGAATTATGATATTCATTCTGGTGAAGTTGATAATGCTCAACTAAATCTGATAAATTCAAAAGATTAACCACCCCTATGCTCACTGGTTGGAAACCAATAACACTGACCAAAAAATATATTGCGAATGATTTCATAAATCACAAAAATAATAGTTTAGTTGCTCTTTAAACTTAATATTACCTAAAGATATTATTCACTGACTAATCCTATCAAAGCTTAACAAATCATTTTGTTTAGTTTTAATAAAATGGATAGTGTGTTTGTTTATATTGTAAATTATTAATAATTTAACTCTTAAAAGATTATGGCAAGTTCAGATATTTCTGTGATTGACTCCTTACTTCATCAAAAAACGTATTTAGATAATGGCCAGTTAGTCCCCTGGGAAGGAAAAATGGATGAGGTGCATTCAAGCATTTCAACAACCAAAGAATACAAACCAACTTTACTGGGAACCGTACCTCATATGGATGAGCCAACGGCTCTTGGGGTGCTAGATTCTGCAGTAAAAGCTTACGATCAGGGAAAAGGGGAGTGGCCAACTATGCGTGTAAAAGATAGATTGGCATGCATGACTTCTTTTGTGGAACTCATGAAAACCAAACGATTTGAAGTCGTCAAATTGCTGATGTGGGAAATAGGCAAAACGCTACCAGATTCAGAAAAAGAATTTGACAGAACGGTAGACTACATTTATGATACTATTGAAGATTATAAACAATTAGACCGGGATAGTTCCAGGTTCAAGAAAGTTGGTGGCATTAACGCCCATATCAGAAGAGGTCCGCTTGGGGTGGTGTTATGTTTAGGACCTTACAACTATCCGTTGAATGAGACCTTTGCTTTGCTTATTCCTGCCTTGATCATGGGAAACACAGCGGTTTTTAAACCTGCGAAACACGGCGTCTTATTATTGTCACCTTTACTGGAAGCTTTTCAGAAAAGTTTTCCGGAGGGAGTTATCAATGTGATTTATGGAAGAGGAAGAGAAGTAGCTGCTCCTATCATGAAGACAGGAAAAATAGATGTATTGGCGCTGATAGGTAATTCTACTTCAGCCATCGCCTTGCAAGACCAGCATCCTTACAAAAATAGACTGAGGCTTATTCTTGGTTTAGAAGCTAAAAATCCAGCTATCATTTTGCCAAGCGCAGATTTAGATTTAGCGATTGATGAATGTATTAACGGCACTTTGTCGTATAATGGTCAGCGGTGTACGGCGCTAAAAATTGTTTATGTTCATGAAGATATCAAAGATGAATTCAATACGCGATTTTCTAAACGAGTGGATGAGTTAAAATTTGGTCAGCCATGGGAAGAGGGTGTTAAACTAACACCGCTTCCGGAACCTGGTAAGTCAGCTTACATTCAGGAATTAATCGACGATGCCAAAGAGAAAGGTGCTGAAATCCTAAATGAAAAAGGTGGAAACACAACCGATAATTATATTTATCCAGCGGTTTTATATCCGGTGACTGAAAATATGCGGGTGTATCAGGAGGAGCAGTTTGGTCCAGTCGTCCCTATCAAACCTTTTAACGATATTCAGGTGCTTCTGGACGAAATAGCAAAATCGAACTACGGACAACAGGTGAGCTTGTTCGGTGATAATGTGGATGCGCTTGCCCCGCTTATAGATGTACTGGTCAATTTGGTATGTCGTGTGAACCTTAATAGCTCTTGTCAGCGTGGACCCGATGTGTTACCGTTTACAGGACGAAAAGATTCAGCCGTGGGGACCTTGAGTGTGCATGATGCCTTGAGATCTTTTTCTATCCGAACTTTTGTAGCTTCTAAGGACAACCCAAAAAACAACGAAATTATTCAAAAGCTTCTAAAAAGCAATTCTTCTAATTTTGTAAATACAGATTATTTGTTATAAAATTAGTAAGCATATTTAAATCTTAAAGCAGCGCATATTCGCTGCTTTTGTTTTTATAAAAGCGTAATTTTGTAATTCAATATACAAGATTTGAAGTACCTTATAGTTAGACTTTCTTTTTTCCTTTTAAGCAGTTTCCTTTATGCACAGGAAGGCAAAGAGGTTCAATTTACTAGTGATAGAAGCCGTGTGGATCAGGAAAACTATCCTGATGCGTTTATTTTGTCCAAGGTCCAAAATCAGGTCTATTTTATACATGAAGGGATAGAAGTGTGGTGTGATCGCGCCATATTTTACCAAACCGACGATTTTTTTAAGGCTTATGGTAATGTTAGGATGAAACAAGGCGATACCGTCAATATGACTAGCAAGTATGCCGAGTATAACGGAACTACCCAATTTGCATTTGCCAGTGAGGATGTGGTGTTGACTACACCAAGCAATAAGTTGACTACGGATTCCTTGTTTTTTAACAGAATTAATCAGGAAGCTTTTTATAGAAGCGGGGGGACAGTTAAAGATTCAGCATCTACCATTACAAGTGAAATAGGCAGGTATTTTATGGATCAGGAAAAACTTTCTTTCAGGCAAAATGTGAAAGTGAGGAATCCTGAATATAACATCGATTCCGATTATTTAGATTTTTATTCTGAAAAAGGACATGCTTATTTATATGGGCCTTCAACAATCACTAGCGAAACTAGCGTGGTTTACTGTGAGCGAGGTTTTTATGATACCCGAAATGATAACGGGTTTTTTGTCAAAAACTCCAAAATCGATTATGAAAACCGAAAACTCGAAGGCGATAGTATCTTTTTTGACAGGCCTTCTGGCTTTGCTTCGGCCAGCAACAACATCAAAGTTACCGACACCATCAATCAGTCGGTCATCACAGGTCATTATGCTGAACTGTTTAGAAAGAAAGATTCTCTTTTTATAGCTAAAAACCCTCTTGTAGCGATGAAGCAACAAAACGATTCTGTGTTTATCGCCAGTGATACACTTATGGTTACCGGAGAAGTTGATCAAAGACAACTCAGTGCCTTTTATGATGCAAGGATATTTAAATCAGATTTAAGTGGAAAAGCAGATTCTATTCATAGTAGCGAACGTACAGGCATTACTAAATTAATTCGTGAACCTGTATTATGGTCTGGTGAAAGTCAGATTACAGGCGATACCATTTTTCTGATCAGCAACACTGAAACTGAAGAACTAGATTCGCTAAAAGTGTTCTATAATGCTTTTATGATCAAGAAAGATTCTATTGAAGGCTTCAATCAAATCAAAGGTAAAGAGCTGTATGGTCTTTTAAAAAACAACGAGATTTACCAAGTGAATGTTATCAAAAATACGGAATCATTGTTTTATTTAAGAGATGAGACAACAGATTTGATGGGGATAAATAAGTCCCTCTCTGCACGAATAAAAATAGTACTTGAAGACCAGGAAATTGTAGATCTTTATTATTATACCAATGTAGATTCCGATACTTATCCAAGTTCTGTATTTCCGGAGAATGAAAAAAAACTGAAAGGCTTTAACTGGCGAGGAGAGGAAAGGTTAACTGCAAAATCAGATTTATTCAAAGGGCGAGATAGCCTCGTACTCCCAAAAATACAAGGAATCAAAGAACCTGAAATTTATGATGACTTCTTTGAAGGTATGCGAGATTTAAACCTGAATTCAACGTTAAAAGAATCTAGTTTAAAATCGACTACAGAGGCTGCTGAGCCTGAAGAAAAGGAAAATAAAAAGCCCAAAGCTCCTCAGAAATTACAGAAGTTAAAAGCCATACCGCCCGCCGATGAACAGTGATTTTCTAAACTATCAGGCACAGACGACCCCTCATCCTCTTGGTATGGAAGTGAGCCATGCAGAGGGTTCCTTTATTTTCACCAAAGATGGAAATCGACATTTAGATTTTGTTGCGGGAGTGTCGGCCTGTGGATTGGGGCATAGGCATCCAAAAGTGATTGAAGCCATAAAGAAGCAGCTCGATAAGTATATGCATGTCATGGTTTATGGAGAATATATCCAGACCCCAGCCGTTGAATTTACCAAATTATTAGCCAAACATTTACCTGAATCACTGTCTCAAACCTATCTTGTAAACAGTGGGACCGAGGCCATAGATGGGGCGATGAAACTGGCCAGACGAGCTACAGGCAGAAGTCAAATCATTGCTGCCAGAAATTGCTATCACGGAAATTCCTACGGTGCTTTAAGCCTGATGGATTATGAAGAGCGCATAGCACCTTTTCGGCCTTTAGTCGGAGATATTACCCACATTCTATTTAATCAGGAAACCTGCCTAGATGTCATCACCAAAAACACAGCGGCTGTCATTCTGGAAACTATACAAGGGGGCGCTGGCTTTATAATGCCGACCCATAATTATCTTAAAAAAGTAAAGCAAAGGTGTGATGAGGTTGGCGCTTTGTTGATTTTAGACGAAATTCAACCTGGATTTGGAAGAACAGGGAAACTGTTTGGATTTGAACATTTTGAGGTGGTTCCAGATATTTTAGTGATAGGTAAAGCTATGGCATCAGGCTTGCCTGTTGGGGCTTTTACAGCTTCTAAAGCACTGATGAGTCTGTTGAGTGATAAACCAAAACTGGGACATATCACAACATTTGGAGGAAATCCTGTTATTGCAGCAGCCTGTCAGGCCACTTTGGAAGTTTTGACCACATCTAAGATCATTGAAGGCGTAGAAAAGAAAGAGAACTTGTTTCGAGAATTACTTCAACACGAATTGATTTCAGAAATAAGAGGCATGGGTTTGATGCTCGCGCCTATGCTTCAGTCTGAAGATATTGCCAATCATCTGGTGTTGCAGGCTAAAGAAAAAGGACTCATTTTATTTTGGCTGCTGTATGAAAAGAAAGCTGTACGAATTTCACCACCATTAACCATTTCTGAAGAAGAAATTGCTTTGGGCTGTGGCATTATAATTGATATACTTAATGATTATCATAAGCTTACAACTACTGAATAACTTGTGGATAACATTTTTAAAAATTTAGACTTGTATTGAAAAAAGACGTTTATCTTACCCTCAAATTAAATCATTTTATATGCAGTTAGGATCCTCACATCACGATGACTTCGATTTTCCTATAGAGAAATTTGAAATGATGCTTAAGACCAATGAGGTCTTATTTTTCGATGCGGCTGAATTTGAAAACATCATAGCTCATTATATAGACAGTGGGCGTCTGGCTTTAGCTAAAAAAGCTTTGAAGCTTGCGCTTGATCAGCATCCAAAATCTGTGAATTTACTTTTGATGAAAGCTGAGCTTTACACCTTTGAAGACAAATTTGAAAAAGCTATGGATCTGCTTGACAGTCTCAAGTCTTTGGAGCCTAATAATGAAGAGATATACATTCTTATAGCCAACATATATTCTAAACAAGATTTGCATCTGGATGCGATTGAAGTCTTGAAAGAAGCGCTCAGCATTGCAGACGACCTTATAGAAATCCATAGCATCATGGGTATGGAATATTTATTCATAGAAGATTTTGAAAATGCAAAGAAAAGCTATATTCAGTGTTTAGAAAACGATGAAAATGATTACACAGCCCTCTATAATATCATTTATTGTTTCGATTTCCTAAATCAAAACGAGGAAGCTGTTGAATATATCAAGAATTTTTTGGATCGTCAACCCTACTGCGAGGTGGCTTGGCATCAACTTGGTAAATTGTATTTTGAGCAAAAACACTATGAAAAAGCTCTTGAAGCTTTTGATTTTGCCATTATTTCAGATGATTATTTTATTGGAGCTTATCTTGAAAAAGGCAAAGTTTTGGAACGTCTAAAACGCTACAAAGAAGCTATAGAATGTTATACGCTAACACTTCAAATCGATGATCCTACGGCTTTTGCATACCTTAGGATTGGTAAGTGTTTTTTGAAACTCAACGATCCCGAAAAGGCATTAAAGCACTACAAAAAAGCCTTACATGAAGATCCGCTTTTAGATAAAGTCTGGCTGGCCCTTTCAGATTACCATGTCAAAATTAAAGATTATAAAATGGCGCTTTATTACATCAATAAAGCCATCAATATAGATGAAGAAAATGTCCTGTATTGGAAACATTTTGCCATTATTAATTTGGAGTTAGATAACATTAAGGATTCAGCTTTCGGCTTCAAGAAAAGTTTGGAGTTGGGAAATTATGAGCTAGAAACCTGGATTACACGCATAGATATTCTTGTTCAATTAAAACATTTCAAGGATGCTTTGCAAACCCTGAAGCATGCAGAAGACTTCTTTCCACATTTTGCTGAACTCGAATACAGATATGCAGGGGTTTACTTTGAACTGGGAGAAACAGAAGATTCAAAAGATCACTTGGAAAAAGCTGTTTTTTTAAATCCTAATTATAGTTTTGTAATGAAAGACTTATTTCCGGATTTTAATTTGGGATAAGTAATTTTTTGTCTGTTCTGCGTAATCAACCCTACAAATAATAAGTTGCTAGAAAGGTATTTAGCCGAGGTCAAATCTGTAGGTGTTTGGTTTTGCCTGTTCATGTCAGGTCGATCGCAGCTAAGACCTGGCTTTATGTTAATGCGCTGAGTAGCCTCTCGACTGCGCTCAAGTTAACAGCGTGTAAGGATGTGTTGTTCTAACCGAAAGTAATCAGTTTTGGCTCTATTAGAACCTGCTCAAAACCAAAGGTTTTAGCAATAAACTCAAGTGTTTTTGGAGTATAAAAAAACACATGCGTAGGATCGTTATTGTACCACCAGTCTTTAAAGTGATCTTCGTCGCTGTCATCTTTCAAAATACTGGTTTTGCAGAACAGCTTTCCAGAAGGTCTTAGTAACTTTCTCAACACAGCAAATTCCTCTTTCGGATTAAAGAAATGTTCCATGACTTCACAGCAAATGATAAAATCGTAAGTTTTAGTGAGGTGTTCTGCATTAGGCTGGAAAAACGGGTCATATAAGGCAATTTCTTTAAACCCATCCGCCTCTAGCACGACTGATGCTACTGGTCCAGTTCCACATCCATAATCAAGTCCGTCTGCAGTTTTTGGAAACTGAGCTTCTATAGCATCGGTAATTGGACTAACGAATGTTTGATATCTAGGATCTTTTACATCGTTGTTGTGTTCTTCATACCTCGACTTTTCAGAAGAATAATCAATATATTTTTTAGGGTGAAGAAAAACCGAGTGGCAGATATTGCATTTGTAATAATCTCTACCTTTCTTACCAATCGAACAAAAATAATCCGCTATACTGATGCATAACGGACATTTATAGGTTGAATCTGGTGTTTGTATTTTCACTAAAGCTCTTTTATTTTCTTTAATTTAGTTTTCCACATCTCAAGATCCTCTTTCAATTTATCAATAGTATTGTAAACATCTTTCACCAGTGGGTTGTCTCTATTGGCATCAGAGAAAAACTGGAGATTGTTTTCTAGTTGTTGTATCTCCGCTTTTGTGTCATCAATTTTCTTTCTAAGGAAAGTTTGCTCTTTGTAGATGCGTTGAGTATCGTCTGATTCTTCCAGATTTTGAAGTCTATTTTGATACTTTAACAATTCAGCATCTGTTTTGCTAATATCGATTTGTTTAAAAATCTGATCCAAAGCTCTGTTGAATTTATTTTCAACATAGCGTTTATTGGCAGGAACCATTCCGATGTCATTCCACTTTGAAATATAAGATTTTACAAGTTTGATGGTGCTTTCTTTGTCATCGACAATAGTTTCATCTTTAAATTTTTGGATAAGCTCTCTTTTAAGATTGAAAGCTTTCATTTCCTCATTGCTCTCCTCATTTTTACTGGAATGAAACCTGTCAAAATAATGGTTACAAGCTGCTTTAAATTGCTTCCAGATCTTATCGGAATCCTTTCTAGGGACATGACCTATTTTCTTCCAATCGTTTTGAATTTTTTTCATAAGAGGCGTAGTGGTTTTAAAATCGTCACTATCCTTATGTTCTTCAGCAATTTTGATAAGCTCTTTCTTCTTTTCAAGATTGGCGTATTGCTCAGCTTTTAATTCCTTATAAAAATCATTCTTATTTCTGTTGAATTCTCTTGTCGCTTTTCTAAAGGCATCCCAGGTTTGATCTTGCTTCTGTCGAGGGACACTTCCCGCTCTAAAGAAAAGGTCGCGCAGTTTATTTACATTCTTGATGCGTTCCTGAGCGTCCTTGTGCTGTGTGATTTTAGTGTTTGTCAGCTTTTCAATCTGCTCAATAATATCGAGTTTCACCTTCAGGTGTTCCTCGCGTTTCTTGTCTAATTCTTCAAAGTAAGCCTGACGTCTGTCGTGAATCAATTTAGTGGCTTCACTAAATTTTTCCCAAATTTCATCTCTGAATTCTCTGGCTACTGGACCCAGCTCTTCTTTCCACATTTTGTGTAGCAACTGCAATTCTCGAAATGCTCTATTCACATCTTCCTGCTGAGCCAGTTCTTCAGCACGATTTATAATTTTGAGTTTTTGATCCAAATTATACTTAAAGTCCATGTCTCTAAACTCACGGTCTAGATGCAGAAAATCGTAAAAGCGCTCTACATGATGGTGGTAATTATTCCAAACTGTGTTATAATCACTTTTAGGAACAGAACCCGCATTTTTCCAACGCTCCTGAAGTTCTTTAAATTGTTTAAAACTGGTATTCATACTCTCACCAGAGCCGATCATATTTTTCAGCTCCTCGATAATTCCAAGTCTTGTTTTCAGATTGGTGTTGAGGTTTTTCTTAAGTTGAGTGTAGTGTTGGTCTCTCTTTTCACGATAATCAAAATATATCGTATTGAAGTTTTTCTTAACTGGAGAGGAATAGTGAAAATCTATAATGTTTCCGCCCTCAGCTATAAATTCTTCCTTTTTTTCTTCGATGACATCATTAAACTTCTTATCGAATTCAGTTTTAATATTATTGACGTGATCTTTGATAGATTGAACCTTCTCTTTCTTTACCAAACTTTCCAGTTCAAGTACAAGCTCATCCAAGGACATGGCATGGTAATCCTTCATTTCTATCTCATGTCTTCTCCCAACATCCTGGTCTTCGCTGTCTTCTGCATTAGCCTCATCAACATTTTGATCTTCAGATTTCTGATCTTCTTCATTGTCTTTTTCTTCTGATTTTTCTACAGACTCACTGGAAGCCTCCTTATCTTCAGGAGTTTCAGCAGAAGTAGTTTCAGGTGTGTCTTCAGCTGGTTTTGAGACTTTTTCCTGCTTCTTCTTTTCTTCTGATTCTGCTTTACTTGATGAGTGTTCATCTTTAGAAGTTTCAGCAGTCTTATTTTCAGAAGTGTCTTCAACTGATTCTGAGACGTTTTCTTTATTTATATCCTTTGGATCTTTCTGTTCTGACATGTCTTTCAATGTTAAGGTTCGTAAATTCGTTGAAATATAACAACTACCAAGTTACCTCACAAAAAAATGACTGAATTTCCTTGATAAATCAGTAGCTTAAAGTGTTAACTCAACTTTAACGACACCCGATTAAACTCAATTTATTTGTTTAAGTCCTAGTAATGAACTTTAAACAAAAGTAATGTACAAAAAGATATTTATTATTCTTGCGTTTCTTCCAATCGTAGGATTTGCCCAAAAATATGAATTGACCGGAAAAGTAATCGATGGCTCAATGGATTTTCCATTAGAGTATGCTTCTGTATCAGCTAAAAGCATAGAGGATGGAAGTATCGTAAATGGGGGAGTTACCAATCAAAAGGGAGTCTTCTCAATTCAACTAGAAGAAGGGACTTATGATCTAGAAATTGAGTACATTTCTTTTGGGGTTAAAGAAATCAAAAATTTTAAAATTAATAAAAATACAGATCTTGGAACCATCAAACTTGGAACTAAAGCAGATAGTCTCGATGAAGTCACTGTTGTGGCCGAAACTACCCAGGTAGAAGTAAGACTGGATAAAAAGATCTACAATGTAGGAAAAGACCTTACCACAGCAGGTGGTACTGTAAGTGATGCTTTAGGCAACGTTCCTTCTGTAACGGTAGATATTGATGGCGGCATAAGTTTAAGGGGAAATTCTAATGTCAGAATTTTGATAAACGGAAAACCTTCATCTGTTGCAGGCTTTGGAAGTCAGGATGTATTTCAACAGCTTCCTGCTGAAGCCATAGAATCTGTGGAGGTAATTACAAGTCCTTCAGCGAGATACGATGCAGAAGGAACTGGAGGTATTATTAACATTATTTTGAAGCGCGAAAAAACCCTTGGTTTTAATGGTTCTGTGAGAGGAACAGTTGGGAGTCCAAGGAATACTGGTATTTATACAGATGTAAATTTAAGAAGCGATGACTTCAATATTTTTAATAGTTTAGGGTTTTCAGATCGAAGAAGACCAGGTAATGCCATTTTTGATAACAGATATCCAAACGGACAAAACTTCGATAGGATTTTAGAAACCAGAGAATATGACCGGTCTGGTGAAAATTTCAATTTAAATACAGGAGTGGAATACTTTATAGATGATATGTCATCTGTGACGGGAAGTTTTTTCATGAGACTTGGAGATGACCAAGACATAACCACAAATGATAACAGGAGATTTGCAAGTGGAACGGAACAAAGTACAACCAGAAGGATTGAAGATGAAAGAGAAGATGACAAGCGTTTACAATACTCTTTTAATTATGAAAAGCGATTTGATAAGGAAAATAGAGATCATAAACTGACTGCAGATTTACAATATTCATCAAGTGACGAGACCAAGAACAGCTTTATTGAAGAGAATCAAATTATTCCTTCTTCAGCTGCTGTAGCCTATCAGGAGGTTTTAGAAACTGAAGACGAATCAAGTTACTTGATACAGGCAGATTATGTCAAACCTATAGGTGATGCTCAGTTTGAGGCTGGCTTCAGAGGTGATTACTCAGACCAGACACAGGGCTTTTTGGTAAGTCGTAGAAATCTCAATACTGGTAATTTGGAAATTGATGAAAACGTGTCGAGTGATTTTGATTTTAAACAAAACGTAACAGCAGTTTATACTCAGTATGGGGATAAGTTTGGTGACTTTTCTTTTTTACTAGGTTTAAGGTATGAGAATACACAGCTTAAAGGTAACACAACCCCGAGGGTTCCAGAAAATTTTGATAGAAGTTTTGATTTCGATAAAAACTTTGACGGGTTATTTCCAACCGTCAACCTGGTTTATGAATTAGGTGAAGAAGAAAATGTGACTTTAGGTTACAACAGACGAATTAACAGACCGAGAAGTTGGTATTTAAATCCATTTCCTTCTCAGTCTAGTAGAACAAATGTATTTCAAGGAAATCCAGATTTGAATCCATCTTTTGCCAATGCTTTTGACCTGGGTTACTTAAAACGCTGGGAAAAATTTACATTGACGAGTTCTGTTTATTTCCAAAAGGAAACAGACGCTTTTGAACGTGTGCAACGGGATACAGGAAGAGATACTGAAGAAGATAATATTGACATTATTGAAAACATTCCAATTAATTTATCGACAGAACAACGTTATGGAGCTGAACTAGGAATTTTATACAATCCAGCAGATTGGTTGAGAACAAACTTGAGCTTTAATTATTTTAAATTTGAAACCGATGGAAGTTTTGAAGGGATAGACTACGGTGCTTCCAATGAAAGTTATTTTGGTAGATTCAGCTCCAATGTGATTTTACCTTGGAAAATCCAATGGCAGACCAATGCCTTTTACAGAGGTCCAAGGCAAAATGCCCAAACCGAAACCGATCCTATTGCTTCTTTAGATTTAGCGTTTAGTAAAGACATCTTAAATGAAAATGCGACAATTTCATTGAATGTAAGAGACGTTTTCAACTCAAGAAGGAGAGATCAATTTACGGTGACAGATAATTTTACATCCAATAGTTCTTTTCAATGGAGAGAAAGACAAATCACTGCAACCTTAGTTTACCGATTTAATCAGCAGAAAAGAGATCAAAACCGAAGAGGTGGCGACAGTGATGATGATGGAGAGTATGGAGGTTAGTAGATATTGATTCTAACACACAAAAAAAGGCAGGAAATGAATTCCTGCCTTTTATGTTTGTAAAATATGTTTGGTTTAGTCGTCTTTCTTCTTCTTTTTATTTTCTTTCATTTCTTTCAATCTTTCCTTTAAGGATCCTCCTATCCAGTAAGGAATAATCGCCGTTAAAAATATCATTAACCAGAACCCGATAGTTAAGATGAGTAGAAAAAGTAAAAACCCTAAATATTGATCAAATTCGAACATCAGAATAAATTTTGTTTACGCAAAGATAATTAAAGAATGAAATACAAGCCTACTATTCTGCAAAATAATTCTCTTCAAATTCAATCTGAGCGATAAGTAAGTTTTATATTTCTTAAATTTGGCAAATAAAAAATCATACTATGTCCCACAGAATAGAGAAAGATACCATAGGCGATGTTCAAGTGCCAGCAGATAAATTATGGGCTGCTCAAACCGAGCGGTCGAGAAATAATTTCAAAATTGGACCCCAGGCTTCCATGCCTTTAGAAATCATTTATGGCTTTGCTTATTTGAAAAAAGCTGCGGCTTATACCAATGCAGAATTAGGCGTTCTTGAAGAAGAAAAAAGAGATTTAATAGCCAAAGTCTGTGATGAAATTCTTGAAGGCAAGCATGATGACCAGTTTCCTTTAGTCATCTGGCAGACGGGTTCAGGAACACAAAGCAATATGAATGTGAATGAAGTAATTTCTAACCGAATTCACCAGTTACAGGGACACGAACTTGGAAAAGGAGATAAATTTGTTGCTCCAAACGACGACGTCAATAAGTCCCAGTCTTCCAACGACACTTTTCCAACCGGGATGCACATAGCGATTTATAAGAAATTAGTAGATGTTACTATTCCAGGGGTTTCGCAATTGAGAGACCAATTACAAAAGAAGTCTGAAGAGTTTAAAGATGTCGTAAAAATAGGTAGAACTCATTTCATGGATGCTACGCCGTTAACCCTCGGACAAGAATTTAGCGGCTACGTCTCTCAGCTTAATCATGGTCTGAAAGCTTTGGAAAACACCCTGCCTCACTTGCAGGAACTGGCACTTGGAGGAACAGCTGTAGGAACCGGCCTCAATACTCCAAAAGGTTACGCTGATAAAGTGGCAAAGTATATTGCAGAATTCACCAGCTTGCCTTTTGTTTCTGCAGAAAATAAATTTGAAGCTCTTGCAGCACATGATTCCTTAGTTGAAACTCATGGCGCGTTGAAACAACTTGCCGTATCGCTTAACAAAATAGGAAACGATATCAGAATGCTGTCTTCCGGACCAAGAAGTGGAATAGGGGAGATCAATATCCCTGCTAACGAGCCAGGCTCGTCTATTATGCCGGGAAAAGTGAATCCAACACAATGTGAAGCTTTAACGATGGTCTGTGCTCAAGTGATGGGTAACGATGTTGCCGTTGGCGTTGGAGGTATGCAAGGTCAGTTTGAACTCAATGTTTTTAAACCTGTGATGGCTGCCAATGTGTTACAGTCGGCTCAGTTAATTGGAGACGCCTGCGTGTCTTTTGATGAAAATTGTGCTGCAGGAATCGAACCTAATCAGGAGCGAATCGATGAACTATTAAGAAATTCATTGATGCTGGTCACTGCTTTGAATACTAAAATCGGCTATTATAAAGCAGCTGAAATCGCTAATACAGCTCATAAAAATGGAACAACTTTAAAAGAAGAAGCGGTCAATCTAGGCTATACCACAGAAGAAGAATTCGACAAGTGGGTAAGACCAGAAGATATGACGAATTCTTAATAGCTAGCCATATTGAAATTAAATATAGGATAGCTGAAATAAGCCCTATAAAAAAACTGGTTTGAAAATTATTTCAAACCAGTTTTTTTATGTTGAATAGCTTTTCAGGGTTGCTTTTGCAAAAAAAACTTTTCCTTGGCGAGCTTTGCGTATTTTTCTATTGCTTTGCATGAATTAAGAGCAATCTTCAAATCCTTGCAGGTATAGAAGTTGAGAAATGAAATACACTAATTAAATGTATTTAAAAAGTTGTCTCATATGTTAGATGGCCTTTTTTATTTTGAGTAGCCTTCATGAATGGCATCAGCAAAAAAATCCTTAAGACAACTATGATCAATAGTATAGACTATAGAAAATTTTTCTTTGCGAGCTTTGCTTATTCTTCTATTGCTTTGCGTGAATTAAGAGCAATCTTCAAATCCTTGCAGGTATAACAGTTGAGCAATGAAATACACTAATTAAATGTATTTAAAAGGCTGTCTTTATCATATGTCAGGTAGCCTTTCTTTACTTTGAATACCCTTCATGAACGGCTGCAGCAGAAAAGTCCTTAAGATAACCATGATCAGAAGTATAGACTATAGAAAATTTTTCTTTGCGAGCTTTGCGTATTTTTCTATTGCTTTGCGTGAATTTAAAGCAATCTTCAAATCCTTGCAGGTATAGAAGTTGAGCAATGAAATACACTAATTAAATGTATATAAAAGGTTGTCTTTGAAATATGTCAGAGAGCCTTTTTTATTTTGAATAGCCGCTTAGAATTGCTTCAGCAGAAAAACCTTTTAGATTTCCATACCGATGAATGCAGACATTCACGGGTAAGGGTTTTAAAACGCCTTCTAAACCTTCATAATGATGTATGCCTTTTTTCAAAGTTACAGTTTCATCTGGAGCATTTGCAGGAGTGTGACTTTCAGGAATGATAAGCAGAAAGCTTAAGTCTTTATAAGTGGCCAGCCATTCTCTTAAAATCGAATCTACTTTAGTCATTAACTCCGTGGTGAAAGGTGGGTCCAAACACCAGTGGCCAGAATTTTCTGGTTGGTCTAGATTGAAAAAACTCCCCGCACTGCCAAAAATTCGGTCTGTATCTTTAAAAAGACTGTGAAATTGAGCCTCTGGTTTACCAAGTAACCTGGCATTGAATGGTGAAGCAAAGCCTTCATTTCTTATTCCCCAGTCGTAAAACATATCATACACCTTTTGTGGTGGTCCAATATGTCGGGTCTCTGCATAAATGGAAGCGTACCTCAACGCAGATCTTAAAACGGCATTTGCCGCTGTTTCTTCATTCGACTTCGACTTGACAAAATGGAAAGCTTTGTCGATATATTGATTTCGTTTGACTTTAAAATCACCTGCGTTAAATTCATTTGAATTGATGTCAATAGCTCTAGGAATATTGATACTTTCAGAGTAGTTGACGAAGGTATTTTTGATTAACTCCAGACAATCTTTCGCTTCTTTGGTGTTCAAACTCAAGTCAGCATAAGCGAAACCGGAAATAATGGCATCAGAATCAATCTTCATAAACAAATCCTCACCGGAAGTCTGCTGACTCAACAACACGTTCATAAGAGTGTTTTCCAACCCGGCTTTTACCTGAGAACGATTTCCTTTAGGAGTTAGATAAGTGAAAATTTCATTCAGAACGTTTTGGCTTAAGGCCCATTGTTTATATTCATTGACAACTTCTGGAAATGCGGTGTGGGGCTTCATTTATTACATTTTAGATGTATAAAAATACAAAGATCACTATTCAAAAGAGACTCAATAATCCCTAAAGAATTCCTTTAATATTCTCAGGAGGTCTGCCAATGACAGCTTTATCTTGATTAACTACAATTGGTCGTTCTATTAATTTAGGATATTCATGAAGAGCGTCAATTACTTCTGAATCTGATAAAGGTTTCCCTTTGAAGTTCTCTTTCCAGATTTTTTCCTGCGTTCTAACAAGATCGATAGGAGAGATTTTAAGTTTATCTAAGATAGATTCAATATCGCTTTTGGAAGGAATGTCCTCCAAATACTTGATAATTTCAAAATCTTTTCCTGATGCTTCAAGAATGGCTAAGCCTTCTCTGGATTTCTTGCATCGTGGGTTATGGTATAGTTTAATCATAAGCTATCTGTTTCTTTTTTCTGACCGCTACTCATAAGGAAGGTTTTCAAAAAGGAATCGATATGACCATTCATCACATCATCCACATTTCCGCTTTCGTGACCTGTCCTCACATCTTTCACGAGTTTATAGGGATGCATCACATAATTCCGAATTTGAGACCCCCATTCTATACTTTTCTTCTCAGATTCGATTTCGGTTCTGGCGGCTTGTTGCTTCTTCAATTCAATTTCATAAAGTTGAGATTTCAGCATTTTCATAGCTTTTTCTCTGTTTTCTAACTGAGATCGAGTTTCAGAATTATGAATAACAATGCCACTAGGATGGTGAGTAAGAATCGCTTTGGTTTCTACTTTGTTTACATTTTGACCTCCAGCACCACCAGATCTGGCAAAATCCCAGTTAATATCTGAAGGATTGATATCGATTTCTATGGTATCATCCACCAAAGGATATACATAAACTGAAGCAAAAGAGGTATGGCGTTTAGCATTACTATCAAACGGAGAGATTCTGACTAAGCGATGAACACCGTTCTCGCCTTTTAGCCAACCAAAAGCATAATCGCCTTCAATTTCTAAAGTCACTGTTTTAATACCTGCAACATCGCCAGACTGGTGATTGAGTTCTCTTACTTTAAAGCCCTTGCGCTCGGCCCACATCACATACATTCTCATGAGCATTTCTGCCCAGTCACAGCTTTCAGTACCGCCAGCACCGGCTGTAATCTGCAAAACAGCGGTTAAAGGATCGCTTTCCTCAGAAAGCATATTTTTGAATTCCAAATCTTCAATGAGGTCTAAAGCCTCATCGTGTTTTTCCTGAACTTCTTCTTCAGAAATTTCTCCATCTTCAAAAAATTCAAACAAAACGTTGAGGTCTTCTACCTTTTGCTTGGCTTCATCAAAGCTTTTGATCCATTGCTTTTCATCATTGATGGCCTGCATCAACCTCTGCGCTTCCTGAGGCTTATCCCAAAAATCTGGAGCAAATGTTTTTTCTTCTTCGTTGGTTACTTTGACGCGTTTAGCATCTAAGTCAAAGATACTGGTTTAGGGAAGTGATACGCTTGTTTATAGTCTTGATGGATTCAGAATTGATCATAATTTAAATTTTGTCAAATTTAAAAATTATCTTTTGCGTCATCCATCTAATTATGTTTATTTTCGAATAAAAGTACTTAGATGAAACCGACATGATTAAAATAGTCATTAGACTAAATATTTAAATGATTATTTTAATCATCAAAGGTCACACCTGCCCGAGTGCCTCATTCAGGCGGGTGTGACCATTAAAAAACAATAAAAATAAACACATGAAAATTGACTTAAGAAGTGATACCGTCACAAAGCCAACAAAAGAGATGTTGGAATACATGATGTCTGCTGATGTTGGCGACGATGTCTATAAAGAAGATCCGTCTGTAAATCAGCTGGAAACGTATTTGGCAGACTTATTTGGGATGGACTCAGCATTATATTTTCCGACAGGTTCCATGTCCAACCAGGCGGCCATCAAACTCCATACTCAACCAGGAGAACAACTCATCTGTGATAAATGGGCTCACGTTTACAATTACGAAGGAGGTGGAGCTTCGTTCAATAGTGGAGTCTCTTGTAAGTTGGTAGATGGAGATAAAGGTAAAATCACTGCCGATCTAGTGGAAGCAGCTATCAATCCACCAGATTTCTACCACAGTCCATTAACGTCTTTGGTATGTTTGGAAAACACGACCAACAAAGGTGGAGGCGCCTGTTATGATATGGAGACTATTCAGTCAATTAGAACTGTTTGCGATAAACATGGATTGGGTCTGCACCTCGATGGAGCCAGACTTTATAATGCTATTGTTGCTAATAATCATGATCCAAAAGACTTTGGAAAAGAATTTGATACGATTTCTCTCTGTTTATCCAAAGGCCTTGGCGCTCCAATGGGAACAGTTTTGATGGGGAATGATGACCTTATGAAACAGGCCATGCGAGTTCGTAAAGTGCTTGGGGGTGGTATGCGACAGGTGGGCTATATGGCTGCAGCAGCATATTACGCGTTGCACAATCACGTGGATAGATTGAAAGTGGATCATGAAAGAGCCAGGGATATCGAACAGGCATTAACCGATCATCCCCTAATTAAAGCGGTGGATCACGTCGAGACAAATATTGTTATTTTTTACCTTCAGCCTCACCTCGATGAAATCAAATTCATGCGGGACCTGGAAGAAAAAGGGATTAGAATCAGTAATATGGGAAATGGCAAAATGCGTTTAGTGACGCATTTGGATTATACAGAAGATCAGCATGAGTACTTCCTTAAAACTTTAAAGTCTCTTTAGAATTATAGTTTGGGGCTTACCCCTCCCCAAAGCTTTGGGGAGGGGTCGGGCTTTTCGTTGCAATGCTTCAGCCCAAAAGCATAAAACTAAAAAGTTCGGCCAGCTTCTTTGGGCGCTAGCCGGACTTAAGTTTTATAAGCTTTTAGTCTTGCAGGATTTTCACTTCAATCCCTAAGCCAAGACTAATGGTGTTGAGAATTTTAGTTATTCTTGTTATAATCTGCAAGGAATTTTTCTAATCCGCTATCGGTCAATGGGTGTTTCAAAAGTCCTTCAATAGAAGATAATGGTCCAGTCATCACATCCGCTCCTAGTTTTGCACAGTCAATGATATGCATGGTATGTCTTACAGATGCAGCCAGAATTTGGGTTTCAAACATATAGTTGTCATAGACTAACCTAATTTCTTCAATTAAATTTAAACCATCTGTTGAAATATCATCCAAACGTCCAATAAAAGGAGAGACATAAGTAGCACCGGCTTTGGCAGCTAAAAGTGCCTGCCCTACAGAAAATACCAACGTGCAATTGGTTCTGATTCCTTTTTCTGAAAAGTATTTGATAGCTTTAACCCCTTCTTTAATCATCGGAACTTTTACAACGATTTGATCATGAAGTTTAGCTAAAGCTTCCCCTTCTTTGACCATACCGTCAAAATCTGTAGAAATAACTTCGGCACTCACATCGCCATCTACAATTTCACAGATTTTGATGTAATGATTTCTGATATTTTCTTCTCCAGTGATGCCTTCTTTTGCCATCAAAGAGGGATTGGTAGTCACACCATCCAGGATTCCAAGATCCTGAGCTTCTTTGATCTGGTCAATATTTGCTGTGTCAATAAAAAATTTCATAAGTATATGTTTTAATTACAAATTTACAGTTTATAGTGTTTAAGCAGCAGTTTTTCAAAAACTTTATCTGGTAGAATGTGTTTGAGGAAAACCGATATTTTTTGTGTAAAATCACCAACTTTATAATGAATTTTTGGATTTGACTTTTGCATGATCGCATATACGCTTTTGGCCATCAGATTCGGGTCTTTACCATGATCAACATGTTCATCCATCAGTTTCAGGCTTTTTTCGTAAACGGTTTTGTAGGGAGAACTGTCTTTAATCGGTGCGTGAAATCTTCCGGCAGCAATATTAGTAGCAAAATCTCCAGGTGCCACGTTGGTCATTTTAATGCCAAAAGCTTTCAATTCCATCCGATAAGATTCTGTTGTCAATTCTAAAGCTCCTTTGGTTGCTGAATAAAATCCACGAAAGGGTAAACCCATATGCCCAGCAATAGAAGTAATATTGATAATAAAACCAGATTGTCTGGACCTCATGTGTGGTAAAACCGTGTTAATCACTTTAAGTGGTCCAAAGTAATTAGTTTCGAAAATTTTCCTTTGTTCTACGTCAGGTATTTCTTCGAGAGGACCTGTAATGCCAACGCCTGCGTTATTAATTAGAAAATCAATCTGACCCTCTTTAGAAATCAGTGTCTCAATCGCTGTTTCTATACTTTCCTGCTGAGTCACATCAAGTTGAATAAAATGAATTCCATTGAGTTCTTTGTGCTGAGGTTTTCTGCTTGTACCGTAAACTTTATAATTGAAATTGGCAAGATACTCACCTATAGATTTTCCAATTCCAGAGGAAGCTCCAGTAATCAAAACGACGTTTTGCATTGCTAGTTGAATTTCGGCAAATATCCAACTTATAGGCTTAAGAAAAAAATGAGGGAAAGGGATTGGAAATAAAAAAAAGGGCAAGCGACCTACATCACACCGCTACGACCATCTACCCTTGCTGCGTTCCCGCCCTGGGGGATTCGACAGGAGCTGGTTGTGTAGAACTTGCCCGACTGCAAATATACAATCTTATTTAAAGTCAACAAGTTGTTTTCTAGTCAAATTCCCTATTTTTACTCCGTATTTCAAATTTAGAATTATGCGAATTATTAAATCCTTGGCAGTCATATTTTTAACGCTTAATTTCTTCTCCTGTGATGAAGATTTATCTAAAGATTTTAAAGTTTTAGTAGAGGGCAAGTCTAAAACTTTTACTAATTCGGAAGTGCTTAAAGCATCTATCAAAGCATTAAAGGATCACGAGGTAAATTCAGTAGATATAAAATTTCAAGGCGAACTACTTAAAGTTCAATTGTCAGAATCCTTTTCAATAGATTTATCTCAGCTGAAATTAGGAGATCACAAGCTTGACGTTATTATAGATATAAATGGGGAAGAGGTAAAACTGTCAGAAACGATTAAAATTTTGAATGATGATAGTCCTAAATTATACACCTACGAGATTGTAAATACTTATCCTCACGATATTTCAGCTTATACGCAAGGTTTGGAGTTTCATGCCGACACCTTGTACGAAAGTACAGGTCAGCGTGGCGAGTCTTCTTTGAGAAAAGTAAATTATAAAACGGGGGAGGTACTGAAACATGTAGAATTAGATCAATTTTATTTTGGCGAAGGCTTAACGATTTTAAATGATAAAATCTATCAGTTGACTTGGCAATCCCAAGAAGGTTTGGTTTATGATCTGGAAACTATGGACCTGCTTAGTAAATTTGCTTATTCTGAAAGCAAAGAAGGTTGGGGGCTGTGCAATGATGGAGAACAATTGTACAAAAGCGATGGCACAAATAAAATTTGGATATTGGATCCAGAGAGTCTTGAAGAAGAATCTTACATTCAGCCGACTACTCATAAAGCAGTTTTGAATCAGATGAACGAACTGGAATGGGTGGAAGGTAAGATATATGCGAATACGTATCAAAAAGACGGTGTAGTCATTATCGATCCTAAAAATGGAGCAGTGGAAGGTGTGGTCGATTTTAGAGGGCTTCGGGAAAAAGTGAAACAACATTCTAATCTTGATGTCTTAAATGGAATTGCATACCATAAATCTACTCAGCGTCTTTTCGTAACTGGTAAAAACTGGAATAAGCTTTTTGAAGTAAAGCTTATCGAAAAATAAAATCGACCAAAAAGCGTTTGATCTTTTACATCATTTTATGAAACAACTTTTGTTTATCCTTTTGTTTATTGGTTTGATTTCATTTACATCTTGCAGGGATGATTTTGAGTTGGAGCCGAGTTTTGGAGCTCTGGAATTTTCTAAGGATACCGTTTACCTGGATACTGTATTTACGAATATTGGTTCAAGCACTTATAGTTTTAAAGTTTACAACAGAAGAGATCAGGATATTTCAATTCCAAGCATTCAGTTGAATCATGGAGAAAGTTCGAACTTCAGACTGAATGTTGATGGAGTTGCTGGAAAAACAATCAATGATATTAATATACTGGCTAACGACAGCATTTTTGTGTTTGTGGAAGTCACAGCAGACATTCAGGAGCTGAGTCAGGATCAACTTTCATTTTTATACACAGATCAAATCAATTTTGATACCGGAGCCAACAGGCAACAGGTAGAACTTGTGAGCTTAGTTCAGGATGCTCATTTTTTGTTTCCAGAACGATTTGAAGATGGTTCCACCGAGACTTTAAGTCTTGGTTTGGATGAGGAAGGACAGGAAATACAGATTGATGGATTTATTTTGGATGATGAGCATTTGACGTTTACCAGTGGAAAGCCTTATGTCATCTATGGATTTGCGGGAGTTCCATCTGGTGAGACTTTATCTATAGAAGCAGGAGCCAGAGTCCACTTTCACGAAAATAGTGGAATCATTGTATCCAGAGATGCGTCTATGCGTGCCTTGGGGGAGGTAAGTGCGGATCCTGAACTGATGGAAAACGAAATCATTTTTGAAGGCGATCGACTTGAGCCAGAATTTTCTGAAGTTCCTGGTCAATGGGCAGCTATTTGGTTAACGCAAGGGAGCACAAATCACAGGTTTGACCATGTAACCATAAAGAATTCCACTGTAGGCATTTTGATGGATTCCAACGATGGAACAGATCAGCCTACCTTGACTTTAAAAAACACTCAGATTTATAATTCTGCAAATGTAGGACTACTTGCCAGAACTGCATTCATTGATGCTGAAAATGTAGTCATCAACAACAGCGGTCAGGTATCGTTGAATCTTTCGCTTGGTGGTCGGTACAATTTCAGACATTGCACTTTTGCCAATTACTGGAGAAATGGCTTTAGGCAGTTTCCTGCGGTATTGATTGAAAATAATCTGGAAGCAGGAGAAGCTTTATTTGTAGCAGATCTGGTTGAAGCCAATTTCAGTAATTGTATCATTTATGGAAATGAATCTATTGAGTTGATATTCAATAAAGTGGATGAGGCTGCTTTCAATTATAAGTTTGAAAATTGTTTGCTGAGGTTTAACGATACCAGTAATCGATTTGTTGATAACGATTTATATGACTTTGAGAATACTGATTTATTTGAGAATATCATCCTTAATGACGAGCCTTTATTCTTGGATGCAGAAGTCAATCAAATGATAATTAGTAATGAATCTCCTGCTGACGCTGCAGGAAATGCAACTACAGCCAATCGAGTTCCTTTCGATATTTTGGGAAAGGACAGAACTCAGAGTCCGGATTTGGGAGCTTACCAAAGTATTCTCTTTGAGGAATGAAAAAGGACTGTGGCAAAAAATATTTTAAATACAAGTCAGTAGGGGAATTTTCCGGCAATTACTTTTATTTTTTGACCCACGACCTGCCTTTGCCAGGGAAACGCAGGCAGGCTCACGATAAGCAAATAAAAAAAATCACCCTTAAGGTTTAGGTTAAGAGTGATTTGAATTTATTCTGTAAATTGATTTTTATCTAACTTTTCACCGTTTCAGCAAACAAAGGCTTCTGACTCATCATCTCGTGTACTTGTTTTTTGATAGACTCTAGATGAGAAGTATTTTCAAAATTAGTGATGACCTCATCGATCAAGTCAACGATTTTTTCCATTTCACTTTCTTGTAAACCTCTGGTTGTGATGGCGGGGGTGCCAATTCTAATTCCCGAAGTCACAAACGGTGATTTATCATCAAAGGGCACCATGTTTTTATTCACAGTAATGCCGGCAACACCTAGTGCTTCTTCAGCTTGTTTACCTGAAATGTTTTTATTTCTAAGGTCGATAAGCATCATGTGATTATCGGTACCTCCAGATATAATTTTGTAATCCTTATCCATAAATGCTTTAGCCATTGCTGAAGCATTTTTGATCACCTGTTTTTGATACTCTACAAATTCGTCTGTAAGGGCTTCGCCGAAAGCAACAGCTTTAGCGGCGATAATATGTTCTAATGGACCTCCTTGATTTCCAGGAAATACTGAACTATCCAGCATACTCGACATTTTTTTCAAGTTTCCATTTTTTAATTTTTCACCAAATGGATTTTCAAAGTCTTTACCCATCATAATGATTCCACCACGCGGTCCGCGAATGGTTTTATGTGTTGTTGAGGTCACAATATGACAATGCTCTAGCGGGCTTTGTAGCAATCCGGCAGCAATAAGACCAGCGGGATGAGCCATATCGGCCAGTAGAATGGCTCCCACTTCATCTGCAATTTCTCTAAAGGTTTTATAATCGATTTCTCTGGAGTAGGCAGAGGCACCAGCAATAATCATTTTTGGTTTCTCTTTGTGAGCAACTTCCCTCACCATATCATAATCGATAAGACCTGTTTCTTTATCCACGCCATAAAAAACGGGATCATAAAGTTTTCCTGAAAAGTTGACTGGAGAACCATGAGTTAGATGACCTCCATGAGAAAGGTCAAAGCCTAAAATTTTATCACCGGGCTTCAAACAGATTGAAAACACAGCAGTATTGGCTTGCGAACCAGAATGTGGTTGAACGTTAGCGTATGCTGCGCCGAATAATTTTTTCAACCGTTCTCTGGCCAGATCTTCCACTTTATCTACAACTTCGCAGCCTCCATAATAACGTTTGCCAGGATAACCCTCAGCATACTTATTGGTAAGCACAGAGCCTGCAGCGTCCAAAACATCTTGACTTGTAAAGTTCTCACTGGCAATCAATTCTAAACCGTTTGTTTGTCTTTCTTTTTCTTCAAGTATTAATTCTGAAATGACTTTATCTTTCATCGAAATAGGTTAAAGTTAAATGTGATTCAAATTTAACTATTTTGAATGGTTAATACGGTTAAAATAATATATTTGAGGTAAGTTTTAAGATTAGTTTTAAATCCAAAACCCTTAACCTATGTCGCTAAAAGCTAATGATCCATCAAGAAAAACATGGTTGGATCTTCCAGAAAATACAGATTTTCCAATCCAAAATATTCCTTTCGGAGTTTTTCTAACTCGTGATGACATCATTACTATAGGAACTCGCATTGGCGATTACGCAATAGATTTAGGTGCACTTCATCAGCTTGGGTACTTCAAGGACATACCACTTACCGAGGATATTTTTCTGCAAGACAGTCTCAACGATTTTATTGCAGACGGTCGTAAAACCTGGAGAGCGGTAAGAAATAGAGTTGCAGAATTATTTGATGCAACCAATAATGAATTGAAATCAAACGAAAAGGATAAAGAAACCATCTTGTTCACTCTGGATGAAATTGAAATGCAAATGCCTGTGCAGGTAGGAGATTATACTGATTTTTACTCGAGCAAAGAACATGCAACCAATGTAGGCAAGATGTTTAGAGATCCTGAAAATGCGCTGCTGCCTAACTGGCTTCATGCGCCTATTGGTTATCACGGACGTAGTTCTTCTATAGTCCCAAGTGGGATACCACTTCACAGACCTCAAGGTCAAAAATTACCTAAAGGAGCCAGTGAACCCATTTTTGGTCCAACAAGGCATCTCGATTTTGAACTAGAAATGGCTTTTGTTACCACAGCCAGTAATCATCTTGGAGAACCGATACCTTCTGAAGATGCTGAAAATTATATTTTTGGGATGGTTCTTTTTAACGATTGGAGTGCAAGAGATTTGCAAAAGTGGGAATATCAGCCTTTAGGACCATTTTTGGGCAAAAACTTTGGTTCAGCCTTATCTCCCTGGATAGTTACTTTAGATGCTTTGGAACCTTTCCGAGTGGAAGGACCAAAACCTGTCAAGAAACTTTTACCGTATTTAGAAACCAAAGGTAAAAAGAGTTTTGACATCAGTTTGTCGGTTGCCATAACTCCTGATAGAGGAGAAGAAACAATTATTACGAAATCTAATTTCAAATATATGTACTGGAATATGAGTCAACAATTGGCTCACCATACAGTAAATGGCTGTCCGGTAAACAGCGGGGATCTGATGGCGAGTGGAACCATTTCCGGTCCTACGCCAGAGTCTTATGGATCTATGCTGGAGTTGTCTTGGAATGGTTCAAAACCTGTTAAGTTAAACGATGGACAAGAGCGACGTTTTATAGAAGACAAGGATACGGTGACTTTACGCGGGTATTGTCAAAATCACGAAGTGAGAATAGGATTTGGTGAAGTGTCAACTAGAATTCTTCCGGTTTTTAAATCTTAAGCAGTCCTGATTTTATTATCAGTTTTAGGAGAGCAAACTACAAGAAGTTTAAATAAAATTACCCCGCGGGCTTTGCTTCGGGGTAATTTCATTTTAGGTGTCTAGAAATTTTGATTGTTCCTTTTCAGAGGGCATAGGGCAGGTCTCTGATTTTCCAAACCATTGGTAGCGATGTCTAGCCACAAAATCGTAAATGAAATTTCTTAAGCCTTCAGGTAGGAACAAAAACAGACTTAAAACTGGATAAAGCCCGTTTAAATCTTTACAGATTTCTAGAGCCGCTGTTGATTTAATGTAATAGGCATTTCCTGGATCGATCAGAATAATAGAATCAACTTTCGATGTGTCGATATTGCGTTCCTTGGCTAACTTCTGCCCAAGATCGCTTTGTAAAGACGCAAATCTAAAACTATCCTTTTTATCTCTTTTGATAATGAATCTTACGGAAGCATTGCAAAAATTACAAACCCCATCAAATAAAACGATTTTTTTATTTTCAGTTAAGTCCATTATTTGGCGCGTTTTACAAGTTCAAGTTGATCATCCGAAACACTGGTGGTAAACATTCCGTAATTAACAACTGCTTTCCCTTTTTCGAATTTATCTATAGTTCCAACTGCCCTGCCGTTCTGCATTCGCACAGAATCCCCTTCTTTTAATTTCGGTTTGTCAGGAGTTTTTGAAGCTTTTTCTTCTTCCTTAATCTTTTCTTTTTTCTTTTTAGATCTTATTTTTTCAACTTTCTCCTGAGCTTCTTCTTTAACCTCTTTTTCTTTTGCTCTCTGAATTTTTTCTTCTTTTCGCGTTTGTTTGATGCGTTTTGAATTCTCACGTTCAACGATTTTCAAAATGTTGGAGTAGAGTTGTTTTTTATTTTTATTGTTGAAATACTGTAATCCTATTTTATCGACTTTCTCACCTATACCAATCATGCGTTGGTTACTATCGTATAGCTCTTGAAAACTTTCTAGTTTTTGCTGAATCTTAGAATTGATCTCGTCCAATTTTTCCTGCTCTTTGCGGGTTTCATCCGTCTTTGTTCTTAATTCTGAATTTGTCTTGGCCAGTTTAGAACGTTCCATCTGTAATTTAGCAATACTTTTATCAAACCTGATTTTGCCACGTTCTACTTTTTTCTTTGCTCTGTTGATCAAGCTGAAAGGAATCCCGTTTTTCTGAGCCACTTCGAATGTAAACGAGCTTCCGGCTTCTCCGAGCTTGAGTTCAAATAAGGGTTCCATGGTATAGCTGTCAAAAGCCATATTGGCATTGACGATCTCAGGATTTTCATTGGCCATCATTTTTAAGTTGGCATAATGCGTGGTGATAATGCCATAGGCTTTTTTCTCATGAAAAACTTCAAGAAAAGTTTCAGCCAAAGCACCACCAAGTTCGGGATCTGAGCCCGTACCAAATTCGTCGATCAAGAATAATGTTTTTTCATCGCAAGTCTTTAAAAACTTACGCATGTTCTTTAAGCGGTAGCTATAGGTACTTAGATGGTTCTCAATGCTTTGGTTGTCACCAATATCTGTAAGAATTTTATCAAAAAAACAAATCCTGGAATATTCGTGAACAGGAACCAGCATTCCTGCTTGTAGCATAATTTGCACCAGCCCGATGGTCTTGAGAGTTATACTTTTACCTCCGGCATTAGGACCAGAAATCACTATGATTTGTTGTGAACCATTTAATGTAATGTCCTGAGGGTATGTTTTTTGTCCAATTTTGTTGTGATTAATCAGCAAAAGAGGATGGTAAGCATCCTTTAGGTATATCTCTTTATCGGTTGATATTTTTGGAAGTAAACCGTTGTAAAGTTCAGCATATTTCACTTTTGCAGAAATCAAGTCAATTTCACTTAAGTAATTTTGATACTCTTTCAAAAGCTCTATATAAGGCCTCAGGAAATTAGTCAAAGCCTTCAGAATTCTAGTGACTTCTTCTTTTTCTTCATATTCAGCTTCATCCAATTCCCGTTCAGATTGCTGAGTTTCTTCAGGTTGGATATACACAATATTTCCAGATTTGGAACTTCCCAGCATACTGCCTTTTACCTTTTTCTTGTGCATGGCAGTCACCGCCAAAACGCGCACGCTATCGACGACAGATTCTCTTATTTCGTCAAGATAACCATAGCTGCTATATTTTGATAAAGCTTTAGAAAAACTTGAATTGATTTTGCCTTTAGCAACATTTATGGTTTTGCGTATCCTAAACAACTCTGGAGTTGCATCATTTCTTATATCCCCAAATTTATCGATGTTTCGTCGTATCTCATCTACAATAGCTGTTGTGTATTCTATAGGTTGCGTAGATCTGTATAAATTGGGGTATAACTCTTTGTATTTCTGAAAATAGTTGATGTGTATATTGACAGTCTCAGATAGATTTAGAATTTTTCTAAACCCATTCAATTCCAGAACTGATCCTTCAATGTTTAAAATCTTAACTGCTTCATCAATACTTTCGAAACCGTGATTTGGTATAGGTTTTTCCTGCAAGGCAGAAGATTTGTATTCTTCGGTTTGATGAAGGTGAAAATAAATGGATTTGTAGGTAGAATAGGGGGTGAGCTTTAAGGCTTTTTCCTGTCCTTTGTCTGTTATGCAGTAATGACCCAACTGTGAACAAACTGCCGGAAATTCTAAATCTATTAATGCTTTTTCGCTAATGTTTATCATACTAAAATTCTACATTCGTAGTCTCACAAAAATACGCATAATAAATGGAGGTTCAGATTGAAGCAAATTGGAAAAATATCTTAAAAGATGAGTTTAAAAAACCTTATTTTAAATCCCTTATTGATTTTGTAAAGTCAGAATACAAGAATTACACTTGTTATCCTAAAGGTGCCGACATATTTAATGCTTTTGAATTTTGCCCATTTGATAAAACAAAAGTCGTCATCTTGGGTCAGGACCCCTATCACGGACCTAAACAAGCACATGGACTTTCGTTTTCGGTACCAAAGGGAGTTCCTATGCCTCCATCACTCGTCAATATTTATAAAGAATTAAAGGACGACCTAAATATTGGTCTTCCCCTTACTGGAAATCTGGAAGCCTGGGCTCATCAAGGGGTTTTGTTATTGAATGCAACCCTTTCGGTTAGGGCTAATGAGGCTGGAAGTCATCAAAATAAAGGATGGGAAATCTTTACAGACGAAGTGATTAGAAAGCTATCCAGCGAAAAAAAAGGGATTGTATTTTTGCTTTGGGGTGGGTATGCTAAAAAGAAAGCTAAACTTATCAATGCTTCAGAGCACTATATTTTAACTTCTGGTCATCCGTCACCTTTAAGCGCTAACCGAGGCTATTGGTTTGGAAACCGACATTTTAGTAAAACGAATCAGCTTTTACAGGAACAAAATAAAACACCAATTGAATGGTGAGTTATTTATCAGCAAAAATTGGATTTGAATCCGATTTTTGCTGAGACCAAATTTCGGGTGTGTTTATTTTTAATTTCTTTTTTGAAACTTTAGGTTGTGAATTTACACAGTCACAACTAAATCTGAGTAACAGAAAGTTGATGAGGATAAGACATGCAATGATTATTAAAAAAATCATAGAACATTGACTTTAAGATAAAATTGATATCTATTACTAAGATGCAAAAAAGATTGGTAGGTTGCGTATGATTTAAGAAATAAATTCAGAATAAGGTTTTTCTTGCTGTATTAAATTCAAATCTTTTAGTCTTTTTTGTGTTTGCTGCACATCTTTTTCTGAGATTTGATGTTGACTCCATTCTGTTATTGAAAGCCAGTTTCTTACATCTTTTGTTCTTAAATTGTAGCGTTCAGAAATTCTTTCTTCAATATTTTGAAAAGACTTAATGGTCCTGCTTTTTTGATTAAGGGGTTCCAGCAAAGCAGAAACCAATTCATAATTAGTTTTCAAAAATGATTCTGTAGTTACGATTACAAAACAGGGCCAGGGTGTAGGTTCATCACCAAGTCTTCTGAATATACCATTATCCACAAATGGTTTGGTTGTAAAATGCTCCCATAAAAAATAATCTGAAGTTCCTTCTGTTAAAGATTCTTTTGCTCCAGTGAGATTTTGAGTGATTTCAAAATTTAAATGTTCTGTGTTCCAGCCATGATTTTGGGCATGTACATAAGTCATGAGATGAGATCCAGAACCAAACCGACTGATGGCTGCCGTTTTGTTTTTTAGGTCTTCAATTTTATGGAAATCAGAATCTGAATGCACGTGTATTCCCCACAACAACGGACTTTTCACATAAGCCTGTATGATTTTAAAAGGGCTGCCAGCACAGATTTCCTTAATACATCCTTCAGTGAGCATCACAGCTATATCCACCTCTCCATTTTTTAAAGCTTCACTCATTTCACCAGTGCCTCCATGAAAATCTGTCCAGGATACATCGATTTTATTTTTTTCAAAATCGCCATTTGTAATGCATAAATGCCAAGGTAAATTGAAGTGTTCTGGAACTCCACCAATTTTCAGTTTTGTCATAGAATTGATTTCTTTTCTAAAGCTTAATAAGCTTTTCTAGAGTAAATTGAATAAGTGAATCCACTAAAGCTTTTGGGTCTTTACTGAAATTACCTGTAGATCTATTGGCTATAATTGCATTCATGGATAAAGCTCCATGGCCCAGAAGTTTTGCCAACGAATAAATAGCACTGGTTTCCATCTCTAAGTTGGTAATTGATTTGTCTTGAAATCTAAAATCAACCAACTGATCAATAAAATCAGGATCTTGGGTTTCCAGCCTGAGCGTTCTTCCCTGAGGTCCGTAAAAACCAAGATTTGTCCCTGTAAAACCAGGAATTACCTTTTTATCGGTGCTGAAAAGAGTCATCAATTCAGGATCTGCATCTACTATATAAGCATCAGGTTTATTTGGAGATACTTTTAAATGGGTATTAAGTGCTTTTGTCGCTTCTTTATTGGTGATATCGTTTTTGTAATAATGCAGTAAGCCGTCAAAACCAACACCAGCTTCACTCATGACGAATTTATCCAGCTCAGCATGAGGTTGGATTCCGCCTGAAGTACCAATTCTTACAATGTTCAGTTTATGGTGTTTAGTTTTGATCTCTCTTGTTTCAAGATCAATATTGACAAGGGCATCCAGTTCGTTCAGGACAATGTCAATATTATCTATCCCAATTCCGGAAGAAATCACCGTCATTTTTTTTCCCTTGTAGAAACCTGTCTGTGTTTTGAATTCCCGTTTTTGAGTTTCGAAAATGATTTCGTCGAAATAAGAAGTCACTTTAGCCACTCTATCCTGATCGCCAACGGTTATAATTATATCGGCAATATTCTCAGGCTTTAAGTTGAGGTGATAAATACTGCCATCTGGATTTAAAATTAATTCTGAAGATGCTATAGGCATGCTTTATGTTTTAAACGATTGAATTTGGGTATTCAATCTCGTGTTATAGTTTATGAAAATTGCCGAGAACCTGGTTAAGATTAGCTTTTGCGATGATTGAAAAAAATGATTCATTTGCTAGACTGATTTTCTGAAATAATCAATTTTAACCCCCAACGCGTTTTACGTTAAAGCCTAGATCTTTTAATAACTCCATGATCTGGTCTCGATAGTCCCCTTGAATGATGATTTCTTCATTTTTATGACTACCGCCAACACCAATCTCTTTTTTAAGGTATTTGGTAAGGTTTTGAAAATCCTTTTTAGCTCCAGAATAGCCTTTTATCAACGTGTTCGCTTTGCCTTTGCGTTTCGAAAATTCGCAGATCAGCGGGTCGGATTGAAGCCAGATATTGAGTTCATCACTTTTTGAAGTCGTTTTTTCTTCTTCCTGGGGCTCGTGTTCGGGAAACAAATCTTTCAATTGATCTTTAAGATCCATAAGTTATTCTTTTATCAGTCCAATTTCAACCAATCGCTGATGAAGAAACTCTCCTGCAGTAATATCTTCGTATTGTTTTGGATTATTCTCATCGATACATTCTTCAAGGCAGTCTAAGCGCATATCGCTTCTGGGATGCAGGAAAAAAGGAATAGAATATCTGGGTTTGTCCCACTCCTCTTTAGGTGGATTCACAACTCTATGAATGGTGGATCTCAACTTATTATTGGTATGTCTTTCCAGCATATCCCCAACATTGATTACAAGTTCGTTTTCTTTAGGTTTAGCATCGATCCACTCTCCATCCTTACGTTTGACCTGTAAACCACCGGCTGAGGCGCCCATAAGTAAGGTGATAAGGTTGATATCTCCATGAGCACCGGCTCTCACTGCTCCCTTTGGCTCTGATTCTATAGGTGGATAGTGAATTGGTCGTAAAATAGAATTTCCATTACTTGCCCAATAATCAAAATAATATTCATTGAGTCCTATATAAAGCGCCAAAGCTCTTAAGACATAAATGCCTGTTTTCTCCAGCATTTTGTAGGCTTCCATTCCTGCTTCATTGAACTGTGGCAATTCTTCTACTTTGATGTTTTCTGGATAATCTTCTTTTAAATCAGCATCCTCGTCAGGCTCCTGACCAAAATGCCAAAACTCCTTTAGATCTCCTTCTTTCTTGCCTTTGGCATGTTCTTTACCAAAGGAAATATAACCACGTTGACCTCCTAAATCTTCTCTTTCGTACTTCTTTTTAATCTCTTCTGGAAGATCAAAAAAGGCTTTGACCTGAGTATATAATTGGTCTATCAATTTTTCGTCTAAAAAATGATGGTTTAACGCAACAAAACCTATTTCTTCGTAAGCTGAACCGATTTCGTTAACGAACTTTTGTTTTCTTTTTGGATCTTCAGATAAAAAATCTGCAAGATTCACACTTGGAATATTTGTCATTGACATGAGGCTGTGTTTTAAAAAACAAATTTAATGAATTTAATTCAACAAGAATTTTTGCTTTCCTATTAATTATAAGTTTTCATTATGATACATTTGAATAGTGAGTTAATATACAACCTATGAATTTTGAGCACCATTCTTTAACTAAAGAGCAACACATAGATCTATTCAAAAGTATTTTGAAGCCTCGGCTTATCGAAGAGAAAATGCTGGTGCTTTTACGGCAAGGAAAAATATCAAAATGGTTTTCTGGTATTGGACAGGAAGCTATAGCGGTAGGGGTAGCAAAAGCTTTAAATTCAGATGAATACATCTTGCCGATGCATAGAAACTTAGGAGTGTTTACCGAAAGAAATATTCCTTTGTATCGCTTGTTCTCCCAGTGGCAAGGCAAACTGAATGGGTTTACTAAAGGTCGGGACCGAAGCTTTCATTTTGGGACTCAGGAGTACAAAATTATCGGAATGATTTCACATTTGGGCCCACAATTGGGAGTTGCAGATGGTATTGGTTTAGCGCATAAGCTAAAAAATGAAAAAGCTGTAACTGCAGTTTTTACAGGAGAAGGAGGCACTAGTGAAGGTGATTTTCACGAAGCTTTAAATGTAGCTTCAGTATGGCAACTTCCCGTGTTGTTTTGTGTTGAAAACAACGGCTACGGACTGTCAACTCCCACCGATGAACAGTTTAATTGTGAACATATTGCAGACAAAGCCTTAGGCTACGGAATGGAATCTCACATCATTCAAGGTAATGATATCGTTGAGGTTTATACTAAAGTCAGTGAGATTGCAGAAAGTGTAAGGCAGAATCCGAGACCCATACTTCTTGAATTCAAAACCTTTAGAAGAAGAGGGCACGAAGAAGCAAGCGGTACCAAATACGTGCCGGAGGAGTTGATGAAACACTGGGAAAAATTAGACCCTGTCGATAATTATGAGTTATTTATTCTGGAATCAAAATTTTTGACCAGAAAAGAAATCTCTTCACTAAAATCAGAACTAAAATCAGAAATCGATGAACATCTCAAGTTAGCTAACGAAGAAGCAGAAGTCGAAGCTGATGAAGCTACAGAGTTACAGGATATTTATAAACGTCATGAGTTTGATAACCAAATGCCTTCTTCTCAAAAGACCGAATTGCGTTTTATCGATGCCATTTCTGATGGCTTGAAACAAAGCATGGAAAAATTTGAGGATTTGGTCATCATGGGGCAGGACGTTGCAGAATACGGAGGCGTTTTTAAAATTACTGAAGGTTTTGTAAAAAAGTTTGGAAAAGACAGAGTTAGAAATACACCTATTTGTGAGTCGGCCATCATATCTGCAGCCATGGGACTTTCCATTAAAGGAATAAAGTCGGTGGTAGAGATGCAGTTTGGAGATTTTGTGACATCTGGATTTAACCCCCTTGTAAACTATCTGGCTAAAGTACATTATAGATGGGGTCAAAATGCCGATGTGGTGATACGCATGCCTTGTGGAGCCGGCGTAGGCGCAGGGCCCTTTCATAGCCAAACTAATGAGGCCTGGTTTACCAAAACCCCGGGTCTGAAAGTGGTGTACCCTTCAAGTCCTCAGGATGCAAAAGGCTTGCTGGCAGCCTCTATAGAAGATCCTAATCCGGTTTTGTTCTTTGAGCATAAGGCTTTATACAGAAGTATCAGAGAAGAGGTTTCAGAGGACTACTTTACGCTGGAACTGGGAAAGGCTAATCTGATACAGGAGGGGAATGACATTTCGATTATTACTTATGGAGCTGCTGTTCACTGGGCCAGGGAGGTTTTAGATGAACTCCCATCAATTTCAGCTGATCTTATTGATTTACGAACTTTATCTCCTTTGGATGAAGAAGCGATTTTTAAATCTGTCAAGAAAACAGGAAAAGTGATTATCCTTCAGGAAGATTCTATATTTGGTGGAATAGCTTCAGATATTTCAGCCCTTATTTCAGAACACTGTTTTGAATATTTGGATGCTCCGATTAAACGTGTGGCAAGTTTATCGACGCCTATCCCTTTCGCTAAAAACCTGGAAAACCAATATTTGGGGAAATTAAAATTTGAAGAGGCTTTGATAACATTAAATAAATACTAAAAAAGACTTAATACCGAAGTATTGATGTAACTTAGAAATCAAACCAAAAACACATTAGTATGATACGCTGGATAATTACATTTCTTGTTATTGCCTTAATTGCAGCCGTTTTAGGCTTTGGAGGCGTTGCTGAAGGCGCCGCAGACATTGCCAAAATCATTTTTTATATTTTTGTTGTTTTATTCGTCATTTCACTTATCGGAAAATTATTCAGACGATAGACGATTATATACGTCAGTTTATTTGTAGAATAGATTTACGGATTTTTTTATTATAACCCTATTAAATTACTTATGAAATATATTTTAACGATTGTAGTAGCATTTTTAATCACTTCGTGTGGTCCTGCTTATTTAGCCAATCAAGTAGAGAAAGACTTTAAAGGTGATTGGATTTTAGAATCCATTTCCTACCCAGATGCTTCCGGCTTATTTGATGTAGAACTGTTCAACCTGGCCAGTGCTTCCTGTTTTGAGAATTCAGTCTGGGAGTTTATTCCCAATAATAGCACCGGGAATTTTGTCTTAGATGGAAATAGCTGCTCTAAAACTCAGGAACAGTTCACCTGGTTTGTAGACAAGACCACAGCCGAAAGTTTCAACCCTGAGATGCTGCTAAAGGTTACCACTGGACAAAAAGCCCGAAAAGTTGACCAGGGAACACGAGTAAAAATTAAATCTTTGTTAGCAAACCAAATGGTATGGGAACAAAACGCTATGTTTAAAGGTGAAGAAATTACAATACAAATGACATTTTCAAAATTATAATTATGAAACATTATCAAAATAAACTATTCGGAGTTTTAATAGCTATGGCTTTTTTATTTAGCTCATGCGAAGCGACGAAAAATACTAACAAAACACAGCGAGGCGGAGCAATAGGAGCTGCAAGTGGTGCAGTTATTGGCGGAGTCATCGGCAACAATACAGGCGATGGAGACAACACTGTTCTTGGTGCTATTATTGGAGGTGTCGTTGGAGGTGCTGCTGGTGCTTATATCGGTAACCGAATGGATAAGCAGGCCAAAGAAATAGAACAGGAAATTCCTGGTGCAGAGGTAACCAGAGTTGGGGAAGGCATCAATGTAACGTTTGATGAAAATTCAGGTGTGTATTTTGCAACCAACAAAGCAGATATCGGTGGAAAATCTGAAATTTCATTATTGAAATTGATTAATATTTTTCAAAAATACCCTAAAACCAATATCATCGTTGAAGGGCACACCGATTCTACAGGTAGTGAAAGTTACAATATGCAATTATCGAAAGAGCGTGCTCAAGCCGTTACTGATTATTTAACCAGTAATGGAATTGATGCTTCAAGAATTAAAACCAGTTGGTTTGGTGAGGAGCAGCCTAAGTATGACAATTCAACTGAAGTTGGACGTTCCAAAAACAGAAGAGTTGAACTCGCAATAGTTGCCAGTGAAGAACTGAAGGAAGAAGCTCGACAGAAAGCTCAATAATCCTTAAAATAATTGACAAGAAAATCCTAATGCTACATTAGGATTTTTTTTATGCCTAAATTTCAGCAATGAAAATCTATGATGTCATAATTATTGGTGGAGGCCTTGCCGGATTAACATCTGCTATAGATTTGTCTTTGTATGGTTTTGAAGTTTTGTTGATTGAGAAGGATGAATATCCCAAACATAAAGTCTGTGGGGAATACGTTTCCAATGAAGTTTTACCTTACTTAAAAAGGCTTGGTGTCGACATAAGTCAGACCAATTCAGATCAAATTACTCAATTAGTTTTAAGCAGTCGTAGCGGTAATTCAGTTAAGGTAGAACTTCCTCTTGGCGGATTTGGAATGTCCAGATATGCTTTGGATGAGCTTTTATATAAAAAAGCAAAATCCAATGGCGTTGAATTTAAATTTGAAACCGTTGTTGATGTCACGTTCGAAACTCAACAGTTTACTGTCAAAACCACTAAAAATGAATTTTACTCAGAATTAGCTATCGGCAGTTTTGGAAAGCGCTCCACTTTAGATAAGAAATTGAACAGGAATTTTATCTACAACAAAACACCCTGGATTGGGATTAAAGCGCATTATAAAAACGATGATTTTCCTGATGGAGAAGTACAGCTTCATAATTTTGAAGGCGGGTACTGCGGGCTATCCAAAACTGAAACCGGTGCGGTCAATTTTTGTTATTTAGCACATTACGATAGCTTCAAACAGGAAAGGTCTGTTGAAGATTTCAATAGAAATATCATAACTCAAAATCCTAAATTGAATTTGTTTCTTAGTCATGCTGAGTTGCTTTTTGAGAAACATTTAGCGATTTCACAGGTGTCTTTTCAGAATAAAGATGCTGTAGAAAATCACATGTTGATGGCCGGGGATTCTGCCGGGCTCATACATCCGCTGTGTGGAAACGGAATGGCCATGGCGATACATTCGGCTAAATTGCTTTCAGAAGAAATCAAAAATTACAGATATCATAAGGATCGAAGTCAATTGGAAGCAAATTATTCGAAAATCTGGAAGCAGACTTTTCGCAAAAGACTTATTTTCGGTTCTTTGTTTCAAAATATACTTTTACAACCAAAACTCACAAATATTGGCATGTTAGCGGTTTCCAAATCCCCTTATTTACTCAAAAAAATGATTCAACAAACCCACGGTAAGCCTATTTTATGAAACGTATTTCTACCAAAACCCGTAGCAAAGAGGCAGAAATCATGGATGAGTTTGACTTCAAGGGAGATGAACTTAAACATGTGCTTAAAACGATCGATAAAATCAATACCAAACTTGGCGGACACCGTGTTACCATTAAAGGTATACAGAAATTACTGGAAAATCATTCCAAAAACCACCTGGTCATCGCCGATCTGGGTTGCGGCAGTGGAGACGCCTTAAGACAGGTCTCCCGATGGGCTAAAACACAGGGTATCAACGTCCAGCTCATAGGAATAGATGCCAATCCGTACACCATTGAGATTGCAAGAGAATGGTCCATGGACTACAAGAATATCTCCTACCGGGTCATCGATGTGTTTAGCGAAGATTTTGATGATTTTGAGGCCGATATTATTACCTGCTGTCTGACGCTTCATCATTTTGACAATGATTTTATAAAAAAATTAGTACCTGTTCTTTCAGATAAAGCTGGCTTTGGTCTTGTTATCAACGATTTACAAAGAAGTAAAATAGCTTACAGATTATTCGAGTTATATTGTTCAGTCTTTGTAAATTCAGACATTGCAAGAAAAGACGGACTAACCTCCATTTTGAGAGGTTTTACATCGGATGACTTAGAAGATTTCGCAACACAATTAAATTTAAAGCACCACATCACATGGTATTGGGCATTCCGTTACCAGTGGATTATTTATAGCTCATGAGTGTAAAAATAGATACAGTAGCCACAGAAACTCCTCAGTATTACAAAGAAACCAAAGATATAATCCCTTTTGTGGAGATGTGGCTGGCCAATGAAGACGAGAGGTTCAGGAGGAAGGTGATCAAAATTTATGAAGGTGCCCAAGTCGACAAACGCTATTCGATCATGGATCCGGAGGAGGTTTTTTCGGCTACTTCCTTTGAAGATAAAAACCGAATTTACACCCGGGAGGCTAAAATCCTGGGAAAAAAGGTTTTAAAAAAGGCCTTGCATCAGGCGGGATGGGTAGGACAAAGCCTGGATTACATCATCACGGTAAGTTGTACGGGAATTATGATTCCATCTCTGGATGCGTTTCTTATCAACGATTTGGACCTGAGACAGGATATCGTCAGGCTCCCGGTGACCGAAATGGGTTGTGCGGCAGGAATATCTGGAATGATCTACGCGAAGCAGTTTCTTCAGGCCGATCCCGGTAAGCGTGCAGCAATAGTCTCTTTTGAAGCCCCCACGGCTACCTTTCAGCTCAACGATAAATCCATGGCAAACATGGTGAGTTCCGCCATTTTTGGGGATGGTGCTGCCTGTGTGCTGATGAGTTCTGAAGAAGAATGCAAAGGCCCTAAAATCTTGGGTGAATCCATGTATCATTTTTATGAAAACACCCACATGATGGGCTTCGATTTGACCAATTCCGGTCTGAAAATGGTACTCGACATCGATGTGCCTGAGAAAATAAGTGAGCATTTCCCGCAGATCATTCATCCTTTTTTGGAAAACCATCAGCTCAACATTGAAGATATAGATCATCTTATCTTTCATCCCGGAGGCAAGAAAATTATTAATACCGTGGAAGCTCTATTTGGAGCTATGGGTAAAAACATAGACGACACCAAGGAAGTGCTTCGTCTTTTTGGAAACATGAGTAGCGCAACCGTGCTGTATGTGCTCGAGCGCATGATGAATAAACCAATTGAGAAAGGAGAAAAAGGATTGATGCTGAGTTTCGGACCCGGATTTTCAGCTCAGCGTATTCTTTTAGAATGGTAAGTTGCCGGCGTGATGCAATTAGGCGGGTTTCTTCTGATTTTAATAAAAGTAAGATTTAATTGTATAAGATATTTAGCTTATGACCAACCCATCACTTAAACATTACGCCCTGGTTTTAGGAGGGAGTCAGGGTCTTGGATATGCTTCAGCTTTGAAGTTAGCTCAAAAAGGGTGGAATTTGCTCATCATCCACAGAGATAGAAGAAGCGATTTACCTGACATTGAAGCCAAATTTGAAGGGATTGAGCAATACGGAGTAAATCTCAAAACCTTTAATCTGGACGCCACAAATTCAGAAAAAAGAAAAGAATTTATAAGTCAGCTTCCAGAACTTCTTGGCGAATCCGGGAAAATTAAGCTGTTGCTTCACAGCATCGCCAAAGGAAACCTGAAAGCTATGACCGGCGATTCCCCACTGAATCAAACCGATTTACAAATTACAGCCAATGCGATGGCGTATAGTTTTTACGACTGGTCGAAGGCTATTCTGGAAGCTGATGGCTTCGCCAAAAATACCAGGCTGTTAGCGTTCACAAGTGAGGGAAATCAACGGGTCTGGAAGCATTATGCCGCTGTGTCGGTGGCCAAAACAAGTCTGGAAACTTTGATGAAATACATGGCTACAGAGTTTGCGGCGTATGATATCACGGCCAATTGTATTCAAGCCGGAATGGTGGAGACGCAGTCTTTCCATAGGATTCCCGGTCATGAACAATTGAAAGCAGCTGCTGAAAAGCGCAATCCCTTTCAGCGTCTGACGAAGCCAGAAGATATTGCCAATGTGGTTTATTTAATGAGCTTAGACGAAGCGAATTGGATCAATGGAAGCATCATCAAAGCTGACGGTGGCGAAAGTCTTTAAAATATAATGCTGATGAAATCCTCCGAAATCATTTCGAAATTACCCTATCAGGAGCCTTTTCTGTATGTGAAAACCATAGATGAGGTGTCCGATAAGTTCATAAAAGGAAGTTATACGTTTAAGGCGTCTTCCTGGTTTTACAAAGGGCATTTCAAAAATAACCCCATCACTCCAGGGGTTATTCTTACCGAATGTGCTGCTCAGATTGGCCTGGCCAGTTTTGGGCTGTATCTTTTATCTCAGCAGGAAAATATAAATTTGGAGCAGGTAAAACTGGCCATGACATCCACAACTGTTGAGTTTCTTAAACCGGTTTTGCCAGACGAAAAAGTAATTGTGGAAGCTGAAAAAATGTACTTTAGATTTAATAAATTGAAATCTTCTGTCAAAATGTTTAATATGTCGGGAGATTTGGTGCTTCGTGGTGAACTTGCAGGCGTTATTTTACCCTAATTATGGATAAAAAAAGAGTGGTTATAACAGGAATGGGCGTAGTCGCGCCAAATGCAACAGGACTTTCTCAGTTTGAGGAGGCTATCAAGTCGGGTAAAAGCGGGATTGAATTTCATAAAGAGTTAGAAGAATTAAAATTTAGCTGTCAGATTGGAGGTGTGCCAAAGGTCTCTCAGGATCTCATGGATCATTACTTTACCGCTTTGGAGCAGCGAGGCCTTTTGGCCACGGGTTTGATTTACGGCGGGATCGCCGGACAGGAAGCCTGGGAAGATGCTCAACTGGAAATCAGCGACCAACTCGATACCGATTCTGGAATTATCTTTGGAACCGGTGTTCTTGGTGTTGAAAAACTGAGAGAAGCCTTCAATAAAATAGACGCTAAGCAAGTTAGAAGACTGGGAAGCACCAGTGTTTTACAAACCATGGCCAGTGGAATTAGTGCCTTCCTGGGTGGTAAATTGGGTTGTGGAAATCAGGTCACCTCCAATTCTTCTGCCTGTTCCACAGGAACGGAGGCTTTATTGATGGGGTATGAACGCATCCACTATGGAAAAGCCAAACGTATGCTGGTGGGGAGTTGTAGTGATTCCGGACCTTATGTTTGGGGTGGTTTTGATGCCTTACGGATTTTACCACATCAGTACAATGATCGACCGGAATCAGCTTCTCAGCCTTTGTCTGCTGGTGCTGCAGGTTTTGTGCCGTCAAGTGGGGCTGGAGCTTTGGTTTTGGAAAGTCTGGAGTCTGCTTTGGTAAGGGACGCCAATATTTATGCAGAAGTTTTAGGAGGACACCTCAACTCTGGAGGTCAACGCGAACAGGGGAGCATGACGGCCCCCAACTCTACGGCGGTCATAAGCTGTATATCTGAAGCCTTAAAGCAGACTGGTGTTAATTCAGAAGAAATTGACCTTATCAACGGCCACCTCACGGCAACCGCTATGGATGCTACTGAAATCGAAAACTGGTCTAAGGCTTTGGGTTTAGAAAGAGAAGATTTCCCCTATATCAACTCGCTAAAAAGTCATGTTGGTCATGCTTTGGCAGCAGCAGGGAGTATTGAACTGGTGAGCTCTGTTTTGCAGATTTCTCGCGGATTTATTTTTCCAAACCTAAATTGTGAAACCATACATCCGGAAATTTTGAAACACGTCAGGGAAGATAAAATACCAAGAGAAGTACTCAGAACAAAATTAAACTTTCTGGCCAAGGCAAGTTTTGGATTTGGGGATGTCAACGCCTGTGTCATATTAAAATCTTATAACGATGAATAAACAACAACTTAAAAAACGCTACTGGTTTTTCGGTGGATTAGGAACTGGCCTTTTGGGATTCGGACTTTCTGCTTTGGTAGAAAGCGGATTTTTAAAACATAGCAGTGCTCCGGAATGGCAATGGATTCTGGCTGGAACTTTATCTTTAATGCTTGTTATGGCTGGGGTTAATTTCTTGTTTGAGAGCTTCAGGTGTAAGCAAAAGCTAGGTCTCGACGGAGCCTGTCCTGATGAATAGAAAGGCTCGATCTGACAAAGACTGACATGGTTTTGGAATGTCACCCTGTTCTGCCGGCAGGCAGTCGAGAGGTTAACAGGTAAGAAGCGACAATTTTAAAAACTTGATAAGTCATTTTAGGAAGCTTCTCGATTAAGAGTCTTTATATATATTTAAAATTATTAAAACTAATTAGTAAATTGCTCAAAAAACCTATGACTTCTGAAGCTATACAGGCACGTTTAAAGCAAATCGTAAAACCTTACGTCAATAATCAGCAAAACTTTGAAAATCTGACGTCTGAATCTAACTTTATCAATGACCTCGAAATCAATTCAGCTAATTTGGTGGATATCGTGCTAGATGTTGAGGATGAATTCGATATTCGCATTGAAAATGACGATATGGAAAAAATGATGGATGTAGAAGCTACCGTCGGAGTGATTCAAAAGAAACTCACGACCAAGTGATTGGGAACGACATCGTCGATTTGGCAAAAGCTAAACAAGAGTCTGGTATTTTTCGGCCTCGCTATCTTGAAAAAATCTGTTCAACTGAAGAAATTAATCTCATTTTATCTGCTGCCGAACCTATCAGGTGTTTCTGGAGAATCTGGACGATGAAAGAAAGCGCTTACAAAGCGGTTCAGAGACAGTTCAATTTAAAACCGGCATTTAATCCCTTTGCTTTTGCTTGTCTTTTTCAAGATTCTGAATTTGGAACAGTGGATTTTAGAGTTCATCAGCTTTCTACAAAAACCATTAAAACCGATGATTATGTCTATTCTGAAATCATAGATAATGAAATAAAACAACAGTTTTTTGGTGCGAGTTCCGATTTTCTTTTGATGTTAAAAAACGAGCTGAATTTGCAATCCTTACCAGAATTTTCTAAAACAAAACAGGGTTTACCTATTTTAAATTTGGCGGACAAAACTTTATCTGTTTCAAAAACCCATCATGGAAGATTTCAAGCCTTTCAGTATTAAGAATTTTATAAAGAACTTGCTTCTGGTATAATTCATGCGTATAGTTTGATATATTTGTTATTATGAAAGGTTTCAACTACATATTTTTAATTTTTCTATTAAGTTCAGTAGGACTTGTGAGTGCCCAAAACCGAGATTTTCCAACCCGAGGATCGGAAGTGAATACCAATCCGAAATTCAAATCGTCAGGTTCAAGTTCAGGGATGAATCGTCTTGGTGTTCCCAATCGAAGTAAGGTTAAGGATTTTTTCGCAAAAGATGAAAAAGGGGTTGATTTTAAGCCTAAAACTCAGTTTACCAACCCCAGTGATTTATGGACAGATAAGCTCAACAAAAACCCGGAAGACGAGAATAAAGGAATGAGAGCAGAATGGTCGGAAAACATGAGCCTTGGTGATTTTGTGACTTCTTCAGACCAGATGACTTTTATATGCAGAGACCACATGTTGTTTGATGGAGACCGTGTGCAGATAAGAGTCAACGATAAAGTGGTTGTGGAAAACTTACTTTTGGAAAATGCTTACAAAGAAATCACAATTCCTCTTGAAATTGGATTCAATAAAATTGAATTTATAGCGCTCAATCAGGGAGACTCTGGACCAAATACAGCAGAGCTTAAGATCATTGATGGGTCTAAATTACTATCGAGAAACGTCTGGAATTTATTAACTGGCGTTAAAGCCAGTGCCGTCATTGTTAAAAACGAGTAACTACTTCTCTAGAATAGCAATGGCTATTCGAATTTTTCCATAACTCATTTTTTCATCCATAGCTTCAAAAATTGGTTTTAAGGCACCTTCGTAGTCTACATTTTTAAGCACATTCTCAACCTCTTTTATTTCTGAATCTGAAATGTACTCGCCTAATTTTATAGGTTTTCCTTCAGCATAAAGCTTACATAAATGAGAGATGATGGTCGTTGTCTTCAGATGTCGAGCCTGAGCAATGTCTTCAATACTTTTACCATTCTTGTAAAACCTGTAAGTGTCTTCATAAGTTGAGGTTTTCTTTTTTCTTTTTTTGGTATTGAATAATTTGATGACATCAATAAATTCATCGGCATATTTTTCAGCTTTTAAACTATTCACACCGCTGATGGATTTGAACTCATCCTCGCTTTGTGGTCTTTCTTTTTCTATTTTTTTAAGCGTGGCGTCGTTGAAGACCAGGTAAGGCGGAATGTTTTCTTCAACAGAAATTTGCATTCTCAGTTGTTTTAACTGATTGAATAGATTTGATGTTTTCGAAACCTTTTTAGTTTCTGTGCCGCCGGTTTGTTCTGTTTTCGGTTTTGTCAACCACACCTGTTCACCTTCAAAAAGGACCTGCTTTGCTAAAGGAGTGAATTCTAAAGCATTTTTTCTGTGGAAAGCAATTTCGATATAACCCAGGTTGATGAGCTGTAAAATGTAGTGCTGCCAATCCTTCCAGCTTATATCACTTCCAATGCCATAAGTTTTAAGTTCCTGATAGCCTTTGTCATAAATTCCCGCATTTTTGGCTCCTCTTAAGATGTCAATAATGATACCTATAGGTTCTTCCTGCTTAACCCTTGCGACTGCGGAAAGCGCTTTTTGAGCAATAACTTTGGCATCAATAAATCGCGGTGGATTTTTGCATACATCGCAAAACCCACAGTTCTCGGTGAGGTGTTCACCAAAATAACCAAGTAAAATTCGTCTTCTGCAGGAAGTGGCTTCGGCAAATTGCTTCATCCGTTCCAGTTTGGCATCCTGAACGTCCTGGTTATTACTGTTTTCGTTGAAACGTTTATACTGAATGACATCGGCATAGGAATGAAACATCAGGGCATTAGCTGTAAGACCGTCTCTTCCAGATCTACCTATTTCCTGGTAGTAGCCTTCGATATTTTTGGGCATATTATAATGAATGACCCAACGCACATTGGACTTATCAATACCCATCCCAAAAGCTACTGTAGCACAGATGATCTGAGTTTTATCGTACACGAACTCTTCCTGTATTTTCGTTCTTTTGTCAGCATCCAGACCTGCATGATAGGCTTTGGCTTTAAACCCTTTCTGAGTGAGGTCTTTCGCCAGCTTTTCAGTTGATTTTCGGCTCAAACTATAAATAATTCCAGCTTCATCTTTTCTTCTCAATAAAAAGTTTTCAATCTGCTTTAAACGCTGATTGGCTGTTCTGACTTCCAAAAAGATATTTTCCCTGTCAAATGACGACAGAAACACTTTAGCTTTTGGAATGCTGAGTTGTTTTAGAATATCTTTTCTGGTGGTTTTATCAGCCGTAGCTGTTAAGGCTAAAACAGGTGTATTGGGTAAGGATTTTTTTAAGAAGCCGAGCTGTTGGTAGGAAGGTCTGAAATCATGACCCCAGGATGAAATACAGTGGGCTTCATCTACAGCTACACAGCTGATATAGTTCTCGTTTAAAATCTCCTGAAGACCCGAAAGGCTCTCTGGTGCTGTATAAAGCAATTTCAGGTCTTTTTTAGCGACTCTGGATTTGATGTCCTGCTGGGTTTCAGGTGTCTGAGTCGAATTGAAAAATTCAGCTTCAATGCCGTTGCTTCTCAGCCCGTCTACCTGATCTTTCATCAGGGCAATTAGCGGAGAAATGACCAATGTTACCCCTTCAAATTCCAAAGCTGGTAACTGAAAACACATAGATTTTCCACCTCCAGTAGGCATGACGACTAAAGCGTCATTTTTATTTAAAACATGCTCAATAATTTCAGATTGATTTTTTCTGAAACTATCATATCCAAAATAGGTTTTTAGATGTGAAAGGCTATTCTGAATCAGTTGAGAGGTCATGTAAGTGTTTTCCGAATTGAAGCTGCAAATTACAATTTCAGTTTTAGTTTTTTAAAGTTGAATAATGATATATTTGTAGAAATGATATCAAAAAAGACAAAATACGCCATCAACGCCCTGGTTTTTCTTGCCAAAAGAGAAGGACAGGGTCCAATAGTGATAAGCGAAATCGCTGAGAAAGAACATATTCCACGAAAATTTTTAGAATCAATTCTGCTGAACCTCAAAAAAGCAGGAATTTTAGCCAGTAAAAAAGGGAAAGGAGGTGGCTACTATCTTTTGCAAAACCCAGACGAAATCAACTTAGCTGATGTGATGCGACTCTTTGATGGTCCCATAGCTTTTTTGCCTTGTGTGACTTACAAGTACTACGAGCGTTGCGAAGAATGTAAGGATGAAGAAACCTGCGGTATTCGAGATGTTTTTTTTGAAGTGAAAAAGAAAACCGTTGAGCTTTTGAAAAAAGCCAGCTTAAGCGAAATTATAAAGCGTGAAAACCGTTTGATTAGTCTGCTCTAATTCTTAGAACAATGCAAAAAAATATTTTATTCAGATAAAGTCTATAGATTTGGTAGACTATTATATATTTGGAGAAAATATTTTTGAATGACTACAGCAGCCATTATTACCATTTGTGTCATTATTCTTGCCATTATCTTATTTGCGACTGAAGCTTTGCCAATTGATTTGGTAGCTATTACCATAATGATCATTTTGATATTAACGGGTGTTATAACTCCTCAAGAAGGTGTTGAAGGCTTTAGTAACAAGGCGACGATAACAGTTGCCTTCATGTTTGTATTGAGTGCTGCCCTGCTTAAAACAGGAGCTCTTCAGGTTTTGGCTCATCGCCTGTCCACTATATTTCGATACAATTTTAACAGTGGCATTTTGATGATGATGTTTATGATAGCTATTATATCCGCATTTGTCAACAATACTCCTGTGGTTGCTGTTTTTATACCTGTGGTCATTCAACTGGCGCATACCTCTGGTCAAAGTCCTTCCAAGATGTTGATTCCGCTTTCTTTTGCTTCTATTTTTGGAGGGATGTGTACTCTTATTGGTACATCTACAAATATCCTGGTGAGCGGCATTGCCGAAAAAGAAGGCGTAAAGGCAGTGGAAATGTTTCAAATGACACCTGTAGCCGGAATACTTTTAGTGGTAGGTGTCGTTTATATGTCAATTTTAGGCATTAAACTACTTCCTAAATCCAGACGTTCCAAAGATTTAAAGGAAAAGTTTGAAGTTAACAATTACATCACTTTAGTGGAGTTGTTATCAAATTCAACTTCAATAGGGAAAAAAATTATGGAATCTGAGTTGGTGACAGAATTCAAGATGGATATCATTGAGGTGAGACGAAATGGAAGTCAGTTTACCCTTCCGCCCGGAGATTTTGAATTGAATGAGGGAGATATTCTCAAGGTGCGGTGTGATGTGGAAAAGCTGAAATCACTCAAAGGTAAGACCAAAACTTTATCGGTTTCTCCGGTAAAAATTGGTGATAATGACCTTTCTGGAAAAAATTCTGCTTTGGTGGAAATGGTGATCACCTCTTCATCAGAAATTCATGGTAAGACGCTTAAGGAATTAGATTTCAGAAGGCGATTTAGAGCAATTCCTTTGGCTATAAAGCACAGGGAAGACATCAGACATGCCGATTTATACGACATTAAACTAAAGGCTGGAGACGTTATTCTTGCCGAGGTGAAGTCACATTATGTGAAAGAACTCAGCAAGTTGGAATCTGGTCAAAACACACCCTTTGTATTGCTGTCTGAAAATCATATCACAGATTTTGATAAGAAGAAGTTTAGTATTGTCATTTCATTGATTGGAATCATGGTGCTCTTAGCGAGTATTGGATTTTTAGACATTATGGTTGGGGCCATTTGTGCCGTGGTAGTTTTGGTTTTTGCCAGGATACTCACTATGAAAGAAATTTACGAAGCCATCAATTGGAAGATTATTTTTTTACTGGTCGGGGCTTTAAGTTTAGGCCTGGCCATTAGCAAGACGGGTCTGGATACGCTTATCGCTCAGACTATGCTTGGTCAGCTTCAACCGCTCGGCATCATCGCTGTGATTTCTGGGTTATATTTAGTGACTTCTCTGCTGACAGAAGTGATGTCCAATAATGCTTCAGCAGCCTTAATGACGCCTATTGCTATTGCCATCGCTCACAACTCTGGTGTGGAAGTTTTACCATTTCTGGTCACTGTTATGATTGCGGCTTCAGCCACATTTATGACACCTATTGGCTATCAAACCAATACCATGGTATATAGCGCGGGCAATTATAAGTTTAGGGATTTCTTTAAAGTAGGTTTTCTTCTGAATATGGTATTCTGGATCATCTCCAGCTTTACTATACCCTGGTATTTTGATCTGATTTAAAATAAATCAAATACCTCTAAAAATCTAAAGGCTACATATAAGTTTAGTAGCGCAAAAAAAAGGGAAGGGAAGGATTGAACAAAGTTATCTTTAATCTTTAGTCGAACTCCAAAACCAAGACTCATCAAAAGTGTGAGTCCGATGGCTGCAAAGACACCTATAAGAGGGATGAAATAATAACCGGCTACCAAACCTAATGCTCCCAAAACCTGAAAGAACCCTGTGAGCTGTCTTTGAATAGGGCTCAGGCCAAATCTTTTGAATTCCTCATACATCTTTGGGCTATAAAAACAACCAAGTCCGTAAAAGAAGAATGAAATACTTATGAAGAGAACCAGAATTTGCAGAACAATCATATCAGTTTAGGGTGCCAGGATTAGAAACGGTTCCAAAGGTATGTTTCTAAGAATCCAAAACCCCAATACGAATGCTAAAATTATCCACGGAGCTGCATTATGATGTAATAAATTATGAGTTACCTTAGATTTAGACTTTTTGGTATAAGATATATAAGCTTTGTAGCCTATAATGACTCCAGCGAGTAAAATTAAAAAGTTGTGCTGTAAGCCACCCCAGATATTCCCATGTAACATTTCATGAAAAGCACGCTGAGAGCCACATCCCGGGCAGTGCAATCCCGTTAGAGAATGAAAAGGGCATTGTGGTGTGTAGGCAAATGTAGTTGGATTTATAGAGTAATAAAATATACCCAACGTTAGAATGACGAAGGGTATACCTACTTTTAACAGTAAAGAATTAGTTCTAAGCACCAATTAATAAGTATTTTTTTGCATTTCAGCATTATAAGCTTCCCAGAATGTCTCGCCACCAACGATGGCAATAAAAGCAATGTACCCTATTATAATTACAAGGCCAGCTACTAATGCGACAATCCACCATGTTTTAGCATTTTTAGAAGCTCTTAAAGCGCCTTCATAATCCCCGGCATTGTATTTTGTGTTGACTTGCGAGGCATAGATGATACTAACTATGCCAGCCGGTAAACAGCATAAAATTGTAGTGATGATAGCTAATGCCAAATGATTTGGCGGCATTGGCGGTTGAGTTTGATTTGTTTCCATTGATTAAGTTTTTTAGGTTTAGATAAAATTAACAATTCATACGAAATAACCTAAAAAACTAATATTAATTATTTCAACTCATCAACAAATTCAGAAAGCGCTTTGATGGTGTGGTCTATGTCCTCATAGGATAAGGCATCATTTAAGAAATAACTTTCAAAAGCACTTGGAGGCATATACACACCTCGGATTAACATCCCGTGAAAGTAAATCTTGAATTTATCATTATTGCCATGGGCTGCAGATTTAAAATCAGTGACAGGTTTTTCGCAAAAGTGAATCGATATCATAGAACCAATCCTGTTGATTTGGTGAGCAACTCCTGCATCATCAAGCACCTTCTTCATGCCTGTGTGTAAATATTTCGTTTTCTCATTTAAACTTTCAAAAATGGCTTTGTTGGAGTTCAGTTCAGTCAGCATGGCAAAACCGGCGGCCATGGCTAATGGATTTCCACTTAATGTGCCAGCCTGGTAAACGGGGCCGTCCGGAGCCAGATAGTTCATGATTTCTGCTTTTCCAGCAAAAGCGCCGACGGGAAGCCCGCCACCAACAACTTTTCCAAAGGTGACAAGATCTGCTTTCACTCCCAGTAATTCTTGAACACCACCTGGGGCTAATCTAAAACCAGTCATCACTTCATCAAAAATTAAGAGGATATTGTTTTCATCGCACAGCTCTCTCAAACCTTCCAAAAACCCTTGTCTGGGGATGATGCAACCCATGTTTCCTGCAACAGGTTCCAGTATGATGCAGGCAATGTCTCCTTTATTTTCTTTGAAGAGTGTTTTTACACTTTCCAAATCGTTATACTCCGCTAAAAGTGTATCTTTTGCTGTGCCTTTGGTAACGCCGGGTGAATTAGGCTCTCCAAATGTAACAGCGCCGCTTCCGGCTTGTATCAGAAACGAATCGCTATGGCCGTGATAGCAACCTGCAAATTTGATAATTTTGTCCTTATTGGTGTAACCTCTGGCTAGCCTAACTGCACTCATGCAGGCTTCGGTTCCGCTGTTAACAAAACGAATTTTGTCGATATTGGGCACCATTTCCACAGCAAGTTTCGCGATGTTAGTCTCAAGCTCTGTAGGAATCCCGTAAGAAGTTCCAAGTTTGGTGCGTTCTATAACAGCATTCACAACAGGAGGGAAAGCATGGCCCAAAATCATTGGACCCCAGGAAGAAATATAATCGATCAATTTGTTACCGTCTTCATCATGCAAATAAGCACCCTCTGCTTTTTTAACGAAAATAGGATCTCCTCCAACTGCATTAAAAGCTCTTACTGGAGAATTTACTCCTCCAGGAATGTATTTCTTAGCTTCATCAAATAGGTCACTACTTCGTTTGTATATCATAATTTCATTTTTTTATTTTCAATTCCTGACCAGCTTGAATATGGTCATTTTTCAATTTATTTATCGATTTCAATTCTTCAACTGTAAGGTTAAATTTTTGAGAGAGATTATAAAGGGTATCTCCTCTTTTAACACTGTAATAGTCAGAATTACTGGACGTATATCTTTGGGGTTTTGGCAGAGGTAAATCAGCATTTTTCTCTAAAACTTCTTTGTCATACTGGTAAAGGTGATAACGCTCTATCAAGCTGATTAATTTCTCGGGATATCTCGGGTCGGTCGCATATCCTGCTTTTTTTAGGCCTTTCGCCCACGACTTATAATCATCACTTTTATAGTCAAATAATAAACCATACCGGTTTCGTTCAAATAAAAACAAGGAATGATCCCTAAACGAGTACCTGGCATCTGTATATTTTCGAAAGCATTCTTGTGCTTCATCATCATCATGGTATACCTTTTCACCCTGCCATCCGTTACATTTAATACCGAAATGATTATTGGATTTTCGTGTAAGGTTTCCGCTTCCGGATCCAGATTCCAGAATCCCTTGTGCAATCGTAATACTGGCGGGAATGCCGTAAAGTCTCATTTCTTCCTGAGCAATACCAGCAAAATTATAAATGTAAAGTTCAACCGGGCTCAAACCACTCAAATCTGTTTTTTCAAATTTTTCGTAAACTCGTCCTTCCAGATCAGAATAACGTTTAGACTCTTCAACTCTTGGCATCGATTGCTGAGTGTGAGTTCTTACTGTTGAAGCCGATTTCGTTTTCTTAGATGTTCCGCAGGACATCATCATAAGAAAAAACACAAAACTAAATGCTAACGTATATTTCATGACCTATCGATGGTTTGTAAACCTTTTTGTTCTAAAACCTGGTTCATGCCTTCAATTCCTTGAAGACCGCCAGTATGGACTGCTAAAATACGAGTATTTTTGGGAAAATACCCAGCTTCTATCATTTCAAAAATGCCATAAAATAGCTTTCCAGTGTAGATGGGGTCGAGAGGAATGCTGTATTTTTTTTGAAAACTATTTATAAATGCTATCAATTCTGAATATACCTTGGCATAGCCTCCAAAGTGGTAATCCGTTTGAAGCGTCCAGTTAGCTTTGGGTGTCCAGCTGGCTATCTCTTTCTCTAAAAAATTTCCCTTCAACGCACTAAAACCTATACAATGCTGAGAAGCGTTTGAGGCTTCTATGAGTCCGGCTAAGGTTCCGCCAGTACCCACTGAAGAACAAATGAAATCGAAATTATCTCCTTTTTGCATAATTTCTTGGCAGCCTTTTATAGCAAGTGCATTAGTCCCCCCTTCAGGAATTATAAAAGTTGAAGGTTTTTGATCGACTATAGTTTTTACAATTGGCATGTCTTCTTTGAGCCTAAAGTCAGTTCTGGAAACAAAGTGGAGCTGCATTCCTTTTTGATGAGCCAATTTTAATGTGGGGTTGTTTGTTAATGTGTTATCTAAATTACGGCCAAGTTCATCACCACGAATGATACCTGTGCTTGGAATCCCTAATAAATGACAGGCCTCTGCTGTCGCCGCTATATGATTGGAGTAAGCACCGCCAAAAGTCAGGATGTTTGCATTTTCCCTCTTTTGTGCTTCCAGTAGGTTATACTTAAGTTTTCTGAATTTGTTTCCAGAAATGATGGGATGGATTAGATCTTCCCGTTTGACAAACAGGTCCACCTCATTAAACCTTCCAACATATTCAGTGACGGAATTATAATTTTGTTCAAAAAAGGAAACGGATATCATATCATTAACTAAAATCAAACTCAAAATTAAAGCCTTATCTTCGATTTCAAAGAAAGGTTTATTTAAATTTTACGAATGAATTATTTTAAAAAGCATATTCCACTGGAGGAGGGAGATTTTTACACGACCAAAGAAGGATATAGGTGCTTTACCGAGCAATACCATCTCAAAAGGGGGTACTGCTGCAAGAGTGGGTGTAGACACTGTCCTTATGGATACGATGTAAAAAAAGATAAAAATTAGGTATTGAATAATCACTTTTTAGTTTCTTTAAAATAAGCATCAAAAATTATGAATTATGGCATACTACTTGATTATATTTGAGTAATTCTGTAAAGACTTAATATATTTTTAATACATTAAATCAAAACTATGAAAACAATAAAAGCGATAATGCTGCTTGCTGGGGTTTTCTTTTTAACCTCGTGTTCATCTGTTAAAGTTGCAACTGACTATGATAAAAAAATAGATTTCACAGCTTATGATTCTTTTGCCTTTTATAAGCCAGGAATCGATGCTGCAGAAATTTCAGATTTAGATAAAAAAAGAATTTTAAGAGCTATAGAAAGAGAACTTGTAGCTAAAGGAATGGTTAAAAAGACCAGTCCGGATTTGCTGGTCAGTATTTTCACAGAAACTACAGAAAACGTAAATATTTACCAAAATAACTTCGGTTATGGCTGGGGATGGAATCCTTATTTCTGGGGTCCGGGCGGATATAATACCGTGTCCACCAATGTGGAAGGAACACTATATATTGATCTGATAGATGCCGAGAAAAACGAATTGGTTTGGCAAGGTCTAGGAACTGGTATATTAAGCTTGAATATGGATAAGAAAGAAGAAAAAATTAATGAAATCGTAAATAAAATCATGGAGAAATATCCTCCAGAGAGAAACCAAGACTAAGTTCATGGTTGTTTATTTAGTTTGTTAGGTAAGGCTGTACAAAAATGTTTCATTACATTTTGTACAGCTTTATTTTTTAAAATAATTAGAAATATGAGTAGAGGATTTGTAAAAGAAAGCGATCAGGAAGAACCTATTGTAGTTCCGCCAAGGGCTTCATTGCCAGAGAAGGAAACCAATTATGTGACTCCTTATGGTAAAAACCAGCTGGAGAAAGAAAAAAATACTTTAGAAAAGCAGCGTACTGAACTAGACACCAAAGATGAAACTCAGCGAAGACGTGAGTTATCCTTGATTGACGGTAAGCTGAAGTTGCTTTCTGAGCGTTTAAAAACGGCTCAGGTGATTCAGCCAAAAGATCAAAATCAAAGTGAAGTACGTTTTGGCGCTAAAGTCAAATTCAAGATGAATGGGAATGTTCAGGAATTTCAAATCGTTGGAGTAGATGAGGCCAATGTAAAGGAAAAAAAGATTGCCTTTATTTCGCCATTGGCCAAAGCTATGACCTCCAAAAAAGAAGGAGATAAATTTGAATTTCATTTAGGAGAGGAAAGTCGGCCTATCGAAATTTTAGGAATTAACTATTAAAGCGTTTTTATTGACCTTTACCAGGTAAAAGTTGCGGATCAATTGATTAGAATTCTTAAGCTAATTGTTTAGAAATTTTTTTCAAACTGGCTTTATGCATCACATGTTTCCCCTTAAATTTTAAAATTTCTGGTGGGTTAGGGAAAATGGTTTTTGCCAGCTCTAGCTGACTTTGAATTCTTTCTTCTGTTAAATATTCATCTTGAGTTCCGTAGATGATTGATGTTTTTAAATCAGGAAGATATGCAAAGCTGCTGGAATCAAATTCATAGGGAATACTTCCGGAGTGGATCACCAAATGATCACATTGAATCTTGCGCTGCGCCATCCAGCGGGTCACCACCGAAACGCCCTGAGAAAAGCCAAAAAGAATGATTTTCTTATCGGTTGGCAATTCTTGCATTTCCAGAAGGGCGTCCAGATAGTTGAGTACATTTTCGGTTTCCAATTCTCTATTTTCCTTGGTTAACCAGGAAGCACCCACATATTTGTAAGCCTTGGTTTGGTAATATTTGGAAGGTGCCTGCGGAGCGATGATATAATTGAGTTTTGGATCGAGATCCTCAAAATAGCTGATAAAAAATTTACTCAAATAACCAATGCCATGACAGGCAATCCAAATGTTTTGAGTGTCTTCGGTTAAAGAATTGAGTATAGAATAGGTGTTTGTGGATTGGTAACTGACTTGTTTTTTGTGGCTCACTTTGGTGATGAATTTTAAAAATTTAGGTCAAAGTAAATGTTTAATTTTGTTGCGCATGAAGATATCGAGATTTTATCTGTTTTTATTTTTCTTTCTGAACACTTTGCTGTCTGCTATTGCTCAAGATGAGGTTTCACAAAAGATAAATGGCATCAGCATGGTCGCTTCCAGAAATTCTATTGATATGGGGAAAGCTGAAGACCTGAAGCAACTAGGGAGCAATTATATCGCTGTTATGCCTTATGCCTTCATGCCAGAAAATGAAAACCCTAAGCTAATTTTTGATACGAAACGCCAGTGGTCTGGAGAAACAGTAAAAGGGATTGGAACCGATGTACGAATTCTGAAATCTCAGGGTTTACAAGTCATGATCAAACCACATATCTGGGTAGGAAATGGAGTTTTTACTGGAGACATTTCTATGCTTTCTGATAAAGACTGGAAACAATTTGAAGAGAATTATAGGACTTATATTCTAACGTTTGCAAGGTTGGCTGAACAACACAGAGTTTCACTTTTGTGTATAGGAACAGAGTTGCATGAGTTTGTTTCACAAAGACCAGAGTTTTGGTGTAGACTCATCGATGAAGTGCGAAGCATTTATACTGGGAAATTGACTTATGCAGAAAACTGGGATAAACACAATAACCTTATGCTTTGGGATAGTTTAGATTTTATAGGCATTGATGCCTATTTCCCTATTTCTGAATCTAAAACACCAAGTTTAGAGCAGGTCAATATGGTCTGGAAAGACTTGGCTAAAGAGCTGAACTCTTTTTCAAAATTTCACAATACCAAAATTCTTTTTACTGAATACGGATACAGAAGTATCGACTATGCGGGTAGAGAACCCTGGAATTCTTCTAGAAATCAACATCCAGCTAATGAAACTGCTCAGCTCAATTTAATCAAAGGTTTGCATCAAAGTTTATGGGATGAAGATTGGTTTGCCGGTGGCTTTTTATGGAAATGGTTTCCAAATTATGACCCTAATTCTAAAAGATATAAAAATCGGTTTGCGGTCCAGGGTAAGGTATCCGAAATTTATTTAAAGTCTTTTTTTAGCAGACCCACGATTATTGAATATTAAATATGAAACACCGAATACTGAATACCGAATACTGAATATCGAATAGTGAATACGAATAATTACTCATTTCTCTTTGTTCCTTTTTCTTTGTTCCTGAGTCATGACTCTTTTCTCTTTGTTCTTCTCAGCTTCAAACAAATTCCATAAAACTCTTTTAAAATACAGGTGATAAATAGTACGAATAGCTTTGCTTTCGTAATTTTGTTAATTCAATCTCCGATAATGAATAAACAAAAAGTTTTAGAGCAATGCAATGCTTATACGAAGAATACTCTGATGGAAACTCTGGATATTTCTTATGTCGATGTAGGTGATGATTTCCTGGTGGCTAAAATGCCGGTTACGCCAAAAGTTCATCAACCCGATGGTGTTTTGCACGGTGGGGCAATGGTAGCTTTGGCCGAGAGTGTGGGAAGTGCTGCCTGTTTTGTTTTTCTGGATACCGAGAATTTCATGATACGGGGATTGGAAATCTCTGCTAACCATGTAAGAAGTTTGAGTGAAGGCGATGTATTTGCGACTGCAAAATTTATTCATAAAGGACGAACGACTCAAGTGTGGGATATTAAATTGACAGATAGTGAAGACAGATTGATTTCTGCTGTAAAGTTAACTACCATTGCTTTGCCAAAAGCCAAGTAATGCAAGAGTTGATTCAATATATCGAAGAGGCCTGGGCTTCACAAATGCCATTTGTAGCTTATCATTTTCCTGATGCTAAAGGTGTCAATTGTTTGTTTCCAAAAGATTCAGAATTACGTCACCTTCAGCGTTACGACGAGGCTGGTTTCATATTTTCACCTTTTGAAACTACATCCCAACCCATCGTGTTCCCTGAAGTTTCTTCTGAGGTTTTGAAGTTTGAACTCATCGATCATGAATTTGAATCGCCGGGCAAATTCAGAATAAAAGAAAATCCAGAAGAAAAAGAGAATTACCTGAAGTTACTTTCGCAGGCGATTGACCAAATTAAAGCTGAAGAGTTTAGAAAAATAGTAGTCTCCAGGAGGATTTCTGCCGATTATGAGTTGGAACATCCCGCTGAATTGCTGCTAAAATTGATACAGTCTTACCCAGAGGCCTTCACTTATGTGTGGTTTCATCCCAAAGTTGGATTCTGGGCTGGGGCCTCTCCAGAGGTGTTTGCAAAAACGTACAGAACACAGTTTAAAACCATGGCGCTTGCAGGGACTAAACAAGTTGATGAAGATCGAGATTGGACTGAAAAAGAGCTAGACGAGCAGCAGATAGTAACCGATGAAATTGTGGAAGCGCTTAAAAATCACACAGAGAATCTTCAGATTTCTGAACGAAAAACAGATAGAGCTGGTGAGCTTTTGCATTTAAGAACAGATATAACGGCGACTTTGGAAAGCTCAAAATTAGGTGATGTGCTCAGTGAACTGCATCCCACCCCTGCGGTTTGTGGTTTGCCAAAAGATAAAGCTTATAAATTCTTGAAAGTCAATGAAAGCTATGATAGACAGTTCTACACTGGTTTTTTTGGCGAATTGAATATGCCACAGCACAACCAAAGATCTGGTCGTACTCGAAATCAGGAGAACCAGGCTTATAAGTCGGTGGTGAGAGCTTCCGGTTTATATGTCAATTTGAGATGTCTGAGTTATGCGGCCGGAAAAATAAATATTTATGTGGGTGGAGGCCTTACAAAAGATAGCATTCCTGAAGAAGAGTGGGCCGAAACCGTTAATAAATCTAGGACGATGTTAAAAGTCCTATAAGAATTCAACTAACTTTGACTTTAACGAAGTTCTCCCCTTTATTTTTGTAATATGAATCAGATTTATTCTTCGATACCAACTGCTCAATTGATTACAGTACTTTGTGTTCAAAACGGCATTGAGCATGTGGTGATTTCTCCTGGTTCCAGAAATGCACCGTTGACGATTACACTCGCCAATCACCCCAAAATAAAAGCCTACAGCATTGTGGATGAGCGCTGTGCAGCATTTTTCGCGCTGGGTATGACGCAGCGTTTTAATGCGCCTGTGGCCGTGGTCTGCACGTCTGGGTCTGCACTTTTGAATTATTATCCTGCCGTTTCAGAAGCCTTTTACAGCAATTTACCTCTGGTTGTCATATCAGCAGACCGGCCTCCACATTTGATAGATATTGGTGACGGGCAAACCATAAGACAGGCTAATGTGTTTGAAAATCACATTTTGTATTCAGCCAATTTAAAAGGAGATTTTCATCAGTCTGAGGATGAATCAATTTTAGATTTTAATGCTCAGCAAGTACATAAAGCTTTACAAGCCGCCATCTGGAATCAAGGACCTGTGCACATAAATGCACCGTTTGATGAACCTCTCTATCACAAAACCGACAGGTTGAGCATTGACGTTCCTCAACTCGATTCTTTAAAACCTGAGCACGTTGAATATGATGCTTCAGAGTTTATTAAATCCTGGAATTCTTCAGCAAAAAAGCTGGTTTTGGCAGGGGTGAATTTAGACGAAGACATAGATGAAGAGGTTTTGAAATTAATATCTGAAGACCCTTCTGTGATTGTAATGACAGAGATCACCTCTAATATTTCAAATAAAAATTTCTTTACCAATATAGATTCTATTCTGGCACCAATAGAATCTGAAGAAAATTCAGAAGCATTATTTGAAGCGCTTGAGCCAGACCTGCTGATTACGTTTGGCGGTCTGATTGTATCTAAAAAGATAAAAAAATTCCTGAGACAATTTCAGCCTCAAAAGCATTTCCATATAGACCCCAGAGAAGCCAACGATACCTTTTTTTGCTTATCTAAGCATTTTGAAACTACGGTGAATTCTTTTTTTGAATCTGTGAATTCATCATTAGACAGGGTTGAGTCTCCCTATTTTGAAACCTGGAATGCGATCAGATTAAAAACCCTTGACTACAGGAAGCAGTATAAAAATGAAATTGGGTTCTCTGATTTTGCTTTTTACTATAGCTTATTCGACAACTTGCCACAGGATGAAACGGTCCATTTCGCCAACAGTTCCAGTATTCGGTATGCGAATTTATTTGACTCCAGGAGAGAAATTAAAGCCTTTGCCAACCGAGGCACAAGCGGGATAGATGGAAGCACCTCTACAGCTATAGGTTATGGAGTGGCCAGCCAAGAGCCAACTACCCTGGTGACTGGAGACCTGAGTTTCTTTTACGATTCCAATGCCCTCTGGAACACTTATATTCCAAAAAACTTTAAAATTATTCTTCTCAATAATGCTGGTGGTGGAATTTTTAGAATTCTTCCAGGGAATAAAGAAGAAGCCTATTTTGCCAATTATTTTGAAACGACACATGATCTCAATGCAAAACATTTATGTGACATGTATAAAATTCAATATACAGAAGCGCATGATCTTTCTGAAGTTGATAAAGAATTGCCTTTGTTTTTTGAAAGAAATGAAACACCACAACTCATCGAAATCTTCACGCCCAGGCTGGAAAATGATAAAGTCCTTTTGGCCTATTTTGAGTATTTAAAAACGCATATCGATTTTCAATCGGTCTTAATAAAAAGAGCAACAGAGTCTAATCAAAACTAAAGCAGTTTCAATTTTAAAATTCATTACTTTTGCAGTCTAAATAATTTTTGAATGTTAGACTTAGGCGTAAAGCATACCTTAACAATAGATAGAGATACTCCACCTGGATTGTTTTTAAGAAATGAAGCTGATGAAGACGTTTTGCTTCCAAACAAATACAAGCCAAGTCAGTTTGAGATCGGAGATGAACTTGAGGTTTTTGTCTATCTGGATTTTGATGAGCGTCCGGTGGCGACAACACTTGAGCCAAAAGTGATGCTGGATGAGTTTGCTTATTTAACCTGTGTGGATAGCAATGATTTTGGTGCATTTTTAGACTGGGGGCTCGAGAAGCATCTCTTTGTACCGCACATGGAGCAGGCCTACAAAATGATAAAAGGTGAGCAATATCTTATTTTTTGCTACCTAGATGAGCAAACCAATCGATTGGTAGCATCAAGCCGGGTCAACAAATTTGTAGATAACACCATTTTAACCGTTGAGCATTTTGATGAGGTAGATCTGATTGTTACCAATCCTACCGAAATGGGTTACAATGTGATTATCAATGAAATTCATATTGGATTGCTTTATAAAGATGAGGTTTTTCAGGATTTGAAAACCGGTGATCGACTAAAGGGTATCGTTAAGAAGATAAGACCTGATAACAAGATTGATGTTTCCTTACAGCGTCCTGGCTACAGAGGTATAGAGCCTAATGCAGCTAAAGTTATGGAAATTTTGGAAGCTACTGAAGATGGCTTTTTACCACTCCATGATAAATCGAAACCTGAAATGATATATGATACCGTTCACCTTAGCAAAAAAGCTTTCAAAAAGGCAATAGGGACGTTATATAAAGAGCGTCAAATTACTATTGAAAATGGGGTAGGGATATTCTTGAAGCAGTAATTTATCTGCTGATATAAAATACGGGCCTTGAACTTCTTCTATAGGGAGAGAGTTGATAAAACGGAGACATCCGATTGAACTTATCTCCCAAATCTTCGTAAGCAGAATTCTTTACGCGGTTAAGTTCAGAATAGATTGGCTGCTGATGATAAGAAGGAGCATAAGGTGAAGCTGATGAATTATCAAATTTTGGTTTGAATTTACTAAACATGGCTGATTGTCTTTCTACAAAAGAAAACTTTCGTTCTTGCCCCTGTTCTGCTCTGTATGCTTTTTTGTTAGCCGCTTCCACCATATTAATTTCAGCTCGCTCTGCAAATCTATCCTTGAAAATATCAACTTCCGGGAGGTTAAATTCTCTTCCAAGTGCTGTTGTACTAAATGGATCCATATTGAAACTTAAGGACACAACTGGTCTAGCCTCAAACCTATCGAAATCGGTCTGGGCGGTCAATACAACACTATTGAAAACTAAAATAAAAACTATAAGAAGTTGAAATGATTTCATACGGTTAAACTAACAAATATTATACCCAATCCAGAATTTCCTGATCTTTCCATAATTTTGGGAAGAAACTTCGCTGTTGATGTTTGGGATGCAAATATTTTTTCCAGGGCGAACCTCCTGTTGCTTCTTTGGTTTCACCTTTTTTATCAAGGTATTTTTCAGCGGTTTTTAAATGAGTTTTAGGCCATTCGACATTGTATTGATGATCAAAATCTTTCATTCTGAAAATTAAATTGTCAGATGGATTTTCAAACTTTTGAAATTGTTCCCATAATGTATGATCTTTTATAGCAATGCTTAGGTCTTTAAAAGACTGTAGATATTTTTCTTCAAAAGCCTTTAAAGTATATGACGTTTTTCCTGTTTCCCTGTTGTAGCCAGCATCTCTCCAGTAGATGTTTTCAAAAATTTCATCAAGTGTTGGCTTTTTCGAAATTCTTTTTTGCCCTTCATTATTGACCAGGTTAAGCACTGGTGTGCACATCAGCTCTAAATATCGAAATTGTGCACTCTGGAAACCACTGGCAGGGGTTAAGGCCATTCGAAATTTATTGTAATCGTCGTAGTTCAAACCTTCAGTCATGACTTCAAAAGAGGTGATGAGCATATCGGTATATCTGATGAGTCGTTTAAGTTTTTCAGCAAACTTTTTTTCTGAATTAAAATCTTTTAGTTCAACAAGCTGCTTTATCTCGTGAATCATGAGTTTTAACGTCAGTTCTGTAATCTGATGATAAATGATAAATACAGTCTCATCTTTGAAGTTGGTTTTTGGCTTTTGCAAAGCTAAGAGGGTATCCACTTCAATATAGTCCCAGTAGTTAAGTGGTTTTGTATAAAGAAGTCCTTTCAGATAGTTGTCAGCGTTCTCCCCCAGAGCTTCATACTTTTCTTCAAGTTGCTTCAAAAGCTCTTTGTTCATTACTTAGAATTTTAGTCAAATTTATTAAAATAAGTTAAGTTCACGATAATAATAGTCGATTAATGAGACAATGACTTCTAACTTTTATCAACTTCAGAAGAAAAATAAATTCAAATATAAATTGAAGTTATAGTGATATGTTAATAAGGAATTTAATCGCTGATTGAAACCCCAAAAACTTATTACCTTTGTAGAAATTTTAAAATTATGTCAGATAGTATTGAACGTATAAAATGTCTTATCATAGGTTCTGGTCCAGCTGGTTACACAGCTGCCATTTATGCCGCGAGAGCAGATATGAACCCAGTAGTTTATACAGGTATGGAACCAGGTGGGCAACTTACGACGACTACAGAAGTCGATAATTTCCCCGGTTATCCAAATGGAATCGATGGACCACAAATGATGGTAGAGCTTCAGCAACAGGCAGAGCGTTTTGGGACCGATGTCCGTATAGGTATGGTGACCAAAGTGGAATTGTCTGATAAATTAGGTGGTATTCATAAAGCACAAATCGATAATAAAACGTGGGTAGAAGCCAGAACAGTGATTATTTCTACAGGCGCTTCTGCAAAATATCTTGGAATTCCTAGTGAACAAAAATTAAGAGGTGGAGGTGTTTCTGCCTGTGCCGTTTGCGACGGTTTTTTCTACAAAGGACAAGATGTAGCAATCGTTGGTGGTGGAGACACGGCCTGTGAAGAGGCTACCTACCTTGCTAATATTTGTACAAAAGTAACGATGCTGGTAAGAAAAGGCGAGATGAAAGCTTCTAAAGCTATGCAGCGCCGTGTAGAAAATACCAAAAATATCGATCTGCGTTATCACAGTGAAGTAGATGAAGTTTTAGGTGAACAAGTTGTTGAAGGCTTAAGGATAATAAATAATCAGACTGGCGAAAAAGAAGAAATTAAAATTACGGGTTTGTTTATAGCCATCGGGCATAAGCCTAATACAGATATCTTCAAACCGTATTTAGATATGGATGAGGTGGGCTATATCATCACTAAACCAAAAACAACAAATACCAACTATCCAGGCGTTTTTGCGTGTGGGGATTCTCAAGACAAAGTTTATCGCCAAGCAATCACCGCAGCAGGAACAGGATGTATGTCAGCTTTGGATGCCGAGCGTTACTTAGCAAGTTTAGAGACGACAGAGCGATCTGAACCTCAGGCTGCATTAAACTAGCTTAAACAATTTAACTTACTTACTAAGGCTTTTGTAATACGCAAAAGCCTTTTTTATTTGCTCATCGCTCACTTTACAATTTATTTTTGGCTGTCCAAAATCCTCTAAAAGCACAAAATTAATATTACCAGAAGAATTCTTTTTATCATGCTTCAGATAAGTTTTGAGGTTTGTAATATCCTCTTTTGAGAAGTCTACAGATTTGAAATAGGTGCTTATAATCTGACTTGCTTCATCGCATTTATCCTCTTTAAACTGAAGCACTTCAACTGAAAGTTTTAAGGCTAGAATCATGCCTATAGCCACGGCCTCTCCATGGAGTAATTTGGTTTTGGTTGCAGATTCCATATGGTAAGATTCTATGGCATGACCTAAAGTGTGCCCGAAATTAAGCGCCATCCTTAATCCTTCTTCAAACGGATCTTCTTCAGCTATTTTTGTTTTGATTTGAATAGAATCACGAATCAGTTCCGGCAACTTATCGACTTGAAACTGAGATAAATCCTCGAAAGCAAAGAAGTTGTTTACGTTGGCGATAAGTCCGTGTTTCAACATTTCGGCTAGTCCACTTCTCATCTCTTCAGGAGGTAAGGTAGAGAGGTAACCCACATCAACTAAGACCAGTTTAGGTGGTCTTATCACACCAATCTGATTTTTCAGACTATCTAAATTCACTCCATTTTTTCCTCCAATTGCAGCATCAACCATTCCTAAAAGGGTAGTGGGGACGTGAACAAAATCGATTCCTCTTTTAAAACATGAGGCTGCATAGCCGCCAATATCGGTTACAATACCACCACCAAGATTAATCAACAGAGACTTTCTATCGGCACCAGTTTCGGAAAGTGTTTTCCAGATTGCATTACAGGTTGAGATGGTTTTGTGCTCCTCGCCAGGTTCAATTTCAATCCATTCAATTCTGACTTCAGCTTCAATTTTTTCTGAAAGAAATCTGGAACAAAATTCCTGAGTATTGGAATCCACCAAAATGTAGATGGAAGAATAAGATTTATTTTTTATCAGTTCATTGAGTTCCAGATAAGCTTGTTCCTGAAATGCAATTTTATAGGTATTCAGTTCTATGCTGTTCATCTTTAAAAGCTTTGTTAATATTATTAAAATTGGTTGTAAAACAAGAGCAAAAATAAGGCATCAATACCTATATTTAGCCACAATTTCCAAACTATGATCGATACTAAAATATTTAATGATACCAAGCACGCTTTTGTCTTAAAATCTGAAAAAGATCTTAAACGATCTTTATTTCTTTTTTCTATGATGAATATCCCTTATTTTGTTCCTGTTTCAACTGCAGCTACCAATCTGGCTCTCAATTTGAAACTACCCATAGAACCTATAGTGAGGGAAACAATTTTTAAGCAATTTTGTGGAGGAGAAACTCAGGATGATTGTATGCCTCTGGTAAAAAAAATGCATAAAGAAAATGTTTACAGCGTTTTAGATTACTCTGTAGAGGGCAAGGAAAATGAGAAAGAATTCGACAAAGCGGCTGATACTAAAATCGAAATTATAAAGTATGCAGCAAGTGCAAAAGAAATCCCGTTTGCTGTCGCTAAACCAACAGGTTTGGGACGTTTTGACATTTGGGAGAAAGTCACTGCCAACGATACCTTAACCGATGAAGAACAGGAAGAGTGGGAAAGAATTAAAGTTAGATTTGAAAGAGTTTGTCAGGTAGCCTATGACTATGATATTAGATTGCTCATAGATGCTGAAGAAACCTGGATGCAGGACGCTGCAGACAACTTTATCGAAGACATGATGAGAAAATTCAATAAAGAAAAGGCCATCATCTTCAATACTTTACAATGCTATCGATGGGATAGATTGTCTTATGTGAAAGCAATTCACGAAAGAGCTAAAAAAGAAGGTTTTAAACTTGGTTTTAAGACTGTACGTGGAGCTTATATGGAAAAGGAAAATGCCAGAGCAAAAAGGCATGGATATCAAACGCCTATTTGCGAAGATAAAGAAGCGACAGATGTGAATTTCAACGCTGTTATGTGTTACATCATAGATAATATCGACGATATTTCTCAATTTATTGGAACACATAATGAGGTAAGTACGTATATGGCTTTACAATTGATGAGTCAAAAGGACTTGTATTTATCGGATGATAGAATTTGGTTTGGACAACTGTATGGAATGAGTGATCATATCAGTTTTAATTTAGGAAGAGTAAATTCTAATGCCATCAAACTTTTACCCTTTGGCCCAATTAAAGATGTTATACCCTATCTCATAAGAAGGGCTCAGGAAAATTCTTCGGTACAGGGTCAAACAGGTAGAGAATTAGCCTTGCTGAGAGAAGAAAAGCAAAGAAGAGACGGACAGTATGTAAAACGTGTTGAGTAACAGGATGACAAAAGCTGAGATTACACCGAAAGAATTTAAAGAGTATTACAAGCTATATCTTGATAGGGTACCGTCTACGACAACCCTTTTTGAAGCTCTTGAGCAACAAGATGAACTGATACGGTTTTTCAAATCTATTCCGAAGGAAAAGCATGATTTTCGTTATGCTCCAGAGAAATGGACACCAAGACAGATTTTGCAACACCTTTTAGATACCGAACGTATTTTTATGAATCGGGCTTTGAGATTTGCACGTGAAGATTATACTGAATTGCCTGGATATGATGAAAATCATTATGCAGAGCATTGCTATTCCAACTCGCGTACTATTGCAGATATGTTGGAAGAATTTAAAGTTATAAGAACTTCTAGCATATACCTTTACAAAAGTTTTGATGCGCGAGTTTTACTCAATGTAGGCATCGCAAGTGGAGGTCCGTTTTCTGTAAGAGTGATTCCTTTTATAGTAAGCGGGCATCAAAAACACCACATACACATCATCAAGGAACGTTACCTTTAAAATTTAAAAATGTCTTCATCTAAGGCAACTTCTGTATTTACACTTTTGGACATTGGCAGAAGTCTGCAGAGGATGATTTCTACGCATTACAACAAGCCGTATTGGATCAAAACTGAGATTGCCAAACTCAATGCATATACCAAAAGCGGACATTGCTATCCAGATCTTGTCGAAAAGCAAAATGGACAAGTTTTAGCTCAAATGCGAGCCATTATTTGGTCAGATACCTTTAAAACCATTTCCAAACAGTTTGAAGATATGACCAAAAAGCCCATTTCCGAGGGCATGACGGTTTTGCTTCTCGCCAAAGTCAACTACCATCCCAACTATGGATTTTCTTTAACCATTCTAGATATCGATGCCAGTTTTACGCTTGGTGAAATGGCAAAAGAGAAATTGGAAAACCTGAAGCGACTCAAAGCAGAAGGAATTTTCGATCTGAATAAATCCCTCACTCTTCCAAAAGTCCCACAACGCCTAGCTGTTATTTCTGTCAATACCAGTAAAGGCTATCAGGACTTTATGAATATTATTGCCAAAAGTCATTCGCAATTCAACTTTAAAATTGAACTATTTCCTGCTTTGTTACAGGGCGACAAAGCCATAACTTCCATAGCGGAAGCTTTGGAAAATATTGAAAATAGACGAAAAGAATTTGATGCGGTTACCATCATCAGAGGAGGGGGAGGAGATGTTGGTCTCAGTTGCTACGATAGCTTCGTGCTTGCGTCTAAAGTGGCGAGATTTCCTTTGCCAGTGGTTTCTGGAATTGGCCATTCTACCAACGAAACCCTGGTAGAAATGGTCACTTTTACCAATAAAATCACACCTACAGATGTGGCTTATTTTTTCATAAAAGCATTTCAGGACTGCCTGGACGAGCTTCATAACCTCGATACAAAATTTTCAAGTTTAGTGAAATTAAAACTGAAAGAAGAGCAGCAAGAATTAAAACATATTCATCATGATTTCAAAACTCAGGTAAATGCTCTCCTTCAAAATCACAATTATCAGCTGAAAGAACAGCGGCAACGCATAAAATCAACAATGCCCTCATTAATAAGAAGCAGATTTGATTATTTGCAGAATGCCAGCCAACGCTTAGGATGGCTGACACAACAGCATTTTCAAAATCAGAGACAAGATTTACTTCAATTATCTAAGATTTTAAAGAAAGTAGGAAAAAGTAAAATCGAACACCAGCATCAGCACCTCAGCTACTTATCATCCACACTCAATTTGCTCTCGCCAGAACGACTACTTAAGCGTGGTTATACATTGAATTTGGTTAACGATAGAATTATAAAATCGGCGACAGAACTTAAGCCAGGTGATCGATTAAAGACGGTGTTTAGCGATGGATATGCTGAAAGTAACGTTGTCAAAATAGAACCCGATGAAGAAAACTGAAAGCTACGAAAGCGCCCTGCAAGAGCTCAAAACCATAGTATCAGACATAGAAAACGATTCTGTTTCTGTAGATGAACTGACCTTAAAAGTAAAAAGAGCTTCAGAATTAATCAAATTTTGTAAAACCATCTTAACCAAAACCGAGACAGATGTGAACTCAGCTTTGGACGATATGGTAGACCTTAATGAATAAAATCAATAAGGTCTTAAAAGTTATCGTTATTTAACCCATGATTTAAATCCTGAGTTTAAAACTGATTAATGGTTTTTCTAATACTCACCAGGCGCGTTAAAAGCCCTTCCAGTAATTCCAAATCCAGCATATTGGCAGCATCGCTTTTGGCTTCGCTGGGGTTGAAGTGTGTTTCTATAAACAACCCATCTACATTATTCACAATACCTGCTCTGGCAATGGTTTCTATCATTTCTGGTCGACCACCAGTTACACCGGAAGACTGGTTGGGTTGTTGTAATGAATGTGTGACGTCTAGAACAGTAGACCCATAACGTCTCATAGTAGGAATTCCTCTAAAATCGACTATCAAATCCTGGTAGCCAAACATGGTGCCTCGATCTGTGATCATAACCTTATCGTTTCCGGAATCTTTTATTTTCTGGGCAGCATGCTGCATGCTCTCAGGACTCATAAATTGCCCTTTTTTAAGATTGACAACCTTTCCTGTTTCTGCAGCAGCAACGAGTAAATCGGTTTGTCTTACCAGGAATGCCGGAATTTGAAGCACATCCACATAAGCTGCAGCCATCGCAGCATCGCTTTCCTGGTGAATATCTGTGACCGTTGGAACATCAAAGGTTTCACTAACTTTCCTGAGTATCTTCAAAGCTTTTTCATCACCTATTCCTGTAAAACTGTCGATTCTACTTCGGTTAGCTTTTTTGAAAGAGCCTTTAAACACGAAAGGAATTTCGAGTTTATCAGTGATTTTCAAAATGCGCTCAGCAATTTTTAAAGCCATGTCTTCACTTTCTATGGCGCACGGACCAGCCAAAAGAAAGAAGTTAGAAGAATCGGTATGTTTTAGTTTTGGAATATGTTTTAAATCCATTTTGTTTTTTTTTTCAAAGATAAGGATTTCGGAGAGGTTTCTTAACGCGTATTTTTTAAGATGAAGTATTTTAGAAGTGCTTATTTCATTACCTTTAAGAAATAAAAATTAATTTTAAATAAATTCATCATGAAAACAATTTTAACCGGATTAGCGTTAGCGATTTCAGTTTTTACTTATGCACAAGTAGAAACACCACAGCCTAGCCCTAATTCTACATTTACGCAAGTCGTTGGACTTTCTGAAGTCAGTGTCGCTTACTCAAGGCCCTCTGCAAACGGAAGGACTATTTTCGGTGATCTTGTGCCTTATGACAAAAAATGGAGAACAGGAGCTAACGAAAACACCATTATCACCTTTTCTGATGATGTAATGCTTGAAGGTCAGTCTCTTTCAGCAGGTAGTTACGCGATCTATACCATTCCAAAAAAAGAGAGTTGGAATGTTTTCTTCTATGAAGAAATTCAAAACTGGGGTTTGCCTAAACTTTGGAATGAAGATGCTGTAGCAGCCATGGTCAATGTTCCTGTGAAAGAGTTAAATCACCATGTAGAGACATTTACCATAGGCATGGATAATATCAATCTCGATAAAGCTCATCTTAAAATATCCTGGGCAAAATCAATGGTGGAAGTGCCAATTTCATTTCCTACAGATGTACTGGTGATGGAAAATATTAATGCTGTCATGAGTGGACCAACGGCTACTGATTATTTTAGTTCTGCAGTTTATTATCTGAATGCCGGTAAAGACCTTGAAAAAGCTGAAGAGTGGATTGAAAAAGCTATGGCAATGTCAGAAAATAAACCCTATTGGATGTTAAGACAACAATCTTTAATTTATGCTGCCAATGCTAAAAAGGACAAAGCTATTGAAGCTGCAAAAGCCTCTTTAGCTGCTGCAAAAAAAGCAGGAAACGCAGATTACGTCAAGATGAATAAAGATTCCTTAAAAGAATGGAACGCAATGTAATTTATAACAATAGCATTACCTTTTTTAGACCGACTCCATGTGCTGAGTCGGTTTTTTTGTGAAAAACTGTATCAGAATGGCAATACCAGTTACGAGTGCACAGCCAAATAAATTCAACCATAAATAAGGCATCCAGTCTTCCGAATAGCCAATGATGACGATGATTTGGGTGAGTATAGCAGCAATAAACACAGCCCTGCTTTTTACGAAAGTGATAAAAAAGGCTAATAGAAAAATACCTAATACATTACCATAGAATATCGAACCAATAATGTTTACCAGCTGAATTAAATTATCAAATAAACTAGCTGTACAGGCAAAGATGATGGCGAAAATCCCCCAGCCTAAGGTGAATAACTTAGTAGAATTGACATAGTGTTTTTCGCTAATGTTGCCTTTTTTGTTTCTTTTATAAAGATCTATAGTAGTTGTAGAAGCCAAAGCATTGAGCTCTGAAGCCGTAGAGGACATCGCCGCAGAGAGGATGACGGCCAGCAATAACCCAACCAGGCCTTTTGGCAAATTATTGAGGATGAAGTGGATAAAGACATAATCTTTATCGTTGGTTTCAATTTTTTCATCTACCACAGAAATAATGGCTTTAGCTTTATCTCTTAACTGAAATTCTGCAGTATTCAACTCACTTAGTTGAGATTGTAAATTAGTGCTTTCTGAAGCAGAGGTTTCATCCGCAAATTTATTGGCCAGAACTTGTTTCTTGTCCTGAATGCTTTTGAGTTGGTCTTCTAAAGTTTCAAATTGGGAACTATATTTTGATTCCAAAACAGCTTCCTTCGCTGCTGGATTAAAGTTGATAGGCGAGTAGTTGAATTGGTAAAACACAAAAACCATTACGCCAATGAGCAATATGAAAAATTGTAAAGGCACTTTTAAGATGGCATTAAAAATCAACCCCATTTGACTTTCTTTCAAACTTTTTCCGGAAAGGTAGCGTTGTACCTGACTTTGGTCGGTGCCAAAATAGGATAGGGCTAAAAAGCTACCTCCTATAATTCCACTCCAGAAGGTATAACGATTATCGAAACTGAAAGAGAAATCCAATACATCTAATTTGTCATTGGCTCCAGCGATTTTCATGGCTTTGTTGAAGGTGATATCGTCTGGAAGAAAGGAGAAAATCAAAACAAAGGTGGTGATTAAACCTAAAAATATAACAGCCATTTGCTGTTTTTGAGTCACATTCACTGCTTTTGTACCACCTGTGACCGTATAAATAATCACTAAAATCCCTATAATGATATTCAGGTAAAATAAATTCCAGCCTAAAACTGCTGACAGGATAATGGATGGGGCATAAATGGTAATTCCAGCAGCCAGACTCCTTTGAACTAAAAATAAACTAGCGGTAAGACTTCGGGTTTTTAAATCGAATCGAGATTCTAAATATTCGTAGGCCGTATAAACTTTGAGCCTGTGGTAAATCGGTAGGAAAACCAGGCAAATAATAATGATGGCAATTGGCAATCCAAAGTAAAATTGGACAAAGCCCATCCCATCGTGAAAGGCCTGACCGGGAGTGGATAAAAAGGTAATAGCGCTGGCTTGTGTAGCCATGACGGATAGTCCAACAGTCCACCAGCGCGATTGGTTGCCTCCTTTTATATAATCATCAACATTTGCGTTTTTTCTGGACTTTAAAGTGCCGTAGATAACGATAAAAGCAAGTGTTGCAAAAAGTATAATAAAGTCTATTGTCTCCATGAAATCGCTTTAGTTTTGGAACCAATTCATGAATATATAAAACCCTAATATGTAAATCACATTACAAATGAGTATCCAGGTGTAAGCAGATTTCCAAACGTATTTTTGAGGTTTCTCAGACATATTACTCTATAGAAATTAAGTTGGCCATCAGTTTATAGGCTCCAGCAACTCCGGCAGGCAGCTCTCTAAAAAAGCTCAAACCTGTATAGATATAATGTCCTTTTCCGTAGTTACCTATTAAAATACTACTGTCTTTTGGAGTTTCATTTTTATCATTCATAGATAAAATTGGGGTCAGTTCTTTAGACCATTGGTCAGGGAAGTAAAGGCCGCGTTCCTGAACCCAACCTTCAAAATCTTCTTTTACAATTTTATTTGGTGAATTGAGAACCGGATGTTCCGGGTTGATGAATCTTACTTCTGCTTTTTCTTCAGTCACTCGGTCTCGAGAAATTCGCATGCCGAAAGGAGCTATGTTTTCAGTTTTTAAGCCGCGGTTGGTGTTGTATTGAACTAACATGGTTCCTCCGTTCTCAACAAAATCAAACAATACATCTTGCTTATAAGACAAGACATCGTAGATATTATAAACTCGAATTCCCATAATAGCCACATCGAAATTTGCGAGCAATTCTTTAGTAATTGACTCTGCGGTAAATTCCTCAACATCAAACCCAAGATCTCTTAGATTGTCGGGTACACTTGAACCCGCGCCGTTAATGTAGGCTACTTTTTTATCGCTAATTTGGATATTGAGATTCACCAGTTTGGCTGTAGAGTTTTCTATAAGATTATGAGTGCCAATATGGTCGTAGTCGATGGTTGACACTTTTTTACGGAGGGTTTTGTCAGCCAATTTCAATTCTGGAGTAACTTTCACTTCTCCAAATGCAGTAGGTGTGACTTCAAAAGCAAAGGTTTTGCTTTCTCCCTTATTTTTCAAATTCACCTGTTGAACTCTGGGGGAGACGTTCCAGCCTTTAGGAATATTGAGTTCAAGTTGTCCGGATAAGTTTTTTGTAAAAGCTTTGACATTAACTTCGATTGTTTTTTTGTTGGAATTTTTGAACATATAAACCTCCTCTTCCATACTTAAAGAGGCTTCCGGTAAGATTCCAAAGTCCTGATAAACTTCCCCTTTCACCGGATCATTATATTTGTAAATGAGTGGTTTTGTGATTTTAAAGGGTGTTCCATCAATATCAAATTCAAAAGTAAACAACAAAGGCTTTGGCGATTCAGGTAAGCCTATCAGTTTTCTATCGTTTACAGTGTAGAGTCCCAGTTTTGGCTGCTTTTCAAGCCAATAAGGTGTTGTGTAATTTTCTTCGGAACCTGTCTGCGTCACGCTGTCTGACAGGTTTAATTCGAACTGGCTTGAAAATTTGTAGTCCTTATTATTTTCAAGTAAAGTTGAGTTGATGTCCAGACTTCGACCAGACTGAGAAATTGACTTCAGATGAATTTCTTCAGGGCTTCTGTTGATCACTTCAAGTTCAATTTCAACTGCATCCCCTGGATTGGCATAAGGATTATCACTTCTTGCTTCTGTGAAAAGTCCCAAGGAAGCGGTTATGATAGATATGATTTGTTGACTCTTTTGAGTTCTCCAAAACTCATCTTCAATGTTATCGATTAGGGTTTTGGCTTTAAGCAATTCCGGAACAGATTTCCAGGGCTGTCTAAAATCAAAATCGTCTTCTACCTGGTTTAGAATTTTTCCAATGGCTTTTCCTTCTGGAATACGATTCCAAGAGGTGTCAGTGCCTGCAAACGGATTATTCCCCTCAAGCTTATCGCCTTTGATAAGCTCGATATATTCAATTTTATCTCCTCGAAAGCCAGTATTGCCAAAGCCCTGAGATTTGTGCTGACTTCTACTTAGAGCAGAAATTTCATTGTTGGATAAGCCTTCTAAAGGGTAGTAGGTATTGATTTCCAACTCGATTAAATTGGTTTTGTCAGCTTTTTCAAATGCCTCCTGACTGCCGTAAAACCACCAGGACGTATTAAAAAAAGCACGTTTTGGCGACCAGGGTTTTACGAATTCTAACTGATCAGTAAATTTATCTTTTTGGCCAGCAAGCTCAAAAGCTTCTGTACTTAAAATAGCCGATGACGTGTGATGCCCATGAGTGCTTCCTGAAGTTCTATGGTCGAACCTATTGATGATGACATCGGGTCTGTGTTTACGAATGGCCCATACCACATCTGAAAGAATTTTTTCTTTATCCCATAGTTCTAAAGTTTCCTCAGGTGTTTTAGAATACCCAAAATCAATAGCTCTGGAAAACCACTGCTGTCCGCCGTCAATTCTCCTGGCGTTAAGCAATTCCTGTGTTCGAATTATGCCCAGCTTTTCACTTAGCTCAGATCCGATGAGATTTTGTCCGCCATCTCCTCTGGTAAGCGATAGGTAGGTGGTTTTGGCATTGATGTCTTTGGAAAAATAAGTGATTAAGCTCGTGTTTTCATCATCGGGATGAGCTGCGATGTAAAGAACGTTTCCTAAGAAATTGAGGGCTTTGAGTTGCTGATATGTTTCAGAAGAGGATGGTTTTTTAGGTTCTTGAGCTGTACTGATAATGCTTATTACTAAAAAAAAACTACAAACAATACTTTTTATCATTTTTAAAAATTTAAATTAAAGATACAAGCCCAAATGTCTTAAGTATAGGAGTTTTTAATGCTTTTAACGGTCGATGTTTTCATTCCGTTCCATAATAGCGTCCTTTTTGAGCAAACTAATCGATTTTTGTAAAAAAAGATTATTAGGATAAGTGACTAATTCACCTTTTTCTGTCCTTAAGTGGAGTTGAAACGCTTTTATATCTTCAATAATAGCTGCAATAGGAAAATCTTTATCATGAATCTGTATCTTATCTCCAATTTTGTACGGAAAATAAAAAAACATGATTATTCCGGATGTGATATTACTGAGTATGGACCAAATGGCGAAAAGGCCAATACCAATGACAGCGAAGATTGAAGAAAATATAACGGTTAATTCTCTTACTTCCACACCCCAGATAAGAAGCAAGGAAAAAATTGCAATAAATGACACCAGGACATTGATATATTTATAGATAAGTCTTGTTCTGGCAAAGTTGAGTTCATCTCTCCTTGCAGTACGCTTAGCGGACTGCTTAAGCGCAAATCTCAGGAGCAATAATCCGAATACGACTATTGCAGTCCAGATGATTTGGTACTCGTATGTAAAAAAAATGTCTTCTATCATGTTTTATAAACCTAAACTGTCCCGTAAATGTAGGTATTTACTTGAATTTTGTTGCCAATATTTCGTCTTCAAAGTTTTGATTTTTGTTGCTGAAGAAATCAGCGTGTCTTTTGAATTGAATTCTATTTCTTTCCACTTTTCAATGGCATAAGGAAAGTTTTTTTCCTGGGAAATAGTCACAATCCTACCTAAATCCTTGTAAATAATATTGGTTTCGATAAATTTTCCTTCAGATTGTTTTAACTCTGCCTTATAACTTTTGAACTTTTTATGATTGAGTTGAAGGTAAGAAAAGTCAGGAAGAATTTCGTGCTCTCCAAGTTCTAGTTGCTTTGGGTTTATTCTTATTTGTATCCATATTTCGTTTTCTGATTGTGTGGGTTGGATTTCTAAAGCTGAATCTGCTTCCCCTTCAAAATAAGAATGGGCTTCTATTTCAAAGTTTTTCCTATGATTGAGCTGAGCGTAAGATTGCCCGCACCATTCCTGAACGCTTGAAGTTAATTTTAAAACAGGTGTTTTTTGTTCTAAAGGCAAAAAGACACTTTGCATAATGCTGTATGGATAAATTCCTGTGTTGAATTTCTTTAGTGAATTCAATTTCATGACTGAAATGCTGCTTTCAGATGGAGAATCGGCTTTCACCTGAGCGTCTTTTAAAAAATCTTCGGTAACGAAAATCATCATGGCTTTTCCCTTTCTTTTTTCCCCGTAGCGGTAAAACTCCAAGTCATAACTCGTCAATTCAGCTTTGCCATCGAACCAATAGGATTTGAATTCTGAAGCTAAATTTCTTTTGTTTTTAGTCTCTTCTTTTGATTTTAGTTCTGATTTTACTCCCATTTCGCAACTTGTAAAGAAAGCAATTAACAGAATTAATGCATATTTCATAGGTTTTAGTTTAAGAGTGAAAGTTCAGTGTAAACCTTATGAATCGGAAACCCCATTACGGTGTAAAACGACCCTTTTATTTCTGAAATGCCTACCTGTCCAATCCATTCTTGAATGCCGTAAGCTCCAGCTTTATCAAAAGGCTGGTAAGTGTGAATGTAATGCCAGATTTCATCTTCAGTAAGCGATTTGAATCTTACTTGAGTAGTGTCATAAAAAGTTTCAGTTTTTTCTGTTGTCTTTATGCAGAATGATGAAATGACTTCGTGAGTGGTATTGGAAAGGGATTGCAGCATTTCAAAAGCTTCCTCACTATCACTAGGCTTGTTGAGGGCCTTGTCCTGGTGCCAAACGATAGTGTCACCTGTAATAAGAACGTCATTTGGTTTCAAATCATCAAACTGCTCAGCTTTTAGTTGGGCCAAATAATCACTGATTTCGTGATGTTTCAATTTATGGCTAAAGACTTCATCTACAGACCGGAGTTCAACTTCAAAATCCACGCCTATGGATTTCAGAATTTCCTGACGTCTTGGCGAACCCGAAGCTAAAATAACGCGCTTGTTTTTTAAATTGTTTAAATTCATAGAATTAAAAATGTCAGCATGGAACAAATTCCGGTTAAAAATACGAGTTTCAAATGGAAACTGATTTTTTTATAATCCTTTTCGGAAGTTGCTTCCAAAACTTTTTTTGAAATGAGGATTAAAGGTAAGATAACAAGTGTGAAGACATAAAATATGACCACGTTCAAATTCAGGAAATAGCTTAAAACAATGGATAGTAAAACCAGAATGATGGAGGTTATCAATCCAAATATGACATAATTGGTTCGTTTTTTTCCAATTAGAATGGGTAAAGTTTTCATTTTACAGAAATAATCTCCTTTCATATCTTCTATGTCTTTAATCAATTCCCTGCTTAAATTCAGAAGAAAAGCAAGGAAAGCATAAACGCCAAGGGTAAAGAAAACCACTGGATTTTGGTGTTCATCTACCAAGGCTGTTCCGAGACAAAATATACTTGAACCTACAAGTAAGCTTACGAGGATATTTCCAATAACTGCTAATCTTTTTAGCCAGATAGAATAGGCGGCAAGCGCAAGTGGAGAAAAAACGATAATGTAAAACACAAGTCCGATATGCTCAAAAGAATGCGTTAAAAAAAGATAAAATGCCAGACTAAGACCTAGCGCATTGGTGAAAAAATAAAGCAGTAAAGCACTTTGTCTTGTAATCACTTTATCAATTATAAGTTGTTTGGGTTTGTTGATACTGTCTGTCGTAACATCGAAAAAGTCATTGATGATATTTCCGCCTGCAGCGATGCAGAGAATTGACACGACAAGTACACTGTAAGGAACTAAACCCATTTGGACAATAGCGCCAAACCCAGTGACCAAAGCAAATCTTATAAGTAGAGCCGAAAAAACAAGAATCAGTAAATTTTTCCATCTTATAAGATTGAGAATGCGCATAAAACTTAGAGATCTAGGCTTAATACTTCCATTTTCCCTGAGTTTTCATCACTTGCTCGATGAGGTCTCTCACGCAGCCCTCGCCGCCTTTTTTGTGAGAAACATATCCAGAAATAGCTTTTACTTCAGGAACTGCATCTTGTGGACAGGTAGGCAGTCCTACCATTTTCATAGGATAAATGTCTGGAATATCGTCTCCCATATAAGTGACGTGTTCAGGTTTGATGTCATAAACATCCAGAAATTCTTCCAGACATTCCACTTTATCCGCAACTCCCAAACGAATATTGGTTATGCCCAGATCTTTGAGTCTTGTTTTAACCATTTCATTGGTGCCACCAGATATGACGATGATTTCGTATCCGGCTTTTAAAGCTTCTTTGACTACAAACCCGTCCTTAACATTCATGGTTCTTATGAGTTCACCAGTAGAAGAAACTTGAAGTGAGCCGTTGGTGAATACGCCGTCAACATCAAAGGCAAAGGTTGTAATTTGGTTAAGCAGTTCTTTATAATTTGTCATGTTTTTGTAGGATTGATTGTGTGATTAATTGATAAATATCTTTCTGGTTTTGGTTTTGAAGCTGACTCAAATGTCTTTTAATAGTGCTTTCGTCATTTCTTATGGCAGGACCGGTTTGAACTTTAGAAGGCGAATTGGTTTGAACCTTTGCAGAGGTTTCTCGAATCAAAGCTTTCAAAATATCAAAAGGCATGTCATCATCCTTGCAAATACTTTCACCAATTGCATACAGATGGTTGGTAAAATTGCAAACAAAAACAGCCGCAAGGTGTAAAGTTTGACGCTGAGCTGAACTAATCTCAAAAACTTCAGAAGAAATACAGCTGGCGATTGTTTTTAAAATCTTTAAATTTTCCTCTGAATTTGCCTCCAGACAGAAGGGGATTTTAGAATAGTTGAGTTTAGACTCTTTAGAAAAAGTTTGAAGCGGATAAAACACTGCTGAATTTAATGCTTTTAAAATAGATTGACTACCGGAGGTATGTGCAATGATACCTGACTTAGTTTGAATTTGCTCAGCGATAGATTCGATCACATCATCCTTTAAGCAGAGCAGATACATGTCAGCTTCAATCAATTCAGATAAATCTGTGGTAGTTGCGGCCGACTTTTCAAAAGCTTTTAAAGATTCAGGTTGATGATTATAAACCTGAACCACAGAACATTTTTCCGATGCTTGAAAGGCTTGAAACATATGACTAGCTACATTACCTGCACCTAGAATAACTATTGAATACATCCATAAAAATTTAAACTCTACTGTACAAAGGTAAGGTTCATTTTTAAGAATAGACTAAGAGGTCAGGTTATCCAAAGTTTAAAAACTATTAAAGTTCTTAAAAATTAAAATATCAATTAAGAAACTATATTCCTCAAAATCAATCTTCAAAATATTAAGAACAAAAGCTAGAATAACTCAGGTTTTAATTAACACAACTTCAACGTTCGTAACCTAAGCTAAGCTTTACTAATCCTCCTATATTGAGTATCTTTGCGAAAGTTATAAAAGAAATTATGTTAGAGAAAAAAATCAAAGATATATTGTTTTCTACAAGGCTCATGGCGGTCTTATTTATCGTGTATGCTGTCGCTATGGCTGTGGGAACTTTTGTTGAGAATTCTTATACTACAGTCACTGCTAGAGAATGGATTTATAATGCGTGGTGGTTTGAGGTGATTATGGTGTTCTTTGTGATCAACTTTATTGGAAACATTTTCAGATATAAGCTTTTACGAAAGAAAAAATGGACAACACTTTTGCTTCACTTGTCGTTTATTTTAATATTAGTGGGAGCATGGGTGACCAGGTATATTGGTGAGGAAGGCATTATGCCTATTCGTGAAGGTGAAGTTGAAAACACTATGCTGTCAGAAAAAACCTATTTGTCAACTTATATTGATGGGGAAATTGATGGTGAACCTTTGAGGAAAAAACAAGATTTTCAAATCAATTTAGGTCCCTCAATTACCTTAGGTAAAAGCATTAAGACAGATTATAATGGAAATTCAATAAAAATTGAATTTTTAGAATTTATACAAGGTGCTGAAGAAGGTGTCGTCGAAGCTGAAACAGGTGAATATTTTTTAAAAATAGTAGAGGCGGGCGATGGTGAACGTCATGAGCATTATTTGAAAGCAGGTGAAGTCGCTAATGTCCACAACGTGTTGTTTGCTTTCAATAAACAAACTGATGGAGCGATAAATATTGTTGGGAACAATGAAGTAGGATTCACTGTTAATTCACCTTTTGAAGGAGACTGGGTGCGAATGGCAGACCAGGCTAAAGGTCAGTTGGTTAAAGATTCCATACAGGAGTTACAAATGCGCTCGTTATACAATCTTGGAGGAATGCAATTTGTAATTCCAGATCCGGCGATAAAAGGACGTTATGACTTGGTTCAAAAAGAAATGGTCAACAAAAATGATCCTGATGGAATTTTTGTTCAGGTTACAGCTAATGGAGAAACGGAAAAAGTTGGATTGCTTGGAGGTAAAGGTTTTCAGATGGACATGAAAAAACTGAGTGTTGGTGGTTATGAAGTCTATATGAACTATGGAAGTAAAGATGTCGAACTCCCCTTTGCCTTAAAATTGAATGACTTTATCGCTGAAAAACATCCTGGGACTGAAGACAGAAGGCAGCCGAGTTACGAATCCTTCATGAGTAAGGTGGAAGTTGTAGATGGAAGTAATTCTTATCCTTATGACATCTACATGAATCATGTGTTGGACCATAAGGGTTATCGTTTTTTTCAATCTTCTTTTGATCCAGATGAAGGCGGTACAGTGTTGTCTGTTAACAACGACTGGTGGGGTACCTGGATCACTTACATCGGTTACTTTTTACTTTATTTAGGATTAATGCTGATTTTGGTTGACAAAGGATCAAGATTTGGTGATTTAAGGAAAAAATTGGAAAAAATTAAACAGAAAAAAGCAAAACTGACCAGCATTTTGATTTTCCTATTTGGTATGTCTGGTTTCGCTCAAACTGAAAATGGAAATGTTGTTGAGCAACCAAGTCAGGCTCAGGATAGTGTAGTTAATGCCAATCACGGTCATGACATGATTCCTGAAGTTAATTACGATAAGGTTATTAAAATGATTCAGGCCAATAAGGTGGATAAAAAACATGCTGCCAATTTTGGCGAGTTAATTATCCAGGATTATGGGGGGAGAATGAAACCTATCAATACCTATTCTTCAGAATTACTCAGAAAACTTGGTAAAAAGGATAATTATAATGACTTGAACAGCGATCAGGTTTTGCTTTCCATGATCGAAAACCCGCAAATTTGGTATTCAGCACCACTCATCTCCATCAAAACCAAAAATGATAGTATTCATCATGTATTAGGTGTTGAGGAAAATAAAAAATATGTTGCCTTAACTGACTTTTTTAGTATGGATGGTCAGTATAAATTGGGGAAATACCTGGATGACGCTTATAAGGCTTCAGTACCCAATCAATTTCAAAAGGATTTTATAAAAGCTGACGAGAAAGTTAACTTGATCTATAACACCCTGCAGGGCAAGCAGTTCAAAATATTTCCAATTCCAGATCACCCTAACAACAAGTGGGTCGCTTATCCAGAACTGGATGATGAAAAATATTTTACAGGTGTAGATACGCTTTATACAAAGCAAATCCTTCCGCTTTATATGCAATCTCTGAGGAGTGCCAGGCAATCTGGAGATTATGAACAATCAGAAGAATTACTTCTCAGTTTAAAATCTTTTCAAAAGAAATATGGGGAAGAAGTTATGCCAGCGGAGGAAAAAGTAAAAGCTGAAATTTTATACAATAGGATTGATATTTTTAATCTCTTGTTTCAACTTTACCTCTATGTGAGTTTGATTATGATTGTTTTCGTGATTTTGAGGATTTTCAAAGAAAACAAACTCAACACATACACCATTAACTTAAGTAAAGTTCTGCTTGTCATTTTATTTACAGTTCATACTGCGGGGCTTGCAGCGCGTTGGTATATTTCTGGTCATGCACCCTGGAGTAATGCTTACGAAAGTATGATTTATGTGGCATGGGCCACTATGTTTTTTGGTCTGGCCTTTGGTCGTAAAAGTGATCTAACCATGGGGTCCACAGCTTTCGTGACTTCCATTATTCTAATGGTAGCTCACTGGAACTGGTTAGATCCCACTATAGGAAACCTACAGCCTGTTTTAGATTCCTATTGGTTAATGATTCACGTCGCTGTGATTGTAGGTAGTTATGGCCCTTTTGCTTTGGGAGCCATCATAGGTCTGGTATCACTTATCCTGATCATTGCCACCACTAAGTCGAACTTTAAGAAAATGAAACTCAACATACAGGAGTTGACAATCATAAATGAATTGGCTCTGACTGTTGGTTTAGTCATGTTGACTATTGGTAACTTCCTTGGTGGTCAATGGGCTAACGAAAGCTGGGGTAGATACTGGGGCTGGGATCCAAAAGAGACCTGGGCCCTGATAAGTATTTTTATCTATGCCTTTGTCATACACATGCGACTCGTGCCTGGTTTAAGAGGATTGTTTGCTTTTAACTGGGCTGCGGTTCTGGCTTTTGGCTCAATTTTAATGACGTATTTTGGAGTGAATTTTTACTTAACAGGTTTACATTCCTATGCCAGCGGTGATCAAATTATCAGTTATCAATTTATTATCATAGCGCTTGTGGTTTGGATAGTTTTGGGAGTTGCCGCCAAGTATAAGTATAAGAAGTATTATTAGTCATCTGTGTGATGTGGCGATATGGTAATATCGTGAAGCGGTGATGTAGTAAAATGGATATCAGAAGTTAGACATCAGAAATAAGAGCAAAGAAAAATGAAAAAAGAGTCACTGGGTTAAAATCTGAAATTCAATATTCGGTATTCAGTATTCAGTTGTTTGTGAGTTTTGAGTAATGGAGGTGATAGGTATTAGGTTGAAGGAAATATAAATTTGAAATAACAGATTTAAAATTTTACGTCCAAGAATTCCCCCTTTGGGGGCTAGGGGGATTTAGGGTTCCTTTTTACTCGTTCCAGATTTCCCAGGCCTTTTCAGCTTGAGCTATAAGCATTTGTTCTCCGTTGATGATTTGCGCTCCATTTTCTCTTCCCTGAGCCAAAAAGCTTGTGATTGACGGGTTGTAAATAAGGTCATAGAGCAAATGTCCTTCGTTGATGAACTCATAAGGAATAGGAGGAAATTGATTGACATCCGGATGCGTGCCAAGGGGCGTACAGTTGACAATAAGCTGATGACGTTTTATAATTTCTGAATTTAATTCGTCATAGGTGAAATCACCTTTCTCCTTATCCCTAGACACAAAATTGATTTGATAACCCATGGAGACTAAGGCATGTCTTATAGCTTTTGCAGCTCCGCCAGTTCCCAAAATTAATGCGGAGTCATGATTAGGTGCAATTAGGGAAAAAATAGATTTGGTAAATCCAAACACATCAGTGTTGTATCCAATCATTTTCTTGTTTTCAATCTTTATCGTATTTACAGCACCAATTCGTTCTGCCTGAGAATCGATTTCATCTAAGAAAGGAATAACTGCTTCTTTATAAGGTGTTGTCACATTAAGTCCGGCCAACTCTATCGAGTTGTCGACAATTTGTTTTATTTCCCTGATGTCTTTAATATCATAATTAATGTATTTAGCTTTGATTGCTTCATTGTTGAATTTGGTATTGAAATATGATTTTGAAAAAGAATAATCTATATTTTTTCCAATAAGTCCGTAGGTTGTCATATGTTTTTTGTTTTTCTTAAATTGCCGTACCAGGCAAGGCTTAAAACTATTAAAATTCCTAGTATAATAAAAGAGAAAGCCATCCAAGTATTTAATGAAGTTAGATCTGGCCAGTATCTTACATAATTATCTAAAACAGGATCTCCACTCGAATCTTTTGCAATTGCCCCTGCCTCATTTATTTTGAACACTTTTTCTTTCCATGGCCATACTACGCCCAAACTTCCAGTTATGAAACCAATGATGATGGAAAAGGTGATTTTTTTATAATATTTCAACACATAATTCAAGAGGTGAGATAAGGTGACTAAACCAAAGAGGGAGCCCGCAGTGAACGAACCTAAAACTTGTAAAAGTCTTATTCTTTCTGGGTTGTCAGTAAAGGAGAAATCAAGTTTAGCAACTTCAGCTAATGTGTCGTAAAGGGCGTTGACAGAATCTACTAGCAACAAAACATAATTGCCAAGTAAAATCAGAATAAATGAGCCGGAAAGACCCGGCAGAGTCATACCTGAAACGCTTATGATGCCACAGAAAAACACAAAAAGTAAGTGATCGTTTTCTGTAGCGGGTTTTAAGAAACTTATGCTCAGCCCTGCCACAACACCTATTCCAATAAACAAAATAGTTCGAATAGTTCTGATTTTAAAATCTTTGCCTATGTAATAAATCGAGCCCAATATCATACCAAAAAAAGTTGACCATACATATAACTCGTAATGCTGAATGAGGTAATCCAATAATTTGGATACACTGAAATAACTAAACACCATCCCCAGAATGAGAATGGCCAGGAATCTTGCATTGATGTACTGAAAAAAGCTTTTGAATCTGGCATTGAACAATAGCTTGAGCGACTTCAAGTTTATTTTTTGAAGCGAGTATATGAACTCTTCATAAAAACCAGCAACAAAGGCAACCACTCCACCTGAAACACCAGGCACCTTATTGGCAGCTCCCATGGCAAGCCCCTTCAAAAACAGGAAAATTTTATCACTAAATGTCCTAGTGCTTTGCATTGGAAAGGGGTTGTTTTTCAGCTACTTTTTCTAAAAGCAATATGAGTAAAAATCCTAAAATAGCAGCAATGATTGCAAATAATAGTTGTGGATCCCCCTCAAAATTTTGAGGTAAAACAGAAGTTTCGTCCAAAATGACAACTTTATCTTTTATGATTTCAGAATCCATTATATTTTTCCAGGGCCATATTTTATTTAATGAACCAGCTATAAAGCCTGTTAAGATAGCCAAAGTAATCAATCTAAAATGATTGAAAAGCCATTTCAGTACCCTGGAAAAGCTTAATATCCCAATTATAGCACCGAGCCCCACAAGTCCAATCACTTGAAAATTAAATTCTGAAACGGCTTCCGTAATTGTTTTGTAACCTCCCATCAATACAAGGATAAAAGCCCCAGAGATACCAGGTAGAATCATAGCACAGATGGCAATGGCCCCGCATAACAAAAAGTAAAGTGGATGGTCTATGCCTTGAGCAGGTGTCATTAATGTAATTCCAAAAGCGATGAAAAAGCCTATAAGCGCAAAGACGGTCAACTTTAGAGTCCAACGATCAATTTGTTTACCAACATACCAAACACTAGCCATGACCAGACCAAAAAAGAAAGACCAGACCACAACTGGATAGGTTTCGAGCAAAAAATTGGTTAGCCTCATCAAGGTAAATACACTGATAAAAATACCAGTGAGTAAAGCCAAAATAAAATTCCCATTCAATTGCTTCCACATGTTTCCAAAACCTTCTTTTCTCCAGGTTTTGATGAGGCTTAAGTCTACATTGGCAATAGTGGTGACCAGTTCTTCGTAAATACCAGTAATAAAAGCAATGGTGCCGCCAGAAACACCTGGTACAACATCGGCTGCGCCCATGCCTATACCTTTTAAGCTAATAGTAATGTAGGATTTTAGAGTTCTTTTCATAAGAGAGATGACGTTTTTATGAGTGGATTGGTAGGATATGTAAAGTTCATTTTCAACCTAGGATTCCTTTGTTAAATCGATAAACAAACTTTCGAGATTCTTGTTTTTTTTGTGAAGCTCAATTATTTTTAAGCCTTTATCATGGGCAAAATCAAAGACGTCTGAACGCTTATCCACACTTGTGTTAAAAATGATTTCATACTTAAAGCCTGTTGTGTTTTTGATGTCGATTACCTTGCCTATTTCCTTCAGCGCAACTTCTTCAATTCTGTAATTAAATTCAACTTCAATGACTTGTTGAGAGGGGTCGTTGAGGTCTTCTAGTTTTTTATCAGAAACAATTTTACCTTTGTTAATAATGATGACTCTGTCACAAATCGCTTCCACCTCCTGCATGATGTGAGTTGACAAAAGGATGGTTTTATTTTTGCTTATAGATTTTATCAATTCCCGTATTTCGATAAGCTGGTTAGGATCCAGGCCGGTAGTAGGTTCGTCGAGAATTAAGATATCCGGATCGTGAAGCAAGGCAGCTGCCAGGCCAACCCGTTGCCTGTAGCCTTTGGATAATTGATAAATTCGCTTGTCGATTTCCTTGGTGAGCTTGGTTTGCTTTATAACCGTATCTATTCTTTCTTTTGGACTTTTAAAAATCTTAGCGTGAAAGTTAAGGTATTCTTTAATGTACATCTCCAGATAGATTGGATTGTGCTCTGGTAAATAGCCGATTTGTTTTTGAATATCGGTTTTGGCTTCTGTCAATTTCAATCCGTTGATGCTGGCTTCACCAGAATTTTGGCTAATAAAACCCGTCAGAATTTTCATTAGGGTAGATTTGCCGGCGCCATTTGGTCCCAGCAAGCCCACAACTTCACCTTTTGACATCTTGAAATTAATATCATTCAGGACAAGTTGGTTTTTATATGACTTTGAAATGGACTTAACTTCAATCGACATCTTGAAACTTTTGCTCAAAAATACAAATTATATCTCTTTACAAATTCAGAATAGATTTGTATTAATTTTTTTTTTAATGTCTGTTTCATCTTTAAAAGCAAGTGAAATGGCTTTTTTTATCTGACATTAAAAGTTAATTTTGTAGCCATGGAAAATGATAAAACACTAAGAAATTGGTTAACGGAGATGAATCTGGATCATCCCTTGGTTATTGCTGGCCCTTGCAGTGCTGAAACTGAAGAGCAAGTACTCGATATAGCTCATCAACTTAAAGACTCCGACGCTACGGTTATGCGTGCAGGAATCTGGAAACCAAGAACCCGACCTGGAAATTTTGAAGGCGTTGGAGCTATCGGGCTTGAGTGGCTCAAAAAAGCTAAAAAAGAAACCGGACTGATGATCGCTACTGAAGTTGCCAATAAAACTCATGTAGATCTTGCGCTTAAGGCAGATGTGGATGTCTTGTGGATAGGCGCCAGAAGTACTGTAAGCCCGTTTATAGTACAAGAGATTGCAGATGCTCTGAAAGGAACCGATAAAATTGTTTTGGTGAAGAATCCCGTAAATCCAGATCTGGCTCTATGGCTCGGAGGTGTTGAGCGGCTCTATGCTGCTGGCATCAAAAATCTCGGAGTTATTCATAGAGGGTTTTCAACTTATGAGAAAATAAAATACAGAAATAATCCAGAATGGCAAATCGCTATCGATTTACAAAACCGATTCCCTGATTTACCTATTTTGGTGGACCCTTCTCATATCGCAGGGGCCAGAAATTTAATTTTTGATATTTGCCAAACCGCTTTGGATCTCAATTATGATGGTATGATCGTGGAAACGCATCATACGCCAGACAAAGCTTGGAGCGATGCAGCACAGCAAATCACTCCGGAGTATTTGAAGCAGATGACTATTGACCTGCGAATCAGAAAAAAACATGGAGCCGGAGAGTTCAACGAGAAGCTGAACGTCTTAAGGTCTAAAATCGATATTATCGATAATCAAATCATCGACTTTTTAGGGAAACGCATGAGTGTTGCCGATGAGATTGGTGAGTTGAAAAAAGAAAACAATGTAGCTATTCTTCAGCCTGAACGCTGGAATAATGTATTGAACAAGCTAACCCTGGAAGGAGAAAAACAGCAGTTGTCCAAAGATTTTGTAGAACGTCTTACCAAAGCCATACACGAAGAATCTATTGCGCATCAGCATAAAATTATAAGTCAATAATGAAAACTCTAACCCCTTCAAAACCTAACTTATGAAAGCTGTTGTTTATAAATCTACAGGAAGTTGGTATTACGTAAAAGCTGAGGATGGAGAGATTTATAATTCCAGGATAAAAGGTAAATTTAGGCTAAAGGGTATTAAAAGCACGAATCCCGTGGCAGTAGGGGATCATGTGGAAATTGACACCGAGAAAAAAGGGGACGAGACAATCGGCATCATCAAGGAGATTTACGACAGAAAGAACTACATCATCCGGAAATCGGTGAATTTATCTAAGCAAACTCACATTATTGCCGCAAATATTGATTTAGCTTTTTTACTCATTACACACAATAATCCACCTACAAGTACCACCTTTATCGATAGGTTCCTGGTCACTGCAGAAGCATATCACATTCCAACCGTTTTATTGATTAATAAAGTTGACGCTTACAGCCTTGAAGAATTTGGAGAGATGAAATTTCTCGCAGAATTGTATAGAAATATTGGTTATACCTGTATTGGTATTTCTGCAGAAACAGGCGAAAATATCGATAAGGTAAAAGAACTGATGAAGGATAAAGTAAGTGTTTTTGCTGGCCACAGTGGTGTGGGAAAATCTACTTTGGTGAATTCAATCGAACCTAGTTTGAATATCAAGACTTCAGAAATTTCCGAGCAACATCGGCAAGGGCAGCATACTACAACTTTTGCAGAAATGCACGAATTGCATTTTGGAGGTCAGATTATAGATACACCAGGCATACGTGGATTTGGGGTTGTCGATATCGATAAATATTCGCTTGACAATTACTTTCCAGAATTTTTTGAACTCAAAACACACTGCAAATTCAATAACTGCATTCACATAGATGAACCTAAATGTGCTGTAAAAGCTGCTCTTGCTGAAGATGAGATAGCTTATTCAAGATATAAAAGTTATTTACAGATTTTAGAAGGTGAGGAGGATGAAAGTTTCAGAAAGGACCCTTATCAAGATTTAAGATAAAATGAGAATAATACTACAAAGAGTAAAAAAAGCTTCAGTTGAAATCGATACCCAAATTGCTGGAAGTATTCATCAGGGACTTTTGATTTATTTAGGCGTTGAAGATGAAGACAAACAAGAGGATATCGATTGGTTGGTCAAAAAAGTGACACACTTAAGAATTTTTTCTGATGAAGAGGGGAAGATGAATCTGAACATCAGGGATATAGAGGGTGAATTTCTAATAGTGAGTCAATTCACACTTTACGCCTCCACCAAAAAAGGAAATCGCCCAAGCTTTACAAATGCTGCCAAGCCTGAGTTAGCCAAAAAGCTTTATCAGGATTTTATAGAGACTTTAAAAAGTACTTTGGTAGCCAATATTCAGACCGGAAGATTTGGAGCCAATATGCAAGTAGCTTCTGTAAATGACGGGCCACTCACTTTTATCTTAGATTCAAAGCAAAAGGTATAACACAGTATATAAAATCATAACACATGAATATAAAAGACGCTCAGCTTGCAGTAGATGACTGGATAAAAGAACATGGTGTACGCTATTTCGATGAGCTTACCAATATGGCTCAACTTACAGAAGAAGTAGGGGAAGTGGCAAGGATTATTGCCAGACGCTACGGGGAGCAGAGCGAAAAAGAAAGCGATAAGTCTAAAGATCTGGGCGAGGAACTTGCAGATGTAGTCTTTGTTGTTTTATGTTTGGCAAACCAAACAAGTATCGATTTGCAACAAGCATTCGATAAGAAACTGGACATAAAAACAAAACGCGATCACGATCGTCATCAAAATAATAAAAAACTCAACTAAATGTTTCAACGCGTAATTTCTACTAAAGGCTTCTGGCGATCTGTTACTATTTTAGCCATTGGGTTTATTTTCATATACAACATCGTCGACCTTTGGTTTGCCTATGATTTTGAATGGTCAGCGTACTTTGAAAACAGATTATCTCAAGAAAATCTGCTGAGATTTTTTGTCGCTAACATAATGAGTGGTTTTGTTTATGGTTTTGTAGTGACTTATTTAAAATTTAGAGGCAACATCAAAAAAAATGATGCTCAATGAAACTAAGATTTTCACTTCCTAAAACAGAGTATTTTCAATTTGATATTACGGGTTCCAAAAGTATTTCCAATAGATATCTTATTTTGGCAGCTTTATTTTCAAATTTAGAGTTGAAGGGATTGTCGAATAGCGATGACACTCAGGTTCTTCAAAAAGCGCTGTCAAAACCACTTGAAGAAACCAAAGAAATCGATATTCATCACGCAGGTACAGCTATGCGATTTTTAACGGCCTACTTATCCACTCTTCCTCAGGTTGAACTTGTGCTTACGGGAAGTCAGCGTATGCAGGAACGACCAATTGGTATTTTGGTGGAAGCCCTTAGAAATTTGGGTGCAACAATTGAATTCGTAAAAAATGAAGGGTTTCCACCTCTGAAAATTTCAGGAAGATCCTTTCAGAAAGAACACATATCCATTTCAGCAGACGTGAGCAGTCAGTACATTACAGCTTTGATGCTTATCGCTCCATCGTTAAAAAACGGATTGACTATAAATTTAGAATCCAAAGTCACTTCTAAGCCTTATTTGAAGATGACCGCTCAGGCTCTTGAATCTGTAGGAGTTCAGGTTGATTTTGAAGTTAACTCTATCAAGGTTTTTCCCAAAAGACAGATTCAGCCCACTCAAATTTCTGTAGAATCTGACTGGAGTTCGGTATCTTATTTTTATAGCTGTTTAGCACTAATGGAGTCTGGAACAATGGAGATCTCTACTTTTTATAAGGATAGTCTTCAGGGCGATTCTAAGGTCGCAGAGTTTTATAAGCTTTTTGGAATTGAAACTCAGTTCAAAAAAGAATTGATTCAACTTTCAAAAGTTGAAAATTTTAAACTTCCGCAAAAAATCGAATTGGATCTCAATGACACCCCGGATTTGGCACAGACGATTGCAGTAAGCTGTTTGGGACTAGGTGTTGAGTGTTTTTTAACTGGCCTTCATACCCTAAAAGTTAAGGAAACCGACAGATTGGTTGCCCTTAAAACCGAAATTGAAAAATTTGGTGCTGAGGTAATTATAACCGATGAATCTTTACATTTAAAACCAGGTTCGGGATTAAATTCAGAAGTAAAGATAGAAACCTATCAGGATCACAGGATGGCTATGGCCTTTGCGCCTTTAGCTATAAAAACCGATTTGGAAATCTTGAATCCTGAAGTGGTGTCCAAGTCTTTTCCAGACTTTTGGGAGAAAATGAATGTGCTGGGTATCCAGTAAAGACAGCGATTGACCTGTCATAAAGGTAAATAAACTATAAATTACTTGACAACGCCTATCTCGCGGTCGTATATTTGCACACTTTTAAAAAAACAAGACTATTATGGGAATGAAACTTTCACAATTCGAATTTACTTTACCTGATGACCTTTTGGCAGAATTTCCGTCGGAGCACAGAGATGAAGCCAAATTAATGGTAGTAAATCGTAAAGATGGTTCTATTGAGCACAAAATGTTTAAAGACGTTATTAATTATTTTGACGAAAAAGACGTCATGGTGTTCAATAATACCAAAGTTTTCCCAGCAAGATTATACGGTAACAAAGAAAAAACGGGAGCGAAAATTGAAGTTTTCTTATTGAGAGAACTCAATCCTGAAACACGTCTTTGGGATGTACTTGTAGACCCTGCACGAAAAATAAGAATTGGAAACAAACTCTATTTTGGAGAAGACGAAAGCCTGGTCGCCGAAGTTATTGACAATACGACCAACAGAGGGAGAACATTGCGTTTTCTTTATGATGGGTCTTACCAGGATTTCAGAGATAAATTGACAGAGCTAGGTCAGACGCCTCTTCCTAAATACATCAAACGGGATGTAGTCCCGGAAGATGCTGAGCGTTACCAAACGATTTATGCCAAAAATGAGGGTGCTGTTGCTGCGCCTACGGCAGGACTTCACTTCTCAAAACACCTTTTGAAGCGCCTTGAAATTAAAGGGGTTGATTTTGCAGAAGTGACTTTGCACATTGGTTTAGGTACTTTTAACCCGGTAGAAGTTGAAGATTTGTCTAAACACAAAATGGACAGTGAAGAAATAATGATTGACAGCAAAGCGACCAGCATTATCAACAAAGCGAAATCTGAAAAACGAAGAATTTGTGCTGTAGGGACTACAGTGATGAGAACGTTGGAAAGTGCTGTAAGCTCCAATCACAGATTGAATGAATACAATGGATGGACTAATAAATTCATTTTTCCTCCTCACGATTTTAGCATAGCCAACTGCATGATTACCAATTTCCACATGCCAAAATCTACTTTATTGATGATGATCTCCGCATTTGCAGGCCATGATTTGATGGAAAAAGCCTACAAAGAAGCGATAAAAGAAAATTATAAGTTTTACTCTTACGGCGATGCTATGCTGATTTTGTAGTCATTGAATTTAAAATTAAGGGAGAAGCTGGCTTATGTGATGTAAGTCAGCTTTTTTTATTCGTGGTGGTAAGGAAGATTCCCTAAAATGGTGAAGGCTCTATACAATTGTTCGGTAAAAAACAACCGAATCATTTGATGAGAAAATGTCATTTTGGAAAGCGATAATTTTTGATCGCCTCTGGCATAGACCTCCGGGGAAAACCCATAAGGGCCGCCAACGACAAAGACAAGATTTTTAAGACCAGAATTCATGCGTTTTTGTAGCCAGTTCGCCAACTTGGTTGAGGTGTATTCATCGCCATTTTCATCAAGAAGTACAACAAAATCCGAGGTTGAAATCTGTTTTAAGATAAGGTCTCCTTCTTTTTCTTTTTGCAGCTCAAACTCCATATTTTTTCTTTTCTTGAGATCAGGAATAATGGAGATTTTAAAATTCACAAAATGCGACAGTCGCTTTTTGTAATCATGGATTAAGACATCCAAATGGCGATTATCTGTTTTGCCAACGAGGATTAAGGTGATGGTCATCTGTATAAAAAGTTTAACTTTGTTTGAGACAAAAATAGAGAACCAAATGATTAGCGAAAAGCGATTGGCAGAAGAAATACAAATCATTATTCAGAATGCGATAAGAGAAGATGTAGGCGAAGGAGATCATTCTAGTTTAGCTTGTATTCCAAAGGAGGCCACAGGCAAAGCTAAATTACTTGTAAAAGACGAAGGGGTTTTGGCTGGTGTCGACTTTGCGAAGCAGGTTTTTGATTATGTGGATTCCTCTTTGAAAGTGGAAGTACTTATGAAAGACGGGGATATCATGACTCACGATGATATTGCTTTTTATGTGTCCGGTTCTAGCCAGTCTATATTAAAAGCAGAGCGAGTGGTGCTAAATGCCATGCAACGCATGAGTGCTATTGCCACAAAAACTCATCAGTTTTCCAGCTTGCTTGAAGGATTTAAAACTCAAATTTTGGACACGCGTAAAACAACACCAGGTTTTAGAGCTTTGGAAAAACAGGCAGTTGAAATTGGAGGGGGTGAAAACCACAGATTCGCCTTGTATGACATGGTCATGCTAAAAGATAACCACATTGATTTTGCAGGAGGCATATCAAAAGCCATACAAAAAACAGTAAGTTATCTTGCAGACAATAGATTAGATTTGAAGATTGTAGTGGAAGCAAGATCACTTTCAGAGGTCAAAGAAATCTTACAATCTGATGGGGTTTATAGAATTTTACTTGATAACTTTAGTTTTGAAGATACCAAAGCCGCTGTAGAGCTTATCAGCAGGAAATGTTATACAGAATCCAGTGGTGGCATTACTTTGAATAATGCCAAGAACTATGCCGAATGCGGAGTCGATTTTATCTCCAGCGGAGCGCTCACGCATTCGGTTTATAATTTCGACCTAAGCCTAAAAGCTGTATAAGATGGCTGCTGAAATTAGCGACACACTCAAAAAAATCCCGGTAATTTCTAGAATTGCTTTTTGGTTAAATCAGAAAGACCTGCCTGGTTGCGAGGGATTTACGCTTTACGATTTGTTCAGTTTATATACACGGGGTATTATAAAAGGAACGTTTTCTACCAGAGCAAGCGCCATAGCTTTTAGTTTTTTCATGGCTATTTTCCCCTTTTTACTTTTTATTCTGAATTTGATTCCATTCGTTTGGTTTATCGATAATTTTCAGCAAGAATTACTCAATTATCTCGAAGACCTGCTCCCCCCGCAGACTTCTGGCATGTTTCAGGATATTTTTTATGACATTGCAAACAACCCTAGAGCTGGATTGCTTTCTTTTGTTTTTTTACTCTCTATTTTTTTGATGTCCAATGGGGTAAACGCTATTTTCACAAGCTTTGAATTTTCCTATCACACCCAAATCAACAGAACGATTATAAGACAGTATATGGTTGCTGTAGGAGTCGCTATTATTGTTGCCGTTTTATTACTAATAGCAGTTATAGCAACGGTTTACTTGAGTTTTCTTATTGACCAATTTAAGAGTATAGGCGTTGTTGGAGATTCCCTTTTGCTTGCTAAATATGGCCGTTTTGCGATTTTAATTCTTGTACTGGTATTTGGAATTTCTACCTTGTATTACTTCGGCACTAAAGAAGGTAAGAAAACCCGGTTTTTCTCCTTAGGTTCATTTTTTACAACAATATTAATTATACTAACCACCTATCTGTTTTCCATTTACGTAGAAAATTTTAGTGCTTATAATAAACTATATGGTTCTATTGGTGCCTTATTAATACTCATGTTATATATTTGGTTGAACTCAAATATCCTTTTACTGGGTTTTGAATTAAATGGGTCACTTTATAATCTTAAACAAAAATCTCAAACTTTAAAAAATTAAACTTATGAAAACAACCTTTTTTATGATTGTAGCTTTATTTGTGGCTACGACCTCTTTTGCCCAAACTGAAATTGCAGGAGTTCAACTTCCAACTACTTATGAAATTGGTGAAACCCAATTAAGCCTTAATGGAGCTGGAGTGAGAGAGAAATTTTGGATGGACATGTATGCTGGAGGGCTTTACACTGCCAAGGAAATGAATGATGCTGAAAAAGTTATGAATGCAGATGCTCCAATGGTCATTAAACTTCATATCGTGTCCGGGTTAATTTCCAGTGACAAAATGAGTTCTGCTGTAGAAGATGGCTTTGAGAATTCTACAGAAGGCAATATGAAAGCTTTTAGAGTAAAAATCGATAAATTTAAATCCTTCTTTTCTGAAGAAATTACCAAAAATGATGTCTTTGATATCACTTATATACCTGCAAGAGGCGTGGTTGTTTTCAAAAATAAAAAAGAATTAGGTACTATCGAGGGTTTAGATTTTAAAAAAGTATTATTCGGGATATGGTTCTGTGATAAGCCGGCAGATAAGAACCTGATGAAAGGCATGTTAAATATATAAATCATGAGATTTTTAGTCTTTTTTATAGGTTTCCTTTATGGAAACCTTGTTTATTCTCAGGAAGTTTTTTCAGAATGGAAAACGATAGATGATGATTCAGGAGTTGCTAAATCTATTGTTGAAATTTATAAGAAAGACGGAGAGGTATTCGGGAAAATTAAAAGAATTCTAAGAGAAGATAAAAGAGATATACGTTGTACAGAATGTAAAGGTGATTTAAAAAACCAAAAAGTAGAAGGAATGGTTATTTTGAAAAATCTTACAAAAGATGGTGATGAATACATTGGAGGTAAAATAACAGATCCCGAAAACGGCAAAACCTACGATGCCAAGATTTGGGTTGAAGAGGATAAACCCAATACCTTGATGGTGAGAGGTTATGTAGCCTTTTTTTACAGAACTCAGGAATGGAAGAGAATTGAGGATTAAATCATAATACATTATTTTCATGCCTTTCTATATCGATGTCATTGTCCCCTTAGCCTTAGACCAAAGGTTTACCTATTCAATTACAGATGAAGAACGTGAACTTATAGAAGCAGGTATGAGAGTGGCTGTTCCCTTTGGCAAAAGAAAGGTGTATACAGGCATTGTTGCTCATATTCACGCCAAACCCCCGCTGCGATACGAAGCTAAGCCTATAGAGGAAATACTGGATAAAACACCAACAGTTTCAGCACATCAACTCAAACTCTGGAGGTGGATGGCAGGCTATTATCTTTGCACAGAAGGAGAAATTTTAAGGTCTGCATTGCCAAGTGCGCTTTTGATTGAAAGCGAAACTGTTATTGAACCTCATCCCGATTTTGACCTTACCTTAATAGATGAGGATCAAAATTTAAATGATAGCGAATACCTAATTCTTCAGGCACTTCAGAAACAAAGCTTGTTGAAAATAAGCGAAATCACTCTCATTCTGGATAAAAAGGCTATTTTTCCAGTCATCAATGCTATGGCTGAAAAAAGATTGATTCTTATCAATCAGGAGCTCAACAGACAGTATAAGCCTAAACTACAAAAATATATTAAACTTGCCGATCACTATAGTTCTGAAATGGAACTCCCACATCTTTTAGAAGGTCTTGAAAGAGCCAAAAAGCAAAAACAGGCTTTATTGAAATTGCTTAGTCTCAAAGCTCAGACTCAAAAACCAATTTCTGCTAAAGTTCTTAAAGAAGAAGCCGGTGTTTCTGATGCGGTGGTCAAAGCATTGGTAGATAAATCGATTTTTGAAGAGTATTACATAAAGAAAGATAGAATTCAATACGACGGAGACTCATCTCCACATACAATCACTCTTAACGCATATCAAACCAAGGCTTTAGAAGAAATTGAAGAAGGCTTTGAGGAGCTTCCTGTTTGCTTGTTGCAGGGTGTTACCTCATCTGGAAAAACTGAAATTTATATCAAGTTGATTGAAAAGGCAGTCCAGGAAGGTAAACAAGTTCTTTATTTATTACCAGAAATTGCACTTACCACGCAGCTTATTCAGCGTCTGCAAGATTATTTTGGGGATGAGGTTTTGGTATATCATAGCAAATACTCCGTTAATGAAAGAGTTGAGGTTTACAGGCACATCCTCGAGGATACAAAAGGGAAAATTGTAATCGGCGCGAGATCTTCAATTTTTTTACCGTTTCAAAATCTTGGATTGGTTGTGATAGATGAGTCTCATGAGAGCAGTTTTAAACAATTTGATCCTGCTCCTCGTTATCATGCCAGAGATACGGCTATTGTGTTAGCTTCACTTTTCGATTCGAAAACTTTATTGGGAACAGCGACTCCAAGTATCGAAAGCTTCTATAACGTAAAACAAGGTAAATATGCTTATGCGCAACTCAGCAGGCGGTTTGGGGATGTTGTTCCTCCAAAAGTAGAATTAGTCGACTTGAAAGATCAGCAGAGAAAACATAAGATGACAGGTCATTTTTCTGAAACCCTCATCAATGCTATAGAGGAGACCCTGAAGGAAGGTCAGCAGGTCATCCTTTTTCAAAATAGAAGGGGATATTCACCAATTTTAGAATGTAATACCTGCGGATATGCTCCCCAATGTCCCAATTGTGATGTGAGTTTAACTTACCATAAACACAATAACACATTGAGGTGTCATTACTGCGGGTACCATATCGCTATGCAAACCAAATGTATGGCCTGCAGCTCCACCGATGTAACGACCAAAGGTTTTGGGACAGAACAAATCGAAACTGAATTGAATTCGCTGTTTGAAGATAAAGTGATTAAACGTATGGATCTGGACACCACTAGGGGAAAGTATGCTTATGAAAAAATAATCTCTTCTTTTGAAAATAGAGAAATAGACATTTTGGTTGGAACTCAGATGCTGACCAAAGGTTTGGACTTTAGACATGTCAAGCTTGTAGGAGTCATGAATGCGGATAGTTTACTGAACTTTCCAGATTTTAGAGCACATGAAAGGAGTTTTCAATTGTTGGTCCAGGTAGCAGGGAGGGCTGGGAGAACAGCGGAACAAGGACAAGTTCTAATTCAAACTTATAATCCCTACCATAGAATTTTACAGCAGGTAACAACCAACAGCTATAATGAAATGTTTAAGGAACAATTGGATGAACGAAGGCATTTCAAATATCCCCCTTTGTTTAGAATGATAAAAATCAGCTTCAAATCCAGAGACTTGAATAAACTTAATGAAGCATCAGACTGGCTTGCCCTGTATTACAGACAAATTTTTACAACCAATGTGTTAGGACCAGAATTTCCAGGGATATCACGGATTAGAAATGAATATCACAAGAACATTCTGATCAAAATACCACAAGAGCAATCTTTAGCTAAAACCAAATCTTACGTAAAAAAAGGTGTAGATAAGTTTAAATCTATAGCTCAATTCAGGTCTATTAAAGTGGTAACAAATGTTGATCCCTATTAATATTCTCTTCATTAAATCATAATAACAGCTTATAGAGTTATATGCTTCTCTAATAGTTTGTATTTTTGAGACAAATCATGAAAAATGACTATCACGCAACTTACGTATGTGCTTGCAGTAGCTGAGTATAAGAATTTCACCAAAGCCTCAGAAAAGGTTTTTGTCACACAGCCTACTTTAAGCATGCAGGTTCAAAAGCTTGAAGAAGAATTGAACGTAAAGATTTTTGATAGAAGCAAAAAACCAATCAAATTAACTCCGGTAGGTGAGAAAATAATTGAACAGGCAAAAAATATTGTCAACGAAAGCGTACGAATTCAAGATATAGTCGATCAGCAAAAAGGCTTTGTGGGTGGCGAGTTTAAGTTGGGAATAATTCCAACAGTTATGCCGACTTTGCTCCCTATGTTTCTAAGAAATTTTGTCAAGAAGTATCCTAAAATCAATTTAAAGATCGAAGAACTTCATACAGAAGCTATCATAGAGAAACTTATCGATGGACATTTAGACGCAGGTATTGCTGCCACTCCACTGGAAAATGAAAAAATAAAGGAAAAACCTCTTTATTACGAGCCATTTATGGCCTATATTCCGGAACAACATAGATTATCAACTACCAGGGACATAACAGCCGAAGATTTAGATGTGGACGAAGTGCTCTTGCTGGAAGACGGACATTGTTTTAAAGACAATATCCTTAATCTGTGCAAGAGTGTACAAAATCTGCCTGATCAGCGTAAATTTTATCTGGAAAGCGGGAGCTTTGAAACCCTTATCAAATTATCTGATGAAGGCCTGGGAATGACTTTATTGCCTTATTTACATACTCTAGACTTAAAAGAAGGCAAGCTTAAAAATGTCAAATTTTTTAAAAAACCGTATCCTTCACGAGAGATAAGTTTGGTTCATCATAAGAATGAATTGAAATCCCATATCATCAAAGCTTTACAGGAGTCAATCAACTCCATCGTTAAAGCCGCAATTCAATTTCAGGATATTGAGATCATCAGCCCTTTAAATAAAATCAAAGGCAAATAAACAACTGAATACTAGCTGTTTGTGATTTTGTCTGTTTAGATTAAAAAAAAGTAATTATTACTCTGTTTGTTATAGTTTATCCTCTACATTTGCAAACTTTAACAAAACATATTACCGTTAGTTTATAGCAGGATTTAGTATTCTTCTTTTCTCACTGTAATTCAACACAGAGATTATTAAATTTTAAACAAACAGATGAAAAAGTTAATTAATTTATTCGATTTTAAACAAAAAGTAGATTACAAGAATGAAGTTTTGTCAGGCTTGACTGTTGCTTTAGCCTTAATTCCAGAAGCTGTGGCTTTTGCTCTTATTGCAGGTTTATCTCCGCTCACTGGATTATATGCTGCATTTGTTGTCGGACTTGTCACCTCTATATTTGGTGGTCGACCAGGTATGATTTCTGGTGCTACTGGTGCCATAGCTGTTGTGATAATCGCATTAGCTGTAAGTCATGGACCTGAATATATTTTTGCAACGGTTATTTTGGCCGGAATTATTCAGTTTTTGGCTGGTGTCTTAAAACTTGGTAAACTTATGCGACTGGTTCCACACCCCGTGATTTTTGGCTTTGTGAATGGTTTGGCTATTATTATTTTTATGTCCCAACTCGATCAATTTAAAGACGGTGATGGTAATTGGTTAACTGGCGATTCTCTATACATAATTTTAGGTTTGGTTCTACTAACCATGCTTATCATTTGGGGTTTACCCAAATTGACCAAAGTTATCCCTGCATCTTTAGTCGCCATTCTTGTGGTGTTTGGTGTGGTTATAGGTTTTGGTATCGACACTAAAACCGTTGGAGATATAGCTTCTATAAAAGGAGGTTTCCCACCATTTAATATTCCTGATATTGCTTACACTTGGGAAACTTTTATGTTGATTTTACCTTATGCAGCTATTGTTGCTGGTGTTGGTCTCATCGAAAGTTTATTGACTTTAAATATCGTAGATGAAATCACAGAAACACGTGGAAAAAGTAATAAAGAAGCCGTAGCTCAAGGTGCTGCAAATATCTTCTCTGGTTTCTTTTCTGGTATGGGTGGTTGTGCGATGTTAGGTCAGAGTTTGATCAACGTTTCAAATGGTGCTAGAGCAAGATTGTCTGGTATTGTGGCTGCTGTTTCGCTTTTGGCCTTTGTGTTATTTGGATCAGGTATAATAGAACAACTTCCGATGGCTGCTTTAACAGGACTTATGATTATGGTAGCTGTTGGAACCTTCGAATGGGCAAGTTTGAGAACATTCAATAAATTTCCAAAAGCAGACATTGTAGTGATGGTTCTGGTTGCAATTGTTACTGTGTTCTTACATAATCTAGCGCTTGCTGTTTTAGTTGGTGTTATTATTGCTGCACTGGTATTTGCGTGGGAAAACTCAAAACGAATTAGAGCCAGAAAATACGTCGATGATAAAGGTATCAAACACTATGAAATCTTTGGCCCTTTATTTTTTGGTTCAACTGAAGTATTTGATTCAAAATTTGATGTGGCAAATGATCCTGATGAAGTCATGATAGATTTTACTGAAAGTCGAGTTACTGATATGTCGGCAATAGAAGCTCTAAATAAACTGACCGAACGCTATCATAGGTATGGCAAAAAAGTCTACATCAGGAATTTGTCCAGTAGTAGCCATAAAAAACTTATCAAAGCTGATAAAGTGATCAATGTTAATATTGTTGGAGAGCCAAGAAAACCTAAGGTTGTTGAAAGTTAGATTTATTTAACCTTGCGAATCAAAAATATTTTTCAATAAATTTGTGGTTATTGAATTTTAATCACTACGAATTTTGGCTTCTTCTTAGGCTATATTGTGAATATATCCTTTAGAGCTTATTGAGTAACATATATTGTAAGATTGGATATTAACCTCTTTCCACCTAGCGCTGGCCTGACTTTGTCTGCAGACAGGCGTCACGCTCCTGCTTTGTGGCTATAAAGAATATATTCAGAAACAGAGAACTTTAAATAAAATAAGATTAAGCCGAATATTTAAATACCATAATTCAAACTAAGTTTGATAGGAGGGAATTTACAGAGTTTTAAACATTAAAAATCCCCATTAGAATTTCTCTAATGGGGATTTTTTTGTTGAAGAAAAAATCTTATCCATTCATGGACATTAAAAACTCTTCGTTAGATTTAGTGTCTTTTATTCTTTGATTTAGAAATTCAATAGCTTCTATAGGATTCATATCTGCTAAGTATTTTCTCATGATCCACATCTTCTGAATTTGATCATCACCGAGTAAAAGATCGTCTCGTCTTGTACTGGATGAAGTTAAATCGATAGCAGGGAAAATTCTTCTGTTGGCAATTTTTCTATCCAGTTGAAGCTCCATATTCCCCGTTCCTTTAAATTCCTCAAAGATAACTTCGTCCATTTTAGAACCTGTATCTGTCAATGCTGTTGCTATTATAGACAGTGAGCCACCGTGTTCGATATTACGGGCAGCACCAAAGAATCGTTTTGGCTTATGTAGTGCATTAGCATCTACACCACCACTTAACACTTTACCACTGGAAGGCTGAACTGTGTTGTAAGCTCTAGCCAGACGCGTGATAGAGTCTAATAAGATGACAACATCATGACCGCACTCTACCAGACGCTTGGCCTTTTCTATAACTAGGTTGGCAACGCGCACATGTTCATGAGCTTCTTTGTCGAATGTAGAAGCAACCACTTCACCTCTTACATTCCTTTGCATGTCTGTAACTTCTTCCGGACGCTCATCAATCAATAAAACGATTTGATAAACCTCAGGGTGGTTAGCCGCTATTGCATTGGCAATATCTTTTAACAACATGGTTTTCCCAGTTTTTGGCTGAGAAACAATCATACCTCTTTGTCCTTTTCCAATAGGTGAAAACAAATCGATGATTCTTGTAGAAAGTGTGCTTTGCTTTTCAGCTAATTTGAACTTTTCCTGAGGGAAAAGTGGGGTCAAATGCTCAAAAGAAACACGATCTCTAACGATTTTAGGATCTAATCCGTTTATTTTTTTTATTTTAATCAAAGGAAAATACTTCTCTCCTTCTTTTGGGGGTCTTACTTCACCAAGAACTGTATCACCAGTTTTCAAACCAAAAAGACGAATTTGTGACTGAGACAAATAAATATCATCCGGAGACGATAAATAATTATAATCTGAAGATCTTAAAAATCCATAGCCATCCTGCATTAAATCTAAAACGCCTTCACTTTCGATGATGGAATCAAACTCGAAGTCTGGATCTTTGTACTTATTACGGCTGTCTCTGTTTCCATTTTTGTCGCTAGACTTATTCTCATTCCTGGATTTAGGATGTTGTTGTTTTGGATTTTGAGATTTCTGAGCAGGAGGGTTTTTGGTGTTATCCTTAGTAGGATGGTTATGTTGAGGAACCTTCTTTTCTTTAGGTTCTTTATTCTGTTGTGTTTGCTTGGCTGCTGGCTTCTTTTCCTGAGCAGGCTTTTTATTCTGAGCAGACTTTGGAGAAGGTTTCGCTTGAGAATTATCTGTTTCATCAGGTTTTGGTTTAGCTTCTTCTTTTAAATTATCGCTAGACTCGAACGGGTTCTTAGGCGCTTTTTTAGGCTCTCCTTTTTGAACTCTTTTTCGAGGCTTTTTTGAAGCTTGATTTTCTTTACCAGAGTTCTTTTCTTTAGATGGTTCTGCCGATTTTTGTTTTTGAGGAGAATCAGTATCCGAAGAGTTTTCTTTAGGAGTAGAAGCTTGTCCTTCATTTTCTTTGCTAAGAATTTCTTTCATCTTTTCAGGATTAGCAGCTTGATAGTCCAAAATCTGGTAGATGAGGTCTAATTTTTTAAGACTTCTAAATTTTGGAACTTTCAATTCTTTTGCAATTTCTTGTAAGTCTGAAAGTTTTCTAGACTTTAGTTCAATAATTTCTAACATTGATATTTTTTGAAATTAAATAGTTTCGAGGGAGATTCGAATTTAAATTGATGATTTTTAAACGCTTAGGAAAGCGCAAGTCCGAAGACATTGCAATAATACAACTTTATTTTATTTATGAATATCAATTCTTAAATATTCTATTATTTTTGCTTTTCAATACTTAAGAAATGATACAAAGAATCCAAAGCTTTTACCTGGTTGTTGCTATTTTGCTCAATGGAGTGCTTAGTTTTTATTTTCCCTTGTGGCTAACTTCAGAAAATGTGGAAATTTATGCTTTATCTCAACCTGTAGCTATATCTTTGTTTTTATTATCTGTTCTTATTTCAATCATAAGTTTATTTTCATTTAAAAAAAGAAAACGTCAATTCGTTCTTGGACGAATTAATATCATATTGAACTTTGTTTTAGTAGGTGTTTTCGCGTATTGGACGCTAAATTTACCTGGAGAGATGGATATCTCGGAGAAGGGTATTGGGATGCTTCTTCCTATACTATCTATCGTTTTTATTGCTCTGGCCAACAAGGCTATCAAGAAGGACGAAGATCTTGTAAAATCTGTGGACCGATTGCGATAAACCTGAAATCTTAGTAATGTTAGTGCATGAAAACCCCGAGGAGCCACTCGGGGTTTTTTGCGTTTAAACTTTGAAGTTATTCACTGATATAAGTAGGACAGATGTACTTTATTTCAAAAGCGATGGTCTACTGCGCCGGATTTTCTTGAGAATGTTACGAACTAATATCTTCTGTATTGTTTTTTGTTAAATGAAGAAGACCTTAAATTTGAAAAATGGATACGATTAATCTTATACTTCTCGGAATCGTTATTGCCTCAAACAATCTCTCTTTTGCCTTTGGTTTGGGAGCTTTGGACATTAGTAAATATCACTTAAGAATAGTTCTGATTTTTACACTTGTGGAATTTACCATACCCCTCGTAGGCTTGTTTATGGGGCAATATGTAAGTTTATTTATAGAAAATTATGCCGATTTTATAGGAAGTTTGATTTTGGTTGGCCTTGGTGTATATGTCATTTTTTCTTTTTCAAAAACTAAAAAAGAAATAGAAAACACTCTGGAATATATCATTTCTATAAAAGGTTTAATATTGATTGCCTTAGGTCTTAGTTTAGATAACTTGTTGGTGGGTTTTAGTCTCGGCCTTGGGGAGGTGAATCCTCTGAAACTTGCAGGTTTTATTGGTTTTTTTTCTGGCTTGTTTTCCTTTATTGGACTTAAGACAGGTAAGTTTATCAAAAATAAAAGCGGAAATTATATCCAAGTATTTGCGGGTATAGTCCTGATTTTACTTGGAGTCATCAATTATTTTGGGATGCCGCTTTAATCACTTAAGGTTCAACTACAGGATGGGTTTTACTGCTGCCCTCTTTTTCCAAAATCAATTACCTCCAATTCTTTAATCTTGCCTTTATCCAAAACAAACTTCAGCATAGTTCTTTTTAGATGAAAACCATGAATTCCCACAGCTCCAGGATTCATGTGAAGCAAACCTAATCCTTTATCATTCATCACTTTTAAAATATGGGAATGCCCACTGATGAATAATTTCGGAGGATTTAATTTGATTTCATCTTTAACTTCTCTGCTGTACCTGTTGGGATAACCGCCAATATGCGTCATCCATACGTCTACACCTTCTAAAGTGAAACGCTGATTTAAGGGAAACTCGCTTCTCAACTCATGACCATCTATATTGCCATATACAGCTCTAAGGGGGGTGATAGCCTTTAAGGCGTCAGATACACTTTGGTCACCGATATCACCAGCATGCCAAATCTCATCTGCTTTGGAGGCCCAGTCCAAAATTCTGTCATCTATATAACTGTGGGTATCGCTTAAAAGCAAAATAGATTTTGCCATCTTTTTTTTTGAAGCAAGATAAATAAAGCTTTAGGTTTTGGTCTATTCTCTATCCTTATATTTGTGTTTTAAAACTTTTCTGTCTGTGAGATATTACCTTCAACTTTCTTATTTAGGAACCCATTACCATGGCTGGCAAAAACAACTGGATAAAGTGAGCGTCCAGTCTCAGATTAATCATGCCTTACAAACCGCTTTACAGGAAAGTGTGGATGTGGTGGGTGCAGGAAGAACAGATACTGGTGTGCATGCTTCGGGATATGTGGCTCATTTTGATTGTCATCAACGTATTACGGATTACAAAAAATGTATTTTCAAATTGAACAGCATACTGCCTCCAGATATTGCTGTTCATGACCTTAAAAAAGTAGCAGATGATTTTCACGCTCGTTTTGATGCGACTTCAAGAACCTATGAATATTCCATAGTCCAGTTTAAAGATCCATTTTCTTTGGGACGAAGTTATTTTGTGAAAAATGAATTGGATGTAGAAGCTATGCAAAAGGCTTCCAATCTCTTATTTAATCATAAAAATTTCAAATCTTTTTCTAAAGTTAAAACCGATGTTTATACATTTGACTGTGAAATAAAAAAAGCGATTTGGCACCAAAATGAACACCATCTTCTTTTTGAAATTTCAGCCAATCGATTTTTAAGAAATATGGTAAGAGCAATTGTTGGAACTTTGGTTGAAGTAGGATTGCATAAAATTTCAGTAGAGGCTTTCAACGAAATTATTATTGCTCAAGAAAGGTCCAAAGCTGGCAAATCTGTTCCTGCTCATGCTTTGGTTTTGAAAAAAATAGAGTATCCTGAACAAGGACTCGGGAATTAAAAACATGGAAAATAAAAGCGGTAACGCCTTCGATACGAAACTCTTTAAGAGACTCTTAAAGTATACCAATCCTTATAAAACGACTTTTTATTTTGTAGGTTTTGCAGCTATTGCCTTATCTGGTTTGGGTGTGCTTAGACCTTATTTACTGAAGTTAACTATAGACAAAGGGATTACTCAAAATGATGCAGATAGTCTTGTATTCTATGTAAGTTCAATGCTAGTTGTCCTCATTTTTGAAGTTATTTTCCAATTCAGTTTTATTTTTTATGCCAACTGGCTTGGTCAGGAAGTGATTCGGGACATTCGTGTGAAATTGTACAAACACATGATGAATTTCAAAAAGCAATATTTTGATAATTCTTCTGTCGGCAGACTTGTAACCAGAGCGGTAAGCGATATAGAAACCATAGCAAGTATTTTTAGTCAGGGCTTATTTATGATCATCAGCGACTTGCTAAAAATGCTTGTGGTTCTTGGATTTATGTTTTGGCAAAGCTGGCAACTGTCCTTACTTGTATTGGCCGTATTACCTTTCATTCTTTATGCAACACGTGTTTTTCAAAAGAAAATGAAAATTGCTTTTGAGGAGGTAAGGACTCAGGTCTCCAACCTGAATTCTTATGTTCAGGAGCATATCACTGGCATGAAAATCGTTCAAATATTCAATAGAGAAGAGGAGGAATATAAACGATTTAAGGACATCAACAAAAAACACAGAAAAGGCTGGATTAAAACCGTTTGGTATAACGCTATTTTCTTTCCAATTTCAGAAATGTCCACTTCTATTACCATTGGTTTAATTGTATGGTTTGGGGGATTACGTGTGGTGGAATCAGACACCTTGTCTTTGGGTATTATCGTAATGTTTATTGAGTTAGCACAAATGCTTTTCCGTCCCCTAAGGCAAATTGCAGACAAATTCAACTCATTACAAATGGGCATGGTTGCTGCCAATCGGGTCTTTAAAATTCTAGACACCGATTCTCAAATTGAAAATTCTGGAGCCATAGTTCCTGAGAAATTGAAAGGACACATCACTTTTGAAAATGTGAGATTCAGTTATATACCCGATGAAGAGATCCTAAAAGGAATTTCTTTTGAAGTTCAACCAGGAGAAACCGTTGCCATAGTTGGCGCTACTGGTGCAGGGAAAAGTACGGTCATCAATCTGCTGAGCCGCTTTTATGAAATTAATAGCGGTATTATTACTGTGGATGGAGAAGACCTCAGAGAGTATGAGCTTACGGCATTGCGGAGTCAAATTGCCGTTGTTCTGCAAGATGTTTTCCTGTTTGCGGATAGTATTCTGAATAATATCACACTTAATAAAGAAGGGATTACTGAGGAACAGGTTATCGCTGCTGCCAAAGAAATAGGAGTACATGATTTTATATCTACTTTACCAAATTCTTATCACTACAATGTAAAAGAAAGAGGAGTGATGTTATCTTCTGGTCAACGTCAATTAATTGCTTTTTTAAGAGCTTATGTTTCTAAGCCAAGTGTTTTGGTTTTGGATGAAGCGACTTCTTCGGTAGATAGTTATAGCGAACAACTAATACAGGATGCAACTGATAAATTGACCAAAGACAGAACTTCAATAGTGATCGCCCACAGATTGGCAACCATAAAAAATGCTGATAAAATTATAGTTATGGATCTGGGTAAAATTGTGGAAACGGGAACACATTCAGAATTGCTGAAAAGGGAAAGTGGCTATTACAAAAATCTCTACGAAGCTCAGTTTCAACATGAAGAAGTGGACTAGCTTAAGTCTTCTTTTATTTGTTCAGTCAGTTTTTCCAGGTCATCAAAAAAATTGAATTCACCATTTTTGAGATAAGAAAGTTGCCCTGTTTCTTCACTTACAACCAAAGCAACGGCATCTGTTTTTTCACTTATTCCAACAGCAGCACGGTGTCTTAGACCAAATCTTAAGGGGATATCTCTATCATTGCTCACTGGCAAAATTACCCGAGTAGCTGTTATTCTTCCATCTTCAATGACTATTGCTCCATCGTGAAGCGTACTGTTTTTGAAAAAGATGGACTCGATGATTGGTCTATTCACTTTGATGTCCATATCATCACCGGTATTTTTTATAAACTCTAGTTTAGTGTTTCTTTTGATGACAATTAAAGCACCAGTTTTGGTTGTTCCCAATTTTCTGCAGGCTTCAACGATGATGTCAACATAATTTTGAGTCTGATTTTCTCTTTTGGAAAAATTTAGCTGTAACCAGTTGTTTTTACTGCTAAAGTTGGTTGAGCCTATCATCAGTAAGAATTTCCTGATTTCTTGTTGGAAAACGACGATGAGCGCAAACATCCCAACGCCTATAAACTCCCCCAGAACACTACTCAGCATCTCCATCTGAAGTAACTGAGTAAGTTTCCAAATCAAGTACACAATGACGATACCTATGAAAATATTGATGGCAGCAGACCCTTTTACAAGTTTGTAGACATAATATAAAAGCACAGAAACCAGAAGAATATCAAGGATATCTAAAAATCTAAACTCTAAAAAATCTAAACCTATCATGTTTTAATGTTCTGTCAATTTTTGGTGTAAGGTAACGCATTGTTTGGCTTCAAGCACATCGTGGACTCTCAAGATAGAACTGCCGTTCATTAAAGCTGCCATATTCAGTGCTGTTGTTCCATTCAGGGCGTTTTGGGCGTCTATAGACAAACTTTTATAAATCATGGATTTGCGAGAAACGCCAGTGAGTATTGGCAAAGCGAGGTTTTTTAAAGCTTTCAAATGATTTAATAATTCAAAATTTTGTGGGGTATTTTTAGCAAAACCAAATCCCGGATCAATTATTAAGTCATTAATACCTTTTTTTCTTGCTTCTGAAATTCTTTCAGAAAAATAAAAAACAACCTCTTTTACGAGGTTATCGTAATCCGTCAACTCTTTCATAGTTTGCGGAGTTCCCCTCATGTGCATCATGATGTAAGGTACCTGATAGGACGCAACTAAATCCAACATCTTATCATCTAGTTTTCCAGCAGAAATATCGTTGATGATATGTGCCCCCTGGTCTAAACTTTCTTTAGCAACCTGACTTCTGAAGGTGTCTATAGATATAATAAGCTCAGGAAATTCTTTTGTGACTTGTTGCAATACTGAAGCTTGTCTGCGCACTTCTTCCTCTTCACTGATGTCATCGGCGCCAGGTCTTGAGCTGTAAGCTCCGATGTCCAGAATATCCATTCCGTCCTGAATATTTTTCTCCACCTGCTCAAGGGCCTCTTTATTTGTTTTGAATTTGCCTCCGTCATAAAAAGAGTCTGGTGTCAAATTGAGCACCCCCATAACTTTAGGTGCTGATAAATCGAGTAAGTATCCTTTGCAGTTAATGGTCATATCGACAAATTTATAATTTTAAAAGGTTCGTCAACTTATTTTCTTAACTCCTTTTGGTTTTCTTTTAGATTTTATATTAAATTATAGTCCTAAACTCTTAAATTATGAACGATTAAACCCCAGACCTTCAAACTTTACTCGAAGATTATTCTACACTAATAGGTATACTGCTCTTTCTACTTGTCGTGGATGCTGTTTTGAAACTCATAACCTTATGGCAATCTGCAAGACGTAAGCAACTGGCTTGGTTTATCTTTTTGGCACTGATTAATTCTTTGGGTATTCTTCCTGTGATTTATTTAATTATCAATATAAATAAAGATAAGTTTAAGCGTTAGTTACTACTGTATTTTTTTCGTCTCCAGTAATAGAAAACACCCCCAAAAATCAAAATGGATACAACGGGTACTGCTAAATTAAAAATCTGCCAGGTCAATTTTTCATGTTCCAGGGCCTCCAAATTCATTTCATCTAGATCGATGGATTTGTTTCTGATGTTTACTAAGTCTTCGTCACCCAAAAGATAGTTTACTGTATTCAGTAAAAAAGTTTTATTTCCATAGGTCAATCCTGTATATCTGTCAAAACCTAGTTCCAGGGGTTTTCCAGATTGCAGCTGATTTTTAATCACATCCCCGTCAGAAATAAAAACCTGTTGCGTTCTCGGGCTTTTCTCTAAAGAATTCGAAAGCTGAAAAGGTTTTAATTTTGCCCGGTAAGCAGATGTGAACTCACCTTCTACGAGGACTGCTAACGGAAATTGGCCATTTTTATAAAGCCTGGGATCTGGTTCCTGGGTAATGTCATTCAGATTTATTTCTGAAGGAACCCCAACTACTCTTGAAAGTTCTGAGCTTTCCAGCAGGATAGTTTGATTCAAACTGGACGATAAAGTATCAATAGGGTTTGCAAATTCAAATTTAACAGGATTAAGATTTGAAGTAATTGGGTGCTTTTGTCCAACGCCCCCAAGAGGATCATAAAACCACGGAAAACGTGTAAGTTGCGTAGAATTACCACTTCCCGACGCTAACACAATAGGAGCAGAGTACAAATCATTTACCAGTTGCGGATTGATTCGAATGCCATATCTAAAAAATAAAGTATGTAAATTTAAATCTCTAGGCAAAGCTATTGCTGATTTAGAAGCTTTGTATAGGCTATCTTTTTCTACATTCACATGTTCTGTAAGCCAAAGTGCTTTACCGCCGTTCATGATATATTGATCCAGGGCATAGACTTTCTCCTCGCTAAAAACTTCAGACGGTTTAGCGTCGATTATCAGATCATAAGTTTTTAGCAGATCCAAAGTCCGCTCTGGAGATTTTTTGACAGAGTCAAGTGTAAATGGAGCTATCAGATAATACGCTTTCAGCGTGGTCAGAAAATCTGAAATGTATCTGTCTTCCAATTCGCCCTGACCTTTTATGATGGCGATTTTTTTATGGCGCTTTCTTGTTAACTTAGTAGTGGCATTCGCAAAAGCATATTCCAGATTTTCAATGGATTTCTGAATTAACTCAGAGTTGCTTTGTGTAAGAGTCTTCTGAATGAGTTGAATGGAGGATTGTTGGTTTTTGAAATTAGCTAAAGCCCAGGGGAATATAAGGCGCTCGGTCATTTTTCCATTTTCTCGAATATTTAGAGTCTCTGGGGGCATGCCTTGTTCATAAAAACGATTGGCTACTTCCAAGGCTTCCAGATCACTATCCAAAGGGTTTACAAACTCAAATTTGATATTTGAATTATAAGCCTGTAGTTCTTCCAGCATGTAGCGAGTCTCCGTCTGAAGTCTTTTGAACTCTGAAGGCAAATCACCTGTAAGATAAACTTGAATGACTAATGGATTTTCGATAGAGTCGATCAGTTCCAAAGTTGAATCTGATAAGGTATACCTCTCGTCTGAAGTAAAATCCAAACGAAAAAAATAAAGAGAAGCCAACAAATTGACAAGCACCAATGCAACTACAATACCTGAGATTTTTTTCATTTTGAAGCAGACTTTAGGTGATAATGCGTAAGTGCTAAAAATAAAAAGGTGATACTTAGGAAATAAATCAGGTTTCTGCTGTCCAGAATCCCTCTGGATATGCTTTTATAGTGATAACTTATTCCGAAGTAATCCAAAGCATAAAGTTGTGAGTCACCAATAGGTATTGAACTTAAACCATTAAATCCAAAGTATAAAAACAGACTGATCACCGTTCCCAAAATAAAAGCAACAATTTGATTATTACTCAGGGAAGAAGCGAAAATTCCAATAGAGGTGAAACACGAAATAAATAAAATAACTCCTAAGTAAGAACTGAATATCACCCCGTAATCCACAACTACATTTTCTGCAGCTAGTTCAGTTAAGCTTATTAAATAAAATAAAGTAGGTGCAAGGGCAATCATACTCAAGCAAAGACAGCCAAAAAATTTACCAAGAATCAATTGATTAAGACTGATAGGCTTAGTTAATAAAAGCTCCATTGTACCTTGTTTTTTCTCTTCTGAAAAGCTCCGCATACAGATGGCAGGAATCAAAAACGCAAATACCCAGGGCAATGCTTCAAAAAAAGGAATGAGATTGACGTAACCTGAATCAAAAATATTGAAAGTCCCAGGAATGATCCAGATTAAACTTCCAATAGAAATCAAAAAGAGGCCTACCACGATAAAACCAATGGAAGTTGAAAAAAAACTATTGAATTCTTTACTGAAAATCGCTAGCATATCAATTTAATTCTACAAGTTTATCTAGGCTCCAGGCTTCAGCTTTTTGAGAAAATCCAATTTTGGTGGCTTTCCAAACTTCAGCAAATAAAGCGGAATGTCTATAGGAATTCAAATGCGTTTCAGATTCCCAATAACTGTAAGTAAAAAATAAAGTCTTATCCTTTTGGTCTTGATAAAGTTCCAAACGTTGACAACCATCAAACTGTCGAATTTTATCTCTATTTTTTTGAAATAAATCCTGAAAGCTTTTTACAGCATCAGGTTCAAATTTCATTTTGACTATCCTTACGAGCATTCTATGAAAATTTAACGGTGAGTGTGTCCAAATATTTTAAGCCGAACAGGCTAGAAGCACATCCTACACTTAAGGGATTACTCTTATAAATGGCAAGTTCTAAAAAATCTGATGAATTGAACAAAGCTATTTTCTTTCCCTCCATCTCTCTGTTTCCTTTTGGTATGTTGAAGTTTATAGCTTCGGAATAATTGGAATGCACTTTCTTGAAGTGTGTAGATCTAGCAGAAATAAGAACCTTTCTTCCTTTGGCTACAGACTTAAAAAGTTTTTTGCTGATGTTGGAAACCACATTTCCAAAGTTATCAATGTAAATAATATGACCAATGATCTGGTCTTCGGCTTGATTCACACTTGGTTTTACATGAGTCAGTTCATTCATGCTCGCCATAGATTTACCGATAACATCTAAATCCCCGCCTCTGCAAATGTGAGCTGCCACACTGATAAATACATCGAGAATTTTAGACCTTCTTTCAAAATTATCATGAATGTTTATTTCTACAATTTTATCAGGCTTTATTTCTGAAGAAATCAATGAAAGAATACCATTATCTGCACAAATAAAGTAATGACCATCTAGATAAATAGCAAGATGTTTGTTTTCTGGAGTCAATTCAGAATCTACTCCTATGATATGAATCGAATTTTTTGGAAAATTATGGTAAGCATTTTTGATGATGTAGGCAGCTTCGGTATAATTGAAAGGCGAAATTTCATGAGAAACATCCACGATTTGTGCCTGATCCAGCTCGCTGAACAAGGCCCCTTTAACAGCGGCCACAGAGTGATCTTTCAGTCCGAAATCTGTAGTAAGAGTAATGATGGGCATTTAATAGACAGTTAATAATTGTAAGCTAAATTTCGTCAAAAAAATGCGTAAATTTGCTATGCGAATTTATTATTTTTAACCAAAAATCGGCACTTTTGAATGAACTTATTTTAGAACTCTCAGAAATTAATCCAAGAGAATTTTTTGGACACCATAATGTGAATATTGAACTTGTAAAGAAATATTATCCACAACTTAAGCTTGTAGCGAGAGGAAATAAAATAAAAGTTTTTGGTGATGACGAGGGACTGGAAGAATTTGAACAGCGTTTTCAGATGCTGTTAGATCATTTTTCTAAATTCAATTCCTTAGATGAAAATGCAATCGAGAGAATTCTCACCAGCGAATCTAAAGCAGATTATGACTCTCCTGCTTCATCTGGAGACGTCTTAGTTCATGGGATAGGAGGAAGGCTTATAAAAGCACAAACCGCCAATCAGCGTAAACTAGTGGAATTGATGAATACCAACGATATGGTATTTGCTATAGGCCCTGCAGGAACTGGTAAGACGTATACCGGTGTTGCTCTGGCTGTAAAAGCACTAAAAAACAAACAAGTAAGAAGAATCATACTTACGCGTCCTGCTGTAGAAGCGGGAGAAAATCTGGGTTTTCTCCCAGGTGATTTAAGAGAGAAACTAGATCCTTACATGCAGCCACTTTACGATGCTTTACGGGATATGATCGCTCCAGAAAAATTGGAGAGCTACATCGAAAAGGGAACCATACAGATAGCTCCACTTGCATTTATGCGTGGAAGAACATTAGATAATGCCTTTGTGATACTGGATGAAGCTCAAAACACAACTCATCCACAGATGAAAATGTTTTTGACGAGAATGGGTAAAAATGCAAAGTTTATGATTACTGGAGATCCGGGGCAGGTGGATTTGCCTAAACGCGCCATTTCAGGTCTCAAAGAAGCGCTTTTGGTTCTAAAGGATATTAAAGGAATTGGTATGATTTATCTGGATGATAAAGATGTGATTCGCCACCGGCTCGTTAAAAAAGTAATTTCAGCTTACAAGGCTATAGAAAATCAAGATTAAATTATGAGTGCAACACTTTTATCAACTCAATTTCAACTTCCAGGTCAAGTCGATGTTTACAAAGGAAAAGTCAGAGAAGTTTATACGCTTTCAGGTAATAAAATTATCATCGTTGCAACAGACAGATTAAGCGCTTTTGATGTGGTCTTACCCCAGGGCATTCCTTATAAAGGTCAGATTCTTAATGAAATTGCTTCTGAAATGCTTAAGGCTACAGAAGATATTGTGCCAAACTGGCTGGAAGCGGTTCCAGATCCCAATGTGAGTGTTGGTGTGAAATGCCAGCCTTTTAAAGTGGAAATGGTGGTAAGGAATTATTTGGTAGGTCATGCTGCCAGAGAATATACAGCTGGTAAACGTGAGCTTTGCGGAGTGAAACTCAAAGAGGGCCTAAAATTGAACGATAAGTTTGATGCGCCTATAATAACTCCTACAACTAAAGCAGAACAAGGCGATCACGATCAGGATATTTCCAGAGAAGAAATCCTGAGCCAGGGAATTGTGAGTCAAGCTGATTATGAAGTTTTAGAGGATTATGCCCTTAAGTTATTTCATCGGGGAACTGAACTTGCTAATGACAGAGACCTGCTTTTAGTCGATACCAAATATGAATTTGGAAAGACTCCTGAAGGTAAAATTGTAGTTATCGATGAAATTCATACACCAGATTCATCTCGTTATTTTTACAAAAAAGGCTATGAAGAGCGACAAGCCAAAGGTGAAAAACAAAAGCAATTGTCCAAAGAATTTGTTAGAGAATGGCTGATGGATAAAGGTTTTCAGGGTAAAGAAGGACAAGAAATTCCTGAGCTTACACCAGAAGTTGTGAATTCCATAAGCGAAAGATATATCGAGCTTTACGAGAAAATCACAGGAAAAAGCTTTCAAAAAGCGGATGTGGATTCCATTGAAACCCGGATTTTGAGCAATATCGAAGCCTATTTGAAGTCCTAATTCCTTCTCATTTCAGCTCTTCGCATCGGCATGTTATCCACAATAGCAAAAACTTGCCGGGGGTAAACGAATTTAGTAAACTTTTGTTTTATGGTTTTGTCTAAACCAATTAAGTAAATTTCTGGAGTAGAGCTTGCAACGTACTTAGCTTTATTTTTTTCTACGAACTTTTTGCTTTGTTCTGTAGTGTTGAAAATTGCTTTCATTTCCCCGTCAATTTGAGTAAAAACAGCAAGTTTTCTTTCTTTTAATCCTTTTGAGCTTTTCTTTAGACTATCGATTTGATCATTTATTTCTGAAGTAAATTTTGAAGCACTGATAACGATAATTCGTCTATCGTTAAATTCTTGAGGAGCCTTTAGAAGGCTGAGTAATAAAATAAGAGAAGCTAATTTCATCATCCGTTTTGATTCTGATTTATAATCTCGGCAAGAAGTTTTTTGGCTCTTAGTAATCGTACTTTAACGTTAGTTATGGGTTGCTCTGTGCGTACAGCGATTTCTTTATAACTCATTTCTTTAAAAAAGCGCAATTCTATGACTTCCCTGTAGTGCGGTTGCAATTCTTTTATTTGTCGTAAAAGGTTACTCAGGTTTTGTTCATTTATAATTTTGTCTTCCACGGTTGGCTCTATGTCTGCAATTTGAGAGACTCCGCTTGTATCAATTTCAGACGTTTTCAGCTTTTGCTTACGAGTAAGATCGATATGAATATTCTTTGAAATGGTCAACAGCCAAGTCTTGAATTTAAAATTCTCCTCATAGGTTTCTATTCTATCAAAAGCTCTAGCAAATGTTTGTACAGTAATCTCTTCGGCTTCATAGGTGTCTTTCGTGCGTTTCAGTTGAAACCTGTAAACATCCTCCCAGAAATGACTCAACAAAGCCCTAAACGCTTTTTGGTCCGCCTTTTTTGCTTTATTGATAAGCTCTTTTAAGTCTAGTTTTACTGCCACGTTTGTTGTTTTTTAAGTCTGCTAATTAGGCCAAGTCCGAGTTGCAAAAGAAGTAAACACGCTTCTAAGATAGGCCATATAAATAAAACTGGTTTGGAGACTTTCAGAATCTTAGCATAAATCCTTATTAGAATGCTTCTAATAAGGATTGTCAGCACATAAACTCCGAAAGCAATATCTGAAAATTGACCAAAGACTAATATCAAAAAACTCACCCAAAACAAGGCATGAAAAAAATGATAAAGCCCCAAAAATAGCTGACTTGAAGATTTATAATGGTAGGCTGTAGAATAATGCCTTAACTTCTGCTTGCACCAGGTTTTCCAATTAGTTTTAGGTTGGCTAAGCACAAAACTATCGGCGTTAAGGCTTACAGTAATCTTTGATGAATCTTCAATATTTTGAATTAGCATATCATCATCACCAGAAATTAAATGCTTCTCATTATCAAAGTTTTCGTTATCAAAAAACAGTTGTTTAGTATACATCACATTTCTGCCTACACTCATATACGCCTTATTTTCAATAGCTTTGGATATATATAAGGAGGCAGTTTGTAAGGTTTCAAATTGTATGATAAAATTCAAAAAAGAAGAATAAGCGATATATGGTGAGTAACCTAGCACACAGGATTTTGAAGTTGATAGTCTAGAACTCATCGTTGAAATCCAATCCTTGCTGATAGGTCTGCAGTCAGCATCTGTTAATAATATGAGTTCATGCAGGGAAGCGTGGATTCCTGTTTTAAGCGCGTTTCGTTTAGAGTCTGAAACTTTAGTCTGAAGTTGAATTAACTTTAGATAAGCATATTTTTCTTGTAATTGCTTTACGACTTCTGAAGTAGAATCTGTTGAGCAATCATCAACGACGATAACTTCAAATTGAGGATAATTTTGATTTAAAATGAATTCTAGATGTTCTGAAAGGTTTCTAGCCTCATTTCTAGCACAAATAACCACACTAACAGGGGGCTGTGTTTTTTTTGAGTCCGATGAATAAGCCTTATGCTCAGAAAATAGATAAGCAGTTTTAAATTGCTGAATCAGTATATAAAGTGTTGAAATTAAAAAAAGAAGGAGAATGAATTTCAACCATTATAAATTTTAAGTGTTATTTGGTTTTATCTACACCGCTGCAGTCTGTCTGTTCGTCTGGCATTTTTCCACAAAAGCTACAGGATTCACCAGACTTGTTTAAAAAAGGACTTTGACTTGCACAAGTGCCAGCAAATTTTCCGTCTTTTTTACCCCAAATCTTTATAGCTATCCCAGCGACAGCTAAACCTAAAAGCACGATAGTTATAAGTAGTAGTTTCATGCTGCAAATTTAATAAAAGTCGAACTTATTCAAACTCAATTGGGGTTTTATCTTGATTTTTTAACGAAAACTTGAAATTTCAGGTTCAAAATACATTGACCTCAGTCTCTAAAGCAATATCAAATTTATTCTTGACCTTTTTTTGTACAAGTTTTGCTAGGTTTTCAATGTCTTTGCCACTTGCTGTTCCATAATTCACCAAAACCAAAGCTTGTTTAGTGTGAATGCCGGCATCTCCTTTTCGGTAGCCTTTCATACCAGTTTTTTCAATAAGCCAGCCAGCAGGTATCTTCATGGATTTTTCATCTATTTCATAGTAAGGCACATCGGGATAATCAGTTTGAACTGCCTTTAAGGTTTTGTAATCCACGATTGGGTTTTTAAAAAAACTACCGCTATTGCCAATTTCTTTGGGATTGGGAAGTTTGGATTCTCGTATACCAATTATGGCTTTAGACACTTCTTGGATTGTAGGCGAAGTGATTCCTCTAGCCTTGAGTTCGGTTTGGATAGACCCGTAATCTATATGCAGTTGATGGTTTTTCTTGGTCAGTTTAAAAACCACACTGGTAATAATATATTGATTCTTAAATTTTGATTTGAATATGGAATCTCTATAGCCAAATTGACAATCTTGTGTAAAAAATCTTTTTTCGGAAAGGGTTTGCCTATTGATGGTTTCACAGTATGCCATGGTATCTTTCAGTTCAACACCGTAAGCACCAATGTTTTGCACTGGAGAAGTGCCGACATTTCCAGGAATAAGCGATAAATTCTCCAGACCTCCGAAATTATGTTCAAGGCAATAAATAACGAAGTCATGCCAGTTTTCACCTGCATGCGCTTTTATAAGCACATAATCAGTATGGTCTTCCACAACCTCAATTCCTTTGAGATTTATATGAAGTACGGTTTTTTTAATGTTTTGGGTGAGAAGCATATTGCTGCCTCCACCCAAAACAAATAATTCTGAAGCATAAAAACGTTTTAATATTTCCAAAAGTTCTTCTTTACTTTGAACAGAAATAAACTGATGTGCTTTTACATCTATTCCAAAACTATTGTAAGGTTTTAAAGAAATATCTCTTTCAAGCTTCATTTATCTATTGTTATAAGCCTGCAATGCCATTTTCAGAATCGAAACTGCTTTCATTAGATTTTGTTTTTCTAAAACGTAAGCAATTCGTATTTGATTTAAACCTGTGCCTGGTGTTGAGTAGAAACCAGCTGCTGGAGCTACCATGACTGTTTCACCATTCACATCGAATTCTGATAGTAACCATTTCGCAAAATCCTCAGTATCTTCTACAGGAAGCTCGACAACACAGTAAAATGCACCTTTTGGTTTTGCAACTTTCACTCCATCTATAGCTTCCAGAGCTTCGATAAGTGTATCTCTACGCTCTTTATATTCCTCATTTACTTCCAAGAAATAATCATCGGTTGTCTCTAAGGCAGCTTCACTTGCAATTTGTGCAAAGGTAGGAGGGCTTAATCTTGCTTGGGCAAACTTCATTGCTGTAGCCATCAATTCTTTATTTCTTGAAACCATACATCCTATTCGGGCTCCACACATGCTGTAGCGTTTGGATACAGAATCTACCATAATAGCGTGTTCTTTTAGCTCTGGTAAACTCATTATAGAGTGATGTTTCACACCGTCATATACAAATTCTCTATAAACTTCATCAGCTACCAAAAACAAATCATGTTTTAGTGCTAAATCTGCTAATTTTTGAAGTTCGTCTTTAGTATAGAGATACCCAGTTGGATTGCCTGGATTGCAAATAATTATGGCTTTAGTCCGGTCTGTGATTTGTGCTTCAAATTCATTAATAGCAGGCAGGGCAAAATTGTTCTCAAAATGAGATTCCACAGGTTTTACAGTAACGCCAGAGGCTACAGCAAAACCGTTATAATTGGCATAAAAAGGTTCAGGGATAATAACTTCATCTCCTGGATCTGTGATGCTGCCCATGGTGAAAAGCAAAGCTTCAGACCCTCCTGTAGTCACAATAAGATCTTCAGGTTTGATGTCAATTCCATTTTTTACATAATACTTGGCAAGCTTTAATTTGTAAGAGTCAAACCCGGAAGATGGACTATAAGACAAAATATCCAAATCATTATTTTTAACCGCATCCAATGCTACTTGTGGCGTAGCAATGTCTGGTTGACCGATATTTAAGAAATATATTTTTTTCCCCTCATCTATTGCTTTATCAGCAAAAGGGGCTAATTTTCTTATTGGAGATTGAGGCATGTCAAGGCCTTTAAAGGATAACTTTGGCATAAATTCAATTTTTTTTACAAATGTGGTGATTTTAAATAGCAACTGCAAGATTCATAATCTTCAAAACCATTTAAAAAAGCTTTAAAGACTTGCTAAATTGACTTTTGAAGCGAAATTTTCAACTTATATTTAAACTGTATATGGTGAGGAGCAGAACATTCATTTTTTTCATTCTAATAATTTGGAATTTAAGTTCAGTTTATTCTCAGAATCAATTCAGATTTGACAAGGAAGAGAAAAGAGCTGTGACGTTAAGATTTGAATATATTAATAATCTGATTATTCTTCCAGCTTTATTGAATGGAGAATTCATTAATTTTTTAGTGGATACCGGAGTCAATAAAACCAAAGTTTTTGCTCAACCCAAAGATTCAACTTTTTTAGATAATTCAGAATTTATTTCATTGAGAAGTCTAGGCAGTTCAGAGCCGGTAAAAGGCTATAAAACTTTAGGGAATACCATCGATTTTGGCCCCATAAGTGGGCAGCAACAAGAAGTTTACTTCATAACAGATCCTCGGTTTGATTTAGCAAGTAAACTCGGTATAAATGTTCAAGGTATCATAGGCTATGAATTTTTTAAAGATTTCATATTCAGACTGAACTATAACCGTAAAAGTCTAAGAGTTTATCAACATGATAAATTCAATAGAAAGCTTGTGCAATTCGATAAAACCAATTTTCGTCTAATTCGAAAAAAACCTCATATTAAAGTCCCTGTGGAGTTTATGAATGGATCAACAAAAGAATTGGTTTTTTTGTTAGACACGGGGTCTAGCGATGCTTTTTGGGTGTTTGAAGACAAGGACTTAAAAGTTCCTGAAAATTCTTTTAGAGACTATGTAGGTTATGGGTTGGAGCTGGCAATAAAGGGAGAACGATCAAAATTTCAATCAGCCAAAATAGGTGAATATATACTAGAGCAACCTAGAGTTGCTTATATAGATTCTATTTCTGCTCAATTATTTACTGCGGATCGATTTAAAGACGGAATAATTGGGTCTGAAATTTTACGAAGATTTGTTTGGTTTTTTGATTACAAAAATCAAAATGTTTATTTGAGACCAAGCAGCAATTTTGACGACAACAGCAATTATGACCGCAGTGGTTTACTTTTGGTATATGTTGGCGAGGAAATCACTAAAACAAGAATACCAGTAACTGTAAAAGTTAATAAAAAAACGAATTATAATGCTCTAAACCCAGAAAACCAATTTGAGATTAGACTTCAAATTTCTAAAGTTCTTGAGGTAAATCAAATCCGACCTAATTCTCCTTCATCCAAAATTGATATACAAGTTGGTGATCGAATTTTAAAACTGAACGGAAAAACTGTCGATAAAATGTCATTAGAACAAATCAATACTTTACTGAGTAGTGAGGAAGGAAAACGTATCAAAATTCAGCTCAAAAGGGGGAAGGCTATTTTAAACAGAGAACTTTTTTTAAGTTCTCAACTCAACAAACTTCCAGATAACTAATCTTCTATTATTCCAGAAAATTCAATAGATAGGCTATTGTTTTTACTAGAAGTAAAAACGCTCAAAGTTTTAGGTGTAGGTCCTTTACAGCTAATGTCATAGGTAACTTTTATCACCCCTTTTTATTTGGGTTCGTATCTTCTCATGCCAGAAGAATCAATTTCAATACATGTATTTACACCGCGTTTGTTTAAGATTTTTACTGATGAATCTGAGGTATTGGTAAAAGAGAATTTCGCCATTGCTTTAGATTTGGAAGAGATTGTTCCAAAGTCATAACTTGTTGATTCAAAGCTTAAGCCTTATCGTTTTGTCCAAAAAACAATGTGGGTAAATTAAAAAATAGCAGGAATGTAAAGTTTTTCACTTCGTAAACCATCAATAAAAATTTCTACCTGAGAAATTCTCTACATATTCTAAATCTTAATTTTTTTAGTTTAGAGACTTATCAGTAATTTCGCCACTCTAAATAATTTTTAAACATGTCGAGCAAACTTGAATATAATTCAAAAGAATCTGAGCAAAAATGGTATTCCTATTGGGAAAAGCATGAATTTTTTCATTCTGAAATAGATGAAAGAGAAGCTTATTCAATAGTTATTCCTCCACCAAATGTCACTGGTGTATTGCATATGGGGCATATGCTGAATAATACCATTCAAGATGTTCTGGTAAGACGGGCAAGATTGCTTGGCAAAAATGCGTGTTGGGTTCCAGGGACGGATCATGCGTCGATCGCGACTGAAGCCAAGGTTGTCGCAAAACTTAAGGCTGAAGGCATTTCTAAATCAGACCTAAGTCGTGAGGAATTTTTGAAGTATGCCTGGGAATGGACCGATGATTACGGAGGCAGAATTTTGAATCAACTCAAAAAACTTGGCGCATCCTGTGATTGGCAAAGAACCAAATTCACTTTGGATGATGATATGTATGAATCTGTTATACAGTCGTTTATAGATTTGCATAACAAAGGGCTGATATATCGTGGATACCGTATGGTAAACTGGGATCCAGAAGCTCAAACCACCTTGTCTGATGAAGAAGTTATCTACGAAGAAAAACAAGGCAAACTTTATTATGTGTCTTACAGTTTAGAAAATTCTGAAGAAAAATTAACCATAGCTACCACCAGACCAGAAACCATTTTTGGTGATTCAGCTATCTGTATTAATCCAAACGATGAGCGTTTTACGCATCTAAAAGGTAAAAAAGTTAAAGTTCCCATTGTGGGAAGAAGTATCCCTATTATTGAAGATGACTATGTGGATATGGAGTTTGGGACAGGTTGTCTGAAGGTGACGCCAGCTCATGATGAAAATGATAAAGTTCTTGGAGAAAAGCATCAGTTAGAGGTGTACGATATTTTTAATCCTGATGCTACCTTAAATAGTTTTGGACTGAAGTACGAAGGCCAGGATCGTTTTGAAGCGAGGAAGAACTTCGTAAAAGATTTAGACACTCAGGGCTTTTTATTAAAAACTGAAGAGTACACCAACAAAGTTGGAACTTCAGAACGAACAAAAGCCATCATAGAACCCAGGCTTTCAGACCAGTGGTTTTTGAAGATGAAAGATCTAGCAGAGCCAGCGATTAAAGCTGTTCTGGAAAGTGATGCAATAAAACTACATCCCAAAAAGTTTGAAAATACTTACAAACACTGGATGGAAAATATCCGTGATTGGAATATTTCTCGTCAATTATGGTGGGGACATCAAATACCAGCTTTTTATTATGGAGATGGAGAAAATGATTATGTGGTTGCTAAAACAATAGAGGAAGCTCTAACGCTAGCAAAAGAAAAATCCGGTAAATCTTTGAGTTTAAAGGACCTTAGACAAGATGAAGACGTTTTGGATACTTGGTTTTCGTCATGGTTATGGCCTATGAGTGTTTTTGATGGCATCAGAAACCCGGATAATAAAGAGTTCAATTACTACTATCCAACCAATGATTTAGTGACTGGGCCAGATATTTTATTTTTCTGGGTGGCACGTATGATTATGGCAGGTTATGAATATACCGATCAGAAACCATTTGAAAATGTTTATCTCACAGGTTTAGTTAGAGATAAAAAAAGGCGAAAGATGTCCAAATCTTTAGGAAATTCTCCAGATGCCTTGGGACTTATAGAAAATTACAGTGCCGATGGTGTGCGAGTAGGGTTGCTTCTTAGCAATGCTGCAGGAAACGATTTGTTGTTTGATGAATCCCTTTGCCAACAAGGGAAGGGATTTAGCAATAAGGTTTGGAACGCTTTTAAACTTATTACTTCATGGGAAGTTGATGCTGAAATTAAGCAACCTGATTCTTCCAGGAAAGCTGTAGACTGGTATCAATCTGTTTTTCAAGAGAAACTTAGAGAGCTGGAAAATCATTATAGTAAATATAGAATTTCTGATGCTTTAATGACCAGTTATAAGTTGGTTTGGGATGATTTCTGTTCGTGGTTTTTAGAAATAATTAAACCGGCCTACCAGAAGCCGATTGACAAATCAACACTCGATTCGGCTATTGCAATTTTAGAAGATAATCTAAAAATATTACATCCTTTTATGCCGTTTGTGACAGAGGAAATCTGGCATCAAATCACTGAAAGAGAGCCAGCCGAAGCCCTAACAGTTTCTTCATGGCCGGCACAGAAAAAGTATGATTCCGTGCTTATTTCTGAATTTGATTTTGCTTCTGAAGTTATTTCTGGAATTAGAACTATTAGGAAGGAAAAAAATATTTCCTTTAAAAATCAAATTGATTTGGTTGTTTTAAACAATGAATCTGTTTCTGATTTGCTTGACACTGTAATTCTAAAAATGGGAAATATTCAGAGCCTGACTTATACTGATTCTCCAGTTGAAGGCAGCCTTACATTTAGAGTTAAGTCCAATGAATATTTCATACCTGTGGAAGGTGCTATAGATGTGGAAGCTGAAAAAGAGAAATTGAAAGAAGAATTGAAGTATTATGAAGGGTTTTTGAAATCTGTTGAGAAAAAACTTTCCAACGAACGCTTCATGAACAATGCTCCAGAACAAGTTGTGAATGTTGAGAAACAAAAAAAGGACGATGCTATAGCACAAATACAGACGATTACAAAGAGTTTAAAAAACCTTTAAAACAACACAGTTTAGATTATTCTAAAAGAGATCAGTTGATATCAATTGGTCTCTTTTTTATTTTATTTGAAATTCGTCACCAAGATAGCGTTTTGCCAATTTGATGTACTTGATTTTGGACTCTCTTTCAGAAAACTTCTTGACTTGAAACATTGCGTTTGCCTTAAACGCATTGACTAGTTGTTCACCGTCTACGGGGTTTTGAGTTACCTTAAGATCAGATTCATTTTTAGCATGTTTGTAGTAAGCATAAAAATATAGGAGAACATCTTGAGGGAATTTTCGATGGGTTCCACTTACCTTAATGTAGGCAAGTTCAAATAAATGATCTAAATCTTCTTCAGAATAACTTTTTAGATCCATCTTATTCCACTTTAGAAATGATAGATTTACCGCCTTTTACCTTTTCATTTATTTCCACTAATACTTCTGCATCAAGGGGTAAAAATATATCTACTCGAGAACCGAATTTTATAAAACCAGAATCACTTCCCTGTACAGCAGTTTCTCCTTCTTTTGCATAATTAACAATTCTCCTGGCAACAGCACCAGCGATTTGTCTGTAAAGAAGGTTTCCAAATTTTTTAGTTTTTACAACTACTGTTGTTCTCTCGTTTTCTTCACTTGATTTGGGGTGCCAGGCCACAAGAAATTTACCTGGATGGTATTTGCTATAAAGGATTTTTCCGCCTACTGGGTGACGCGTTACATGCACGTTTAAGGGAGACATGAAAATAGAGACCTGCAAGCGTTCTTCATTTACAAATTCTGGTTCAAATACTTTTTCAATAGCTACCACTTTTCCATCGACAGGAGCCAAAATATGATTTTCGTTTTTATCTATTTCTCGTTTTGGATTTCTGAAAAATTGAGCAACTAAATAGAACATAATGATTGTCACGACAAACACTAAAGTGATAATCCACTGTTGATTTTTATCTATCAAAAAATTTGTCAAAAGATTAATGACGATTAAACCAATTAAACTTGAAACTAGAATTTTATAGCCTTCTTTATGAAACATAATCTAAGAGTAAAATAAATATGAAAACAAATGTACTAGAAAAAAGCATACTATCCATTCTGTCAAAGATGCCGCCATGCCCGGGCATGATCTTACCACTGTCTTTCACGTCTGCTTTTCTTTTGAATTTGGACTGAACTAAATCTCCAAGCGTGCCAAATATACTCACAATAATTGCGAGAATAATCCAGGCCCACCAGGATAATAAATCGATGTAAGTATAAATGAAATAGCTTATGATGATTGAAGCAATGGCGCCTCCCAAAAAGCCCTCAATTGTTTTTTTTGGTGAAATTCTTTCAAATAATTTATGCTTTCCAAAATTTTTACCAACCAGGTAAGCAAAAGAGTCATTCGTCCATATCAATACAAAAGTTCCAACTAATACATATTCGTAATTTTCCTTGTAAACAGGAATCATGGTTAAGAAAATGATAGAAGGAACAATATAAAAAAGAGTCAGCAAATGTTTTCTCCCATCAAAAAGAGGAATGTCATGAAACGTATACAAATCTTTTAAAAGGAATAGTTTCACTACCAAAGTCATTGCCATATAAGTAATAAGAAGAGGAAGGTAAACTTCAGTAAAATTAAAGTAGTAGAGCAATACAACTAGAGAAACATAAGAGATGATGTTTCTAAATCTTAAAAGAGTCTGAAATTCTCGCAAGCAAATAAAACCAACTACGGTAAAGAAAAGGAGTAAAAGGTAATGACTTAAAAAAGCAGTAGAAACTATTATGGTGATATATAAAGCACCAGTAATGCTTCTTTTAAAAATTTCCGACATTTGTTATAAATCTTCTAAGAGAAGCAAATATAAATTTTTTGGGGTACTTCCATAGCTCATAAAATCAGAATCTTTATTTTCATCAAATGATTTGATAGTGGTGATGTTTGTAGGGAATTTTCCACCCTGTCGTTTGTTGATTTGTTGTAAGCCTTCACCTATAGTTTTAATAAGTTGGCTTGTTTTAGCAACAATTACAAAATTTACAGGTAAATCTGAGTGTTTTTTATCCCCCATTTGACTGGAGCTAACTAAAATAGCCCCCGTATTTGAAATCAAAAACTCACAACTAGAAAGAAAAAAGCATGCATTTAAATTCTTGGTAAAAGTGAGTTGGGTGTGTGCAAAATCTTCACATAATTTACTTTCACTACAATATACTTCTGAATTAGACCAATTGTTCTCTTTAAGAATTTCTGAAAAATTAAGTCTCAGTTCATTTTCATTTTCACAGTATAAAAATTTACCTCCATTCTTTTTAAAATTATGAACAAACTCTTCATCAACAGGAGTTTCTGGTTTAGGCATGAATTTCCCTATTTCGTTACCGTACTCGTCGGTCACTTCATTAGTATCTATACCTAAAAGGCGTTTTAAAAAGTTCATAAAAATTGCTCTAATTTCATTCGAATTTACACTTTATAAATTTAATATAAAAACCTGAGATTGATAAAATCAAAATCAGGTTTATTATTAATATAAATTTAATATCTTAAGAATTACTTTCTATCTTATCATCCTTTTTCGAGTCACCTTCCTTAGAATCCTTAGGGCCTTCCTCGTTTTTGGTTTCTTCGGCTGAAGATTTATTTTTATTCCTTTCCTCAGCTTTCTTTTTATAGGAATTGATCATTTCAGGTTTTTTGAAAGGACGTTCCCCGAAGATTTCAACTAGATTGTCTTTAAAAATAACTTCTTTCTCTAGAAGTAATTCAGCAAGTTTAGTCAATTTATCTTTATTTTCTGTAAGAATATTAATTGCTCTTAAATACTGCTCTTCAATAAGTTTTGATATTTCTTCATCTATTAATTCAGATGTTCTATCACTGTAAGGTTTTGTAAAATTATAATCAGACTGACCAGAGGAATCATAATAGGTTAGATTTCCAATTTTATCATTAAGTCCATAGATAGTAACCATAGCTTTTGCTTGCTTTGTTACCTTTTCTAAATCACTAAGGGCTCCCGTTGAAATCTTATCAAAAATTACTTTTTCTGCGGCACGACCACCCATTGTAGCGCACATTTCATCAAGGATTTGCTCTGTTCTTACAATTTGTCTTTCTTCTGGTAAATACCATGCTGCTCCAAGAGATTGCCCTCGAGGAACTATAGTTACCTTTACAAGTGGTGCCGCATATTCCAGCATCCAGCTTACTGTAGCATGACCTGCTTCGTGAAAAGCTATTGTTTTCTTTTCCTCAACGGTCATTATTTTATTTTTCTTTTCCAAACCACCCACAATCCTGTCTATAGCATCTAGAAAATCTTGCTTACCTACAGCTTTACTGTCGTTCCTGGCAGCAATAAGGGCAGCTTCGTTACAAAGATTGGCAATATCTGCACCAGAAAATCCGGGCGTCTGTTTGGCTAGAAATTCTACATCTAGTTCATCGGCTATTTTTTTAAGTGGTTTTAGATGCACCTCAAAAATCTCTTCACGTTCTCTGATATCTGGTAAGTCTACATGAATTTGTCTATCAAATCTTCCAGCTCTCATCAAAGCCTTGTCCAGAACATCAGCCCGGTTGGTCGCGGCAATCACAATAACATTTGTATTGGTTCCAAAACCATCCATCTCTGTTAAAAGTTGATTTAAAGTATTCTCACGTTCATCATTAGAACCAGACATATTACCTTTTCCTCTCGATCTACCTATGGCATCAATTTCATCAATAAATATGATCGACGGCGATTTGTCTTTAGCCTGTTTGAATAAATCTCTAACTCTTGAAGCTCCTACACCTACAAACATTTCCACGAAATCTGAGCCAGATAAAGAGAAGAACGGTACGCCAGCCTCACCAGCAACAGCTTTTGCTAACAAAGTCTTACCTGTTCCAGGAGGCCCTACAAGCAATGCCCCTTTTGGTATTTTACCACCAAGATTTGTGTATTTATCAGGATGCTTAAGGAAGTCGACAATTTCCTGCACTTCATCTTTAGCGCCTTCTAAGCCAGCGACATCTTTGAATGAGGTTTTAACATCCTTTTTTTCATCAAATAACTTAGCCTTAGACTTTCCTATGTTGAAGATTTGACCGCCTGGACCACCGCCTCCGCCTTTGCTCATTCGCTTCATGATGAATATCCAGATTCCTACAATCAAAATTATTGGAAGAAGACCTATCAATATTTCGCTGAAATAATTTGACCTCGTATCGTAATAAATACGGGTGTCTAAATTTTGAGCGTCTTTAATTTTTTCTATTTTATTTTCGAAATTTTGTAAATCCCCAAATTCGAATGAATAATCAGGGCTATCAGAAGATGCAAAGACTTGATCGTTATTAGTCCCTTTATGCTCTGGTCTTGATTTTGCTTCTGGATACAAGAAGACTTCAGCGACTCTTGAGTTTTTGATGATATTTACTTTCTCAACATCACCATTCTGTAAAAATTGTTCAAACTGCGCTAAACTGGTTTTTTTAGGTTCACTAAAACCACTTCCTCCAAAAAATTGAACACCAAAAAATATTAGGATAATACCTATATAAATCCAATAAGAATTGAACTTTGGCTTTTTCGGATCTTTATCTACCTTTTTTTTCTGTGTTGCTTTATTCGCCATTCTCTTTTTACCTTATTTTAATAATTAGACTCAATAGACGTTATTTTGGCGTCTCCCCATAAACTCTCAATGTCGTAATACTCTCGTATTTGTGTTTGGAAAATATGTACAACCACATCTACATAATCCATCAACACCCATTGTGAATTTTCAAGGCCTTCTACATGCCAGGGCTTGTCTTGAAGTGCTTTGCTAACCACTTTTCTGACAGAGCTTTCGATGGCGTCTACCTGAGTATTTGAGTTACCTGAACACACTATGAAATAATCACATACCGTATTTTCAATAGATCTTAAATCTATAATTTCAATCTGATTACCTTTAACGTCTTCAATTCCTTGAATTATATATGTAATTAATTGGTCTATTTGCTCTTTCTTTGTACTCATTAAAAATTTTAATTTTAACGCGAAAATAGGTTTTTAATCCCTTTTTTTACGTCAGTTAACAAAAGATTATTCGATATCTAAGCTCTCTATGAAAGTAGTCAAAGTTGATGCCACAAGTTCTACCAATAGTTTCCTTAAGGAGTTCGTGAAAATCAATACTGAAAAAAAAACATATTGCGTGGTTGCGCATCATCAAGTTGATGGTAAGGGTCAGCGGGGAACAGGCTGGGAGAGTGAGGCTGGTAAAAACCTCACCTTTAGCGTGTATTTGCCGGGTTTGAAATCTATTCATAAAGAAGCTTTCAAACTGAGTGCTTTGGTTGCTTTAGGACTCAAAAATGTGTTAACCACTTATGACATGCCAAAACTTTTCATCAAATGGCCAAACGACATACTGTCACGTCAGTTTAAAATAGGAGGGATTCTTATTGAAAATATGATGACTCAAAATCAAGAAGGAGCAAGTGTTGTTGGGGTAGGGTTGAATGTAAATCAAGAATCGTTTCCAAATTTACCAAGCGCATCTTCAATGAGAATATTGAGTGGCAAATCCTTTAGTCTTGATAATTTATTGGAAGATATTTTAACTGAGTTTGAACAAATCCCAGATCTTTTTAACCGAAGCAGCTATAAGGAAGTGATGTCATCTTATTATGATTCTTTGTTTCGGTACAATAAGGTCAGTGTTTTTCAATTTCCAGATAATAGCCTGGCTCAAGGTTTGTTAAGAGGGGTGGATAATCATGGGAGGTTGATTGTTGAATTTGAGGAAGACAGGCTGGAATCTTTCGATATAAAAGAAATTCAAATTAAATACTGAAAAAATTGATTTTGATGATATATTTATGATTGAAATATCTATATTTGCAATTCGAAAATTTCAAGTCAACTGTAAATAATTAATCATTATATGTTAGTAGTTAAAGTAAAAGATGGTGAAAAAATTGAAAGAGCTCTTAAACGTTTAAAACGTAAGTTTAGAGACACAAAAGTTCTTCAAACACTTCGTGATAAAAAACAATTCACGAAAAAATCTGTTGAAAAAAGACAAAACCTCAAAAAAGCTCAGTACATCCAGTCTTTGAGAGAGAAAGATAATATGTAAGAGTTTTTAGTTTTTTATACACACCTTGTGATATGCGTATCACAGGGTATTTTTGTTTAGGCTAAGACTTCAAAATCTACAACATAACCTTCGTTGTTCCTTACATTGAATACCACACCATTTTCAAACATTAGGTATTGCCCCTTAATGCCTTTCAGTTTACCTTTAAAGGTATTGTTCTTTTCTAAATTTAGGCTTTTTAATTTTTTGGGATATTCTATTACAGGGAAATTGATGTTAAACTCTTCGCTTGAAGACAGGTAATAGTCTTTGGCTTCATCTGGAATAAACTCTTTGATTTTTTCTCTTTCTTCCACCAAATTTTTGTCTTCAATCTCATTTTTAAGCATGGTTCGCCAATTGGTTTTATCGGCCACATGTTTTTTTAAAGCTATTTCAGTTATTCCAGCCAAGTAGCGGTTAGGAGTTTCCAAAATGGCGATGGCTTCGTGAGCACCTTGATCTATCCAGCGGGTTGGAATTTGACTTTTGCGAGTTACTCCAACTTTTACATTGCTAGAATTAGCCAAATAAACGATGTGAGGCTGCAACTGAACTTTCTTTTCGTATTCTAAATCTCTGTCTTCTTCATCCAAATGTGCTTTGCTTAATTCTGGATGCATAATCCAGTCTCCCGCATTTGGTATATTTTGGAAACAATCGTAGCAAAATCCCTGTCTAAATATTTTTTTATTTTTCCCGCAATTAAGACATTGATATTCTACAAAATAAAGAGCTATTTCCTTATCTAGAAGTTGATTAAGATGAACCACATCCTCTTTAAATACTAAAAAATAGTCAACCTCTTCATTATTCTCAGTTTTCATTTTTCTTAAGACTCCTCTATATTGCATTTTTTATTAAGTTTGATGAATTCTTTTGAACTTATAAAAGAAGAATTCAGTTTAAATTTTTCTCGTCTATGCCTATACCAATTGTAAATTCTATTGCTTCTTGGATTTTAAAGAAGCGCATTCATCACATGGAATTGTTTAAAAAGCATCCCATTGAAGTACAAAATGAATTGCTACTGGATTTAGTTTATAAAGCCCAAAATACGGAAATTGGAAAAACCTATGGCTTTAACGAGATAAAAAATTACGAGACTTTCAAAGAAAGAGTTCCTGTTCAAACTTATGAGGATTTTGAATCTACTTTTGAAAGGTGCAGGCAAGGAGAGGCTAACATTATATGGCCAACTCCTATTACGATGTTTGCTAAATCCAGCGGAACTACAGAAGCTAAAAGTAAATTCATTCCAGTAAGTCAGGAATCCTTGGAATCCTGTCATTATGCTGCCAGTAAAGATTTGCTGTGTATTTATTTAAACAATAATCCAGACTCTAAACTATTTACAGGAAAAAGCTTAAGGTTGGGAGGTAGTAAAGAAATTTATCAAGATAATGGAACTTCTTATGGTGATTTATCTGCTTTGCTTATTTACAATATGCCGTTCTGGGCCAGTTATAGCAGTACCCCCGGAAATGAAGTGTCTTTAATGAGTGACTGGGAAACCAAGATGCAGGCTATCGTTGATGAAACGATCAAGGAACGTGTAACCAGCTTGGCTGGTGTTCCTTCCTGGATGCTTGTACTGCTTAATGATGTTTTAAAAACCACTGGTAAATCTTCCATAAGTGAAGTTTGGCCAGATCTTGAAGTATATTTTCACGGAGGAGTCAGTTTTGAACCCTATCGAAATCAATATGAAAATATAATACCTAGCAACAAAATGAGGTATTATGAAATCTATAATGCTTCTGAAGGGTTTTTTGCAGCTCAGGATAATAACGACTCCAAAGATCTGCTCCTGATGCTGGATTATGGGATTTTCTTTGAATTTATTCCCATGTCGACTTATGGAACTCCACAGGAAAAGGTCATCAACCTGAATGAGGTTGAAATTGATAAAAATTATGCTATCGTAATTACGACCAATTCTGGTTTGTGGCGTTATAAAATTGGCGATACCATCAGGTTTACATCTTTAAGTCCACACAGAATCAGGGTGACAGGTAGGACAAAACACCATATCAATGCCTTTGGTGAGGAGCTTATTATTGAAAATGCTGAAGCTGCCGTGAATAAAACGGCCTGCGAACTCAATTGCGAGGTGATGGAATACACAGCAGCTCCTGTCTTTATGGAAGGGAATAAGAAAGGAGCGCATGAATGGATTTTAGAGTTCAAAACGCCCCCAGAAAATCTTTCTGATTTTCAAATCCGATTGGATAAAAATCTTCAGGAAATCAATAGTGATTATGAAGCCAAGCGTTATAATAACATGACTTTAGATTTATTGAAAATTCATCAAGCTAAGCCTAAGCTTTTTCAAAATTGGTTAAAGCAGCATAATAAATTAGGAGGTCAGCATAAAATCCCACGTTTATCGAATAATCGAGAACACTTGGAAGAATTATTGGCTCTAAACAGAAATTGAGCCTATCTTTGTTTTTGAAAACGTTTTTTAATGATTGATACCAAGAAACAAGCTTTATTTACAGCCTTTATTATTATAGGGGCTGCCCTTATCATTTACGACCTCACAGGCGAAAATGAAAACGTCTATCTTAAAGTGGGAGGTTTACTTTTGCTTATGATAGGACTATACAACTCTACGAAGCAATGGACAAAAGATAACCCAAAAGACGACCAAGATTCTTCAGAAAATGAGTAGGAAAAGCTTTCAAATTGGCGATAAAGTTGAACTTCTCGATGATAATGTCGCAGGAGTGGTAATAAAAGTTGAAAAGGAGGAAGTGACTTTTGAAACCTCAGATGGTTTTGAAATGAAAGTTCCCTATTCTCTTATTGTTAAAACTGAAGGTCAGTTGGATATAGATCTTCAGGATGATAATTTACTTCAAAAGCTAAAATCAGATTTGAATCCTAAACGAAAAGGGCCATCACAAAAGCCTAAGCGTCAACAGCCCGCCATGGAGGTGGATCTTCATATTCATAACCTGATTGACAAAACTTCGCAGCTTTCTAATTTTGAAATGCTCAATATTCAGCTGGAACACAGTCGTAAAAAAATCGAATTTGCCATAGAAAAACGAATCAAACGCATTGTCTTTATTCATGGTGTTGGGCAGGGCGTTTTGAAAGCTGAACTGCACACTCTTTTTAGACGTTACGATCAAATTGAATTTTACGATGCAGATTATCAAAAATATGGTCTTGGCGCTACTGAAATATATATCTACGACCAATAATCAATTTACACCTTGGATTTTAAACTGAATTTGAGTCGATCTGAATTAGATTTAATCTTAGATTTGCAAAAAAAAATATAACTCATGGAAAACGGAATATACGCACACTTTAATACAGAAAAAGGTAAAATTACAGTTCAACTCACCTTTGATAAAACCCCCGGAACGGTAGGTAATTTTATAGGACTTGCTGAAGGAAAAATCGAAAACTCAGCCAAAGATTTAGGAACTCCTTATTATGATGGATTGATTTTTCATAGAGTTATAGATAACTTCATGATACAGGGGGGAGATCCAAATGGAACCGGAACCGGAGGACCTGGTTATCAATTTGATGATGAGATCCATCCTGACTTAAAACACAACCAACCTGGAGTCTTATCTATGGCCAATGCTGGTGCAGGCACCAATGGCAGTCAGTTTTTTATCACTCACGAGCCAACTCCATGGCTTGACGGTAAACACACTGTATTTGGTTATGTTGTGGAAGGTCAGGATGTAGTTGACAGCATTGAAATGAAAGACAATCTAACTTCAGTAGAAATTGAACGCGTTGGTGATGAAGCTAAAGCTTTTGATGCTGTAAAGAGTTTTGAGAAATTCAATTCTTCTAAAGCAGAAAGAGAAGCTGAGTTAAAAGCTGAAGCGGCTAAAAAACTTGACGAAATTTCAAAAGGTTTTAAAGAAACCAAAAGCGGCTTGCGTTACCAAATCATCAACGAAGGTTCTGGACCAAAACCTAACAAGGGTCAGACGGTTAGCGTTCACTACAAAGGAAGCCTGGTAGATGGAACGGTTTTCGATTCCTCTTATAAGAGAAAACAACCTATAGAATTTCCTGTTGGTGCAGGACATGTGATTGAAGGCTGGGATGAAGGACTTCTGTTACTTAACCAAGGGACAAAAGCTCAATTTGTGATTCCTCCTCACCTGGCTTACGGCGACAGAGAAGTGGGGGGTGTGATTCCAGCAAATTCTATTTTGGTATTTGACTTGGAACTGGTTGATATAAAGTAATCATTCTTAGTTCAGAATTTAAACTAATTAAATTTTAAGTCCTCAAAGGTTTTCAAAACCTGTGAGGACTATTTATACAACTCTATTACATACCATAATTAGGGGTGTTCTGCTTTAGCAATCACTCATATTCACTTTGATGGCGAGTCCGCCTTCAGAGGTTTCTTTGTATTTTGAAGTCATATCCTGAGCGGTATCCCACATGGTAGCAATGACTTTGTCCAGAGGAACTTTGGCTTTAGTGGCATCCGATTCCATGGCGATTTCAGCGGCATTGATGGCTTTAATAGCACCCATAGCATTTCTTTCGATACATGGAATCTGTACCAAACCTGCGATGGGATCGCAGGTGAGTCCGAGATGGTGTTCCATGGCGATTTCGCTGGCCATAAGTACCTGCTCTGGCGTGCCGCCCATTACCTCAGTCAGCGCCCCTGCAGCCATAGCCGAGGAAACACCGATTTCTGCCTGACAGCCGCCCATAGCAGCTGAGATAGTCGCCCCTTTTTTGAATAAGCTTCCTATTTCACCGGCAACCAGCATAAATTGCTTTAAATCTTCAAAAGTCGCCTTATGATTTTCGATGACCATATAATACATCATCACCGCCGGTAATGTTCCTGAGCTTCCGTTGGTTGGAGCGGTAACTACTCGACCTAGTGAAGCATTGACTTCATTAACCGATATGGCAAAGCAGCTTACCCACTGCAAAATTTGTCTAAACTTTACTTCTTTGGTTCTGATGGTCTCCAGCCATTCTTGAGGTGTATCGTAAGTTTCAAATCTGTGCTCAAGAAGATTCTTGTTCATTTTTGCCGCTCTTCTGTTAACATTGAGTCCGCCAGGTAAAGTGCCTTCAGTATGACAACCGATGTACATCGATTCCAGCATGGTTTCCCATATTTTCTCTAATCCAGAATGAATTTCAAGTTCATTTCTGAGCGATTTTTCATTTTCGAGAACAATTTCAGAAATGATTTTTTGTTCTTTTTTACAATGCTCAATCAATTCCAAAGCAGAATTGATTTGAAATGGGAAGCTTTTGAGTTCTTCTTGTTTTTGCTTCGCATTTTCGCGATCTTCTTTAACGACAAACCCACCACCGATAGAATAAAATGTAGATTCTACAGATTGACCGTTTTCTAAAACTCCTACATAGGTAATTCCATTAGGGTGGAATTCTTTGAAGTCCTTTTCAAAAATCACATCTTTATGAAAATCAAAATCGATAAAACGGGAATCCTCCAGATTTAGCCGACCTTCATTTTTGACACGATCAATTTCTACATCTATGTGAGTAATGTCCATGGTAACAGGATCGTGACCACAAAGACCCAAAATGGCAGCAATGTCTGTCGCATGCCCTTTGCCTGTTAAAGACAAAGAACCGTAGAGATGGATTTTTATGGTTTTGATATTATCTAAATGCCCTTCTTCCTTCAATTCATCAATCCAGCGTTGAGATGCACGCCATGGACCTAGTGTATGAGAACTTGAGGGTCCAATGCCGATCTTCATCATATCGAAAACACTTATGCATTCAATTTTCTTCATTCGTTTTAAGCTTTGTTTATGAATTTACAAATATTCAAGTTTTTTTCGAGATTAAATTCATAATCTTTCAAAATGATAGGCTTTGACTAAAATACATTTAATGTGACACTCTGTCATAACCATTTTGATGGCATAAAGATTGACTTTTATGTTTCGAAATCAATTATTAAGAACACAAAAAAAACAATTATGGGTAAGATTATAGGTATAGATTTAGGAACAACCAACTCATGTGTCTCTGTTATGGAGGGAAATGAGCCAACGGTTATTCCTAATGCTGAAGGAAAAAGAACAACACCATCTGTTATAGCTTTTGTAGAAGGTGGTGAAATAAAAGTGGGTGACCCTGCAAAACGTCAGGCAGTAACCAATCCAGAAAAAACTATTTCTTCTATCAAAAGATTTATGGGAAATAAATTTTCTGAATCAACAAAAGAAGTAGATAGAGTTCCTTACAAAGTGGTAAAAGGTGAAAACGATACAGCTCGTGTTGATATTGATGGTAGAATGTACACCCCTCAAGAGCTTTCTGCAATGATTCTTCAGAAAATGAAGAAAACTGCTGAGGACTATTTAGGTAGTGAGGTAACTGAAGCGGTAATTACGGTTCCTGCTTATTTTAACGACTCACAAAGACAAGCCACAAAAGAAGCCGGAGAAATTGCTGGTCTGAAAGTAAGCAGAATTATAAACGAACCTACAGCAGCAGCTTTGGCTTACGGTTTGGATAAGAAAGATACAGATCAAAAAATTGCTGTATTTGACTTCGGTGGAGGTACACACGATGTATCTATCCTAGAATTAGGAGATGGTGTATTTGAAGTATTAGCAACTGATGGTGATACTCACCTAGGTGGTGATGATGTGGATGAAGTAATCATCGATTGGTTAGCTGAAGAATTTATCAAAGATGAAGATATCGATCTTAGAAAAGATGCTATGGCACTTCAGAGATTGAAGGAAGCTGCAGAAAAAGCAAAAATCGAATTATCGTCTTCAAATTCAACAGAAATAAATTTACCATACGTTACTGCAACACAAAGCGGTCCTAAGCACTTGGTAAGAACATTTACAAGGTCAAAATTTGAACAATTAATTTCAGGTTTGGTCAAAAGAACTATCGCTCCATGCGAAAAAGCTTTAAAAGCAGCAGGATTAAATACTAGTGATATCGATGAAGTTATCCTGGTAGGTGGTTCAACTCGTATCCCGTCTGTACAGAAAGCTGTGGAAGACTTCTTCGGAAAAAAACCTAGTAAAGGTGTAAACCCTGATGAAGTTGTAGCTATTGGAGCAGGAATACAAGGTGGTGTATTGACAGGAGATGTAAAAGATGTGTTGTTACTGGATGTAACTCCATTGTCTCTCGGTATTGAAACTATGGGTGGTGTAATGACCAAACTTATAGAAGCTAATACTACAATTCCTTCGAAAAAATCTCAGGTGTTCTCCACAGCACAAGACAATCAGCCAAGTGTTGAAATTCATGTTTTACAAGGTGAAAGACCAATGGCTGCTGATAATAAAACGATTGGTAGATTCCATCTTGATGGTATACCACCAGCAAAACGTGGAGTTCCACAAATCGAAGTCACCTTTGACATTGATGCTAATGGTATCATTAAAGTAAGCGCTACAGACAAAGCTTCTGGAAAATCTCAGGATATCAGAATTGAAGCTTCTTCTGGATTGACTGAAGAGGAAATCAAGAAAATGAAACAAGAAGCTGAAGCAAATGCTGAAGCAGATAAAGAGGCTAAGGAAAAAGTAGATAAGCTGAATGAAGCTGATGCTATGATTTTCCAAACTGAAAGTCAAATGAAAGAATTTGGAGACAAAATTTCTGATGACAAGAAGAAGCCAATCGAAGATGCTTTAGAAGAACTTAAAGCGGCTTACGAAACTAAAGAGCTTGAGAAAATAACTCCTGCTTTAGACAAATTGAATGAAGCCTGGAAAACAGCTTCTGAAGAAATGTACAAAGCACAAGCTGAATCTCAGCAAGGTGGTGGTGAGCAACCAGGACCAGACGCCGGCGATTCAAAAGGAAGCGACGACAGCGATGTTGAAGACGTAGACTTCGAAGAAGTTAAGTAGACTGTGTTGTTCGTAATCAAAGTTTAGATTACCTAATAACTATTTAAAACCGCTCTTTTTAGAGCGGTTTTTTTATGCGATAAATTCATAGATCAGATAACCTAAGCCAAAGCAAATTAAAAAGAACAAACAGATTTTAGAAAACAACAAATAGCCTGAATTCAATGTTATCGGATTTTTTTTCTGTGTCATCAGTTTTAAATTGAACCAGGCTAACACAGGAGAAGCCAAAAATGATAAGCCTGCTGCAAAATCAACTAAAACGGTAAACGTACTTTTCAAATAATAAAGAATTCCAAGTGCTATCAACGGAATTACAACTATAAAGAAATGATAGTGATTTAATTCTTTACGACTATCACTATCCTTCTGTACCAATTTAGACATCACTCTAGGGAATGCATCTGTAACCGTTAAGGTAGTGCTGAACATCGTAACGAAAGCTATAAAAGCAATCAAAACTCGGCTCCATTCTCCCAAGGTTTGAGTGTACATTTCGATAAGCTGTCCGGAAAAAGCAACGCTGCCGGAGGCAAAAGGGATGTCGCTGCTATTCATCAGGAAAAGCCCCATCAGGAAGAACAAAATACCCAGAAAAGTAGCTGAGATATACCCCAAATTGAAATCAAAACCAGCTTGTTTAGAATTGGGTCGGTGTTGAGTTTGAATCGTTTTTTCCTGGGTCCAGATGGAATGCCATACAGACGCATCAATAGGAATAGGCATCCAGCCCATTAAGGCTATAACGAAACCAATGCCGCTAAGCGTCCATATCCCAGAGGATTTATTGAAGCTTATAGTAGAAAAATCAACTTGGAAAGCTGCAATAACGACCGAAAAAAGGGTGGAGATGGTTAAAAGACTGACGACGATTTTCATCAACATATCCAGTTTTTTGTATTTACCGATAAGTAAAATCAGAACACAAAAGATTAACAGAAAAAGGCTCCAGGTAAAATTAGACCAGCCAAATGCAAATAAATACTCGGCTAAACCAGCAGAAACTATTGTCACTGCAGCCTGAATAATAAACATGGTAGAGATGGTAATTAAAGCAAAAACTACAAGATATCTACGTCCAAGAGTTCTATAGCCGTCTATTAAATTTTTTCCAGTGGCCACTGCATACCTGGATCCAAACTCCATAAATGGATATTTGGTTAGGCAAGCAATTAAAATGGCGAAAATTAAAACCACACCATAGTCTGCCCCTGCACGTGTAGCCTGAACCAGATGTGAAACGCCAATAGCGGCACCAGCTAATAAAAAACCAGGTCCAATGTGTTTTAATAAACCTTTCAAATGCTAAGATTTTAGTTTCATTTTAAAGCTCAATCAGTAAAACAATCTTATTACTATTTTTTTGAATACGTAACAATTTCAATAGTAAAATTATAAATTGAATTTACTCTTAAGCAATACGGCTTATTTTAATTACTTTTGTAAACCAAACGAATTTCAACGATGAGCCAAAAATTGCTTCTTAATGCGAAGGAAATCAATATTATTCTTCAGCGCTTAGCTTGTCAACTTGTCGAAAATCATAAAAGCTTTGAGAATTCTGCACTCATCGGTATTCAGCCAAGAGGTAGTTTTCTTGCTAACAGGCTTTATGAAATTTTGAAAAAAGACTATGGATTAACGTCTCTGGCTTATGGAAAGTTAGACATTACCTTCTATCGAGATGATTTCAGACGCGGAGATAAAGTGTTGAAAGCCAATGAGACTGACATTGATTTTATTGTAGAAAATAAACATGTGGTTTTGATTGATGATGTGCTGTTTACCGGCAGAAGCATACGTTCTGCTTTAACGGCTTTACAATCTTTTGGGAGACCTTCCAAAATTGAACTACTTACGTTGATCGACAGACGATTTAGCAGGCATTTGCCTATTCAACCAGACTATAATGGTAGAAAAGTAGATGCTATCAACAATGAACATGTCAAGGTTTACTGGAAAGAAAACGATGGAGAAGATGCTATATACTTATTGAAAAACTAATTATAAATCATGAAAGAACTTAGTGTTTCAAATTTATTAGGAATCAAGTACCTTACTGCTGAAGACCTTCATCTTATTTTCGAAACTGCAGATCAGTTTAAGGAAGTCATCAACAGACCTATAAAAAAAGTTCCAAGTTTAAGGGACATCACCATTGCCAACCTTTTTTTTGAAAATAGTACCAGAACACGCTTGTCTTTTGAACTCGCGGAAAAGCGTCTGAGCGCAGATGTTATTAATTTTTCAGCGTCTTCATCATCAGTCATTAAGGGCGAAACACTTATAGATACCGTCAATAACATACTTGCTATGAAAGTGGATATGGTGGTGATGCGCCATCCCAATCCGGGAGCGGGAGTTTTTCTTTCCAAACATGTGAAGGCAAGTATTGTAAATGCCGGAGACGGGGCGCATGAGCATCCAACACAGGCTCTGCTCGATGTATTTTCAATTCGGGAAAAATACGGTGAGGTGGCAGGAAAGAAGATAGTTATCGTTGGAGATATTATGCATTCCAGAGTAGCTCTAAGCAATATTTTTACACTCAAAAAACTTGGTGCGGAAGTCAAAGTCTGTGGCCCAAATTCATTAATTCCAAAACATATCGAAAGTTTAGGGGTGAAAGTGGAACACAATCTTATAAAGGCTTTAGAATGGTGCGATATTGCAAATATGTTACGAGTTCAAAATGAACGAATGGAACATTCTTATTTCCCAAGTACAAGAGAATACGTTCAACAGTATGGGATTAATAAAACCTTACTGGATACTTTGAGTAAGCCTGTTACCATCATGCATCCTGGGCCAATCAATAGAGGAGTGGAGATCACAAGCGACGTTGCAGATTCAGAACACTCTATTATTCTGAATCAGGTAGAAAACGGAGTCGCTATTCGTATGGCTGTCATGTATTTATTGGCTTCAAAAATCAAAAATTATGAAAACTGAACAAAAAGACAATTATATTATTCTTAGCGATGAAAAAGATGATGTAGAGGATTTTGCAGACTTTCTTACACGCATTCAAAATCGATTCAAAGATCAGAACGTCGTTATAGATATTCAAAAGTATGGAAACCTCACTTTAGAGGAGCTTTTAAAGTTTTTGAAACTTTCTTTTACCCATAGAAAAGGCAAAAAATCTCTGGTTGTTGTAAATGATACAATCAATATTGACGCAGTTCCAGATGAAATTCATGTTGTTCCGACTTTTCAAGAGGCAGAAGATTTAATTGGTCTCGAAGAAATAGAAAGAGATTTGGGATTTTAATATGATGCAACTTACTATTTTAGGATGCCACTCTGCAACGCCAAGAGCCAATGCTCATCCTACATCTCAGGTTCTGGATATGAATGGTGAACTCATGCTTATAGATTGCGGGGAGGGAACGCAGGTCCGCTTGAGGAAGCACAAAATCAAATTTTCTCGGATCAGTCACATTTTTATTTCCCATCTACACGGCGATCATTATTTTGGACTCATTGGTTTGTTGTCTACCTTTAGCCTACTTAGCAGAACAGCCGAGCTTCATATTCATGCCCCGCAGGGTCTTGAAGAAATTATCAAGCTCCAACTCAGGATGAGTCATGCCTATACATCTTATCCACTGATTTTCCACCAATTGGATTCTTACAAACCGGAAATTATATTGGATAATGACAAACTGACTGTAGAGACTATTCCTTTAAAACACAGAGTTTACACCAACGGTTTTTTATTTAAGGCAAAACCTGGTGACCGAAGACTACTGATTGATAAAGTTCAGAATTTGGATATTGACAAAGCTTATTACAAAAGCATCGTTAAAGGAAAGGATGTTGAAACCAAAGACGGGCAACTCATAAAGAATGAAGAATTAACAGAGGATCCCAAGCCTGCTCCAAGCTATGCATTTTGCAGCGATACGGTCTTTAAACCGGATATTATTCCGCAGATTAGTGGAACAACCCTGCTTTATCACGAGTCTACATTTCTAGAAGAGCAAGAACATCTGTGTGATAAAACCAAACACTCGACAGCCAAACAAGCAGGTATAATTGCTCAAAAAGCAGGCGTAAAAAAATTGATTTTAGGTCACTTTTCGGCGCGCTATAAAAACCTATCCTCATTTGAAAATGAAGCAAAAATTGTTTTTGATAATGTTGAAAATGCTGAAACGGGTAAAATTTTCAGGTTCTAGTAGTCTCAATATTTTTACAAATCCATTGCTCCTGAACCTATAATTTTCTAATTTGCTAACATGGAAAACGAATTACACAATTACAGAAAATCTTACGAAAAAGCTAGCCTGATTCGCGAAAACTTAGATGAAAATCCAATTCAGCAGTTCAGAACCTGGTTTTATGATGTTGAAAAATTTGGAGGTTTAGATGAAGCCAATGCGATGACGGTATCTACTATCGGCAAAGACGGTTTCCCTAAAAGCCGAATTGTACTTTTGAAATCTTATAATGAATATGGTTTTGTTTTTTATACGAATTATGAAAGTGAAAAGGGGCAAGCTTTGCTGAACAATCCCCATACTTGCCTTTCATTTTTCTGGCCGAATACCGAAAGACAAGTCATTATAAAGGGTATTGCAGAAAAAGTTCCTGAAAATATTTCAGATAATTATTTCGCATCCAGACCCAAGGGAAGCCAACTCGGTGCTATGGTTTCCAATCAAAGCAATGTCATCGAAAATAGAAAAGTGCTTGAGGACGAACTCAAGGTATTGGAAAAAAAATATGCAGATGAAACGATACCTAGACCAAAAAATTGGGGAGGATTTTTGGTAAGACCGGAATCTATGGAATTTTGGCAGGGTAGGCCCAACAGACTTCATGACAGATTTATATTTACTAAATCAGATTCTAAAGAGGATTGGAAAATAGAACGTTTAGCCCCTTAATATGAAACGACTTATTTTTGTGAGACACGGAAAGTCTTCATTGGAAATTCCCTGTGGAGACAAAGACAGACCCTTGAAAGAGAGAGCGTACAAAGATATTGAACACGTGAGTACAGCTTTTAAGGCGCATTTAGATTTTCCGGTTGAGGTGTTTTCAAGTCCGGCAAAACGTGCAAAAACAACTGCTGAAGTATTCAAAGTCAAACTCGCTATTGAAGATCGACATTTTCATATAAGGCCTCAATTGTATACGTTTGATGCTGATGAGGTACTTGAATTCATAAAAGAACTCGATGACAGGCTTGATAATGTCATGTTGTTTGGTCACAATCCTGCTTACACAGAATTAGTCAGCAAACTCGGTAGTTTGCCAATAGATAATTTACCCACCTCTGGCTTGGTAAGCATTGGTTTTGAAATTGACTCCTGGAAGCAGATTTCGACAGGTGAAACCCAATTATACTTATTTCCAAAACATTTACGCTAATGCGCGACAATAAATACGATAACAGAGAATTGAGTTGGTTAAAATTTAACCAACGGGTATTGCAGGAAGCTGCAGACCCGAGTGTTCCATTGATTGAAAGGCTGAGATTTTTGGGGATTTTCTCAAATAATCTTGATGAATTTTTTAAGGTGCGCTATGCCACCGTAAAACGAATTGACCTGGCGGGTAAAGCTGGTAAAAAGGTTTTGGGTGGATTTAATGCTGGTAGATTGCTTAAAGAAATCACTCAAATCGTGATCAAGAAGCAAGCTGAAAGTTTAGATATACTGGCTTCTATACAGGACCAGCTCAAGGACCACGACATTTATGTTATCGACGAAAATGAAGTTACCTCAGAACAAGCCAAATTTTTAAAAGAATTTTTCCTTCAAAAGGTAAGTCCAGCATTGGTCACTATCATGTTGAATGATATCGATAAGGTTCCAAACCTTAAGGATTCTAAAGCTTATCTTGCTGTGAAGATGATTCAATTGGAAAAAGACAGACTTTCCAATCGTTATATTTTAATTGAAATTCCATCGAGTGTAGAGCGATTTGTGGAGATTCCTTCCGCAAATGGCAAGAAGTATATCATATTACTCGATGACTTAATTCGATATAATTTGGATGTCATTTTCAACATTTTCGATTATGATAGCATTTCTGCACACATGGTAAAGATTACAAGAGATGCGGAATTAGATCTCGAAGGGGATCTGAGTAAAAGCTATATTGAAAAATTGATGGATAGCGTAAAAGACAGGATTGAAGGTGACCCTGTACGCTTTGTTTATGACAAAGAGATAGAACAGGATACACTCGATTTTCTCCTGAAAAAAATGGAAATTGACACTACTGACAGTTTAATTCCTGGTGGAAAATACCATAACAGAAGGGATTATATGAGTTTTCCAGATCTCGGTGCTAAACACTTGATTTACGATAAGATAGAGCCTTTGCCGATTCCAGGACTCGAAATCCAAGGGAGTCTCCTGGAGAAAATTTCAAAGAAGGATTTTCTACAGCACGTTCCTTATCAAACGTTTTCTTACACGGTCAAGTTCTTAAGAGAAGCAGCTTTAGACCCTAAAGTGAAATCTATAAAAATTACAATTTATAGACTAGCTGCAGTGTCACATATTGCCAGTTCTCTTATAAATGCAGCGAAAAATGGAAAACGCGTTACGGTTTCTATAGAATTACAGGCAAGATTTGATGAGGCAAACAACATCAAGTATGCTGAAAAAATGGAACGTGAAGGGGTGAAGCTTATTTTTGGGGTCACAGGGCTTAAAGTGCATTGTAAAACTTGCGTAATTGAACGTTTAGAAAATCAGAAAATCAAATATTACGGTTTCGTAAGCACTGGAAACTTTAATGAAAATACAGCTAAAATTTACACTGATTATACCTTGTTTACTGCACATCAGGGCATTTTAAAAGATATTGATAAAGTTTTTGAGTTCTTCGAAGTGAATTACAAGATCAAGAGATACAAACACCTGATTGTTTCACCACATTACACACGTTCAAAATTTACGGAACTAATCGATCAAGAAATTGAAAATCACAAAGAAGGTAAGAAATCAGGGATATTCCTGAAAATGAACAGTTTGTCAGATTATGGGATGATTGATAAACTCTACGAAGCCAGTAGAGCAGGCATTAAAATAAAATTGATCGTAAGAGGTATAAATTGCCTTATTCCACAGGTAAAAGGGATGAGTGAGAATATAGAATCCATAAGTATTGTAGATAAATTTTTAGAACACCCACGACTTTATATTTTTCAAAATGATGAGCATCCAAAAGTTTTTATATCATCTGCAGATATGATGACCAGAAACATTGACCATCGGGTGGAAGTCACTTGTCCAATTTATGATGATGACTTGAAACAAGAATTAATAGAAACTTTTGATATTTGTTGGAAAGATAATGTAAAGGCAAGAGATTTTTCTTCAAACAAGGACAATGCCTATAGAAAAAAGGAGGGATCGGATTTTAGAAGTCAATTCGAACTTTATGATTATTACGAGAAAAAATTAAAAAAACACAGCTAATAAAATAATTCACTATGCTATCCATTAAAAAATTTGCTGCTATAGATATTGGCTCCAACGCTGTTCGTCTTCTTATTTCTACAATAACAGAACCCGATAATAAGCCAGTGACCTTTAAAAAGACCTCGCTTGTAAGAGTTCCTATCAGGCTAGGTCAAGACGTTTTTACCACCTCTTATATTTCTGATGAAAGCTTAGAGCGAATGGTAGATACCATGAAGGCTTTCAGTTTACTTATGAAATCCCATAAAATTGAAGCTTACAGAGCCTGCGCTACTTCTGCAATGAGAGATGCTCGAAATGGCCAAGCTGTGGCTGAGAAAATAGCTTCTGATTGTAAGATTGATATAGATATCATTGACGGCACCGATGAAGCATCGATAATTGCTGCTACAGATTTACACAGTTTGGTTGATAACAATAAAACCTACCTCTATGTAGATGTTGGTGGAGGAAGTACTGAGTTTACTTTGTTTTCTAATGGGAAGACTATTGAATCTAAATCCTTTAAACTTGGAACGGTAAGAATTTTGAATAACACGATTTCTGAAGACGTATGGACAGAAGCTGAACATTGGATAAAATCAGTGACAAAACCTTATTCGAGAATTGAAATGGTGGGTTCTGGTGGAAACATCAACAATATATTCAAGTCTAGTCATAAAAAGCTGGGAAAACCTCTGTCATTTTTTTACTTGAGTTCATATTACCAGTTGTTGAATTCACTCACTTATGAAGAGCGTATTTCTGAACTTAGTCTGAATGAAGACAGAGCGGATGTTATAATTCCAGCTACAAAAATTTACTTATCGGCTATGAAATGGAGCAGATCCAAATCTGTTCATGTTCCCAAAATAGGATTGGTAGATGGCATAATTAAGTCTTTGTATCAAAATTCTAAAGCCGATCACTTATAAATAAACTTGGCTAATTAATGTGCAAAATCACTTCTCCGGGGGATATGTTTCTAATACTTTACCAACAAGTATTTTGAAAAATTCTTCACGCTCTTCACCCTTCAGGTTTTCATCGAATCTGGCTTCAACAACACCCTGCCAAAAAAGATTGTTTGTTAATCCATCAGCGAATTCAATAGTTAAAGCGATGTTTCGTTTAACGCTCTGAGGTGAGATGCTTCCACTTACACCTCCAGAGTAACCGCCAATTCCAACGCCGAAATTGCTATTGGAAGTTTGATTGAAAACTTCGGCATAAAAATTTACTTTAAAATCCGGAATAATTTTTTTCTCAAAACCTTTGGCGGTTAATGTGTCTTCTATGGCGAAGTACACACGATCCTCATCCAGTCTTGCTAAACCAGAATTGTCTATGGCATAAAAGGCAAAACTTTCATAGTCATCAAATTCTACATCAGAAGCATAATCGGTAAATACCTTTGGTGAAGTACAGGAAAAAAGAATAACTGAAACAAGAAGTATGTTGAAACTGGCTTTCATTTTCTTTTAAATTTAAAAATTAGATTTTAATTGCAAATCTTTTTAGCTAAATATTAAAGGTCTTCTCTCATTTTTTGAACTTTTTCTTTAAGTTGATCCATATAATCCAGTAGCTGTTTCTGCACTTTTGGATCTTTTACACCGATAATTTGAGCTGCTAATATACCTGCGTTTTTTGCACCGTTGAGCGCTACCGTAGCCACCGGAACACCGCCAGGCATTTGTAATATAGAGAGAATAGAATCCCACCCATCAATCGAATTGCTGGATTTTACAGGAACACCAATAACGGGCAGTGGCGTAATGGAAGCCACCATTCCAGGCAGGTGTGCTGCGCCTCCTGCGCCGGCGATGATGACGTCAAATCCTCTATGATGTGCATTTTTCCCAAAATCCATCATGTATTCTGGAGTGCGATGTGCAGAAACAATATCTGTTTCCGTTTCGATATGAAATTCTTTCAAAATATCTACAGCATCCTGCATGACCGGAAGATCGCTTTTACTTCCCATGATAATAGCAACTTTATTCATAATTATGATGTTTTGGAAATGACTTTAATTTTAGATTTTACTTTTGTAGCAAGGATTCTGGCTTCACTCAATTCTGAATGGATAATATTCACATGCCCCATTTTTCTGAAGGGTCGTGTTTCTCGTTTTCCATAAATATGAGGTGTTACTCCAGGCATAGCCAGGATCTCATCAATGCCTTCATATATAACATCCCCAGTATGGTTTTCATCCCCAACCAAATTCACCATAACCGAATTGGTTTTGCTTTCTGTACTGCCCAGGGGTAAATCCATAATCGCCCTCAAATGTTGTTCAAATTGATTGGTGAAACTCCCTTCAATACTAAAATGTCCGCTATTGTGAGGTCTTGGAGCAACTTCGTTGACCAGAATTTCATTAGATTGGGTGACAAACATTTCAATAGCCAAGAGACCCACGTGCTCAAATTTACTGGAGACCAAATGTGCCAATTCTCTGGCTTTATTAGCCAGGTCCTCGTCTATTCTTGCAGGGCATAATACGTATTCAACCTGATTGGCTTCGGGATGAAATTCCATTTCTACCACTGGATAGGTTTTTATTTCTCCGGAAACACTCCTTGCTACGATAACAGCAATTTCTGTTTTGAAATCGACAAGATCTTCAGCGATGCATTCTACATCTGGAAGTTGACTTAGATGTTTTTCAGATTTTATGACACTTACCCCTTTGCCATCATAACCACCAGTGCTGCTTTTCCACACAAATGGCAGACTGATTTTTTTATCTGAAACCGCTTTCCTAAGACTTTTCAAATCGGGAAATATTTTGAAGTCAGCAGTAGGGATGTGGCTGGACGCGTAGAATTTCTTTTGAACAGCTTTATTCTGAATTTTTTGTAAGGTAGCTGCAGATGGATATACTTTTTTGCCTAAAGCTTCCAAATCTTCTAAAGCTTTCACACTCACGGATTCAATTTCAAAAGTAAGAAGGTCAACTTTTTTCCCAAAAGCCATAACCTTATCATAATCCATAAGGCTTCCCACTTCAAAATGATTACAAGCAAGCCTTGAGGGTGCTTCTGCATTGGCATCCATTACAAAAGTTTGAATATCAAATTTGCGTGTGTCGTAAAGCAGCATTTTACCCAACTGTCCGCCGCCTAAAATTCCGAGTTTAAAATCTGAAGAAAAATAATGTGTCATGCTACAAAAATAATAGATTTACATGCTGTTCTTGATAATTTCTGAAATAATTTCAATTTTCAGAGGTTAATAGTAAAGCATTTTCATTTTCGTTATACTTGTGTAAATATTCCTTTCATGAAACTTTTTGAGAATACGGTAAAGGTCAGGCTTTTTATTCTTTTTACTTCCGTTGTTGTGATTGGTGTTGTAGTGTGGAACATATCTGTGTTTTATGAAGGTGTAAAAGATGAAGAACGAGAAAAAATGAGAATTTGGTCTGCAGCTCAGGCTTCAGTGAATAGGGCAGGAGAGGAGCAGGATCTTGGCCTTGAGCTAGAGATTTTAAATACGATAAATGATATTCCGATGTTTATTGTCAACGCATCTGGTGGTTTTCAGGAAATCAATAATATTCCAGATCCTATAGCCAGTGATTCTTTAAGGCTGAGGATTTTTTTTAAATCTATAAAAAATCAAAATCAACCCATCATCATTGATTTAGGGGAATCCGGAAAACAGTATTTGTATTATGGAGACTCTTCCATTCTTACTAAAATAAAATACTATCCTTTTATCTTATTGCTCATCATTTTCCTATTGATAGCACTTATTTATCTGTATTATATCACCGCCAAAAACAGTGAAAAAAATAAACTTTGGGCGGGAATGGCCAAAGAAACAGCGCATCAAATAGGAACGCCGCTATCATCACTGGTTGGTTGGCTGGAAATATTGAGATCTGAAGAGGTCAATCCGGAATATATTTTAGAAATAGAAAAAGACATCGACAGGTTAAAAACTATAACCGAACGCTTTTCTAAAGTAGGTTCGAAACTCACACTCAAAGTTTCCAGTCTCAATAAGGCTGTAGAATATTCATTTAAGTATCTAAGCGATAGAAGTTCTAAACTGATTCAATTTTCCATTGAATTACCAGATAAAGAATTCCTTTGCGAATTAAATCCTGCTTTGTTGAGCTGGACCATAGAAAATTTAACTAAAAATGCAATAGATGCGATGAAAGGTCGCGGTAGCATAAAAATTTGTCTTTTTGAAGATAAGAATTTTTATAAAATTCATGTCTGTGATACTGGTAAAGGAATCCCTGGCTCCAAGTTTAAAACCATTTTCAAACCTGGTTATTCCACAAAAAAACGAGGTTGGGGTTTAGGACTTTCACTTTCCAAACGCATTATTGAAGATTACCATTCCGGGAAAATACGTGTCTTATCAAGTTCTGCAGAATCTGGAACTATTTTCGAGATCAAACTACCTAAATCTTAATCAGTAATTTTATCTTCATTTAAGGTTGTCCAGAGTAAATCTTTTAGCTGAACCAAGCCCTGATGCGTGATTGAAGAAATAAATACATGAGGAATATGACCGAAGGCATTCTCTATTTCCTGAGCTAATTCAGCTTCAAGTTCATCATCTAGTAAATCGGCTTTCGAAATAGCAATCACACGAGATTTATCAAGAAGCTCGGGATTGTATCTTCTCAATTCATCGAGAAGAATTTCATATTGCTCTTTAACGCTCGGCGCATCGGCAGGGATAAGAAATAATAGGGTAGAATTTCTTTCAATATGTCTTAAAAAGCGGTAGCCAAGGCCTTTCCCTTCGGCAGCGCCTTCTATGATTCCAGGAATATCGGCAACCACAAAGGTTTTATAATCCCTGTACTCAACAATCCCAAGGTTAGGTTTTAAAGTGGTAAACTCGTAGTTGGCAATTTTGGGTTTAGCTGCTGTTATTACCGACAATAAGGTAGATTTACCAGCATTAGGGAATCCCACAAGACCTACATCGGCGAGAAGCTTTAGTTCTAGGGTGATGTCAAGTTCTTCTCCTGGTATTCCAGGCTGAGCAAATCGCGGTGTTTGGTTGGTAGAACTTTTGAAGTGTGCGTTACCTTTTCCACCCATTCCACCTTCCACAACGACGTACTCTTCCTCGTGCTCTGTCATTTCTTTAATGACTTCGTTGGTGTTGGTATCTCTAATAACCGTACCTAGAGGGACTTCAATATATTGATCTTCGCCTTCAGCTCCAGTACTGGTCTGTTTACCGCCGTGTTCTCCGTGAGTAGCTTTAATGTGTCTTTTGAACTTTAAATGAAAAAGCGTCCAGAGGTCTTTATTAGCTATAAAAATGACATGACCGCCACGGCCACCATCTCCTCCGTCAGGTCCGCCCTTGGGAATGTATTTTTCCCTTCTTAGGTGTGCGGAACCCTTGCCTCCGTTTCCAGATTTCAAGTGGAGTTTTATGTAATCTACAAAGTTACCTTCTGTCATAGTCTTAAGCTAAATGCTCTGTTTTTATAAAGAATCAATCACTTTACTGATGCGATCTGTAATTTCCGAAATGGAACCTACACCATCTACACCATAGTATTTATTCTCTTTTTTGTAAAATTCTTTGAGGACTTCAGTTTCCTCGTAATATACTTTTATTCTGTTTCGAATCACCTCTTCGTTAGAGTCATCTTTTCTCCCGGAAGTTTTTCCTCGTTCTAAAAGACGTTCTACCAGGACTTCATCTGGCACTTCCAAAGCAATCATGGCATCGATTTGTGAATCCTTGGATTGCATCAGAACACTCAGCGATTCTGCCTGAGCTTTGGTTCTTGGGAAACCGTCAAAAATAAAACCTTTGCTGTCGAGATGCTCTTCAACTTTGGCTTTCAGCATTTTGATGGTGACTTCATCGGGAACCAACTCTCCTTTATCCATATAAGATTTGGCTAGTTGACCGAGTTCCGTTTGGTTTTTGATATTGTGTCTAAACAAATCTCCTGTTGAGATATGTTTAAGATCGTATTTTTCTTTAAGGTTTTCTGCTTGAGTTCCCTTTCCGGCTCCTGGAGGGCCAAATAGCACGATGTTAATCATTAAGATTTGATTTTAGTTGATATATTTCTGATATATTTCTTCCTAAGCCGTTGTAATCTAAACCATAGCCCACTATAAATTTATTGGGTATTTCAATGCCCACGTAATCTATAGGGAGTGTTTTTTTATAAGCTTCAGGTTTTAAAAATAAACTTGCAATCTTGTATGAAGCAACCCCTTCATTTTTCAATACGTCAACAATGTGCTCCAGCGTATTCCCAGTATCGACAATATCTTCAACAACTATAACATCCTTGCCTTTCAAATTTCCAGCACCTAGTAAAGTTGACACTTCTCCTGTAGAGGAAATCCCTTCATAGGAAGCTAATTTAGTAAAACTTATTTCGCAATCTCCTTCATAATACTTCATCAAATCGGATAAAAACATAAAAGCACCATTTAGAATTCCAAGAAAAACAGGTGTTTTAGTAGTGTAGTCAGCACAAATGCGTTCAGCGAGCTGTTTTACTGATTTCTGAAGTGTTTTTTGATCGAGATAGGGTTCAAATTCCAAATCGTGAAGTTTAACCATGCCATAAATTTTGTGAACTGCAAATATAAGAATTCAAAACCTATTAAGTGGAGTCCGTAAACCTAAATAAAAAACTCCCTTTTTCAGTGCTGAAAAAGGGAGTTTAGTACTTTAACACTACCTTTCAGGTTTTATCTGAATACATAGGTTTTTTCTTGTCCGTTAGGGCTTAGGAAGGTAATTAACATAGGCTCTTCTGAATCTTTATTGCCGATGATGGATTTTACATCGTCAATAGAATTCACCTCTTTTTCGTTAATTTTAGTAATAACCAGACCACTTATATCCGTTTTGGTAAAGCTATTAGGCAACATCTTATTGATAATAACTCCAGAAGCAGCTCCATATTTTTTTAATTCAGCCTTAGTAAGTTCTGAAACTTCTACCCCAATCTCCTTAATTTGATAAACTTTTAAAATGTCTAAGGTTACATCTGCTTGGCGTTCATCATTATTCCTTAAGTAAACGACCTTAACCGTTTCACCTGGATTTTTAGAATTCAGATATCCGGTCATATCCGCAAATTTTCTTATTTTAATATCATCTAGAAATGTGATGATGTCCCCTTTTTGCAGTCCGGCCTTTGAGGCTCCGCTTTCTGGTTCAACATTGCTAATGTAAAATCCCTGTGAGCTATCTACATTTAATTCTTTAGCGATTATACTATTAAGATCGCTACCTGTAACTCCTAAAATTGCCTTTCTTACGTTTCCAAATTCTAATAAATCTTCAACGATTTTTTTGGCGTTATTACTTGGGATTGCAAAAGAATAACCAACAAAGGAGCCGGTTTGAGAGGTGATGGCTGTATTTATTCCTATGAGTTCACCCCTCGTATTTACTAAAGCCCCACCGCTATTTCCGGGGTTTACAGCTGCATCGGTTTGTAAGAAGGACTGGAACTTGTTATCAGAACTTCCCAGATCTCGAGCCTTTGCACTCACAATACCCGCAGTTACGGTCGAGGTTAAATTGAAAGGGTTTCCAACTGCTAATACCCATTCACCAATTTCAACGTCATTGGAATCCCCAAAAGGTAAATAATCCAAATCTGTCGCATCAATTTTGAGTAAAGCGATGTCGTTATCTGGTGCTGTGCCTAAAATTTCGGCAACGTAGGTTTCATTGTTGTTCAGTGTCACCTGAACTTCTGAAGCCCCCTCTATCACATGATTATTGGTTACAATAAGTCCATCAGGACTAAGGATGACTCCAGAACCAGCACCTCTTATTGCTTTTCGAATTTCTCCACTACCGTAGTAATATTCAAAAGCGCTTCTGGCCTGCCGTGTTGTGGTAATGTTTTTGACGTGTACCACCGCATTAACGGTTTTCTTAGCCGCTTCAGTAAAATTCATTTCTGAATTTTCTCCTGTATAGGTTGCAAGCTGAGTAGATGCATCCTTGTTTTCTTTTTGCCACGGTATTTTGTAGTCCTGGGTTACAGGGTGGGACTCTTCAAAGAAAAACTTGTATCCCCCGATGCTTAAAACACTTGCGAATAATGCAATTGATAATAAGTGAACACTTTTCTTCATCGTCTACTAAAATTTATTATTAAAATTACTTTCATGTTTTCCATTTGAAACTGGATTTAACCGATTTTTAACCCCTGCACTTCCTTTTATATTTCGCTATATTTGCAAATTCTAAACCCTAATGATGGATTTACATTTCTATAAATATCAAGGCACAGGAAACGATTTTGTCTTAATAGATAACAGAAAGTCTAGTTTCAAAAACGATACCAAACTCATAAAAAAGATTTGCGACAGACGTTTTGGGGTTGGTTCAGATGGACTGATTCTTTTAGAGAATTCCACGATGGATTTATGCGATTTTAAAATGGTCTATTTTAATGCTGATGGTAACGAAAGCACTATGTGTGGTAATGGAGGCCGGTGCATTGTAGCTTTTGCAAAGCACTTAGGAGCTGTTGAGTCTGAAGCAACATTTGAAGCTGTTGATGGGTTGCATTCAGCAATTATTAAAGGGGATTCTGTCAATTTGAAAATGGCTGATGTTCCAACCGTGAATATGAGTAGAGACGCTTCATTTTTGGATACAGGTTCTCCACACCATGTAGCTTTTGTAGATGATGTTTATGATTTTGATGTATTTACGCAGGGAAGGCGAATTAGAAACTTACCCAATTATAAGGCTATAAAAGGGGCTAATGTGAATTTCATAAAGGTGATTGATGATGTTTTACACGTTAGAACTTACGAAAGAGGAGTAGAAGACGAAACTTTTTCCTGTGGAACTGGAGTAACTGCTGCGGCAATTACTGCAAAAATGTCTAATAAAATAGACCAATTACCCATAAAAGTAGTGACTAAAGGTGGTGATTTGGAAGTAGACTTTGAGATTGAAGGTCCAAACGCTGCAAAAAACATATGGTTGAAAGGTCCAGCAAAACTTGTTTTTGAAGGCGATTATTATGATTAAACTTAAAAGCAAACATGTATTGTTAAGAGCCTTGACTCCAGAAGATTTAGATTTTCTTGAGTTAGTAGAAAATGATGAACGTTTTTGGTATTTGAGCGATACTTTACAACCTTTTTCCAGAGTGGTTTTAAAAGAATACCTGGACCATTCTTATATGGATATTTACGAGGCAAAGCAAATGCGTTTAGTTTTAGCCTTACATAATAAGCAACCTATTGGCTTTATAGATCTTTACGATTTCGATCCAAAAAACAAGAGAGCTGGTTTAGGAATTCTTATACTGGAAAATTATCAATCCAGAGGTTATGGAACAGAGGCTTTGGAGCTCATGCTGGATTATGCCTTCGATGTCCTGGATTTACATCAGTTATTTGCATCAATCATAGAACAAAATACGAGGAGTCTTAAGCTTTTTCAAAGCTTTGGTTTTGAAATTGTTGGTTTAAAAAAAGACTGGAGATTCAACGACGGCGATTTCCAGAGTGAATATTTATTGCAAAAAATTAAGCATGTACATTAAAAAGATACTGATAGCAGCCTCTGTTGTAGGGCTAATTGTTCTTGGTGGAGTAAGCATTTATATTTACAATGTCATCTTCTCTCCTAATACAGCATTCGATACAGAAACCAAATCGGTATATGTTTCAACGGGAAGTTCTCTGCAAGAGGTTGTAAACCAGTTGCATCCCTTTTTGAAGGACACTGATAATTTCATTACTGTAGCTAACAAAAAAGGCTATGGCAGTAATGTGAAAGCCGGGCATTTTGTGTTGAAAAAAGACATGAATAACAACGAAATTATAAACACACTCAGGTCTGGAAATGTTCCAATACAGGTGAGTTTTAATAATCAACACAGGCTTGAAAATCTCGCTGGAAGAGTAGCTGAGCAAATCGAAGCTGACAGTCTGGAGATTTTAAGGGCTATGATTTCAAAACCTTTTTTGGATTCTCTTGAGGTAAGCCCTTTGCAAAGTTTAAAATACTACATCCCCAATACGTATGAATTCTACTGGGATACTTCTGGTGAAGAGTTTCGAAATAGGATGGTCAGTTATTATAACGAATTTTGGAATGAGAACAGGCTAGAAAAAGCGGAAGCACTCAACCTGTCTCCACAGGAAGTAATGTCTCTAGCAGCAATTGTTCAAAAGGAAACGGCTAAGGTGGAAGAAAGGCCTAAAGTTGCTGGGGTTTATCTGAACAGACTGCGCAGGGGGATGAAACTTCAGGCAGACCCTAGTGTTATTTTCGCAATTCAAAATCAGAATCAAGATTTTGAAACACCGATTAAACGTGTGCTTTATAAAGATTTAGAATTGGATTCCCCTTACAACACTTATAAATATAAAGGCGTTCCTCCGGGTCTTATCGCTATGCCAGATGTATCCTCAATAAACGCAATTTTAAATGCAGAATCTCACGATTACCTTTATTTTGCTGCCAACCCTGAAAATCCAGGCTATCATAAATTTGCTAAAACTTTGGCTCAGCATAACCGCAATGCCAGAGCATACCAAAACTGGGTTAATAAGCAGAAGATATATAGATAAAAACGTTGAGTTTTTAAAATAAATAAAGCCCTTAAGATGAATTTCTAAGGGCTTAGTTTGTGATATAAAGTTTAAGTTAAACTCCTACGCTGTACATTTTTTCACGCTGTTCTTTTATTTTAGGATCAGACATATACTCATCAAATGTTGAGAACTTATCTATTACGCCATTTGGAGTGAGTTCAATAACTCTGTTTCCTACCGTTTGCGCAAACTGATGATCGTGAGTTGTCAATAAGATATTTCCTTTGAAATTGTTCAGTGAATTGTTGAAAGCCGTAATCGTTTCCAAGTCCAAGTGATTGGTAGGTTCATCCAGAAGAAGCACGTTGGCTCTGGTCATCATCATTCTACTTACCATACATCTTACTTTTTCTCCACCAGAGAGGACATCACATGTTTTCAAAGCTTCATCTCCGCTAAATAGCATTTTCCCCAAGAATCCTCTTACATGAACTTCTTCTCTTTCTTCTTCAGTTTTAGCCCATTGTCTTAACCAATCCACCAATGAAAGTTTACTTTCAAAGTATTTACTGTTATCGTTTGGTAAATAAGACTGACTGGTAGTTACACCCCACTTGTAAGAACCTGAGTCTGGCTCTGCGTTGCCATTTATAATTTCGTAAAATGCAGTTGTTGCTCTGGAATCTTTAGAGTAGATAACTACTTTATCACCTTTGTTTAGATTGATATGGACATTGGTGAAAATCTTTTCGCCATCGATGCTTGCCGATAAATTTTCAGCATGGAGAATCTGATCTCCAGCTTCTCTTTCTTTTTCAAAAATAATGGCTGGATATCTCCTGTTGGAGGGCTTAATATTCTGAAAATCCAATTTGTCCAACATTTTCTTTCTAGAGGTAGCCTGTTTAGATTTAGCTACGTTGGCACTGAATCGTTCTATAAATTGCTGAAGTTCTTTTTTCTTTTCTTCAGATTTTTTATTCTGTTGGGCTCTTTGTTTTGCAGCCAATTGAGATGATTCATACCAAAAGGTATAGTTACCACTATAATGGGTGATTTTACCAAAATCAATATCAGAAATGTGTGTGCATACAGCATCGAGGAAGTGACGGTCATGAGAAACAACGATAACGGTATTATCAAAATTAGCCAGGAAGTTTTCTAACCAGGCAATGGTTTCGTAATCCAAATCATTAGTAGGCTCATCCATGATAAGTACATCTGGATTTCCAAAAATCGCTTTAGCCAGAAGCACTCTCACTCTTTGCTGACCATCAAGGTCTTTTACTAAAGTGTAGTGATGCTCAGAATCTATTCCAAGATTGGAGAGTAGAGAAGCGGCATTGCTCTCAGCATTCCAGCCGTCCATTTCTTCAAACTCTACCTGCAGCACCCCTACCCGTTCTCCGTCTGCATCATTAAAGTCTTCTTTTGCGTAAATATCATCCATCTCTTTTTTTATTTTAAAAAGAGGCTCATTACCCATCATTACCGTTTCCAAGACATTATAATCGTCATACATGGAGTGATCCTGCTCAAGAACAGACATGCGTTTGCCGGGTTCTAAATGAACGTGACCGGAAGTAGGGTCCATTTTCCCTGAAATGATGTTTAAAAAGGTAGACTTACCGGCACCGTTGGCGCCGATAATGCCATAACAATTACCAGAAGTAAAGCTGGTATTGACTTCGTCAAAGAGGACACGTTTACCAAATTGAACAGAAAGATTTGAAACTGAAAGCATAATAAAGCTGATTTTTTTGCAAAAGTACTCATTTTATCACAAGGCGTAAAGAATTTGTTAGTGTGCTTTTTTAACGGTGACTTAACATGATTAGAGTTTTTGTAAAAGTAGTTTTGTATGCAATGTGCATTATATGAAGTATTCTTTTCTTTGGGTTTTAATTGTATGTTTAGGTTGTTCTTCAGAACAAAATAGAGAGCTTACCTTTATTGGTGGTCGGATTGTAAACCCCAATTCCAATTATGTTACTTTAGAGCATAATGACAGCGTCATCGACACTATCCCATTAGACAAGAATAATAATTTTGGCTACGAATTTTCTCAAAAAGAAGAGTCAATTTACACTTTTAAGCATTATCCAGAGTCTCAAAATGTTTATTTAAAGCCAGGGGACAGTGCGGTTTTGAGAGTCAATACTCTGGAATTTGATGAATCCTTAAGTTATGGTGGAAATTCTTCTACAGAAAATAATTTTCTTATCAGTATGTTCCTTTTGAACGAACAGGACAATGATTTGATTTTGTCTTATTATAAAATATCGCCTCAAAATTTTATTGAAAAAACTGACTCTATATTAAAATTGCGATTCAAAAATTTTGAAAGGTTAAAATCTAATTCAAAATTTACTCCTTATTTTGAAAATATCGCGGAAAGCATTATTGAATATGAATATTATGACATGAGAGAGCGCTATGCCTTCCTGATGAAAAAATATGTTCCAACTAAATTTGAAGAGTTTCCTGAAGATTATTTCGATTATCGAAAAGGGATTGATTTTAATAATCCTGATCTAGTGCCGAATTTTAGTTATATGCGATTTCTTGATAATTACCTCAGGAATAAATCAATAGAGATTTGCCAAACTGAAAACAGAGATTGTTTCGATTTGAATAATCATCAAAATCTTAAACGCCGATTGGATCTTGTTCATGAGTTATTTGACAATGACTTCCTAAGGTCTAATTTTTTTAATCGCTTTATCAGAAGAGAAATTGTTTTTTCTGAAACAGAGGAGCAACTGGCAGAAACATCAGCCATTATTAAAAGATTTGATCTCCCAGCAATAGATGAAGAGAAATTGTATCAGTTAGTCAATATTCAGAGCAAGTATTTAATAGGAGAGAATTTAAAAAATCTGAGTTTAAGGACACCTGGTATGGACACGATTCAGCTTCACCAAATTTCAAAATCCAAGCCCACCATTTTGTATACCTGGTCAGCCTTTTCGTTTGAAGGGAAAAAAAATAATTTAAATACTATTAATGAGCTAAGAAACAACTATCCTGAATTCAATTTTTTAAGTATTAACCTAGATGTACAAAATCCACGTCTTTGGATTAATGCCCTCAAACGATTTAATTATCCTCCTCAAACTGAATACCAGGTTATTTCTGATGTGCCAACCAATACGTATGGTTTTTATCAAAACTACATCAATCGTGTTTATATTATTGATAAGAATTACAGGCTTACCAATAATTCCATGAGTTTGTTTGATCCAAAATTAGAAAGCCACTTCTCAAGCCTGTCAAGTCAATAGCTATATTTAAGTTGTTGATATTTAAGACTTTATTTTAAAAATAATCAGCAAAATTATCATTTTGCTAAAGCCTCTTTTTATACATAAAATAACATTACATTTGCAGACTTAAAATTATGCCTTTTTATGAATATCAAGAACATTGCGATTATCGCTCACGTTGACCACGGCAAGACAACTTTGGTGGACAAAATCATGCATTACTGTAAATTGTTTCGTGACAACGAATCCACAGGGGACCTTATTTTAGATAATAACGATCTCGAACGGGAAAGAGGGATAACGATTGTCTCCAAAAACGTTTCTGTAGTTTACAAAGACACAAAAATCAATATCATTGACACTCCTGGTCACGCCGATTTTGGTGGTGAAGTGGAGCGAGTCTTAAACATGGCCGATGGGGTTTTACTTTTAGTAGATGCCTTTGAAGGACCAATGCCACAAACTCGATTTGTACTTCAAAAAGCTTTAGATCTTGGTCTTAAGCCATGTGTAGTTATCAATAAAGTTGACAAACCAAACTGTACACCAGAAGAAGTTCACGAAAAAGTTTTTGACTTAATGTTCGAGCTTGGTGCTGAAGAATGGCAGTTGGATTTTCCAGCGGTTTACGGTTCTGCATTGAATAACTGGATGAGCGACAGCCCAGATAATAAAACAGACAATATTGAGCCTTTGCTCGATATGGTTGTAGAACATATTGATTCTCCTGAAGTAAAAGATGGAAATACTCAAATGTTGATTACTTCTTTAGATTTCTCTTCATACACTGGTAGAATTGCTATCGGTCGTTTGCACAGAGGAGTTTTAAAAGAAAATATGCCTGTTTCATTGGTGAAACGTGATGGCTCAATAACCAAAACACGAATTAAAGAACTTCACACCTTCGAGGGTGTTGGTAGACGAAGAGTAGAAGAGATTGAAGCTGGTGATATTTGTGCGATAGTAGGTTTAGAAGGTTTTGAAATTGGGGATACTGTTGCCGATATTGAAAATCCTGAAGGCTTAAAATCTATCGCTATAGATGAACCGACGATGAGTATGTTGTTCACGATTAACGATTCACCATTCTTTGGTAAGGATGGAAAATTTGTGACTTCGAGACACATCAAGGATCGCTTAACAAAAGAACTTGAAAAGAACTTAGCCTTAAGAGTGGAAGAAACAGATTCAGCAGATAAATTCAACGTTTTTGGACGGGGAGTTATGCATTTATCTGTTTTGATTGAGACTATGCGAAGAGAAGGTTACGAACTTCAAATTGGCCAGCCACAGGTAATCATCAAAGAAATTGATGGTGTGAAGTGTGAGCCAATTGAAGAATTGACTATCGATTTACCTGAGAATATTTCTGGTAAATCTGTAGAAATGGTGACTATGCGCAAAGGGGAGATGCTGAGTATGGAAGGAAAAGGAGATCGAATGACTATCCAGTTTTTAATCCCTTCTCGTGGAATCATTGGCTTAAGAAACCAATTGATGACTGCTACTGCTGGCGAAGCTATTATGGCTCACCGTTTTAAAGAGTTTCAACCGCTAAAAGGCGATATTCCACAACGTCAAAACGGATCTTTGGTTTCTATGGAAAAAGGAAAAGCTATTCCTTATTCTATCGACAAACTACAGGATAGAGGTAAGTTTTTTGTAGACCCAGGTGAAGAGATTTATGAAGGTCAGGTAATCGGTGAAAATTCAAGGTCTGATGATATGACAGTGAACATCACAAAAACTAAAAAACTTTCTAACGTCAGATCTTCTGGTGCAGATGATAAGGCTAAAATTGTTCCAGCTAAGAAATTCTCTTTGGAAGAAGCTTTAGAATATATCCAGAAGGATGAATATGTGGAAGTTACTCCTCATTTCTTAAGAATACGTAAGATCTATTTGAAAGAAACAGATCGTAAGCGTTTTAAAATCATCTAGTCGTTAGTTGATTATATAAGTTAGAAAAGCCTGTTCAAATCATTTGAACAGGCTTTTTTTATGTGTTAAGAATTAATAGAAAGTCTTTAATGTGAGTTTAAAAATTCAGGTTGTGATGTAAACTAAATTGCAATTGATTTTTAGTGAAGGTTTCAGTTTCCTGACGCATCCAGCCGAGTTGAACTTTGGAACTATTGCTTATGATATAGCCTAGTCCAAAATAAGTTCGGTTTCTGTCAAAAAGCTCAACGTCATTTATACCATTGTTTCGTTCCCCATTGATAAATAATTCGTTGTAAAAAGCAGTATAGAAGGTTTTTGGAATCAATTCCTTTGAATTTATCCCCACATTGATAAATAGATTATACCGGAAACGTGTTCTGAAGTCTTGATTTTCCACCCAGCGCTGTTCGTATCTCAATCGATGTGTCAAATGAACCCTTTTTAAGATCTTCTGACCAAAAAGTGCTTCCTGATAAATCCTACTTTCGTTAATCGACGATGAGCTTTCTCCTGGAGTTCCCGTTGTGATATTGGCGTAGCCAAGCGTAAACAAAACAGAAGAATCGTCAGCTCTGTAAGTTATTCCAGATCTTAGCATCAGTTGTTCTAAATCTCCAAGAGTGTTCCAATTTCTATACTGGATGTCGCCCTGAACTCCGAAGTTGGATTCATCAAAATTGACATTGTAAAAGTACATATACCAGCTCCCTAGTTTTGATTCTTCAACTTGAGAAAAGACATTAAATGATAAAAAAAGTCCAAGGCTGAGCAGTAAATATTTCATTAAAACGGGTTTAAATTTTTGAATAAAAATGAATCTGCAAATTTAGACAAATAAAGAGGTTTATACTTCTAAAAGACCGTCAAACATCAACTTTATATCTTCTGGTAATAGGATGATATCATCTACAAACTGCACATCAGTTTTATAAAAATTGGCTTCAGAAACAATGTTCGCTTTTTGAGCTTTAAGACTCATTTGGAGTGATGCCAAGGCGCACTCTCCACGGGGGGCTTTGGGTGTGAATGTAACAGGTAAAACCCTTTTGCTGAAAAGCTCTCCGGAGTCGGTCAGCCACTCCAGCATATTTTTGAGAACTGCAGGCACATTGTGATTATATTCTGGAGTAGAAATGATAATTAAGTCTGCGTTTATAATTCTATCTCTTAATAAGTTGATTTGCTCAGGTATTCCTTCATTTAAGCGCTCTGGAGTGAATAAGGGGAAGTTATAAAGCCCTTCATAAACTTCAGTAGTATGATGAGCTGACAGATGATTAGCGATTGCCTTTAGAAATTTGACATTGCTGCTAGTTTTGGAAGCTGAACCTGAAATGCATAATATTTTCATTTTTTATTTTGAATATAAGCAATTTTAGAAGTCTAGAGGCTATTAACCTATCCAAGTTTTGAAGTCTTTGACTCGCTCCCGACTTACGATAACAGGCTGATCTAAAGCTTTCAGATTGATTTTAATTCTACTAGATGAATAACTTACCATATCTTGTATAGCCTGATAATGAATGATATGACTTCTGTTTATTCTGGAGAAATCCTGGGTTGAAAGTTTGGGTTCAAGTTGATTGAGTGATTCATCGATCACATAATGCTTCCCTTCTAAAGTGACCAGGCAAGTTGCTTTGTCCGAACTTTCAAAACAGACAATTTCCTCGCTGGAGTAGATCTTGAGCTTTCTCCTTTTGAAACCTGTCCGCCGCAATTACAATGGCGGAATGGCGCGAAATAGAACTTTGATTTTTCAATATTTAAAAAAGATTGATTTATTGCCTATACTTAAGACATTAAAAAAGCCTCGAAGTTGATTCGAAGCTTTTTACAAAGATTTAATTTGTGATTGTTTGGTTGTTTAACATGTTTAGAACTGGTAACGCAAAGCTAAGGCGATATCAAAATCTAAATCACTGTTGTAATTTCCAGAACCGATTTCAGGTCTAAAGTCTAAAGCCACAAGCAATGGAAAGTCAAAATTATATTCTATACCAATATTACCAGCACCAAACAGAAATACTTCGTTGTCATCATCAAAATCACCATTGTTATAACGGTCATCATAGCTAACACTTCCAAGACCACCACCAACTCCTGCAAACCAGTTAAATCCCCCTTCAATATTCCAAACCCATTGGTATAAACCAGTTAATTTGAAAGCATCAAAATTGTCATCGTTTCTCCAGCCTAAATCAATTTCAAGACGATTGTTGTCTCCTAAAGCATTTTGGTAAGAAATCTCAGCTCCATAACCATTATTCCCGCCAAATCTTAATCCAATAGCATGTTCCGCAATAGATTGTGCTTGGGATTGAAATCCGAAGGCAACCATAAAACACGCTGCAATAAGTAACTTTTTCATAACTCTATATTTATTTTATATGGGAGTAAATCTACACTTATAAAATGATGATTATACAAGTGTTAAGCCAATGTTAAGCCAATGTTTAATGACATTTTTATAAATCTTTAATCTCAGAAGCTTTTGTTTGATAAAAGAAAGCTTTAATTCATACAGGAGATTTATTCCAGGGGAAGTGGAAATTTGTGATTCCATTTTTAAAAAATTATCTTAAGCATTGTATTATACTAGCTAACAGTATCACAAATAACCACAAACAGAACAAAACCCTGTGATGCTAAATGCAGCTACTTCTGATTTAAAAAAAAATTTTATTAGAATCAAGAAGGAATTGAAGTCAGAGGCTGTCGGGGCTATCGACTAATTCTGTTTTCTATTAAATGGAAAGCACACCTTCTATGTCAAACCTCAAAATACTCACTTTAACAGAGGTGTTGAAGTAACAGTTAAACGATGATTTATCGCGAAATTTTATTTTTTGAATTTTTATAAAACTTTCAGGAAATTCTGCATAAAGTTTACCAAGATCAGAATCTTTATAATCGGAATCCAATTTGGCTATATTCTCTATTTCTATTTTCTCTAAACCTCTGGACGTATTCAAGGTTATATGAGATGTACCAGCACTTGTGAAATTCGCTTCTTCGTCTATATATTCAAATACCTCATCCATAACTCATTTTTTATTCCTAACGGCAAAGGTAGTGACCGTAGCATAAAATAAAATTTGATTTAATTCTTATTTGTGATGAAAACATTACTTTTCTTAAAATAAACATAAGGAATTAGTAGTTTATTTTGTGTCTTTTGTTTTGATTTCCAAAGCTTTAGTGTTAAAAATTTTAGACAATTAGCTCATTTTTTTTATGGTGGCACCTCCAGTGATTCGGTCTGGAGAATCAAGTCTTTCTTATCGCCTTCAGAAGTACCAAAAAGGCTCAGACGAATCTTTAAGCTGTCAAAGTTATAAAGCTGGCTGTCGTAAAACATGAAGTTAACTTGCATCAAATTCAGAAGAAAAAAGAAAAACTGATGGAGAACTTTTCTCTAAACATAAATTTGGGAGTATAGCTTTATACAAGTTGTATATTTGAAAAAAAAAGAATGTTTTTACTGTTTGCTTACCTATTTTTGGCGCTTTTTGTGTCTTTTCTATGTTCTGTTATGGAGTCTGTTCTATTATCTACCAATCGCTCGTTCCTCATTGTGAAAAAAGAAAACGGACATGTATGGGCTCAGTCTTTTATGAAGTACAAAGAAGAAATTGACAAGCCTTTATCTGCCATTCTTTCTTTAAATACCGTAGCTCACACCATTGGTGCGGCCGGAGTAGGCGCTCAGGCTGTGAAGGTGTTTGGAGACGCCTATTTTGGGATGGTTTCAGCTATTTTGACGCTCTTGATTTTGGTGTTGACTGAAATCATTCCGAAAACCCTTGGTGCTAGATATTGGAAAAAATTAAGCAAGATATCTTATCACATACTGCGTATCATGATTTTTCTGACTTATCCCTTGGTTATTATGTCATCTGTAATCACCAATATGCTGTCGAGTAATAAAGACGAAAAATCCACCAGTAGGGAGGAGATTGCGGCTTTGGCGAGTATTGGAAATAAAGAGGGATTGTTTAGCGAAAAGGAAAATAAAATAATCCAGAATATACTGAGACTTAAAAATATAATGGTAAGAGAAATCATGACTCCAAGAGTGGTTGTCATTTCGGAAAATGAAGACACGACCTTAAAGGAATTCTTAAAAAACCAGAAATACACCAAGTTCTCCAGATTACCTCTCTACTCTATTAGTGAAGATAATATTACAGGTTGCGTATTCCGTCAGGAATTACTTGAAAAACTTGCTGAGGGAGAATACCAGCTTCAGCTTAAAGACCTGAAACGCGAAATAAGTGCTGTTTCTGGCAGCATGCCGCTTTTTACTTTATGGGAGAAACTTCTGGAAAACCGGGAACATATTGCCATTATTGTAGATGAATATGGAGGAATGGACGGAATTGTAACGATGGAGGATATTATAGAAACTATCCTGGGTCTTGAAATCGTAGATGAAAAAGACACTGTAACGGATATGCAAAAATATGCCAAGGAATTGTGGAAGAAAAAACTTGAAAAGAAAAACAGCTTTCTGAACAGTGTTGATAAAAAACTAAAAGGGAAAGGTTAGAGGCGATTCCAGATGTTGATCATTGCCAGTTCGAGTGCCCGCCTCACCGATTAACTTCTAGAAAGATTTTATTATTTATAAAATTAAAAGTTCCAAAGGATTGATAAGCTCTATATTCTCTATGTGTTTGAAATCTTTCAGATTTGCAGTGACTAGTGGTAAATTATGAATTGTAGCTGTTGCACCTATCACTGCATCTCCTAGACTCATTTGTTTTGTTTGACGTAACTCTATGGCTTTTTGAATTATCACTTGATCTACAGAGATTATTTTACAAATCGAAAAATAACGGTTTGCAAAACTTTTTCATCATTTGTGATTCGATAATATCCTAAAACTTCTAGTTGTGTTATAGCTGAAACAATCTGGGAATGTTTCCCAAGCCATTTTTGTAATTTTTCATGTTGAGACTGAAGCGAATAAATTATAATGTTGGAATCTAATAGAATAGCTTTAGACGCGACCATAAAGTTTTTTATCTTTTCTCACTTCTCGTTGCCACTTCACAGGGTCTTTTATACTTGTAATTCCTCCAGAAGTCGCCATTTCTTCCATTAGTTTATAAAGTTCTTCTGAATTGTTTTTGGTTTCTTCTTTTTCCTTGCTGAGTGGATTTTGCACTTGTAAGCCTAGTCGCTTAGCCAAGGCTTCTACTTTTTGGATTGATTTTTTATCTTTTCCTGAAATGGTGATTTCCATGGCATTTAATTAATATCTAAAGATAATGAAAAATACTGAGTTTGAAATTCGCCTTTGTGACTTCTAAACTCATGCATTAGAAGCTGGCAATTGGTCTATGCATTGATGATGACGAAGACTAAGACGATGACTTTGACGAAGACGATGACACTGACTAAGACGAAGAAAGACAAGGCTAAGATATTTTTTGCTTAAGCAGTAAGAACTAGACTTACTTGCCTGTCTTCCAAAATCGCCTTCCCGCAAGGCAACTCAACCACCGACCTCTAACAAATCATTGTGTGCTTTAAGACGACTTTTCATAAATAAAAATCTCTTCAATATCTGTTTTAAAAAGACGAGCGAGTTTAATGGCTAAAATCAAACTCGGGTCAAATTTTTCCTTTTCAATGGCATTGATGGTTTGCCGGGAGACTTCTACTGCTTTGGCCAGTTGTTCCTGAGTAAGGTCATTTTGTGCACGTAAAACCTTGAGTGTGTTTTTCATGCGTATCTGTTTCTGTTAACAAGTAAAGACACCATGTAGGTTATTCCCATAAATCCTACCAGAAGGCTTATTTCAGCATCCATAGCAATAAGGTTGGTGATATCTAAAGTAGAGTAGGTTATTCCTATAATTGCAGTTAATCCCAGCGTAAGAGCTAAAGCCTCCAGGTGAATTTTGCGCTGCAATTCGTCCAGACTGTTAAAAAAATGTCGATTGGCAATGATCATAGCAATGCCATTGGCGAGATTTAAGCCTACAAACAGGATGGTGAGCAATTGGTGATCGTCCCAAATAAATTCTGGGCCAAATACAGCTAGCGCCAGAGTGGCTTCCCAGGACCAGGTCCAGCCCGCTAAGTTTAAGATGTTTTTCTTGTGATTTTTCATTTTTAAAAGTAATTAAGATTATACATTATGTAAATAAAACTTTACAAATATATATTTAATAAATTGTAAAGCAAACTTTACATTACTAGTTGTTTGTTTTGTTCTTCTGAATTTTATATTGCTGGTAGTTAAGTTTTTAGATAGTAAGCTTAAAGTAATACGTTTGCTTTTCACACGATATATGGAAAGGAAGTCTAATAGCTATGAGTACAATAGTTGGGAATGAGTAGCTTGAGTTTAACTGTCAGAAAAAGTGACTGATTTATAAAAAGTAAAGAAGCAGATAATAAAAAGAGCTTGAGACACCTCTCACTAGCTTTGAGCTCGTTTTGCAGGATTTGTCGAAGATGATTTTTTCTGTTTTAGGGAAAACAAGTAAAACAAAGGGCTACAAAGACAAAACACTATAAAAAAACAAAAACCCAAGCCTTTTTTAAATCATTTCTTTATTTTTCTTGATTCGTTTCTCGAAAAGCTAACTTCACATACTTAAATCTACACTATGGAATTATCCAACCTAAAAGTCAAAGGCAATATAAATCTGAAAGATTTTCCCACTGAACTCAGTCACAACTTTAGTGATAAGTCCTTAAAAAAGCAACTTAAAAAGGAAAGACGAGCCCTTGGTGAGATGCAAAATACCCTTTATGCTCATGGGAAATACTCTGTGCTCATTTGTATTCAGGGGATGGATACGTCGGGTAAAGACAGTTTGATCCGTGAAGTCTTTAAGGACTTTAACGTGAGAGGAGTCATTTCTCATAGTTTTAAGAAGCCCTCAGAGAAAGAGATCAATCATGATTTCCTATGGAGACATTATAAAGCCTTACCTGCTCGAGGAAAATACGGGGTGTTTAACCGGTCGCATTACGAAAACGTGTTGATTTCCAGGGTTAAGCCAGAAATCGTTTTAAATGAAAAGATTCCGGATATCAATTCGCTGGAAGATATCACCCTGGCGTTTTGGAACAACAGACTGGAGCAAATCAACAATTTTGAAAAGACCATTCACCAGAATGGCTGCATCATCTTCAAATTTTTCCTTCATATTTCCAAAGACGAACAAAAAAACAGACTCCTAAGGAGGCTAAATAAACCAAGTAAAAACTGGAAGTTTTCACCAGAGGATTTGAAAGATCGTGAGCTTTGGGATGCGTATACACACTATTATGAAGAAGCCATCTCTGCCACCTCAACAGAACATGCGCCCTGGTATGTAATTCCGGCAGATTCTAAGCCTCACGCCCGATTACTGGTGGCTAAAACCATCAAAGAACGCATGGAAACCTATACCGATATTCAAAATCCAAGTCTCCCCGAAGAGCTTCAAGAACAAATTTCGTATTATAAACAGCAGTTGAAGGATTCTTAGCTGCCGGCTTCGATACATTTCGGTTTTTATCAATGCGCCGCGATTCTCTTGTTGTGGTATCATCCCCCTCTCAGGGCATTCGGGCAAGCCCGCCTGCCTGGGTATTCGGGCAAGCCCGCCTGATAAGGCATTCGGGCAGGCCCGCCTGATAGGGTATTCGGGCAAGCCCGCCTCTCCGGGCATTCGGGCAGGCCCGCCTGCGTTCTTCTGCCTGAGGAGGACAGGTCTGCCTGCTTTCTTCCTCCTGAGGCGGGCAGGCTTAGCCATAAGAGTTAAGGTTGTACATCTAGCCTACCTGCGTTTCTTTGGCAGGCAAGGCAGGCTCCGTTACCAGGATTGACTTAAGTGAGATTTCAGCAAGCATGCTAATGGTTTTTAGTTAGTCCTCGAAGTCTAGGTGTCTTTCTAAGATGAGTAAATTGTTTTTTGAAATTGATTTGCGTTATTAGCAAGCCTACTACAATAACGGTGAGACCTAGAATGTCCCAAACCAATATCGCATCTCCAAACATAAGCCAGGCCATAAACATCGTCACTGGTGGCCCAAGATAGAATAAGCTCGAAAAACTTGTAGCGCTCATGCGTTCTATAAGCTTCCAAACGAAAGTGTATGCAAGAAGTGAAACACCAAGAATGAGCCAAACTTGAGTGAGGATAAATTCAGTTGTCCAATCAGTGACTAAATTTTCGAAAAAAACAGCCGGAAAAAAGAGGACAACAGTTGTACCCAGACCTTGATAAAACAGGGATAGGCCTGAAGGTAATTTATTTACGCTTTTATTTAATTCCATATTGCGTTGGAATAAACTCGCCATTACCATAGCAATTATCGAACCTAAGGGGATAAGGTAACTAACCACTGATGTAGAATTTTCCATATCAATTCTATAGGCAACACTTAAGACGACTCCCAAAAAACCAATGCTTAACCCCAGCCACTGCTGAATGGAATTACGTTCTCCAGTAATCCTACCCGATACGGAGCCTGTGACAAGGGGTTGTAATGAAATGATAAGCGCAACGATTCCAGCAGGCACACCATTTGAGATGGCAACCAATGCGCACGTTAGCCAAACGCCATGTGCCAATATACCAATCAGTAAATTGGGTTTAGCTTTCTTCCATGAGACCCATTTAAAACGTCCTCTTATGTTGAGATAAGTCCATAAAAGTAGTGTTAATCCCAAATAACGCCAAAAAAGCAGAGTATAAGGGCCTGCAAACGGCAGACCATATTCAGCGCCTACAAATCCTGAATTCCAAAAAATCACAAACCCTACAACGAGTAAGACTGTCTTTTTAGTCATAATACAATAATTTAAAGCAGCAATTAATCAAAGAAATTCAGGAATTACCTTAAAAAAATATTTTCTTCGGAGTATAATAGTTAATGTTTAATAATATTACTGCAGTATTCTGATTTTTGAGACTTGGCAGATATTGATTTGAGCTTGTCTGTATCGCTGCTAAAGTCAGGCGGGCTATGCGATAAGAGTTCTTGTTGGTCCTCGTCAATTCAAAGGATGCTTTGGACTTTTTTAATAAAAAATCATTTTGAGTACTCGACTTTACCAAAAGTCATTAACAAAATTTAAATGATGAAAAATGCTGGCTTCGATACATTTTGGCTTTATTCATTGCGCCGCGATTCTCCTACCGTCGAATCACCGCCAGTTAGGGTTGGTCAAAAGTTAAGGGTGAATGGTCAACAGTGAACAGAAGAACCAGGAGTCACGAAAAAGGACAGGCGTGTAGTGAGTAGTGAGTAAAAATAGAGAAAAGAACAAAGAATATAGAGAAACGACAAAATAGCAACTCATAACGAATCACGAAACAAGAACCAGGAGACAGGAAACACGACAGGCGTGTAGTGAGTAGTGAGTAGTGAGTAAAAATAGAGAAAAGAGCAAGGAGCAAAGAGAAACGACAAACTAGCAACTCATAACGAATCAGGAGCCAAGAAACAGGACAGGCGCGTAGTGGGTAGTGAGTAAAAATAGAGAAAAGAAAAAAAAATATAGAGAAACGACAAACTAGCAACTCATAACGAATCACGAAACAAGAACCAGGAGACAGGAAACACGAACCACGACTTGGCTTCGATACATCCCGACGATATCTGTCGGGCAAGCCCTCCTGCTAGTGCATTCGGGCAAGCCCGCCTGCGTTCTTCTGCCTGAGGAGGCATTCGGGTAGGCCCGCCTGAGGCGGACAGGCTCAGTCCCCAGCACGTTCAGAGTCCAATAGTTTTTATCATCGCCATAGTCTTCGTTTTGGTCTGCGTTTTTTATCAAAAATCAAAAATCAGCAATCAGCAATCAAAAATCCCCACTCACCTCTTCTGTCTTACCTTACTTAGACTTTGCTTAGTAAAGGATGGGGAAGAAGACTATTGAAGATGTTTTGACGTGCATCTCTTTCCCTAATTCTGTACTTGGCGTCGTCAAGGTTTTTAAATTCAGTAGGGCTTCTTAAGGTTTGAATTCCTGAGTAAGAATGGCCATAATGCTTATGATTCCATCCCGGTAGTGCCCAATTCTTATGTTTTCATTTGGGCTATGCTGATTATTGTCGCTATTGACCACCGGAACGGACACTGCCGGTACCTTAAGAGCCTTCAAAAACGGCGAAATGGGAATAGAGCCCCCGGAAGTCGGGATAATTACAGGGGAGGTTTCAAAGGCGCGCTCCAAAGCAGAGGTTAGCCATTCCCCGACTGGGGAATCGATATCGGTTTTGAAAGCATCGTAAGAAAATTGATGGTTCATCTGTACGATTTTATCCAGGCTGAGTCTCTGCTCATCGTTTGGTGGGCTACTTAAAACCGTATAGCCCTGATTTTCGATATGAGATTGAATACGCTCTATAAGTTTGGCAGGCTGAGAAGATTTCACCAGTCTTATGTCCAGTTCTGCGATAGCCCGGTCTGGTACAATAGTTCGGGCTTCGTCACCTACCCAGCCGGATTTCAGGCCTCTAATGTTGAGCGATGGGTACTGAATGGCGGCCTGCAAGAAACTCGCCACGCTATCCTGGGTGACGTAGCCAAGATCCTTTTTGAGCTGCGCTTCATCGTCCGGGACATTTTTGAGCGCAGTCATTTCTGTTTCAGAAATAGCCACATCTTCGTAATAGCCTGGAATGGCTACGCGTCCGTCGTCTGTGTAAAAACTAGCTAAAAGCTGAGATAACTGGCGAGCAGGGTTGGTGATGTAATTGCCGTAATGACCGCTGTGCTGAGAGCCTTTTGCACCAAATGTGGTTAGTGTGAGGGTTTGAATGCCCCGGGCTCCAAAGGATAAAGTAGGCTGATTGGTAGAATGCTGCGGGCCATCGAGGATGACAAGCATGTCTGCTGCTAATTTCTCTTTATGCACTTTAACGGCCGCAGGTAAGTTGGGTGAGCCGAGTTCTTCTTCAAAATCGATGATGACTTTAAGATTGACTTTCGGAGTGATATTCGCCTGATCCATAAGGGCTATTGCTGACCATAGCATAGCAATAGGCCCCTTATCATCGGAGGTAGACCGGCCGTAGATTCGCCAGTCTGGGTTTATAGTGTTTTGTAAAGCCGACCAGGGCAGGATTTCCCATTCGCCAAGAGCGGTTTGCTGTTTGAGAACCGGCGCATAGGGATTGGGCTGATTCCAGCGCTCGGGTTCTACAGGCTGACCATCGGCATGGGCGTAGAGGAGTAGGGTGGGCAGGGTTTTTTGGGTAAAACGCTCTGCAAGAAGTAAAGGAGTCGCTTCTGTTTCCAGAACCTGAGTTGTAAATCCGCGAGCTTCAAACGCAGCTTGCGCATAATTCAGATTGGTCTGCACGTGTTGCTCAATAAGGCCATTGTTTGGCAAACTCAGCCAGTCTTTTAACAACTCTATGTTGGTTGATAAAGCCTGATTAGTTAGTTTTTCAAGTGTGGTTTTGTCTGGAGTCTGGGCTAAACCTATACAACTGATCAGTAAGCCTAAGGCAAATGTGATGGATTTCATAGATGTTGATTTTTAATAAAGATACATGTTTTCTTCAACTCGGAGATTGCTTTGTTTTCTTTTGGGTAATTACATCCGTTTCTGACGAGGACTAAGCTGAAGCTGAAGCTGAAGCTGAAATTGAAGTTGAAGTTGAAGTTGAAGACGAAGACTAAGACTTTTTTTGCCAGGATGTATCAAAATGACGCTGACGCTGGCTCCGGGCAGGCCCGCCTGATAGGGCATTCGGGCAGGCCCGCCTGTTGGGACATTCGGGCAGGCCCGCCTGATAGGGCATTCGGACAGGACCGTCTGTTAGGGCATTCGGGCAAGCCCGCCTGTGTTCTTCTGCCTGATAGGGCATTCGGGCAGGCCCGCCTGTTGGGACATTCGGGCAGGCCCGCCTGTTGGGACATTCGGGCAGGCCCGCCTGTTGGGACATTCGGGCAAGCCCGCCTGATAGGGCATTCGGACAGGCCCGCCTGAGGCGGACAGGCTCAGTCCCCAGTGTTTGAGTTGGTCATTGAGCCTGTTTGCGTTCATTGGAAGCCAGGCTCAAAGTGAAGAGGGTCTAAAAACTTAATTAAAGTTCGTATATTTGCGAATAGAATTACATGTTATGCAACCAACACAAGACATCCTTTCAGAAGAATTAAAGCAAACCGCTCGGTTTGCTAAGGCCTTAAGTCATCCTATTCGGCTGGCGATTCTGGAGTTGCTTAACTCTCAAGCCTGTTGCTTTCATGGAGACATGGCAGAAATACTACCTGTTGCAAAATCTACGCTATCTCAGCACCTCAAGGAATTGAAAAATGCAGGACTCATTCAAGGTAATATTTCTTCTCCTACAATCAAATACTGCATCAACAGAGAAAACTTTGAGCAGGCAAAACAACTTCTTTCTTCTGCTTTAAAATAATTTTTTACATCTTCAATCGTATTTTTACGAATTGCGAATTATAGTTCGTATATTTGCGAACAGTTAATCGTAAAAAGCAATCTAATGAGATCAATTAAAATTTTAGGAACAGGTTGTCCAAAGTGTAAAACCATGTTCAACAATGTTAATAAAGCACTAGAAAACAAGGGTGTAAAGGCCAATGTTGAAAAGATTGAAGACATCCAGGAGATCATGAAATACAATGTGCTTTCTACTCCAGTTTTGGTGATTGATGAAGAGATAAAAATAAAAGGTAAAGCTGGCGATGTGTCAGAAATAGAATCTTTTTTATAAAACCATACATTTATGAAAAGAGGTGAATTTTTAAGAAACAGTGCGTTTGCCACTGGCACATTAATGTCAGGAGGATTATTTGCTAGAGGTTTTCAAAAAGAAGATTTACTAGAAGAACCTATAAATGATGGTGTTTTTTCAGCTACCTGTTCATTTAGAGTAGCAAAACCAATACATAAGGAGGTTGAGTCTAAAATAAAAGAATTAGTCAATTCAGAAATAAGTCAGTATGATGGATTTTTAGGATTTAGTTTGAAGCAAATGGTTGGGGATTCAACTATGGTAAAAAATCTTCCGGCCAGCTATAAAGGAGCTCTCGCCAGTGCTTTTGAAGAGGGAGCCGAAAGCGGAAGCATGCCTTATGTGTATTTGTTACTGGTAAGGTTTAATTCTTTTGAAAATTTAAAACTTTACGGCGCTAACAACCTGATTAAAGACCATTTAAGCGAAGTGAATTTCATGTATAGTCCCAATGGAAAGACAGACCTATTTTTAGAGTTTACTGGTGAACCTATGGTAACGATAGCCGCTGGTAACAGAGAAAAGGTCTTTAGTCAGCCAAGTGAGCTTAAAACATTCTTGAATTATAAGCATGGACTTAAAAACACCATTACAGTAGCAAATCACGTTAGCATAAAGGCAAAGGACACAGAGGCTTTTGAAGAACAAGTGAAGGGTCTTTTAAGCATAGCTCAAAATACGTTTAAGCCACATACCTCAGAAACTGGATTAGCCGGAGCTAAGGATAACTCAAACTACAAGAAAGCAGTGACCACTGAAATTTTACGTGGAGCCAAAACACATGGCGATTATCGAAATTATATCATGCATGGGGTTTGGGAATCGTACTGGGATCATGAAAACTCGCATCTGGATCAGCGCTTCAAAAAAGCTGCTGCACCGGTAGGTTCTTATGTCGTAAAAGGACCAGTGGAGACTTTTTATAAAACAATCCTTGACATTTAAAACTACAGATGATGAACACGACACAAATAATAAATAGTTGCCCAACCACAACTGCTCAGTTTGAAAAAGAAGGGGGTTTTTTGGTGGATGTGAGAGAAAAAGAAGAAGTCGATAAACTTAGTTTTGATGTGAAGAATATACTTCATATCCCCTTGACAGAATTTGAAGAACGCTATGCAGAAATTCCTAAAGACCAATCGATAGTAATGGTGTGCAGGAGTGGAGTAAGAAGTCTCGAAGCGGCCTATTACCTCAGTAATAAAGGCTATAAAGAGGTGAAAAACTTAGAGGGGGGTATTATAAAATGGGAATCTAAAGGCTTTCCTGTTAAAGGAGATTTGGCAGAAGTCAATTCTACCGGCTCAGGTTGTTATAATTGATCCCGTTGTTTCTAAAATGAATTCTATGAAAACAATTCAATTCCTTATTTTAGGTATTATATTCATAAACGTGGCATCAGTTTCTGCGCAAACCGAACTGGATAATTACTTGTCGAACTATACCTATGAAAGCCGAAAGGAGATGAAGATCTCTTCAGAGCAAATTGTTCAGTTATTGCAAGATGATGAGGTGGTTTTAGTCGACATCCGTTTTGAAGAAGAACAAGCCGCATGGCAGATGGCTTACGCTATAAAAATTCCGCTTTCCACTTTGCCCCAACGCTATGCGGAACTGCCAAAAGACAAACTCATTGTTACTGCCTGTCCACACAAGGACAGAGCTATCCTGGCGATGATGTATTTGAAGAGCAAAGGCTACGAAGTGGCTTATTTAAAAAACGGTTTGCTGGGGCTTGCTGATCATTTGCGTGGTGACAAGGCTAAAAATTTTATTAGAAATTTCAAAAAATAACATCTGATGTTCGAATGGACACAATCATTTGCAGACTGGTTAATCTACCAAGTCTTTAATATTGCTGCCGAATCTGATTTGGGGCATGCCTTAAACTTCTTTGTGTACGACACCATAAAGATTTTGGTGCTGTTGTTTCTTATTGTTTTCTTGATGGGCATTATCAATATTTACTTTCCTATTGAACGCCTTAAGAATTACCTGAATCGTAAAAAACTTTACGGTTTAGAATATTTCTTTGCTTCCACCTTTGGTGCGATTACGCCCTTTTGTTCCTGCTCTTCAGTTCCTTTGTTTATTGGTTTTGTACAAGGTGGAATACCGCTTGGCGTTACCTTTTCATTTTTAATCACTTCACCTTTGATTAATGAAGTGGCTATCGCCATGTTTTTGGGCATGTTTGGTTGGAAAGCTACGCTGATTTATGTGGGTTCAGGATTAATTTTAGGAACGCTTGGTGGTTGGATTTTAGGGAAATTCAATTTGCAGCCGATGTTATCAGATTGGGTTCAGAAAATTTTAGAAAACGCTGAAGCTGGAGAAGCTGACTATGATGAATCCAAAAAAACATTTGTACAACGTTTACCAGAAATCATAAAAAATGCTTGGGATTTGGTAAAAGGCATTTTGATTTATGTGTTGATAGGAATCGGAATTGGAGCTGCCATGCACGGTTATGTACCAGAGAATTTCTTTGCGGAATATCTGGGTAGTGGCGCTTGGTGGACAGTTCCATTAGCCGTTATTCTTGCCGTACCAATGTATGCCAATGCTGCAGGAATTGTACCGGTGATTCAAGTGTTTGTCGCCAAAGGTGTTCCTCTCGGTACCGCTATCGCTTTTATGATGGCAACCGTGGGTTTATCAATCCCTGAAGGAACTTTACTCAAAAAAGTAATGTCGCTCAAGTTGATTGCCATTTACTTTGGCGTGGTGACGTTGTTTATCATTTTATCTGGATTTATATTCAATATTTTACTTTAAAACTCAAACATTATGACACAGCATTTTTTAAACTTATGGATAGAAGCAAGAACTCGTTTTTCCAATCAATTAGAAAAGATTTCTGAAGAAGACCTCAAAAAAACACTTGGTGATAGCCCAAATTCAGTCGGCTTTTTGATGCGGCATATCGCTGAAGTGGAATTGCTATTTGCTAAAAATGTCTTCAAACTAGACGATGTTCGCATCACTGCCAAAACCGTCATCGATGGGAAAGACACCGGAAAGTGGACGGATTTATCAGACTTAAAAGAAATTAATCAAGAAGCTTTTGACCAACTCAAAAAAGCCATTGAAGCCCAAACTAATGAAGCTTGGGAAAAAGAAATAACCACCAAGGAATTTGGCACCAAAACTCTTGCTGAAGCTTTCGGTAGAGTAGTGACTCACACTGCTTACCATGCCGGGCAAATGGCTCTAGCTAAAAAATACGGAACCATAAAGGAATAAATCGCCAACTCATTTAAAATGAAATACATTTTTATTACTTTTTTTATAGGCTTTTTTTGGATGTCCTGTTCAAAATCTCATCAAGCTATCAATACCTCAAAAGCACCAATCATCAAAGTGATAGACACTGACTTTTCAAAAGGTCAGCTTAATCATGTTCAGGACATACAACTGGATGATTTAGTAAAACTTCACGGGCATTTATGCGATGGTTTGATTGTAGGGTATCTGGGTTTGCATGAAGCTTTTAAAGAACTGTACCCCGAAGGACCTGTCGATCGAACCAACACCAGAATCATAAGTAAGTCGTCACCATGTTTGACGGATGCTGCCATTTATCTCACTGGTGGGAGGTATCAATATAACTCATTTTATGTGGATAATTCTATCGATGGAATTTACTATTTACAAAGACTTGATCACCAAAAAGCGCTAAGTGTAAGTTTAAAGGCAGGAGTAAAACCAGAAGAAATAGATAGTCTGGGACAACTCGCCATCAAAGAGCGATTGAATCTTGAAGAATTAAACCATTTAAAACAGATAGAAGATGAGTTTAGTGCTGTTTTGTTAAGCACTCCGGCAAAGGAGTTATTTGATGTTGAGGTTATCACCGATTTTCAATGGTCACCTCGTCCTAAACATAACTATCCCAAAACAGATATCATAAATAAAAATGTAATGGAGTAATTGTTTAAGGATGAAGTATGACTCAATCTATGTTAGTTCGATCCTTGTCAGTTCAAGTTTCCCGACAGGTTTTGTTGGGATGAATCGAAATGACATTGTCGAAAATCACTCATCAACCTTAAATCCATTATAATTTCACTATCTCAAATTTTTTTTTAGATAGTTGGGGTAATAAATCATTAGCACCATTCATTAACGCTTCTTTCTTTTTTCTACTCCAGCCTTGTATTTGTTTTTCTATGTAAAAGGCGTAATCTAGTCTTTCAAAAGCTTCATAATACAATAATTTAACCGGTAATCGTCTCGCTGTATAATTAGTTCCAACACCATCATTATGTTGCTGTAACCGTAATTCTAAATTAGATGTGCTTCCAGTATAGTAACTTCCATAGTAACATTCTAAAATGTAGGTAAAGCCTTTTTTCATAATTTCTAATTTACGTTATTGGTAGCTTCGATACATCCGCCTGAGGCGGACACTCAGCCACTAGTGTTTTAGTTGTGGTCATTGAGCCTGCCTGCGTTAACTTGGAAGGCAGGCTCGAAGTGACATAGCCTCCCTACTTCTTATAAACAATCTTCATCTCCACACCACCTCGCAGTTGCTTCTTGAGGCGTTTGCTGGGCTGGTAATTGATTTTTAACTTCTGGACATCGCTTTTTTTAAGTCTGAGGGCTGAGGTTCGGAGGCTGACTGGATCGCTATTTTGAAACTGCCCAGATCGCCAAGGTTTACTTTATAGCCCTGCTGTAAGGCATCCCAGACCTGATGATTGAGCTGGGAGATACAGGCAAGCACATCGGCTTCGGTGAGGCTGCAGGATTGGTTGATTCGGTAACACAACTCCTGCATCGATAACTCTGCCTTTACTTTGGTTTGTAAAATATAAACTTCAGGAGAGGTGCCATCTTTGGTGATGGAATTCATTCTTTTGGAGGGATGAAGTTCTAAGGGCATTTTGTGATGGTTTTAGTGCCTAAAAATAATACAGCTTTTAATAATAAACCTGCTTCATACTGGCTTTTTTAGAGTTGGAAAATGAGGCGACTTCCAGAATTTGAGACTTAGACTCAGTTTTATTTATGAAATTCTTAATTCAACTTTAATAGTTAAAGTCATTGGCAGGTGCTTAGAATACGTAGTTTTACAGCGTGAAAGATTTCAAAAACATTGCATCGGTTTGTTCTGTACTAGGCTTAGGCGTATTGCTACTGCTTTCACCTTGTAAAGTCAGAAACTTTATTCAGGCTGAGCTTGGTGTCGAACAGACCCAGGTGTCCAGTAAAAGTCAGTCGTTTGCTCCTCTGCTCAATTGCCAGACCCAGCGCATTGCTCAAGCCAAGGCAGTTAGCAGTAAGTTGGATACAAATCCATTGACTGATGCTGCAAGCCCGCATTTCAGAATTGATTTTGACGTTGCTTTCCCTCAGGCCTCCATTCAAAACGACTATATAAGACCTAATTTGGCCTCATCAGTGCCCTTGTATATTCTTTTCAGTAACTTCAAAGTGTACCTGTAGTTTTTCATATTCATGGAAAATAGCTAACTCATCACATGACAATTTTTAATAGTCTGCTATAGAAAGTCATTTTTCTTTCAGCCTTGAGTTTCGCTACTAAAACCCTTAACAGGCTTTAGGAATACTAAGCTACTATTTTTTTAAAAAAATAGTCTATTTAAAAACCAAATACAGATCATTTTCAATGAACCCTAAACTTAAAACTCTGGAGGTAAGTTACGTTTCTGTAGTCTTACTTCGCAGCATGCTCAGCCTCATATTTATCGTTGCTAGCATCAGTCATTTTATCAATACCGAAAAAACAATCGATAGAATAAAGAATGCCAGAATGGGCTTCCTGGGTGAACTCCTGGGAACTCCCAAAACCGCTGTGATTTTGTCTGGAGTGGTTATGCTTATTGCTGGTATAGCTTTGCTTATAGGCTTCAAAACCAGACTTGCAGCGCTTGTTCTCATCGCGGTCTTAATTCCCATTACACTTACCGTACAGGTAGGTCAGGTGGAAAGCATGGGACCACTTTTTAAAAATATAGCCCTACTCGGCGGACTCTTATTCTTCAGTTTAAATTCAACTCTAAATTATAAACAATGACACATTCAACAAAATACATCACGATCTTACTTTTTCTTATTCTTGGAACAAGTCAGATAAAAGCCCAGGACCTCCATGCAGATCAACATAATTATGTGGTGCTGTCCAAAAACATAAAACAACTGAAACCTATCCTGATGACGGCTGCTTCGCTGGCTGAAGAAGACGGTGATAACCACGGCGAATTCAAGGTTATTTTCTGTGGAAAAACCGTTAGCGATATGAAAAATAATCCTGACTTTTCTAAGCTTTTGAAGCAGGCCAAGCTGCAGCATGTGAAAGTATCAGCCTGTGGACTATCGCTGAATAAATTCAGTATAAGTCCAGATGATTTACCAGAAATTTTAGAAGTGGTGGACAATGGCATTTTATACGGATTTCAACTTAAAAAGAAAGGGTTTATAAGTCTTACTATTTAATCTGAATCTCTATGAAACCTATAACACTCAAAAATGACGCAGGCTTATTAACGCTTGCAATACGACTCGTCGTGGGTTGGACCTACTTTTCTGCCCTATGGCGACGAACAATTTTAGCCGATAAACTCGACCCGGAACAGGCGGGATACATCGGAGAAAAATTCAATCACTTTTTACCCAACGCGTTGGGCATCAAGCCCATTATTCAATACCTGGTAGAGAATCCAGACGTGTTATGGATCAATATGGTCATCTTTACTGTAATCGAAGGTATTGTAGGCCTGTTTATTATGTTTGGACTCTTTACACGCCTCATGAGTATTGGTGTATTTGGCCTGGCAATGGGTATACTTCTGGGCTCGGGCTGGATTGGTACGACCTGCCTGGATGAATGGCAAATCGGTGTGCTGGGGATTGCTACCGGCTTTGTTTTATTCCTAACGGGGAGTGGTAAATATTCTTTGGACAACTACCTGATGAAAAACAACTTTAAGCTGACCAAGACAAAGGGGTTTGCCTGGTTAGGGTCTGGTATTTTGCCTATTCGAGAGTCTGTGTTTCCCAAAGTGGTGCTGATAGGATCGCTTTTGATTTTCGGGATGACGCTAATGACCAATCAGGTGTTTCACGGCGGTTTATGGGGGACTCTGCACAACAAATCGGTGAAGCCAAAACTCGAAATCACGGAGACGTTGATGAGCCACGAAGTGATCAGCTTTGATGTCTTCAGGACCGAAGGCGTAGACGTTTATGGCGCCTGGATCATCGGCATAGAAGTTCTGGACGCGCAACAGCAAAGCGTCTTAAGCTATACCCAGACGGATTTAGCAGGGATGGGAGACGAGTGGATCTCCAACTATTATGTGGCCAAAGTTAAACCTGGTGCCCATAGCCTGGTGATTCCGCTGGGAGCTAAAGCCAACCTGTCTTTAAAAGACCCAGTTTTACAAGACTTACCAACGGGAAATTACACTATAAAACTAACAGACATCAGTGGGGCTTCCTGGGAACAGGAGGTTCGTAAACCTTAAAGATTTCACTGCATAAATAGAAGTCCCCATACCGATTTTACACGGTATTGGGGCTTTTTTTGGTTTGGTGTGTTTGTTTAATTTACCGAAATGATGTTGTCGGTAGCTTCGATACATCCGCCTGAGGCGGACACTCAGCCACCAGTTTAGAGTTGGTCATTGAGTGTACGCCTCAGGCGGATGTATCGAAATGACCCTGTCTCAAGGTAGCTTCGATACAATTTCACTAGCGTGAAACCACTCAGCCACCAAGGTTGGCCATTAATACTGCCTGCTTTTCCTTGGAAGGTCAGTGGGGTGGGTGGAATGCTCTGTTTAGCCCAAAAGGTGAAGATGGTTTGCCTAAGCCACTTTTTGACCACAACACAGGAGTTATAGACAGCACTACCGCAGCCCACTGGGAGAATTACGACTTACTGAAATACACTAAAGATAACTGGTTGAGTCTGGGTCCGAAAATTCAAGATAAGATTTACATCTGGATGGGCGATATGGATAATTTCTACCTCAATAACTCGATGAGGTTATTTGATGCGTATTTAAATGAAACATCAGGGCCCAAATCTAATGCAGAAATCGTCTTTTCTCCTATGAAAGGTCACTGTTGGGAATATTCTCATCGTAAAGTTTTAGAACAAATTCAAAAAAGGTTGCTTGAACTAGAGGAGGTGAAGGTTGATGAATGACGGAATTTTGATATCACTTAGCCCAGCTATGCAAATTATACACAGCGTTATATATGAAAAAAGCAATTTCGCTTTTTTAACGACATTTAATAGTCAAATTGGTATAATATGTATAATAATCTTAGGTTTTTATACACATAAACAAAACGTGTAAAGATTTTTTTATTTTTTATACACGTTAATGTGATGTGTAAAGGTTTTTAAATTATCTTGACCTATTAAATTCAAATCTTTTAAACCATGTCAGCAAATTGGACACCGCAAGAATTACCTTACCAACGAGAATTAGAAACTTTACGAGTATTAAAGCTTCTTCCAGAAGCACACCGTGCTTTAGCTGAATTAAAAGGGGTAGCGCAGTCCATACCCAAACAAGATATTCTAATCAATACGTTGGCGATTCAAGAAGCAAAAGACAGTAGTGAAGTGGAAAACATAGTAACTACTCATGACGAAATTTACAAAGCAAGTATAGAAGTGGATAAAATGACTTCTAGCCAAGCTAAAGAAGTACAGAATTACATCACTGCTATGAAAAAGGGTTTTGAACTCGTAAAAGAGTATAAATGCCTGACATTAAATCATATTAAAAACATACAAGAGCTGCTAGAAAATAAGAATGCTGGTTTTAGAAAAGTACCAGGTACAACTTTAAAAAATCAAAAAACGGGTGATGTTGTGTATACACCTCCGCAAGATTTTAGTTCTATTCAAACGCTAATGAATAATTTAGAAAAATTCATAAATACATCAGATTTACTTCCGATAGACCATTTAATTAAACTTGCAGTTTTTCACTTCCAGTTTGAAAGCATTCATCCTTTTTATGATGGTAATGGAAGAACTGGTAGAATTTTGAATATCTTGTACCTTATACAATACAATCTGTTAGATACACCTATATTGTATTTAAGCAGATACATTGTTCAGCATAAAAGTGACTATTATAAATTGTTACAGCAAGTGAGAGAAACTGATGAATGGGAAGAATACCTTGTGTTTATAATAACTGCTATCACATTTACAGCAAAAGAAACTTTGCAGTTAGTAAAAAATATAAAACAAGCTATGGCTAGATTTAAAACAATACTAAGAGATAACTATAAGTTTTATAGCCAAGATTTGCTCAACCATTTATTTAAACAACCTTATACTAAAATAGAGTTTTTACAAAAAGAACTCAATATTTCACGTATTACAGCGGCAAGTTACTTAAACCAATTGGCAGAAGATGGGCATTTGGTTAAACATAAAATGGGCCGTTTAAATTATTATGTAAATGAATCTGTACTTACTGCATTAAATCAAACTTCATAAAAAAGAAAGGTTATTATACCTATTCTACTTTTAGAACATATTCAAAACAGGTTGCTTGCACTGGAGGCGGTGGAAACACAGGAATGATGGTTTTGGGAGCTTCAGCCTGGAGCAGCCACCAGCCTTTGTTAAGGGTGAACGGTCAAGGGTGAACGGTGAACGGTGAAGAGTGAACAGAAGAACCAGGAGCCAAGAAACAGGAACCACGAAACACGACTTGGCTTCGATACATTTCGGCTTTACTCATTGCGCCGCGATTCTCCTACCGTCGAATCACCTGCCTGCATTGTCCGCCTGAGACGGACAGGCTCCGCCTGCTTAGGCATTCGGACAGGTTTAGGTTTTTCCCTATAAAACACCTCTTTGCTAGCTTAACCTGGATAAGCAGTAAATTTTTAGTTTGTGTTATATACAAGCGTTTTTAGCGTAAAAGAGAAAATTTAGTCATAAACCAATCGTATTTCAAGCAGGTCTCTTAATTTTATACCTTAAACCAATCGTATGGGATTTTTAAAAAGTGCAATCAACCAGGTAGGAAGAGACATGGGTAGGGTAGTCAGTAATACGGTCTTCAAGGACAGACACTCCATCCCCATCCGCAGAGCAGCAAGCCTAAGTGGCCGCGAGCCCCAGCGGCCATCAAACTCAAGGGCGCAGCCAATAAAGGATGTGCAAAATGATTTTGATAGGGCCATCAGCTTTAAAACTGGCTATCGTCCCACAACCCTCATCTCCAAACTTGGTGGCGCTTTTGTCGTCAAAAAAAAACGAAGCCAAAGCTTTTATTGAAGACGGTTACCTGGATGTTGAGGAAAGTCAGCAGTTAGTGAGTATGATGAAAGACTTTGCTGATAAGTGTAGCGATGTAGAGGACGTTGTTAGCTTTACCGAAGAGGAGGACAGCAAGGTTTACAAGCAATTGGAAAACATACTGCATACCACCCAAAAGGTTTATGTGGAGGTCTTAAGGACTTCTGCCAAAGCCTGTGAAGACCGGGCGAAAGTCTATGAAAAAGCTGCCCAAGAGGTAGAACCCCTCCATTTTGGTCGATACGTCTTGCTTCACCTTCTCTGGATGCCCAGATATGCCAGGGGAGGCGAAAAGAAAATTGGCTGGGCCATATTCCTCAATATCCTGGACCTTGTGACCTTAACGTTTGTATTTACCCGTTCCATTCTGCTTATTCTTGCTTTGGTCACTTACCCCAAAGAAAGCAAAGAAAGAAAAGAAAGTCAGGAGAAGTATAAAGCCTTAGCTCAACAAGAACGCGACCGCGCTAAAGCTTACCATACCTATGTTAAAACCACCGCCAATAAGACACCTGCAGTGTAACTGCTAAAAACTCCTTTTATAGGCTGTCTCAATTTTATTAGTAAAAATGCCCCTGATGCGGGCAGGGGTTTGGTTTTTCGTTTTTCCATTGCCAACAGTCAAGGTTATAAGGTTTAGATTTTTTTCTAAATAAAAACTTAATTTTTATTGTGAGCCGTTTGAGGTTTGTGTATGTTTATTTTTTTAATAATAAGAGTATTGAACCCTGAGTTTATCCCGTTAAAAGTATTTATTAAATATAATTTTTTGCAGGATATAACTTGTTATGCACAATATAATTACTATGAGAAGAATATTTCTACTTCTGTTTATTTTTTCTTTATCAGGATTTGCTCAAGAAACTTCAAAAAAGTATTCAAAATCAAATGATACAATTAACTTTTTTTTAAAAACAGAATTTAAAATAAATGGTATTCCTACGAATGACAAATTTGATTACGACAGATATATTGAGGTTCTCGGAAAACCTGATTTAGAAAAAAGAGGAGGACCAGAAATAATTGCTGAATTTGGATGTGATGATTTTAGGTTAATGTTCTCAGAAAATCAAATAATAGCTGGTTTATGTTATCTTTCGGATGCCTATATAACAGAGAAAGGAATAAACATCAATGGGCTTGAAATTGGAGATCATCGTAAAAAAGTAGAAAGCGTTTTTGAAATAGAAACCAAAGACAAAAAGGAAGTTTGGATATGGGGAAATTCTTTATTAATTATCTATTTTGATTCAAACAATCACATTTACGAAATGCACCTTTCCCAAAAAGTAACTTGAAAATAATGTGCATAACACAGGTAACCGTTGCACAAGCCACTAAAACTCTAAAAAATGAGTCGTTTTAAGCCCTTTTCAGGGCTTTTGTTTTTTTATCAGAGTTGGATTTACACTAAATTTAGAGGGCTTAAATCAAAGTTGATTAAGTATTGCAGGGTTTTTATTTCACAAAGCAAAGACTGCAGAGCTTTTGCTCCACTTTTTACTCGTTTTTGAGT
>NZ_JAIQZF010000030.1 GCF_020164585.1 Psychroflexus curvus
GTGCGCGGCGCTTGTGGCCGCTCTCGTCTCGATAGCGGTACCGGTCATGGCTGCAGACTATCCCGCGCCGCAGGATGGCGAGTGGATCGCAAAGGACTTCAAGTTCCACGGCGGCGAGGTGATGCCGGAACTGCGGCTGCACTACACCACGGTCGGCGCACCGACCGGGCAGCCGGTGCTGGTGCTGCACGGCTCCGGCGGATCGGCCGCCAGCATGCTGACGCCGACCTTTGCCGGCCAGCTGTTCGGTCCGGGGCAGCCGCTCGACGCGATGAAAT
>NZ_JAIQZF010000031.1 GCF_020164585.1 Psychroflexus curvus
GTTCCAGCCGATCAGGTTGTTTGCTGCAGGCAGCGGCAGGTTGGTGCTCAAGCCCGTGGCGTTCGGCGGCAGCGTGATGGAACGCGACAGCCCCTCGTTGAGCTGCTGCGTCTCCATCGTCAATTTGTCCAACGCCTGCTCGTGCGAGGCCGCCGGGAACGGATCATTGGGGACGTAGTGCGTCAGCTGCGTGAACGGCACATTGCGCAGGATCGACAGTTTCTGCGTAGCGGTCGGCGCCACAGTCGTCGTGATCGAGCCGCCGGACTGGTTGCCAG
>NZ_JAIQZF010000032.1 GCF_020164585.1 Psychroflexus curvus
TTTTTCAAAATTATCACTTGTTGAATCAAAAATAAGTATTAGTTTTGCATCCGCTTAGAGAAACAGGCGTACGGGTTTAAGTATCTTTGGTTAGATTTTAAACGACAAGAATTTCTCTTCATCCCTTGAGTGGGAGGTGTTGACTTCAGGTTGACATAAGAGAAAAAGTTCATTGACATATTGAATTGACAATTATAAGTAAGAGATTTACTTATAGAATTAGAAACATTAAAAGATTAGACTAATTGTAACAGATTAGAGTTAATTCCTGAGAA
>NZ_JAIQZF010000033.1 GCF_020164585.1 Psychroflexus curvus
GGGAATGCCTAGGCTCTCAGAGGCGATGAAGGACGTGACAAGCTGCGATAAGCTGCGGGGATTAGCACATATGAGTTGATCCGCAGATTTCCGAATGGGGCAACCCACTATACTGAAGGTATAGTACTCGCCATTGGCGGGAGCGAACCCGGTGAACTGAAACATCTAATTAGCCGGAGGAAGAGAAAACAATAGTGATTTTGCTAGTAGCGGCGAGCGAACGTGAAACAGCCCAAACCAGAACTGTTACGGCAG
>NZ_JAIQZF010000034.1 GCF_020164585.1 Psychroflexus curvus
GAAGGCGGCGACCTACTCTTCCACGGTATGTAGTACCATCGGCGCTAACGGGCTTAACTGCTCTGTTCGGAATGGGAAGAGGTGAGCCCCGTTGCTATAACCACCTTAAATCTTAGTGCACTATAGCTTGTTGCTATAATTTACCCGAACCTTTTTTTTTAAAAGGGCGGGCCACCTTAAGTCCTCCCCTAGCCCCTCCAAAGGAGGGGACAGGGATTATGTGTTGACATAATAAAAATATATAGGAATAGCGAT
>NZ_JAIQZF010000035.1 GCF_020164585.1 Psychroflexus curvus
GAATACCTCCTTTTTTAGAGTATTGCATCTGATAAGATGTAGTAGACGTTTAAAGAAAGGGAATTAATTAAGCTTTAATCAAGTATCAAAAAGGATAAGCTTTTGTGTTTCTAATTGTCAATTTAATTATCATATTATAAAGCCTACAGTCTCATAGCTCAGCTGGTTAGAGCGCTACACTGATAATGTAGAGGTCGGCAGTTCGAGTCTGCCTGAGACTACTTTTTAGTCG
>NZ_JAIQZF010000004.1 GCF_020164585.1 Psychroflexus curvus
TCTTCATCGTTAAATCTTATATATCTTAACGTCTAAATGAATTCGACTCTTACATCTTATTCTCAGGAATTAACTCTAATCTGTTACAATTAGTCTAATCTTTTAATGTTTCTAATTCTATAAGTAAATCTCTTACTTATAATTGTCAATTCAATATGTCAATGAACTTTTTCTCTTATGTCAACCCGAAGTCAACACCTCCCACTCAAGGGATGAAGAGAAATTCTTGTCGTTTAAAATCTAACCAAAGATACTTAAACCCGTACGCCTAGTTCTCTAAGCGGATGCAAAACTAACACTTATTTTTGATTCAACAAGTGATAATTTTGAAAAAAATAAAACTTTTTTAAGAACGAAAACTAACTTTTTTTTTGAGAGCGCAAACCTACAACTTAATTCCTCATCTCACAAGTAAAAATGACTTAACGTTACCCCTACTTTATCCTTGCGTTATCTTCTCAGTACCTCAATTAGCGGGGTGCAAAACTACAACTCTTTCCCTCTTCAATCCAAATTTTTTAAGAGGTTTTTTGAAAAAAATTAAATCCGAAACCATAACTTTCGCTCTATCTTTAAGTTATATATTTATTTGAAGCTTGTTCATGTGAAAAATTGATTAAAAAATACGTGTACTTGATATTTTAGACATTTATTGCATAAACTTGTACTATGAAATGGGATTTACTACTAATGTCAATAATGTATGTCTTCGCAGGAACCATGCATTTCGTAAAACCAAAAGCTTACGTAAAAATCATTCCTAAATTTTTACCAAAACGCAGAACTCTAAATTTAGTAGCTGGTGCTTTTGAAATACTGCTTGGTCTTGGCTTGCTTTTTCAAGACACGAGATCTTACGCTGCCATCCTAATCATATCGATGTTGACAGTGTTCTTCCTCATTCACTTCAATATGTTACGCGGAGAAAAATTTTCACTTGGCATACCAATTTGGGTATTGCTTTTGAGGATTCCACTACAGTTTGTTTTAATTTGGTGGGCATACTTATATATATAGACTATGGAAAAAGAATTTACTGAAAGAGAATTAGACCGAATTATAGAGATGGCCTGGGAGGACAGGACTCCTTTTGAAGCAATTGAATTTCAGTTCGGCGTCACAGAAAGCGAGGTGATCAAAATAATGCAAAAGGAAATGAAAGCCTCAAGCTTCAGGATGTGGCGTAAACGCGTTCAAGGGAGAGCGACAAAACATAAAAAGCTGAGTAAAAACTCAATGAAGAAATTCAAATCTTCTAGACAGAAGCAAATTACACAGAATAAGATTTCTAAGCGTTAAGCATAGATATCATTTAGAATTACTGCTAATCTTATTCCTGCTTTTTTCATTTGCAATTCCACAACATTAAACCATTCGTACATATATCTGTAACTCAAATTTTCACCAGCTTCTGCAGATGTATATACTTTGCGAGTTAATTCACGATTCTGCTCCACCCAATCCAAAAGAGTTCCTGATTCAATAGCTTTTACTTTGGTTTTACTAAGCTCTGGGGAATTTTGATATAGCTCTGTATAACTCATATTATAACTTTCAATCATTTTGGTATCCCAGACGCTGTGCAAGTTAGTGGGCTGATAGAACCACTTCACTTTAAAATCATTGGCGCCTTTATCTTCTTTGAGACCAAAGTGCAGGGGCTGGTGCATATCTCCAACTAAATGGATTAACATTCTTAAATAAAACTGCTCTTGTTCTTTATCAAGTTGACCCGATTTCAATTTAGAAATGCATTCTTCAATTCCATAGACGATATCACCTTCGGGATTCTTTTCTGCTTCCTTATAAGTCTGGTCAAAAGGAATGTTGGCATAATGCCATGGCTTATATTGATCGTAAGCGCTATCACTTTTGATTTCATCAGCATAAGTAGAAGCATCTGCAAGAGATTGACCGTTTAGAATTCTATCTATTTTTTTACTTACTTTTGATTTTAAATAACTTTCTGCGGTCTCTCCTACTACGCGATGACCGTTTTGTCCCCAATCCTCTTCAGAGGCAAATAAAGTTTGAGATAGAATTAAAAAAACTAAGAGATATTTCATGTGCATTTTTTTTGTTTTTGATGACCACAACGGCCTTAATGACTCGGTCGGGCATGTGTATGCCTTAGTCATAAAACTAATCTTTTCACAAGGTATTGAAGGATTAGTTTAATCATGCCGGCTACATATTTATTTTTTTCAAATATAAATGGAATTGTTTTAAGTGAACATTATGCTTTCAGTTTTTTCTAAAAAAAACATCCACATTAATTTGCCTAAAAGTTATATACTTACAATCTAAACGCTTTAATTTGGGCAGTAATAAAATCAACAGAAAGGAAAATGAAAAAGCTTATTTGTAGTGACATCGACGGAACCCTCCTAAATGCTGAGAGAGACCTTTCATCTAAAACCATCTCTGTAATTGATAAATTGAAGAACAAAGTACCTGTTGTTCTTATTTCTGCAAGAATGCCTTCAGCAATGAGACATTTACAAAAGCAGCTTGGTATCCAAAACCAGCCGTTTGTCGCGTATAACGGGGGGCTGATTTCTGTTAACAATGTTACCAAACAAAGCACGACCATTTCTTTTGAACTTGTAAAAAAGATCGTGAAATCTAATACTCATGATTTGCATTTAAGTCTGTATCATAATGATGATTGGTTTGCTCCACAGCTAGACCAATGGACAAAACGAGAAATCAATAATACTAAGGTTAATCCAACTATCAAATCGAATGAAGACGTTTTGAAATTATGGGAACGGAACAATAACGGGGCTCATAAAATTATGTGTATGGGGGATGCTAAATTGGTGAGTGAATTTTACGATGAGTTAGCTAAAAAATTAACTGAGGATCTCCACCTGTACAGGTCTAAAGACACTTATATTGAAATTGCTCCTAAACAGATTTCTAAAAAGTCTGCTATCGAGTTTTTGATTGCTTCTGAGTTTGGTCTACACCTGTCTGATGTGCTAAGTTTTGGTGATAATTATAACGATATAGAAATGCTACAAGCTTCTGGACACGGCGTAGCTGTTGGAAATGCGAAAAACGAAGTGAAACTGGCAGCTGATGAAATTATAGGGAATGCTAAGGAGGATGGTGTTGCTGAATTTTTACTGGCCTATTTTAAAATGTGATAGAGTCTTATAATTGCTAATAATTTTTACTTTTACGCTCCAAGTTTTTAAAATGAACCCAACTCCGCTATTTACAAACGATGCTGTTGTCTTAGGTATTTTAATGCTATCCATTGGACTGATTTTTTATACCTCGGGCATAAAAAGTGGTTTTTGGAATAAGTTTTACAAAATAGTTCCTGCTCTTTTAATGTGCTATCTAGTACCTGCTATATTTAATTCTCTAAATATCATAAGTGACTCAACATCCAATCTATATTTTGTGGCAAGTCGTTATTTCTTGCCAGCATCGTTGGTTTTAATGACCTTAAGCATAGATTTAAAAGCTATCAAAAATCTTGGTTTCAAAGCTTTGATTATGTTTCTCACCGGTACGTTTGGTATAGTTATAGGCGGACCACTAGCCATTATCATCATCTCTACTTTCTCTCCCGAAACCGTTGGTGGCGCTGGTCCCGATGCTGTGTGGAGAGGCTTGTCCACAATTGCAGGAAGCTGGATTGGTGGTGGAGCAAACCAAGCTGCAATGCTAGAGATTTTTAAATACAATCCTGAGAAATACGGTGGGATGGTTTTGGTAGATATAGTGGTTGCTAATCTATGGCTGGCTATTATTTTACTTGGCATTGGAAGGTCTGATAAGATTGATAAATGGCTAAAGGCTGATACCTCAGCCATAGAAGAATTGAAAGAGAAAGTGTCGACTTATACCAAAAGTGTTTCTCGAACACCAGAGCTTAAAGACTATATGATTATGCTTGGTCTAGCCTTTGTGACAGTCGGCTTTTCTCACTGGGCTTCAGAGTATATCTCTGGATTTCTCCTGGCTAATTTTGAAGTGTTTAGAGATAAGACTTCTGCTTTGGCTTCGTTCTCCTCAACTTTTTTCTGGATGATTACCATCGCAACTTTTTTTGGAGTTGCCTTGTCTTTCACTAAGGCTAAATCCTATGAAGGTACAGGAGCCAGTAAGATTGGCAGTATTTTTATCTACTTTCTAGTAGCTACTATTGGAATGAAAATGGATCTTGCTGCTGTATTTGAAAATCCTGGATTGATACTTATTGGATTGATTTGGATGAGTATCCATGCCGGTTTGCTTATCTTAGTAGCCAAACTTATAAAGGCTCCCTATTTTTTCTTAGCAGTAGGAAGCCAGGCCAATGTGGGCGGAGCTGCCTCTGCACCAGTTGTAGCTTCTGCATTTCACCCTTCATTAACCAGCGTTGGAGTATTACTTGCGGTTTTTGGATACGTAGTTGGGACGTATGCCGCATTAGGTTGCACAATATTAATGGAAATCTCATCAAACTTATAAAAAACATCACATGAAACATTTTTTATCTCTTGTCCTTATAGCAATCATTTTAACTTCATGCCAAAATAAAAATGATAACTTATTTATCACTGGAGACATAGACGGTCTCAAGAAAGGAACTCTTTATCTTCAAAAAATAGGGGATTCCAGTTTGGTTACGGTAGATTCAATTCAAATTTCTGGTTCTTCTGAATTTGTATTCAACACCTATATAGAAGAGCCACAAATCATGTTCATCGAACTAGAGCGTTACAACGGAGAGGATTACGCAGAACTAATCAGGTTTTTTGCTGAACCAGGAGAACTAGCACTAACAACTTCTTTGAAGAATTACGGGATGGATCTGGAAATCGTTTCTGATTTTGAAAACCAAAAGAAACTTGAGGAATACAACGAAGTAGTGAAACGTTTTAATGATCAACGATTAGGTCTAGTTGAGGCTAATTTTAAAGCCAGTAAAGCTCAGAATGAACTAAAATTAGACAGTTTAAATAAAAGATTTAATTCTATTTTAAAAAGAAAATATCTCTACACAGTGAATTTCGCCTTAAATAATAAAAATTTAGAAGTATCTCCTTATGTGATCCTTTCTGAAGCTTTTGATGCTAAGATTAAGTATTTGGACACAATCTATAACGCCTTAGACAGGCCTATTCAGAAATCTTTATATGGAAAGCAGCTCAAGGAGTTAATTGAGGATAGGAAGAGAAATGATGAAGAAACTGTAAAAACTGAAGTTATTGATAAGGTTTCAAAAGAACAATAATCAATAACTTCAGTATTGAAGAGTCAAATTAAAGCTTGTTGAGTCTTTCCACAAACTCATCTGCTTTTTTACTTATAGATTCTTTCACAGATTTTAAGTGCTTGGCTCTGTCTTCCGCATCGCTTTTGTTGATTTGCTCAATTTGCTTATCAAATTCAGCTATAATATCATCCACAAGCTCTTCCGTCTTATTTTTTATATCTTCTGAATTTGCTTCTTGATTGATTAATGCACCGTCAATGATTTCACCAAAGCGGTTGTTTAGTTCTTTTTTTAATTGCTTTTTACTTGCCATTTTATAAAAAATTATTTTTGGCAAAAGTAAACTAATTTTGAAACTAAATACTGATTTCTAAAAGTTTGGTGCCTTTTGATTCTAATCTGATGAAATCAAGGCAAGCTGGAATAAGTAAAGTCTCTTTAGAAGAAATAGTATAGTTAAGCTTTTCATGAACTATAAAAGCATCCTCATGACCAACATTCATAAGTATAGTGAAGGAATCTAGATTTGAATAATTCAAATCCAGTCCCCCTTTTACTTTCAAATAATTAGTGATAAAATAAGGTGTACTTGCTAATGAAACTTTAGAATTTAGTTTTGGATGATATTGAATTTTGTAATCGTTATGACTATCAAAATTAATAGCATCTAAAGCAAGATCTGTATGAAGCTGCCTGGGGTTCCCCTCTTTATCTGTTCTATTCCAATCGAAAAGACGGTAAGTTATATCCGAGGTTTGTTGAATTTCCGCCAAAGTAATACCTGCACCTATAGCATGTACTAATCCAGGTTTTATAAAAAAGGCATCACCTTCCTTCACCTTAACAGTGTTTAATGCAGCCTCTAAGTCTCCTTTTTTTAATAATTCCTGATACCTCTCAACAGTTATGGATTCATTAAAATCAATAATTAATCTAGAATCCTCCTCTGCCTCAAGGATGTACCACATTTCCGTCTTACCAAAACTGTTATGACGTTTTTTTGCCAGGCGATCGTCTGGATGAAGCTGAACAGAAAGATTTTCTTTAGCCTCAATAAGTTTAATTAAAACTGGGAATTCATAATTAAATCGTTCAAAAACTGATTTCCCAACTAACTTATCTTCGAATTCTTCAAGTATGTCCTGGAGGCTTTTGCCTCTAAGGCTACCATTTTTAATAACAGAAACTTCATTTTTAATACCACTGATTTCCCAGCTTTCTCCTATTTTTTTATCGTGAATCTTTTCTTCGGTTTTGAAATATAACTTATTCCCTCCCCAAATTTTTTCTTTCAAAATTGAGTTAAACTTAAGTGGATACAACATCAATCCAATTTCTTAATGGCGTTAAGTGCTTTTTTCATGTGCTTGGAAGCGTCAAGACTATTAAATTTGAAAATCACCTGACCTTCAGCATCAATAACAAAAGTTTCCCTCCCAGGCACCAGTCCTAAAAGGCTTTTTTTAATTCCAAATTTTTTTCTAGCTCGGCCATTAGGATCGGAAAGTAAAATAAAGGGGAGTTTATATTTTTTAGCAAATTTAGCATGTGACTTTTCTGAATCATTGCTGATTCCAATCACCTCTGCACCAGCTTCTTTAAAGTCTTCATAACTATCTCTAAAACTACAGGCTTCTTTGGTACAACCAGGTGTAAAGTCTTTTGGGTAGAAATAAATAACTGCTGGTTTTTTACCTACAATACTTTCTGAATTAAAACTATTACCCTCTTGATCTTTTAGCTCAAACTGTGGTACTTTTTCTCCTTTTTCTATTGACATTTTAATTTCCTTTATAGGTTACGAAATTTCGAGGAGTTTCATAAAGCGTGATTTCTAGCTCATGACCCTTTTTTAGTTTAGGCTTTAATTTATTCCAAATTACAACAGAAATATTTTCTGCTGTGGGGTTTAGGTTTTCAAACTCGGGAACCTCTTCATTAAGGTTTTTATGATCAAAAGCGTCTTCGACTTCAGATTTGATAAAATCTTTTAAGACTTTCACATCCATGACATAGCCTGTTTCAGGATCAATTTCGCCGGTTACAGAGGCGATGAGTTCGTAATTATGACCATGGTAGTGAGGATTATTGCACTTCCCGAAAATTTGTTCATTTTTTTCAAAACTCCAGTCTTTTCTATATAATCTGTGCGCGGCATTAAAATGAGCTTTGCGGTGTACAGTAACTTTCATAAGCTTAGGTTGAGGATTTTATCATTTCACTTTTATGTTTTTCAAAAATAATTTTGAACCACTCTGTATAATCCTTTGGATTTTTTTTAATATCAACTTCAATATCTTCAAGCTTCATCCATTTCCAAGCATGAACTTCTTCTGGATTAGGCTTAGGCTCTTCATTGAATTCACCAACTAGGATATAATCATATTCATGCTCAGTAAGACCATTTTCAAACGGAGCTTTGTAGATAAAAGAAATGGTTTCCTGAAGCTCTGTGCTAAAACCCATTTCTTCCTGAAGACGTCTTTTGCCCGCTTCAATATTAGATTCTCCAAGTTTTTGATGACTACAGCAGGTGTTGGTCCAAAGACCTGGCGTGTGATACTTTGTCAGTGCGCGTTGCTGCAACATTAATTCGTTGTCTGAATTATAAATAAAAACTGAAAAAGCCCGGTGAAGCTTAGCTTTTTCATGAGCTTCTATTTTTTCCATGGTTCCTTGTGGATTATCGTTTTCATCCACAAGAATTACATAATTGGTAGTGCTTTCTATCATAGTTTCAAAAGTACAAAATAACTTGCATAAGACTACAAATAAGGAAAGCACCTTCAATGAAAAGATGTTATTTATGAATTATTTAGTAATTGACTTAAAAAAATCAATCAAATACATATCTAGAAAACTTACAGCCTATGCGCGTCCCTCAGACGTTGTTTCTTGAGCAATTTCACACTCAATTTTTTTATATCCTTTTTGAAATTGATAAATAAAAAAGTATTTAAAATCAGATTTTAGAACATGGCATAACATTATAAGATTGCACTTCCAAATTTGACTAAAGCTTCGCTATCATGAGCATAGAGTTCTTAGACTGAAGATGATGAATCTTAAAATTTAATCTTCTTTAGTATTATTTTCGTTTAAAATAATAAATTCGGATCTTCTATTTTGGTCATGCTCTTCTTGTGTACAAACGGATTCATTCGAACAACTATTGACCGGTTGAGTTTCTCCGTAACCCTTTGCAATAATTCTGCTGCTCTCTAAACCGGCTTTGCTAACTATATAATCCCTGGTAGCTTTTGCGCGTTTTTCTGATAACGCTTTATTGTACGCATCATCTCCCCTACTATCTGTATGTGACCGTATTTCTATTCGCAATTCGGGGTAGGATTTCATCACAGCAATAATTTTCTGTAATTCCACTTCAGCATCCGGACGAATCTGAAAAGCATCGAAATCGAAGTAAATTGGATCTAATTGAAGTAATTCGCTAAGATCATCCCCATTATCAACTTCGGTTACACCGAGCTCATTTCCACCCTGCACGTTGAAATTTAAAGAATTCTCAGTATCAAAATCGGTGTTTGTTTTGACGAATTCTTCTTCAGTTATAAAATTATCTTTAGAAACCCTTACAACATACTTAGTACCACATTCGATTTCAAATTGATATAATCCTTCTGAGCTAGTTACTGTGGATTGCAACAAATTCAAATCCTCATCATATAACTCTACTTTAGCACCTTTGAGAGCCTCGTCTGTACTAAAGTTATAGATTTTACCATTTATGGATTGAAAACATGCTGTCATCAATTCTTGAAGTTGTCTAAATGAATAAATATCATCACTTGTATCTGCTTCTCCTCTATTGGAAGCGAAAAATCCCTTTTTAATTTTAGAGTCAATAATAAAACTAAAATCATCTTTATTGCTGTTAATCGGTTTTCCAACATTAAATACTTCTCCTAGTTCTCCATTCTCTTTTATAGCAGCAACAAAAACATCCAGACCTCCCAGACCTAAATGACCATCGGATGAGAAATAAAGCATGTTATCTTCACTCACAAAGGCAAAACTTTCTCGCCCTTCAGTATTAATTGCGTCTCCAAGATTTTCGGGCTCGCTATAAGTATTGTCATCTATAATGTCGACTTTATAAAGGTCGGATCTGCCTCTTGTGCCTTCCATATCTGAAGAAAAATAAAGGGTTTTTTCGTCACTGCTCAAGGCTGGATGAGCTATAGAAAAATTATCACTATTGAACGGTAGTTCCTGTGGCTTTGACCAGCTATTATCTTCACCTAATTCAGATTTGAATAATTTCAAATAACTTACACCATCATCTCCGCGTTTAAGTTGATTATCTACCAGATTATTTCTTGTAAAATATACAGTTTTCCCATCACGCGTGAATACGGGTGATGACTCATGAAATCTAGAGTTTAATTCATCTAAAAAATTGATTGGCTGAGATGTGACTTCCAAAGAGTCTGAAAGTTCTACGCTATATAGGTTAAGGTAAGGTTGGTTGCTCCATTCATCAATTCTTCTCATTAAAGAGAACTTAGGCTTATTGGAAGCATATACTAATTTGTCCTTATAGAAGGAAGGAGAAAACTCAGAGTACTCAGAATTTATAGGAGTCTCACTAAGGGTGAATCTATCTGACTGCATGTCTATAATTTCCAAATAGTCACGTTCGTTTTTAAGTCTAGAGACCCTGCTATCATTTTTATTTAAGGCATTAAATTTTAACATGATTAAATCCGCCTCATCATATTGCTTAACGCTTTTTAAAGACTGAGCATATTTGAATAAATACTCCTTCGGAAGGTTGGGGTTTAACTCATATAATTTTGCGTACCAATTCAGAGCATTCTCCAAATCATTATTGAAGTAATAAGAGTCTCCAAGTTTTTTAAATAGATTTTCAGATTTATACCCGGTTTTAGCAACTTCAAGATAAATTTTTTGAGCATCTATAAAGGCAAAACCTTCAAACATCTTATCGGCTTCTTTCAATTTCTCCTCCTGTGCATTTCCCAAACAGGAAAACAGTATGGCCAATACATAAAAGATATGATTTAAATTCAATTTCATTTTAGAAAAATCTTGGTGAATACATTTTTTTATACTTCTTGAATAATTCAAATCTTGCAAAAAACTCCAGGGAACCATCATTATAATTTGACAATTTTGACGTGTCTCTATCGTAAGCAATACCAAGCAATATGGCATCACTAGCTTGAAATGCAAATAAGGCAGAGAATGCTGAGTTAATTCTGTAGGCAGCACCTACTGTAAATTTGCCGTTGATTAAAAAATTTGACGATACCTCAGCTAATACTGGAGCTCCACTTACATGTCTCAGTAAAATGGATGGCTTAAATTTTAAAGTAGGATTAATGTCATAAACATAGCCAGCAGTCAGGTAATAATGCAAGCGGTCTCTAACTTGGGCATCTGCAACAGAATTTTCTGAAAATCGATCTGTTCGTAATAAAGCCGGTACGCTAAGTCCAACATAGTATTGATCATTATACCATAATGCGCCCAGTCCCAATTGGGGAGAAATTTTATCCTCGAAATTGTTAAACTCAGGATCGTTAGGATCGAAAATACTCAATTCATTAAAGTTAACACTTAGCATGTTTATTCCTGCATTGAGCCCAAAAGATAGTTTTGTATTTTCAGGAAATTCAATAGCATAACTGTAAACAGCATTGAAATCTGTTTCCTGAGTAACCCCAATTCTGTCATTAACTAGGTTAAAGCCCAAACCCATTTTTCCGTCTTTAATCGGGGAATGGGCAGAGAAAGTCTGTGAACTTGGAGCACCATCAAATCCTAGCCACTGAGATCTGTGAAGTACGGCAGCACTTAATACATCTCGAGATCCAGCATAAGCAGGATTTATAGCCATTGTATTATACATGTACTGAGTGAAATTAGGATCCTGCTGAGCAACTGCCTGGTTGCTAAATAGGAGTGAGAAAAACAACAAACTTATATGTACAATTCGGTATTTAGTCATAAGATTGAGTATCAATTTAAATGTATATATCCTGTTCTTCTCATCGGTTTACCGTTTCTATTGACATAATTCAAAATATAGAAATAAGTGCCTGGTGGTAAACGTTTGTCTTTTTGCATATTGACATTACCAGCACTATAACCTGCAAATTTGACATTTGTATTATCATAATTTGTAACGTCATATACTTTAGCTCCCTGTCGATTGAAAATCTGAACAGAATTCTCAGGATAATTTTCTATACCCTCGATTCTAAAAAATTTATTATTCGAAATACTTCCTTCTGTGGCAATAGCATTAAATGTTTTGATGGTTTCGATATAAAATCCGTCATTATCAGATCTGATGGTTTCCCCAGCTACTACCAAAGTTGTTGTTGGATTTGTACCTTCGGTCTGAATAACATTTGTAGGAAAATCAATGTCGTTTTGATCGATTTCTGATATGATTTCACCAGCTAAAACCTCAAAAGACCAGTCTCCATCTGAATTGGTTTCCGTCTCAAATTCAGCACCCGTTGCATCAGTAATAAAAATTCTGACATTTGAAATTCCGTCTTCGTCAGCATCTTGTGTTCCATTAGTGTTTTCATCATAATAAAGCCTTCCTAATACTGTTCCACGGGTTTCTAAAAAGAAAAAGCCATCAGGAACTTCAGCAACATTCGCATTTGATCCAACAAATGTTGTCGTCGGGTTAGTTCCTTGAGTCTGGTCTGCTCCTATAGGGAAATTGGGACCGTTAACATCTATAGTAGATGTCGTGTTTCCAATAGAAACAACCATGGACCACTCGCCTTCAGAATTTGTAGTTACTGAACTTATGCTACCATCAGATTCTTCAATTTGAATTTCATTGCTAGCAATACCCAATTCATTATTATCTTGAATTCCGTTGTTATTCTCATCATCATAGAGAATACCACTAAGCAATCCTGTTTGGTTGGTTGTATAAAAACCATCAGCTTCTTCTTCGATTACACCTCCCGCATTTACCCGACTAGACGTTGGGTTTGTGCCTTGCGTCTGAGTAGCTCCTTGAGGAAATGCTGCATCTGTTAAATCAATAGTTGATGTAACTGAACCTGCAGCTACCTGAGCAGTCCAGTCTCCATTGACATCTGTGATTAAGTTTTGGCTTATTCCGGCTTCGTCCATGACCTGAACCAAAACATCTGGCATATCTGGCTCATCTGCATCCTGAATGCCATTTGAATTATTATCGAAATACAGATGTCCTGATAAGGTTCCTTCATTAGAGGAATCTTGTTCAAAAAATCCATCATTATCTGATACTACTTCAGCATCTGCAGGCACAAAAGTAGTTGTTGGATCTGTTCCTTCTGTTTGAATTACTCCTTCAGGGAAATCAGGATCGGTTTGAAGAATATCCGATATTGTATTTCCAGCGGGTACTACGATGGACCAATTCCCATTAGCATCTGAAGACAAAATAGTTTTACCACCAAATGTATCTGTAATCTCGATATCAATATTTGGTAAATCAGGTTCCCCAGAATCCTGATCGCCGTTACCGTTTACATCCATATATAAGTGACCGGATAAGGTTCCTTCTATTTGAGGATCGTTTTCAAAAAAACCATCGTTATCTGATGATATATCATCATCTGAAACTACTAATGTTTCTGTAGGATCGGTACCTTCAGTTTGAACTACATTTTGAGGAAAGTCGGGGTCTTGCTGATCTATGTTGGAAATTGTATTTCCAGCTGGGACTTCAATATTCCAATCCCCGTTAACATCAGTAACTAAAATAGTAGTATTTCCTAAAACATCTATGATTTCAATATCTATATCTGGCATATCCTCCTCATCAGCATCCTGAGTGCCGTTACCATTGGCATCATAATATAAATGCCCCCTTAAAATTCCTAAACCGATGTACCCATCAGATTCAGTATAAGATTGTCCATTTATCACATCAGTAGTTGTCGGGTTTGTGCCTTCTGTTTGTAAAATCCTTTCAGGGAATTCAGGATCCGTTTCAACAATTTGACTCACTGTAGAACCTTCAGGGACTCTTGTACTCCAAATTCCACTTCCATCTGTAGTTAGGGTTATAATATCTCCCAAAGATGTCGTAATGTCAACTGAAACATTTGAGATACCAGATTCATTAGTATCCTGGTTTCCATTTCCGTTGGCATCATAATATAATACTCCGGAGAGAATTCCAGATTGGTAAAATCCATCATTTTCTGTGAACGTTATTTGATCTTGAATAACTCTATGAATAGAAGGGTTGCTTCCTTCAGTTTGAAGAGCTTCAGTAGGGAAATCAGTGTCTGTTTCATCTATATCAACTTCCACAGAACCGATTAAAACATCAGCAAGCCAGTCTCCGTCTGCAGTTGTTGTCACTGTTTGAGGAGTTCCATACTGGTCGGTAATTATAACATCAACATCGGGCATATCAGCTTCCCCTGCATCCTGAGTTCCATTTCCATTGGTATCAAAATAGAGATGACCGATTATCGTTCCTGAAGCTGAAAATCCATCAAACTCCAGGTAGGTTTTTCCAACTATAACCTCTGTTGTTGTTGGATTTGTACCTTCTGTTTGTAAAACTGAATCTGGAAAATCAGTGTCGGTTTCGTCGATTGAACTCACTGTTGAACCTTTAGGAACTCGTGTACTCCAACTACCGTTTATATCTGTAGTCAGGCTTATGGGCTCACCTAAAGAGGTTTCTATTTCTACTGAAACATCTGAAATTCCTAATTCATTAGCATCTTGATCTCCATTTCCATTGGTGTCAAAATATAATATCCCGGAGAGAATTCCAGATTCATAGAATCCATCATTCTCTGTAAAGGTAACTTCACCAAAAATTGGTGTATGTGTTGACGGATTTGTGCCTTCAGTTTGAAAAGCGCCCGTAGGGAAATCTGCATCGGTTTCGTCTATATCAACCTCAATAGCACTAAATAAAACATCGGCTGTCCAGTCTCCATCTGCATTTGTGGTTACTGTTTTAGTATTTCCATACTGATCTGTAATGAAAATATCAACATCTGGCATATTAGTCTCCCCATTATCCTGAACGCCATTGCCATTGGTATCGAAGTACAAATGACCTGTCAAAACGCCTGTGCTGAAAAATCCATCAAACTCTTCATAGGTTTGCCCATTTATGACTTCTGTTGTTGTTGGATTTGAACCTTCCGTTTGCGAAACTCCCTCTGGAAACTCAGGATCCTCTTCAACAATAAGACTTTCTGTATCACCTTCGGGAACTCTTGCATTCCAGGCTCCATTCTCATCTGTAATTACATCTATGACATTACCCAATGATGTTGTAATTTCAACTGAAACATCTGAGATACCAGATTCACCTGTATCCTGAGTTCCATTTCCATTGTTATCAAAATATAAAATTCCAGAAAGTATACCAGATTTATAAAACCCATCATTTTCTGTAAACGTAGATTGAGCTTGCATAACGGTATGAGTGGATGGGTTGGCTCCTTCAGTTTGCAAAGCACCTGTCGGGAAATCCGCATCGGTTTCGTCTATATTAACCTCAGCAGAACCTATCAAAACATCGGCTGTCCAGTCTCCCTCTGCATTTGTCACAACTACTGTTTGAGGACTCCCATACTGGTTTGTGATTCTCACATTTACATCCGGCATATCAGCCTCACCAGCATCCTGGACACCATTGCCATTGGTGTCGAAGTACAAATGACCAGTTAAAATCCCTGAAGCGAAGAATCCATCAAACTCTTCATAAGTTTGTCCATTCACAACTTCAGTAGTTGTTGGGTTTTCTCCGTCAGTCTGTGAAACTCCATTTGGAAATTCAGGATCATCTTCATCAATAAAACTTATTGTAGTACCTTCAGGAACTCGTGTACTCCAAGATCCATTCACATTTGTGACTACTTCAATGTTATTACCCTGTGAAGTTGTAATGTTAACTGAAACATCTGAGATGCCAGATTCACCAGCATCTTTGTTTCCATTGGCATTACTATCAAAATACAAGATTCCAGAGAGAGTTCCTGATTTAAAGAATCCATCATTCTCGGTAAAAATAGCTTGGCCCTGAAGAGTTGTATGGGAGGATGGGTTATCGCCTTCGGTTTGAAAGGCACCTGTAGGAAAGTCTGCATCTGTTTTGTCTATATTAATCACAACAGCCCCTAATAAAACATTGGCTGTCCAGTTTCCCTCTGCATTTGTTACTACTGTTTGGGTATTTCCATACTGATCTGTGATAGAAATATCAACATCTGGCATATCAGCTTCTCCAGCATTCTGAGTAGCATCACCATTGGTATCGAAGTACAAATGACCAGTTAAAATACCTGATCCGAAGAATCCATCAGTCTCCTCATAGGTTTGTGCATTTAGGACTTGAGTTGTTGTTGGATTTGTGCCCTCCGTTTGGGTTGCGCCATTAGGAAATTGCGGGACAGTTTCATCAATAGAACTTACAGTTGATCCCTTAGGTACTCTTGTGCCCCAAAATCCGTCAACATCTGTAGTTAGAGTAATATTATCACCTAATGATGTTTGAATTACAACAGGAATATCAGGTAAACCAGGTTCATTAGCATCTTGATTTCCGTTTTCGTTAGCATCGAAATAGAGAGTTCCCCTAAGGATTCCAGATTCGAAAAAACCATCATTTTCAGTAAATGTAGTTTGACCCTGAGGAATGTTGTGTGTAGATGGATTGATCCCTTCTGTTTGAAGCGCACCTGTTGGGAAATCAACATCCGTTTCATCTATGTTAACTTCTATATTTCCAAAAAGAACAGTTGCCAGCCAAACTCCATCAGCATCTGTAGTTACTGGTTGAGTATTTCCATATTGATCTGTAATAAAAACATCAACATTTGGCATATTTGGTTCTCCTGCATCCTGAGTTTCGTTTCCATTGACATCAAAATACAAGTGACCTGTAGCATCTCCCTGAAATGTATAACCCTTGGTTTGTGCTTGAACTGTAGTGTTTGCTATAGCCTGGACAGTGTTAGGGTCTGAACCTTCAGTTAATACAGCTCCAGGAGGCAAACTTGAACTGTCCATTATAATCGATTTAGTACCTTCTTCAACCGCTAAAGACCAAATTCCATCAGCATTTGTTAATACAGACACACCCTGTCCATCAGAATTAATAATAATAACCCGAACGCCCCCTAATCCTGGCTCTCCAGCATCCTGTGTACCATTACCATTAAAATCTGCGTAGATAAAACCTTCTATGACGCCAGAAGCTTTTAACTTTTGCATAAGATCTGCAAAGGGATTTGTAAATTTGGTCTCTTCTTGAGCATTAACCCAGAAGCTTTGAAAAAAAATTAAAAATAAGAATATAAAAGAAGAAGTAGTTATTCTCATGTTTGTAGATTGTTTAATCAAATGTATCAAATATTTTAACTTTTATGATTTTTCGTTAACTTTTTTTTAAAAAAAAATATAATCAACAAAAAAGCTCTAATAATTGATTTCAGTCTATAAAAAATTAAATTTGCCACATGAAAATAAATAAGGAAATCAATCGCCGTAGAACCTTCGGTATTGTGTCTCACCCTGATGCCGGGAAAACCACACTGACTGAAAAATTACTTTTGTTTGGAGGTGCTATTCAAGAGGCTGGCGCAGTAAAAAATAATAAAATAAAGAAAACAGCTACCAGTGACTTTATGGAAATAGAGCGCCAGAGAGGAATTTCGGTAGCGACTTCCGTTTTAGGATTTGAGTATAAAAATATAAAAATCAATATTTTAGACACGCCAGGTCACAAGGATTTTGCTGAAGATACTTTTAGAACCTTAACCGCCGTGGACAGTGTCATTGTTGTCATTGACGTCGCGAAAGGGGTGGAGGAGCAAACGGAGAAACTGGTAAAGGTCTGCCGAATGCGAAACATCCCTATCATCGTTTTCATCAATAAAATGGACAGAGAAGGTAAAGATGCCTTCGAACTTTTGGATGAAATCGAACAAAAGCTTGGACTTCACGTCACTCCTTTGAGTTTTCCTATCGGTATGGGTTATGATTTTAAGGGAATCTACAACATCTGGGAGAAAAACGTCAATCTCTTCACCGGTGATCCCAAAAAAGACATTGAAGAAACAGTTCAGGTCAGCGATTTATCCACAGATGAAATCGACCAGCTTATAGGAACTGATTCAGCAGATACCCTGAGAGAAGAACTAGAACTTGCACAGGGCGTATATCCTGAATTTAATATAGATCAATACAAAAAGGGAGAATTACAACCTGTCTTTTTTGGCTCAGCACTTAACAATTTTGGCGTGCGTGAACTCCTGGATTGCTTTATTGAAATTGCTCCGCCACCCCGACCAAAGCAAAGTGACACCAGAGAAATAAGACCCGAGGAAGATAAGTTTACCGGTTTTGTGTTTAAGATTCATGCCAATATGGATCCTCGCCACAGAGACAGACTTGCTTTTGTGAAAGTAGTTTCAGGAAAATTTGAAAGAAACAAGCCTTACCTTCACGTCAGAAGCAATAAAAATTTAAAATTTTCCAGTCCCAATGCTTTTTTTGCCGAACGCAAGGAAGTTGTCGATGAGATGTTCCCAGGAGATATTGTCGGCTTACACGATACAGGGACTTTCAAAATTGGTGACACCCTCACCGAAGGCGAAATTCTTCAGTATAAAGGTATCCCTAATTTTTCACCAGAGCATTTTAGGTACATCAACAATGCTGACCCGATGAAGTCCAAACAACTCAACAAAGGCATTGAACAGTTGATGGACGAAGGTGTGGCGCAGTTGTTCACCCTGGAACTGAATAACAGAAAAATTATAGGAACTGTCGGGGCTTTACAGTACGAAGTCATTCAATACAGACTGGAACACGAATACGGTGCCAAATGTTCTTACGAAAACATAAACGTTCATAAGGCTTGCTGGGTAGAACCCAAAGATCCTAAAAGTGAAGAGTTCAAAGAATTCAAACGTGTAAAATCGAAATTTTTGGCTCATGACAAGTCAGACCAACTCGTATTCCTGGCCGACTCCGAATTCTCATTGCAAATGACACAGCAGAAGTATCCTAACATTACATTTCATTTCACCTCTGAGTTCTAATGTTTTTTGAGCCGGGAACCTGCTTTCCGCCATAAGTTAGCCCCGAAGGGGCGACATACCCCGACATCAGGCGTAAGCCTGTTGAGACAGGCGCAAGCCTGCTCAGCCCCGAAGGGGCGACATACCTAATCCCACACATAACGTTCATCATAATCTACATTATATTTATGAAGAAAGGCTCTATATTCACTCTTGAAGGTTTTCATTTTGTGATGCTGTTTTTGGTTAGCTATATAATTAATCACAATACCCACTTGCGAAGGGTTTACTGAAAAAGCACCATATCCATCTTGCCAATAAAATTGTGAATACCGCTTACCCTTCGTTTTGATCCATTTTGAGGAATTAGATTTAAGCTTATTTAAAAGGGTCATAAGTAGAACCTTTTGAGAGAGTTTACAAAGAATGTGAACATGATTGGTGTACCCACCTATTTTAATAGGATAACACTCTAACTGATTACAAACACCTCCAAGATAAGCGAATAGTTCTTCTTGGATTTCCTCGTCAATAAGGTGTTTCCTATATTTAGTGCTGAATACAATGTGGATATAATTTTTAACAAGCGATTGTCCCATAATCTAATTTTAGAAAATTACAACCTAATTGAAACGTATTCAAAAGCTTGTTTAGTACATTAAATGGGACAAAACTTACTGAATCAGAAAGGTATATCGCCCTTTCAGGGCTTTATAGTTACAGCTTATTATTCTGATGCGCTTTGCGCATCATTAACACATATCGCCCCGTTGGGGCTAATAGCTTAAGGCTTCAAGATAGCTCCGAAGGGGCGACATATCTCAACATCAGGCGCTAGCCTGATGGAACAGGCGCAAACCTGCTCAGCCCTGAAGAGGCGACATACCTCAACATCAGGCGCTAGCCTGATGGAACAAGCACAAACCTGCTCAGCCCTGAAGGGGCGACATATCTTAACATCAGGCGTTAGCCTGATGGAACAGGCACAAACCTGCTCAGCCCCGAAGGGGCGACATATCTTAACATCAGGCGCTAGCCTGATGGAACAGGCACAAACCTGCTCAGCCCCGAAGGGGCGACATATCTTAACATCAGGCGCTAGCCTGATGGAACAGGCGCTAGCCTGATGAAGTAAGATCTTAGAATTACTCTATATACCCCTTCTCCCGCATCCAGTCATCATTAAACATCTTACCAACATAACGACTTCCGTGATCGTGAAACAGAACAACCACCACATCGTCTTTCTTGAAATGTTTTTTCAGCTGCAAAAGTCCTTTCACTGCAGCTCCGGCAGAATTTCCCAGAAACATACCTTCTTCTTTCGCTAGCCGCTGTGTATACACCGCAGCGTCTTTATCGGTAACTTTAGTAAAGCCATCGATGCCGTCAAACCTGACGTTTAAAGGCAAAATATCTTCTCCAATGCCTTCGGTGACATAAGAATAAATCTCATTTTCATCAAAAATTCCCGTTTCATGGTATTTTTTGAATACGGAACCGTATGTATCGATACCCCAGACTTTAATATCTGGATTTTTCATTTTCAGATAACTGCTCACGCCAGAAATAGTTCCGCCAGTTCCAACACCTACCACAAAGTGCGTGATTTTTCCGTCGGTTTGTTCCCATATTTCAGGACCCGTGGTTTTGAAATGTGCCTTACAATTGGATGGATTATCGTATTGGTTGACGTACCAGGAGTTTGGCGTTTCCTTAGCCAATCTGGCAGAGGTTGAATAATAAGACCGTGGATCATCTGGAGCGACATCTGTAGGGCAGACGTGAACATCACAGCCCACAGCTCTCAAAATATCCATTTTTTCCTTGCTTTGCTTGTCACTCAGGACGCAAACCACTTTATAGCCTTTAACGATGGCTACCAAAGCCAGTCCCATTCCTGTATTTCCGGAAGTTCCTTCTATAATGGTCCCTCCAGGCTTCAAAGCACCACATGCCTCAGCATCCTCTATCATCTGCAAAGCCATCCTGTCTTTTACAGAGTTCCCTGGATTGAAGGTCTCATACTTGGCCAAAACCAAAGCATCGATGTCTTCAACTATTTTGTTCATTTTCACCATTGGTGTGTTACCAATAGTTCCAAGGATATTTTCAGCGTAATCCATAGTTTTAATTTAGAGGTGCAAATATAAAAAAGTAAAAGTCAAATACCGAGTTATTAGCTTTAGACTAATTCCAATTATATTTTAGTCAAATTTCATGGCTTTCACCGGTGAAATCTTAGTAATGATAACAGAGGGGATCAAAAGCATCAACACACATAACAATAAGGTTCCAATATTAATCACTAAAATATAATCCCAATTCAAATAAATAGGTGCCTGTGAAACATAGTAGGTTTCAGGATTCAGCGGAATCACTTTTAAATATTTTTGAATGAGTAATAAGGAGAGACCGATGAGATTCCCCCAAAACAAGCCTTTGAAAATCAAAAACCCGGCGTTGTAGAGAAAGATTTTACGAATTGACCAGTCGGAAGAGCCAAGAGCTTTTAAAATACCTATCATTTGCGTACGCTCCAAAATCAAAACGAGCAAAGCTGTCACCATATTGATACCTGCGACCAAAATCATAATGCCGATAATGAGAATAATATTAAAATCAAACATTTTCAACCATTCAAAAATGGAGGGATAGAGTTCGATGATGGTGCTCGCATTGAGAAATGAATCGACTTCCTGATAAACTTTATAACCCACTTCCTGTAATTCTGAAAAGTCCTCAACAAACAATTCAAACTGACCGATTTGATGATCTTCCCAGTTGTTTAATCGTTGGATTTGTTTTAAATCAGTGATGATGTATGTTTCATCAAATTCCTGAAAACTAGAATCGAATATTCCTGAAATCGTTAGCCCAACTGAACGTGGCAAACGATCCTGATCTTCTCTTAAAAAATAAACAATCAATTTATCACCCACATCAAAACCCAGCCGACTGGCATGGTAATTTGAAATCAAAACCTCTCTGCTTATCTTTTCGTCGAAAACCGGGAGTTTCCCTCTGACTAAATACTCATCTAGATACTTCCAGCGGTAGTTTTCTCCTACTCCTTTCACGACAACGCCTTCAAAATCGGTTTCGGTTCTGATGATGCCGTATTTGGTCGCTACCTTTTGAATGTGCTCAATTTCGGGAACTGCCTCAAATTCTGGATAAAAATCCTGCCGGGTAGAGATCGGGTTTTGAGTGATATTCGACTGATTGTTGGAAAAATTGTTGATGACCATATGGCCGTTGAAGGCAGCAATCTTTTCTCTAATCTTATTTTGAAGTCCAAACCCCGTGCTAATCGCCACAAACATCATGATAATCCCAATGGCTATCGCAGAAATAGCAATTTTAATTATCGGAGCCGATATGTTACTTTTATGATCGGTTTTAGTAACTAGCCGTTTGGAAATAAAATATTCAAAATTCAAGTTGACCTATGGTTTTAAAGAGATTCAAAAATACAGTTTATTTTATTCTTTTAGCATGTATTTCGTGTACAGCGCAAGAACCACAAACTAAAAATTTTAGTAACCTTGGAGTCGCCGCCAATCAAACTCAAGCCTATCTTGATTTACTTCAAAATAAAAAGGTGGGTGTGGTTGGCAATCAGACCTCTGTGATATTTACTTCTGAATCTGATTACGTTCACCTGGTCGATTCACTTTTGAATCGACATATCAACATCACAAAAGTCTTTGCACCAGAACATGGTTTTCGAGGCACTGCCGATGCCGGCGAACTCATCAAAGATGGCATAGATTCCAAAACCGGCATTCCTGTCATTTCACTGTACGGAAGTCAGAAGAAACCAGACCCTGAACATCTGAAAGACATCGATATCATGGTCTTCGACATTCAGGATGTGGGGGCACGCTTTTACACCTACATTTCCACACTGCACTACATCATGGAAGCCTGTGCCGAGCAGGATATTCCACTGCTTATTTTGGATCGTCCAAATCCTAACGGACATTATATAGACGGGCCGGTTTTGGAAGATGAATTTAAAAGTTTTGTAGGCATGCACCCTGTCCCGGTGGTGCATGGACTCAGCATTGCTGAATATGCTCAGATGATCAATGGAGAACACTGGCTCAAAAACGGCATTTCCTGTGAATTGAAAATTGTAGACATGGAAGCTTATTCACCATCGATGGCCTATGATTTACCCATCAAACCTTCACCAAATCTACCCAATGCCAAATCCATCAACCTGTATCCGAGCTTATGCTTTTTTGAAGGGACCAATGTGAATGCCGGTCGGGGAACGTCGATGCAGTTTCAAATCTTTGGCTCTCCATTCCTGGATCCTTTAGTCTTTGATTTTGAATACACGCCACGATCAATGGACGGCGCCAAATACCCTAAACATGAAAATAAGCTATGTTTTGGCAGAAGTCTTCAAAATCACAGCGATCTCGATTATTTAAATTTGGAATGGCTGCTTCAGGCGTATCATCACACCCAGGACCAGGCCTCATTTTTCAACGATTTTTTCAATAAACTGGCAGGAAATTCAAGCCTGCAGGAACAAATTCAGCAGGGAAAAACAGCACGGGAAATAAGAGCGGACTGGCAAACTGACCTGGATACCTACAAAGCCAAAATACAGCCATATTTGATGTATAAGAGAAGCCTCCCCTAGCCCCCTCCCAAGGAGGGGAATTGACTCACTAGTCTCTTTTTAAAATGTGATATTAAAACCTACTCCCAAACTCACAAACTCAACAACTCACTGACTCACTGACTCATAAACTCACAAAATTCTTGTCACCACAAAGACACAGAGAGCACAGAGAAAAATTAACCTCCTACTCCCTAACTCAGTGACTCAAAAACTCACTGACTACCTACTCTAAAGCCTCCCCATTCAGCTCCACCTGGTACTGAATATCCACGGTCTGGTCCAGCATTTTGGAAACCGAACAGTACTTCTCAAAAGACAACTGAGCGGCACGCTTGGCTTTATTGGCGGGAATATCGCCTTTGAGCTTCACCAGTAGTTTAATGGTATGAAAAATTTTAGGATCGGTGTCCTTTCGGAAACCTTCCACCTCCACGTTCAAATCCTCGATCTCCAGGTTTTGTTTTTTTAGAATATGAACAATATCGATGCTGCTGCAGCCAGCCGTTCCCATCAATATCAATTCCATGGGGCTTGGCGCCTGTGGATTGGGAGCTGAGGAATTGTAAAGTTCAATCTTGTGACCTAAGCTGTTTTCAGCTTCAAAATGCACGTCGCTATTGGTTTTTTTATGTAAACTGATTTTCATGATACTCTATTTTTCTACAAAAAAAAGCAATCTAAATCATAACTCTGCTAAAAATAACTTAATACAATTTAGAATGACTCAAATTTATTATGTTTGCATCGAGGAAAGATTTGACTGATTGCAACCTCTTTTTAAAATGCTAAAGCAGTACTTTTTTGAAGACCGTAGTCCAAATTTCCTTTCCTCCAGACTATAACTTTAAATCTTAATTTATGTCATATTTATTTACTTCGGAAAGTGTGTCTGAGGGACATCCGGATAAAATCGCCGATCAGATCAGTGATGCCTTACTCGATTCGTTTTTAGCTTTTGATGAAACCTCAAAAGTAGCTTGTGAAACTTTGGTCACTACGGGTCAGGTGGTTTTGGCAGGTGAAGTGAGAAGCAACACCTACCTGGACGTTCAGCAAATTGCAAGAGATGTCATCAATGATATTGGCTATACCAAAGGCGCCTATCAGTTTTCCGGAGATTCCTGCGGGGTGATTTCTTTAATTCATGAGCAGTCCCAGGACATTTACCAGGGGGTTGATAAAGAATCTAAAGAAAGCCAGGGCGCCGGTGACCAGGGGATGATGTTTGGTTATGCCACTAACGAGACTGAAAACTACATGCCTTTAGCACTCGACATTTCTCATAAACTATTGATTGAGCTGGCAAAACTTCGTCGAGAAAACGATGACATCACCTACTTAAGACCAGATGCCAAGGCGCAGGTGACTATAGAATATTCCGATGATAATGTGCCGCAGCGTATCGATACCATCGTAGTTTCCACACAGCATGATGAATTTGATGAAGATGACGCCATGCTCAAGAAAATTGCCGATAACATCAAATCCATCCTGATTCCAAGAGTCAAAGCTTTGTTTGATGAAGACACCCAGGCTTTATTTGATGAGGATATCACCTACCACATCAATCCCACTGGGAAATTTGTGATTGGCGGACCCCACGGCGATGCAGGTCTTACAGGCAGAAAAATCATCGTGGACACCTACGGTGGAAAAGGCGCCCACGGTGGTGGTGCGTTTTCCGGGAAAGATCCCAGCAAAGTGGACAGGTCTGCGGCTTATGCGGCCAGACACGTTGCCAAAAACATGGTAGCTGCCGGTATTGCCGACGAAGTTTTAGTCCAGGTATCTTATGCCATCGGCGTAAGTGAACCCACCTCTATTTTGGTGAACACAACCAACAAACACATCGACCTCAGCGATGGTGAAATCGCCAAGAAAATCAGACAGATTTTTGATATGCGCCCGGGAATGATCGAGGAACGCCTCAAGTTACGCAACCCTATCTATCGTGAAACAGCGGCCTATGGTCACATGGGGAAAGAACCACGCACCGAAATTAAGATTTTCCGTTCCAATTATTCCGGTGAAGTCCACCGTGAAGTCGAATTGTTCACCTGGGAAAAACTGGATTACGTCGATAAACTGAAACAGGCTTTCGATTTATAAATCTTTTTTTCTGAATTTGTTTTGAGTTGGCTTAAATCCATGACGAGACTCAGCTTAAAAGCTTAAGTTGATTTCAGCTTAGCGTCCAGGCTTGTAAACTTGTCCCAAAAGACGGGACAAGTTTACAAAGCTCAGCACGTGTTACTGTGATGTCCGTTTTAGGATGGTGACTAATTTTAGACGCATCGCTTTTAAGATGTCAGGGCTAACGCCCCTCTTACACACCTCATCTTCTTTGGCTATGAATATTGCGGGGCGATGCCCCTTACATATGCCACAACATCTTTGGTTACGAAGATTGCGAGACTTCGCCCCTATCATGTTTACTCGCATACTTCTCTTACGAAGATGTCAGGGCTAACGCCCCTCTTACACACCTCATCTTCTTTGGCTATGAATATTGCGGGGCGATGCCCCTTAAAAAAAGAGGACAGAGCCCTCGAATCTTCGTAAAACACGTATCTAATTAATGTACGGAGGGGCAGAGCCCTGGCATCTACATCAGGGAAAAAAATTAAAGAATTAACTTAAACCCAGATTACAACTTATAGATCACCTTTAACATCCCGTTGCTAGAGCGAATGTCTCGCTCGCGTGCTAGTTAGGTTTTATTAGGATTTATAGTTCAAACTATCACAAATTATAGATACACAGACTACTATAAAACTTAGTTTTTAAGATGTCAGGGCTAACGCCCCTTTCATATACCTCATCTTCTTTGGTTACGAAGATTGCGGGGCTAACGCCCCTCCTTAATATACTGTCTTCTTTGGCTAAGAAGATGACGGGGCTCTACCCCCTTCCGCGTGTTTTTCGTTATAAAGAATATTGGGGCTAAAATTTTTACATGCATTCCCTTAGGATATGAAGACTATTAGGACTACGCCCTTTTAAAAGGGAGCACAGCTCCTAAATCATCACCACACGAACATATACTCATCCGACGGAGGGGGCAGAGCCCTCAAATCTTCGTAAAACACGCTTCCAACTTATGTGTTGAGGGGCAGAGCCCTGACATCTGATTTAAAAAACTCAAATCTCACTTTCAGCAAAGTCCAGACTCTCTATGTGAGTCCTCAGGATTTGGCAAATTTCTTCTGCGCTTTTCTGGTTGGTATCTATCCCTGAACAGGCCACATTATAAGGCTCGTACATCGCTTTTGCGGTGACATTAAACAACCCAATGGTAGGTGTGGTTGTCGCTGCAGCCAAATGCATGATACCACAATCTCCAGTAATAAATACGGATGTGTGAGAGATAAATGAAGCCAATTCTCTTATATTTTTACTGTAAAACGCGGGGATTTTAAAATCTAAGGACGATACATTCTCTACTGGTAATGCTTCAATAATATTATAGTGAGGATACTCATTTTTTAAAGCTGTATAAAACTGATTCCACCACGCTTTTGAAAAACATTTATGACCTGTAGCAAACGTGTACAAGCAAATTGTGGGTTTTTCTAAATCAGCATACTCAGCTAATATTTTTTTTCCGTGATTTAATTCTTCAGCTGTCAATTTAATTTCTAAGTCGGGTAAGGGCTTTTCTGTAAGGGATTGCTTCAGAAAGTAACGCAAACTGTAAATGGGGTATTTAGAAATATGATCTACATTGGCTACATCGAAAAGATTCAACTCCCGTTCATAACCAAAAAATTTATAGTTAGCTCTCGCCACCTTAGTCGACAGACGTCCGGAGGAAGAAGAGGCTTCCGCATTGATCACCAAATCATATTTAAGGCGTTTCAACTTAAACCATGAGATTAGATAACGACCTAATTCTTTGAAATGCTTCTTTGGCAAACTGATGATATGATCTACATACTCATAATTTTTAAAAAGGATTTCACCAAGATTACCTTTTAGAAATAAATCGATCTTGGCCCCAGGAAACTGCCGGTGTACTTCTTTCACTAAAGGAGAAATAAGCAACTGATTACCAAGCCGATGATTGGGACGAGTAATCAAAATGCGTTTGATATCCTCTCGATCGGATAGATTAATGCTTTGCTGGTCTAGTAAATTTTTGGTTATAGACTTGGTTGCTTTTTTCCGATAGACATTAATCTTCTTTTTAAAACTCAAAACACATTTAATTTATGATTTTTATAAGGTTTGAAATTAATAAATATTTAAATTTCAGGTCTTGAAATACAAAAGTATATTTTAAAAATTTCAAATACTTAGATCTCCGACAGCTGTTAAATAAATTCCTTGCCATTTCATTTTATTTGTCTAAGCCTTATGCATCGCTTAACTTTACTCAAAAATAAACACCATGAAACATTTTGCTTTATTATGTGTATCTTTACTCATCCTAGTTGGATGTCAGCAGAAAAAAGAAAAGTCTGAAGACTCTAAAGCTACGTCAACTTCTGAAGTGACCTCTAAAAAAGACCTGAGTCTTCTCGAAGAAATCGCCTATGCCAATGGTTACGACAACTGGTCTGATGTAGATTCTATTTCTTACACCTTTAATGCTCAAAACGGTGAGAATATCTCCAGCCGTTCCTGGACCTGGAAGCCTAAAACAGGGGAGGTAACCATGATGACTCAAGATACTACCCTCACTTATAATACATCTGATGTTAATGAGGAAATTGCCTTTGCAGACAGGAGCTTTGTCAATGACAAATACTGGTTGTTATTTCCGTTTCAATTGGTTTGGGACGATAATTTTGAGCACAAAGTTACAGAACAAGTAAAAGCACCGATTTCTGATGAATTGATGCAGGAAATTGCCGTCATGTATAAAAATAAAGCGGGTTATACCCCTGGCGACACCTACCATGTTTACGTGGATGACACTAACATGATTCGTGAATGGTCATACACCCCCAGCGGTAGCGATGAACCAAGACTGGCGACCACCTGGGAAGATTACGATGACTTTAAAGGCATCAAAATTGCCCGGATGCACGATACCAAAGAAGGCCAGTTTAAAATTTTCTTTACCGATATAAGCGTCAACTAATTTATGAAATACATCAATTCCAGAGCTTTTGCAGAAGAACAGGATCAAAACGATCCTCTAAACCCCTTCAGAAGTCAGTTTCACTTCCCGGTCAAAGCAGACGGTTCACCTAAAATTTATCTGTGCGGAAATTCACTTGGGCTCCAGCCTAAACAAACGGCTGACTATGTTCAGCAGGAATTAAAGGATTGGGCAAATTTTGGAGTTGAAGGCCATACCGATGCCAAAACCCCCTGGCTGACTTCTCACGAAGATTTGGCACAACCCATGGCCAAAATTGTAGGCGCAAAACCCGAGGAAGTCGTTATTATGAATACCTTGACGGTGAATCTTCACCTTATGATGGTGTCGTTTTACAAACCGACTCAAAAGAAATTCAAAATCCTGATTGAAAGCGATGCGTTTCCTTCCGATAAGTATGCGGTGGAATCCCAATTAAAATTCCATAACATTGACCCTAAAGAAGGTTTGATTCTTTGGAAACCCAGAAAAGGTGAGCACTTATGCCGACACAAAGATTTTGAAAAGCTTCTGGAAACTCACAAAGATGAAATCGCTTTGGTGATGGTAGGAAGCACCAATTATTATTCTGGGCAGGCGTTTGACCTGAAACGCATTGTCAAAGCCTGTCAGGACGAAAACATAACAGTTGGTTTCGACTTGGCCCATGGAGCTGGCAACATTCAGCCCAATTTACACAACATCGGGGCTGACTTCGCCGTGTGGTGCACCTATAAATATTTGAATTCCGGACCAGGCAGCATTGGGGGTTGCTTTGTTCACGAAAAGCATATCCAAAACCAAAGCATCAACAGGTTTGTAGGCTGGTGGGGACATCATAAAGACTCCCGATTTAATATGAGGGTGGATTTCAACCCTACACCAACGGCTGATGGCTGGCAATTGAGCAACCCGCCTATCTTATCTTTGGCAGGAACACGCTCATCTTTAGACCTGTTTGAAAAGGCAGGCTTTGGGAATCTTAGAGAAAAGTCCATCAAACTAACCGGCTTTCTCGAGTTTCTGATTGATAAACTCGATAATGAAAATATTTCGATTTTAACGCCGCGATCACCTGATCAACGCGGATGCCAGCTATCTATTCAAATGAAAAATGCCGACCGTTCTCTGTTTGATCAGCTCACAGAAAAAGGCGTGGTTGCTGACTGGCGGGAACCCGATGTGATTCGGATTGCTCCTGCCCCTCTCTATAATTCGTTTACGGATGTTTACGAATTTGTACAACTTTTAAAACACTGTCTTCATGACAAATAAAGAACATATTCTCATAATTGGTGCTGGTCTTTGCGGTTCCTTACTTGCCTTACGCATGGCTCAGTTAGGTTATCCTGTTACCTTAACCGAAAAACGAGCAGATTTACGAAAAGCCAAATTAGCTGCCGGACGTTCCATCAACCTGGCCTTATCCAGTCGCGGACTTAAAGGCTTAAAACTTGTTGGTCTCGAAAAGGAAGTGGAAAGTCTGTGCATCCCGATGCATGGTCGGATGCTGCACAACCTTCAGGGGGAAACCCAACTTTCAAAATACAGCGGCCGTGAAGGTGAATACATCAATTCTATTTCCAGAACTGGTCTTAATGCCTTGCTGCTGGATAAGTTGGAAACTTATGCTAACGCAACTTTAAAGTTTGAAGAAATCTGTTGTGACGTCAATCTCAAGCAGGCGAACGCCAGCTTTAAGTCAGCAGAGACAAACCCGCCTGAATCTGGTAGTCGGGCAGGTTCAGAATATACCTTACAGGCAGATTACATTATCGGCACAGACGGTGCAGGCTCTATAGTTCGACAACAAATGGAACACGAACGAGGATTTCTATTTAGTCATTCTCAGGAGTTTTTGACCCACGGCTATAAAGAATTGACTTTTCCAGCTTCCAAAGATGGTGATTATGCCACTGAAAAAGGGGCGCTGCACATTTGGCCAAGAGGAGAAAACATGGTCATTGCGCTTCCTAACCAGGATAAGAGTTTTACGGTAACTTTATTTTTAGCATATGAAGGCGGAACATATAATTTCAATAATTTGACTACTGAAGAAAAAGTGGTGGAATACTTCAAAGAAATGTACCCCGATGCTTATAAACTGATGCCGGATTTGAAAACAGAATTTTTTGAAAATCCTACGGCTCCGCTGGGAACCGTTAGATGTTTTCCATGGACTTACGGCAAGACCCTGCTGATGGGCGATGCATCTCATGCCATTGTTCCTTTTTACGGACAGGGCATGAATGCTTCCTTTGAAGATGTGGTTGAATTTGATAATATGTTAGCTGAATCTGATTTCAATCTAGAAGCTGCTTTCAACAACTTCAGCAAACACAGAAAGCCAGATGCGGATGCGATTGCTGATTTAGCTTTGGATAATTTTCATGAAATGAAATCTCACACGGCCGATGAAGTCTTCCTGGAGAAAAGAAAACTGGAACTGGATTTTGAAAACCAATTTCCAACTGAATATTATTCCAAATACGCCTTGGTTACGTTCAGAGAAGACCTTCCCTACTCCAAAGCTATAAGTCAGGGACGTGCTCAGGATCTTGTGATTCAGGAAATGCTGAGAAAAAATATCCTGAAACCTGAGATGAGTCTTAAAGAAAAATTAAATTTGGTGCTTGAAGTTTCCAAAAAAGCAGAACACAACGAATTGATTTTCGATCTTAATTCATAACCCATGAAATTACTAGACGGCAAAGCAGTCTCCCAGGAGATATTAAAAAAAGTAAAAGCAGATATAGACCATTTCATCGACCAAAAGCATTTGGGCTATAATTTGTCTCGTCCCAGCATGGCTATTGTTCTGGTAGGTCATAATGCCGCAAGTGAATCCTATGTTCGCGCTAAAACAAAAGCCTGTGAAAAAGCAGAAATCAATTATAAAATCATACGGTTTGAGGATTCGATTTCTACATTTGATTTGATTTCAGAAATCAAATTACTGAATAAATCACATTTTGATGGCTTTATAGTTCAGTTGCCACTCCCAGAACATATTGAGCCAAATTCCATCATTAACGAAATAAGTGCCTACAAGGATATTGATGGATTTCATCCCCTCAATTTTGGAAAAATGGCATTGGGACAAAAATCGATGCGTCCAGCCACGGCTTATGGAATTTTGAAATTATTACAGCATTATGACATTCCAACCAATAGTCAGCATGTTGTGGTCATTGGAAGATCCAACATTGTAGGAAAACCCATCTCCATCATGCTTGGCAATGACTTTGAAGTGGGTCGTTCTACAGTAACCTCCTGCGATATTCACACCCCAAAAGAATTGCTAAAAGAAGAATCTCAAAAAGCAGATATCGTGATTGTAGCGGTTGGAAAGCCTGGCTTCCTGACTGCAGATATGATCAAAGAAGGGGCGGTGGTAATTGATGTGGGTATCAATCGTTTAGATTCCGGAAAACTGGTTGGCGATTGTGATTTTGAAGAAGTTTCCAAAAAAGCGGGCTACCTTACTCCTGTTCCTGGTGGCATTGGCCCCATGACCATTGCAGGTTTAATTCTCAACACTTACGAAGCCTGGAAGATGAAAAATTTGATTGAAGAGTAGATTTTAGATTGTTAAACTATTAGACATTGGATATTACATGTTGAATACGTAATACTGAAAATCAGCTCATAGTCATTGAAAGTTTAAGACTATCTTAATCTACTAAGCTCTTTATTTTCATTAGTTTTGCAACTTTTAAAAATTAAAGTTAATATTCTATGAAAGAAAATTTAAATTTCATCAAAAAACATTTTGTAACAGATCTATCCTCAGGTCTTGTTGTTTTTTTAATTGCCTTGCCGCTTTGTCTTGGTATTTCTTTAGCTTCTGGAGCTCCACTTTTTTCTGGAATTATAGCTGGTATTGTTGGTGGTATTGTTGTGGGTATCACAAGTAACTCTAGTATTAATGTAAGTGGTCCTGCCGCAAGTGTTGCTTTGGTCATCTTCACAGCTATTCAAACTTTAGGTAGTTTTGAAGCCGTTTTAGTTGCTATCATACTTGCAGGTATTATTCAAATTGGTTTAGGATATTTGAAAGCAGGAACGGTAGCTTACTTCTTCCCAAATGCGATGATAAAAGGTATTTTAGCTTCCATAGGATTGATCTTAATTCTCAAACAAATTCCTCATGCTTTCGGCGTAGATGAAGTATTTGAAGGTATTGATAGTTTTAGAAACAATGATGGTACCAACACCTTTTCTGGATTATTTAATATCGTTGGCCATATCAACTATGGTGCTTTGATAATCACATTAGTTTCACTATTTATTATCATAGGCTGGGATAATCCTTTTTTAAAGAAATTTACTTTTTTTAAATTCTTCCCTTCAGCGCTTGCTGCGGTAATTATGAGTATTTTGTTGAACGAATATTTTAAAGCTTCAGTTCCAAGTCTAGCATTAAACACCAGTCACTTGGTAAATCTTCCTGTATCAGATTCCATAGGAGAATTTTTTAATTTTTTCCAATTTCCAGATTTCTCTGTCATTGCAAACATGGAAATGTATACCATTGCTTTGTCCATTGCATTTATTGCAAGTTTAGAATCTTTACTGAGTACAGAGGCTGGTGACAAATTGGACCCTTATAAAAGACGAACTTCTACCAACAGAGAACTGAAAGCTCAAGGTATAGGTAATATTGTTTCTGGATTGATTGGTGGATTACCAGTAACTGCAGTTATTGTAAGAACTTCTGCAAACGTAAATGCTGGGGGTCGAACCAAAACTGCCACTATAACACACGGTGTCATCATGTTTGTTTGTGTACTTGCCATCCCTTTCATATTGAATTTAATTCCACTCGCAGCTTTATCTGCTGTGCTTTTTGTAGTAGGTTATAAACTGACAAGTCTCAGTATTTATAAGGGTGTTTATAAACAAGGTAAAAAACAGTTTTTACCGTTTATCATTACTATACTTGTCGTTATGTTCACTGATCTTATCACTGGAATTATAGTTGGTGGTTCTGTAGCAGTTTTCTTTATCTTAAGAGACAACTATAAAAACGCATACATTCACGACAAAACTTCAAAAAGCAAGGATAAAAAGGTTTTAAAACTAGCACAGGAAACTACCTTTTTGAACAAAGCAGACATCATGTTGTATCTTGACCACGTCCCAGAGAAGAGCCAACTCCTTATCGATGGTAGTGAAGCGAAGTTTGTTCACCACGATATTTTTGAAATCATTGAAGAATTTAAACAAACCGCTAAATTCAAAAACATTGATCTTGAAATCAAAAATCTAGATAGAAGTTTAACCACCAAATTCTGGAAAAAACAATAAACCTAAATTACTGAAGAAATTTCTTCGGTTGTATACTTTATTTTATCATTAAATTGCAATCGTTCTTAAAAGCGGTTGCAATTTTTTTTGAATTAAATTTAGTTACTTTAATGTCTTAAACGTATAAATAAAAGTAGAGATGACAAAACGAAAACTCAGAATCAACGGCCATTCTCACCTTCTACCTTATCCGAAAGAAATTCCTGATTTCATGAGGGAAAAGGAAATTTTCTGGATCGATGAAGATAAAAAATTCATGCTTCAAAAAGGATGGAAGCGTCCTGTTACCGATTCTAGTTTTTTTCTGAACGAAAAGCTGGAGTGGATGGAGCGTTACAACATCGACCATGCTGTTGTTCTCAACTTGTCTCAGCTTTACGGAAACGGACTTCGTGTAGAAGAAATGAAAAAAGCCCTGCGTTTTCAAAATGATTTCAATGCCAAAATTCAACAAAATCACCCCGATAAATTCACCTGTGGGTTTGTCGTTCATCCCGGTTTTGTGCGAGGTGCCCTCTGGGAAATTGAGCGCTGCGTGGAAGAGCTGGACCTGAAATTGCTTTGCCTGCCAACTCATTATATGGATAGCATAGGCACCTGGCGATGTATTTTTGATGAAGAAAATGAACCCATTTTTGAACTGGCGAGCAAGTACAATCTGGCAGTTGAAATTCATCCCTACGACGGGGAAAAATTCATCAAACTCGAAAACACGTCCTGGCGCTTTCACCTCATCTGGATGCTGGCTCAGTGTGCGGATGCGTATCACTTTTTAACCTTAAACGGCTATCCGGACAAGTATCCTAATATGCGGGTATGTTTTGCACACGGAGGACAACTGGCACAGATTAATCTGGGTCGACGAATCCAGGGTTTTGATGGAAGGCCAGATTTGTTTGAAGGTAAAGTTCACCCCAGAAAATCGGTTGGACATAAAAATATATTCTTTGACACCCTGGTTCACGATACCCGGTCTTTAAAACTGCTTTTAGAAAACCAAAAAAGCTCTCAGATTCTTGCTGGCCTTGATGATCCCTATCCACTGGGCGAAATGGAAAGCGAGCCGCAATCTTCCTATCCTGGTAAAATATTGGATCTGGCTTTAGAGCAAAACGTCATCACCGAAATAGAAAAAGAAGAAATCTGGTCGGATAACGTTCTGCAGTGGCTTTTTGGTGACGATCAGAAGAAAAAAGAAGAATTAGTCAATAAGATCATCAGTTAATGGATTTTATCCCTTCAAAACTTCAAACCTACGTAGAAGCAAATTCAGAAGACGAACCCGAATTACTTCAGCAATTGACTAAAGAAACCTGGCAAAAAGTGCTTCAGCCTAGAATGCTCAGCGGACATTATCAAGGAAGGTTACTGAGCTTAATCTCAAAATTAGTTCATCCAACATCTGTTTTAGAAATAGGCACTTATACTGGCTACTCGGCTTTAAGTTTAGCTGAAGGCCTTTCAGAGAAAGGAAAACTTCACACCATAGACCGCAATGAAGAACTCTATGATTTACAAAGAAAATACTTCGATCTCAGCGGATATGGAGAGCAAATTATCCAATATACGGGAGATGCAAGACAAATAGTTCCTGAAATCGATGCTGAATTTGATTTGGTTTTTATCGATGCCGACAAATCCTCTTATCCGCTTTATTTTGAACTGATTATCGATAAACTGAAACCTGGTGGACTTATTTTATCGGATAACGTGTTATGGAGCGGAAAGGTTATTGAAAAACTTGATCCAAAAGATAAGGACACTAAAGCTTTACTGAACTATAATCTGAAACTGAAAGAGGACCCCAGAGTAGAGACTGTCTTATTACCCGTTAGAGACGGATTTACCATCTCCAGAAAACGATAAGAATTAGTGAAATTTTTGGTTTAATTTAATGGTTTATACAGAACTTATATAGGTCAGGTTAAATATATTTGACCAAAAATAAGCAATCAGACTTCTATCCCATTTTCTATTTCTTTTTTTGGTTCATCTTGGCTTCGGACAGAGCTTTGAATTAGCAGGAACAGTCACCGGCATTTCCGGCCAACCTATATCTGGAGGAAGTATACTTATTATAAAAAAAGACCTGGGAACCGTCACCAATAGGAATGGAAATTACTCTATTCAACTTACAGGAGGCACTTATATAGTGAAGGTTACTTACCTGGGTTACAAACCTGTTGAAAAGCAGATCAAGCTAAATTCAGACCAAACACTAAACTTCACTATCATACCACAGACGGAAAACCTCGAAGAAGTCATTGTCACCGATAATATAGAGGGCATCAACATAAGGGATCCTGAAATGAGTGTTAGTAAACTCGATGCTTCCAGCATAAAAAAAATCCCTGTTATTTTTGGTGAAGTAGACGTGATTCGCTCTTTGCTCCAACTTCCTGGAGTTTCCAATGCTGGTGAAGGGGCTTCCGGCTTCAACGTAAGAGGTGGTGCTACAGATCAAAATTTGATATTGATCGATGATGCTTTGGTATATAATTCCTCTCACCTCTTCGGATTTTTCTCCATCTTCAACGCAGATGCTGTTGATAATTTAAAACTTTACAAAGGTGGCATTCCTGCCAGTTATGGGGGAAGAGTCGCATCGGTTTTGGATATTCAACAAAAAACAGGCAACAGCCAAAAACTTAAAGGCCAAGGAGGCATCGGAGTCATTTCAAGTAAACTGACTTTGGAAGGCCCCATTCAAAAAAATAAAAGTTCATTTTTTTTAAGTGGCCGTGGGACTTATGCCCATCTTTTTTTAAAATTGACAGACAATGCCAATTCCGCGTATTTCTACGATTTGAACACTAAATTGAATTTCAATATCGATGAGCAAAATTCCTTGAATTTTTCTGGCTATTATGGTTTGGACTACGTCAATATCAATGATAGTTTCACCAATATTTACGGCAATGCATTTGGTATCTTGAACTGGGAGCACCAATTTAATGAAGATATAAAATCGAGTTTAAATTTTTCCTACAGCCAATATGACTATGAGCTGGACCTGGCCCTGGTAGGATTCAATTTTCAAAATGACATTTCCAACTTCGATTTAAGTTATCAAATTGACCAGGTCATCCATCCGGATTTGAGTCTATCTTATGGACTAAGTACTATTCGATATACTGTTAACCCAGGGATAATTGTACCAACTACTCCAGAATCTCCTATTAATCCAAGACAACTGAATAATAAATACGCTTTTGATAATGCTGCTTTTGTTTCTGTGAGTCAGTCCTTGAGTGAAAGAATAAACGTCCAGTATGGTATGAGAGTCAGTGCTTTTTTGAGAATGCAAGACAAATCTATCGATAGTTATGCGAACGATAATCCGTTGTTATATGATAATATTCGAGATATTTATGTGGAAGCTGAACCTATTGAAACTATAAGTGGCAATACTTCCAAAGTGAATAAAAGCTATTTCAATTTAGAACCTAGATTAGGCATATCTTATGTTTTGGACGATAACACGTCTATAAAAGCAAGTTATAACAGAATGGTGCAAAACCTACATTTGCTATCCAATACTTCATCCCCTACTCCATTTGATGTGTGGACTCCGAGTGGAACTTACATCAAGCCTCAAAAGTTAGATCAATATGCCTTAGGCTTTTTTAAAGATTTTGAAAACATTCCCTTTACTTTTGAAACCGAAGTCTTCTACAAGAGCATCAACAACAGAATTGACTATATAGATGGTGCCAATTTGATTGCCAATGATGCTATAGAACGCGTGATCCTAAATGGCGAAAGCAGAGCTTATGGCCTTGAATTTTACCTTAAGAAAAACACGGGGAAACTCACGGGCTGGCTGTCCTATACCTTATCCAGAAGCGAGCAGCGCACCCCAGGAAGAACCCAGGGTGAAATTGGTATCAACAACGGAGAATGGTATCTCAACGGTTATGATAAAACGCATGACATCTCTTTGACCAGCAGTTACGAACTCAGTGATAAGTGGGTGTTGAATAGCAATTTTGTGCTACAAACCGGACGTCCAGTTAATTTTCCTGTGGGTCAGTTTGAATTTCAGGATCTTAATATTCCTGTGTTTGAAGGCAGAAACTTAAATCGGTTACCAACTTTTCACAGATTGGATGTATCTGCAACTTACACGCCGGAACAGAAAAACAAAAAGTGGACTTCGTCATGGAATTTTGGAATTTACAATGTGTATAACCGAAGAAATGCAGCTTCCCTTAACTTTGAGCAAAACACAAGCACAGGTCAAAATGAAGCCGTAAGATTTTCTATTTTTGGAATAGTACCTTCTGTGAGTTATAGCTTTAAATTTTAAATGATGCGAAAACTTTTAATTTTACTGGGATTTGTAAGTCTGTTCATCGCCTGCGAAGACGTTGTTGAAGTCGACCTGGAAGAAGCACAGCCAAGACTTGTAGTCGATGCTATTTTGCAGTGGGAAAAAGGAACTACTGGTAAAAATCAGACGATAAAGCTTAGTCGTACGCGTGGTTTTTTTGAAGAGGAGCCCAGGCCAGTTTCAGGAGCTAGAGTTGTGGTGAGCAGCAATTCAAATGTGGAATTCAATTTTGAGGAAATTTCTCCAGGTGAATATGTCACTAGTAGTTTCGAACCAGAGCTAAATGAGTTTTATAGCCTAAGGATAGAGCTTAATGGTGACGTCTACAGTGCAGAGGAAACACTGAAACCTGTAGTTCCCATAGATTTAATAGAACAAATCGATCAGGGTGGATTCTCTGGTGAAGATATCGAACTTAAAGCTTTTTATACAGACCCTGAAGGCGAAGAAAATTACTATTTATTCAAATTCTTCGCGCCATTTTTAGCGTTTCCAGACTTGTCAGTATTTGATGATGAGTTTAATGATGGCAACCAGATATTTGGACTATTTTCAGAAGAAGACCTCGAGCCTGGAATGGATGTTAGCATTCAATTGCATGGAATTTCAAAAGAGTATTATAATTTCTTGGAAATATTACTGGCTCAGGCCGGAAGTGCCGGTGGCCCTTTTGAAACGCAACCGGCCACCGTAAGAGGGAATATTAAAAATGAAAAGGATGCTGACGAATTAATTTTTGGTTATTTTGGACTTTCAGAAGTCGATAAAGTTATTTATACAGTTCAGTAATGAGTAAAGAGATTCAAAAAATCACAGAGCAGTCTTCAAAATACAGACATTTAGAAAAGATGTCAACCCAAGAGCTATTAAAGAATATCAATGCAGAGGATCAGTTAGTTCCGCTAGCCGTTCAGAGGGAAATTCAATCCATAGAAGATGTGGTTGAAGTGATTGTAAAACAATTTCAGAAGGGAGGAAAATTATTTTACATCGGAGCAGGCACCAGCGGCCGTCTCGGCATACTGGATGCCAGTGAATGCCCTCCCACTTTTGGAGTTCCTGCGGAATTGGTAAACGGCCTGATAGCCGGCGGTGACAAGGCCATTAGAAAAGCGGTAGAACATGCCGAGGATGACACCAAACAGGCCTGGCGAGATCTGGAAGCCCATCACATTCAAAAAGAAGATGTCGTGATAGGAATTGCTGCCTCAGGGACTACACCTTATGTAGTTGGCGGACTGGAGGCTTGCCAGAGTAAAGGAATTATAACAGGATGCATTGTCTGTAACCCTCATTCACCCATCTCCAAAGTTTCAGATTTTCCTGTTGAAGTGATTGTAGGTCCAGAATTTGTCACGGGAAGTTCAAGAATGAAAGCAGGAACCGCTCAAAAGCTGGTGCTCAACATGATTACAACTTCAGTCATGATAAAATTAGGGCGTGTAAAAGATAATAAAATGGTAGATATGCAACTGAGCAATGCCAAACTCAAAAAACGTGGTAGACTTTTGATTTCTGAAGCTTTAGGAGTTTCAGAAGAAAAAGCTGCTGAACTGTTGAAAACTCACGGAAGTGTGAGAAAAGCTATTGAACATGAAACACACCAATAAAGAAACCTTAGCCAGAGGTGTGAAATTTCTTGCAGGCGCTCTACCACTTGCGTTTATAGGTCCTGCTGTGATTTTTAGTGCGTTCAACAATCAAGACAAACCTTTGTATTGGCCGATTTTAATTCTGGGTTTATTGGCTTGTGCAGGAGCTATTTTTTTGATGTTTTTAGGTATAAAAACTTTAATGAAAGCCTTGTTTAACGATTGATTGTAGCTAATCAGTCTATTTTGAAGATTGAAAATCAAAGTTTTATTTCACGCAAATCTGCCTGTGTGTAACTTCGGCAAACAGGGTAGGCAAAGAAAAACGCAAAGCCACGCAGATAATTAATAATAATCATCACTATATAAATTGCTTCCTTTGCGATAAGCTTAGCGATCTTAGCGTGAAAACGTTTGAGACATAATGATACTGAACCGTTACTTTTGGTTTAATAATCTACTCCTTAAACGGTTTTTTAAGCTGATTCCAAAAGTCCTGAGGATAGTTTTCATCATTCTCAAACCCAAGCTCAATATCTTTCCCATCTTCAGGAACATGAGCGGTTCCAAACAGATAATCCCAAAGACTCAGGCTTAAACCAAAATTCATTCCGTAAGGCCGTGCTTCTGGCAAAGCTTTGGAATGGTGCCAGATGTGCATTTTAGGATTGTTGAATATGTATTTAAAAGGTCCATAATCCCACCCCACATTGGCATGATTGAGGTGCCCTACTAAAACACCAAACATATGAACAATAAAAAATTCCTGAATTCCAAAACCTATCATGGCCAAAGGAACGTATTGAATCACTTTATAGACAATAGTCTCCATGAAATGAAATCTGAATTGGGCTGCAAATCCCATTTCTTTTACGCTATGATGGACTTTATGAAATTTCCACAACCAGGAACGCTTATGTAACTGGATATGCACATTCCATTGTATAAAATCGGCTACCAAAAACATGATTAAAAACTGAGACCAAACCGGGAAATTCTGGACTTGAAAGGCGACCAGATTTTCTATCCCAAAAAGACCCAAAAAGTCATTAAATAATTCAACGAATACGTTGGAAATTGCGTTATAACCAATGAGTGAGAAAATAAAAAAGTTGAAAAACACATAAAAAACGTCCAGCCAAAAGCCTTTTCTGATGATTTTCTGGTCTTTTCGCCAGGGGATGATGATTTCCATAAAAAGCACCAAAAACGAAAGTCCAATCAGCCACCAAAAGTAGTTGGTAAGTGAAGGATTTTGAATTTCATTCATTAAGTAGTTGAAATATCCACTGAATGAATTTAAAAAGATGTCAACATATTTTTCCATAACGATTTGCAAAATTAAGACCTCAGCTTGAGTTATAATGTATCATAAATCACAATAGTCTTTTAAATTTTAAATCGGGAATAATGCTTACATTATTTGTAAAATAAAGCCTGTCGTCCTCTTGAAAAGCTGTATTTTTATTTCTATCGAGAATGTCGAACCTATACTAAGACTATGGATTTTAAAAATAAAAATGTATTGATTACAGGAGCTTCAAGAGGAATAGGAAAAGCCACCGCTATCGCTTTTGCCAGCAAAGGAGCTAAAGTTGGTATCAATTTCAGAAGTCGGGTGGATGAAGCTAAAAAAACACTTGCCGAACTTTCTGGAGAAGGGCATCGTCTTTTCCAGAGGGATATTTCAGAAAAGGAAGAAGCAAAAGCACTCATCGATGATTTTATAAACCAATATGAAAAAATAGATGTGCTGGTTAATAACGCAGGAATAGCGGTATCACACAACATAGATGAGGCAAGCTTCGACGACTGGACTTCGGCCTGGGAAACAACCTTACAAACCAATCTGTTTGCAGCAGCTAACTTGTCTTACTTAGCGGCTCAACACATGCTAACATCTGGAGGAGGTCATATCGTCAATGTGTCTTCCAGAGGTGCCTTTCGAGGAGAACCCGATCAGCCAGCCTATGGAGCCAGTAAAGCTGGTCTAAATGCGTTGAGCCAATCTTTGGCCAAAAAGTTAGCTCCGCATAAGATTTATGTAGGCGTCGTAGCCCCTGGATTTACAGAAACAGATATGGCAACGGAAACCCTGACTCCAGACAAAAAAGAAAACATGCTCAAAGAAACTCCGTTTCACCGTATGGCCAAACCCGAAGAAGTCGCCCATGCCATTTTATTTCTGGCATCGGATGAAGCTGCTTACTCTTCTGGGACTATCATAGACGTGAATGGAGCTAGTTATCTGAGAAGTTAGAACTCAAAATTTAGGAAAAAACCGACCGACCTTTGACTTGTATGCCTTGTAATCCTTAAAAGAGTTTTCAAGAAGGGATTCTTCGTAACGCGTTTTGTAATAAAATAATGCTAAAGTCGACAGACTGACGCAAAGCTTATAACCATCGCCAAGCCAAAACGAAAAGCAAAACATAAAGATCAATATCCCCGTATAAATAGGGTGCCGACTCCATTTAAAAACTCCTTTTGTTATCAGCTTGGAATTTGGCTTTGGTGTTGGAAATGGAGACAGTTGAAAATTCAATTGTAAGAAAGCTATGCCAGAAATAACAACCCCAAAAATACCTGGATATAACCAAATAAAATGTTCTATAAAACTGATCGAAAACCAGTTTACGTTTAAAAAATAAACTAGCATCAGGAAAAACTGAATGGCAACTAGAATAACATCTTTGGTTTTGGGCATATTACCTTTTTATACAAAGATAACAACTTATACAATGCTGAAATTTTTCGCAGATTTCTGATTTATATCATTTTAAGAAATGATGTATCGGGCTATTTTTGAATAAAATGCAATACAAATGCAAGAGTTAATTCAGAAATACAATGTCCCCGGTCCAAGATATACAAGCTATCCAACGGTTCCATTTTGGGATGAATCCACTTACAGTGTATCTTCATGGATAAAAAGTTTACAAAAAGATAATTCATCAAAGGAGATCAGCGTATACATTCATCTTCCGTTTTGTGAAAGTTTATGCACGTTTTGTGCTTGCAACAAGCGCATTACCAAAAGGCACGAAGTAGAAATCCCTTACATCGAGGCGCTTTTGAAAGAATGGAACATGTATCTCGAAATTCTTAAAGATAAACCTGTTTTAAAAGAAATACATCTTGGCGGAGGAACACCTACTTTTTTTGAACCAAAGCATTTAGAATATCTTCTTAAAACGATAAAAGACTCTTGTGATATTCCTGAAGATGTCAGCTTCAGTTTTGAAGGCCACCCTAATAACACCACAACAAATCACCTGGAGACCTTGAGACATCTTGGTTTTGATCGAGTGAGTTATGGCATTCAGGACTATAATCCTAAAGTTCAAATCGCAATACACAGAATACAATCTTTTGAAACGGTAAAAAACATCACAGAGCTTTCCAGAGCATCGGGTTATAAATCCGTAAGTCATGACTTGATTTACGGTTTACCAATGCAAACTCTTGAAGATGTCATCTCAACCATTCATAAAACAACAGAGTTGATGCCAGATCGCATTGCCTTTTATAGCTATGCTCATGTGCCCTGGACCAAAGGAAATGGCCAACGCGGTTATGATGAAAAGGACCTCCCTTCAGCAGAGTTGAAACGCAAGCAGTATGAAACGGGTAAAAAAATGCTTGAAGAACAGGGATATATAGAAATTGGTATGGATCACTTTGCCTTACCTGAAGATGAATTGGCAGTAGCTTTTAAAAACAAAACACTTCATAGAAATTTCATGGGTTATACCACGACTAAAACCGATAAAATGATCGGTCTTGGTGTTTCTGCCATAAGCGACAGCTGGTTTGGCTTTTCGCAAAATCACAAAAATCTAAATCACTATTACGATAGTTTATCTAAAAATGAATTGCCGGTTTCCAGAGGTCATATTTTAGATGAAACTGATCTTATAATTAGAAGAAAAATATTAGATTTAATGTGTCATTTTGAAACTAACCTTGAAGATTTAGATTTAAATATTCAATCAGAAATCAAAAATGATTTAGCAGAGTTTGAAATTGATCGATTGCTAACACTAAAAGGTGACGTTATTAAAGTGAAATCTAATGGCAAGGCTTTCATAAGAAATATATGCATGGCATTCGATCTTAGATTAAAAGCTAAACAAACAGAATCGCAATTATTTTCAATGACTATTTAAAACCAAGACTTATGAAAAAGATACTCGTACCAGTTGATTTCTCAACACCGTCAGAAAATGCACTCAAGTTTGCTGCGGAACTCGCGAAAAAAAACAATTCAGAACTTCATGTTTTACATGTGATTGAATTGGCAGAATCCCTGTTTGGTGCAGAACAATTTAATGTGAATGATCAGCAGATCATCTTCTTTATGAAATTAGCTAAAGAGCGTTTTGAAGATTTCTTGAAAAAGGATTATATGAAGGACGTTAATTTTAAAGAACATGTAGAGCCAGGTTCTACCTCTTTGGCTATTCGGGAAGTAGTAAGAAAAAACTATATAGACATGATTGTGATGGGTTCAAGCGGCTCATCAGGTATTGAGGAAATTATAATTGGCTCCAATACAGAAAAGGTGGTCAGATATTCTGAAGTGCCCGTTCTGGTCATTAAAAGTGAAATTAAAAACATAGCTATTAAAACTGTAGTTTTCGCTTCTGATTTTGAACTAGAAAACCTTGAACCTTATAAAAAAGGAAAAAAGTTTGCTGATACTTTTGGTGCGAAAATGAAAATGCTATATGTCAATTTACCTGGTAATCAGTTTAACAGTACTTTGGAAATTCAAGAACAAATGCGCGTTTTCTTGAATAAGGTTGAGATGCCACTCAATAAAGAAAATGTCGAAATATTTAATGATTACACAATAGAACAGGGAGTCTTAAATGGGGCAAAATATTTAAAAGCAGACCTTATTATTATGCCTACTCATGGCAGAAAAGGGCTTTCTCATTTCTTTAACGGAAGCATAGGTGAAGACGTGTTGAATCACGCAGAAATACCTGTATTAACCTTGAAAATTTAAATTGATACAAATGACATATAATAAGCACCTTGAAATAAGGTGCTTAATTTAGTTGAATTTAAGCAATGGAGTTATGAATTGGATTTTATGACTTGAACGATCTCATCTTTTTGCAAAACTCCACTTTGCTTCCACTTCTCTTCTCCATTTTTGAAAACAATCATAGTGGGCACTCCTCTAACTTGATATTTCGCGGCTAACTGCTGGTTTTTATCAACATCTATCTTGATGATTTTAACCGCGTCTCCAAGCTCTTCTTTTACATCTTTGAGAATTGGAGCAAGCATTTTGCAGGGTCCACACCAATCGGCAAAAAAATCGATTAGCACAGGCGTATCACTTTGTATGATTTCACTAAATTTTTGATTCATAATTATATAATTTTGAACATTAGACGTTTGGTAAGTATAATCCTTACATAGATTTAAAACGTTCGTAAGCTGCCTGATTTAAACTCTCTCGGTGGTCTGGATGGGCAATTGAAATCAAGGCCTCAGCTCTTTGCTTTAAGTTTTTACCATAAAGGTTAACAACTCCATACTCAGTAACAATATAATGCACATGAGCTCTTGTTGTTGTCACACCTGCACCTTCCTTGAGGAAAGGAGTGATTTTTGAAATCCCTTTATTGGTAATTGAGGGCATAGCTATAATTGCTTTTCCTCCATCAGATAAGGATGCTCCCCGAATAAAATCCATCTGACCTCCCACTCCAGAAAACTGCATTTTTCCAATAGTATCTGCACAAACCTGACCTGTCAGATCAATTTCGATTGCTGAGTTAATAGCTGTTACTCTTGGATTTCGTCTAATAATTGCTGTATCATTTGTGTAGGCAGCTTCTTTCATATGGACCAAAGGATTATCATCCATAAAGTCATAAAGCTTTTGAGAACCTACAGCAAAACAAGTCACTATTTTTCCTGTTTTGACTTCCTTCTGACTTCCGTTGATGACCCCACTTTCTACTAGCGGCAGGATTCCATCTGAAAACATCTCCGTATGAATTCCAAGGTTTTTGTGACTTCCTAAATTTTGAAGCGCCGCGTTTGGAATGCCTCCAATTCCCATTTGTAAAGTCGCACCATCTTCTACAAGACTAGCCACATTAGCTCCAATTTTGCTTTCCAATTCTGAGACTGGAGCTTGTTCATGACCAAAAATAGGCTCATTCACTTCAACTGCAAAATCCAACTCACTCATGTGAATTATTCCATCTCCATGAGTTCTAGGGACTTGAGGATTGATTTGAGCTATAACAAGTTTTGCCGTCTGAATGGCTGGAATTGTAATATCTACTGAGACACCAAGTGAACAGAAACCATGACTATCTGGAGGTGATACTTGAATAAAAGCAACATCCAAAGGCAAAATAGATCGTCTGAATAACCTGTGGATTTCACTTAAAAAAATAGGGATATAATCTCCATTTCCTTTCCTTAACGAATTTCTTACATTCCCACCTACAAAGACACTGTTTATCTTGAATGCTTTAGAGTAAGGCTCTTCGGAATAAGCAGCCTGACCTTCAGTATGCATATGCATAATTTCAACATTTTCTAAGGACTCATACCTGGAAACTAAAGCATCTATTAATTTTAAAGGTGTCATGGCTGCACCTTGTATAAAAACTCTTTCTCCTGATTTTACTTTTGAAACAGCTTCTTCAGCAGTTACTTTATTAAGTTGATGAATCATATCTTTTGATCTTATTTTGAATTACAAAAATACAGTCTACAACTCAAGAAAACTTGGGCTTAAACAAAGATTTATATGATTTCAATCAGTTTTAAGGAAGGTTTCTAAACAGAAATCAAACCTGTGGCAAAATCCGAAGAAAATAAATCAGTTCTTTTGAATTTGACCCCAAGCCCAGGCTTGAGCCTCCTTGTATGAAGAAAATACTTTATAAGGAACTGGCTGTTTTTGAAGCAGAAAAATCATCTTCAACACCCATTGTATGGTCTTGTTTGGAATAACGTAAGCTGTTCCTAAGCAAAGCTCCTTCATCAAAGTAGTATTTTCTTTTAACCAGTTGGCCTGCAATATCTGATGAGATAGTTTTGGCACAACAGCCTTTGAAGCGTCAAAAACGATAGCCAGTTTCTGTTGTGCAAAGTAACAATCGTCAAGTTCTTTTAAGTGAGCCTTGAAATTAGCATTTGTACTTTTCTCACCAGTAAATGTGACGGTGATGAGAGGAAATGCGGTTTGATTTACTGTGGCGTAAGAAATCGTTTTCAAATTTTTTTCTCAAAATTAAAATAATTTTATACTTCCAGGCTTAAAAACGAATCGTTTTTGGAAGGAAGTTCTGTACTTCCCATCAAATATTCATCTACTTCTCGTGCTGCTTCTCGTCCTTCTGAAATAGCCCAAACTACCAGCGATTGGCCTCTGCGGGCATCACCTGCTGCAAAAATAGACTCAACATTGGTCTGATAATTACTGGCTTCTATAATTCCAGACTGGGTTTGAGAAACACCCAGATGTTCCAAAAGTGAACTTTCAGGCTGAGTAAAACCGATAGCCAGCAAAGCAAGTTCGCAGGGAACCAGTCGCTCTGTGCCTTCTATTTCCTTCATCTGTTGTCTTCCACCTTGGCTGACCCATTCTATATCTACAAGTTTGATATGGGTTAGCTCGCCTTGGTCATTTCCTATAAATTCCTTGGTCAGGATACTCCATCTTCGCTCACCGCCTTCTTCATGGGAAGAAGAGGTTCTCAAAGTCATCGGCCACATTGGCCAGGGATCGTTCTCTCCTCTTTTGCTTTGAGGTTTTGGCATTAGCTCGAGTTGCAAAACAGAGGCCGCTCCTTGTCTGTGAGAGGTACCTATACAGTCTGATCCTGTATCACCGCCACCAATAACCACCACGTTTTTGCCTTCGGCAGTAATTTTGTCGTCAAACTTGATCCCTGCTATTTCCTTGTTCTGAAGACTAAGGAAATCCATTGCATAATGAATACCTTTCAGCTCTCTACCAGGAATAGGTAAGTTTCGTGGCACTGTAGACCCTGTACAAACCACTATGGAATCGAAATCTTCCTTTAGCATATCTGGATTGATGGTCTTACCCACTTCGGCATTGATTTTAAAACGCACACCTTCCTCATCCATAATTTGGGTTCGACGATCTACCACCCATTTTTCAAGTTTAAAGTCTGGAATCCCGTACCTCAGCAAGCCTCCTATTCCGGAATCTCTTTCATAAACTGTCACCCAGTGTCCAGCCTTGTTAAGCTGATCTGCAGCTGCTAATCCTGCGGGACCAGAACCGATTACTGCTACTTTTTTGCCAGTACGTTGTTTGGGTGGATTTGCTTTTATATAACCAAGTTCGTGAGCTTTTTCAGCTATTGATTTTTCTATATGCTCAATAGCAACCGGTGGCTTATTGATCCCTAAAACACAACTGGCTTCGCATGGCGCTGGACAAATTCGTCCTGTGAATTCGGGGAAGTTATTTGTGGAATATAAAATAGAAACCGCATCTTTCCAATTTTCGTCATGAACCGCTTCGTTAAATTCTGGAATGATATTGCCCAGTGGACATCCAGAATGACAAAATGGAACTCCGCAATCCATACATCTGGCAGCTTGTGTTTTGGTCTTTTCTTCAGGGAAGGGTTCAAAGATTTCTTTAAAATCTCCAATTCTATCTTTAGGAGGTCTTGAGTCTGGTAACTCCCTGTCATATTTCAAAAATCCATCATACTGTCCCATTATGCTACTATTTTTTGTTGTTGATCTTTATCTTCTTTCTCTTCTAAAATACGTTTGTAATCGTGAGGTATAATCTTAACAAACTGAGGCTTCAACTCTTCAAAGTGGTCTAATACCTGTTTGGCTTTTTTACTTGCAGTTAATTCAAAATGATATTCAATTAAGGTTTTAAGCTCATCAAAATTTTCTTTGGAAGGTGTTTCTAAACCTACCATTGCTTTGTTGCAGTTAGCCTCAAACGTGTTTTGCTCATCTAGCACGTAAGCAATACCTCCACTCATACCTGCAGCAAAATTTTTACCGGTTTCTCCCAAAATTACAACTTTACCTCCAGTCATGTACTCACAGGCATGATCTCCAACTCCTTCTACAACTGCATTCACACCAGAATTTCTCACTGCAAATCGCTCGCCTGCCATACCGTTGATGTAAGCTGTTCCGGAAGTTGCCCCGTAAAAAGCCACATTTCCTATAATGATATTCTCTTCTGAATTAAATCTAGAGGATTTGGGTGGATAGATGACTAATTTCCCACCAGACAAGCCTTTACCAAAATAATCGTTGGACTCTCCTTCCACTTCAAAAGTGACACCTTTTGCTAAAAAGGAACCGAAACTCTGTCCTGCAGAACCTTTAAATGCATAGTGCAAGGTATCTTCTTTAAATCCCTCGGCTTTGAATTTTTTACTGATTTCATTAGACAAAATAGCACCAGTGGCACGATCTACATTTCTGATTGAATATGATTTCTTCACCTGACTTCCGTTTTCAAAAGCGGGTTTCGCATCTTCTAAGAGCTGCCAGTCCAAAACCTTATCAATTTCGTGATCCTGGTCTATCTGTTTAAATACACCCACTTGTTCTGCGATATGCTCTTGGTATAAAATTGGACTTAAGTCCAGATCTTTTAATTTCCAAAACGGGACATCTTTCCTCACTTTCATCACTTCCGAATGCCCAACCATATCGTTGATCGTTCTAAAACCAAGTTGTGACATAATTTCCCTGAGGTCTTCTGCCAGGAACCTAAAGTAATTGACCACATGGTCTGGATTCCCCGTAAATAGTTTTCTCAATTCTGGATTTTGTGTCGCCACTCCAACCGGGCAGGTATTGGTATGACATTTTCTCATCATGATACAACCTTCCACAATCAAGGCTGCAGTGGAAATTCCCCATTCTTCCGCTCCCAGAAGTGTAGCAATGGCAATATCCCTTCCCGTTCTCAATTGTCCGTCAGCCTGAACTGTAATTCTACTCCTTAAATTATTTTTTACCAGGGTTTGGTGGGCTTCAGAAAGTCCAAGTTCCCAGGGTAATCCTGCGTGGCGAATAGAGCTCAAAGGAGAAGCTCCGGTACCTCCATCTGCACCTGATATCAAAACGACATCTGCGTTGGCTTTAGACACTCCTGCTGCAACAGTTCCTACTCCTGCCTGTGACACTAATTTCACATTGATTCTGGCTTTTCTGTTGGCGTTTTTCAAATCAAAAATAAGTTGGGCCAGATCTTCAATGGAATAAATATCGTGGTGTGGTGGTGGTGAAATCAATCCAACCCCTGGAGTAGAGTGTCTTACTCTTCCAATCCACTCATCCACTTTATGGCCTGGTAACTGACCACCTTCACCAGGTTTGGCTCCCTGAGCCATTTTGATTTGAAGTTCTTCGGCATTGGTGAGGTAATAACTTGTCACCCCAAAACGCCCCGAAGCAACCTGTTTGATAGCAGAGCGCTCCCAGTCACCATTTGGTTTAACTTCAAATCTAACTTCATCTTCTCCTCCTTCCCCACTGTTACTCTTAGCTCCAATTCTATTCATTGCAATGGCTAGGGTTGAGTGTGCTTCATGAGAAATCGAACCAAATGACATGGCTCCTGTCGCGAAACGCTTCATGATATCTTCAGCTGGTTCCACTTCTGAAAGCGAAATTGGCGTTCGTTTTTTAAACTCAAATAGGCCTCTTAAGGTCAGCGAATCCTTCAATTGGTCGTTGACGGTTTTAGCAAACTTTTTATAAAGCGTAAAGTTATCTGTTTGGGTAGAACGCTGGAGTAAATGTATGGTCTCCGGGTTGAAAAGATGCTTTTCGCCCCTTAACTTCCACTGATAAACTCCACCTACTTCCAGACTTTTTTTCACCTCATCATTTTTAGGATAAGCCTTGTGATGTCTTACCAGAACTTCCTGAGCAAGTCCATCAAAATCAATTCCTTCTATTCTTGAAATAGTGCCTTTAAAACATTTTTCAATCACAGTTGTATGCAGGCCTAAAGCTTCAAAAATCTGAGCACCCTGGTAAGATTGAACAGTACTGATTCCCATCTTTGAAAGGATTTTCAAAAGCCCATAACCTATGGCCTGTTGGTAGTTGGCTTCGGCTTCTTCTTTATTAATTTCAGCATCTAATTTACCATCCGCATGGAGATGCTGAATAGACTGAAGCGCTAAGTAAGGATGGACTGCACTGGCTCCGTAACCAATTAGGGTGGCGTAGTGATGCGTTTCTCTTACGTCTCCTGCCTGCACAATAATCCCTGCTTTTGTTCTTAAATTCAGTTTCACAAGATGGTGGTGCACTGCTCCAGTAGAAAGTAAAGATGGAATGGGTGCATGTGTCTTGTTTATATTTTTATCGGAAAGAATGAGAACTTTCTTACCAGATTTCACAGCATCTTCTGCTGCTTTGCAAGCAGCATCAATACCTTTTTCAAGACTTCCAGGATTTCCATCCGCTTCAAATACACAGTTGATAAAAGCATAATCGAAACCTTTGTCTTTTAAGTTTTTGAATTTTTCAATATCAGAGTCCAGCAACACGGGTTGTGAGATGTGAATTTGCTTGGTGTGTAATTCAGATTCGTCCAGGATATTTAAACTTTCTCCAACTCTGGTAAATAAAGACATCACCATTCGCTCTCGAATTGGATCGATGGGTGGATTACTGACTTGTGCAAAAAGTTGCTTAAAGTAATTAGCCACATGCTGGCTTTGTTTACTTAGGATTGCTAGTGGTGTATCTGCTCCCATAGACCCTATTGGCTCGGTTGCTCTCACCGCCATATCGGCCAGAATCACCTTTAATTCTTCGGATGTATAGCCGAAAGCATTCTGCCGAAGTAGAAGTTGTTGACTAGTGAGCTGTTCTTTTTGAAATTCAGGTACGGGCTGCAGCCTCAACTTGATGCGCTGATTGACAATCCATTGCTGATAAGGTTTATCTTTTACAATTTGATTTTTAATCTCATCATCGTAAAGAACTTTATGTTCATTCAAATCTGCCAGAATCATACGGCCTGGCTGTAATCTCCCTTTTTTTATTATTTCTGAAGATTTAACAGGAAGTGCCCCGGCTTCTGAAGAGATAATGAGACGATTGGTAGAAGTAATACAATATCGTGAAGGTCTTAATCCATTCCTGTCCAATGTAGCACCTACTCGCTTACCATCAGTAAAAATTAGTGCTGCAGGGCCATCCCAAGGCTCCATTACCGATGCATGATATTTGTAAAATGCCTTCCGTTCTGGATCAATGGATTTGTTGTCCTGCCATGCTTCTGGCACCAGCATCATCATGACATGCTCTAGTGGACGACCATCCAAAACTAACATTTCTACGAGGCTATCTAAGTTAGCAGAATCTGAATGTTCCGGATTGGTAACTGGTAATAAACGCTGAAGGTCTACTTCTGAAAACACTTTAGATTTAAAATTGGCTTCCTTGGATTTCATCTTGGTCACATTACCACGAATGGTATTGATTTCTCCATTATGAGATATAAAATGGAAAGGCTGAGCCAGTTTCCAATTAGGAAAAGTATTGGTAGAAAACCGGGAATGTATGATCGCAAAAACCGACTTTAAATTTGGGTTTCTTAAGTCGTGAAAGTATTCTCTTAATTGGTTGGTTCTGAGCTGTCCTTTATAAATAATGGTATTTGTGGACATACTACACACATAAAAGGCCTTGTTATTTCCTTTTATGTGTTTTCCAATATGATGAGTCGTGTAATTTCGTAAAACAAAAAGCTTCCGTTCCAGCTCTTCATTAGACATTTTTTGTTTTGGCTGAAATAAGACTTGCTGAATAGAAGGTTCTACAGGTTTTGCTCCCATTCCAGGTACTTTGGAGTCCACGGGAACTGAACGGTAACCTAAAATCTGAATTTCTAACTCTTCAGCATGCTTCTCTAAAACATCTTTACATTGATCTGCAACACTTTGAACTTTTGGAAAAAATAGCATTCCAACACCAATTGGCTTTTCAGAATCAATATCAACTTGAATTTCTTCAGCAATTTCCTTTATAAACTCATCATCGATTTGAATTAGAATACCAGCACCGTCTCCAGTTTCAGGATCTGCTCCAGTTCCACCACGATGCTCCATATTTTCAAGCATCGTCAAAGCATCATCTATAAGCTGATGCTCCTTTTTGCCATCGATATTTATAACGCTTCCTATTCCACAGGCATCGTGTTCGAAGCTACTATCATACATTGAATCTCTCTTCATAACTAACTATTAAACTATTATTCTAAGAATTAACTCCTAAAACTAGTTAATTATATAGAAAGTCATTATCGAATCAAGTATTATTTACTGTTTTTTATGTTAAAATTGAACTTTAACTGAACTTAATCGTTTTCGAAGTTTTAAAGTGAGTAAAAAAATGACAGATGAAGAGTTAATGACACTCCACAGAAGAAGAAACTTGTGTTTGTGCTGGTTTTGGTGAAACGTAAGGAATTCCTAAACCCATGCCTCTTAGGATAAATAAAATCCCAATAACAGCAATCGCCAAAGGTATTAGCCGTTTAGGATTGAATTTCAACACAGAATTAAGCCATTCTTTTGCATAAATAACGACACTCATAAGCGGAATAGTTCCCAGCCCAAAGAAAGCCATGTATAAAGAACTTTCCAACAAGCCTGAAATAGCGATAGATCCAAATACTGCCATGTACACAAGTCCGCAAGGCAGTAAACCATTCAGAAAACCTAGATAGAAGAAGGTGTCGAGCTCTTTCTTTTTCAACGAAGAGCCAAGCTCGGACTTTAGTTTTCCTACCCACTTAAATAGAGGTCTGCTCACATTAAGTTTCCCTAAAACAGATTCAGAGAAGAGAAGAGAAGAAAGCATAATAACTCCTATGATGATAGAAAGTTGCTGCTGAAATCCAAACAAGGCAAAGCTTTCTCCGATGAGCCCAAATACGAGACCAATAAGTGCATAAGTGGTAATTCTTCCTAGATGGTACAGGGTGATCTGGAAAGCTTTGCGCCATGGATTATGACGGTCTACAGGCAACAGGAGAGCAATGGGTCCACACATGCCTACGCAGTGAAAACTACCCAAAAGTCCCAGTATGAAAGCCGTCCACAACATTTAAATTCTTATTTTTTTCTGGATGAAATAGTCTTCGCCTTTATAACTGAACTTAAGGTTAACTTCCCATAATCCATCTTGCATCAAAGATCTTGGCACTACATACTCACCGGCCTCTAAATGAAGCTTTAATGTAAAATCCAAAGCTTTATCTGATGGTCTGTACAAGTAAACCTCTCCCTGTATTTGAGAATAATCAAAATCTGAAGGGAATATAATTTGAACGCCCTGTGAGGCAACCTCCACATTGACCTGGTTATCTAAATCTTCAGCATTTTGAGCAGAATCCAAATCGTCCTGGAAAGTCAACTCCTTTTGATAGTAAGATTCAACCACAAGATCATACTCAAGTTGATCGCTGGACAGCATTTGAACTACCATAACCATGATGAATCCAATGAATACCACAAAGGCAATAACGATAGATGTTCCCCAATTTAATTTCATACTATTATTTATCTAAATGTTCGTGGTCCCATGAAGTTGGTTGTTGCTCTGTCGATAATTCGACCTTTGCTATACACCTCTACTTCAATTTTATTCTTTGAATCATTGAGATGCGAAGGATCGATTTCTATGAAAAAAGTTCCTTTCTGCATCCCTCCTTTCTCGATAGTGAAATACTCTTTTTTGACCATTTTAATTTCTCCTGGCATAGAAGCTAATTTGAAATGGATGCTATCCATAAGGGTATTGGTTTTATTTAAAAGTTTATAAGTGAAAACATTGGATATGTTTCCGTTCTCCTTTTGCTCATAAAGTTGTCCTGGTAACCGAAGCACTTTTGCTTCCACATCACTCCTAATCAATAATAAACCAACAAGCAGGCCAGTAAGGATGACTAAGACTGCAGTGTAACCTTTAAGTCTTGGTGTAAATTTAAATTTAGATTTCTTTTCTATATTTTCTTCACTGGCATAACGAATAAGGCCTTTGGGCAAATCCACACTTTCCATGATGGAATCGCAGGCATCTATACAGGCTGTACAATTCACACATTCCAGCTGAGTACCATTCCTGATATCTATTCCAGTTGGGCAAACGTGAACGCATTGGGAGCAATCAATACAATCTCCAACACCTTCTGCTGCCCTATCTTGATTTTTTCTGAATCTCTGACGTCCCTCTTCGCGTTCTCCGCGCTTATGGTCGTAAGCAACTACTATGGATTTTTTATCTAATAAAGCTCCCTGAAGTCTACCATAAGGACAAGCGATAATGCAGACCTGTTCTCTAAACCAGGCAAAAATAAAATAAAAGACTCCTGTGAAAATCAGAAGTGGAATGAAGGTACCCAAATGACTTGAAGGTCCGTTGGTAATGTATTTAAAAAGTTCATCACTGCTTATAAGGTAAGCAAGAAAGACATTGGCAATTAAAAAAGAAATTATCGCAAAAATTATCCACTTCGTTCCTTTTTTTAAAATTTTGTCTTTGTTCCATGGCGCTTTATCTAAGCGAATCTGTTTGCCGCGATCCCCTTCAATGGCATACTCGATGCGCCTAAAAACCATTTCCATAAATATGGTTTGTGGACAAATCCATCCGCAAAATATCCTGCCAAAAGCAACTGTAAAAAGAGCAATAAACACCACTCCTATGAGCATTGCTATGACAAAAAGATAAAAATCCTGAGGCCAAAAGGGAAAACCAAAAATGTTGAACTTTCGTTCTAATATATTAAAAAGTAAAAATTGGTTTCCATTAATTTTTATAAACGGAGCAGCAAACAAGAAAAGCAGCAAGAAATAGCTGACGTATTTTCTGTATTTGTAGAAAACACCAATAGGTTTTTTGGGGTATACCCAACTTCTTTTGCCTTCTTCATCTAAGGTACCTATGCTATCTCTAAATTTTTCTTGATTATCCACTTATTGACCATTATGAATTACTCCTCAGTTTCTTCTATCCAAATTTCGCCTTCGGGTTCTTTAGGCTCAGCTGGCACAGTGCCTTGCAATGAGAGCACATAACTAGCAACTTGCTGTAATTCTGAAGGCTTGAAATCATTTTTCCAGGAGACCATTCCTTTTCCAGGTCGACCACCTTCAACCAGAGTTTGATATACGTTTTTGATACCACCACCAAGAATCCAGTGTTCATCTGTAAGGTTAGGGCCAATTCCTCCTCCTCCATCAACTTTGTGACAAGCCACACAATTGTTGGCGTATATTTGCTTACCAGCCTCCAGGTCCGAAGGATCTGCCATAAGAGTTACTGTCTCTAAAGTAACCAAATCTTTGGCCGTTTCCTTGTAACGGGCAATATCAATTTCAGCTTGAGCTACTTCGGTCATGTATTCTTCTTCTTGAGTATAACCATCAAATACATGAAATCTTGCCATATAAATAACTGCAAATATGATGCTAGCATAAAAGCTGTAAATCCACCATGGCGGCAATTTATTGTCCAGTTCACGAATGCCGTCATAATTGTGATCTAGTTCAATTTCGCCTTCTTCTTCAACTGGTTTTGACCGCGTTAAAAGTTGAGGAAGGTTTTCATATTTAGCTTTTAGTTTGTCTAACAATTTGTTTTCTGAAGCCAGGAACTTTTCCTGCTTTTCTTCTGAAAGTGATCTGAACAAAGTAAATCGAAGTGCAGCTACAGAAACCTCTATGGCGATAGATACTAAAAATATCATCCCTATAAAAATCAAGGTTTTAGGGTATACCAGAACTGCCAGTTGTCCTGGTTCAGTTTCAAAAAGAAGTTCGACTCCTCCCCAGGCTATGGCTGTTAAAACTATTATTCTGAAAATGGATGCAAGATTTCTCATAATTCGTTATCGTTTTTAGAATCTAATGGAATTTGACTCACCTCTTCCACATAGTCTTTTTTGGCAGTGAACACCCACCAAAAAAGCACTACAAAAAAGAAGAAAAAAATAAGTAGGGAAATAATAGGATAGATCTCTATCCCCTGTATCGTTTCCATATGTCCTTTTATAAATTTCAACATGACTAAAGAATTTAATTGGAAGAAGTTGCTTCTTCGTTAGACTTTATTTTAATATCTGTGCCTAGCCTTTGCAGGTAAGCAATAAGAGCTACAATTTCTCTGTTTTTCATCTCTACAAAATCAAGATTATTTTCCTCTGCATAAGCTTTATCTGCTTCATAAGCTTTTACAAAATCCGGATCGTTATAAAGATTGTTTTGAACCTCGGTTCCCTGAGCCAGCATAGACGCCTGTGCATTTTCGATTTCTTCATCAGAATAAGGAACACCTAAGTCGGCCATGGTTTGCATTTTATCTTCTGTAGAAGATTTATCCAACTCACTTTTAATCAACCACTGGTAGCTTGGCATAATAGAACCCGAAGAGGTGCTTTGCGGATCATACATGTGATTAAAATGCCAGTTGTCTGAATATTTTCCACCAACTCTCAGCAAGTCTGGACCAGTACGTTTACTTCCCCATAAAAAAGGTCTGTCGTAAACAAACTCTCCAGCTTTGGCATATTCTCCGTAGCGTTCTACTTCACTTCTAAAAGGTCTCACCATTTGTGAGTGACATCCCACACATCCTTCTCTGATGTAAAGATCTCGACCTTCCAGCTCAAGAGGCGTGTAAGGTTTTACAGTAGAAATAGTTGGAATGTTAGATTTGACTAATAATGTTGGTATAATTTGAACGATACCACCAATCAAAATAGCTATCGTCGCGAGTATGGTTAATTGAATAGGCTTTCTTTCTAACCAGGTATGGAACTTCTCCCCTCTTTTTCTTTTACCTCCCCGACTTAAAGCTGCAGCTTCTGCTAGTTCATCTTCAACTTTAGAACCAGATTTAGCTGTCCTAATGACGTTATAAATCATTACAAACGTACCGATTATATAAAGGCTGCCACCAATTGCTCTCATCCAATACATCGGCATAATCTCAGTTACAGTCTCTAAAAAGTTACCATAAACCAAACTCCCATCCGGATTGAATTGTTTCCACATAGAGGCTTGCAGAAAACCAGCAACATACATGGGTAAAGCATACATGACTATACCTAAGGTCCCAAGCCAAAAGTGAACGTTAGCCAGACCTACTGAGAATAATCTGGTTTTGAACAGACGTGGAATCAACCAGTAAATCATACCAAAGGTTAGGAATCCATTCCAAGCCAGGGCTCCAACGTGAACGTGAGCTATGATCCAGTCTGTAAAGTGAGCTATGGCATTTACATTTTTAAGTGAGAGCATTGGCCCTTCAAAAGTAGCCATACCATAGCCTGTAATAGCGACAACGAAAAATTTAAGAACAGGATCTGTTCTTACTTTATCCCAGGCCCCACGAAGGGTTAAAAGACCGTTGATCATACCACCCCAGGATGGCATCAATAACATGATAGAAAAGGTCACCCCAAGGTTTTGAGCCCAGTCCGGGAGTGCTGTATAAAGCAGGTGGTGAGGTCCAGCCCAGATGTAAATAAAAATCAAAGACCAAAAATGAATGATCGATAATTTGTAGGAATATACAGGTCGGTTTGCCGCTTTAGGAACAAAATAATACATCAGTCCTAAGAACGGAGTAGTTAAGAAAAACGCAACAGCATTGTGGCCATACCACCATTGTACCAGAGCATCCTGAACTCCTGCGTAAGCCGAATAACTCTTAAATAAATTAACCGGTAAGGCTAAACTATTGAAAATATGAAGAACAGCAACAGTGACGAAAGTTGCCAAATAGAACCATATAGCCACGTATAAATGACGCTGACGTCTTTTCAGAATAGTACCAATAAGGTTCCATCCAAAAACAACCCAAACCACTGCAATCATAATATCGATAGGCCATTCCAATTCAGCATATTCTTTGGAACTCGTAAAGCCAAGTGGTAATGTGATTGCCGCGGCAACAATAATCAACTGCCATCCCCAAAAGTTGACTTTACTTAAAGCATCGCTAAACATCCTTGCTTTTAGTAATCTTTGGGTAGAATAATACACCCCTGCAAAAATAGCATTACCAACAAATGCGAAGATTACAGCGTTGGTGTGTAATGGTCTTAACCGACCAAAACTCAACCAAGAGATACCGTCGGTGACACTTGGAAAAATAAACATAAATGCCAATAAAAGGCCAACAGACATTCCTACAACACCCCAGATGATAGTGGCATAAAGGAAGTTTTTTACGATTTTATTATCGTAATGAAATTGCTGTAACTCCATAGTTATGATTGTTTTTGTTGATTGTTTGAATTTTCTTTTTTCTTTTCATCTTTATCTTTTACTAGCTCATCATCAAAAAGCATCCTGACTGATGGGGTATAATCATCATCGAATTGACCCTTTTTAACTGAAAAAATAAAAAGCCCGAAAAAGATAAGAGCAACAAGGATACTGATGGCGAGAAGTCCGTAAATGACGTTCATGAATTAATTTTTGTCAAAACTACATTTGAATATTTTCTAAAAAAATGATCTTAATCATGTTTCAAAGATTTACTCATTAAGTATTGGTTTGGAAATGTTTCGGGTAGCTAAAGTGGTGAAAATTACAATAGTTATCGAACTCAAAGGCATCAAAATGGCCGCTATGACAGGCTGAAGTTGTCCCGTTAGTGCAAAATATAAGCCTACACTATTGTAAAGAAAAGAGAACAGAAAACTCAGCTTTATGATCTTGATTCCTTTTTTGGAAATATCCACATACCTGTCTAGCTTGTGAAATTCTGAGGCATCCATTATAGCATCACAAGCTGGAGAAAACACGTTAACATTTTCTGAAATGGCAATACCTATATCAGCTTGTTTTAAAGCACCCGCATCATTTAATCCATCACCCACCATGACGACATTTTTATTTTCAGATTGGATTTTCTCTATCAGACGCATTTTAGAATCTGGTTTCTGGTTGAAAAACATCTGAGTAGTTTTTGGCAACATTTTGGTAAGTACTGGTTTTTCCCCTTCATTATCTCCAGAAAGAATAATCAATTTATATTGTGAGTCTAAAGACTCAAATAAAGACTCAACACCCTTTCTGTAAATTGTATCAAATTCGAATTTCCCTAAATAGGTTTCGTCTTTACTGATGTGAACAGCTGTGGATAAACCCGGGTCTTCGACGACATTAGAAACAAATTTAGCCGAACCGAGCTTGTAAGTATGATCGTTATAAGTGGATATTATTCCTTCGCCAAGGTGTTCCTCAAAAGATTCAGAATCTTGAATATTTTGACTGCTCAAAAATGAATAGAGCTCCCTGCTTAAAGGGTGATTGGAATTTCTGAAGGTGTTCTTCAATACCATTTTATCTTCTTCACTCAACGTCAGTCCAGAATAAGAAATATCGCTTTTCTTGTTTGTTGTCAACGTTCCCGTTTTATCAAAAACAAAGACGTCTAGGTCTGCCATTTGTTCCAGGACGTTTGTGTTTTTGAGGTAAAACCCGTTTTTCCCAAAAATCCTAAGTAAGTTTCCCATAGCGAATGGAGTCGCTAAAGCAATAGCGCAGGGACAAGCAATAATGAGAACGGCTGTAAAGACATTTAAAGCCAGGCCCGTATCATAAAAAAGCCAAAATAACAATCCAGAAAAAGCAATTGTAAGGACTGCAATCGTGAATTTTTTACTGATTTTATCTATCAGACTTTGAAATTTAGGATTGTAATCTTTTTGAAACACATCATTACTCCACAATTGAGTCAAGTAACTTTGTTCCACAGACTTTTCTGCTATAATTTCAATGGCACTACCTCGCTGTTTACCACCAGCGTAAACTTTATCTCCAGATACTTTTTTAACGAGCTTGGCCTCACCAGTGACGAAACTATAATCAATTTCTGCAGATGCAGACATTAAAATACCATCAACTGGGAGTAATTCCTGATTCCTAATCAGGAGTTTATCACCTCTTTCAATTTCATAAACCTGAATGTTTTCTTCTTTTCCTACTGCACCTGAGGTTCCTAGAGGTTCAGACGGGTTTATTTTCGTTACTGCTATGGGGAAATAGGATTTATAGTCCCTTTCGAAAGACATGGATTTATAGGTCTTTTGCTGAACGATTTTACCTAACAGAAGGAAGAATACCAGGCCCGTAAGACTGTCAAAAAAACCAGACCCTAAATTAAAAATAATATCAACAGTACTTCTCACAAATAAGACTGAAATCCCTAAAGCAATAGGAATATCGATATTCAGAATTTTACTTCTGAGACCCTTGACAGCAGATTTAAAATAATCACGACCAGCATAAAAGACCACCGGCAAGCTAAAGAAGAACATGAGCCATCTAAAAACAGGCTTGTACTGCTCCAGCCAATATTCTGAAACCTCAAAATATTCAGGAAAACTTAAAAACATCACGTTACCAAAAGCAAAGCCAGCAACACCAATTTTATAAATCAGACTTCTATCTGTACTTTTTGTTGTCTGATTGTAATTTTCCAGACTTATGTATGGCTCATAACCAATTCTGGACATTAGCTCTACAAGTGATTTCAGGGAGAACTCTTCTGTCTTATAAGTTATACTGACTTTCTTTTTAGGAAAATCAACCTGTGAGGATACTACGTGCTGGTTTAATTTATGAAGATTTTCTAATATCCAGATACAAGAACTACAATGAATATGTGGAATATGAAGCGAAACAATTTCAGTGGAATCTTCTTGAAAATCTATTAATTTTTCAACGATTTCCGGCTTATCAAGATAATCGTATTTTCCGTCAATGTCAATTGGAGTAGCTCCTGGATTTTGTTCAAAATCATAGTAACAGGTCAAATCATTTTCAGAAAAGATTTCAAAAACGGTTTTACAACCATTGCAACAAAACAATTTGTCATCGTGATGAATTTTGGTTCTTGCGCAATCGTCACCACAGTGAAAACACTTATCTATCGACATGAAATTAAATTAATTAGGCAAAAATACTCAAACTTGACAGCGACAAAAAATGATAAAACTCAGTTCTAGTGTTATTGGATAAATAAGTTTATATCTTTGTAGGTGTATAAAGAAATAACCATGAAGTTTTTTTTAATGCTATTTATGAGTCTGGTATCTGCGGTATCGAGTTTTAGTCAAACCTGGCTGGATGACTCATGTCCTATTGAAAAAAAGATTTCAAATGAAGAATACACCTCTGCAAATCCAAATAATCTACTCACTCTAATCATAGACCAGGAAGGTAAGTTATTGATGAAGGGCAAGAGAAAAGAAGGGATGTCTGAGATACAATTTAAAGAAACTGTTTATGATTTTTTGACAAATCCATCTAAGGACAAATCCAAAGCAGATTCACCAAAACAGGCTATTATAGCTTTAGGTTCTTATGGAAAACACGACTCTTATGATCTTATTTTAAAGTATGTAAGGGAGGTGTATTTATACGCATGGGACACAGCATCACAAGAAAAATATGAAACTATTTATATAAATCTGGATTGTAAAAAGAGAAAAAAAGTAAGAACTAAAGATTTTCCTTATAATATTTTAGAATTGGATTCTGAGAAAGAAGATAAAAAACCTGGATCTGCTCCGGGGGTTCCACCCTTTTCTGCGGATGTAATTGATAATTAAATTTTTAAATCTACACTTTCAAAAACATGACTTCTTTCAGAATGAATTTCCAGATGAAGCGATATGTGATCCTTTAATTTGACAAGTTGTAATTCACCATCTTTTACGCGTTCAAAACCGCCCTGATCAAAATCACCTAACTTTCCGAAAATAACTTTTTGATTTTGTAAACTTTGATTTTTGGATTGTATTTCTTTAAACCTAGATGGAATTTGTAGATAAATCTCCTCTTTGTAATCAATTGATTTTGAATCTTTAAATTGAATAAAAATCACTTGGAAATCAACGTCTTCTTCAAAAGAAATTTCTGAGATACCCTCAGAATCTTCGCTTATAAATAATTTTGTTTCTTTTAAAACCTGAACTTCACAATCCCCATCATTCGGACAGTCTTGAAGAAGTGGTAAATCAGTTTGGGTGGTTTTGCAAGCCACAAGCAATAAAAGGAGCACTAGGCTTTGGAATTTCATCATCATCTACTTCATTTTTTTGCAAATTAAAGCATACTAAATACACGGAAATATCATGTAAAGAATTATTTATAACTTTATGGGGATGAATGTCTTCAATAATAACTTTTGTTTAACTTAAAACATAATTCATTAAACAATTAAATATCTATTTTTGAATTATGATATACGAGATTAATACCCGACAAAAATTACCTATTTCTAAAAGAAAGGCCTGGGATTTTTTGTCCGACCCAAAAAACCTTCAAGAAATCATGCCTGACGATATGGGTTTCGAAATCCTATCAGGTGCAGACAGAAAAATGTTTACTGGACAATTATTGCAATATAATGTCACTCCATTCCCTGGTTTTAATACCAAATGGGTAACAGAGATTACACATGTCGAAGAACCGAATTATTTTGTAGACATTCAACTCTACGGTCCTTATGCCTTATGGCATCATAAACATTTTATCCACGAAATTAAAGGAGGTGTTGAGGTAGAAGATTTAGTTCATTACAAAATTCCGTTTGGAGGTTTAGGAAGATTGATGCATCCACTTATAGTCAAACCAAAATTGAATAAAATTTTTAAAGCCAGAGAGGCTAAAATGATCGAAAAATTCGGTCAATTCGAAAATCAAAATAAATAATAAAAATATGAAAAAGAATATTTTACTTATTGGAGGATCCAAAGGCATAGGTTTGGAAATTGTAAAAGAAATGAGTCCAAATCATAATCTAATTGTAGCATCACGGTCAGATGAGAATCTATCTGAATATGATGTGACGTATCACAAGTTTGATGCACTTACGGATGATATCTCAGAATTGGATTTGCCGGACACCCTAGACGGGTTGGTATATTGTCCCGGGAGCATCAACTTGAAGCCTTTTAAAATGATGAAACCAAAAGTTTTTGAAGAAGATTTCCAGCTTAATTTTATGAGTCTGGTAAAAACAACTCATGGTGTCCTTTCAAAACTCAAAAACTCCAAGCAGGCGAGCATAGTCTATTTCAGCACCGTTGCTGTACAAACAGGTATGCCATTTCATACCAGTGTTGCAGCAGCCAAAGGAGCCATTGAAGGATTTGCAAGATCACTTGCAGCTGAATATGCACCATCCTTTAGAGTAAATGTAATTGCACCTTCACTGGTAAATTCTCAGCTTGCCGGTAAACTCTTAGGCAATGATAAGAAAAAAGAAAAAATGGATGAGAGACACCCTCTAAAACGAGTAGGTGAACCTTCTGATATTGGAAAAATAGCCAGCTTCTTATTATCTGACGATTCTACATGGATAACAGGTCAAGTTCTTGGAGTTGATGGTGGTATGGGAAGCCTCAATGTAAGTTAGATTTTACCTGATTTTTTTTAAAATCTTCTTGCGAGACACTTATCTTGCAGGAAGATTTTAAGTATTGTAAAGATTAAAAAGTTAAGCATCATGAGTGATAAAGTGAGAGTATTCTGGTTCAGAAGAGATATGCGTTTCGAAGATAATGTAGGTTTATACCATGCCTTATCCGGAGATTTCCCAGTTCTTCCTCTTTTTATATTCGATAAACATATTTTGGATGAACTTCCTAAAGATGATGCGCGAGTCACATTCATTCATGATGAATTACAAAAAATGCGGTCTTATCTTCAAGACAACTATAATTCTTCCATAGCTACCTATCACGACACTCCTGAAAACGCTTTCAAACAACTGATTGAAGATTTCGATATTGAAGCTGTTTATACCAACAGGGATTACGAGCCTTATGCTTATAAACGTGATGCCAGCATCAATGCGCAGTTAGCTAAAAACGGAATTGAATTCCACGATTTTAAAGACCAGGTCATTTTTGAAAAAACTGAAGTGGAGAAGAATGATGGAGGCATGTATCTGGTATTTACCCCTTACATGAAGCAATGGAAAAAAGAGTTTGAAGCTGTCGATTTCAAAACCTATCCTTCTGAAGACTTACTCGATAACACCTATAAAAATTTGAGACTGCCTAATGTTTCATTATCTGATATGGGCTTTGAAACATCTTCCATAAAGGTTCCAGAATATAACTTGGACAAAGATTTGCTTGAAAACTACGAAGACACTCGAAATATTCCTTCAAAAGAAGGAACTTCAAGACTAAGTCCATATTTGAGATTTGGAACTGTTGGCTATAGAAAAGTTGTAAAAAAAGCATTATCAGTGAAAAACGAAACCTTTCTGAATGAATTGATCTGGAGAGAATTTTACAAAGCAATTCTTCACAATTATCCAGAAACTCAGGACAGATCTTTCAAGCCTAAATATGACCGGATTCAATGGAGGAATAACGAAGATGAATTCGAAAAGTGGAAAAAAGGACAAACCGGATACCCTATCGTAGATGCAGGTATGCGCCAACTCAATGAAACTGGCTGGATGCATAACCGACTCAGAATGGTTGTTGGAAGTTTTTTGTGTAAGCATTTGTTGATTGACTGGCGCTGGGGCGAAGCCTACTTTGCAGAAAAACTTCTCGATTATGAAATGTCATCCAATGTAGGTGGCTGGCAATGGGTTGCAGGCTCTGGTGTGGACGCGGCGCCTTACTTCAGAGTATTTAACCCTTACTCGCAGACCGATAGATTTGATAAAGATAAAACATACATCAAAAAATGGGTTCCTGAATTGGATACCAGCAACTATCCAGAACCCATGGTAGAACATAAAGAAGCGAGAGAGCGCTGTTTAGAAACCTATAAAGAAGCTGTCAAAAATTAACAGATCAATTAAATTGATGATGGTGAATGTCGTATGGTTAAAAAGGGATTTGAGATTACACGACCACGCGCCATTATATGAAGCTTTACAAAAAAGACAGCCTGTTCTTTTGCTTTATCTGTTTGAGCCCATTCTTCTAGACGATGCTCATTACAGCAGGCGTCATTTTAGATTCATCAAGGAATCATTGCAGGAATTACAGCAAGACTTAGCAGCATATCAAACACAGGTTTTAGTGATAAAGTCTTCTGCTGAAGAAGCTTTCAAAAAAATCCATTCCCAGTTTAAAATCAAAACTGTTTACTCTCATCAGGAAACGGGTATACATATTACCTTTCAGAGAGATAAGCAAATAAAGCGTCAATTTACTTCTGAAGGCATTCAGTGGAAAGAATTCATTACAAACGGAGTTATTCGGGGGTTAAAAAACAGAAAAACCTGGGTGAATTCCTGGGAGAATTTCATGAATCAAGACCCGGTTCCATTTTCAGCAAGCCAGGGGCAGTTTGTAGATTCTAAAACCATTCAAAGACTACAAGCTCATTTTGAAAACCTAAGCCTATCAGTAGAAAGAGATACGAATTTTCAAAAAGGAGGTCGCAAAACAGCCCTGCGTTATCTGAATAGCTTTTTGAAAGATCGCTATCCTGACTATCAAAATCATATTTCAAAACCGCTATTAGCCAGAAAATCCTGCAGCCGATTGTCACCATATATCGCTTGGGGAAATTTATCGATGAAAGAAGTGATTCATGCTTCTATGCAACTTGAAGACAAAACCAAACACAAACAAGCCTTGAGTCAGTTTCAATCTAGATTAAGATGGCAGGCCCATTTTATTCAGAAATTTGAAATGGAGTATAAAGCTGAGTTCCAAAACTTCAACTCTGCTTTTAATGTATTAAAACACGGGAAAAACAATGAATTAATCAAAGCCTGGAAAGAAGGTCAGACCGGTTTTCCGCTTGTGGATGCCAGCATGCGCTGCCTAACTCAAACCGGCTATCTCAACTTTAGAATGAGAGCGCTTTTAGTTTCTTTTTTCACACATTTACTATGGCAAAAATGGCAGGACGCTTCAGAGCATCTGGCAAGTTTATTTTTAGATTTTGAACCTGGTATTCATTTTCCTCAGCTGCAAATGCAGGCAGGCACCACTGGTATTCACACCTTACGAATCTACAACCCCGTCAAAAACTCTTATAAACACGATGCTGAAGGTGATTTTATTTTGAATTACATTCCTGAATTAAATTCAATTCCAAAAGAGTTTGTTCATGAGCCCTGGAAACTAACCAGCATGGAACAGGACATGTATGGCTTCCAGCTTGGAGATGATTATCCAAAACCCATTATCGACTTGGAAGCCTCTCGTCAATTTGCCTCAGATTCTATCTGGAAAATCATTCAATCTGAAAGGTCTAAAGTTGAAGGCAAAAAAATTTTAAAAAGGCATACCATTAGAGGAGGGCGCTAAAACAATTAATTAAATTTCAGTCTTGCTTTTTCCAAATCTTCTGGAGTATCAATACCTATACTCACCTCTTCGGTTTCCACCATTTTGATGGTTTTCCCATTTTCCAAATAACGAATACATTCAATTTTTTCTGAAGCTTCCAGAGGGCTCATCGGTAAATTGTAAAAGGCCATCAGGGCTTCTTTTCTAAATGCATAAATACCCACATGTTTAAAATAATCTACCTCCAGGTCTTTAGCTCTATGGAACGGAATCGGTGATCTTGAAAAGTAAAGGGCAAAATTATTTAAATCTGTGATTACCTTCACATGGTTTGGATTTAAAATATCTTCTTCTGAAGTCAATTTCACTTTCAAAGAAGCCAGATCTATAAGTTTGTCTTTATCTTCTTCAAAAACCCTTAGTAGTTTACTCAATGCTTTTTCGTTGATGAATGGTTCATCACCCTGAACATTAATTACAATATCCACCTCCATGTCTTGCACAGCTTCAGCAATGCGATCACTGCCACACTCATGTTCTTTTTGACTCATGATAGCTTTACCTCCCTCCTTTTCAATTTCAGAAAAAATAAGTTCAGAGTCTGTGACCACATAAACTTCATCAAATAAGTTAGTCGATTTAGCCGATTCGTAAGTTCTGACAATCACTGGTTTTCCAGCCAAGTCCTGCATCAATTTCCCGGGGAATCTCGCTGCCTGGTAGCGCGCAGGGATCATAGCTATAACTTTAAAAGGTGTTGACATATTTACTGTAATTAATCCTTGATTTACAATTGTTTTTCGCTGAAAAAATCATCTTTAAAGCCAATAAGATAGAGTTTTTCTTTAGCCCGGGTACAGGCCGTGTATAACCATCTTAGGTAATCTTTAGTAATTCCATCTGGCAAGTATGGCTGCTCTACAAAAACCGTATCCCATTGCCCCCCTTGAGACTTATGACAGGTGATGGCATAACTAAATTTGACTTGCAACGCATTAAAAAATGGATTCTGTTTTACCTTTAAAAACTTCTTGTATTTGGAAGTGATTTCCTCATAATCCTTCATCACTTCCTGGTAAAGTTGATTGGACTGTTCGTAAGGTAAAGAGGGAGAATTCAGACTTAAAGTATCCAGCATAATGACGGTTTCAAAAGGCTTCATTTTGGGATAATCTACCATCTGGACGTTCACTTCTGCAAACCTAAATCCGTAGAGTTCTTTTATTCCGAAAATCTCCAAAATCTCCACGATATCACCATTGGCAATAAAACCCGCATCACTTTTTGGCTTAACCCAAAAATAATTGTTTTTGACGACCATCAAGAAGTCACCTGGCGCAATTTCATCTTCTCTCAATAGTATCCTGCTTCGTATTTGTTGATTATAAAGATTGGCTCTTTTATTGGACCTCACTATGATAGCCGTTTCTTCGTGTCCCAGATTATCGTAGGCTTCGTTGATGGCATCCAAAATTTCATAGCCATCCACAAGCCTCACCATGTCCGCTTTTTCTGACAATTCAAATTTGAAATTTTCAAAATCTTCATCTTCGATGGTTTCACGGATCTTGGTGGCATTCAACAGAATACTGCTTTCCAGGCGTTGACGGACAACTTCATCCAGCTCAACAGGGATCACGTCCATTTGGTAATGGTTGGTCAGGGTTTTTTCGTCTAAAGCAGGACTTAAATTTGATTTTACCGGGGGTAGCTGAGCAGTATCCCCGATGAAAATCAACTTACAATTTTCACCAGAATAAACGTATTCCATAAGATCATCCAAAACAGAGCCTTTATTAAAAAGCTGATCTCCACTAGGAAAATCTGGAATCATCGAAGCCTCATCTACAATGAATATGGTGTTTTTATGTTTATTGACCTGCGGGACAAATTCAATTCCTCCGCCGCTGGTACTTTTAGGCTGATAAATTTTACGGTGAATGGTTTGTGCGTATTGATGGCTATAATTTGATATGACTTTAGCCGCACGTCCAGTAGGCGCTGCCAGTATCACTTTCTTTTTAACCTTCCAGATATTTTTAACCAAAGTTCCAATAATGGTAGTTTTCCCGGTTCCCGCATAACCTTTAAGTAAAAAAATACGATCCACAGAAGTTTCCAGAACAAATTTGGCTAAAAGTTGTAATGTGAGGTCTTGCTTAGGTGTAGGAGGGTGTCCAAAATCAGTTTTGAGTGCTTTATAAAACTCTTGATTGTCCATAAAAGAGGTTGCGATTCTTAAATTTCAAATATAAGCACGATTTTTTAGTGCTATACTTTTGTGATTAAAAAAAAGTTGTAGTTTTGCTTTAATCAAAAACTCTTAATTTTAAGTTATGAAGATTGTAATACAGATTGTTTTATGGGTTGTTATCGGTGTATTGGGTTATTTAACCTACAATGCAGTTTATGGACCTGTTGAGTTTAATAAAGTAAGAGACAGACGTTATGTAGATGTTGTTGAGAAAATGAAAGACATTCGTGATGTTCAAGTTGCTCACAGAGAAATTATCGGTAACTACGAAGATAATTTTGAAGATTTAATAAAATTTGTTGATACCGCTCAATATACTATTACACAAAGAAGAGATACATCTTTTCTTGATGAAGAGTATAAAAAAACTTACGGTGTAGATCAATACAAAGAAGCAGTTGTGATCGATACTCTCGGATTTGCTTCAGTAAAAGATTCTATTTTCGGAGATTCAGATAGATATAAGGATATGATGTATATCCCTCACACAGACAACAAACGATTCAAAATCGAGGCGGGTTATATCGATGATGAAGGAACTAAAATTCCAGTTTTTGAAGTAAGAGCCCCTAAAGATTTAATTTTAGCAGATCAGGATCCGGATCTTTTAGTCCAGGAAAAACAAACCGTAGCTGTAGATGGTGTAGATGGCGAAGCCATAACAGTTGGTTCAATGACTCAGGTAAAAACAAACGGTAACTGGCCAAAAAACTTTGGTGATAATTAATGAGTGAGAACTCAATACATATTACAAACAGACTATCCATCTTCATTTTACAAGATGGATTTTCTTTTTTATTAACAGATTCAGTTTCTGCACCGCTTATTTTTGAAGATTTCAAACTCGGTAGTTCTCAATCAACGACAGAACTCCTTAAGTTATTGAAAACACATATTACACCAGTTTTTTTTGAAACCCATAAAATTGAAAACTTAGAGGTTATTTATGGTAATCCCCAATTTAGCATTGTTCCGCAAGCTTATTTTAAAGAATCTCATCTGCCGCATTACATAAAATACAGTTCCAAACTCATTGAAGGCGACGATTTTTCTTTTGACCAGATGTTGTCGGTTCAAGCCAACACGGTTTACATACCCTATGTAAATATCAATAATTACCTATTTGAATTGTTTGGAAGCTTTAAGTTTACTCATCTTTTTTCAGGTTTAATCGAAAAAGCTTTTAAAAAGAGTTACTCTTCCAATGAATACGTAAAGATTCACGTAAGCAGACAGCTGATTTATTTCACAGCTTTCAGAAATCAAAAATTAATTCTTACGAATGCCTTTTCCTTTGAAACACCCGAAGATTTCGCCTATTATATTCTATTTACAGTCGAAGAATTAAATCTAAACCGTGAAGAAGTAATCATTGAATTTACAGGTAGTTTTTTAAATACTGATGAAAATTCAGCTTTAGCCATACTTTCTACCTATCTTAGGCACATTTTATTTTCTAATGGACATGTTTCGTCTGAATTTCATTACAAAGAGGGATTCCAAGAACATTTTAATTTATTATAAGACATGAGAATTGTATCTGGCCGTCTAAAAGGACGAAGAATTATAGCACCAAAAAAACTTCCCGTTAGACCCACAACGGACATGGCTAAGGAAGGATTATTTAATATTTTGAATAACAGACTTCACTTTAAAGATCTTGAAGTCATTGATCTATTTGCTGGAATTGGAAGCATTTCTTTTGAATTTATCTCAAGAAGAACTGAACGTGTAACAGCAGTAGACGCTAATTTTGACTGCATTAAATTCCTTACCAAAACGTCTGAAGAACTGGACATAGACTTAAATATCATCAAAAGTGATGTAATTGATTTTCTTGGAAAAACACATTTAAAAGCAGATCTTATTTTTGCAGATCCGCCTTACGACTTACCTGTTGAGGATTTTCAAAAAATTGAAAACCTTGTAAGAGAAAGAGCTCTTCTGAATGAAGATGGTATTTTGATTATTGAACATTCTAAACACACGAGTTTAGAACATATAGACACATACACAGAACAAAGGCGCTATGGTAACTCTGTATTCAGCTTTTTTCAGATTAAATCATAATCAAATAGCATCTTTTTAAAGTGAAATTACTTCTGAAAAGAATTTTAGAAACAGATTAATTACCTTTGTAAAAATTCAAATATGAAAAGCTTTTTGCCTTCAGAATTGGAAACTAAAAACCTATATGGCTTGCTTTCAGGTTCAATTGGACCACGTCCAATTGCTTTCGTAAGCACAATGGATAAAAATGGAAACCCAAATTTATCACCATATAGTTTTTTCAATGTGTTTAGTGCCAATCCTCCTATTTTGATATTTTCGCCTGTAAGACGGGTAAGAGATAATTCTATAAAGCACACTTTAGAAAACGCCTTAGAAACAAAAGAAGTAGTAATAAATGTGGTGAATTGGGACATGGTGCAGCAAGTCTCATTGTCTAGCACTGAATATGACCAGGGCATCAATGAATTTGAAAAATCGGGTTTAACTATGCTGGAGTCTGACTTAGTGAAACCCCCAAGAGTAAAGGAATCTCCCGTTCAATATGAATGCCGAGTTAACGACACCATCGCTTTAGGCCAAGACGGAGGGGCTGGAAATCTGGTTATTGCTGAAGTGGTAAAACTTCACATCAGAGAAGATTTGCTAGATGATGGTTTGCACATCGATCAACATAAAATTGATTTGGTTTCAAGAATGGGTGGTAACTGGTATTCCAGAGCCAACCAGGGTATGTTTGAAGTCGAAAAACCCTTACAGAGACAAGGAATCGGCGTGGATCAATTACCAAAATCAATTCGGCTGAGTTCAATTTTAACGGGGAACGACCTTGGAAAACTTGGAAATTTAGAAGAATTACCAAAAAATTCGTCAGTTCAAAATTTCATTTCTGAATATAATTTAGTAAATTTTATAGAAGAAAATTCTGATGAACAAATTCATATCATCGCTCAGGAATACATAGAAAAAAACGAGCTTGAAAAAGCTTTACATATTTTACTCGCAAAACAATAATTATGGAAGTACAAGGAAAAATTAAAGTCGTAGGAGAAACCAAGGAATTTGGTAGCAATGGTTTTAGAAAACGAGAAATGGTTGTGACTACCGAAGAACAATACCCACAGCACATTTTAATTGAATTTGTTCAAGACAAAACCAATTTGCTGGACAATTTCAATGTAGGTCAGAATGTAAAAGTAGGGATCAATTTGAGAGGTCGTGAATGGGTAAGCCCGCAAGGCGAAACTAAATATTTCAACTCTTTGAATGGCTGGAGAATCGAAAGCGTAGATCAAAATAGCTCTGCAGGTGCACCTCCCGTTCCACCATCTGATCAATTTGAACCGGTACAGGATTTAAACGATGACGATGAAGATGATTTACCATTTTAATCTGCATTAACGCATAAACAAGCCAAGCTCTAGACATATATCTAGGGCTTTTTTTATTTTTACAACTCTTATTTTAAAAACTTGAAAAGTTGATTGCCAAACTAGAACACTTTTTTGCGAAATTCCTCCCCTCTCCTTTTACGCTTAGTATTCTACTTACTCTTGTCACTCTAAGCTTGGCTATTGTATTTGGCGAATTTTCCAGTGAAACTAATCAAGTTGTCTCCACCTTGCAAGCCTGGCAATCTGGATTATGGAATCAGGAGTTGCTGGTTTTCGGCTATCAAATGATGCTTATTTTGGTACTTGGCCATGTGCTGGTACTTAGTTCTCCTGTCAATACATTCTTAGAATTCATTACCAAAGGTGCTACAGATACCAAAAGCACTATTGTCTTAGTGAGTGTGTTTACTATGCTGATGGGATTCTTCAACTGGGGCCTGGGGCTGATCTTTGGAGCCATACTGGCCAGGAAAATTGGTGAAAAATCGGCTAAAGAAAACCTGAACATCAACTATCCTCTCATAGGTGCTTTAGGCTATTCTGGTATGATGATCTGGCATGGGGGCATCTCTGGATCAGCTCCCTTAAAAGCTGCCGAAAATGGCCATTTACATTCCCTGTATACCGATTTTCCTTCAGGATTTCCTTCAGAAATTTCTACTTCTGAAACTATTTTCAGTTCTGGTAATCTTATCATATTTGGCGTCATTCTTTTAGTGGTTCCGTTAATTTTTAGACGCATCAAGCGCAGAACAACCTCAAAGTTTGATGTCTCAAATCTTTTAACTGATGTAGCATCAAAACCTGCCTGCGTGACACAGTCAGGCAGATCAGAAAAGAAACACGGACATGCTCTTGAAAAAAACAGACTACTGACCGTAATTTTTGGCGGATTGATGACGGTTTGCTTTTTTGTGGTTTATTATAAAAATCTCTTTCAACTAAATATTACTCCTGACATGCTTAACTTTTTGATGCTGGGTCTGGGAATACTATTTCATAAATCTATATCTCATTATTTGATATCACTGGGAGAAGCCATCAAAGGAGCTTCAGGGATTCTGATTCAATTTCCGCTGTATTTTGGAATCATTGGCGTGATGAAAGAAAGCGGACTGGCAGTAAGTTTTGCGCAGTTTTTCATCAGCATTTCAAATGAAACAACCTTACCTCTTTTCACATTTATAAGTTCTGGGATCGTGAATATTTTTGTTCCCAGCGGAGGCGGTCAATGGGCTATACAAGGTCCAATCGCTCTGGAATCTGCCTCCAAATTAGGTGTTTCTTTGCCTAAAATTATCATGGCATTAAGCTATGGAGATCAGATTACCAATATGCTTCAACCCTTCTGGGCTTTACCACTTCTTGCCATAACCAAGTTAAAGGCAAGTGATATTTTCCCATTCACTTTTTTATTATTTATCATTGGCAGCTTAATTTTTATAGCTGGATTACTTATTTTTTGACCTATGTATAAACTAACTAAAGACATTATATTTCCACACCCCAAATTTGCAGATGATAAAGGCTTATTGGCTTTTGGTGGTGACTTGAGTATGGAGCGCATAAAAGTCGCCTACGAAAACGGCATATTCCCCTGGTATGAGGAAGGACAACCTATACTTTGGTGGAGTCCGGATCCCAGAATGGTGTTATTTCCAGAAAACCTGAAAATATCAAAATCCATGAAAAAGCTTTTTAAAGAAAAAGCGTTTAAAGTGACCTATAATGAAGATTTTGAATTTGTGATTCGTAAGTGCGCCAACATCAACAGAGAGCGGCAAGACGGAACATGGATTACCGAAGACATGATTGAAAGTTACATCAAATTACATGAAGCAGGACTGGCAAAATCTATTGAAGTTTGGAAAAACGGCGAAATTGTTGGCGGGCTTTATGGAATTTTACTAAAAGAAAAAAAAGTATTTTGTGGTGAAAGTATGTTTACAGAAGTCGATAATGCCTCAAAATATGGGTTCATCACTCTGGTTAAAAACATGGAGAAAAACGGCATCAGTCTCATCGATTGTCAAGTCTATACCAAGCATCTCGAGAGTCTTGGCGCTGAGGAAATCAGCAGGCATAATTTTTTAACTATTCTACATTCTAAAGTTTAGGAAATACGAGTTCCGTTTTTAACCTTATGATCTGGTGATAAAAGTGAAGTCCCTACTTCACCATCTACTGCGGCAATAACCAAACATTCACTCATCATCGTGGCAATTTGTTTTGGCGGAAAATTGAGCACTGCAATCACTTGTTTACCTGTAAGTTCATCTGCCGAATAAAGCTCTGTAATCTGAGCAGAAGAGCGTTTGATGCCGAGTTCACCGAAGTCAATTTCAAGCTTAAAAGCAGGGTTTCTGGCCTCTTTAAATAGTTCAGCCTTTAAAATGGTTCCCACCCTCATGTCCACTTTTTGGAATTCAGACCAGGTCAAATCATGTTCAGATGTCTTTATCATAAATTGATGGCTTAAGTATAAGTTTTATCTATATCGAAATCAGAAAAAATTACTTTGTTTTATAATTGCCTTAACGAACAAAGAATTAATAAATATTAAGTTTACAAAAAAAAGTTCAATTATGAGCAAACAAGCCTTATTAAAGCCTATTCAAATAGGCGATATGGAATTGAAAAACAGAGTTATTATGGCACCTATGACCAGAAATAGGGCAGATAATAAACATAATGCACCTACAGACCTTCATGCGACATATTATAAGCAGCGGGCAAGTGCTGGTTTAATCATAAGTGAAGGTTCGCAGGTATCTTATGAAGCAAGAGGATATATAAACACAGCCGGAATCCACAAACCCGAGCAGGTTGAAGGCTGGAAAAAAGTAACCGATGCTGTTCATGAGGAAGGCGGAAAGATTTTCGTTCAGTTGTGGCATGTAGGAAGAATCTCACATCCAGATTTCCATGATGGAGAAAAACCTCTAGCGCCTAGTGCTCTAAATGCTAATGCTCAATGTTTTACTGAAGATGGTTTCCAGGATACCGTTGAGCCAAAAGCGATGACTACTGAAGAAGTGAAACAAACTGTACAAGATTTCAAAAGAGCTGCTAAAAATGCAGTCGATGCTGGTTTTGACGGGATAGAAATTCACTCCTCCAACGGTTATTTATTGCATCAATTTTTCAATAAATCCTCCAATCATCGTACAGACGAATATGGAGGCTCAAAAGAAGGCAGAACAAGAATTCTTTTTGAAATTTTGAATGCCGTTAGAGTGTTTTTTCCAGAAAACAGAATTGGTGTAAGGTTAAATCCTTCACTGGACGGTATTTTCGGTATGGAAGCCGACGAAGAAACTATCCCTACCTTTGAGTATATCGTAAAAAAACTTAATGAGTATGACTTGGCTTACTTACACTTATCGGAACCATTTAACGACGTAAGCGGTAAAGATTATCTCGTATCGAATATTGCTGAACATTTTAGACCTAGGTACAAAGGTAATTTGATGATTAATGCAGGTTTTGATCAGGAAAGCGGAAATAAAGTGATTGAGGATGGTAATGCAGATATGGTTGCTTTCGGAAAGTTGTTTATCTCCAATCCAGATCTACCTGTTCGATTTGAAAAAAATGCTGAATTGCAAGATTGGGATCAAGATACATTCTATGATACAGGCAAAAAAGGCTACACAGACTATCCAAAACTGGAAGAACAAAAATAATTTAATTTTGTTTATTTTTTAACAGTAAAACATTAAACAATATTTAATTTTAGGTCGATTTAAAATTGGCCTTTTTTTATGACACATTTTTCCAAACAAGACATCATCAATTTACCGAGTCTGGAACGCATGCACCTCGTTAATTCATGTGGTGGTTTGAAGTCCGGCAATCTTATAGGAAGCATTTCCAAATCTGGAGTTACTAATCTGGGGGTATTTAATTCTGTAATTCACTTAGGAAGCAATCCACCAATGTTGAGTTTTATGCTCAGGCCGACGACAGTAGAAAGACACACTTATGACAACTTCAAAGAAAATAAGCACTTTACAGTGAATCATATTCACGAAAGCTTTGTGGATAAAGCTCATCAAACTTCAGCAAAGTATGATGAGGATGATTCAGAATTTAAAGAGGTGGGATTGACAGAAGAATTCATTAAAGATTTTGAAGCTCCATTTGTAAAAGAATCTAGAATCAAAATAGGTTGCAAGTACATCAACTCGTATTTTATTGAGGAAAATGGCTGTCGGTTGATTATCGGTGAGATTCAACATATATTGGTTGAAGATGGAATACTGGATAAAGATGGATTTTTAGATCTAACGAAAGCCAATTCAGCAGGAATTATAGGACTTGACGGCTATGTCAAAACGGAACTCATCGAGAGGTATACCTACGCAAGACCAAATCAGGAACCGAAACCTCTTAAAGGATAATGGCACATAAGAAAGTTCATTTACCAGAAAAAATATGCGTCACCTGTGGTTTACCATTTGCCTGGAGAAAAAAATGGGAAAAAAATTGGGATAACGTCAAATATTGTAGCGAAAAATGCAGAAGAAACAAGACATAAACATCGTATGGTTTAGAAATGACCTGCGTACAAGAGATCAAAACTCATTACACGAAGCCTGCCAGCAATCAGAACCTGTCCTTGGTGTCTATTGCTTTGATCCAAAACACTACGAAACCACAACATATGGTTTTAAAAAAACTGAAAAATACAGAGCTAAATTTTTGATAGAATCAGTCACTCAGCTTTCAAATAAGCTTAAAGAATTAAACATAAGCCTTTATGTAAAGCAGGATGAACCAGCGAGTATATTCCTGAAACTATCTGAAGAATACAACATCAAAAACGTATTTTATCAGACTGAATGGACCGATGAAGAAAAGCAGGCAGAGGATGCAGTCAAGTCAGTGTTAAAAGATACTCGCTTTGTAAACCATTACAACCAGTTTTTATTTCATCCAGATGATGTGCCTTATGATGACTTTAGCCAGGTTCCAGAAGTATACACCAACTTCAGGAAAAAGTGTGAAAAACAAAGTCAGGTAAGAGAAGAGATCCCAGTTCCAGAAGTGCTTTCTGATGAAAACTTACAGAATATTGACACTAAAATTCCATGTCTAACCGATTTAGGTTTGGAGGAATTTGAGAGAGATGAGCGTTCTGCATTCCCTTTTCACGGCGGAGAAGATGAAGCCTGGAAGCGCCTGCAACACTATTTCTGGGACACTAAAAAATTGCAGTATTACAAGAAAACCAGGAATGGATTGCTGGGGACAGACTACAGTTCTAAGTTTTCGCCATGGCTTGCCAATGGAAGCATCTCTGCAGTGTCCATTTATCATGAAGTCAAGAAATTTGAAAAAGAAATCAAGAAAAACCAGGATACCTACTGGTTGATATTTGAGCTGATTTGGAGGGATTATTTCAAATACATTTCACTCAAACACGGCAATAAAATCTTTCAACTGGGTGGTGTTTTGAACAAAGAGTACGATTGGGGAAACAACGATAAAGCCTTCAACCAGTGGATCAATGGCAACACGCCAGAGTCATTTGTCAATGCGAATATGATCGAAATTCGAGAAACAGGTTTCATGAGCAATCGCGGCAGGCAGAACGTCAACAGCTACTGGGCCAAGGAGTGGAAACAAGACTGGAGGATAGGTGCAGCCTATTTTGAAGCTATGCTTGTTGACTATGACGTCCACAGCAACTGGGGCAACTGGATGTACAACTCTGGCGTTGGCAATGACCCTAGAGATCGAAAATTCAACATCAAAAGCCAGGCAGAGCGTTACGATACTAATGGTAAATATCAACGCACCTGGTTGCAGGAAAGCTTATTTTAGAGGTTAGAAAATTTAGTTCACCAGTTATTTAAAAATTAAGGTCATGAAAAAAACATTACGATTCATACTCGGCGATCAGCTTAACCACAAGCATTCCTGGTTTCAGGAAAAAAATGAGGATGTCATTTATGTCATGGCAGAAACTCAACAGGAAACCAGTTATGTCAAACACCATATTCAAAAAGTAGTTGCCTTTTTTCTATCCATGAGAAATTTTGCAGAAGAACTTCAAAAGGAAGGACATCAGGTGATTTATTATCAAATTGACGATAAAAACAACGAACAAGACCTGCCCTCTAACCTCAACAAGATCATTCAGCAGGAACAAATAGAACATTTTGAATACCTATATCCAGATGAATACCGTCTGGACATTAAACTAAAAACTTTTTGTAATCAGTTAGACATTTCTAGTAAGGCTTACGACAGCGAACATTTTTATACCAAAAGAGAAGACATCGAAAAGTTTTTTGAGGGAAAGAAAGAAATGACCATGGAATATTTTTACAGAGATATGAGAAAAAAACATGGCATCATGATGCTCGATGACAAAAAACCAGAAGGTGGAAATTGGAATTATGATAAAAGCAATCGAAAAAAATGGACGGGGAAACCTGGGATTCCAGAAGCTAAAACATTTGATAAAAACATAGAACAGGTTTTAGAGCAATTGAAAACAATGGATGTAAAGACTATGGGGAGAATAGATAAAGACAATTTCCCATGGCCGACTTCCAGAGAGGAATGCCTTGAGGTCTTGGATTATTTCTGTAAAAATCTTCTGATTCATTTTGGAGATTACGAAGATGCCTTGCATACCGATCAGAAATTCTTATTCCACTCCAGGCTTTCTTTTGCGATGAATAGCAAAATGCTGTCACCTAAAGAGGTCATCGAAACTACGTTAGACTATTATTATGAACATAAAGAGGACATCGATATTTCTCAAATAGAAGGCTTCGTAAGACAAATCCTAGGCTGGAGAGAATTTATGAGAGGGATTTACTGGAAAGAAATGCCTGGTTATAAGTCTAAAAACGAACTTGAAAACACCAATAAACTCCCCGATTTCTACTGGACGGGAGAAACCGATATGAATTGCTTAAAGCATGCCGTCAATCAAAGCCTGGACGATGCTTATGCGCATCATATTCAACGACTCATGATTTTGGGAAATTTTGCATTGCTGACAATGACAGATCCCGACGAAGTGGATGCCTGGTATCTTGGTGTCTATATAGATGCCATAGAATGGGTAGAACTCACCAACACCAGAGGCATGAGTCAGTTTGCAGATGGGGGCATCGTAGCAACCAAACCTTACGTCTCCAGTGGTAGTTACATCAATAAGATGGGGAACTATTGCAAATCTTGTAAGTATTCTGTCAGCAAAAAAGAGGGTGAGGATGCCTGTCCATTCAATAATTTATACTGGAATTTTTTATATGAAAAACAGGAGCATTTCAAAAACAATCAACGTATGAATATGATGATGAGTCTTCTCAAAAAAATGAACAAAGACACCTTAGATAATCATATCAATCGCTCAAAAGAAATTATAAAAAATCCAAGTAAATTTTAAAATAATTCAGAAATTTATATACTTTTGAGACTTAAACAAAATCAAAACAAAATGAAAAAATCAATTTTATCAATCACTATGGCTGCTTTACTTGGATTAGGAGTAGTAAGCTGTAGAGAAGAAAAAAGCGAAGCCGAAAAAGCTGGTGAAGCTGTTGAAGAAAAAATGGAAGAAACTGGTGATGCAATGGAGGATGCTGCAGATGATACCGGTGATGCTATGGAAGATGTTGCTGAAGAAACTGAAGATGCAATGGAAGAGACTAAAGAAGAAATGTAGTCTACTACTATATCTCACTTTTTACAAAAAGCTTATACATTCATGTATAAGCTTTTTTATTTGATGTATTTTGACATTTCACTTTGCAATTCAAAAGCCTTTAACCCTGCCTTTTCTGCAAAATCTTTCTGGGAAGAAGCATAAATAATACCTCTTGACGAATTGATGAGTAATCCATAATCGGCGTTCAGACCAAATTTACATACCTCTTCCAAGGAGCCTCCTTGAGCACCCACACCAGGGATAAGCAAAAAACTGTTCGGCAATAGCGCTCTTACGGTTTTAAGGTAATCTGCCTTGGTCGCACCAATGACGTACATGAGCTGCTGACTGTTTTTCCAATTCTGTGAAGTTTTGAGTACTTTTTCAAATAAAAAATCAGAATCAGATTTTAGAAATTGAAAATCTTCAGCACCTGAGTTTGAAGTCAACCCAAGAAGTATGGTATACTTATCTTCAAATTCTAAGAAGGGCTCAACAGAATCTTTACCCATGTAGGGCGCAACAGTAACAGAGTCAAAGTTTAAGTCGTTAAAAAAAGCTTTAGCATACATCGTAGAGGTATTCCCTATATCGCCGCGTTTAGCGTCTGCAATGGTAAACTGCTCCGGGTAGTTTTCGTTGATGTAATCTATAGTGCGCTTTAAAGCTTTCCATCCTTTTACACCATAGGCTTCGTAAAAAGCTATATTGGGCTTATAAGCAATACAATAGACTTGTGTAGCATCAATAATCGCCTTATTGAATTCAAAAATGGGGTCTTCAAGTTTAAGAAGATGTTTTGGAATTTTATCCAAATCCACATCCAGTCCAACACAAAGCATGGATTTTTTCTTTTCAATCTGTTGGATGAGCTTTTGAATGTTCATTAGGTTCTATAAATCGTCAGAAATATTCTTAAGCTTTTCGGTATTATCAACAAGTTTCAACTCATTAATAATTTTCTCGATATCACCACCGATGATGTTATCTAAATCGTAAAGTGTAAGATTAATTCTATGGTCGGTCACCCGGCTTTGGGCATAATTATAAGTCCGAATTTTAGCACTCCTATCTCCACTGGTGACCATAACGCCTCTCTTTTCTGCATCTTCCGCCTGCTTTTTGGCAAGCTCCATTTCGTAGAGTCTGGAACGCAACACTCTAAAAGCTTTTTCCTTATTTTTATGCTGAGACTTTTGATCCTGACACTGAGCTACAATTCCCGTAGGTTCGTGGGTAAGTCTTACTGCAGAATAGGTCGTATTTACCGACTGGCCTCCAGGACCGGACGAACAGAAATAATCGATACGAACATCTTTGGGATTGACCTCAATATCAAATTCTTCAGCTTCTGGAAATACCATAACCGTAGCAGCACTGGTATGTACTCGGCCCTGAGTTTCAGTTTGCGGAACACGTTGCACACGGTGAACTCCTGCTTCATATTTTAAAGTCCCATACACGTCTTCTCCAGAAACTTCAAACTGAATCTCTTTATAGCCCCCATTGGTTCCTTCGCTATAATCTACAACATCTACTTTCCAGCCCTTACCTTCACAGTATTTGGACAACATTCTAAAGATATCACCTGCAAATATACTTGCCTCGTCTCCCCCTGCTCCTGCTCTTACTTCTACAACTGCATTCTTAGCATCTTCAGGATCCTTAGGAATCAACATCATCCTTATTTTTTCCTCAAGCTTTGGAAGTTCATCTTTAGCTTCATCGTATTGAAGCTTTGCCATTTCTACCATTTCAGGATCTGATTCCTTGGAAATAATTTCTTCAGCTTCTTCAAGATTGTCCTTCAATTCAACATAAATCTCACGCTCATCCATGATGGCTTTAAGCTCTTTATATTCTTTAGAAAGTTCTACATAGCGTTTTTGATCCGACATTATATCTGGTTGAATGATCAAATCACTAACCTCGTCGAATCGTTGTTTTATAAAGTTTAATTTATCTAGCATATTATTTTAATCTGGTACAAATTTAAGTGAATTTAAGTGAACTATTTAGTGGAAAGCAAGCTTATTACTTTGTGAAGTTAAGACACGTTTATAAGTCTAAAACTACCCCAATCCCCAATTGTTGCTTTAGCTGTATTGCAGTTCCACCATCTTCAGGTGTTCCGTCAGACGCTTCCTTTCTGATTTTTATATCGTCATCATACCTTATGTGCGCACCAAGACTGGCTCTCATAAAATGATTGATATCAAATTCAAAAATTAACTCCCAATCCACATCTACGTTCCCAAAATTATTGATGTAATCTGTATAAAGACTCAATCGGCTTATAAGTGAAGTGCTATCAAAAATCTTTTGCTCCAACTCATTAGTGATTAAAATTCCCAATTCATTTCTGGAAGTTTTCCCTTCCTTGATCATGTTTCCTTGGCTATCTCGTACTGCACCACGAACACCAAAAGCACCCTGATTGGCCAGTCGTTGATTTAACACAAAAGTTGATTTTTGAGTTAGTGGTGACAAATAGAGTTCGAATTTTTCATTAAATTCAACATACTTTGCACCGACCCCAAGAAAAACATAGCCAGGAGCCATAAATTCTGATATCGACGCTTCTGTATCCGGATAATTAAATCCTCTAGCGACTTGAGTTTTAAATCTGAATTTTCCAGTGTAAAACCATCTTGAATTTTTTGATACTTCATACCCAAATGATGAACTGAATTCTAAATCGTCATCTGTTTTTCTTAATTCCTGACCTTCCTGCTGATTAATTCCATATCTAAAACGAAATTGGTTATCCCATCTAAAACCTACATTTCTATAAGTCCGTGCTATATTCATTCCATATAGACCAGATATAGAATTAGCTCCCCCTGCATTCCAATTGACAAAGGCTACTTCGCTCAGGTCGAGCGTAAATTTATTCACCGATTCCCAGAAACTTGTTCGTCCCGTTGTAGGAACGAGTTCATTGAATTCAAATTGGTAGAAATCGACAATATCAAAACTTGTTCTTATAAATGGTATGGGACCAATAGGATATAAATTATCTCCTATGGCTTCAACTTCCTGTATTTCACCAAAAGATTGAGAATATCCATGAAGGAAGAATCCAAAAAACAATATGCTGATTAAAAGTTTTTTCATTAAAGTTTATTGATACTCAAAATGGCCAAAATCTGAAATAATGCTCAAGGATTTCTTTTCTGAGGCTTCTACTCGACCTACGATTTGAGCATCGACATTGAAGCTTTTAGAAATGTCTATGATGTCTTGAGCAACAGATTCATCTACATAAAATTCCAATCTGTGTCCCATATTAAAGACCTGATACATTTCTCTCCAATCGGTCTGACTTTCATTTTGTATCAGTTTGAATAAAGGAGGAACATCAAACAGATTATCTTTTATAATTTTCAAATCCTCTACAAAATGAAGAATTTTGGTTTGTGCACCTCCACTACAATGAACCATTCCATCGATAGATTGTCTCCCTAGTTTTTCAAACACTTTTTTTACTATAGGTGCATAAGTTCGAGTTGGCGACAATATAAGTTTTCCAACATCCGGTAAATCTTCGGATATGATATCCGTAAGAGATTTGGAGCCTGAGTAAACCAAATTTTCAGGAACCGATGGGTCGAAAGATTCTGGATATTTTTTAGCTAAATCATGATTCAACACATCATGTCTTGCAGAGGTAAGGCCATTACTTCCCATTCCACCGTTATAATCTTTCTCATAAGTTGCTTTACCAAAAGAAGATAATCCTACAATGACGTTGCCTTCTTTTATATTAGCATTATCTATAACTTCGCTTCTTTTTAACCTTGCAGTCACAGTAGAATCAACAATAATAGTTCTAACTAAATCTCCTACATCAGCTGTTTCTCCACCTGTTGTATAGATATTGACATCGTGTTTTTTCAAGTCGTTTACTAAACTCTCTGTTCCGTTGATAATTTCTGCAATAACTTCGCCGGGGATTAAATTTTTATTTCTTCCTATCGTTGAAGATATCAAGATATGATCTGTTGCTCCTACGCATAATAAATCATCAATATTCATTATAAGGGCATCCTGAGCAATACCTTTCCATACGGATAAATCACCTGTTTCTTTCCAATATAAATAAGCTAAAGAAGACTTGGTGCCGGCCCCATCTGCATGCATCACTACACAATGCTCTTCGCTTCCGGTGAGATAATCAGGAATTATTTTACAAAACGCTTTGGAAAAGAGTCCTTTATCAATATTTTTTATGGCTTTATGGACATCTTCCTTCTGTGAAGAAACTCCTCTTTTTGCGTATCTGTCTTGATTACTCATCTTGAAAAAAATTTGTGTAAATTTATAAAAAATAAACCCAGTCTTGGGTATAATCCAAAACTGGGTTTATAAGATAATTTATTATTAGACTTATTTAGTGAATAAAAGCTCTCTGTATTTAGTCATTGGCCAAATTTCATTATCAACCAGCAATTCCAGTTTATCACAGTGGTAACGAATTTCATCAAAGTAAGGTTTTACCTTATCACAATAGGCAAATGCCATTTTGGTAGGATCTTCTATAGCGTTAGCTTTTTTACGCTCATCAATCATTAATTCTACTCCTTCATTTATCTTTTCGATATGTTCAGAAATAGCCTCAATGATATTCATCTGTTGCTTAGCCTGATTTTTAAAATTCGTACCGTAAATTTCTTTTAATCCCTTCACATTCTTAATAAGTACGTTTTGATACTTGATAGCCGTTGGGATAATATGATTTCTTGCGATATCTCCTAAAACTCTTCCTTCGATCTGAATATGCTTTGAATAATCTTCTATTTCTATTTCATATCTGGCTTTCACCTCTCTTTCATTCATGATGTTCAGATCACCAAAAAGATCAATAGCTTTTTTAGAAATTTTCGCTTTCAAGGCTTCAGGGGTCGTTCTGAAATTACTTAAACCACGCCTTTTAGCCTCTTTTTCCCAGGCTTCACCGTAACCATCGCCTTCAAATCGTATTTGCTGTGAGGATTTAATGTACTCTCTTAATACATTAAAGATTGCATCATCCTTTTTCATTTTTTTGTCAGAGATAAGACCATCTACATCACTTTTAAATTCGATAAGTTGCTTGGCGACAATCGCATTAAGAACCGTCATTGGATCTGCACAGTTGGCAGTAGAACCCACAGCTCTCAATTCGAACTTATTACCTGTAAAGGCAAAAGGCGACGTTCTGTTTCTATCTGTATTGTCCAGTAAAATTTCTGGAATTTTACCAACGACATTTAATTTTAATTCCGTTTTCTCTTGCGGAGATAATTTTCCATCGGTTACTTTCTCCAATTCATCTAAGACTTTAGTGAGCTGAGAACCGATAAACACAGACATCACTGCTGGTGGTGCTTCATTAGCGCCTAACCTGTGATCATTGGATGCTGAAGCTATTGTAGCTCTTATCAATTCTTCATTTTCATAAACTGCTTTAATGGTGTTTATAAAGAAGGTTAAGAACCTCATGTTTTTCATAGGGGTTTTCCCCGGACTCAATAGGTTAGAACCTGAGTCTGTAGCTAAAGACCAGTTGTTGTGCTTTCCACTACCATTGACCCCCTGGAAAGGTTTTTCATGAAACAACACTTTAAAATGATGGCGCTCGGCAACTTTATCCATGACGTCCATCAATAGTGAATTATGATCTACGGCAAGATTTACTTCTTCAAAAATGGGAGCAAGCTCAAATTGATTTGGTGCTACCTCATTGTGCCTTGTTTTTACAGGGATTCCCAGCAGCATACATTCTCTTTCCAAGTCTCTCATGTAATTTAAAACTCGGCTTGGTATAGACCCAAAATAATGATCATCTAGTTGTTGGCCTTTTGCAGGAGAATGTCCAAGTAAAGTTCTTCCAGACATCATTAAATCCGGGCGTGTAGAAGCCAAAGCAGAATCCACCAAGAAGTATTCCTGCTCCCAGCCTAGGGTGGTTATGACTTTATTTACTTTTTTATCAAAATATCTTACAACGTCAGTGGCTGCTTTATCCAGAGCAGAAACAGAACGTAATAATGGCGTTTTATAATCTAATGCCTCTCCTGTATAGGATACAAATATGGTTGGAATACATAAAGTTGGCCCCCACACAAATGCTGGTGATGAAGGATCCCAGGCGGTATATCCTCGGGCTTCGAATGTGTTTCTTATTCCTCCGTGTGGCAAACTTGATGCATCGGGTTCTTGCTGCACGAGTTGAGAACCACTAAATTTCTCCATAGCTTCTCCATCTCCATAAGTCTCAAAAAAAGCATCGTGTTTTTCTGCCGTAGATCCGGTAAGCGGTTGAAACCAGTGTGTGTAGTTTGTAGCTCCTTTTGAAATAGCCCACTCTTTCATTCCTGTGGAAATATTATCGGCTAGTGAACGATCAATCTTATGACCTTTCTCAATAACGTTGATCAGACTATCATAAGAGTCTTTGGTTAAGTACTGGCGCATGGCCTTTTTATTGAAAACGTTTCTACCAAAAAGATCGGATCTACGTTCGTTTTCTTCTATTTTGACTGGAGTACGATGAAGTGTCTCTTTTAAAGCATTAAATCTTAAACTTGCCATATTGATTAAATTTTAAATTCAATCAAAAGTAAATAATTTTGAGATATGATTTAAAAATGAGGGGCTAAAAATTAAAAAATAAATAAATTTAGATTCACACCCCCATATTTATTCGCTAAAAGTTAAAAACAAGAAGACTGCATAGGCTAAAAATAGAAAAAGACCTTTGTATCTGGAGATCGTATTTTTCTTTGGCAAGAAAACCAAAGGTAAGAGCACGAATGAAAATCCTATCATCCATAACATATCATTGGTCAGAACTTCTTTGGATTGAAGAAAAATAGGCTGAATAAGAGCTGTTATACCTATCACAGAAGCAATATTAAAAATATTTGAGCCGATTAAATTTCCTAAAGAGATACCGTTTTCTTTCTTTAAGGCAGCAATGACTGAAGCCGCCAGTTCAGGAATACTCGTTCCTATAGCAATCATGGTAACCGATATTACTCTTTCGCTCACTTCGAGAGATTCGGCGATACCTACAGCTCCTAAAACAAGAAATTCTGAACCAAAATAAAGTCCAACCCCACCTATAAGCAGCCATAAAATAATTTTGATTCCTGTAGTTTGAGTTAAGCTTTCGTCAACTTCATCAGCAACTTCTACTTCTCCTTTCATCGCTTTTCTTATTAAAACCAAAATGAAAATAGTGATTACAATAAGTAAAGCTATTCCTTCAATTCGGGTAATTTCTCCTCCCGTATAAAGAAATAAATACAGCAAACCAGATAAAATCATCATCACCGGCCAGTTGAATTTCAGAAAGTCTTTATCTATGTCCATAGATGAAATAATGGCTGTTAAACCCAGTACCAAACCAATATTTGCAATATTGGAACCTATGACATTACCTAATGAAATATCAGAAAGATCAGACAAAGCAGCCTGGAGGCTCACCAACAGTTCCGGAGCTGAAGTTGCAAATGAGACCACTGTAAGACCAATGATCATTTTTGAAATATTGAATTTTAAGGAAAGGGCTACAGAAGACCTTACCAAAAACTCACCACCAACTACCAGCAGAATAAACCCTATGATTACTAAAAATATATCCATTAAAAATTTTTAGCGAAAATAGGACTTTGAGAGAAATCTCTGAGTCATCTTACAGATTAAATGACAAGGTCAATATATAATTATTTATGAAGCTTTGAATCTCAGATTCCTGAGTTAAACCTGTAGAGTATAATATCCCCTGCCTGTTCTGCTCAATGTGCTGATAGGAGAAATCTAAAGCTGTATTGCCAAAATTATAGCCTAGCCCAAATGAATAACCAGTGGTATCTCCCAGAAAACTTTCATTTTCATAAGGGCTTTCTTTTATAAAATATCCAGCCCTAAGACTTGTATTTTGAATTCTATACTCACCACCTATATTAAAAGTTGAGGCACTCGTCATCAGACTAGAGATATCTTGATTTTGCCCTTCGAATCCTCCTGAAGTGAATTCCATATTAGAAAAATCTCTGTAACTATAATCAAAGCTTATCAATCCTGAGCCTCCAAAAACATAAGCTGTACTAAGAGACAAACGCCCTGGGCTTTTAAAATCATAATCTGGATAAATATTTAAAACCTTTGAATCCAAAATAGCAACATTGTTTCCAGACCTTACAGTTTCAAGACGTTGTAAAAGTTCATCAGAAATGGTCATCCAGGTAGGAGAATCGTAGGTGAAACCCAATCTCCATCCTTCTGTAATTTTAGCAATTCCCCCAAGTTGAAAAGAAAATCCACTGCCACGAGTTGCTAAGTCATTATCAAAAAATATGGTGTTCACTCCAGAGCCAGAATTGAACTCGTCAAATTGAGTGGTTCGCCTGTAATCTAAAAAGTGAAAATTCAAGTTTAGGCCCAAGTGTAATTTTTGACCTATCATTCCACCGGCATTAAAAGTGTATTTACCAGAATTACCCCTGGTTTCTTCTAAGTAGCTTTGACTGAAATCAGACCCTAAAACATTGCTTATATACTCCGTATTATTTAAATCTGAAGAGTCTAAAGCATCTATAATGTAAGTTTCATAACCAAGAAAAGCCTGCTGTGTTCCGAAACTCTGATTTTCACCTAAAAATCTATACAAATCTGCAGGACTTTCTCCAGCACGAGGGGTGAGTAAATCTAAAGGAACTCCCTGTGCAAAATTTGAAAAATATTCTGAAATACTCGCGTCGTTATTTCCACTGACGAAATACTGATCATTGAAATTATTTGTTCTGTTATAAGAAAAACCCAGCGTAAGTTTTTGAAACAATGCACTTTCATTATTAGATGTAAAAACAAATACCGCCCCTATTTGATTTAAATCAAAATCAGAACTGGATGAATTATTAAGATGACCTCCATAAAATGAATCATTAGAGATAGTGGTCAGATCCAGCGAGCTGGAAAACTTGTTGTTCAAAAATATTGCTGAACTTGCCGGATTTATTTGGATGGCTGAAACATCTCCTCCCAGCGCACCAAAGGCTCCGCCCATAGCTGTATATCTGGCGGTACCATTGATGCTATTGGTAGAAAATCTTAAAGCATCTGTTATATCCTGAGCAAAAACACTTGAACTCATTAGTAAAAATAATGCGATTATCTTTTTCATTCTAAAGTTGTTTTAATTGAACTATCCTCTACCTGAACTTCTTCCTCCAGAGGATCTGCCTCCTGAAGATCTACTTCCAGATGATCTGCTACTGCCACCACTGCTTCTGACACCAGAACTCCTTGAGCTACTTGAACTTCTTGCATTAGAATTTCTTGAGCTCCTACTAGAATTCCTTACACCAGAACTTCTGGAAGATCCGCTAGAAGATCTTACCCCACTGCTTCTATTAGTTCTAGATGAAGAATTACCATAAGTAGAGTTTGATCTGGACCTGGCATTAACGTTATTTGAATTTCTAATTCCAGCTTTGGAGTAATTGCCAGATGTTCTCACACCCACTCTGTTAGAATTTCTCACTCTGTTAGAGTATCTTGATGAATTGGATCTTGTTCTTCCTTCAAAATTTTTTCTGTTACTAGAAGCTCTAGACACATTTGATCTACTCCTAGAAGAGTTGGCCCGAGTTGCGTTAGATCTACCATTATCTGAGTATCTGCTGGCAACCTGAGATCTTGTATTACCTCTGTAAGCATTTCCGTATCCGGTATATCTGTTAGATCTATTGTAAGCTAAGCCATAATAGCCTCCATAGCCTGTGTAAAACGGGTAACCAAATCCAGCACCGTAAAACCCTGGTCCATAGAAGCCACCGAAACCTCCATAAAAGCCACCAGCGAAAGGACCTCCAAATCCAAATCTAGGACCATAAAAGCCACCGTACCCGAATCCGCCCCAGCCCCATCCAGGACCGTAAAAACCTCCAAAATAAGGATTACCAAAACCAAATCCGCCCCAGCCCCATCCAGGACCAAAGCCAGTATTGATATAGTTGATGCTTACAGAAGTAGGATTGGTTCCCCATCCTGCATTGTTACCATTATATATTGGTTCTTCATAATATTTTTCTTCTTCAGTATAATTTCCATCATCTGAAGAATAGTCGTCTATATTTACAAAGACTTCGTTATTTGCATTCCTAGCTTCAGAAATCATCTGACCCTGGTCTTGAAAAAACTTTTCATAGGTTTCAGATTCTTTATTCACATTTCCACGTGTGTCATCCACATTGGAAATAGATTTTCTAGTCTCCGAAGGGGCACTAGATCTATAAATTCCATCAGGTGTAGAATTTACATTTCTGTAAGACGAACACGAAGTCAAGAAAACCACAGATAACATTGCTAATGATGCTACCGAATTTAGAATTTTGTTTGATTGTATCATAACTTGTGGTTTTTATATTATTACTATTATCAAATTTAGTTAGTTTTGTGCTAACAAAATAATCATTAACATAGGTACAACTTTTGTGCCAAACCAAATATAATGGGAAAGAGCCTTACAAGTAGAAAAGAAGATTATTCCAAGTGGTATAATGAATTGGTAGTTAAAGCAGATCTGGCAGAAAATTCAGCTGTAAGGGGCTGTATGACTATCAAACCCTATGGTTATGCTATATGGGAAAAAATGCAAGCCGAACTAGACAAGAGGTTTAAAGAAACAGGGCATGAGAATGCCTATTTTCCTTTATTTGTTCCGAAATCTCTGTTTGAAGTTGAAGAAAAAAACGCTGAAGGGTTCGCAAAAGAATGCGCTGTAGTAACACATTACAGACTGCAAAACGACCCAGATCGACCTGGGAAATTAAGAGTGGATCCTGAAGCAAAATTAGATGAGGAACTGGTAGTAAGACCTACTTCTGAAGCTGTGATTTGGAATACTTTTAAAGGATGGATACAATCCTACAGAGACCTTCCGCTTAAAATTAACCAATGGGCCAATGTGGTAAGATGGGAAATGAGAACACGACTTTTCTTAAGAACCACCGAATTTTTATGGCAGGAAGGGCATACTGCTCACGCTACCAAAAAAGAAGCTGTTGAAGAAGCTGAGCTCATCAATTCTCTCTATGCAGATTTTGCTGAAAACTTTTTAGCTATTCCAGTAATTGAGGGTTTAAAATCTGAAAGTGAAAAATTTGCTGGTGCAGTAGAAACGTATTGTATTGAGGCCATGATGCAGGACGGCAAAGCTCTACAAGCTGGAACGTCTCATTTTTTGGGCGAAAATTTCGCTAAAGCCTTTGATGTTAAATTCACTTCAGACCAGGGAAAACAGGAATACGTCTGGGCAACAAGCTGGGGAGTTTCAACAAGATTAATGGGCGCACTAGTAATGACACACTCAGATGATAACGGACTGGTGCTACCTCCAAATTTAGCCCCAATTCAAGTTGTCATTGTACCTATATTCAAAAATGAAGAACAACTCAGTCTTGTTTCTGAAAAAGCAAATGCTATTGCAGATGCTTTGAGAGCTAAAGGAATTCGAGTCAAATATGACAACAGAACAACACATAAACCCGGCTGGAAGTTTGCTGAATATGAGCTCAAAGGAATTCCTTTAAGAATTGCCATTGGTCCTAAAGACCTTGAAAAAGGTACAGTAGAACTTGCAAGAAGAGATTCTTTATCCAAAACTTTTGAAAACCAAGACGGGATAGAACATCTTATTGAAAATCTATTAAAAGAAATTCAACTAGAACTATTCACTAAAGCAAAAGTTTTTAGAGATGAGCACATCACTGAAGTTGACACTTTTGAAGAATTCAAAGAAACTCTGGAATCTAAAGGTGGCTTTGTTTCAGCACATTGGGACGGAACTTCAGAAACCGAAGACAAAATTAAAGAACTCACAAAAGCTACAATTCGCTGCATCCCATTTGAAGAAATTAAAGAAAGCGGAAAATGCATGTTTACAGGTAAATATTCAGCTCAACGCGTTTTATTTGCTAAAGCGTATTAATTTTCGAATAAAACATTTGTGCAATTTAAATAATTGGTTATTTTTGCACTCGCAAATTTAATGGTCCGTTCGTCTAGGGGTTAGGACGCCAGGTTTTCATCCTGGTAACAGGGGTTCGATTCCCCTACGGACTACAAGATTTTAAGTTCATTAATCAAATTATTAACACGGTCCGTTCGTCTAGGGGTTAGGACGCCAGGTTTTCATCCTGGTAACAGGGGTTCGATTCCCCTACGGACTACTATTAAAATTTTTATATTTAAAAGTTATGGCTAATCATAAATCAGCATTAAAAAGAATCAGAAGCAACGAAGCAAAGCGCTTAAGAAATCGCTATCAGCACAAGACAACTCGTAATGCTATCAGAAAATTAAAGTCTACTGAAGACAAAGAAGAGGCATTGAAAAGTCTTCCAGAAGTCATTTCAATGGTTGATAAGTTGGCAAAGAAAAATATCATTCATGATAATAAAGCTGCAAACCTAAAGTCTCAATTAACAAAACATGTTGCTGCTTTATAAGCCGTAACTCAGAACTTTTAATGGTCTCCTCAAAGAGACCATTTTTTTTGCGAAAAAAAATTATTAATAATCAGTCTAAATAAATTTAGATGTTTAAATTTGTCAAAAAAACAAATGATGCAAAAAATAATCTACCTTTTACTTATTTCGATTTTTGTAGTTGGATGTAAGTCTGATAACAAAAAAGAAGATTCAAACGAACTTACGGTCTATACTCATAGGCATTATGAATCTGACCAGGAGCTATTCAAACGTTTTGAAGAAGAAAGCGGTATTAAGCTCAACATCGTTAATGCAAGTGCTGACGAGTTAATTCAAAAAATGAGCTTAGAAGGAGAACAGTCTCCTGCAGATGTCCTTATTACTGTGGATGCTGGTCGACTTTACAGAGCCAAATCTCAGAATTTACTTCAGTCTTTTTCATCCAGTCTTATAGATTCTATTGTTCCAAAACATCTTAAAGACGAAGACGGACAATGGGTAGGATTAACTAAAAGAGCTAGAGTTATTGCTTATTCTAAAGAAAGAATTGATTCTACTCAATTATCAACTTATGAAAATCTAACTTCACAGGAATGGGAAGATAAAATTTTGGTAAGAAGTTCTTCAAACATCTACAATCAGTCACTTTTAGCTTTAATTATTGCCAATAAAGGGCAGCAATCTGCTGAAGATTGGGCTAGTGGTGTTGTTGAGAATATGGCACGTGCCCCTAAAGGTAACGACAGAGACCAGGTGAAAGCTGTAGCCAATAACGAAGGGGATCTTGCTATTGTAAATACTTACTATATCGGAAAGCTTTTAAATTCTGAAGATAAAAATGAAGTTGAAGCAGGAAAGAGCGTCGACATCTTTTTTCCGAATCAGGAAACAACAGGGACACATATCAATGTTAGCGGCATAGGCGTTGCAAAATATTCGCCTAACAAAGAAAATGCTGTTCAATTTATTGAATTTTTGCTTCAGGAGAAAGCTCAAAGCATCTTTGCCGGTTCGAATTTTGAATATCCTGTAAACCCCAACGTGGAACCTGCAGACATTCTAAAATCCTGGGGAGATTTTAAAGAAGACAATTTATCCTTGAATAAACTGGGAGAATATAACAAAGAAGCCGTCATTATTTTTGATAAAGTAGGCTGGAAATAGTTCTAAATTGAATCTAAAACATAGATTTTTCAAACTCAAAAGAGACCTCAACCGATGGTCTCTTTTGTTGTTGTTAATTCTGGCAGTAGTTTCTGTTCCGATTCTCACTATAGGTCTTAAATTATTTGATGGGCCTGGAGAAAGCTGGAACCACATATTAGAATATGTCTTATTTGATTATTTAAAAAATTCCTTTCTTTTAGCCCTATTCTGTTCAATTATTGTCATTCTCTTTGGAGTGACGACAGCCTGGCTGGTCTCCAGGTTCGAGTTTCCTTTCAGGAAGCAGCTGGAATGGCTTCTCATCTTACCTCTATCTGTACCTGCTTACATTATGGCTTATGCCTACGCAGGGGTTTTTGGGTATTCCGGACTATTTTCAAAACTAATGGGGGCTTTTGGTATTGGTGATTTCAGAATCGAGGTCATGAATATTTATGGGCTGTCTTTAGTATTAAGCATTTCACTGTTTCCTTATGTTTATGTGAGCAGTAGAACTTTCTTTCTTGCTCAGGCTACCAACTTACTTGAAGCGTCAAGAATGCTTGGAATTAGTGAATTCAAATCTTTTTTCAAACTGATTTTTCCTTTAGCCAGACCTGCTATTATTGCCGGGTTGGTTTTAGTTCTGATGGAAGTTTTAAACGATTACGGTGCGGCAAGCTACTATGGAGTAAGCACCTTTACAACAGGGATTTTCAGGTCCTGGTTTTCACTCGGCGAGCCAGAAACTGCCATCTATCTTTCCGCCATATTATTATTGATCGTGTTTGGGCTTATTCTTTTTGAAAAATGGCAGAGAAGACATCTTAATTTTACTTCAGCTAAAATGTCCAAGCAGAATTATAATTCAAGACTTAAGCCTAAAAAAGCTAACCAACTATGGTTTACTGTCATTTGCTTTATTCCCGTTTTTTTAGGTTTTGTTCTGCCTGTTATTCAACTTATTATCTGGGTAGAGCAAACGTTTTCAAAAGTATGGACTGTTGAATTTATTTCAATCACTCTTGAGAGCTTTGGTATTGCATTTTTAACAGCATCTGTTACTGTTTTGGTTGCTTTGCTCCTTCTCTTTTTTACCAGATGGAATAAAATTGAATTGCTTAAAACCAGCTCTAAGCTTGGTGTTTTGGGATATGCAATTCCCGGAATAATTATAGCAATAGGAGTTTTAATTCCCAGTTTGTACATAGACAAATGGTTAATTGAAAAAAATATAACTTCAAAACTGATTCTAAATGCAACGCTCATTGCTTTGGTATATGCCTATGTTGTAAGATTTTTAGCAGTGGCTTATCAACCTTTGGAATCTTCCAGCCTGAAAATCGACCGAAGTTTATCTGACTCCTCCAAGGTTTTGGGGAAAGGTAACTTCAAAACATTTTTCAAAATTGAATTTCCACTAATAAGAGCTGGACTTCTGAGTGCCTTTATTTTAGTGTTTATCGATATCTTAAAGGAATTGCCTCTTACTTTAATCATGAAACCTTACGATGTCAATACTCTGGCAGTAAAGTCGTTTGAATACGCAAGCGACGAGATGGTAAGCTCTGCAGCTCTCCCATCTCTTCTCATAATATTAACGGCATTAATCCCTGCCATTTTTTTAAATAAGTTACTTTTGAAGAATGCAAGCAACTCTTAACATTTCCAATCTATCCAAATCTTTCGATCAGGGAAAGGTAAAAGCTCTTGATGGGATCACTTTTAATGTGAACCAGGGAGATATTTGTGCAGTTGTAGGTGAAAGCGGCAGTGGCAAAACTACGCTTATCCGCCTTATAGCAGGTCTTGAGGAGTTAGATTCTGGAGAAATACATATCGAAAACCACCTTGTGGCTTCTATCAAAAAAAATGTCGCTCCAGAAAAAAGAGATGTTGGCATGGTGTTTCAGGAATATGCGCTTTTCCCTCATCTTTCTGTATTGGAAAATGTAGTTTATGGCATTAAAAACTCCAGATCCAAAAAAGATACTGCCCTAGAAACCCTCGACCTTGTTGGATTAAAAGGTTTCGAAAAAAGATACCCGCATGAGTTGTCTGGAGGACAACAGCAAAGAGTAGCATTGGCTAGAGCCCTGGCTCCAAAACCTTCAGTGTTAATTCTAGATGAGCCCTTCAGCAATCTGGATGCCATGATGAGATACAGACTGAGAAATGAAGTTTTCAACATCATTAAAAAAACGGGTGTTACCGCTATTTTTGTAACGCATGACACCCAGGATGCCCTTGCTGTAGCCGATGAAATTTTAATACTTCAAAATGGAAAATTGGTTCAAAAAGATGAAGCTTCGGCCTTATATAAAAAACCTCAATCCATTTATGTGGCTTCTTTATTCGGAAACACAGTTCAACTTAATAAAGGTTTGCAAACTGCATTCAAATGCCCTCTAAAAGAGGATTGTTGTCATGCTATCAGAAATGAAAGCCTTACTGTAAATCAAGATTGTGATTATGTTTCTGAAGCTGAAATATTAAAAAGGACTTTTTTAGGCACCCACTCTCAATTGCTTTTAAAATTGGATAATGGGGAGCATCTCACCGTAGTTACCAACGAACCCGTATTGGGCGAAACAATTAAAATCGGTTTTAATTCGAAAGATGTTTTAGCTTTCGATGAATAATTACTGTCCCCTTAAAAAGATGATAGTACTTACAGTTTTAAGCAGAATTCTCAAATCCAGAAACACACTTCGCTGCTTGATGTAATACAGGTCGTATTGCAATTTTTCCAACATATCCTCCTCAGAGTTTGCGTACCTTGTATTCACCTGAGCCCATCCGGTAAGCCCGGGTTTAATGATTTGCCTAACCTCATAAAATGGTATTTTATCTGATAAACTTTTAACGAATTCGGGGCGTTCTGGTCTTGGTCCTATAAGACTCATCTCGCCTTTGAGCACATTAAAGAATTGAGGTAGTTCATCAAGTCGTGTATGCCTTAAAAATTTACCGAATTTTGTAATTCGCACATCTCCTTTATAAGCTAACTGAGCACCATGAGGTTCAGCATCCTTAACCATTGTCCTAAATTTGATGATTTTGAATTCCTTGCCAGATTTCCCTAATCTAATTTGTTTATAAAATAGACTTCCTCTATTTCCGATTAGGTTTCCAAGAGCAATAAAGGGCAAAAAGAATAAAACACAGGCCAATCCTAAAATACTCAAAACAATATCCACAGTTATTTGATATAATAAGTAAAGCCTGTTTTGATTACTTCTACTGAAAGGAAAATAAAAATAAAATTCATTGTTTATATACTGCAAAGGCACCTTACTTGTAATATCCTCATAAACATGCGCATAAGCTTTGATGGGAAAACCTATCTTTAAAAGAGGCACTAAAGCCTGATATACCTCAGAACTTAGACCTTCCATTGAATTGGTCACCACTATTTCTCCAATGTTATAATCTTTAACAACTGCTTGAATTTCACTTAATTTGTAAGCCTCAAAGCTTTTTGATTCTCGCCCTTTTGAACTTATATAGCCTTTGATCTCGTAATTTGGATCATTCTTGAGCAATTCGTTAGCGATAATGTCTATATCAACGTCATCACCAACGATTAATACTCTTTTAAAGAAACGAGGAGAGGTAATCAACCCTATGTAAAGAAACCTCCAGATTAATAGAGACAGGAGCAGGATGGTAAAAAAATAAAGAATTTGAAACCTATTTTCAGGAAGAGTTGGTGTGAATTTAGGAGTTAGCAAAAAAAACAAGGTCACCAGAAGTGAGGTTAATACCACATTTTTCACCGTGGCTTTTCTAGACTCTGCTTTTTGTAAGTCATAGATTTCGAAAACAGCCCCGAATACAAGAACATAGAACCCTAATACTATAAGCCAAACCCATGTGTTGGAATTAAAAGGAAAATAAGTAAAGTCAAGAATCTGGGTTGTTAAATAAAGAGCTAACCACACAAAAGCTACATCAAATATTCTCAGTAATACTTTCCTTTCAGAAATTTCAAAATGGCTGACTTTATTAAATTTCATGACTTAGGATATCATGACCAATTTATAAAAATATACAAAGTAAATCCTTAAAAAAAATTGTTTTATACTATTTTTTTCTAAACCCTCCTTTTTAAAGTAAATTTGAAAAAAAATAAGATTGAAAAATATACTTTTAGCTCTATCCTCGGGTCTTTTACTGGCCTTAAGCTGGCCGACAAATGGCTTCAGCCTCTTGAGTTTCATTGGATTTGTACCTCTTCTTTTTGCTGAATTTAATCTTAGGAAAAGTGAATTAAAAAGAAATAATTTGAAACTATTCGGTCTTGCCTATCTCAGCTTTCTTGTTTGGAACCTTATAACCACCTACTGGCTTTACTTCTCGACGCCTTTTGGTGGGGTTTTTGCCATTCTTGCTAATTCTTTACTTATGAGTTTGGTTTTTCTTATTTACCATATCATTGCCAAGCGTGTTGCGTTTACAGCCGCCTCTTCCTTTTTTATTGCCCTATGGCTAAGTTTTGAAAAATTACATCTGAGCTGGGAATTCTCGTGGCCATGGCTCAATCTCGGAAATGTATTTGCCGAAGATGTTTATCTGATTCAATGGTATGAGTATACAGGAACTTTCGGTGGAAGCCTTTGGGTTTTAATCAGCAATTTCATTCTTTTTAAGGGGATATTGCTTTATATACAACACAAGGATTCCAAAATTCTAATGCGAACTGGACTTAGATTTTTTCTAATTTTAGGTATACCTATTGTCGTTAGCCTTTTGATTAAGCCAGAAATGAATTCAGAAAACACGATTGAAACGCTAAGTCTGCAACCCAATATCGATCCTTACACAGAGAAATACAACACAAATGATGAAGGTATTTCCAGAAGTTTAATCGATTTGGCAGAACCCTTACTTACAAATCAACCTCAACTGCTTATCGCTCCGGAAACTGTTTTTGCTGAGGGCATTGACATCAAAAATTACAGATATTCACACGCCAAACTATTTACTGAACAACTGTTGAGTAAAAATAAGCAACTTAATATTTTGTTTGGGATCTCGATGTATCAAATAATTCGTGATGAAAGTCAAATTTCTCCACAAAGCAATGTTTTTAGAAAAGGAGTCTGGTTCAATGATTACAATAGTGCGGTTTTTAAAAGAAAAAATGCAGAACATGAATTTTACCATAAATCCAAATTGGTAGTAGGTGTAGAAAATTTTCCTTATCAGTCTGCTTTAAAGCCACTCATGGGTGACATCATGATAGATCTTGGCGGAACGGTAGCCAAGAAAACAACTCAGGAAGAGCGCAGTGTATTTGAATTGAATAATGGCTATAGCGTTGCTCCTATCATCTGTTATGAATCCGTTTACGGTGAGTTTGTAACTGGCTATGTGTCGAATGGTGCTAATGCACTAGCCATCATCACCAACGATGCCTGGTGGGGAGAAACTCAAGGTCACAAACAACACTGGAGCTATGCCAGATTGCGAGCTATCGAAACAAGACGCGCAATAGCGAGGAGTGCCAACACTGGAATATCGGGCTTCATAGATAAGGATGGGACGGTTCTAGAAAAATCAAATTATAACGAAAAAGTTGCTTTAAGTTATGATCTGCCACTTTATGAAGAGGAAACGTTTTATGTAAAATTTGGAGATTTTATACCTAGAATTTCCAACTTCTTAGCCTTATTCATTTTATTATTTGCAGTCACCAGAAGAAGAAAATAAACGGTTACCCCGAGGCAAGGTTATCGGGGTTATTATCATTTTTTTTACTACTTACACCATTCCATAAATGTTCATAAATTATTTGTTCTGCTGGCTCTGAAGCCCAGAGGTAACTATGGATAGTAAAAGATAAACAAAGATGATAATAGGAATGGCTACAAATTGAAGCCAGATTATGGTGATAATCGAAAACACGACAATAAAATACCTAAACCAGTTTTCTTTCACATTCAAATTTTTAAATTTCAACGCAAACAACTTTATTTCTGCGTTGAGCAATAAAACACTTAGGATTGAAACAAAAATCAGGACGTAAGTGTTTTCAATCCAGGGCGTAGTAAAAGATTCGGGGTGGTATTCTAAAATAAGGCCAAGGCTCAAAATCAAAAGCGCGTTGGCTGGTGTCGGCAAACCAATAAAGCTATCGGTTTGACGTTCATCAATATTAAATTTCGCCAGTCTATAGGCAGACCCCAAAGTGATAATGAGTCCAATAAAAACCATCCAATTCGTGTCTGGGGAAAGAAAAACTAAAGCTGAGGAAGAATTTAATGATCTAGACAATAACTGACACATGACTATACCTGGAACCAAACCACTGGTGACCATATCTGCAAGGGAGTCGAGTTGTAAACCCATCTCGCTTTTTACATCCAAAGCTCTGGCTGCCAAACCATCAAAAAAATCGAAGAAAATTCCTATGGCTACAAATAAAGTAGCCGTGCTTAAATCGCCTTGAACAGCAAAAACACTTGCTATACTACCTGCCAGTAAATTAAGTAAGGTTATAAAATTTGGAATTTGTCTTTTTATCAATCTCATAAAGTGGAATCTTAGATGCAATAAGAAAAAGCAAAATAAGTTTTAATATTATTAATTGTGGCATATTTGCCCAAAATAATTAGTGAATTGAAGAGGTTTAGCTTCATATTGATTTTTATATCTACGTTATCGACTTTTTCGCAAACTGCAAAATATTCCAATGAATTTTTAAGTATTGGCGTAGATGCCGCTGCTTTTGGGATGGCCAATGCGGTGACGGCAACCACTAGAGACGTCAATTCAGGTTACTGGAACCCGGCCGGCCTAGTTCATTTGGAAGACAACCAAATCTCGGCGATGCACGCCAATTATTTTGCAAATATTGCCACCTACAATTATGTGGCAGGGGCAATGCCTATTGACAATAAAAGTGCCGTTGGGTTTAGCGTGATACGATTTGGCGTGGATGATATCTTAAACACTACTCAACTTATAGATGAGCAAGGAAATATCAACTATAACCGCATTAGTTTATTCTCTACTGCTGATTATGCCTTTACCTTGTCTTATGCAAGAAGTTTACTCTTAGATGGGTTTTCTTATGGTGTCAACGCCAAAGTGATAAGAAGAGTGATTGGAGATTTTGCCAATGCCTGGGGTTTCGGATTTGATGCAGGTATTCAGTTTCAAAAAAACTCCTGGTATTTTGGAGCTATGGCCAGAGACATTACTACGACTTATAACACCTGGACTTTTGATGATGCTGAATTGGCGACCATACAAAATGCCGTTGATGGCCAAAATCAGGTAGCTCCTGAAGCTTCTGAAATGACCTTACCAAAACTTCAAATTGGTGTGGCTAAAACCACAACCATCAGAAGGGATTTTGACCTTACCACCTCTTTGAATCTAGATATGAGATTTGCACAAACCAATGATATTATTTCCTCGGGTGCAATGAGTATGACTCCTGCCTTTGGTTTTGAGGTGGGTTACATCGATTTGGTTTACCTACGCGGAGGGGTGGGCAATTTTCAAAATATCGAGCAACTCGGCGGTGATGGAACTGAAGTAGGTTTCCAGCCTAACTTTGGTGTAGGTTTTAAATACAAAGGCATACAAATTGATTATGCGCTAACCGATATTGGCGACCAAAGCCTTGCCCTCTACTCCAATGTGTTCTCTCTGAAGCTGGACTGGTCTGTTTTTAGATGATCTAAAACCTCAGCATTGACTTCGCTTTTTTTTGATTTTAATCCTAACTTTGACCCATGCTAAAAACCCTATTTTTTTTGCTTTTCTCAGCTGGTCTTTGTTTTGGCCAACAAACGGAGAAAGTTGACTTTTTGGAAATGAATGCTGCAGTTGAAATTGATACCGTCAATTTTGAAGTAAATGGAACTGTTCAAATTAAATTTAAGGTGCTTCAAAACACCGACTCTGTTTATCTGGATGCCGTAAACATGAAGATAAAAGCCTCAGAAGGGAGTCCTTTTAAGATTGTTAAGAAGAATGATAAAATCTGGATCACCAGTAACTTCAAAAAAGATACGGACTACACTGCTGAGTTTTCTTATAAAGCCGAACCCCAGCAGGCCCTTTATTTTGTGGGGTTCAATTCTGATTTGAAAGACTACCCTTCACAAGTCTGGACGCAGGGCCAGGGAAAGTACACCTCGCACTGGCTGCCAAGTCTGGATGATATGAATGACAAGCTTATTTTCAATCTTACTTATCTGGCTCCAAAAAATTATGAAGTTATCGCCAATGGAGCCCTTACCAAAACGAGAAACCGATTGAATCATAAATCCTGGTCTTATGAAATGGAGCAACCCATGAGCAGCTACCTCGTGGCTTTTGCCATGGGAGACTTCAGGCGAACGACAGCTAAAAGTGAAAATGGCACTCCACTTCAGTTATATCTTGAAACCAGACATACAGATAAGGTGAGTTCCACCTACGAGCAGCGTAACGAAATTTTTAATTTTCTGGAAAATAAAATCAATATCAACTACCCCTGGCAGAATTTTAAACAGGTGCCGGTGAGGGATTTTTTGTATGCGGGAATGGAAAATACCACGCTCAACATTTTTTCTGAAGAATTTGTAGTCGATGAAACTGGTGCCAACGACAGGAGTTTTGTGAACGTGCAGGCGCATGAGCTGGCGCACCAGTGGTTTGGAAATCTGGTGACCAAAACGTCTTCCAAACACCACTGGCTGCATGAAGGCTTTGCTACCTTTTATGCCCTGGAGGCGGAACGGGAAATTTATGGTGAGGATTATTATTACTTTAAAATCTACAAAACGGCTGAAGAACTCAAGGCTTTAAGCGATACGGGCAAGGGTCAGGTTTTGGTGAATACCGGCGGCTCCTCACTCACCTACTACCAGAAAGGAGCCTGGGCACTCATTATTTTGAGAGATATAGTGGGAGATAATGTATTTGACAAAGCCGTTGAAAACTACCTAAACCATAATGCTTTTAAAAATGTAAGGACTGAAGATTTCATGAGCGAAGTGGAATTAGCCTACGGGCAACCCCTTAGCAATTTTAAAGAGAGATGGCTTTACCAAAAGGCATTTCAATCCCGGGAAACCCTGGAGTTTTTAAAGAAAAATGAATTTGTTAAAGACTATATGAAACTGGCGGCGTTTCGTGAAACTCGATTGACGCTCAAAGAAGACATAGTCGATGAAGCTTTGGATTTTCCTGTGAATGAATACCTGGGTCAGGAAGCGGTTTACCAATTGAATGGAGAGGATTTGAGGCTAGCCCTCCCCCTTTATAAAAAAGCGCTCAACACCAATAATTTGTACGTGAGACAGGCGGTTGCCAATTCACTGACTTCGGTTCCCGTAGAACTTAAAACGGAATATGAAAGCCTTTTGGAAGACGATTCTTACCTTACTATAGAACAAGCCTTACTGCATCTGTGGATGTCTTTTCCTGAAAAAAGATTGGACTACCTGGACCAAACCAAAACTATTGTTGGTTTTCAAGATAAAAACGTAAAATTGCTTTGGTTAACCCTCAACCTCGCGACTCCAGACTATCAGCCTGAACAGAAATCTAAGGTGTTTAAAGAGCTAAGTAACTATACAAGACCAGGTTTTCCTTATCAGATTAGACAACACGCCTTTGGGTATCTGTATCAAATCGATACGTTTTCAGAATCTAATTACAAAGATTTGATGCAAGGCGCTTTCCATCCTGTTTGGCAATTCAAAAAATTCTGCAGAGAACTATTGGATACACTCATGACGTCTGAACGTCATAAAAAGGCAATTCTGAATTTAATCGATGAGTTTTCGATAAAAGAGAAAACCTTTTTCAACAACCGCTATTAAAACAGTTTTTTGATTTCGTTTTTCAGAAAAGCAATTCCCGTATCACTAGGGGTAGATTTCTCAATTAAATCGGTTAATATAACTTCTCTCAATTTTTGTGCATCGGTGATTTTATCGCTTATGGTGGTATTGCGAATTAAGGAAATCGTTGAGTTTTTGGAAGCTTTTACAGCATCCCAGCACCTCTGACTTACATAAACCTGCTGCACAAGATTATGTTCAAACTCCTGTTCTATAGAAGCAATAAGCAGATTCTGATAGTCGTATTTATCCTCCCCAACAGGTTTAACACGAGCTAAAAGTTGCCCTGGAGAAATTCTCTCCAGCAGAAGAATTAATCGTTCAAAAGCCTGGAGTCTCAAGGGCAGAACCTCACTCCTGTTTTCTTTTCTCAACTCTAAATATTGCATCTCCTTTTGATGTTCGACGTAGGTGTTAAAAAAGTAATAGCCAATACCGCCAGCGATAAGTGCAGGAAGTAAGTAGGCCAGGTAGTTTAAAATTTCTGTCATTGAAGTCATTCCAAGTTTTAATTCAAATATAATTATATTAGTCAACTAAAAGATTTTCTGAATTAATTTTACTGCTGATCGAATAAAATATGCCTTCAAATTCACTAATTTTGAAGTGAAAGTGATAATCTTAAAAAACTCAATTCTTGCAGAATTATATTGAACAATTGAACGAAGCTCAGCGCGAGGCTGTTTTGCAAAAAGACGGTCCTATGATCGTGATTGCTGGCGCCGGATCTGGAAAAACGAGAGTACTGACCTACAGAATTGCTTACTTGATGAGCGAAGGTGTAGATTCCTTTAATATTCTGGCGCTTACCTTTACCAACAAGGCTGCAAGAGAAATGAAACACAGAATTACCGAAATCGTTGGCCCCGAAGCTAAAAACTTGTGGATGGGAACTTTTCATTCTGTTTTTGCTAAAATTCTAAGATTTGAAGGCGATAAACTAGGTTTTCCTTCCAATTTTACCATTTATGACAGCAATGATTCTCAGCAGTTGATAAGAACCATCATCAAGGAAAAGAACCTCGATAAAGACATTTATAAATACAAGCAAATTCAATCGAGAATTTCATCTTTCAAAAACAGCTTAATCACTGTAAAGGCTTACCATCAAAATCCAGAACTGCAAGAAGCAGATGCAATGGCAAAGCGTCCGCGTATGGGAGATATTTATCAGGAATATGTGGAGAGGTGCTTCAAATCTGGCGCCATGGATTTTGATGATTTATTATTGAGAACCAATGAATTATTGACTCGTTTTCCGGATGTGCTGGCCAAATATCAGCAGAAGTTCAAATACATTTTGGTAGATGAGTACCAGGATACCAACCACTCTCAGTATTTGATTGTAAGAGCATTGAGCGATCGTTTTCAGAACATTTGTGTGGTAGGCGATGATGCGCAGAGTATTTATGCCTTCCGGGGAGCAAATATCAATAATATTTTGAATTTCCAGAAGGACTATGATGATGTCAAATCTTATCGACTAGAACAGAATTACCGTTCCACCAAAAATATAGTAGAAGCAGCCAATTCTATCATCGAAAAAAACAAAACCAAACTGGACAAAGTGGTCTGGACTCAAAATCTGGACGGCTCCAAAATTCATGTCAACCGACTTATCAACGATGCTGAGGAAGGCCGGTTTGTGGCGAGTTCGGTGACCGAAAAACGAATGCAGGAAGGCGCCAAAAATGGTGATTTCGCCGTTTTATATAGAACCAATGCCCAAAGTAGAGCCATTGAAGATGCTCTGCGCCGCAAGGATATTCCTTACCGTATTTATGGAGGATTGTCCTTTTATCAGCGTAAAGAAATAAAAGATGTTCTGGCTTATTTACGCCTGATCATAAATCCAAAAGATGAAGAGTCTTTGAAACGGGTCATCAATTATCCTTCTCGAGGAATTGGACAAACCACCCTGGATAAATTGACGCTGGCAGCCAATCACTACAAAAGGACGATTTTTGAAATTATTGAAAACATCGCAAAGCTGGATCTCAAAATCAATAGAGGGACTCAAACCAAGCTTGTCAATTTTGTAAATATGATCAAGAGCTTTCAGATTCAGAATGAGAAGCTGAATGCTCTTGAGATCACGGAAATCGTAGCCAAAAAAACAGGATTACTACAGGAATTCAAAAAAGACGGCACTCCCGAGGGTATCGCCAGAATTGAAAACATAGAGGAACTCTTAAATGGTATCAGTGATTTTGTGGAAGGACAGAAAGAACTGGTGGATGCCACAGGGTCTCTTTCGGAATTTATGGAAGATGTGGCTTTAGCCACCGACCTTGACAAAGAAACTGCAGACGAAGACCGAGTGGCTTTGATGACGATTCACCTGGCCAAAGGGCTGGAGTTTCCGTACGTGTACATCGTCGGGCTTGAGGAGGACCTTTTCCCTTCTGCCATGAGTATGAACACCCGGTCTGAACTGGAAGAGGAGCGACGTTTGTTTTATGTGGCTCTAACCCGTGCCGAAAAGGAAGCCTATTTGACCTATGTGCTTTCCCGTTACCGCTGGGGAAAGTTGATAGATGCTGAGCCTAGCCGATTTATTGAAGAAATAGACGACAAGTATCTGGATTATATGATACCCAAAGATGATTATCGCTATAAATCCTTGATCGATAAAGATATTTTTGATGAGGTGGACAAAAGCAAACTGAGGCAGACCAAGCCTTCTAAAGGAACTCCACCACCAAGTCATAAACCTTCGGAACAGCAGTTAAAGCGACTTCGAAAAATAAAACCTGAAGGAGAAAATCCAAACCCTCAACGCGCTAAACCCATTCAGCTCGATGCCGGACAGATTGTTGAGCATACCCGATTTGGTCAAGGAGAAGTTATAAATGTAGAAGGTGCTGGTATGGATAAAAAAGCCTCCATAAAATTTGAAAATGGAGGGGTGAAGAACCTCATCTTAAAGTTTGCTAAGCTTAAAATTATCTCTTAATGTTATCAGTCACTAAGCTTATTGTTGCCTTACTCTCTATTTTCAGTATTATACTGTTGAGTTTTACTTTTTTTATAGATCAGGATTCAGAATTAAATCAACTCATCCAATATTATGATTTTGGATTGTGTATGGTTTTTTTATATGATTTTTTTGTTCAGTTGTATAAACGGAAAAAGCGATGGCGATATTTTTTTACCTATGGCTGGCTGGATTTACTTTCCTCCATCCCTGTCATTTCTGAATTTAGATACATCAGAGTCTTAAGAATTTTCAGGATTTTGAGAATTATAAGATCCTTAAATATGCTTTACAGATTCATAATCACCAACAAAAAAGCAAGTCTTTATGGTTTAATTGTTTTTGTTTCGACTATTATTTTAATCTTAAGTTCTACTCTAGTTCTTTACCTCGAACAAGATGTAGGTAACATCAAAACTGCTGAAGATGCTTTGTGGTGGAGTTATATCACTATTACCACCGTAGGCTATGGCGATTATTACCCTGTGACCAATCCCGGAAAACTTGCGGCCAGCATATTGATCCTTAACGGTATTGCGATTTTTGGTGCCATCGTATCTTACATTACTGATAAAGTAAATACAGTCAAAAAAAGATCATCCATAAATCAATAATTTTGTAAATTAGAGTTCTATAATACTTGAAACTATGGCAGAACTTATCAGACTTTACGAAGAAAATCCTTCAGAAAAAGAAATTAAACGCATCGTTAAAGTTTTAAAAGATGGAGGCTTGGTTATTTATCCAACCGATACCGTTTACGGACTTGGCTGTGACATCAACAATACCAAAGCCTTAGAAAAAATTGCACGTTTAAAGGGCGTAAAACTCGAGAAAGCGAATTTCTCGTTTGTATGTGAAGACCTGAGTAATCTTTCTGAATATGTCGCCCAACTGGATTCGGCAACATTTAGAATCCTTAAACGCAATTTACCAGGTCCTTACACCTTTATTCTCCCAGGAAATAATAATCTACCTACCGTTTTCAAAAAGAAAAAAACAGTAGGCATACGAGTTCCTGATAATAAAATTGCCCAACTGCTGGTGCATCATTTAGGTAATCCTATCATTTCAACATCTATAAAAGATGATGACGATGTCGTGGAATATACCACCGACCCTGAACTCATTGTGGAGAAATGGGACAAGCTTGTAGATGTGGTTATAGACGCTGGTTATGGCGACAATATGGCTTCTACCGTGATTGACTTAACACAACCTCAACCAGAGCTTATTAGGCAGGGAAAAGGATCAGCAGATATTTAGTCCTAGGTAACTCAATCTAAAAGAGTAGACAAGGATTAATGGAGTCTAATCAATTGAAGTAAATCAATTTCCACAGGCCTGTTCTGCCGCAATACTCAATAAAAAACGGCAACTTGTTACAGTTGCCGTTTTTTTTATCGTCATTTTTTAATTGAGTTATAGAGTAGGCTTATCCACAAAAGGCCTTTCCTCGCGGTTGGCAATCTCCCAGGCGGTAAAAAATACCAACTTAGCTCGCTTCTCTAGAACATCGTATTCGATTTTTTCAGCAGTATCTGTAGGTTTATGATAGTCTTCATGAACCCCATTAAAATAGAAAATAATTGGAATATCAAATTTGGCGAAGTTGTAATGATCACTCCTGTAGTAAAATCGGTTAGGATCATTTTCGTCATTATAAGTGTAATCAAGATCCAGATTGGTGTAGCTAGAGTTAGCTTCCTCAGAAATATTATGGAGTTCTGTACTCAGCTTATCGCTGCCAATCAGATAAATATAATCAGAATCCTCTTGGTGAGCTTCATCCACTCTACCTATCATATCCATATTCAGGTTAGCAACCGTATTGTCTAACGGATAAATAGGATTTTCGGTATAATATTTAGATCCCAAAAGTCCTTTTTCTTCGCCGGTCAAATGTAAAAACACGACAGAACGTTTAGGTCTGTAGCCTTCTGAAACTGCTTTTTGGAAAGCTTCAGCTATTTCCATCATGGCCATAGAACCGGAACTTCCATCATCTGCGCCATTATAAATTTTACCATTTTTAATGCCTTCATGGTCGTAATGCGATGTAATTACTAAGTATTCTTCAGGTAATTCGCTGCCTTCAATAATGGCAATTACGTTTTCACTAGAATTAAACCTACCCTTGAAGAAAGAAGAATCTATGGTTTGAAAATAAGGCTCATCTTCAGAAGACCCCCCTTGAATATTCAGACTGTTGTAATAATTCTTAAGGTATTGAGCCGCTTTTTTCTGTCCTTCCTGACCTGTTTCTCTCCCTTCAAATTCATCTGAACTGAAGGTATACAGGTAATCGCTCAATTCTGAAGAGGTAATCGATTGGGAAAATCGTATAGGATCCACTTCGGTGACATCTTTCTTTTGGGATTTGCAGCCTACGAGGCTTAACGCTAAAACTAAAGGTAATATTATTTTTTTCATGTATGATTTGTTTACTGCTAAAATACTAGGAAAACCGCTGACTTTGAAGTATTATCATCAAAAATCTTTATTTTGAATTTGTACATAATTATTTTTATGCCCGGCGATACATTTCTTTAAGCTATCAGGTCATTTAAACCTCCAGTCTTGAGGCATGATTTAATCATGATTTCAAATTAATCTATAAGTTTAGCTTTAAAATTTAAAACGCTATACACCCAGAATTGCTTAAAACAAGGGTCAAAATAATTTTATAAAAACAAGGACGAATAATTTTGAGAAACCAAAAAGCTTAGTATATTTGCAACCGCTAAAGAAATCCATGTAAATGGATTCCGGAGAAATGGCAGCCCCGATAGTAATCGGGAGGTCAAACATCCGAAAAGGACTGGAGAAATGGCAGAGTGGTCGAATGCGGCAGTCTTGAAAACTGTTGAGGGTCACACCTCCGGGGGTTCGAATCCCTCTTTCTCCGCAAAAGGAAAACCCACAACGAAAGTTGTGGGTTTTTTAATGTCTAATCACGTCAAAAGCAAGGCTTTTGTAAGGGGTTGGACATTTAAAAAACAAAGTAAGCGTTAGCTTGCTTAGGTTTTACATGCTTGTTCAGGATACCCTTTCGGGGATCAACGCAGTTAATCCTCTTTCTCCGCAAAAGGAAAACCTACAACGAAAGTTGTGGTTTTTTTAATGTCTAATCACGTCAAAAGCAAGGCTTTTGTAAGGGGTTGGACATTTAAAAAACAAAGTAAGCGTTAGCTTGCTTAGGTTTTACATGCTTGTTCAGGATACCCTTTCGGGGATCAACGCAGTTAATACTCTTTCTCCGCAAAAGGAAAACCCGCAACGAAAGTTGTGGGTTTTTTAATACCCTAAATTTCCTATTTTTAGTTTATGAATTGCTTTGTTTACATTTTATATTCAAAATCGGTTGATTTATTTTATGTAGGTGCAACCCATGATGTTAATAAAAGACTCCAGAGGCATAATACTGGGTTAGAAAATTTTACTAAAAAATATATGCCCTGGGAATTGGTATGGTTTACAAAAAAGCCAAACAAAGCTGAAGCTTTCAAGCTTGAAAAAAAATTGAAAAACTTATCCAAAAGTCGTAAACGGGAGTTTATAAAAAAATATTCGAATGATGACGAAGCCTAGCTTGTCATCACACTGACCGAAGCGTCAGTGTCCCTCTTTCTCCGCAAAAGGAAAACCCACAACGAAAGTTGTGGGTTTTTTAATGTCTAATCACGTCAAAAGCAAAGCTTTTGTAAGGGGTTGGACATTTAAAAAACAAAGTAAGCGTTAGCTTGCTTAGGTTTTACATGCTTGTTCAGGATACCCTTTCGGGGGATCAACGCAGTTAATCCTCTTTCTCCGCAAAAGGAAAACCCACAACGAAAGTTGTGGGTTTTTTAATGTCTAATCACGTCAAAAGCAAGGCTTTTGTAAGGGGTTGGACATTTAAAAAACAAAGTAAGCGTTAGCTTGCTTGGGTTTTATATGCTTGTACAGGATAACACTTTTGGGATCAACGCAGTTAATCCTCTTTCTCCGCAAAAGGAAAACCCACAACGAAAGTTGTGGGTTTATTGGTTTCTAAGTTCCTCAGAAGTAATCTGTTTTAAGGTCATAATGAAGATGCACAGCTTTGAATATAGCTAAATGTTAGTGTTCACATCCTTCATTTCTTATTCATTCCACAGATCTGGTATAAGCTCATAACCAGTAGCACCTAAAGGTTTTTGATTGTAAGGCTGCAATTTCCCGGTATGTACCTCATACACTCGTTTTGCTGTTTTTTTGATGGCCTCCACCATATGCGGATACGGCCGATCGGTGACATCTACGATGCCACAGTTATAATTTTCGCCATCATAACGTCTTCCGGTTAAGTCCTGATCGGCCCATTGAAAATAAGCGACGCCAATTAAGCCAGGATGATTGAACGCCTGCTCTGTATAATATCTATAGGCGACACCCCGCTCTTCTTGATTTTTAACCTGCACCAAAGCCTGAGCCATCCCTCTATTGACTGTTCCAGAATGATATTCTCCTATAAGCATGGGTAAACCTGTCACTTCACTTATTCTGTCCATGGTTTCTCTGGGAGGAACCACTTCATAAGCGTTGAAACTAAATACATCGAAAACACCTTTACATATATTTAGGATTTCGTCCTCTGGAACCTCTCCAAAACGTATTCCTAAAGTGAGGTGATTGGGGTCATATTTTCTTACTGAAGCTTCCACGGTTTGGAGAAATGTTTTAAACGTATCAAAAATAAATGCCTTACGCCTTTCAGGCGTATCTCCTTCTGCCAGATAATTCACTAAAGCCTGTTTTATAGGCTTATCCTCATCTTCTGCAAGGATCAAATCACATAATCTGGATTCCTGACCTAACCATGAGGGTTCATTGCTGGTAAAATAACCTATCAGCCATTTGTTATCCTTGTAAGGGAAAACCGTCTTCTTCACAGCTTCTTCAGTTTTCCTTTGAAAATCAGGAGCATATACATCGACAAGTCCCATAACTCCTTCATTTATACCAAGTCCGGAAAGTTGCAGCATAAATGGTTTTTGATTCATATCTATAACCTTTTTACTACTCCAGTTGGCTATGGTATTAATCCCCCAGTTAGACATTCTGTCTATTATCATTTCTCTGGATTTAGCAGGATAATCCTCTCCAAAGCGGCGATGCAAATTCCATGTCCCAAAGGATACTGAATTAGGATTTTCCGGATCGTATCCTACACCTTCAGGAGGTAATTTCTTTATGAAATTTGAAGTTTCACGCTGATCCAGTCTATTCACTTGCCCCCCATTACCTGGCGCTATACAATCTACGCCAAGAGACAAAAATTGATAGCCCTCTGGATCCACAAACCACCATTTGCCGTTTACTTTTTGTGTTCTAAAAAAACCTGTAGCTTCTACTTTTGCATTCAGGTAGCCACCATATGTTGAATAATTAAAATCTTCCTTTTTACTTAAGTTTGTTTCTTCAGTTTCCCAGGCTGTTTTTAACTGATCCAAGGATTTAATTTTCTCATCAAAGTCCAAGAGGTTAGATTGACCAAATTCATCGACGACAGGTGTTTCTCCAAGGTATTCATCACCGGGATCCTCTTTGTGTAAACTTATGGAACGCAACTCAAAGTAGGGGTTTCCAATGGGAGCATGCATTCTGATGCCGATAGAATCCACCCCTTTTAGGGGGCCACGCTCACCTCCCAGATTAAACCAGCCGGTATACCGAGGCTGATTCATAGTTGCTGCGATATCATTTGCCGCGTCGGGGAGCTGCCTGTAAAACCTAAGAGGAATCGCTAGTTTTATCCATCCCCCGGGAGCATAGCTCATGACCCGAAGATCATTATAACCTGAATCTGTCGTGAATCCAATTTGAAATCGCTGTGGAGTACTCATCATCATTTCAAGCAACACATAATTATAATCACTCCAGTCTGACTCAAGTTCAGGGTTTATATCCCGAAGTGCAAATTTTTCACCTGATACTGTTTTAGTACTATCGAAATCAACTTTAAAGGTTTTGCTTTCAGATTCATCACATCCTAGAAATGATATGCAAGCCATGGTAAGGATAGCCATAGAAGATAAGAGTTTTTTTCTAAAATTGCTTTGAGCTTTATTCATAAGTTTATTTTTAATTCTTGATAATTAAGTGTACGCGTTTAAATCACTTACAATCAATTCAACAGCTTATTTTAAATTTTCTTTTGCTTTCAATTTTTTATTTAATCCTCGATAATATCTAAAATACTCCCACCTATATTTAAGATTAACCAAATCCATTTTTATTGTATTTTAGACGAATAATATGACTTGTAATTTCATACCTTAAATAACTCCTATGCATTATATTCTTTTTTATAAATCTGTTGACAATTATATTGAAAAAAGAGCTCCTTTTCGACAAGAACATCTAGAATTATTAAAAACCGCAAATGAGCAAGGTACTTTAGTCATGGCTGGTGCCTTTTCAGAACCAGCTGATGGTGGGGTTTTTATTTTTAAAACAAATGATCCCAGTGTCGCCGAAAACTTTGCCAAAAACGATCCTTATGTCAAAAACGGATTGATTACCGAGTGGAAGATTCGCCCCTGGACTGTGGTGATAGGCGGGTAAATAGTTGATTAATTACTCGACGGCTTTTTGCAACAACCGCATCACATCGTCGATTTTTGAATTGTCGATCCAGCGGGTGACCACAAGCAAATCGTTTTCTTCATCGATTATGATATAGTTCCCTCCAAATCCTGCAGCAAAGTACACTTCCTCAGAAACTCCTTCCCAGGCTTCCTGGCTATTGTTCCACCACAAATAGCCATAGTCTGATTTGGCCTGAGAAGATTCCTGGACACTTTTCACCCAGTTTTCTGAGATCAGTTGCTTATCCTTCCATTTTCCATTTCTCAGGAATAATAACCCAAATCTAGCATGATCTAAAGAATTGATAAATATGCCACCTCCAAAATGTCCGCCGCCACTCACAGACTGCATTTGTAAACCGTCTACATTCACGTAAGAATTATGGTATCCCAGCCATCTCCAGGTTGTAGAAGCCCCAATAGGGTCCATGATTTCCTCTTTTAAGACTTGTGGTAGTGGTTTTCTCCACACCTGAAGCAGGGCATAAGCCAGGACATTGACCCTTACATCATTGTATTTGTAATGAGTTCCAGGTTCATACAATTGTCTTGCTCTCCAGTCGTCGATAGTGCCCTCTCTTGGCGGGCGGTCTGCCCAATCGTCAAGTCCAAACTGTTGTCCAGACCAGTCTGAAGACTGAGTTAATAAATGATCCCAGGTTATCTTTTGATTATGTTCCCCATCAAACGTCCCATCCCAGACATATTTGTGAGTTTTATCGTTTATACTATGAATTAACTTACGATCTAAAGCCAATCCAGCCACAGTAGATAGATAGCTTTTAGCTACACTGAAGGTCATATCTACTCTGTCGACCTCTCCCCATTCCGCCACGATATAACCGTCTTTAATCACCAAGCCAGCTGGGCCGCCTCTTTGTTTGGTTTCTCCGAGAATTTCAAAATTTGGCTCTCTGGAAAAAGCTTCTAGTATAGCGATTCTTAAATCTCTATTGACTGAATTTTCATTACCAGAAGCGATAGTCACAGCACTATCTAATAAGACGGGATTCATTTTTAAAGCGGTAGCCGATTTTCTTTCCCAGTCTTGACTTGGATAATATTGTCCAAACACGATGTTTGACCAAAAAAACAAAACACAGGTGAGCGTGAATAAAATTTTCATGTTGGATATTTTATGATTTGATAAGTTGTAAATATCCATAAAATCCGAACTACCGCAGAGCAAGTTTAATAATTTTTATATTTCGCTAATAAATGTATTGTAGATTAGAATCAGGCTAAGTTTAAATGGGTTTTATTTGAGGTAATGGATCCGATAAAAATTATATATTGAAATTTGAAATCTCTTACATTAAAACTGCGTTGATGAAAAATCAAAACCATCTTTTTAGCCTTCCCGAAAACTTACATTATCTCAACGGTGCTTATATGTCTCCTAATCTAAAAGCAGTTGAGCAGGCTGGAATTGAGGGCGTCTTAAGAAAATCTGACCCTACCTCTATAAAAGAATCCGATTTCTTTGAGCCGGCTCTGGAGATAAAGTCACTGTTTGGAAAATTAATTAACAGCCCTGCTTCCCAAAATGCGCTAATTCCCTCTGCCTCTTACGGATTGATTAATGCCCTGCGCAATGTCCCCTTCAGAAGCGGGCAGTATGCCATCATGGTCAGTGAAGAATTTCCTAGTGATCACCTTGCTTTGAGAAAAATCTGTCAGGACCAAAAGGCTGATCTTAAGGTGTTACCTCCTCCGGAATTTATAAAAGGAAGGACTTTAAAATGGACCGAAGATATAATCGAAAGCATCACTGAAGAAACTGCCGTTGTGGCGATGTCTTCTATTCATTGGATGCAGGGCCTGAAATTCGATTTGAAGGCCATAGGTGAAAAATGCCGGTCAACCCACACGTATTTTATCGTGGATGGCACTCAATCTGTTGGCGCTTTGCCCATGGATGTTCAGGAATTCAACATAGATGCATTGATATGCGCTTCTTATAAATGGCTCCTCGGACCCTACTCTTCGGGCTTAGCCTATTATAGCGAAAAATTTAACCAGGGCGAACCCATTGAACATTCATGGATGACTCGAAAAGACAGCCATGATTTCGACAAACTCACCAGTTATCCTGAGGACTACGGAAGCGGAGCCATGCGCTATAATGTGGGAGAGTTTAGCAATTTTATCGCCCTCCCTATGCTGAAAGCTGCCCTGGAACAAATTCTGAAATGGAAGGTGGAAAACATTCAAACCTATTGCTTTGAATTGCTTGAGCCCTTAAGAGCATTTCAAAAAAGAAAAGGCCTGGAGATGGAAGATGAGATCAACATGAGTTCACATCTGTACGGATTGTTTCTACCTGAAAGCCTGCTTACCCCAAAACTGAAAAACGACTTTAAAACCAATAACATTCACGTGTCTACCAGGGGTAATTTCATCCGGGTTTCGCCTCATGTTTATAATACCGTCCCTGATATAGAAGCATTTATAAAGGTTTTGGATACACATTTATGAATAAAATTATTGATTGTATTTATGATTACTGAAGAGCAACCTCTTTATATAAATTACTAAAAGCCTAAATTTTAGCTCACTCCCAACTCTTCATCACACACTAAAATAAGTTTTCAAAATTTTCAGTAAATCATCAATACAAACTGGATGTTCAGGTCTACATAAAGTCTTAAGAAATGTATCGCAGAGCATCAAACCAGTTAAAGGCAAAATCAGAATAAAACATAAGAGTAAGAAGATATTAAGTCAATACCGTTAAGTAGTAAAAAGCAGAGATTAATATCCTCATAAAGTAAGATTAAAAACTGTAGCTTTAACTGAGTTTTCTATAGAACTATTTGATATTCAGAGCTTAGTTTAAGATATTAAATCCGGACAGATGCAATTCAAAAAATTGACCAGTGAAAAGCCTTTTGATGTGGCCGATTATGTGCACGACTATTATGCGCTTTATCCCTATGAAAAGCTCAACCTATACTTGGGTTGCGATAGTCAAAACCGCTTACGGACGACTTATGCCACCACCCTGGTCTTTAATGTTTCAAAAACAGGCTGTCATGTGATTTATCGCAAGGAAGTGATGCCCTTGATTGCCGATATGTGGACCAGACTCTGGGGAGAGACAGAACGTTCGGTAGAAACTGCGCTTTATCTGCGCGAGAAGGGTATTGAGATCGACACCATTGATCTGGATTACAATGTGAATCCCAAATTCAAATCCAATACGCTGGTTACAGCTGCGGTGGGTTATGTTGAATCCTTAGGCTTCAAAGCAAGAATAAAACCCGATCTTCTTCCTGCCGTCTATGCCGCTGATCATATTGTGGGATAAAGAAGAGCTTTACACCAAAAAAAATACGGTCTCTTATTTCACTATTTTAAAGAACACTCTTTGATACTAAGACAAACCCCTGAAAAGGGCTTAAAACGACTTGTGTTCTAAATTTTTGGTGACTTGCCCGCCTGTTCCATTCGGACGGGGGCAAGGCTTACCATTGTTGGTAAATGTTGTTTAAGTTGGTCGATAGAATTAATTAGTGACAAGCTTTGGCAAAATACCGTTTAATTGACTTAGATCTATTGGTTTGACTAAATAGTTATTTTTCAATCCATATTTTTCAGCTCTTTGAATATCATCTTCATGATTTGAACTTGTTAAAATATAAATAGCACCACCCTGTTCTATAGGTATTTGAGTGAATTCATCCAGAAACTTCCACCCATCCCAAACAGGCATATTTAAATCCAAAAATATAATTTGGGGCAATTTTTCATTATTCAGAAACATTGCTTTTAGTGAAGTATATGCTTCTTTTCCATTCTTATAAGCCAATGTTTTTTCAACAAATCCGGAAAGTTCTATATACTTCCTCGTTATAAACAATTGCACTGGATCATCTTCCACAATACACGCTAAATCTATTTTTTTCATTTTGGTAAGGTTATTTTAAAAACTGTACCCACGTTTACTTCACTTACCACTGCTATTTTGCCACCCATGCTTTCTATTTGGTTTTTAGTTATGAACAATCCTACGCCTCTGGATTCATCGTGATCATGAAAGGTTTTGTACAAGCCAAAGAGTTTGTCACCATGTTTTTTTAAGTCTATGCCCTGACCATTATCTTCAAAAGATACACTTACCATGGATTTTTCCATATTTGCTTGAATCTTCAAATAACTCGCTCTTTCTTCGCTTCTATATTTAATGGCATTTGTAATCATATTCAGGAAAATACTATCAAGATAAGCAGGAATAGCTTTGACTGACAGATCCTTTTCAACAGTGTTGATGATTTCAATATCGGTCTGTTGTATTTGCATGCTCAGGCTGTCTATATTTTTTTGTAACACCTCATAAATACCAATTTGGGCAGTGTCGCTTTGCGACAAATTAACTTTTACAATCTCATTTAAATCATTTACCGTTTGCGTCAGGTTCTCGACTCCATTTCTAAGATGACTGATTAATTCATGCTTCGATACTTCCGGAAATTCCATTTGAAAAAGCTGAATAATTCCGGAAATTCCAGAGCTATGAGACCGCAGGTTGTGCGAAACAATATGAGCAAAATTGCGAAGTCTTTCATTTTGTTCATTTGTAATGTCGAGCAGCGATTTGATCTCTTTCTCAACTTTTTTCAAATCACTAATATCAGTACCTACACCCAAGTATCCTACAATTTCATCATGGTCTTTTATGGTATTGACAGAAAGCAAAACAGGAAAGCTAGTTCCATCTTTACGGATATAAGTCCATTCTTTTGTATTTGATACACCAATTTTGGTTTCATATACGAAGGTTTCAAACCCCTTTATTTCTTTGTTGTACTTTTTAGATAGTTCTTCACTCTCTCTTTCCACCTCTTCAGTCAGATGAATAAGTTCCGGATGAGGTTTACCTATAACTTCCTGTGTTTTGTACCCGAGTTGCTTTTCAGCACCAGAGTTGAACAAGGTAACTGTACCCTCTTTATCCGTGGCAATAATGGAAACCTGTTTGCTTGCGTCCAGGATAGCTTGCAAGCTGGAGATTGCTTCTTGCAGTTTTCTTTGTGACTCTTTTTCATTGCTAATGTCTATTATTTGCGAAATAAAATAGAGCACGTTACCCTGCTTATTCTTTACCACAGATACTGCCAATAGGATATGAACTATATGTCCGTCTTTATGGAAGTAGCGTTTTTCCATTTGATAATGATCCCTTTTGCCTACCACAAGTTCTTTCAAAAGTCCCAAGTCTGTATCTAAATCATCAGGATGTGTCATATCTTGAAAGGTAAGTTCGAATAACTCCTCTTGCGTATACCCAACCATTTCACAGACCTTGGCATTTGCTTTTAGCCATTTTCCATTTTCATCCATTAAAGCCATTCCAATGGCAGCGTTTTCAAAATTTCCTCTGAAAGCCTCTTCACTGATACGGAGCTTCTCTTCTCTTAGCTTTCTTTCGGTAATATCTTTATGAGTACCATACATCATCAAAGGCTTTCCGTCATGTGTCCATTCAAAAACTTTACCACTGTCATAAACCCATACCCAATGACCGTCTTTATGCTTCATGCGGGTTTCAAACTTATAGTATTCTGTCTCTTTCTCAAAACAAGCATTGAGTCTGCGCTCGGATTCTTTAAGATCTTCAGGGTGTGCCAATTTCATCCAGGTCTCAATACTGACAGGAGCGAGTTCTTCCAGGGTATAGCCCACGATTTCTGCCCACCGTTCATTAAAGACGGTTTCACCTGTTTGTACATTCCATTCCCAGGTGCCCACATTGGTACCTTCGATTACAGATTTAAATCTAATTTCACTCTTCTTTATATTGGTGATATCCTGAAAACTGCCAATGAGTTTATCACCGACTTTTTTGCCGGTGGCTCTCACCCATATTAGCCTTTCTTTGGCGGTGATCAATTGACATACTAGGTCGTAAGATTTGCCATCTACACTGCATTTTGTTATAGCCTCCAAAACTATAGGTCTGTAATCAGGGTGATAAAATTCTATTGCTTTTGCTTTGTTAGGATTAAAATCCTTAGGTACTTCATGGATTTTATATACCATATCAGTCCAGGTAATTTTGTCAGACGCAATATCCAATTCCCATATGCCCAATTCATTCGCTTCTTGTATATACTCAAACAACTCATTCTTCTTATCTAGTTCTTGGTTTAGATGGTTTAATTCATTTTTTGGCATTTCAGAACTTTTCATAAGGTGATTATGTTTTCAAAATGTTGTCCAACGGGCTTATATAAGTATTTGTAGAGGGTAAACAGACGCAAGTTTTTTAGATTAACAATTAATACCATCACTAGCATCACTTATCACAATCTTTAATTCTTGAACCAAAGTTGAAATGATAATAGAAGCTAAAAGTAGAAAGAATTTTTCAGATTAATTAAGTTTAAGTTAGTATTTGTTGAACTCAGTAAATCTTAACTGTAAATATTGTTCATAAAATAACCTATTACAATAGTATATATTAAATAAATATGATTCGAGGAAACATGAAACAGCAAGAAGACTCAGAGAAGAAACCGAGACCAACCTACGAACAACAGAGGGAAATAAGGACTTATCCACCTTACTGGCAGGGTACACTGAACGAAGCCGTTCAGCCAGGGGAGTCAGTAAAAGAAGTGTACGAGAGACTAAAAGACTTCGAGGACATGATATAGATATTCCTTTGAACAGAGACTGTTATTTGCTCCTAACATTTTTATATAAAATAATTTAATAATTAAAAAAAGTCTCCCTTTTTTATTGCAAAAATCATATCTCAATTTAAAGATAGTGCTTGTGGATTTCGAATTTCTTGGAAATAAAAAAGCCCTTCCTGTTGGGAAAGACTTCTAGCGGTTTACTTTTCTAAACCTAAGAATGCTGTTACACATTCACAACACAATCCCCAATGCTTTGGGGATGACAGGCAGGTTTCCAATAAAAATTATTCATTAGTTTTAAATTTATCAATTTCATTCAATGGTGTTTGGATTAAACTTTGAATCTGAACTTTGCTATATTTCTTCAACTTTCGTTCACGTATTAAAGCTTGTTTTTTCTCTTGAAATGATTGGAGAAAAACCAAAACCCACGGCCCTTTGTTCCCTGTGAATCGACCTAAATTTTCATTGTGCTCTTTAAGTCTTTCTAAGGGTCGAGTAGAAAAACCCTTATAGTAAATATCATTTTCAAATGAATAAATGATGTAAACAAAGTAAAACATGTCTTTTTAAAATATCTAAATTTAAAAAGATTTCGAATTTCTTGGAAATAAAAAAGCCCTTCCTGTTGGGAAAGACTTCTAGCGGTTTATTTTTCTAAACCTAAGAATGCTTTTACACATTCACAACACAATCCCCAATGCTTTGGGGACGGTCTGGAACCCCAAAGGATTGGGGTCAAGCCTGACTCGAACTCGTCCCCAATGCTTTGGGGATGACAGGCAGGTTTCCAATAAAAACTATTCATTAGTTTTAAATTTATCAATTTCATTCAATGGTGTTTGGATTAAACTTTGAATCTGAACTTTGCTATATTTCTTCAACTTTCGTTCACGTATTAAAGCTTGTTTTTTCTCTTGAAATGATTGGAGAAAAACCAAAACCCACGGCCCTTTGTTCCCTGTGAATCGACCTAAATTTTCATTGTGCTCTTTAAGTCTTTCTAAGGGTCGAGTAGAAAAACCCTTATAGTAAATATCATTTTCAAATGAATAAATGATGTAAACAAAGTAAAACATGTCTTTTTAAAATATCTAAATTTAAAAAGATTTCGAATTTCTTGGAAATAAAAAAGCCCTTCCTGTTGGGAAAGACTTCTAGCGGTTTACTTTTCTAAACCTAAGAATGCTGTTACACATTCACAACACAACCTCTTAATAAAATTTCCAATCTCGTGGAAATTAAAGCGGTCTGGACGAGACTCGAACTCGCGACCCCCTGCGTGACAGGCAGGTATTCTAACCAACTGAACTACCAGACCGTTGCTTAATTGCGAGTGCAAATATAAGCCCAATTTTTAATTACACAAACATGTTTGATGAAAATAATTCAACAAAAAAAGACTTTAAGACTTTAGGTTCTGTTTTTCAACTAAGTAAGTCGATAATATTTTTTCAAAATTAGTTCGAATATCTGCTTCGACGTATCTTATCCTGTATTTAGCACAGGTCAGCTTTACTTCCCGGATGAATTCTGCCATCTTTTCAACGTATTCTTTCTGAATCTGATGCGTATGTAAGTCGATTTTGGCTCCAGTCTCTAGATCAAAAAATCGCTTTGGTGTTTCGTCGAATTTGAAATGCACCTCTGTTTGATGATCTAAGGTGTGAAATAAGACCACCTGATGCTTATTGTACTTGAGATGTCTCAGAGCTTCAAACAAGTCGGCCCGTGGCAAATCAGGCTGCAGTAAATCGGTAAAAAGAAAAATAAGAGAACGGCGTTTCAGCTTTTCAGCGATTTCATGTAAAAACTGATACGTATTGGTTTTTGAACTCTGCTGCGGCGTATTGATGCACTTTTCAAGTTCACTGTAAATCATATTATAATGCAAGCCACTCCCCTTTTCTGTAGCCTGAAACCTTAACTCTTCATCATAGACAGATAATCCCACAGCATCTCGCTGTTTGTTGAGCAGCTGCATAATAGCCGCTATGGAAAGGGCTGAGAAACTCAATTTGTCCAAATTGGCTAACGATGGTGACTTAACTTCAGGATAATACATAGAAGCCGATTGGTCTAAGATAAAATGACACCTCAAGTTGGTCTCCTCCTCAAATTTTTTGGTGTAAAGTTTGTCCGTTTTAGCATAGAGCTTCCAGTCAATATGCCTGGTGCTTTCTCCTGTATTGTATAGCTTATGCTCGGCAAATTCAGCAGAATAGCCATGAAATGGGCTTTTATGTATTCCAGATATAAACCCTTCTACTACCTGTGAAGCTAGTAAAGGGAGATTGGTCAATTTAGAATCTCGAAGTACAGTTTTAATGTCCATGGTAAACACTCATAAAAAAGGCCTGGTACAAACCAGGCCTCGAAGTTTAAAAATCTTTATTGTAAGTTACAATACATTATCAATTGCTTCTTTATAAGTTTCTTTTTGTGCGACACCAACTTGACGGTTGACCATTTCCCCGTCTTTAAATAAAAGAACGGTTGGTATGTTTCTTACACCATATTTGGCTGCAAATTCTTGATTTTGATCAACATCCATCTTAGCTACAACGGCTTTGCCTTCATACTCTGTGCTTAATTCCTCAATGATTGGCCCTACCATTCTGCAAGGTCCACACCATGCTGCCCAAAAGTCAACAAGTACGGGTTTATCGCTTTCTAGAACTTTTTCTTGAAAATCTTTATCTGTTATTTCTAATGCCATAATTATATGTTTTATGCAAAATTAGGTTATGTATGGGAATAAAGAACTTAATAATATATTAATTAATCTTATTTAAGAATTAGGTAGGTTTATTTTAATAGGTACGCCATTTAATATTACAGCCCATACTTGGCTTTTGAACTTTAGGTACTGCTCTATTATTTAAGAGAGCATCCAAAGCTTCTCTCATACTTCTCCCCGATGTCGGTATGCCATTTTTGGGTCTTGAATCATCTAGTTGACCTCTGTAAACTAAGCTTAAAGCTTCATCAAACACAAAGAAATCTGGAGTACATGTCGCCTGAAAGGCTCTGGCTACTTCCTGGGTTTCATCATATAAATACGGAAACGGATAATTGAGCTGTCTTGCGGTTTTAAACATTTCCTCAGGATGGTCCAGCGGATAAGCTTTTACATCATTACTGGAAATAGCTATAAAGCTAAATCCCAGTATTCTATAATCATTGGCAAACCTCACAATCTCCTCGTTCACATGTTTTACATAAGGACAGTGATTGGAGATAAACATAATCACAGTTCCTTTATCCCCTTTGAGCTGCTGAAGTGTATAAATGGATCGCGATATAGAATCTGGAAGTTCAAAATTTGGAGCTTTGGTTCCGAGATCCAACATACTGGATGAGGTTAATGACATTTTGCTAGTATTTATTGAGTCAAATTTAAACAAAAAAAGCTACCGTTTCCGATAGCTTTTTAATCAAGTTGCCTTAAAAAATTATTTTTTCTCAGGTTTTGTTTCCTTTGCAGGCGCATTTACTTTTTCGGTAAGCTCGTAGGATAAAGATGACTTGTCGAACGTCATTTTACCAGCACCTGTCTCCAGGATTACCGCATCAAGTTTTTCACTCAAATCTGCAACTTTCCCGTGTAAACCACTTTTGGTAACTACTTTATCTCCACGTTTTATAGATTCAATAAAGCTTTTTTCTTTTTTCTGTTTTTTCATTTGAGGCCTTATCATAAAAAAATAAAGCACTACAAATATTAAAACTAACGGTAATAAACTTCCTATTTGATCCATATATTATTGTCTTACTGGAGATCCAGCATTGTTATTTTTTGGGTTCACAAAAGCTTTAATTCTGATAGTTTCTCTACCAGACTCTGTGTTAGTTACAATCCTAACTGCTTTCATTTGTTGATTGGGTTTACCTCTGGTGTTGAACTTAACTAACATCTCCCCACTTTCACCTGGTGCAATTGCGCCTTCAGTCCAAGTAGGAACTGTGCAGCCACAACTAGCATTAGCATCAGAAATAATAAGCGGAGCATTACCAGTATTGGTAAAGGCAAATGTATGTTCTACAATTTCTCCTTCTTCTACAGTGCCGAAATCATGAACTTCTTCTTCAAATTTCATCACTGGAAAATCCTGTTCCTGAGCATCTCGTTGCTCTGCTATTTCTTTTTTGGATTCGTCGACTTTGTCTGCAGCCTTGTTTTTACAAGCTGATAATGACAATGTTGTTATAACAACTAAAGCTAACATTAACTTTCTCATGAGTAACTAATTTTAATTTAAAACCAAAAATATGACAATTTCGCCAATTACATTAAGCCTCTGCCTACTTTATTAATTTTTCCATTGGATTGGTATTCTTTGGAGACCGTATCCAAAACACCATTTATAAACGTACTGCTTTTGGGAGTACTATATTCCTTGGCAAGTTCTAAGTATTCATTAATAGTAACTCTCACAGGAATAGAAGGGAATTTTATAAATTCACACAAAGCCATTTTAATAAGAATACTATCAATTTCTGCAATTCTATCTTGATCCCAGTTAGGAGTTTTGTTTCTAGTGATTTCAGAAAACTCCTCATCAGCAAGTAGAGTTTTGGTAAATAACTCTCTGGCAAAGTTTTCATCCTCTACATTTTTATAGAGACGGGGTATGTTTAGAACTTCATCACTTTCTTTTTGTTTCTGCAAAAACTTTAACAAAGTGGTGTTTACAATAGGAAAATCATCTATCCAGGTCAGGTTATGATCTTCATAATAATCATATAAATCATCATTGGGGGCGATAATCTTTTTGAAAATATCCACAACAAACTCTTTGTCTTCCTTAAAACTTGACGTCTCCGTAAAAATATAGTCTGAATAAATATCTGACTCCAAAATTTTGTTCCAAATCAAAATTGGATATTCATCATCCCTGGACCAATGGTTAAGTTTTTTGCTTTCCACAAGTTCACTCAAGGCATTGGAGTTTGCGATTCTGTGAAGCAGTTGATTATTGATAAACTTCTTATTAGGATTTTTCTCTTCTTCTGTAGCCAGGAATTTCTTCTTCACAATCTTGTAATAGTCTTCGGCCTGACTCCTAATGTTAACCAAGAGTTCCAAATTGAGTAAAAAAAGATTGTACATATCTTCTGTGCTCTTTTTTAAAAATTTCTCTTCGGCTTGCATGGAGTCTTTACTGCCCTGATGGAAAGCATACAAAGATTGCATCACTTTTGCACGAATATGTCTTCTTGTTAGCATGTGTAGGTTCTAAAATTGTAGCGCAAAAATAATATTAAAAAGAAGAGTTAGAAGCCTATTTCGATTTTTTTAAAAACAAAATGAGATTAGCCGAAGTCCTTGTTATGAATATATTTAAACTTTTGTTATATCAAAAGGCAATTCAGTCTTTTGATTACATTTGCAACTTCAAAGTGAAATGTGGATGAAGGCTCTACTAAGTCTAAATAAATACTTATATAAGTACCGAGGCAGGTTACTTCTTGGTTTTATAATTACCATTGGTGCACGTGTCTTTGCAGTTTTTACACCTCAACTTATCAGAAATTCTACAAACGCCATAGAGGATTATGTAAATGGTAATGCAACAGATATAGCAGAGGTTAAAGAAGAATTACTTATCAATATCGGTCTTATTATTGGTGCAGCTTTAGCTTCCGCAATTCTCACATTCCTGATGCGTCAAACCTTTATAGTCGTTTCCAGATATATAGAATATGACTTAAAAAATGAAATCTATACGCAATATCAAAACCTATCTATTGATTTTTATAAGAGAAACAGAACTGGAGATTTGATGAACAGAATTTCTGAAGATGTCTCAAAAGTTAGAATGTATGTAGGACCAGCCCTGATGTATGGCGTTCAAACGCTTACGCTTTTTGTTGTCGTGATCTATTTTATGATAGAAGCCGCACCAATGCTCACCTTATACACTTTAGTTCCTTTCCCTATACTTTCTTTTGCTATTTACAAACTTAGTGTCGCCATCAACAAAAGAAGCGCGGAAATTCAGCAGTTTCTTTCCCATCTCAACACCTATACTCAGGAAAGTTTTAGCGGTATCGCCGTGATTAAATCCTACGGAATTTTAGGCCGTTTCAATTCTGATTTTGAGAAATTATCTAACGAGAGCAAAGAGAAAAATATCAGCCTGGTAAAAGTTGAAGCCTTTTTCTTCCCCCTTATGATTTTATTGATAGGTTTTAGTAACTTGTTTGTCATCTATTTTGGTGGTATGCAGTATATCGATGGCAAAATAGAAAGCGTTGGAGTTATTGTAGAGTTCCTGCTTTACGTCAATATGTTGACCTGGCCTGTGGCTTCTGTAGGCTGGATTACCTCCATGGTGCAACGGGCTGAGGCCTCACAGGAACGCATCAATGAATTCTTGAGTGAAACACCAAATGTCAAAAATAATTCGCCAAATTCTTCTGAATCTATCAAAGGAGAAATCGAATTTAAAAACGTCAGTTTTACTTACGAAGACACAAATATTGTTGCCCTAAATAATGTCTCCTTCAAAGTGAAGAAAGGAAAAACTTTGGCTATCATGGGTAAAACAGGATCTGGAAAATCTACCATTCTGGAATTGACAGGACGCTTATATGATGTAGACCAGGGTGAAATTCTAATTGACGGTAAACCTATTGAAAGTTATAATCTTGATGGCTTAAGACAGCAGCTGGGCTACGTGCCACAAGATGCTTTTTTGTTTAGCAGTTCTATACGAGACAATATTAAGTTTGGTAAAGCAAATGCTTCAGAAGAAGACATCATCAATGCAGCTAAAAACGCTGCTGTTCATGATAATATTATTGAATTCAGTAAAGGTTATGACACCGTACTTGGAGAGCGTGGCATCACCCTCTCAGGAGGTCAAAAACAACGGGTCTCCATAGCTAGAGCAATTATAAAAGACCCACAAATCGTGTTATTCGACGATTGCTTATCTGCTGTTGATACAGAAACAGAAGAAGAAATATTTAATAAACTCAACAAAATCTCTAACAACAAGACTTCAGTCGTTGTGAGTCATCGCGCCTCTTCCGCAAAAAACGCAGATCATATCATCATCCTGGAGGAAGGTGAAATTTTAGAGGAAGGAAATCATACCGAACTTATCGCTCAAGGTGGTTACTATAAAGACTTGTATCAAAAACAACTTTCAGAAAAAGAAAATTGAAAATTGATTTGCATTTTTGATTTTTTTTAAGACTTTTGAACAAATGTTATTTTAATCATATTTAATAAAGAAATTATGAGTGACCAAGGATCGATGAAGAACGAAGACATTTTCTCGAAAGTGATAAGAGCTGGAAGAAGAACTTATTTTTTTGACGTAAGATCTACCAAAGCAGATGATTATTATCTGACTATAACGGAGAGTAAAAAATTTACCAACGATGATGGTTCTTTCTTTTACAGAAAACACAAGATTTATTTATACAAAGAAGATTTCGAAAACTTTAAAGAAGCTTTGGAGGAAACTACCAACTTTATCATCGATAAAAAAGGGGAGGAAGTCATTAGCGAACGTCATCAAAAAGACTTTACAAAACCTTCTGAAGTTGAATCTGATGGATCAATTCAAACAGAATCTGCAGACAAAACAAGCGCTACAGCTTTCACCAATATAAGTTTTGACGATATATAAACATTAGATTAAATAATTTTTAAAATCTACCCTAAGATTTTAATTAGGCATCAGTAACGGTGAAATCTATTATTTTCACTAAAGTGTAGATGTCAATTTACGGCACAAAAAAACCCGCAAATGAAAGTTTGCGGGTTTTTTTGTGCCTCTAATAAATTTATTTAATCGTAATATCTTTATAATAGCTTCTGCCCTTAGTGTTGACAGCAATTGAATAGTTTCCTGATGGAACTTCAGAAAAATCTAAGGTTTTGCTAAATACCGTATCACTATTTTCTAGATTAAAAATGACCTGTCCTTTTTTGTTTAGAACTTTAAACTGAGCCGGTTGCATGGTTGAATTGACGAAGGCTACTTTTACTTTTTTGGAATTAGGCTCCATGAGTTGAAAATGAGGCTTAAAAGCAACTTCAGAATTTGAGACTCTGATTCCTGACTTTGTTTTGAAAATAGTTTTAGTAGAAGTCATATAAGTGTCTTCCAATGAAAGGGAATAGGTGCCATTTGGAAGGTCTTCAAGACTTATATGTCTTGTATAGGGCTGAGATAAAGATTGTTCCTTAAACAGAACCTCACCATTACTGTCCTTAAAAATAAGCTGATCTGATGTTTGGAGGTTGCTTATTTTGATATTCAAAATTTGGTCTGACTTGACTTCAACTTCAAAATTTTCTGTAGCTAAAGTTGCAAAGCTGGTTAAAAAAACTAGTGTAATCGCTAATGTGTTAATAAATTGTCTCATAATTAATGTATCTAAGTTAATGTTCATTTTTCTTTTAAACTTACGAGACAAAGTTAAGGGGCAACATCGAATGATTTAAGTTCAAAATAAACACAAAGATGTGCTATATTAACCAGTAATTCGTATTTTAATATTACATTATTAAAATATGAAACATATTAGAAGTTTTAATACCTTTAAAAACTCTATTTAAAAATTGTGAATTCAATCCTTTAAATGCCTTTTTATGAACAAAAATGCAAAACCTGTACTTGAGAAGCTAGCGCCAAACTTCGGAAATTCTTTTACTTATAAACAGTTCAATACCAACAATCAAAACAATAGTGATAAGTTTTGGCATTACCATCCAGAGCTGGAATTGGTTTATGTCAATGAAGGTTCTGGAAAATTGCTGGTAGGCAGTCATGCTTCATTTTATAGGAATGGAAATTTAATTTTCATAGGCTCCAACTTACCCCATTGTGGCTTCACAGATACTTTAGAAAAGAATCAACAGGAAACCGTAGTACAAATGCTACCGTCATTTTTAGGGAAGTCATTTTTTGAAATCCCTGAACTCAAAAACATCAAAAAACTTTTACAGAGAGCACAATATGGTATTGTTTTCCATGGAGAAGCAAAAAGGGAAATTGGTCACAAAATAGAGGCCTTAGAGACTGCTCCTCCAGTAGAGCGACTTATAGGTTTACTTGAGGTTTTTAATATGATGGAAAAAACCAAAAATTATACCTTGCTAAATGCCAATGGATTTCTACTGGAAGCTAAACTAGAGGACAATCAACGTATCAATTTAATTTTCAATTTTGTGCAGCAGGAATTTCGGCGAAGCATTACTTTGGATGAAATCTCAGAAAAAGTGAATATGACAAAGCCAGCTTTCTGCAGATATTTCAAAAAAATTACCAGAAAAACCTTTACCGATTTCGTGAATTCATACAGAATTACCCATGCTGCAAAAATGCTACATGAAAAGCAGATAAGCATCTTAGATGTATGTTATGAAAGTGGTTTCAATAATTTCAGTCATTTCAATAAGAAATTTAAAGCCTTTACTGGCCGCACGCCCACTCAGTATAGAAACGAACTTAATTATTCTGTATCCAAAAAATTTTAATAGGATTCCTAATCAGTTTTACCTTTATGGATCCCTTTAGTTAATTGATACTTCAAATTAATATTCTTTAATTCTTTTTCTGATAACTCCAGACCGCTAAAAAATTCATAACTAAAGCATATATAAAAGTCTTCATAAAAATGACACCAGTGTCCTTAAACGTAGAGCCTTTAAGCATAATCATGCGCATAATCTCTACAAAATAAGCTACAGGATTGAGCTGTGTTAAGTTTTGTGCCCAAACTGGCATACTTTCAATTGGGGTAAATAAGCCACTCATTAAAATGAAAATCACTACAAAAAACCAGGCAATAAACATGGCTTGCTGTTGAGTGTCTGTAAAGTTGGAGATAAACAAGCCCATTCCCAAAATCACCAAGAGATAAAGGCTGGTATAGGCATAAATCAGCAAAGTACTCCCAAGCATTGGAGTGTTAAAAACCAACTTAGCTATGAGCAATCCAATACTTAGCAATACCAATCCAATCATCCAAAATGGAAATAACTTGCCTACAATAAACTGCCATTTTTTAATTGGTGTGACATTGATTTGTTCTAAGGTACCTATTTCTTTTTCCCGCACAATATTCATACTAGAGAGAAACAAGGTCAACATGGTGATGATGAGAACCAAAATTCCAGGAACCATCAACGTCTTATAATTCAAATTTTGATTGTACCAAAATGAAGTCACACTCTCTATGCTTGAATAGTTCAGACTTTGTTGAGCTGGGTTGTAACTTTCTAACTGAATAGTTTTATTAAAATTTGAAATGATTTTTTGGATATATACATTCTGGACTCCAGCTGTAGCACCATCTATTGCATTTATTCTTACAGCAACTCTTGGATGACTGGCATTTTGAATATCTTTTTCAAAATGATTTGGGATTTCTAGAACTAGATCCACCTTGTCCTTTAGTATGGCTTCTTCAGCTAAAGCAGGTGATTCAAAATAAACAGGATTTTCAAAATACGAAGACCCTTTTATATGCTCTATCAATTTTCGAGAAGAAAGACTTTTATCATAATCTATATAAGCCACTTGAATATTATCCACCTCATAAGTAGCAGCATTCGATAAAATAATAAGCTGAAGTAAGGGCAACACAAAAATGATAGGAAGCATTGCTTTGTTCCTAAAGATTTGTTTGAATTCCTTTCTTATGATAATGAATACAATTTTCATGTCTTCCTTTTTAATACTATGAATGATCTAGGCTAATCTTATCTTGTATTTTTTGATGCTAAGACCCAATAAAAAAATTGTCATAACCACTAAAATGAGTGTTTCTTTCCAGAAAAAACTAAAGCCTACACCTTTCAGCATAATTGATTTAATAATGATGATAAACCATTTGGCAGGAATAATATGACTGATTAATTGCAAAGGATAAGGCATACTTTCAATGGGAAAAATAAAACCTGATAGTAGAATTGTAGGAAGCATCAGGCCCATCAATGAAATCATCATAGCGGTTTGCTGAGTTGAGGATAAGGTAGAAATCAAAATACCTAAACTTAACGAAGTAATTATAAACAGGAGACTTGCTGTGACTAGCCAAAATATACTTCCTTCTATAGGCATCTGAAATACAAACACGCTTAAGAGGACAATAACAATCGCATTAATAAGAGATAAAAAAATGTAGGGCACCACTTTACCCGCAATTACTGTACTTGGTTTTAAAGGCGAGACCAGCAAAATTTCCATCGTTCCTACTTCCTTTTCTCGCGTAATTGATATGGAAGTCATCATGGCTGAAACCAGCATTAAGATGACGGTCATGACCCCTGGCACAAACATATAAACACTTTCAAGGGCTGGATTAAAGAACATTCTGCTTTCAGATTGTACAAGTTGTGGCGGTGGGTCCTGCTGCAAATTCACCATTTGATATTTTACGACTATTGAATTGATGTAGTTGGTTATCGTGTTGGCTACATTGGGGTTGGTAGCATCGGTGATGATTTGAAATTTACTGGTTTCAGGACGTTGCAGATTTCTGGCAAAATCCTGGTCAAAAGTCACTACCGCTTTTACTTTGCCCTTTTGGAATGCGGTTTCAATTTCTTTTTCACTTTGCAGATGATCGATTACATTGAAATATTTAGAGGCCTTTAGATTGACTATAATTTCTTTTGAATTTTTATCATCAGCTTTATCAAGAATAGCGATATCAACGTTGTTGATTTCATTGGAAATCGCAAAACCAAACAGCAAAATCTGAGCGATAGGCATACCAAATAAGATGAAAAGAGAGCGCTTATCCCTGAAAATATGGTAAAACTCTTTTTTTACAAATCCTATAAACTTCTTCATCTGGCAAGTTTTAAAAACACCTCGTTCAATGTCTCTGCACCAAATTCCTTTTTGAGGGCTTTTGATGTATCCAAAGCCTTAATTTTACCATCTACCATCATAGAAATTCGGTCACAGTATTCAGCTTCATCCATATAATGCGTGGTTACAAAAATGGTGGTGCCGCGATCTGCTGCTTCGTAGATCAATTCCCAAAATTGGCGTCGAGTGATGGGGTCAACTCCACCTGTAGGCTCATCCAGAAACACGACTTTGGGTTGATGTAACAAGGCTACCGAAAAAGCTAATTTTTGTTTCAAACCCAGAGGTAAGCTTTTTACTAACTGCTTTACGTAATTTTCCAAGCCTAAATTATCTACGACCTGCTGGTATTTCTGCTGAATTAGTTTTGCATTCAGCCCATAAATGCCTCCAAAGAACTGAATGTTTTCTTTGATGTTTAAATCATCGTATAAGGCAAACTTCTGACTCATGTAGCCAATGTTCTTTTTGACTAAATCCGCTTGAGTTGAAACTTTATAATCAGCAACAACAGCATCTCCTGCAGTAGGTTTGGAAATACCGATAAGCATTTTCATAGCCGTTGTTTTTCCTGCACCGTTAGCTCCAAGAAATCCAAAAATTTCACCTTTTTTAACTTCAAAATTCAGCTTATCTACCGCTGTAAAATCACCAAAGGACTTGGTTAGATTCGTTGCTTTAATTGTTGTTTCCATGGGTTTAGTTTCTTGAGAGTTCCATAAACACATCTTCAATTTCCGGAGAAATCAACTCTCCTTCAACGTCTTTGATTTTTTCATTTCTAAGATGATTTAGAACCTCATTCCAATCAAAATCTTTTCGAGAATCCATATAATGTAAGGACTCCCCAAAAGGATAAATGCTATGCGTGTGTTGATAACTCCCTAAAACTCGTAAGGCTTTATATATGGACGGAGTTTGAATGTTTAAAACCTGCTTAGCAAAGTTTTTGACAATAGCCGAAGGCGTATCAACCTGAAGAATTTCACCCTGATTTATAAAGGCTATGCGATCACACAAAGCAGCTTCATCCATATAGGGGGTCGATACAAATATGGTAATACCCTTTTTTTGAAGCTTCTTCAACATGCCCCAAAATTCATTTCTGGATACCGGGTCAACGCCAGTGGTAGGTTCGTCCAAAAACAAAACCTTTGGTTTATGAATCAAGGCGCAACTCAAAGCCAGTTTTTGTTTCATCCCACCCGATAAATCCCCTGCTTTTCGCTTTTTGAAAGGTTCTATCTGTACATAGATATCTTTGATCAAATCGTAATTTTCTTCGATGCTGGAGTTAAAAATGGTAGCAAAAAAGTTTAGGTTTTCCTCTACCGTCAAATCCTGATAAAGCGAAAACTTACCTGGCATATACCCTATATTTTTTCTCAATTGCTTATAATCTTTAATTACATCAAAACCAGCAACATTTGCCTGCCCTTCGTCCGGTAAAAGTAAACTTGCCAAAATCCTAAAAAGCGTTGTTTTACCTGCACCGTCCGGACCTATCAAGCCAAAAAGCTCATTTTCCCTGACCTCAAGACTAATGTGTTTTAAAGCTTTTAAGTCCTTAAAGGATTTTGAAATATCACTGATTTGAAGGCTCATCTGTTATTGAAAATAAGTTGAATACTGATTGACACTAAACTCAATTGAAGCCTTTAGTTCTTCAGCTTCAGCCACTGAACTCGCTTGTTTTAATTCACTTACTTTTTCAAGTAAAGCTTGTAACCAAATATGGAGATTATCATGAGAAGCCCCTTCCATCGTACAATTGTCTATAATGTAATTGTTGATATTTATCAATTGATTTGCTAATTGATGATAGTCTTTTAAGGAAGTGGTCTGAAATTCATCCAAAACTTGCTTCAGCTTTTCTACGCCGTTATTGGTGACTAAGTCAGCATTCCAGGGCTCGTTTTGGTTTAATTCAATTTCATCCAACCAAGCTTCGTCCATAAATTTAGCCTCATCAGCATTGGTTTGGTTTTTACAAGCAAACAAAGCAAGGCTTACAATTCCAAATGTTGCAATAATTTTCATTGTTCTCATTGGTTTATTTTTTTAATTAAATTCAATAGTTAAAATGTTACAATCGTATTCATGAAAAATTTTAGCAGATTTATTCTAACCAAACTTCAGCTGGCATGCCTATTTTGAGTTTACCATCATTTTCAACTTCAACCTTAATCGCATAGACTAAAGCAACACGCTCTTCTTTAGTTTGAATGATTTTCGGGGTAAATTCAGCTTCATCAGCAATCCAAGTGATATGACCTTCATAAGACAACATACCATCTTGAGAATCGACTTTCACTTGCACCTGGTCTCCTAAAACAAACTCTGTTAATTGTGGCTCTGAAATGTAAGCTCGAATTTCAAGTTTAGACAAATCAGCTATTTCAAATAAGGGTTTGCCATATTGAGCAACTTCCGAGGCTTCCGCGTAGGTATTGAGCACTCGACCATTCATAGGACTTTTGATCATGCTTTTTTCAATTAAATCTTCCAATTCTTTCAATTGAATTTCGATGAGCTGAAGCTCAGTAAGCACTGAAACGTTTTTTGACTTTACGCTATTTATTTGTTGGAGTAAAGCATTAATTTCTCCTTGAATATTGTCTAATTGTTGTTGAGTTGCCGCATTGTCACTAAGCATTTGCTCAATTCGATTTCGATTTATTTTGGCAGTTTTCACTCTTGCAGAAAGCACGTCGATTTCTGCCAGTACACTGGCAGAATTGGCTTGTATAACTTCCTTCTTTGCCTTAAGATTCTGTTTTTTGAGATGCAGCGTTATGGTATCCTGGTAACCCACCATTTGATTTTTATTAAGCTGGGTCCCTTCATCTACATTAAGCGCCATGATTTTGGCTGTGTTTTCTGCAGAAACCAATACACTTGTAGTTTCAAAATTTCCGTAAGCATCTGCTTTTTCATCGGTAGAACACGATGTAAAAATAAATAGCAGAGGTAAGAATAGGAGTTTTGATATCGTTTTCATGTTAGTATCCTTTAATGGTGTTATAATTTTGTTTAGCAAGCACCAATTCAATTTGATGTATCAGCTTTGAACTTTCACTTTCATAAAATTGAGTTTGCTCGGCCAAAAACGTGGAAGCGGTTATCGATCCATTTTTGAGCTGCGAATAAGTTGCATTCATAACCTTTAACCGCAATTCAATAATAGCATCATCATCTTCTATGATTTGCTCTAAACTTTTTATTTTCTGAAGTTGTTCATCGAGTTTTGTCTGGATTTGGAGCTGAAAAGTTTCTGCTTCTGCAGAAAGTTCTTCTTTCTTGAAGTCCAAACTTTTGCGTTTATTTTTATTGGCATTCCAATCGAAAACTTTCCAGTTTAGCTGAAGTCCAACAAACACATAGTCTTGAAACTGATTGTCCAGCATATTCAATCCTGGATTGGAATAGCCAGCGTTGGCAAAGGCATTCAATCGCGGTAAGTTCTCTTTAGATATCAAATTTTGACTGGCTGTCAGTTCTTCTTTTTTGGCCTGGTAGAAATTTAATTCTGGTCTCTGGAGAGAGCCCTCATCAGTAACTTCAATCTTTTGGAATTGCAACTGATTTACATCTGAAACCTTTACTCCTATTAAGCTTGATAGTGCCTTCAGGAGATATTGCAAATTGCCTTCAAGCTCTGTAGTCTGTTGCTTTACCTTTAATAATTCCGCCTGGATAGCATCTTGAGCCGAAGCAACAATAACTCCATTGTCTACACCAGATTTCACTTCTCGCAATTGTTGTTGAAGTTGCTGATTTCGCCTGGCCTGCAACTCAATTTTTTCCTGATGAAGCAAAATTGAAAAGTAGACTTGATTGATGCGTTGCTTCAATTCATACAACCTGATATCTACGGCTAACTGCTCGGCCTGATTCGTTTTTTGAAGAAGAGTTGACTTTGCATCGATCACACCACTGCCATAAATCAACTGATTGATCTGTAATTCATTTCTGTATTGATCCTTGTTTGGGCCTTGAAAAGTAGAATTTGGAATTGCCAGATTGATGATATCCGATTGATAACTAGCTCTGGAAAACAAGCTCACTTGCGGTAGCTGTTCTGAATCTATCACTTCGTTTTCTGTAGCTAATTGATTTTCTAACAGTATTTTTTGTTTGACTAAAGGATAATTTTCTGCTGCCAAGTTGTAGCAATCATCTAAGCTAAACACGTCTTGCGCTTGCGCCACTAAACCTGAAAACATGAATATGAGGATAAGCTTTTTCATTGACTTTTGATTTGTTTATAAATATTGACTAACATTTCTGATTAGATCTTTTTAATTATTCTTTATAAGTGAAATTAGATTTTCAATAATTGCATTTCCATGGTCTTCGATATCACTGTGGAAACCAGAGGATTTCCATTTGAACATTTGTAAACGAAAGGCTCCCATTATAATTTCAACTAAATTTTGGCTCTCTATCGCATTATTGAATTCACCATTTAACTGACCATTTTGAATTATCGGCAAAAGCAGATTGTGCTTTACCTTCATTACCCTCCTTATAGCATTATTTATTCGCTCGCTTTCTTCAAGCAAGCCATCAGAAAAAACAACACTCACAAAATGGGGATGCTGTTTAAAATAGGATATCTGATGTGCAAATAAGCTCTTAAGCTGAAGGGCAGCAGAATCATTCTGATCTATTACTTTTTCACAGCGCTCCTGCATATCATCAGCCAAATAATTAAGCATAGCCAAAATAATTTCCTCTTTACCCTTAAAGTGTCGGTAGATGGCACTTTCAGAAAATTGCATTTCTGTCGCAATATTTTTAATAGTTAAGCCGCTAATTCCTCCTTCGGTTAAAATTTTACCAGCTGAGTTGATGATGTCTAATTGTCGTTTTGTCATAAGTAAGTGAGTGTTCACTCACAAAACTACACAGGTTTTATCTTTTAAAATTTAAATTTTTAAATTGTTAACAAAAAACTGATATATATCATGTATTCAGTAAATCAATTTAATACCAAAGGCATAACACAGATACCTAAGTCCTTTATAACTAAATATTTAAATATAATTTAATCTCGTTAACCGCATGCTTTATGATTTTAATCATATATTAAACATATCTTAATTTTTAGATTTGTTGAAGTAATTAAAATCAGAGAAATATGAAACCACTTATTAAAATCTCTTCTATTTTCCTTCTAGGCTTACTTATAGCTTGCGGTGGAAACGGAGAAAAAAAAGAAAAGGACCAGATAAAAGTTGGTCAGCAGTCAAAAACAGAAAAGAAATCTGAACCTGCAACACAGTCAACATCTGAAACTTCTGCAGAAGATGATATGGCCAATTTGGGAATCGGTCCTATAAAATCGGTAGATATAAGCGAAGGCATAAATAAAGAAATGGCCGCCAGGGGTAAAAAGGTATATAATAATCTGTGTACAGCCTGCCACAAGATGGATAATAAATTTGTTGGTCCGGCACAAGGTGGTGTGACTGAACGCAGAAGCCCCGAGTGGATCATGAACATGATTTTGAATCCGGAAGAAATGATCAAAAAAGATCCCATCGGAAAACGCTTACTCGTAGAAAGTAACATGGCAGTAATGGCCAATCAAAATGTATCTGAAGAAGACGCTCGTGCAATTCTGGAATACTTCAGAGAATATGACAAGACTCATTAATCCCTTTAAATATAACCCTATGAACATTCATTTTATTAAATCACTGGCTTCTGTTTTTGTAATGGTATGCTTGTTAGCCTGCAACTCTTCGAATAATTCGAAAAGTTCTGACCAATCCACAGAAGATAAAACAAACTCAAGCGAAGTTTCTTCTTCCAATAAAGGACAGGCTTTTATTGAAGATAATGAAGGAGATCCAAATGCCCTTCAACTGGCAGTGGGTTCTGAAGATCACACCACTTTGGTTACAGCTGTCCAGGCTGCAGGAGTTGAAAATGCTTTGGTAAATGTGGGACCCCTGACAGTTTTCGCACCTACTAATGCGGCTTTTGACAAACTAGACAAAGCCACTTTGGAAGATTTACTCAAGCCTGAAAACAAATCTAAACTTGCTAACATTTTAGTCCACCACGTTGCACCGAGCAATTACCCAGTCAAAACTCTAGAAAAAAATATAGAGAAAGACAGGAAGCTTTATATGGCGGATGGCTCTTATTTAGATGTGACTAAAAAAGGAGAAGATCTTTACATCGGTGATGCCAAGATTATCGCCACCGTTAATGTCAGCAACGGCTGGGTACATATTGTAGATAAGGTTTTATTACCAACTAACTAAATTTTAAAATCAAAACAATAAACAATCAAAACAATGAAAACAATTCAAAAACTATTACTAGGTCTAGGTGCAGGATTACTGTTAGTAGGCTGCGGTAACAATTCAAACGACAATTCTTCTGGTGCTATGGCATCTTCTAATGCAGAACAGGTCTACGTTGCTCCCGGAGAGCATGACGAATTTTACGCCTTTATGTCTGGCGGCTATTCTGGTAACTTAACCGTTTATGGTCTGCCAAGTGGAAGAATGTTTAAAGAAATTCCTGTTTTTTCTCAATTTCCAACCAATGGTTATGGATATTCTGAAGAGACTAAAGCTATGCTTAATACGTCTTTCGGATTTATCCCTTGGGGAGATTCTCACCATCCGGATATTTCTCAAACCAATGGAGAATTGGATGGGCGTTGGATTTTCATCAACGAAAACAACACTCCACGTATTGCCAGAATTAGCTTGACCACTTTTGAAACCGATGAAATCATCGAAATCCCTAATTCTGCTGGTAACCATGCTTCATCTTTTGTGACTGAAAACACAGAGTATATTGTAGCAGGAACACGTTTCGCAGTTCCAAATCCACAAAAAGACATGCCAATTGACGATATGAAAGGGAAGTTCAAAGGCCCTTTGAGTTTTATTTCTATCGATCAGGAAACCGGGCGGATGAATTTAGATTTTCAGTTGAATATGCCAGGTTTCAATTATGACTTAGCTCACCCTGGCCGTGACAAATCTCATGGTTGGTTCTTTTTTACTTCCTATAATACCGAAGAAGCACACTCTATGCTAGAGGTCAATGCTTCACAAAACGATAAAGACTTTATCGCCGCTGTGAACTGGCAAAAAATTGCAGAATATGTAGAAAATGGTGGAGGAAAAAAAGTAGCTGGCACTTATGCTCACAATGTGTTTGATGAATCAACAATGACGGCCACTACAGAAATGAAAGAAGGCGTTATTTCTGTCGATCCTCGCGAAGTTGAAGGTGCTGTGTTTTATATGCCGGTTCCAAAATCACCTCACGGCGTAGATGTAGATCCATCCGGACAATACATCATTGGTAATGGTAAATTATCTACTCAATTGAGCGTGTATTCTTTTGAAAAAATGATGAAAGCTATTGAAGATAAAGATTATGACGGTGACGCTTACGGTATCCCCATTTTAAGCTTCGAATCTGTTTTGGAAGGCGTTGTAGATAGTGGTGGTTTAGGACCATTGCATACTGAATTTGATGGTAAAGGAAATGGATACACCACCTTCTTTATCTCTTCTGAAGTCGTTAAATGGAAAATAGGAACCTGGGAAGTTTTAGATAGAAAACCTACCTATTATTCCGTTGGACACTTGATGATTCCTGGTGGTAACTCAAGAAAACCATATGGTAAGTATATGGTAAGTTTAAATAAAATTACCAAAGACAGGTATCTGCCAGTTGGACCAGAACTGGAACACTCTGCACAGTTATATGATATATCAGGAGATAAAATGAAACTCATATACGATTTCCCAACCCATGGTGAACCTCACTATGCTGCAGGAATCCCTGCTGATAAAATAAAATCTCAGTCTAAAAAATATTATGAGTTAGAAGAGAACAATCATGAGTATGCAGTAAAAAATGAAGCTAATACCCGTGTAGAACGTAATGGCAATGAGGTGCACGTTTATGCAACCACAGTTAGAAGCCATTTTGCACCCGATAATATTGAAGGTATAAAAGTTGGTGATAAAGTGTATTTTCATATCACAAACCTAGAGCAGGACTTTGATGTTCCTCATGGATTTGCAATGATTGGAGCTAATACATCAGAGATTTTGATTATGCCCGGACAAACTAAAACCATTGTATGGGAACCAAAACGCGAAGGAGTTTGGCCTTTCTACTGCACAGACTTCTGTTCTGCACTTCACCAGGAAATGCAAGGTTATGTAAGAGTTTCTGCTAAAAACAGCAACACTAAATTACGCTGGAAATTAGATGAAGATTGGAATGAGTAATAAGTTGATGTTTTGATTTTGATTACTCAATCTGGGGCGAGTAGAATTCTCTGCTCGCCCTTTTTTATTAAAAAATTAGATTATGAAAACAGCAAGTATTACCATGATTATTGGCTCTGCCCTATTGTTTGGATTATTTTTATATCCCCTTTGGAGCATTAGCCTGGAAGCACCTCAATATCCAAGTGGCATAGGCATGTATATCAACCTCGACGGACTTGAAGGTCATGAAAAGCACGATATTCAAAATATAGATGGGCTTAACCATTATATAGGCATGCGTAAATTACCAAAAGATGATGAAATGTGGGAGTTTTCTGTATTTCCCAAAGTCGTTGGTGGTATGGCTATATTGGGCATTATCATTGGAATTCTAGGCTTTTTTAAAAAAATATCCTACAACTGGTTTTTAGGATGGCTCATTCTTATGCTTGTGCTAGGTGTTCTCGGCATGATCGATTTTAATAACTGGATGACCGATTATGGCACTAACTTAGATCCAAAAGCCATCATGAAAATGACAGATGATGAAGGCAATCCCTTAAGTTACAAGCCCCCCTTGTTTGGTTCTAAAGATATATTAAATTTTACAGCTCATTCTTATCCGGCATTAGGTGCAATTTTGATGGGAGCTGGTATGTTTCTTACGTTTGTAGCTTACATCATCGGGCTTAAAAAAACAAAGTAATATGAGAAAATACACCCTTTTAGCTCTATTAATAATTGCTATTACCTCCTGCGATAAATCAGTAAAACCAATCAAGTACGGAGAAGATCAATGTGACTATTGCAGCATGAGCATCGTTCAAAAAACGCATTCAGCCCAGATGGTGACTGAAAAAGGAAAGCAACACAAGTTTGATGCTGTTGAATGTATGGTGAATTACATTAAGCAAGAACCGAAAAAGTTTGAAAATGCTACTTTGCTTGTGGCTAATTACAATCAGCCCGGCGAAATGATTCCTGCTGAAAATTCAGCCTACTTGATCAGTAAGAGTTTACCAAGCCCAATGGGAGCTAACTTAACTGCTTTTGCAACTACAGCTGAGGCTAAAGAAGCACAAAAAAAATTAGATGGTAAAGTATATCAATGGAATGAACTTATGGAAGTCATCAATACGAATAGTCATCAAAGTCGATAGAATGAAATCAAGTTTCTTCCTCTTATGCCTTATTATAGCATTAAACTTCAGCTATGCACAAAACAGAACCCTGGAGGTGTGTGCTAAGGATTGTGAGTTTACTTCGATTCAGCAAGCAGTCGACCAGGCAAAAGCTGGGGATTCCATTTTTATAAAAAAGGGAGTTTATAAAGAACATGATATATTTATCAACAGGAAATCGCTTCATCTCTACGGTGAAAAAGGCAGCATAATAGATATCGACCATAAAGGCTATGGGATTAAGGTGGAAGCTAATGATTTTAGCATCACTGACCTGACTATAAAAAACGTTGAAGTAAGTTACACATCGGATTATGCGGCGATTTACCTTTTTAAATGTGACAATTTCAAACTAAAAAACATCACTTTAAAAAAAGCATTCTTTGGATTTCTGATTGAAAAATCCAGCAAGGGCATTATCGAAGAAAACGATATTTCTGGTATTGGTCAATCTGAAGCAAGTTCTGGAAACGCCATTCACCTTTGGAATTCAAAAGAGCTGGAAGTGCGAGATAACGATGTTTACAATATGCGGGATGGGATTTACATTGAATTTGGAAGCAATAATGTTTTTGAGAACAATACAAGCCACGACAATATGCGCTACGGACTGCATTTTATGTTTTCCGATGATAATCGCTACAGTTATAATACGTTTCAAAACAACAGTGCTGGCGTTGCCGTTATGTTTTCTAAACGCATTCAAATGAACAATAATGTGTTTAAAAAAAATTGGGGAACAGCCTCTTATGGTTTGTTACTGAAGGAAATCAGCGATGGCGAAATCTATCACAATACTTTTGAAAATAACACAACAGGTATCACTGCAGATGGTTCTACCCGAATAAATTACTACGAAAATGACTTTATCAATAATGGCTATGCTGTAAAATTCATAGGAGGCAGCTACAAAAACAAGTTTTATAAAAATAATTTTCTTTACAATAACTTTGATTTAAGCTACTCTGGAAGACTGAACAATAACAGTTTTGATACTAATTACTGGAGCGATTACACTGGTTATGATTTGGATAATGATAACTATGGAGATGTGCCTTACCGTCCTGTAAAATTGTTTAGTTATCTGGTAAACGAAACGCCCGAAAGCATTATTTTATTGAGAAGTCTATTTGTAGATATCATCAATTTTTCAGAAAAGGTAACCCCTGTTTTTACCCCAAAAAACCTTACCGACCAACAACCCTTAATGAGCGAAGTGCAATGGTAGAATTTAAAGATATTCAAAAAAAATTTGGTAAAAATGACGTGCTTACGGGCATAAATTTAAAAATCCAAGATGGTAAAACCACAGCAATTTTAGGTCCTAATGGTTCCGGAAAAACCACCTTAATCAAAATATTGCTTGGGATGTGTCATTCAAATAAAGGAGATATTTTAGTTGGTAACTCCACTACCAAAAACAATTGGTCTTATAGAAAAAACATTGATTACCTCCCTCAAATCGCCAATTTCCCGGGAAATATAAAAGTGAAAGAAATCATTGCGATGATCAAAGACTTGAGACATCAAAAAACTCGTGATGAGGAGTTGATCACGTATTTTGAATTGAAGCCCTACCTAGACACCAAGCTGAGTCATCTTTCCGGTGGATATAAACAAAAAGTGAACCTGGTGCTTAGTCTTATGTTTGATAGTCCATTTGTTATTTTGGATGAACCGACTTCAGGCTTAGATCCTCTGTCTTTAATCAAGCTAAAAGACCTGCTCAAAAAAGAACAAGACAATGGGAAAACCATCCTGATTACGTCTCACATCATGAGTTTTGTAGAAGAAATTTCAGACCACATCAGTTTTATTTTAGACGGTAAAGTCTATTTCGATGGAAGTATAGATGAATTAAAATCAACAACCCAAGAAACCGATTTTGAATACGCCATTGCTAACTTATTAAAAAACGATCATGCTTAAAATTTTAAAATACAGTTTTTTTGACTTGATAAGAAGCCGCTGGAGTTATGTGTATTTCCTGTTCTATCTACTTCTGAGTTCGGTATTGTTATTTTTAAATAATGATTTATCAAATGCTATCATCACACTGCTCAATGTTGTGATTGTTTTAGTGCCGCTCATCGGCACTATTTTCGGAGTCATGTATTATTACGATTCGCAGGAATTTACAGAACTCCTTTTAGCACAGCCTATTAAAAGGAAGTCCATATTTTTGGGTCAGTACCTGGGTGTTGCCACTTCCCTATCTTTAAGCGTGTTGTTAGGCTTAGGCATTCCCTTTGCATTGTATGGCTTATTTCAATCCAATGTCATTTTTGATTTTTTAATTCTGATTGTGGTTGCCGTTTTTTTAAGCTTTATCTTCAGTGCTTTAGCTTTTAATATCGCCCTGACCAATACCAATAAAATCAAAGGATTTGGATATGCCATTTTAGTTTGGTTGTTTTTAGCAGTCATTTATGATGGTGCTTTTTTGATTGCCCTCATCTACTTTCAGGAATATCCTCTAGACCAGTTTACTTTGGTTGCCACGCTTTTCAATCCTATTGATTTATCACGAATTTTAATCTTACTAAAGCTCGATATCTCCGCTTTACTGGGTTATACAGGAGCTATTTTTAAAGACTTTTTCGGTACCATAGCCGGAAGTTTAGTGTCTTTAGGCGTTTTGGCAGTATGGGTAGTTTTACCATTATGGCGAATGCTTCACGTTGCTAAGAAAAAAGATTTTTAAATAAAAACATCAACACCAAGACCTCACAGTCCCCAAAACTTTGGGGACTGTGAGGTCTTATTCCAAATGAAGCATAAGAGAATTTTACTATGACTTCAACTTGATTCAAATCATAAACTAAGGCATAATCTAGTCGTAATTTTATTTTGAATTAAAATACACATATCATGACTTCATTGAAGGATAAAACTGTCGCAGCACTGGTTAGCGAAAACATTAACACAGCCCACGTATTCAAAAAATATGGCATCGACTTTTGTTGTGGCGGTGGTATCAGCGTCTCAAAAGCTTGTGAAAAAAATCATGTTGAACTGGATGAATTAATTGACGATATAGTCAATCTGAAGGATAAAGGCAGAAGCTATGACTATAAAAAGTGGGACCTGAATTTCCTGGCACAACATATTGAAAACGTGCACCACAGCTATGTAGAAGAAACTATTCCACTACTTATTCAGTATACCAATAAAGTAGCAAAAGTACATGGCGATTCAGATCCGGAATTAATAAGAGTTAGAGATTTATTCGTTGATGTCGCGAATGAATTAACTCCGCATTTAAAAAAAGAAGAGTTGATATTATTCCCTTTCATTGCTAAAATGGAACGCGCAGTTAAAAGTGGCGAAAGCCTGGAGCGACCTCATTTTGGAACGGTTGAAAACCCTATTGCCATGATGGAAGACGAACATGAAGCTGCCGGGGATCTTTTTAAAGAAATCGCATCTTTAACCCATAACTATAGCCTGCCAGAACATGCCTGTAACACGTATAGAGCTATGTTTCATAAACTGGAAGAGTTCGAAAATGATTTACATTTGCACATACATTTAGAAAATAATATCCTTTTTCCAAAAGCTTTAGCCCTGGAAAAGAAAATTTTTTCATAGTTTGTTTTGATGACCCTGAACCAGCAATTTTTAAGTAGTCTGTTTTATTTTATAATTATTGCTGTTTTGGGGTTTTTTCTTAGACTCGCAGCCACACCTTTCAGTTTGGATATGGTTAGCAACTACAAATACGTAGTACATGCCCATTCGCATGTAGCCTTATTGGGCTGGGTCTATTTAGGTTTAAGCAGTTTTATCGTTTATTTTTTTGTTTCAGAATCTAAAGTCAAAAAACATTACTCCAAAATTTTCTGGGCAACTCAGGCTTGTTTAATCGGGATGCTTATGGCCTTTCCAATTCAGGGTTATGCTTTAGTGTCGATAACATTCTCCACCTTATTCCTGCTGGTAAGTTATGTATTCTTCGGGTTTATTTTAAAGCATACAACACCTGAATTCAAATCCAGAAAATCATTTCTCCTCATCAAACATGCCTTGTTTTACATGGTATTATCCTCCATTGGTCCATGGGCTTTAGGACCAGTTATGGCAACTTTAGGAAACGAATCAGTTTGGTATAAACTGGCGATATATTTCTACCTCCACTTTCAATATAATGCTTGGTTTGTGTTAGCCTTTATGGGCCTCCTGGTGTTTATCCTGGAGAAAACTCAATTCATAATCGAAACCAAATCCTTTTCAAAATTTATTTTCCTTTTCCATATAGGAATCATCGGTACCTTTTTCTTATCCACACTTTGGGCAACATCACACTGGACGGTGTATTTACTCAGCAATTTAGGAAGTTTGTCTTTATGGCTTGGCTTCTTCTATTTGTGGAAATCTGTTAAAAAGTCCTTTGATCCATTTTACGAAGCATTAATCCCCCAATCCAAATTTATTCTTAAGTTTCTTGTGTTTGTTTTCATCCTAAAATTGACGATGCAAACCTTGAGTGGGATTCCTTTTTTTGCTGAACTAGCCGCTGCAAACTTGGATGTGGTCATTGGGTATTTACATTGGTTTTTCTTAGGCTTCGTCAGTTTGTTTTTATTGTTTTTGGCCTCCTACCTGAAATGGATCAGGCTTTCAAAGTTTAGCCTTAGCCTATACCTCATCGCGTTTATCTCAACCGAATTTTTAATCTTCTATCGCGCTGGCATCATTAACTTTCAATGGGATTATTTACCCAATTTGAATACCTATTTAGCTATGGCTTCTTGCTTATTTAGTGTTGCTGTGATTACAATTTTAGGCCAAACTCTTTTAATCAGGAAGAATCAAAATCAATTGACTTCCAAGACTGGTTAGCCCAAGCGTTGTCCTTGTCAGATTGCGCCCCCCTGCCTTCCGAGGAACTCAGGCAGGCGAAGTCCTTGTCAGGTTGAGCGCAGTCGAAACCTGATTTTTAAAACTAATAACTTTTCAGAATCTCTTAAGTTAAATAAAACTACAGACCGAAAAATACAGTATGACTAATTATATATTAATAAATAACATCTGTTTTATGTTAATTATGTAAATAATTATAATATTTGTTATGCTAATTATAAAACTAATATTATGAGACTTGCATCCATCCTGTTTTTATGTTTAATCTATGTGAGCAGTTTAGCTGCTCAGCAAACCACGTTAATCAACAATGTTGAAATTTTTAATGGTAAAGATCAAAAAACATTTAAGGCTAATGTTCTTATTGTAAATAACAGCATTAGCAAAATCTCCAGCAACCCCATTGCGACAGACAAAAGTGGAAACACTCGAGTCATTGACGGGGATGGTAAGTTGCTTATGCCGGGATTGATAGACGCGCATTACCATACCATGTTTGCGAGTCTTCCACAAGTGGTTTTACTCACTTCAGATATTGGTTTTATCAACCTTGCAGCAGCTAAAAATGCTGAAAACTTACTCATGAATGGGTACACAAGCGTTAGGGATCTGGGAGGTCCAGTTTTTGGCTTAAAAAAAGCCATCGACAGAGGTATTTCTAAAGGGCCAAGAATATGGCCCTCTGGCGCATTTATTTCGCAAACCGGTGGTCACGGTGATTTTCGCTTACCTAACGAAATTCCTTCAGATCCAAACCGTGGCTTGTCCTATGCAGAGCGTATCAATGCCGTTGCCATTGCCGATAGTCCTGATGCGGTAAGGGTGAAAACCAGAGAACAACTCATGCAGGGTGCGAGTCAGATTAAATTGATGGCTGGTGGCGGCGTTTCTTCCCTTTATGATCCGCTGGATGTTACACAGTATACTATTCCCGAAATCAAATCAGCGGTAGAAGCCGCGGAGAATTGGGGAACTTATGTCACTGTTCATGCCTATACGCCTCGAGCCATACAGCAAGCCATCGAAACGGGAGTGAAATGCATAGACCACGGTCAGCTCATCGATGAAGAAACCGTAAAACTCATGGTAGATAACGATGTATTTTGGAGTTTACAACCGTTTATTGACGAAGGAAATACTGGTAATTTATCGCCAGAAAGTCGTGCCAAACAATTGGAAATGTACTCAGGTACAGACAAGGCTTTTGCTCTTGCTAAAAAATACAAAATGAAAATTGCTTACGGCTCTGATGTCTTATTTAATGCAAAGAAAGCAGCGCAGCCCAATGTACAATTGCTTAAAATGAAACGCTGGTTTGATAATTTTGAAATTCTCAAAATGGCTACTGCAGACAATGCAGATTTACTTGCTATGTCTGGCAAAAGAAGCCCTTACGCTGGTAAAATTGGTGTTATAGAAGAAGGTGCATTGGCTGATATTCTCATCGTCGATGGTAATCCGCTTAAAGATTTAGAGCTGTTAAATAATGCAGAAGAAAAACTTCTTTTAATAATGAAAAACGGGCAGATTTTTAAAAATAGACTTAACTAATGTCAATTTGACAATTAAAAACCTTTGATATGAAGTATTTTTTTAGTTTAGTTTTACTGATGCTGTTGGTTTTGGCTTCCTGTAAAGACAAACCAAATCAGCAAGAAAACAAGAATTATGATGTTCTTCCAACTGCAGATAACAGTCGGTATGCACTAGATTGGGATGGCGTTTACAAAGGGATTTTACCTTGTGCCGATTGTGAAGGGATAAAAACTCAAATCACACTACATCAGGATTTGACTTATGTTAAGGAACAAACCTATTTAGGTAAAACCGATGAAACTTATACAACCACCGGTAAATTCTCCTGGAACGATGCGGGTAGCGCCATTAGGCTAGACCATCCCAAACCTAACGCCTATCAAGTCGGGGAAAATAGTCTCTTTGCTTTAGACATAAATGGTGAAAAAATAACAGGTGACCTTTCAGGTTTTTATGAGCTGACTAAAAGCCCTTAGATAGACTTAAATTTTAATTTATTATGGAGTGTATTTATAAATCCTCTGAACGACATATTCATTTAAAATTTGTTGTTGTAGTTCTGTTCTTTTTTCTTTTATGGAGCAATAGTCTATCAGCTCAAACAGATTCTATTCAATTAAAAAATGGCGATCTTATAGTTGGGCAGCTTAAAGAAATGAAACAAAATATAGCCTTATTTGAAACCGATTACAGCAATACCGATTTCAAAATTAAATGGAATGAAATAAAGAATGTAAAAACCCAAACAATATATTTAATAACTCTTAGTGCAGGTAAACGCTACACGGGGCATTTGGAAAGTGTATCTGATGATGTCGTATCCGTAATAAATCAAAATGATACTTTAGTCAGGTCTAAAATCAATGACATTGTTTTCCTCAAAAAAATAGATTTTGATTTCTGGAGCAATGTAAATGTGTCCTTAAGTATCGGCTATAACTTTACAAAAGCCAATAATCTATCTCAATACAGTGTGAGAAGCAATCTGGGTTACAGAGCAGAGCGCTGGTCTGCTTTGTCACGTTATAACCATATCATTTCAGCACAAAGTGATGTTTCGTCTACCCAAAGACTGGATGCTAATCTTATTTACAATCGTTTCCTTAAAAAAAATTGGTTTCTTTTAGGAGAGGTGAATTGGCTGTCGAATACCGCTCAAAATATAGACCTCAGAACTGTAAGTAAAGCTGGTCTTGGTAAATATATCATCCAAACCAATAGCCTCTACTGGGGTCTGCAAACCGGTATTTCTTTTAATAATGAAAGTTTTAGCGTCGAAGGTCAAAACACATATAACAACAGTTCTGAAGCTTTCCTGGGAACCGAAGTCAATTTTTACGATATAGGCGATTTAAACCTGTTGAGCAGAGTCGTAGTCTACCCGAGTTTAACTGAATCTGGGCGGTGGAGAACAGATTTCAACTTAGATGTGAAATATGATTTACCTTTAGATTTCTTTATCAATTTTGGCATCAGTTTAAATTATGATAATCAACCTGTTCGAGGCGGCAGTGAAACAGATTATATCTTTCAAACTACTGTAGGCTGGAGCTTATAAAACACAATTCTGATTCTTTTTTTATTGCTGAAACTGTCTCTCCCAACCTTGATCTTGCAATTGGTTTTTCTTAAAATCAAGATTGACAATATCTAAACATTCACCCCGAACAAATAACCTACAAGAGCAGATAATCCCATGGCGATAGAGCCCCAGATCACAATTCTAAGAATGGCTTTTGGAATACCAGAACCACCTGTTTTGGCTGAGATTGCTCCGAGAATAATCAGGGAAATGATGGTAAAGCCGTACAGGTAATATTCCATCGAATCCATCGGCGCAAAAATGGTAACCAGCAAAGGTAAAGCGCCGCCAAAAGCAAATGCTATGCAGGAAGTTAAAGCTGCCTGTATAGGTTTTGCCTGATTGATATCGTTGATGCCCAACTCATCTCTAACATGCGCCCCTAAAGCGTCGTTTGCCGTCAATTCCTTGGCTACCTTAAGCGCTGTTTCTTTTTTCAGTCCGCGTTCTTCATAAATTTTGGCCAGCATCTGTAATTCCAGTTCCGGCATCTCTTCCAGTTCTTTTTTCTCTCGTTCAATATCGGCTTTTTCAACATCGGTTTGAGAGCTTACAGACACGTATTCTCCAGCAGCCATAGAAAGGGCTCCGGCTACTACTCCTGCAGTAGTCGCCAACAAAATAGGATCTCGTGTTAAACTTGCGGTCGTAACCCCAATAGCTAAACTAGCCGTAGAAATAATACCGTCGTTTGCACCGAGTACTGCTGCACGCAACCAATTGCTTCGCTGAACATAATGTGCGTCTAAATAAGTATCGATATTATCAGCATCCTTATCCGCAGATACCTCTGTCGTTTTGTTATTTGCCATGGCCTTTCTTAGTCTGGTTCGTTATATCCTTTATTCATCGACATCAAATGCCCTCAACTTATTTTTCGTCAGCCTCAGTTCTTCCTGTAAATCATCGATTTGATGCAGCAAATTATGTATTACGTCAATACCTTCTATGTTAATGTTCAACTCGTAATGAAATTGAATGGCTCTCTCAAGCGTTTTTAGCTGTTGGTTTAAAATATATTTTTTATCATCTACAACAATGATTTCAATAACACCGTAGTCATTTAAGGCATTGATAAAAGAAAAATTTATATCGCAATTCGAGCAGAATTGTTCCACAAGTATCATCTTATTTGTTTCCATGAGTTCTGATGTTTTGTAATTCTGTTACTAGTTCTTTTTCTTTTTTGGACAGGTTTGTTGGCAGTTTCACTTGATAGGTTACAAACAAATCACCAAATTCACCCTCTTTTTTATAGACAGGAAAGCCTTTTCCTTTCAATTTTAGTTTTGTGCCGGGTTGGGTTTCAGGAGCCACCTTAAGTTTCACCTGGCCATCAAAAGTGTCTAGCAAGACCTCGCCGCCAAGCAAAGCTGTGTAAAGATCTAAATCTGCTGTGGTATATAAATGCTTTCCGTCTCGTTTAAATTCGGTGTTATTTTTAATTGAAACCCTAATGTATAAATCTCCACTTGGTCCTCCATTTGCACCCGGTGCCCCATGTCCATTTATTTTTATCACCTGTCCATCTTCAATGCCTGCAGGAAATGTTAAACGGATTTTTTTACCATTTACAGTTAATGTTTGTTTTTGTGAGGTGTAAACATCTTTTAAATTTAATTCTAATTCAGCATTTAAATCCTGACCTCTATACTTGGTTTGTCCTGTTCTTCTTCCCTGACTACTACCTCTTCCCTGGCCACCAAACATGGATTCAAAAAAATCTGAAAAATCTCCTGAAAATTCCTGCTGACCTGAATCTGCTCCAGTATGCTGATAGGCTTGTTGCTGCTGTCTTTGTTGCTGCTGAGCTTTTTTGAATTCATCTGCGTGTTTCCAGTCCTTACCAAATTCGTCGTATTTTTTTCGATTTTCAGGATTACTCAGTACTTCATAAGCCTCGCTGACCTGTTTGAATTTGTTTTCTGCCTCCTGATTATTAGGATTTAAGTCTGGATGGTATTTCCTAGCCAGCTTTCGATAGGCTGCCTTAATCTCCTTTTCAGTGGCCTTTTTGGAAAGGCCTAGTATTTTATAATAATCGATAAATTCCATAGCTGATATTTAAGCTTGATTGCTAAGCATCTATTCCAAAGTTAGATACTTTGTTTTAAACATATAAGGTTTACCCTCAAAAACTCTTAGGTATAATTGAATATCCTAAAAAAAATGATGTATTTAAATATTTTCAAAAATCAAAATCAAATTATTTCCAAAACGAATCAGGCCAGACTTCACATGCCTGTTGAGAATTATGAATGTTCTGATATTCTGCAAGTTGATTTTCGGTGAGTTTTTCTTGAATCAAATTAAACAGTTCACGCTCTTCCAGGCGAATGTGCTTCTGCAGCAATTCATAAATAGCTTTGAAATCTTCATAATCCTTGGACTGAATTTCAAAAAGAGATTTTAAGTCACGATGTTGCTGTTTTGCTTCTTTTACTAACTCATGTTCTTCATTCAATCTGGGGAACAGATGCTTTTCTTCCATTTCGAAATGAGGAATTAAGTGATGTTTCCAAAACCAGGCAGCATAGGCTTCCATGACTTGGCATTCAGCTTTTTTCGTCACTCCTTTCTGTAGACGCAAGGCAAAAATAAGCCCGTCATGATGTTCTCTACTTAGGTTTTTTAAGGCTTCGTGACGTTTTATCGGGCTGTTCATAAGTTGTTGATAACTAAAAAGGACTTATTTGTCTTATTATAATATTAGCTGTATTTTTACTTCAAAATCATATATATGTTTTCAAAACGCTGTGAATATGCGATAAAAATAATGACCTTTATTGCACATCAGCAAAAAAAGTCGGACAAAAAAGTAGATGTGGATGCCATTTCTAAGGCTATTGACTCTCCAAAAGCATTTACAGCTAAAATTTTACAAGATTTAGTCAAATCTGATTTGTTAGTCAGTTCTCGCGGGCGATTTGGTGGTTTTTCATTACCCGATCAATTTAACATCAGTCTTTCACAGATTATTGAAGCCATAGACGGGAAAAAATTATTAGAAGGTTGCGTCTTGGGGTTTGGGACCTGTTCAGAAAAAAATCCTTGTATTGTTCATCATCATTTAAAATCTGCCAGGCAACATTTAAAAATAAAATTACAAGAAACTAATTTAGAGATTATCGCTAAACGCGTGAATGAAAAAAATGCCTATTTCAAGGAATAAAAAAAATTACCCTGAAATAAGACAAATTTGTCCTAATATAAATATTAAAAAACACCATCTATGCCACTAGATTTTAAACTTGATGAAAGCTTTGTTGAAAAGTACAGCCAGATTAAACCTGATTTTGGTTTTAATGGCTTGGGATTATTAACCTATCACCGCACCTACTCCAGATTAAAAGCCAATGGAGAAAATGAACAATGGTTTGAAACCATACAACGAGTTGTAGAAGGTTGTTACAGCCTTCAAAAAGAACATATTCTTAGAAATGAATTGGGCTGGAACGATACCAAAGCCCAGCGCTCAGCTCAGGAAATGTTTGCCCGAATGTTCACTATGAAGTTTTTACCACCCGGCAGAATGCTTTGGGCCTTGGGAACTCCCCTTATCCATGAAAAAAAAGTCGGTCAGGCTTTATTCAATTGCGCCTTTGTATCCACAAAAGATATAGATAAAAGCATTAGTGATGCTGTGAAACCATTCACCTTTATGATGGACATGAGTATGGTAGGTGTTGGCGTTGGCTTTGATGTTTCTGGTGAGCATAAAATTCAAATCCATCAACCTGAAAAAGATTCCGAAACCTATGTTATTCCTGACTCCAGAGAAGGCTGGGTGAAAAGCCTGGAGTTGTTGCTAGCCTCCTATTTTGGCCAGCATTTTAATACTAATCAAACCCATAAAATCGAGTTTGATTATAGCCTTATCAGAAAAGAAGGCGAACCCATTCACGGATTTGGCGGCATCTCTTCTGGACCAAAACCTTTAGAAAAACTTCATGAGCAGATTCGTACTATTTTAAACCGGGTGAATCAAAAGAACCTAAGCATCACAGTCATAACCGATATCATGAATATGATAGGACAGTGTGTGGTTGCAGGAAATGTGAGACGTACTGCGCAAATTGCTCTGGGAAACGCCGAAAGCGAAGAGTACAGGAAACTTAAAGATTACCAGTGGGACAGTAAAACTGAAACTTATGTAGGAGAAAACGCTCATCGGGCTGCCTATGGCTGGGCATCAAATAACAGTGTATTTGTAGACAATAACACAGATTTCGAAGACTTAGCTAAACAAACGGCTATAAATGGTGAGCCTGGTTATGTATTCATGGATAACATTAGAGCATATTCCAGGATGTCTGACCCTGCAGATCATAAAGATCATAAAGCAGTGGGTACTAATCCTTGTGGAGAACAGTCTTTGGAGAGCTATGAACTTTGTTGTTTGGTAGAAACTTTTCCATCACGAGCTGAAAACAAGGAAGATTACTTACGAACCTTAAAATTCGCCTATCTCGTTGGTAAAACCGCCACCTTGGTGACTACCACATGGCATGAAACCAATCGGGTTCAAAAACGCAACCGCCGCATTGGAACATCTGTTACAGGGGTTACAAATTTTATTGGTCAGAATTCTTTAGAAATTTTCAAAAACTGGTTAGAGTCTGGCTATAAGGAAATTCAAAGTTGGGATGAGATTTATTCGTCCTGGTTATGTGTCCCTAAAAGCATCAAAACCACGAGTGTGAAACCTTCAGGAACAGTAAGTCTATTAGCAGGAGTAAATCCTGGCTGTCATTATCCTGAATTTAACTATTACATCAGAAGAATTCGAATAGCTAAAAACTCAAAATTAATACCTCAACTTTTTGAAGCTGGACTGGAAATTGAAGACGATGTAATGGATCCAAGCTCTGCTGTGGTTTCATTTCCTATTCATAATGAAGGCAAATCCTTAAACGAAGTCAGCATCTGGGAACAAGTGAGTTTAGCTGTGTTTTTGCAACGCTACTGGTCCGATAATCAGGTGTCGTGTACGGTTACGTTTAAACCAGAAGAAGCAGATCAAATTAAACCGATTTTAGATTTTTTCAAATATGACCTTAAGTCTATTAGCTTTTTACCCAAGTTAGAAATGGGAGCTTATGCGCAAATGCCTTATGAAGCCATTTCCAAAGAAAAATATAAACAGATGAAATCTAAAATGAAAGGAGATTTCAGCATACAGTCTTTTGAAGATGGTAAAGGAGAAAAATTTTGCAATAACGATACCTGTTTGATATAAATACTAACTATGATGAATTTAAAGAAGGAGATTAAACAGCTCAAACAAGAGAAAGATGCAGTGATCTTAGCGCATTATTACCAGGATCCGGCTATTCAAGATATTGCAGATTATTGTGGTGATAGTCTTGAACTCGCTAAAAAAGCCCAAGAAACATCTGCAAAACTTATCGTTTTTGCAGGTGTTCATTTCATGGCTGAAACCGCTAAAATTTTAAATCCATCTAAAAAAGTTTTAGTACCCGATTTGGATGCCGGCTGCTCTTTGGCAGATGATTGTAATGCAACAGATTTTAAAAAATTTATCGATAACTATCCTGAACACCTTATCCTCGCTAGTATCAATTGTAGTGCAGAAATTAAAGCCATGAGTGATTTAGTTTGTACACCTTCCAATGCTTTAGAGGTTGTAAACAGAATTCCTAAACATAAAAAGATCCTATTTGCTCCTGATGAACATTTAGGAAATTACCTGATTAAAGAAACGGGAAGAGATATGATAGTCTGGAATGGCTCATGCCTTGTGCATGAAGCCTTTTATTTCAATAAAATTTTAGATTTAGTTGTTGAATACCCTTATGCTCAACTAATTGCGCATCCCGAAAGTGATGCTGAAGTTTTGAGAATAGCCCATTTTGTTGGCACAACTTCAAAGCTGCTCAATTTTGTAAAACAAGACGAACATCACGAATTTATCGTCGCTGCAGAGACTGGAATACTTCAGGAGTTGCAAAGATTAGTTCCACATAAAAAACTGATTCCTGTACCCATTCAGGACGATATTTCCTGTGCTTGCAGAGAATGTGATTTCATGAAACTGAATACTTTACAAAAGCTTTATGACTGTTTAAAAAATGAAGACCCGGAGATAAAACTTCATCATGAAGTAGCTCATAAAGCAGCCGTCCCTTTAAAAGAAATGATGAGTCTACACTAAAGCGATAAAAGCGCTGTTTAAAGTTCGCTTTGTAAGTTTAGGTTTTTATAACTAAGATTAGCTTTTAGGAATCGGTCTTTCTATTCATGTAAATCTGCATAAATATATGAGAAGCCATATTCCTGGCGTTATTTTTTGCACGGTCGGCGAGATCGCCTTCAAAGTAATCGTCCACAGTCTCAAACCAAAGATTTAACCAGACACCAAAATGTTTTTGCTCTATGCTTTGATCGAAATCCTGGTCAACGCGTTGATGCGCCAGTTTCGGATTGCCTTTGTAGTTGCGTTTAAAAAGTAAATTGGTTTCCCAAAAATCGGTTAGTTTCTCAAGATGCTCATTCCAGTCCTGGATGGTTTCATTGAAAAAATAACCTATCTCCTCGTTTTTACGAACTTTTGTGTAGAATTGATGGACTAGCTTAGACACATCTTCCCTTGTTGTTAGGTCTGTTTTCATGAAATAAAAATATAATAAGCAATGCTGAGCACACTTGATAATACACTAATCACTTGTAATAAAAAAACCATTTTTGATTTTAATCCGACTAAAACTGAAGCATTATAAATCATGGCGACTATCACAATCCAGCTCAGATGAATAACGTGATAAACAGAATTTCCATCTGCCAAAACCATCATAGCAGCTATAGAGCCAGGGCAACTAGAAACAATGATGCCCAGGATAGAATTTGCCATATAAAACCTTTCAAAATCAGTTGATAATCTATTAATTATGTCCATTGTACTTTTTTTTTACAAAGTACAAAGCAACATGAGAACCATTTATGATTTGAATCAGTTCTGGAATTTATCTGAAAATCTTTCGCTTTTTAATTTGAATTTCTCCCTTTTTCTCCAGTGACTTACAGGATCGAATAACGGTTTCTACCCGTAAACCGGTTAAGTCAGCGATTTGCTGACGCGTTAAGTCTACTTCCAGGACGTCTGTCGAATCCAGGTCATGGATATGCTTTTTGGTGTAGTCTAGCAATCTCAAAATTCGATGTTCAGGTTCCTGAGATGAAATTTCTGAAGCCATAATCGCTTTGTAATAGAGTCGGGAGGCCAATACTTCTGAAATTTTAAGATGTGTGTCAGGGTTTTGTTTAAGCAATTCAAAAAAAATATCTTTCGGCAAGCGGTATAGTTCAGCATCTGTAATAGCTTCAGCTCCTGCAGGATAGGCTACATCTGCAAATAAAGGCGGCTCTCCAAAACTTTGTCCGGCATAAAAAATCCCTTGAATGAACTCCTTACCATCCCGGTTGACGTTATTCATTTTCACTTCAACAGACTTCACTTGAAAATAAAATTGGGCTTTGCTGCCATAGTCGAAAATAATATGGCCTTTCTCTATTTTAATGAGTTCGGCATTGAATTGTAACAATAAATCGGGGTTGATCATAAGGCAGCTTTTAACATGTCATAAAGATCACATTTTTAGAATAATATCGCATAGAAAAGTCTTTTTTGTATGGACAATTGATATTAATAAAGCTTTCAAACCTAAAACTCAATCTCTAACGTAGCATACCAGTTTCTTGGTGCGGAAGGGATAATACCCGGTCCAGGATAACCTGTTGCTCTTCGGGTAAAGTATTCTTCGCCCAAAAGGTTATTGACGCCAGATTCGAGTTTGAAGTTTCTGTAGCGGTAAGACAAAGAAAAATCCAATATATCATATTGAGGAATCTCCCCAATGACCCCACTTAAGCTTGCCTCCACAGAGTTTGTAGCATCTGTAAATTGCTCAGACAAATACGAGTATTGCATATTGACGGCAAAGTTCTTATAAGCAAATTTGAACCCGGTTTTAAGGTTGAGATCAGGCACAAATTCTACCCTGTTACCTTCTATGCCTGGACGCTGAGAATTAGTATATTCTGAATTGATGACCGAGGTATTCACGAAAACATTAAGGTCGTAAACCGGGTCTAGGTTAAGTATCTTCTTAACATTGAAATCGAATAAAGACTCTACGCCGTAGATAAGAGCATCCCCCACATTCCCTCTTTCACTGATGATTCGATTATCTTCTAAAACCTTTTGTATAAAACCAATTCTTCCCTGGTAAGATAAAGCAAAAACACCTGCATCATAAGACACAAAATCATTGAAATTCCCTCTTAAACCTAAGTCAGCAGTAAAGCCTTCTTCATCGGTAATGTCGGGATCCACAGCAAAAGCGGGATTGCTGATATTGATATCGGAAAAGGTAACAGAACGGTAGTTTTCTGAGATGTTGGCATACATTTCGACATCATCATAGGGTTTATAGCTTAAACCGAGTCCTAGAAGCAAAAACGAACGTTCAAAACTTCTTTGATCCTGGATGGTTTGATCGTCAATCACATTTCCCGCAGCATCGGTATTGATACGTCTAAAAAACCCATCGCTTTCTGTTTTAATATATTCAAACCTGAAACCAGGCGTAACCGAGAACCTTTCGCTTACATAAAAAATATTTTCTCCAAACACCGCTACATTTGTATTGGGCAGATCAAATTCTGACTGATTGGGATAGCCCGGATATTCATCGTTTCTAAAACTAAAATCAGGACCAAACCCATCAGAACCAGCTCCTTGTTGTTCCTGGTTGTTGGAGTTGTAGAACTTTGTACCGATGAGGAAAGTAGCGTCTTTATCTAACAGCTCATATTCACTCAACAGGCGGGCTTCAAAACCAAAATTATTAAAATCACCCACAATCAAATCCCGTTCACTATTGGGGTCAATTTGGTTGACTCTGTTGGTTCTAAAACCTAATGCACTTCGTTTGGCATTAAGACCAAAAAAATTGAATGTGAAATTGGTTTTTTCAGTAAACTCATGGGCTAGTTTTATGTTATAAAGCAACCAGTCCACCTCAAACCAGTTGCGCTCACGATTGCTTTGGTAAGGGTCTTCTGCAAACATTTGATTGGTAAGACCTCCAGCCTGTTGAGACAGATAATTCATATAAGTCACTTCCCCAGTGAGCTTTGTTTTTTCACTTAATTCATAGCCTACGTGTGAAAACATATTGATGGATTCGTATTCAGAATTGGGCCTGAACCCGTCACCACGCTTATAATTTATATACGTATAATAACTCCAGTCGTTTTTGGTACCGCTTAAGCTGGTAAAATTGGTATAAAGCCCAAAGCTACCTGCTGTATTTCGAGTAATTACTTCAAGGCTTTTGTTTGGGTTGGGCTCTTTCATGATGAAATTAACCAAACCTCCAAACTGAGTTCCATACTGCAGAGAAGCTGCTCCCCTTATGATTTGAATTTGCTGTAAGCCTGCCGAAGCGGGTGTGTAATAACTTTCGGGATAGCCCAAAACATCAGCACTGATGTCATAGCCGTTTTGGCGGGTATTGAAGTTGGCTGTTCGATTGGGGTTAAGTCCTCTTCCTCCAATATTCAGTTGCAATCCACCATCGTCATTTTGAAAAATATTCAATCCGGCAATCTGACTGTAAATTTGCCTGGCATTGTTAGTCGCCAGATTGGCCATAGACTGGTCAACTTGAATAACTTCTGTCTTTTTACCCGCATAGATTGCGGTGCCTACAACATCATTAAGGCGGTTAAGCGCAAAAACTTTTTCTTTTTGAGCTATGATTTGGACTTCTGAAAGTTCTTCCGACAAAGCTTCTAATTCAATGCTAAGTGATGAAGTTTCTGAAGGTTTGATAGTTTTCTCAAGGATTTGATATTGAAGTCCATAGAAAACTAAATTCAATTCTTCTTTCAAGGTTTCAAGCTTAAAATAGCCCGATGCATTGGTTTGGGCTAAGATGCCTTTTTCTCTGTCGTAAACATTAACCGACTTAAGTGGCTTTTGACTGGCTTTGTCATACACATGGCCTTCAACCTGGTAAGTTTGAGACCAGCCTATGACTGAACATAAACACAAAAAGATTAATACGCTAAAGTCCTTTAATTTCATCTTTAAATGGTAGTATCCAACTTTTGGGCTGGAATGATTCGTATTGTTTTAGTAAATCCACATCGGGATCAATGTAGGGTTGGCTTCTTCTGCCGTTGAGTGCTACATAGCTTTCTACATAAATTTCGATGGGTTCATGCCCCTGAGCTTTGAATTGTTCGCCTAAAAAATGGGCGTATTCCAAAATAAAATCGGGCTGTGTGCTCATTTGTTTCTCCTGAAACGAAGAAAGAAAATCTGTGTTATCAACGTAAAAATAGGTGTTTTTATCCGGGTTCACCACTTTAAAATTGGCATACCCTCTCTTCTCCATCAGCATCACTCGCCACGAAAACCTATACCCCTCTTCCCTCCAGAACAATTCGCTGGGATACAACACATATCTAAACGGCATCAGCAACTGAATCACGAAAAAAACGACTAAGCCAGAAACAATTAATTTTTGATTTGCATAATTAAACGTTGCTGTGGCAACAGGTTTAGGACTGATGCTGAACAGCTTCAAGAACTTTTGAATGCTGCGTATGATTTTGTGATGCACTTTCGGATCAAAGAATACCAAACTTCCAATGATCATGATGTAAGGAAACATACCTATGGGAAAAAGCACTCGTGTAAATACATGAAAGAACACCACCAGCACAAAGGCATAAGTTCGAGTTCTTTTGTAAAGTAGCAAGAACGGTATGAAAAGGTCGTAAAGCATTCCAGACCAGCTCATAGCAAAGTGAAACCACTCTTGCTGCATCAAATTTTCACCGATAAACGGCAGATCATATTTGGAAGGTAACCAGATTTTTAAAGGCATGGCTTTAAACAGCCAGTCGCTGTTGAGCTTTGCCAAGCCTGCATAAAAATAAACCAGACCCAGCAACAGTTTTATTGAATCAACAGTCCATTTGGGGATGTTTAAATATTGCTTCTTGTTAATGAGGTTATCGATAGAATAGTAAGCATTGGCTGGCAAAACAATCATCAAAAAACTGACTAAACTGATAAAGTAATAATGATTGAGGTAAGTGGTCTTGTCCATGAGTTCTATGTAGGTAAAACTCAAAAAAAACAGAATAATAGCTAAACGGTATTTCAGCCCAAGTGCCACAAATAAAGCAGAGAGTCCACAGATGATAAAAACGAGATAAGTCCAGTCGCCAATAGGCTTCACCCATTCAAACCCGAAGTAAGAAAAATGAAATTTCGGATCGAGATACAACTTTTCTATCCAGCCATAACTCCAAAATCGAATGATACTAATGAGCATCATCAACCCAAAACCAATTCTAAACACCGCTAAGGGTGCGGCTGAAACTTGTTGATTACAATAGGATTTTAAGTGCTTTAGCATACGTATAAAAAGGGATTTTCAAACTTATGAAAATCCCTTATAAAATTTAACAGGATTAAGAAGGATTAGTCTCCGTCAGCATCAACAAAATCAACACTAATGTCTAAAGCCTGGAGCATATCGACTTTCAATAACACAACCGCCAATTGAATAATATCATAAGTTTCAGTCATCGTAACATTATTAGTTTCCACTTGCTCGGCAAAACAATCTTTTAACGTACTTATTTTACTACGAGCGGCATCATATTGGCTATTGATCATTGAGCTTAACTCTTCGCTTTCTTTTATTGAGTTAAGATAATCATCCAAACTCTTGCCATTATTCCCGCTGGTATAAGCACGACCATTGAAGAAATTCTGAATAGCATCTATAGCTTCCAAAGCCAGAACTTTAGAAAAACCGGATGAATAGTATGCCTCTACGCGATCTGGTAAAGGATTTGGCGAAAAAACACCCGCTGGAATTCCAAATTTATTTGCTCTGAATCCTTTTTCGTAATAGTAAATAAAATCATTGACGACTAGGTTGATAGAGCCAGTGGCTGTATTATCTGTATTGGCAATAAATGTGTCACGGTAGCCATTTTTCCAATCCTCTAGTATAGCCAGAGTTAAGGTATTCATTTGATCAGTCAAATCAGATAAATAAGTTTTACGTTTACCTGAATCAGCAGCAGAAGTGTAAACCTCTATGATTTCTGCATCGGACTCTGCCATCCCGTAAAGCATATAATCTAAAGCAGGAAAACCAACCGCATCATTATTATTGACGCTTGATAAATCATAATCCTGAGATTGAATATTATTTTGAATATCCTGAATATTGGTTGGATATACATTCATCTGAAAGATATAATTGGTGTTCTCGGCCATGCCTACGTTGAACATTTCGACATGCTGCCAGACTTTGTAAGCTTCTTTCCAGGCAGTCCTCAAACTCTCAAGGTTTGCAGCATTTGGTTCAGCGATAAAGACCTCTTTTTGTGCCACTAAAGTTTCAAGTTTAGCAGTTAAATCTTCATAAGCAGGAATAATAATGTTATCTGCCCAATTGACAAGCATTGCCGAACGATCAAAGTCATCATTTTGAATAGCATCTGTATCAGAACTGTCATCTGAACTACAGGCTCCTATCATTAAAAGGCTAACTACGGCTAAAATTGTTTTCTTCATCATATTAATTATAATTTTGCAAATATAAAAGCAGAAAGGCATTTGCTTATTTAATTTAATCTTAAACTAATTCTAAATTAGCTAGAAGCCTGCTCTAATGTAAAGTCGAATCTCGCTGCGATTTGGCTTGCTAGATTCTCTAAAGTGTCTTCAGAAACATCCCATAAGCCATTGCCTTCCATGAGTGTTGACAGAATAGTATCTACTTCAGCTTTACTAAAGTAAGGGCTGTCAGAGCCTGGCTGTCTTGTAAATTGTAAGCTATAAATAAATCCGAAGCCTTCAGAGAGATCGTGAAAAGCCCCGCCCTTATCGGTAGCGATGTTATTTTTACCTTGTTGCAGGTAATACACAGCTCTTATCCCAATAATTTCAGAAATTTTCTCTCTGATAATTTCAGCCTGTTGATCTCTTAATTCATAGTCTTTTTCCACAATAGCAGCGCGGCCTAAAATGAAAGCATCATAAATGTCACCGGCGATACCCTCAAAATCAGGATCATTTTCTACACGAGCTAAATATTTGTTCAAAAAGCTATCCTGACCAAGCTCTGGATTGGTTTGGTTATCGGTACCATACAAGTAACCAAAAGCCTCATCCCATTTATGCTCCATGGTCGTATAATTTTTACCTTCTTCGGTAATCTCATTATTATTATTTTCAATATTATTACCTTCATCAAGTACAGAAGTGCTCAAATAATTGTTTAGCATTTGGTCTGTCATCAAAGCACCAATAAGTGATTTAAGTACGGCTTGATTGTATTCTAGACCTTTAGCGTTCACATACCTTACGCTACCTCCACCAGCTTCTTGAATTTGACCGGCTTGACCAGGTGCTGCCATGGTATTCCAGTTTGGAAAAACTTCTGTGACTTGACTGCTTATCCATTCGTCAAATTGGTTTCTAATAGCAAGGGCTTCAGTAGTGTTGGCGGAAAAATAATCTTTGGAGGCCGCTGTTTTGCTTCTTAGGCTTTTACCAGATGCGTTTAAATCAGCATCAGAAAAATCAGCATCACCTTCTTGGTGTGCATACATAGAAATCAATTCAGTTTCAGTATGGCTAGTGTTTTTTAATGCACCATCCAGCTCATTTCCCATCATAATTCTGGTCGTTTGACCTCCATAACTCACTGTGCTATTTCCATTACGCTCAAAGCTATAGGTCTCAGGAGTTTCTAAAACTGGAACGTTAACAGTATCATCATCTTCACATGAGATTAAAAGTAAAACGGTAAAACTTAAAAATAGACTTGTGATTAAATTTGATTTTTTCATTTTTAAAAAATTATGTTTATTTAGACTTGTTATAAATACAATGCAAATATAAAACTCATTTTAACTTGAGCAAATTTTATTTGTATTAAGTTTAAATAAGAATAGTTAAAAGTTTAAACTCCTTTCATAAGCCCACAAAAAAGAAAGCCCACACGATAAATAGTTTTCAAATGTGATTTTAATCACAAACCAAGGCAACTGTTCTATTTATTTTTGCAACGTGAAAAACATCAAACTCCATATTGCGCTGGCACTCAGTCTTATTGTGCTTCTCTTCACAGTAAAGTCGGCATTTTGGCTATCCTATTATGTGGTATTCACCGATAACTTTATTGAAAATTACTGTGAGAACACCGATAAACCTGAGCTTGAATGTGATGGAAAATGCTTTCTAAGTGACGTCCTCGATAAAAAAGAAACAGACACTCCAAAAAATGCTAATATTTTCCTGGAAAGCGAACTTATTTTCACCACTATTGTTTATGAGACAGATCTTATTTTAGATCCTTTTATTTCAAAACAACAACACTCCTACTTTTATACTTCACTCTATAAATTTCATTATCTAAAAAGCAGTTTTAAGCCTCCTGCAGTTTGTGTTTAACACCACCTTTTTTTTAAACACAATAGTTAAACATAAAATGCTTAAACATGAAATTTATTCTAAGCGCCATATCCCTTTTGGCTACTTCTATAATGCTAATTGCACAAACTAAGTCTATAGAAGTAAAAGACGCACAAACCAAAGAAACTCTTACCGGGGTTTACGCCATCGATCAAAATAACAAAGAGGATTACCGCATTACTGAAAACAAGATTCTAAAATTAGAAATCGGTAAAACTTACCGCGTTAGCCATATAGGCTATAGTTCTCAAGTTTTAAAAATAAAATCCTCAACTCCGGAAGTTGTTTTCCTGGAAGCTCAAAATACAGAGCTGGCAGAAGTTTTAGTCACAGGGAAGATCTTTCAGGACCCTGTGATGAACATCACCACGCCAGACTTAACGGAAAGAGTCAGTCAGCCCAAAAATGTAGCAGATCTTTTTCGAGACATCAACGGATTTGGCCTTATAAAACGCGGGAATTACGCCATAGATCCATCGTTCCGAGCTTCACAATACGAACAATTAAACATTCAATACGACGGTGGTACTAAAGTCATGAACGCTTGCCCCAACAGAATGGATCCCATCACAACACATGTGATGCCAGAAGATATCGCAAAAATTGAAGTGGTTCGCGGACCTTACACTATGCGCTACGGCGCTACCTTTGGCGGGCTCATCAATATGGTTTCCAAACGTCCAGAACTAGGAAAATATGGCTTTTCAGGAAGTGCTTCTACTGGCTATGAAACCAATGGAAACTCCATGGTTAACATGGTTCGCCTTCAATATGCTGAAGAAAAGTTCGATGTCGTGGGCATGTACGGTTACCGGGATTTTGGCAACTACGAAGATGGAGCTGGTCGAGAAATCCCTTCTTCATTTAGAAGTATAGACTACAGCCTTCGGCTAGGCTACAACTTCGCCAGTCTGGAACGTTTGCAATTGCACTGGAGACAATCCTATGGAAGAGATGTGCTTCACGCTTCCTTACCAATGGATTCAGATTACGATGATTCTTCTATGCTATCCCTGGATTATTTTAAAAAAAACCCAGGTAAAACACTACAAAAAATACAGGCTAAAGCTTACTATTCTTACGTAGACCATTTAATGAGTAACAGCAGACGAAGTAATTTTAGTACAGTTGAAGCTCTTTCTCCTGTTGAAGCTACTACAGCAGGTGGTCGATTTGAATTAGAATGGAAACTCGATGAGTTCTGGACACTTTTCACGGGAACCGATGCGCTTTTAATCAGTAGAGACGGGACCAGAAATCGGCTTATCAAGCTTAATATGATGGGAATGTCAATCAATCCGCCAATAGAATTGACAGATAAAATCTGGCAGGAGTCGTTTATCAATGACTATGGATTTTTTGCAGAATCACGTTACAGACTCAACACCTCAACAGTTCTCAGCGCAGGTATTCGATATGATGTGGTAAACTCAGATATTCAAGATCCCGCTTCAGATTTCCAAGATTACTATCCAGGTTTAGGAAACAGAACTGAACACAATTTTAGTGGGACCCTATCGCTTAAAAAATTACTGGATGCTGATAATCAATTGGAATTCGCTTTTGGTCGTGGGGTGCGATCAGCCAACATGATTGAGAGGTTTATCAATCATTTTCAGGTGGGGCAGGATCCGTTTGAGTACATCGGAAACCCAAATCTAGATGCCGAAGTCAATAATCAATTTGAAGTCGCCTACACGGGTAAGAAAACAATGGATGGACCCGTCGACAGACTGGACTGGGGAGCTTCCGTCTATTTTTCTCAATTCGAAAATTACATCGTCGCCATCATAGATCCTACCAAAACGAGAAAGTTTATGCCCAATCAGGAACCTCTAAACCCTAAAGTCTTTAGAAATCTGGATGATGCTTACAAAACAGGTTTTGAAGCCAATCTGGGAGTCAACTTCTTTAATAATTTTCAATTTGATGCTGAAGCAGCATACGTATACGCTAGAAATGAGGATTTGAACGAATCCCTGCCACTTACGCCTCCTTTGCGTAGCAAGTTGAGCTTACAATACAACAAAAACAAATTCTGGATTGCCACCGACTTAAGAGTCGTAAGCCAACAGGACGAACTTGCGACTTCATTTGGTGAAAATCAGGCGACGCCAGGTTACGAATTGGTTGATTTTCGATTGGGTTATGAGTTGTTACCCGACCTTAACCTTGGCGGAGCAGTTTTGAATGCATTTGATCAGCAATATTATGACCATTTAAATTTTGCTTTCAGAAATCAGGCCAACGCCAGTTTAAGCGGAATGGAACGCCTCACCGATCCAGGTCAAAATTTTACTGTATTTGTAAAGTATGAGTTTTAATTGATTTTGATGGTGTTTTTACACGCTGTCCATTACTAGTCCTCTCCCTCCCCAAAGTATTGGGGAGGGGTTACGGGCCTGCCTTCCAAGGAAACCTGCCTGCCAGAGGCATGACAGGCAGGCGCAGGCAGGCTACACACTTCCATCGCTAACGCAAAATGAGTACGGAAGGCTTAAAGGTGAGAGGTGATTTTTTTTTACTGATAAACTAATTGTTGGTAAACTGTTATCGGTTCTCAGTGATAGCGTATAATGGAATAATCGAGTAATGGTGTAATCGAGGGAATAACAAAACACTCACTGGCTCACAAATTGTTAATACTTAATATTGAATTTGTCATTCAGAAGGAGCTTTTTCAGTGGAATCGACTATTGGAATAATCGAGTAATGGTATAATCGGGGGAGTAACTCACCACTCAAAAACTCACAGACTACTCATACAGAACAACGGATTTTGAATTTGTCATTCAGAAGGAGCTTTTTCAGTGGAATCGACTATTGGAATAATCGAATAATGGTATAATCGGGGAAGTAACTCACCACTCACAAACTCAAAAACTCACAAACTCAAAAACTCACAAATTGTTAATACTGAATATTGAATTTGTCATTCAGAAGGAGCTTTTTCAGTGAAATCGACTATTGGAATAATCGAATAATAGTATAATCGGGGGAGTTACTCACCACTCACAAACTCACAGACTATAAAAAATTCCCTGCCTTTGCCAAAAAGTGTCTCCGGCGGAATGACAACACTGAAACTGACAACACACCTACTCCTCTCAAACATAGTGAATTAAGAGTTAGGCGCATCACACACGAAGACTGAGCTTTATAGCCATCTCATTTGAAAATCAAAAAAAAAGGGCTTATAGAACATTTGTTACATTCAATGCGTATCTTAATACATAATTTTGCAATTCCTAATTCAAAACACATGAATGCATACCTAAAATTAGTTGCTTTTACAGCTATTTTATTCAGTCTTGGGCAAATAAAGGCTCAGGAAGAAATAGAATTTACGCTTGAGGAATTAAAAACCGAAGTCCTTGAAAACAATAGGTCGCTTCAAGTTAATGAAAGTAAATTCAGAAAAATAAAAGCACAATACAGACAAACCAATGCTGCATTTTTACCACAGCTAAGCGTCTCTCATAGTTTTTACAGAACCAATAATCCTGTACAGGCTTTTGGTACTTTGTTAAATCAAGGTGTTTTTACGGAGCAGGATTTTCAAATCGATAACTTGAACAACCCGAGCGCGATTTCCAACTTCACCACTGCTTTAGAAATTCAGCAGCCTCTTATCAATCTGGATAAGTGGGCACAACGCTCAGCATTAAATGCCCAGAGGGAAGCGCAGCAGCTTCAGAATACATTTGAAGAGAAAGCACTTTTAGTTGAAGTAGAAAAACTTTATATGCAACTTCAGCTCGCTTATAAAGGCCTGGAGGTGCTTGAGCAAACTAAACAAATTGCCAGACAAAATTTCGAAACTATACAGAACTTTTATGACGAAGGTTTACTGGTTATACCAGATGTTTTGAATGCAGAAGTAAGATTGAATGAAGTTGAAAATGAGTACGTCTCAGCATCCAATCAACTTAAGAATCTTTCAGATTATCTCCTGTTTCTTATGAATAAAGATTCCAATGCTGTGATAAAGCCAACTTCAAAACTCGAATTAAATGTGGTTGCACCAGAAGAAGGCAACCAGATTGAAACAAGGGAAGATGTTTTGGCTGTCGATTTACAAACAGAAGCACAATCCAAAATGCAGACAGCTTCAAAGTTATCCTTTCTCCCAACGCTTAACGCTTTTGGGAATGTACAGTGGTTTGATGACGAAATCTTTTCAACCAACTCCAGAAACTTCTTTGTAGGTGCATCTCTCAACTGGACTGTTTTTGAAGGAGGCAGAAACATCGCAAAACTCCAAGAAGAAACCGCAAGTCTGGACCAGGCGCAGCTGGAAGCGTCCATGTACACCTCTCAATCTTACCTGGAATTGGAAAAAGCAAAACGACAGTTTCGAGAGGCAGAACAAAAACTCAACAGAAATAGACTTTCCCTGGAACAGGCAGAAAAGGTTTACAAAATCAGGAAAGATAGATTTGAAGAAGGGCTTGAGAGAACCACCGATTTACTTCAGGCAGAACAACAGCAGTCTGCCATGAGGTTGTCTTACAATCAATCCATATTCGAATTTAATTACGCCCAGTTATATGTCCAATTTTTAGCAAACAACTACACTTATGAAAAATAAATTATCACCTATAGTCTTATTTGCCGTGCTTATCTTAAGCTTAGCAGGCTGTGGAGAAGAAACTCAAAACGAGAACCCTCAACCAGAAGCGGTAGAAGTTAAGGTTCAAAAACCTGTTACCAGCTTACCTCAACGCTTGAACCATAAGGGTAAAATTCAATCTTCAAAGTCTATTGGGGTTCAATCCAGAGTAGCGAGTTATGTAGATAAAATCTTTGTAGATATAGGGGATGCTGTCAGTAAGAATGAATTACTCGTCAAATTGAACAGCGATGATCTCCAGGCAAGACAGGCTCAGATTTCTGCTCAACTCGAAGAGATAGAGGCCACACTCGAAAATGCTGAAAAAGACTATGAACGCTATAAAAACTTAAGGGAAAAAAATAGTGTTTCAGAAAAAGAATTAGAATCTATTAGATTGAAATACAAGTCTGTAAAAAGTCAAAAAGCAGCAGTTGAGAGTCAGCTAAAAGAAATAAAGTCAGAATTAAAATATTTCAACATCAGAGCTCCTTTCGAAGGCGTAATCACTTCAAAATTGGCCCAGGAAGGAGATTTGGCAAATCCACAAACCCCTATCCTTCAAATGGAAGTTGACAATGCCTTTGAATTCCATTTTTCGGTTTCAGAACGAGCGATTTCCGCTTTAAGAGTAGGACAAGATGCAACAGTTGAAATTTCTAATGGCAGTCAACAAATCGATGCTCAAATTTCAGAATTTAGCTCTTCCTCACTTAATTCGGGTGGTCAATATGTGGTGAAAGCAGAACTGATCAACAAGAACAATGTCGAGTTGTTTTCTGGTCAACAAGCTGAAATTCAACTTGTCACCGACGTTTTAGATCAAGGAATTTTCGTCCCAAAATCAGCAGTTTTCCGCAGAGGCGGTTTGCAGGGTTTATTTGTAGTAAGTCCAGCAAATAAAGCCATGTTAAGATGGGTGGAAACTGGAATTAGCTATGGCGATCATACTAATATTCTTTCTGGATTAAGCAGTGATGAGTCTATTATAACTTCTGCAGATTCCAAACTTTATAATGGAATGCCTGTAAAATATTAAATCTTATGAAAAATGGTATTGCTGGTAAACTAGCCAACGCATTTCTGACTTCTAAAATCACCATCTTACTGATGGTTGTATTTATGGGAGTAGGTATTTATGCTACACTACTCATTCCAAGAGAGGAAGAGCCACAAATAGACGTGCCAATGGCCGATATATTTGTCAGCTATCCAGGAGCGAGTCCCAAGGAAATCGAATCCAAAGTCATCATTCCTCTGGAGCGTGTCATTTCCAATATTGAAGGTATTGAATATGTACATACCACTTCTATGCAGGGACAAGGCATGCTTATAGCTCAGTTTTATGTAGGAGAGAATGTTGTAGATTCTTATGTGAAACTCCATAACGAGATAGAGCGGCACATGGACGAAATACCCAAAGGCGCTTCTCCCCCACTCATCAAAACAAGATCTATAGATGATGTTCCTGTTGTTGGGCTTACACTTTACAGTGATAAGTTCGACGATTACCGCCTTAAAGAAATTGCTGATGAGCTTATTGTAGAAATCGAAAAGGTGGAAAATGTGTCTTCTACTGAAGTTATCGGTGGCAGAAGCAAAGAATTAAAAATCAGTTTTGATCATCAAAAAGCAGCGCTATACAATTTGGATATTTTAAGTGTGACTCAGAGGATTCAGGCCAATCACTCCAGATCCAAAAGTGGTGTGATTCAAAATCAAAACGAAAATATTCTTATCACCACTGGGAATTTTATTAAAACTGAAAAGGATCTGAAACAAATCGTTGTTGGTACTTATAAGAACAGTCCCGTATACCTCCATCAAATAGCAAAGGTAGAGGAAGGTCCTGAAAAACCAGAGAGTTATGTAGAATTTGGTTTTGGCGCTGCAAGTGCAGAACAAGAAGAAATGCCTTCTTCCTACTCTGCTGTGACGCTATCGATTGCCAAAAGAAAAGGCTCCGATGCGATGCAGGTAGCCGACCAGATTATTGCTCAAAAAGAGCGCTGGGGACAATATATTATTCCAGAGGATGTAGAACTGGAAGTCACACGTAACTATGGAGAAACCGCATCGGCTAAGGTTACTGACTTGCTTTTTAACTTGCTAAGTGCCATTATTGCCGTCACTTTAGTGGTGATGTTATCTATGGGTTGGCGCGGAGGTCTCGTGGTTTTTATTTCGGTTCCTATCACCTTTGCTTTAACCATGTTGAGCTATTATCTATTTGATTATACCTTAAATAGAATAACCCTTTTTGCACTTATTTTCATTACCGGGATTGTGGTAGATGATTCTATTATCATTACAGAAAATATGCACCGGCATTTCAAGATGAAGAAAAGGTCCTTACGGAATGCAGCCATTTATGCGATCAACGAAGTTGGTAATCCTACCATTTTAGCAGCCTTTATTGTTATTGCTTCAGTGTTACCCATGGCGTTTGTAAGTGGACTTATGGGACCTTATATGAGTCCTATGCCCATAGGGGCCTCTATAACAATGATTCTTTCCCTTTTTATTGCACTTACGATTGTACCCTTCCTTGCCTTTTACTTTTTAAAAGGGGATGGCAAACAAGACAATGGGGAAGAAGAAGATGATGAAGAAGCTATCAAAAAAGCAGATAAGCTCAGTGATGATAAATTAAAATCGACCAGAATATATAAACTCTATGAAAAAGTACAGCAGCCACTTCTGGAAAGTTCGAAAAAACGCTGGCTCTTTATTGGAAGTACGGTCGTCCTTCTTATCGCTTCGGTATTTTTGTTTTTAAATGAATCTGTGTTGGTGAAAATGCTTCCCTTCGATAACAAAAACGAATTTCAGATTGTTATCGATATGCCAGAAGGTACTCCATTAGAGGAAATGCAGGCCGTTACATTAGATATTGCAGAGTATGTCAAGGGCAGAGAAGAAGTCGTGAACTATCAAACCTATGTAGGCACAGCCTCCCCTATTACCTTCAATGGTTTGGTGAGACATTACGATCTCAGAAACGATGAACATCTTGCAGACATTCAGGTGAATATCACCAACAAAAGCGAACGTAGCGCACAAAGTCATGATATTGCAAAATCCTTCAGAAAGGATGTGAAAGCAATTGGAGACCGCTATGGTGCGGTCATAAAAATTGTGGAAGTTCCACCTGGACCTCCTGTATTGTCTACAATCGTTGCCGAAGTTTATGGTCCAGATTACGATGAGCAAATAAAGATTGCCAAAAAAGTTAAAGGTATTTTACAGGAAACTCAGGATGTGGTCGACATCGACTGGCGTGTAGAAGCCGACCAAACCGAAGTTGAATTTATAGTGGACACCGAGCGTGCCAACCTGGAAGGGGTGAGCACTCAGCAAATTGTTGAAACTATGCGACTAAGCCTTGGGAATACTTCTATTGGCATGGCGTACAGAGAAAATGAACGCGACCAGGTTAGCATCACCTACTACACTCCAAACCTTGAAAAATCATCTACAGGTGATTTATTAAAGTTAAAAGTAAAATCACAACAGGGCCACATGGTTAACATTGGAAACCTTGTGAGCCTGGTAGAGCAGCCCATAGAAAAAAGCATCTATAGAAAAAATAAACGCCGAGTAGTGTATGTCACGGCAGAAATGGCTGGCGAGTTAGAAAGTCCAGTCTATGCTATTTTGGGCATGGAAGAATACCTTAAAGATATGCACTTGCCAGAAGGCTATTCTATACAAGAATTATATACAGACATCCCTGTAGATACAGAAGATTACTCTGTGAAATGGGACGGTGAATGGCAAATCACGCTGGAGGTATTCCGAGATCTTGGTATAGCTTTTATAGGTGTTATTTTCATTATTTATATGTTGATCGTTGGCTGGTTTCAAAGCTTCCGCTCCCCTATAGTAATGATGATTGCCATTCCACTTTCATTAATAGGGATTGTGTTAGCACACTGGCTCTTTGACGCCTTCTTTACGGCTACTTCATTTATTGGTATGATAGCCTTAGCGGGGATTATGGTAAGAAACTCGGTTTTACTGGTCGACTTTATAGAAATTCGTCTCAACGAAGGCATCTCCCTTAAGCAATCTATCATTGAGGCAGGAGCGGTGAGAACTACACCTATATTATTGACCGCAGGAACTGTCGTTATTGGAGCCGTTGCGATACTCTTCGATCCGATTTTTCAAGGTCTTGCTCTATCTCTCATGGGGGGGACTATTGTTTCGACATTTTTAACCCTAATTGTTGTACCCCTTGTGTTTTATATGGTGATGAAAAAGAAATATAAATAACAGGGCGTTTTAACGGGCTGTTCGTTACAAGTCCGCAAGACAATAGCCAGATTTTCAAAAACCTGGACTGGAGCTTCAAAAGTCGCTCTGCCAAGTTAGAAAATCTAGGCTTTTGTCTTTTACGGGATTTTTACTTCCATCCCAAACGCAAAATCAGTGCTGAGGGCTTAGAGGTATGTTTTTTCTGGTCAACTGGTTGTCGGTTTTCAGTAAAATTGAATAAAGAACCTTAAATTTTGAATTTGTCATTCAGAAGGAGCTTTTTCAGCGACTGATAAATCTTTAATATTGAAAGACAGATAGATTCCCTGCCTTTGCCAAGGAAACCAGCCTGCCAGAGGCACGACAGGCAGGCGCAGGCAGGCTAGTCGAAGCGAAAGAGTGGTTAGTGGTTTCAAAATTTAAAAAATTATATTCTTTATTCTTTATTTTTTATTCGGTGTTCGGTATTCAGAAATCTTTGAAACAAGAGCCAGGGCTTAGAGACTAAAGATTTCAACTGCTAACCTAGCACTTCTAATATTTAATACCTTACTTCTGATATCTAAAATCTAACTTCTAATATCTTTCAAAAAACAACTTACTCCATCAAAACCTGGAAAAGCATCATCAGGGCAATAGAAACGGTAGCTATAGTAGCAACATGCTGTTTTTTAGCATTTTCTAAAGCATCTGGCACAAGATCTGAAAAAACCATCCAAATCATGGCCCCGGCCGCCAGGCCTAATCCTACGGGCAGGAACGACTTAAAGGCGGAAACAAACAAAAACGCAGGTATAGCTAAAAGGGGTTGCGGCAAACTGGAGACCACACTCCAGCCTGCAGCCTTCCATGTACTCATGCCTTTGGGAATCAATACCAGGCTAATGGCTAAACCTTCAGGAATGTTGTGTATAGCAATTGCAACAGACATAAACACACCAAATCCTTCTTCACCTCCAAAAGACACGCCTACCCCAACGCCTTCTGCAAATGAATGTATAGTCATCACACCAATGATCATCAATGCTTTCTTTGCATTCGCTCCCTTTAGCTTACCAACATGAAGATTTTCATGACTGGATAGCCATTTCTGGCTTAAAAGGATAAAAACCAGACCTATCAATACTCCACTAATTGTTTTATAAAGGTCATAATTTATGCCTTCATTAATCAGGCGAAAACTGGCGGCCAGCATAATTCCCGATGCGACTCCACCAGACCAGCCCAGCCATTTCTTGGGCATTTTTTTTGCGAAAAAGAAGGGAATTGCTCCAAAACCCGTCGTAATTGCGGTGATTAAGGCGTATAAAAAAACTCTAAATACAGTCTCGTCAAACATAACTTCAATAGTATCGAATGTTCATCAGGATCAAAAACAAATTAAATTCTTGTAGCATTCAAAAAGATCGAAATAAGACAATTTACTAATTTATAATAAACTCTACTGCCGATTGAATGTGTAAATCGGTCGTTTTAATATAAGGTATTTTTGAGCTTTCATCTTTGAGCAGAATTGGTAATTCTGTACACCCTAAAATAGCAGCATCGATTGTATCCTGATGCTTTTCAATCAGTTCTTTATAAAATGCTTTGGCCTCTTTAGAAAATATCCCTTTTGTCAATTCATCGGAAACGAAATAATGAGACTTTTCGATAGCTTCTTCCTCTGGAATGATGACCTCTAAGTTGTATTTTTCGATAAGGTAATCCTTCAGAAAGGCTTTGGTTATAGTTGGTCGGTTTCCGAGTAGCAGTAATTTTTTGTAATTGTGTTGAACCGCTTCTTTTCCTATCGAATCTCCAATGTGCAGAAAGGGAATTTCAAGTTGAGGTTGAACATATTTTACCGCCATATGCGGCGTGTTGGCACAAATGACAATAGCTTCGGCACCAGCTTCCTGAAGTTTTTTGGCAGCATTGAGGTAAACCGAATTTATTTCCTCCTGCTCTTGACGCCGCATCACATCCATAGTAATGCTGTAGAGTAAAAGTTCCGGATTTGAATGTGTCGCATTTTGCTCAATAACCTGTGCATTGATGGCCTTGTAATACTCTAAGGTTGAGTGGTAAGAAGTTCCTCCAATAAGTCCTAATCGTTTCATGATACATGTTTTAGGTTATATCAAGTTAAGCTTTTTTCACAAATTCAGATTTTAAAGCCATCGCTCCAAAATCTTTAATCTTACAGTCGATATTATGATCGCCGTCAGTAAGTCGGATGTTCTTCACTTTAGTCCCCGCTTTCACGGGTTTTGGAAAGCCTTTGACCGGAAGGTCTTTAACGACGACAACGCTATCGCCATCTTCAAGTACATTTCCATTGGCGTCTTTTATGACTGGCTCATCGTTTTCTGCTTCGGTTTCTTCAGATTCCTTTTCTCCAGGATTCCACTCAAAACTACACTCCGGACAATTGTAAAGACCTTGTTCAACAGCATAGCCGTAAGGCGATTTGCAACTTGGACATTCTTTCATTTCTTCTGACATAAGTTTTTGATTTGATTGCAATGGGAGCTCAAAAGTGCGGATTTATTTTACCTTTTACCATTTAAATCGGATGCAATATCATAATAAATCACAATCCTGATTTGACTTTTACTTATCAAAGCTTATGCTCCACATTCCTCTCACTTCGTTTACGTCATAGCCAATCGCATTATCTTTAGGGTAAAGCGCCTGAATTCTTTCCAAAATTTTCGGTTGAATTTCTTCACCAGGGGTACCGTGACATTTTAAACACATATCGTTGGTGACGATGGGATAATAGAAATTTACGTTTTCATTTTCTTCGACGACAATAGGTTCTGGTTGTTCCCCATTTTCTAAGATCTGCTTGTACAGAGAAATGTAGTTCAATTCTTCTTCATTAGCTTCATTTTTGGGGTTTCTGTACTTATCAGACACTCGCTTTATTTTAGCATTATGCTTAGTAGACATAGAATCTGTAAGCGGCATGGCCTGCACATTACAAAACGAAAGCGCATGTAAAACACCCTCCTTTTGGATTGCGCCCATCAGATTTTTACCTAAAGTCGCTTTGGTAGATTTGGCGTAAGTCATCCCAATATCTGCATAATTTTGCTCTGGTTCTGGAAGTTGAGCAACAGATTTTCCTTTTTGCCTGTACCTTTTCTCATGATTTTTTTTCCAGTGTTGCTCAAACCACTCTGGTTTTTCTATTTCATAATCATAGATAAACGCTGCAATCGCTTCTATGTCTTCCTGTGCATAAGGCTGATAGGGCATTAACCCAAAGCGCTTAACCGCCCCTTTTAACTTAGCTTTATCCTGAGCTGGCTTCTCTACAAAATTCCAGATATCCGCCATAAATTCTTTTTTAGATTTAGCATCTTTAGAATACCTTGCTTTTATGGCAATCATCGGTGGAGCAATCATAGACCCCTCCTCAGCTTTTGGATTGTGGCAGAGGTAACACTTGTTTTCCATAAGTGTCTTTCCTCTTACTGCTATTTCTTCTGAATTTATATCCGTTGACTTGAGCTCGAAGTACTCGGCTTTATCTCCTTGAGATGACTTTTTACAGGAGGTTAGGCTCGCGAGTATCACTGAAACCATTAGAATCCATTTCATAAGTAGTAATTTGAAAAAGCAAGTTACATGACTTGGGTGACTTTTATGGTAACTTAAGTTACAGGGAGGGGGTTTTAGACGGTAGACGGTAGACGAAGACGAAGACGAAATTAAAAAAATATCAGATTGAGGAACTTTAAATTTATTGAATAACCTTTATAATTCAGCATTCAATATTCGGTATTCAGTATCAAGTATTCACCATTCCTTAGCCCCGATAGCAATGGAAAGCCCTCAACCCCCAAGGCTTTGGGGGGGGCGGACTTGGAATGTATAGCGGGAATAGCTCCTGAAAAAACAACTTCAGATTCTTAAACACCAGAAGGCTTATTGTAATGGCGAAAATCCGCTGTAAATGAGTATACCTACAATAGCTGTGATGAGTAGATAGTAAATTAATGCAGGTAGAGCATTTATTCTGATCATTTTTCCTTCTGCGCCAATACAGCCAACTGTTGCAGAAACGGCTACAATGTTATTTATGCAAATCATGTTTCCAATGCCAGAACCTATTCCTTGCATTGATAAAATCAGAATAGGTGAAAAGTCGAGAATTGAAGCAGTTTCAAATTGAAATGACATAAACAGGATATTGGACACTGTTGCTGAGCCGGACATGAAAGTTCCTAGCATCCCCACGAGTGTAGCAAAGAAAGGATAGGCTGCGCCCGACAGGTCTGCCGTAGCTTCAGCCATGGTAGTCAGCATACTGTCCATTCCACTTGTATTTACTCCAGAATTGAGCATGAGTTGTACCAGCCCGACTCCTGCTAAAAGGGCTATTGCAGCGGCACTAATTTGTTTGAAAGTTAACTGCCATGCTCTTTTAATATCCTTTTTACTCATTTTATGAATGAAGTGGGTGGCTAAAGCAACTAGCATAAAAGGAATGGTCCCAGGCAGATAAGCCCACTTCAAATTGTAAGTCAGATCTTTTATTCCCGCCACATTGGTTAAGGTGAATTCCTGATCCATAAGAAGTTGTTTTATGCCAAATGCCGGAATTCTCGAAATCACAAGAATAATTGCAATGAGAATGTAGGGGGACCAGGCTTTAAAGAGTGACATTTTGGATTCTCCTGTATTTCCAGTATCAATTTTGGAAGTCCATAGTTCTGGCCAGGCCGACTTGTGTGGGAAATCCCATTTCTTTTTTGGGACTAAAAACCCGTGTTTTGCAGCAATAATAACAATGCCTAAACCGATAAAAGCACCTACCAATGACGGAAGTTCCGGACCAAAAAAGACAGCTATAAGCAGATAGGGAATCATAAAAGCAAGTCCTGCAAAAATGGCAAATGGAGCTGCGGCTAAAGCAGGCTTAATCGATTTTTCCTTACCAAAAACACGTGTCATTATTGCAAGCCCTAATAAAGGAATAAATATTCCGGCAATGCTATTGGGGATAGCAATCCATTCGGTCAATGCCATTTTGAAACTTTCAGCAGAAATGCCTGTGGAGGCAATATTTGTTCCAAGTGTACTCATAGATCCAAATATGGGAGTCCCCACTGCTCCAAAAGGTACTGGAACAGTGTTGAATATAAGAGCAACCAGGGCGGCGGCCAGCGGTGGAAATCCCAGACCTACCAGCAGAGGTGCTGCTAAAGCAGCGGGGGTTCCAAAGCCAGCAGCTCCTTCAATAAAGGCTCCAAACATAAAACCTATGATGATTGCCTGGATACGCCGATCATCTGTGATCCCATTAAACCCATGGTTGATTGTAGCCATGGCTCCGGATAACTTGAGGGTATTTAAAATCAAAATAGCTCCAAAAATGATGATGAGAATGTCAAATGCTTTTAGAAATCCAAAAAAGGTGTAGCCTAGAACAAATTCAATACCCATATTCCATTTAAAAAAGGCTACCAGCACCGCTAATATTAATGCCAAAGGCAATGCTTTGTTGGCACCACAATTAAACCCAGCCATTAAAATAATCGTAAGAAGTATTGGCGAAAAAGCTAGTAATGCATCCATAAAAATAGATTGAGATCAAGTTTATAAATAACCACTAACAAACTTAAAACATCTTTTTGATACGGCTCTCAAGTATTAAAATGACTTTGGACATAAATTGTTATAATTACCAGTTTAAGATAATGCTCAATTTGCTTTACTTATAGTTTCTGGAATGTGTAAAAATCCTTCAATTAACAATTTTCAGGAAAAGGTCACTGAGAAATAAGTCTATCTCTAGCTTGATGAAAGCAACTAAATTAAAAAAGAAAACTAACCGGCTAAACCTTTGAAACATGTTCAAAAATCAGACTTTCAGAAATTTGTTTTTGAAAGGCTATAAATTAAAACCAACTACCTGGTGAATTCTTTGTAAACAATATATAAACCCATCAATAAAACGAACCACCCAAAGCCTTTTTTTAATTTTTTCCCGTTGATGAATTTATTCAGCCAAATCCCTAAAAATATACCAATGACAGATAGTCCTGTAAAAATCCCGAGGAATTTCCATTCGATATCTATGTTTTGAACATCACCTATAAACCCAATCAGGGATTTTACAGCTATGATTAATAAGGAAGTGGCGACAGCTTTTTTCATAGGTAACTTAGCTAACAATACCAAAGCAGGAATGATAAGGAACCCTCCTCCTGCTCCAACAATTCCTGTGAGAAAACCTACGACAATACCTTCTATGATAATCAAGGGATAATTGTAGTTGACTTCACTTTCGGCCTCCTTAATATTTTCTGTTTTGTCTACGATCATAGAATAGGCTGCCAGTAGCATAATCAGTGCAAAAAATAACATGATTCCTACACCTTTGGTCACTTCGAAGCCCGAAACCGTAAAGAGTGAGTCTGGAATGGCAGGAACTGCGAATTTTCGGGTGAGGTAAACAGCGATAAAAGCGGGGATGGCAAAAACCGTTGCTGTTTTGATATCGACTAAGCCCTTTTGTATGTTCCTGAGTGCTCCTACCAAACTAGCTGTACCAACGACAAAAAGCGAATAGGCTGTGGCCGTTACGGGGTCTTCTGAAAGTAAATATACTAGAACCGGAACAGTAAGTATGGAACCTCCCCCGCCGATTAAACCAAGCACTATACCTATGATGAGTGCCCCAAAAAAACCTGATAATTCTATTATTTCCATAAGATGGATTTCATTTTAAAACGTAAAGATAGAATTAGACCAAAGCTAATCAGTAACTTTAGTTACATTGAAAGTAAGGCTTTAAATTGATTTTGAAAGATTATTATTTATCTTAGCAAAAAAATTAGAAATGGCACTAGAACAAGAGGTGATGCAAAAAATGAAAGAAGCGATGAAGGCCAAAGATTCGGTCGCCTTAGCTTCTTTACGATCTATCAAAAGTGAAATTTTGAAGGCTAAAACTGCTACTTCCAGCAAGGATGAAATTCCTGAAGCTGAAGAATTGAAATTGGTTCAAAAACTGGTAAAGCAACGAAAAGATAGTGCTGATTTGTATCTAGAGCAAGACCGTAAGGATTTGGCTGAAGCAGAATTGGCTGAAGCTAAAATCATTGAACAATTTTTACCAGCACAGTTAAGCGAAGAAGAAATTGATAAAGAAGTCAAGTCCATTGTAGAAGAAACTGGGGCTAGCTCTATGAAGGATATGGGAAAAGTAATGGGCATGGCTTCTCAGCGCCTGGCTGGAAGAGCTGATGGAAAAACAATTTCAAAAATTGTGAAAGGCAACTTGTCTTAAGCTAATATTATTGTAATCTTGCAATTCATAGATTTCCGTTTTCACGGAAATTTTAGGCCGCGTAGTTCAACTGAATAGAATATCAGATTTCGGCTCTGAGGGTTGGGGGTTTGAATCCCTCCGCGGTCACGAATAAATACTTCAAAAAAGAAAAAACGCCAAGTTTACTTGAGCGTTTTTTTGTTTGAAGTATTTTCAAACCGGAACGCTTTGGGATGCGCGAAGCGAATCCTCAATGAACACAGCAAGCAGAAAACCACGTTATTTTTCATAGTGGAGTTCTTTGTTTTCGACACAATCAAAAGCGGAACGCTTTGGGATGCACGAAGTGAATCCTCGATGAACACAGCAAGCAGAGAACAACGCTTTTGCTCATAATGAAGTTCTTTTTTACAAATATAAGCGGAAGCGGAACGCTTTGGGATGCGCGAAGCGAATACTCGATCAACACGACGAGTGGAAAACCACGCTAAAAATAGAGTGGTTTTTTTATTTTGAGAAAAGCGAAAGTTCATGTGGTTTTAAAAAGAAACAGCCAAATTGAATCAGAGATAGGTGGGATTTACTACACTTTTGCTGACCCAAGGTCTGACTTCAATGTAAAACTAAATTTCAGATCAGTTAACACTTCAAAAATAATTCGTTTTAAGATCTAGCTGAAAGCAGTTTTTCCAAAACGGTTTCCACCCCATGATTATCATTACTTGATGTAGCATAATTGGCTACTTCTTTAACCCGAGGATGTGCATTGGACATGGCGTAACTAAATTGTGCTAACTTCAACATTTCAATATCATTGTTATAATCACCAAAAATCATCGTCTGCTCAGGTGTTACCCCCAAGTTCTTTTGAATTTGTTTTAGAGCAAAGGATTTATTGGCTTCTTTATGAGAAATATCAACCCAATTCTGTGCAGAAACAATCACTTGGACCTGATTGACAACTGGCTGAAGGTAAGGATACACAAACTCCTCTGAGGAATCAAAATGAAAAACTGCAATTTTTAAGAATTTGTCATCAGTGACCTGAGTAAGATCATCGACTTGTGAAGCCTCTGTATAATATTCGCGTAGTTTGGAAATGAAACTTGAATCTTTGGATTCAATATAAGCTGTTTTTCTACCGCATAAAACAATATGAGAATTCTTTATTTCTCTAATGCGTGAAATACAGTCTGAAATTTGATTTAAGCTCAATTGCAGTAAGACGTTGGTTTCGTCCTTATACTTCATAACAGCACCATTCTCTGCGATAATGCTAATGTCATTATTGATAGAGGGAAACTTGCTTAATATGCTTTGGAATTGTCTTCCACTCGCTGCTACAAAATGAATATTCTTATTTTTTAGCTGCTGAAACTGATTCAGAAATTTTGTACTAACCTCATGTCGGCTATTTAACAGGGTGCCATCCATATCGGAAACCACCAGTTTGATGTTCGAAAAATCCATGTTATAATTTATTTTTTGGTCATTGAACCAAAGTGCGTGATAACTCCACAGAGTTTCAAAAAAAAAACAAATGTAGATATCATCCATAACATAGACATAGATTTTGAGTTTTTAGAATAAATAATTTAGAAGTTAATGATATAATGATCTCATGACTTTGCTTAAGATTAAACGCTTTTGTGTGGATTTTGTATATTACCCGTCAAGCTAAAACACATGAATTTATGACTTCTTTTCAAAAAGAGTTTACGCTAAAGGCTTATAGTAGAGGCTTTCACTTAATAACCAAGGAGATAATGCAAGAAGTAAAACAGGAGTTGAGTTCAATTGACATAGGTGTTTTTCATGTTTTCATTCAACACACTTCTGCTTCATTGACGATCAATGAAAATGCAGATCCATCTGTAAGAGTAGACTTTGAAAGCCACTTCAACGATTCGGTACCAGAGCACGCTCCATATTACACGCATACCATAGAAGGGTCTGATGACATGCCCGCCCATTTAAAGGCCTCCACTTTAGGTTCTTCATTAAGTATTCCTATAAGTCATGGCGAGTTGAATCTGGGGACCTGGCAGGGCATATACTTATGCGAACACAGAGATAATGGTGGTAGGCGAACTATCGTAGTCACAGCCTTAGGAACTCTTTCAAAACACTAGCTTTAAATAGAAACCCTCTCCTTTTGATAGTGATTTTCAGTTGGACTGCAATTAAAGTTTAAGCCTGTTACGACCGATCAATAGGTTTTACACTAATGTTTAGCTTTATTATGGTGTTTCACCAATTTCATCAATCTCGCTTATCATAAAAAATACTATCATAAAGTACCTTTAAAAATAAGTTAGATGAGCAAATAGAGCGAAAACATTCGCAGTCTGCTTGTCAATATGTAAATAATCAAAACTTAGGCGAATTCAGATTCGTTTACTTTTACGCTTTCTACAATTTTTTAATTAACTTTAAATATGACCATTGAAGCTTATATTACTCTTGCTATTATTGCCATAAGCATGTTCTGCTATATCAAGGAGAACATTCCAGTAGATTTGGTTGCTATAGGCGTCATGGTGAGCTTGGTGACCACCGGCGTAATTGATGCCGACAAAGCCATTTCTGGCTTTGCCAATCAGGCTACTCTTGCCGTAGCCGCCATGTTTATTTTGAGTCAGGCGTTGATCAAATCGAATTTAATCGACTTGTTAGTTCCATTGATGCAAAACTTACTGGGCAAAGGATATCCAAAATCCATATTTAGTATGGCATTTATGGTGAGCGGAATTTCAGCATTTATAAACAATACCCCCGTAGTAGCTACCTTTATTCCAGTAGTGAACAGGACTACAAAAAAGCTCAAGCGCTCTCCTTCCAGGTATTTAATCCCCCTTTCCTATCTGGCTATTTTTGGAGGCTGTTGCACTTTAATCGGCACTTCCACCAATTTGCTTGTCAGCGGAATGGCATCAGACAGGGGATTTGAGGATTTTAATATGTTTACACTTGCGCCCATTGGACTTTGTTTGTTTACAGTAGGCTTGCTGTATTTGATGTTTGCTGGCCGTTACTTTCTTCCAGATCAAGGATCAAAAGACCTGATGGAAGAACAGGAAGAAACTAAACGATTTTTAGCAGAAGTCAGGCTAAAGAAAAAACCCGAGGAAGAGGAAATGGATTTAAATAATTTATTCCAGGATAAAGACATAACGATCAAAACTCACAAAAGAGATAATGAAACTGAAGATAAACCAGATCAATCTAAAAAATTAAAAGAAAATGACTCGTTGTTGATTGAAGGCTCTCTTAAAGAAATGAACAAATTGATTAAGGATGACTATTTCAGTCTAACAGAAGACTTTGAGGATAAAGAATTTCCCGATGAGGAAACCCGTATGCTGGAAATCATCTTACTCCAGAATTCAGACCTCATAGGTCAAAAGCTCGAAGAGGTCGATTTCCTAAATCGCTACAATGCCAATGTTATAGGCATTCGCCAAAGAGGTGAAAAACAACTTTCTGATTTAAAGGAAGTAAAACTACAGGCCGGTGATATCCTGGTTTTACTAACCAATGAAAATGGATACCAACTCCTACAGGAAAGTCAGGAAAAACGAAATTCACCCTTTATCTCCGTGAGTGAACAAGTAGTAAGCGACATAAACCCAAAGAAGTTATACATTTCGATTTCAGTGATACTATCTGTTATTCTTTTGGCTACTTTCAATATTTTACCCTTGGTGATTTCAGCTTTCGGGGGGATTGTTATTTTAAATAGTCTTGGAATCATCAGTATGCAAGAGGCTTATCGGGCGATCGACTGGAAAGTGATTTTTCTGTTGGCCGGCTCCTTAAGTTTGGGGGAAGCAATGACCAGCAGCGGCCTTTCTCAGAATATTAGCGAGATGCTGATAAGCACAACCAGCGAATTTCAAAGCAGAATGCTTTTAGTTGCTGTTTTTTATGTGTTTACTTCCCTACTCACGGAAACAATGAGCAATAATGCTTCAGCAGCTTTAATGGTACCCATAGCTTTTTCGGTTTCCTCAGGTTTAGATACCAATATTTTACCCTTTTTGGTAACCATTGCCATTGCTGGAAGTGCGAGTTTTATGACGCCCATTGGTTACCAAACCAATACCATGGTTTTTAGCGCAGGTAAATATAAATTTACGGATTTTACGAAAGTAGGGGCTCCACTCCACCTCTTATTCGTGATCTTAGCCAGTATACTTATTCCTTATTTTTATCCGTTTTAGACTCCTTTTCTACTTCTGAGTCATCGTAAAAGCGGTTCAGTTTTCTCTGCAAAAGCTGATACCTATAAATACCAAAACTCAGTAAAAAAGCACTGATTCCAAAGAGAGCATAACCTACCCAGCTTAAGGGATCAAAGTCCTTGAGTTTGATGAAAGCTATACCTGCTACAATAAGATAAAAACTTGTCCGGATGTAAGCGAAAAAAGTGCGTTCATTAGCTAAAGTGGTGCGCTCCATAGCTAAAAAATCACGCAATATTATTTTTTCATCATTCTTGAAGTCACTCCTAAATCTTCTAAATCGTTTCATGGTTTATAGTTAATGTATTTCAATGTAATAAAAAGTATACAATTTTCATTACTTCTTATAATACTCTTAAAAGCTTTGCATTTCACAGGTCAATAAGTATTTTGAACAAGTATTAATTATTATACAATAAACCTGAATAGTAAATTTATACACATCTGCTTAATATCCAAAGGCAGGTGCTAATAAAACAGAAATAGACTTTTAATTTCTTTAGCCAAAACAACAAATCCTATTTTGGCTCAGCCTAAAAAACTCACAGGTTTATATAAGCTCGGTATTAATGAAATGTTTAGTTGCTACTCAGCTCGCTTTTAGCGTTTCATATCGAACTGAGGATTTATTAATTTTAAAAAAAATAGTGTGAAAAATTCAGTTATTGCAACTCTGCAGGAAAATAAAAATGACTTTAAGGAGAAAGAGGATTTAAAAGCCCTTATAGATTCCATCAAAGACAAGAGAATTGTAATGATGGGGGAAGCTTCTCATGGAACTCACGATTATTACAACTGGAGAGCCAAGATTTCTAAACTTTTAATGGAAGAGCATGGTTTTGATTTTGTTGCCGTTGAAGGAGATTGGCCAGCCTGTTATGAACTCAACCGCCATGTCAAAAATTATGAAGATGCCAGTGAAGAAACAAAATCGGTACTCAGGGAATTTAAAAGATGGCCGTCCTGGATGTGGGCCAACTGGGAGGTCCACGAGTGGATGCAATGGCTTAGAGAATTTAACAAAGAACTGCCATCAGGCAAACGTAAGGGCTTTTACGGTCTGGACGTATATAGCCTTTGGGAATCGCTGGATGCCGTAATGGAGTATCTGAAAAAAGAAGACCCGTCTGCTTTTGAAACTGCTAAAACAGCCATGCGCTGTTTTGAACCTCATCGCGATGAAGGAGGACAAACATATGCCTTATCCACAAGATTGGTTCCTGAAGGCTGCAGCAGAGAAGTCAGTCAATTGCTTTCTGAAATTCGTAAAAACGTATCCAATTATAATTCGGATCGTGAACACGCTTTCAGCACCGAACAAAATGCAGTGGTCACTAAAAATGCTGAAAAGTATTATCGCATCATGGCTTCCGGCGACGAATCCACCTGGAATCTTCGAGACCGACACATGATGGATACCCTTAACCGGCTGATGAAATTTCATGGTGAAAATGCCACGGGAATCGTCTGGGCACACAATACCCATATAGGCGATGCTTCTTACACCGATATGGGTGACCAGGGTTTATACAATATAGGAGAGCTTGGTCGGGAAGAATATGGAAAAGATAAGGTATCTCTTATTGGTTTTGGCAGTTACCGCGGAAGTGTGCTGGCAGGAAATTCCTGGGGTTCAGAGGTTCAGGAAATGAAGTTGCCGGAAGGTCGTGAAGATAGCTGGGAAGATTTATGCCATCGCGCAGGAGATCAGTTTCACATCCATATGGAGGATCTCAGGCACATTCCTGAATTGCAGAAAAGAATCCCTCACCGGGCAGTAGGTGTGGTTTATAATCCCAACCACGAGCGGTTTGGAAACTATGTGCCTACGCTTATCACCAAACGCTATGATCATTTTTTGTTTTTTGATAAAACCAAGGCCTTAAATCACATAGATGTTTCTGTTGAAGACTCTAAACTTCCCGAAACCTATCCTTATGGATTGTAAAGTTTATAAGCCCATAAATGACTTAGAGGATTTACCGGAATTGAAATTCAATTTGATTCTGAACTGTCTGAGTAATTTTCACCTAGGCAATTCAGTTTTATAATAACAAAACATCCATTTTAATAAGTGAGCTTTAGGTATAAGACTAACATTTGAGCTTAGGCTCGACTAAACACATTTATAGTATTAACTTAAATTCAAAAGATGAATAAATCACACAGGAACAAAATCTACGATCTGATTTGCGTTGGCGGAGGAATAATGAGCATGACTTATGCTTTGATGCTTAAAATTTTAAAACCTGAGTTTGAAATTTTAATTCTCGAACGCCTTTCAGAAACCGGCCAGGAAAGCTCTAAAACCATGAACAATGCAGGAACAGGGCATTCTGGCAATTGCGAACTCAATTACACGTTGGTAGAAGATAACGGTCATGTCGATATCTCCAAAGCACTCGATGTATGTCATGATTTCGAACTCACCAAGCAATTCTGGAGCTATCTCATCGAAGAAGATTTTATATCGAATCCAGATTCATTTGTGTTTCCGACTTCCCATTGCAGCTGGGTACATGACGAAGAACAGGTGAAGCTTCTCAAAAAAAGATTTGAAAAAATGAAAGCCAGTGTGGAGTTTGAGAACATGGAATATACCGAAGATTTTGACAGCATGCGCGACTGGTTTCCTGTCATTATGAGGAATAGAGACGATAACGAACATCTTGCAGGAACACGAATTAAGCAGGGGACAGAAATTGACTTTGAAGCGGTCACCAAATCTTTTATGAACATCCTGAAAAACGAATTTGATGTCGATATTTTGGTAGATCATGACGTGAAAGATGTCAATAGAACCCACCGGGGTTGGACTGTTGATGGCAAGACTGCCTCTGATGAAAAATCCTTTTCATTTGAAACAGAAAAGATTTTCATTGGTGCCGGTGGCGGAGCACTCCTACTCCTTCAAAAATCGGAGATTGAACAGCATAGTCATTACGGTGGTTTTCCCGTAAGCGGAAAATGGCTGGTTTGCCGTAACGAAGAGCTTATCAAAAACCATGATGCTCAGGTGTATTCCAAAGCCAGCGGAAATAATCCGCCCATGTCTGCTCCACATTTAGATTCCCGTCACATCGATGGAAAAAAAGCACTTATGTTTGGTCCGTTTGCAGGATTTAGTACCAAATTTTTAAAAGAAGGCTCCTCCCTAGACCTTCCCCACTCTATTAATTTTGAAAACATTCCTACCTATTGGGGGGTCTTTTGGAAAAACCTTGACCTTACCAGATATCTTGTAGAACAGGTGGTGACTGGAAAGGATGCCCAGTTGGAAGAATTAAGGAAATTTGTAAAAGATGCCAAGTCTGAAGACTGGGAAATGCAAAACGCTGGACAAAGAGTTCAAATTCTTAAGAAAAGTAAAGAAGAAGGAGCCTTGCTGGAGTTTGGAACTGAAGTTGTTTCCAACAAAGATGGTACGGTTACAGCTTTACTTGGCGCTTCACCAGGAGCTTCAACCGCAGTCAAAATTGCTTTAGACATTATAAAGCAGGAATATCCGGATTTACTGAATTCGGACGAAGTCAAAACTAAGCTTAATCACATGATCCCTTTTTGGGATAAACCCGTTGAGGGGAATGAAGATGAATTCAGAAAAATTCGTGAGCAATGCCATGAGAAACTGGGCCTGAAGGTTAGTGCTGAATAGCGCATTAAATTGTTTTGAAAGTTTTAAATTTTAATAAGAGTATGGTGACTAATCAGCCTCTTTATAACATCACTAATCGCAATGCTATTTCAGACAAAGCTCACAAAGCAAACCCGCGAAGAAACGCAAAGTATAGCGTGTCACTGATTTAAAAAATTCACCTTCTTGACTAAGCGCAAAGCGATGCTTGCTTGCTTGAAAAAAATTAGTAAAAAAGCGAATTCAGTTGCTGATGTTCGATTAATGGATGACTTATTACCTACTATTTATTCAAAAAAAATAATTCAAAAACAATACATGATGAGTACAAAAAAAGACATGATAGAACGTCAACTAAAAAAAAGAAGCATTGAAGATAAGGCGGTCTTAAAGGCCATGCAGGACGTGGACAGGAGGCTTTTTGTACCTGAAGATATGAAAGACAAAGCTTATGAGGACAGTCCCCTGCCTATTGGGAAATCTCAGACGATAAGTCAGCCCTACATCGTTGCCTATATGGCCCAGGCTCTAGGACTGAAAGATAGTGATAGAGTCCTTGAAGTAGGAACAGGTTGCGGTTATAATGCTGCTGTTTTATCACGCTTAGCCAAACAAATTTATTCGGTTGAAATAATAGAATGGCTGGCTAAACAGGCTAAAGAAAACCTCAAAAAAACTGACTATGACACTATTGAAGTTCGACATGCCGATGGTTATGAAGGCTGGCCGGAAGAGGCCCCTTTTGATGCGATCCAACTTACAGCAGCACCCCCAAAAATTCCTGAAACCCTTAAAAAACAACTTAAGATTGGCGGTAAACTATTAGCACCTGTGGGAACTTCTTCACAAAAATTGGTGCTTATCGAACGACTGGAAGAGGATAAATTTAAGAAGGAAACCTTACTGATGGTGAGATTTGTACCAATGACGGGGGAGGCTCAAAAAGATTAAACATTTGTATCTTCAACGAGTTAACTATTTTCAAAAGAAAAAAATGGCCAGCAACACATATAAAGAGAAACGGGATTTCGATAAAACAGACGAACCTAAGGGGAGTAAGAAAAAAAGCAGCGGTGACAAGCCTATTTTTGTCATTCAAAAACACGATGCAAGTCAGCTTCATTATGATTTCAGAATAGAGATAGATGGCACCCTGAAATCCTGGTCTGTTCCTAAAGGACCAAGCACCGATCCCAGTGAAAAGCAAATGGCAATCCCTACTGGGGATCATCCTGTTGACTATGCAGATTTTGAAGGCGTAATTCCAGAAGATGAATACGGTGGGGGAACAGTAATGATTTGGGATAAGGGAACCTTTGAGAATATCAAGAGAGATGAAGATGGAAATTCTATGGGTCTCAAAACATCTTTCGAAAACGGAACCATTGAAATTGAATTGCATGGAGAAAAACTGAAAGGGGGTTATGCTTTGATAAAGATGGATAGCGGAAAAATGGAAGGCAACTGGTTACTCATCAAAATGGATGACGATAAAGCCGATGCTCGCCATAATCCCACCAGCACCGAACCAAAAAGTACTGAAACAGGGAGAACCCTGAATGCCATTGAAAAAGAAGAAAGCGACTCATGAAAGCTCTGAAAGACATCCTGGCAGATGAGGTTTTCAAAAAGGCTGAAAAGAAAAAGTTTCCGGGCTTTATGCCGCTCATGCTTGCTACCTTAACAGAGGACTACTTCGATGATCCGCAGTGGATGTACGAAAGAAAACTCGACGGTGAACGCTGTGAAATTCTAATAGAAAATGAAAAGGTTTCTATCTTTTCAAGAAATGAAAAGCAACTGAATTCGACCTATCCTGAATTTGAAAAGGCTTTGGAAAAAGAAAACTATCCCAATCTTATTTTGGATGGCGAAATAGTCACTTTTGACGGACATGTCTCCAGTTTCAGCAAGTTACAGGATAGAATGCAACTCAAGGATAAAGAGGAAGCGAAAAACTCTGACGTGAAGGTCTTTTTATATGTGTTTGACATCATGTATTATGGAGATTTTGCCCTTGATCAACTTCCGTTGAAGGCGCGTAAAAAGGTCCTGAAAGAAGCGCTTAACTGGGACGATCCCATTCGGTTTGTAGCTCATCGCAATGAAGACGGTAAATCCTACCATGAAGAAGCCTGTAAAAAAGGCTGGGAAGGCATTATTGCTAAAGACGGGGAATCTGCTTATGTACACAGCCGGAGCAAAAAATGGCTCAAGTTTAAATGCTCTAAAGGCCAGGAACTGGTTATAGGCGGTTTTACTGAGCCTGAAGGAGAACGTCTGGGTTTTGGAGCTCTGCTTGTTGGCTATTATGAGGAGGGTGCACTTATGTACGCCGGAAAAGTCGGAACCGGATATGCTGACGAGTTTCTTAAGAAATGGCGAAAAAAATTTGATCGGGTTGAACTGGACTCCAGTCCTTTTGAAAATTTTGATGACGACGAAAACGGATTCAATCACTGGATCAAACCGAAGTATGTTGGAGAATTTGGTTTTACAGAATGGACCGACGATAATAAACTACGCCACCCCCGATTTTTAGGTATTCGAGATGATAAAGAAGCAAAACAGGTAACTCAAGAAGTCCCAAAATGAAAATAGAAGACATCGATATATCACATCCCGACAAAGTTATTTTTCCCGACCTGGAAATCACCAAGTTGGACATGATAAACTATTACGAAAAGATCGCGGATAAGATGTTGCCTTATCTCAAAGACCGGCCACTCACTCTTCAGCGCTTTCCGGATGGTATTGAATCTGACGGTTTTTATCAAAAAAACGCAGCGGATTATTTTCCGGATTTTATAAAAACCATTCCTATAGAAACCAAAGACGGACGCAATACGCAGGTGATTTGCAATGACAAGAAAACGCTTATCTATTTAGCAAACCAGGGTGTCGTAACCTTCCACATTTGGCTATCAAAAAAAGAAAAATTACATACACCTGATAAAGTTATTTTTGATTTAGACCCTCCAAAAAATGCTTTCGAAAAAGTGAAAGAGGCTACACAGAAAATTGGCAACTTCCTTCAAAAAGAAGGAAAAAACCCCCAGGTGATGACCACAGGCAAAAGTGGATTTCATATCTGGTATGCCGTCAAACAAACCAAAGATTTTGATGAGCGACGAGAAAAAATAAAAGCGCTGGTTGAAAACATGAGAGAAAAACATCCTGATATTCTGACTACAGCTATCAGAAAAGATAACCGCGACAATAAAGTGTTTGTCGATTACTTACGCAATGCCTACGGTCAGACTTCCGTTTGTCCATTCTCTCTCAGACCTATCCCCTCTGCTGGAGTTGCCACGCCAATTCGATGGGATGAATTATCAAAAATCGAAAAACCAGACCAGTATGGGTTTTCGAATATTTTCAGACGCTTAGGGCAAAAGGCATAGGTGGGTTATTGGTATTGTAGAATGAGTTATCGGTACCCTCGATAACTCATTTTGTTTAATGTCGGTTTGTAAGCCATAAGTTTGATTTTTATTTTAAAATATTCTTAAATCGAAGGTCATAGCCTTTGTTTTTAGTAGTTTGACAATAGTTATAGATTTATTTAAAAGATGAATATCTATTTTAATTAGTCAAACATTATATAAAACAAATTATATGGCAATGATAACAAAACAAGAAGTTTTAAAATTAGTGAATGAACAGAGTTCAAATTATGTTTCTATTTACATACCAACACACCGGGCTGGTGCGGAAACATTAGACGGTCAGGATAAAATCAGACTAAAGACTCAGCTTAAAAATGCTAAAGCTAAACTAGAACAGCGAGGTTTGAGCGATAAAGAAGTGGAAGAATTGGTCAAACCTGTAAACGAATTGATAAATGACAATGAATTTTGGAGACATCAATCTGACGGCTTAGCTATTTTCCTATCTGAAAACACCTTCAAGAAATATACGGTACCCGTCAATTTTGAAGAGTTTAATTATGTAGCCGATGAGTTTTATCTCAAGCCATTGATGCCGCTTTTCAACGGTGATGGATTGTTTTATTTATTATCACTTAAGAATGATGAGGTTAAATTTTATGAAGGCACCCGATATACCATGACAGAAGTTATTACTCCAGAAGAAGTTCCTTCAAGACTGGAAGATGTTGTCGGCTATGATTTTGAACAGAAAAACCTACAGTTTAGATCTGGACAGCAAGGCGATAGCAAATCCGGAATGTACCATGGTGCCGGAGAAGGCAAAGCTGAAGAATTGAATGAGATGAAACGCTACTTCAGAGCGGTAAACGATGGTATAATGACTATGCTTCATGATGACCAAAATCCGCCCTTAGTAGTGTCTTGTCAGGATTTTCAATTCCCTGTCTATAAGGATGTCAATACGTATCAAAACCTATATGATGAGCACGTTTCAGGAAATCCAGAGGACAAAGATATCAACCAGCTTCATGAAGAAGCCTGGAGTTTATTGCAACCTCATTTTACTAAGACACGCAAAGAAAAGTTGAACTTATATTCAGAATATATCGGAACTGGTAAAGCTTCAGCAGATATAAATATGATTGTAAAATCGGCAATTGAAGGAAGAATTGATAGTCTATTTGTGCAAAGCGGAGCCGAAATATTCGGTGATTATGACCACGCTAGTCAGGAAGCGAATATTCAAGACAAACTTACCGATAACAATATTTCTTTGCTTAACCTTATAGCTATAAAGGTTTTCGAAAAGGGTGGCAGCATTTATATTATGGAAAAAGAAGCGATGCCCGATGAAAACCATAAAAAAGTAAATGCTTTATACAGGTATTAAACTTTCTTTAACTGAGTTCAAGTATCAAGAAATTATTGGGTGTCAAATCCTAATAATTTCTTGTTATTTATGACTTAAAATACTTAGTTTTAGTCAAAAATTTAGAGCAATGCAGAAAAGCCAATTACAGAAAATCAACAGTGTTTTATTATTTTGCTTACTTCTGATCATTGGATTATACTACGGTTCTTCGTTTTTGATTCCCCTCACTTTTGGCATATTTTTTACCACGCTGATGATGCCAATTTGCAATTTTCTTGAAAACAGACTAAATCTGGGAAGAATACTGGCGTCATTCATTAGTACATTCATTCTATTTATAGTGGTTGGCGGACTTTTCTTTTTACTATTCAGTCAGCTTAGTTTGTTTATAAATGATCTTATAGAAAGAAAACAGGACATCTTTGGTTTTGTTGATAACCTTCAACAGCAAATCGTTGATTCTACGGGGTTCACTCTGGAACAACAAAAAGAAATGTTTAATGAGCGTATTTACGGGTTAATCCAAGAAGTTCAAAAACACTTGTCTGATGTTTTTGGAGGTTTTATTGATATATTAGTTAGTTTTTTACTGACATTAATTTATGTTTTTCTACTACTGATCAATCGTAAAAAATTCAATGAATTTTTGATGAAATATGTGTCCGAAAAAAACAAACAAAATGCAAAAATAATTTTACACAAATCTAAAAATGTTGCCAACCGCTATCTTTGGGGAAGAGCTCAGGTGATGATTGTATTGGCTGTCATGTATAGTATTGCATTTTTTGCCTATGACTTAGAGTATTCTGCACTGCTGCTAATTTTTGGAGTTTTGGTCACTATTATACCCTATATAGGTCCCTTACTTAGTGGACTTTTACCAGTTCTGTTTATGCTCGTTATTAGTCAGAATTCCACAGAGATTATTTCATTTACTATCCTCATAGTGATAATTCAACTCATAGAAAGTTATGTTTTGGAGCCCTTGCTTATAGGCTCTGAAGTCAAACAAAGTCCGTTGTTTGTCATTATAGCTATTGTTCTGGGCGGTGCTATATGGGGCTTTGCAGGACTGATTTTATTTGTGCCTTTATTTGGAGTTATGAAAATTGTATTTGATAACACTCAGGATCTCAAACCTGTAGGCTTTCTGATTGGTTATGATGACAGTGGAGCTAAATTAGATTTTTTGACCCAATGGAAAAATAAAATTATGGGAAGAGACTAAGTAGCGGTGAGTTGGTGAGTTAAGAAATTGATTTTTCAATTTTATAGCTAAACTTTAGTCTTATGTTTTTTGACTTAGCTCTTTAAAAAGGCAAACTAACTATTGGATATTAAAGAAGTGAATTATGGAAAAAATATTATCAGGTATCAAGATTGAATGTCAACAGGGGGATATTGCTGCACAGAAAGACATCGAAGCTGTAGTGAATGCTGCAAATGCTCAGCTTAAAACAGGTGGTGGTGTAGCAGGTGCTATACATCGCGCTGCCGGACCTGGTCTTTATGATGAATGCAGATCTTTAGCACCCATCAACCCGGGAGAAGCCGTTATTACGGGAGCTCATGAGCTTCCAAATGATTATGTGATTCATTGCCTGGGCCCTGTTTATGGCAGAGACCAGCCGGAAGACAAACTCTTGGCAGATTGCTACCGTAATGCTCTGGAAATTTCAGAAGAAAATAAGATTGACTCTGTTGCATTTCCAGCTTTATCCACTGGTGCTTTTGGATATCCTACAAAAGATGCCGCTAAGATAGCTTTTGAAACTATATCAGAGATGCTTCCAAAATTACAATCAGTCAAAAAGATTCGATTTGTACTTTATGGTAAAGAAGACTTAGACATCCACGAAAGCATTGTATCCAATCTTTAGGCATCCATAAACATCTTAGTTCAATAAGTTCAAAATTAGAGTCTTACTATGGAAAAAAGGAAGCTTAAAAAAACACTTGGGTTGTGGGACATTCTGATGTTTGGAATAGGAGGGATGGTTGGCGCAGGCATTTATGCTATTATAGGAGAAGCAGCAGCTTTAGGGGGCAATATGCTCTGGCTAAGTTTTGTAGTGGCTGCCTGTGTGGCGCTTCTCACAGGCTTAAGCTATGCTGAGTTTGTAAGCAGGTTTCCAGATTCTGGTGGAAGTTTCGAATATATAAAACAAAGTTTAGGACACAAAGCTGCTTTAGTAATGTCTGTCTTGATGATGTTTACAGGTATAGTAGCGGCGGCGGCTATTGCTATAAGTTTTGCCAGCTATCTCACTAGACTTCTGGAGTTTCCATCATGGATAATCGTGATTGCTATAATTGGACTGATGGCTTTATTCAACATCTTTGGAGCAAAGTATAGTTCGTATTACAATTCAATTGCTACCATTATTACCCTTCTTGGTCTTGCTGTAATTATTGCAGTCTGCATTCCCGAGTTTGGCAACACGGACCTTACTGAATTCAACAATTTTGGGTGGAATGGTATTGTTGCCAGTAGTGCCCTTATCTTCTTTAGTTACGTTGGTTTTGAGGATCTGGTGAAAATGGCCGAAGAAACAAAAAATGCTGAAAAGGTAATGCCTAAAGGCGTTCTGCTAAGCGGGGTAGCTGTATTAATAATTTACGTGCTTATAGCCATAAGTGCGGTAAGTGTTTTGGACTGGAATAAACTCGCTCAGACCGGGGGACCACTAGCTGCAGTTGCTCAGACAAAACTAGGAACAATCGGAGCCACAGGACTTGTAGTTATTGCCTTATTTGCAACCAGTAAAACCATTCTGAGTAATATATTGGGAACCTCACGATTGCTATATGACGTTGCCAGGGATAGTGATATAGCATGGCTCAAAAAATTTACCACAATTTCTGGTATCGGAAATGCTCCAAATTATGCTATCATAGCTATCGCTCTTGTCGCAATTGCTTTTGGCTTATTAGGAGATTTAAAACTGGTAGCGAGCATCAGTAATATTTTTATCTTCATCGTCTTTGGTATGGTAAATTTCTCTATGCTTGTTTTTCGCTATAAAAATAAAGGAAAACAAAAGGCTCCTTTTCATATTCCGCTGAATATTAAAAATATTCCTGTTCCAACTATAATAGCTTTAGCAACAATACTTATTCTTTTTGGTTATAACATCTATAATTTAACACAAGGCAACTTATGATTTAACTATCGGAAACACCTAGGATAAAAAACATGTCAACTGAGATTTTATTTAAATCGTTCATAGTTTAAATTTCTATCGTCATCATCTTTTAAAAAAAACTTTGAATATGCCTATGCATCTTTAGCTAATTTGATGCGTGGTATTTTACATATTGTTTTATTAGCTAAAGTACTTTATGAGGAGGCAAGACCTTATTCTAAAAGCTATTGTACAAATACATTAGTACTTGCCTTTGATAATATCAAAGAGGAGAGTGCCGTGATAATTTTGATTGATATTTTATAAAATATAACCTTTATACGCTTCCTTTTAAATCAATTTCATTCTACAGTTGCTCACAAATCTTTATTCTGAAAGTATTCTAAAGCTTTTTAGTAAATCTCATAAATAAATACTAAAATAATTTTGGACTTGAATAATACTTAATTATTTAATAATTTAAATAAAATCAACATTCAATTCAATTATATTAATAATTGAACTACTATTAAATTTTTTTAAATAACACAAATGCTAAACATATCTGAGTTATCAAAAAAATCTATTGAATTAATTTTAAAAACACTTGACGAAGATGGAAAAATAGGTGCAACACTTCCTGGTGGCGGTTTACTTCATATTGAAGAAAACCTTCCTTATTTAATAGTTTACAGAGAACGAGAAAATGATTCTGGTACTGAAAAATTAGTTTTAAGTGAAGCGTCTTATCTGTTGATTGGTCAAAAAGAGTTTAAGAACTATCAGAAATTAATTTTTGCACTTATAGAAAGGCTCTGTTCTGACTTTAAGTCTTATATGGTATTTGAAATCTATACTGGAGAATCTACCAATTGTTTTACTATCAAAGCTCCAGTATCAAAAATAGGAAGCACAGTCCATGTACTGGAAAAAGAGCTTAACGAGATAAACGATAAATTTAGCGCACTTTATTTAAATACTGAAGTGTTAGACACTCCAAACCGGCAAAAAGAAGGTGATCCTGAAATCCTAAGTGTAGAGGATGCAAAAAGATTAGGTGCTATTGTTTTAGGACTGGAAATTCCCCCTATCTATCGTAATGAGAGCGGAGATGTTTTTCCGGTTTTTTTAAGACAGTTTAAAGACTACCTGGTAGATTCTATTCACAAAACGATTTTTGATTATGTAAGGGTGCATACTTCGTGCAGAATGGAAAGCTATCTGTCTATGGGGAGGGAACACTTAAAAGATAAGGTTTTTGAGATAGATAAAGCTCTTGCTAAAATAGAACGATCGTATCAATTTTTATGGTTAGTTTCCCCTGCCAATATTCATAATATTAAAGCTACTTTTTTCGAAAGTAATTTCGAAAAAGTTATAGATTACCATTATCGTATTTTACCCATAGATCCGGATGTTCTCAAAAGAGAGCTCTACAATCTCAAGATTGAAGATATAGATGACCCTGCAATGTCTCATATATTCAGAGAAAAACGGGAGGAACTCGATCATCAAATTACCATGCTGAACGAAAGAGGAACGCCAAATTTCTTTTATAACAGCATAAGACTTTATAAAGGAATAAGCCGGAAACTAAATCAGGAAGCGAAGACCATACTCAGTGAAGTGAATGAAAAAGAAGAGTTTGATGATGGTAACTTTATAGACGCCAAAGGCTTTGCTAGCTTAGCACGTCGAGAATTTGATTATTTCACCAATCAGGACAAAAACTTCAAAAGTAAAATTCACATTCGAAAGGATGTCAATATCATGATGGTTAATAAAGGAGAGCTTTATGTGCCAGCAGATTATAAAATGAATAAAGTTGAAGCCTCGGCATTGATCCAGCATGAGGTTGGGACTCACGTTCTTACCCATTATAACGGTATACAGCAACCTTTAGAATTATTGAGCAGTGGTTTAGCTGATTATGACCCACTTCAGGAAGGTCTTGCAGTTATGTCAGAGTATTTGGTCGATGGACTTACCCCTAATAGATTGAGAACTTTGGCTGGAAGAGTTGTTGCAGGTTCTGCAAGATTGGAAGGTGCTAATTTTCAGGAAATATTCAGACTTCTGAAGATACAGTATGGTTTTTCCTCAGAACGAGCTTTCAATATAACTTCCAGAATTATGCAGGGAGGTGGATTTTTGAAAGACATTATCTACTTGAAGGGTTTAGTTCAACTTCGTGATTACCTTCAGGATGGTGGTGACTATGAGCCACTATTGGCCGGAAAGTTTGCCTTAAAGCATACCAAAATAATAGAAGAGTTAACCGAAAGAAAAATTTTACTACCAGGAGCACTCAGACCAAGCTATTTGTTGACTGAAGATGTTACTGAAAAATTAAATTTAATCAGAAATGGGTTATCCATTTCAAAAATGACAACCTAATGAAAATTTGTTTTGTTTTAAACGATATAGAAAATGAAAGGTATGGAACCTCAATTATGGTAATGAATAGAGCTCACGCTCGTGGCCATGAGGTTTATGCCATGGGTATAGGTGATTTTAATTTTCACCATGGAGCACCTATTAGTATTAATAGCACACAAGTGCCTGAAGATGCAAAAATTAATTCTGCTCAGGATTACCTCGAAGCGTTGAAAAGTTCTAAAGCTCGTAAGAAGATAATTACTTCCACTGAACTGGATGTACTATTTATAAGAAATAATCCTACAGAAGAAGGTTCTGGTCGGGAATGGGCTGAGCATGCTGGTATTGCTTTTGGAAAGCTAATACAGCAGCAGGGGGTTTTAGTTTTGAATGATGCATATGCTTTATCTCAAGCCTTTATAGATAAACTCTATTTTGAGGAACTTCCACCAGAAATAAAACCCAATTCATTGATTACCAGAAATAAAGATGATATTCTAAAATTTTGGGAGGAGAATGATAAAAAAATGGTTTTAAAACCTCTTGAAGGCTCCGGAGGTCAAAATGTATTTCTAATAGATGAAAATGAAAAAAACCTCAATCAAATTATTGAAACTATAAGTCAGGATGGATATATCATTGCTCAGGAATTTTTGCCTGAAGTGAAAGATGGTGATGTCAGGGTTTTATTAATGAATGGCCGCGTTATGGTCAATGATGGAAAACAGTCTATCATAAGACGTGTAAGTGGTGAAGGTGAATTCCGTAGTAATTTTGCACTTGGAGCTACTGCAGATACCAGCGATCTTACCCCTGCAATGAAACGAATAGTTGAGCTAACCGCACCAAAACTGATAAGCGATGGACTCTTCTTTGTAGGACTAGATGTTGTAAATGATAAGCTGATAGAAATTAATGTTTTAAGTCCAGGTGGTATGGAGCATTTTGAAGAGGTTGGTCTCCCGGATTTTACTGAAATTATAGTTCAAGCTATAGAACGTAAAGTTGAATATAAAAATCTTTATGGTCATCTATTAACCAATAAGGAGATTGCCTGCATGAAATAATAATTCAACTCTAGACTGATATTTAGTAATATCAATTTAAAAACTAAAAAACTTATATAGATAATTGAAAAATTTAACACATAAACTATGAGTCAAGAAACCGACAATCAAATCCCAAGAATTATAGGAGAATACTCCAGCAATAAAAAAGGCCCTTTACTTTTTGTTACTGCAGGTATTCATGGAAATGAATCCAGTGGAGTAAAAGCATTAGAAGAAGTGTTTGAACAGTTAGAAAAAGCAAAACCTGAAATTGAGGGAAAGATTGTGGGTGTATCAGGAAATCATAAAGCTCTCAATCAGAATAAACGCTATATTGACGAAGACCTCAACCGAGTCTGGACCAAAGAAAACATTCAGCAGAAAAAAGCGGAAACCCACGAGCAAAAAGAAATGTGGGAAATTATTGGGATTTTAAATCAATATCCTGAAGAGGACTATACTAAGCGTTATTTTCTGGATTGTCACACTACTTCTTCACCAAGTCTTCCCTACGTTTCAGTTCAAGTTGTAAATGATAATGATGAATGGGCTCATAAATTTCCAACTTATATTATACGCGGATTTAGCGACATCATTACTGGAGATATAGATCATTACCTAAGTCGAATCGGGATGACAGGTTTTGTCTTCGAAGCAGGACAACACGAAGATGAAACTTCGGTTGAAAATCACGAAGGTGTCATTTGGCTAGCTTTAAAAGAAGCATGCCAGATAAATCTTACAAAGATTGAAACTTATCCAGAGTGCATAAATCGTTTTGCTGAGAAAAATGCTCCTGAACAGAAAACTTTTGAATTGATTCACAGACATGGTCTTGAAGATTCCGATGTCTTTGAAATGGAACCTGGGTATGAAAATTTTCAAAAAGTTGAAAAAGGAGAACTCCTGGCCAAACAAAATGGAAATGAAATAAAGAGTAAATGGAACGCACGCATATTTATGCCCTTATACCAATTTCAGGGAAACGACGGTTTTTTTATCATTGAAGAAGTAGAATACACTTCAAATTGAAACTTAATAAGACTTTTGATTAAAAAATTAAACATTAAAAAAGCAGCAAGATTGAAAATCTTGCTGCTTTTTTATTTATCAGTTAAATTGATTTAACTTTCTATTTCAAAAGAAACTTTTGCATTTACTGCGTAAGAAACGATTTGATTATTAGTCACGTTTGCATTCATTTCTTTTACATAAATAGATTTAATATTTTTGACGGTCTTTGATGCTTCAGTTACTGCATTTTGAGTTGCGTCATCAAAACTTTTATCTGAAGTTGCTAATACTTCTATAACTTTTACAATGCTCATAATGTTTATTTTTAATTGGTTCACTACTAAAATAATAAAAACAGAGAGGAAACTAATTGTATTTAAGGATATTTAACAAAAAGCTAAAATCTTATCTTAAATAAGAGTCTATGGACTTGAATTTTATTCTATGATTTATTATTTTTATAGATTAATTCTGTCCATATGATGTTTAATAAAGTACGTATTCTTTGTGTTATATTAATAATGTCATCAGTCTTCACTCTTTATCTTTATGAGAATAACGAGTATAATTTTTTACTCGGTATATTTTCAGCAATAGGTACCGCTTTAATTGTTTTTGGACGATTCAATATTCTTGAAAGAGAAGATTCACAACAAGGTCGATAATTTTCTGATTAAACTTATCTGTTTTCATCAAAGAGCACTTTTACTTTTTTAATGAAATTTATTAGTTCACTTGTAATTTCTATTTAATCAATACCTGTCGTTTTGAGTAACCCCAAAGAAAAAAAACCTTCATTAACACGTACTATTTCACTTAAGGCAGCTTTAAGTATTGGTGTAGGAATTATGGTTGGTGCAGGAGGAATTTTTGTTTTCCCTGGCATAGCTTCAGGGCAGGCCGGACCTGCCGCCATGTTATCTTTCGTGCTTGCTGGTGCTATTGCGTTGTTGGTTGCTCTTTGCACAGCTGAACTAGCAACCGCTATGCCTGCTAGCGGAGGTGGGTATTATTTTGTTTCAAGAACTTTTGGTCCATTCTGGGGTATGCTGATAGGTGTTGGACAATGGATGGGTCTTGTTTTCGCTAGTTCCTTCTACCTGTATGGATTTGCCAGTTATTTGATAGATTTTCTCAAAGAAATTGGATACCAACCTAAAGATCCAGTGATATTAATTGCCTTAGCTTCTACTTTACTTCTCACTTTTATCAACATCGTAGGAACAAAAAGTGCAAATAAACTTCAAAATAGTATCGTTCTTGTACTTACAGGAGTATTGACTCTTTTATTTTTGTATGGTACGCTTCAAGCTATTGGAATTATTGGTTCTGCACATTTACCAAAACCATTTGCTCCTAAAGGATTCAGCCCTGTAGTAGGAGTTTCCGCACTCATTTTTACTTCATATCTGGGATTTGTTCAAATAGCTACTGTGGGAGGAGAAATCATCAATCCGCAACGTAATCTACCTCGTGCTTTGGTGGGCAGTGTACTAATTGTAACCCTGCTTTATATTCTCACTTTTTTCGTAAGCAATAGCTTTCTTTCTGTGTCACAGCTTAAAGAATTAGGAGAAACTGCAATTGTAGAAGTCGCTAGAAGACTTATAGGAGACATTGGCGCATTAGTAGTTCTTTTTGCCGGCTTGTTGGCGACTCTTTCAAGCGCTAACGGATCTATTTTAAGTTCCTCTAGAACAATTTATGCCTTAAGTAAAGACAGATTTCTGCCAAATTGGATATCTAAATTACATGAACGGTATGGCACTCCACACCGCGCATTAATTTTCGTGGGTTTACCTATTGCTGGAATCATGTTTGTCGGAAACCTTGAGATACTGGCGGAAACTGCCTCTTTTCTTCATCTTGTTATTTATGGTCTTATTTGCGCATGTGTGTTAAAGCTTCGTCGAGATCTTCCTATTTGGTATGTACCAGGATTTAAAACACCAGGTTATCCTGTTATTCCAATCGCAGGAATGCTGGCTGGATTTGGACTTATATTTTTCATGCAAACCTTGTCTATCATACTGGGAGGGGCTGTCCTTTTGATTAGTGCCATTTTTTACTTTATCTACGCCAGAGACAAAACCTTGGAAGACCCATCACCTCCACATATAGAACCAAAGTTGCGTCAGCCGAGAATTTTACTTCCTGTCTCCATACCAATGGAAAAATCTATTCCTTTAGCCATATTAAGAGGTTTCACAGATCTTGAAATTCTGCTACTGGGTTACAAGGAACTGAAAGAACAAACAAGTCCAGAACAATTTGAGAAAGATGATGATGGCGAATCTCAAAAGGAATTGGATAAGGCTAAAAAAGAACTGGAAGATGAATCCTTTGATGTCGACACAGAACTGGTTTTTACTTCAGACGTAGCTCAGGCAATAGATAATGTGATCTTAGAATATGACTGCCAGGCATTGCTGGTAGTGAAGCCGATAAAGGAACTCAACCGACTGCTTATTCCTGTGTATGACATCCATCAACTCAGTAAACGTTATGCGACGGTCATCTATGAACTGACCAAAGCCAGTGGTCTGCCAGCGAGCTTAATGTTTATTGAAAGCACAGAGAGTTCGGAAGAATCTGAAAACAAAAAGGCTAAAGATACTTCTGCAATGAAAAGAGAAGCCATAAACAGGCTAAAACAGGCAGGAGTAAATAGAAAACAAATTGAATCGAGTTCTGTACAGGTCAGTGATATTTCTGAAGCGGTGAAAGAAAAACACCAGGCTGATGACCTTGTGATCTTAGTGGAGGCCAATGCTAAAGAACGGGAAAATTTTATCAATAAAATCAGAGGTGAGATTAGTGATAAAATAGATTGCCCCTTACTTGTTGTTCTTGAAAAACGACAACAGGAAAAAGATTCAGAACCTGAAGATAGCCCGGCAAAAGAGGTGAAGAAAGAAGATAATTAAGACCCATAAGCTTATCCTAAGTATTCAATTCATGCCCTTAAGTTAAACTATCATAAAAACAACTTGCATTTTTTACTTGAAAAGAATACAATTCAGCTTGCGGTGCTTTGCTGTGTGGCTAGAGTGAGACCACTAAGCGCTGATATACTTGAGCGGTCAAAAAGGCATCCCCTAAAGCTGTATGCCTGTCTTTTTTAGGGATATTGAATTCATCGCACAACTCATCTAAACTTTTATGCATCGGCTGGTGAACCCCTTTGAATTTTGAATATAAACCATCCGTATCCTCAACCTTATTTTTCAACTTTGGTAATTCCATGTTCTTAAGAGCCAGGTTAATCATTTGGATGTCAAATTGAATATGATGGCCCAGGATTTTAGAACTGCCTAGAAATTTCAGCAGATGCTTTATGGCCTCCATTTCTGAAGTTAATGTATTCCTTTTATTCTTTACAATCCCATGTATAGCAATACTTTCAGGTTTAATTAGCTTTTGCTTCAGAAATACAGAAAAATGATCTTCCACGTAAATCACGTTTTGATGTAAAGCCACCGCTCCAATTGATAAAATTTTATCTTCTCCTGGAGTTAACCCGGTCGTTTCACAATCTAAAACGACCACGCGCTGGTTATTGGTATGTTTGAATTCTTCCTGATATGCCTTCCAGAAATCGGGGTGATTTGTTCGTTTTCCAAATAAATTATTCAGCCAGTACATCATAGAAAATAAGCGAGTTGAAATCGATTTTTTAGTAAACTCTGTACGTCTTTAATGGGTTTAAACGTGCGTTTCAACTTCATTTTATCACTCTTGCTTAATTTTGATAGTTCTAAATACCTGCCTGTTGAATTTTGTTTGAAGCCCTCCACAGCTCTGAATTTGGATAATACAAGAAAACTCTTGATACACCCTGCATAGATTTCTTCATTTTGAGGCTCGAGTTCTATCAGTTTTTCAAAACGTTCTACAGTATTGTTTTTGCCCTCTACTGCTTCAGACAAAATCAAAACCCGGGCCGCCTCTACCAGAGGTTGAATAGCTCTGGCTTTGACATCAAATTCGTCTTTATGCCTGCCATCGTCTTCAATTATAAACTGTCTGAAAAATCCTAAAGGCGGTGGATTTTTTACAGCATCTTCGCCCAGGTAGGCGAAAAAGCGCTGATTTTTTTTTAGTTTTTTAAAAATATGCTCACTCAGTTGTTTTGAAAGTTCTTCCTCGCCATAAACTTTAGCATAATCAAAAAAGATATTACACATCATTATGCTTTTGGATGAAGGATTATCTATCCAATTTGAAAACTTACGTTTCCACTGACTCAGACTTAAACAGTACTCAGGATTGCTCGCCATCATTTCTGCCGGGCAAAACACATAGCCTAATTCATTAAAAATAGAACTAACTTCTTTGGCTAATTCCAAAAAATAGGATTGAATACTTTCTGATTTTTCATCAGAAACATCTTCAAAAACTAAAGCATGGTCCTGATCTGTAAGTAATACTTGTTCTCCCCTGCCCTGACTCCCGATTCCGAGCCAGGCAAATTTGGCAGGTGGTGTTCCTGTTTTTTTTACGCTCAATTCTATCACCCGCTGCATCAAAGCCTGTGTAATCAGTCGGCTTACCTTCATGACGTAAGGCATAGGCAAAGCTGTATTTAAATAAGCTTCCAAAAGACTACTCAAAGATTCACGAATTCTGATTAAAGACTCCAGTTGACTCACACGTTCAATTTGCTTCAGAAGTGCCACAGGGTTATTGGCTTGAGCAGTAACGATATCATGTTCAGACAAAATCCCAACAATCTCAGTGTGTTGCGTTCCATCTTCGGTCACACACAAATGTCCAATTTGATGCTGCAAGAGCAAGCTTTGCACATCGGCTAAATGAATATGCGGAGGAACGCATTTTACCGGTGAAGACATGATTGTGCTTAACTTATCCTCACTGCTCAGAACGCCGTTTGCGACCCAGCGCCGTATATCTTTATCGGTCACAATACCGATGGGGAATTTATTGTGTTCAATGATAAGCGAGCTGATTTTATGCTTATTCATGACAAATGCTGCCTGCTGAATGCTTTCATCGGGTGAGAGGCATTTAGGGTTTTTGGTATAAAAGGCCTGCTGAAAAAAATCCAGTTCTGAAGATGGCTCTTCGCCTGAATTATAATTGCTGGAAAGTAGCTTCCCTTTAGATTCTGATGCTTTTGGATTTCTGGTATTGGAAGCAAAGCTTTCCAAAAGAAAGTCCATAACCCTGGTATTGTTCAATAACAAATTTTTAAAAACCTCGAAAGGAATAGCATACAGCACGCATTCTTCTCTCGCCATAGCCTCCATAGCATAGGTTTGATCTGCAAACAAAGGACGTAAACCCAGTATATCGCCTTCATCGCATATATCTATCCAATTTGTTGAGCTCAGTTGCTTAGACCTTAAACCAACAGCGCCTTGTTGCACTACATAAAATTCTTTGTGAGCAGTATCGCCTTCCTTAAACAGGTAATTTCTTCTAGGAACATAATGAACCCGAACCTGAGAGGCTAACTGATGTAAATCCTCAGAGTTCAGATCCTGAAAGGGTGGATATTGCCTTAAAAAGTCAGCAACACGTTCTACAATAACATTTTCCATTTCGATTACTCGTTTAAACCAGATGTTTACCTTGGAAGACAAACTTTCCTTTACAATTTACTACTTTTTTTAAAAATTATTATAAATTCAAATATTGAATCTGTAGTCTTAAAGATTACTGAATTCATTTTGAATTATTTTAAAGACGACTACCGATTTATCTAAAAAATACAAGTTCAAACTAAAGTTAATAACCTATGAAAAAGCAACATATTATTTTATTTTGGGCAAGTGGATTATTTCTAGGCCTCATGGTTTGCGCCTATTTTGCTTGCCCCCTCTGGAAAGTAGCTGTCCCTGTCATGTTATTTTTATCTATAGCTACAGGTGTCACTGGTTATAATCAATTAAAAAAGCCTAAGGACTCATGAGGGTTAATGTTTACCAAAGCTTATTATTTTTAAGCTCTAATCCTTTAAGTAAAAACACATGCCCCTCAACCAAACAAAAGAAATAAAGTCTGTTTTAGAAATTTATGATATAACTACCAATAAAAGAGAAGTCATCTATGCAGAAACCGGGCATTTTGAAGCGCCTAACTGGAGCAGGAATGACGGCTATCTTCTTTTGAATAGCGATGCAAAACTTTTCAAATGGGACTTCAAAACCAAAAAGAAAACCGTTGTAGATACGGGCTTTGCTAAAGACTTAAACAACGACCATGGCATTTCGCCAGATGGAGAACAAATAGTCATTAGTTCAGCTGATGCAGTCCCTGCAAAAGATAAAGAGCAATGGCTTACCTCAAAGATTTATGTACTTCCTGCCTCTGGTGGTGCCCCTAAACTCGTCACGCCAAAAGAACCTTCATTCTGGCACGGCTGGTCTCCGGATGGGCAAATTTTAACCTATACTGCCAGGCGTGAAGAGAGTTTTGATATTTATAGCATCGGTATCGATGGTGGTGAAGAAACAAGGCTTACAGACGGGAAATGGCTTGATGATGGCCCTGATTATTCTCACGATGGCAACTACATTTACTACAACTCCATGCAATCGGGCAGCATGGACATCTGGAGAATGAAAACAAACGGGAGTCAAAAGACTCAACTTACCAAGGATTCGTATTCCAACTGGTTTCCGCATCCTTCACCGGACGGTTCTTCTGTTGTGTTCTTATCTTACCTCGACGAGCAGGGTGAGGCGCATCCACCTATGAAAAGGGTAGTCTTAAGACTTTATGACTTGGAAACAAAAACCCTAAAAACCTTATGTGAATTCACTGGCGGACAAGGAAGCATCAATGTGCCCTCCTGGTCACCCGATGGCAAACGATTTGCTTTTGTGTCTTACGAAGAGGTTAAGTCCTGATTACTTTTTAACCCATCGCATTTATTAAACTCATACAATCATATTCACCAGCATCATCCGTAAAATGACTCACGGTTAGGCGGATGATTTTTTTTGTATTTTATCATTTAGTTCAAGAAGATGCTTTAGTTTAGAGCTTTAAAAGAGCTTATCAAAAAATAACAAAATTTGTACTAGATCAAAATTTTTGGTAATTTTAAATTGGTAAAAAGTTATTATTTAAATTTTGAGTGGGTTAACTTAGAACTTACGCTTATTTATCCGACAATAAAAAAGTCTTTTATAACTAATCACAGTTATGAAAAACATATCCAAAAGAGACGTGAAAATTTTCATCCTTGGCTTCTTTAGTTTCTTTGTTATCAATCTCATTTCCGATTGGGAAAGTCATAAAGAAGATTTTAAAAGAGGATGGAACGATGCTAAAATGAATAAGCCATTTCATCCTTAATCTATTACTTATCAAAAAATGAAAATCGAATTCACCAAAAGAAGACTTTATGCACACCTCATCATTGGTGCATTATGGTTCGTTCTTGGTGTTACTGGGCTTATTTTAGGGGAAAATATTTACTGGTTTGGATACGGGTATTTAATGATAGGAATTTTATATCTAGGTCATTTTTTATATGATCAAAAACATCAATACCTCATCATTGAAAACGGAAGGATTACAAAAAACATACTTTACGGGTTTAAGAATAAAATGAATGTAGATGAAATTCAGGAGATCAAAAAAGTTGGAGGAGATTTTATTCTGAAGCTAGATACCAAGACCTTGAAAATCAATATCGATCTCATCGACAATACAGCCCTACTCAAATTAATGGAAGTTTTGAAAGAAATTGATTTGCCTTCAGAGAAATCGTTTTTAACAAGCTAAAACATGAGGATAAATTTAAAGAAAAGAATACTCCATACTCATCTTATTTTAGGTCTGGTATGGCTGACTTTTGGTAGCATGTATTTTTTGATAACCAGCGATAGCTTATTCTGGTTTGGCTTTGGTTTTATGGCTATTGGTTTTTTTGATATTCTTCACTATCTCTATGATAGTAAGCATCAATACCTGCATATCGAAAATGGGAGCATCCGTAAAAATAAACTTTACGGTTTCAATTTTACAACTAAAATTGATGTAGATGATATTCATGAAATCAAAAGAGCTGGGGGTAATTATATTCTTAAATCAGAGTCCAGCACTTTTAAAATCGATCCGGCAGTCATCGAAAAGGAATCCCTCAATGATTTGCACAACTTTCTAAAAGAGTTGAATTCACCTTCAGAAAAAACCTTTTTAACACGTTGAAAAATGAAAATAATTTTCAATAAAAAAAGACTTTATTCCAACCTTATGATAGGTCTTGTTTGGATAATAACAGGAACCTTATCTTTATTTTTTAGCGATGATATCACAAATTGGACTATTTATGCCTATCTCATTTTAGGTGTTTTTTACTTAGGTCAGTTTTTCCTCGAAAATAAAAATCTATACCTGCTCATTGAAGACGGCAGCATTCAGGAAGTCAAATTATTCGGTTCAACTCATAAGCTAAATTTAGATGAGATTCAAGACATCAAAAAAGAAGGAGGCGAGTATGTTTTGAAATCAGACACGAAAAAAATCAAAATCGACATTGATTTGATTGATAATGCAGCCCTCCTCAAATTGATGGAAGTTTTGAAAAAAGCCGATTTACCTCCAGAAAAAAACTATTTCAGTAAGTTTAAAACCCAGCTCTAATCCTTATTTTTTAGTTCAAAATATTTCAGTACACCTCAGGTGCCTAAATTGAGATTCAATAGAACCAGGCTGTTTGCCACAAAACCCTCTTCATAACTTCGCTAACTCAATTTGGGTCAGACCTCCTCTCATTTTTCTTAGCTAAAACATTGATGACATGTCGATTCATTTTTTCAACTTCTGACTTCTCTTCAATTGGAGTTTTGGTAACCTCTGGCAATTTTGTTATACTTGATATAAGTAATACCTTTAAGATATATCAACAGAACTACTTGGTCCAGAAAGGCCGAAAGCCTAAAGAATCCAACAGGTCTCTCATTGAAAATGATAATTATGAAAAAGAGCTTTTTTAATCTATTACTACTTATGATCACAAGTGTACCGGCTTCATCTCAGGAAGACCTTATTGTCAATATTGATGGGAGGGAAACAATTTCTCTTAACGGCACCTGGAATAATATCATAGACCCCTATGAGACAGGGTTCTACAATTATCGGTATAAAGAAAGAGACGAGAATGATCCTGAAGCTTACTGGAACCGTCCAGTAGTAAAAAAGAAAACGGATAGAGTGGAGCACGGTTATCAGGCACCCTATACCTTACAGGTTCCTGGAGACTGGAATTCCCAGCGAGATGTATTCAAATACTATGAAGGCAGTGTATGGTACCAAAGAGAATTTGATACGCAGGACTTAGCTGAAAACGAAAGGGCTTACCTCTATTTTGGAGCAGTGAATTATGAAGCACATGTCTATTTGAATGGCAAAAAATTGGGTTCCCACAAGGGAGGCTTTACACCTTTTAATTTTCACATTCCAAAAAAGATCCTGAAATCAGAAAATAACTTTCTGGTGGTTAAGGTGGATAATAAACGTCATGCTCAGGAAATCCCTACTCTGAATACCGATTGGTGGAATTTTGGTGGTATCACCCGTGACGTCAAACTCGTTGTTGTGCCTGAAACTTTTATCAGCCAATATGAACTTCATCTTAGCCAGGATCAGAATATTCAACAGGCTAAAGAAAAAGAGAGTTTTGAATTGGAAGGACGTATTCAACTGAATAGGGCAGCAAAACAAAGCAAGGTCAGAGTTGAAATACCCGAACTAAAGCTGACGAAAAGTTTCCCAATAACAGGAGATGAGTTAAGTTTTAATTTTGAGGTCAAAAATCTGGACTTATGGTCTCCCGACAATCCCAAATTATACGATATTGTGTTCAGCCTTAACGGAAATCAAATCAATGACAAAATAGGCTTTAGAAAAATTGAGACTTCGGGTAAAGATATACTTCTCAACGGAGAAAACATATTCTTGCGAGGCATCAGTATTCATGAGGAGATAGCACAAGATAAAAGGAGGGCTTATAGCAGAGAAGACGCTGAACAATTGTTTGGTTATGTGCAGGACCTAAATGCCAATATGGTGCGGCTGGCCCATTATCCTCACAATGAAAACATGACTAAAGTCGCAGATTCCCTTGGAATCCTGGTTTGGTCTGAAATCCCCGTTTACTGGACCATAGATTTTGAAAGTGAAAAGGTGCTGGATAAAGCAAAGCAACAACTTAAAGAGATGGTAATTCGGGACAGAAACAAGGCGTCCGTTATTATATGGTCTGTAGGAAACGAAACTCCGGTTTCTCCAACCCGCAACCAGTTCATGAAGTCCTTGATTGACCAGGCAAAAGTGCTGGATGATACCCGCTTGGTTTCAGCAGCACTCGAGGTGGGATATAATGAAGAGGGCATCAACCACATTGATGACCCGCTGGGGGAATACACAGATATTGTTTCGGTGAATGAATATTTGGGCTGGTATGGAGGACTTCCAGATGCAGCTCAGTCTGCCCAATGGGAAGTAGCTTACAACAAGCCTCTTTTCTTTAGTGAAACTGGTGCAGGTGCAAAAGCCGGCTACCACGCAGAAAAGGAAAACAGATGGAGTGAAGAATACCAGGAATGGTTATATAAAGAGCAAATCGCAATGATGAAACGCATGCCCGAAAATTACAGCGGAATGTCTCCCTGGATTTTAACCGATTTCCGTTCTCCAAGAAGGAACCACCCTGTTTATCAGGAAGGCTGGAATAGAAAAGGCCTTATCGGTAATGAAGGGAACAAGAAAAAAGCTTTTTACATACTTCAGAACTATTACAATGAACTCGAAAACCAGTAATTGATTTGGATTTTCAACTTAATTTCTGGTTAAGTATAAATTGCCAATCCTGAATGAAATGAACTAAAAATACCATCATAAATTTTGGTTCAGGAATTTAGGTTAGAGGCATAAAAAAACCACTCATAAAGAGTGGTTTTAAATTTATATGGATTCAAGAATACTCCTTAAAGCACTATCACTTCAAGGACAGTGGTTTCACCAATTACAACCGTTACGTCGTTTACAGTTGCAGTAAGACCGCTTTCAGACTCTACTTGTAAAGTATAAGTTCCTTCAGGAACTCCGTAAAGTAAAAATTCACCAGTCTCATCTGTATAGGCACTGATTTCTTCTCCTGAAGCATCATTGGTTGCAGTCACTTTGGTTTCAGTATCAAAAGGTTCAACAGAACCAGCTATGGCGCCGCTTTCTGCACTCGTCGTGATACGAATTACAGGCTTAAGCAAAAAACCTCCGTTTCCTTGTGCCACAACAGACTCGTCAACTTTAAAGTCCATGATAAATTCATACGTCACACCTGGCTGTAAGTCATAATTCACGTTCAGTTTCAACCCAGACTGTTGCGCACTTGGTGTTTGAAGATCTATAGCTTCACCACTCTTAAGAACAATACTGTTCTCTGCACCTAAGACAAGACGTACCTGACTTAAATCTCCTGAAGGGATATCTTCATTGACAAGGCTAACAAAATTTCCACCCGTAAGAGTAAGTAAATCATATACCCCAGCATTGGTTTCCATCATTACAATTTCACCGTCGACTATAGCTTCAACTCCAACAACATCTATGAATACATTTTCATAATCTCCTGGAGCATCAACCAGACGAACAGACATACCCGAAGTCGCTTCGACTGAACTGTCATCAGAATCACAACTGATAAATGTAGCTGATATTACAAATACACTTAAAATAACTTTTACTAAATTCTTCATTTCTTATAATTTTTAAATTAAATAGACAAATACTGTCTTATATTAATATAACAATGCAAAAGGGGATGACCCTAGCTTTAACATACTGATTTTTTGAGATTTTTTATCTAAAATCTGTCTTTCCCTTGAACTAAATTGAAGATCAAAACCTTATTAAGGAGCAGAAATATGCCGAGTAGTTTTCAGAAAAAAAGAGAATATTAGAAAATGATTGCTCACGATTACGCTTACTGTTCCTGGTCTCAGTCAGTTTCATAGTATTTCCCGGCCTGCACTTGCTGTTTTCAAGGCAAGAATTATAAGGAAGCTTAACTGCGTAAGGCTATCATTTCAAATGCTTGACTTATCTTTAAAGTTTAAAATAGCATCTATGAAATTAGTTTTATGTTTTTTAATCCCCTTTGCAGTAACGCTTTCCGCAGTGAGTCAGACTCAGTCACAGACCCTGAATTCCATCATCCAAACCTACCAAGCACATAAAGGCTATGACAGAGAAGTTTATCCGCTAGGTTTGTATACAGAAGCCTATTACAAGCAGGAAGCTGAATTTGCAAAAGAAATCCTGAGTGATTTAGCAGAAATCAATACGGGTGAGCTTTCAGAAACCGAACAAATTTCCCTGGAACTTTTGAAATTCAAACTACAGGAAACGATAGATTTTTATGCTTACGGTGCCTATTTAAATCCGTTGCTTTCTGACTCTGGATTTCACCTCAGCTTGTCTTACCGCGTCAGAGACCTTAACACTTACGACCAGGTGAGAGCTTACCTCAATACACTCAATGCCATTCCTACCTATACAGATCAGCATTTGAAACTGCTTCGGAAAGGACTAAAAGACGGTTTCTCTCAACCCCGGATTATTTTTGAAGGCTATGCGTCGACTTACGATTCTCAAATTGTTGATCAGGCTGAAGATAGTTATTTCTACGAACCTTTTGAAAGCCTGCCCTCTACTCTGTCAGAAACTCAGAAAGATTCTGTTATCAAAGCCGCCAAGCTGGCTATTGAAACCAATGTCATCGCCCAGTTTAAGCGTATTAAAACCTTTTTTGAAACCGAATATCTACCAGCCACCAAAACCTCCTTAGGTGTTTCAGAAGGTCCGCAGGGCGCGGCTTATTACCAGAATAGGCTGAATTACTACACCACTTTGGATTTGACAGCCGAAGAAATTCACCAGATAGGTTTAAAGGAAGTGAAACGCATCAATTCGGAGATGCAATCTATTGTTGAAGAAGTCAACTTTGAGGGCAGCTTAGATGAATTTATCGCCTTTTTAAGAACCGATGAGCAGTTTTATGCAAAGACAGGAGAAGAGCTCCTGAAGGAGGCACGCGATATCGCCAAACGTATTGACGCCAAACTTCCTGCTTACTTCAAAACTTTACCGAGAAAGCCTTATGGCGTCGCCAAAGTTCCGGATGCCATAGCCCCCAAATATACCACCGGACGCTATATCGGCGCCTCCAATGACACACAGCCAGGCTATTATTGGGTGAATACCTATAATTTACCCAATAGACCACTTTATGTGTTACCCTCCTTAACCGCTCACGAAGCAGTGCCTGGGCATCATTTGCAAAACGCCCTCAATGCTGAGCTTGGCGATAGCATTCCAAAATTCCGTAAAAGCATGTATTTATCAGCTTACGGAGAAGGCTGGGGCCTGTATTCAGAATTTCTGGCTGACGAAATGGGGATATATACAACGCCTTACGAGAGGTTCGGAAAACTGACTTATGAGCAATGGCGTGCCTGCCGACTCGTCATCGACACAGGTATTCATGCGATGGGCTGGACACGAGGACAAGCCGTGGAGTATTTTACTAAAAACACAGCCTTGTCCTTACACAACATCAACACAGAAGTGGACCGCTACATTTCCTGGCCAGGACAGGCTGTGTCTTATAAAATTGGCGAAATCAAAATCAGAGAATTAAGAATTAAGGCTGAGGAAACGCTTGGGCAAAAGTTTAACATCAGAGATTTTCACGAAGTGATTCTCGAACAGGGCGTGGTGACCTTACCTATATTAGAAAGACGTATTGAAGCGTATATTAAAGAAGTCAGCCAAAATTAGACCTCATCTCTAAAGTTAACACAACCTTAAACTAAAATTATGAAAGACAAGACTGCTGCTGCACTTTTAGCTTTTTTCCTCGGAGGCATCGGAATCCATCGCTTTTATCTAAATCAGATTGGCTTAGGGTTTTTGTACCTTTTATTCAGCTGGACCTTCATCCCATTGATCGCGTCTCTTATAGATTTCATTGTTTTCCTGGCCATGGATAAAAGAACCTTTGATTATAAGTACAACAAAGAGCCGTTGGTGCAACAACATAATTACTTCAAAAACAGTTCAAGTGAAGAAATTGAAAAGCTGTATAATTTAAAGATGAAAGGCATCATTTCACAGGAGGAATTCGATAGGAAGAAAAGAGAGTTGTTGTAAAAAACCAGCCAACTGAGCTAAATTATGTTTGTGTTTTTTTAGTGAAATACACTAGCGTTAACTTAGCCCTAGCCTAAGAAAAAATTAAAAATAGCTCTAAGCAAAAAATAACTCCGTCTCTTCCTGTTAGAATAAATTCAAAAAACCTCAGGGCTTAACCTGTCCCGTAGGGACTATTTATGGGTAAAATCAAGCATGTAGCTCAGCCAGCGTGCCGTTAGGTACGCCATATACCTTAAGAGCATAATTCAAAAGTAGCTTCTTGATATAAAGTACCTGAAGGCACTTGGGTTTTGCGGGTTCTTTCAGGTTACCGAGATAAAGTCTCTAACGAGACAAATTCAAACTTAACTTTTGAAATAGTATTTAAAAAATAGTCCAGAATTACGAAAACAGCCGGTAGACTTAAACTGACAAGGTTCACGAGACCATATATACTAAAAAAAGACCAGCAGTTTTGCCGGTCTTTTTTAATACAGTACGATGGATAAATCTAATCTACGTTATCATGTAAAAAAGAGTTATTGGACCTGAAATTTAAATTGTCCTTATCTCCTTCCACACTGGTTCTCGATAGAGAATTTCCTTCACGATTGTGATTTAATTCTACACCTGCACGTTTGTAAGCGGGCTGCTTTTCAATCTCATCGATATTGTTGGTATTTCTAAATTTATAGTTGAATTGCTTTAATTTAGCTTTTCGCTCTTCAGCTCTCTTGGCAAGTTCAGCCAAAGGCGTGTTCATAGGATCAACGTCCTCCGTATTTCTTTCTGAGTCTTCTGAATGTTCTACAGTTCTTCTGGTAAACTGTACTTCTTTTGGCTCTTCCTCTACCGGCTTAGGTTTAGGCTTTTGAGATGCAGGTGAATTTTTGGCTTCCTCTTCTTCCATAAACTCAGACAAATCATATTTTTTAACTTCAGATTCGGAATTATTTCTAAAAGAATTGACTTCTTCTGGTTCATTCACTTCAATATCTCTGGCAGGTTTTGACGTGTAGGATTTTGGTTCATCATCTTCGTCTTTAGAAAAGTCAAAACTCAACATGCCCGAAGAATTTTCATCTTCTTTGACAGGACTATCTTCAATGATTTCAAAATCATCGCCGTGTGCATTCACAATTTCAAAATCCACATCCAAGTGATTTACACTTACTTCTTCGGATTCATTCTTTTCATCACCGCTCTCCTCTTCAAAATTCAATTCGTGCATGACCTTAGGCTCTTCTTTTTGTTCTGAAGCCTTTGATCTGGATTGCGGGACATCCATAGAAGATTGCTTTTTGAATCTGCCCGTGGATAAATTTTGCTCAATTCTTTGCTCATCTTCTAGGGTATGAATGATCTTTTTGGTTTCGGTATTCACGATTTCATCTTGTTGCTCTGTATCAAAGCCTGTGGCAATTACAGTAACTGAAATGGAATCTTCCAGGCTTTCATCATCACCAACACCCATGATGATATTGGCACTGTTACCAGCTTCAGCCTGAATGTGGTCATTGATTTCACCTATTTCATCTAAAGTGATTTCATCGGTTCCTGACACAATCAACAGCAATACATTTTTGGCACCTTTAATTTTGTTATCATTTAATAATGGGGAATCCAATGCCTTTTCAATAGCAATTTGGGATCTGTTAGTGCCTGAAGCTACTGCAGAACCCATGATAGCTGTTCCGCTATTGCTCAATACTGTCTTCGCATCACGTAAATCGATGTTTTGAGTGTAGTGATGAGTTATGACCTCTGCAATACCACGAGAAGCAGTGGCCAAAACCTCATCGGCTTTAGAAAACCCCGACTTAAAGCCAAGATTACCATAGACTTCTCTAAGTTTATTATTGTTAATTACAATGAGTGAGTCAACATTGCTACGAAGTTCTTCCACACCCAGCTGAGCCTGTTCATTTCTGGTGCGACCTTCAAACTGAAATGGAATGGTAACGATACCAACCGTAAGAATATCCATTTCTTTAGCGAGTCTGGCAATCACAGGGGCAGCACCAGTTCCTGTACCACCACCCATTCCTGCAGTGATAAATACCATTTTGGTATTGGTGCTCAATAAGCTTTTCAGGTCTTCTCGACTTTCCTCAGCCGCCTGTTTACCAATATCTGGGTTGGCTCCAGCGCCAAGTCCTTCGGTGAGGTCAACTCCAAGCTGAATTCGTGTAGGTACCGGACTATTCTCCAAGGCTTGTGAATCGGTATTACAAACCACAAAGTCAACGCCTTTAATTCCCTGACTAAACATGTGATTGATCGCGTTAGAACCTCCTCCTCCTACACCAATGACTTTAATGACATTGGATTGATTTTTAGGGAGATCAAATGAGATGTTTTCAAATTCTTTCTGACTCATAATTATATATTTTGATTGGTATGCTTCTTATTCTGCGTTATCTAAAAAATCTTTCAATTTATCAAACCATTTTTCGACTACACTTCGGCTAGGTCGTGCTGGCTGATTAGGTTGCTCCGGGATGCTTTGCTTGTCATCCCCTTCTCGGGAATCCTCTGTGATTCCGTCGTTAGTGTATTCTGATGCTGTTTCTGCGGGCTGTTGTGCATTCACTGGCTCTTCTTCCTCTTCCAGTTCCTCACGTTCAGCTCTATCAAGAGCTTTGCGCTCCAATCCGTCCATCACCAGGCCTACTGCTGTGGCATAAAGTGGACTTGCGATTTCTTTATCGGTTTCTCCGGCAAGATATTCGTTGGGGTAACCAACTCGGGTATCCATCCCGGTGACATATTCCACTAACTGCTTCAAATGCTTCAGTTGCGCACCACCACCGGTGATGACAATGCCGGCAATTAGTTTTTTCTTTTGTTCATCATGTCCGTAGTTTTTAATTTCAAGATAAACCTGATCTATAATTTCTACAGCTCTGTAATGGATCACTTTAGACAAATTCTTCAGTGATATTTCTTTAGGATCTCTTCCTCGCAATCCGGGAATTGAAACAATTTCGTTTTCTTTATTTTCACCTGGCCACGCCGAGCCAAATTTTACTTTGAGCAATTCGGCTTGCTTTTCTATAATAGAACAGCCTTCTTTTATATCTTCTGTAATCACATTTCCTCCAAGTGGAATCACTGCTGTGTGCCGTATAATTCCATCTTTGAAAATGGCTAAGTCGGTGGTACCCCCACCTATATCGATTAAAGCTACTCCGGCTTCTTTTTCCTCCTGGCTCAATACTGAGTTTGCCGACGCCAAAGGCTCCAATGTCATTCCATTGAGCTCAAGACCAGAGTTTTTGACACATCTCCCAATGTTACGGATAGATGATATCTGCCCCACTACCACGTGGAAGTTGGCTTCCAAACGTCCGCCAGACATTCCCCTTGGCTCCATGATCTCAGACTGTCCATCCACTTTATATTCTTGAGGTAACACGTGGATGATCTCCTCCCCTGGAAGCATCACCAGCTTGTGAACCTGGTTGCATAGGTTATCGATATCCTCATCTTCTATCACCTCTTCCACATCATTTCTAGTGATGTAGTCGCTGTGTTGTAAACTTCTGATGTGTTGTCCCGCAATACCTACAGTTACTCCTTTAACATCAATTCCTGAATTAGCCTCCGCTTGTTGGATAGCCTGCTGAATGGATTGAATGGTTTGAGTAATATTATTCACTACTCCACGATGAACACCCAGACTTTTGGTTCTCCCAATGCCTAGAATCTCTACTTTTCCATATTCATTTTTGCGACCAATCATCGCTACAATCTTTGTTGTCCCAATGTCTAAGCCTACTGCAATATTATCTTCTTCCATCTTTGTAGATTATTACTTTGTTGTACATACCACTTGATTACCAAACTGCAAATCTATGCGTTTATACTCATCTAATTTTTTGTATTCCAAAGCTTTTAAATAAAAAACTTTATAGTTAGTCAACTTTCTGTCAAGATAAGAAATTTGACCAAAATTGACTAAATAATCTCTACCTCTTACTTCTAAAACGTAGTTATTTACTGATTTTTTTCGGATTGCAATGATATGTTTTTTTAAAAAATCATCAGCCTGTATTCTTGTCAAAAGCGGATAAACTTCTTTTAGCTCATTTGCACCAACTCCAGATACCAAAGGCACTCTGGATGAGTAGTTTGGAGATAAAGGCATCGCTAGACCATCGGCATCCAAATAATAAAATCCATCATCCATTACCCTTGCTATGGGTTCTCTCTGTATAATTTTTGCTGAAAGTATGCCGTCCAGACTATAATAGGCTTCAGAAGACTTTATCATCTCGTTCGTGTTTAGCACATTTTCAAAACTAGCCAAACGCTTTTCATTCACTAAAGAATCTCCGTTGGACTTCAGCACCTCTTCAAGTAATTGCTCGACTTCAGCTTCGGTAATGAAAATTTTGGAAGCGTCCAGAAGTTCAACTTTAAGTGACTTGACGGGTTTCAGGTTTTGGCGATGATTTGCAAAACCCACCAGAAAGAAAACAATCCCCAGGATCAAAATCAATCGTATGTTATGTAGTTTAAATAGTTTCATGCAAATGCTTTGAAATTTTAGCGGCTTCTACTCCTATGTCTCCTGCACCTAGCAAAACGATAACTTCATCTTTGGCTGTCGCTATTCTATGTTGAATATCAGTTTTAATCATCAAGTGTTTTGAGGGGTGCTGAATCAAATTCAGAAGAAAATCTGAAGTCACTCCTTCAATAGGTTCCTCCCTTGCCGGGTATATGTCCAAAAGATTCACCTCATCAAACTGAGCCAGACTTCTGGCAAAATCCTCTGCAAAATCCTGAGTTCTTGAAAATAAATGTGGTTGAAAAATAACAACCGATTTTTTTTCTGAATGCATTTCAGAAATCGCCTGATACACGGCGTCAATTTCTTTAGGGTGATGCGCGTAATCATCGATTACCACCAAATCGTCTGATTTATAAATGTAATTGAAGCGTCTTTGCACACCTTCGAAACTGGTTAATGCTTCTCCAAATTCTTTCGCTAATTCTGGTTTAAAATCAACAGCTAGGGCTAAGGCCGCCGCCGCATTGAATAAGTTGTGACGTCCTGGCAGAGAAAATTGAAGCCCAGTCAAATGAACTTCTCCCTGTTTAAAATTGAATCTGTAACTGCCATTTTCTATTGAAATGTGATTCACCTGTACATCCGCCTCTTCTCCAATGCCCAGAGTATATGCGTCTAAACCCAAACCAGATTTGGCATACAAATGACCTTTTGGTACCAATCTTGAAAATTCTTTGAACGTATCTACCAGCTTTTGAGAAGTCTCGTAAATATCCAGGTGATCAGCATCCATGGAGTTGATCACTGCTGCAGTGGGATGCAGCTGAAGGAACGACCTGTCAAATTCATCGGCTTCTACAACAACCACTTCCTCTCCATCCCCGATGTAATTGGTTTTATAATTTTGTAAAATCCCACCACAAAAAGCCGTGAGTTTCACTCCTGCAACTTTAAGTATGTGAACCAAAATCGCTGAAGTCGTGGTTTTACCATGAGTTCCTGCTACTGCCAGCGTGGGCAGATGTTTGGTGATAATTCCTAAAACCACCGATCGCTTATACACCTCGAAATCCTGAGTTTTGAAATAGTCAAAGAATTTTGAGGTTTTAGAAATCGCAGGTGTATAAATGACTAATGTTGATTCCTTGGATAAGTTCTGAATGTGAGTACCGCTAGCTTCAGAATAAAACACTTCAATTCCCTCTGCTGATAAAGTTTTGGTCAACTCCGATTCTGTCCTGTCATAGCCAGAGACTGTCAAACCTTTTTGATTAAAATAGCGAGCCAAAGCACTCATCCCGATACCACCGATACCGATTAAGAACACATGTGTATATTGCTTTAGGTCTTTCATTTCACTTCATTTTCTATACGTTCCACTTCATCTGCAATGCTTTTTGTCGCCAAAGGTCTGGCTAAAGTCAAAATATTTTTAGACAGGCTTTTTTGAAGGTCAATGTCATTGATCAAATTCTTGATTACCGGCTCAAATTTTACATCCAAATCTGACTCCTTAAGCATAATAGCCGCTTGCTTATCTTCTATAGATTTTGCATTTTGGGTTTGATGGTCCTCTGCAACATTTGGCGAAGGAATAAATAACACTGGTTTTCCCACCAGACTCAATTCGCTTACCGCTCCTGCTCCTGCTCTCGATATGATGACATCTGCAACGGCATAAGCCAAATCCATTTTAGAAATGAATTCTAAAACCTTGATAGATTCAGTTGCTTTTGAAACGTATCTATCGTAATACAACTTCCCGCATTGCCACAACACCTGAAGGTTTCCGGCTTCAAATAAGGACAACTGACTTGCGATCAATTCATTGATACGCTGCGAACCCAGGCTGCCCCCAACAATCAACAAAGTCTTTTTGTTTGGGTCTAACTGAAAATGCTTTAGACCGGCTTCTTTTTTACTTCGCACTTTAAGCAAATCCTTGCGTATGGGATTTCCTGTAAGTACTATTTTTTCTTTTGGAAAAAACTTATCCATGCCTTCATAAGCCACGCAAATGGAATGCGCCTCTTTGGCAAGCCATTTATTGGTAATGCCTGCGTAGGCATTTTGTTCCTGAATGAGTGTTGGAATTTTTAGGATAGAAGCCATTTTTAATAAAGGACCACTCGCAAAACCTCCGGTTCCTACAACAACATTTGGCTTAAATTTTTTGATTAGCGTTCTTGCCTTCAGCATGGAACTCATCAGTTTGAAAGGAAACATTAAATTCGATAAAGTCAGTTTCCGTTGTATTCCGGAAATCCAAAGTCCTTCAATCTCAAAACCAGCTTCAGGCACTTTGGTCATTTCCATTTTATCTTTTGCACCGACGAATAGAAATTCTGCATCAGGATGTCTTTCCTTCAATTCTTCAGCAATAGCAATAGCTGGGTAGATATGTCCACCTGTGCCTCCTCCAGAAATCATGTATCGTTTTGCGCTCATATCGTTTCGCTTAATACTTCTAATGGATTCTCAATGGCCAGATTGTCTTCTTTCTCTTTTTCATCAGCTTCAGCTTTGGCTTTTACTTCATTATTGGCACTCACACTTATAACGATGCCTAGAGACAGACACGTCATCCAGATAGAAGTGCCCCCACTCCCCACCAAAGGAAGGGTCTGACCGGTGACGGGTAATAATTCAACAGCCACCGCTATGTTGACAAAGGCCTGGAATATGATAGGAATTCCTGCTGCAACAACAAGCAGGCGACCATAAGCCGTTTCTGATTTAGTCACTATAATCGCTATTCGATACAACATAAACAGGTAAGCTAAAATCACTCCTATGCCACCAACCATGCCCATTTCTTCTACGATAATCGCATAGATAAAATCTGAAGAAGACTGAGGTAAAAAATTACGCTGTACACTTTTCCCTATCCCATTTCCTGTAATTCCTCCGGTAGCGATTGCAATTTTTGCTTTCTCCACTTGATATTGTTCCCGACTTTGCTCATCTCCAGTAAAACTTTCGACTCTGCTGATCCATGTATCTACTCTGTTTGGAAACAAATCTGGAAACGCTTTGGCAGTTAATCCAAATACGGCCAATCCCAGTAGTCCGATACCGAGCACAGTTGCTGTATATTTGAACGTATAACCTCCAACATAAGTAAGCAGCAAAACCATAAGAAAGATAATGGCTGCTGTTGAAAAATTAGCAGGTAAAATAAGACCCACTACCAGAAAAACAGGACACCAAAGCGGTAAAATAGTTTCTTTGAAGGTATATTCGGTGTCTTTAATTTTGGATAAATACCTCGCCACATATATCAGTAACACTACTGAGGCCAAGGTTGAAGTCTGGAAGGAAAAATTGACAATCGGGACCTGTATCCACCGACTTGCATTCGCTCCCTGCATGGTTGTGCCCTGAAATAATGTAACTATAAGAAGCACGATGACTATTGGCAATAAAATGATAGACAAACCTCTGAAATAACGATGCGGAATTTTATGGGTCGCATAAAGTATAGAAAAGCCCAATACTAAATGGATGAAATGCTTTACCAAATAAGCAAATGTGCTTCCACTTGCTCCATTGAGATAAGCCAGATTACTTGAAGCACTGTATACAGGAATAAAAGAAAAAATAGCCAAAAGCGCAGCCACAGACCACAACATCTTGTCTCCTTTTATGCTTTTAAAAAATTCCTTAAGTCCTGTACTGGTTGACATTTTTCTTTATTTTTTTAGCTGTTGTACTGCATTTTTAAATTGTCTTCCCCTGTCTTCGTAATTTTCAAACAAATCAAAACTCGCACATGCTGGCGATAAAAGCACAGCATCGCCTTCTTCGGTTAAGTCATAGGCTTTCGAGACTGCATCAGCCATACTGGATGTTTCAAGAATCGTATCCACACAGTTGCTAAAGGCTTCATATATCTTTTGATTATCGATACCCAGGCAAACAATAGCTTTTACTTTTTCGTTGACCAGGGCCAGTAAATCTTCGTACTTATTCCCTTTATCAACTCCTCCTACAATCCAAACCGTTGGTGCATTCATACTTCCCAACGCATAAAATGTCGCATTCACATTGGTAGCTTTAGAATCATTGATGAATGATACTTTGTTGATTTTGCCCAACTGCTCCAGCCTGTGTTCTACACCGTGAAAGCTTTCCATACTGTCACGAATGGTTTGTTTTCTAATCTTAAGCAATCTCGCAGCTGTAGAGGCTGCCATTGCGTTTCTAGTATTGTGGTCGCCTTTTACGGCTAAATCTGTTACAGACATAGTGAATAAATTATGGTTGAGTTTTATATTAATTTTATTGTCTTCGATAAAAGCGGATAAATCTTCCACAAGCGTCGCCATAGTGAAAGGAATTAATTGAGCTTTAACCGGATTTTGTTCCAGCCAGGCCACAATCACTTCATCGTCTTTGTTATAAATGAGGTAGTCGTCCCCGGTTTGATTTTTTGTAATTCTGAATTTAGCCTCGATGTATTCCTGAAAGTTATTATGATATCGATCTAAGTGATCTGCTGTAATACTTGTTAAAATCGCGATGTGAGGCTTAAAACTTTCGATACCATCCAATTGGAAACTGCTGAGTTCGAGCACATAATTATGAACAGAGTGTCTGGCCACTTGTTCAGCAAAACTGAAACCTACATTCCCCGCCATAGAAACTGATAAGCCAGCATTTTTCAAAATATGAAACACCATATTGGTGACTGTAGTTTTGCCGTTCGATCCTGTAATCCCGATCATGTTAGCATCGGTAAACCAGGAAGCAAATTCAATTTCTGAGATCACCTTAATTCCCTTTTTCTTCAGTTTTTGAATTAAGGGCAAATCATCAGAGATACCTGGGCTTTTCACAACAACATCTGCAGCTTCAAGTCTTGAAATCGTGTGTCTCCCTTCTTCAAATTCAATTTTTTCTGAATTTAATTTAGTTTTAAACTTAGGCTTTAGTTTTGAAAAATCCGACAAAAATACCTTGTAAGCATTGACCTTACCTAGAATGGCAGCTCCTACTCCACTTTCTCCCCCACCTAAAACAACTAGTTTTTCCATTTATCTAATTTTAAGTGTTACTATGGTGATAACAGCCAATAGAATTCCTATAATCCAAAATCTAACAACGATTTTAGATTCATGAAAACCTTGCTTTTGATAATGATGATGAAGCGGAGACATCAAAAAGATACGCCTTCCAACTCCTGATTTCTTCTTGGTATATTTAAACCAGCCAACCTGAAGAATCACAGATAAATTTTCAATAAAGAAAATGCCACAGAGAATTGGAATCAGCAATTCTTTACGGGTAGCAATGGCAATTACAGCAATGATTCCGCCAATTGTTAAGCTACCAGTGTCTCCCATAAATATTTGAGCCGGGTAAGTATTGTACCATAAAAATCCAACGAGAGCTCCCGAAAACGCGGCTATAAAAATGGTCATTTCCCCTGTGCGTGGAATATTCATCACATTCAGATAATCTGAGAAAATAACATTACCCGAGACCCAGGCAAATATACCCAGGGTCAACACGATTATAGCTGAGCTTCCTGCAGCCAGCCCATCAATACCATCGGTAAGATTGGCGCCATTGGAAACGGCAGTAACAATAAATATAACAATCGGAATAAAAATAAGCCAGGCGTAAGATGCTGCCCCCTCACTTATCCAGGAAATGGCTTTGGAATAATCCAACTCGTTGTTCTTAAAAAAGGGAATTGTAGTGGTTGTAGACTTCTCTTCTGGTGAGGTTTCAGAAATTACCTGTACGTTATTGGTGGTCGTTACCACATTTTCTGTCCTTACCGTAACATCAGGGTGAAAATACATCACTGCACCTACAAAAATCCCAAGCCCAATCTGGCCAATGACTTTGAATTTCCCTTTTAATCCTTCTTTGTTCTTTCTGAATGTTTTGATGTAATCATCCAAAAATCCAATAGCCCCCATCCAAAGCGTGGTTACAATCAAAAGAATGATATAAATATTATCGAGTTGAGAGAATAATAAAACGGGGATAAGCGTTGAAAAAATAATAATTAGCCCTCCCATTGTGGGTGTGCCAGCCTTTTCTTTTTGGCCTTCCAGGCCGAGTTCTCTTACACTTTCTCCTATTTGTTTTCTTTGAAGGAATAAAATGATGCGTTTACCAAAAATTGTAGAAATCAAAAGTGATAAGATGATAGCAGCGGCTGCTCTAAAAGATATGTACTGAAACAAGCGAGCTCCAGGAAGATCGTAACTGTTTTCTAAAAATTCGAATAAGTGGTACAACATATCTTATTTATTAAACTGAGCTAATAACTCTTTCACAATTTTTAAATCGTCAAAATCTGATCTCACCCCATGAACTTCCTGGTAAGTTTCATGTCCTTTTCCCGCAATCAAAATAATATCTCCTTTATGAGCTAAACTACAAGCTGTTTTGATAGCCTGTTGCCTGGAAGTAATGCTCAAAGTTTTAAACACATCCTGAGACTCCACGCCTTTTTCTATATCGCTTATTATCTCTTCCGGATCTTCTGTTCTTGGGTTATCACTGGTGAAAATAACTTTGGTGCTCAGGTTCCCGGCAATTTTACCCATCACTGGACGCTTGGTTTTATCTCGATCTCCTCCACAACCTACAACGGTAATGAGGTCTTCATTTCGGGTTCTGATATCGTTGGTAGTCTGTAACACGTTTTTTAAGGCATCTGGAGTGTGGGCGTAATCCACAATCACATGAATACCCGTCGTTGAAACATGATGCTGATACCTTCCATCAACCGGCTTCAACTGACTCAGCGTCTGTAAGTTTTCAAGTTCATCGACTCCAAGCAGGTCTGCTGCTGCATAAACGGCTAACAAGTTATAGGCATTAAAATCACCTATAAATCTCGACCAGACTTCATTTCCGTTGATAGTCAACTTTAATCCTGAAAAGCTCTTTTCAAGAATTTTAACTTTATAGTCTGTAAGGTTTTTAACTCCGTACCCATAAGTTTTGGCCTTGGTATTCTGAAGCATATAGTTGCCATTCTTATCGTCAATATTGGTGATTGCAAACGCATCTTTAGACAACTGGTCAAAAAATCTTTTTTTAACGTCTCTGTATTCAGCAAAAGAATTGTGATAATCCAGATGGTCCTGAGAAAGGTTGGTGAAAATTCCACCTTTAAAGTCGAGCCCTAGAGTCCTGTGCTGGGCAATACCGTGAGAACTCACTTCCATAAAACAAAACTCTACTCCAACCTCATTCATCATTTGGAGGTATGAGTTAATCTTCAGAGAATCTGGAGTCGTCAATTTGGTTGAAAATTCCTTATCGTCAACTTTTATAGTGACGGTAGAAATCAAACCCACTTTAAAACCAAGCGCTTTAAATAGTTGATACAGCAAAGAAGTTACCGTGGTTTTACCATTGGTTCCGGTAACTCCAACAAGCTTTAAGTTGGACGACGGGTTTCCGTAATAATTGGAAGCCATAATCGCCAATGCCTCTCTGGTATCCTTCACCTGAACATAAGTGATCCCTGGAGCTAATTCAGAAGGAAGGTCTTCACATACAACCACCTGAGCACCTTTAGAAATAGCCGCATCTATAAATAAATGTCCATCTGCAGCAGTACCTCTTATGGCAACAAAGGCATCCTGATGAGTTACAGAACGGCTATCGAAATGAAGGTTATTCACTTCCAGAGCCGTTGAACCTTTTACAGATTTAATAGGAACTTTATATAATATGTCTTTTAATATATTCAACTTGAAATTAAATTTACGTGTTGGTTATTTGATATTTTTGCACCGCTTTTTATCGACTGTTTCACGATTTCACCATCGCCAACAAGAGTCACTTTAAGACCTAGATTTTCTAATATGGAAACCGCATCCATAGCGGGATATCCTGTAAGGTCTGGCATGACGGTTTTGTACTTTTGAGAAACTTCATAGTAGTTTTCATAAGCGGAATTTGCCAGGTCAGCTTCTTGGATAACTTTCTCAGAAATCTCGTCTTTAATGGGTGTATCGATATAAATCTTTTGGGCAATTTTTTCAAAAACTGGTGCAGCAACTGTACTTCCGTAATAACCTATTTTAGGGTTTGGCTTATGAATTACCACAATACAGGAATATTTAGGTTCATCTGCAGGAAAATATCCCACAAAGGAAGAGACGTAACGGCCAGATTCTATCCAATATTCGGTTTGGCAGGTTCCGGTTTTTCCAGCCATTTTGAAATTATCATGACGGATATTACTCCCGGTTCCTTTTTCTACTACGCTTTCCATCATGCTTCTCAGTTTCAAAGCGGTCTCTTTGGAACAAATACTTCCTTCAATAATAGGTTCTGAATACGACTCGATTAGTGAATGTTTATCTCTTACCTGTTTAATGAATTTTGGTTTTACCTTTAGTCCATTATTGGCAATCGCGTTATAAAAAGTTAAGGTTTGCAGTGATGTCAAAGTCACTCCATAGCCAAAAGACATCCAGGGCAAGGTTGTCCCATACCAGTTGGAATCATCTGGATGAGGAATGGTAGGCTGACCTTCACCCTTAATTTTTAATCCGATTTTTTTGTTCAGTCCCATATTATAAAGTCGATTCACGAATCGTTCGGGGTTGTCTTTATAATTGTCGTAAATCATTTTTGAAAATGCAGTGTTAGAAGATACCTGAAAGGCTTCGGCAGCCGAAATCTTACCGTAACCACCACGTTTTGAATCATAAACTTTACGGTCATAAAACTGAGCTACACCATTTTCGGTGTTGAAAACTGTACTGGTATCGATAACTTTATCTTCCAAAGCTGCAGCCATGCTCATCAACTTAAATGTTGAGCCAGGTTCGTGCGGTTCGTATACGGCATAGTTAAGTTTCTCGTAATATTTATCAGAACCTTTGATGCGACCTAGATTGGATATCGCCTTAATTTCTCCGGTTTTGGTTTCCATAACCACCACACTTCCATGATCTGCTTCAAAATGCTCAAGCTGTCTTAGCAGGGCATGATGAGCAACATCCTGGATATTGACATCAATTGTAGAAATAACATCGTAGCCATCTTCTGGCTCCACTTCATTAACATCGCTTATCGGTTTCCACTGCCCTTTAGCTATTTTTTGTTTCAACCTCTGCCCCTCTTTACCTCTTAAGTAGTCATCGAAGGCACCTTCCAGGCCTACATTTCCAAAACCAACGGTACGCTCTCCAATTTTGCCAAGCGGATGTTCTCTCACCGTAGATTGTTCTGCTATGAAGCCACCTTTATAAGGCCCAAGATTGAATAGTGGAAATTCCCGTATGGCCACATATTCTGAATAATCCAGTTGCTTAGCTATAAGTAAATACCTGTTTTTGACTTCCCTGGCACGCTTTAATTTCTGAAGGTGATAGTTTTTAGTATGTCCAAGCAGCTTGGACAATTCTGAAGCTAAAGCTGAAGCATGTTTCTGAAAATTGCTTTCTGAAACAGTGATAGCATCAAATCTGATATCGTATTTAGGAACCGAAGTCGCCAACAAATTCATATTGGTATCATAGAGATTACCACGATTAGGCTCAATACTAAAGTTTCTGTACACTGTTTCCTGAGCCAGGTCTTTATACTTTTGGCCCTCAACAATCTGAATATCGAAAAGCTTGTAGCCCAAAGCTATAAACACGATGACCAGCGCAGTTGCTATAATGTAAAACCGACTTAAAATGCTTTTGTCTGTTGTCATTTTATTTGGTCTTTACTAAAATTTTATAAGGCGGTTTATCGGATAAACCAATAGAGCGTTGCTTCATCTTCCTTGCAACGTTAGACTCCATTTTTTGCTGCATCACGGTTTTACGCGTGTCCACAAATTCACTTCTGAGTTCCTTGAGTTGCTGATTGAGTTCTGCAACTCTGTACACTTTTCGTTCCGCACTATGAGAACTGGCAATCATTATAATAGCAAGCAAAGCACAAAACACAATAAAAGCCCAGTTGGTGAAAGCGCCTTCGCTTACCAAAAATTTACCTTTCAATATGTTTCCTATACCATTTGACATGATTATAACTTTTCTCCAATTCGTAATTTCGCACTCCTCGATCTGTTGTTTAACTTCATTTCGGTTGGAGTTGGCGTCATCAGCTTTCCAACTTTTTTGAAAGGAACCAGCATATTTCCATAAAAATCTTTTTCTGGTGCTCCAGAAAATTTCCCATCTCTTATAAATCGCTTCACCAGCCTGTCTTCCAAAGAATGATAGGAGATCAAACTCAGTCTTCCGCCTTGTTTAATCAAATCTGGTGTCTGGAGCAAAAACTCTTTAAGAACTTCCATTTCCTGGTTGACTTCAATGCGAATAGCCTGATATACCTGAGCCAAAAACTTATTGACTTTGGTAGGTGGAAAAAATGGAGTTAACAAAGCATTCAATTCTGAAGTTGACTGAATTGGCTTTACTGCTCTTTCTTCTACGATAGCTTTAGCCAACTTTCTGGACATTTTTATTTCTCCATATTGCCATAGCAATTGAGATAATTGCTTTTCAGAGTAAGTGTTGATCAGTTCTGAAGCACTTAGTCCGGTTTGTTGATCCATCCTCATATCCAATTCAGCATCAAACCTTATGGAAAAGCCTCTCTCCCCCTCATTAAACTGATGAGAGGAAACCCCAAAATCTCCAAGAATGCCGTCCACGTGTTTCACTCCTTCCAGCTTCAGAAAACGCTTTATAAATCTAAAATTGGCTGGAATCAGCGTGAATCGCGGATCATCGATTGTGTTTTCCTGAGCATCTTGATCCTGATCAAATGCATATAGCTTTCCATGATCTCCAAGTCGAGATAATATTTCTCTGGAATGACCACCACCACCGAAAGTCACGTCCACATAAACACCGTCTGGTGTTATGGACATGCCGTCAATGCTTTCTTTTAGCAGAACAGGGATGTGGTAAGCCTCACTCATTCGTATCAAAATTCATAACGTCTTCAGCTAAATCTGCAAAGTCTTCAGAATCGCTAATGACTGATTCATAGTTCTTTTTATCCCAAATCTCTACAATATTAATTGCAGAAGAAACCACTATTTCCTTTTCAATTGCAGCAAAATTGATGAGGTCTTTGGGAATTAACAATCTACCATTGGCATCGACTTCGATGATTTTGACACCAGCAGAGAATTTTCTTATAAAATCGTTGTTCTTCTTATTGAATCGATTCAAACCATTCATCTTATCCATCAGTAAGTTCCATTGACTCATCGGGTATAATTCCAGACAAGGCTGAAACACTGAACGTTTCAAAACGAAACCCTCCTCAATAATAGGAAGCATCTGCTTTTTAAGGCCAGATGGTAGCATAAGTCGACCTTTTGTGTCAACTTTGCATTCGTAAGATCCTATTAGGGTATTCATGGTAAGTTTGATTTCAATTTCAAATATATCGAAATTTTTACCACTTTTTACCACTTTCTACCACATTGTGGATAACTTTTTCCACTAGAAACTTTTATGACTTGTTGAAAGCAGTAACTATCTATACTTCCAGAGATTCTCATAAATCCCAAATCCTTGTGGATAAAGTCTGTAATCTTGTTTTTTTGAAGAAAATTTAAGAACGGTAACTGGAACTTTGGCAAAAATCATGTTTTAAAAGTCTTATTTACACTCTTTTACATTTCGAAAAGACAAGTCTCAAGAACTGTAGGTATTTCTTATACAAATATCTTTATATTTGGATTTTGAAATTCTGAAAACCCGATGGAAGAACACATAACGCAAGAAGGCAAGTTTAAATACTTTGAAAGAGGTGAAGGTACTCCAATTGTTATTTTACATGGACTGATGGGTGGTTTAAGTAACTTCGACGGAGTTATGACTTACTTCCCTGAAAAGGGCTATAAGGTTGTCGTCCCAGAATTACCACTTTACGACTTGCCACTTCTTAAAACCAACATAAAAAACATCACCAAGTACATCAAGGAATTCATTGACTTTAAATCTTACGGTCAGGTCATTTTAGTAGGAAACTCCCTTGGAGGTCATGTAGGATTATTAACTACTAAACTCTATCCTGAAATTGTCAAAGCTTTGGTTATTACCGGGAGTTCAGGACTTTACGAAAGTGCCATGGGTGAAAGTTACCCAAAACGTGGCGATTATGAATACATCAAAAAGAAAGCTCAGGACGTGTTTTATGACCCGGAAGTCGCTACTCAAGAAATCATTGATGATGTTTACAGCGTGGTCAACGACAGAAGTAAATTGTTAAGAACTTTATCGATTGCCAAAAGCGCTATTCGTCACAATATGTCGAAAGATTTACCAAACATGGAAACACCAACCTGTATCATCTGGGGAAAACAAGACCAGGTTACTCCTCCACAAGTAGCTAAAGATTTTGATAAACTTCTACCAGATTCTGAATTATTCTGGATAGACAAATGTGGGCATGCGGCTATGATGGAACATCCAGACCAGTTCAACGATCTCTTGTATGCATGGCTTGAGAAAAGAAATTTCTAAGACACTTATCTCATGAAAATTAAAACCTCAGCATTCGTCGTAAGCAATTCGGATGTGGCTAAATGCCCTGTTTCGCACTTGCCAGAATATGCTTTTATAGGAAGAAGTAATGTGGGAAAATCCTCTTTGATTAACATGATTACAGGCCGGAAAAATCTTGCTAAAGTTTCTGGGAAACCGGGTAAAACAAGGCTTATCAATCATTTTCTCATCAATGACAATTGGCACCTTGTAGATTTACCAGGCTATGGCTACGCTAAGGTCAGCAAGCTGGAGAAGAAAACATTTCAGAAATACATCACCGCTTATTTCGAAAAGCGTCAGCAGCTTGTCAACACGTTTATCCTGATCGACTGCAGACATGAACCTCAACCCATAGACCTAGAATTTCTGGAATGGATGGGAACCAATGCAATTCCATTTTCTATTGTCTTTACCAAAGCAGATAAATTGAAGCCCCAAGCCTTAGAAAAAAATATCGCTGATTATAAAGCGAAACTGGCAGAAACCTGGGCGGAACTACCCCCTTATTTTGTCACGTCATCTGCTAACAAAACCGGACGAGATGAAATTTTGGATTACATCCAAAACATTAACGAGACGTTGAAGTAATTATATCCTGGACTTTATTTTTTCAATCAGCGTTTCGACCTTTTCAATTTGATTGAGTTCATCTTTCCCCATCAAAAGGCTTAAGTCATAGTTATCCTGATATAATATGACTGGCAAATCGTAGAGTTTTTCAAATTTAGATTTGAACTTGCGTTGGTATTCCTTTTTATGCAAAAAGACCATTTCGATATCGCTTTTCTTTCGGAAAGCTTTCCATTTCCTGTTTTCAGAAATGGCACCAAAAGTCAGTTCACATAAATTACACTCATACGTTTTTGGACTTAAAATCTTATGAACACTATCAAGCAATGAATTATGAACTCCAGAGTTGGCGTTATAAACAAAAATTAGAGCCTTATTCTTTTGCATCATTTAGCATCTTTAATGTCTAATTTTTCTGCAAAATAATCACAGAAATCCTTCATGGTTGCCGTCATTTTCTCGTCATCGGTAGCTCTTTGGAAAGTATCAGTCATTCCCACAAAAATTTGATGAAAAAACTTTTTCATCTCATCTACTGGCATTTCTTTGGTCCAAAGATCTATACGTAAAGTTTCTTGAGCTTTATGATCCCAAATGCTAAGAAAAGCAGCTTTGGCTTCTTCATTGTCTATACCGCCATCCTGTGCAGACCAGGTTAATTTTTCTGGAATTCTATTTTCGTCGGTAATAACGTTGATTTTGATTTCAGACTTTTTTTCAATCATAACTAAGGTTTGTAATTTGATTTTTTAAAAATAACATCAGACTCGAGTTTTAATAGCTCTTTTATGCTTGTTTTAGGATATTTATCTATATAAGCTTTTACAATTTGCCAGCCGATGTATTGACCAATTCTGGGAGAAGATTCATTATCCAGTTCCAGATAAAATTTTGAATAAGGAGAGAGGCTTATAAATCTGTTTTCCAGACGAATATCAGTTGAATAAATCAAATCGTTTTCTACAAAAAAAGACCAGATCTGAGTTTCATTCTCATCGGCCCATTTTAACTGATCTTCGGAATAATAAATTTTTGCAGCATCAGGTTCAAAAGGCATTAAAAGGTCTTTTAAATAAAGTATTTTCCCATGGTAAACCATGTCAGACAAAAAGGTCCTGGATCGTTTAGCATTCAATTTTTGCTTAGCAAATTCTTGCACTATGTCGGATATTAAAAATTCTTTATCCTGTTGAAAAGCAATATATTCAGCCAGACCATTATAAAATTTATGGTCTTTGCCGAGGTAATTATCTAAGGAAATCAGTAGCAGGTCGTCTGTCAAAATAAGCTTTTGTCGATAATTGACTTCCTCGGCCAAGGTGTAAACTGTGGGTATGGTGTAGGCTGGAAAGTAGTACTTAGCGTATTTAAAAAAGCGCTCAATGCGCTCGGTTTCACCTTTAAAATCTGGAAAGCTTTTTTTGACTTCAGTGTTGATTTCATGCTGAAGATCGCTTTGCATTTTGACCACCCATAAACTATCTGGGACTTGTTCTGAAAAAAGTTTAGAATACCTGGATTTTAATGCTCCTAATTCATCAGGCGAAGCTTCTGCAAACTGAAAATCGAAGCGTTCAACATCCAAATTAACCTCTAAAGTCTCTGCCTCAGAATTCAATTTTGAATCTTGGGTGCAGGCAGATAAAACCAAAAAAAGACTTAACAAGAGTAAAGGAAACCTCATATTTTTAGTGGTAATGTTTAGTAACTAAATAGATTATTTATATTTGATGCAAATGTAAGTATTAAAGCCTAAAATGAGTCCCATGAAAGCCCAGAAAACAATTGACCACATTACAGAATGGATGAAGGATTATTTGAAGGAAAGCAATCAAAATGGTTTTGTGATTGGAGTTTCTGGAGGAATAGACTCGGCTGTGACTTCAGCACTTTGTGCTAATACAGGAAAACCTACCTTATGCGTGGAATTACCCATACATCAACATAAATCTCAAGTTTCCAGAGCGAGAAAACACATTGAACATCTGGAAGGTAGATTTGCTAATGTGAGTTCTGTGAAGGTAGATTTATCCAACACCTTCGACACGTTCAAGGCTAGCCTCCCTGAAATAGAGGATAAAGATTTACAGGATTTTTCACTTGCCAATTCCAGAGCCAGATTAAGAATGACAAGCCTTTATTATTTTGCCGGCATACATGGCTATTTAGTTGTCGGTACTGGAAATAAGGTTGAAGATTTTGGGGTCGGTTTTTATACAAAATATGGTGATGGCGGTGTAGACTTAAGTCCTATAGCAGATTTGATGAAGAGTGAAGTGTATGAACTTGCTGAAAGTTTAAGCGTCATTGACGAGATTCAGGAGGCAGAACCCACCGATGGTCTTCATGGAGACCACAGAACAGATGAAGATCAGATTGGGGCAAGTTACGATGAGCTGGAATGGGTGATGGGATTTGATGGTGAGGTCTCAGAAATATCAGATCGACAACAAGAAGTTTTAGAACTTTATAAAAAACTGAATACAGCCAATCAACACAAAATGCAGCCCATCCCTGTTTGTGAAATTCCCAGAGATTATAAAGAATAGCCTATATCCCTGAGTTGATTACTCTAGTTATATTAAATTCGGTAGTTTTATCTTTAAATTTTATTAAAGCTTTACACTCGAAGACACAGAGAGCACGTAGGTTACAAGACCCTGTTCAATTTGTTGGAAATCAAAACTTCCAAACCATTATATTCCATCGTCTCGCGCATAAGTTCGATATCTACTTCTTCCTTTTGATCTCTTATGACTTCACTCAAATCCTGTACTTTTTTTCGGATAAGATAACGACGGAGGTTCAAAATGGTTTCCATCACTTCCCTTGGATCCAAAACACTTTTGTCAATCACAAAAATCTCCTGACGCTTCCAGTCGTGTAGTTGATTTTTTTCATTTTCCATCAAAATAGAAGTTACCTCCTGAGCTAATTCTGGTTTAAGATGATTGACAAACGTATCAACCTTTAAATTGCCATCTTTTGCGAAAACTTCAATGATTTGTTCGTATAAGTCTTTGAAAACAGGATTGGAGAACTCAACTTCATCTTCCTGCAATTCAATAAAAATCTTTTCAAAAACAACATATTCACGTTTTACTTCTACATGTGTATCTTCTTCAAAATCAAAATCAAAATCGATAAAAACAGCAGTTTGATCGCCGTACCTCAACAACAACTGAATGATACTTCTTTCCAAAACGTATTGATGATCTACTTTAGAAACAGGGCTTTCCGTTGTTTCTTTGACTACTTCAAGAGGTTTTCGCCTTGTTCCTCTGCCTGCTTCTTTTCTGTCTTTAGCGAGAATTTGTGCCAGTGTACTAAATAATACATCCTCTGATACATCGAGAAGATTGGAAGAGGTTTGGATATAAATCTCCTGGGTAATCTGATCTGGTATCTTGGAAATCGAATTCACAATATCTCTAACCACTTCAGCCTTCTTTACAGGATCTTTTTCTGCATCTTCCAATAAAAGCGAGGCTTTAAATCGTATAAAATCCTGAGCATTTTTATCGAGATAGGCTTGTAAATCTTCTTGCGAATTGGCTTTCGCAAAGCTGTCGGGATCTTCTCCTTCAGGAAACAAGCACACTTTTACGTTCATGCCTTGTTCCAAAATCAAATCAATCCCTCGAATAGAAGCTCTCAATCCCGCTGCATCTCCATCAAATAAAACGGTAACATTGTTAGTCAATCTGCTAATCAGGCGGATTTGCTCAGGGGTAAGTGCTGTTCCAGAAGAAGCCACGACATTTTCAATTCCGGTTTGGTTAAACTGAATCACGTCCGTGTAGCCTTCCACTAAATAACAATTATCCGCTTTAGCTATAGCCTGCTTAGCCTGGTAAAGTCCGTAGAGCACTTTACTCTTGTGATAAACTTCACTTTCTGGTGAATTGAGATATTTAGCTTGCTTTTTATCGTTAGTCAGAATTCGACCTCCGAAACCAAGCACACGTCCAGACATGGAGTGAATCGGAAACATGACTCTACCTTTAAACCTGTCAAAACGTTTTTCGCCTTTAACAATAGCAAGCCCTGTCCTTTCCAAGAATTCCAATTTATAAGCTTTCGCCAGAGCTTTATCGGTAAACGCCTGCCACTCGTCTGGAGAATATCCGAGATCAAATTTTTCAATGGTTTCAGAAGTAAATCCACGGTTTTTGAAATAACTTAAGCCTACAGACTTACCCTCATCGGTATGCAGCATTTGATTGACAAAGAAAGTTTTGGCAAATTCATTGACCAAATACATACTTTCCCTTTCACTTGCTTTTTCTTTTTCTTCTGAAGACTGTTCTGTTTCTTCGATTTCGATATTGTAGCGTTTTGCCAAATGCTTGATGGCTTCAGGATAAGTGTAATGCTCGTGTTCCATTAAGAACGCTACTACATTTCCTCCTTTTCCGGAACTGAAATCTTTCCAGATTTGCTTTACCGGAGAAACCATAAAACTGGGGCTTCTCTCTTCAGTAAACGGACTTAATCCTTTGAAATTACTTCCCGATTTTTTCAGTTGAACGTAATCGCCGATAACTTCCTCAACCCGGGAAATATCAAATACTTTATCAATGGTGGTCTTACTTATCAATGGAAAATAATTTAAAATAAAGGTAAAATAAATTAGTTTAAGAAGTTGATAGAATTTGATTAATAGCGCACTCTTTTTTCATACAAAGGAAAATAAAAATCATGATAATTAATACTATAATTTTCAAATATATCCTTGTCTAAGACCTATAAATGATACGTTCATTTAGATCAAAAATAAGTTGACATCCAAGTCCTCACAGGTTTTAAAAACCTGTGAGGACTTACTCCATTCTAATACTTAAATCAAAAAAAATATTTAATCGTCAAAGTCAATGCTATTTTTAGATAAGTTTTAAATGTTAAGCTTAGCCGCCTAATATTTCACGCAAAGGCCACTAAGTGCTTTCGCAAAGTTCGTGAAAGCATAGTAACCCTCTAAAGGCTTAGCGATCTTTGCGGTTTTATCTTTCCGAGCTTTGCTTGATATATTTTCACGCAAAGGGCGCTAAGTGGTTTCGCAAAGTTCGTGAAAGCATAGTAACCATCCCAAGGCTTGGCGATCTTCACGTTTTTTTGTCTTTGCGAGCTTAGCGAGAAATTTCTTTGTAGGTTTTGCATGGAATTTTTCATACAATGTCCGCCCAAGAGTTTACGCAAAGCACGCAAATTAAATAAATGATCGTATCATAAGCCATTTACAACCCTATGAATACCGCTTTTAAGAAATTTGGTATTAAAGTTAATTAACAAGCCTAGTTTTATATTAGATAGCTTAAGGTAAGTTAATAGTTGAGCGTAATGAACAGGGGCTAAATTTTCTAAGGATTTAATTTCAAGAACTAATTTATTTTCAACGACTAAGTCCAACCTATACCCCATATTCATTTTTACTTCCTTATAAACAAATGGCATTGGAACTTGTTGCTGAACCCTTAAACCTGTTTCTTCTAAATCATATTTTAATGCAGATTCGTAGGTCGATTCTAACAACCCAGGACCAAGGTTTTTATGTAACTCTAGAGCTACTCCTATCACCTGATAAGAAAGTTCATTTTCAGTCATCCATTATTCAATTGTTGAACTATAAAATTAATAAAGTTCCTTGATAAGATGCAAGAGATTTATTCTTTGCCTAGTATATTTTCAGGCAAAGGCCACTAAGTGCTTTCGCAAAGTACGCTAAAGCATAATAAGCATTTAGAGGCTTGGCTATCTTCACGGATTTATCTTTGCAAGCTTTGCGAGAAATTTCTTTGTAGGTTTTGCGTGGTGTTTTTCACGCAAAGGGCGCCAAGTAGTTTCGCAAAGGGCACTAAGTGGTTTGGTAAAGTACGCAAAAGTATAGTAACCATCCCAAGGCTTGGCGATCTTCGCGTTTTTATCTTTGGGAGCTTGGCGTGGATTTTTTAAATTTAAAAACTTGGAATGGGATTATTTCTCTCTATCAATCACGTAATCTATCATCAATTGAAGTGAAGCTTTGTAAGGTGAGTCTGGATATTTCTGAAGGATTTCTGAAGCCTCTTCCTGAAAGGCTTTCATTTTGGTTTGCGCATATTCCAAACCTCCGGAAGATTTTACAAAGTCTATGACTTCATTGACCCGCTGCTTATTTTTGTTGTGATTTTTTACCGAATTGATGATCCAGTCTTTATCTTTCTTTGACACCTGATTTAAGGTGTAAATAAGAGGAAGTGTCATTTTCTGTTCCTTGATATCTATTCCTGTTGGCTTGCCTATTTTTTGTTCACCATAGTCAAACAAATCATCTTTGATCTGAAATGCCATGCCGATCAACTCTCCAAATTTACGCATGGACTCCACATGTGCAGATTCTGGTCTTACAGCAGCTGCTCCAAGGCTACAGCAAGCCGCGATAAGCGTTGCTGTTTTTTGACGAATAATTTCGTAGTAAATATCCTCAGTGATGTCAAGACGACGAGCCTTTTCAATTTGAAGCAACTCCCCTTCACTCATTTCTCTGACAGCCACTGAAATGATTTTCAATAGATCAAAATCATCATTATCAATAGAGAGCAGCAAACCTTTGGACAGTAGAAAATCACCTACCAAAACAGCAATTTTGTTTTTCCACAGGGCATTGATGGAAAAGAAACCACGACGCTGATTGCTATCATCCACAATATCATCATGAACCAAAGTGGCTGTATGAATCAATTCAATAACTGAAGCTCCTCTGTAACTTCTATCATTAACTTCACCATCGGAAACCATCTTGGCTACCAAAAACACAAACATAGGCCGCATTTGCTTACCTTTTCTGTTAACGATAAAATGAGTGATTTTGTTTAGAAGCGCTACACGGGAAGACATGAAAAGCGAGAACTTTTTTTCAAAAAGTTCCATCTCATGAGCTATCGGTTCTTTTATTTGTGAGACTGTTTTCAAGACCCACAAATATAGAATTTAATATATTAAGAAAATCTGAAAATCAAGTTTAAAAAACAGGTTTAGACCTTAATTTTATTAGCCAATTGACCACAGGCTGCATCGATATCTTTTCCTCTTGAATGACGTAAGGTCACTGTGATGCGATTGGCCTCGAGGGCATTGACATATTTAGCCACTGCAGCATCACTTCCTTGCTGAAAACCACCATCATCAATAGGATTGTATTCAATGATGTTGACTTTACAGGGTATGGCCTGGCAAAATTCAACCAGCGCTCTGATGTCTTCTTCTCTGTCGTTGATCCCGTTCCAAACGATATATTCGTAAGTCACTGATTTCCCTGTTTTCTCGTACCAATACACCAGAGATTCTTTTAAATCGGCTAAGGGAAATTTAGCATTGAAAGGCATAATCTGGGTCCGTACCTCATCGATTGCAGAATGTAGGGATACGGCTAAATGAAATTTCACCTCATCATCTGCCAGTTTTTTAATCATTTTTGGCACGCCGGAAGTGGATAAAGTAATTCGGCGTGGAGACATTCCCAGTCCTTCCGGTGACGTGATTTTTTCTATGGACTTCAAGACGTTGTTATAATTCATCAATGGTTCGCCCATGCCCATATAGACAATATTGGATAAAGGAATACCATTGTAAAGCTTGCTTTCTTTGTCGATGGCCACCACCTGATCGAAAATTTCGTCAGCATTCAAATTTCTGAGACGTTTGAGTTTGGCTGTCGCGCAAAATTTGCAATCCAGACTACAGCCCACCTGTGAGGACACACAAGCAGTTGTTCTCGACATCGTCGGAATCAAAACAGATTCAACCGTGAATCCATCGTGAAGCTTAACGGCATTTTTAATGGTTCCGTCCTTGCTCCTTTGCATCTGGTCTACTTCAATATGGTTAATGACAAAATTGTCTTCCAGCATTTGCCTGGTTTCCTTAGACAAGTTGGTCATTTCCTCAAAATTATAAGTGGCTTTGTTCCACAACCAATCATAAATTTGAGTACCCCGAAAAGATTTATCTCCCTGAGAAACAAAGAAATCTTGTAATTCTTTTTTACTAAGCGCGCGTATGTCTTTTTTTGAATTTTTCACTTTGCAAAATTAGATAAAAAAGAAGGGAATCTTCCAAAAAGTATGTTATACCAATCAAGTTTTTGTGACACTGTGATATGAGTGTTATTAAAATTTTCTCGCAAAGCAATCTAAGAAAGCGCAAAGCACGCAAAGACATGTGTTTTCTGAAAATTCAAACTAGTGATACTTCGAAAACAAATCTGAAGCTTTGTTGTAGGCAGATTCAAAACTGGTCATGCGAATGGAGTTTTCAATATTTTTAGAATTGAAATAGGACAGCATTTTTTCGGTTTGCATATTGCCGGTAAGGTCATCTTTTGCCATAGGACAGCCGCCAAAGCCTTGAATCGCTCCGTCAAATCGTCTACAGCCAGCCTGAGTGGCGGCATGAACTTTTTCGTGCCAGGCTTCTGGTGTTGTATGCAGGTGTGCGCCAAATTCCATGTTTGGGTATTTGGGGATAAGTGTAGAAAACAGGTCTTCAATCACATCAGGAGTAGAAGTCCCTACGGTGTCGGAGAGTGAAAGAATCTCAACCCCAAGATTGGCGAGCTTCTCTGTCCATTCCCCAACGATATCTGCACTCCAGGGATCGCCATAAGGATTCCCGAACCCCATGGATAAATAGGCCACCACCGATTTATTGGAAGCTTTAGCTATGTCTAAAATCGATTTCAAAACGTCGACAGATTCAGCTATGGTTTTATGCGTGTTACGCATTTGAAAGTTTTCGGATATTGAAAATGGGTAGCCCAGATAATCGATTTCAGGAAACTTCGACGCATCTTCTGCTCCTCTTGTATTGGCTACAATCGCCAGAAGTTTGCTTTGAGTCTGAGACAAATCCAGCATGGACAAAACCTCCGCTGTATCCTGCATTTGCGGGATAGCTTTGGGAGACACAAAACTTCCAAAGTCTATGGTGTCAAAACCACATCTTAAAAGAGATTGAATATATTTTACCTTTTCATCGGTTGGGATAAAAGATTTGATGCCTTGCATGGCATCTCGGGGACATTCAATTAGTTTGACTGATTTCATGAGCCCAAATATACAGTTTTAAGTTATTTTCAAAAATGAAATCAACTTAAAGTAAAATCAGAATAGAAATAGCTACAAATGTGAAAATCTGAAACCATTTCAAAAATGAATAAGACTTGGTCGTTTTGAATAAAAATTTGGAAAGTTGATCAGAAAGAAGTGCGACCAGACTAAAAATCACGAACGCCTGAAACATAAACAATCCTCCTAAAACATAAAACTGCATCATCAGATCCTTTTCTGTATCCCACAGAAAACCTGGAAAAAACGCCAGAAAAAAAATCGTGACTTTAGGATTCAGAATATTCATGATAAAACCCGTTTTAAAATCAGATAAAGCAGATTTTTTAGAATCCACAGTTTTGTCCTGAGTAAAATTTTGAGAGGGAGACGAATAGACTTTGTAGGCCAGGTATAGTAAATAAAGAGCTCCTGCAATTTTAATACTCCAGAAAAGAGGTTCAGAGTTTTTGATAACCAAGGACACTCCGAAGGCAACCAGCGAGGTATGAATGATGATTCCGAAAACTAAGCCTAGGGCTATAATCATTCCCTTTTTGTAGCCTCCAACCAGACTTTGAGAAAGCACATAGATGATATCTGGTCCTGGAGAAAGGGTTAATAAGATAGACGCTATTAGAAAGGGGATGAGTTGTTCTAACATAAAGTTTAGGACATTTTATCCAAAATAGCTTGATTGATGGCTTTCACAAGCCCAGGGCCTTCGTACACGAACCCTGTGTAAAGCTGAACCAAACTCGCACCAGCCTCCAGTTTTTCCAGGGCATCTTCAGGAGTCATAATCCCGCCAACCCCTATAATCGGAAAAGCCTTGTTGCTTTTTTCTGATAAAAATCGAATCACCTTTGTGGACGATTTCGTTAATGGTTTTCCACTCAACCCCCCAGTTTCTTCTTTATTTTCTGAGGTTAAACCTTCTCTGGAAATCGTCGTATTGGTAGCAATCACACCTGCAATTTTAGTGTCGTCTACAATCTCGATAATATCCAAAAGTTGAGAGTCTGTAAGGTCTGGCGCTATTTTGAGTAAAACAGGTTTCGGTTTGGATTTCTTCTGATTTTTATTTTGCAAATGACTTAAAAGCCTTGTTAATGGCTCTTTATCCTGAAGCGCTCTCAAATTTGGTGTGTTTGGAGAACTTACATTGACAACAAAATAATCTACATAATCGAATAAGGCTTCAAAATTATAGTCATAATCATTTACGGCCTCTTCATTAGGAGTGATTTTATTTTTCCCAATGTTTCCTCCAATTAAGACGTTGGTGTTTTTTTTCAAGCGTTTGACTGCCTCATCTACGCCTTCATTATTAAATCCCATTCTGTTGATGATGGCAGAATCCTCTTTTAGTCTAAACAGTCTTTTTTTAGGATTACCGGCCTGAGCTTTTGGAGTGACTGTTCCGATTTCAATAAACCCAAACCCTAAATTAGAGAGTTCTTTATAAAGTTCAGCGTTTTTGTCAAAGCCAGCTGCCAAACCCACAGGATTTTTGAATTTCAATCCAAAGACTTCTCTTTCCAGACGCTTATCTTCAAAAGTGAACATCTTTCTTAGCAGTTGAGAAACTCCGGGGAATCGATGAGCCAATTTTAAAGAGCTAAAACTAAAATGATGTACAGCTTCGGGATCAAATTGAAATAATAAGGGTCTTAAAATTTGTTTGTACATCTTTATTAGAATTTAGTTGCAAAAATAAAGTAAATCTCACGAAGTCAATCGAATTCTGGAAGGTTTAATGGCTTCAAATTCATATTTTTGAACAAAATAAAACCAGTACATGATCAATTCTCAAAAGCTTCTCGAAAGATTCCTGACCTATATCAAAATCGATTCACAAAGTGACCCCCAAAGCGACACCACACCAAGTACAGAAAAACAGTGGGACATAGCCAATCTGCTCAAAAACGAATTGAAAACTATAGGCTTACAAGACGTCACTATAGATCACAAAGCTTACATCATGGCGACGCTTCCGTCCAATGTAGAGCATGAGGTGGATACCATTGGATTTGTTTCGCATTTTGACACTTCACCAGATTTTAAAGCTTCAGAGATTAATCCTCAAATTCATAAGAATTATGACGGAGGGGATATCGTCTTAAATAAAGAGAAAAATATTGTGTTGTCGTCTAGTTATTTTGAAGAAATCAAACAATACAAGGGTCAGACTCTCATCACCACCGATGGTACAACTTTGCTAAGTGCAGATGATAAAGCCGGCGTGACCGAAATCATTACAGCCATGGAATATTTGGTGAACCATCCGGAAATCAAACATGGCAAAATACGAGTAGGTTTTACTCCTGATGAAGAAATCGGTAGAGGCGCACACCATTTTGATGTTGAAAAATTTGGAGCTAAGTATGCCTACACTATGGATGGCAGTGAAATTGGAGAGTTAGAGTATGAAAACTTTAATGCAGCTTCTGCTATTTTAAAATTTAAAGGAACGAGTGTTCATCCGGGCTATGCTAAAAATAAAATGGTGAATTCCATGTATATGGCTCAAAAATTTATCGATGTCCTGCCTAAAGACGAAGTTCCAGAGCAAACTGAAGGCTATGAAGGCTTTTTTCATTTGTCTAAAATCTCAGGTAACATAGAGCTAACAGAGCTGAAGTACATCGTAAGAGATCACGACCGAGATAAATTTGAAGCCAGAAAGCAGTTAATGAAGGATATTGTTACAAAAATGAACAATAAACTAGAAGGAGCAGACATCAGTATTGAGGTGAAAGACCAGTATTTCAATATGAAAGAAAAGGTTGAGCCTATTAAATATATTGTGGATATCGCTGAGCAGGCCATGAAAGAACTCGACATCAAGCCTATTCTAAAGCCAATAAGAGGTGGCACCGATGGTGCACAATTAAGCTATAAAGGTCTACCCTGCCCTAATATTTTTGCTGGAGGACATAATTTTCATGGAAAATATGAATATGTCCCGCTTGAAAGCATGGTGAAAGCTTCAGAAGTTATCGTCAAAATTGCAGAACTCACAGCAAAACAATAAACCTATCTGACGAAAACCTCCTTCAGGTTGCTGTCTGATTGAACTTCACTGCCTTTTTCAAACCCAAAGATTCAGCGGAATAAATCCAATTCTGATTTCAAACTTTAGCACTTTTTAAGTATATTAGTTAACAAATTCTTATCAATGAAATTTTTCAAATACCTCTTTTTTCTTATCGTTCTGGTTTTTGTTATAGGATCGCTTTACATCGCCACCATTAGTGTTCCTGATGAAAAAACAATAAAGTTTGAAACTCCAATAGCAGCTGAGCTTTTCAAGCTAAAAATACAAGATTTATCCACTTACAAGAATTGGTTTAGTTTTCCAGAAAAGCCCATATCAGAACCCAGACTGAGCAACCCTGGGGATTTTGAAAACACAACACTTTCCTGGCAAAATGAGACGTTTGAAGCCATAAATTTTCAAAATAAAAGACTTACGGAGGATTCTATTATTCAACAACTCGTTCTCAAAACCTGGATAAGTTCTTCGGAAATTGATATAAATTGGACATTTGCAACTTCAGATAAAAATTCAACTATTGCAGTTGACTTAAAATCGGATGCCAGCTTTTTGCAAAAAACAGAATATATATTTAAAGGAAAAACGCATTTAGAAATTGCTGAAAAAACCATAAAAGAAAGCTTGAAAACACTTGAGGACACTATTCAAAAAGAAATCTCTGTTTATGATATTTCTCCTATTGGACTGGTAGAAACCGGCGGATTTTATTTGCTTCATGCTACCTCTGCTGCCAAACTTAACTTCAAGACCATTCTTGATAAATCCATACCTGTTTTTGAAAGTGTAGAGAATTTTATGGAAGAACAGCGGTTTGATGTGTATAAAGGCAGAATTGTACTTTTTGAAAATTTGTATGAAGATGCAGACAACATCATATTTTCTTCTGGCATAGGGACAGAACAGGCTGTTGCTATTCCAGATTATTTTGAAGTGTTATCCAAACCTATACGAAGAAGTACGTACTTCAAAACCCAACTTGCTGGCGATTATGTCAATCTAAAACAACTTTTATCTGTAAGCCAGTCCGCTGTTGAAAAAAGAGATTTGGTCATCAACAGATTTCTTAAGCCCTTTCTGGTGTTTGAAGTCGATAGGAATGATACTGTAAATCCCGCCGAGCTGGTTACCAATTTTTATATTCCTATAATTGAAGAGTAATGAAATCAGCTTTGCTTGTTTTTTTAGGAGGTGGTTTAGGCAGTCTTGTTCGCTATTGGGTTGCTTTATTTGTCAACCAGCAACTGGATTCTAAGCTCAACCTCTACGGCACCTTTACCGTTAATATTGTAGGAAGCTTGCTCATTGGCTTACTCATGGGCTGGTTTTTGAAATCTGAAACTCCTTATCCCAACCTTCAACTTTTAGTGATCGTGGGGTTTTGTGGTGGATTCACTACCTTTTCTACCTTTTCTGCGGAAAACCTGGACCTGCTCAAAAACAACTTTTACATAGAGTTTCTCTTGTATGGTTTAGGCAGTTTGTTGCTTGGAATACTCGCTGTTTTTTTAGGCGTTTTGATCATGAGAATAAAAACCTAATGTTTACGAAATGTTGAATAACTTTTCACGAGCGAGACTCACCGCCGCTGGCGAAATAGACTTTTGGTAAAGCTGGTAGCTAATAACCTCTATTCACATCCACTTCATTCAATAAGGAGTCTCCATTTTTCATGCGCTTGTAATTTTCCAATAACTGATTGGCGACCGACTCAGGGTCTGTCATGCTGGCTACATGTGGTGTGATTTGAATACGGGGATGGCTCCAAAATGGATGAGACTCTGGCAAAGGTTCTTCCTGAAACACATCCAAACTAGCACCTTTTATGACACCCTGGTCTATTGCAGAAATCAAATCGGCTTCCACCACATGTTCTCCTCTTGCGACATTAACCAGATATCCATCTGGCTTTAGTTTTTTAAACACTTCAAGATTCAAAACACCTTTGGTTTCTGAAGTCACGGGAAGTAAACAAACCAAAACCTGAGTATTTTCTAAAAACTCATCCTGCTCCTCTGCCCCAAAAACTTTGACACCGTCAACAATTTTTGAAGAGTTTGCATAACCTTTGACATCAAATCCATTTGCTTTTAACACGTTGCCAGCGGCTTGTCCTAAAACACCATAACCCATAATACCAACACTGGTTTTCTCTGGAGTTTGATAGGATTTCACTTTCCAGGTTTTGGACTCCTGATCCTGAAGATGAGTGAAAAGATTTCTGGAAACCGCCAGGCATTGTAAGAGTACAAAATGACTCATATCTTTTGTCAATTGATCATCTACAATTCTTGTGACTTTTACACCTTCTGGCAAATTTTCATCTTTTAAAATATGATTGACTCCAGCGCCCATAGAGGCAATTACTTTTAAGTTGGGATAGCTTTGATAAAGCCCTTCCGGATGCTTCCAGGAAATGGCAAATTCTATATCTTCAGGTCTTTGGACATCGGGGTAAATTTGGATATCGAGAGATTTATTTTTTTCCTTCAAAGTGGAAGCCCACTTTTCTGGAGCTCTTGCGGTACTGACTAATACTATTGACATGTTTTTTAAATTTTAAATCGAAGTTACGCTTCAACTAGTGTGCTGTCTGAATTAACCTAACATAGGTTGATACTTACAAGATAGATCATTCTAAGACCCTCCCATCATATGTCTAATGAGGTCTAAAAGAGACTCATCTCTCCAGTAAAACCTTAGAAAAACCAATGAGATAATGAAAATAAAGAAACCTAATAAAACAAACAAAGTTCCTTTGTAATACTTATTGTGTAAGCCTTTGTCTTTGATATAGGAATAGATCAAAATGGAAACAAAAGCAACTACGAAAAAAATGATAAAGGCAATTCGCCCAGGAGTAAACATAAATGTTTTATTTTACACAAAAATACTTCTTATTCTTATGAAAAAACCGCTAGACCAAGTAAAAAAATTCCATAAAGCTTTTGGATTGGATGTTTCTGAGTCTCAAAAAGCCGATTTAGGACTCGAAAAGAATCTGTTGCGATACAAACTTATGCGTGAAGAAAATGAAGAGTATTTAGATGCTGCTACCCAGGGCGATAGGGTTGAAGTGGCTGATGCTTTGGGAGATATGCTTTATATTTTATGCGGTACCATCATTTCTCACGGCATGCAACACAAGATTGAAGAAGTCTTTGAGGAAATCCATCGCAGTAACATGAGTAAGCTTGGAGAAAACGGCAAACCCATTTACAGAGAAGATGGAAAAGTATTAAAAGGCCCAAATTACTTTAGACCGGAACTGAAAAGGATTATTGAAAGTGAATAGGTGGTGAGTCTTTGAGTTGGTGAGGTGGTGAGCTTTGGAGCTTGTAAGTGGTGAGTCCCCCTCCTTTGGAGGGGCTAAGGGAGGTTTGTTTTTTAAAACAATCCATTGATTTCACCGTCAATTTTATTTAAAATGACTCCAAAGTCTTCCTGCTTATCTACAAAATCTAATTCATCCACATCTATAATGAGCAATTTACCTTTGTCGTAGGTTTGGATCCACGCTTCATAGCGTTCGTTAAGTTTGTTGAGGTAATCTATGGAGATAGAGTTTTCGTATTCTCTTCCTCTTTTCTGAATTTGCTTGACTAAATTTGGAACACTACTTCTGAGATAAATCAACAAATCTGGAGCTTCGGTTACAGACTCCATAAGATTAAATAGTGAAGAATAATTTTCATAATCTCTATTAGCCATTAAGCCCATCGAATGTAAGTTGGGAGCAAAAATAAAAGCATCTTCATATATAGTCCGATCTTGAATAATGTCGATATTGCTTTCACGGATTTGAAGAATCTGTCTAAACCTGCTATTTAAAAAATAGATCTGTAAATTGAATGACCAACGCTTCATGTCTTCATAAAAATCTTGTAAAAAAGGATTTTCGATAACATCTTCGTATTCTGCTTTCCACTTGTAGTGGTTTGCGATGAGTTTGGTCAGTGTGGTTTTTCCAGCTCCTATGTTTCCAGCGATTGCAACGTGCATATAATCAGTTATTTACAATATTAAATTCGTACGTATAAAGTACTTTATCGCTGTAAATATAGAGGTTTTCAGCATTGAAATAAAACTGATTGAAGCTAATTTTAGGTTTTTTAAAACTGATTTTAAATTCTGGATTTTTATAGAATAATTCTAAAAGATTTTCGGTTTGAACCATGACCTGATTTTTAAAAATATTGAAAGACAATGCATTTTCAAAAGTAAATTCGTCGATAAGGCTACCGTTGATGTTGAATTTTGAAAAGCCTTTGGAATGCCTAAGCCAGGAGTAGTTGTAATTGCTTCTGAAGCCTATGATTTCTTCATTAAGCGGAAGTGAAGAACTTCTTGTACTCAAGGATTCATAATCAAAAAGCTCAAGCTGCTGAAGGTCTGCATTGAAAATCCAAAGTAAATTATCTTTTGAAATTCCAGCAAAATCAACAGTTTTAAAATTTAAGATCCTATTGAAATTTAAGCGCTCGATTTCGTTGAGGCGGTTGTCCAAAATCACAACGGTGTTGGCCTCTTTATAAAACAACAGAATTTTAAGCGGATTTAGTAAATCAACGCCTTCAAGTTTACCGAGTTGCAAATCCTGAAATTGGAATTTCTTTTGATTTTCAGTTTTGAAAAACACATTTGTTCTAGAAAAATAAAAGTGTTGATAGGTATCAACACCCCAAAACTGATCGGCATTTACTGGCAACCTATCTACAAGCTTCAAGCTAGAGGACTGTGCGCTTAAAGCCAACGGAAACAAAATCAGAAGAAAAAAGGGAAAAAAGCGGTTCATGAAAAAATTGATGTTGTGAAATATACCAAATAAAGGTTTGTGATTCAAATTCCAGACCATAAACAGTCGAGGCCATCCGTAATCATATGAAAAATAAGGCCTATGCAGAAAAGTTTAATCCATTTATTTTTAAAAATAAACAAGCTCAACACATAAATTGTAATAGCAACTTTGGAATGAAAGGTATGAAATCCAATGCTACACCGACCGGGGTCAAAAATGGGCACAGCCCATAAATGGTCGATATCTACGATCATGGTAGACAATAAAATTAAATAGCCCTTCCACAAATGCTTTGGACTGTAAATCCATGCAATGAGCAGAATAATGATAAAATGATTGCTATAATGTACTAAAGTTTGCCACATATTGATTTCCTAAGCTGTCTTGCAAAATACAGTTAAACAGCTCTTAAACGCAAGGCGTTTTAATGAATAAATAGTCCTTTTACCCAACAAAAACCTTATTTTTGCAAAAAAATACTCCCATGAGCGACAAACTTATTGCCCCTTCCCTACTTGCAGCAGATTTTGCAAACCTGCAGCGCGATATTGAACTCGTTAATGATAGCGAAGCAGATTGGTTCCACATCGATATTATGGATGGTGTTTTTGTCCCAAACATTTCTTATGGAATGCCCGTTCTTAAGGCTATGACAAAACATACCAAAAAATTTGTAGATGTTCACTTGATGATTGTAGACCCAGATCGCTACATCAAGGACTTTGCAGATTTGGGATCGAATATGTTGACGGTTCACTATGAAGCCTGTACGCATCTTCATAGAAGTTTACAATCTATCAAACAACACGGTATGCAAGCTGGAGTTGCTTTAAATCCGCATACCAATGTTGAAGTGCTAAGAGATACCATTACCGATATTGACATGGTGTGTCTGATGAGCGTAAATCCAGGTTTCGGAGGTCAGCATTTTATAGAACGAACTTATGATAAAGTTAAGCGACTTAAGGCTTTGATAAAAGAAGAAAATGCTCACACAAAAATTGAAGTAGATGGCGGCGTGACCGATAAAAATGCAGAAGAACTGGTAAATACTGGTGCTGATATTTTAGTAGCCGGTAGTTTTGTGTTTAAGGCTGATAACCCTAAACAAACCATTTCTGATTTAAAACAAATGATAAATAAATAATTATGGTATATGATGTTTTAATTGTTGGAGGTGGTCCTATTGGGATTGCATGTGCACTGGAGGCGAAGAAGAAAAACCTTTCTTACATCATCCTTGAAAAAGGGGCTTTAGTCAATTCCTTGTACAATTATCCAGATAAAATGACTTTCTTTTCTACCTCGGAAAAGCTGGAGTTGGATCACATTCCTTTTGTCAGTAATAATCCAAAACCCTCAAAACAGGAAGCTTTGGAATATTACAGACGAATTGTCGAGTCTAAACAAGTTCAAATTCAATTATTTGAAAAAGTTGAAAATGTAAGCAGCGAAGATCATGTGTTTACTACCACCACTTCAAAATCTACTTACCAATCTAAAAACCTGGTTATTGCCACTGGTTTTTATGATATCCCAAATTACCTGAATATCCCCGGCGAAGACTTAGATAAAGTCACGCATTATTATGGTGATCCACATTATTATGCAACTCAGAAAGTAGTGGTTGTAGGAGCAAGCAATTCTTCTGTGGATGCCGCTTTAGAAACCTACAGAAAAGGTGCTGAAGTGACCATGATTGTTCGAGGGGAACAAATAGGCGAACGCGTGAAGTACTGGGTAAGACCCGATGTGATTAATAGGATAAAAGAAGGAAGTATTAAAGCCTTTTTCAATTCTGAATTGACTGAAGTCGGAGAAGACTACGTCAAGTTTAAAGACGAAGAGGGAAAAATTCAAACCCTTGAAAATGATTTTGTACTTGCACTTACAGGGTATAGACCCAATTTTGAGTTCTTGAAAAAACTGGGAATTGAGCTGAGTGACGACCAGCTTTCTATTCCTAACTACGATAAACAGACCATGAAAACCAACGTAGATGGTATTTATTTGGCTGGTGTTATCTGTGGCGGCATGGAAACTCATAAATGGTTTATCGAAAACTCCAGAATACATGCGAAGATGATTATGGAAGATATTAAATCTTAATTAAGAGTTGTTGAAAATTCCTATCTAAGAATTTGGCTATATTTAACCATGTCTAAAACCAAGCTAAACAAATACTACTCCAGATTACATTCTTTCGTTCTTTCCGAAACGCTCAAAGAAAAGCTGGAGAAGGTTATTGTTATCACGGCAATTGTTAGTTTTTTGATACATCTTGCTATAATTGGGCTGATAGATTTCGATTTTATAGATTTTGGCGAGTATGACGGCAACCTAATTATTAGCCCAATTTCGGCTATCTACACCCCATTTTCGATTATTCTTATCTATGAGGTTTATCTACTGGTCTTTTATCTTCCTAAGTCTATCACCATCTATATTGGTAAACAATACGAAATCATCACCCTGATTTTGATTCGGAAGATATTTTACGATTTATCCAATTTAGAATTTTCTTCAGATTGGTTTTCAATTGAAGCTGATATTCAGTTCACCATTGATCTTATATCAACTTTAGTGTTGTTCTTTTTGATATTTCAGTTTTACAGGCTGAATTCCAAAAACAAAGCTGAAAAAGAAAAAATCACAGATAAAACTAAATCACATATAAAAGTCAAGCATGTATTCGCAACCATTTTAGTTCCCACTATCGTATTCCTGGCTTTATTTTCGTTTGGAGACTGGTTTTATGATACACTAACTGGCTCAGACTATTCTTCGACCTCTATAAAGACCGTAAACACTATATTTTTTGACGATTTTTTTACTGTTTTAATCCTCATTGATGTGCTCTTACTTCTCTTTTCATTCTTGCAAACCGAAGAATTCAGCAGGGTTATACGGAATTCAGGATTTGTGATTTCAACCATTCTAATCAAATTATCATTTTCTGCAGATAACATCATCAATACTATATTAATCATCGTGGCGGTAAGCTTTGGTGTTTTAATCCTTTACATTTACAATCAATATTTCAAACTGAATAAAACCCTCAAGGCATAAATAGTTGCGATTGTAGTTTAAAATGTTATATTGAAATAAATCGCTAAAAAAATGTATGATTTTATAATTATCGGTGCTGCACAGGCAGGTCTTTCTATGGCTTATGAACTCGAGCAGCAAGGGAAAAATTATATAGTCTTAGATAAAGAAAATGAAGTAGGCGCGTCCTGGCTCAAGCGCTGGGATTCATTGACATTGTTTACACCTTCAGAATTTAACAATCTGAAAGGCATGAATTTCCCTAAACCAAAAGGGCATTATCCAAACAAATATGAAGTCGCCGATTATTTCAAAGCTTATGTTGAGAAATTCGAAATCCCTATTCGCTTTAATACTTTAGTCACCGAAATTCAAGATAAAACCGATTTTTTTATCGTAAAACATGAGGATGGATATTATGAAGCCGAGCAGGTCATCGTCGCTACTGGACCGTTTCATATTCCATACACACCTCCTTTCCATACCAAAATAGGTTCGTCTATTTTCCAAATCCACAGTGATTATTACAAAAACCCGAGTCAGTTACAGGAAGGAAAAGCGATGGTGGTTGGCGCTGGAGATTCCGGATATCAAATCTTAGATGAAATTTCCGACACCCTTCGCGATGTTTATTTTTCTGGAGATACAGATGTCAAAACACTTCCACAGGAATTTCTTGGTAAAACCTTATGGTGGTGGTTTACAAAAACCGGCTATTTAAGTTTTGGAAAAGATTCCTGGCTGGGTAAAAAAATAAGCGAGTCCAAACAACCCGTTATTGGGGTAGATGTAAAAGGAATCCTGAACAAAGAAAACGTGATTCCCGTAGGAAAGACCGTGGATGCCAAGCAGAATGTTATCATCACTGAAGAAGCAAAATTAGCCGATGTTAAAAACATCATCTGGGCGACAGGCTACCGACCTAAATTTGATTGGATTGAGGGACTGGAACTCGATAAAAAAGGATATCCTGTTCATGAGAGAGGTGTCAGTAACGTGGAAGGTCTTTATTTTATTGGTCTGCCATGGCTACATACACGAGCTTCAGCTACGCTTGGCGGTATCAAAAAAGACGCGGATTATCTTGGAGATTATATCAAAAACAAAGCTTCGACCAGAGAACCCATTTCGGTTTAAAATTAAAAACCCCTCGATATATCGAAGGGTTTTTAATTCTATAGAAAGGTCTTATTAATCTAAAACCTCATGAACTTTATCTGCAGCTTCTTTGAACTGAACTGCTGTTTTCACGTTAATTCCTGCTTCATTAATAAGTTCCACAGCTTTTTCAGCATTGGTACCCTGAAGTCTTACGATGATAGGCACCTTAATTTGGTCACCCATGTTTTTGTAAGCTTCGATAATTCCTTCAGCGACACGGTCACATCTTACGATACCACCAAAAATGTTAACTAAGATAGCTTCTACTTTCTCGTCTTTTAAAATCAATTTAAAAGCTTGCTCTACTCGTTTTGCATCTGCAGTACCACCAACGTCAAGGAAGTTGGCAGGTTCTCCGCCAGCAAATTTGATCAAGTCCATAGTTGCCATCGCAAGACCAGCACCGTTGACCATACAACCTACGTTTCCGTCTAGATTGACGTAGCTCAGGCCAGCTTCTCTTGCTTCCACTTCTGTAGGATCCTCTTCACGCGTATCACGCATGCTTTGGTAATCTTTGTGTCTGAATAAAGCTGAATCATCTAAAGTTACTTTAGAATCCACAGCTAGAATTTTATCATCACTTGTTTTAAGAACAGGGTTGATTTCGAATAACGAAGAATCAGAACCATCGTAAGCGTTGTAAAGAGCTGTGACAAATTTTGTCATTTCTTTAAACGCTTTTCCTTCCAAACCAAAATTGAAAGCGATTTTACGCGCCTGAAAAGGAAGAATTCCGGTTGCAGGATCAATCTCTTCTGTAAAAATTTTCTCTGGTGTTTTATCTGCAACACTTTCTATATCTACTCCACCTTCTGGAGAGTACATAATCATGTTTTTTCCTGTAGCTCTATTGAGCAATACGGACATGTAATATTCTTCTGGCTCATTATCACCTGGATAATATACGTCTTCAGTTATAAGAATCTGGTGTACTTCTTTTCCCTCTTTGCTTGTTTGAGGCGTTACCAAATGCATTCCTAAAATCTCATCTGCAAGTTGCTCAACTTCTTTTAGGTTTTTGGCGAGTTTTACACCACCACCTTTACCACGTCCACCAGCATGAACCTGGGCTTTGATCACGTGCCATCCAGTTCCGGTTTCTTCAGTAAGTTTTTTTGCAGCTTCTACAGCTTCTTTAGGAGTTTTAGCGACTATTCCTTTTTGGATAGCAACGCCATAACTACTTAATATTTCTTTGCCTTGATATTCATGTAGATTCATAATCAGGTTTTATGATATAAATTTGGTTCACAAAAGTAATAATTTAAAGTTTGGCTACAATAATTTAAAAGGGTTTCTTAGCATCCTAAGCAAAAGCTTAACTCAAAGTGATAATTAACATCGAATGAATTCTGAATCTCACAAAAAAGCTTTAGTTGAATTGGCTCATGCTAAAATGCATTTTGGCAAGTATAAAGGCTTTTACCTTTCAGACATTCCTGAATATTATTTGATTTGGTATAAGCGTAAAGGCTTTCCAGACAACAAGCTAGGCCAGCAAATGCAGGAAGTACTCGAATTGAAAGAAAATGGTTTGGAGTATATCTTGAGAAAAATCAGAAAAAGCTAGAGGATTTTTGAACTAATTCGGAGATAAAGCAAAAATTAAATGATATTTTTGCATCCCGTATAGACACAAAACTCATAACACAAATGGCCGATACAAAGTATATTTTTGTAACAGGCGGTGTTTCTTCGTCTTTAGGGAAAGGAATAATCGCAGCATCTTTAGCAAAACTTCTTCAAGCACGAGGTTATAAAGTCACCATCCAAAAACTAGATCCTTATATCAATATAGATCCGGGAACCCTCAACCCCTATGAGCATGGTGAATGTTTTGTAACTGAAGACGGTGCAGAAACCGATCTTGACCTTGGGCATTACGAACGTTTTTTGAACGTCAATACCTCACAGGCCAATAATGTCACTACAGGAAAGATTTACCAAAGCGTCATTGATAAGGAACGAAGAGGCGATTTTCTGGGAAAAACAGTTCAGGTTATTCCCCATATCACCAATGAAATCAAAGAACGCATTCAAATTTTAGGTCAGGATAATACTTACGATATCGTCATTACCGAAATTGGCGGAACAGTTGGTGACATCGAATCTTTACCCTACATAGAAGCTGTGAGACAGCTGAAATGGGAACTTGGAGAGCATAATGCATTGGTAATTCATTTGACTTTGATTCCCTATTTATCCGCTGCCAAGGAACTCAAAACCAAGCCTACCCAACACAGTGTAAAAACTTTGATGGAAAGTGGGATTTCTCCTGAGATTTTGGTGTGTAGAACAGAGCATCAAATCAATGATGACATCAGAAATAAGCTGGCATTGTTTTGCAATGTCAAAAAAGAAGCGGTGATTCAATCTATAGATGCAGAATCCATTTATGACGTCCCTAATCTGATGGCCGAAGAGGGATTAGATACCATTGCCTTAAAGAAACTTAACCTGAAAGACGATGTAGTTCCAAATCTTGAAAAGTGGAACTTTTTTGTCAACAAACTAAAAAACGCCACAGAGGAACTCTCCATTGGTTTGGTGGGTAAATACGTGGATTTACAAGATTCTTATAAATCGATACTGGAATCTTTTATTCATGCTGGCGCCTATAATGATGTCAAAGTGAATGTGGTCTGGATCAATTCTGAAGAAGAAGATCACAATGAAACTATTTTCCATAAACTGGATGGACTTCTGGTCGCCCCTGGCTTTGGCGAACGTGGTGTAGAAGGAAAAATAGCTGCTGTAGAATATGCCAGAACTCATAAGGTTCCATTTCTAGGCATCTGTCTAGGTTTGCAAATGGCCGTTATAGAATTTTCACGTAACGTTTTGAAACTTGCAGAGGCAGATTCAGAAGAAATGAACGCCGGAACGCCGCATCCTGTGATTGGACTTATGGAAGATCAAAAAGACCTGAAACAAATGGGAGGCACCATGAGATTGGGCGCTTGGGATTGTGAACTTCAATCAAATTCTAAATTGGCTGAAATTTACGGGAAGACTAAAATATCAGAAAGACACCGACATAGATACGAAGTCAACAATAACTACGTTGCCGACCTGGAGAAACACGGAATGCTTTGTACTGGGAGAAACCCACAAACAGGTTTGGTAGAAACTATCGAACTTGAGAATCACCCGTGGTTTGTTGGCGTTCAGTTTCATCCTGAATATAAAAGTACAGTTGCTACTCCACATCCGTTATTTTTAGGATTTATAGAGGCCTCTAAAAAGTTTTATCAAAACAGATAACAAACCTCTTTCTCTAAATATTATAGAAATAAGTTTATATAAATAAAATTAAATGTTGATTTTTGCACATATTTCAGAAAATCAACACTTACAATTGTAAAAGTCAATGGAAGATAAAAAGACGTTTGATAAAAACTCTATTATAGGATTTACACTTATCGGTTTAATACTGATTTTATTCATGTACCTAAACCCTACCGAGGAAGTAGTACCCGAAGATAAATCTACAGAACAAGTTGAGACTACACCTCAAAAAAATCCTGAACTTTCTAACACTCAAAGCACACCTTCTCCTGCTGAAACTTTAAGTAGTAGTTTACAGGATTCTGTCAACGCAGAACTCGCCAAAAGAGAATATGGTGCTTTTGCGTATTCAGCTGTAAAAGATTTTGCGAAAGATGATGCGGTTACTACTATTGAGAATGAAGTATTAGAACTGCAAATAAGCAATAAAGGAGGTCAAATCGTAGAAGCTAAAATGAAACAGCACGATACCTATAAAGGTAATCCTGTTTATTTGATAAAAGATGGCAATGCGAGCTTCAATATTTCTTTTGAAGCAAACGACGGACGAACTTACAATACCAGTGACCTTTATTTTGAACCTAACTTAAGTACAGAAAATGGCAATCCAACCTTAAGCATGAGAGCTAAGGTGTCTGATGTTGAGTATCTTGAATTTTACTACGGCTTAGAATCAGAGGATTATATGATAAACTTCGGGATTCGTTCTCAAGGTTTAAGTGAAGTTATTTCTTCAGATAACGCCAATTTATCCTGGGAAGTTAAAGCTTTACGTAAAGCCAAAAGTATTTCTTATGAAAACAGATATACTGAAATTGTTTATCTGTACGAAGATGAAAAAGACGACTACACAGGCCAGGGTGATGAGGCTATTGAGGAAGATAAACTTATAGAATGGATTGCTTTCAAACAGCATTTCTTCACTTCAATATTACTGACTGACACACCATTTTCTGAAGGAAAAATGACATCTAGAAACCTGGTCCAGGATGAACAGGTGGATACGTTGTTTACCAAAAATTTTCTTGCAGAAGTTCCTTTAAAATTGAAAAACGGTGAATTTTCTGAAAGTCTGAATTGGTATCACGGACCTACAGATTTTAAAATTTTAAGTGACTATGATCGACAGTTGGATGAAATCGTTCCATTGGGATGGGGACTTTTTGGGTGGATCAACAGATACATCTTTATTCCTTTCTTCGGATTTTTAAGCAGTTCACTTCCAAGTTATGGATTGGCAATTATTGTTATGACCATCGTTGTAAGAATAGTCCTCTCTCCTATTACTTATAAGTCTTATTTATCTCAGGCCAAAATGAAAGTTTTGAAGCCAGAGATCAATGAAATCAATGAGAAGTACAAGGACAATGCGATGAAAAAGCAGCAGGAAACTATGAAGCTGTACAGCAAAACAGGTGTGAGTCCGCTTGCGGGTTGTATACCGGCGCTTTTACAGATTCCTGTATTCTATGCGCTGTTCCAATTTTTCCCGAGTGCATTCGATTTGCGACAAAAAGGATTCTTATGGGCAGAAGACTTATCGAGTTATGATGTTATTTATGAATGGGATACTTATATTCCTCTTGTCTCCTGGGCATATGGAAATCACGTAAGTTTATTCCCAATTCTTGCCTCTGTTGCTATATTCTTTTACACGCAGATGACTGCAGGTCAAAACATGCAGCAAAGCTCGCAACCAGGAATGCCAAACATGAAGGTCATTATGTATTTTGCACCTTTGGTGATGCTTATATTCTTCAATAATTATGCAAGTGGTTTATCGCTGTATTACTTTATTTCAAATTTAATTACAATAGGAATCATGCTAGTCATAAAGCATGTCATTATCGATGAGAATAAGATCTTAGCGAAAATTGAAGAGAAAAAGAAAAAGCCTAAGAAGAAAGGTAAGCTTGGTAAAAAGTTCCAGGAAATCATGGATCAGGCTGCTGAACAACAAAAAAAGAAACAAAGCGAGAAGGAAGACACTAAAAAAGGCAATAAGAAAATAGATAAAAAATAACTTTCCCTCAGTTTTAATAAAAAAGCAAAAGGAGTCTAAATGGACTCCTTTTTTTGTTTTTAAACAGAGTATATCCTCCTGCAAATTCGTCTGTCGAGTGTGTGAATTGATGGAATGGAGAAATAGTTTCGCCTCTACAACATAAAAATCTACTTTGATTTCAATCAATATTCCCAAAGAGTTAAGAATCAATTACGGGAAATTTCGTCGTTAATATGCTCTTAAGAATCTCTTTATTTACCGCTTAGTTTCTAACTTTAAGAAAAGTAAAAAACTATGAAATCAATAAACCCATATAATCAGGAAGTTGTCTACGAAATAGATGAATTGACAGAAGAGCAAATCAACCAGGCAATAGATAAGGCAGATGATCGCTTTTTATCCTGGCGTAAAACTTCATTTTCAGAGCGAAGCAAACTCATGTATGCAGCAGCAACAGAACTGAAAAAAAATAAAAAAGAATATGCTGAAGCCATGACGCTTGAAATGGGAAAGCCTATCTCACAGGCCATTGCCGAAATTGAGAAATGTGCATGGGTTTGCGAGTACTATGCTGAAAACGCAGAAAAACACCTTTCTGATCGAAATATTGAGACTGACGCTGAACTGAGTTATGTAAGCTATGAGCCCATAGGTGTAGTTTTGGCGGTGATGCCCTGGAACTACCCTTACTGGCAGGTTTTTCGCTTTGCAGTTCCTGCATTAATGGCTGGGAATATTGGTATTCTAAAACATGCCAGCAATGTCATGCACTGTGGTGAAAAAATTCAACAGATATTTGAAAGAGCAGGTTTTCCAGAGGGTTGCTTTCAGCATCTACCAATAAACAGCGATAAAGTGGAAGGCGTCATCAAAAACAAAAAAGTAAAAGCAGTTACGTTAACCGGGAGCAAACCCGCCGGTAGCGCTGTAGCTTCCACTGCAGGGTCAGAGATTAAAAAGACTGTGCTTGAACTGGGAGGCAGTAATGCCCTTGTTGTTTTTCCTGACTGTAACATGGAAAAAACCATTAAAACAACAGTCCAGGCTCGATTTCAGAATACTGGCCAAAGTTGTATTGCTGGAAAAAGACTACTCATACACCAGTCAGTTGTAGAAGAATTTAAAGATAAATATGTGAGCGCAGTTCGCCGTTTAAAAAGTGGTGATCCTATGGATAAAAATACTTATATAGGTACGGTTGCACGAGAAGATCTTGCCAAGGATTTGGAAGATCAATTGCAGAAATCTGTTGATGCAGGGGCCAAAATATTGACAGGAGGCAAACGTGACAAAGCTTACTTTGAGCCTACAGTAGTTGATGGCGTAACTACAGATATGACTTTATTTCATGAAGAGACCTTTGGACCAGTCATTGGAATTACGACATTCGAGACAGAAGAGGAAGCTGTAAAGCTTGTCAATGCTTCAGATTTTGGTTTGGGAGTATCTGTTTTTACCGAAGATCTGGATCGTGCCAAAAAGCTCATTCCAAAATTTGATGACGGTGCGGTATTCATAAATGAGCTCGTAAAAAGTGACCCACGCCTACCTTTTGGCGGTACAAAAATTTCAGGTTATGGTCGTGAACTTTCGGAAGATGGAATTCGAGAATTTGTTAATATTAAGACAGTTTATATCCATAAATATTAATTAATAATCGATTCAACTGGCTTAAGATTTTAATGACATCTGATTCATCTTTGTTTTTGAATAGTCCTGCTACTTCAAAGTTGCTGTTTTGTCAAATCAAAACTATTTAATCCTACTGTAAATATTTCCCAGCAGTAATTGTTGGATAAACTTCTTCGTAGCACTTTATATCGGTTTCTATCTGTTTAAAAATAAAACTCCGGTTCAAATCCGAAAGTTTTTTACATCCTGAGGCTGCAAAAAGCTCTAAAAATTCTTTTACAGTTTCATTGTGATAATTTTTTACACGCTTCCATTTATCTTCCACTACCAAACCACGCATTAAGCTTGGGTTGTTGGTAGTAATTCCTGTTGGACATTTATTAGTATCACATCGCAATGCTTGAATGCACCCTAAAGCGAACATCATTCCTCTTGCAGAATTACATAAGTCTGCACCTAGACATAAGGCTCTGAAAATATCAAATGATCTAATTATTTTGGTAGCTGTTATTATTTTTATGTCTTTTTTTAAATCATATCCATTCAAAGTATCGACCACAAAAATCAGGGCTTTTTCCCATGGCATTCCCACATAATCTGAAAAATCTATCGGAGCAGCACCTGTCCCCCCTTCAGAACCATCTACCGTTATAAAATCTGGTTTGATTCCCGTTTCAATCATTTTTTCACAAATGTCAATAAACTCTTGTTTGTCACCAATACTCAACTTAAAGCCGATGGGCTTACCCTGACTCAACTCTCTCAGTTCTTTCACCCATAGCAACAAATCTTCAGAATTTTTGAAAGCCTGATGTCCCATAGGCGAGTGTATATTGGTATGTGGCTTCACTCCTCTAATTTCTGCAATTTCTTTACTGTTTTTAGCGGCCGGCAAAACTCCTCCATGCCCTGGTTTAGCTCCTTGACTTAATTTAATCTCTATCATCTTAACAGCAGTTTTAGCTGCATTTTCCTCAAATTTTTCAGGTAAAAAACTCCCTTCCATTGTTCTACACCCAAAATAACCTGTCCCTAATTGATAGACTAAATCGCCACCCTTTAAATGGTACTCAGAAATCCCCCCCTCACCAGTATTTTGAAAAAAATCCCCTTCCTTGGCTCCAAGATTTAATGCCATTGTTGCGTTTTTACTCAACGCTCCATAGCTCATTGCAGATATATTGAAGACACTAGCACTATAGGTTTGTTTACAATCAGGCCCTCCTATTAGTACTCGTGGGGGTTCTTTAAGAATTTCTGAAGGATAAATACTGTGTTTCATCCATTTATAATTCTCTTCTTCGACATTCAATTCAGTTCCGAAGGGATGCGTTTTATTTTGAAGTTTTGCTCTTTCATAAATATAAGATCTATGATTTCTGTCAATAGGTTTTCCATCAGTACCGTTCTCTACAAAATATTGATTAATCTCAGGACCAATCATTTCGAGCAAATAGCGCATATGACCCAATACTGGGAAATTTCTCAATATGGTGTGATTTTTTTGAAATAAATCATAAATACCTAGACCAAAAATCATCGCTCCTAAAATGGAGAAACCATATACAGGCCAAATGACCGTGCATGTGATGATCGCAATTATTACCAAGGCGATAAATGTGAATCTTATTGCTTCTCTCATTTATAGGTCTTTTAATTATTTATATCTCAAAACATTTGCAATCTCCATAAGATTAGCTATCTACTACTAAACTTACATCAGTAATGCCGTGATCTTCGATTAATAATTATGCTCGAGAATCTCTACACGAACCATTAATAATGTATTCTTAGACTGACGTAAATATAAATATTTAGAAGCCAATTAAAAGATTGAAAGTCTCAAGTTATCTATTCAAAAGATTAGCCAAATAAATTTAACCTGTGTCAATTCTTGTTTTACCCTATTTCAAATTTAGCAGTAGAGTTATATAGTTTCAAGAATATACCTAATGACCACAGCTAAGAATACTATGTAAACGAAGATTCTATAACAAAAAAAAGCAATAGAACCAAACAAATTAAATTGAAATAAGTAATATAACTTGTTTTGATCAATAAAAAAGGAGTCCAAATTGGACTCCTTTTTTATTTTTAAATGATAGAATTATAATTAATTCACATTTATACTTCCGTTCATACTACCGGTGTGTATACCGCAAAAGTATGAATTAATTTCAGCTGCTAAGTCGGCTGTCAGCGTGAAGTAAAATTTTTGTCCGTCATCTACAAAATTGACATCAGGATCACTTTCAAAGGACCCATCACCATTCTGATTCAATAGTTTGTCATTGTTTGAATTTCTTAACTGGAAGGGATGCGAACCAGAATTTACAATAGTAAGTTCGTATCTTGTTCCTTCTGTGAGTGTCCACGCGCTATTGTTTGAATTTAAACTTGTTGGCTCTTCGTTACCTGTAATGCTACTTACATAATAAGCCTGTGCACCTTCATTATCTACGGTCATTTGTACAGTATTCGGTGCTGGTTCAGGTTCCAGGCCTAAATCTGGAAGAATGACGGTACTTACAACATGTACAATCCCGTTTCCTGCTTGTACATCAGTGACAACAATTTCTATTGATCTTCCATTTTGATCTGTAATGGTTGTTCCGGCTAAATCAAAGGTTTCACCTAAAGTTTCAACTGTACCACTAGGTAAATTTGAAGATGTGATATTAGCATTCGAAATAACATGTGTATTTAAGGTAGAAGTTAAAACTTCACCGATTATATCTGCAAGAGAACCTAATTCTAACTCGTTTAACAAGGCTGTAAATGCATCATTCGTTGGGGCAAATACCGTAAATGGGGCTGGAGTCTCAAATGAACTCAAAGTTCCGACAAAATCTGGTTGATCGTCTCTTGTTAGTGCCTGTACTAAAATTTCAAAAGTGGAATCTGCAGTTGCAAACGTAGTCACATCTGGAATAGTAATCACTTCGTTTACAACATGTACAACTCCGTTGGCTGCTAAATTATCTGCTGCAGTAACTGTTGAAATTCCGTTTAAAGTAACATCAGCACCAACATTCACGTACATGCTTAAATTGTTTCCTTGACCGGAAATTTGCTCCGTTGCTAAAGTATTTAGATAAGTTGTTGTCAATGAAGATGAATCAGCGTACCCAGCAAGAACATGGTTTAGAAGTATGTTTCTTACTTCATCAGTAGAACGTGTAGAAGTATCTATATTTCCAAAAGCCTGGTCTGTTGGTGCAAAAATTGTATACGTACCATCGTTAAGCGTCTGACTTAGTCCAGTATCCTCCAATAATTGTTCTAAGACGTTATGATCTGGACTATCTTGAATAATCTGTAAAGTGGTGACATCTTCAACGATAGGTTGTGCAGCATCATCGTCTTGGCAGGAACCGGCAAAGATTATAAACACCGACAATAAAATAAATTTGGATAATACGTTTTTCGTTTTCATAGCATTTTTTTTTAAATCTAATAACTTAAATAATGTGTTTTTGTTTAATAAAGGTTAAATATGATTAAACAAAAAATACTTTTAAATCAATTTATGTTTATATTTCCAGTCATGCTATTACTGTGAATACCACAAAAATAGGCACTTATCTCATCTGCTAATTTTGCTGTAAGGGTAAAGTAAAACTTTTCATCATCATCGACGAAGTTTACTGCTGATTCACTTTCAAAAGTTCCTTCGCTATTCTGGCTCAATAATATCTCACTACTTGAGCTTCTCACTTGAAATGGATGAGAACCTGAATTCACAATGGTAAGTTCGTATCTTGTCCCTTCAGTTAGTGTCCATGTGCTATTGTTTACATTTGTGCTAGTAGGTTGCTCATTTCCAGAAATACTTCTTACATAAAAAGCTTCAACGCCATCATTATCAACTGTCATTTGTACAACATTCTGGGAAGAGCCTCCATCACCGTAACCTCCGTCACCTCCACTTCCATCATTGTAACCTGCACCACCATCGTTATAGGCAGGTTCATCAGAATTGTATCCATCATCGCTGCTACACGAACTAACGCTTATTACAAATATTGATAATACTACTAATCCTGGTAAAAACGCTTTAAATTTCATAACTAATATTTTTTAAGTAAAAGTATATTTAATTAAGTCTTATTTTGTTTAATATTAGTTAATATAAGATTAAACAAAACAATCATGTTAATAGCTTATAAATTATACTCAAAACTCTTTGATTGTTTTTGTAATTTTGCAAATCAATAATCGATTATGAAAAGAGTTGTCGTAGGACTTAGTGGAGGTGTAGATTCAAGCGTTGCTGCTTACTTATGTAAAGAGCAGGGTTACGAAGTGATAGGCTTGTTTATGAAAAACTGGCACGACGATTCTGTAACGATTAGCGATGAGTGTCCCTGGCTTGAAGATAGTAATGACGCTATGCTGGTTGCAGAGAAGTTAGGAATCCCCTTTCAGACTGTTGACTTGAGCAAACAATACAAAGAACGTATTGTAGATTACATGTTTGCAGAATATGAAAAGGGCAGAACTCCCAATCCAGATGTCCTTTGCAATAGAGAAATCAAATTTGATGTTTTTATGGACATTGCTACCTCTCTAGGAGCAGATTATGTAGCCACTGGGCACTATTGCAGAAAAGACAGTATAGAAAAGGATGGTAAAACGCTTTACAGACTCCTTGCCGGGAAAGATCAAAACAAAGACCAGTCTTATTTTTTATGCCAGGTATCTCAACAGCAATTAGCCAAAACGCTTTTCCCCGTAGGTGAGCTTCAAAAGTCTGAAGTAAGGCAAATCGCTAAAGAGCAAAATTTGATCACCGCAGATAAAAAAGATTCTCAGGGGCTTTGTTTTATAGGTAAAGTGAAGCTTCCCGATTTCCTTCAGCAAAAACTTCAGCCCAAACAGGGTCAGGTCATTGAAATTGATTCTTCTCATGAAGTGTTTTCGAGCCATGAGGAAACGGTAGCAGATTCAAAATTAATCACTCAGCTTAAAAAAGAGAGTAAAAAACTGGACTTTAAACCAGAGTTTGGAAAAGTACTTGGCACCCATGATGGCGCCCATTTCTTTACAAAAGGGCAACGTAAAGGTCTGGCTATCGGGGGAACCAAAGAGCCTTTATTTGTCATAGATACCGATGTAGAAAATAATATTTTATACACTGGTCAAGGTAAAAATCATCCAGGTCTTCACAAAAAAGGACTCTGGGTAAATAATGACGAAGTACACTGGGTTAGGCCAGATTTAACTTTAACTACTGGCGAAACTATGGACGTAAAGGCAAGAATACGCTACAGACAACCCCTGGAAAATGCCAGACTTTACCAAATGGAAAGTGAGCTTTATGTCATTTTTGAAAACGAACAAACCGCCATTTCCGAAGGTCAATTTGTCGCCTGGTATCAGGATGACGAACTTTTAGGATCTGGAGTAATCGCTTAATTTAAATTCATTAAAAGTCTTGAATCCTAAAATTGAAATAAGAGTGTCCGGTCAAACCCTTAAAAATTTAATTCCGTTCAAGAAAATATTACGTTTGTTAAAGATTTAAGCATTGAGCTTGCCTGTACTGAGCGGTAATCATAGTATCAAAATGCAGATGGTTCTCGACTCCGTTCGAACTTAAACAAAAACGCCATTTAGTGAGCAGTCGGGACGCTTTATTTTTTAAATAAACTGTTGATTTTAGCTTATCTTATACTGAGACTAAGAACTTAGGACTTCGAATATTAACTTTAAAGGTTTAAATATAAACTCATGACTCAAAATAGAATTAAAGAATTGTTCGGGATACAATATCCCATTATCCAGGCAGGAATGATCTGGGCAAGTGGATGGAAATTAGCTAGCGAAGTCAGTGAAGCCGGCGGACTTGGCATTATTGGTGCTGGATCAATGTATCCAGAGGTTTTGAGAGAGCATATCGAAAAGTGTAAAAAAGCGACCTCAAAACCATTTGCAGTCAATGTCCCCATGCTTTATCCAGATTTGGACAAAATCATGAAGATTATTATCGAAGAGAAAGTGCCTGTCGTCTTTACCTCAGCAGGAAATCCAAAGACCTGGACTCCACATTTAAAATCTCATAACATTAAAGTTGTACACGTGGTGAGCAGTGTGAAATTCGCTTTAAAATCTCAAGACGCTGGCGTCGATGCGGTTGTAGCCGAAGGTTTTGAAGCTGGCGGTCATAATGGACGTGAAGAAACCACAACGTTTACCCTCATCCCCATGGTAAAAAAAGAACTTGAAATTCCACTCATTGCCGCTGGCGGTATCGCTTCTGGCGCCGGAATTCTTGCGGCTATGATTCTTGGAGCCGATGCCGTGCAGATAGGAACGCGCTTTGTGGCGAGCGAAGAGGCTTCTTCGCATATCAATTTCAAAAATGAAGTGGTTAGAGCTAGGGAAGGTGACACAAAACTCACCTTAAAAGAACTTGCGCCTGTGAGATTGCTCAAGAACAAGTTTTATCAAGACATACAAAACCTCTACGCCACTTCTCCTAGCAAAGAAGAACTTCAGGATTTGCTGGGAAGAGCACGTGCCAAAAAAGGCATGTTTGAGGGCGATCTTGAAGAAGGTGAACTCGAGATTGGACAAATATCTGGACTCGTCAAGGATATTTTACCCGCCAAAAAAATTATGGAAAATCTTATTTCTGAATTTGAAGCTGCAAAAATTGAAGCGAGTGCTATTCAGTTTTAAACATCACAGTTCGTTTTATTCAGCGTCTAAACCTAGAAACTCAGCTAAATCTAAAGCTTTTACTTCCAATCCTTTCTGATATTGTAAAAGATAGATAGCATCATTTTCATAACCAAGCGTAAAATCTTTCTGCACGTAATTGAATTTGTTTTCCGCATATTCTGTAAAGCCTTCAATTTCAGTAGAAGCCTGAAGCGTTTTTGCGTAGGCAAGTCTTAAAAGTAAATCCATCATCACATCATAACCTCTCATCACGTAGCGATTAGGATACACTCCATGCTTATTCACAAACGCATTGGAGTGACTATCTTCTGTTGTTAATAACTGAGTTTTAGAAATTGAAGGAAAAGTGAAATTAAGATCGCTTAAATAATAGTTTGATATTTCGTCATCGTAAAAAGAATTCCTCTTGGAGGTGAATAGCGTGATATCGAAACTATCTCTCTGAAATGATCTCAAAAAAGACACCGCCGATTCTGCAAGACCAAGGTTTTCGGTTTCTAAAATAAACCAGTTCGTGCCCAGTGAATCCAGTTTAGGTCTCAAATCTGATCTTTGCAAATAATCAGAATCAACCTGCCTTACTACTTTAAGACCAGGAAAGGTATGCGTGTATTTTCTCTGTATTGATTTTGAAATACTATCCGTAAGAATAACTAAATTTTCGTTGGTATGTTTTTTTTGTAGATAAGTAATTAGCACCTCCTGCATCTCTTCATCTTTAGGAAGCGTATTGAAGAGGTTTTGGAACTCAAACTTGGGATTTACCAATGGAGAAATAACTGGAACACCGTCATTTTTAAGATAATTGGCAACTACTTTTAAACTTGGGTCTAAAAGCGGACCAACAACCGCCTGAAAGTTTTTGAAATTTTCATTCAATTGTCCTCTTACGTAAGCAGGATTATTCCTGGTATCGTACACCTCTAGATTTACTCTAATTCCTTTATTTCTGGCAGAATCAATAGCCATCTGAATGCCTTCATAAAAGTCCAATGATATCTTGAGTAAATTGCTGTCTTTCAACAAAGATTTTGAACTAATACTGTCAATCTCTGTTCTCTCTAAATTAAGAGGCAACATCAATGCAATATTTTTAGTATCAAAATAGTTGAGTTTACCATCAAAAGTAAATTCCGTATACTTAGAATAATTTATTTTTTCGATTTGTGGTATTTTCAAAATAAGACCTTCACTTATTCCTTCAAATCTCAGGGAAGGGTTCGATTCTCTTAACTCCTCTTCGGTCACATCATAGTTTTGTGAAATGCTTTGGATAGAGTTCCCAGCATCTACTTCAAGAAAAGCATAATTTTGATTCTTTATTGATTTCGTTTGTGTAGTATCGATTGGTCGCTCAATAGTTAAAAATTGACCTGGCTGGATTTCCTTTTCATCTATTCCTGGATTTAAATCTTCCAGCTTCTCGACAGTTAGTCCATACTTTCTAGAAATGCCATATTTGGTTTCTTTAGGAAGAACCAAATGCTTGAGGGTACCAAAATCAGAGTTTTTTATACTTTGATTGATGTCTAGATCTTTATCTTTAAGCTCATAAGTCGGGATTCTTATAACATCGTTGTAATCCAATTCTCTTTCGTACAGGAACGGATTGTAAGTTCTAAGATCATTTACTTTCAGATTGTAAGATTTAGAAATGCTATAAAGCGTTTCTTTCGGGCTTACGTCATATGCGATGAGCTGAATTCTAGGGTTTAATTTAAAATTTGGTCGAGTAGGAACTACCAAAAGGCTGTTAGAAATATTCCTTTCATTAAGAACATTAGGATTTAATTTTTTTAAAGTAGTCAAATCAACCTGAAACTTGGAAGCTACATCTTCGAGATTTTCATTAGCTTTAGCCTCGTAAGTTCTTAAATCTTGAGCATTTAAGCTTAAAATTGAAAGCAGTAAAAAAATACTTAGTAAAAATTTTTTCATTATTCCCATTCTATAGTTGCTGGTGGTTTAGAGCTGATGTCGTACACTACTCTATTAACGCCTTTAACTCGATTTATTATCTGGTTGGATATTTTTTGCAAAAAATTATAAGGTAAGTCGACCCAGTCTGCTGTCATGCCATCTGTAGATTCTACAGCTCTTAAAGCTACAACTTTTTCGTAAGTACGCTCATCTCCCATTACCCCCACTGAATCAACAGGTAGAAGAATGGCTCCTGCCTGCCATACTTTGTCATATAAATGCCATTCTCTGAGTCCGTCGATGAATATCGCATCTACTTCTTGTAAAATATGTACTTTCTCTTTGGTGATATCACCAAGTATTCTGATAGCCAATCCAGGTCCAGGAAATGGATGTCTGCCTAGTAATTTTGAGTCTATGCCCATCTCTGCTCCAACGCGTCTTACTTCATCTTTAAAAAGCATTCTTAAAGGTTCAACCACTTTCAATTTCATGAAATCTGGCAGACCTCCAACATTATGATGGGATTTAATTGTTGCAGAAGGACCGTTTACTGATATCGATTCTATCACATCTGGATAAATAGTCCCTTGAGCTAAAAACGTAGCATCTTCTACCAGAGACGCCTCATCATCAAAAACTTCAATAAAGGAGTTCCCGATAGCTTTTCGTTTTTGTTCCGGATCTGAAATTCCTTTTAAAGCCTCCATAAATCTGTCGGTGGCATCTACTCCTTTAACATTAAGACCCATATGTTTATATTGGTCTAATACAGATTCAAATTCATTCTTCCTCAACAAACCATTATTGACAAAAATACAATGAAGGTTTTTGCCAATAGCTTTATGCAGTAAAGTTGCAGCAACTGTGGAATCTACACCTCCGCTGAGGCCAAGAATGACCTTATCTGTTCCTATTTTTTCTTTCAATTCTGAAACCGTCATGTCTACAAAGGCAGAAGGTGTCCAGGACTGAGGGACTTCGGCAATTTTGACAAGAAAATTTTCCAGTAATTGAGCCCCATCGGTAGTATGATACACTTCAGGATGAAATTGAATGCCATAAGTGTTTTCACCTTCTATTTTGTAAGCTGCATTCAAAACATCGCTTGTACTTGCTATTCTTTCAAAATGATCTGGAAGATCCTTTATGCTGTCACTATGAGACATCCAGACCTGAGATTGCTCCAAAATATTTTCAAAAAGCAATTCGCCATCCTTTATGAAGGACAAATTTGCTCTTCCAAACTCTCGGGTATTGGAACCTGCTACTTCACCGCCAAAATTATGAGCCATGAATTGAGCTCCAAAACAAACTCCAAGCAGAGGAACATGTCCTTTTATCTGACTAAGATCTGGTTGAGGAGCTTCTGCATTCCTACAGGAGAATGGACTTCCAGAGAGGATAACTGCCTTAAAAACAGATAAATCTTCAGGTAATTTATTGTAAGGATGGATTTCACAGTAGATATTAAGTTCACGAACTCGTCTTGCGATAAGCTGCGTATACTGCGATCCAAAATCGAGAATAAGGACATTTTTTTGCATAGGCAAAAGTATAAATTTGCGATAAAACTGGCTTCCGTTTAGCTCCTCTTTTTTTACATTTAAACAAAAAATGCTAAATCAGATTTTAGAAGACTTAAAAAACGAAGTGAAGTTCGGTTACCTAAAGAAAAAACACGCCTTTCGCTATCCGAGTTTAGCCAGTATTGAAGATAATACTCCTGTACAAAGGACTGTTGTCTTGAGAGATACAACAAAAGATTTTGATTTGATCATGTACACAGATGAGAGAAGTGACAAAATCAGTCAATTTCAAAATAATCCCAGTTGTAGTCTTTTATTTTATAATCACAAGAAACTTCTCCAAGTTAAGATTGAAGGTAAGATGAATATGATTACGTCTGGAAAAGAATATGAAGACTACTGGAGTAGAGTGCAAGGAAAATCACAAAAGGACTTTATTACCAAAAACCCGCCTGGAACTCCTGTCGATAATCCCGATGAAGTAGAATACAATGAAGACGAACACCATTTTTGTTTATTGAAATTAGTTCCAGAACACATGGAATTTCTTCAGTTGAAAAGACCAAATCACATCCGTGCCAGATTTGATAAATCCAATAACTGGGAAGGCCAGTTTTTAAACCCATAAAAAAAGCGGCCGTCTGGCCGCTTTTAATTTGTAATTCAGACAATAGTATTAATTATTGGCACCTATATCGCCTTGCGCAACTATAGTGGCTAAATCATTTGCACTAAGATGAACATTAACGTATCCATCAAGTGTTAATACATCTTCATAACCGAATACTGTTCCATCATCTAAAGCTTCAACTTGAGATTGGCTCATTCCTGTCGTACCATCCACTGGTGTAAAGGTGTAAAGTATACCACCTCCCATAGCTGCAGAATTTTCATGAATATGTGCTGGATGTGAACCACCATCCGGTGTTCCTGAAAGACTAATAGTTGCTAAAGCTGCACCACTTATTCTTTCCTCAAACAGCAGGCTACCGCTTATACCTGTAACATCCGCTTCATCAAGAGTATAAGTAACCGAGTTTCCGGTCAACTCATTTTCACCTATATCCCCCTGGGCAACTATAGTTCCTAAAGCATCTGAACTTAAGTGGACATTAACGTAACCATCAACTTCCAGCACATCAGCATAACCAAATGCAGTATCATCATTAAGAGCAGCAACATTAGATTTACTCATACCTGTTGTACCATCTACCGGAGTGAATGTATAAAGAATTCCCCCGCCTTCAGCAGCGGTATTCATGTGTATGTGTGCGGGATGAGAACCACCGTCAGGTGTCCCATCAAGACTGATTGTCGCCTGAGCTTCTCCGTTAACTCGCTCTTCAAAAAGTACAGTACCACTTATACCTGGTACAGCTCTTTCATTTAGTGTATAACTTTTGGATTCGCCTGTTAATTCATTTTGACCTATATCTCCCTGAGCAACTACAGTTCCTAAAGCATCTGAACTCAAGTGGACATTAACGTAACCATCAACTTCCAACACATCAGCATAACCAAATGCAGTATCATCATTAAGAGCAGCAACATTAGACTTACTCATACCTGTTGTACCATCTACCGGAGTGAATGTATAAAGAATTCCCCCACCTTCAGCAGCGGTATTCATGTGTATGTGTGCGGGATGAGAACCACCGTCAGGTGTTCCATCAAGACTGATTGTCGCCTGAGCTTCTCCGTTAACTCGCTCTTCAAAAAGTACAGTACCACTTATACCTGGTACAGCTCTTTCATTTAGTGTATAACTTTTGGATTCGCCTGTTAATTCATTTTGACCAATGTCTCCCTGAGCAACTACAGTTCCTAAGGCATCTGAACTCAAGTGAACGTTAACATATCCATCAACTTCCAACACATCCGCATACCCAAATGCAGTTCCATCATCCAAAGCACCTAAGTGAGTTTCGCTCATACCCGAAGTACCGTTCACCGGATTAAAACTATAAATGATTCCTCCCCCTTCTACAGCAGAATTCATGTGAATGTGCGCCGGATGCATACCACCATCAGGTGTTCCATTTAGGCTAAGAGTTGCAAGAGCTTCACCACTCATTCTTTCCTCAAAAAGGACACTACCGCTTATGCCTTCAACAGCTCTTTCATCTAAATCGTAACTTTTGGATTCACCGGTTAATTCATTCTGACCAATATCTCCCTGAGCAACTACAGTACCTAAAGCCTCTGAACTTAAGTGAACATTGATGTAGGCATCGAGATCTGAAATATCTTCAAATGAGATAGCGGTCCCGTCGTCTAATGATGAAAATTCAGTAATACTTAGACCGGTAGCACCGTCAACAGGCTCTAATGAAACAATGATACCTCCGCCTTCTGCAGCAGAATTCATGTGAATATGAGCAGGATGCATGTTTCCACTGGATGTGCCCTCAACTTCTAAAATAAGCTGGACTGACCCACTTTCTAACTGGTTGAATGTAGCTTTTCCGCTAACACCGGAATTTGATTTTTCGCCCAAACCGTATTCCATGTTATTTAGAATAGGTTCATTGAATGGCTGAACATCATCATCATTACTACAGGAAACAAATACTACCCCTATTAATAATAATAAACTTAATTTTTTAAATCTTTTCATAACTATAATGTTTTATATATGTCATAGATACGAGAGAATGCAGGAAACGGATTTAAATTTTTTGTTATAAATCTTTTTAATTAACGTTTTTTAACCTTCTCTTGCAATTTTTAAGGAATATTTAAATACTTATGGGTTTGCAACGAAATTCTCCATTTAGGGTGTTTCATAACGTATTCGACTATCTGAGGAGTCATTTTTTCTCTTACGCTCCACTCGGGTTGTAAAAAAAGCTCGCAGCTATCACTCACATGTTCAGCTTGTTCTTCTGCAAACTTGAAGTCGTGTTTATTATAAATAATAACTTTTAGTTCATCTACACGGGGATAGATTTCTGGTTTAGGTAATTTTATTTTTTTAGGAGATAAGCAAATCCAGTCCCACACTCCAGTCATGTCATAAGCTCCGGAAGTTTCAATATGAATGTTCAGTCCGTTCGCTTTAAGACCTTCTGTAAGTTGAGACATATCCCACGTAAGTGGTTCCCCCCCTGTAATGACTATAGTATTGCTGTATTTCTTTGCATTTTCAATTATAGATCCTATTTGAGTTGGCGGATGCTTTTCTGGATCCCAGCTTTCCTTAACATCACACCAGTGGCATCCCACATCACAACCTCCAATTCTTATAAAATAAGCAGCTGTTCCTGTGTGATACCCCTCCCCTTGTATAGTGTAGAATTCCTCCATAAGCGGAAGCATCACCCCTTTTTGAACAAGTTTTTCTATATTTTCATTTTGCATCCTGCAAAGATACTGAAAGCATTATTCGCATTAAAACTTAAATCTAAACTTATAAAGATCAAATGAGGCCATTATTATGGATGACTTTATTTATTTTTGAAAAAAAAATAATACATGAAACTCATACCCTTATTTTCCATTCTATCTCTTATCCTATTTACGAGTTGCAATAGCTCAACATCTGAAACTCTAATTGCTAAAAACCAATTGGGGCTCCTCAACCCTGAAACTAAAATCGATGAATTAAGCCTTGTTTTAAAAAAAGATTCTGTTGCTGAATTTGATTTAAAATCAAGTTTCAATACGACAAATGAAATTGAAATTTTCAATAAAGAAGGCGAAATATCTCTTATCATTGAGCCCAATTATCAAAGCGATTCGTTGATAACCATAAGCGAAATTCAAATTTTAGATCCTAAGTATCAGACTAAAAAGGGCTTAACCATTGACAGTAGTTTTAAAACTATTTATAAAAATTATAAAATAGATAATATTCAAAACAGTATAAATAGTGTGATTTTAAGCATAGATGAAATCGGAGCCTATTTAGTCATAGACAAAAAACACCTGCCAAGTAAGCTGAGATTTGATTCTGAAACAAAAATTGAAGCCAATCAAATTCCAAATGAAGCCCCACTTAAATACTTTTGGTTGAGATTTGAAAAATCCACCCCTTAATTTGTCTATTTTATGAAAGCTTCAAAAAAACTGGTTAAAAAATATCTACCAAAAATAATTGGATTAAGACTCAATTCCTTATTTCTTATCAAGCCAGAAAAAGCTGTGTTTAAGGCTTATGAATTATTTTCTTCACCAAGAAAAGGCCAAATAAAACCAGAACAGGAGATTTTTTTGAATAAGGCGAAAACGACATCCATAGAATACAACTCCAATAAAATACAAACCTACCATTGGAAAGGAGAAGGTAAAACAGTGATTCTTATTCATGGCTGGGATAGCAATACTCACAGATGGAAAGATTTAATTAAAGATTTACAAAAAGAGAACTACAACATCATAGCATTTGATGCACCAGCACATGGTTATTCTGAAGGTAAACTGTTGAATGTCCTAATGTATTCAAAATGTCTTAATCGCATGCTAAAGCTTTATCGAACAGAATTTGTTATTGGTCATAGTGTTGGAGCAATGGCGATTGTTTACAATCAGTACTTAAAACAAAGCTCTTTCGTTGAAAAATTAGTACTCCTTGGTGCACCGTCAGAAATGAGCGCTATCATGAGTGATTACAAACGCATATTAAGATTAAGTGATAAATTCATGCGTGCCCTGGAAGCTTATTTTAAGGAAAAATTTGATTACAACTTTAGTGAATTTTCGATTGCAGGTTTTGCGAAAAACATAGAAAAAGAGGCTTTGATTATTCATGATGAGTTTGATAGAGTAGCATCAGTAGAAGCTGCAAAAGCTATTCATAAAAATCTTAAACACTCCAGGCTTAAAATTACAGAAGGTGCGGGTCACTCGTTAAATAAAGACGAGATTCGTAAGGAAATCTTGAACTTTTTAAATCAATAGAAATGAATGAAGATGCTATCCGTATCAATAAATATTTAAGTCAGGCAGGTTTTTGTTCCAGGCGTGAAGCTGACAAACTCCTTGAGCAGGGGCGTGTAACCATCAATGGTGAGTTTATTGAAATGGGCACCAAGGTAAATCCCGGCGATCAGGTATTTGTGGACGGTAATCTTGTAGAGAAAGAGACTGAGGAAAAGGTGTATTTAGCAGTTAATAAGCCGAAAGGCGTTGTATGTACCACAAACTCTAAAGTCGAAAAAAATAATATTGTTGATTTTGTCAATTATCCTACGCGTATTTTCCCGATAGGTCGTTTAGATAAAATGAGTGAAGGTCTTATTTTGATGACCAATGATGGTGAAATTGTGAACCATATTCTAAGAGCGCGTCATTACCATGACAAAGAATATTTGGTTACTGTAGATAAAACAATTACAGACGAATTTATTTTAAAAATGAGAAATGGTGTTCCGATTTTAGATACCATCTCACGAAAATGTGAAGTTGAAAAGCTTGGAGATAGAAGTTTCAAAATTGTTTTAACTCAGGGATTGAATCGTCAAATTCGAAGAATGTGTGAAGCTTTAGATTATAGAGTAAGAACTTTGAAACGAACACGGATAAAAAATATTAAATTGGACTTAGAAAAAGGAGAGCATCGACATCTGACTCCTGAAGAAATTAAAGATTTGTATCAAAAATAAAAATAATTAAAACCCAACAGCTATGGCATCACTTACCCCCTTTCATCTTGCAGTTCCAGTAAATAATCTTGCTGAAGCAAGAACCTTTTATTCAAATACACTTAATTTTAGAGAAGGAAGAAGTGATGTGCATTGGGTGGATTATGATTTCTATGGTCATCAGTTTGTGATACACGAAGACAAAAGTCATGCACCAAATCCAGATGCTTTTAGTATTGTAGATGGACACGAAGTCCCGGTCCCACATTTTGGTGTTGTGCTGGAATGGAAAACATTTCATGAATTTGCCGAGCAATTGAAACAAAAGAAAATTGATTTCGTCATTGAACCTTACATCAGGTTCAAAGGAAAACCTGGAGAACAAGCTACTATGTTTTTCAAGGACCCCAGCGGAAACGCACTTGAGTTTAAAAGCTTTAAAGATATGAATCAAGTTTTTGCCAAATAACATGGACAGGCTTTCACCAAGACTTGTAAGACAACTCTTCATCCTGTTGATTATTCTATCGTTAGGGGGGCTTATATTTAGTGAAATTCTACCTTATATTTCAGGAGTTCTAGGCGCTATTACGTTTTACGTTTTACTAAGAGGACTTATGCAGAAAATGCTGAAAAAAGGATGGAATGCCACGATGAGTGTTAGTATTTTGATGTTGGGATCCTTTATTTTGATTTTATTACCAGTGCTTGGGATTATTTTCATGCTTTCGTCTAAAATAAGTAAAGCCATTAGAAATTCTGAGAAAGTTATAGAAGCAGTTAAAGCTCAGCTTATACAGGTGGAAGATATGACTGGCTTCAAATTGGGTGAGCAAATTAATAGTTCCGATTTTACAGACTGGCTCTCTAAAAATCTGCAAGGACTGGCAGGTGGTACTTTCGAAATTTTCATAGCCATTAGTATCATGTACTTTTTATTATACTACATGCTTCTCAACCAAAAAAAGCTTACCATCTCAATGGAAACTTATATTCCAATAGATGTAGATAACTTAAAATTAATTGCATCAGAATCAGCAAAGAAAGTAAAAGCAAATGCCATAGGTATTCCCTTAGTAGCCCTTTTCCAAGGTATTATATCATTGATTGGCTATTGGATATTTGGAGTTCCGGAACCTTTATTCTGGTTTGTGATAACTACAATTGGCTCCATGATTCCATTTGTAGGTACCGCAATAGGTTTTATCCCTGTCACTTTATTGATGTATTACCAGGGAGATACTTTCGCTGCCATAGGTGTACTCATTTATGGTGTGGCGGTCGTTGGTTCTTCTGATAATATTGTAAGACTTCTTGTACTAAAGCAAATGGCAAATGAGCACCCACTTATTACTTTGATGGGGGTGATAATAGGAGTTCCGCTATTTGGTTTTATTGGCTTGATTTTTGGTCCTTTATTATTATCCTTATTTTTGCTTGTCGTTATGATTTACAAAAAAGAATATGGAGAATTTGAATCGAAAGCTGAAAAAAAATTAAATGAAAATCTCAGGAAAGAAGACGGAAAAGAAAGTTGATGAAAATTTTGTAAAAGAAGGAATCGAAACGGTTTCAAATACAGATTTTGAAACTGTATTTGATAAAAAAGATCAGCTTTTTGCAAAAATAAACCATCCTGACTGGAAAAAGTACAAGGATAAAATAATTTTGATGTTTCAATTTTTAAAAGATGTGAAACAAAAAAAATATACAGAAACGCCTTGGAAGACTCTAGCCGCCATGATTTTTACCGTTCTCTATATCATTAACCCACTAGATCTGATTCCAGATTTCATCCCTTTCGTAGGTTATTTGGACGATTTAACCGTGTTTGGTTTTGTTTTAAAACTGATCAGTAAAGACTTGGAGTCTTATGAGGAATGGAGACTGGAACAAAACTCCCTAGAAGAAAATCAAGCTTAATTCAGTTTTTAGACAACTTTTTGACTGACTAATTATTGAAGATTTTTCATCATTTCCATCATTTTCTTTCCACCACCGCCTTGCATCATTTTCATCATTTTACTCATTTGAGAAAACTGTTTTAGCAATTGATTGACTTCTTGAACCGATGTTCCTGAACCTTTGCTTATTCTCTTTTTACGACTAGCATTGATACTGGTAGGGTTTTCCCTTTCGTGAGGGGTCATAGAATGAATCATAGCTTCAATTTGCTTAAAAGCATCATCATCTATATCCATATTTTTCATCATCTTTCCAGCACCAGGAATCATTCCCATCAAATCCTTCATGCTACCCATTTTCTTGACTTGCTGAATTTGCTTTAGAAAATCATCAAACCCGAACTTGTCTTTGGCAATTTTTTTCTGGATTTTTCTAGCCTCTTCTTCGTCATATTGCTCTTGAGCTCTTTCAACGAGCGAAACTACATCACCCATACCCAGAATACGATCTGCCATCCTGGAAGGATAGAATACATCTATAGCATCCATCTTCTCTCCCGTACCAATAAACTTGATAGGTTTTTTGACGACAGATTTAATGGAAATAGCTGCACCACCACGAGTGTCACCATCAAGTTTGGTAAGGATAACACCATCAAAATCAAGAACTTCATTAAAGGTTTTTGCAGTATTTACAGCATCCTGACCTGTCATAGCATCCACTACGAATAAGGTTTCTTGCGGTTGAACTGCTTTTTTAATATCAGAAATCTCATTCATCATCATCTCGTCTACGGCTAAACGACCAGCGGTATCCAAAATGACGACATTATGACCGTTTTGTTTGGCGTGAGCAATAGCTGCTTCTGCAATAGTGACTGGGTTTTTCTCTTCTTTATTGGAAAACACCTCAACACCTATCTGCTCTCCTACCACATGCAGCTGATCTATAGCAGCTGGTCTATAAACATCACAGGCTACAAGTAAAGGGTTTTTAGATTTTTTGGTTTTAAGAAAATTGGCCAGCTTTCCAGAAAAGGTGGTCTTACCAGAACCCTGAAGACCAGACATTAAAATCACACTGGGACTTCCAGATAAATCAACGCCTTCTGCGTCTCCCCCCATCATTTCGGTTAATTCGTCTTTCACGATTTTAACCATCAATTGATTAGGTTTTAAACTCTTAAGTACATTTTGTCCTAAGGCTTTTTCCTTTACCGTATTGGTAAATTCTTTAGCGATCTTGAAGTTAACATCGGCATCTACCAAAGCTCTTCTCACCTCTTTAAGTGTCTCTGCTACATTTACCTCTGTTATTTGACCATGACCTTTTAATACATGAAAGGCCTTATCTAACTTATCACTTAAACTATCAAACATATGTTCTATTGAATTTCAGCAAAAATAAGAATTTGAAATCTATTAATGAAGATTTTATATACTAAAAAAACCACCTCCTAAGAAGCGGTTTTATGCTATTTATAATGTTAATTACTTTTATAAACTAAAGTTATGAGCAACCGTATCACTTTCTTTGTAGCGCGTTATAGCTTTGTTCACAAGCTCTTCAGCCTCTTTCTCGTCGCCCCAGTTTCCTATATTGACTTCTTTGTTTTCTAAATCTTTGTATGTTCTAAAAAAATGTTCGATTTCCTTGATGGTATGAGGGTTTAAGTCAGAGAACTTATGAACCTCATCTCCCATGGGATCAGCCACTGGAACACAAATGATTTTTTCATCAGGCCCTTTTTCATCAGACATATTAAGCACGCCAACTGGTCTAACATTTGCAACACAGCCTGGAACAACAGGATTCGTGAACAATACAAGCACATCGATAGGATCGTTATCAAGAGCCAAAGTTTCCGGAACGAATCCGTAATCTGCAGGATACATCATAGACGTATGTAACATTCTGTCAAATCGTATCTGTTTTAAATCGAAATCGTATTCATATTTATTTCTGCTTCCTCTGGGAATCTCTATTAACACATCAAATGTCATAATCACTTTTTTATATAAATTTCAAGGACGGCAAAAATAAGAAAAACTTTGACTTCTCTATCAACAATAATCAAATAAAAACTAAACTGAAAATTAAATTCTCAGTTCGTTTTTTATCTTGGGATTAAATTAAATTTTATTTTTTTGATTCTGTCTGTTGTCCCAAAATGAGACTATTTCAATTGTATCATTTCTAATTTCATAAAAAATCAAATAGGCTTTCATGGAAATAACTCTTGTGATTTTATTTGAAGTCAATCTACCAATAAATTCATTTTTTGAAAGAGTGTTCATTAAGTCCTCTGTTTCATCAAGAAGTTTCAAACTATAAGTGACCGACCTATTTCTATGGAAGAAATCATAAAGAATATTTTTAAATTCTGATTTAGCTGAATCTGACTATATTGTTTTTTCTAGCCATTCTTTCATTTCAGATATAACTGATTCGTTACCTGAAAACTCACCGCTTACTATAAAGTTATCGAAATTTGAGTGGAACTTTAGTAGTTTCAAATGGCTTTTAAATCATCGGATAAATGGTCTCTCAAATTTTAAGCTTTACTGTTTTCTTATTTTCATCAAAATTAAATTTCACATCCTCCCAGTAAGGGGCTGCATAAGGATTGGGATTGCCTGACATTGCCCAAGGTTCTAAAGGCATTCCGTTGCTTTCCATATCCATGGTATTGTTAGCGTTCAGATCCTGGAATACCGAAATGGCATAAACTCCAAAATCCAGGTTCTCGAATTCCACAGTATGGGTGGAGCCATTTACTGCTATGCTTTTTCCCATAACAGAGGTCTTAAGAAAATTTTCTTTTTCAAAAACTCCTATATATAGCGATCCTGAAGTATTTTTTATACGTTCAAATTCTACAATAAGTGTTGTTTTTTCCTGAGCTACAAAGTTCTGGTAACTCATCATTACAAGCATCAAAGCTAATCTTACTAAATTTGTCATGACGTTAAGGTTTTAAGTTCATTTCAAAAGTAAGAGGGGACTTTGAGTTTTTTCTGAAGTTTTCGACGAGTGGTAGAATGTTCAGGATGAACGGGATAAAACCTAATTGCATTCTCTATAAGGCAAGTTCAGAAGGAACTGAAAAAATCTGTTTTTAAAACTGAAAAGAAATAAAAACATTTGGGGTTAATTCAAGGCTTTTTATCCTCACGTTTTCCACAGAAGCAGTGGAATCATTTAATCTGAAAAATTGCTGAGTAAGGTTGTTGCTATTGAAGAAATTTAACACGCTAACCCCTGTTTTAATTGATGAGTCAGGTAATTGAAATTGATGACTAGCCGTAAAATTGATTTGGAGGTAATCCTCAAGATTGCTCCCATTTGGAGAGAGAAAATTAAGTCTTGGATTGGTGTCTGGTGTTAAAACAGGCTGTTCCATATCGATGTCTGTAGTTGGCCTTCCGGCAAAATAACGCCCTCCAAGGGACAATTCGAGCCTGCCCGGTGTGTAATTAATCCCAAAAGCCGAACTTTGAGTAATTTCAAAATTATTGGCAAACTGCTGTGGGACGAAATTGTTGAAATCGTAAGTATTATCCATCACCGAGAAATTAAACCAAAAACTGACATCGTCAATTTGCTTTTGAACTAAAAGCTCTCCTCCTATCACCTCATAATTTCCACTGAGCTGAAGGAACTCCAGCTGATTTTGAAACCCCTGACTTCCAGTTGATATCCCTTCTACTAGTTTGTGATATAAACTGCCCTGAACCAACCAGCCGTCTTTGTTGAAATTCACACCAACTTCAATTTGCCGGCTATTTAGGACCGGGAAATCTTCTTCATCGGCCAGTATCCAACGTCTTTTTTCTACTCCTAAAAAATCCTGTTGCTGATCTATGACTTGTGTAAGCGTTTGATTTTTTAGTTCAGCTAGCATATTCCATCTCCAATACCGATTGGCTTGGTAACTAAAATTGAATCTGGGTTCCAGTCTGAAATCACCAAAGCCTGAATAGTAATTTCCACGAATTCCTAAACGAGTCCTGATCTTTTTATTTTTGGAACTGTACTCCACTTCCGCAATACCAGAATGGGTGGTTAGCACGCGTTTTTCTCTTAAAACCACCTCAGGAGAAGTCACTTCATTATCATTTCTAACCCCTACTTCATTGAACTGATAACCTGTATTCAAATGAAAATACTCCGAAAGTTGATAGGCATCTTTGAGACTAAATTTGAAATCTAAAACCTGATTGGTCTGCAATAGTTCTTGATTGGATAAAACCGATTGATTGAAGGCTTCCAGCTTGTAGAAAGATGCATTGAAAGCTACGGATGTGGAGTGATTTTTATTCCAAAAGCTTTTATAACCAAGATGAGCAAGAAAATTTCCCTGTTCAAAATCATTTCGTTTTTGCTCTGATGTCGTTTCTAAAACCTCATCAAAAGAAAGTTGATTTTGAATTGCTAAAACATCGAATTTTAACTGATTACCTGAATTGAATTCGTAACCGTACTGCAGAGAAACATCGTAGAATCTAAGTTCTTGCTGGGTAGTTATCCTATTATCATTTCCCTGCAGTAAGTCCTGGATTTTTGTATTTTGAAATACTTTAGTGGTATATCCATTATAAGTTGGAGATTCATAAACATCAGTCAGAGATTTTCTAGCAGCGATTTGAAGGCTAGAGTTTTTATTTAATTCTACATACGCAGCAGCATTTGCGCTCAAAAAATCGAGCTGAACAATTCTTTTAAAGTCTTGAGAATGTCCTCTTGAAGAGATATCTATGACTGAGGAAATACCTTCATTGTAAAAGGCAGAGCCCCCATTTTTTAGAACCTTTATTTCATGATTCATAAGGGGATTGATAGCTGAAATCATCCCGAAAAAATGACCTGTTTGATACATTCGCGAACCATTCCAAAGGACAAGATTTTGATCATGAGTTCCTCCTCTAACGTTTATTTGGGCGATGGTCTCATTTGTATTCACGATGCCAGGAACGTATTGAAGACTATGCAAAACATCCGGATTTATCAAGCCCGGGAGGACCCCGAATTCCTGAGGAATAATTTTCAAACTATTATCCAAATTCAAATAAATACCTTTGGCCAAGTACTCCTTTATGATGACTTCGTCCAACTCAATTTCGGGATACAAATAATAAAGTTTACAGGATTCTGAACTCGAATCAGAAAGGTTTCCTTCAGTACTAAAATAATTCGGATGTGAAAATTGAAGTTTGCTAATATCTGTAGTATCCTCAACGAAAATTTTACCAAAAGAATTAGAAGTCCCTAAGTTTTGATCGTTATATTTTAGTTCAACCCCTGAAATCGGTTTACTGGAAGTTGCACTGTAAAAACTTAAGCAGTTAAGTTTGCGTAAAACGCTTACAGTAATACTTTGCTCAGCTATAAAGGTGAATTTTAGTGGATGTTGTTTTTTAATAAAATTTAAAGTTTTATCCAGTGAAAAACTTTCTGCAGGTAAAACAATTTCTAAATTTTCTAGGTCCTCATTCAAGTAATTGAAGCTGACGTGATACTTGCTTTCTAAATCGCTAAGTAGCACCACAAGCTCAACCTTTTTTTGAGATTGAGCTTGCAGATTGTAGCCTGATAAAATCAGAACAATTACAAATAGGATTTTGGAACTTAATCTATGGCTGAACATTATCAACAAAAATAAATTTATTTTCATTGATAACTGTGTAATTCATTTGATAAGTTTTGTTCAGGATTTCTAAAGCCAAAGGCAAATTATCGGATGGTAGCGTACCTGTAAAGCGCTTATCTTCTGTCACCTTTACCACATCAATTTCTATCTGATACTCTTTTTCCAACTCTTGCATCACCTCTGGAAGACTTATGTTTTCAAAATGATGTGTTTTTGAAACCCAGGAGGGTTTCTCCCCATAAACATTGCTCTGCTCAATTTTGACTCCATCATTATAAGTTATGAACTGGCCTTTCTTTAGTATATTCTCGTCACCTTCAAACTTCACCTTAACCGAGCCTTCGTAACAAACTACTTCAAAAAGTGAGTCTCTTGACATCACCTGAAAGCGAGTTCCTAATACCTGCACTTTTCCAAGATTTGTTTTAACTGTAAAGGTTTTGCCTTCTGCTACTTCAAAATAAGCCAGACCATCCATTTTTACTGTCCTGTCAAAAGCCCAAAACCAGTTGTTGAATTTAAATTTACTATCCTCAGCCAGAATAACCTTAGAATTATCTGGCAATAAAACGCTTTGCTGAGAATCGATTTGTGACGTAAAATCTTTTACTGAAAACAAAAAAGCAAATGAAGAAATCCCTAGAATTAATAAAATTGAAGCTGCAACAGACCAATTTATTTTTTTCTGTTTCTTAGTGTTTTGTTTTTCCTTTACTTGTTTTAAAACTTCCTCTTTTCTAAAGTCAGGTTTGTCTAATTGAGAAGAATAATGCTTGATTTTCTTTAGAGTATCAATTCCTTGAGTATCACTTAAAGATTCATCACTTATTTTATCATCCAGCCAGTCAGCCAAATTGTATTTTTTTTTCATCGGTATGAGTTCTATAATTGAAACACTTCACTTTTGCATTACCCTACTTAAAGGCATCTATTTTTTCTCTTAAGCTTTCAAGAGCTTTTTGCATTCGTTTTTCTACAGCTTTTACACTAATATTCAAAATATCTGCAATTTCTTTATAGGATTTCTCATCTATACGGTGGAGCAAAAAAGCTATTCTCTGTTTTTCTGACAAGTTTTGAATTGCTTTTTGCAACTTAATTTTAAATTCCTGCTCTTCCATTTTATAGTCAGGACTTTGTCTGTCTTCTGTTCGTTGAGGAACTGTATTAGCGTAGTTGAGCACTACTTTTTTATGTTTATACCTATTTATTGAAAGATTATTAGCAACGGTATATAAATAGGATTTAGCTTTTGCAAAAGGAATTTTTTTACAATTTTCCCATAATTTGATAAATGCCTCCTGCACAGACTCTTCCGCTAGCTCTTTGTCACCAAATTTGTAATAGAAATAATTATTTATGACTTCAGAATGTTTGTCATAAATGCGCTCAAAAATCTTTTCTTCACAAACATTATCTATAAGCTCTTTTTCCATAAACTAAATTTGCTTTACCTTTTTGCTTTTAAACAATTTAGTGCAAACTTACCATATCTTACACTTAGGGTAAAATAAAATTTGTTTGTTATACATAAGGAGGTTTTTAATAAATTTACAAATGATGAAATATCTTTACCTTTTTATTTTAAGTGTGCTTTTTACCAGTTGTCAAAATGAAGAGCTTTTTGAACAGATTGAGGAAAATACAAGTTTATCCAGCAAGGGTGAGTTGAGCAATCTTATATCCAGGCTTAATCAAAATCCTACTGCCTTTGATGATTTCATAGACAATTCTAACAGTTTGAGTTTAGAGTTTCCTTTTGAAATAACGATAAATTCTGAAAAGACCTTCAGCATATCACAATTTATAGATTATCAACTTCTTATCGAAGAAATATCTGCTTTAACAGATTACTCAGTAAACATAGGCTTTCCTGTAGAAGTTTCTCTCCCTAATTACGAATCTGTCATTTTAAAAAATAAAAGTGAGTTAGATGCCATAATTGCAAGTGTGGAAGGCAGTACTGAAATTAAATGCCTGACCTATAATTTTCCAATTCAAATCAATATTTTTGATACAGAAAACAGTGTTTCAACACGCCGTACCATCCAAAATGAAGCTCAATTTTATAACCTGATTAAAAACCTTAGACAAAACAATGGCTTTTACGAAATCATATATCCCATATCAGTTTTTGTTGATGGGGAATCAGAATCGCTTACTTCAAACATAGATCTTAAAACAGCTATTCAGGACCTTGATAAAGACTGTTTTAACCCCTCTCTTCTAACAAACAAATCCTCGAGGATAAGTCGATTTGTAGCATTTATAACCTCAGGAGAATTTATAATCACTACTTATACGAATGATGAGGGCGAAAACGAAATTTCAGATTACGAAGCCTTCAGGTTTGCATTCGCCCCCAACAATAGAATTACAGTGGAAAACCCATCCACAGTGGGATCTTTTTCTGGCGATTGGGATATTGAAATAGATGATGACCAGCTTATTTTTGACTTGGATTTTGAAGGCAGTGATCTTTTAGATGAACTTGATGAGGACTGGATTGTCCAAGGATTTGCAAACCCGAATAAAATTATACTTAGAGACACTGATAGTTCAGAAGAAAACACTATTTTAATTTTTGAAAAAATCTAAAGTTCAACTTTATGGATGATGAAAAACCATCTCAGGAGGATTTAAAATCCAAGTTAAAAATCTTAACTATTATTTTTTACATCATTTTGCTTATCTGGCTTGTTTTTATTGGCTTTATCGTATCTAAACTCATAAGCGGAGGAGAAACTACCAGTTTATTTATTGGTACTATCCCCATAGTAGGTATACTTATTATATTAAGTCAAATCAAATCTAAAATCAAGAAAGAGATAAATTAATTCACATTTATAGAACAGTAAGACAAAAAAGCTTCCAAAGAAATTGAGAGGCCTTTTTTATACCTTAAAATCAAGTCAGGAGAAAAGTATTGTATACTATTCTTTAAGTTTTTAAAGCAGCTACAGAGTTTCAAAAAGACTTCCAAAAGCTATTACTGACTTATGACCTATCAGCCCCTGACTCTTAAATGATACTACTAAAAGCGCCTAAATTTTTTACCTGGACAGACGTATTCGAGAAATTGGTTTTTTATTTGGCAGTAACTTTTAGCCCTGTTCTAAAGTAGTGTGCCTCTTCAAAACCTTCAGATAAACTAAAGTCAGGCGTCCGTTGAAGGTTGGGGAGATCACAGTAAACAACGGTCTAAATAACTAGATGAACGCTGATAAATCTGCCTGTCCCCCAGGGAACGCAGGTTAAAAAAATAATTAACATAAAAAACCCCGACACAAGAATGTGCCAGGGTATTGAAATTGAGACTCAATTTTTTATTAGTCATCCAAAAGATCTACATAATCTTTGATTGCTTCTTTTATTCTATTGGCCAACTCATTATTTCCATCATTGTCTTCCGGACTGATTTCGATTGTTCCATTTCCATTAGCATCTGTTGCATTTGAAATATCCACAAGGCTGAAAACAGTAACTAAATCAAACTCAAAAACTACCGAATTTCTGTTGTCTTCTGTGATGACAAGATTTTGACCTGCATCTTCGTAATCCACTTCGAATTCTTCACTAAAAGTATGGAAAAATTCGAATGGTGTCCCCGAGATAGTTCCTCTCATCAGGATAGACTTTTTATAAAGATCGCTCATTGGATTTTCGCTTCTTTCCATTTCAAATTCTACTTCATCATACTCACCTACAGGAATCTCTACCTCAATCACAGTTACTACGTCCGAACTCAAATTAAGTTCGAATGGCCCTGTTAATTCAAAATCGTCTTCAGAATCGTATCGATCATCATCCCCTTCAGTAGTATCGTCATCATCGATTTCACAACCTTCATCATCGGTTTCTGTAGCATAGACACTAAAATCTGCTCTGAAATAAATTTCGGTACCGCTCTGCAATTCAATTTCATACTTATAAGGATCATCTTCGTCATGCTCATCTTCTAGTTCTCCCTTACAAAACGCATCGTTGGGATAGTTTTCATCGAGATAAGCTAAAATCTCATTCGGTAATTCATCAAAATTGAGATAATCAGCATCGTCTTCGCTTGAGCTTCCAGAAGAATCTCCAGCACTCATTCCGAAACCTTCCGCAAACTCCAGCTCAACATTTTTAATGTTGATTAAAAATTCTGAAATCTCAACATCCGATGTCGCTTTTGCTAAACTGGCTGTTGCAGTTTTTGCCGCACTAGCATCAGTTGTTGCAGTTGCTTTAATTTCTAAACTGGATTTTTGTACGCTTACTGAGTCTGAGTTTGAATCGTCTGAAGAGCAGGAGAAAAGCAGTGCTATCCCTAATAATCCTGCTATTGGTTTTAAAATTTTCATAGTGTAAATGTTTTATAGTTTCACTTATAAAACACCACTAAAGCCATCTGCCCTACGCTAAATTTATTTTTTTTATTAAATCTAAAAGCTAAATCCAAAACCTCCGGTCACCCCAAAATTTCTGGCATCTGGTAAATCTTTGTAATTTCCTCTGAAATGGAAATCTATCCTCAGTATTCTGAAAATATTATCCACACCCAAGCTGTAAGACCAGTAGGGCTCTATGTCTGGAGCACTTAGCACTGGATTGGTAAAAGAAGCGTTGAGGAGTTGATTTTCTTCTGAAATACTTCCCGAAACAGCCCTGACTGAAATTATTTCCCTAAGATCCAAATCTCTGAGAAATGGAATTCGTGAGAAAAACCTGCCATTAAAATTATGTTCAAAATTGACACTCAAGTAGGTATCTGTTACAAAATCATAAAAGTCCAAAAGCGGGAATGTACCTTGTAACGAAAAAAGGGTTTGATTTCCCGGAACTATATTTAGCAAGCTCAACGGCACTGCTCCAAAGGTTTTACCTAACTCTACACTGGAAACAAATTCACCGAAGCCACCGATTTGGATAGGTTGCCTGTAGTAAAATTGAATCTTCTCATAATCAAAATCAGAGGTGGTTATATTGCCAAGCCCTTTGGTGTAATTTAGAAAAAACTGAGGATACTCATCATCATTAACAGTGAGTCGCTCCACCCCATAGCCGGTCGTTTGACGACCAGGAGAAAATTGAATTATCGTAGAAATTTCAACCTGTTCTGTTACAGATTTTGTTTCAGTGCGCTCCGGAGTTGTATAATAGTCTAAGCTAAATTGATCTGAAGCTGACTCCAGGCTTTTGAAATTCCCTTCAAATCTTAAATTAAAATTTTTGAAAGCTTCAAAACCTAAAGAAAAACTGGTCAGGTTAATGCTGCTCAGGCTAGTATTTGAGCCTACTGTGAGTACAGATGAGGATGCCAGATTTCTCCCTAACACATCCGTGGTATTGGTTAAACTAGCTCCGAGCTGTTCTACATCCCTCCGGTTTCCTCCTGCGATGATGAGTCTCATTTTGGGATCTATCATCCATTTTCCAGACAAGCCGTATTTGAATTTATCATCACCAAATCCATAGGCTAAAAACCCTTGTAACCTCCAGTTATCGTTTTGTGAAAAATAAGTTCTACCTCCTACTCTTAGGCGAATTCCCTCCACTTCATTGTATCCAAAAGTTGAAAAGACAGGTCCAAAATCCCAACCTTCTCTTTCCCAATATCCTGTAGCCAAAATAGATCCGACACTGTAGAGTCGTTTAAAAGCGTCTACAGTTTGCAGTGTGTCCAGCATCGCATAGACTTGGCGTTCATCCTTATTAAGATCTTCCTGTCTGTTTTGAGTCCAAAATTTATCATTCCTGTTATAGATTTCTTCATTAAAAACCTCTGGCTGGTATTTGTAAAAAGCTTTTCCTTTGGGCTTATCAAACACATAATTGTCATAAAGTGTTGTTCGCTTACCATAAACACCTCTCGATTCTTCCTTTTTACTAAAAGAAAAATCTGTCATAAATAAGTCTTTGGTTATTAAGAAAACCGAATCGTTAAGCACATCAAACTCCTGTTCTATGTAAACGTCTTTTACCCAGTTGATGTTGGCTCCTTTCGACATGGCAAGATTGATTTTCTTGATGGCCCAGGTGGTATCGTTGACCCAAAAATCACCCTTAAAATTCAACTCGCCTTTACGCCTGGGGTAAAAAACAATATTGTAACACCATTTATCCTTGATATAGGTGCTGTCGGTCAGGACATAGTTGTAATTATCTACCCCGGTTGTAGATAAAGGACTGACAAAACTTTTATCAAAAAACTTCAGATAGTTATCATAGACATTATACTCCGCATAAAGGTCTTTGATAAAAGCAATGAGGCTTTGATTGTTACTGAATCCAGCATTTTTATTTCCCGTAAGTATTTCTTTTTCAGCATCTAGAATATTGTCGCCGTAAATTTTGGAAGTAGCCTCATTAAGAAAAATAGGCAGATAGGTTTTCCCGGTTACATTATTGGTATCCAAATCATCAAATATGAATTCCATTCCGTTAAACACCCTTGAATTGATAAGAGAACTATCTATGGTGTTGAGATCAAATTCCAGTTTTTCATACTTGTCGTACTGGTATTGATCAAATTTCTTGATTCCATTATCGCGTTTATTCTTCCAGATTTTTTTAAGAATATCTATCGCTGGATTATTTTTCTTGGAGGTTTTTCCTGAATATATAACCACCTCACTTAATTCTGAAGAATTTTCTTCTAGATTAACTTCAATATTATAAGTGGTTTTTTGGTCTAGAGGTAATGTTAAAGTTTCGAAGCCCATAAAAGAAAACTCCAAAGCTGAATAGTTTTTTTCGGATTCAAGGTAGAATTTTCCGTTTTCATCAGAAATGGTTCCTTCAGATGAATTTAAAAAATAAACGTTCACGTATGGAATAGCGTTTCCATACGTGTCTTTCACATAACCACTTACCTTCGTTTGAGCGAAAGAAACAATGGATAGAAATAAAAATAAAAAGGATAGAATATTTTTCATCAATAAAAAAAGCTTCAAATGCAATTTTATGCAAATGAAGCTCATTTAATAATTTGATTTATGTTAAATGTATAAAACTTTTTTGACTGCTTTTATCACATCATCACTATTGGGTAACCATTCTTTTAAAAGACCTGGAGAGTAAGGTGCGGGAGTATCTGCAGTATTAAGTTTTACAATAGGTGCATCTAAATAATCAAAAGCCTCATTTTGGACTTTATAGGTAATTTCAGTTGCCACATTACCAAAAGGCCATGCTTCTTCAAGAATCACAAGTCTATTGGTTTTCTTTACAGATTTTAAAATGGCGTCATAATCCATAGGTCTAACCGTTCTCAAATCTATAATTTCACAGGAAACATCTTCTTTTTCAAGTTCTTCCGCGGCTTTGTAAGCTTCTTTTATAATTTTTCCAAAAGAAACAATAGTTACATCTGTTCCTTCTCTTTTGATATCGGCCTTTCCTAAGGGAATAGTATATTCTTCTTCAGGAACTTCGCCTTTATCGCCATACATCTGCTCACTTTCCATAAAAATAACAGGATCGTTATCTCTAATAGAAGACTTCAAAAGTCCTTTGGCGTCATAAGGATTGGACGGAATCACCACTTTAAGCCCAGGTGTATTTGCAAACCAGTTTTCAAATGCCTGCGAATGCGTTGCTCCCAACTGACCGGCAGAACCAGTAGGGCCTCTGAAAACAATAGGTATATTAAACTGCCCCCCAGACATTTGTCTCATTTTGGCGGCGTTGTTTATTATTTGATCTATTCCTACCAACGAAAAGTTGAAGGTCATAAATTCTATAATCGGACGATTACCGTTCATAGCAGAACCAATACCTATCCCTGTAAAACCCAGTTCTGAAATTGGGGTATCGATAACTCTCTTTTCTCCAAACTCGTCCAACATCCCTTTGGATGCTTTATAAGCGCCATTGTACTCTGCCACTTCTTCTCCCATCAAATAGATAGATTCATCGGCACGCATTTCTTCACTCATTGCTTCCACAATAGCTTCTCTAAATTGAATTGTCCTCATTTATGTGTATTTACTTCTATTAAAAAGATTGACAAAAATAGCAATTCAAAATTCTATATCCCATAAGAATCTTATAAAAATTTTATTATGCATGCATAGTATTTTTGAGTCAAATCTATTATATTTGTGTAATTAAAGTAAAAAAATCAAAATCATGAAAATATTAGTATGTATTAGCCATGTTCCTGATACGACTTCCAAAATCAATTTTGTTGAAGATGATACGAAATTTGACACGGGCGGAGTTCAGTTTGTCATCAATCCAAACGATGAATTTGGATTAACCAGAGCTATGTGGTTCAAAGACAAACAAGGAGCCACAGTGGATGTTGTAACCGTAGGCGGAAAAGATACTGAACCCACTATAAGAAAAGCTTTGGCTATTGGAGCTGATTCCGCTCACAGAGTGGACACAGAACCTCTAGATGGTTTTCAGGTGGCCAAAGAACTGGCTGAAGTTGCAAAAGATGGCAAATATGATTTAATTATTGCAGGAAGAGAATCAATCGACTATAATGGTGGGATGGTTCCAGGAATGCTGGCTAAATTAATTGGTGCTAATTTTATCAATACATGTGTAAGTCTTGAAGTTGAAGGTGATACTGCTACTGCCGTAAGAGAAATAGACGGTGGTAAAGAAACTCTGAAATCCTCTTTACCATTGGTTATAGGAGGACAAAAAGGACTTGTAGAGGAAAGCGATCTTAAAATTCCAAACATGAGAGGAATTATGATGGCCAGAAAAAAACCGTTGAATGTCGTTGAACCAATTTCTGCAGATAGCTTAACTGAGGCTAAAAGCTTTAGAAAGCCAAAACCTAAAGGAGAGATAACTCTCGTAGATGCAGACAACCTGGATAAATTGATAGACTTGCTTCACAACGAAGCAAAAGCTATATAACTTTTAAAAACTAATAAAATGTCAATTTTAGTATATACAGAATCAGAAAATGGCAAGCTCAAAAAAGCAGCTTTTGAAGTTGCTTCTTATGCCAAAGGAATTGCAGACTTAATGAGTACCAGCGTAACAGCTGTTTCCATCAATGCTGACAATGTTGAAGAACTTAAAAATTACGGAGTAGATAAGGTTTTAAAAGTCTCAAACGATAAACTCTCAAAATTTAATGCTGATGCTTACGCAGAGGTCATAACTCAAGCTTCCAAGAAAGAAGACTCCAAAATTGTGATTGTTAGTCAAAGTGCAAATGCCAAATACCTGGCACCCTTACTGGCTGTTAACCTCGAGGCTGGCTATGCTTCCAATATTGTAGCGCTTCCAAAACTTGATGAAGGTTTTGTTGTAGAACGAACTGCTTTTACCAACAAAGCTTTCAGCATGACTTCCATTTCTACAGATGTTAAAGTTTTAGGTTTGTCCAGCAATGCCTTCGGACTTAAAGAAAATGAAGCATCCCTTTCAGAAGAAGATTTTTCTCCTGAATTATCTGATGCTAATTTCGGAATAGATGTGGTATCTGTTGATAAAAATAAGGATAAAGTCAGTATTGCAGATGCAGAAATTGTTGTTTCCGCAGGACGAGGCATGAAAGGTCCTGAAAACTGGGAAATGATAGAAGAGCTAGCAGATGTTCTAAATGCAGCAACAGCTTGTTCCAAGCCCGTCAGTGACATGGGGTGGAGACCTCACAGCGAACATGTTGGACAAACAGGTAAGCCAGTCGCTACAAATTTATACATCGCCATAGGTATTTCTGGAGCAATCCAACATCTTGCCGGTATAAGTGCTTCAAAAAACAAAGTAGTCATCAATACAGATCCAGAAGCTCCGTTTTTCAAGGCAGCAGATTATGGAATTGTAGGTGATGCTTTTGAAGTTGTTCCTGAATTGATTGAAAAACTCAAGGAATTTAAAGCAAATAACTCATAATTTTTATAAATTGTGCCTCTTTAAAGGGCGGTCTAGTTTTTAAGCAAGCCTTTTAAACTAGACCGCTTTTTTATTCAATATAATGTAGTATGAGCTTAGCTAGACTTAGCATAAAAGGAATTTCTTATAGTCAAACTCAAAACGGAGCTTACGCTTTGCTTTTAAGTGACATGGACAGCGACAGGCAACTGCCTATCGTCATTGGTGCGTTTGAGGCGCAATCTATTGCCATTGCTTTGGAAAAAGAGATAAAACCTCCACGTCCCCTAACCCATGACTTATTTAAAACCTTCGCAGATAGATTTCAAATTCTTGTTAAGCAGGTGATTATTCATAAACTTGTGGATGGCATTTTTTACTCCAGTTTAATTTGTGAGAGAGATGGTGTTGAAGAAACTGTGGATGCCAGGACAAGTGATGCTATTGCCCTTGCTTTAAGATTTGACGCTCCTATTTTTACTTATAAAAATATTCTTGACAAAGCAGGAATTTTCCTAAGTGACAAAAATCAAGACACAGATATTTATAGTTCCGATAATATTCAAAATGCTGGCGATGTTGAGCAGAAAGAAAAAACATCCTCTTTTAAAAGTGAATTCAGCCAGATGACTACCAAAAAACTCAACGAACTTTTAGAAAAAGCTGTGAATGATGAAGACTACGAAAGAGCAGCAAAAATTCGTGACGAAATTTCTAAACGAAGCTAAAGAATGAAAAACTTTATTTGGACACTTTTAATGTGTCTTCCTGCGTTTCTATGCGCTCAATCTTTTCAAGGTGAGTGGGAAATAGAACTCAAAGATAATCAAGATTCTGCTTTTTACTTTGAAAATAACCAAAGCATAAGTTTTAAGGATTCTTTATTCAGCATAACCCATGCTGATAAGGATTTGGTTTATGAAGGTAGGTTTAAAACAAATCGGGATTCTTTAAGCTTAATCCCTTCGTTAAGGTCTTTAGATGTTATCAGATTCAATATACAATCATCTTCTGATTCAGTAATAAGTCTCACTTCTGATACGTTTAAAGTTCAACTTAATAAAATAACAAAAACTGCAATAGCCGCCGAACAGCAGCGCGCATCTAAAGTCATAATTGCCAATCAAAATTTCAGCTTCAATAGTTTATGGAGAGGTGTTCTTGGCATGGTAAGTCTTCTGCTTATAGCCTTTGTTTTAAGTAAAAACAAAAAAGCGATCAATTGGAGAACGGTTGGTGTTGGTTTACTTGCACAACTCATTTTGGCCATTGGAGTTTTAAAAATCCCTTTTATTCAGTCTGCTTTTGAATTTATCGGAAACATTTTCGTGAAAATACTAGATTTCACAGCAGCCGGAAGTAAATTTCTGTTGGGAGACTTGATGGACACGAGTACTTACGGCTACATCTTCTTATTTCAGATTCTACCCACGATCATTTTCTTTTCTGCATTAACCTCTATACTCTTTTATTTAGGAATAATTCAGAAAGTGGTAAGAGCTCTGGCCTGGGTACTTACAAAACTATTGGGCATTTCTGGAGCTGAAAGTTTGAGTGTCGCAGGAAATATTTTCCTTGGTCAAACGGAAGCGCCTTTAATGATAAAGGCTTACCTGGAACGCATGACCCGTTCTGAGATTCTTTTGGTCATGATAGGTGGTATGGCGACTGTTGCAGGTGGAGTTTTGGCAGCCTATATCGGATTTCTGGGAGGAGATGATCCTGTTATGCGATTGGCTTTTGCTAAGCATTTATTAGCAGCTTCGGTAATGGCAGCACCGGGTGCCATTGTCATTTCAAAAATTCTATATCCTCAACAAGCTAAAGTCAATACGAACGCAGAAGTATCTTCAGAAAAAATAGGGTCTAATATTCTTGACGCTATAGCTAACGGAACCACAGAAGGTCTTAAACTGGCCGCTAACGTTGCGGCAATGCTTCTGGTCTTTGTAGCCTTAATTGCCTTTATCAATTACGGATTCGAAAAGATTGGTGAATTGACAAGCTTGAATTCTATAGTAGCAGAAAACACGCCCTATTCCAAGTTCTCTCTTGAGGCTGTTTTAGGGACTATCTTTGCCCCCTTGATGTGGCTGATTGGTGTCGCCAAGGAGGATGTGATGCTGATGGGACAGTTGCTGGGAATTAAGCTTGTAGCCAGCGAGTTTGTGGGCTATATCCAGCTTGCCGAACTAAAAAATACAGCAAATGTACTTAGCTTAAATTTTGAGAAATCTGTCATCATGGCTACTTATATGCTTTGTGGATTTGCCAATTTCGCTTCCATTGGTATACAAATTGGAGGAATTGGCTCTTTGGCGCCGGGACAGCGTAAAACGCTTTCCGAATTCGGGATCCGTGCTTTGATTGGTGGAACACTTGCTTCGCTCATGTCAGCTACCATTGCCGGAATGATTATAGGATAGATTACATTTTTAAATCTGCATTCTATTTTAACTGATGAGAAAACCAGTACAAATTAATTTTTAAGAAATTCTCTTTGGTATCTTAAATCCTTAATCAATAAAATTTCTATTTTTAAGCCATCAAACACTACTTGTCATGAAACAATACCACGATTTAATTTCACATATTCTTGAAAACGGTGTCCAGAAAGGAGATCGAACAGGTACTGGAACTAAAAGTGTATTCGGTTACCAAATGAGATTTGACCTGAGTGAAGGTTTTCCTTTGGTGACAACCAAGAAAATTCATCTCAAATCTATCATTTATGAACTCTTGTGGTTTCTGAAAGGTGAAACCAACATTTCCTATTTGCAGGATAATGGGGTGAAAATCTGGAATGAGTGGGCTGATGAGAATGGAGATTTGGGTCCTGTGTATGGTCACCAGTGGAGAAACTGGAATTCTGAAGACATAGACCAAATCGAAGAACTAATTCACACTTTAAAAACCAACCCCAATAGCCGAAGAATGATGGTTTCTGCCTGGAATCCAAGCGTGATGCCAGATACTTCAAAATCTTTTGACACTAATATAGCCAACGGAAAAGCAGCGCTACCTCCCTGCCATGCTTTTTTCCAATTTTATGTAGCAGACGGTAAATTATCCTGTCAGTTATACCAAAGAAGTGCCGATGTGTTTTTGGGTGTTCCTTTCAATATCGCTTCTTATGCTTTATTTACCATGATGGTAGCTCAGGTTTGTGATTTGGAATTAGGCGATTTCATACACACCTTTGGAGATGCTCATATTTATAACAACCACTTTGAACAGGTTGAACTTCAGCTTTCCAGAACCCCCAGAGCCTTGCCAACCATGAAGTTAAATCCTGAGGTAAAGTCGATTTTTGACTTTGAATTTGAAGACTTTACCTTAGAAAATTATAAGCCTCATCCACACATCAAAGGGAAGGTTGCTATTTAAACTTTGGTTAATTGTTTATTTAGGTCATTATCAACTGTATCTTTTTTTAGTAAATTCAAAAATAATCTAATTTATGATCCAAGAATTTATTGAAACCAGGGCATATTCTGAAGAATTATGCGAACCTTTACAAACCGAAGACTATGTCATACAGCCTGTTGAATTTGTTTCTCCTACAAAATGGCATCTAGCGCACACCACCTGGTTTTTTGAAGTTTTTGTTCTAACCAGATTCAAGAAAGACTATCAGCTTTACAACAAAGATTTTCCCTACCTCTTCAATAGTTATTACGAAGCCAAAGGAGATAGAGTAATGAGAGCTCACCGCGGAAACTTGTCCAGACCAACTGTCGATGAAATTTTTAGCTACAGAACCTATGTAACTCAGGCTTTAAAGGAACTGCTTAAAGTTTCAGCAGTAAAAGAACTTTTGAGCATTGTGCAAATCGGAATTCATCATGAGAAGCAACATCAGGAATTACTCTTGATGGACATCAAATATTGTTTTGGTCACAATCCCCTTTTTCCGGTTTATAAAGCTGACTTTAACGAACACTCATCTGAAGATGCCAAACAAAACTGGGCGACTATTAAGGAAGGACTCTACCATATTGGTCATCAGGGAAATGGATTTTGCTACGATAATGAAACAAAAGCTCATCAGGTGTTCCTACAGGATTTTGAAATAAGCAGCCGCCTGGTAACCAACGGAGAGTTTATAAAATTCATAGAAGACGGTGGTTATAAAAATCCCCTGCTTTGGCATGCGGAGGCCTGGGATTGGATTCAAGGCGAAAAAATAGAACACCCTTTATATTGGCAAAAAACCGAAGACACCTGGAAGGAATTTAAACTCAATGGTCTTAACACACTTGATTTTAAGGATACCTTAAGTCATATCTCTTATTACGAAGCTGCTGCCTTTGCGCAATGGAAAGGGTATAGACTTCCTACAGAATTTGAGTGGGAAGTAGCACAAGATCAATTTTCGTGGGGGAAACGCTGGGAATGGACCGAAAGTGCTTATCTACCTTACCCCAATTACCAAAAAGCACCCGGAGCTCTTGGAGAATACAATGGTAAATTTATGGTGAACCAAAAAGTACTTCGCGGCGGCTCAGCATTCACCTCTAACAATCATACCAGAAAGACGTATAGAAATTTTTTTCATCCACAGATGAGGTGGCAACAAAGCGGCGTAAGGCTGGCAAAATAATACGACAAACACAACATGGAATCTACAACAAAACCAACTACCTATACAGCGTTTGAAAAAGATGTCATCGCAGGGCTTAAAGATCATCCTAAGCACATATCCTCCAAATTTATATATGATAAAAAGGGAGACGAATTGTTTCAGGAAATCATGGCAATGCCAGAATATTACCTGACGGACTGTGAGTACAACATCTTGAAAAACCAGTCTGCGGATATTGCTGAAAAATTTAACCTGAAGGAGGGGTTCGATCTTATAGAATTGGGTGCCGGCGATGGTAAAAAAACAAAGTTGCTATTAAATCATTTATCTCAAATTGAGGCTAACTTCACTTATCTGCCTGTAGATATAAGTCAGAATGCATTAGACAAACTTGGAACCGCATTAAAAAATGAACTTTCGGAAGTTGATTTTGAGCTTCTGCAAGGAAGCTACTTTGATGTGTTAAATCAACTTTACAGTTATAATAAGAGACAAAAGGTGATTTTAGTTTTAGGGTCTAACATTGGAAATTTAATGCATAAAGATGCTATCGACTTTCTGAAAAAGATACAAAAAAACATGTCTTCTGAAGATTTGCTTTTTATGGGGTTTGACCAAAAAAAGCATCCTCAGACTGTACTCGATGCTTACAATGACCCAAGCGGTATCACTGAAGCCTTCAACAAAAACCTATTAAAAAGAATCAATAGCGAGCTGGGGGCTAACTTTAATCTTGATGCATTCTTCCACTGGGAAACTTACGATCCTGAAACAGGTACGGCCAAGAGTTTTCTGGTAAGCAAAACTGCTCAGGAAGTGAGGATAAAAAAACTAAATCTTGAGGTCAGCTTTAAGGCCTGGGAAACCATACATACAGAGATTTCTCAAAAATATGATGACGATACTGTAGAATGGCTTGCTTCAAAAGCCAACTTGAGTATAGATAGAGTTTTTGAAAGCGAAAATGGGTTTTACAAAAATTATACATTCAAGAAACTAAAATCTTAAAGTTAATTTTTAAAAACGGAATTAGATTTCTAAAGTTTTTGTAGTGCATCTAACAAAGTTTTCAAATCTTTTTCAGTATTAAAATATTGAAAACCAACCCGGATTCTCTTTCCTCTAAAAGCTGAGAGAATTCCCCTATCTTTCAATTTATCTATGTGACTTTCTTCTCCTTTAAGGCTAAATATATTTTGATGAGAATCCTGGTCGACAACATCCGTATCTAATAAATTCAGCTTCAAAAATTCTGATTTAGCTTGTTTGGAAAGTTCCTTGATTTTAGATTCTATAAACTCTATCCCAAGGGTTTTGTAGTGAAATTCTAAGGCAAATTTCAATCTTGCCACAGCAATCACATCGTAATGACCAGGTTCTAAAAAGCCTGAAAGTCGGGGTTTTCCTTCTGGTTTAACAGTTAGAGAATTACTTCCAATACTTCTAAAATGATACGTTTCCAAAAAATTGGGTTTCAAAAGAAAAAAAGCATTGCCAAGCCCGGCGTTTAACCATTTATAACCACTGGTTCCGAAGACATCAAAGGGTGAATTGCCAAAATCAAAAGCCTCACTTCCGCAATACTGAGTCGCATCGGCAATAAAACAGATCTCTGGAAATTCTTCCTTTAATTGATTTAAAGCTTTTAAATCGAGTTGTAAGCCGCTTATATATTGTGTCATGCTGAATATGAAGAAATCTGGCTTAACTTCAGCAAACTTTTGCTTTAAGTTATCGTAAAGCTTGAGATTGATATCCACTTCAAAAACCTTAAAATTTCTGGACTTCACCGGTAAATTGACGGAGGGATAATCCTGAGCCAGCAAAACGACCTTGGACTCCTCAGGAAGGCCGTTCAATATGAGGTTCAGCCCTGTTGAAAAGTTATTCAAAAGACCAATAGCATCCACCTTAGCGTTATAAATTTCAGAAATGAGCTGTCTAGTCTCCTCGACGATAGAGTCTTCATAGTCATTGCTAAAGAGGCTACCTCTCAGTCTATAATCTTCCTCAAGTTCATTTGTTTTAGATTGAACACTAGAAGACAACACCCCTGTGAAAGGGGTGTTGAGATAGGTATAGGTTGAAATGATAGGAAATTCTTTTTTTAGGCTTGGCATAGACATGTCAATAAAAGTATTAGTAAATTTGAGCGACTAATATACTTTAAAATGGACACGAAAAAATCAATTGACCCAGAGATTAGAGAACTTTATGAAAATGCACATCAACGCGTCAAGCAAAAGAAAAAGTTGATGACCCACTTAGTGTTTTTTATAGCTGGTGCTGTTATTTTCATTGTTTTAAATGTGATTATAGGTTACAAAGCAGACTTCAAACCACTTGGTATGGATTGGTTTGTATCGGCCATACTCATTTGGTTATTCTTTCTTATTATCCATGCGATAAATGTATTTATGGTAAATAAATTAATGGGGAAAGAATGGGAAGAAAAACAAATGAACAGGCTGGTAGAAAAACAGCTTGAACGCGTAAGAAAAATTCAGAAAAAAGTGGATCAAAAACATCCCATAGAGACCGAAACACCCAAAAAAGATCAGAATAAAAATTTATGAAAATAACTATGGTTGCTGCAGCAGCAGAAAATAATGCTCTGGGTAAAAACAATGACTTAGTGTGGCATCTCCCTGATGATTTTAAGCGTTTTAAAGCTATTACTTCGCATCATCATATCATTATGGGACGTAAGACCTTTGAAACCTTCCCGAAATTACTACCCAACAGAAAGCACATTGTCATTACTCGCCAGAAAAACTATAAAAAAGAGGGGGTTGAAGTTGTTCATAGCCTGGACGAAGCTTTGAAAGTTAGCTCAGATCAAAAGGAAGTGTTTATCATTGGTGGTGGTGAAATTTATAAACAAGCCTTGCCTTACGCTGATAAAATAGAACTCACAAGAGTTCATGATACTTTTGATGCTGACGCCTATTTTCCTGAAATCGATGAATCAACATGGAAGCTTTTACAATCTGAATACCATGGTAAAGACGAACGTCATAACTATGATTTCACGTACCTCACCTATGTTAAAGAAAAAGATTAGAGCTTAACTCGACTAAGCTCTAATCTCTTTTTGCTATTCATTTTTAAAAACATCTACTGATCAGTGAATTGTCATTGATATCAAAATCGATAGATCACAAAGTGATATTATTCAGCGTTCTAGTTTTCTATCCAATCTATGATTTCTTGATCCAGAGGTGAAGTTTGAGGGGATATGACTTTTTCAAGTTCGCCTTTTTCATTCAAAAGGTATTTTTGAAAATTCCATTCTACCTGACTATCCATCTTTTGATTCCAGGATCCATCGGTTAAAAACTGATACACATCGTGCTTATCTTCTCCTTTGACTTTAATTTTACCCATCATTTGAAAGGAAACACCATAATTATCAACACAAAATTTTGAGATTTCCTGGTTACTTCCAGGTTCCTGAGCCATAAAATCATTGCTAGGAAATCCTAAGATCTTAAAGTTAGTGTCTTTATAAGTATCGTAAAGTTTCTGCAAACCCTCATATTGAGGTGTAAGACCACATTTGGAAGCGGTATTGACGATCATTACTTTATTTCCTTTTAAGGTTGAAAAATCAAATGTATTCCCTTTTATATCTGTAGCGACAAGCTGATGTATACTGTTACTCATGTTTTTTTCTTCAAATGTAAAATAATATCACTATCTCCTTTTAGTGTTTACTTTAATTTATCAATTGTAGCTCTCTAGGGTTTAGAATAAAAGTTTTACAGGTAAAATCAACTACATGAAAAATGCAGACAGGATAATAATCAAACCTATTCTTAATAAAGTTGAGTTTAAAATAAGGTACCTTTTTCATAAAATTGAAATTGAAAACAAAGTATGTCTTAAGGGTTTAATTAAACATAAAAAACCTGCTCTTTAATAGGGTTTAGGCATTAATTTTTTTTTATTTTTTGGCTGTAAATATATTGTAACGAATTAAACCTTTTTCAGCCATATTATAAAATTCAACTGCAGCTGAAGCATTTGGGAATTTCTCTTGTAATCCAAAAGGTTTTACAAAAACGTAATAAGGAAGCATTGCATATTTTTTTAATCTTGCAAGAGAAGGTCCAGCATTTTGACTTATATCTTCGACTTGAACATTTGTAAAACCAGCTTCTGATAGAACATTTTGAAATTCATCATGTCTAAAATCTTTTAATCCACTCATTGCAGAACTTTTGACGATTTTATCGAAAATTTTCATTTCAGAACTTGAAAATTCCTCATCTTTTGAGATAGTATATTCAAAGAAGGCAACTCTTCCGCCTTTTTTTAGAATTCTGAAAAATTCTTTTAATGTTTTACTGATATCTAATGAATGTGATAAAGACTCAGTTGTGTAAATACAATCAAAGTGATTATTTCTAAATTTGGTTTTACTATAATCCATCAATGAATAACTGACTTTATCACTTACTTTTAACTTTTCAGCGAGAAGATTTGCCTTTTTAATTTCGAAAGGAAGAACAGTTATTCCTTCGATTTTACATTCATATTTATTGGCTAAAAAAGTAGATACAACGCCCTGGCCACAACCTGCATCAAGAACTAAATCTTTTGAGCTCAATTTAAGTTTTTCAGCCACTAGTTCTTGCATAAATATTTGAGCTTCTTTTTCAGAAATATTTTGGTCATCAGGATAGAATCCAAAATGTTTTGAGCCCGATAATACTAAATCATATCCAGTTTTGGACTTTTCAAAATAGTGATTTAGTCTTTCAAAATGTTCTTTTTCTTTCATAATATTATTAATAAAATAAACGTTTACAAAACTTTCTAAAGTTAGCCTTTTCCTCAAACTTTTAGTTACTAAAAATTAAGATATTTAACAACTTGTGCATAAAGCCACGACGATTTCATATTTTGATATAACACAGATGATTTAAAATCTTATGTCTAACTTATTAGATATAACTCATCAACAATGTTTAGATTTTAAACGATAAGATTAAGTAAGCTCTCCGAAGTTGAAAACTCGCAGACACGGGCCTGCCTTTGTCGGCAGACAGAAGAGACGCTCGCGCTAGCGGGGAATTTAATATTCTAGAGGCTCTTTTCTTGCATACCGAATACGAAGGATATGAACTTCATCTTCTTCGATAATATATGATATTCGATACCTGTGCTTTTCGTAACTCCTGATATTTCCTCTATTATTCTTTTTGAGTCTATCTAATTTATAAATTTCTGGATTGATCTTTAATATTGATACTGAAGCATAAATTTCGGAGATAACTCTTGTTGTAGTTTCAATAGATTTAGATTGCTCTAAAAGATCTAAAAACGCTTGATATAGATCTGCTTGTGCCCGATGTGTCCAAATTATTGCTTTATCCATTTTTTTATATGCTCTCCTACTTCTTGATGGGTGTAAGTTTCACCTTTATCTATTTGTGCAATAGAAGCTTCTATCTCCTTATTGTACTGCTCGATACTAATACGCTCCGATGAAACTTTATTCCTAAAACGCAACATCTGCTTAAAGGCTTCCACCAGCTCAGGGTCTTTAAGCGTTTGAATCTCTTCTGTAATCCATTTTATGTCTGCCTGTAAATCCATAATACTGTTATTTTGATATAACTATAACAAAGATAATTTAATATTTTAAGTCTAACTTATTGGATATAACTCATCAACAATGTTTAGATTTTAAACGATAAGATTAAGTAAGCTCTCCGAAGTTGCAAACTCGCAGACACTGGCCTGCCTTTGTCGGCAGACAGGCGAGACCCTCGCATAAGCGGAATTAATCAAAAAGAAGTTAAAGACTTTTTTTAATATAAATTTAACCTCGCTTATTTTACTAAGACTTCTCGCTATATTTCTATAAGAGGCGTTATACTCCCCCTTAAGGTTTCTTTAATTTATCAATTGTGCTTCGCACTGTTTTGCTGTACCAGTTGGCAGCACCCGTTTTTTTCATGATGATTTCACCTTCAGCATCGATGAGAAAAGTAGTCGGTAAACTTGAGCTCTTTAACATATCAGGTGGGCTTGACAAGAAATAATAAACTGGAAGATTCAAGTTTTCTTTTTCAAGAAAAGATCTAACAACTTTGGGTTCTTCTGAAGTGATAAAGTAAAAATCAACCTCATCTTTATAATCTGTGTAGAGTTTTTGAAGATCTGGCATTTCAGCAATACAGGGCGCGCACCAGGTTGCCCAATAATTGACTAAAACTGGTTTTCCTTGAGATTGTGCAAAATTTACAGTTTTGTTGTCTTCGTTTTTGAAATACCACTCGTAATCTTTTAAAGTTTCACGATCCGATTCATCAATTTCAGAAGGACTAAAGGCAATAACTCGATTGAGAAACACCTGAATGGGTTGACGAGTCTGAGGTATAATAATCAATACAATCAGCAATCCGAAAAGGATGTTACTCCAGTGTTTTTCTAAAAAATTCTTTTTTTTCTTCGTCATAAGCCGGGTAAATAAAAAAAGCCATCTAATAAAGATGGCTCTTGTAAATATAATGAAACCTTTGGCATTAAGCCTTGTTTTGTTTTTTAATCATGTTTAATGCAGACCCTTCTTTAAACCAGCCAATCTGAGTATGGTTATACGTATGATTCGCTTTGATCGAATCCTTTGAACCATCAGCATGAACTATTTCGATGGTCAATGGTTTGTCTTCTGCAAAATCTTCCAAATCTACAAAGTTGAAGGTATCATCTTCCTGGATAAGATCGTAATCGCTTTCCTTATCGAAAGTGATTCCTAACATTCCCTGCTTTTTCAAGTTGGTTTCATGAATTCTCGCAAAAGATTTCACTAACACTACTCTTACACCAAGGTGTCTTGGTTCCATGGCAGCGTGCTCTCTGGAAGATCCTTCACCGTAGTTGTGGTCACCAACTACAACTGTAGGAATGCCTTCAGCTTTGTAAGCGCGTTGTGTTTTAGGCACTGCATCGTACTTTCCATCCAACTGACTTTTTACAAAGTTGGTTTTCATGTTGAATGCATTCACAGCTCCAATCAAACAGTTGTCTGAAATGTTATCTAAGTGACCTCTGTATTTCAACCAGGGTCCGGCCATGGAAATGTGGTCTGTCGTACATTTTCCATGCGCTTTGATAAGCAATTTCGCCCCCATCAGATTATCACCTTCCCAGGGATCGAAAGGATCGAGTAATTGAATTCGATTTGAATCTGGATTCACCTTTATATTGATAGTGCTTCCATCTGATTTTGGAGCTAGGTATCCATTATCTTCTACATCAAAACCAAGTTCAGGTAACTCAATACCTTGTGGAGCATCTAGTTTAACTTCTTCTCCGTCTTCGTTGATCAACGTATCATTCATAGGATCAAAATCCAATCGTCCTGAAATCGCAATAGCAGCAACCATCTCTGGTGAACCTACAAATGCGTGGGTGTTTGGATTTCCATCGGCACGTTTAGAAAAGTTTCTGTTGAAGGAGTGAACAATAGTGTTCTTCTCATCTCCTTTTCTGTCACTTCTATCCCACTGACCAATACATGGTCCACAGGCATTGGTGAATATAGTAGCGCCTAAGTCTTCAAACACTTTTAATAAACCATCACGTTCTGCAGTAAATCTAATCTGCTCAGAACCTGGATTGATACCAAAATCCGATTTCGGTATTAATTTTTTATCAACTGCCTGCTGAGCTATTGAAGCTGCTCTGGTTAAATCCTCGTAAGAAGAGTTGGTACAAGACCCGATAAGTCCCCAGTCTACTTTAATCGGCCAGTCGTTTTTCTTAGCCTTTTCTCCCAATTCTCCAACTGGCGTAGCCAAATCTGGAGTAAAAGGACCATTAAGGTGAGGTCTAAGTGTACTTAAATCGATTTCGATAACCTGATCGAAATATTCTTCAGGGTTATCATATACTTCCTGATCTCCAGTCAGGTGCTCTCTTATTTTATTAGCTTCATCTGCTATTTCATTTCTATCGGTTGCTCTTAGGAAACGCTCCATAGAGTCATCATAACCAAAGGTAGAAGTGGTCGCTCCTATTTCTGCTCCCATATTACAAATAGTACCTTTACCAGTACAGGAGAGATTCTTAGCACCGTCGCCAAAATATTCTACAATACATCCGGTACCACCTTTTACGGTAAGGATTTCTGCCACTTTCAGGATCACATCTTTAGCAGCGGTCCATCCTTGCGGCGCACCTGTTAGCTTTACTCCTATTAACTTTGGAAACTTAAGTTCCCAGGGCATTCCTGCCATCACATCTACCGCATCTGCTCCACCAACACCAATGGCAACCATTCCCAATCCACCGGCATTAACGGTGTGAGAATCGGTACCAATCATCATTCCTCCCGGGAAAGCATAATTTTCTAAAACCACCTGGTGAATAATTCCAGCGCCTGGTTTCCAAAATCCAATACCATATTTGCTGGAGACAGACTCTAAAAAGTCAAAAACTTCATTACTGGTTTCATTAGCTCTTTTCAAATCCTTTGTTGCACCTTGCTTTGCCTGGATCAAGTGATCACAATGCACAGTAGTAGGTACAGCCACATTATCTTTCCCTGCTTGCATAAATTGCAATAAAGCCATCTGTGCAGTTGCATCCTGACAGGCTATACGGTCTGGAGCAAAATCAACATAATCTTTACCTCTGGTAAATTTTTGATTTGGTTTATTCTCCCATAAATGAGAGTAAATAATTTTTTCAGAAAGTGTAAGTGGTTTGCCAACGGTTTCACGAGCTTTTTCGACTCGTTCAGACATTTGGCTATACACTTTCTTTATCATATCGATATCAAAAGCCATAGTTTAAATAATTTAGATTGCAAAAATAAGGTTTTTGCTTGAATTTAGAAAATGTGTAAGATTAGAGCAGAATCCCTAACAATATTTCACAGATAAATCATTTTTAATAAACATAATTATCATATTTTCATTTTATATAAAATAAAATTGATAAATTGATAAAAAATCAAGAGAATTCATCTGGTTTTAAACACACGAACTAATAATTTAGACTCAGTATCGATAACCTACAGCAACTTTCTTATGATGTTTTCTATGCTTATATTTTCTGCTTCTGCCTTGTAATTTCTTACCACTCGATGTCTTAAAATAGCAGTAGTAACTGCCTGAATATCTTCAATATCTGGAGAATATTTGCCTCTGGAAGCAGCATGTGTTTTTGCTGCTAGAACCAGATTTTGTGAAGCTCTTGGTCCGGCACCCCAATCCACATAGGTGTTTATGAATTCTGAGCTTTGCTCAGTATTAGGTCTTGATTTACCAACCAATTTTACAGCATATTCTATAACATTGTCAGCAATAGGCATTTTCCTGATCAGTTTTTGAAGCTGAATAATTTCTGAAGCTGAAAATAGGGCTTCAATGTTCACCTCTTTATTTTGAGTCGTCGCTTTTACAACATCAACTTCTTCCTGAAAAGTTGGATAAGTCAAGTTCACCTCAAACATAAATCTATCCAATTGAGCTTCCGGCAGAGGATAAGTCCCCTCCTGCTCTATTGGGTTTTGGGTAGCAAGCACAAAATAAGGATTGGAGAGCAAATAATTTTTGCCACCAACGGTCACGGCCTTTTCCTGCATAGCTTCTAAGAGTGCCGCCTGCGTTTTGGGTGGGGTTCGGTTGATTTCATCTGCCAACAAGATATTCGTAAAAACAGGACCTCTTAAAAATTTGAAGGCTCTGTTTTCATCCAGAATTTCGGAGCCAATGATATCGCTTGGCATAAGGTCTGGAGTAAACTGGACTCGCTTAAACTCAAGGCCTAAGGCTTGAGAGATCGTATTTACCATCAAAGTTTTGGCTAGACCAGGCACACCTACTAACAGTGAATGCCCTCCAGAAAAAATAGACAATAACAAAGTATCGACTACCTTATCCTGACCTACTATAACTTTAGCAATTTCAGATTTTAAGGTTTTGTATTTCTTTACAAATTCATCTAAATCAGCTACATCCGACATATTATTGTTTTATCCAAGACTCAGCAAATTCGCAGGCCTTGTAATCACCGTTAACTTTAACGTAAGTATCTTCTGTTTTTTCTGCTTTCCATTTATTTATTTCTTTCAGCTTTTTTTGCTGCAAAGCTAGCTCGCGAATACGAGTGTAGTCCTCGCTGAATTCAGCTATATGTTCTGGAATTTTCTTAGTTACGGTTATTACTTTAAAATAAACTTTTGCTGTTCTAGGCTCAGTATCTTTAATGACGGGTGAGACTTCATTTTCTTTCAAATCTATAACCTGCCCATAAATTGCCGGATCTATTTTAGTCAATTCAAATCTTCTGTCACCAGTAGCAGAATTGATAAGCTGACCTCCGCTTTCTCTGGTTTCTTTCTCATCCGACACTTCTCTTGCAGCATCCTTAAAACTCACTTCACCATTCACGATCATCCCGCGAATTTTTTCAATTTCCTTTCTCGCTTTTTCAACAGCTTCTGAACTAATCTCAGGGTAAAGAAGAATATGCCTTACATCTACTTGCTGTCCTCTTATCTTATCTACCGTAAGTATATGCCATCCAAACTCAGTTTTAAAAGGCTTGCTAATTTCACCTTCTCGCAAACTAAAAGCTGCATCTTTAAATTCTTTTACATAATTATCGTCCCTGGTAAGTGTGATTTTTCCACCAGAGCTTCTGGATCCTCTGTCTTCAGAATGTATGACTGCTTTTGCAGTAAAACTTCCTCCGGCTAAAACATCATCTCTAAAAGAATTTAGTTTATCGATAACCGCCTGTCTTTCTTTTTCACCTACCTCTGGTTTTACTATAATTTGAGCTAATTCAACTTCGTCGTTGATCAAAGGAATTTCATCTTCAGGAATAGCTTCAAAAAAATCTCTGGTTTCTTCTGGAGTGATTTCTACCTCATCTACAATAGCACCTTGCATTTCTTCTGCAAGCATACGCTGGGTATTAATTTCGTTAAGCTGTTCTCTTAACTCAGCCTCAGTATCAATTTTATAAAACCCGAGAAGTTTTTCCATACTCCCCACCTGACTTACGAACTGATTGATTTGTTGGTCCGTATAGCTTGAAACTCGATCAGGGTTAAAAGGTAAACTGTCCAGTTTAGCATGATGAGCAAATAACTTATTTTCCATAATAGTTTCTGCAACATCGCAATAAGTAATCTCTCCTATTTTCTGATTTTTCATATCCAGATAAGCCTTAGAAATATCACTTTCCAACACAAGGTAATCTCCAACAACTGCCGCAACACCATCGATTTTCACTCGACCGTCTTTTGTGACTTTGGTTGCTGCTAAAATTTCGGGACTAAATTCAGATTCTTTTAAAAGATTATCCTTTTCATCAATGGTAACCTGTGCCGTAGTTGCAAAACTAATGAGCAACACTCCAAGTAAAGCTAGTTGTTTAATAGACTTCAAATTCATTATTTTTTGTAGCATCTTTAGTAATCTCTTTTTCAATTTTCTTAGAAATATTTATCTTCTTTCTATTGAGCAAGATTTGCTCAATAGTAGGCCTTACATAGCTTAAAGGCGCCTCTTCATTCCGATTTAATACTGAATTTATGTATATAAAATAAATATCGTTTTCGTTTTCACTTTCTATCTCAAGAAAGTTTTTACTCTTCAAAAGCTTAGACTTATCTAGCTCTATATTTTTAATCTCTTTGAATTCCTTTACAACATCTGAAACTCGAACCCAAATCGAATCGTTCAAAGATAAAGATTTAAACTCCAAAGATCTCTCTTGCAATGATAGCATATCTTCAGGATTAAAACGTATAAATTGGCGTTTTATGTCCTGTAAAGACTTCATTTTTTTATCCAATTGTAAATAGCGTAACTGAACCAAGTCCTCGTTCAGTTTAAAATTGAGGCTGTTGTTTTGGTAATACTCTATCACACTTGCTGAATCAATCCCGTCGGTCAGTTCCCTTTCGATTAAAGCATCTTTGTAAGCTTTTTTAAACAACTGCTCTTCATACTTTTCAGATAACTTTCGAAAATCGTTTTGTTGCTCCTGCGGCATATTCAACTTGGCTCTGTCAAGTAAAAGTTTATTCGTTGCCCAATCCTTAATATAACTTCTAGCAGTGACAGCACTATCTTCTTTTGAAAGCTTATTTGAAATATGATTTTCTAATTCTTCATAAGTTAGGTAGTGATCATTAACTCTAGCTACATAAGATGTATTCTCCTCTTTTTTGAAAAAAGAACAGGAAACAGTCGTCATTAAACATACGGCTGAAAGTATAAAATATTTACTTCTCAAGTTTATCTTTTAGTTTTTTAAAAATTTCCTCATAAACTACCACATCGTAGCTTTTTCTTAATTCTGAAATCACCTTTTCCTCTTTCTCTTCCTGAAGAATACTTATGATTTTGCCACTCACTTCTTCAAATTCAGGAATTCTAGCTTTTTCAATAGCGTTCACATCCATCATCAAAAATTGATCCGAATGTTTATAAATTTTACTTAAGCCTTCTTCAAACTTGAATTTTTGAGGAAGTTTTGAAGATGACTTCTGCAGGCTTACTTCTTCAGCAATAATGTCCTGCGGCAGTTCAAAGGCTGTTGTGTCTTCACTGCTTTTCTTTTTTAATTCTGAAGCTATTTCTTTTAAAGAGTTCTTACGTTTTGACGTATACAATTGCCCCACTACTTTTTGGGGAACTCTGAAGTCAGTTGTATGGGCCTCATAATACATCTTTTGCGAAAGCGTGTCTTCAGCAACAGGCTCCCAGATTTTTTCTTTCATGAAATCAAAAATCAGAATACCGTTTTTGTACTCCTCAATTCGCTCACCAAACTCTTTATCAACCTCTGGCAACCTGGTTTTATGGTGAGCTAAAAGATGACTATACACCAGATCGTCTATAGCATCTTCAATAACTGCCTTAGGATCTGGTTTATCGAAAAGGCTACGCTGCTGTCTTCCCAAATACTCTCCGAAGGTTTTGTAATCTATGATAGAGTCTTCAACTTTTATAACGTAACTGGACGTTGAATTCTCTTCTGGCTCGTATTTCCATTTACCCTTTGTAAGACTTGAATCCATCAAATTCAAAAAGTGATCTTTAGCTTCCTGTTTCACTTCAACAGAATACAGATCTTCTAACTCTTCTTTGATTTTGGTCACCAGAAGTTTCGACCGTGAAGAACTTTTAAATCTTTTCTTGTACTCCTCTTTCACCTCATCATAAGGCTCTAAAGGAGTGTTTTTAATCAATTTAACGATGTGCCAGCCAAATCGAGTTTTGAAAGGCTCTGTATAGTCCCCTTCGCTTTCTAATTCGTAGGCCTTATTCTCATATACTTTTGAATTTAATCCGCCTAAACTAAAAGCAAGAACGTAACCCCCTTTACTGGCTGTATTTGGGTCCTGACTGTATTGTTTTGCGAGTTCATGAAAATCTTCTTTCTCCTGTAAACGCTTGTAAATCTTTCGGATTTTTACTTCCGGGTCCTGAAGTGAATCCTTGGGTCGCAACATAATATGAGCCGTTTCCAGTTCACCTTTAGAAGGCCGCTCACCCGTCTTTTTTATAATATGATAGCCAAATTCTGTTCTCACGGGATTCGAAACTTCACCGACATCTAGTTTGTAAGTCGCGTCTTCAAATTCATAAACCATCTTAAAGGTATTGAACCAATTCATATCTCCTTCATTGATTTTAACAGAAGGATCTTCAGAATATTGTTTAGCCAAGCTTTCAAAATCCTCTCCATTTTCGATGCGCTTCTTGATGATCAAGGCTTTTTGATAGACACTGGAAGTGTCCTCTTCGTATTCGGGAAGTTTCAGCAAAATATGACTAGCCCTCACTTCGACTTTAGTCCTGTCGTAAGTCTCTTTTACCACAGCTTCCGTAACTTCACCATTGGAAATATAGTCATCTGCAATCTGTTTGTAATATCTTCCGAATTCTTTTTGGAAAGAAGCTAATGTATCCAGCTGTTTGTCATAAGCTGATGTTAACTTCAAATGAAAATTAACAAATCGCTCCAGGTGATCTTCAACAGTTTCAGAAGAAGCAGAGACAATATCAGAATTCTTTTGGTAGGATTTTATAAATTCTTCGGCCTTGTATTCTTGTCCGTTAATTTTGAAAAGGGTTTCCTGACCAATTTGAGCCTTTGCTGCAAAAACAAAACATAACAGGGTTATGCAAAAACTAAAAAGATGCTTCATTTTTTTATTTTGATGTCAAAAGTAAGAAAAATGCACCTGCACACAATGTTTAAGGTTTTTAAAAAAAACCGAGTCTTAAACATTTAGCAATCAGATTAAAGTTAAACTTGCTTCATGAAATATACAACTGAAATTATTATCGACAAACCCAGAGAAGACATCCTCAAGGTTTTTGAAGATCCTGATTTGCTTCCTCACTGGCAACGCGGCTTAAAGCGCAGCAGAGTCATCAGCGGTAAAGGTGGTGAAGTAGGCAGTAAACGAAAACTTTACATCACAATCGAAGGTCAGTCCATCAAAATGACAGAAACCATTATCAAGAAAAATCTACCCGAGGAATGGCACGGGAAATACACTTCCAAAGGGATGGAAAGCCTTCAAAAAAATTATTTTGAAGCCCTTAGTGAAAATAAAACCAGGTGGACATCCTACAGTGAATTTGAATTTACCGGGTTTATGAAACTCATCAGCAAACTGCTTCCAGACCTATTTAAAAAAAGATCTGTGATGGTTCAACAAGATTTCAAAGTTTTTGTTGAAGATGGTAAGCGTGTGAAAACAAATTAAGTAAGGTTTGATTTATAATTAATATTGACTTTATTTGTAAAAAATTTACAAAATGAAACACATTATTTGCATTGCTTTACTCGCGTTGAGCCTAACTTCTTTTTCACAAACAAAAGTTGGAACCGTTAATAACGAGTACATTCTTACTCAAATGCCTGAAATTAAAGGTGTTGAAGAAAAACTAAAAGTTTATAGTGTCGAGCTAGACAGTACCATCCAAGCAAAATACGAAGCATATCGGGTGGTGGTTGAAGACTACAACAAAAAGGAAGAAGAAGGCATGAACGATGTCATGAAAAAAATTAAACAGAAGGAAATTATTGACCTTGAGGAAGACCTCAAAAAACTTCAACAAAATTCTTCTAAGATGCTTCAAATTCAGCAAGAAGAATACTTAAGACCGCTTTATAATAAAATAGGCACAGCTCTTGAAGCTATCGTTAAGGAAGAAGGCTACACTCAAGTTTTTGATGAAAACAACAGTATTATTTACATCGATCCAAGATTTGACCTGACATTAAAAGTTCTTAAAAGACTAGGCATTGAAATCAAAGAAAACGCAGAAGTGATTCCAGAGGAAAACCCTGGCAACTAATTATCATTTAAATTATAAACAAAAAGCTCGAGATGTACATTTCGAGCTTTTTTTACGTCTATTTTTAAATTCTTATCGACTATAATTCGGTGCTTCTTTAGTAATGGAAACACTATGTGGATGACTTTCCATAACTCCGGAAGCTGTGATTTGAACAAATTCTCCGTTCTCCTTAAGTGTCTTTATGTCTTTTGCTCCGCAATATCCCATACCAGCTCTTAAGCCGCCGATGAACTGCACCATGCTTTCTACCAATTCACCTTTATAAGGCACTCGGCCTACAATTCCTTCTGGCACTAATTTCTTAATGTCAGCTTCCACATCCTGAAAGTATCGGTCTTTAGAGCCTTTATCCATAGCTTCTATAGACCCCATACCACGGTAGGATTTAAATTTTCTGCCTTCGTAAATAATAGTTTCACCTGGAGATTCTTTGGTTCCTGCTAAAAGTGAGCCTAGCATTACACAGTCTGCACCCCCGGCAATAGCTTTAGGAATATCACCTGTATAACGAATACCTCCATCGGCAATTACGGGAACACCAGAGCCCTGGATAGCTTTAGAAACTTCCATAACAGCAGAAAGTTGTGGAAAACCAACACCTGCTACAATTCGTGTTGTACAGATAGAACCTGGTCCTACACCTACTTTTACAGCATCCGCTCCAGCTTCTACCAAATATTTTGCAGCATCAGCAGTTGCAATATTTCCTACCACAACATCCAGTTTTGGAAATTCTTTTTTGATGAGTTTCAAAACATCTACCACACCTTTGGTATGGCCGTGAGCGGTATCGATAACCACAGCATCTACGCCGGCCCTCACCAAAGCTGAAGCTCTTTCAACAATATCATGGGTTACACCCAAAGCTGCTGCCACTCGTAATCTTCCATAATCATCTTTATTGGCAAAAGGCTTTTGAGTTAATTTAGTGATGTCTCTAAAGGTGATAAGACCAACTAATTTATTGTCTTTATCTACAACTGGTAATTTTTCGATTTTATGTTTTTGCAAAATAACCTCCGCTTCTTTGAGCGAGGTGCCTTCACTAACGGTAACCAGGTTGTTGGCCGTCATGACTTCTTTGATAGGTCTATCGTTCTTTTGCTCGAAACGCAAATCACGGTTGGTCACGATTCCAATTAATTTATAAGAATCATCTACAATTGGAATTCCCCCAATGCTGTGTTCCTTCATGCTGTCGTTGGCGTCTTTTACCGTTGCAGTAAGAGGTAAAGTCACCGGGTCTATAATCATGCCGCTCTCGGCACGCTTCACCCGTCTAACCTTGAGTGCCTGTTCCTCAATCGTCATGTTCTTATGAAGCACACCAATTCCACCTTCCTGAGCAATTGCAATGGCCATTTTAGATTCAGTTACCGTATCCATGGCAGCAGAAACAATAGGAACATTAAGATTTATATTTTTAGTGAATTTGCTTTGAATACTGACGGTCCTTGGAAGAACGTCTGAATAAGCGGGAACCAAAAGAACATCGTCGTAGGTAAGGCCTAGTCCTTTTACTTTTGAATTTATCATTGCAATTAGATTTAATTGCATGCAAAAATACATAATTTATAGCTAAGCAACTGAAACTTTATGGTTTAGTTTAGAAAGAAGAATTTTGATTCTTTTTTTGGATTGTTTCCTATGATTACAACTTCTTAAAATTAATCATAAAATCTAATTTAAAAGGAAATGTCAACATCTAAGCTATTGCTGTCTTAGGAGTTTATCGACTTATACAAAAGTTTGAACAAAGTATATTTTCAATTCTGCTGAAAAAACGACAACTCACAAAATTTGCTTTCCTGACAGATATTTATTTAAACCAATGCATTGATTTGGGAAGAGTCCAAACAAAAAAGACCCGAGATTCTAGATGAATTCACGAACTCAACCATATCTTCAATTTTCATCTCCTCAAATGTGGTAAAAATATTAATATCTGCACTCCGTCCTCTTGCAACATTGCTCTTTCAGATCCCCTTGACGCACGTCCAGATTTGTATTTTTCGGAAATCTTACCATATAATTTAATTTCTTTATATCATCTGAAGTAAAACAATTCTCCTCTTCACAAACGACATGAACATTGCTGTAAGGCCATTGATGTTTCACTTCAATTTGGTGAACGCGGCCTACCTCTAATAGGTGGAGGAGATTGGAACGACGGCATGAACCGAGTAGGCGAAGAAGGAAAGGGAGAGAGTGTATGGCTAGGTTTTTTTATCTACTATATTTTGACGCGGTTTGAAAAAGTTTGCCGGATGATGAATGACAATCCAAGAGCAGATCAATACAAAACTACGGCAGCAGAGCTTAAAGAAAAACTCAACGATGTGGGTTGGGATGGTGAATGGTATCTCAGAGCTTTTTATGACGACGGGACACCACTGGGTTCCAAAGAAAATACTGAATGCAAAATAGATGCCATCTCCCAAGCCTGGTCTATCTTTTCAGAGGTTGCTTCTGAAGATCGAAGCAAACAAGTCTTAAAGACTGTGGAAAAACACCTTATCTCTGAAGATGACCAATTGATTCGTTTACTCACGCCTCCATTTGATAAAACAGATAAAGATCCTGGTTATATAAAAGGTTATATTTCAGGCGTAAGGGAAAACGGCGGTCAATATACACATGCCGCGCTTTGGACAGTAAAAGCATTTGCAGAAATGGGATATGGGGAAAAGGCTGTTCGTTATTTGAATATGATAAATCCCATTAATCATGCGCTGAACCAGAAATCCGCAAATAAATATATGGTAGAACCTTTCGTTGTTGCAGCAGACGTTTATGGCGAAGCGCCACTCACAGGAAAGGGTGGCTGGACCTGGTATACGGGTTCAGCAGGATGGATGTATAGAATTACACTGGAGTCTATCTTAGGCTTACAATTGAATGGTGACTCGATTATGTTGAAACCAGCTATTTCTGAAAGTTGGCAGAAGTATAGTATCGATTTGGTTCTAGATGGCGACAAAACCAAGTATTCCATTACCATAGAAAATCCTGATGGACTGCAGACAGGCAAACTTGAAGGACACATTGATGGAGAAGATGTAGCTTTCAAAACATTACCTGCCATTATACCAGTTAAAAAAGACAAGCAGAAACACGAGATTATGCTGAGAATAAAAAAGCAATAATTTAAAGTAAAGACAGTGAAATTTTTGCTATCCAAGTGAATTCTATAGGCTAATGATCAAACCTCTACTCCGCTTGAAATGTGTTTTTACTGAATTTAGCCATTGGTTTTATTCGAAATTGCCGGCAGTGAGCTATGTGAGATGTAAAACAAGTTTCTCATTCCTTTTAAATCAGTTTATAGCGTCTGTTTACTAATTTCGTTCGGGTTTTACCTACCGGCTCTGTGATCAATTTCCTGTCAATTTCTATGAGTTCGTCAGTAAGCTTTTTGAACTTTTCACTGGTTTGTAAATTTTCAAGCCATTCCGCAAAATCTTTAAATTCTGTGTGATTCCTTGAGTAATTAAAATGTTTTATCACCATTTCCTTCTCCCAACCTGAATTTTCACCTAAGTCTAGTGACATTAACTCTTTTCCTAAGAATTTATCAAATATGTATTTGTTGGAGGAAAAGGTTTTAAATGCCTTTTTTTCTGCTTCTTTCAAATTCCCCGTCTTAAAAAGGATGAGTGTCCAATCAAAAAGAAAAAACGGGTGTCCCATATCATCAGGAAAAGTTCGGTCAAACCATCTTAAATATCTCAACCCACCTTTGTAGTCTTTGAGTTTTACAAATAATTCTGGAGGTAAGTACCTCACCCCACGGCTATCGTCATGAAAACCGCCCCAGCGTTTTTTGTCTGCTGCAAGTTCTTTACGAATTTTAGCAATTTTTTTTCGTAGTCTTTCTTCCTGTTTGGGTGTTATAGTGATTTTGTATTCTGATACAGAGGTTTAGTGAACGTTATATTTTTAAGTAAGTAAATTTTTTTTGCTAAAGCATCAAAAAAAATCATTTCGGTTTCAAAAGTCACATTACCTGTACTGTTTTCTAACCTTGATAGTTGTGCTTTTTCAACGACAACCAATTCTCCTAACTGCTTTGCGTTAACTTTTGTTTTTTAAGGCAGTTTTGATCATGTCGCCTATCAATTCAAGTTTTTATTCAAATTTATAGTCATCTCTTTCTGGGCTCCCGTTCTCACCGAATAAAAGATCTTCGGTTTAGTCTAAGCTATTGCTTTTTAAAGATATATTGTATCATGAATTTATAAAAAGTTTCGTTGATTATAAACTTAAAAAATTGAATCTTTCGTAAAGCCCCGCATAAGGTACTGCAGAGGTTATCCTGCACTAAAAAAGCCTTAATCTCTTAAAGAAACATTAAGTTTAAATAATTACACCTCTCGGATGCTATTCAAATATTCCTCAGCAGTCATGACTGAAATTAATGATTTTTTAAAGTCTTTTCCATTTCTTGTGATTATGGTTTCGCAATCGGAATCTAAGGCGCTGAAGTATTGTAGTGCATCTTCAAAGTCTGTAAAAGAAGAATTTAGTCCTTTTTCAATTGTATGCTCATCTAGTGAACAGATCTCACTAATAATTTTAAATTTCCTTAATTTTTCCTTAGCGATTTTTGGGTTTTCACTTTTGGCAATTAGATAGTTTACGGTTGCAAATGAAATTGGAGAAACTATCATTTTTATTTTTCCTCTATCGGCTAAAGTCGCCAATTTTGCAATGGGTTCATAAAATGGATGTCTTTCCCCAAGGAGGTCTAACATGATATTTGTGTCTATGAAAAGTCTGTTTTTCATTTATATTTTTCCACTAAATAATCAGAATATTCTTTTTTGTAATCCAAATCAGAGGACATACTTTTTCCTGTTGAAATGCTTTTAATAAAAGGAGAAATTTCAAAATCGTCTTTTCCCTTTTCTGATGTTAATGATTTAAGGTAAAATTCAATGATTTTCGATAAACTTATTTTTTTATCGGAGGCGTATTTCTTGGCGTTTTCAATAACTTCCTGATTAAGTTTTAAGGTCAGTTTTGTATCCATTACGTTTTATTTATACGTGCTAATTTAAATAATTAATGCGTACAAAATGTCAGTGTTTGATTTTTTAACGTAAAATCAATAATTAAACACGTATATGAAAATCTTACTTCAAGCCCTGCGTGAAGGATTGAAGTTATTAGGCCGCAAAATCTTTTCTATAAGAAATTTCAGTTATCACATCGTCTATCGAGAAAAGCGATTCGCATACCTTCCAATGCCCAAAGCTTTGGGCATTGGAAGGTGGCGCTCTGCTTACATGTTTCTTCTATACTGCCCACCAACCTCAAACAAGGCTTCGGTGATTTGTCCCAAAGAACAGTATTTAGTAGCTTCCATCAATTCTTCAAACATGTTCTCATTCTTGATAGCCGCTTCCTGAATGCGTTTCAGCTGATCCTGTGCTCTGTCTTCATAAACATGGTGCAACTTGGTAAGCGTGTTGATCTGGTATTCCTTTTCCTCTTCAGTCGCGCGGATGACTTCTCTTGGCTTCACCGTTGGCGATCCTTTGGAACTCAAAAACGTATTCACTCCGATAATTGGGAATTCTCCCGTGTGCTTAAGGGTTTCGTAATGCAGACTTTCCTCCTGAATTTTGCTGCGCTGGTACATGGTTTCCATAGCCCCTAGCACGCCTCCACGCTCTGTAAGTCGGTCAAATTCCAGCAATACGGCTTCCTCGACAAGGTCTGTCAATTCCTCAATGATGAACGAGCCTTGGATTGGATTTTCGTTTTTAGCAAGTCCTAATTCTTTATTGATAATCAACTGAATGGCCATGGCACGTCGCACCGATTCTTCGGTTGGCGTGGTAATCGCTTCGTCATAAGCATTGGTGTGCAAGGAGTTACAGTTATCGTAAATCGCGTACAAGGCTTGTAGCGTCGTACGGATATCGTTAAAATCAATTTCCTGCGCATGAAGCGATCGTCCTGAGGTCTGAATATGGTATTTCAACATTTGAGCTCTCGAATTCGCACCATATTTATCTCGCATAGCTTTAGACCAGATTCGTCTCGCCACTCTACCAATCACCGCATATTCGGGATCGATGCCATTGGAGAAAAAGAAACTCAGGTTAGGCCCAAATTTATTGATATCCATGCCTCGGCTCAGGTAGTATTCGACGTATGTAAATCCATTGGAGAGGGTCAGAGCCAGTTGCGTGATCGGATTGGCCCCGGCTTCAGCAATATGGTACCCAGAAATAGAAACCGAATAGAAATTTCTTACTTTGTTATTGATAAAATACTCCTGAACATCACCCATCAGACGAATGGCAAATTCAGTAGAGAAAATACAGGTGTTTTGCGCCTGATCTTCTTTCAGGATATCGGCCTGAACCGTTCCGCGAACTACGGCGATGGTTTCCATCTTGATCTCCTGGTAGACATCTGCCGGCAAGACCATATCGCCGGTCACGCCAAGCAGCATCAATCCCAGTCCGTTATTCCCTTCTGGAAGTTCACCCTGGTAGGTTGGACGCTCGCTGCCGTTTTCTTTATATATCTTTTTGATTTTAGCCTCAACTTCCTTTTCAAGACCGTTTTCCTTGATGTATTTTTCACACTGCTGATCGATGGCGGCATTCATAAAAAAGCCAAGCAGCATAGGTGCTGGTCCGTTTATGGTCATACTCACAGAAGTCATGGCATCTGCCAGGTCAAAACCTGAATAGAGTTTTTTGGCGTCGTCCAGACAGCAAATAGACACTCCCGCATTCCCGATTTTACCGTAAATATCTGGTCGATGGTCAGGGTCATTCCCGTAAAGCGTCACAGAATCGAAAGCTGTAGACAAACGTTTGGCTGGTAAGCCAGCACTCACGTAGTGAAACCTGCGATTGGTACGTTCTGGTCCGCCTTCTCCGGCAAACATTCTCGTTGGATCTTCGCCAGTTCTTTTGAAAGGGTAAAGTCCTGCCGTGTAGGGAAATTCTCCTGGAACGTTTTCCTGCAATAACCATTTGAGCAAATCTCCCCAGGCCTTGTATTTTGGCAAAGCTACCTTCGGAATTTTAAGATGTGAAAGGGACTCCGAATAAGTGTCAATTTTGATTTCTTTATCCCTTACTTTGAAGGTGTAAACCTCATCGGTATATTTCTGAACGACATTTTCCCAGCCTAAAATCTTCTCCCAGTTATAAGGGTCGAAATCCATTTTAACGCGGTCAAATTCTTTTTTCAGCAGATCCACCAAAGTCTCATTGTCTGAAGTAGTAACCTCTTCCAAATGACTTTCTTCGATACCGTTTTTATCCAATTCAAGTTTAGAATCGGTTGTGCTTTCTAAAGTTTTGAAAATTCCGTATAGCTTTTGTGCGACCTCCACTTGAGAGTTCGCCTTTTCATCGTAAGAGCGGTTGTTTTCTGATATTTCTGAAAGGTAACGGGTTCTGGCTGGGGGAATTACAAATATTTTCTCCGACATCTCATCGGTGATTTGATAATCACTTTTGAGTGAAGTCGATGTTTTTTCAGACAATTGATCCATTATTCTTTTGTAAAGAACATTCATTCCAGGATCGTTAAATTGAGAAGCTATCGTTCCATAAACAGGTAAAGTTTCTGGCTTGGCATCCCACAGATTATGATTGCGCTGGTATTGCTTTTTAACATCTCTCAAAGCGTCTTTGGCACCGCGTTTATCAAATTTGTTGATGGCTACCAAATCAGCGAAGTCCAGCATATCAATTTTTTCCAGCTGCGTTGCTGCACCAAATTCTGGTGTCATAACATAAAGAGAAACGTCAGAGTGGTCTAAGATTTCGGTATCACTTTGTCCGATACCAGAGGTTTCTAATATGATAAGGTCATAGTTGGCTGCTTTCATGACTTCCACTGCTTCCTGAACATATTTGGATAAAGCCAGGTTGGATTGTCGAGTCGCTAATGAACGCATATACACTCGTGGTGAGTTGATGGCATTCATGCGAATTCTATCCCCTAGCAGGGCGCCGCCTGTTCTCCTTTTGGAAGGGTCTACAGAGATAATACCGATTTGTTTGTCTTCAAAATCAACCAAAAACCGACGAACCAACTCATCGACCAAGGAAGATTTTCCTGAGCCCCCTGTTCCCGTAATTCCCAAAACGGGAGTAGCCTCCCCCGACCCCTCCAAAGGAGGGGTGAAAAGTTCTTTAAATTCTTCGTGTCTGTTTTCTGCTAAAGAAATTAAACGTGCAATAGTATTGACATCTTTTTGATGAAGTGCGTCTTGAATTCCCTTCCCTTTGGGAAGGGTAAGGGATGGGCATTTGAAGTCAGCTTGTTTTACCAAGTCATTGATCATTCCCTGCAGTCCCATTTCACGCCCGTCATCCGGAGAATAAATTCGGGTAATGCCATACTCCATCAATTCTTCAATTTCTTCAGTAAGAATGACTCCTCCTCCTCCACCGAAGATTTTAATATGCCCTGCCCCTTTCTCCTGGAGCAAATCGTACATATACTTGAAATATTCATTGTGACCACCCTGGTAGGATGTCATCGCAATGGCATTCACATCTTCTTGAATAGCAGTATTAACAACCTCCTCAACACCTCTATCGTGTCCGAGATGAATCACTTCCACCCCGGTGGATTGAATGATACGACGCATCACATTGATGGCAGCATCATGGCCGTCGAATAAAGAGGCGGCAGTGACAATTCGTATTTGATGTTGTGGGGTATATGGCTTTTGTTGCTCCATTATGATATTGAATTATATATAATTTTTGAAGCGTGAAATTACGAAATATTCAATTTAAAGCTGAGGATTTTAGTATAGAATAACGAAAAGTTGTAAGTATGAGACCTTTAAACAGTGTATATTTAGAATTCATACAAATTCAATTCAATGAAACCTTCCATTTTACTAATAATAATTGCTTTTTTTGTTTCTTCCTGTGCAGAACTTCAACAAATTTCAAGAGAAATTGCAACATCTGAAATGCTTAGCGAGCAGCAAATTGCGAGTGGCTTACAACAGGCTTTATCAAAAGGCGTGAAAGAGCAGGTGTCAAAACTAACTCAAGAACAAGGCTTTTATAACAATTCACTTGTAAGAATTGGACTTCCCGAAGAATTATCTTCAGTAGAAAGCACAATGCGAAGTTTAGGTCTTGATAATTTGGCAGATGAAGGCATCCAAGCGCTAAACACTACTGCTCAGGAAGCTGTAAAGGAAGCTACCCCCATCTTCTTGAATGCCATTCAAAACATGAGCTTTGAAGACGCTAGAAACATTTTACTGGGTGAAAAAACAGCGGCGACAGCTTATTTGAGACAAAAAACGCGGATGGAATTGTATCAAAAATTTGAACCCATAGTCAAAGAAAATTTTCAGAAAGTTGGTGCAGATCGAATTTGGGGAAATCTGATAAATCAATATAATCAAGTTCCTTTTACTGAAAATGTGAATCCAAATCTGACTGATTATGTGACCAATGAAGCTTTAGAGGGAGTGTACAAAATGATTGAACTAGAAGAAATTCAAATAAGAAATGATTTTAATGAAAGGTCAACAGCATTATTGAGACGGGTTTTCGCACTTCAAGATTAAACCGTCCTTAAAGGGTAAGTATTATCTTCCAGGCTTTTAATAAATTCGATAACCTTTGTATTAAACACATTAGGCTGTTCAACATTGACAACGTGTCCGCAATTTTCCAAAATAAACAGCTTGGCTTCTTTATGCGTTTCAGATATCTTTCTTACCGCTGGTAAAAACAAATAATCCTGCTCTCCCATCATATATAATGAAGGAATATCGATGGCTTTTTGTCTAAAGAATTTAAGTAAAGGATTGATTTCTGAAGTGAGTTTAAACCATCTTATAAATTCTTTTTGGTATAATTTCTTGGCTTCATTAACAAAAAGATTCCGGGATTTTTTATGGTTTTTTCTTGGCATGATGATAAAAGCAAACAGCTTATACAAAATCATATAAGGAACTACTGACTTGAATATAACACCAACGTTCATCAAAAATCGAGACCTGACATTCATCTTCATAATCGCCCCACCCATAATCATACTGGAAACCCGTTCCGGATAATTTTCAGCTAAATTCCTGATCAGAATGGTACCAAGAGAAATCCCCACAAAATGGGACTTTTGAATCTTATTGACATCCAAAACTTCAATGATATCATTGGTTATAGCGTCAAACGTATAATTTTCATCAAGGGAATCCTGAAGTTTAGGATTGGAGTTTCCGTGACCTCTCAGGTCCAGAAGCAAGACATTGAATTGAGACCTGAAGGCCCTTAACTGCTTGAACCAAATCGAAGAACTTCCACCAGCACCATGCACAAAGGTCACCCAATCCTGAGATGATTTGTGTTTGTATATGGAATGATGAATCAATTTTTTAATTTTCACAAATATACACACATATCTGATTCATCATAATAAGTCCGCAAATCCTAGCAAAACTTTATAAGTTGTGTCTAAGTTGAACGAAGTAATTAAAGGCTTTAAGCAGCCTTGACCCATACCAGCTAAAATACTCTCCGTCTACGATACTTATTTTATCGTTATCAATGTCAAACTCCTCTTTATGCTGGTTCTTAAAAGGGAAAGGCTCCGAGGACAAGAACACATAATCCACAGGTTTTAGTTTGTTGAGATCTATTTCAGGATACCGGGGTAGATCGTCATACACATTCTCAAAATTATTCAGACTCAACATATAATTGATAAAAGTAGATGAGCCAGCAACCATCCAGGGGTCTTTCCAAATGAAATAGGCCACTTTCAATTTTGGTTCTGCTTCAGTATCTTTTCTGAATTTGATAAAATTAATTTTAAGGTCATCAACAAGCTGTTTAGACCTTTTCGGTATACTGAAAATGTCACCAAGATCCCGAATCAAGTGAAGCAAATCTTCAACAGAGTTAATATCACTGACATAAACAGGGTAATTTTCGAAAAGCTTTTTTACATCTTTAAATTCATTTTCTTCCTTATTGACTAAAATAAAATCAGGATTTAGCGCTTGAATTTTATCAAACTTGATGTTTTTGGTTCCACCAACGACCTCAGCATACGTTCTTATAGTTTTAGGGTGCACACAAAATTTAGTCACACCGATTAGTTTATGCTCCAATCCTAGGTCGACGAGCATTTCTGTGAGGCTTGGCACCAGACATACTATTCGATTTGGGATAGAATCAAAATGCAATGTTCTATTTAATTGGTCTTTCATAAATAACAATTAAGTTAAATTAAAATAGGCACATCCACTAAAAGGCCCAGGTAAATAAAAAAGTTTTTAGATGCTTCAAAAGATACGTAAAAACAAAAAGCACCTGTTTTACAAACAAGTGCTTTTCAATTGCGATAATAAGTTAGAATTTATTTGACTTGGTCGACTACGGCTTTAAAAGCTTCAGGATTGTTCATAGCTAAGTCCGCAAGGACTTTTCTATTCAATTCAATATTGTTAGCTTTTACTTTTCCCATAAACTGAGAATAAGACAAACCATGTAATCTCGCAGCTGCATTAATTCTTATGATCCAAAGTGATCTAAAATTTCTCTTCTTGGTTTTACGGTCTCTGTAAGCATATAACATTGCTTTTTCGACTGCGTTTTTGGCTACTGTCCAAACGTTTTTACGACGTCCGTAGTATCCTTTTGCTTGCTTCATTATTTTTTTACGTCTGGCTCTGGAAGCGACAGAATTTGTTGATCTTGGCATATTTTAAAGTTTTTTGTAGTAGGCAGTTACGAGTAACATTTTATGAGCCTTACTCCATGGATTAATAATTAACCTTGTTTGCTTATTTTAAGCGTAATTGAGTTTTGATGCTGTGCTCATCGGCTTTATCTACTAAACCGCTGTGAGTTAACTTCAATTTTCTCTTTTTTGACTTTTTAGTCAAAATGTGACTTTTGAATGCGTGTTTACGTTTAATTTTACCTGTTCCGGTAAGTTTAAAACGCTTCTTGGCACTCGACTTTGTTTTCATTTTAGGCATCTGAATATATTTAGGATTATCGCAATTATTTTTTGGAAACTGGAGCAAGAATCATAATCATTCTTTTACCCTCCAATTTTGGCATCTGCTCTACTTTAGCTATATCTTCTAAATCTTGAGCTAATCTTAAAAGCAAAATTTGACCTTTGTCTTTAAAAACTATAGAACGACCTTTAAAGAATACAAAAGCTTTTAACTTGGCACCATCTTTAAGAAACTTCTCGGCATTTTTCTTTTTGAATTCGTAATCATGATCATCTGTATTAGGACCAAAACGAATTTCTTTAACAACTACCTGAGTTGTTTTTTGCTTGAGTTGTTTTTCTCTCTTTTTCTGTTCGTACAAGAATTTCTTGTAATCCATAACTTTACAAACAGGGGGATCTGCCTTTGGAGATATTTCTACTAAATCCAGTTCTTGCTCTTCGGCCATGGCCAAAGCTTCCTTGAGTGAATAGATATCTACTTTAACATTCTCACCAACGACTCGAACTTTTGGAGCTCTTATCTTCTCGTTAATCTTATGAGGGTTTTCTTTTATCTGCCTCGGTGCCTGTCTTGATTTTTTTCTACGTATTGCTATGGCTAAATATTTTTTTAATTAAACTTCGTATTTGTAAATTTCTTTCTCTGTTTCTGCATTTAAAATCTTGGCAAAACTTTCAATAGGCATTTCTCCTAAATCATCTCCCCCATGTTTTCTTACAGAAACGGTATCATTTTCAACTTCCGCTTCCCCTACTATCAGCATGTAAGGAATTTTGTTCATCTCAGCTTCACGGATTTTTTTACCCATGGTCTCGCCTCGATTATCGAAACTAGCGCGAATTTCGTGTTTTTTAAGTAAACTTAAAACTTTTTTAGAATAATTTTCATATTTCTCACTGATTGATAGGATAGTAGCCTGCTCTGGCATCAGCCATAGAGGAAAATTTCCTCCAGTATGCTCCAGCAAAATCGCTATAAAACGCTCTAAACTGCCGAATGGCGCTCTATGTATCATCACAGGGCGGTGCATTTCGTTATCACTCCCCTTATATTCCAGTTCAAATCGCTCCGGAAGATTATAATCCACCTGAATCGTTCCCAGCTGCCACTGTCTCCCTAAAGCATCTTTCACCATAAAATCTAACTTAGGTCCGTAAAAAGCAGCTTCACCAGTCTCTACTTTATAGTCAAGACCTTTTTCTTCAGCCGCGTTTAGAATGGCCGCTTCTGCCTTTGTCCAGTTTTCATCGGAACCAATGTACTTTGACGGATTATCAGGGTCTCTCAAAGAAACCTGAGCCGTAAAGTTTTCAAATCCTAAAGACCCAAAAACATACAAAACCAAGTCGATTACTTTTTTAAACTCTTCATCCAGTTGTTCTGGCATACAGAAAATATGAGCATCGTCCTGAGTAAAACCTCTTACTCTTGTAAGTCCATGCAACTCCCCACTTTGCTCATAACGGTAAACCGTACCAAACTCTGCATAACGCTGAGGCAAATCTCTGTAACTCCAGGCTTGTGAATTAAAAATTTCACAGTGATGCGGGCAGTTCATCGGTTTTAAAAGATACTCTTCTCCCTCATGTGGAGTTTTGATAGATTGGAAACTGTCTTCACCGTATTTCTGATAATGACCAGAAGTCATGTATAACTCTTTCTGACCGATATGCGGAGACACCACTGGCTGATAGCCAGCCGTTTCCTGAGCATCTTTCATGAATTTCTCCAGTCGGTCTCTAAGCGCTGCTCCCTTTGGCAACCATAGTGGCAAACCTTGACCAACTTTTTGAGAAAAGGTAAATAACTTTAATTCTTTACCTAGTTTTCTATGATCCCGCTTTTTAGCTTCTTCAAGCAGTGCGAGGTATTCCTTAAGTTCTTTTTGCTTTGGAAATGAAACCCCATAAATCCTCGTGAGTTGTGGATTATTCTCATCACCTCTCCAGTACGCTCCGGCGATATTCATCAATTTCACAGCCTTTACAAAGCCGGTATTTGGAATATGCCCTCCTCTACATAAGTCGGTAAAATCGTCATGATCACAAAACGTAATTTCGCCATCTTCCAGATTCTCAATCAATTCAACTTTGAAGGGATTGTTTTTGGATTTATAATAGTCTAAGGCTTCAGATTTTGATACTGAACGCATTTCAAAATCATGCTTCCCTCTTGCAAGTTCCAACATCTTAGCTTCAATCTTAGGAAAGTCATTTTCAGAAATAACCTCTCCATTTAAATCCACATCATAGTAAAAACCATTTTCAATAGAAGGCCCAATGGTCAAATTGACATTTGGATACAATTTCAGAATAGCCTGAGCCATAATATGTGAGGTTGAATGCCAGAAAGCTTGCTTCCCTTCATCATCATTGAAGGTTAGCAAAACCAGATTACCGTCTTCATGAAGCGGGGTGGTGGTTTCTACAATAGTATCGTTAAATTTTGCAGAAATCACATTTCTAGCCAAGCCTGAGCTTATACTTAAAGCAACCTGGATAGGTGTTGTGCCATCCTCATGTTGCTTTACGCTTCCGTCTGGTAAGGTAATATTGATCATTTAAATTGATTTTCAGCAAAGATACTAGGTTAATATTTCTTTGCAACATGAAATCTTGTTTGTTTAAGTCTTTATTGTATGAATAGAACTGATTGTTACAAAACACAAAACCACTTCATCGAAGTGGTTTTGTGTTTTAAATATTCTTATTATTGAATATCAGCTAAGAAAACTGAATGTGTCACGTCGAGCGCAGTCGAGACGTTTTTTCCAACCCTTCGACTGCGCTCAGGGAGACAAAATTATTTTTAAACGTGAAAGCTTTCTTATTTAATCAATTTAAAACTTCTTTCCACAAAATCGGTGAGCTCCTCACCTTTCAATAGATTTTGAGAAAGCAAAGCCAAATCTAATGTTTGCTTGATCAGCGTTTCCTTTTTGGAATCTTCTTTTGCTTTCAAAATTTTTGAAATCAAAGGATTGTTAATGTTTACTACCAAATTATACATTTCTGGCATATTTCCCATACCAAACATTCCGCCACCGCCGGTTTGTTGCATCTCTTTCATTCGACGCATAAATTCCGGCTGAGTAATCATGACTGGAGCTGTATCAGAATCTAAAGCTTCAAGTTGAACCGTGTATCTTTCTTTAGGTACGACAGTTTCGAAACTGGTTTTTACGGTTTCTTTCTCTTCATCTGTAAGTTTAGAAACTTGCTCAGATTCTTTTTTGATTAAGTTATCTACGTGATCGCTATCCACTCTCACAAACGACACTTTCTGCTCGTTTTCCTGTTCCAGTTTCTGAATCAAGTGAGGAACGATTGGAGAATCTAAAAGCAATACTTTATAGCCTTTTGCTTCAGCTCTTTTGATGTAGCTGTGTTGTTGATCTTTGTTGGAAGCATATAAAACAACTAGTTTTCCCTCCTTGTCGGTTTGTAACTCAGTGATATCATTTTTGAGTTCATCAAAAGTGAAATACTGATTTCCTGTAGTTGGATACAAGGCAAATTTTTGAGCTTTTTCAAAAAATTTGTCTTCAGATAACATTCCGTATTCAATAACAACTTTGATGTCGTTCCATTTCTTTTCAAAATCTTCTCGGTTGTCGTTGAAGAGAGATTTTAATTTATCGGCTACTTTTCTGGTGATATAGCTGGCAATTTTCTTGACAGCTCCATCAGCCTGTAAGTAGGATCTTGAAACGTTAAGTGGAATATCCGGAGAATCGATTACCCCTTTCAGCATGGTTAAAAACTCTGGCACAATGCCTTCAACATTATCAGTGACAAAAACCTGATTTTGATAAAGCTGAATTTTATCTTTCTGAATCGACAAATCGTTAGTCAATTTTGGAAAATATAAAATACCAGTCAGGTTAAACGGATAATCCACATTCAAATGAATATGAAATAACGGCTCTTCAAACTGAGTTGGATATAATTCTCTATAAAAAGAGTTATAATCTGCATCTTCTAATTCAGCGGGTTGCTTAGTCCAAGCTGGATCAGGATTATTGATGATATTATCTACAGTTACCTTTTTTGGCTCCTCGTCTTCCTTGGCATCTTCGGCTTTTGGAAGCTCTTTTTCTTTAGTTCCGAATTTGATGGGAACGGGCATAAATTTATTATACTTAACTAAAAGTTCGTTGATTCTATGCTCTTCCAGGAATTCTTTCTCATCATCATTGATATGAAGAATGATTTCCGTACCTCGATCTGCTTTGTCGCCTTCTTCTAGAGTGAACTGAGTCGTTCCTTCACAGGTCCAGTGCGCAGCTGCTTCGTCTTTCCAGGATTTGGTTTTTATCTCGACTTTATTAGCCACCATAAATGCTGAGTAGAACCCGAGCCCGAAGTGACCGATGATGCCTGTGTCCTTAGCATCAGAATCTTTGTATTTTTCTAAGAATTCTTCAGCTCCAGAAAAAGCAACTTCGTTGATGTATTTTTCAACTTCGTCTTTGGTCATCCCCACACCTTCATCAATGATGTGAAGGGTTTGATTGTCCTTATCTATCTTGATTTCAATCTTAGGCTGACCAATATCTATTTTAGATTCACCTATTCTTACTAGATGATTCATCTTTAGAGTCGCATCGGTTGCGTTAGAAATTAGTTCTCTTAAAAATATCTCGTGGTCGCTGTAAAGAAATTTCTTGATCAGTGGGAAAATATTTTCCACCGACACATTAATATTACCTGTAGCCATATGTATTGTATTTTGTTTTTCAATAGATATCAAACCAAATACCGCGTATTAGTTTATGACAAACTGACATAAGCCTCCAGATTTAACAAAAGATTTCGTTTAAAGTTGAGTTTTAAAGATTAAACAATAATTATATTTGTAATTAAATAATCCATTATGGCAGCTAAGACGAAAACTGAAAAAAAAATATCAAAAATTGATATCATCACCTATTATATGGATCATGTTTTAGAACATGAGCGTAGACCAAAATCAGTTTACAAATTTGCTAAGAAGCATAAGTTTGAGGAAAAAGACTTTTATAAGTATTTCGGAAATTTTGAAGCATTAAGGGAAGAGATTTGGGAAAGCTTTTTTGAAAATGCTCACACATTAATGACCACAAATGAAGAGGTAGAAACTTATGGCAGCAGAGAGAAAATGCTAACTTTTTTTTACACATTTTTCGAAATCTTAACTGCCAATAGAAGTTATGTTCTTTATGTCATTGAAGAAAATGAAGACCAGTTAAAAAATCTAAAACAACTTAAAGGTCTTAGACGTCATATCAAATCTTTCGCTAAAGAGTTGATTGAAGATGACAACGATGAGAAGAATTACAGTTTCCTCAAAAGAAATGAACGAATTTATTCTGAAGGGGCCTGGATTCAATTTTTGTTTTTACTCAGATTTTGGAAAGATGATAAATCGGCAGATTTTGAAAAGACTGATGTAGCGATAGAGAAATCGGTGAACACCATATTTGATGTTTTCGACAATACACCCTTAGAGAAAGTTTTCGATTTTGGAAAATTTCTTTACAAAGAAACAATGAAGTAATACATGAAAACAATAGATAAAATTCCAACTGGAAAATTTAGCAGAACCTCAAAACTTATTGGAACCGGAACCAAAGTCGGCGCCAATTACTTAAAATATTATTCCAAGAAAGCTTTCAATCCCGAATTGACCAGAGACAGTTTAGATGAAGAAAATGCATCTGACATTTATGACGGATTAAAAAATTTGAAGGGAAGCGCACTTAAAGTAGCGCAGATGCTTTCCATGGAAAAAAGTCTTTTACCAAGTGCTTATGTGGAAAAATTCAGTTTGGCACAATTCAGTGTTCCTCCACTTTCAGCACCTTTGGTAAGAAAAACGTTCAAAAAATACAACGGCAAATATCCTGAAGAGATATTTGATAAATTCACGTCAGAATCTGTTAACGCCGCCAGTATCGGACAGGTGCACAGAGCTGAAAAAGATGGAAATAAATATGCTATCAAAATTCAATATCCTGGTGTAGCAGATAGTATTAGTTCAGATTTGGCAATGGTTAAACCTGTGGCTACAAGGATGTTTAACCTGAAAGGTAAAGACTCTGAAAAATACTTCAAAGAAATAGAAGACAAATTGATTGAAGAAACAGATTACATATTGGAAGTTGAGCAAAGCAAACGTATTTCTGAAGCTTGCGCTCTTATTCCAGGTCTGAAATTTCCAAAATATTACGAAAATCTTTCCAGTGAACGCATTATCACTATGGACTGGATGGAAGGCAAGCACCTAAGTGAGTTTGTAAAACAAGAGTTTTCTGAAAAAGTAGGAAACGAAATTGGTCAAACACTTTGGAATTTTTATATGTTTCAATTTCATAAACTAAAAGAAGTTCACGCAGATCCACATCCTGGAAACTTTTTAATAGATAAGGATCACAATTTAATTGCAATCGACTTTGGGTGTATCAAAAACATTCCAAATCAATTTTATACGCCATATTTCGAATTAGCTGAACCTGAAAACATCAATGACCCTGTGTTTTTCCTTCAGAAACTGAAAGAGCTGGAAATCATTAGACCTGATGACTCTGAAAGAGAAGTTGAGTATTTTTCAGCTTTATTCCATGAAATGCTAAGCTTATTTACAAGTCCATTTCATGAGGAAACTTTTGATTTTGGGGGCGAAGAATTTTGGAGCAAGGTTTCTGGATTAAGTGAAAAATACAGCAGTGATAAGGAGCTAAGAAAAATGAATGGTAACCGAGGAAGCAAACACTTTCTTTATATCAACAGAACATTTTTTGGGCTTTATAATCTACTCCACGATTTAAATGCTAAAGTCGACATCAACGACTACAAGAAATATATGTAAAACTATTTAAGACGATTGGTTAGGTTGGTTGGAAAACGCTCTTTGAAATTTAGTAAAAGAGCGTTTTCTTTTTGTTATAAAGATTACGAGATAAGCAATTATAATTATATTGCATAGCTAAATCATTAACGAATGTATCAATCAAAGATAATAGGATTAGGAAAATACGTTCCTGAACAAGTGGTTACAAATGATGACTTGAGTAAACTTATGGACACTTCAGACGAGTGGATCCAAGAGAGAACGGGAATAAAAGAACGCAGACATATCAAAAAAGGAGATGGTAACTCAACAGCCCTCATGGGATTGAAGGCTGCAAGACAAGCTATTGACCGAGCTGGCATTGATAAAGACGACATTGAGCTCATCGTTTTCGCAACGTTAAGTCCAGATTATTATTTCCCAGGATGTGGAGTTCAAATTCAGGAAAAGCTCGGTATAAAGACCTGCCCTGCCTTGGACGTCAGAAATCAATGTAGTGGTTTTGTCTACGGGATTTCAGTAGCAGATCAGTTCATCAAAACAGGGATGTATAAAAATGTGCTTGTTATTGGCAGTGAAAATCACAGCGGAGGTCTTGATATGACGGATAGAAGCAGGCATGTTTCCGTCATTTTTGGGGATGGTGCTGGCGCAGCCATATTGACCAGAAGCGATGATGAGTCTGGTATTCTCTCAACTCATTTACATTCTGAAGGTGAGTATATCGATGAGCTGTCACTGAGAGGTCCATCGACTGAAAAGTGGGTTCCGGAAATCATAGCTGAAAATCCACAGGAAGACATTCCTTACTTTCCAAAAATGAATGGTCAGTTGGTTTTCAAAAATGCTATAGTAAGATTTTCTGAAGTCATACACGAAGGACTAGACTATAATGATCTTAAGAAAGAAGACATTGACATGTTTATTCCTCATCAGGCTAACTTAAGAATATCGCAGTATATTCAAAAGAAACTTGGTTTGGAGGATAATCAGGTTTTTAACAATATCCAGAAGTACGGCAACACTACTGCTGCTTCTATTCCTATAGCACTTACAGAGGCCTGGGAAGAAGGTAAAATCAAAAAAGGCGATCTAGTGGTACTTGCCGCCTTTGGAAGTGGCTTCACCTGGGGCAGTGTAATCATACGCTGGTAATTCCAATAGCTGATTAAAACAAAAAATCCTGTGAAATGAATTCACAGGATTTTTTGTTTGATTTAAGGTGAAACCTACTAAAGGCTTACTTCACCTTCCGGGTCTTCTATTTTTTTATCAGTAAGGTCAATTCCTTTTTTCTTCACAGAATCAAACATCACTGGAGTTGCAATAAATACAGATGAATAAGTACCCACAATCACACCTACAATTAAAGCAAACATAAATCCTCTGATGCTGTCTCCGCCAAAGATAAATATAGCGACTAATACAACAAGTGTGGTTAAAGAGGTATTAATCGTTCTACTGATAGTAGAACTCACCGCTAAATTAATCAGCTTGTTCATTTTCCAGTTAGGTCGTTCATTAAAGAATTCTCGAATTCTATCAAATACAACTACCGTATCATTCAAGGAGTAACCGATTACAGTTAGAATAGCAGCAATAAAAGCCTGATCAATTTCTAAGCTGAACGGTAATACGTCATAAAGCAAGGAGAACAATCCTAAAACAATAATAACATCATGAATAACGGCTGATACTGCCCCGAGTGAGAATTGCCACCTCTTAAACCTAATCAGTATATAAAGGAAAACTACAAAGAGTGAACCAAAAATAGCATAATAAGCGGCCGTTTTGATATCATCTGCAATGGTTGGATTGACTTTAATAGACGACATGATACCGTATTCTTTATCCAAACCACTATCCCCTACTTTAAATTCACTCAAAGTGATTCCATTTGGCAAATAGGCCTGTAAATCATTGAAAAGAATAGCCTGGATTTCATCATCGATAACGGTTCCTTCTTCCTCAATTTTGTAATTAGTTGTTATCTTAAGCTGGTTTGAGGTTCCGTAAGTTTTGGCTTCAACACTTTGAAGATTCTCTATCAAAATAGATTCAACTTCAGTAGGATTAATTGTTTGGTCAAACCTAACGACATAGCTTCTACCCCCTACAAAATCAACACCTTGGTTTAAACCTTTTGTTGCTAATGAACCAATACTTATGATAATTGCTACAGCTGAGATAATGTAAGCAACTTTTCTTTTTTTAAGAAAATTGATATCGATATTCAGGAACCAGTTTTGTGTAATTGCAGTTGAGAATGGTAGTGATTTTCCTTTCTTACCACCACCTGCAATAAATAAACGGGTTAAAAATATCGCACAGAATAATGAGGTCACAATACCTATTAATAATGTAGTTGCGAATCCTTTAATTGGTCCAGTTCCGAAAGTAAATAAAATAAGACCTGTAAGGCCAGTTGTAATGTTGGCATCTAAAATGGAAGAAAGTGCATTTTTAAAACCATCGCTTATCGCCTCTGCCTGGGTTTTCCCTTTAGCAAGCTCTTCTCGAATTCTCTCAAAGATAAGAACGTTAGCATCCACAGACATACCAATGGTAAGAACAATACCTGCAATACCTGGCAGTGTAAGTACAGCACCTAGTCCTGACAATACTCCAAAAATGAATAAGATATTGACAACTAAAGCAATGTCAGCATACAGACCTGCTCGACCATAATAGAAAATCATGTATAGGAGCACAAAAATCAACGCGATCGCGAAGGATAAGACACCACTATCGATTGCCTCTTGACCTAAAGATGGTCCTACGATTTCACTTTGCACAATATCAGCAGAAGCAGGCAACTTACCAGCTCTTAAAACATTTGCTAAATCCTGAGCTTCTTCTAGTGTAAAATCGCCAGTAATTTCACTTCTACCACCAGTAATGGCACCACTTGAAACACCTGGAGCGGAATACACTAAATTATCTAAAACAATCGCAATTTGAGAGCCCTCTGCTGAAGCTTTACCGGTCATATCTTCCCAAATCTTAGCACCACGACCGTCCATTTGCATACTCACAGCAACACGTCCAACCTGGTCATAAGTCTGTTGTGCGTCTGTAACAACCGCACCACTCATATCCGGCTCGTTGTTTCTATTACCTTTTAAGGCGTATAATCCAATGGTTTCCTCATTCTTTGGCGGCTTCCCCCAAACAAATTCAGCGTATTTCTTATCTGAAGGTAATTGAGATTTCACCTGAGGCATAGCTAAGTAAGAATTGACTTTAGCTGTATCTTTTACGGCGAAATAAGCAATAACAGGACCTTGTGGCTGTCCTGCAGACAGGACAAGACTTAATAAAGGATTGGATCTGGATAGATCCTCTTCTGCATTTTCTTCAGTCGATAACAATTCTTCTAAATCGTCTTCATCGGAAGTTTCTTCCTCTTGGTCTGTAGATTGAGTTTCTTGATTCTCTGTCTTTTCAGTTTCGCTTTTCATGTTTTCAGCAACAATCGCATCTGCAGTTACTAAGAACTCTGAAAATTCGTTGGCTTTATATACATCCCAGAATTCAAGTTGGGCTGTACTTTGAAGTAAATTCTGGATTCTGCTTATATCTTTCGCACCAGGCAATTCAATTAGAATTCTTCCTGAGTCTCCCAAACGCTGGATGTTAGGCTGAGTCACACCGAACTTATCAATACGTTCTCTTAAAACTTCAAAAGCTGATGTTATACTTTCATCTATTTTTCTGTTGATGACAGGTCTAACTTGACTGTTTGTCATTTCAAAATTAATCTCATCAGAAAGTGCTTTGGTTCCAAAAACATCTGGAGATGCTAAATTCGCACCATCCTTAGCTTCAAATGCCTCAAAAAATAACTCTAAGTAGCTGTCCTGACTGTTTTTTCTGGCTTCTTGTGCTTCTGCCAAAGCCTGATTGAAAGCTGGATCTTTAGAATTGTTCGCCAAACCTCTTAAAAGATCCTCAACTGAAATCTGAAGAATAACATTGATTCCTCCTTTTAAGTCAAGTCCTTTATTTAGCTCCTTATCTTTAGCTGTATCGTAAGTAATACCTGCGAAGATTGGATTTTGACCAACAGAGTCCAGGTATTTTTCTGCAGCAAGTGCACGTTTCTGCGTAAAATTTTCTTCGCTTTCGGAGATTTGTCTTTCTGCGTAAGCTTCTGCTTTGTTTTCAACATTGCTAGCTATGAATGTAAATGAAAGTTGGTAAATACTTACCAAACCAAATAAAATAGCAAATAGCTTAATTAATCCTTTATTATGCATTCTTTAAATTATTAGTGTGCTGTTATAAAATCAGGCAAATATAGGTTTTCGATATAGAAATGGCAATTTTTTTATTAAAGATAATTTTAACTTTTGAAACCTTATTTGACCTTCCTAAAATTGATTTTTTCTGTTATAAAACAATAAACCCGACCTAAGTCGGGCTAAAAATTTATGATATTTTTTACTTATTCCAGAAGTGCATTGGTCTTTTTCACAGCCTCTGCACTTTCTTTCAATTTTTCTTTTTCACCATCATTAAGATCTACCTCAACAATCTTTTCGATTCCATTTTTTCCAATAATAACTGGAACTCCAATACATAAATCGTTGAGACCATATTCGCCTTCTAGCAAAGTAGAACAAGGGAACATTTTTTTCTGATCACAGGCAATAGACTGAACCAAAGAGGAAACTGCAGCACCAGGAGCGTACCAGGCACTGGTGCCTAATAATTTGGTTAACGTAGCACCACCTACTTTAGTATCCTCACTAACCTGGGCTAATCTTTCTTCTGAAAGGAACTCAGTTACACGAACACTATTTCTTGTAGCTAATCGAGTTAGGGGCAGCATGCCTGTATCACTATGTCCACCGATGACCATTCCATCAACATCTGATGCTGGACATTCCAAAGCTTCACTCAGTCTGAACTTAAATCTTGCGCTGTCCAAAGCACCTCCCATTCCAATAATTCTGTTTTTGGGTAAATTTAATTCTTTATGAGCAAGGTAAGTCATGGTATCCATTGGATTACTTACTACAATAATGGTTACATCAGGTGAATGCTTTACCAGTTGAGAAGATACATCTTTTACAATTCCGGCATTTATTCCTATAAGCTCCTCTCTGGTCATTCCTGGTTTTCTTGGAATACCTGAAGTAATCACTGCAACTTCAGAGTCATTAGTTTTAGAATAATCTCCTGTAGTTCCTGTAATTCTTGTGTCAAATCCATTTAGAGTTGCAGTCTGCATCAGATCCATAGCTTTTCCTTCTGCAACACCCTCTTTGATATCAAGAAGCACAACTTCTGAAGCGAAATCTTTTATTGCAATATACTCTGCACAACTAGCGCCTACTGCACCAGCACCTACTACTGTAATTTTCATCTTAAATTTATTTTTATAATTAATATTTAAATTCCAAAATTGATTCCAACAATCAAACTATTGAATTCCTGGAAACTATAATCCACATTTAGTTTAAAAAAGGCCAATGACAATTTGGCTCCCACGGTTGTTCTAAAGCCGCTAACTGACGTGTCCAAAAATAAAGGATCTACAAGTGTATCTCCCTGGACTCCTGAAACTCCAGTATTCACCTCATATTCACCTTTCAATCGTGTTTCGGCAGAACCTGACACAGCTCCTATACTTCCATAAAAATTAATTACCGGAAGTTTCGTAGAGGCTATTAAAGCATAATGCCAGGAATTCACATCTGTTACAATTGATTGATTGGATCCTGACACCAGAGTAGATTGTTCAGAAAATCTGTATTCTCCTTCAAATTTAGTGTAACCTACAAAACCAGAAACAGCAAGAGGCAAAAGCTTAAAACCTGGAATCCAATCTGAGAATTCATGCTGTAAGCCTGCTCCATAAAACTGAGTACTTACGTCCTTAGTATCAACCTCTGGTAAAAACCTTAACTTTATCTCTGTACTAAAAGGCAATCCAACACTACCTTGCAGTATGATATTTGGGACATACTCAATGTTCTCAGAACCCAAGCCTTGTGGAAGTGTAATGGATCCAAGGGTTTGACCTCCCTCTGAAATACTCATACTTATATCTGGCGAATTTTGACCAAAAATAGTCGCTACTTGTTGAACAGTAGAACCTGAATCGAACTGTAAAGAATTATAGTCATTTTCATTTAAAACAAATGAAGTTTTATCGTCGTTGATTTGGGAAACCCCACCTATGATAGAAATTTCAAAACCTCCTAACCCCTTTACTTTAGCCGTATTGTACCAGCCACTGGCAAGTCCGTAAATAACTGCATCAGAACCTGGTTTGGTATAAGCGTTTGCAAATTTATTGGCGTCATCAACCCCAGAGGAGAGCAGTTCTTCTATTCCGCTTTGTGAATATGAAGTCACAAATGAAATCAACATCAAAATTGAGCAAATGAGTTTTGAATTTTTCATATCATTCTTATTTAGTTAGTTATTCATCAGGCATCGATATTTGCATAGACCGCATTTTGCTCAATAAATTCTCTACGAGGCGGAACTTCGTCCCCCATCAACATTGAAAAAATCCTATCGGCTTCAGCCAGGTCATCTATGGTTACACGTCTCAAGATTCTATTCTCCGGGTTCATTGTGGTATCCCAAAGCTGCTCTGCATTCATTTCACCAAGACCCTTGTAACGTTGTACGCTTACAGAGGTTTTGTATTCATTCACAATCTCGTTTCTTTCTTTCTCATTCCAGGCATAGCGCTTTTTACTTCCCTTCTTAATAAGGTATAATGGAGGGGTTGCAATATAAATATGACTTGCTTCGATAAGTTCTTTCATATACCTGAAGAAGAATGTCAAAATTAGCGTAGCAATATGACTACCATCCACGTCGGCATCACACATGATGATCACCTTATGGTATCTCAGCTTGGAAAGGTTAAGCGCCTTACTATCTTCCTCGGTACCTATGGTTACACCCAAAGCGGTATAAATGTTTTTGATTTCTTCATTTTCGAAAACCCTGTGCTGCATGGCTTTTTCAACATTCAAAATCTTACCTCTTAAAGGTAAAATAGCCTGAAAATTACGATCTCTTCCCTGTTTTGCAGTACCACCCGCAGAATCTCCCTCAACCAGGAATACTTCACAAGAAGCAGGATCGGTCTCCGAGCAATCTGAAAGCTTACCAGGCAAACCACCGCCACTCATCACTGTTTTACGCTGAACCATTTCACGTGCTTTCTTAGCGGCGTGTCTGGCTTGCGCAGCCAAAATTACTTTTTGAACAATGGTTTTGGCATCGTTAGGGTTTTCTTCCAGATAAATATCAAGCATTTCTGTAACTGCCTGAGAAACTGCTGAAGTAACCTCCCTGTTTCCTAATTTGGTTTTCGTTTGACCTTCAAATTGAGGCTCAGCAACTTTTACAGAAACAATTGCTGTGAGTCCTTCTCTAAAATCATCTCCAGTAATTTCAAATTTCAACTTATCGAGAAGACCCGAATTATCGGCATACTTTTTTAAAGTTGCTGTCAGCCCTCTTCTGAATCCGGAAAGGTGAGTTCCTCCTTCATGTGTATTGATATTGTTGACGTAAGAATGAAGGTTTTCTCCATAAGAGTCATTATAGACCATTGCGACCTCAACCGGTATATCATTTTTTTCGCCTTCCATTGAAATCACTTCTGAAATGATGGGATCACGGTTAGCATCTATAAATCGTATAAACTCCTTTAAGCCTTCTTCAGAATAAAATTCATCGTGTCTATACTCACCATTTTCATCAACCTGACGTTTATCTATAATTGAGACCTTTATTCCTTTATTAAGAAAAGCAAGCTCTCTAAGACGTTTAGCTAAAGTTTCATATTTGAATTCAACCGATTCCAGAAATATTTCATAATCTGGCTTGAAGGTGATTTCGGTTCCTTTCAGCTCTGTATCTCCAGTAGCTTTTACAGGATAAATAGCTTTACCGCGTTCGTACTCTTGTTCCCAAATCCTACCGTCTTTAAAAACACGAGCATGAAGCTTTACCGATAATGCATTCACTACAGAAACACCCACACCGTGCAGACCACCGGAAACTTTGTAGGAGTCCTTATCGAACTTACCCCCTGCTCCAATTTTGGTCATCACCACTTCAAGTGCAGAAACGCCTTCTTTTTTGTGAATATCGATAGGAATACCTCGACCGTTGTCTGAGGTCGTAAGTGAACCATCTTCATTTATGACTAAGTCAATTTTATCACAATAGCCACCCATAGCTTCATCTATAGAGTTATCCACCACTTCGTAAACCAAGTGATGAAGACCTCTTTCTCCAACATCTCCTATATACATTGATGGACGCATTCTTACGTGCTCCATCCCTTCTAAAGCCTGAATACTATCAGCCGAATAATTATGTTTTTTGACTTCTTCGCTCATAATTTATTATTAGTTTAACAACGAACAAATATAATGAATTGGATGTGTTTTTGATATGCTTAAGGCTTTTAAATCCTTTTTTATGTAGTTAATACTAAAAACAGTAGTTTGACCTAAAAAATTGACTTACAGCCTAGAATCCAATTTAAATTCTAAAGTAAGAATTATTTTAACAAGATTTAAAGGGGTTAAGATAAAACTAAAAACTAAACTTGTTTAAAATTTGATATATGAAATTATTTAATAGCTGCTTGATTGTTTTTCTGATTGCGTTTTCAACTTCCGCTCAGGATTTCTCCGATATTGACAAAAGCCCAATGGATGCTGTTATCACCAGAAATCAAGATAACTCACCTTTAGCAAGAATTATTTACAGCAGACCTAAAAAGAAAGATAGAGTCATTTTTGGTGAGCTGGTTCCTTTCAACAAAATCTGGAGAACAGGGGCCAATGAAGCTACCGAAATTACTTTTTATGAAGATGTCCTCTTCAATGGAACCGAAGTGGAAGCTGGCACCTATTCGCTTTACACCATTCCTGAAAAAGACAAATGGACTCTTATCATCAATGAAAAAATCAATACCTGGGGAGCCTACAGCTACGACAAATCTCTGGATATCCTGAGAACAGCTGTTCCTGTAAAAAGCACAGCGGCTTCGGTGGAAGATTTTTCGATTACTTTTAAGTCTACCAGGGTTGGCTCAGATTTACTGATGGGATGGGACGATACATTTGTAGAAGTCCCTGTTCGTAAAGCTGAGTAAAACAGGACCAAATAATTTTTTTTGCTGAACCTGCCTGTCTGTGCATTTTAAAGTTTTATGACTTCATTAAACATTAAAAGTTTTTATCTGTTTTAGCAACGAGCTTATCTGTCCTGAGCGATAGTCGGAGTATCGAGATGTGAATGCTTTTCGACTGAGTTTATACTGAAACATTGAAGTGTTCGAACTTAAACAAAATGCCTTTGGTAGTCTCACAGACAGGTTTAATAGTGTAAATTTTAAATCTATCTAGATAAAAACTGGATGTTTAAGCCAACCTGATGCCTGAAGAAATGTATCGTAAAGCTACGGGTTAACTTTTCTCAAATTCAAAATAAACCTAATTTATAATCAACCTAACCCATTGATCCTAAAATCTCCTTGATGTCTTTTTCGGTAGTATCGGGATTGATAAAACAGAATCTGGCACAGGTGATTTCTCCATCTTCAGAATTCCATTTAGTAGGCGTAACCAAAGCAAAACCGCTGTCGTGGTTGGTATAGGTCCACTCTCTGTAATCCTCTGCTGTCCAGCCAATTCTTGAAAATAACACACAGGAAAGACCGGGCTCGCGGATGAGTTCCACGTGGGGAAGCTGTTTGATTTGTTTGGCGGCGTTATTGGCAAGTTCCAGTCCCCTTTCAATAGCAGTGGTATAGCGATCTGTGCCATGCATCGCCAGCGAATACCAAAGCGGTAATCCTCGTAATCTTCTGGTCAGTTGAATTTGATAGTCTGACGGATTAAAGCCCTGTGCGCCTTGGTCTTTGAAAATATCCAAATAAGCGCCTTTTTGAGAGTGTGCATTCTTAGCCAACTCCATGTTTTTATAAATAATTGCACCACAATCATAGGGTGAAAACATCCATTTGTGAGGGTCGATGGTAACACTGTCTGCTTTTTCGATGCCATTGAACAGATGCCTCACCGATGGCGCTGCCAGAGCTGCTCCGCCATAAGCGGCATCCACATGAAACCAGAGTTTTTCTCTTTCGGTCACCTCAGCAACTCCATTTAGATCATCGATAATACCCGCATTGGTCGTCCCCCCTGTCGCTACCACAGCAAACAAGCGTTTACGGTCAAAATCTGATAAATTCCTGATTTCTTTTTCCAGACATGCCCTGGTGAGTTTGTGCTCTTCGTTATTATCTACGGTGATGATATCGGCATCGATGACTTGTGCCATGGCTTTCACAGATGAGTGGGCACCACTGGAAGTGATGATTAAGCCTTTTAGTTTATTATTGTCATCGTTGAGTGATCTCCAGTATTCTCTGGCGGTCACAATTGCAGAAAGATTGGCTGCTGTGCCACCACTGGTAAACACTCCAAAAGTTCCTTCGGGCATTCCCGTGAGGGAGACCAGCCACTCCATAGCTCTGTTTTCGCAAAAAATACCTCCACCGCCCGTCATCCAGTAAGCTCCATGAATACTGGCTGCAGAAGTTACTAAATCAAATAAGACCGCTGCTCGTGTTGGAGCTGCAGGCACGAAGGCCAAATGCCTCGGATGATCTACAGGAACTGCGGCTTTGACCAAAATATCTCTGAATAATTGAAAAGCCTTCTCCCCTCCTATTCCTTCTTTGGTTACCGTGTCTCCAACAAGTTTTAGCAATTCGTGTTCCTGCTTGGGTTTGCCAAGTTCAGGTGATGTATTTGAAATTCTATTGATAGCATATTTCATGATATCGAGTGTCATCTCGACAGTCTCCATGTCTACAGCGTGCATGCTTTTCATAACTTATGATTTTGTATTATAAATTCTCAACTCTAGGCATAGAAACTCAAATTGAAAGGGATCTAGTTCTTCCAGTAATTCTGGAATGAGTTTCTCCCCGTAATCCACATAAATTTCACTAAAGTTGAATGTTCTTTCTTGTAAAGATTGGTTGGGAAACAGCATACGCTGCAGTTTTAGAACACGTTCGTTTTCACTTTTCAGCTTTAGCTTTTGAGCTTTAAGCAGGCGTTTTTCGAGATGGTCTAAACCGTTTTTTTGTTTCTTTTCCTGAGCTGCAACAGCGCCATAAAAAGAGTGATCGGTTTTGTTTGCAAGATCAAATAGATCCTCAAACTGTTTTTCCAAGTGTTTTTTCTGACTTTCGAAATCAATTTCTATAGAAGAATTCTTCCTGGTTTGTTTGGCTTCCAAAGCTTCAGGAGTCAAAAATAAATCCTGAACAGGCGTATCTAATTTTTTAAGCTTTCCGGCAGTTTTATCAGAATATAATAAGACTGAGTTTCTCAGCATCAGCATTGGGAAAGTGATATTTTCAGCTTCAAAAAAAGACTTTAATTCTAGCCAGTAGGCCAACTCCCCACCTCCGCCGATATAGGCAAGATTAGGCAAAATCACTTCCTGGTACAATGGTCGCATCACTACATTGGGCGAAAAGCGCTCAGGATGCTCACCGACCAAATCCAAAATTTCCTGTTCCGAAAACCGAAGTTCAGTTTCCAGGACATAATAGTCATCGTCTTGCTTTACAATTCGCTCTCTGATGCCATCGTGCATATAAAACAAGTTGATTTCTCTGGGGTTTACCTGAATGTTGTAGCCGAGATCAGCTAATTTATGAGCTTGTTTTTCGGTTTGCCGAAAGGCAGTATGATAAAGAAGGTCATTTTTCATATGCCTGGAAAACATGGCTTTCAATCGCGCATCATCGGCATCTAAAATGACCAATCCATAGGCTCCAAAAAGCTCGTTGGCCAAAAACTGAGTGGCACTTGCTAAAGTCTCATGTTCTAAATAGGCTACTTTAAAGAGTCCCTTCAGGTATTCTGCATTTTCACTTTTTCCAAATTCTTTTTCTATAGTTTTGGCCAGTTCTTCCAGACCGGAAGTCGACAGATGCCCTACGGCACCTTCAGCTTCTTTCTCCCATTGAAACTTTTTGTGTTTGAAATTGAAAAAATTGATTTCCTCAAAATCGTGATCTTCTGAAGCCATCCAGTAGACTGGAACGAAGCTGGAATCTGGATACCTTTCCTTGAGCTGCTTCGCCAGATTGATGGTCGAGACAATTTTGTATAAAAAATAAAGCGGTCCTGTGAATAAATTCAATTGATGACCCGTAGTCACCGTAAAGGCAGAGTTTTCTGAAAGTGAATTTATATGGCTCTGAGTTGCTTCAGAAGTCGATAAGCCTGCATACTGACTGTTAAGGACTTCAACCAGACCTTTGCGATAATCCTTAGTATAGGATTTACTTTTCTCTTCAAGTTGATCTTTAAAATTATCAACAGAAGGAAATCTATTGTAAAATGGCTTTAGGTTTTGCTTTTCTTCGATGTAATCGGATATCAGATCACTAAAAAATCCTGTAGATCGAAAAGGTAAACAGTCAGCCATATTTTAAGGGTTTAGAATAAGCGCAAATATAGAAGAGGTTAACTAAAATGCTTTAAAAGATAAGTTAATATGAAACATCAGTTTTATACAGATATGTAAAGTTACTTAAAGAATTTTGATTTTATTTCACCACTCGACTGTCTCAATATCAACTAGAGTTGAAAGATCAACAAAATCTCGACTGCGCTCGATTTGACATCTAGACACCATCAACAGAGTGCAGTATATTTACCTTAATTCAAGATAGCTTCTACAGAAACAGGTTCTCCGTACAAGTCGAAATCTCCAGCTTCATTAATTTTAATCTTAGCAAATTCACCAGTCTTCAGGTAATGCGTTTTAGCATCTATCAAAACTTCGTTATCAACATCGGGAGAATCAAATTCGGTTCTTCCCACAAAATACCCCCCTTCTTTTCTATCGATGACACATGTGAAGGTTTTTCCTATTTTCTGTTGATTCAGTTCCCAGGAAATCTGAGACTGTATCTCCATAATTTCATTGGCACGCTGGATTTTGACATCTTCAGGAACGTCATCCTCGAGATTGTAAGCATGGGTATTTTCTTCATGAGAATAGGTGAAACAACCCAGTCTCTCAAATCTCATTTCGCTTACCCAGTCTTTCAATTCCTGGAAATCTTCTTCAGTTTCTCCAGGGTAACCAACAATCAATGTGGTTCTTATCGCCATACCAGGCACTTCCTTTCTGAATTTATGAAGTAAGTCTGTCGTCTTTTTATGTGTTGTTCCTCTTCGCATCGACTTCAGCAAGTGATCTGAAATATGCTGAAGCGGAATATCTATATAGTTACAAACTTTGGGTTCTTCTCTTATGACGTCGAGAACATCGGTTGGAAAGCCCGTTGGAAATGCATAATGCAACCGTATCCATTCGATACCTTCTACTTTTACGAGTTCCTTCAGCAATTCTGCCAAATTTCTTTTTTTGTATAAATCTAGACCGTAATAGGTCAAATCCTGAGCTATCAAAATCAATTCTTTCACGCCTTGTTGAGCGAGGTTTTTAGCTTCGATCACCAAGTCTTCGATAGGCGTGGATTTGTGTCCGCCCCGCATCAAGGGGATAGCGCAAAACGAACAAGGCCTGTCACAACCTTCAGCAATTTTTAAAAACGCATAATTCTTTGGGGTCGTCGTTAAACGCTCACCTATGAGTTCGTGCTTGTAATCTGCACCAAGAGCCTTCAATAAAGCCGGAAGTTCTGTAGTTCCAAAATACTGATCTACGTCTGGGATTTCTTTTTGCAAGTCAGGCTTATAACGCTCCGACAAACATCCTGTCACAAATACTTTCTCTACCTCTCCACTTTCTTTCTTTTGAACATAGTCTAAAATCGTATTCACGGATTCTTCCTTGGCATTATCAATAAACCCACAGGTGTTAATCACTACTACATCACCTTCCGTTTCGTGAGCAACATCTTTACCACTAGCTTTAAGCTGACCCATCAAAACTTCAGAATCGTAGATGTTTTTGCTGCAACCTAAAGTCACAACATTGATTTTATTTTTCTTAATTGACTTTGTTCTCATGTATTTCTAAAAATTGAATGGTAAAGATACGATCTATGAAATTGTCTGAAGGCGATGTTAACTTAAAGCTTGTTTAAAAGACTGGTAATAACTCTTTTACTTTTACTAAACAAGGTTGTGAATCCACACGATTAGGTCTTGTTCGTAATACCGCATGGCAGAGATCACGACAATACTTCCGATAGCATACACCCAATTGGTTGAATCTGACCTCAGAAAATAATATCCTAGAAGACCCAAAAGGATTATAGGCAAAGCAACTAACAGGTTGGCAGCCACCCAGCCGCCTTGAATGATTGCTGAAATTTTAAGGAGTAAAAAAAAGGCTGAATAAATCACGACAATTTTCGTGATAATCAATTTGTTTTTAGCTGCTGTAAACGGCTTAGGCTTTTGTTCTGTCATAAATTATTTATTAGAAAAGAATGAATCGACAAATTCATATTTATTAAAGACCTGAAGATCATCGACACCTTCGCCTACTCCAATATATTTCACAGGAATTTTGAACTGATCACTTATTCCAATAACCACGCCTCCCTTGGCAGTGCCATCAAGTTTGGTTATCGCCAAAGCTGTCACTTCGGTTGCCGCTGTAAATTGTTTAGCTTGTTCAAAGGCATTCTGACCAGTAGAGCCATCCAAAACCAAAAGCACTTCATCAGGAACATTTGGCGTCACTTTTTGCATAACGCGCTTTATCTTGGTCAGCTCATTCATCAAGTTAACTTTGTTATGGAGTCTGCCTGCGGTATCCAAAATCACCACATCGGCATCTTGCTTGATGGCGCTTTGTACGGTATCGAAAGCAACGGAAGCAGGATCGCTTCCCATTTTTTGCTTAACAATAGGAACCCCAACGCGATCTGCCCAAATCTGCAATTGATCGACGGCTGCCGCTCTGAAGGTGTCTCCGGCACCGAGAACCACTTTTTTACCTTTTAATTTATATTGGTTAGCAAGTTTACCTATGGTTGTTGTTTTCCCCACACCATTCACCCCTACTACCATAATCACATAAGGTTTTTTACCTTTAGGCAGTTCCAGGCTTTCCAACTCTCCATTTTCAGATTCGCTAAGTAAGCCTGCAATTTCCTCTCTTAAAATCAGGTTGAGCTCGTCGGTCCCAAGATATTTATCTTTAGCCACCCTTGCCTCTATTCTGTCTATAATCTTGATGGTTGTCGTGACACCAACGTCACTGGAGACTAAGATTTCCTCAAGGTCATCCAAAACACTTTCATCTACTTTGGATTTCCCAGCAACAGCTTTGCTTAGCTTCCCAAAAAAATCGGTTTTAGATTTTTCAAGACCTTCGTCTAATTTCTCTTTTTTCTCTTTGGAAAATATTTTTTTAAAAAAACTCATTTTATGCGTTTATCAAGATTAAAACAAGACTCATTGTTGAGTGAGCAAAGATAGGCAAAAACAAAAAAGCCCCCGCATGGTTAGCGACGGCTTCATAAAAAATAAAGTCAAAAATTTATTTGCTCTTTAAAAAGTCATTAACCTCCTCTGGAGCCATGATTTTTTCTTCAAAAACATAAGCACCAGATTTTGGTGATTTTACCATCTTAATAGCTTTGGTAAGTCTTTTTGTTTTTGTCTGTATTGTACCAACCGATTTCTTTGCCATAACTTATTTAATTTCTTTGTGAACAGTCATTTTCTTCATGATAGGATTGAACTTCTTAAGCTCAAGTCTATCCGGAGTATTTCTTTTGTTCTTAGTTGTAATGTATCTCGAAGTTCCAGGAAGTCCAGATTCTTTGTGCTCTGTACACTCCATTATTACTTGAACTCTATTGCCTTTCTTTGCCATAATCTTAATGCTTTATAATCTCTTATTTCGTCAAGAATCCTTTTGCACGAGCTTCTTTCAAAACAGCGTGAATTCCTTTTTTATTGATGGTTTTTAAGATTGAAGTCGACACCTTTAGGGTAATCCACTTATCTTCTTCAGGGATATAAAATCTCTTTTTAACCAAGTTTACGCTAAATTTGCGTCTAGTTCTATTTAATGCATGGGAAACGTTATTTCCAGACAATGCTCTTTTTCCAGTAAGCTCACAAACTCTTGACATTATATATACTTTTAGGTGTTATTAAAAACAGGATGCAAATTAACGACTTTTTTCTGAATTAGAAAAAATAAATTTCGCTGATTTTTATTTTTTTAAAATTGCTTCATAGATTAACTCTAAAGCTTTGTTGACTGCTTTTTGAGTGACGCGTTCTCTATGTTTACCAAACTGAAATTCATGCACTTGAGTTTCTTCTGGCGTTGCAACAGCGATAAAAACCGTACCGATTTCTGCATCGCTATCACCTTTGGCTGGTCCGGCATTCCCTGTTGTAGCAATGGCATAATCAGATTTGAACATCGCATTAGCTTTTTCGGCCATCGCCTGAGTAATTTCTGAACTTACTACAGAGTATTTTTCAATCAACTCTTCTGAAATCTGCAACACGTCATTTTTTGCGGATGTAGCATAGCTCACCACTGAGCCTTTAAAGTAAGCTGAAGCACCAGGAATCTCTGTGAATTTAGCAGCCAGCCTTCCTCCTGTACAACTTTCTGCAGTGACCAAGGTTTTCCCCTTCATCGTAAAGGCTTCAGCTATTCTTTCTTCAAGGGTTTGCTCATCTTCATAGCCTTTTATAATGTCTCCAATAATTCTGTTAAGACTTTCAACGGCATTTTCGAGGCCAGACTTCAGCTCTGCTTCGTCTTCCCCTCTTGCACTCAACCTCAGCCTTACTCTGCCTAAACTTGGCAGGTAAGCAAGTTTAATGTAAGGAGGCAAAAGATTTTCCCAATCTTCAATTCGGTCGGCAATAGCACTTTCACCTAATCCATAGGTCAGCACCGTTTTATGGATAATATATGGAGTTCTAAACCTATCCTGAAGCCTTGGCAGAGCCTGTTCAGTAAAAATAGCCTTCATTTCATAAGGCACACCAGGCATGGAAACATAAACAACATCTTCATTCTCAAACCACATCCCTGGAGCAGTACCGTATTCGTTATGCAAAGGTATGGCCTGAGAAGGCATCCAGGCCTGAGATTTATTTGCCTCCAGAATTGGTGTAGACACATATTTGGCAAAAATATCTTCGACGTGAGCCAAAACTTTTTTATCGAGAATCAATTCGTCATTAAAATACTCGCAAAAAGTATGTTTGGTAATATCATCTTTGGTCGGACCAAGTCCACCCGTGATAATGACGATATTGGATCGGCCTGAAGCTTCTTTTAAAGCATTGAGGATATGTTCTTTTTCATCCTGAATCGAAGAAATCTGATACACATCCACCCCGATTTTATTCAGTTGCTTAGCTATAAAAGCTGAATTGGTATCGATGATTTGTCCGATGAGTATTTCATCGCCTATGGTGATTATCTCTGCCTGCATAATTTATTTAACTTGAATTGAAAAACACGAAGACTCTTCTATAAAGCCTTCCAACACATCACCTTCTTCTACCGGGCCAACTCCAGAAGGGGTTCCTGTGAAAATGATATCACCAATCTTTAAGGTAAAGTATTGAGAAACATAAGCGATGAGTTCATCTATTTTCCAAAGCATTTCTGAAGTAGATCCAGCCTGAACTATCTCTTTATTCTTTTCTAATCGGAAAGAAATCGCATTGACCTCCTGAAATTTAGTTTTTGGAAACCAGTGTTCTCCAATTACCGCAGCTCCGTCAAAGCCTTTTGCTTTCTCCCAGGGCAAGCCTTTATCTTTCAAATAGTTTTGTACATCTCTGGCTGTAAAATCAATCCCCAGACCAATGTCGTCATAGTAGTTGTGAGCAAATTTAGGCTGAATATGCTTGCCTACTTTTTTGATTTTAACCAAAATCTCCACCTCATGATGCACATCATCTGAAAAGGCAGGAATAATGAACGGATTGTTTTTCAATAAAACCGACGAATCTGGCTTCATAAAAACAACGGGGTGTTCAGGTTTTTCGCTGTGTAATTCAGAAATATGCTTGGCATAATTTCTTCCGATGCAAATGAGTTTCATAATGAAAATTTAAAATAATTTAGGCTCTACAAAATTAATGACTTAATGCTATAAAAGTGATTACTCAAGGAATAAAATAATTTCTTGAATAACTATAACTAATTAGCCTATTTTGAACTTTTAAAAATCATTGCTTTATTTCACTCAAACCTCGCAAAGAAAAAACGCAAAGACACGCAAATCATTGATAATATCAATTTATAATTTCGAGTTCCTGTGCGGAAAGCTTAGCGGATTTAGCGTGAAAAATACTGATAATAAAATATTTATACCTAGTCATTAAGCCAGTTTTATGAAGCTCATAAGCATAAATCAATCATTTGAATAATAGGTAGGCGGAGGAAGCGGTGCGCTATTTAAGTCATAATTAGGCATAATTCTACTCAGTGCATCTGCTGGAGTGTATTTAAAGACTTCGTAATCAAATTGATCAAAATTTTTAAAAGCATCTTTAGACATCACAAAAGAACCTTCTTTTATGTCTCTATAATGCATGTTAAAATTTAAATTAGACAGATTTGGTTTTTTAAACCTATCCGTTTTCAAAATGTTTGTATTTAACGAAAGCAAGCTTAGAGCTGGTAATACTGAACTTTGCGTTGAGTCCAAAGCTGCTTGCTGCTGACCAAATAAGCATGTGTTTCCACATATCAATGCCACAAATAAAATTAAAATAAAACGCATAATTTATTTTTAAATAATCACACTAATTATAATTTATTTAGTCGCTAATTTTCTAAGTTTAATAGCTGTCAGGACTTTCTTGGTGTAAAGCGGAAAGTCTGAATTTTGAATCCAGCCAAAATAGCCCGGCTCTTTCTCTAGCACGTCTTCAACTTTCTTTCCTCTGAATTTTCCAAATCCAAAGACTTCTTCATCTTTTTTATTCAGGACAATAAAACCAGCTAAATCTGCAAATTTCTTGTGTGCACTATAAGTTGAAAGCCATTTGGTATCGTTCTCCAGATCGGTATAGCGATCCAGTTGAGACTTTAATACTTCGTAAGTGGCATTGGTATCTGCTTCCGCGCTGTGCGCATCGGTCAAATCTTTGTCGCAATAGAATTTGTAGGCTGCTTCCAGGGTTCTCTTTTCCTTTTTATGAAAAATGGTTTGCACATCCACTGCATTGACCTTTTTCAGATCAAAATCAATTCCTACGCGAAGCATTTCTTCAGCCAAAAGGGGAATATCAAATCGATTACTGTTATAACCAGCCAAATCGCAGCCTTTTATCATCGCATTGATTTTTGGAGCGAGTTCGTCAAACTTTGGTTCGTTGGCTACATCCTCATCACTGATGCCGTGAATAGCTGTAGTTTCCTTAGGAATAGGAATGCCAGGATTCACCTTCCAGGTATAACTTTCTTTATTGTTGTTTTCAAAAACCTTGAGAATTGAAATCTCTACAATTCTGTCTTTTGAAATATTAGTACCTGTGGTTTCAAGATCAAAAAAACAGATAGGACGCGTCAATTTTAATTCCATGATAGATATTTTTTACAAAGTTAATATTTGAGGCTAAAGAACTCTCAAATTAACTAAAATTTGAAATTTTTATCTAATGTCCTTTTTAGTCAAACTCTTTAAAGTTTCAAAAAAAATATTATTTTCGAGGAAATCAATTTCAAACAGATGTCATTAAAATTTGTTTCCTACATGAGCTCTCAGTCTCGTATCATGTCCAAAAAGAGTATTGAAGACTTTTTATTTGAAGTAAGAGAAAAAAATAAGCAGTTAGCCATTACAGGTATACTGCTGCTCATTCAGGGAAAATTTGTTCAGTATATTGAAGGACCTGCCGAAGAGATTGACAGAGTGTACGAATCTATTAATCAGGACAAAAGACATACAGATTTAATTTTGTTAGATTCTGGCGAGCTTGACGAAAGGCAATTCAAAGACTGGTCTATGGCTTACAAAGAAGTAGGTGATAAACAAATCAAAGAAATTGTAGGTAAAGAAGACCTCAACCTGGAAGAGGTTTTCCTTAAAGGAAAAGATATTAAAAACCATCCTGTGCTTACCGTGTTATACGATTTCGTCAAAACGCTTTCAAGTTAGAAATTCAAATTGTTATTTAAGTTCGAGCACTTCACTAATTCAGTATAAACTCCGTAGAGAACATATCTTGTTAAAAGTTCGAGCGGAGTCGAGAACCATCCACATCTCGACTCCGCTCGATGCTAAAACATAGATTAAACGTCACTTTGTATTAAATGAAATTTCAAAATTTTCAAAGGTTCAAAGAGAAACTTCCATTAAAAATTATTCCTTTCTCAAAATAACAGCTTCTGCTTTTTCTGAAATAGCTTTCGCATTCAAACCATATTTATCGAGGAGCATAAGCGGTTCTCCACTTTCTCCGAAGGTATCCTGGGTAGCAACAAATTCCTGAGGTGCAGGATCATTTAGTACTAAAGTTCTGGCTACACTTTCACCAAGGCCACCCAAAACGTTATGCTCTTCTGCAGTAACTACACATTTGGTCTTCCTCACCGATTTTAAAATAGCCGCCTCATCTAATGGCTTGATGGTATGAATATTAATCACCTCAGCCGAAATTCCCTTTTCATCCAGCTCTTTAGCTGCTTCCAGAGCCTCCCAAACCAGGTGACCTGTAGCGATGATGGTGACATCGTTTCCTTCTGTAAGTGTTACCGCTTTACCGATTTCAAATTTTTGATCTTCCGGAGTGAAATTAGCCACTTTAGGTCTGCCAAATCTTAAATACACCGGACCTTCATGCTTAGCAATAGCTAAGGTAGCTGCTTTGGTCTGATTGTAATCGCAGGTGTTGATAACTGTCATTCCCGGCAGCATTTTCATCATTCCTATGTCTTCCAGAATTTGATGTGTTGCGCCATCTTCGCCCAAAGTCAAGCCGGCATGTGAAGCACAGATTTTCACATTTTTTCCTGAGTAAGCTACAGATTGTCTTATCTGATCATAAACTCTACCTGTAGAGAAATTGGCGAATGTTCCTGTAAAAGGAATTTTTCCACCGATGGTCATCCCCGCTGCAATACCAATCATATTGGCTTCTGCAATTCCTATTTGAAAGAAACGCTCTGGATGGTTTTTTTTGAATTCGTCCATTTTGAGTGATCCTGTAAGATCCGCACAAAGTGCAACTACATCAGGATTGGTTTTGCCAAGCTCGGTTAAACCAGCTCCAAATCCAGATCTCGTGTCAATATTTCCTGTATTTTTATATGTTTTCATAGGCCTCCCCTAGCCCCTCCAAAGGAGGGGGATTCTGGGGTGATTTTTAATTAATAATTCGTTTTATCATACCTTAAAGTTCCTCCCCTTTGGGGAGGTTAGGTGGGGCGCTAGTAATCGCCTAGCGTTTCCGGATTTTGAGCCAAAGCGGTTTCTAACTGCTCGTCATTTGGTGCTTTACCGTGCCACGCATGAGTTCCCATCATAAAGTCCACTCCGTTACCCATTTCCGTTTCCATCAAAATAACAATAGGTTGTTTTTTGCCTGTTAAGCTTTTGGCTTCAGCTAAAGTGTTTTTGATGGCCTCTATGTCATTCCCTTCTTTGAGTTCTAAAACTTTCCAGTCGAAAGCTTCAAACTTCTTTTTTAAGTTTCCTAGAGGTAAAACATCGTCTGTAGCTCCATCAATTTGCTTTTTATTATAGTCGACAGTAGCAATAAGGTTATCTATACCTTTGGAACCTGCATAAAGGATGGCTTCCCAGTTCTGTCCTTCCTGCAATTCACCATCGCCGTGAAGACTATAAACCAAATGAGAGTCCTTATTCATTTTTTTGGTATGTGCAGCTCCAATAGCTACAGACATGCCTTGTCCTAAAGATCCCGAAGCGATTCTAATCCCAGGAAGTCCCTCGTGAGTTGTTGGGTGACCCTGAAGTCTGGAATCAATTTTTCTAAAGGTGCTAAGCTCTTTTACTGGAAAAAATCCTGATCTGGATAAAACGCTGTAGAAAACCGGCGAAATATGACCGTTGGACAGAAAGAATAAGTCTTCGTTTTTGCCGTCCATATCGAAGTCTGTAGAGTACTCCATAACTTCCTGATAAAGAACGGAAAAGAATTCTGCACAGCCCAAAGATCCTCCGGGATGCCCAGAGTTAACTTGATGCACCTGGCGAAGAATATCTCTTCTTACTTGTGTAACAAAATCTTGCAAATGTTGTGTTGTTGACATGAGATAAATTAAGAATTTTAAATTTTTCAAAAGTAAGGATTTATTATAAGATACTATGCTTGAGAAGAATCAATCCTAATATCTTTAAGTCGAAGAAAAAGTTTTGATAGAGTTGAGTATCTTTGCAGGCTATTTAGAATCCATATGAAATTCGAATTACTGAGTAAAGACCCCAACTCTAAAGCAAGAGCAGGTAAAATCACTACAGACCACGGTGTCATAGAAACGCCTATTTTTATGCCTGTAGGCACCATCGCTACTGTTAAAGGTGTCCACCAAAGAGAATTGAAAGAAGAAATAAATCCAGATATTATTTTAGGTAATACGTATCACCTGTATTTACGCCCGGGAACCGATATTCTAAGAAAGGCAGGCGGACTTCATAAGTTTATGAATTGGGATAGAAATATCCTTACCGATAGTGGAGGTTATCAGGTGTACTCATTGTCAGCAAATAGAAAAATAAAAGAACAAGGGGTTAAGTTTAAATCTCACATAGACGGCTCTACACATCTTTTTACTCCGGAAAGTGCCGTAGATATTCAAAGAGAAATTGGAGCTGACATTATCATGGCTTTCGATGAGTGTACTCCTTATCCATGCGAATACAACTATGCTAAGCGTTCTATGCACATGACACACCGCTGGCTGGACCGCTGCATGACTCACATGAAAAAGACCTCTCCTTTATATGGTCACGATCAAACTCTGTTTCCTATTGTTCAAGGCAGTACTTATAAGGACCTGAGGAAACAATCTGCAGAATATATAGCCAGTGTCGGTGCGGAAGGAAACGCTATTGGAGGGTTATCTGTTGGGGAACCCGATGATGAAATGTATGCCATGACCGAGGTGGTGACTGAAATTTTACCTGAAGATAAACCCAGATACCTTATGGGAGTTGGTACACCCTCCAATCTTTTGGAAAATATTGCCTTAGGTGTGGACATGTTTGACTGTGTCATGCCAACACGGAACGCAAGAAATGGAATGCTGTTTACCTCTGAAGGCACTATCAATATCAAAAACAAAAAATGGGAAGATGATTTTTCTCCCCTCGATCCTGCCGGTTATACCTGGGTAGATACAGAACATTCTAAAGCCTACTTAAAACATTTATTCTCTGTAAAGGAATTATTGGGTAAGCAAATAGCAACCATTCACAATTTAGGATTCTATCTTTGGCTGGTGAGAGAAGCAAGACGACAAATCCAGGCGGGAACCTTTAGAGCCTGGAAAGATGTTATGGTAAAAAAATTATCGGTAAGACTCTAAAAATTAGCTTTTGAAAATAATTGACTGGTACATACTGAAGCGATACTTAGCCACATTTATATCGCTATTACTAATGTTTATCCCCATAGGTATCATTGTCAATTTATCTGAAAAAATCGATGATATCAAAGAAAATGAAGTTCCTTTAGACGAAGTATTGGTCTTTTATGGCAATTTCACCATCTATTTTGCCAATTTACTTTTCCCTATATTCCTTTTCTTATCCATTATCTGGTTCACCTCCAAACTTGCTAACAATACTGAAATTATAGCCATCTTAAGCTCAGGGATTTCGTTTTGGAGATTCCTAAGACCTTACCTTATAGGTGCAACTTTAGTTTGTGGTGTAGCCTTAGTTTTTACAATGTATCTTGTTCCCAACGCAAGCCGGGAGTTTAATGAATTCAAGTATAAATATTTCAAAAAAGGAAGACAAGCTCAGGAGACTACAAATGTTTACAGACAGGTCAATGACGAAGAATTCATCTTTGCAACCAATTTTCAACCCAAAACCAGGACCGCAAGAAATTTTACCTTGGAACATTTTGAAGACAACGAAATGAAGTTTAAAATTTCTGCCTCAAGATTAAAATTCAACCCTGAGGACTCTACATTTACCCTCAGCAATTTTGAGAAGAGAACCATAAAAGAACGCGAAGACTTTATTTACAGACAAACGTCTTTAGATACAGTCCTGCCATTTGAATTCGATGAGCTCACCCCTGTTGAATATATAGCAGAGACTTTGGATTATGGAGAGCTTAGAGATTTTATCGCTACCGAAAAACGAAGAGGCTCTTCCAACATAAGCAGTTACCAAATCGTAGCCTACAAGCGCTGGAGTGTTCCTATTTCTGCCTTTATACTCACCATTATTGCAGTATCAGTTTCAGCGATGAAAAGACGTGGAGGCATGGGCGTAAATCTAGCTATAGGAATTGTGATTGCCTTTGGATATATCTTTTTGGATAAAGTATTTGGAACCATTGCAGAAAAATCAACATTTTCACCACTTATTGCGGTCTGGTTTTCTAATATCTTATTTGGAATTCTTGCCATTTATCTATTGATCAAGGCTAAACGCTAGTTGAGTTGGTGAGTTGGTGAGTTGGTGAGTTGGTGAGTTGGTGAGTTGGTGAGAAAAATAAAAAATTTAAATTTAAAATTCGAAGTTCGGTATTCGGTATTCGATATTCTTACATCTTACATCTAATTTCTAGGATCTAAACACACTGCATTATCAATCAATTCTTTATTTTTGTCGACCACTTATGATTATCAAAATAAACAGATATACTTTCATATATTTGCTAACTGACTTTTAAAGAAATACACTGTATTCATGGAATATTTAGATTTTGAATTACCGATAAAGGCTCTTCAGGAGCAATATGAAAAGGCTTGCGAAATAGGTGAAGATAGCGAAGTGGATGTCACAGATACATGCCAGCAAATCAAGCTAAAACTAGATAATAAAAAGGAGGAGATTTACTCCAACCTTAATGCTTGGCAAAGAGTTCAATTGTCCAGACACCCCAACAGACCTTATACCTTAGATTACATTAATGCTATTTGTGGCAGTACGTTTATGGAACTGCACGGAGACCGTAATTTTGGTGATGACAAAGCCATGATTGGCGGACTGGGCAAGATTAACGAACAAAGCTTTATGTTTATAGGTCAGCAGAAGGGCTACAATACTAAAACCAGGCAGTACAGAAATTTTGGCATGGCCAATCCTGAAGGTTACCGCAAAGCTTTGCGCTTGATGAAAAAAGCAGAAAAGTTTAACCTCCCTATTGTAACTTTAGTCGATACTCCGGGTGCTTTCCCAGGTCTCGAAGCAGAAGAAAGAGGACAGGGTGAAGCTATTGCCAGAAATATCATGGAAATGAGTCAGCTCAAAGTTCCTATTATCGTAATTATAATAGGTGAAGGTGCTAGTGGTGGCGCTTTAGGTATTGCCGTTGGTGACACTGTAATGATGCTGGAAAACACGTGGTACTCTGTCATTTCTCCAGAATCCTGTTCCTCCATTTTATGGAGAAGTTGGGAATACAAAAAAACTGCTGCAGAAGCTTTGAAACTGACAGCAACCGATATGAAGAAATTAAAGATTATAGATAAGATTATAAAGGAGCCGATTGGAGGAGCACACAGCAATAGAGAAAAAACATTCGAAATTATTACGAAATCTATTCTATCAGAACTTGATGAACTGAAAAAGTTATCCCCAGAAGATTTAGTCAATAAAAGAATGCAAAAATATATCGACATAGGGGTCTACTCTGACTAAGCCCTTTAAAACTTAATTTTTACACGAAAATCCAGATAAGCCTTGTCTGGATTTTTTAGGTTATCCACAATAATTTTGAGTTATCAACATAGCATTGTGGAAAAGCAAGAGTGTTAACCTGCATTATTTTGCCCAGACTTCATAACCTTTTATTTACATTCGTGACATGGAAAACGCGACTCAATCTTCATTCAAAAATTCATCTAAAGGTGATGTCATAAGCCTTCAAAAAGGAAAAATCCCCCCTCAAGCCATTGATCTTGAAGAGGTTATACTCGGAGCCATGATGATCGACAAAAAAGGGGTCGATGAAGTCATCGACATTCTTCATAAAGATGTCTTTTACAAAGAGGCTCATAAAAACATATATGAGGCCATCATTTTGCTTTTCGAAAAAGGCGATCCTATTGACTTATTAACGGTTTCCACAGAATTAAAGAAATCCAAAAAGCTACAAGCCTCTGGAGGTGAATACTATCTGATTCAGTTAACACAAAAAGTCTCCTCTTCAGCTCATATTGAATACCATTCTCGTATTGTTCTTCAAAAATATATTCAGAGATGCCTGATTAAAATTTCAAGCGAAATCATAGAAGAATCTTACGATGAAGGTACCGACGTATTCGATCTTTTGGATCATGCTGAATCCAAGCTTTATGAAGTTACTCAGGGAAATATAAAACGTTCTTCAGAAACTGCTCAAAATTTGGTGATGCAGGCCAAAAAACGAATCGAAGAAATTTCCAATAAAGAAGGTTTAAGCGGAGTGCCTTCTGGTTTTACCGAACTGGATAAATTGACATCCGGATGGCAGCCAAGTGATTTAGTCATCATTGCAGCCCGTCCTGGTATGGGTAAAACGGCTCTCACGCTCACAATGGCTAGAAATATTGCTGTTGGTCAGAATATCCCAGTGGCTTTCTTTTCACTGGAAATGTCCTCTGTTCAATTAATTACACGTCTCATTTCTTCTGAAACTGGATTGAGTTCAGAAAAACTAAGAACTGGAAATCTTGAACCTCACGAATGGGAACAATTGAATGTAAAGGTAAAATCACTAGAACAAGCACCCTTGTTTATAGATGATACCCCATCGCTTTCTATTTTCGACTTACGAGCGAAAGCCAGACGACTTTCATCTCAGCACGGTATCAAACTCATCGTTGTGGATTATTTGCAATTGATGACAGGTGGTGGTTCTCAAAAAGGAGGAAACCGAGAACAAGAGATCTCTAGCATATCCAGAAACTTAAAAGCTTTGGCAAAAGAATTAAGCATCCCGGTCCTGGCGCTTTCTCAACTCTCCAGAGCTGTAGAAACAAGAGGTGGCAGTAAAAGACCTTTGCTTAGTGACCTTAGGGAGTCTGGAGCAATAGAACAAGATGCGGATATCGTATCTTTTATTTACAGACCAGAGTACTATGATATAGATGAATGGGATGATGATTCGCATTCTCCAACCCAAGGTCAGGGTGAATTTATCATCGCAAAACACAGAAATGGTGGGTTGGATAATATTCGATTGAAATTCATTGGTCATCTTGGTAAGTTTGAAAATCTGGAAAATTTTGATTCCCCATTTGAAATCAACTCCAGTATGAATTCTGGCAAAGCTGATTCTCCTTCCTTCCCCAATGCCGAAGAAGTCTTTGGCTCTACCCCTCCCAAACAAAACTTTGGAAGTGAAGACGACGATGAAGTTCCTTTTTAAATAATAAAACATGAGAGTTTTTATTTGCGTTGTCATGATTTTGATAAGTTGGAACGGATTTTCCAACTTTATCTTGATTCCTATGGATTATGAAACTCAGGACAATCACTTAAAAGCCTATGGAATATCTTACTGGTTATTAGAAAAAAATCAGAAAGTCCAATGGCTGCTCAATTACAGAGGTGGCTCTTTTCTTTCTCCTTTTTCTGAAAACCTTAAACGGGAATGCACCATCAGAGGAGTCTCCTTTGAAGTGATATCCGATTCAACATCAGAAGAAATTTTAAAAACCATCAACAGTCCTTCTCAAAATATGGAGTCTGTATTGCTCGAGAAAGCCCCTAAAATAGCTGTGTACTCTCCACAGGGAAATGCGCCATGGGATGATGCAGTGACTATGGTTTTGGAATTTGCTGAAATCCCCTACAAAACGATTTACGACAAAGAAGTGCTTAATGATGAGTTGCTTTTGTACGACTGGCTTCATCTTCATCATGAAGATTTTACCGGGCAGTACGGTAAATTTTACAGGGCTTACAGAGCCGCCCCCTGGTATATTGAGGAAAAAAAGCAAGCTGAAGCTTTAGCCAATTCATTAGGTTATGAAAAAGTATCCAAGGAAAAACTGGCTGTGGCTCAAAAAATAAAAGACTATGTGGTCGGCGGTGGTTTTATGTTTGCCATGTGTAGTGCGACAGATTCTTTTGATATTGCCCTTTCTGCAGAAGGTGTAGACATTTGCGAACCTATGTTTGATGGTGATCCGTCTGAAGCAGGGTATCAAAACAAAATTGATTACTCCAAAACCTTTGCTTTTACTGATTTTATCTTGGAGAAAAGCCCGATGGTTTACGAATATTCCTCTATCGACATGACCGAGAGAAGGACTATTCCGAAATCTAAAGATTATTTCACCCTGATGGATTACTCAGCCAAATGGGATCCGATTCCTACGATGTTATGCCAAAATCATACGGCAGTGGTCAAAGGCTTTATGGGACAAACCACAGCTTTCAGCCCAGATCACATCAAATCTAATATTTTGGTGATGGGAAAAAATAAGCTGAACGATGAAGCAAGGTACATTCACGGTATAATGGGGAAAGGCTTTTTTACCTTTTATGGCGGTCACGATCCAGAGGATTATCAGCATCGTGTGGGAGATCCAAAAACTGAACTGGAATTACATCCAAAATCTCCTGGTTACAGACTTATCTTGAATAATATTTTATTTCCTGCGGCAGAGAAAAAGAAACAAAAAACTTAAGAGCCTGAGTTCGATTATTTTGAATTTGTGATTATAATAATGGACCTCAGTTTAATATTTATTTGAATATTTTTTTCTTTCGAAGTTCAAAGTTTTGCCCCAGGTACACTTTTCTTACCATTTCATCATTGGCTAAGTCTTCAGGTTCACCGTGTTTTAAGATTCCACCTTCAAACATAAGATACGTCCTGTCGGTAATCGCTAGAGTTTCCTGAACATTGTGATCGGTGATCAAAATTCCAATGTTTTTATCTTTTAGCTGAGCGACAATTTTTTGAATATCCTCAACTGCCACAGGGTCTACTCCTGCAAAGGGTTCGTCCAACAAAATGAATTTAGGGTCGGTTGCCAGAGCGCGAGCAATTTCGGTGCGTCGCCTTTCACCTCCAGAGAGTAAGTCTCCTCTGTTGGTTCTGATGTGATTCAAACCGAACTCACTGATGAGCGCTTCCATTTTTTCTTCGCGTTCATTTTTGTTGAGGTCGGTAAGCTCAAGAACACTCATGATATTATCCTCAATACTTAATTTTCTAAAAATAGAGGCTTCCTGAGCAAGATACCCAATACCATTTTGAGCTCTTTTATACATGGGATATTTGGTGATGTTGGTTTTATCTAAATATATTTTACCCCCGTTGGGTTTAATCAAACCCACAATCATATAAAACGAAGTGGTTTTACCAGCTCCATTAGGTCCCAGAAGACCAACGATTTCTCCTTGGGTAACTTCTAAACTGATGCCCTTAACAACTTGTTTGCTTTTATAGGATTTAACCAGGTTTTCTGCTCTTAAAGTTGCTTGATGAGTGCTCATTAATTTATTTTTCTAGACGATTTTATTCCAAAGATAATCATCTCCACCACACCTATAAGCATTATGGAATAAGCTAAAAGTTCAATACTTTCTTCTGAGGCATCTTTCACAGGCCTCATAAAATCTCTCAGAGGTATAATTTTCTCCCCATTCTCTTCAATGACATACTTGTCATGGGTATCTCTAAGCAAATCTATCCACATCAATTTACGACCGTAAAGTCTGGAAAAGACATGTAAGATAACGAGTCCAGAAAAGAAAAAAGCAAATCCATAGGTTTTTGAAATTGCAGCAATTTCAAAAACTAATTTTTTCCAGTTCCTCACAACCATGATCAACACCAGTATTACTATAACAAGCGAAATCGCCTGCCACGCTTTATCAAAAAGCTGGGTGTTTAGCCAAAAATCAAATTCTCTTACGACATGAACTCCGAGAAAACCGGCTAACGCAAGATTAAAAATCTTAAAATCTTTTGCCTTTGAGCTGAATCCAATCAACAGTAAAGAGCCGATTAATAAAATGATTTCCTGCGTGATTTCGATTAAAGAATCTTCTTTGACTTCTCCTTCAGCAAAGTCAAACTGAATGACAAGTGACATTAAAAACATCAGACCTGCGTAAGCAAAAAGTCTTATGATAAGTGGGTATAAGGATTTCATACAATCTATTAGATTTTATTCTGTTTTGCCAAACTTATTTTCAAGTGCTTCCCAGTATTCAAAAGCCCTTCTTAAATGAGGAATTACAATGGTTCCGCCAACTAGTGTTCCTATGCTTAAAGCTTCTACAACCTGATCTCTTTGAAGACCTTCTTTATAAGAAGACTCTAAATGATATTTCACACAATCATCACATCTTAAAACCAACGAAGACACAAGACCTAGAAGCTCTTTTGTTTTCACATCTAAAGCACCTTCTGCAAAAGAATTGGTGTCCAGATTAAATATGCGCTTTAAGACCTTATTGTTTTCATTTAAAATTTTACCATTCATTCTGGCTCTGTAAGCCTCAAATTCATCAACTAAATCAATCATAATTATTTATTTGTTTTTTTGCTTTTCTTTTTTACGTTCTTTTCTTATTACAAATCTGGAAATAAAGATACTTACTTCATACAAAACCAAAACTGGAATGGCTACAATCACCTGACTTGCAATATCTGGCGGAGTGATTAAAGCGGAAATAATCAATATAAAAACCAGTGAATATTTTCTGTTTTTTCTTAAAAATTCTGGCGTTACCAAACCAACTTTAGTTAAAAAATAAATGATAACTGGCAGTTCAAATATAAGACCACTTGCCAAAACGGAAGCCCTAACCAGACCTATATAGCTGCTTAAGTCGAAGTCGTTAAAAATTTCTGTGCTTACCGTGTAGCTTCCTAAAAAGTTAACTGATAAGGGAGTGATGACATAATAACCGAACAGGACCCCAAGAAAAAATAAAAATGAAGTGACAAAGATGAAACCTCTGGCAGACTTCTTCTCCGTAGACTGTAATCCTGGTGCAATAAATGCCCAGAATTGGTAAATAACATAAGGGAATGCGATAATAAACCCTGCAGTTATAGAAGTCCAGATATGGGCACTAAACTGGCCTGCCATGGTTCTACTCTGAATCCTGAAGGGAAGTTCATCAAAGCAAAAACTTTCCTGCATATTGAAGTATTCAGAGATGTTGCAAAGCAATCTGTAGGTATAAAAGTCTGATTGTTTTGGTCCAAAAAGAACAACATCAAAGATAAAAGATTTCATCCCAAAAGCTATTGCCCCTCCTATCATTATAGCTAAAGTTGCCCGCAGCAAATGCCATCTTAAATCTTCAAGATGGTCTAGGAAAGACATGTCGTCTGGATTTTTTTTGGTCTTAGACTTTGCCATATTATATAATACCTTCTTTAACTAAATTATGAAGGTGAACCACTCCAGCATACTTCCCAGAATCTAAAGCGATGAGCTGAGTGATATCATTTTCTTCTAAAAGTTCTAGTGCATCTATGGCCATTGCAGAGTTAGTTATGGTCTTGGGATTTCTGGACATGATGTCTTTTGCTTTGAGTTTGGTGAAATCCTCTGTAGAACTTAACATTCGCCTAAGATCACCATCAGTGATAATTCCAACAACCTCATCCTGGTCTATGACAGCTGTTACTCCAAGCATGTTTTTAGAGATTTCTACGATAACATCTTTTAAGGGGGTAGTGAGTGTTACCTGAGGCTTCATATTTTGAGAGGTAATATCTCTCACTCTAAGGTAAAGGGTCTTGCCTAAGGCCCCTCCAGGATGGAATTTTGCAAAATCATCACTGGAAAACCCCCTTAATTTCAATAGACAAACAGCCAGGGCATCTCCTATAACCAACTGAGCTGTGGTGCTTGTTGTTGGAGCTAAGTTATTTGGACAGGCTTCTTTTTCAACAAAAGAATTGAGAACGAAATCTGCCTGTTGTCCAAGAAATGAGTCTTTATTACCTGTTATGGCAATCAGCGTATTTTTAAAATTCTTTATAAGCGGTGCTAAAACTTTAATTTCTGGTGTATTGCCGCTTTTGGAGATACATATCACAACATCATCTCTCAGGATTGTTCCAAGGTCTCCATGTATAGCATCTGCAGCATGCATGTAAACTGCTGGTGTACCCGTAGAATTAAGAGTTGCAACAATCTTAGTGGCTATGATAGCGCTTTTACCTACGCCTGTTATAATAACTCGACCTTTCGATTTATATATTATATTTACAGCATCAGAAAAAGAAGTATCAATTAAACGCCCAAGGTTTTCTATTGCTTTGGATTCTAATTCGATAATTTCCTTAGCATAAGATTGTATTGCTACATCTTCCATAAATTAATATATTTAATTATTGTACGCCCTTAAAGAATGCGTATATTTAATTTTGCAAAGGTAAATAAAACTAAATAGTAATATTTCAATTGGAACAAATCAATTTACATCAAGAGTTAAAAAAATACTTTGGTTTTAACGAATTCAAAGGGCTACAGGAAAGTGTTATAAAAAACATCATCGCCAACGAAGACACATTTGTCATTATGCCAACTGGCGGCGGCAAGTCACTATGCTATCAACTCCCTGCCTTGATAAAAGAAGGAACTGCAATTGTGGTTTCTCCTCTTATTGCACTGATGAAAAATCAGGTGGATGCCATAAGAAACATTTCGGAACACGAAGGCGTAGCTCACGTTTTGAATTCATCACTGAATAAAACTCAGGTAAGGCAAGTCAAAGAAGATATATCTGCTGGAATCACTAAATTGCTTTATGTAGCTCCAGAATCTCTGACTAAGACTGAATACATCGATTTTCTAAAAGAGGAAAACATTTCATTTTTAGCTATAGATGAGGCACATTGTATTTCAGAATGGGGACACGACTTTAGACCAGAGTACAGAAACCTGAAAAATATTATTGAGCGTATTGGTGATGATATTCCAATCATTGGACTTACAGCTACTGCTACGCCTAAGGTACAGGAAGATATTCTCAAAAACTTGAGGATTCCAAATGCAAATACCTTTAAAGCTTCTTTCAATAGACCTAATTTATATTATGAGATTCGTCCTAAAACTGACGATGTAGACTCTGACATTATAAAATTTATTAAAAAGAATTCTGGTAAAAGTGGTATTATTTACTGTTTAAGCAGAAAACGAGTAGAACAACTCAGTCAAAATCTTCAGGTCAATGGGATTAAAGCAGTTCCTTACCATGCTGGCCTGGATGCTAAAACAAGAAGCAAACATCAGGACATGTTCCTGATGGAGGATATTGATGTTGTGGTAGCTACCATTGCCTTCGGGATGGGAATTGATAAGCCGGACGTTAGGTTTGTGATTCATAATGACATTCCAAAAAGTATTGAAAGCTATTATCAGGAAACCGGAAGAGCTGGCCGAGATGGCGGCGAAGGTCACTGTATTGCTTACTACAACCATAAAGATATTGAGAAGCTTGAGAAATTCATGAGTGGTAAGCCTATTGCTGAGCAGGAGATTGGTCATGCGCTGCTGCAGGATGTTGTTGCTTTTGCTGAAAGTTCTATTTCCAGAAGAAAATATATCCTTCATTATTTCGGAGAGGAATTCGACAACGAAACTGGTGAAGGCGGCGATATGGACGACAATGTGCGTTATCCTAAAAGCAAAAAAGAAGCTAAGGAGGATGTATTACTTATCCTCAAGACAGTAAAAGAAACCGGCCAGCTTTTCAAGTCTAAAGAAATTGTGCATACCCTTTCCGGAAAAACGAATGTGCTTATTAAATCTAATAAAGCTGAAAGCTTAGATGTTTTTGGTGCTGGAAAAGACAAACCAGCTAGTTACTGGACAGCTCTGCTAAGACAAGTCATTATATCGGGTATGCTCAAAAAAGAGTTAGAATCCTATGGGGTTGTAAAAATCCTTCCTAAAGGTGAAGACTTTCTAAAAAACCCAACTTCTTTCATGATGACAGAAGATAATGATTTTAGCAAAGCAACATCTAGCAGCTCCTCTTCTCAACCTACTGGGGCGACTGATGAAAAATTGCTAAAGATGCTCAAGGATTTGCGAAAGAAAATTGCTAAAAGGAAAGAAGTCCCTCCTTTTGTAGTTTTTCAAGACCCTTCGCTCGATGACATGGCTTTAAAATACCCGATAAGCCTTGAAGAGCTTGTCAACATTCACGGTGTGGGCGAAGGAAAAGCTAAGAAATTTGGAAAAGAATTCATTTCCCTTATTCAAAATTATGTTGAGGAAAATGAAATCTTAAGACCCGACGACCTGGTTGTGAAAAGCACTGGTGCCAATAGTGCCAACAAACTTTACATCATACAAAACGTCGATAGAAAATTACCGCTTACAGATATTGCCCAGGGTAAAGGTTTTGAGATGAAAGATTTCATCAAACAAATGGAAGCCATAGTTTTTAGCGGAACCAAACTCAATATCAATTACTGGTTAGATGATATTTTGGACGAAGACCAGCAAGAAGAAATTCACGAGTATTTCTTAGAAGCTGAATCCGACAGCATCAATGAGGCCATTGAAGAATTTGACGGAGACTATGACGAAGAAGAACTGCGACTCTATCGAATCAAATTTATAAGCGAAGAAGCGAATTAAGCAAAAAGCCATCTGTCTCATACAGATGGCTTTTTTTATTAAGTGAAGTCCAAAAAAATTACTTCATTTAGCCTAAAATCTTTGAAGAATAAACGTATTTGCCTTAGATTATTCAGCCTTAGGTATAAAAACCTCGGCAAGCATACATCTGGCGCTACCTCCTCCATGAGTCTCGATAGTCGTTAAATCACTGCTCAAAATTTTACAATGCTTTTCTATAGATTGAATTTGTTTTTCGGTAAGCGAATCATGAGCTGCCTTACTCATCACTAAAAACTTTTCAGTTTCACCCTGCACCTGAAGCATATTCCCGGCAAAATTATTCATTTGCTCTTCAGAAATGCTAATGATTTCTTTACCGTCCTGAGCAAGACTGTCTGCAACGAGTTTTAGCTCTTTCTTATCATCAATGGTATCAAGACAAATAACAGCAAATTCTTCTGCAACGCACATCATCACATTGGTATGATAAATAGGCAAACGCTCACCTTCATGGCTTTGGTAAGCATTAAAAATGATAGGGGTGTATTCGAAATCTTCACAGAATTCAATGATCAAATCTTCATCAGCTCTAGGCGATAAGGCGCAGTAAGCTTTTCTATTTTGTCTGTCCAAAATCAAGCTGCCAGTTCCTTCCAGGAATACATTTTCCAATTCTGCTGAAGTATAATCCACAAAATTTCTGATGAATCTGCCTTCGGCTTCTATCTTCTCGAAAATATCCTCACGGCGCTCTACACGTCGGTTTTTGGCAAACATAGGATACAAGGCAACGTCTCCATTTTCATGAAAAGACACCCAGTTGTTTGGAAAAATAGAGTCTGGCGAATCCTGACTGGCGATATCATCTATCACGATAACATGAACCCCAACTGACTTTAATTTATCTGCAAAAGCGTCAAATTCTGCCTGAGCTTTCTTATTAACTGTTTCCTGAAGGTCTTCAGTTGTTTTTTGGAAATAATTATTCACTGCTGTTTCTTCATTCATTCTGAAGTTAACGGGGCGAATCATCACTAACGTATCTGTAATCTGTTTCATGGGTTTATTTTTTTAATGGTCACCCCTGCCTGAATAGTTCAGTCGTGCAGATGTGATTTTGATGATTAAATTAATCTTTACGTTAGATAAGTAAGGATTAATTTAATCAGGTCGATTTCATTTATTCTCTTATCAAAGGTAAAGTTGAGCATCTCAATAAACCTTCCTGTTTGGCAATTTCTCTATAATTTACGGTTTCCACCTGAATTCCTTTTGATCTAAGCCATTCATTCAAGCGCTTAAAATGTTCATCTGAAATAACAACAGTTTCGGAAATGGAAAATATATTGCTATTCATCTCGTACATTTCCTCAGCGTTGATCTCGAATACATTTTCTTTTCCATAGAGACTGACTAACCAGTTGTATTCCTCTTCTTCTAAAAATCCGTTTTTATGAATGATTGCATAGTTTTGACCAACAGGCTGAAAACAACAATCCAGATGGAGAGCATTGGCTTTAGGATCTGTATTGGATTTTCTAAGGTTAAAGGATTTCACAGTTTTATGAGGAAATAAACGCTGCAATTCTTCAACAGCTTCCATATTGGTTCTTGCCGTAATAAAATCTGAATAATCCTCTCCTCTATACGTCCCAACTAAAATATAATCGCCGTGAGGCATGACATCGCCACCTTCTACATGACAATCTTCCGGAAGTGTTATTTCCTTATCAGCAGAGATGTTTTTTAAAATATAACCGATGGCCTTAATCTCCTTTTCTCTATCTGGCAGAATATTGGCATGAATAAATTTATCCTCAATCACAAAACCGATATCTCTGGCAAAAATCTGATTATAATCTTCAATAATCTGAGGCCTTAATACCTCTACATTGTGTTTTTTTAGGACGGCTGCTACTTGCTCCATTTCCTTTATCATATCCTTTTCCTCAGGATAAGTTCCTTCTTTGATATGTTGTATAGATTTGGGATCATAAGCTTCCTCAATTTTCGGCTGTGGGCCGATGGAATTGGCAATGCCTAAAATCACAGATTTCAACTTAGACGTCTCGTTAATTATATGTAGTTTCAAGTCTTTTATTTTTTTTGCAAATATACTGAAAAACAAAAGCTTTAACTAATGTTGAATTTTAAGATTTAAAGTTGAGTAAGAAATTAGGGTCTGGACAATTGTTCCTGTAAAAATCCAAATCACTTTCAGAAGATACTCCCGGGTAATCCCCGGTTTTATCGTCCATATCCAGAATAAGTTGAAAATGCAAATGGGGTGCGTAATTCCCGTTGACTTCGTTTGTACCCAGATAAGCTATTGGATGTCCCTTTGAAACCTCCTCTCCTACCTTGTAATTAAGCAAGGATTCTCGGGATAAATGACCATAAAGTGAATAGAATTTAAGACCCCCTAAGTCATGTTCCAGAATTATCGTAGGCCCATAATCCCCGAAGTTTAAATTATCCCTCTGACTATGGATTTTACCGGGTAAAGGAGTATAAATGGGAGTTCCGGCTTCTGCCCAGACATCTACACCCAAGTGGATGTTTCTTTTATGAGAACGAGAGTTTTCTCCAAAATAGGAGCTTCGGTCGTAAAGGCTTCTTTTCTCTAAATATCCACCAATAGCTGCTTTAGCATCTCTGGATGTCAGATACATCTTCAGATACTCCTGAAGGGCAAATTCAGTAGACAAATCAATGTTTAGCTCTGAAGTTTTTTGATCTGAAAGGTCCAAGGAAACGTAATCACTCTCAGAATAAGAAGGACCAAGTATGGAGAAAAACTTAGGACTGAGGTGATTTTTTATCAGATTCAGCATAAAAAATAAGCATTGAGTTTTTAACTAACAAAACCCCAACTTTCATTGGGGTTCTAAAGTATTCAAAATGATGTGATTATTACTCGTCTCTCAAAATATTTAGCGTCACATCGATATTGTCTCGAGTTGCTCTGGAAAACGGACAAACGACGTGAGCTTCATTAACTAAGGTTTCGGCTGTTTCAATCTCACTTACACCAGGAAGGTAAGAGTCTAAGACTGCTGACAACAGGAGATTCCCGTCCTCTTCTTGGTTGATACTAATATGAGCAGTAACGCTAAAATCACCTAAATCAACTTTGTGCTTTTCTGCCACCAAACTTAGAGCACTTCCAAAACAAGCTGAGTAAGCTGACCCAAAAAGCAGCTCTGGATTAACTCCATCGCCTCCGTCACCACCAAGGCCTTTAGGCATACTCAATGGCATATCTATAGGACCATCTTCTGTTTTTACGTGACCTTTTCTTCCTCCAGTCGCTGTAGCTTTCGCTGTATAAAGTGTTTTCATGTGTTTTATTTTTAGTTTTATCGAATATACTAAGTACAAGAGCTCAGTAAAAAAATGAATTCATAAATTTGTACTAAATGTAAATTATGTCTTCGTCCAAAAATAGAAAATCTGCGCTTAAGGAAACTAAAAGCGATCCAAACCTCAATCTGAGTCAGTCGTCCGCAGAAAAGATTAAGGCTTTAAGAAGGGAATCAAAAGACATTCAAAAATTAATTGAAGGTATTTTAAATGGCAATAAAACTAACTTAAGTCAGGCGATAACGCTCATTGAAAGTCGAAGTAAACGGCATGCTGAAGACATAAAAACCATTATATCGTCGTGTTTGCCGCATTCCAATAAGTCTTTAAGAATAGGGATTACGGGTGTTCCGGGTGTAGGAAAAAGCACGTTTATAGAGCAACTAGGCTTACTTCTGGCGGGAAAAGGGCATAAGGTTGCCGTGTTGGCAGTGGACCCTTCCAGCTCGGTGACCAGAGGAAGTATTCTGGGAGATAAAACGCGTATGGAGAAGCTGGTTCAGCACCCCAATGCATTCATCCGCCCAACAGCTTCCGGGGAGTCTTTAGGCGGTGTAGCCAGAAAAACACGGGAAAGCATTTTGCTGTGTGAAGCTGCTGGATTTGACATCATGCTCATAGAAACCGTTGGTGTTGGACAAAGCGAAACCGCTGTTCATAGCATGACGGATTTCTTTTTACTATTAAAACTCGCTGGAGCTGGTGATGAATTGCAAGGTATAAAACGCGGCATTATTGAAATGGCTGATGCTATTGTCATCAATAAAGCAGATGGAGAAAATATAAAAGCTGCTAAAAAAGCAAAAGTTGAATTCAATCGTGCTTTACATATGTATCCTTCAAAGGCTAATGGCTGGGAACCAAAAGTGAAACTTGCCAGTGCTTTAAAAAACGAAGGCATCGAAAACGTCTGGAATATGCTTTCCGATTACTTTTCAAAAGCAAAAGGCAATGGATTTTTTGAAGAGAAAAGAGCTAGTCAAAATAAATTTTGGCTCACACAAAGCATTGAAGATTCTTTGAAAAAAGAATTCTATCAAAATGAAATTATCAAGGCTGAATTTCCGAAAATCCTGCAGAAAATTCAGGGTCAGGACTTAAGTCCTTTTGAAGCGGCAGAATATCTTCTAAATAAAGCTAAATCCTAAGATTTTTGCTTGTAGTCATTATTGAATTTACCGGTTAGATATTGATGTAGTTTGAAGAATAAAAACCCTGCTACTATTCCAAACAAACCACCAGTAATAATATCTCCGGGGTAATGCACACCGATATAAATTCGGCTATAAGTGATCAGGATGGCCCATGAAAACATCCAGTAAAATACATTTTTATAATAAGGCTTAAGCAAATTAGAGATAAAGGTGGCTACAGCAAAAGAACTAATGGCATGGCCAGAAAAATAACCGTATTTGCCGCAGCGTTTTGCCAGAAACCTACCATATTCCATAAAGGCTTCGTTACAGGGTCTCCATCGCTCGAAAGTATCCTTAAATAAATTGGACAGCTGGTCTGTGAATGTGATCATTAAAGCCACTACTACAACTGTGATTGCTAAACCCCTTAATTTTGTCTTTTTGTAAATTATAAGTAAAAGAATACCATATAAAGGAATCGAAACTTCTTTCTCGGTAATAAACACCCAAAACCAGTCCCATTCTTTAACTCCAAGATTATTGAGGTAAAGAAATAAGTCTCTGTCTAAATTCTGAAGTTGTTCCAGCATATATTATTTATTGGTAACGGTCCACTTCTCTATCGTAAAACTCGGAAGCTTCTTTGATTAAGTTATTGGTTTCTTCCACCATTTCTTCTTCATTTTCAACATCAAAATCTTCAAACCATTCAATATCATCTGTTTTTAAGTCGATGATAAACCTTGGAAATTCTGTGTGAATAATGAATATCGATTCGGGATAATCTGTATTATCACCTAATATAAATCTCGGTAATTTCATGTGGTTGTTAGTTTATTTTCTCCAAAAGTAAGAATTTGTTTTTTGGAGAGCATATTAAATCTGATGTACAACATAATCGCTGAAGCTGTAAGACCAGTAAGCAAACCTAACCAAATCCCCATACTCCCCAAAACTTCAGCCTTCCCTGTGAAATAGGAAACGGGCAAACCAATAAGCCAGTAGGCAATAAAACATATAAGCGTTGGCACTTTCACATCCTGAAGCCCCCGTAAGGCACCAAGAATCGCCACTTGCAGACCATCGCTCAGTTGAAAAAGCGCTGCGATAATCAACAACTGTGAAGCAAGTATAATGACTTCAGTATCATCTATGTATAATGTGGGTAAGAAGCCTTTCAAAAGAATGAAACCAAGAGCAAAAACACCCTCAATCAAAAATACCTGCAGGAAAATTGAAAAGGCAACATCTCTTAAGGTTTTAAACTGCCGCTTCCCTTTTTGGTTGGACACTCTAATGGTAGCAGTAACGCCTAGCCCGACAGCAATCATAAACGTCATGGAAGCCAGATTAAGGGCGATTTGATTGGCAGCCTGTGCTTTGGTTCCTAAAGTTCCTGCCAGCAGGACGGTTGCTGTAAAAATCCCTCCTTCAAACAACATTTGTAAAGCAGTTGGGAAACCTAAATTGACAAGTCTCCTGAAAATAGCTTTATCCAAAGACTTTTTCATCAGAATAAAATAAGATTTCAATTTCGGTCTTTTGCTTAAGATAAGGTAAAGCAAAATCAGCATAAAAACCCTGGAAATTAATGTGCCAATCGCGGCACCTTCCAATTCCAGCCGAGGGAAAAACCAAATTCCGTATATCAATAAATAATTGAATATGACATTGACTACATTCGATAAAATAGTAGCGTACATCGCATATTTGGTCAATGAAAGTCCATCTGCAAATTGCTTAAACCCCTGAAAAATCATTAGGGGAATCAAAGAAAAAGCAACGATATCCAGATAGGGCAAAGCCAAATCAACCACATCTTTTGGCTGATCGAGATGGTATAGAATTGGCTTTACTAATAAAAGTAAGAGAAATAAAACTATGCCATTGACAGTGCACATCACAAGACCATGCTGAAAATATCTACGCCCTTTTTTAGCATCACCTTCTCCGTCGGCCTCGGCAATAAGTGGTGTGATCGCAAAACTAAACCCGATACCAAGAAAAAGAGCGAAAAAGATAAGCGTATTACCCAGAGAGACGGCTGCCAGAGGGGCTGCTCCAAGTTTCCCTATCATCAAATTATCGACGAAACCAACCAAAACATGACCTAATTGCCCCAGCATAATAGGCAAGGCTAAACTAAAGTTCTTAGAAAATTCTTTGGTGTAAATCGATAGGTTCAAAGCCTGCTTTTTTCAGAAAGCAAAAGTACACTTTGAGATTAGAATATAGAATTGTGACTGATGATTTAATTCTTAAATATTAGTCTTATTACAAATGCCAGTTTCGTCAAGAAAACAGATTTAGCTTTTAAGATGATAGATTTACTTTATATTTGAAAATTCATTCTGAAAATAAAGAGACTTGAAAAAAGATTTTGACAAGGAAGAAATAATTCAACATGTATCCACATTGTTGCAGGAAATTCCTACATCCATGGAAATCGTAAAAGACGATTCTAAAAAAGAGCAGAGGTTTCTTTTTTTAGCCAGACACATGGTAGAGAAAGCCATTAAAAAAGATGCCTTATTGGTTTCTGACGATGGCAGAGGCATAGCTATCTTTTTTAAAATGGATGGTAAAGGTGACGGATTTTGGTCAGGTTTAATTCAGGACCTCAAGCTTGCTTTAAACGTAACTGGCATCAAAAAAGGCTTAAAAGCTTTAAAATCTCAGAAGTTTGTCAGGAAACAGCGACCAAACGAAGGTGAATTTTTATACTGCTGGTTTTGGGGTATTTTACCAGATGCCCGAGGAAATACAAGCGATAAGACTCCTTACAAAATGAAAGATGAAATGTACCGTATTTCTAAAGCACTACAGCTTCCCATCTACGCAGAAACCCGCATCAGAAAAGTGAGTATAGCTTACAGGAGATATGGCTTCAAAGTCCTTAAAGAATGGGAACACCCAAGTGGTGACACGATGTATTTTTTAAGATATACCCCACCAAAACCTGAGTCTAAGTAGCTTTTATCTGAACGAATCTTCTCACATCAGCCTCTGTTATTTTGTGATCACCTAAGATGATTAATCGTTCGACAACGTTACGTAACTCTCTTATATTTCCTGTCCAGTTGAGCTGTTCTAAAAGCGAGATGGCTTCAGGCTCAAAGACCTTAGGCTTTGTCCCCTGTTCTTTAGCGATTTTTTCAGTAAAATGTTTGATGAGCTCAGGAATATCTGCTCGTCTGTCTTTAAGCGCTGGAACATGGATAATAATCACAGCTAATCTATGGTATAAATCTTCTCGAAATCTTTTCCCGTCGATTTCATCTTTAAGGTCTTTATTGGTAGCAGCAATAACCCTCACATCTACTTTTATATCCTTATCGCTACCTACACGCTGTACTCTGTTCTCCTGTAAAGCCCTCAACACTTTGGCCTGAGCTGAAAGGCTCATATCACCGATTTCATCAAGAAAAATAGTTCCCCCGTTGGCAGCTTCAAACTTTCCGGCTCTGTCTTTATTGGCTGAGGTAAAAGCACCTTTAACGTGACCAAACAATTCGCTTTCTATCAATTCTGAGGGAATTGCAGCACAATTCACTTCTATAAAAGGGCCTTTATTTCTATCGCTTTTTTCGTGGAGCCAGTGCGCCACAAGCTCTTTACCAGTTCCATTTTCTCCAGTGATCAAAACTCTGGCTTCGGTAGGAGCCACTTTGTCGATCATCGACTTAATCTGGTCGAGTTCCTCTGACTTCCCAATCATCTCAAATTGTTTGGAAACTTTCTTTTTTAGCTGTTTGTTTTCTTTTGCTAACTGGGTATGATCTAAAGCAATTCTGACTGTGTTCAATAAACGATTGAGATCGGGGGGCTTAGAAATATAGTCGAATGCTCCCATTCTCATGGTTTGGACTGCAGTCTCAAGATCTCCATGACCAGAAATCATAACAACGGGGAGCTCTGGCTGTAATTTCTGACAAGCGGATAAGACTTCCAGACCATCCATTTTCGGCATTTTGATATCACAGAGCACCAGGTCATATTTATTTTTTTTAATCATTTCTACACCTGACAAACCATCTTCAGCTTCGTCGATATCATATTTATTTTCTTCTTCAAGTAATATTTTTTTTAAAACTCTACGTATAGCATCTTCATCTTCGATAATGAGTAGTGTTGGCATAACTGTGTATTTTGAATTAAATATAAGTTATATCAGAAGTTATAGAGCATCTACTTTACTTTTTTTAGAATATTTTAAAAGCTCAGTAGAAACCAATTTAAATAGTAAAGCTTTAAAAAAACAAAACCCACCCTACAAAAAGCAGGGTGGGAAAAAAAATTGCTATGAAAAAGAAAAACACCGCTAAAAAAAAGCGGTGTTCAAATATATATAATATTTTGTTAACTAAGTTACGAAAACATGTCTTTTACCTTTTCAAAGAAGGATTTGTCCGACTTTTTTGGATCAGGTTCAAAATTAGAATCTTTTAAGTTATATTCAAAAAATTCCTTTTGTTCCTTGGATAGAGTTTGAGGTGTCCATACATTGATGTGGACAAGCAAATCTCCAATACCATAACCATTAAGATTAGGAAGACCTTTATTTCTAAGTCTTAAAATCTTTCCGCCTTGTACACCAGGCTCAATTTTTATTCTCACTTTACCGCCTACGGTTTCAATTTCTTTACTTCCTCCTAAAGCAGCTTCAGGATAGCTTATGTAAAGGTCGTAATGTAAGTTTTCACCATCACGCTGCAAAGTTTCATGATCTTTGACTTCAATTAAAACAATCAAATCTCCAGGAACTCCGTCTCCTACAGGTTCATTTCCTTTGTTTCCAACTTTCAATTGCATACCGTCTTCAACGCCGGCTGGAATCTTGATAGAAACCGTTTCTTCCGTCATCTTCAAACCATGAGCATCGGTACCCTGACCTTTTTTATCTATGATTTGACCAGAACCTCCACAGGCTGTACAAGGTGAAGCGGTTTGCATTCTACCCAAGATAGTATTGGTTACCCGCGTTACCTGGCCAGATCCTTTACAGGTTGTACAGGTTTTAAAGGTTGTATCTGATGGCTTTTTCTTACGAGAAACTTTGACTTTTTTCTCTACACCTTTAGCTACTTCTTCGAGGGTTAAACTCACTCTTATTCTTAGATTGCCGCCTTTAGCTCTTTGTCTTCCGCCACCGCCGAAGCCTCCTCCGAAACCGGAGAACCCTTGACTTCTTCCACCGAAACCACTGCCGAAAATATCGCCAAATTGGCTGAAGATATCGTCCATATCCATACCTCCGCCGCCAAAGCCTTGAGATCCATCAAAGGCACCATGACCGAATTGATCATACTTTTGCCTTTTCTGCTCATTTCCTAAAACTTCGTAAGCTTCGGCAGCTTTCTTAAATTTGTTTTCAGCTTCAGTGTCATCGGGATTTTTATCGGGATGGAATTTGATAGCCATCTTCCGATATGCTTTCTTGATTTCAGCTTGTGATGCACCTTTAGATAAGCCTAATATGTCATAATAATCTTCTTTCATAATTTTTTATTTTCCCGTGACTACTTTTGGATAACGTATGATTTTGTCACCTAAAGTATATCCTTTTTCAACAACATCTACAATTTTGCCTTTCATGTCGTCACTTGGTGCTGGAATTTGTGTAATTGCTTCATGTAATTCAGAATCAAAAACATCTCCTGCTTTTACTGGCATCACCTCTAAACCTTTGTTTTTAAGGGTTTCTCGAAGTTTATTATTGATTAACTCGACACCTTCAACAAGTGAATTGTCCTCAGATTTTTTGATCTCCAGCATAGCTCTATCAAAATCATCAAGAACAGGAAGCATAGACTGCATTACATCCTGACTTGCAGTTTTGAACAGTTCGATACGCTCTTTAGAAGTTCTGCGCTTGTAATTTTCGAATTCCGCAAACAATCTCAGGTACTTGTCATCTTTAGCATCGAGTTCCTGCTGTAACTGCTCTTCCTTAGAAAGCTGTTTTTCAGTTGCCTCAGCAGTATCTTCCTGACCTTCAGTTGAAGATGTGTCATCATTTTGAGATTCAGAAGTTTCTGTATGACCTTCATCGACTTTAGCGTCAACTGGTTCTTTGTCTTCTGATTTTATATTCTTATCACTCATGTCTTACTATTTATTAATCAATTGGCAAATGTGTTGCCAATTGCACTTTAATGCCATAATGACATACCGCAAGTGTGGAATGTTTTTGGATAGTTGTTTTAAAATCAAAACAAATAAAAAATGAAAAAGAATGTAATCAATTCAATGTTAGTTTTATCATTGATAGCACTAGCCTTAAGTTGTAAAAGCGACAAGAAAACTGAAACTTCTGATGAGAAAAAAACCGCAGAAACCTCAGAAATGGCAACAACTTATAAGGTTGATGTAGATCAGTCTAAGATTAAGTGGATAGGATCGAAGCCAGCCGGAGAACACAATGGAACAGTTTCTCTGTCAGAAGGAACTTTGACAGCCAATGGTGATGAATTAGTAGGCGGCACTATTGTTATTGACATGACAAGCGTTGACGTACTGGACTTGGAAGGTCAGGATAAAAAGGATTTGGAAAACCATTTAATGGGATATTCAAATGGTAAGGAAGATCATTTTTTCAATGCCACGAAATATCCTGAAGCTAACTTTGAAATTACAGGCGTCAATACGGTTGAAAATCAAACCATGTTATCTGGAAATTTAACTTTGAAAGACACCACAAAGAACATCACTTTCCCAGTTCAGGTTTCTATGAATGAAGCTGATGATTCGCTTGTATTACTTTCTGATGATATTATTTTGGACAGAACTGAGTGGGGAATCAAGTTTATGTCTAAGTCTTTTATTGAGAATCTTGGAGATAACTTTGTAAGCGATGAAATGAAAATAGCATTTGACTTGACCGCTTTTGAAGCTGAATAGGGGTTAAAGCAAAAAAACTCAAATAAAAAATCCCTCAAAACTTAATTTGAGGGATTTTTTTATATCCGGACTTAAAAGAGAAGGTTAAGCTTCTCCTGTAGGTCCACCAAAATTCATTGGAATATTGGTTTTTTCCTGTTCTTTAATCGGTCCCTGGCTTTTCTCAAAACGATTGATATTATCATTCAAAGCTCTCAACAGGCGCTTAGCATGCTGAGGCGTAAGTATGATTCTAGATCTCACTTTATTCTTAGGAGACCCAGGCATGATGTTCACAAAATCCAAAACAAACTCAGTTTGTGAATGATTGATGATGGCCAGGTTACTATAAATCCCCTGTGCCACGTCATCATCTATTTGGATATTGAGCTTCTGCTGCTTTTTATCGTCTTGATCGCTCATGGTTAATTAAAGTTTACATTCACTTCCTGTTTCTTCTCCATCATTGAGGCCAGTTCTTCTTTAGACCCTACAATGATATCGTCAAACTCTCTCAATCCTGTACCCGCCGGAATTCTATGTCCAACGATTACATTTTCTTTCAAGCCTTCCAAGTAATCCACTTTACCACTTACCGCAGCTTCGTTTAGTACTTTGGTTGTTTCCTGGAAGGAAGCAGCCGAGATAAAGGACTTGGTCTGTAGAGAAGCTCTAGTAATACCCTGCAATATTGGCGCTGCAGTTGCAGATTCAGCATCACGTGCCGTAACCAGTTGCTTGTCTTCGCGTTTCAGGATTGAATTTTCATCTCTCAATTCACGTAAAGTAACAACCTGTCCGGGCTTAAGCGCAGTACTGTCTCCGGCATCTTCTACGATTTTCTTTCCGAAAATATTATCGTTTTCTTCAATGAAATCTTCTTTATGCACCAGTTGATTTTCTAGGAATATAGTATCACCGGAATCCTGAATTCTTACTTTTCTCATCATTTGTCTTACGACAACTTCAAAGTGCTTGTCATTAATTTGAACCCCCTGCAATCTATATACTTCCTGAACTTCGTTCACTAAGTATTGTTGAACTGCACTTGGGCCTTTAATGTTCAGGATGTCTTCTGGAGTTACAGAACCATCTGACAATGGCATACCAGCTTTTACATAGTCATTTTCCTGTACCAGAATCTGGTTAGAAAGTTTGACCAGGTATTTTTTGACTTCACCAAGTTTAGATTCTATAATGATTTCACGATTACCTCTTTTGATTTTACCAAAAGATACCACACCGTCAATCTCACTTACTACAGCAGGATTTGAAGGGTTTCTCGCTTCAAACAATTCTGTAAGACGTGGAAGACCCCCTGTGATATCACCTGCTTTAGATGATTTTCTAGGGATTTTCACTAAAATCTTTCCGATTTTGATTTCTTCATCATCATCTACCATCAAGTGAGCTCCAACTGGTAAGTTGTAAGATCTCATGATTTCATCATCATTATTCTTAATGTGAAGTGTTGGAATCTTACGTTTGTTCTTAGATTCTATAATTACTTTCTCCTGGAAACCAGTTTGCTCATCACTTTCAACCTCGAAAGTTTGACCTTGTGTGATGTTTTCAAATTCAATTTTACCAGAGAATTCTGAAATAATCACACCGTTATAAGGATCCCACTTACAGATGACATCACCTTTTTTGACTTTATCGCCAGGGTTAATCATCAATTCAGAACCATAAGGAATAACGTTTGTACTTAAAGCAATTCCAGATTTTTTATCTATAATTTTAACTTCCGAAGTTCTCGAAATAACGATATCAATTTTCTTTCCTTCGCTATTCTGACCTTCAACAGTTTTTAAATCTTCGATTTCTGCTACACCGTCAAATTTAGCTTCAAGTTTATTTTCTTCTGATATGTTACCTGCAATACCACCTACGTGGAAGGTTCTTAAGGTTAGCTGTGTACCTGGCTCACCAATAGATTGAGCGGCGACTACACCAACAGCTTCACCGCGTTGTACAGTTTTGTTGGTAGATAAGTTTCTACCGTAACATTTCACACAAATACCTTGTTTAGCCTCACAGGTTAATGGAGAACGCACTTCAACAGAGTTTAAAGCTGAAGCTTCAACCTTATCAGCTGCATCTTCAAGAATCTCATCACCAGCATTCGCAAGAAGTTCCTGTGAAATTGGATCCACGATATCATTCAATGCTGTTCTACCTACGATTCGTTCACCAAGACTTTCTACTACTTCATCGTTTTTCTTCAATGCTGAAACTTCAATACCTCTCAATGTTCCACAATCTTCTTCTCTTACGATAACATCCTGAGAAACATCTACCAGTCTACGCGTTAAATAACCCGCATCGGCAGTTTTGAGTGCAGTATCGGCAAGACCTTTACGTGCACCGTGAGTAGATATAAAGTATTCTAAAATCGACAGACCTTCTTTAAAGTTGGAAAGAATAGGGTTTTCAATAATTTCACCACCAGCAGATGTAGATTTTTTAGGCTTAGCCATCAATCCACGCATACCGGTTAACTGGCGAATCTGTTCTTTAGACCCCCTTGCACCAGAGTCAAGCATCATGTATACCGAGTTGAACCCTTGCTTATCTTCACGAATTCGCTTCATAGCAAGTTCTGTCAAGTTAGCATTGGTCGCCGTCCAGATATCAATAACCTGATTGTAACGCTCGTTGTTGGTGATAAGACCCATGTTATAGTTTCCTATAACGCCTTCTACCTGCTCGTTAGCATCATCAATCATAGATTGTTTTTCTTCAGGGATAATAATATCACCTAAAGAGAAAGACAATCCACCTCTAAAGGCGAAGTTGTATCCAAGACTTTTGATCTCATCAAGAAACTCAGCGGTTTCAGGGACAGATGTTTTCTTAAGCACTCTTGCGATAACATCACGAAGCGCTTTCTTAGTCATGACATCGTTGATGAAACCAACACTGTCTGGAATAGATTCATTAAACAAAACTCGTCCAACAGTCGTTTCAATATTTTTCTTGACAATCTCACCGTTCTCATCAACATCATTAGTTCTGATAGTGATCAAAGCATTTAAGTCAACCTGCTTCTCGTTATAGGCGATATTGACTTCTTCTGCAGAGTAAAACTTAAGACCTTCTCCTTTCACTTTCTCTTCCGGAGTAGATGATCTTGGTTTGGTCATGTAGTATAATCCAAGAACCATATCCTGAGAAGGTACAGTAATTGGGGATCCATTAGCAGGATTCAAAATACTGTGTGATGCCAACATCAAGAGTTGAGCTTCCAGGATAGCTTCTGGTCCTAAAGGTAAGTGCACCGCCATCTGGTCACCGTCAAAATCGGCATTGAAGGCAGTACAAACCAATGGGTGTAACTGTATAGCTTTACCTTCAATCAATTTTGGCTGAAAAGCTTGTATGCCAAGTCTGTGAAGGGTTGGAGCACGGTTAAGTAACACAGGGTGTCCCTTTAACACGTTTTCAAGAATATCCCAAACTACAGGCTCTTTTTTGTCTATTATTTTCTTAGCGGATTTTACAGTTTTTACAATTCCTCTTTCAATCAGTTTTCTGATCACAAAAGGCTTGTAAAGTTCTGCTGCCATATCTTTAGGCAATCCACATTCGAACATTTTCATTTCCGGTCCAACGACGATGACAGAACGGGCAGAATAATCCACACGCTTACCTAGAAGGTTTTGTCTGAAACGTCCTTGTTTTCCTTTTAGGGAATCAGAAAGCGATTTCAGTGGTCTGTTAGAATCCGTTTTAACAGCAGAAGATTTTCTTGTGTTGTCAAATAGAGAATCTACAGATTCCTGAAGCATACGCTTCTCATTTCTAAGAATAACTTCCGGAGCTTTTATTTCCATCAATCGCTTTAAACGATTGTTTCTGATAATCACTCGTCTGTAAAGGTCATTCAAATCTGATGTCGCGAAACGACCACCATCAAGAGGAACAAGAGGTCTTAATTCTGGTGGAGTTACAGGGATCACTTTCATGATCATCCACTCAGGATTATTTTCTCTGTTGTTTTTAGAATCTCTAAGCGCTTCAACAACCTGAAGACGTTTTAGAGCTTCCGTTTTTCTCTGCTTGGAAGTTTCGTTGTTTGCTTTGTGTCTGAGGTCATAAGAAAGCTCATCTAAATCTAGACGCTTTAGAATTTCCAATAAACATTCAGCTCCCATTTTAGCGAGGAACTTGTTAGGATCGTCATCGTCTAGGTACTGATTTTCCTGAGGAAGTCCATCTAAAATATTCAGGTATTCTTCTTCAGTTAAGAAATCCATTTTCTTAAGCGGCTCTCCTTCTTCGTTCTTCGCATCCCCTGGTTGAATAACGACATAGCGTTCATAATAAATGATCATGTCGAGTTTCTTGGAAGGAATTCCAAGAAGGTATCCAATTTTATTTGGCAATGATCTGAAATACCAAATGTGAGCTACAGGAACAACTAAATTGATGTGTCCAACGCGGTCTCTTCTTACCTTTTTCTCGGTAACCTCTACACCACATCGGTCACAAACGATTCCTTTGTAGCGTATTCTTTTATATTTTCCACAAGCACATTCATAATCTTTGACAGGGCCAAAAATTCGTTCACAAAACAGTCCATCTCTTTCTGGCTTGTGTGTTCTGTAATTAATAGTTTCAGGTTTTAAAACTTCACCTCTGGATTCGGCTAGAATACTTTCCGGAGAAGATAAACCTATAGAGATTTTATTAAATCTCTTTTGTGTATTCTTATCATTATTTCTTGTCATAATACAAGTGCTAAAGAATTATTGTAATAAATGTGATAACATCTCCTGCCCGAAGGCAGGATTGCTATTACTCTTCTAATCTGATATCTAATCCTAGACCTTTCAATTCGTGCATCAACACGTTGAAAGATTCCGGCAATCCTGGCTCTGGCATTGGTTCACCTTTTACGATAGCTTCGTAAGTTTTGGCTCTACCAATCACATCATCCGATTTTACAGTTAAGATCTCTCTCAGTGTGGCAGAAGCTCCATAAGCTTCAAGTGCCCAAACTTCCATCTCACCAAAACGCTGTCCACCAAATTGTGCTTTACCACCAAGCGGTTGCTGCGTAATAAGAGAGTATGGTCCGATAGATCTGGCGTGCATCTTATCTTCAATCATATGTCCTAATTTCAACATATAGATGACCCCAACAGTTGCACGTTGGTCAAAACGCTCTCCAGTACCACCATCATATAGATAGGTGTGTCCAAATCTTGGAATACCTGCTTCATCGGTCAGTTCATTGATCTGGTCTAAAGTAGCTCCGTCAAAAATTGGTGTAGCAAACTTTCTGCCTAATTTTTGTCCAGCCCATCCAAGAACCGTTTCGTAAATCTGGCCTATGTTCATACGAGAGGGTACACCAAGTGGATTCAATACGATATCAACCGGCGTTCCATCATCTAAGAACGGCATGTCCTCTTCTCTTACGATTTTAGCAACAATACCTTTGTTACCGTGACGACCTGCCATCTTATCCCCTACTTTCAGTTTACGTTTCTTAGCGACGTAAATTTTAGCAAGTTTTAAAATTCCAGATGGAAGTTCATCACCAACCGTAATTGTAAACTTCTCTCTTCTCAGGTTACCCTGAAGATCGTTTTGTTTAATTTTATAGTTGTGTAAAAGATCTGCTACCAAAGCATTGGTTGCTTTGTCAGTCGTCCAGGTGCCTTTGGTCAGGTGACTAAAGTCTTCCACAGAGTTCAACATTTTCAGAGTGTACTTTTTACCTTTCGGCAGGGTATCTTCTCCTAAATCATTTTGAACTCCCTGAGCTGTTTTTCCACCAACAATACCAAATAATTTTTCAATTAAACGGTTTCTTAGTTCTTCGAACTTCACCTGAAACTTAGCTTCTAAAGCATCTATCTCCTGCTTGTCCTGTGCTCTCTTACGTTTATCTTTTACGGCTCTTGTAAACAATTTCTTATCGATAACAACACCGTTAAGCGATGGAGAAGCCTTCAAAGAAGCATCTTTTACATCACCAGCTTTGTCACCAAAAATAGCTCTCAATAATTTTTCTTCCGGTGTAGGATCACTTTCACCTTTAGGGGTGATTTTACCAATAAGAATATCTCCTGGCTTAATCTCTGCACCAATTCTGATCATACCATGCTCATCCAGATCTTTTGTCGCTTCTTCAGAAACGTTTGGAATATCGCTGGTCAATTCTTCATTACCAAGTTTGGTATCTCTAACCTCTAAAGAATACTCATCGATATGAACGGAAGTTAAGATATCATCTTTAACCACACGTTCAGATATCACGATGGCATCCTCAAAGTTGTAACCTTTCCATGGCATAAAGGCCACTTTCATGTTTCTACCAAGGGCAAGTTCACCGTTATCTGTTGCATAACCTTCACAAAGCACCTGTCCTTTAGTCACTCTGTCGCCTACACGTACAATAGGTTTTAGGTTAATCGTAGAACCCTGATTGGTTTTTCTGAATTTGATCAAGTCATACGTCTTGTCATCATCATCAAAACTGACGAGTTGCTCGTCTTCAGTTCTGTCGTAGGAAATGATAATTTTTCTAGCATCTACATAGTCGACAGTTCCTTCTCCTTCAGCATTGATCAAAACTCTTGAATCCTGAGCCACACGTCTTTCCAATCCAGTCCCAACGATAGGGGCATCCACTCTCAATAAAGGAAGTGCCTGACGCATCATGTTGGAGCCCATCAATGCACGGTTGGCATCATCGTGTTCCAAGAAAGGAATCAGTGAAGCCGAAATTGATGAAATCTGGTTTGGAGCAACATCGATATAATCTACTTCTTTAGGATCTACAACAGGGAAGTCACCTTCCATTCGAGCAATAACTCGATCTGAAGTCATAGTTCCATCATCAGAAACAGGAATATTGGCTTGTGCAATTAATTTGTTTTCTTCTTCTTCAGCAGAGAGGTAAAGCGGGTCTGATTCAAAATCGATTTTACCATTTTCAACTTTACGGTACGGAGTTTCAATGAATCCCATACTGTTCACTTTTCCGTAAACAGACATAGAAGAAATCAAACCAATGTTTGGTCCTTCAGGTGTTTCAATCGGACAAAGTCTTCCGTAGTGAGTGTAGTGAACATCACGTACCTCAAAACCTGCTCTTTCTCTCGATAAACCTCCGGGCCCTAAGGCTGAAAGTCTTCTTTTGTTTGTTAACTCTGCCAGTGGATTGGTTTGATCCATGAACTGAGACAACTGGTTGGTTCCAAAGAAAGAATTAATCACTGAAGACAAGGTCTTCGCATTGATTAAATCTATAGGAGTAAACACTTCGTTATCCCTTACATTCATTCGCTCTCTGATGGTTCTGGCCATTCTCGCTAAACCAACACCAAATTGCTGAGATAATTGCTCACCTACAGTTCTAACACGACGGTTGGAAAGGTGATCAATATCATCAACTTCAGCTTTAGAGTTAACCAATTCAATAAGGTACTTGATGATAGTAATGATATCCAGCTTAGTAAGCACTTTGCTTTCCATGCTAATATCAAGGCCTAATTTTTTGTTCATTCTGTAACGACCAACTTCACCTAAGTTGTAACGTTGATCTGAGAAAAACAATTTATCGATAATACCACGAGCAGTCTCTTCATCAGGCGGCTCAGCATTACGCAATTGTCTGTAAATATGTTCTACTGCTTCTTTTTCAGAGTTAGTAGGGTCTTTTTGTAGAGTGTTATATATGATAGCATAGTCACCGGTCAAATTTTCTTCCTTATGCAGTAAGATCGTTTTTGAACCCGTTTCTAAAATCTCTTCTATATGGTCTTTTTCCAGGACTGTATCACGGTCTAATACGATTTCATTTCTTTCAATAGAAACAACTTCTCCTGTATCTTCATCTACGAAATCTTCGTACCATGTATTTAATACTCTGGCAGCTAATTTACGGCCAAGGTATTTTTTCAAACCGGTTTTAGACACTTTCACCTCTTCTGCAAGGTCAAAAATCTCTAAAATATCTTTGTCTCTTTCAAAACCGATGGCTCTGAAAAGTGTTGTAACAGGTAATTTCTTTTTTCTGTCGATGTAGGCATACATCACAGAGTTGATGTCTGTAGCAAATTCAATCCAAGATCCTTTAAAAGGAATTACTCTGGCGGAGTAAAGTTTGGTTCCATTGGCGTGAAAAGACTGGCCAAAGAAAACACCTGGAGATCTGTGCAATTGAGAAACCACTACACGTTCTGCTCCATTGATTACAAAAGTACCACTTGGAGTCATGTAAGGAATGGTTCCTAAATAGACATCCTGCACGATCGTTTCAAAATCTTCATGTTCTGGATCGGTACAGTAAAGTTTTAATCTTGCCTTGAGAGGCACACTGTAGGTAAGACCTCTTTCGATACACTCCTGAATGGAGTATCGGGGAGGATCTACAAAATAATCTAAAAATTCAAGTACAAATTGATTTCTCGTATCTGTAATTGGGAAATTTTCCTGGAAGGTATTATATAATCCTTCGTTGGATCTTTCTTCTGGTTTAGTTTCAAGCTGAAAAAAATCTTGAAAAGATTTTACTTGAATATCCAGGAAATCTGGATAATCTGGCTTGTTTTTAACAGAAGAAAAACTAATTCGTTCATTATGCATTGCTAACATCTAAGAAAGATTTTAATGCTTTGAATTCAATGTAAATTCATCAGCAATATTAACTTATAAAAAGTAAAATAAACACGTCGCGTATAGATACGCAAAATGGTTTAGACCTACAAGACTAAATCTTGTGGTCTAAACCTGGTATTAAATGTGTGTGGGAGCTTACTTAAGCTCAACCTCAGCACCTGCTTCTTCTAATTGTGCTTTAAGAGCTTCTGCTTCGTCTTTAGCAACACCTTCCTTAACTGGAGCTGGTGCACCATCAACTAATGCTTTTGCGTCTTTAAGACCTAAACCTGTCAATTCTTTAACAAGTTTAACAACTGCTAGTTTAGAACCACCTGGAGCTGTCAAAATTACGTCGAATTCTGTTTGCTCTTCAGCTTCTTCAGCAGCAGCACCGCCACCACCTGCTACAGCTACTGCAGCAGCTGCAGGCTCTATACCATATTCTTCTTTTAAAATATCAGCTAACTCATTTACCTCTTTTACAGTAAGGTTAACCAATTGTTCTGCGAAATCTTTTAATTCTGCCATTTTCTATCGTTTTAGTGTAATTTAATATTAGTAATTGTGCGTGTTTATTCTTCTTTTTGAGAAAGTGTTTTTAGTATTCCAGAAAGTTTTCCACCACTAGATTTAAGTGCTGATATAACGTTTTTGGCTGGAGATTGTAACAATCCGATGACATCTCCTATCACTTCTTCTTTAGACTTGATGTCTACTAAAGCATCCAGGTTCTCATCACCAACGTAAATTGATTCTGCAACATAAGCCCCTTTCAAAATAGGCTTTTCATTTTTCTTTCTAAAGCTTTTGATCACTTTAGCTGGAGCATTTCCAGTTTCAGAAAGCATAATCGAAGTACTCCCTTTCAGGGTATCGGTTAGCTCGCCGAATTCTTTATCTGTACTTTCCATGGCTTTGCCTAGGAGAGTATTCTTAACTACCATCAACTTAACGTCTGCTTTAAAGCAAGCACGTCTTAAGTCTGAAGTTATAGTTGCATTCAAGCCTGAAATATCTGCTAAATATACATTTGATGAATTTGCTAACTTAGTAGTTAAATCTTTTATTACTATAGATTTTTCTTCTCTTGTCATAACTTAAAATTATTGCTCGGTAAATCGTTTCGTATCGATTTCAATACTTGGACTCATTGTGGAAGCGATATGGATACTTTTAATATAAGTTCCCTTCACTACCTGAGGCTTAAGCTTGACGAGCGTCGTTAGTAATTCTCTTGCATTTCCAGCAATTTTCTCTGCGTCGAAGGATACTTTACCAACAGCTGCATGAACGATTCCAGTTTTATCAACTTTAAAATCGATTTTACCAGCTTTTACGTCAGACACTGCTTTTGCGATATCCATTGTTACCGTACCAGTTTTAGGGTTCGGCATAAGTCCTCTAGGACCTAAGACTCTACCTAAGGGGCCTAATTTTCCCATCACACTCGGCATAGTTACAATCACATCTACATCTGTCCAGCCGCCTTTGATTTTCTCAAGGTATTCATCTAGACCAACGTAATCTGCACCTGCATCTTCTGCTTCTTTTGCTTTATCTGGAGTCACAAGAGCCAAGACTTTTACATCTTTACCTGTTCCGTGGGGTAAGGTTACAACACCACGAACCATTTGGTTAGCTTTTCTTGGATCAACATTAAGTCTTACAGCTAGATCAACAGATTCGTCGAAATTAGCGTAAGCTACGTCTTTCAATAAAGCAGAGGCATCAGCTACTGAATAAGTCCTTGACTCATCCACTTTACCTTGCGCTTCTTTTTGCTTTTTAGTTATTTTTGCCATGTTAATTTCGTTTTTTTAAAATGGTGCATTACCTTTTACAGTTATACCCATAGATCTTGCTGTACCAGCAACCATCTTCATTGCAGATTCTGTTGTAAATGCATTTAAATCCTGCATTTTATCTTCAGCTATCGCCTTCACTTGATCCCAAGTTACAGAACCTATTTTTTTCGTATTAGGTTCTCCAGATCCTTTCTTTAGTTTTGATGCTTCCATCAATTGTACTGCTGCAGGTGGAGTTTTGATCACAAAATCAAAGGACTTATCCTTATATACTGTAATTTCTACAGGAAGGATTTTTCCACTCTTATCTTGTGTTCTACCATTGAATTGTTTACAAAATTCCATGATATTTACACCAGCAGCACCCAAAGCAGGTCCAACTGGTGGGGATGGGTTTGCTGCACCACCTCGTACCTGGAGTTTTACTACTTTACTTACTTCTTTTGCCATTTTTCAAAATTTAGTTGAATTGTTTTCAGTGGGAAGCATTATGATTAAAAACAACTCTATATTATATGTAACATTTAAACTTTCTCTACTTGCATATAGCTAAGTTCCACCGGGGTTTTACGACCGAAAATCTTAACCATAACCTGTAATTTTCTCTTATCCTCATTAATCTTTTCAATAGTTCCGGTAAAACTATTAAAAGGTCCGTCTACAACTTTCACAGATTCACCTATACTGAATGGGATAGCAACATTTTCTTTCTGAACAGATAGCTCATCTACTTTGCCAAGCATTCTATTCACCTCAGATTTACGCATTGGGACCGGCTCTCCTCTCTTGGTTTCACCAAGGAAACCGATAACACCATTCACTCCTTTAATAACATGACCAACTTCACCTTCTAAATTGGCGTTTACCATAATATAACCAGGGAAATATACTTTTTCCTTAGTCATTTTCTTTCCGTTGCGTATTTGCACCACATTTTCAGTAGGAACAAGTATGTCATCAACATAATCACCAAGACCCTGATGAGAAATCTCTTTCTCTATATAGTCTTTGACTTTGTTTTCAGAACCACTTATAGCTCTTACAACATACCACTTTTTTAAACCTGTCTCAGACATGAATTACGATTTAACCCAATTAAAATATTGCTTTACAGCTGCACTAAAAACTTCATCCACTCCCCAGATAGCAAGTGAAAAAAGAATTGAAAAAACAGCTACAATGACCATGAGTTTTTGTCCTTCAGCCCACGTAGGCCAAGTCACATGATTTTTTAACTCGTTGTAAGACTCGCTTACATAACTTATAATATTAGACATCTCTTTAAGATTTGCACGGGTTGAGAGGCTTCCTTCGACTTCGCTCAGGATAAACTTCTTGCCATACATTTATACTATACAATCTGCACGGATTAAAAGACTTCCTTCAACTTCGCTCAGGACAAACTTCTCGCCATACATTTTACTCTAAAATCTGCACGGGTTGAGAGGCTTCCTTCGACTTCGCTCAGGATAAACTTCTCGCCATACATTTGCACTATTCAATCTGCACGGGTTGAGAGGCTTCCTTCGACTTCGCTCAGGATAAACTTCTCGCCATACATTTGCACTATTCAATCTGCACAGGTTGAGAGGCTTCCTTCGACTTCGCTCAGGATAAACTTCTCGCCATACATTTGCACTATTCAATCTGCACGGGTTGAGAGGCTCGAACTCCCGACACCTGGTTTTGGAGACCAGTGCTCTACCAACTGAGCTAAACCCGTAAATATTTCATTTTTTAGAGCGTGCAAAGAAACAAAATTTCTTGCAGATAAAAAAGGAAATTTAAAAAGTTAAGGTATCCGCCACAGGCAGACACCTTAACCTATTTTAAAACTTTATTCTAAAGAATTAAAGTATTTCTGTCACCTGTCCGGCACCAACTGTACGACCACCTTCACGGATTGCAAATCTTAAACCAACGTTAAGTGCAATTGGTTGAATCAAATCAACAGTGATTGTTAAGTTATCACCAGGCATTACCATCTCTACTCCATCAGGAAGATTGATAGTACCAGTAACATCTGTAGTTCTTACGTAGAACTGTGGTCTGTAGTTATTATGGAATGGAGTATGACGTCCACCTTCTTCTTTTTTCAGGATATAAACCTCAGCTTTGAATTTTCCGTGTGGCTTGATAGATCCAGGCTTGGCGATTACCATACCTCTGGAAATCTGGCTTTTTTCAATACCTCTTAATAAGATACCAACGTTATCACCAGCTTCTCCTCTGTCAAGTATTTTACGGAACATTTCAACTCCAGTAATTGTTGACTTTAAGTTTTCAGCTCCCATACCGTTAATCTCAACAGGATCACCAGTATTGGCAACACCAGTTTCGATACGTCCAGTTGCTACTGTACCACGACCTGTAATCGAGAATACGTCTTCAACCGGCATTAAGAAATCTTTTTCAACATCTCTTTCTGGAAGTTCAATATAATCATCAACTGCCTCCATCAAATCAAGAACAGTTTTTGACCATTTTTCGTCACCTTCCAAAGCGCCAAGTGCAGAACCTGAAATTACAGGAGCATTGTCACCATCGTATTCGTAGAAAGAAAGCAAATCTCTTACTTCCATTTCAACTAATTCAAGAAGTTCCTCATCATCAACAAGGTCAACCTTGTTCAAGAAAGTAACAATTCTTGGAATACCAACCTGACGTCCTAAAAGGATATGCTCACGTGTTTGCGGCATTGGACCATCGGTTGCAGCCACAACAAGAATAGCACCGTCCATTTGAGCAGCACCAGTTACCATGTTCTTTACATAATCGGCGTGACCTGGACAATCAACGTGTGCATAGTGACGCTTTTCAGTTTGATATTCAACGTGAGAAGAGTTAATAGTAATACCACGCTCTTTTTCCTCAGGTGCATTATCAATTTGATCAAAAGCACTAGCTTCAGAATATCCAGCGTCGGCCATTACTTTTGTAATAGCAGCTGTAAGTGTAGTTTTTCCGTGATCGACGTGACCAATAGTACCTATGTTTAGGTGTGGTTTGGAACGATCAAAATTTTCCTTTGCCATAGTAGTAAATTATTTAATCTTAGTTATATATTAGTGTTAATGTTTATAACAACGTAATAAGTCAACAAAACCAGGTTTTGAGACTTAAAATTGAGCCAACGACGAGAATTGAACTCGTGACCTTTTCCTTACCAAGGAAACGCTCTACCCCTGAGCTACGTCGGCATTCAGAATCTTGCATTTTTAAAAAAATAGAGCGGAAGACCGGGTTCGAACCGGCGACATTCAGCTTGGAAGGCTGACGCTCTACCAACTGAGCTACTTCCGCTTATTTTATTCAATATGTCAATGCAAAGTCTGATGTTATCCGACTTGGTTGTGGGGAGAGCAGGATTCGAACCTGCGAAGGTAAAACCAACAGATTTACAGTCTGTCCTCGTTGGCCGCTTGAGTATCTCCCCAAACAATCTGATAAATGAGCCGATGGAGGGACTCCCCTCAACTTCGTTCGGGATAAACTTCTCGTCCCAAACTTCTCATCTCTCAATATCAATAAAGAATGTAATGAACTTCATTGCACCCTTGAGCCGATGGAGGGACTCGAACCCACGACCTGCTGATTACAAATCAGCTGCTCTAGCCAGCTGAGCTACATCGGCTTATCAGTATGTCAAACGTCATTTTCGTAACGGGTTGCAAATATATAATGATTATTGATATCTGAAAATTATTTTCCACTTTTTTTCTGAAATTTTATTGAAATACCAGTCAGAAAAAAGTCTTAATCCTCTTTCTTTAAAGATCTGGGATGAGCCGCTGCATGTACTTTGCTCAATTCCTTAAAATTAGAGTGTGTATAAACCTCTGTAGAAGCCAGACTGCTATGCCCCAGTAACTCTTTTATCGCTGTAATTTCAGCCCCTTTATCCAACAGATGCGAAGCAAACGCATGCCTTAATAAATGCGGACTTAATTTTTGCTTTGTAGATACCTTTTTGAAATACGAATTCACCGTCCTGTATACCAAATTCGGATAAATAGCTTTACCACTTTTGGTTACAAACAACTTTTCGGTGTCAAGAGCCAAACCTTTTCTTTTTTCCAGATAATCTCCTATCAGAATCAATGTTGAATTCAGCAAAGGAAGCAGTCTTTCTTTGTTGCGTTTTCCAAGAACCTTCAACTGGTTTTGCTCAAGATCAATTGAAGACAGGGTTAAATCTATCAGCTCCTGCCTACGCATACCCGTTGAATACAACATCTCAATCATCAAATGATCTCTCAGGCCTTCAAAAGAAGAATCCTCAAAATAAGCTGAGAGCTTTTCAAGTTCCAGCAATGAAAAGGCTTCCTGTTCACGCTTAGGCAGTTTCAGGGACTTATGCTGAAGCATTGGATTGACTTCAATCGCTTTTACTTTCAGAAGAAATTTAAAAAAGGTTTTAAGTGTTGAAAGTTTTCGGTTGATGGTTTTATTCGTCAAGTCTTTATCAACAAAGCTCACAATCCATTGTCTTATCATAGGATAATTGACTTCCACAAAATCTCCAGTGTCATATTTTTCCAAAAGAAAAGACTGAAACTGATTCAAATCTGAAGCATAGGACGTCAATGTATGCCGGGCATACTTTTTCTCCAACTGAAGATAATCTAAAAAAGCAGTGGTGTAATCCATAGAAAAGAGCTGTTTTAAAACAATTTAATTGACACCTTATCCGGATGCTTCAGGAGTTTGAAGATCTCAATATAATCTAATTAGTCAAGATTCTGAAATAAATAAAGAATGACAAGGCTATAAGTTTTGAGACAGCTTCTATAATCCACCTATGAATTCAGATTATGTCGCCGGTTTATAATCTTTATTATCAATCAGCATTTTGGCTGTAATTTCATTTAAATTTAGACTTACTAGGTTAAATTCAATTACCTAAATTATTTTAAAGCAAAATACACTGTTTATGTTCGAGTACTTCAATACTTCGGTACAAACTTAGTCGAGATGAAGTTAGTTCTCAACTCCGCTCAAACTTAAACAAAACAGAAGGGTATCAATGAACTAAACGAAAGAAAAGGCCATTCATAGCCCTTATGTTCATCAAGACAGGCTCGATGCTAAAACATGAGTAATCCGTAACATTCTATTAAATAAAATTAAATTTCCATAGGCTCTTAGCGACATTATTTCTAATATTTTGTCTTTTTCGCCAGCCTCATAATCATTAAGTCGCCGGCTTATAGTCTTTATTGTCGATGACCATTTTGGCAATGATTTCTTTTAAGATCTCTGATGTCCCACCTCCGATAGGCCCTAATCGGCTATCACGGAACATTCTTGCAAGTGGGTAATCTTCGATATAACCATAACCACCAAGCATTTGTAAGCAATCGTAAATGACCTCATCAGCTATTTTAGTAGAAAGCAATTTAGACATCGTCGCTTCTTTCACCACATATTCGCCTTCGTCCAAACGTTTTGCAGTGGTATAGTTAAACGCCTTAGCCATTTCAACTTCACTGCTTCGCTCTGCTATTTTATGTCTTAAGGCCTGAAATTTATCGATGGTCTGCCCAAAAGCTTCACGCTCGGACATATACTGAATGGCATACTCAAGGGCATACTCTGCTCTCGCGTGTGCATTCACCCCCATAATCAAACGTTCCAAGGCAAAATGCTGCATAATGTAAGGGAAACCCTGATTGCGTTCACCCATCAAATGAGATTTAGGAATCTCTACATTATCAAATGCCAGTTCTGCCGTATCCGAAGCTCTCCAGCCTAATTTATTAAGTTTTGTAGCAGAAATACCAGGCGTTTCTCTATCTACAATAAAAATACTCATGCCCTTTCCGCCTTTCTCAGGAGCTGTTTTGGCTGCTACAACTAAATAGTCTGCATAAACACCGTTGGTGATAAAGGTTTTAGAACCATTGATGACAAAAGAATCTTCTTTCTCAACAGCAGTCGTTTTCATCCCTGCCACATCCGACCCTCCAAAAGGCTCTGTGATACAAAGACAGCCGATCATATCACCATTGATAGAAGCAGATAAGTATTTTTCCTTGATTTCCTCGCTACCTTCTTTGTTGACGTGAGTCATAGCCAGGTAGGCGTGAGCCCAGATCGCTGCGGCAAAGCCTCCTGAATTGATTTTTTGAAGCTCTTCCAGAAGAATGATTGTATAAAACAAATCCAGATCTAAACCCCCATATTTTTCAGGATAAGCAAGACCAAAATAACCCATTTCACCAAATTTCTTCCAAATAAAACGCTCAATAGTTCCTTCTTCTTCCCATTTGTCAAGGTGAGGAACCACTTCTTTCTGAAGAAATTCCTGTAAACTTTTTCTGAACATTTCATGCTCTTCGCTAAAATACATATGATTCATATCTGATATATCTAATTTTTGTATATTATTCTTTAATTTCCAAATATAATTGAATTCTATCTAAATTATACTTAGGAAAATCCTCAATTTTTGATAATTCTTCAAAACTTGTAATACCTTCTCTCAATTTTATAAAGTTGACAATCGTTCTGGCCATTTCGTAATCGAAATAAGGAAGCTCGGATAAAGCTAACACGCTTATCGTGTTTATGTTCTGCTTTTCAACCTTAACCGGATGCTTTAAAACCATCTTTTCCTGCAGATTCTGAATAGCCTCAGCTTTTAACCCATACACATCTTTCAACTGAATGACATCTACAAAGCCTCCCAGTTTTTCTCTGTAGGAGATGATTCTGCCCGCAAGGATTTCCCCAATGCCTGAAACTTCAATCAAGTCCGATTCAGTGACCGAATTCAAATCTTTCTTTTCTGAATAAGTCAGTGACTTACGACTTCTGTCTGGTGACTTACTGCTTTCGGCAGCCATAACCCACTCCGGAAATTTGAAGTATGAACTGTATTCAGACATCCATGCATCGGATACCTGAGTGACCTCCTGGAACTGAGCCTTAGAATTGATCCATTGGTCTGTTGCCCTGGATTCCATAAGCCTGTCGATTTCTTCTACGCTCATTCCCAAAGTATACCCTTTATAATCAGTTATAAAATTAGGATTAAAAGGATAAATCCTTCTCTGATTGTCAAGGCTTTGTTTATTTTTTAACGAATCTACAAGGCGCTGAATGGAATCTTCGATTTTTGAAAATTCGGAATTGGTTTCAGAATTGGAAATGGAGTTCAAACTCCAGTAATTAAAAGCAATGCCTATGATCAAAATGAGACAAAATATAAAAATTCCGTTTCGGTCACCTTTGGTGTAGCCGAAACGGAATTTTCTATTGGAATTCATCAGATGAATTTATTTTTTCAAAACCTCTTTTTGAAAGATCTGACCAGACTTTAATTTGGCCATATATTCTCTTAGATCTTTTCTGACTTCACCAGACATGATGTACAGACCAATAATATTAGGAAAAGACATCGCTAAGATCATCATATCTGAAAAATCAAGTACAGCTCCTAAACTTACGGATGCTCCAAGTACAACGAAAAACAAGAAAATAACTTTATAAATGATTTCAGAACGGTTACTTCTTCCGAAGAGGTAAGTCCAGGCTCTCATACCATAGTAAGACCAGGAGATCATTGTTGAAAAAGCAAACAAAAAGACGGCTGCAGAAAGCACATAAGGGAACCAGGAAATAACACTACCAAAAGCCTGGGTAGTCAGCTGAACTCCTGAAACGCCTTCCACTTCGTGCATCCCTGTGAAAATAAGAACAAGTGCGGTAAGTGTACAGACCACAACGGTATCGATAAAAGGCTCGAGTAAAGCGACAAAACCTTCGGAAGCAGGATGGTTGGTTTTTGCTGCAGAGTGAGCAATAGCAGCAGACCCTACACCAGCTTCGTTGGAAAATGCTGCACGCTGGAAACCGACGACAAGCACACCTATAAACCCGCCTTTAAGTGCTGTAGGAGTAAAAGCTCCACTGAAAATTGCACTGAAAGCAGGCCCTATGTTTTCGATGTTCATACCGATAACAACTAAAGCACCTACCACATAAGTAGCAGCCATAACAGGTACTACCTTACCGGTCACTTTAGCGATACTGTTGATACCACCGATGATAACCACTCCCACTAAAATCGCCAGGAAAACTCCAAAATAGAAACCACTGTCGCTGTCCAGAAAAGGGATTTGATTGGATAAAATCTCAAAAGACTGATTGGCCTGGAACATATTTCCACCACCAAAAGAAGCACCGATACCAAGAACCGCAAAAAAGGCAGCTAAAAACTTACCTAATTTACCAAGGTTTCTTTTTTCAAGTCCGTATCTTAAGTAATTCATCGGACCTCCAAAAATTCTACCCTCTTTATTAATAAATCTATATTTCACCCCAAGTGTACATTCCACAAATTTGGAAGACATTCCCAGAAGACCGGCTAAAATCATCCAGAATGTAGCTCCTGCCCCACCCAGCGATACAGCAATTGCTACACCAGCAATATTTCCCAAACCAACTGTAGCGGAAACCGCAGTTGCCAGGGCCTGAAAGTGTGTAATGCTGCCGGGAGCATTAGGCTCGTCGTATTTTCCTCTGGCTAATTGAATTGCATGTTTAAACCCGCGAATGTTGATAAAGCCCATTCTAAATGTAAAAAAGGCAGCTCCTAAGATTAACCAAATCACAATAAAAGGAATTCCTTTTTTAAGTGGAGTTCCGTTAGGGTTTGTCAGAGCAATCGGCTCGTCATAGGTGATTGCACCAAATTTATGGGCATTCTGAGCGATGACATCTGCTTCATTCTCTGGATTATAAATGAATTCTCCCTCAGGAGTTATAAATTGAATTTTACCATTAGCTTCTGCCTGAACGGTTAGTGTTTGTCCATCGATATCTATAACCGCAACATCCTGTCCTTTGTTGACATGGACATTTTCAGTAACCAGCCATTCTTTTAAAAGAAACTGACGCTCTGTATTGGGTTCCCATTTTGGAGAGAAGAGTAATTTTTCACTCGTATATACAATAGGATCATATATTCCTGTTGCAGCGAATGGATCCCAAAACAAAATGCTTCCCATGGCATCTACAACTGGCTGAAACGTCCCGTTAAAATTCTCTACAATGGATTCAGCATCAATTTTAAACGTTTTGTCTATACTTTCTCCACTGGCATCTGTGACTTTAACTCTGTAAGGAATTCCCTCGGTAAGATCACTGGCCGTATTAGACGTAAGCGGTACATCATTTTTGGACCACTGATAGGTGTAAGGAGGTGTTCCTCCGGTGACTTCTAAATCGATTTGCCCATCATTTATCTTGTCAGATGGATTAATGACTGTCACTTTAACTTGCAGGTTTTGTGCAAATAAGAATGACATACTAAATAAAAGCAATCCAAGAAGCGTGATATTTCTTACCATAAGGCTATTTAAGGTTTAATTTTTCAAAGAATTATTGTTATTTAAATCAATACTGTTTAAAAACTTGCCGCAAGATGCAAAAAATATGGTTTGCAATCAAACCCTGAGGCTTAAAATCTTTAAGACACTAATTTTTAAAACCTAAAAAATTAACATCACTTGTAAGCACGCATCATGTGGCGCTTCCCCGGAGGTCCCTCTATAATATCTACCTCAAAACCAATCTCCTGCAAAGCTCTTCTGGCAGTTCCTTTTACACAATAGGTGACAAAAATCCCACCCGGCTTTAAGACCTTATAAAAGTTTTGAAAAATAGATTTTTCCCACAACTCTGGCTGAACCCGAGGACCAAAGGCATCATAAAACACCACATCGACCTGATTTTGCAAGCCCAGTTCTGAAAACATAAGCTTTTGCTTCTTTAGCCGAAACGTTTTGGAAATTTCGACGTGTTTTTCCCATTCGGCCAGATGCAATTGCTCATATAGTTCCTGAGCGCTTTCCTCACCAAGGGTTTTGTGATAATCCAAAGCCGCTCTCTCCGCTTCACTGACAGGAAAGGCTTCCATCCCTAGATAATCCAGTTGGATATCAGACTTTTGAGACCACAAACAAGTCAGTAAGGCATTGAGTCCTGTGCCGAATCCAGCCTCAAGAACTGTCATCGACTGCGGATGACGTTTGTCGACATAGAAATCCAGACCCGCCTGAATATAAACGTGCCTGGATTCCTGAACTGCACCGTGTGTGGAATGGTAATGCTCGTCCCAGTCTTCTACTCTTATAGTTTTCGAACCGTCTTCGGTAGTGACAATACTTCGTTTCATACTTACAGATCAAATACCGAGGTCCGTTTGGTATAGACCAAATCTTTCAATTTAAGCCAAAACGCCAGGGTGAGGTACAACCCAAAACCAAAGCCGAAAGTTGCAAATGAAATGTAGATAAAGAAGATTCGCACCGATTTGGCTTTCATTCCCAGCGTATCGGCAAGTCGTGAACTCACGTAAAAGCCGTGTTTCTCAAAAAACGTTCTTAGGTTGTATATAAAATTTTTCATGCGTGTATTAATTCTAAGCCCACCTGGCATTTCAAACAGCGATTCATATCACAGTACTGCGTTTTCAACTGAATTAAAGCCTGACTTTCCAAAGCTGATGTTGCCAGTTTGGGCTTTAAGCGTTCAAATCCTTTGGTCAGCCTGTTCATCTCCGGTCTTAAACTTGAAATAATCGGATAAATACTGTCTTCAAAATCCAGCTGACCTTTATAAGAGTTGAAAGCGAATTTCAAAGGTAATATAGTATTTATGATCACTAAATCTTTGAAAGATAAACTTAATTTTTTCATTTTAGCTTTGCTTTTCCTGCCAAAACTGTAATGCGTTTCCCAGTAGCCTGTGGCCTTTGCCTCCAGTAAGCCGTAGAGTTCTTTTTTGGTTTTACACTGAATTAGCCTTGAGAACACCTGAGGTTTTTCAGCATATAAATTACAAAATTGAGATAACCTGATGCTCGGGAAATTGTCTGGTCGAAGTCTGAAGTATTTCACTTGACTTGTGACCGGCACGTTCAACTGAAATTTTTGGCTGAGGAATTTAAACTCATTTTGAAGGTTGTTTACATACCTTTCCTCGCTTTCAGCGGGAAGCATCCCACACAAACCAAAACACAAGGCTTCCAGCTGTATAGGATTTTGAAAGCATTTTTGAAAGACTTTAAAATCGGCAGCAGAACTCATCTGTAAAAAAGCTTCTCCATTCACATTAAGCCCAAAGGCTTTAGCCATCAGCTTAAAGCCTACCTCATCCCAGTTGTTATTGGACACTTTCAATAAATTCAGTATAAGCTGATTTTTTTCCTGCAGGCGTTCCACATATAAACGCTCCAGCCAGTAAGCTAGTTTAAAGTCATCAACCTCATCAAAATGAGTCTCGCAATTGATCCATTTGTCAGATTTATTCTCCAATAATTCATGATAGGCCTCTAACTGAGATTTCGAAACATAGCTTTTCAGTTCCAGGCAGGGAATTTCAGTTTCATTTTTTCTGAAAATGCTCATGTCATCTTCCCAGACCACATGTAAAATCACATTATCGTAGGCAGGATCCGTCTCGTGATGATGCGCATACCAGTCTGAAGACCTCAGGTGAATTTCCAGATTACCGACCCAGTGCTGACCTTCGAGATGGATTTCAGCTTTAAAAAAATCGGGGCCTGATTCGGTTTCGTTGTGAAGCCCGGTGTGCAGGATTTGAAGATCTTCTCCACGCGTGGTCTTGAGCTGATTCATGTTCAGCTTTTTGTACTTCCACAGGCTATGAAGAAAGGCTTCCTGCATGTCAGAACTGCTTTAACTGTTCGGCTACGTTTTCCTTAAAACTCTCTACCCAGGCTTTATACTGCTCCCCGCTTGGGTGCAGCAAATCTTCCGCCAGCATCACCTTGTCTCTGTGTAAAGGCCTACTGAGCTGTTGAAGCGGGTAATAAGCCACCCCATAACGCTGACTTATTTTTTGGATATAGCGGTTATAGCGCTTTAACCGAGAAGAAACGTTCTTTAGGCTTTTATCCTGAGCAAATTCAGACAAACTATAGTCTGGAATTCCGACAACAAACACGCCCTTTTGATCATGTGCACTCAGAGCAATCGCGGTTTGCACCAAGTCTTCGAATTCGGTTTTGAATGTTCTAAAAGGTTTTTTCTGATACTGGTTATTAACTCCGATCAGAAGAGAGACCAGATCAAAAGAATTGGGTTTGTAGTCTTGAGAAGCGATAGAATCCTGCAGCTCATCGGTACGCCAGCCCGTCACTGCAATGATTTCCGGATTCTGAATGTCGTAACCTTCCGCTCTTAGGTAAGCAGTCAGTTGAAACGGCCAGGATTCAGACTCTGGAACTTTTTCACCAATGGTGTAAGAGTCGCCTAAGGCTAAATAACGAAGAGGTTTCTGACTAAACGCCTGAGACATAACTAAAAGAATTAATCCGGATAGTATTGATTTCATATTCAAAGCTATTCTCAAAAATAAGAAAGATTTAGGTATCTAAGGCAGTACTAGAGTAAATTGGTTAAGGCAGGTTTTAACTGCGCAAATCTAAATTGAAAGCCCGTTGACAGGATTTTCCTGGAGCTCACCAACTGACTTCCCAGCACTATTGTCGACATGTCGCCTAGCATCAGTTTCAGCACAAACTCAGGTACATTGGGCAAAATAAGCGGTTTTTCCAGTTTTTCGGCAATGCACTCCGTCAGTTCTTTATTGGTCACAGGATTGGGAGATACCCCATTAAAAACGCCCTCCAGACGATTTTCCATCACGTGATGAAAAATTCTGGCCAGGTCTGAGATATGAATCCAGGACTGCCATTGCTTTCCACTTCCTAAAGGGGCACCAATATAACTTACGATAGGACTTTTTATTTTTTCCAGAGCCCCGCCTTCGTCCGAAAGCACGACGCCTATTCTGATTTTGGTGACTTCAAGCCCCAGGTCTGCGAGCTCATCTGCAGCAGCTTCCCATTGCTCCACCACCTCTGCCAGAAAATTATCGCCTTGTTCAAAATCGTCTTCCTCGTGAAATTTGGTCAGTGAGTCCTTATAAAGCCCTACTGCACTGGCAGAAATCAGATGCTCTACTTTGTGTGTGCGATTGGCTAAGGCTTTTTTAAGCGTATACAGGCTATCAATCCTGCTGTTTAAAATGGCTTTTTTATAAGAAGACGTCCAGCGCTGGGCCACGCTCGCGCCGGCCAGATTGATGATGGTGGAAACCCCGTCGAAACAGTCAGGGGCTATTTCCGAAGTAGAAGGATTCCAGTAAAAGCCCTGATACTTGGATTGCGTTTCGATTTTGGACCGGCTGGTGGTCAGATAATTCACGTCAATTCCGTGCTCATGAAACAGGTCGACCAGGGCCTGACCTACTAATCCTGTTGCTCCTGTGATTAAAACGCGCATAAAACTTATTTTGAATAAATTTAGCGAGATTGGTCCAGCTGAAACTTAGGTTTAGTAAGGTTTTAACTTGAAAGACGGGATTGGAGATTGGAGATTGGAGATTGTGAACGGTGAAGTGTAAACGGTGAAGTGTGAACGGTGAACAGGAGAAACAGGAATTACGAGACACGACCTGGTTTCTATACGTCTTACACCCTTCTCCCGTCTTCCCTCGTATGTTTGATTTCATATAAATATAGATTTATAAATTTAAAGAATCAATTATAAAGGGTCTCAATAAGAGTATGGTTCTTCCCTTGATAACAATTACGTATATCGCCCTTGAGATAATCA
>NZ_JAIQZF010000005.1 GCF_020164585.1 Psychroflexus curvus
TGATCCAACTTATGATTGGACAAAAAAAAGACGAGACCGTAGCCCCGTCGCAGGATAGTCAGATAACTTCCTAAAGAATAAAAATATGAAAAAAACTTAAGATTGCTTGTGTTTTTACACAGTATCTCAAGGGTTAGATCAGATAGAACTTCCTGACTCTATAGTCAAAGCTATAGACAGCGTTTTTGCAGAATTCAACAATATACGCTCCCCGGGCTCTGCAGTGGGCATAGTTAAAGATGGAAATTTCGTTTTTGCCCGTGGTTATGGAATGGCAAGTTTGGAACATGACCTAATAATAACCCCTCATAGTGCCTTCTACGCCGCGTCGGTTTCCAAACAGTTTACAGCATTCGCAGTCGCACTGCTGGCTAACAAGGGTAAACTAACCCTGGAGGATGATATTCGGACCTGGATTCCCGAGGTACCAGATTTCGGATCCAGCATCAAGATTCGTCACCTGCTTCACCACACCAGCGGCCTTAGAGATTATTTCGGTCTTTTAAATTTGAGAGGGTGGCCAATGGATGGACCCGTCACCGAATCGGAATTCCTAAATTTGGTAAGGAATCAAAGGAATTTAAATTTTTCTCCCGGGTCACAATATCTTTACAGTAACACGGGATATGTGCTGCTTTCGATCCTCGTGAAAAGAGTGAGCGGCCAATCTCTGCGAGACTTTGCGCAATCAGAAATTTTTGAGCCTCTGGGGATGAGCCAAACAAAATTCCGTGACGATCACACCATGCTCATCAAAAACAGATCGTTGGCCTATACTCCTGACTCCGAATCTGAAACTGGGTACAGCCTTAGCATGCCTGGTTTTGATGTTATTGGTGATGGAGGACTATATACTACAGTAAATGATTTGGCCCGCTGGGCAAAGAATTTCGATAGCCAAAAAGTAGGGGGAGCCAGGGTTGCCGATATGATGCTAAAACGCGGCATTCTTACAAGTGGTGATACAACAAGCTATGCCATGGGTCTATCCCACTTTAGCCATCGAGGGTTGCCTATGGTTGGCCATGGAGGCTCATATGCCGGTTACCGTGCCAATTTTGTACGCTTTCCGAATCATGGGTTTTCTATCTTTATTCTTTCCAATCGAAGTAATGCCGAGTTGACTCGCCGCACTATGGAAATCGCAGAAATTTTACTAGGCGAGTATATGGAGCAAATTGAGATGCCATCTAATGCCGGCATACAAAATAACGAGAAGGAAGGGATTAAGTTGGAGCGGACGCTATTGGAACAGTATTCAGATACTTACTGGCGGGTTGAAGATGTAGGTGCGTTACTGCATCTATCACTAAACAACGACAGACTGGTTCTTAATGATGTTTCCTCATCCAGAACCACCCCACTGATTCCGATCTCGGACAGCATATTCCGGCTAGAGGATGGGAGAGCCAAAATAATTTTTAAATCCGGTGTAGATGAAGTAGCGAAAAAAGCTGTATGGGAGGGAGATGGCGGTTGGAAAACGTCTTTGCGACTTATTAACAAATGGAATCCCGATAAGCAAACGATCAGAAAGTTCGAGGGCCTCTATTTCAGTCCGGAGGTGGAAACCTTCTATGAGATCGTATTAGAGGAAAACCAGTTGATTACCAGACATCACCGGCGGGAAGATTTGCCCTTGACTCCTGCGGAAAAAGATGGCTTTGGAAGCGCTTATCCTTTGATGAAAGTACAGTTTCAGCGAGACAGAAACGGGAAGATAACAGGTTTTCTTGTTTCGGCGGGCCGGGTTCAGGATATTCTGTTTGAGAAACAGGAATAGGTAACAGCTATCGTAAAAGAAAATTTGTGCAAAGCATACGCCGCCGGTATTCAGGGACTGTAGAATCAACATTTTATTAATGAAACCACTTAATTACTTAAACCAAAATAGTATGAAATCAGTATTAGTTTCCCTTTTAATTTTTCTGATTTCCATCGGAAACAGTATAGCCCAAAACTCAAATGATCCCGAAACTGTAACAGCATTTATAAATGCAACAGTAATTGACGGCACAGGCATAGATCCGCTTGAAAATGCCACAGTGGTGATCGTAGATAAAAAAATTACCTGTGTAGGCAAATGTGAGACACCCAAAGGCGCCAAAATAATCGATGTCAAAGGGAAGTACATTATTCCCGGACTGGTAGATGCTCACGTGCATTACGATGGCGATGGATCTGCAGATCCACGTCCGAATCGAAATGATCCGGAGCGTTTCCATCGTAGCTATCTGTGTTCGGGAATAACGGCGGTGTTCGATACCGGTGGTCCAATCTGGACACTTGACCTACGTGATGATGCTGAAGGCTCTACTGCGGCACCACATATTGTCGCTGCAGGTCCACTTTTGACTACAACTCCGAATTTATCTGAAGAACCTGATGTACGTCGCCTGAACGTACACATGGATAGTGAGGAGGCGGCACGATTTGGAGTAAGGATGCTTTCTTGGCTGGATAGTGATGCAGTAAAGGTTTGGGGTCTTGAAATTCCTGAAGATCGGGAAAAAACCCGCAAATTATTACAGGTCGTGGCTGAAGAAGCTAAAAAAGCAGACTTACCTGTCATTGCACATGGACACACTCTGGAGTCCGCTAAGGATGCGCTACGGGAAGGCAACGCATCTGTGCTTCTTCACCCCGTCAGCGATACGTTGGTCGACGAGGAGTTTCTCGAGCTGGCACTTAAAAATGACGCTGTTTATATTACAGCAATGGGGTATACACAAGTTCTTTTGGCTGCAGGCTCTTCTGCGGGTTCGGGATATTCTAAGATAAGTTTTCCTGAGCAGAAGATTCCGCTCGATTGTGTTGATCCAAAAACGAGAAGTAGGCTAAGCCTTATTGATTCTTTGCCACCCAAAAAATGGGAGTTTGAGAAGTTTCGTGAAACTTTTGAAACAAGTTATAAAACGCATTCAAGTAATCTCAAGCGTATTCATGACGCGGGAATAACTGTTGCCGCTGGTACTGATGCAGGAAATCTACTCCTCCCACATGGCCCTTCACTTCATACGGAGATGGAAACTATGGCTAGTGCAGGTTTAACTCCTATGGAAGTCCTTGTCGCCTCCACCCGTAACGGTGCAAAGGCAATGGGAAGACTCGATGAATTCGGCACTCTGGAAGCAGGCAAGGTCGCTGATATGGTTGTACTTGAAAAGAACCCGCTGGAGGATATCTCCAACATTCGCAGTATTGAACTGGTGGTGCGTGGAGGAAAGGTGTGGACGCATGATGAGATGAAATATAATGATGAGGATTGATCTGGCGACTTTAGACCATTTCCCTTTACGGTATTAACGGCTGCTGGAGAGCCTTAAAAATGATTAAAACCTGAAATAAACAAAACATCTATTATGAGAAACCTATCCATATTTCCTGTCCGGTCTGATAAATTTTTATTCAGAACTTTTTTCTTCTTTACAATTCTGTTCCTGACTTCTGCTATGAAGGCACAATCGGTCGAGCAGGATTCCGCAAAAGCTGAACCGGCAATTGTTTTGGGCGAAAAGCATAAAATAACTTCTTCTATTCTGGGAGAAGACCGTCCATATTCCGTATTCCTACCTCAATCTTATAATAATGAAACCTACACGCCTGGTTCTTATCCTGTGTTTTTTATGATTCCAGATGGCGGAGTCGTTGGTAAAACGTTTATGGAGCTAATGAGTTCGGAAACTATAATTCCTGAGATGATCGTCATTGATATTCCTCTAAGCTGGGACGAATATCACGATTATCTAACCCCCACCCAAAACAACACGCTTTGGGATGGGAGAGAAATCGAACTGCTAAGCAAATCAGGAAGAGCAGATAAATTTCTGGCATTTCTTAGTGATGAGCTGCTACCTCACATTGATTCCACCTACAGGACCAAGCCTTACCGCGTTCTCTTTGGAAACTCTATTGCCGGACTTTTTACTGCCCATGCTTTTCTGTCACAAACACACAATTTTCAGGGATTTATTGTTAGTGAACCTAGTCTTTGGTGGGATGACCAGGTAGTTCTGAAAATGCTTGAACAACGAATGTCAGAAGGAGAAAATTTAGAGGGTAATGTTTTTTTGGCTTTGGCAAAGCAACCTCGTGAAGATTCTGACAGGAAAGAGATGGACATACCGATAAACAATTTCGCAGATCTTTTAGGTTCAAAAGAGGCAGAAAATCTTCATTTCCGCTTTCAAATGTATCCGGATAAGAATCATGGTTCCGTAATACCTTTTTCCATTTATGATGGTTTGAAGCATATTTTTCAAGGTTATGAACCTGTACCCGGGCAGTTTGCTGAACGTCCGGAATCCATTTTGCCTCATTTTCAAAAAGTTTCAGAGCGTCTTGCAATAACTCTCTTACCCCCGGAAAAGCTATTAGACAGGATTGGAAGTTGGCAGGTTTATGATGCTAATGCTACAGACGAAACGGATCATAATAAATTGCAAAAAGGTTTAGAAGTCCTTAAAATTAATGCTGAATTATATCCCGATTCCTATCATGCCCACCAGGCGTTGGCTGATACTCATTTAAAAATAGGCAATAAAGAAATGGCCAGAAAACATTATGAACGTTCACTTGTACTGAATCCGCAAAATGAGCATGCACAAGATCATCTTGAGGCTTTGAAGCCTTAAGCAATTACGTTCGTCTACTCATATTTTAAAATTAATCAAACATGAAATCATTAAATTTATCTAACACACGAGTCTTGGTTACAGGAGCTACAGGCTTTATTGGATCCCGTCTATCAGAACATTTGGCTACTAAAGAAAATGCACAGGTCATTGGGGTGGGCAGACATCTTGAACGTGCCAAGGCTCTCAAAAAACACCATGTCGAGCTTAAAAGATTAGACCTTACAAATCCGGTTAATTTTAAAGAAATCTTGCAGGGTACAGAGATTGTGTTCAATTGCGCAGCTGCATTCTCAGCAGATGCTAAAACGGCTGAACTCGTAAATATAAAGGCTGTAAAGATGCTCGTAAAAGCAGCGGCAGAAACAGGGGTTAAACGTTTGGTTCATATCAGCACGGTCGGCGTCTATGATATGGAGGATATTTCTGTGGTAGACGAAGCTACTCCTCTGGCTCTTGATCATACTTCCTCTTATCCACGAACCAAAGCGCGAGGTGAAAAGATTGCATTTGAGCAGGCGGAGAAATATGGAATTGAATTAACTGTCATTCGTCCGTCCATGGTATACGGCCCGGGCAATGGCATATGGACTACCACTATGTTCAATAATGTTTGTTCAGGCAAACCTGTTTATCTGGGGGATGGAGAGTCAAATTTCAACCCGGTTTACCTAGATGATGTAATTGATGCTCTGGTGCGGGCCGGAACCAACACAAAGGCTGCCGGGGAAGCTTTTAATATTTCTTCTGAAACCACTACCTGGAAAACATTTATGAATTACTACGGTAAATTATGTGGAAAAGAACCCAAAGGAATACCAATTTTTATAGCTAAAATAATGGCTATTGCAAATAAAATTCCGGGAATTCAAACCCCTATAGACAAGGGCTTTATTGAAATGGCTACAGGCAATAAATTCTTTCCAATAGCCAAGGCCGAAAATTTATTAGGCTGGAAACCTTTAGTGAATCTAGATGAAGGCATGGAAAAAACTGCCAACTGGCTGAAAAAGCAAGATCAATAAAGAAATAAAATTAATATACTTCTTGATGATATGTTTTGATATATAAAATAGGTTTTTTTGGTCTTTTAATATTTAATGACATAGCGCTAACATTAGCTGATTTTGATATGAATGCTTAAAAAAGAAGTCATTCTCACTAAAAAAATTTGAGCATCTAGCAGCAATTGCTTGACCGTTTAAATTATGAAACACCAAACTAACCAACAATGAATTTATCCGAAATTATAGTTGAAAAGAAAACGGGGAACGAAGCCTTTAAACACAATAACCAACAGCTAGATTTTAATTTGTCTGACTTTTGGAGCTGGAATCAATCCGACTTGGTTGAAAACAGAACCCGTGGAATTTTAGCTGAGTTTATTGTTAAAAAAGCACTTCAAATTGAATCTGAAGGTAGAGTAGAATGGGACAATTTTGACTTGATAACCAATACCGGGAAAAAAATAGAAATTAAATCCGCAGCTTATATTCAAACCTGGGAACAGAAAAAATTTTCCAATATAACATTTGGAATTGCAGAAACCATCGGAGCTAAAGACAGTCCTAGTTTTGATGGTTTAAAAAGAAGATGGACTGACTTTTATGTGTTCTGTCTTTTAAAACACAGAGAACAGAATACTATAAATCCTATGGATTTAAACCAATGGACGTTTTACGTGTTGGAAACTAAAACTTTAGAAAATCAGTTACCTCAACAAAAAACAATAAGACTCAACTCACTTTTAAAATTAAACCCAATAGAATGTAACTACTCGGAATTAAAAAATGCCATTGACAAATAAAGCCTATATCAACGGCTTTTCATTATACCGTTGCAAAATCTGCAACGGCCATCATTTTATCCGTCCTGGAGAGCCTCAGATTTTTTAGTAAACTTAAACATCAGCATATTGAAAGTTCTTATCCAAGAATGTTGTAAGTTTAAAATTCATCCTAAAACTCTATTATGAAAAAATCAATCCTTTTAATTATCTCAGCACTATTCATCATTCCGTTTAACAGTAAAGCACAAGATGAAGGCGCAATAGCTGCCGTTGCAGGAGGTCTTTTGGCAATTGGAGTAGGCATTGCTGCAGTTGAACAAATGAAAGAGCATGCCGAATTAACTGCAACTGAATGGCTGCTTAAAAATCATTCAGAATTTGACAAATTCTCCTTGAAAACACTTGATTTTGACGGTAAAAAGCTGAAGGACTTATCTTCAACTTCGGTTATCAGTTATAAAATTCGAAAATTTGAAATAGAAGGAGACGAGCCAAAATTTGGAGCAAAGCATGTATTGTTCGGTTTTACAAGTTATGGATGGGTTAGTGAATACGGGATCAACTTCGATAAGATAAAATGGCTTTTGGTTGATAAGGAAGAATGGTTGAATATGATGGCTACTTACACAAAACTTGCATCTAATGTAAATGATGATAATATTATCCGAGAAGCATTAAAAAACGGGAAAGTCGTAAACAAAAGAATAAAAGTAAATAATGGTGATAATATAGATTTTTTAAAACTGGAGGGAGATATGTACTTGGTTGCTAATTATTCTCCTGATATGAAGTTCATCTATAATGAGCGTTCGTTTGGCATATACTTAAAAGAAACAATGAATCTTATACAAATAGCTAGAGGCAATTTAATAGATATACATGAATTTTTCTATGATAAATAAAGCGTAGAAATTTACATCAACGGCTTTTCAATTCTCTGTTGCAAAATATGCAACGGCATTGCAACAGTTCTGCAACGGCTTTTCATTTCTCTGTTGCGAAATCTGCAACGGTGTTGCAACAGCAACCAACGGTTCACAACAAGATTGCAACGGTTCCTCTACTGTATTGCAACGCCTCCACAAAAAATATAGATTAACTGTTGCAAGACTAGCAACGTTAAACCAACGGCTTTTTTACTCACCGCTGTAAATAATAACCAACAAATTTGCGACAAATACTAAACATTTTTTTTGCAATGCGGACGCTTACCTTTTAAAAAACAATTGCAACATAAAAAAAGATAAATCAACGGCTTTCTCATTTAGCGTTGTAAAATTAGCGACGTATCAAATAGAGGTTTTTCAATTAACGGTTGCTAAACAGGCCAACGGGGTAAAAAAATATATTTATAACGTAACTGTTTCAGATAAACATGTATTTTTATCAAGATATAATGATTTGTGCGGCAGCTAAAAAAAGAAAATATTGAACATTGATTGGAACATATCACAAGATGACATTGGTAAAGTAAAGAAGGTTATATCAGAGAACCAAAACTTATAGAATTGAGAAAATGGTGGAAAACAAAAAAAGAAGAGAATATTAATTAGTAAAGAAAATAAGCTAAATTAATTACGCTTGTTTGCCAACAACAAAACATATGCAAGCCCTTTAAATATAAACATAACCAGATATCTTGGATTATTTAAAAGCATATAAAAGGATAGTCAGCAGTGCAAAAAGAGAAGAGCGGAGTGGTTATTTGGAGCTTCATCACATTATCCCAAAGTGCATTTTTGGAGAAAATCTATTAAATGAAAATGGAATAGATAATGTAAATCAAGAGTCAAATCTAGTTTATCTAACAGCACGAGAGCATTTTGTCTGCCATTGGCTATTAAATAGAGCCTTTCCAAAAAACAAGAAGCTTGGATTAGCTTTTTGGGCAATGGTGGGAATGATTAGCCCTGATCACAAAAGAGATTACACTCCATCTTCTAGGGCAATATCGGAAGCAAGAACTGCAGCAACCAACGCTAGAAAAATACCCATTTTACAATATAACCTTAAGGGCGATTTTATCAGGGAATTTAAGAGTCTGAATGCGGCAAGTAAAGCTGTGGGCATAGTCCCAAATGCAATCGGTCAAAATTTAAATAGTTTTACGAAATCTGCTGGCAGTTTCCAATGGCGCTTCAGAACCAAGAACTATCAAAATAAAATAGAGTCCTATATTATCGAAAATAATGGCTTACCCATAGGCCAATATGATCTACAGGGTAATTTAATTAATTCTTACAAAAGCATGTTAGATGCAGAAAGAAAAACAGGGCATTCTGAAGGAAGTATTCGCGCTTCAATGAATAGGGGTGCAAAAATAAAAGACACCTCTTATTTCTTCATACAATTCAACAAACATCAAGAAATTCCCAAGACAGTTGAATCATTTGAAATACCAATCCAAAAATTCTCAATCCCTGTTGTTCAAATAAGTTCAGATGGAAAAAATTTCGTAAATGAATTTCCTAGCATCACTCATGCCCAAAATTTTTTCAATCGTAAAAAAAGTCACATTTCGGATGTTTGTAATGGAAAAAGAAATACTGCTTTTGGATTTAAATGGTTGTATAAAAATGACTATAAAAAGGATTTACCTAAAATCCCTATGGAACTTGCAAGTCGTAAAGTATACTCAAAGAATGTAGCCCAATATTCTTTAGACGGTGAATACATTAAAACACACAAAAACCCTACTGAGGCTTCTAAAGAGACAAATTGTTCGACAGGTAATATAATATCAGTTATTAATGGAAAAAGAAAATCTTCTGGTGGCTACATTTGGGCATACATAAAAAATGGAAAAATACCCAGAATCGAATCTATTCCAAAAGCTAACAATATGCCAAAAGCTATAATTATGTTGGATAAAGAAAAAAATGAAGTACTCAAAACATATGAAAGTATAGCAGAAGCTGCAGAAGCAGTAAATGGTTCACGTTCTAACATTTCTGCATGCATCAATGGAAGAAAGAAAACGGCCTATGGATACAAATGGAAATTTAAATAAGAAGCACTGGAAGAATTTATCCAACCTCTGAAATATCAATATGAACTGAAGCAAAAAATGATTCTGTCTTTTTTGTTTGGAGATCACAACAACCTCGCCTTAAAAAATAATTACAGCCTGTTAACTAAAGTTGGCTTCGACATCCTGAAACACCTCTCTGAAGAGCTACGTGTCAGGCTGCTAATCAACCTATCTAACGCTTACAAACTTGAAAGCCTCTACCTGAAACCACAGTCAGCACAACTGCTCATCGACTTAAAGCCTTTGCTCCTGGAGGAAATCCAAACCAAGCCTAACGCCCACAGGTATAAAAAACTGCAGAATGTACTGATTGGCTTGCCGGAGGAGTTGAATTAAAATTTTACATGAGTTTTTAAATCATTGAGATCGCTTGGCTATGCCAGGAGATGATATATAAATAGAGAAAAATCATTTAAGACGTATCATGTCATTAGTAATTATTTTCGTTGAAGGCTAAAGAATGTTTATGTAGATTTAATTTTTTTAGTGAATTTATGAAAGGTAAACGTCAGTTTTCGAAAGCAGAAGTTGAGGAAATAGAGCGATTAATTTCTAAGAAAGTAATGGCCAGCAGTTCTGAACAAAAAAGTGTACGTCGCCACATAAGAAAGCTGGGGTTTTATGCTTCAGATTTTGGTTTAGGTGGAGGCTATACAGTTAATGATTTTAGATCTGTTGTTGTTATAATTGGAGAAAGCCTGTTCACATCAAAACCAACTAATACTAAAGTCTCAAAACTAAAACCAAAAAGCAACAAGCAAAGCGATGAAGATTACATAATAGATCTTTGTGATGAAGTTTTAGGATTACAAAGTTCAAGACAACATCGTTTTGATTTTTTAAGAGGTGATACAGGCGTCAAACTCCCTGTGGATGCATATTATTCGAGTTTAAATTTAGTCGTAGAATATTATGAACGACAACATACAGAGAGAGTCAATTTTTTTGACAAACGCATTACATCCTCGGGAATATCTAGAGGAGAGCAACGCAAAAAGTATGACCAATTGAGACAAACCGAATTACCTAAAAATAGAATTAACCTCATCATTTTTGATTATTCTGAATTTCTACACACGTCTAACAAAAGATTAATTAAAAATAGAAAAGAAGATTGGGAAGTGATAAAAAGGAAATTAGGATGTTTTAATAAGTGAATAATAATTAAATACTCAATTAGCTAAATTAAAAATAATGGTATCAACATATTGTAAGAATTTAATTGAAAAAACAAATTCTATTCTCCAAAAGTATCACGAAATTGAAAAAATAACAGGGGAGAAATTTAATTTATTTTCGATTTTGAGAAAGTCAGAAGACGAATTATCACATTCCAGATTCATAGGTAATCTTTTAAACCCAAAGGGTAGCCATGACCAAGACTCAATATATTTAAATCTTTTTATTGAAACATTAGTTGAAAAATTTGAAGAAGATGAACTTAAGCATCGCAATAAATTCGAGTCAATAATATCTATTGATTTAAATAATGCTAAATGTAAAACCGAAGCTTATATAGGTAAAGTAGATTTTAAGGATGAAGTTGGTGGAAGTATTGATTTAATAGTAACCGATAATAGATGCGGTTTTATAATTGAAAATAAAATTTGGGCACAAGATCAATACAAGCAGTTGTTAAGATATAGCCAGGCTTATCCAGATGTCCCTATTTTTTATTTGAGTCTATTTCAAGACAATCAACCAGCTAAAAACTCAGTTGGAAATTTAAAAAAAGACGAAGATTACTTTATAATTTCTTATGAAAACGAAATTTCTGAATGGATAGAGAAATGCATTAAAGCCTCTGCAACTAAGCCAATAATAAGAGAAAGTTTAAGACAATATTTATTTTTAATAAAAAAATTAACTCAACAAAGTAGATCTAAAAATATGGAAAAAGAAATTGTAGGATTACTATTAAATAATGAACAAAATTTGGATGCTTTTGAAAACCTACAAAAAGTAAACAAAGAAGTTAAGTTTGAAATAATGAAGACTTTTGTCAAAAACTTAAATGAGGAAATTAATTTAAAATATGAAGGTTTTGATTTTGTGAATAATTTTAAACTTAAAACTCATCATGATAGTTTTGAGTTACAAAATCAATTTTTAAAAAACCATAATATTAAAATATCATTCAGCTTTTTTCACTCTAGTCAAAAAATAAAATTCGGGTATGGATTTAGCTGTAAAGATTTTTCAAAATCTAAAGAACCTTATATTAGTCTAATTAATGCTTGTAAACAATTCAATGGTGGATCTAATAGTAGGTGGGTTTTTAAAAAAGGGCTCGAGTACAGCAATTGGGAGGACTTAAATCATTTAAAAAAATATCAATTTGATAAAGATTACAAAAATCAAGTCAATAATTATTTTTTGAATAAGATTGATGAAATGATTACTATAGCTGAGGAAGTTGAGGGAAAAATAAAAGGAATTAAAGATTCATAATAATTGAAAAAAATATAAGCTGTAAATTAAATCTTTATCAACTAGATATTTCTAAATTAAATATAATTCATAAAATTTTTCATCAATTAGCTTCTAAAAATCTATCTAAGTTTTTAATTAAACGTTCATCAACTGGCAAATCTGGAGATGGAATTTGAGCAAGCTGATGATTCAGACTATCAAGATGTGGATGCTGTATCGATGTTTCTTCAATAGTCGTTAGACTTCTAGTTTGAGCATAAGTAGTTACTAAAAGTTTAATAGCTGAGGCATCCAAATTATTCTGTTTTGTAAGCTGATGAGCTATTTTTAAAAGCAAAGTTTTTTCATCTCTTAAGACTTTCTTTGTTAGTTTTTGAGCCTCCACCAATAAAGTTTCAACTTCCTGTTCTATATCGGGAAGAGCCTCAGATAGGCAGTTCTTATTCTGTACTGTTTTCATAGCATAGAAACCTAATTTGGATCCAAAACCATTTTCAGAAATAGCAGTTAAGAGCAATTTTGTGGCATTTTTTAAATCCGATCTGGAGCCCATAGAAATTAAATCTTCACCAAAAACCAGACGCTCTGCTTCTATCCCAGCCAAAAATCGCGCTGTATAGTTTAGTAAATCTTTTTTAGTCAAGACTTCGCTAAGATCGTCAAAGGAGGCAAAACCCTCACTTTCACTATTGGCGGTAGTAGCAGTTAGTTGGGTTGGTATTTCATTGAGCAGTGCTATACTGATGATAGCATGTCCAGCTTCGTGCACTGCTGTGCAAGCTTTCGAGTTTTCGTTAACCGATTGCCTGATTGTGTCCAGGCTTGTTTCAACGGCTATATCAAGGTGCCCTACTCTACTGTTCTTGTGAAAATAAATGATGTTTAAAAAGCCTGCGCTGTAGTTCACTTTGATTCTATCTGCTTTTATTTCAGCTAAGGCTAAGTGACTTAAGATCTGTCCTAAGCTGGCATCTATGGCCGTCTTTAAACTGCTTTTAAGCGGTCTCACGCCCTGGGTTGGAAATACACCGTTGTTATAAAGCATGTCATTGACTTGAGATTCAAATTCAAGGTCAATCTCGTAATTTGATTTAAACTGTTCTGACAACAGCTTCAGATGGCTTCCTATAATACCTTCATAAGCTGATTTATTTAAAGCAGGATAAATGATATGGTTGTTGCCTAAACGAGCAATTTGCTCATTCCTAAATCGTTTTTTTAAGGCTTCTTTTATTTGTGGAACTTTAATTTTCAAAGAGCGTTTATAAAATGCATCTGCGCTAAGATCAGGATTAAAATCACTGCTCATATGATAAGCCTCATCGAGATTACCCAGGACAAAAATGAGGGACTTGCTCATGTCCCCTTTTTCAGTTTTACGCTTGCGTCTGGAGGCTTCGTAAATCAGTTGCAATAACTCATGTTCATTCGCATCAAAATAAAAAGTTTCAAAATCTAATATATTTTCAAAACAGTCTGGAAATAACCTAAAAAGGTGATGGCGTTCTACACGATCTACATATTCATAGGATTTGCTGTCGAAATCTTTATAAAACTTACGTAAATATTGCATTAACTGTTTAGGTTGTTCATCATAGTAGATATAACCATCACTGAGTTTGAACCCATGATCTATCCACACCTTTAATGCATTATACCATTTCAAATAGTTATTAAAATCTCTATAGGTAACACTCGCATCAAACTCACCAGTATCTAAAAAGTCCCAGAGATTAAAGCTCATTTCAGCATCTTTTTCATTGCCATTATCGTCTAGTGTTCTTATGTATTGAAACTCATCTAAACAAATGATATAATCTTCAGCTTCGTACATTTCCAAAGCATTGGTAAGTTGTCTGTCGATGTCCTTATCCTTTTGGTTATTCATTTCAAACCGAAAAAAAGCTTGCTTTTTTTCAAGCAATTCGACCAAACGTTTCACCAAAGTTTTTTTTCCTGTTCCTGTTAATCCCCATAAATTTATGATTAACGGATGCGTTTGAGCACCGTTAAATAAAAACCAAGGTTGTATTGTATCAACAACCTGATCAATGACCTGGTCAATACCGTAAAACTCTTGCTTAAGCTGCTCTTTTATTTGATTTAGTATCTGCTGTTTATGTTCTATCTCTTTGTAATTCATTGCTCGTTAGATGATTTTAGGATTAAACCTTTATTTGTATTGAAGTAAGCGTCTAATACTTTCTGCGGATATGCTTTCAGGTCAATGAGATCAAAAAAAGCCATTTTAAATGCTTCCTGGCTTAGTGTTTTAATGAATTGTAAAGCATGTGAAGTATAATTTATAAGACCTCCAATCTCTTCCTTGAGTAACCTGACATCTGAAAACTCATGCTGATATTTAATAATGATACCGATGTGGAGTTTATTGGCCAGGCGAAGTAAAAATTCTCCAATCTGTAGCAGTTGGTCTTTTTTAGAAATTTCGCGGCTTGCAATTGTTTGTAAAATTGAAATGTCATCCAGATAAACCACATGCAGTTTGTACTTTTTACATAAATAGGATAAATGTTCTTCAAACTGTGAAGCGTTATAATGGATTCGCTCTTCAACATAAGAACGGCAATTTTTTAGTTGGACCAGCCTTGTGTTGAATTGTAAGGCCTGTTCACGATCGGACTCCTTAATACTTGAGATTAAGTTTTCTAAAATAAGGTCATGCTTAGCCTGTTCAATAAAACTGAGCAGGTTGATTTTTTGATCAACCGCCAGATCCATTAAAAGATGCTGATAGATTTCAGAACTATACTGTCCATTAGTACACAAAAGAAAAAGCTGACCCTCATCAAAAACCCAGGACTTATCACTTATGCTTAGCTTAGCTTCTAGTTCAGTATCACTTCGTCTAACACGAGTATTAGTAATGCCAGTGGTTATGTCTTTAATAGCCCTGTTGATTGCAGACCGCGAGTCGACTAAATTTTGGTCTTGTTGCTGTTTAAGTAGTTTGACTATTTTTCTAAAGAAATCCTCAGCAGTAGTTGATTTTTGTAAGGCCAGATTAACTTCCTTTGTAAAAAATTCATGGTCCACTAAGCCTGGATCTATGTCCTCAAAACAATAGGATAATTGTTTGGTTAACTTATTCAGTTCAAAAAAGGAATTAATATTCATTGTTTTTAAATTTTAAACAAAGAACACTACCAGGTCTATCAATTAATGATAGACTTCGGCACTAATATGCTTCGTATGCTTTTTTAAGGTTGGTTTTAATGTCCTCAGCGAGGCTTAGTGGCTCTAAAACTTTAGCCATTGCACCGTATTTTAATATTTGTTGTCGTAGCTCAAAATTGATGACAACTGAATATCCATAAACCACATGAGTACTTGTAGACTTAATTAGTTTCTGACTTTGATGAAGAGGCAGGTTTTCTAAAAATTCTCCTTGGGAATTATCAAATGCAATCAAAATAAGTTCTTTTTTATTATCGATATGTGAAACACCCACGCATCCCATGAACTTCTCTTTGAGATTATAGTCCTTAGGCACAAATTTATCTTGCTTGAGTGACAAAGCTTCTATACGATCTATTCCCAAGGTTCGTACTTTATTTTTCCCAACCTCTCCTACTATATACCAACGACCCTGGTACTGCTTCAGCAAATAAGGTTTCATGGTATAGGTGATAGCTTTGGAGGTATCAAACTTTCGGTGTTCTATTTCAATAATCTGGTGATTTTTAGTTGCCAGGAACAAGCGATCTAAATACTCGATTCCATTAAGCTGGTACTCACTGTCGAAGTCAATAAAATCCAGTGAAGATTTTCCTTGTAAAACATTTCCACCCAGCGAATCTGAAAGTTGATGAAATTGTAAGAACTGAATGAGCTGAGCAACCTCATCCTGATCTATGGTGTCAATTGAGTAAGTTTTGTCTGAGGCGTCATAAATTAATTCAATTCCAAAATCCTCCTTCAAGGTTTTTTTGTCGCGCTCAAATGTAGCTTCTCCTATGGACAACTCGTGTTCATCGAGTAAGTTCAAAAGTTCATTTCGTGTGGATGCACGTTGATTTAATCTATTAACCAAGATATATAATCGCTTGAGTTTGTTATTCAGGTTTGCGGCCATAGTCAAAGAAATTTATAGGTCTATCTTAAAATGATAGACAAGGTAAGTAAATTTGAATCAGATTTAATAACAGAGTGGCATTAGTTTAGAAATCCAATTTTTTATGAGAAATCCTGTTAAGACAGGAAGGTTAATATTATAAATTCAGTTTCAACAGAAAATAACTCAACTAAACCCATATTCACATCATCACATAACGAGTTGTGTGTAATTAAACCATAATTAAATTAATAAAAACAATGAACAGTCATCTAAATATTTTCAAATCGTATACAAACAAAAATCGGTCATACCAATTAGAAAATGATTTGACCAGAGCTTTAGCAATATCATTACAAGAAGACTCGCTTTTTTTTCATGAAATTTTTAAAGAAATTCTGAAAGGAACCAATTTTTATAATCAACTTTTTGAGTCTTTAGAAAATGAAACTAGGGTAAATATAAATATTCAGCAGAGAGCAAGTCAAATAACTAACTTCGACCATATTTTTGCTATATCATTGAGTGAATCTGAAATGGCTGATTTTTGGACTCAAGATTATGATAGAAATTATGATCCAATATGCGATTTAGTAATTCAGATTAATAATATAGTCCTTGTTTTTGAAGCAAAAAGAGATAATGTTAATTGTACTGCTCAACTTTATAACCAGATTTTAAACATAGCAAAAGTAGATAATGAAGCGAAAGAGTTTAATGAAATAAACTATGGCGAGATTATAACAGCTTTTGACTTCAACTGGCCAAAATTAATGGCCATTGCAGTAAAAGTTTCAAGTTTTGAGAAAACTATGAATGGCCAAAATAGATTTCTATCAGACTTTATCTCTTTAGTAAAACAACATAATTTTAGATGGTTACCAGAACCCGCAATTTCCTCATTACAACCAACAAACAAACGTGCAATTTTAAGAAGACTTGAATCAGCAATTGAAGAAGTTGCGAAAACAACCGAAATCAGCAAATTGAATTATAATGATAGAATAGGACTTGAATTTTATAGAAATTGGGCGAAAGAAATTATATTCAGCGTTAATGATAAAGGAGATTTAATTGTAAGTATATATCCAGGAAACACGAAAGGTCAAGGTTATTCACTTTTTGAAAGCACTCCAGGATTTAGTGAAAAGCTAAATATATTAGGCAATGAATACTCTACTAAATATAGTTATCACGTTAAATTGACGAGTTTTCAGAAATATTTTCAAGGGCTTTGGTTTTCAGAAAATAATTTAAAAAAGCCACTTTACACAAAAGAAAATTTCCATAAATATACAGGCAGAAAGAAAAGGGGGTATCAATGGGAACAACTATGCTCATTATTTGATGAAAGTCTCGATTACGAATGGAAAAAGCAATGTGATTGGGAAAGATCAGTAATAAATTCAGGAAAAAATCAATTTGATATTTCCTTTGGATATAACGTACACATTGAGATTCCATTTGAAAAATTAAAAGAATTAGACCAAAAACAATCTGAACTAGATAATTTGATAAATTTAGTAACTGAAATACACAAAAGCTTTAGTAACGAGTTATTATTAAAAAACTAAAAATAACTGCACACAGTATAGCTGTAAATAATTGCTTGATCTCGCCTGCTTTTAAAAAGCCTGGTGGATTTTGGAGTAGGTTTATTACTTAACTACAGAAACACCTAATTTCTTAACCGTCATCTATATTATTTGAAAAATGAACCAGTACTTAATAGATACAAAATTTGCTTCTGAAACCCTAATAGAGGTAATACATAAGGAAGAAAAATTAATTATAGAAATGCTTCTAACTTATACTAAATTAGAACGAAGATTCAACTATCTATCCAAAGATTTTGCTAACTCTGATATGAATGAGGGTTTTGACGATATACAAGTGCAGGATAAATTTATAAAGATGGTGAAGTATGCAAAAGAGGTCAAGTTAAAAGATAAAAAATTAGAGCTTCAGAGAATAAGAGAATCTTTTACTGCTAAAAAAGATTCAGTTAATTCTCTAAGTATGGGCCTTTTACAGATAGCTAAACAAGGTATTTCTACAATTCATGGAAATCTAGAAAATTGCCCAAATGGAAGGGAAATTGGAACTGAATCATTAAAAAATATTATTTGGCAGGGAAGAAATCAGGCTATTCATTGTGAAGAAGGAAAGCCTCCTAAGAAAGTTAAGGATTGCTTTGATAAATTAAAAGACAAGTATGGTAAAGATTTCGATTTAACATTGCACCCAACTTCAAACAAAGCAAAAAAAATAATAGACCTACTTGAATGGGAGGAATATGCCCAATATGAAAAGGACATGAACTCCATCCTTGATAAAGAATAGCTTCAACCAGAATTAACCATACTTAATTACCTCTACTTCTGAAATCGGTTGTTGAGAAAATCATCCATTTAATTCAGAATGAGGGTAAAAGGGGACTATTATCTTTTTCATAAACACCACCTCACCGATAAACTACCATCTTCAATTGCATATCATAATAAGGCGCTCTGCCATCGCCAAGGTTTTTTATATTGCCAACTTTATGGTAGCGCTGGAGCATTTCTTCCAGCCGTTTTAAATCTGCTTTGGTGGCTGACTTGTTTTGTTCTGGCGTAAGCAGGTTTTTGACTAAATCTGCGGCAGTGGTTCCGATGGCGGCATTAGCCACTCCCGCTACACTGACCTGGTCTATTTTTGTTTTTTCAGTATTAAACTTTGCAGGCTTTTTGAATTTCTGACTGAGTTGATGACTTCTCACTCTGCAGGATGTAGAACAAAACTTTTGTGCTTTCCTTCTTTTGGGAATAAACTCCTTTTTACAGTAGTGACAGGTGTAATGATAATTCTCCATTGTGCGTAAATTTTACGTTAGTTTTACGTTTAATCAGCAGATTAATGAGCTTTCTTGTTGAAAACCTTATTCAGTAAATACTCCATAGCATCTTCTTCGGTAAGAACGGTTCTGCTTTTTTTCTTTTTGGGGTTGATGGAATACAAATCTTTTTTAAGCATCTCAAATAACTGCTCCTGCCCTTCCCTTGGGAGTGCTTTCGCGACCTGATAAGCTGTATTTGCATCCATACCTAATCGCGAAATTAGAGAGAATAAATACGTAGGCTTTAGGATGCAGAGACTTACAGAGGTTTACTGCACTTTAGTGCAGGATTATATTGTTTAATGCTGTTTACTTAACTTATCATTGGAGATTTAATGAGAATATTTGTATCAGAATAATTCTGCAATGCATGTTGTGGATGGCTTAACTCTATATTTTAAGTTGATCTATAGAAATTTTGAATTTTCTTCTTTTTTTTATATATTTATTTAAGTTTTAATCAATTTATAATGACTTAAATTACAATACCATGAAAAAAGAGACACTTTTAATGCTATTTATTATGTTTTCATCAATGTCAACCTTTGCTCAATCCTCTGAAGATTTCAAACAGGCTATTCAGATGAATTTTCAAAAAATGGGTGAGGCCATGGCCAATTCTAATCCAGAATTATTAGCTACTCATTTTAGCGAAGACGCCATGCTTAAGCTTCCTGGATTAAAAGCCCTGGAGGGACGAAAGGCTATCGCAAACGCTCATGCAATGATGATAGAACAAGGAATTTCAATTAGACCCATGACAAAAGAAGTGGAAAGCTTTGGGGACACTGGATATGAAATAGGTACTTATCAGATGTTCAATAAAGAAGGAATGGAGGTAGATGCTGGGACTTATTCTACAATTTGGAAAAAAGTTGACGGGGATTGGAAACTGTATAGAGATATAGTCAGTAGTTCCACACCTCAAAAATAAAAATGTAAATTACAAATAATAAAAAACCACTCAGCTTGAGTGATTTTTATTAGTCGGGAATCTTCAAATACTGGAATTAAAAATTACTTAAGCAGATTTGAATAATCCTCAGGCAGTTCAGCATCGATATCCCTTAAATACTTTTCGAGGGCGGCCATGGTAGAATGACCTGTAATGAGCATGAGTTTACTTTTGGTTTCATTCGGTGAGTTTTGCTCTCTAAGCTTTCTGTATAATTTGGTAATGAATGTGTGTCTAAAACTATATAATCCAAACTCCTCGCCCAGCCCAAAATGATCTTTCACCTCTTTAAAACGTTTAGAAAATTCGGTTCTCCTGTTGGTTTCCGTAGCATTCCATGCTTCTCCAATACCAAAGCGACCAAACAGTAAAGCATCGCCAGGGAATTTGGATAGATCTGGTATATCCTGGATAAGAATATCAGGAATAATTTTGATTTTTACCGGCTGGTTTTTAGCCTTGACGTAAAGCTTTTTATCTTTTAAATCGACGTCTTTAATTCTTAGTCTGCAAACTTCAATAGGTCTAAGAAAATTAAGACTGATAAACTTGATAAACAGATGTAAAGTTGGATCATGTTTCTCCAGATGAGTGTTGATTTTCTTTTCCTGATCTGGTGTGTAGGTCTTATTTCGCTTGGGAACCGTCTTTAATTTCGGAATGGATTGTACGAAATTAGAGTTAACGATTTCATTTTCTTCCAGCAATTGAAATAAGGAAGCGATATCTGTCCTTGAATTATTTCGGTTTCTGGCACTGGTTTTTTGCACTATACTGTTTAGATATTCATTAACGGTCTTTTTGGTAATGCTGGTAATCGGCTTATCGAATAGCTTTTCGTTTCGAAGCCACTTTTCAAAAAGACCAATTCTACTTTTGTATTGAACGTATGAGTTTTTATTCATCATATGTTCTTTCATAGACAGACCAAACTTAAAAGCTTCGTCAATGCTCATGACGTCTTCCTCAGGTTCAGCAGGAACAGGACTTGGCTCAGGCTGAGATGCAGGTCGTAATTTTGGTTCTGGTTTGGGTGGCGTTTCGGTTGGCTCTTCTTTATCTGAAAACAGCTTGGCTTCCAGGTCACTGTTATCTTTATAGGGGTTAAATCCAAACTCTAACAGTTTTGAGAGGGCTTCTCTCATCGTTCTAAGGAAAGCATAACGCTCACGCTTAGTTTTAAAGTTATTGGCACCAGCTTTAATAAAAGGCTGTTTTTTAAGCTTTCCGGTTTCAGGATGTCGAAAGGAATAGTAGACGAACCAGCTTTTGCTTAAGGCTTCTTTTTTCTGAGCAGCTGTGAGTTTGGACCAGTTGGAAATATCAATACCACCAGTGAAGATTTTGGGTTCCGAATAGTCTAATTTCATAGATAAATCGTTTACGCTAGCGTTTACGGTTCGGAAAAGTAAGAAACTTATGGACATAAAAAAACGGATTGTGGTAAACAATCCGTTGATTTACTTGGTATTAATGTAGTAGCGGGAAATATAGAAATATCGAACCACAATAATCTAGTAAATGATTTCTTAGAAGTAGCAAATTTTATAATCTAAATAAGACATGTTATGCAAAAAGACTATATCCTTTCTCCATCAGTTCATCTTTTATGGTTCTGACATTCATTTTATCCACCTTTGAGTCAAGTAAATAAGAAAATGGTACATAAGAATCTTTATTAGCCTGAATAGCAGCATCCTCATTTATATACCTTCTACCCTGAACAGTAAAATTGATGTAATCATCCGCATACTCAGTAAGAACATCTTTAAATTTTAATTTGCGGTCAATAAATACGTTTTTATTAAAAATCAAAGTATCAATATCAACTACTATGAGTGGCATAACATTTTTTGTATCGAAACCCTCCTCTCTTAAACACTGAAGCTCATCCTGAAACCAAAAATTCAAAATTTTGTTGAATCCGCCTACATTGAACATTCTGTTATGCAACACCAAAACAGGAAAAATGATAACGCTTCGAGGGCTATAACCACTGTCATATTCTAAAGTTTTAGCAAGAGCCTTTCGGATAGTATTTATTAATTGAACAATTGCTTTGGGAGTACCATCACCTTTTTTGTAAAGCTTTTTCTTTAATTCATGTTGTATCTCATTATAATCCGAAGATTGCTTTACATTCGCATTCAACATAATATCTTTTGACTCAAATAGGAAAATCCTTTTACCATTTCTAACATAATAATCTGGAGCACCGTCACAAATCTCATCTAATTCAGTACCGTTTCTTTGAAAAAATCGTCTCCCAAATATTTCTTGTAATAATGTGTGAAGGACATATTTTTCAGAAAATTCGTAAGTCTTAAAATCTAAGAAGTTGCTTATTCTATCACCAGCTGAAAGACCATCATTAATATGCTTGAGCTTCCAATATAGCCCATTAAAAATAGTCTCTAGTACAAATTGAGGACTGATAATTCTGTATTTGAAATCTGAAAGTTTATAAATTGGGCTGGCTCTTAATTTTCTGAAGTCGACATCTTCCAAAATAACAGTTTCATCAGCAGAAATTTTATCTAAAAAAGCAACATTAGATTCTAAATGTTCGTCGTCATTTAGTTCAATATCTGTATGCCCCTCTTTATAACGTTTGACTATCGAAATAGATAATGGTAATAATCTCCTTAAATATTCTTTATAATCATCAACACCGTAAAATGCATAAAATGAGTTTAATAGTAAAGCACACGAATCCTTTGACTCTAAAAATTTAAATAAAGAAATAGCCCTAATTAGTTGTGTAACAATAAGCTTATCAGTGCGATAGTTAGTAAAGTCGAAATTATTAAGTTGAAGGGACAACAAGATTGCTGCTGGTTTTCTTTCTAGCGTGCAATCTTTTGTGGATTCTGAAACCAATATACCGCTATCGGTATTTTTTATTTGATTTAACAACAAGAAGGCTTTAAACACGTTAATCTCAACTTCAGCATTAGTTAAAGTAGTTTTACCTTCTTCAGCCAAGTCAAAGGCTTTTTCGAAAAACGCCAAACTACTAACCACATAAGAAAATGAATAGTCCTCTACATTATATCTTTCTTCAGATACATGTTCAATTAAATTTTCTCTTACTAGTTGTGCAAGCTCCGAGTTTTCATGGGAAAAAAATTTCCGAATAAAATCAAATGGGTGAGAGTAATCTGAACCATCATCTTTAAATCCAAGAAAAAAAGACCCCATCTTCAAAAGAGTATCACGATTGATACCCTCAAAGTAATCTTCAATTTCAAGAGGCTCCTCATCTGGAAAAATAGCGTTAAAAGGAATTGTTAATTTAGAAGTAAGGCCCATGAAACATTTATATTTAAATAATTACATTTTAAGTCATGTAATTATATCCTTTAATAAAAGTATAATTTTATTTGCTTAATTTCATAGTCTTCCTCACCTTCATTACAGTTGTAGTTGACTTTCCTACGATTTCTGCTACTTCACGAACCGTAAGACCTTTATTTAGTTTCTTAACGATGTTAGGGTGACGTTCTAACAATCTTGTGCTAGACTGAACAGAACCAACCTTACGGCCTTTAAATTTGCCTTTAGCCTGAGCAATTTTAATCCCTTCGCTAGTGCGTTCTTTAATACGGTTACGCTCCATTTCGGCAATCGACCCCATGACAGATACTACTACCATCGCAATCGGGTTTTTTTCACCGTTAACCAGTGTCTCAAAACCTTCTTTGATTGATTTAAGATTAATACCATTGTCCGTAAATCGCTCAATCGTATTTAGCACATCGATGAGGTTTCTCCCTAGCCTGTCAATACTGTCTACCACAATTGTTACGTCACTTTTTTCTAGACTTGTTACAATATCAAATAATTTTGAAGCTTCTGGACGTTCTAGAAATGGAACATTGCCTTGGACTTTGTCTACAAATAGATTTTCAGCTATAAATTCACCATGCATTTTGAAATTTGCAATTTGGCGACTTGAGTTCTGAGTGAGAGTTGAGATTCTGGAATAGTAATAATACATCTTTATTCGTTTTGATAAATCAAAGATACGTGTTATTTTTAGACTATCAATTAAAATAACACAAAAACCAGGTTTTTACTGACTTATCTACTTTTAAAGTGTGTCATTAATAAAGTATAGTCTAAAATTAATACGTCGTTAATACCCTAAAGACTAAAAACAAAAATTATCTCTACATTTGTTTATATACCAAAATTATGAGGCAATATTTCAATAAAGCATTATTAAATATAATTAAGCATGGTGATACTGACATCTTTCCATTTCCGTTTGAAAGGTATTTATTTGAGGAAAAAAACAAAGAAACATTAGATATTCTTGAGAAAATTCACGCAAATTTAGATACTGCTCTCAGCGAGTCACCGCCATTAACTTTAGTGAAATTAAGTCCAGTCGGCTATTTTGGGTTTAGGCAAGGTACAATGATTGAACCTTTTTGGAATGCTTACTTTTTAGGGTTAGTAATTTCTTTAGCTGAAAAAATTGAAAATACTAGAATCAAGGAAATTGAAAAGAAAGTTTTTTCATATCGCTATGAATGGAATGATGAGAAAGGCTCATTGTTTAAGGATACTACTTGGATAAGTTATAAAAAACAATGTATTGAATATTCGAAATCTTCTGGCTTCGTTTTACAAACAGATGTTTCAAACTTTTATCCGAGAGTAAATCATCATAAATTAGAAAATGAACTTAAACGTGTAGACGGCATTACTGATACTCCTAAAAGGATTATCAAATTACTGAGCGTATTTTCTGGCACTATTTCTTACGGACTTCCTGTTGGCGGACCTGCATCAAGAATTCTTGCCGAGCTTGCACTTAATCATACAGATTATCACTTAAAATCTAGAGCTATTAAGTTTTGTAGGTATGCAGATGATTATACAATATTTTGTGATACTGAATCAGAAGCTTATAAAATTCTTATTTTATTGTCTGAAAAATTAGCCAATGACCAACTAAGTTTACAGAAGGGTAAGACAAAAATAATGTCATCAACAGAATATCAGGATATACATCAATTCCTTGACCCGAAACCAGTTGAGGATGAGGTCTCAGAAGAAGAGCAAAAATTACTTAATATTTCCATTCGTTTTGACCCATACTCGGCAACTGCAGTTGATGATTATGAAGCTTTAAAAGACGCTGTTCGCGAAATTGATATAATTGGAATCTTATCAAAAGAGGTTAATAAAACTAAAATTGACCAAACTGTAACCAAACAAGCTATTAATTCTGTAAAGGCATTAACGGAAGAAAACCAAGTACAGGCGGTTAAAATACTTTTAGACCAAGATAATTTAACCACTTTATCACCCGTATTCACGACTATTATGCGCTCTGTGAGGAGTGTTTATGATGACCTATCTGATGAAGGTAAAGATATTATCGATAGTTCACTTTTAGAATTATTTAAAACAGAAAACTATCTAACGAAAATTGAATTAAACTTAAACTATATAGTACAAATCCTTTCCATTCGACATTCTCATGCGAAGGAAGAACTTTTTGTTAAACTATTCGATACCGAGACAAACCACTTTCTAAAAAGACAAATAATAGTTGCAATGACAAACTGGGGAAGTCATTATTGGTTAGTTGATATAAAACATCAATTTACCACGTTAACCACATGGGAAAGAAGAGCTTTCATCTACGCCTCATTTTATTTAGGAGATGAAGGTAAACACTGGAGAGCCAGCAATAAATCCTTATTTAGTAAGGAAGAGTTACTAGTTAGGGATTGGTGCTCGGCTAGAAAAACATCTAATAAACCGATTCTCGTATGATTAGTGAAAGAGATATATCAGAAAAGTTTAGTGTTATTTGGAAACAAAATTTACCTCTTATGACACCAAGTTTCATGAGAGTTTTTAATGAAACTCAAATAAAGAAAATAAATAAAAACCCTATTCCAAATATTGAGAATGTTAGGTACGATATTGTTTCTGAAACTGCATTCAATGTGTCTGAAATGGCAATAGTTGAAGATAAAAAAGTGAATGAAATAATAACAGATTCTGAAGTATTTGAAAAAATAGTTTACGAAACTGCAAAGTCAATTTGGACTTCTGGCAATTATAAGAAAGAAGATTTAAAACTAGGGAAATCGGAAATAGAAGAAATTCAGAAAATCTGTGATAATACCATTGAGTTTATTAATAAAACAAAAAAAGAGAAAATCGAGTTTAAACCAAGGTTAAAAGGCTACAGTTTTATTCCTGACTTGACAGCAGATTTATCAGTGGATGACAGTTTATATGAAATCAAGACTGTAAGTCGGAATTTCAAGTCTAGTGACTTGAAACAACTCTTTATTTATTTAGCACTAAGACAAGTAAGCACAAATACCAATTGGAAATATGCAGGGCTTTACAATCCAAGAAAAGGAACATATGCCAAGTTTAATGTAAAGAGCTTAATTTCTAATTTGACAGGTGGACAAACACCCAATGAAATATTTGAAAATATTTTAAACGGATTAGTTCGAGATATTGAAGTTGATAGTGAATTTTAGAAAATTCCTCTTACCAATAAAACCGAGATAATATTCAACCATGAGTATTGGGCTTGTAATGAAAATTTATATTTTGTAAATAATATATCTACTTGTTTTACAAATTGATAAATGTTCACTTATCATAAAAGTGAACATTTTTACTAAGAACTGTGCTTTCTAAAAGTTTGCCTTAATTTATCTCTTCCGTTCTTATTTGATGGAATTTCACAAATACCTGCGCCTAAAATTTTTTGATTATAATTTCTTAGAGTAGGATAAACAGCTTTATTAAAAATTTCAATACTTCTGTCATAGCTTTTCAAAACACCCGTGATAACTCCAGCTAAGTAGTCTGCAATTTGAATCCCTGTACTATGATGTGAGTATTCTAGATTTAAGCTATCTTTTATGTGCGTGTAATTTTTTACGAAATGTCCATTTGTTTGAATATCAAAGTAAGTATCACGTAATAACTTGCTTTTTTTATCTCCAATTGGGTCAAAAAACAAAACTGTTAAATCATTGGGTATAACTTGAGTTTCGTATTGAACTCTTTGCAATAAAGATGTAATGTGCATTTTAAATAAATCTTTTTCAGAGAATTTAGAGTCAGACTTATTATCAGTAATGGTGAAAACCGTTTTACAACTTTCTAGTTCTTTTAATAACAACAATGACTTTTCAACAAAATCAATTATAATATGATAATCAATGTCTTTTAAAAAGTAAAAATCTTTTTTTTCATTTGGAACTTTATTATTATTCTGACAACTCCTTAAAGACCAAATATGTGACCATTTAATTTCTTTTTGAGGAAGTCCGAATTCATTTTTTAGGTTCATGAATTTACTCGTTAACTCTTTATAATCATCTCCATTCATCAAAAATAACGAACGGAGATAAAATGGATGTATTTGATTCTGTCTCTCTGACCTAATCGGTGAGTAACTTCCACATTCATCACTAAAACCAAATTTTATTGACATATTTTTTCAGTATTACCCATGACTAATGAATAAGACAAAAAGTTCTGTATTATTCATTTTTAGAATACTAATCTAGGGGATTAAAATTATTTAACAGGATTTGTAGTCACATTTTTTTTAAAAACAGTGTGTAAAGCTTATGGATAAGATGAAAAAGTTTTACAATGAGACTAAGCTTTATATTAGCCTTACAAATATGAAAGTTGCAAATACAGTTATCAAAGTCTTCCTTTCACTTCAGTTGCACCGTACACTCTAGCTTTAGGAAACATTTTTCTCGCAAGAACTATCGCAGTAGCACTACTATCAGAAAAAATAATCATCTTGGTTTTAAACGTTCCAAACCACATATCTACTTTATAAGCCTTTTGTCCTTCATTCAAAGGATAGATTACAGGCATAATCTTTTTGAAAACTTTCCCACTCATCTTAAGGTTGGGACCTTTATGGCCTATTAAAGGAAAATTATCAATCAAAAAATCAAATTGTCTAGTGTTTATTTTTATTTTCATATTTAATACCTTCTTGAATCAGATTATTTCCTAACAGGTCCCACTCAGTATCTTCTAAACCTGCTTTGGCGGTATAAAATATTGCTCCTAACCTATGGTCGTAGTTCGAAAATTCAAGCTTGTCATTTTTGAACTCATTTTTAATCATATTTCTAATGGACTCCTTGAATTTAATATTATCGATATGGATTACTAGGTGATTATGAAATCCCTTACGATTTACAAAGGGCTCAGATGCGAAAAACATTTTAAAGTTTGTCTCACTTCCATATTCTTCTATTATAGCATCGTAAAGCTGGCGCATCCTATTAGCACATGCTTCTTTATTTCTGTTGAGTTTATAACTTATTGTAACGAAGAAACTCCAGTCTGAATACCAAAGTCTATGTGGTAATGAATCTCTTTCTTGTAAGCAGTCTAATAGATTCCTCAATGATTTGTTATCTCTAAATAACAAATCTCTATCAAAGTATTTATAATGTTTTTCAGGGATTACTCTTTTTCCTTTTTTAATAATTGTCTCGCCCCATAATTCAGGACTTTCTTTGTATGTTCTATAGAGCGTACTTCTGCTAATACCAGCTTTCTTAACAAACTCTTGATTCTTGACATAATTCTCCATTTTTATAATTTTTCTATTTAGTTATTATTAAACACTATTTCCCCATATAGGGAGCTTTAAAGAAGTGCTTGTATAATTAAATATGTAGAAGTTTCTCAAAGTGCGTCAAAACGGGATAATTTGTTGAAATATTTTTTATTGCAAATAATTATAGGTGTTTCAGAATGGGACACTTATTTGAAAAATTGAATAAATCTGGAAGAAAAATTTATGCGTAGGTCGGAGCTATAAGCTATTTCTTAGAGGCACATTATAAGGTAAGAGGGTATACCTGAATCCATCTTTTTGATATTAAATACACGTATTAAATAAAAAAGCGCCAGGATCCTGGCGCTTTTTAAGAGTTTTAAAACTGCTTAGCGAATACGTGTCGTTGTATGATTCTATTCCCCCTTAAAGGTATCAAACCTTATAATCATTACTAACTATTCAAGAGTTTAGATTTATTACTCTACAACCAAGTTACAAAGTCAGAAATTAAGGCAAACTCTTCTGAATCTGGTGCATATACATTCTCATAATTACCAATTTTGATATAACATTCTACTTGGTCTTTGTCAGTGTTATTTCGTCGGTCAAAAATTAGTGTTTTCCCATCTAATTCAGTTTCGTATTTTGTAGCGCCTCCTCCTGTAGTCCAACAAGCTTCGTCAACTTCTGTCTTACTTCTCAATTCTTCAATTAATGTTTTGATTTCTTGGGTTTTCATATAACTTTTAATTTATTATTTATACTGCTTATCCAACATACAAGTGTTCTTGAAAATCAATAAAGGTTTCTCTAATGGACTTGATATCGCCAAGCTCTCTTTTTGCATCAGTGATAGCCTCATATTTCAATTCCAATAAGTCTGGCAGCTTTGCTTCATCCAATTCATTCACACCTTCCTTGACGTATTGTTCCAGTACAAAGTTTAAAAAATCCTGTTGCTTTGGATTGTATTCGCCAAGTTGAATTTTTGCTTTACCAGCTCTGTTTAATCTAGGTACCATATCCGTGTGATAGGCTACGTAATTTAAGACATCGTAGAGGTCGCTATCTTCTCCATGAACTAACTTACGTAAATCCTCTAATTGTGAGTGCGTATAGCCTTTCTCATTTAGCTCTTCGAGTAGCTTCTTTCGTGTTGAAGGTAAGCTCCAGAGTTTTCTAAGTTCGTCCTCACTTTTGAATAAAGATGGTAAATCCCCAAACAATTGCTTTATAAATTCTCGAGCTGAAATCGGTGTGCCTGACGGGCTCCAGAAAGATGTTTTAATCATACTATCAATTTCCCTTTCTTTATCATCTGCAAGTTTCACCTTAATCATCTGTTTTGGTGGTTCGTCACATATACATGGGTCATTATTACAAACTTCGCAAGTTGGAGGTGGTTCTTCGGAGCACATACATGGTTTCGGCTGGCCACATTTCTTGCACTTCCCTTTCCTTTCTTCACGTTCCTTATAAGGTACAGGTTCCAATGGCTCTCCATCCCATTCAGGGTCTTTGAAATGCTCATGTGCTTTTACAAAGTCGAATACGGTGAAATATTCTTTACCGTCAAACAGTCGGGTGCCGCGACCTACAATCTGCTTGAATTCTACCATAGACTTCACTGGTCTAAGTAACACAATATTTCGTATCTCTGGCGCATCCACACCTGTACTAAGCTTTCTGGACGTGGTTAGTATGGTCGGTATGCTTTTTTCGTTATCCTGAAAGTCCCGTAAGTGCTTTTCGCCAATCTTTCCATCATCTGCTGTTACTCTGTGGCAATAGTTGACGCTGGTACTCTCGGCATATTGATTGATGAGGTCTCTAATGGCCGCTGCGTGGACTTGAGTAGCACAAAACACTAAGGTCTTCTGACTCTGATTGATGATACTCATAAAGGTCTTGACCCTATATTCTTCACGAGCTTTTATCTCAATGATTCGATTGAAATCCGCTTCGGTATACTTGCGCTCCTCATCAATTTCTCCTTCAACCTCATCATCTCCTGTATACTCGTACTCATCAATGGTTGTTGATATTTCTTTTACTTTAAAGGGGGTTAAGAAACCATCATTAATCCCTTCTTTAAGTGCATAGATATAGACTGGGTCACCAAAGTATTTGTAAGTATCACCATTAACATCTCTCCTTGGTGTGGCAGTAAGACCTAATTGAACTGCTGGACTGAAATAGTCCATTATTTCTCTCCAAGAACTTTCATCATTGGCCCCACCGCGGTGACACTCGTCTATTATGATAAAATCAAAATAGTCTTCAGGATATTCTCCAAAATAAGGTGAATCACCAGGACCTGACATAAAGGTCTGGAATATGGTAAAAAAGATATTACCATTTTTTGGCACCTTTCCTTTCTTTCGTATTTCATCTGGCGCAATACGGACCAGAGCATCTTCTTCAAATGCACTGAATGCATTAAAGGCTTGGTCGGCCAGTATATTTCTATCGGCTAAAAATAGGATTCTTGGACTGCGTTGGCCATCTCTTCTTAAGTTCCATTTGGCATGAAACAATTTCCAAGCAATTTGGAAGGCTATTGCTGTTTTTCCCGTCCCTGTAGCCAACGTCAATAGGATTCTATCCTTTTTTTCTGCTACAGCATCTAAAACCTTCGTTATGGCGTTATTCTGGTAGTACCGTGGCTGCCATGCACCTCCACGGTCTTCAAACGGCACTGAAAATAAACGTTCCTTCCAATTGGCTATCTCAACTTTATAATCTTCTTTTGGTGTTGGGAAAGTCATCTCCCAGAGCTCTTCTGGTGACGGATACTTGCTCACATCACCTTCCGTACCTTCATCCATATCTACTCCATAGATTTGCTGACCATTAGTCGCATAGGTATAACGAATGTTTAAACGGTTTGCATAGTCTTTGGCTTGACCCAGACCATCGGTGTAATATAGGTCACGCTTCTTTGCCTCAATTACGGCTATATTTCTGTTTTTATAGATAAGCACATAATCTGCTCGTAACTGGGAGTAATTACGAACCCCTGGTTTTTCTTTGTTGGTGATTGGAAATTCCTTAAATACTCGAGAACCTTCCACAACACCCCACCCTGCTTTACGCAGTGCTGGTTCAATTAATTCGTATTGTGTTTGTGACTCGTTCATGTCTTATACCTCCACCGCTTTATTAGTTAACTCTCCAGCAAACGCTTTTTGAAGAATGGATTTTTTGAGTTCTTCTAAATCTTCTAGCTTTTTCTCATATTTACTTTCTAAATCATCAAGTGTATTTTGAAGTCGTTTAATACTTGACGAAATACTCTTTTGCTCTTCAATGCTTGGAATTGGAATCAATTCTTCTTCATAAAAGCTAGGCTGTATTCTTTTATGGCCAACAGCTCCACTCATAAGCCTCTCTCCTTTATTCCTAAAGACCTCTCTATTCAAAAAGAAATATAAATATTCATTGAATAACTTACTTTCATCAACTCTATACGGAATGTATTCACTCGAACCAAAACCGACACCATTTTTCAAATCTCTGGCAATACCTAATTTTCCATTTTCAAAACAAGGTGTGATTTTAGCTAATACGACATCTCCTTCTCTGAAATAGACATATCCAGAATATGCATCTTTTAATTGCCTTATTTCTGAGCTATTGAAATACATTATATTTTCACCAAGATATTTCATAGGTACAAATGACACTTCATCGCTGGGTTGTAAAATTTCCTTAGATTCTTTTTTGTTTGGTTTAATATCGCATACTTCTTTTAACTTTTTCTCTTCCCAACCCTTACCTTTTTGGCTAAAGATGTCGTTGAGTTTGGACTGAAATAACTCTTTTGCATTTTCAATATTTTTCTCAATATTGGCTTTGGCTTGGTCGATGGCTTCAAAGGCTTTATCTAAAATCGCTACGATTTGTTGTTGTTCTGAAATAGAAGGTTCAGGAACTGCATACTTTTTTAACTTTTCAATTGTTAATGCATTATATGCCGACCCTTGAGATATTGCTTTTAATTGTTCAACAAAAAGAGTCAATGTATATTTTAAGAAATAAGGGTCCAATGTTTCGAAATCCTTAAGCCACATGATATTACCATCTTTAAAATAGAAATCAGGTTCATTCTTCTTTACAATGTATATTTCTCCAATTGTCCCAACGGCTGTTAAAAGCAAATCTCCTTCTTGTGGTATACCAAATTGAGATTTAATTTCATTGTATCTTTCGTGAGATATAAATAATTCTAGCGATATTTCTCTTGCATGTGCAAGCTCTTTTATCTCTTTTGAGCGATAAAATGGTACTCCTTCTGCAATGTATTCTTTTTTATAAATTCTCTTACTCGAAGTCAGCGTACCTAATTTACCTAACGCTTTATATTTCCAACTTTCACTCATATCAAATCTTTAATCGATTGAAAAATAGAATTGGTTTCATGGTCCAAAGCTTCCATTTCAGTTAATATGGCTTCTGGGCTTCGTAATGGTGCTTCCTCTGGTGTGTTCGGGTTTTTAACGCTTAAATCATAAGTGGTTTCATCAACCTCAGCCACTTTTAGATTCCAAGACTTTTCACTTTCAGCTTTAGTAGCCTGTAGCTTTACAAATTCTTCTAAATCTTTATCATTAAGGGGATTGGTCTTACCCATATTTCGCCCAGGATCCATCTGGTAAAACCAGATGGACCTTGTCGGTTCTCCTTTTTGGAAGAACAAGGTCACCGTTTTTACACCAGCACCCAAAAAGGTACCTCCAGGCATATCGAGTACGGTATGCAGATTACAACTCTCCAATAAATATTGACGTAAGGCCACTGAGGCATTGTCGGTATTACTCAAAAACGTATTTTTTATAACAATGGCTGCACGGCCACCAGCTTTGAGGTTTTTTATAAAGTGCTGAAGAAACAGGAAGGCGGTCTCACCCGTTTTGATGTCAAAATTCTGCTGGACCTCTTTACGCTCCTTTCCACCAAAGGGTGGATTGGCCAGTATAACATGGTAACGGTTCTTCTCTTGGATATCTCGGATACTTTCTGCCAGCGTATTGGTGTGTATGATATTAGGTGCTTCGATGCCATGCAATATCATATTCATGATTCCAATGACATAGGCTAAGTTCTTTTTCTCCTTACCATAAAAGGTCTTCTCTTGTAATGTGATGAGGTTATCAGTGGTCTTATCCATGCGCTCATACATGTACTCATACGCCTCACAGAGGAAGCCACAGGAACCCGCAGCACATCATAGACCTTCTCACCTATTTGTGGGTCCAAAACATTAATCATGGCCCTAATAAGAGGTCTTGGTGTATAATATTGGCCACCATTACGACCCGCATTACCCATATTTTTAATTTTGGATTCATACAGGTCGGAAAGTTCATGCTTATCCTTAGATGAGCGAAATGGTAATTCATCAGCATACTCTAAAATATCACGTAAGATATAACCGCTTTGTATTTTGTTGTTTATCTCCGAAAAGATTTCACCTATCTTATATTCGATGCTCTGCGGGTTATCTGCCGCGGTTTGTTTGAAGCTTGCCAGATACGGAAAGAGTTTCTGGTCAACGAATTGGATGAGGTCTGGTCCCGTCATCGCTTTATGATGGTCCAGCTTGCCGTCTGGTCCTTTGGGCATGGCCCATTGTGGCCAGCGATATTCAGGTAGTAAGATATATTTATATTCTAATCCTTTCAGCTCAGCCTCATCGGCTTTATCTTGTTCTAAGTCATCAAGGTACTTGAGAAACATCACCCACGAAGTTTGACCAATGTAGTCCAGTTCGCTATCAGCTCCAGCGTCTTTATATAATAGGTCGTCAATGTTTTTAAAAGTGTTTTCAAACATATATTTTATTTAATTCGGCTATCTAGTCTTTTAGTAGCTCTAATATTAAATTTCGGTTGACTCAATTCTTTCATAATAAATTCTTCCAACTCTTTTCTCCCTAACTCAAGAGGCAAAGTTTGAATGGTAAGACTTTTCTTCATTAAACCTTCAAGTTTTAGTTCAATTTCTGGAACAAAAGATTTATTGGCTGTAGCTCTTTGAAATCTTGGTTCTTCCATAAACGCTTCATTTCCAATATTTCTTCTAACCGTATGATTTTTAGTATTACGCATATCATTCATACGCTTTTGGATGTTACTGGTCTCACCAACATAAACTACCTCATCAAATTGTCTTATTAAATAAACTCCAGGAGCATCATGAAAACCCTTTTTCCAACTTAATGTGAGCAAACAATCATATTTAGGTGATTCCAGTAAATCATTAAATTTTTCCTTTAGATATTCAGAGTGGTTAATCACTTTATTATTAATCAAATTATGAAACATAGTTTTAAAGTTACTTAACAATATCTAGATTCAAGTTATTATGCTTCAAAAAAAGAAAAAAAAAAATTGGTAAATCACTTGTATTTTTTTTATTCCTATAGTTTATTTGTCAGTAAAGGTACTAATTAGTACCACATGAGATAACATACTTCTCCCCGTAAATAAAATGAAGACCAGGGGCATTTTTTATGACGAATAAGCGCAATAGCTTAAAGTCAACATTCAATCAAATATTGTTTAAATTTATTGACCTGGGAACCAGTTTCTAGGGCTCATTGAACCACTTTTAAGCTTAACTTTAAGGTTATTCCATCCTGTGCGCTAAAAATGGAAGGTATACTATCGCTAAAAGCCTTTGGTAGTGCCTCAGAAGGAAATAACCTCAGCATTTAATATAGTTAATGCTGAACCGCATATAAACCCTTTAAATAAAAGTGAATGATGATGGAAGAACAAGACTTACGGTTGAAACCTACAAGAAAATATCAAAAGATGAGGTAAGTACCGATGAAGAAGTCAAAGAAATAATTAATAACCTACATAAACTGAGCAATCTGGTTTATGATATAATAAATACAAACAAAAATGAAGAATAACCTAAACTACTTTAAAAAATACAGCTCCTATACGGAAGAAGTAAACACGAATAAAAATGTTTGGTTCTATTCACGGGTAAGTAGCAAATCACAATTTGATACAAATAGTAGTATAGATAACCAAAGAACAGCTGCTTCCCGTTACGCCTATAAAAATCAGCTATCAATAACTGATAATTTTGGTGGTACATACGAATCAGCAAAAGGTGATTTTACTCGTAAAGAATTTAAACGGCTTATATCTGAGGTAAAAAAAGCTAAAAACAAACCTTATGCAATCTTGATATATAAAATGAGTCGTTTCTCCAGAACTGGGGCTAATGCCATAGGATTAGTAAGTGAACTAATTAATACACATAAAGTGCATTTAATTGAGGTTTGCAGTGGTAAAGACACCACGACACCACGAGGTGAACATGAAATTATAGAATCGTTACAATATGCAAGAAAAGAAAATATTGAACGATTAGAAATCACAATACCAGGTCTAACATCTTACGTAAGAAATGGGAACTGGTTAGGAACAGCTCCTAGAGGGTATGACCATTATGGTCCTAGAGTTAAAAATGCTGAATTTATAAGTGGCAAACAGCGACTTGAAATAAATGAAGAAGGTAAGTTAATTAAAAAAGCTTGGAAATGGAAAGCCCAAGGTGTAGCTGATTATAAAATTAGAGAAAAACTCAGTACTTATGGATTAGCGATATCTAAACAATCTTTAAGTGCAATGTGGCGAAATCCATTTTACTGCGGCATACAAGCCAATAAACTGCTTAAAGGCGAAGTGGTTGAAGGTAGCTGGAAACCTTTGGTGTCAAAGGAACAATTTCAAAAAATAAATGAGATACTAGACAGCAAAACCAGCACTGGATACACTCAGTCAAAAACGAATGATGGTAGGCCTCTTCAATCTCACTTGTTTTGTGGTATCTGTGGTACTAAAATGACAGGATATAAAGCCAAAAAGAAATATGATTACTACAAATGCCAAAACAAATCCTGTAATTGCAAAGACTTAAATGCTAATAGCTCTACGAAATCAATCAAAAAAGGTATTAATAACTTATTTGAAGACTACCTCAACCAATTTGTATTAGATACTAAGTATACTGAAGCATTTAAAGCACAAATGAAGCTTACTATTAACGATAGGAATAATGAATCTATTCAGCTTGAAACTTCTTTAAATAGTCAGTTAGAGAATCTAAACATACAGCTTGATAGCCTTGAAAGAAAATATGCATTTGAGGAATTGGATGTAAACTTATATAAAAAGTTCAGAGATGAGATTGAATATAAAATAGGAGAAAAAAATCGTGAAAAGTCAAATCTGAGTTTAAAGATATCGAACCTTGATAAAAAAATTGAAAAATGTGTAAACGTCACTCAAAACATCAGTAAATACTGGAGGTCAAGCAAAACAGATGACAAGATAAGAATGCAAAAATTGATTTTTCCTCATGGAATAGTCATTGACCCGATAAAACGACAATATCGAACCACAGAAATCAATTCGGTATTTTCTTTAATATCAAGTATATCAAGGGAAAGCGAGGACAAAAAAAAAGACTCATCAACTAATTTAGTTAATGAGTCTCACTCAGTAGCGGGGACTGGACTCGAACCAGTGACCTTCGGGTTATGAGTTTCATCAAAATTGCTGTTATTTAATGAAATTACCCTATATTACAGCAATAAAAGTAAAATCGTTTACGCGATCGTTTACCTTATTATTATTAATTTTAGACGAATATAAGGCATTTATTTCTTCTGAATAAATTCTAAAACCAGAAAATTATAAGCAATATAAAATCAGATAAATCATTTCTTTTTATAAGATAATCTGAAATCAAATTATTACCACTATTTAATATTAGTGGCAAATATTTGAAATAATAAATAATCAAATTTATATATGATATCAATACGTCTTTAAACAGACTAAAGTAAAATGAATTAAACCGTCGGATAACACTTCAACGGTTCGCTTATTATGGTTATATATTTTAAAACCTGTAAAACAGGCTTTTAATAATTTAAGCAACAGCATTGAGACAAAGTGCAACGGTTCTAGCAACAGCTTTTTGCGTTGCCGTTGAAAAGCCGTTGCTTTTTAAATTAGTAGCCAACCTCCAGCTCCTCATACTCCACTTTATCAAAATACCTTTGACATTACTGTTCGTTTTGGAATGAAGCAGATCATGACTTACAAGGTAATAATCAAGCTGATCTTCATCGCAGTCTGTTTCTATAAACGCTTCAATTTCATCCTGATCAAAGTCATCCTTCAGCCAATCGTTTTCTTGATCTGAAGATAACATCATAGGCTGGCGGTTTATTTAATGTTTATTTTCTCAAATAGGGTTAAGTAAGAATAGCAATGGTGACTTTTTTCAATGCGAGTGTATATTCCTGTAAGTAATATAAGTTTTTGGTCCTTGGTTTTGAAATTTGACTTTAGGCTTTAGAATTTCAACGGCTTTGAGAATTATATAAATCTTATTTGCTGATCCTAAAACATTAATGCAAGTTGATTGTTTTACAAAAATTAATACATTATAAATTTAGGATTTTCATAATTAAAATTTAATTTCGCTCTCATAAAAATACACCTGTGAAAAATCACCCTTTAATTAGCCAACATCAGCCTACAGAAGATATTTTAGAGGAAAGCGTTACATCTCACGAAATTGAGTTTTTCTCTCTTGGCATATTAAAACCTGACTGCATTCAAAGAGAATTAGTCCATGAGGCTTTTAGACGAATATCAAATACAGGTGTTGAAATTGTGATTTCAAAAACCATTACGTTAACTGAAAATGACGTTCTACTTGTTTATTCGCGTTGTGTCGAAAAATCTTTTTTTTATAGCATGCAACAATTTTTGATTAGTTCAGAATGTATTGTTTTCATCGTAAAAAGTAATAATAATGATGCTATTAGAAAATTGAATAGTGTCGTTGGATTTACTGAACCTGTAAAAGCAAAACCGGGAACTTTAAGAGAGTTAGGCAAAAACCTTACCCACAACATTGCGCATTCCTCTGATAATTCAATAAATTTCTTAAAGGAGAGCGGACATTTTTTTTCTCAAGAAGAATTAATAAAAGCAGGATTGAAATCAGATTATTATATACAAACTACTAACTAAATTATGCAACAGAAGATATTCTTAGAACCTCAAAGCATTGAATCCTTTATTAAAAAAATAAAAAATCACGAATTAGTATGGAATGAACAGGACAGGCTTCTTCACTTATTCGAAGAAGTTGGTGAATTTTCTGAAATTATTCTACAATATACTAAGAGAAAGAAACCATTTAAAACCAAAGTTGACATAGAAAATGCAATTGCTGATATATTCGAAGATTTATTTGCTTTATGCGTTATACATGAAATTGACATCAATAAAATTATAAAGAAAGTAATATATGAAAAATGATATTATTTCTCAGCTTTCAAACTTAGTGACGTCTTCTAAAATCGTTTCCAAATCAATAGATTTCATAGCGCTCATAGGAAGCTATAGAGAGCACGAGGCCATTGAAAATTACAGCGATATTGATATTTTATTTATTTTAAAAGACACAGACAGAAAAGGAACTATAGAATTACAAGTTTTAAGTGAACTAAGAAAAATAAATAAGAAATTGTGTTCTCAGTTTTCATTAGATGTTTCCTTTTTAACCCATACAATATTTGATTTTAATAGTTATGTTGAAATAGATTATCTCACACATTATTCTTGGGGTGAAGTCTTCTATGGAGAACAGGAAGATTTTGAAATATTATTTTCTAAAATTTTACAATACAAAGCTGAAAATGAAGGCCAAAGAAAATTAAATATTTGTAATGCCGTAATACATAGACGATTTAATTGCATAAGAAAATATGTTTCAGTCAATGAATATTTAAACCCAAACTATATCCAATTTATCTCAAAACTTTTTATTGATAACTTAATTGAAATAGCTGACTTATGTTTAATATATAATGGTCATTATGCAAAATCAAAAAAGGAAATTGTATTAGAATTTGAAAATTTACATTTCATTAAAAATTGTAGCGTTCTCTCTTTATGTTACGATGTAAGAAAAAACTGGAACCAATACAAAAAGGATAAAAATTATCTTGACAATTTTATCTTGATAGCGGTAGATGGAATGCAACAAACAACCAACAATTTATTAGCTGACTATGAATTATATAAAACCAATAATAATCTCTAGAACACTTCCCTACCTGGGAGGAAGGGAAATTATGGTTCAAAAAATTATTGAATATTATACAAATAAGAATGGTGTGATTGTTATTTCACCTGATAATTTTGTAGAAATTGAAGGTTCCAGTTTTTTAAAATATAATGAGAATGTAGAAGATGAGATTATATCAACTTTAAAAAATAACACATTTAATATTGTAAACTGTCATACTTTTTATCTATCAGAATTCGCTTTTAAAGTTGCCAAAGAGCTGAACATTCCATTAGTGTTTACATTGCATGGAGTATTTACTAAATTTTATGACTTAGATTATTCTAAACTATTGAAAACCATCTATAAGAAAAGTCATTCAACCGTAACTGTTTCAAATAACTACTTTGGCACACTTTCTAATCTCTTCGGTGATGCGTCAAAATTGAAATACATAACTAATGGTATTGACTTAAATGTTTCTATTAATTTACTGACTAACAACGCGATTAGAGAAGCTTTTAATTCAAGTAATAAGTATTTGATTATAGTTCCCGCTAGACTAAATCCAATTAAGGGACTTGATTACTTAATTGCGAGCACCAAATATCTAGATGATGTTATAAAGATAATCATAGCTTCTCCCAAAGGGAGAAAAAATGAAAAAGAAAAAAATTATAAAAAGGAATTGCTGAATACTTTAGAAAGATTAGGAAAACAAAATATTATTTCCTTTTTAGAATTTGATAACTCAGAAGTTTATACACTTTTCAAAAAATCTGATTTAGTACTATTGCCATCCTTAATTGAAGGTGTTTCAATTGCCTTATTAGAAGCGCTATCAATTGGCTGCCTGGTGGCTGCCAGTAATGTAGGAGGCAATTCCCAGGTCATTAATCATTTAAAAAATGGTTATTTATTTGAATCAGAAAATGAATTTGAAATTGCAAGTATAATTAATGAAATAAGACTAACGGAAAAGTCGGATCTTAACAATGTTAGACAGAACGCAAAAAAAACAATCGAGGCAAAATATTCTCTTGATACGATGCTTTTAGAATATCAGGAACATTTTGAAAATATACTAGAAGAAGCAAGCCTTTAATTATTTCAAACCTAGAAAAAAGCATCGATATTAACTGAAATCTTGAGTTTGCTCCTCCTTTAGGCTTCCCTTAATTAGAACTATTTAAACTGTCTATAAAACTATATAACTATCTTCTACCCTATATTTCCATAAACACTTTCACCAAAACCATGGTAATTGGTTTGAGGTTTCTTACAAATTATAAAATTTCAACGGCTTTGAAAATTATCAATAAATCTTATTTGCTAGTCCTAAATCATTAATGCAACTTGACTGTTAATAATAACAACAAGATATAACTATAAACTTTTACAGTGCATATAGATTGCATACATCCAAATCATCTTTGTAACTGTAAAATAAAAAAAGACAAATTTTTAACCTAATTTTTCTATGCAAAATTCTGATTTCAATGAGCTGGTTGATACAGTTGCCGAGGCAATAAAGGTAATAGTTGCTATTTTAAATAAATAGTAATTTACTGTAGAGATGAATAGTAATGGATAATGTTTTTTTAAACGCATTATCCCTAAAAAATAATCTTAATTTATCCATATAACGATTTCAACTGTGCATATAGATTGCATACATCCAAATCATCTTTGTAACTGTAAAAATAAAAAAGACAAATTTTTAACCTAATATTTTTTCTATGAGAAATTCCGATTTTGATGAGTTAGTTGATGTTGTTGCTGAGGCAATAAAAGCAATAGTTACTATTTTTAATAAGTAGTAATTAAGGCGGAAGTGATTGGTTATTGATAATGCGCTAATTATTTAAGCGCATTATTTCTCAAAAATGGATTTCAGTGTGAAATTATAACTTATTCAGAAGTGCATATAGACCGCACAGATAGGAAATACCTTTGTATTTATAATAAATGAATGGCATAATTGAAAAACAGTAACTTTTAAATAGTATAACTTTTAAATTAAAAGAGAAATGAAATACAATAACTTCAACTTTATAGATTGGGTATTAAAGGAAATACCAAAACCAGCACATAGAAAACTTACCAAAGATGAAAAGTTTCAAAATAAAGAGAATATAAGATTGAGAAAGCTAATTGAAGAGAAGAATAAAAGAAAGTGAAAAGTTCTCAGCTGGAGCAATTCTTTTCATAAAGGTCATTGAAGTGTGACGGCCAAGAGTTGCAAATAATGGGAAGAGGTCAAATTATTGAAGGTTTAAAATAGGGAGGTTATAATAGGTATAATAAAATAAATGAGAGATATGGGTAGAATTGTAAGAACTGGAGATGTTGATTGGTTAGAAGAAGCCATTAAATGTTACAAAGAAAAACTTAGCTTTACTTTTATAGATGATGTGAAATTGGGTATAACTGAAAAGGATTTGAAATCTGCAGTCAACTTGCTGCGAGGTGCAATGACAAAAAATAGTAATTCCTGGAAAAGTATAGTTGGGGTATTATCCGGCATCGGAATTAATCTTACAGGACTCTACATTATCAGGTTAGCCATCTTAGATCCCGAACCAACAACAAAATTGGGACTTTTAATTGGAGGCGGACTAGTTTTAGTCCTAACAGGTTCTTTAGGAATGCTTTATTCCCTTGGAATAACTTTTAATATCTCTGCAAGTTACGGGTCGGGTAAATTCGAGGTTGAGCCGGTCTAATATTCTTATTCATTTTCTGCCACTATTTTTACAGGATTAAAAACAAGAGTTTTTTCTCCCTCTAATTTCGTCTCAATTACCAACAAATCATTGTCAGTGATACCATGCGTCTTCATTAAATACTTCGGAATATCTATATTGTCAGAACCGTCAACGGGTTGAAATATTCCCCAACCGTTTTCTTTTGTACTGATAAGTTTACCCTCTATCGAATTTAACTGCTCCCAAAATTTTTTATTTTCTTTCGGATCTGGATGAAGTTTGAGGTACTCCTCAAACCAAATAAGGATATCCATTAGTTGTAATGTGAGGCTATATAACAAATATGGAGTATTTATAGCTTTCCGATATTCATGTATATTTATATTTCTTTCATATTCCGGATCTGTAGTGTGAGAGGCTGCTCCTGTAATATAAAGGATATTTTGTACAGCATCGGAAATAAGTTTGGAAAAATAACTTTCTGAAGCTTTAACAGAACCAGAATGTTTGGTAGGTATACCACTCAAAAACCGGCTCGCGTCAGTTAGATTTACTATACCTTTTTGAATACAATTATCATGTAGCAAACCAGCTTTATTGGCTTTCCTAAACATCTCCTCTAGCACAATTCTTATCTGAGTAAAATATAATTTGTCATTTATTCCATTTGTTGCACCCTTCATACTAGTGAGAATATCAATGAACAAATTATGCACTTCTATATCATATCCTTTTATAGCATTAAAAAATGTTGAATTATTGTGTTTTATCTGAGTGTGATCTTGTAGATCAGCCTTCCTTTTTAAATCTAAAATTAATTCCTCCTCATCTTCTGATTTAGTATATATGTCTTCATCATCAAGAAATTCCCTTGCACTACGATTCTCGTCTTCACCCAGATATCCCGACATAATAAAATAGGGCAACTTTTTATTATAATTATTCTCATGGATGATAGTTAATGCTTTTTTTAATGCCAATAATGAAGGATTTTCCTCTAAGCTATCTACCACGCCTTTTGCATCCAAAATAATAGCATCCAGCATCTTCACTTTATCGTCGAACTCCTCTTTGAAATCTTTGACTGTACCGACTTGAATTAAATCAATTCCATCAAATTCAGCTCTATCAAAGAAGAGATGGTTCTTTTTTGGTTCGTCTTCTAACCACAAAACTGTATATCTATTCATATGTTTAAATCAAACTGAACTTAAATTCCCAGCCCACCGGAAATTCACTACTTGGTTCATCAATAATTATATAATCGTATTTATAATGTTTAGCTATTTCTATTATTTTCCAGACCCCGATTCCTGTCTTACCTGTTTCACCTGCCTTGGTTCCTTTTACTCCCAAATCTTTTCGTAATCCTTTGGCGAAAGGTAGACCATTGTTTAGAATTCGTAAAACTATTTTACCATTTTCCGGAAATAATCTTATCGAAAGAGTATACTTAAAATCTGGATCTCTATCTGGATCCCTGAAGCCATGAAGTTCTGCATTTTCAAATATATTATTCAGTAGTTCACTAATAGACTTTTCTGAGCCCATCACAAAAACATCATTAATATTCTCAGATTGAAATTGAAGAGAATCAGACTTAAAATCAATGCGGTAATTAGAAGATTTAATATCGAAATTATGCACTCCTTCTTCCACCAATTTTTTCAAATCTACAGAAGTCGAAGCTCCAAAATCAAATGTTTTGAGGTATTTTACTTCTACTTTTAATGACTCTAAACTTGAATTTAGACTTGAAAAAGTATGAGATACTAAAGTGTTTTCTGATGTAACATCATCAGCCCTTAAAAGGCCACCATTTCTGTCCATGATCTTTGTTAATATATACATAGCATTAGTGACATTTGCTAAATATTGCCTCATTGAGTGCTGCTTAACTCCTAATTCAGACTTAAATAACTTCTTAATGTCTGCCAACTGCTTTTCAAGGTTTGATTCTTTTTCTTTTTGCTGCAATATATAATGGCCAAGTTTATCAACAACTAGTTCCTGTTGCTCTAGAGCAGCGATTTTTATTTCAATTTTCAAAAAATCCTCCTTCCTCAAAATGGGCATGGTCATACCTACACTAAAGACTTCTACTTGAGATTTTACATAATTAGTTAATAATTCATTAATTAAATAATCAATATTAATCGTCTTCTTGTCAACTTTAAATGGAGTTATACCGGCACCCAAAAAGACAGGTGAACCTTCATATTCAAAATAGGTGGGTTTTAAATTCTTGTTTTCCAAAGAAACTAATAATGCAGACTCTTCTAATCGTTGTACAGATGTATCTACAGAATCAGTTTCCAAAGAATTATAATCTATATAAAAGTTTAAATTGTCCTCCTTCAGATCTTTTCTTTTTACCAGTTTTCCAAAAGTCTCACTTTGATCTTCTGGACGATTTTTTGAAGTAATTAGAGATAGAAACCTATTTACGGAAGTACCATAATATGACTTTGAAAAGTATCTCTTATAATCTAATATATAAGTAAACTCTTTAATCACATCGTTAGTAACTTTTCTTAAAAAAGAACTTTCCTGATTTAGCTTTATAATGTTTAGCAGATCATGATCATTTAACCGCTTGTCCAGACTCCCGCCACCTGATGCAAAATTAGATCCATCAATAAAATTTACAATTCCTGGGTTATCTTTATTCTTATTAATAACCAGGAGAGACGTCTTAATCCCTGTATGCTTTAAGATCCCAGGTGGCAATGAAATTATAGATTCTACTAAATCTTTATCAACCAGCAATTTTCGATTATCAAAATTGCTGCTATCGTAGAAAAAGGTATCTGGTACATTTAAGATCATTTTACCAGAACTTTTCAATTCATTTAAACCTTTTTTTAGGAGTTTGTCTAAATTATAATTAATTTCATTGGATGATGCACTAGCTGCATTTATTTTAGAGCCTGCGATACCTGCAGCTAAAGCACTTAAAGCACCTAGGCCTGGAATAAACTGCAAAGCCACTCCTGCACCTGCATATTTAAGTAGAGTTTTTTTTCTTTGCTCCTGCGTGGCTTTGGTAGGTACAGAAAATGGGTCTGTGATAATTACATCATAAGGCGTCCATTCTTTCTCCTTAACCCCATACTCCAACTTTTTGTTTTTAGAATAACCACTGGCCAATAACCGTAACTTACCAATAATATATCTGAATGGGTCAGATTCCTGCCCATGGTAAATTTTGTCATTGTCCGTAAAACGCCCAATATTGGCTTCGCCGGCATGAGGATTGAATATCTTAACGCCATGTTTTAGAGGAACGATGTTAATCATCAATCGGCTCAATTCGACAGGAATTAATGATCCTTCATCGAAAACAGAATAGTATGAAGATAATGTGTCAAAGATTTCTAAAAAATATTTTTCAATAAAATCTGGCCCAATTGAATTGATCAGAGAGTCCCATCTTTTAAATAGATATAACAGATCACGTTTAGGAATCTTTTTGATGATTGGAGCATAAAACTTTAATATTTCTGAATAAGATTTTCTGTAACGGGGATGTACAGTATAAAGGAAATTTTGGATTTGATATTCTGTACTACTGGAATCACTCAGAAAATCGGAGCTGAACCCTTCTTTTTTAAGAGTCAAGAAATATAAAACAATATTGTTTTCGTTTACATCTAAACCTCCGACATCACGAAAACTTCTGTACAAAGATTGTGATACATCATTAATTACTTTAATTTCATTTTCGGATAATCTTATTGACATAAACTGAAATTTAAAAAATTACAATACAAATCTAAAATGCATTTGTGCATTCTACGTGCACTGGTAATTATCCTTTAACTTATATATCCTTTCCTTTAATTTTTCAACCAGAGATTGAGGCTCTAAAACTTTTATTTTTTCTCCAAAAGACAATAGCAAGGTTTCTAATTCGTAGTTTAGAATTAGGTCCAGGGAAATATCAACATAATCCTCCTGTCGATCTTTTACTTTTTGAGATCCATGTAGAGGCTTAGTTTCGATATAAGGCCAAAGAGCTTTAGAAACCCTTATTATAATTTTTTCCACAGGTTGATTTGGATTGTAGGAAACACCAAGTACATCAAAAAAGTAATCTTCAAAATTTATTTCACATTTTTCGAACTGGAAACTTGATTCCTCGATTGCCACAATACGATCCAGAGCTATGTTTATTATATTATCATATGAGGAATCTTTTCCAAATAAGAACCAGCGATTATTGTATTCTTTTAAATGATAGGGTGAAAATACTATTTCAACTTGCTTCGGATTTTTAAAAGACTGATATACAATTTTGATTACCTTTTTATAAAGAATAGCTTTAAACAAAGGATCTATAAATTCAAGACCTTTTAAAAATTCATTATTATCAAAACTAATAATGTCTCCGGTATCTTCAGTTAAACTAAAAGCTTGGTCTATTTTTGGAAGGATCTCATTTATCCATTTAAACTGAGGCAAACCTTTAAATCTTTGTAAGATTATCATAGCAGATTTCAGCTGTTCAGCTTCTAATTGATTTATTGGCTGGTTGTTAATGGAAAAGTTAACGTCTTCATATTTATAATAGGTTATCCTGCCCTCCTTTTTGCGGTCTAATAGAATACTCCAGCCTTGCGAAGATTCCATGAACTTAATGTCCTGATATAACTGCCTCTTTTTAATACCATCTGACATTGGTTCAAAATCAATAAGCTGCTTATTACATTCTTCAAGAAGATCCTCAATATCATAACGTCTCCCCGGATTCCTGAAACAACGATCTAATGTCTGATATCTTATTGTTGCATTTTTTGTAGTAGCCATCTTTATTGAATAATCAAATTAAAATTATTAAAGGGTAAGATAATCGAGCTAATATAGTAAAATCTTAATGACAAAATTTGCCTCAGTAGTATAGACAAAACTTAATTCACTTGGGCTAGCCCCAAGTGAATTAAAACAATAAATTTGTGAATAGATTGTAAAAATAAACAGTTCTAATTAAGGGAAGCCTACAATTAGTTTTAATTATGCCGCAAACCCCCTGCCCTGTTCAGCTAGGTTATAGAAATGTTGAAATATAATTTCTGTTTTCTCAGCAAAAATATTTCTATCATAAGATTTAGGTAAATCTTGATCAAGAATCTTTTTAATTTCTTGTCTAACCATTTCCTGGGTAGCTTTTTCTTTATGCCATTCTTGAATTAATATTCTATTATCAGCATTGAATAAAATTTCCAAAAGTTCAACAGCTGCAAGCTTCACTTTTTTTTCGTCTTCTTTAGTTAGCTTCTCCTTCTTCAATAAATCAAATAGTTCTTGTTGGTTTTCTGTCATCCCATTTTTAGCAGACCTTTCTTGTTCTTTAGATAATTCTTCAGCTTGCTTTACTAATTCTGTATAAGCTTCTTCAATTGAAAGGCTTCCTGAGTTATAATCATCGATTATTTTTCCAAAGCGTTCTAAAAATGAACCTCTAGTCTTATTTTGAGCCAGCATCTGTTTTAATTTAATTTCCATCAATTCTCTCAGATCAGCAAATTCAATATTTTTATGCTTTTTTTCTGCAAATTCCTCTCTTAGTCTATTAAAATCTAACTTGCTTAGATCTATCTGCTTTGAAGTATCTATGATGTATTTATGACTTTGCCCCTTTAAATCACCTTTACCAACAACACTGGAATCTAATAAAATATTTAATTGTCTTTTCGCTCGTTCAACAGCTTCATCTCGGTCCAAATGTCTTTCAACTACTTTTCGTAAATACTCAAAAACATCACGTGCTTTTTTAATTGTAGGATAATTATAAATTTCAGGTTTCGCAGAATCGTAAAGACTTACAATTGTGTTTACGAATAAACCAAGTTGCTTTTTATATTCATCTTTTTCCAAAATTAAATTAGCGTATTCTTGAAACAACTCGACTTCTTTAAATCCTTTTTCACCTAGATTAAGTATAGCATCTATATCAGCCCCAAGGTCTTTACTATATTTTTTTGCTTCTGAAATAGATTGCTCTAGAAGCTCCAAAAGTTCTTCGAATTCTTTAACAGGAAATTCTTCTCCATCACCATTAATATTTTTTCCTGTAGACCCTTCAGCATAACTTGCTAATGCTTTTTTAAGATTTCTAAAAACCCCAAAATAATCTACTATTAAACCATTTTTTTTACCATCTATTACACGGTTAGCTCTTGCAATAGTTTGCATGAGCGTGTGGTTTTGTAAAGGTTTATCCAAATACAGAGTAGAAACAGCAGGTGCATCAAAACCAGTAAGCCACATAGCAGTGACAAAAACAATTCTATAAGTGCTATTTGGATCTTTGAAATAGTCTTCAATGTTGCGACCATCTTCATCTGGATAGTCCATCAACTTTCTGTGCGGAGTAACGTTTAGTCCTTCCTTTTCAAAGGCTTCCTTTTCCTCCTTATCTGAACCCTCCTGACTTATAACTGCAGACATCCTAGTTTCCTTCATAAATGCTATAGCATTCTTATAGCGCTCCTTTATTTCTAAATCTTCTTCTTTAGCGATTTTCTTTCTTAAATTTTTTATTTCTTCTTTTTGGGCTTGCTGCACCAATTCATACATTTTAACGGTAGTAAATTTATCTATACAAACAACCATTGCCTTCATGGGCTTTCGCTCACCATCATCATTTTTTACATTTAAGCGATAAGGATAATGTTTCACAATATGTTTAGCAATCTCTTGAAGCCTATCTTCTCGCCTTACAACTTGTAAAAGAGTCGAATACTCTTTATCAAGTTTTTTCTTTTGATCTTCAGTAAGATTCTCATTCTCCAAAATTTCGGCTGCATCACCTACCAATTCTTCATTGATTTGCTCTACTCTCGGAACACTTTTCTTATAATAAAGTGGAACAGTCGCACCATCCTCTATACTTTGAGCAAAATTGTATTCGGACACATAAGAGCCGAACCAATCTTTTGTAAGCTCACTTCTTAATAATGGTGTGCCAGTAAAAGCAATATACTGTGCGTTTGGTAAAGCTATTCGCATGTTTTCACCGTAACCTTTATATTGTGTTCTATGAGCTTCATCAACTATCACTATCCAATTGTCTCGATCTGTCAATTGAGGATACGTTTTACCTTTTTTTATCCCAAATTTGTGAATAAGACTAAACACATACGAGCGATTGGATTTCAAAGACTCCCTTAATTTATTCCTACTACTTGGCCGATAGTAATTTTCGCTTTGATCTTTAGTTTCCAAAATGACTTCAGTTTCTTGAAAATTTCGATAGATCTGGTCGTCTAAATCTGTCCTGTCTGTTATGATCAAAAAAGACCAGTTCCCTTCTAATTTTCGCTCTATTTTTTGGGTGAAGAAAATCATCGAATAAGATTTTCCTGAACCCTGAGTATGCCAAAAAACACCCAACTTACCTTTTTTACCATCTTTGTTTTTAAGTGATTTGATGGCATTATTAACACCTAAATACTGATGGTTTTTAGCAATAATCTTTACTTTGCTTTTATGGTATAGTATAAAATTTTCGAAGTAATCTAGAAGATTTTTCTTTTGACATAGCCCCTCTCCAAATAATTTAAGGCTTAATCTCTTATTTTTTGACCGACTCTCTTCTTCTACTTCAAGTTTCGTTTTCTGATCATTTGAGATGGCTGAGTCTTTTAACTTAACCCAAGAAAAATAATGTCCCCATGGTGCATTAAATGAACCAACTCTTGTCTGTATTCCATTAGAAATTGAAACAAACATATTATACCAAAACAGCTGGGGAATATCACGTTTGTAATCTTTTAGATTCTTGTCATAACCTATCTTGACTTTCTCTGTAGCATTCTTTAATTCTATCATTACTAATGGTAATCCATTAACATATAATAGAAGGTCAGGTCTCCTTGTTATGTTTTCTGTTTGTAAATACTCAATGCTTAATTGAGAAACAACTAAAAAATCATTATTTTCTGCTGTATTGAAATCCAAAACTCTTACGTAACTATCTTCTTCTCTTCTTTCATGATTTTCATAAGTTACAGGGATCCCATTTTTAATTAAATGATATACCTCCTTATTTGCCATTATTGGAGTTAGGCTAGCTCTGCTTTTACACAATTCATCTATGGCATATTCAATACATTCTTGAGGTAAATTTGTGTTTAATCTAATAAGAGCTGCTCTTAAATTCTCTTTAAGGACGACATCTTTTAAGGTTTCTCTACCAATCAGTTTTTTTTCCCAGGCATTAACGTGCTTGTAACCTAAAATCGTTTCAAAAAACTGAATGTCTGCTTCCTCTATGTGAGATTCGTTCAAAAATGCCATATTATCTTAAGTAAAAATGATGTTTAGAATATTGGTCATACTTATCTTCCGTATCAACCCTATTTTTGATAATTAATTCAACAATTGTTTCAATCTTGGAAGGACTGATCCCATTTCTTTCATCAGTTGTAATTACTTGGTCCCAAATACCTGCTTCTTGGTATCTTTTTGTTTTTAATTCTTTCCATGTCCAAACATATTTTCTTTGACTTAATAAACCAAGATGCTCCCAGTACCAAGTTTCATTTTTAGTATAGATTGTAAAATCAACTTTAATGTTAACCTCTTTTCCCTCTACAATGGGTTTTACTTCATAATCAAAATTAAATTTTTCTTCTCCTAGTTCATCTCTCTTGTTCATTAAGATATGATAAATCAATAGTTCGACTCGAGATTCTACATATATTCCTGACTCTGGTTCCAAATCATAAAATCTATACGGTTTATCTAATAACAAACTGGTTTTACGAGAGGCTGAAAAAGATCTTTCCGATGCTCTCTCTAAAACACTTTTCTTTTCATCCGAACTTGATTGAATAAAAAGCGTAATAGATTTTTTAGTTCTTGTCAAAGCCGTATAAATTAATTCTTTTGAAAGAAGACCAAAACGTGAAGGAATAACTAAAAACAAATGATTAAAACCACTACCCTGAGATTTGTGTATAGTTATGGCATAGGCTAATTCAAAAAATTCAATTTCTGATGATCTAATATCATTAAAAGACATGCTATCTAAACTTTGTCCTGTTTTATAATAAAATTTTTCACCTTTATCAGCTTTAATTAAACCAAGTGTCCCATTAGACAATTCTAGCTTCTTTTTATTATAATAATTTTTTGTTCGTAATAGTTTATCTGATTCTTTAAAAAGATTCTTTCTCAAATCATATTTTAAATCGTTTTTAAACCTGGATTGAATAAAGTCATTAATCTTACTAGCTCCAGAATATTCTGAATGATAAGGCGATAAAATCTGAAAATTTTCAATATCAATATCATTATTCTTTATACTTCCATTCTTATTTAATCCTAATATCTGGTTTAGTCTCTCATTTAAATCTCCTTCATAGTCTTGAGTTAACCTATCAAACTCTTCCGTTAAAGATTTAAATAATTCGTCTTTATTAGACCAATAACGTGCTCTAAAACCTTCCGATATTTCAGTATTCTTATTATCGAACTTAGTCTTTAAATCAAAGTGTATATCGTCTTTAACATTAACTTTAAAAGCTTCAGCTAACCTTAAAACTTCATTCTTTTTAAGTTCAGATCTGCAATTACTTTCTAATTGAATAAAGTTATTTTGGTAGTCTTTATTAGTACTTAGATAATTTAATAAGTCAGCTAAAACACGCCCGTAACCTATAGCTGGCAGTTGATTTGGATCGCCAACTAGGATCAAACGTTTAAATGATGGATCATCAAAATTAAAAATCTCTAAAAGTCGTTTAAATTTTAATAAATCTACCATTGAGGTTTCGTCAACAATTACATTTTTAAATGCTTTGATATCTTGTTGCTTTATTTTGCGATTCTTTACATCATTGATAAACTTATCAATTGTAAATGCTTGTATATTTTCAAAATCTTTATCTGAGCTAAGTCTCAATGCTGCTTTTCCAGTAGGAGCTAATAGCAAATATTTTTGATTTTCTTGCTCATTGAGGTGCTGAATAATTTTTAATACTTCGAATGATTTACCGCTTCCAGCACTTCCAGCTACAATAAAGAGTCGTTCTTTGAAAATATTGGTATATAGCTGCTGGCGCTCTTTTTTAAATAGATCTTCGTCAAATTTTTCACCAATTACATTTTTAAGTGTTATAAATGATTTATGGATATAATTAGATAGATTTAAATACTTTTCATTATTCTTAGATCCACGAAGTAATTCAGACACACTTTTTTCTACATACTTTTCTGCGTCGTAAACTTCAGATAAATAATAGTACATGGTATCATTTTCTTCTAATAGTACTATCTTTTTTGGCTCTTCTTGGAAATGATTAGCATAGTCTGCTTCTAACGGGTAAAAGAAATTTTCTGGCAGCATGTAGTCTTCACCAATTTCATAATATAAGGGGTAATTAGTAATAGCTTTTTGTAACAGTTCTGCCGTGGTAAAACAATCACCTGTGTTTTCTAATGTTTTAAGATGCCTTAGTATAAGTGCTCGAATTCTTCTCTTATCTACAAAATTTATACTTCTCTGCAAGTCAGTTCTTGGCACAAAACGAGTATCAGGGAAATAAGCGATATCGATTTTGAATAAATCAATTGGTGCATCTAACTCTTCACCATAAACATCATCATGTGAGTCAGGATAATAATCATAATCTTCATAGAGTTCATATGGGTTTTCAATAATATCCAAGACACTGTGCGAGCGTTTAACTTCATCAAAATCTCTATACCAATCCTTAGTTAATTTTAATTTCCCTTGCAAAACACGTTCAAATTGAAACGGTTTTAAATTTAGCATACATAGGCTTAAAAATTGTTCAAAAGAATAATCACGTTGTTCTAATCTATCTTTAAGTTCATTAATGCCATTTTTATATTTAATGGCCCAGGATTTAGAGCTTGGTTTTTTAAGTATTGCTATTAATGCTTCTTCATCCTTATTCTCTTCTAATTTAAAGTCTTCATAGAATTGTTCAAGTGGGAATTTAGGTTCGTTAGTTTTATTCAATAAAACACGTGATATAGATGTAAATCCTGGAAAATAAGATCTAGTTTCCCATGCATGATGCAATAATTGTTCAACTTTATCTACGCGTTCCTGCATATCCTTTCTAGGTAACACACCATCATCTTTGCAGCTTATTAAAGCCTTACGCATTTTGGTTAGCACGTAAATTGTTTCATCATCTCCAATATCCATTGCTACATACTTAAAGCACCACTCAAGCTCTGGCTCAGATATAGCAACTTTGATTTTATCCATAAAACCATCTCTATCTTCAGTGTTTAACTTATCTGCCTCTTCCAGATACTCATGATATGGCATTCGTATAGTAGAATATTCCTCAAAACTAAATTGCATCGCCCAATTAATGCTTGGAAAGTTTCTGTATTTAAAATTTTTCTGTGGTCTTGATTTTATTTTTTCAATTTCCTTCTCTGGTCCAAAATGAGGTATTTCAGATGATTTTTGTTTTCTATTTACTAGCCCGGCACCTACCACTAGATATTGTTGTTCCTCTTCTGTAATAGGATTTGAAAATTTAGCATACATAAAGGCAATACTTTTGCCTTCATCTATTTTAGCATTGAACCTGGGTATACGTGTCTCTTCTAGGTTTTTAGGGTAGGCACCGCTTTCTTTTTGTTCTTTTTTTGATCGTGTAAATGATACCGAGAAAGGCCAGCTATACATTGACCTAGCTGGAAGTTCTTCTTCAATATTTTTTAATCCTGGTGCTGCTGGATTGTCGTGTTTTGCTTTAATAGGGTCTTTACCAAAAAGGTTTGCAGACCAAAAACAAGGTGGTAAATAATCAATATTCTTTAATAATTTTCCCCTATTGACTATTTCATCATCTATATTTTCATCCTTGCGTTTTCTAATACGTTCTGATAGTAAGGAATGAAATCCGTTGCAGTAGGTGTTATTCTCCGGATCTTTACAAATGGTACCATTCCATTTGTTATCATGCCAAGCTACACGAAGAGTTAGATGTTTTAAAGGTATTTTATAGCTATTATCTTGTAATAGTTCTGATGTCTTTTCATCTTTTTCATCATCTTCTGCAGATTGATCTAATTGTTCAACCAAATTTAACACCCACCTTATCATGCGGTCACCAAAGTACTTAGAAATGCCTGCTTTTTTTTTGGCATCCATTAAAGCCCCTATATTCTTAAATCCTAACTTTTTTTCTTTTGCAAGTTCTATGTATTCATCCCACTCTTCGACAGAATATGCATCAAAATCTGCACGCATAATGTCCAGGTCATAAGGATCGTTTATATCGTAATTAGCCATACTTTAACTTATTAGGTTTGGGTTCCAGTATCTCTTTGCAAAAGCAACAATATTATTTTGGCGATTTTTTATTTCTGTATCTGACCAATTATTTTTATAAGGTTCTAATTCCTGTCTTTGAATTAAAACAGAATTTGTCGGTCTATTGCTAGGTAAATTATTACTATCACTAGAGTTTCTTCCTCTAGTAGCCAAAACTAGATTGCCGACATTATTTAGAAACTTTTCTTTAAATTCTTCTGAGTAATCAATACCTTCAGGATTTTGAGGAGTCCAATGATCTAAGGTGTTCTGTAAATTGAATTTCCCATAAGCATTCACAAAATCATTATAACTCATCCCTGGTTCAGGTATCCTACTTCTTAGGTCGTTTTCATATTTCCACAATAAATAACGTGTCGACTTAAAATAATGATAATTCCCTTTTAGACGACTTTCAAAATCTCCTGTGAAATTCCAATAATCCTTGAACCCATGATTAGCATGATATAATAATTTACCTTCTAATTTTAGTATGTCATTATTATAAACTAGAGCGATTTTATGCAACAAATTAGTTCTATAATTACCTACTGTATATTCCATTTTAAACAGAATAATTTCTGTTAAACGTAATACTCTCTTAATCTGTATTAGGTCATGATAATGAAACAGTTTTAAAACTAGTGGAAAAGCATTGTATTGATCTAAATATAATATATCTCCTAAAAGGCCTTCCTTATTTTTAAATCTTTGAATTGTTATAACATTTGAAAAGCTCTTTTTTAAACCTACCGTAAAATCTTTTATCCAATTGCTTTTATCATCTTGTTTTTTTAATGCTTTTTTGACCCGTTCTAGGGATGTATCGTTATTTGAAATGAATGCAATTGTGTGATAATTTAAAACTTGATCTTCATCAGCTATTTTTATTAATTCTAAAGATTGATAAATAGATTCAAACTCTTTTTCTATATAAGAGATATCACCATTAGGATTCTTACCAGAGATGGCACAATCTAAATAAATATTGAACATCAAAAACGACTTTAGCTTCTCTAACTCAGTAAGGTCTTTCCCTCTGTCATTTTGAAAAGTAAATAGTTGCGTTGCTTCTGCTTTATCTGATACAGAATCTGTAGTTATTTTAGCATTTTCAATTAAATCTTTCCATCCTATGATATCGAGAATTGAAACATCATTTTTATCAAACTCAGTAGTAAAATAGTCAAAAGCTTCTAATATTCTTTTTCTAGATCTTGTATCTGCTTTATCTTCAATTTGTCTAATAATTATGTTTTCAAAAAAATTATTATCATAAGTAACCGTTGCATATTTTTGGTCGCCATCTGTATTTATTAAATACTCATTGTAAATGTTAGTAGCTACAGTTTCATAATCTTTAAGGTCTTTAATTTTATTATAAACACAACTTAAAAATATAACTATAGTTGTAAGTCTTTGTTGACCATCTATGATCCAAAACTTGTTTTTAATATACTCATCTTCTTCAAATAAAAAATGGCCAAAATGGTATTGATCTACCGATTTAGGATGCTCTTTTATATCTTTAAAAAACTGCTTGATTTGTTTATCTCTTTCCCAAGAATAAGCTCTTTGGTAATTGGGAACCGCAAATAAATTTTTTCTAGGACTAAATATGTCGCTAATGGTAGATCTATAATCCATATTAATTATTATAATTTTCTCTTGGCTCTGCAGCCATATTTAATTGGTTTTCTTCTAACTGTAAATCTTCCACAGATAACTTACCGCTTATTAAACGTGGTAATAATAAATCTCTGGTATCTTGAAGGATTTGGTTTTTATCTTTTAAGATTAATGTCTCATCTAACATTGAATCTGTAATACTTTCAAATTTTTTAAGTAAGCTCTCTATTGGAAGAGCAATCTTCATAAACTTAGTAGAACCACTTGCGTGAAGTATGGTTGTTCCAGCAGCATGTGCTTGAATTGTTCCTTGAATATTAGCAGACAGCAACGTGAAATATGCAAAGCTTCTTTTTATTAAATCTGTTTTATAAACTATTTTACGTAATCCTGAGGAATAACAACCTTCTAAACCCATAGCAACTTTTCCAACAGTACCATCAAGAGTTATTAAAATGTCATCTTTCCTTACATACTTATCTTTAGAAAGTCCTTTTTTTATGAAAATATTACTATCTCTACTTCCTAAATCTCCAACTCGTAAAAACGGCACATAATTGTCATCCAAAGGTTCAGATTCATAATTTTTACTACCAGGTTCTACTCCTTTTTCAAAATCAATAAACTTATCTAATCTAACTTTCTCCCACCCCTCAGGAATAGCACCTTTTGTTCCATGAGGCACTTCCTTACCATCTTTATCAAAGAATTTGGTGTCTTCATAACCAGGAAAACGAAAGCGTACAAACCACTCTTTGTAGATTTCCTCTGCCATGTCTTCTAATAGCTTAATGCGTTGGTTGTTGTTTTCTATTAAATCATCATAAGCTGAAAGGATTGAGGCTATTTTATCTTGAATATATCTGATAGGAATTTTAACCTTAACTCCATATAAAATATTCCTATTCAAAGATGGTTGTGCGCTACCCGAATTTAGATTTGAAAAATCATTTGCTTTTAAAAAATAGTAAACAAATTTTTCATTATTCCCTTTAAAGTCTTTTACATATAAACAGGCATTGTGCGGCCAAAAGGGCTTATCTATAAAAAAAGCTTTAGCTATTGAAGCACCACTTCTACCAATTGTTACACCTGGTGAATTGGCCTTATAAATATGATGATAACCATTTATACCTGCTGAACCAACAACTGGATAAATCCCAAAAGTCCTTTCTGACTCAGGTAGGTCATGACCTCTTTGAATTGCTATAAAATCCCGAAATTTCATTTCTCTAAAACTCATTAAACTAAATCTTTGAGATTACTAGAAATAAGATTTTCTTTATCAATTGAAATCAAATTCAATTCTTCAAGTAATACTCTTCTTTCATTTATTATTTTTTTAAATTCTGATTCCGATAAATTATCTTCTTCAACCTCAATACCAACATATCGTCCCGCATTTAACGAATAATCTTGTTCTTCTGCGTATTCCGTTTCATCAGCCATTTTACACAAGCCAGTCACATCTTCATATTTTGCTTCTGGAAAACGGCTTTGAAGCCACTTAATGTTAGTAAGCCAATACGTAGCTTGATCAGTAGCTTCCAGATATAACCTAAAGGAGTCTTCTAGATGTTTATCTGCTTTAGATAAGTTATTAGTTACCCAAATCTTATCGCTTTTAAGTTTTAAGTTTTTGTCTGCGAGTTTATAGAGTTCTAAAACTTTATTAATGTCTTTTTTGAAAGACTCAGCGATATTTTTGGTTTGGTTTACTTGCTGCTCTATACGTTTAGCTGTTTCTAATTGGCTGTCGTTATCTAAAGACACATCTTCAACAATTATCGCTCCTGAAACTACTCTTTCAATTTGGGTGTGATTAAAATCTTCTAAAACATTAAAGAAATCGGCTTCAGCTAAAGCTTTCTTTTTGGCAGGTGTACGCTTTTCGCCTTTGGTTTCCTTAAAGTAGGCTTTTAAGTTTTTTACTAAACCATCTAACTGCTGTACAAGCGCTTCTTGGTAAGGTGTAATTTTTGCAAAAGCACTTAGCGCTTCTTTTATATAAGATCCTATTAATTCTAAATAACGTTCAGTTTCACCGCGATATAAGCGTACAATAGCAGCTAAATTTTGTTGATGCTCTGTAGTCCACTCTCTATGTGCACGGTCTATTTGATTATAGACATTACGCGCATCTAAAAACAAGATTTTGTCTTTGCGGTCTGTATGTACTTTTTGCTTATCAAAAAACCATAAAGTAGCCGGTAAGGTTACGGTTAGAAACATATTGGTTGGCATACTTACCATACAATCTACAATGCCAGAATCTACAATCTTTTTTCGGATGTCGTATTCAGAGTGGCTTGCATCACTAGCAGAATTTGGCATCAAGAAACCTGCGCGACCTTTTTCATTTAATGAGGTTGCAAACAATGAAATCCACAAATAATTAGCATCTGAGATGTTATCGCTTTTGCCTTTACTTTTTGGTAGTCCAAAATTATAAAAACGCTTGTCATTTTTAACTGTAGCTTCTTTTACAGATTTCACGTTAAACGGTGGATTAGCCATAACGAAATCAAACTTTCCAAAACCATCGTAAGGATCATTATCGTAAGAGTTGGTTTCAGTAATTTCACCACGTAAATTATGAACGAGTAAGTTCATTTTTGCTAAACGAACGGTTTCGCCCATATATTCTTGACCGTAAACATAAATATCATTCAGGTCATGGCCTTCATGAGCTATAAAATCGGCCGATTGTACGAACATCCCACCAGAACCACAGGCAGGATCATAGATTTTGCCTTTGTAAGGCTCTATAACTTCAACTATAAAACGTACAACGGAAGTCGGTGTAAAGAACTCTCCTCCTTTTTGGCCTTCACTCATAGCAAATTTGCCCAAGAAGTACTCATAGATTTTACCAAAAATATCTCCAGATGCATCCTTAGGTATATCTGAAAAGGTTTTTAATAATTCTGGTAAAATATCATCTTTCTTTTTCTCAATATCAAAATAAGAATCAGTTGGTAATACATCTTGAAATTTGGCATCCTGAAACTTCTCAATGCCTTTCATTGCGTCACGTAATGCTTCTGCTCTTTTATTACCAGATAGCTTTAATAAGTAATCATATCGTGCATTGTCTGGCAAATAAAAACCACATTTCGCCAAGGCGATCTGTTGTATGGTCCGTTCCATCCTAGTCCCTTTTTCTTTCTTGTATGTTTCTAGAATCTCAGGTTCATGCTGGCTATATTTATTTTCAGCAAATTTCAAAAAAATCAAACCTAATACTGGAACTGCATAATCTGATGCTTTTAGACCGCCATGAGCCCTTAAAGCATTAGCAGAATCCCAGAGCTTGCTTTCCAGTTCTTTTAATTGGTCGTTTGTCATCTTTTAATCTATATTTTATTATGAATTTTTTAGTCTATCAATAATCTTAACGCTTTTAAGTCAGCTTTTTGAAAATTTAAATTTTAAAAAGACGTTTTCACAAATCACATAAATGAGTTTGGTAATAAAGAGATGAGGAGTAGGATAGATTTTCATAGATGATTCAGTTTTGGTTAATGCTGAACAAGGCTTAAAACTAGCAATTTTGAATTGTTATCCTATCAAGTTAGTCGAAAAACTTTATCCTCATTCACTCCATTTCATTTTCAACCTCAGTATACCTCTCCATTATACGTTCAGATTTAGATAGCAGGGGCATCAGTCCTTTTTCCAGCTCAATCACCTCCCCCAATTTTTCGTACTGCTTATCGGTCATAAGACGAGTTTTGATAGAATCGATATCAGACTGTACAGCTTCAAACCTGGACCTCAGCAGATGAATATCTTCCAGAAAAAAGGAATTAGAATACCGGACCGAGGATTGTACCAACACCTGTCGCTTAAAGGCATGGTAGGCCTTAAGGATCTGGTTGATGCCTGCTGGCTCAATGCGTTTTAGCCGGTATTTAGGGATCTTGATATAGATTTTTCGGGCTCTGGCTGTGGCGGCGAACGGCCCAAAAGCATTAAGCTGATTTAAGTGTAAATCATCTTCAAAGTACTTAAACGTATCGTTGAAAATAATCACGTCCGGATTTAATTCATGTATCTGTTTTTGAATAAGTCCCTTGTATTCTTTATAGTATTTATAATAGTCAGGATCTTCGGTCCTGTGACCATCGGAGACTTTTTTGATGCAGATACAGGCCATGTGTCTTAATGCATTGGCATAGTCGCTCGCCGGGTTTGGGATGTGCTTATCCAGGGTGTATAAGTCATTTAAAACTGGGTAGGACACTCTGTTGATGTCAGAAAAAAAATCCTTAAAGCCTTGTCTAATCAAGAAGGACGTATGAATTTTCCTTAGGTGTTCACGGAGATCAAAAGCCTCCCATTTCTCTAAATGGGAGACATCTTTCAATATCCATAAAATTTTTACAGGAGCCTGTACATAGGACGTCAGATGTACCACCCCATCGTATATGGGTTCTCCCCGTAGTTGTTTAGCTATTGCTTTTATGTCGTCTTCAAAGGTTTTCATTTTAAATTTTACTGATGATTTGAGGCTTATAATGAATTAGATGTATTTAGATTATGACTTAGAACTCACTCATACATATTCAAAACTTTATCAGCATTCCAAGCCATTTGCTTGCGTAACTGTTCTGGCTGCATAACTTTGAGATCATAACCAAACGAACGCAGTTCCATATAAAAATCATGAGTGATGTACAACTGAAGAGATATTCTAAATTCCTCATCATTATCAATGATGATTTCTTGCGTGTGATGCAAGGGCAAAGTCTTGATGTATTTCCCTTGAAATGGAGTAAAGGATAAAATGATATGTTCAGGAGATTTGGCGTTAGGTCCTACAACGCCAAAACAATACCTGAAATGTTCTGTTACACTAAAATCAGCTGGCTTTTGAAATTTAGCTTTAGTGATTTCTAAATCTGTTAACCGGTCAAGTCCAAAGCTTTTAATGACCTCATCTTTTTGATCCCTGGCAATAATGTACCAGCGATTTTTAAATTCCTTTAGCGCATAAGGCTCTACGATGCGTTCACTTGTGTGCTCGTCCCAAAATTTTTTATGGTTGAATTTTATCAAGAACTTATTCTTTATCGCATGCAACAGCCCATACAGGTGTTCTGTGCCTTGTGGCTTTCGGTTTTCAAAGTGAATGTGTTCCGATAGCCGGTCGGTAATGTTAAGGGCATTGAAGATATCAAAGGCTTCCAGCACCCTGCCCTTGACATCAGGCTGGTCTTCAAAATCGATATAGTACCTTTTGAGTGAAAAATCATATTCAATCTCGATGTTATAGATGGAACTGATATCCTTAACGTCCCGCTGGAAGGTACGTTTGGAAATATTGAAGTCGTAGTCCTGCAACTCCGATTCGAAGGCTAGTTTCTCCTGAATTTCCTTAAAGGTTGAAGCTCGCTTTCTCAGGGTGTTGATGATGATATTATATCTGCTGATGGATTCTTTCTTTGACATGCTAGTTATAGTTTACTGAAACCAATTTCAATGCGTTTATTAGTAAGTGTTTCTTCGGAACAAAACACCAATAGATTTTCAAGTGAAACTTCCTCACCGTGAATGATTTCGTTGATTTCACTTTTGCGGATGATGTTATCGATTTGTCCCCCTGAAAAGTTAAAATTTTCGGCCAGGAAGTTACAATCTTCCACAGAAAGTGATGGCAGTTTGATCTTCCAAATCTCAGCTCGAATAGAACTGGAGGGTTGATTGAACAGAATTTTAAACAGAAATCGCCTTTCAAAAGCAGAATCTAAATTGTGAGCCAGGTTGGTGGTAGCAATCAAAATACCTTCAAAGTTTTCTAATTCCTCCAAAAGAATATTTTGGATGGCATTTTCAGTTTGTCGCGTATTAGAACTGCCGATATCTCCACGTTTGGAAATGAGTGCATCAGCTTCATTCAGAAATAAAATAGGAGTGATGTCACAGTCTTGCCTAAAGCTTTTGTAATTGGTGAATATCTTTTTCACCACCTTTTCGCTCTCCCCAAACCACATGGATTTGGACTGGCTGATATCTACCTTCATGATGTCCCGATTGGTGTCTTTAGCAATCTGCTTGACGACTTCTGTCTTACCAGTACCTGGTACGCCGTGAAGCAAAGCGGCAATACCTTTGGGCAGGTTTTTTTCTTCCAGCCGCTTTTGTATTTGCTGAAACTCAAGAGGCTGCAGCACATCCTTTAATACATAGAGCTGCTTCATCTCCGAAGGACTGAAGATTAATTTGCGTTTTAGTATATCTGCTGGTGACAGAATGTTGTCTTTATTTTTCTTTTTCTTAAACACTGTAATTCCACAATCCTTAAGTAAATTATTGGAAATATTGGTCAATTTCATCTCCGTATCATTTAGAAAATTAGAAGGGATGATTTCTATCAATTTATATTCTAAAAGCTGATTATTCCCGTCAACCAAGTCCTGCATATAATGTACTCGCTTGGTTGCTCTGTCAAAAAAAGCCTCGAGAGCTCGTTCTATATCACAGGATTCTCGGCCTGTGATCGTTTTCCATATCAAATATAAATACATCAACTTATCATCCAAAGAAAGTTCAAAGTGCTGTATCTTTTGAATCAGCGCAAATTCTTTGTATTCTTCTAACAGGTTTAATGTCAAATTATAGAGTAAAGAGGTGTTAATTTCTCTATTATTCCTCTGTTTTCCTAACTCATAAATTTCTTCCAATAACTCAAAAATATCGGAGATATCTCTTTTAAGCTCAGGAACAGTTTCATTATTTAAAATGGCTTCACAGAGTTTTTCATTTACTGTAAATTGATTATTAGCTCCTGCCACTTCCACGCGATGTTTAGATAGCTTCTTTTTAAAATAAGCTTTGGAATGTAGATAGGTGAAATCTTTATTATATTCCAGTAATTTCATTGGATTACAATCAAAGTATTCAATCATATCATTTAAATCGACTGTATCCCCCTTGTAGTTTAAGGTAAACACTATGGCGATTAAAAAAGACTGACTTTTAGATGTTCCAAAGTAATCGGAAAGCATTCTTAATTCAGTATCATTTTCTATAAAAAAGCACTCTTCAAGTTTGCACTTTTCAGAGTTCTCGTACAGCTTACCGATGCAGTCGAGTAGCTTAAATTTTTCAGTAGTTTCCATATCTTCTTGATTATACGACAAAGAAAAGAAGGAGGTGTGCCAAAAGGTGTCGCAGTTGTTAACAGATTTTAAATTTGGATAGTACTAATCTAAATTCCAATTTGATAATCACAGTTTTCTTAAAATTAATTTTTAAATGTTATAATTGTATTAAATCTAAACCTTTCATTATGAAAAAATTAAAAAACATTATCCTAATAATTGTTGGACTAATCGTGGTTTATTATGCTTATGATTATTTCAAAACGAGCTCTACACCTGTAGTTTCAGAAGAAGCAAAAGCAACTAAAGAAACCTTCGAAAAATCTTTAAGGGAGAAAAAAAATGCAAACGATTATAACCTTGAAGAAACCATAAGAATAGTACATGGTCTTGAGAATGCAAAAGAATATGTAAATAGTAGCTCAGAATACTTACAATATTTGTCTAAACAAGATTACAGTAAAGTAGCACCTGATGTAATAGAAGCTAAGAAGAAACTCATACCCTTACTAAACAAGCTTCAAAAAGCTGAAAAAAGATTAGAAGATTCAAGTAATCTTTGGGAAACCTTTAGTGTTGTTTCAAATATTATGGCAGATGAAGGCTCAACTATTGCTTTGAAAGCATCTTTAAGTGGTGGACTTGACCCTTCTATGGCGACTGAATTGATTAGTGGATCTAAAAAGTTATTCAATATGGTCGCTGAAAACAATAAAATTAATGATGATTTAAAAAATATTATCTCTGATGTAGAAGAAGATTATCTCAAATATTCAATTGAATTCTATCCCATATATTTAAAATATATGAAAGAATGGGATAAAGTTTGCTTAATAAGAGATAACGCGTATTTATCTATACACCAGGGCAATATCAATTCAGCTTTAATAAGCCTTGACAGGTCACTTGAAATAAACGAAACAGACAGTGAATCATTAATAATGAAAGCCTTCTGCCATCTTTATAAATATCAAAATTCTTATGATAAAAATCCTGAAAATTTAAGACATTCCAATCTTGAAACAGCCAAAAGCTTAATTGATCGATACTTAAATTTATATCCAGATAGATCTGCTCCTGCCTTATTACTTTTAGGGTCCTATCACTTTTTAAAGGGTAATGAGTCTAAAGCAATAAATTTTTATAACCAGTCATCTGTAGAATACCCTAAACAAGCCAATTTATTGCTTGACATGTTAAACTCTTACAAGCAAAGATCTTATTTGCGTAAAACAGCTGAAGGAATGTATATAGTTGAACTTTATAAATCTATGATGCAAGGTTTTGGTTTTTTTAGTCCAAATTTTCAAAAATCATTAATAGCTTACAACGAGGGAGATTATGAAGAATCTAAAGAAGAAATAATTAGACATTTTTTTAGAAGAGGTAATCAAGGTATTTATGATTTTTTAATTTCTGATATGAACCATTTTGAAGCATACTTACCTGAAAGTTTTAATATGATTTTCGAAGAAAAATCTTTTTTTAATCTGATTGCCGAAACAACAATGTTCAGTTCTGATAAACTCAATATTAAAATTGAGAATAATTCAGATATTAATATTAATAATGTGAGAGTATTTTTATGTGTTCATTTTACTGACATGTATAAAAGTGACTATGAAGTTTTTAAAGTAGAGAATACAATAAATACTATACCTGCCTATTCGACAGCTGACTTTGGAGATTTAGAAATTGATTTTAATCTTTATGGAAAACAAAAAAGTTTAGATGAAGATATAGTAACGGCTAGAGCTATTATTTTGACTGATGACTTGATAGCTTGGGTCGACGAGAAAGATTTTAAAATTATAAAAGCAAAAGAAGCTTATAAAAATAATACAGATTTAGAAACTGTAAATCGATATTTATCAAAGCAAAATCTAAATGATAGTCAATTGAAATATGAAATAGTTAATAATTCCATAATTGAAATCAATGAAAAATACATTGGTACAGATGAAATAAAGTTATTTATACCAAGAAAAATAATAAATTTCAATCCAATTTTTTCAATTAACGAATTAAATACTGTTGAGGGTTTAAAACCTGATAGAGTGAAGTTAAACGGTAGTTATGTTGAATTAACTTTTCTGAAAAACATCCCTGAAGACAAAAAAATAGACTTTTATATCAATACAGAGAAATTTATAATAAACTGGGAATTTGAATTTACTAATGATAACAAGTTTATTAACTCAGACTTTAAATACATGTAATCATGAATATGCTTAAAAAGAATATTATTTTAGTTGGCTTTTGTAATTTAAGCTAATCTTACTGCTAGATCTATAAATCTGGTATGTTCGTAAAGAAAAAGTTAACCGAAGACCTTGCTTCTGTTTTCCAGACATAAATATATACACGAGCCCATTAACATGACTAATAATCCTAATGAAATAAATATCAAGAATGATTACGAAAAAGATGTTCTTGCGATTTGGAAAAAATTCGAGAAACACGATATATTTTGTAATCCTGATTTTGAATACAGAAAGCATCCTCTTCTACCGAAAATTGTTAATAAAGACAGTTTAATGTTTATTGGAATCAATCCATCGTATAGAAAAGGTTCAACTATCCCAGAAAAAGAAAAAAATATCGGGTTTTATCAAACATCAAAAGATGAAAAATTTAAAGATATTTCTTACTTCGAAAAAATGAAAGAGATTGCGGAATATTGCAATACCGAATGGACACATCTCGATTTATTCTTTATTCGAGAGACTAAACAAGAGTTGATTGAAAATCTAAGTTCTTCAGATATAGAATTTTTAAATCTTCAATTAGACATATCGTTTGAAATAATAGAACGAGCTAATCCTAAACTAATTATTGTTTCTAATGCATTGGCTTCAGAATTTTTTGGAAAAAAGAAATCAAAACATAATGGGTTTAAGAAAATTTGGAAAGGATTTAATTTAATTTTTGAAGGTAAAGATTCAACATTCAATTCTAAAATTGGCACTTATGAAATCAAACTAAATAACAAAATGACTCCAATAATTTTTAGCGGAATGCTATCTGGACAAAGAGCTCTTGATATTGGTTCATTTGAAAGACTAAAATGGCAAACTAAAATGATATTAGAAAGTAAAACTAAAAAGTGAATATTGATACATGCATCAGTACTACTGATATGTAAAAAAAACTTCGTTAACATCATATTGATGTAGAATTAATCGACCAAAAATTGAAGTGAAAAAAATGTTTAAGATTTCAACCTGGAATATAGAACGACCCAAGTCAAATACAAAAAAGACAAAACTTGTTTTAGACAAAATCGCAGAAGAGAAATCAGATATAATCGCATTAACTGAAACTTCTAAGGCCATTGATTTGTCTAATGTTTATCCCTACTCGATTAGTACATTAGCTTTCGAGCGAACACCAAACGAGCATTGGGTTACAATCTGGTCCAAATGGGAAATCCTTGAACAAATCAGCACATTTGACAATAATCGAACTGTCAGTGGAGTTATAAAAGCTCCATTTGGAGATTTTATAATGTATGGAACAATTATTCCTTATCACATGGCTGGAGTATCTGGCATTCGATATGGTAGTTTAAACTATAAAGCTTGGGAATACCATGAAAAAGATTTAGTCGCTCAAAGTCAGGATTGGAGTAAAATAATGCAGAATTATAGTCTTCCAATAATCATAGCTGGTGATTTTAATCAAACTAGATTTGGAAATAAAGGTTACGGAACCAAAAAAGTAAGAGCTTTACTAACAGACATCCTGAAAAAGCTAAATATGACTTGTGTTACAGAAATAGACTTCGCAAAAGAACATTTGACAGCTGATCCAAAAAAGCAAAAAATTAGAAAGAATATTGACCATATCTGTATTTCAAACGAGCTTTTGGCAAAAATGAAAAATAAAAAAGCAGGCGCTTGGAATCATTTTACTACAGACGGTAAATTTATGTCCGACCATAATGGTGTATATTTTGAGTTTGAACGATTAAAAATTATGAGCTTTTAGTTTTAGAATGTAAAGTCATGATAACAGATTTATAGTTAACCTCATCATCGATAAACGACCATCTTCAATTGCATATCAAAATAAGGCGCTCTGCCATCGCTAAGGTTTTTTATGTTGCCAACTTTATGATAACGCTGGAGCATTTCTTCCAAACGTCTTAGGTCTGCTTTCGTAGCTGACTTGTTTTGTTCAGGCGTAAGCAGGTTTTTAACTAAGTCTGCGGCAGTGGTGCCGATGGCGGCATTAGCCACTCCCGCCACACTGACCTTGTCAATTTTTGTTTTTTCAGTATTAAACTTTGCGGGCTTTTTGAATTTCTGACTGAGTTGATGGTTTCTTACTCTGCAGGATGTAGAACAAAACTTTTGAACTTGTCGCCTTTTGGGAATAAACTCCTTTTTACAGTAGTGACAAGTGTAATGATAATTCTCCATTGTGCGTAAATTTTACGTTAGTTTTACGTTTAATCAGCAGATTAGTTGGTTTTCGTGTTGAAAACCTTATTAAGTAAATACTCCATAGCATCTTCTTCGGTAAGAACGGTTCTGCTTTTTTTCTTTTTGGGGTTGATGGAGTACAAATCTTTTTTAAGCATTTCAAATAATCGCTCCTGCCCTTCCCTTGGAAGTGCTTTTGCGACCTGATAAGCTGTGTTTGCATCCATATCTAATCGCGAAATTAGATAGGCACAAAAACTCAAAACAGTTTAGTGCTGTTTGCTATAGTTTACTGTAGTTTACTATGGATTAAAGTAGTTTTCTCCAGTTTATTTGACTTTACTACCTATTATACATTAGGGTAATTAATGAAGTAAGCTATATTTCTACTTAAATAAATGCGAATAATCTTCTGGTAATTCAGCATCGATATCCCTTAAATACTTTTCAAGGGCGGCCATGGTGGAATGACCCGTGATCAGCATGAGTTTACTTTTGGTTTCATTTGGTGAGTTTTGCTCTCTAAGCTTTCTGTATAATTTGGTAATGAATGTGTGTCTAAAGCTATACAAACCAAACTCCTCTCCCAGCCCAAAATGATCCTTTACGTCTTTAAAACGTTTAGAAAATTCGGTTCTCCTGTTGGTTTCCGTAGCATTCCATGCTTCTCCAATACCAAAGCGACCAAACAGTAAAGTATTGCCAGGGAGTTTGGACAGATCTGGTATATCCTTGATAAGAATATCAGGGATAATTTTGATTTTTACCGGCTGGTTTTTAGCCTTGACGTAAAGCTTTTTATCTTTCAAGTCGACATCTCTTATTTTTAGCCTGCAGACTTCAATTGGTCTAAGAAAATTAAAACTGATAAATTTGATAAAGAGATGTAAAGTCGGATCATGTTTCTCCAGATGAGTGTTGATTTTCTTTTCCTGATCTGGCGTATAGGTTTTATTTCGCTTAGGAACGGTCTTTAATTTTGGAATGGATTGTACGAAATTGGATTTGACGATTTCGTTTTCTTCCAGAAGTTGAAATAAGGAAGCGATATCGGTTCGGGAATTATTGCGGTTTCTGGCACTGGTTTTTTTTACAATAGTATTCAAATACTGATTGACAGTTTTTTTGGTAATGCTGGTAATCGGATTATCAAATATCTTTTCCTCTCTAAGCCATTTTTCGAATAGACCAATCCTACTCTTATATTGAACATATGAGTTTTTATTCATCATGTGCTCTTTCATGGACAGTCCAAACTTAAAAGCTTCGTCAATGCTCATGATATCTTCCTCAGGTTCCACAGGCACAGGACTTGGCTCAGGCTGAGGTGCAGGTTGTAATTTTGGTTCTGGTTTGGGTGGCGTTTCTGTTGTATGTTCTTGATCTGAAAACAGCTTGGCTTCCAGGTCACTGTTATCTTTATAGGGGTTAAAGCCAAGCTCTAACAGTTTTGAGAGGGCTTCTCTCATCGTTCTAAGAAAAGCATAACGCTCACGCTTAGTTTTAAAGTTGTTGGCACCAGCCTTAATAAAAGGCTGTTTTTTAAGCTTGCCGGTTTCAGGATGTCGAAAGGAATAGTAGACGAACCAGCTTTTGCTTAAGGCTTCTTTTTTCTGAGCGGCTGTGAGTTTGGACCAGTTGGAAATATCAACACCACCAGTGAAGATTTTGGGTTCCGAATAGTCTAATTTCATAGATAAATCGTTTACGCTAGCGTTTACGGTTCGGAAAAGTAAGAAACTTATGGACATAAAAAAACGGATTGTGGTAGACAATCCGTTGATTTACTTGGTATTAATGTAGTAGCGGGGACTGGACTCGAACCAGTGACCTTCGGGTTATGAGCCCGACGAGCTACCTGCTGCTCTACCCCGCGATATATGTTTATAATGTGTTTTAGAACTTTCTTTAATATTAACTCTCGAACTTGTGTCCGCCTTGGGCGGATATGAGCCCGACGAGCTACCTGCTGCTCTACCCCGCGATATATGTTTACAATATTTTTTAGAACTTCCTTTAATCTTAACTCTCAAACCTGTATCCGCCTCAGGCGGATATGAGCCCGACGAGCTACTCCCGATATCTATCGGGACTCTACCCCGCGATATATGTTTACAATATTTTTTAGAACTTCCTTTAATCTTAACTCTCAAACCTGTGTCCGCCTCAGGCGGATATGAGCCCGACGAGCTACCTGCTGCTCTACCCCGCGATATATGTTTACAATATTTTTTAGAACTTCCTTTAATCTTAACTCTCGAACCTGTATCCGCCTCAGGCGGATATGAGCCCAACGAGCTACTCCCGATATCTATCGGGACTCTACCCCGTGATATATGTTTGTACATGTTTTATCAATATCGGACTGCAAATATAAGTCGAATTATCAATTCTACAAAATAAAACATGAACTTTTATTGCTCAATATCTTCAGCCCTGAATTCCTGAAGTTCTTCGTCCTCAAAACGCACACTGACTTCAATAGGATTGCAGCAGACCTCGCAGTCTTCCACATAGGTTTGTTGCCTCACCGAAGGGTCTAGCAGCATGCTGATATCTTCCCAGCAATACGGGCACTGAAAGTGATGTTCAAACATTAAAAGTCGATATTAAGAAGTTGTCCTGTAAGTTGCAACAATTGCAATTCTGCGATTTTTGCATCGTATTTGGCTAAATTACGACTTGTCTGGGCATTTATCAAATTGATTTGTGCTTGTCTAAATTCGATAGAAGTAATCTGACCTATGCTAAACTGCTCTTTGGAACGCTCGAAATTATTTGTGTTGGTAATCACGTTTTGCTCCTGTAACTCATAAATATACAATCGGTTTTTGTAGTTATTGAAAGCATTGGAAATATCACGTTTGACCTGAAACTTGATCTGATCCTTCAATACTTCCTGAGTCTTGTAGTCCACTTTTGCATTTTGTACTCTAACTGCTGTTTGTCCGCCATCAAATAAATCCCAGGACAGGCTCACTCCTGCAGATACGCCTTCCAGAGTTTGAGTAGAACCCGGAAAAAACGGAGATTCCGGACTTATGTTTCTGTTCCAACCATAAGAACCAAACAAATCGACCTGTGGAAAGTATCCCGCTCTGCTGATTTTGATGTCGTAATCACTTATAGTGAGATTTCTTTCCACTTTGAGTAAAGAAACGTTGTTTTCTTCAGCTTTTTCAATGTATTTAGAAATCAGTAATTCTGGAATAAAATTGACCAGAGTATCGACTTTAAAATCGTTTTCGAATTCAGTATTTAAAATCAGCATCAAATCACGTCGCGTGTTTTCAAGGTTTTGTCTTGCATCTATAAGATTGATGCTATCGTTGGCAGCATCCACTTCAGCATTTAGAACAATGAGTTTAGAACTTTGTCCAAATTCAAACTGATAATTGGAACGTTTAACTCTGTCATTTGAGATTTCCATGGTCTGTTCCAAAATCTGAAGGTTCTCATAGAGCCTGGCCACTTCGTAGTATACCGTAAACATTTGGATTAAGGTATTTTCTATGGTTTCCCTCACTTCCAATTCTGATAGATTGTACTGTTCTTTTAGACTTTTGAAGTTATATAAGCGACCTAGCCCGTCAAAAATGGTATAGTTTAAATCCAGACTAGCTCTATAGCTCCGGGTTTCCAAGTCGTTTTGGTCTATAGGCTCACGGCCTTCCACCTCAGCGAGTCGATCCTGAAGGCTGAAATCATAGCCAAACCTGGAAGAAAGCGTTGGTAAATACCCCGAGTTCAAAATCCCCTGGTTGTTATCGGCGATTTCAAGATTATTTTCAGAAACTTCAATATCAAAGTTGTTTCTGAGGACCAAATCAATAGCTTGATTCTTATCTAACAGGGTATCCTTTCTCATCTCCTGTGCTGAAAGACACGTCGCTACAAAAACAAAAAAAATGACTAATTTACTTTTCATCCTCATGTGCTTTTTCGTCTTGTTGTTCTTTATAAGCTCTTTCTAAGGTCACTCTATCTGCTAGTTCTCCCTTCGGAATCCATTTTGCCCCAAGCTTGATGTAATTGCTTATGGACAAGAAAATAGGCAACAAAATAAGTGTTAGCACCGTTGCAATCCCAATACCGTAAGCAATCGAAATGGCCATAGGTTTTAAAAATTGGGCCTGTCTGCTTTTTTCAAATATGAGTGGTGCCAGACCAGCAATAGTGGTTAATGAGGTCAAGAAAATAGCTCTGAACCTTGACTTTCCCGCATTAAAGATAGCCTCATCAAATGAGAGACCATCTCGTATATTATTGTTGAATCTGCCTATCAGCACCAGGCCATCATTTACCATAATTCCTATAAGCGCAATAATTCCTAAAGCCGATAACACATTGATAGGAAACCCGTGAATGTAATGTCCCCAGGCTACACCTATAATACTGAACGGCACCAGTAGTATAAGTATGAATGGCTGACTGTAGCTTCTAAATGTAAAGGCGATTGTCGCATAGATCAAAAACAAAATAATAGGCAAAACGCCTTTAGCTGAATTTGATAATTTACCAGCTTCCCGATTCTGCCCTCCATAAGAGACCGAAAGGGATTGGTATTTATTCAAAAGAGTGGGCATGATGTTATTTTGGATATTGGCAAGAATTTCAGTAGAACTCCCGTTGGGATCTTCCATATCTGCGTTTACTTGTATTTCCCGTTGCCCATCCAAATGACTTATAGATTCTGTTCCCCTTGAAATTTCGTAAGTAGCGATTTCAGAAAAAGCCACTCTGCTGCCGGAAGGCGTCGTTATACGCATATCCTCAAGGTTGGAAATGGAGGATCTGTTTTCTAAATTATACCTTACCCAAACTCGAATTTCATCCTGTCCTCTCTGAAAACGCTGAGCCGAAGCGCCAAAAAATCCATTTCTTACCTGACGCATGACCTCAGATAAATCTAAGCCTAAGGCATAGGCATTGTCTTTTAAGGTAATATCGATTTCCTTAATCCCTTCAGGATCTGAATCGGAAACATCCTTCAGCAGCGGATTGTCTTCCATCTCCTTTTTGAGGGCTTCTTTAGCCGCCTGTAGCTCTTGTATGTTATTGCCCAGCAAAGACACCGACACAGGTGAGCCTCCGAAATTTCCTCCAGAGCCAAAGGTTAAATTTTCTACGCCCAAAACAGTGCCTGCTTCATCTCTAATAGCATTGGTAATTTCAGAAGAAGGGAAATCGCGTTCTTCACCTGGCAAAAGATTTACCTGAAGAGAGGCTTTATTATTCCCTGGCCCTACTCTTTTGATGATATTCTCCACGACCTGCTTATTTCCAGATTGACGTTCGGAAAAATCTTCATTTACCCTCCAGGCCGCTGCTTCAATATAGGAAATGATAGAATCTGTTTTAGCTGGATTAACGCCCTCAGCCATCAATAAATCTATAGAAACCTGATCACTGGCAATACTCGGGAATAAGGTAATCCTGATTATATTTCCACCTATTGAACCAATGGTTATGATAAATAAAGCAAGAATGATGGATAGCGAAAAAATCTGATTTTTTAAAGAAAACAATAAGACTGGTGCATACAGTCTGTCCCTTAGAAATCTCATGATTTTATCCCCGATTTTGTTGATAGATCTCAATTTCCTAAACGCCCTTTTGAAAAAACCATCGTTTTCATTTTTCAAGTCTGCGTCCCTGACTAAAGCTTTGGAATGCGCAATGTGAGCTGGTAAAATGATAAAAGCCTCAATCAGTGAAACAACCAGGGTTAAAATAACCACCGTAGAGACTTCACTAAAAAATTCGCCAATTCTGCTGTCCAGAAATAAAAACGTGGTAAAGGCTAAAACCGTTGTGATAATGGCAGAAATAACTGGAGGCAAAACTTCCATCGTGCCGTCTATAGCCGCCTGAATAGGTTTTTTACCTCGCTCGTAATGCTGGTAAATATTTTCTGAAATCACAATCCCGTCATCCACCAGAATACCGATAACGATAATCATCCCAAACAAAGAAAGCACATTGATCGTCACGCTGAATAGCCCGGCAAAAACAAACATCCCCAGAAAGGCAACAGGAAGTCCAAAAGACACCCAAAATGCCAGGCGGGTATTTAAGAATAAGGAAAGAAAAAATAAAACCAGGACTATTCCAACTGCTCCATTCTCCAAAAGAAGCTGTGTTCTTTGATTAAGCCTTATAGAACTATCGCTTATCACATCAAGCTGGACGTTGTTGTTTTTCTTGTTAAACTCTTCTACATACACATTAACTTTATCTGCTGTAGAAATAAGATCTTCAGAATTGGTATTACTGATGGATATATTCACAGATACATTTCCATTGAAAAAAGAAACGTTGGCTGTGTCCTCAAACTGGTCTTTGACTTCAGCAATATCAGATAACCTTACCGTATTGCCATCGGCATCAGATCTTATGACTATATCATTGAGGGCGTCTGCGTAATATTCTCTTTGATTTGCTCTTATCAGATAGTCCTCTGCAGAAGTTTTAATCGTACCACCCGTGGTTAGAATATTATTCTGAGCCACCTTACGGGCAACTTCTTCAAAAGTGAGATTATAGGCCAAAAGCTTATCCTGAGATAGAGAAATCTCAATTTCTTCATTTGGAAAACCTGTGATGTTTATTTGAGAAATCCCATCAAATTGCCTAAGATCAGACTCGATTTGATAACTGATTTCTTTAAGTGTTTTCAGAGGAACATTGTCACCGGAAATAGCAAAATCAATGGTCTGCCTTATATTTTCTTGTTTAGCGACAACCAGCGGCTCCATACCCGCAGGAAAGGTAGGCACACGATCTACTGCATTTTTAACTTCGGTAAGCATCACATCAATGTCCTCGTCCTGCTCAATTTCTACAGTAATAGAACCTCCGCTTTCTCTGGCAACAGAAGTCACTCGGTCTATCCCCTCAAGACCTTTGAGGTTATCCTCTATTTTCAGAATGATGCCTTCTTCTATTTCTTCGGGTGCGGAGCCCGGATAGGTCACAGAGATCTGAATGATTTTGGAGTCTACCAGAGGAAAAAATGAAGACTTTAGACTTAATGCACCTGCGATACCAAAAATGACAAACGCAAGAATGATGACGTTGACGGCGACGTCATATTTTATAAAATAGGAAATGAGTTTTCTCACAATACTGGTCTTACAAAGATTCTTCTTTTTCTACTGAAACTTTCATTCCTGAATAGGCTCCCGGAACAACTCCAGATAATATTTTGGCACCGTCTGGGATACCCTGAACAATCACCTGTTCTTTGTTATAATGAACTGGTGTGACCTCTATCAATTTCAATAACCCATCCTCTACTGCGTAAACTTTTGATTTATTCACGATAAGCTCCCGTGGAATTTGAACAGAATTCTCTATAGTATTTGCTTCTATAATAGCCTCCAGATACATGCCTTCTTTAGCGTCTTCGTTTTGAAATCGAATAAAAACCTGAACGCTTTGTGAGCTTTGATCGATCTGAGCATTGATCCTTGTGATTTCACCTTCAAAAGTTTCTTGTTCTCCTAAAGGACGCATTTCAACTTTATTGCCAATATCTATGTACTTGATATAGTCTTGTTTTAAGGCTATCATCAATTCGTAAACCGAAGGATCTACAAATTCTCCAAGTTTTTGACCTGGCCTCACCAGCGTTCCCTCGTTGACTAAAGCTTCAGTCAGAACGCCATCAAAAGGAGCTCTAAGACTGAATTTTGACAAACGCTCTTCCAGATTTTTAAGGCTATAATAATCTGACAGGATATTCCTGCCTGTTATAAAATACCGCTCTTTATCAGTTTCGAACTCAGGTAGTTTTGGGGTTGCCGAATTCATCGAAAACTCATCTAAATAGGCTTTCCACTTGGGGTAAATAGCTGTATAATCGAGTCTTAAATCTGGCATAATAGAGGATAATGAACTGTAAAAAGCGCTCTTGACGGCTTGTACGTTGGCTACAAATTCCCTGTCGTTGATTTGAATAAGAAGCTCCCCTTTTTTATAGTACTGACCGGGCCTAAAGTTTTTGGAACTCTTTAAAAACACGCCTTCTACCTCAGCAAAGATTTCAAATTTGTTGAGAGCCATGACAGTTCCATTAGTGGAGAGCTGAACAGAATTTGTCTTATTGTCTACAGTATAGACCATGACAGGCTTCTCCATCTGAATATTTTCAGGTTTCTCTTTTACGTTACTGTCTATGATGTATTTGGCAACAAACACTGCTAAAACGATGACTATAAACCCTAAGGCTGATAAAATTACTTTTCTCATGATAAAATTAAGACCCTGATAAAGGTGAAAAGTTAAAGACTGTTTTTATAATTCTTCGATTTTAATCTGAAGCTCTTCCCAGGACTTCATCAGCGTTTCCAGCTTGCTTTTTTTGGCATTGTAGTTTTCAAAGAATTTTTCTTTTTGGATGGTTTCTTCGTAATTGAGCTCTAACTGCTTATCCAGTTCTTTCACCTCTTTTTCAAGTTTTGAAATCTTAGACTCTACTCCGCTTAGCTTATTCTGAAGAGACTTTTGTTTTTTCTGATATTCATAGTCGTTTTTGCTGGAGGACTCCGCTTTTGCTTCCTTCGCCTTCTTATCCTTTTTCTCGACTTCTCTCATCGATTCCAGGGCTCTGTATTTCAAATAATCGTTGATATCGCCAAGGAATTCTTTCACTGTGTTGTTTCTGAATTCATATATAGAATCAGCTAAACCCTGTAGAAAATCTCTATCGTGAGACACCAGAATTAACGTACCTTCAAAATTGTTGAGTGCCGATTTTAAGACGTTTTTAGATTGAATGTCCAGGTGGTTGGTAGGCTCATCCATAATCAGCACATTAAAGGGAGATAAAGACATTTTAGCAAGCGCTAAACGGTTTCTTTCCCCACCAGAAAGCACCTTGACAAATTTCGTCACATCATCCCCTCTGAATAAAAAGGAGCCCAGTATATCACGCACCCGGCTTCTGTTGCTCTCGTTGGCTGCATCTATCATAGTATCCAGAACAGTCTTGTTTCCATCCAGATATTCTGCCTGGTTTTGAGCAAAATAGCCGATTTCCACATTGTGCCCGAGTTTGAGGCTTCCACCGTGCTCGAGTTCACCAACTATAATTTTAGCCAAAGTAGACTTTCCCTGTCCGTTCTGCCCAACAAACGCAATTTTAGAATTTCGTTCGATTAAGAAATCCACATCCTTAAAGACAGTGTCTTCTCCAAATGACTTTGATAAATCTTCGGCTTCAATCACCACTTTACCAGGGCTTTTGGAACTGGTAAATTTCACGTTCATCACCTGATTGTCTTCCTCATCAACTTCGATGACCTCGGTCTTTTCCAGCTTTTTAATGAGGGATTGCGCCATAGACGCTTTGTTGGCTTTAGCTCTAAATTTGCTGATCAGCTTTTCGGTTTGTTCGATTTCTTTCTGCTGATTTTTTTGAGCGGCAAGCTGTTGCTCGCGTAATTCTTCCCTTAAAACTTTGAATTTAGAATAAGGTTTATTGTAATCGTATATCTGACCCAGAGACAACTCAATGGTTCTGTTGGTTACGTTATCCAGAAACATCTTATCGTGAGAAACAATCACCACGCAGCCCGGAAAGTTCTGCAGGAAGCTTTCTAACCATAGAATACTTTCTATATCCAGATGGTTGGTAGGCTCATCCAAAAGAAGAATATCATTGCTTTGCAGCAGTAACTTAGCCAGCTCGATACGCATTCTCCAGCCTCCGGAAAAAGTGTCGGTAAGCTTATCAAAATCTGAGGTTGTGAACCCGAGTCCTTTTAAAACCCTTTCGGTTTCACCCTGATAATTGTACCCTCCCAGTATTTCATACTGATGTTGGTAATCGTTCAGGTCAATCATCAATTGATTATAGCCTTCGCTTTCATAATCGGTTCGCTCTACCAACTGCTCGTTGATATACTCCAGTTTTGACTCCAGGCTTTTGATAGCTTCAAAAGCTTCATAGGCTTCCTCCAAAACAGTTCTTCCTTCTTCAAAATCGATATCTTGTTTCAGAAAACCGATATCGATCTCTTTATCCTTAGCAATCTGACCTGTATCTAACGGCATTTCGCCAGAGATAATCTTGAGCATAGTCGATTTTCCAGCTCCGTTTTTACCGATAAGACCTACCCTATTTCCCGCGCTCAGCTTAAAGCTGATCTCCTTAAAAAGATACTCTCCTCCAAATGAAATAGAAAGGTTATGAATGTGTAGCATATGTTACCTGAAATTTTTGCAAATATTGGTATTTTTGCACTGTAAAGCTAAATTTTATTCAAAATGCTTAAAGGATCAAAATTATATAGCGTGTTTACAGGAAAATGTCCCGTATGTCACGAAGGAAAAATGTACAAAGAACCAAACCCTTATAAGTTGAGTAAAATTTACGAGATGCACGAGAGGTGTTCGGTCTGCAACACTAAGTTTAAGATCGAACCTTCCTTTTTTTATGGAGCTATGTATATAAGTTATGGCCTAGGCGTTGCCTTTGCTGTAGCCGCATTTCTTACCTCTTATTTTCTCATCGGACTGCAGGTTGTACCATCGTTTATATCCATAATTGTGGTCTTGGTACTTCTAGGCCCTATCATTATGAGGTTATCCAGAAATATATGGATCAATTTATTTCTGTCTTACGATGAGGACGCTAAACATAAAACTTCAGAAACCGATTAAGGTTAATTTCTTTGTCGATGTCTTTACCTTCAAAAATATAATCAACCAGTTTTTTCGATAAACCAGGCGCAGCCATAACACCTCTGCTGCCAAAACCATTAAGGATAAATAAATTTTCATAGTCTGGATGCGAACCTACAACAGGCTTTCTGTCCCTCACCGTAGGTCTGACTCCTGCAACCTGATCAACAACCTCAAAGTCACATTCTAGCATTTCAGAAAGTTTAGCTTCAAGTTCAAGGCGAGCATCTTGAGTAGGACTATCGTTTAAGTGTGCTCTGGAATAGGTTGCTCCGTACTTATAAAGGTCATTGCCCAGAGGAATGATGAAATTTTTGGATTTAAGAATGGAATCATTCGACTTCAGATCCTGAGCTTTAAAAATTAAATATTCTCCTTTGTTACCATAAATCGGGAGCCAGTTGAAAAATGGATTATTTACAACTCCATAGCCTTCACAAAAAATAACAGACTTGTATTCTTTAGACTTGTACGAAATTTTTTTATTACTGATTTTTAGAGCTTCATAATTCAGTGTTTGAGAAATAAATTGCAAAGAATCTACGTATCGGGCTTTTTCAGTTTCGATTAATGACTTAAGATGAAGCAAATGGGACTGAAGCACTTCTCCAGCTTTAAAATTAGCCTGAACTGCACTATCTAATTTCTGAATTCTCGGATTCAGAAAAGGTTCAAGCTGAAGCTGATCTGAAGCGACAATCCAATTGTTCTGATCTTCAACAGAAGAAAATAGTTTATAAACAGGTAGTGAATTAAAGTAGGTTTCTCCAGAAGCAGAATTGAACTGATTATAAAATTCAATAGCCTCTGGCATAAACCGCTCTGCATTCCATGCTAAATTATACCGCTTAAGAGCTACAGGGTTCAGAACTCCACCGGCTACCTTAGAAGAATGCTGACTTTCATCAGCTAAAATATCAAAGGACTTTGACCGGCTCTCAAGCTGCTTAGCAACCGTTAAACCCGCAATCCCAAATCCAACTACCAAAACATCTTTCATCTGTTCAAATTTATTGTTTTTCAAAGGTTAGGTCTTATTGACCCTGAGCCATATCAATTAATTGATATGGCTTATTTCATAAAAAAACCCCTGCATAAAGCAAGGGCTAATTTATAGTTTTAAATTAAGATGGAATTAATAACTCCACATATCCAATTCAAAGTTTCTAATCTCTTCTTCTATTCTTTGTGACTCTAATAACTGAAGCAATGCATTGTCCTGTATGTATTCGTCAACCTCTCTGTCTTCATAAACGTTTTGAGTTTTATAAATAAAGGAGTCGAATCGTCTGGAATTCAAAAGATGATCGAAGCTAAAAGGCACGGAACTATTTTCATCATTCAAAACTTTGGCCTGGTGCAATGGATATCTGGAAGACGGAAACCAAACCCAAAAATAAGGGACGATTTGGGCATCCCCGGTAAAACTTGGGTTTTGACTTTGTATGTCGTAGCCGGCAGGCGCAATACCGAGTAACCTGTATCTTAATTCACTGCGCATATTATCAAAATACCAGATTCCTTTAATGTGATATTCCAAAATTTTTCCACTGGTGATTTCGGTAGGAATCAAATAAGGCTCCATCTGTGCGATGAGTTCTTCAGAATACAGCTGTGGATAATCTGAAAGCGTCCCTGCTAAAGACCTGTTGATAAATTGCTGAACATTTTCGGTTCCTGTAACTCCATATTGGCCTAGAATATCTAAAGCAACATCTGGCAAGAAGACAGATTTGGTAGATGCTAAAATCTCATTGTATGTTTTTCTCTTATTAAAATAACTTGTCGCATAGACTTCAGTTATAGCTTTTGCAGCAGTTGAGTCTTTCGAGCCCAGCTCTATAGCATCCAATAGAACCTTATATAACGACCGTCTGTCTGAAGAAAATGAGTTGTCCTGAGTAGGATATAAAAGAGGGAAGTTGACTTTTTGTCTTAAATCTATTTTTTCCCATACTACTTTAGACCATAAAATGTCATTATCGCCAACATAACCGTATTCGAGAGGCTTGTCGTCATTTGCTATTTTTTGATTTTCTGTAAGAACCCCTACCTGAGATGGCTTGGTTGCATTTAAAATATTCGATTGCGCTAAAGCGGAACTCCCGCTTAAAGCAAGTAGTGTACCTATTAAAAATTTAAAACTGGAATACCTCATCATCTTAATTTAATTAGTTAATTGTACCAATATGGCTGGCATGTTTTTAACGTTAACCCCAGGAACATCTGCTTTGATATCAAAAATTTGTATGATATCTCCAGCCTTAGCTAAATCTAATAAGCCTTGTGCTCTTTGGTTGAGCCTATTGCCATTTACAACCACAGAAGGTTGACCAGGAATACTCAGCGTAAATTGTTTGACTACGGGATTTATATCAAAATCAAAGTTTTCAAAAGTCGCACCGACAGGTGAAACTTTCAAAGCGTTTTTAGGCATTTGTATAGCTGCACCTTCCTGTATTTGCCCTCTTACGGTTGGAGTTGGTCTTGGTAAGCTTTTAATTCTAAAAGTAGCTGAGGATGGAAATTTTTTCCCGTCAATTTCCCCAATAACATTTATTTTAACTTCAGTCCCTGTTTTTGGAACCATCACATATTGAGAACCCTGTACTTGTCTCAGACCAGGTGCACTTGCGTCAACTTTATTCCCGGGAACACCAGGCATAGAGACTGTTATTGGATTTTCGATTCCCCTATAAACAACGTTCATTTTATCAGCAGAAACAATAGCCTGATTCGGTTTCGGAATGACAGAAAAAGATTGTTTCACAGGAACTTTAATCGGTTTTCCATCCTGATCGAAAATAAGATTACCGGCAATTATATGTTCACCAGCCTGACCTGCATTTATATTTAAAACAACTCTTCCATCTTTAATTGTATAGTCGGAGTCTGATAACTTTCTTCCATCCAAAGTCAAATTAACTTCGTTAGGTTTAGTTGACTCATCGGTCCTTCCTAATACAATAGAGCCATTGAATTTATCGCCCTGATAGTAAGCCCCTCTTTCGGTTTGTAGAAGGGTTGAATAATTATCCATAGATGCGATTTGAGTTAATTGCCCAGACAGCATAGAGGATAAAATTTCATTTTCAAGGATTTTTAAATTGTTTTGTAAATTAGTTATTTTAGTAATTGATGATATGAGTGGATATCCAGCAAAATGATGTCTTACGTAATTTACTTTTGCCCCTTTAACACCAGCCTCTGGAGTTACTGGGTCACCACTGAATTTATCATTGATAGTGGACAAGTACCCTTCATATTTAGCATTACCGCCTAAAACCTGGTTCATTTTATCTTTATAGGCTCTCATTTTAGCTAAAAACTCTTCACCTGCTGGTGTAAGTTTTTCTCCCTTTACGAATAATTCATCTACATAAGCAGATTTATCCATCGATTCATAATCTTTTGGATCTTCAACAGAATTATACATACCTTCTTTTATATCTGCGAAATAGGTAAATAATTCTGAAGTTGCTGAAGAAACTTCATCAGCTTTTTGTTTTACCTCAGCAAATTGTTCAGGAGACTCAGATGCCTTCACTTCGAGATACTCAAGTGCATCATTATTTTTCTGTTCAAAATTGGTGTTGGTATCTTCTAAAGACTCATTAATTGTTCCAAATGCAGACAAAACTTCTTTCGACATATTCAATGCTAACATTGCAATAAACACCAAATACATCATGTTAATCATCTTCTGCCTTGGGGTTTCCTTTCCTCCAGCCATAGTGGTAAATTTATAGGATTATAATTAAGCCTTTGGCCTCATAGCACTCAACATTCCTCCATAAACCCCATTAAGAGAGTTTAAGTTTGCCGTAAGAGATTCCATTTGTTCTTTCAATCTATCTGCATTATCAGTTACAGCCTGGTTAGCTTCAACTTGTTTAGAAGCAGATTCTACCTGCACTTTATATAAGTTATTCAAAGATTCCATATGTGTTGCTGCTAGGGTAATCTCTTCGCTATATTTTTTCTGAGATTCCATGGAGTCAGTCGTTGGCTTGATACTTCTGGCAGCATCTTCAAAGTTCTTAATACTATCGCCTAAACTTTCCATCAATTGAGAATCTATTTTAGCTTCTCTAAGCATATCATCCAGCTTTTGAGAAAGAAGACCTTGTTCATCTTCTGTATTATTTGGAGACTTTTCGTTTTTTGAAGAGCTACCTGCACTGTCCAGTTCCGGATATACTTTAGACCAGTCTAGGTCTTTATCTACAGGCTCAAAGGCAGATATAGTAAAAATTACAGCTTCAGTAATAAGGCCAATAGTCAGCATTAAACCACCAGTAATAGGGCCGATACTGATGTGCTGGATTTTAAATAGTGCTCCTATAATAACGATGGCCGCTCCTAGGCCATAAACCATACTCATTATTTTCTTTCTCGATTTTGATTTTGCCATGATATAGTAATTGATGATTAGTATTAATCTAAATTAAGTGAATTCCCCAGAAAGTCCTGAACAGTTCTAAAACCTATAAAACTTCTCGCTGAATCAGAATATTCGTAATCTCTGGTACTTACCTGAAGGTAATAGCTTACATCTTTCCATGACCCACCTCTTATCACCTTTCTCTGATTTTTACTGCTATTTACATTAGGACTCATAGAAGACATATATTCGTAAGAAGAGGGGTCGTAAGACGTGTTCACCCACTCCGAAACATTTCCAGACATATTGTACAAGCCATAATCATTTGGCTGGTAAGACTCAGCCTCTACAGTATACAAAGCCCTGTCGGCAGCATAATCACCTCTAAGAGGCTTAAAATTTGCCTTAAAACATGCTCTGTCATCTTTAGCATAAGGGCCTCCCCAGGGAAAAGTTGCTCCTTCTAAACCTCCTCTCGCGGCATACTCCCATTCTGCCTCAGATGGAAGTCTGAAAAAATTGACGTTTGCTTCGTTTTTCTTTTTTCGATAGTCGTTAAGGTACTTGGTTCTCCAATTGGCAAAAGCTTTAGCCTGGCTCCATGTCACTCCAACAACCGGATATTCATCGTAAGCGGTGTGTGAAAAATAATCATTGTGAAGCGGCTCATTATAAGAATAGTAAAAATCCTTTATCCAAACTGTAGTATCGGGATAAACCATTATTTCTTTTTCCGTTATGAAATCGGCACGACTCCCCTTAGTTCTTGCTGCGGCTTCAATATCTATTGTTTTATAAGCATACTTAAACTTGGTTACATCAAGCATTCTTCGACCTGTATAGGATTGATCATCAGACAAGTAAAACTCATCTATCACATAAACATAGTCTTCATCTGGATATTCAGCAGGATCCCAAATAATTTCCGGATCCCAGTTCAAAGCCTGATCCAGGGGATCGTAGTGTTTTGAGAATTCTTGAAAAGCACTTAACTCTTCGTCATCTCCATCGCTTGAGTTTTTAAAAGCAAATCGCTGTATACCGTCCTCATTATCACCACCGTCTCCAGCCAAATCTGCAGCTTCAGCCAATTTTTGCCTTATAACAGAATCTCTTACTCTTTCTACAAATTGCCTGTATTCTGAGTTAGTAATTTCAGTTTCATCCATATAGAATGAGGGAACGGTAACCGTTTTTGGGGGTGCGTTTTTAACTGCAGCCAAATCACCATCAGATTTCCCCATGATAAAAGACCCGCCTTCTACTAGAACCATGCCATACGGTTTTTCAGGGAACCATTTTTTCCCTTCCACCCCAACAAGTTGACCCTTATCATTTTTTCCACAACTCATTACCAAAAAGGCCAGTAATACTAGTGAGAAACTTATAGGGGATAAAAAATAAACTTTCATAGCTAATTAAATTATATTCAAATCCTGTTCCCAAAGAAACAATTTTTTCTTAATACTCAAAAGATTTAACCTAAATGTTGTTTTTATATTTAGCCTTCAACCATCTCTCAGGTAACAAAGAGGCAGATGCATCTAGATAATCTTGTTTATCACATGCTAATAACGACGGCTTTTGGGCATTATTATTTTCATTAGGAATTTTGATCCACCATCGATTAGATATTTCACTTTTGAGAAAAACCAACACCTCTTCCTCTATCGGAACATTGTATTTCGTAAAGTTTGAGCTTTTTTCGGTTACATTCTCGTTTAATCTTAAACTATAACCCTCCATGAAGTACCATACCATTTGTGAGATTAATTGCGTAAGCCCCTCAGATTGCGATAAAGCCTGTAACTCATAGATGCCATAAGAACTCAACTTATCACTCATCCCTGCATATCTTGATAATTTACACAGGTCAAATGTACTGAATCCATTAATATTTCTGTGACTAGAATCAGCAATTTCTGAAGATTTAACACAATAAATATCAACACTTAACAAGTCCGTATCTCTCAAAACAGGCTCAACCTTTGTAAAGTCCTGTTTAAGCTCTCCCAGCCTTAAGGTTTCGAAAAACAGTCTGTCCATCAAATCAATTTCTTCGAGAGGAGACTGATAGGTTTGATAACCCAGATTGCTGTAATTGAACAGGTTATAAGGTTCTTCAATAATCATCTTTCCCACATAAGACTGTCCGTTCATCGGTAAATCTGAATTTCCTAAATCAAATTTGTGATCTGCAGAAGTAAGGTTGACCATATATTTTATACCATCGTATGCCCTGTATTGATAAAAGGTCAAATCCTGGCTACCTCCTAAAATAACAGGAACTATCGATTTCTTATAAAGTTCAGACAAAATGGATTTAAAAACGTAAGCGGTGTCCGACACCTCATCACCCATAGATATATCGCCTAAGTCTAAAATTTTCAGGTCCCAGTTACCCACATACATCCCGTACAACTGAGTTCTGATCTCATCAAAATAAAAGTCTGATTTTTTCTCGTAAACGCTATGACGGGATTCTTTAATGCAAAGAATCGCCATCTGCACATCCCCAAAGTCAATTCCGTCCTCACCGTTATAAAAACTTATATATTGGGATAAGGTTTGGTTTGAAAAAGATTCAATCGCTTCCTGTAATTGTTCTTGAACGGGCTCTAGAAATTCAAATTCCATTGATTTTAATTCGGATTATTTTGATTTTGATTTGGACTTTGTATTTGTTGATTTTTTGGTTGTCGTTTTTTTGGTTTTAGAAGTTGCCTTCTTAGACTTAGTAGCCGCTTTCTTTTTGGCAGGTTTTTTCTTTTTCTTGGTATTCTTTTCTAAAATGGCCTGAGCTTCATCCAGCGCCATACCTTCAGCATCTGTTGTCTTAGGCAGCTCCACTTTTGACTTGCCTTTAGATAATTTGTAACGACCCCACCTTGCTTTTTCCAACTTAATACCTTCTTCCTCCCAGTGATGAATCAATTTATCTTTCTCCTTCTGAATTTTATCCTCGATCAATTCAACAATATCATCTTCACTTAAGTTATCGAAGTCATATTTCTTGTTTACATTAATGAACATGCCGTCCCATTTTAAATAAGGACCAAATCGACCTACCCCTTTCTGCACACCCTTGTCATCATAATAATAAATGGGTTCTTCTGCCTTTTCTTTGGCTTTAATCAATTCAATAGCTCGATCGTAAGTCACATCCAGAGGATCTTCTCCTTTTTCCAGGGAGACGAATTTCTTTCCAAAACGCACATAAGGACCATACCGACCAATATTAGCCTCCACATCTTCGCCTTCATATTCTCCCAGCTGCTTTGGAAGCTTAAACAGCTCCATAGCTTCTTCGTAAGTGACAGAAGACAAGGTCTGACTGGGTTTTAAACTCGCAAATCGTGGCTTTTCATCATCTTCTACAGAGCCAATCTGAACCATAGGACCAAATCTACCTAACCTCGCACTCACAGGCTTACCGCTTTCCGGGTCTTCCCCCAAAATTCGTTCACCAACTTCTCTGTCTGCATTGGCGGCAACATCTAAAACATTGGGATGAAAATGAACGTAAAAATCTTTCATCACCTTGGTCCACTTTGCATTTCCTTCTGCCACCTCATCGAAATCCTGTTCGAGTTTGGCCGTGAAATTATAATCGAGAATACTTTTGAAGTGCTTGACTAAAAAATCATTCACCACCATTCCCACATCGGTTGGGACTAATTTACCCTTATCGCTTCCTACTTTTTCTGAAAGCGTTGCCGTTTGGATTTCGTCGTTTTTGAAGGTATACTGAATGTATTTTCGTTCAGTTCCATCCACGTTCCCTTTTTCAATATACTTTCTATTTTGAATCGTAGAAATGGTTGGAGCGTAAGTAGAAGGTCTGCCTATTCCTAATTCTTCCAGTTTTTTTACAAGCGCAGCTTCAGTGTAACGAGAAGGCGGCCTCGTATAGCGTTCGGTAGCCTGGATATACTCATTCAGAAGTGATTCTCCAACGTTCATCGCAGGCAGAAGTCCGCTTTGCTCCTCATCTTCCTCGTCTTTGCCTTCCAAATAGACTTTCAGGAATCCATCAAACTTGACAACCTCTCCGTTGGCTGAAAACTCACGCTCATCTTTATCAGATGAAATTCTGACGTTTGTTCTCTCCAACGCTGCATCGCTCATCTGAGAAGCAATGCCTCGTTTCCAGATCAATTCATAAAGCCTCTGCTGATCGCGTTCAGCATCGATTTGATGTGAAGCAAAATTGGTTGGTCTTATAGCTTCGTGGGCTTCCTGAGCTCCCTTGGACTTACCTTTATAGTTACGTGCTTTGTGATATTTATCACCATAAGCACTTTTTATTTCATCTTCAGCGCTTTGTTTTGCCTGATTAGACAGATTCACACTGTCTGTTCTCATATAAGTAATATGACCAGCTTCGTAAAGACGCTGAGCCATATTCATAGTCTTACTTACAGAAAAATAGAGTTTCCTGGCTGCTTCCTGTTGCAGCGTAGAGGTTGTAAATGGTGGAGCTGGAGATTTTTTAGCTGGTTTTTTTGTGAGATCGCTTACTTCAAACTTGGCTTGCTTTTGAGCTTCAAGAAAGGCTTCAACTTCTTCTTTAGAACCTAAATTTTTAGGAAGCTTAGCTTTAAAGCTATATCCCTTTTCCGTTTCAAATTCAGCATCTACTCTATAAAACACTTCAGGGCTGAAGTCTATAATCTCACGTTCACGCTCAACTATTAATCGCACAGAAACTGACTGAACTCTTCCTGCTGAAAGCCCGCCTTTAACCTTCCTCCACAAAATAGGGGAAAGCTCATAGCCTACCAGACGGTCCAAAACCCGTCTTGCCTTTTGAGCATTAACAAGGTTATAGTTGATTTCTCTAGGGTTTTTTATTGCATTTTTAATCGCAGACTCCGTAATCTCAGAAAAAACGATACGTCTGGTTTTCGCAGCATCAAGTTTTAATTCATCCGATAAATGCCAGGCGATTGCCTCTCCTTCTCTATCTTCATCACTTGCTAGCCAGACTGTTTCAGACTCTTTAGACATTTTAGTAAGCTTTCTTACCACGTCTTTTTTATCGCTATTGACCACATATTTGGGCTTGAAGTCATTATCAACGTCAACTCCCAACTCTTTTGAAGGCAAGTCGGCAATGTGACCAAAACTGGAGGCTACCTTATAGTCTTTACCTAAAAATTTTTCTATAGTCTTAGCTTTGGCAGGAGACTCAACAATTACTAGATTTTTTGCCATTGAATAATATTTATACTGCAAAAGTATACGATTTTTTGGATTTGAATTTAATAACGACTCTAAAGTAGCATCCTCCTATGTTCAAACTTAATCTTTTTTTATTTAAAAATGAATTTTTAAAAAACAACAAAATGACAGTTTGTCAGTAAATCTATATCCCCTATCTTTGCGAAAACTTTAAAGCTTTACATGGAGAAGATTATTGACGAAACTCTGCAAGGCCAGACTCTGGTGAAAGAAGAGAAAAAAAGCAATTCCAAAAAACTTTATATTGAAAGTTATGGTTGCGCTATGAACTTTAGCGATAGCGAAATTGTAGCCTCCATATTAGACCAGCAAGGTTACAATACTACAAGAGAATTAGCTGAAGCCGATCTCGTTCTTGTGAACACCTGTTCCATAAGAGATAAGGCAGAGCAAACCGTAAGAAAGCGTCTGGAGAAATTTAACGCTATCAAAAAAGACAATCCCTCTATGAAAGTGGGTGTTTTGGGCTGTATGGCAGAACGCTTAAAACATAAATTTCTAGAAGAAGAAAAGATTGTTGACTTAGTCGTAGGTCCAGATGCGTATAAAGATTTACCCAATCTCTTGCATGAAGTTGAAAACGGCAGAGATGCCATCAATGTTATTCTTTCCAAAGAAGAAACTTATGGTGATATTTCTCCTGTAAGATTGCAAAGCAACGGCGTTTCTGCTTTTGTTTCCATCACCAGGGGATGCGACAATATGTGTACCTTTTGTGTGGTTCCGTTTACACGTGGTAGAGAAAGAAGTCGTGACCCGAAGAGTATTTTGGACGAAGTCAAGGATTTGTGGGCCAAAGGCTTTAAAGAAATCACCTTGTTAGGGCAAAATGTTGATAGCTATTTATGGTATGGTGGTGGCCTGAAAAAAGATTTCAAAAATGCTACTGAAATGCAAAAAGCAACCGCTGTTAATTTTGCTGATTTACTTGATGTGGTCGCTAAAGCACAACCGGGAATGCGCATTCGTTTTTCGACTTCCAATCCACAGGACATGACCCTGGACGTGATTGAAGTTATGGCCAAACACCATAACATTTGCAACTACATTCATTTACCAGTACAAAGCGGAAGCGATAGGATTTTGAAAAAAATGAATCGCTTACACACTCGAGAAGAATACTTCAAGCTCATCGATAACATCAGATCTATCATACCGGACTGTGGGATTTCGCAGGACATGATTGCTGGATTTCCTTCAGAAACTGAAGAGGATCATCAGGACACCTTATCGCTGATGAAGTACGTGAAGTATGATTTTGGCTACATGTTCGCCTATTCTGAGCGCCCGGGAACTTTAGGCGCCAAGAAATTTGAAGATGATATTCCAGAATCTACCAAAAAGAGGAGACTTCAGGAGATTATTGATCTGCAGCAAGAGCATTCACGATTCACCACAGAACAGCACTTAGGACAAGTAGAAGAAGTATTGATTGAAAAAGAATCCAAAAAGTCAAATCTACAATGGAGCGGTAGAAATACTCAAAACACTACCGTCGTATTTCCTAAAGAAAACTATAAAGTTGGCGATTATGTATTGGTGAAAATGAAAGATTGCACGAGTGCCACTTTAATTGGTGAAGCAGTAGGTTATGGTCCTATGCAACCCACTTTATCCTAAATTAAATCAGACTATGGAATCACCACAAGCTGTAAAGCAGCGATTTGAAATTATAGGGAATGATCCCAGCCTTAACAGAGCGATTGAGAAATCCATTCGTGTTGCTCCAACAGACATTTCGGTTTTAGTTACCGGCGAAAGTGGAGTTGGTAAAGAAAGCTTACCAAAAATCATACATGCCTTATCTCACAGGAAGCATGCTAAGTATATCGCCGTCAACTGTGGCGCGATACCGGAAGGCACTATAGATAGCGAATTATTTGGACATGAGAAAGGCGCCTTTACCGGGGCTAATCAGGCTCGTGACGGCTACTTCAAAGAAGCCGATGGCGGTACGATTTTCCTCGACGAAGTTGGAGAGTTACCGCTGACTACTCAAGTAAGGCTGCTTAGAGTCTTGGAAACCGGAGAGTTTATAAAAGTAGGCTCTTCCAAAGTTCAAAAATCCAACGTAAGGATTGTAGCTGCTACCAATGTGAATATGATTGAGGCTATCAAGAAAAATAAATTCAGAGAAGATTTATACTACAGATTGAACACGGTAGAAATCCACCTGTCCCCACTCAGAGAAAGGCGTGCCGATATTCATTTATTATTTAGAAAATTTGCATCAGATTTTGCTTTAAAGTATAAAATGCCGACGATGCGGCTTACCGACAAAGCCGTAAAAGCTTTGGAAAATTGCAGCTGGCCAGGCAACATCAGGCAACTGAAAAATGTCACTGAACAAATTTCAGTTTTAGAAACTGAAAGAGAAATCGATGAAACTACTTTAATTCATTATTTACCTAAAAGCTCAAACTTACCTTCGGTCATTTCAGAAGAAAAAAGGAGTAAGAGTGATTTCAGTAACGAAAGAGAAATTCTTTATAAGGTCCTTTTTGACATGAAAAATGACCTCAATGATCTCAAGAAACTGACCATGGAACTCATGGAAAATGGAAATGATGAAAGTTTTAAAGAGGAAAACATCAATCTTATCAAAAAGGTGTATGGCGAATCTGCTGCAGAAAAAGAATTTACTGATGAATCTCATGAAGAACAGTTAGAAATTTTGCAGCTTCCCAATCAGAAGAAATCCAGAGAGACAGAGCCAAGAATTGAAGACCCCTACGATTATGCTGAAGATATTGAAGAAGAAGAAACCTTATCCTTACAGCACAAAGAAGTGGAACTCATCAAAAAGTCTCTGGATCGTCATCACGGTAAACGCAAACCTGCAGCAGACGAGTTGGGAATAAGCGAAAGAACACTTTATAGAAAAATTAAGCAATACGATTTATAATGAAGATTAAACTTCTAATAGCTTTCTTATGTATGCTAAGCCTGCAATCCTGTGGATACTATTCTTTCACAGGAGCTGACACTGGAAATGCAGAAACTTTTCAGGTCAATTACTTTCAAAATAATGCTCAGTTAGTGGAGCCAGGAATAGACAGAGATTTCACACTACGACTTCAGGATTTAATTCAAAATCAAACCAAATTAGGCCTGGCCAACAACAACGCAGATTTGATTTATGAAGGAGAAATCACCAGGTATTATATTGCTCCTATGACTTCTACAGCAGACAGCAGAGCTGCACAAAACAGGCTTACGATAGCAGTAAATGTTAGGTATTATAATACTTTGGATCCCGAAAAAGATTTTGAGCAAACCTTTTCTTTTTATTACGACTACCCGGCTAATTCGCTCTTAACAGGAGCTTTAAGGGAGGAAGCCATAGAAGAAATTTTTTTAAGAATCACTCAGGACGTGTTTAACGCTTCACTAACCAATTGGTAATGGATAAGGAATCTCTACTTGAGCTCATTAAATCACCTATGCAATTCGAGACAAAAACCTTGAGTTCCATCGATGAGACTATAGAGCAGTACCCCTATTTCCAACCGCTTTATGCGATAAAACTCAAGTTATTAAAACACTACGGAAGTTTTCATTACAATAGGTTTTTAAAAGAAACTGCAGCTAGAACTCAGGACAGAGCTGTACTTTTTGATTTTATTACTTCTGAAAAATTTTCTCAATTAGAAATTGCACATAAGATAGATTTAATGATTGAGCATGAAAGAGAAAATGCTGAATTTGAAATCAATGAAGAAATTGCTGATCAGATAAACGATCCAGACCTGTTTATTGAAAAAGAACCAGCTCCTAAAGAAGAAGCGGGAAAACCCCTGGATTTCAATCCTTCTGAGACACATTCGTTTAAAGAATGGCTGAAACTCACTCAGATTCAGCCTTTAGAAGAAAAAAAAGACACCCGGGAACAGTTCGTAGCCAACCCTCAATTTCAAGTCATAGATGAGTTTATAAAGAACAACCCTAAGATTGTTCCTACGAAATCCTATGAAACTTCAGACAAAATAAAAGCGAAACATGAACCCTCATCCAGCCTTATGACTGAGACTTTGGCCAGGGTGTACACCGAACAAAAACGTTATGATAAAGCTATACAAGCATTTAAGATATTAATTTTGAATAATCCCGAAAAAAGTACTTTCTTTGCAGACCAAATTCAAGAAATAGAAAGACTTAAAGAAAATAAATTATAATGAGTACATTTTCCATATTTTTAATCCTAATTGTAATCGTAGCCTTTTTGCTAATCGTTGTTATCATGGTCCAAAACCCTAAGGGTGGAGGCTTGTCTTCATCATTTGGAGGCGGGGGCTCACAGCAAGTAGGAGGCGTAAAACAAACCTCAGATTTTCTAGATAAAAGTACATGGGCACTTGCCACATTGCTTCTGATTTTGATTTTATTATCCAACGTGACTATCATCAACAACCGAACGATGCAGGACTCAAAGTTACTCGATGAAAATCAGGCTCCAGTTGAAAATACGCAAACCAACAATTTACCTCCTGTAGATCAGGAATAGAAATTTATCCTAAGATTTTAAAATGCCAGCTTATGACAAGCTGGCATTTTTTTTTTACTAATTGACAGCTATTTTCTATTGGCACACTTTTAGCCTATGTTTTAGAAATTAAAAACCTAAAAACTTATTTATAATGGCAGTAAACATTAAACCATTGGCAGATAGAGTGCTTGTAGAGCCTCAAGCCGCAGAAACTAAAACAGCTTCTGGAATCATCATCCCGGAAACCGCAAAAGAAAAGCCACAACGTGGTAAAGTAGTAGCTGTAGGTAGTGGAAAGAAAGACCATACAATGACAGTTAAAGTTGGAGATATGGTGCTCTACGGAAAGTTTTCAGGAACAGAGCTAAAGCATGAAAATAACGATTACCTCATCATGAGAGAGGATGACATCCTTGCAATCGTATAACCCAAACATTCAACAAAAAACTAAATAAAATGGCAAAAAATATAATTTTTGATATTGAAGCAAGAAATGGCGTAAAAAGAGGTGTTGACGCACTGGCTAACGCTGTAAAAGTAACTTTAGGACCTAAGGGTCGTAACGTCATCATAGGAAAATCATTTGGTGCTCCTATGGTCACTAAAGATGGTGTAAGCGTTGCTAAAGAAATCGAATTGGAAGATGCTTTGGAAAACATGGGAGCTCAAATGGTGAAGGAAGTAGCTTCCAAAACCAATGACCTTGCAGGTGACGGTACCACTACCGCTACCGTGCTGGCTCAGGCTATCGTGAAAGAAGGCTTAAAGAACGTCGCTTCCGGCGCAAACCCATTAGACCTTAAAAGAGGTATAGACAAGGCTGTAGAGGCTGTTGTTGCAGAGTTGACAAAGCAAGCAAAAACAGTTGGAGATACTTCTGAAGAAATTAAACAAGTAGCATCTATTTCAGCGAACAATGATGACCAGATTGGTGAATTGATAGCTGAAGCTTTTGGAAAAGTAGGTAAAGAAGGTGTAATTACTGTTGAAGAAGCTAAAGGAACTGAAACTTATGTGGACGTTGTAGAAGGTATGCAGTTTGACAGAGGTTATTTATCACCTTACTTCGTTACGGATAGTGAAAAAATGACAACTGATCTTGAGAATCCATACATCTTAATCGTGGACAAAAAGATCAATTCTATGAAGGATTTACTTCCTGTATTAGAACCAGCTGCTCAAAGCGGAAAACCTTTGTTGATTATCGCAGAAGATATCGAAGGTGAAGCTTTAGCTACACTTGTGGTCAATAAACTAAGAGGCTCATTAAAAATTGCTGCTGTAAAAGCTCCAGGATTTGGTGATCGCAGAAAAGCAATGCTGGAAGATATCGCTATTCTTACTGGCGGAACCGTTATTTCTGAAGAACGCGGATTCACTTTAGAAAACGCTACTTTAGACATGTTAGGTACTGCAGAAAATGTAACTATAGACAAGGACAATACAACTATAGTGAACGGAGCCGGAGAAAAAGATAACATCGTAAACCGTGTGAATCAAATCAAAGCTCAGGTAGAATCTACTACAAGTGACTACGACAAAGAAAAATTACAGGAACGTCTTGCTAAACTTTCTGGCGGTGTAGGTGTGCTTTATGTAGGTGCAGCTTCAGAAGTAGAAATGAAAGAGAAGAAAGACAGAGTAGATGACGCATTACATGCTACGCGTGCTGCCGTAGAAGAAGGTATTGTAGCTGGAGGTGGTGTTGCATTGATCAGAACTTTGAAAGCTCTAGAAGGTCTTAAAGTTGAAAATGCGGACGAACAAACAGGAATCAATATCATCGCTAAAGCCATTGAATCTCCAATGAGGACCATTGTAGAAAATGCAGGCGGTGAAGCATCTGTCGTTATCAATAAAGTTTTGGAAGGTAAGCTGGGTTACGATGCCAAAACCAACACATTTGTAGATATGCTTAAAGCTGGTATCATAGACCCTAAGAAAGTCACGCGAATCGCTTTAGAAAATGCAGCTTCCGTTTCAGGAATGATTCTAACTACAGAATGCGCTCTTGTGGACATAAAGGAAGACGATAATGGTGGCGGCGGAATGCCACCAATGGGCGGCGGTATGCCAGGAATGATGTAATCATCACCCATACAGAATAAAATTAAAGCCGTTTCTTTCTCTAGAAGCGGCTTTTTTAGTTGAAGCTTATCCTGATTTTTAGTTCAAAACACGAGAATATAAAATGACTTAATCTGCAAGCCTCAAGCCGCTTAATCGCAAATATTTTATACTAAATTTACATGATTGACAACTTTGTAGTTTAAATTTGTAATGAGATACCTCTTCAAAACCAAACGCTATGAAAATTGCCTTTTTTAGTACAAAAAACTACGACAAAACTTACTTCAATTCTCACAACGAAAACCAAAATATTGTTTATTTCGAAACTCGTCTAAACAAAAACACTTGTAATCTGGCTAGTGGTTTTGATGCAGTTTGTGTCTTTGTGAATGATATTCTAAGCAGGCAAGTTATCGAATTGCTTCACGAACACGGCGTAAAGCTAATCGCTTTGAGATGTGCAGGGTTTAACAACGTGAACCTGGAAGCTGCAAATGAATACGGGATAAAAGTTTCTCGTGTTCCAGCTTATTCTCCAGAAGCAGTTGCTGAACACGCCTTGGCTCTAATTCTAACACTGAACCGAAAAACACATAAAGCTTATAACCGGGTTAAAGAATGTAATTTTTCACTAAACAATTTAGTTGGTTTTACTGTTTATAAAAAAACAGTTGGTGTCATTGGTACAGGCAGAATTGGACAAGCCTTTTGCAAAATCATGAAAGCCTTGGGTTGTGAAGTTATAGCCTTTGATCCCTATCCAAACCAGACGCTCAAAGATTCAGGAGTAACCTATGTAGAGTTAGATGACTTATTTAAAAGAAGTGACATCATCTCGCTTCATTGCCCATTGACAGAACAAACCAAACATATAATCAACGAAAACAGCTTAAAACAATTAAAGCCAAATAGCATGCTTATCAACACCAGCCGTGGTGCGCTTATTGATACTGAAGCAGTCATCCAAGCCTTAAAAGACAAACAAGTTGGTTATTTGGGTATAGACGTGTATGAGCAGGAAGATAAGTTGTTTTTTGAAGATTTATCCGAACATATTATTGATGACGATTTGATTTTAAGGCTAATTAGTTTTCCAAATGTTTTAATCACTTCACATCAGGCTTTCCTAACTCAGGAAGCCCTTAATGAAATATCAAAATCTGTTTTAAATGATATTTCTCATTTTGAAAAAACTCAAGAACTGATCAACCCCGTTGAAATTTAAGCCATAATCATTTTAAGGTTGCTTTTAGGTCTTCAAAAGAAGAAGACTGACAGGTCAAATCAACCCCATTTTAATCAACTGGTTTTAGTTCGAATATCAGTTTGGTCAAAAAAACTACATGCATATTTTAGATTATTCTGAATGGCTTAATTATATTAGGGCAAAAATTCAGATAAATGAAAAAAATAATAGCATTACTTACGATTTTTAGTTCATCACTTGCATTCTCACAGTCGATCGAATTCGAGGTGGATAAAACGGTAACTTCAAATCATGAAGTCACCATCAACGGTAAAAAATTAAATTACACAGCAGAAACCGGGATGCAGCCTGTCTGGAATGAGCAGGGAGAACCCATAGCAGGTTTACAATTCACCTATTATAAAGTAGGAGACAATGCAGAAAGACCTTTAGTCATTTCCTTTAATGGTGGCCCTGGCTCAGCTTCGGTTTGGATGCACCTGGCCTATACAGGTCCAAGAACATTAAAAATAAGCAATGAAGGGTTTCCCACTCAACCCTATGGCTTTAAAGAGAACCCGTATAGCATTTTGGATGTTGCCGACATCGTTTATGTCAATCCAGTGAACACAGGTCATTCCAGACCAATACTAGATGAAGAGGGCAATTTTAACAAAAAAACTTTTTTTGGAGTTAATGCAGATGTCGATTATCTGGCCAAATGGATAAACACCTTTGTAACCAGAAAAGATAAATGGTTAGCTCCAAAATACCTCATAGGAGAAAGTTATGGAACCACTCGTGTATCTGGTTTGGCTAATGAACTTCAAAATTCACATTGGATGTACATCAATGGGGTGATTCTCGTCTCTCCAACCGAATTGGGAATTGAAAGAGATGGTCCTGTTGAAGTTGCCAATAGATTGCCTTATTTTGCTGCGGCAGCCTGGTACCATAAAACCTTAGCACCAGAATTACAGAATAAGCCAGTTTTGGAACTGCTGGACGAAGTGGAAACCTTTACAATTCAAGACCTTATTCCAGCACTTACAAAAGGCGGATTTTTAGACGTTGAAACGAAGATGGAAATCGTCAAAAAAATGTCTTATTATTCCAGCATAGATGAAGAGGTCTTTCTTCAAAATAATCTGGAAGTTCCGTTCAATACATTTTGGAAAACCCTAAAGATAGAAGATGGCTATACAGTAGGAAGATTGGATTCCAGGTACTTGGGCTTGGATGAAAAAGAAGCAGGAACCCGACCAGATTACAATTCAGAATTAACGTCCTGGCTGCAATCCTTCACCCCGGCTATTAATCATTACTTAAAACATGAACTGAATTACAAAACAGATTTACAGTACAATATGTTTGGCAATGTTTACCCATGGGATAGAACTCAAAACAATACTGGTAAAGAATTAAGACAGGCTATGGCTCAAAACCCTAGCATGCAGGTGATGATTCAATCTGGATTGTTTGATGGAGCTACCACCTATTTCAATGCTAAATATACCATGTGGCATATCGACGAAAGCGGGAAGATGAAAGACAGATTTCATTTTAAAACCTACGAAAGCGGACACATGATGTACCTGCGCAGAGAAGACTTAAAGACGGCAAATGATGACATCAGAGAATTTATCAAAAAGAGCTTGCCAAAAGACAACGCTCCAATAAAATACTAAGATTTTATTATCTCAACTAAAAATGCCTTTCAGGAGTCCTGAAAGGCATTTTTTAATTTAAAAAAACTTATAAAATTACTCTACTATAAATGTTCCGTTCATCAAGGCAACATGCCCTGGAAAACTGCAGACATAATCATACTTGCCTTTTTCCGGTGCCTGAAACGTGATTTCAGTTTTCTCGCCTCCACCAAGCATCTCGGTATGAACGATTATAACATCAGAACTCTCTGGAATGTAGTCGTTGTCTTTAAATTCTAAAGCTTCCTGACTAAATTCCTGGACATTCGTTCCTTCTTCGAGTAAAACAAAATTATGTCCCATTGTTTCTTTGGACATTTTACCAACATGTTCAAAAGTTAAAACCACTTTATCACCAGCTTTCACCTTTATCTCAGATTTGTTATACCTCATTTGGTCATTACCAGTTAAATAAACTCTGGTGATACCATCTTCTTTCTCATTTTTAGGCTCAGCTGTTGTTGAGTTAAGCTTTATAGAGTTCTCTTTTTTCTCTTCTTTTTTACCATCTCCACCACAACTCATCAGAAGTGTTGCAGAAAATAATAACATAAATATCTTTTTCATAGTTTTAATTTTATTTTTGAATTTATCTTTTTTCAATAGGTTTAAGTGTTCTGTGTGTCTCTCCAGTATACACTTGTCTTGGTCTTCCGATAGGCTCTTTTTGTAAACGCATTTCTCTCCATTGAGAAATCCAGCCTGGAAGTCTTCCAAGAGCAAACATAACGGTAAACATATTCGTTGGTATATCTAATGCTCTGTAAATGATACCAGAATAAAAGTCAACATTTGGATATAATTTTCTGTCTACGAAATAGTCATCTTCCAGTGCTTCTTTTTCAAGACCTTTAGCAATATCCAACACAGGGTCCTGAACACCAAGGTTACTTAAAACTTCATCAGCAGATTTTTTGATGATTTTTGCTCTAGGGTCAAAGTTTTTATAAACTCTATGACCAAATCCCATCAATCTAAATGGATCATCTTTATCCTTAGCTTTGGCCATGTACTTTTTAGTATCACCTCCATCTTCTTTAATTCCTTCCAGCATATCAATTACAGCCTGGTTGGCTCCACCGTGAAGTGGCCCCCATAAAGCTGAAACCCCTGCTGAGATTGATGCAAATAAACCTGCATGAGAAGAACCTACTATTCTTACAGTAGATGTAGAGCAGTTTTGCTCATGATCAGCATGTAAAATTAATAGTTTATTGAGTGCAGAAGAAACAACAGGATCAACTTCATAATCTTCGTTAGGTTTCTTGAACATCATTTTTAAAATATTATCGACATAACTCAATTTGTTATCTCCATAATCAAAAGGCTGACCTTTAGATTTCCTCAAAGCCCATGAACAAATCACTGGGAATTTAGCAAGCAATTTTACAATAGCCTGATACATTTCTCCTTTGGATTCTACATTTACAGAAGAAGGATTAAAAGCGATCAAAGCACTTGTCAATGAAGAAACTACTCCCATAGGATGAGCTGACTTTGGAAAACCATCAAGGATTTTCTTCATCTCTTCATCTACATGAGATTCTTTTTTTATATCTGTATGAAAACTATCTAATTCAGTTGTAGTTGGTAATTCACCGAAAATCAATAAATAAGCGACTTCAAGAAAAGTTGCATTTTCTGCTAAATCTTCAATAGCATAACCTCTGTATCTTAAAATACCTTTTTCACCATCCAGAAAGGTGATGGCACTCTCACAGGAACCCGTGTTTTTGAAACCTCTGTCTAAAGTGATGAGACCTTGGGTAGAACCTCTTAATTTTGAAATATCTATTGCATATTCATCTTCACTTCCTTTAACTACTGGGAAGGAATAATCCTTACCATCAAAACTTATTTTAGCGTCCATATATTGTAATTTTTACTTGTTTGAAATTAAAGAACAAATTTACAAAAAAGGGTCTTAAAAAAGCGTTAACAAACCATTATAAGTGTCTGTTAACGCTTAATCTTAACTTAATTTAATAAGAAATAATAGCTTCGTCTCCTGTATTATTTTTTAATTTTAAAAGCATTTAATTTAGGAAAATAGGCATTATCTCCTAGCTCCTCTTCAATTCTTAGTAACTGATTATATTTTGCCATACGATCGCTTCTAGAGGCAGATCCTGTTTTAATCTGACCTGTAGATAAAGCCACAGCTAAATCTGCAATTGTATTGTCCTCAGTTTCACCGGATCTATGAGACATCACAGAGGTATATCCCGCGTTATGTGCTAAATTTACAGCTGCAATTGTTTCTGTTAGTGTTCCAATTTGGTTCACTTTAATCAAAATTGAATTAGCTATTTTATTAGTGATTCCCTTCTGAAGTCGTTTCACATTAGTCACAAAAAGATCATCACCGACAAGCTGAACTTTATCACCTATTTTTTCAGTAAGTATCTTCCATCCATCCCAGTCATCTTCATCCATTCCATCTTCTATTGAAATGATAGGGTACTTTTCTGAAAGCTCTGCCAGATAACTTGCCTGTTCTTCAGATGACATTGTCTTTGCAGCATCACCTTCAAATTTCTTGTAATTGTATTTTCCGTCTTCATAAAATTCCGCTGCAGCACAGTCTAAAGCAATCATCACTTCGTCTCCAAATTTGTAACCAGCATTTTCTACTGCCAATTTTATAGAGTCCAGTGCATCTTCAGTGCCATCGAGTTTTGGAGCAAATCCACCTTCATCTCCAACAGCAGTACTCAAGTTTCTATCCTTTAAAACTTTTTTCAGGTGGTGAAAGATCTCCGTACCCATTTTTAAGGCATGAGTGAAGTTTTCAGCTTTTACAGGCATTACCATAAATTCCTGAAAAGCAATTGGAGCATCGCTATGAGAACCTCCATTGATGATGTTCATCATTGGAACAGGTAGTGTGTTTGTAGAAACCCCGCCTATATATCTATATAAAGGCAGATTTAATTCATTTGCAGCTGCTTTTGCTGCTGCCAAAGAAACGCCTAAAATGGCATTAGCACCAAGCTTAGATTTATTTTCAGTTCCATCCAGGTCAATCATAATCTGATCGATTTCAGATTGTTCAAAAACTGAAATTCCAAGTAAATTATCTGCTATAGTAGTATTTACATTTTCAACAGCTTTAGAAACTCCTTTGCCCATATAATCTTTTCCACCATCTCTCAATTCTACGGCTTCATGAACTCCGGTAGAAGCTCCGGACGGAACTGCAAACCTCCCTAAAGTACCCATTTCTGTAACTACATCAACTTCAAGAGCTGGATTTCCTCTGGAGTCAAATATTTGTCTGGCGTGTATGTCTAAAATTGCGCTCATTTTTATGTGTTTTTTTGGTTTGTTGCAATTTACAAAATTAAAGCTTACTTAAATCATTTTCAAAAGACTAGATAAGGCGCTGGAACGTTATAGTTGATTAATAATATTAAGATAATAATCAGTAAAACACTTACAATGTCTAGTTAAATAATGAGAATTTAAAAACCGTAGCTGTCTCACTTACGTACATTTAATAAAAATATAAAAATAAATGCTATGAAAAATTTAAAAATGCAACTCGTATTAGTAATGAGTGTTCTTGTAACCACGCTTTCTTATGCTCAGACTAAAATGGTAGGCGGCGCAGAAATGTATCCAAGTAAAAACATCATTGAAAATGCAGTAAATTCAAAGGATCACACCACTTTAGTCGCTGCAGTAAAAGCAGCCGAACTGGTAGAAACCTTGTCCAGTGATGGTCCGTTTACGGTTTTTGCTCCCACCAATGCGGCTTTTGGAAATTTACCGGAAGGGACTGTCGCAACTTTGCTAAAGCCAGAAAACAAAAAACAATTACAAACTGTACTGACTTACCACGTCATAGCTGGAAAATTTAATGCTAAAGATGTGATTGCCGCTATCAAGAAAGGCGGAGGAAAAGTAGAGCTTAAAACAGTAAGTGGAGGAACGCTGACAGCTATGCTGGATAATGGAAGTGTAAAAATCATGGATTCCAAAGGCAATATAGCTACTGTAACTGTTGCAGATGTCAATCAGTCTAACGGGGTTATACACGTTGTTGATACTGTTTTATTACCTTAAGCTGGTTTCAAATAAAATAAAAAAGTGGGCAGTTGCCCACTTTTTTTATGCTTTTACTTTTTGTTTAGACATCATATCGAAAAAATCGTCGAACAGATAAGTGGCATCATTTGGACCCGGCCCTGCTTCAGGATGGTACTGAACAGAAAAACAAGGCTTACCTTTTATGTGAACGCCTGCTACAGATTGGTCATTAAGATGGATGTGAGAAATCTCTACTTGAGAATTGTTAACCGTTGACTCTTTATCTATGGTAAATCCATGATTTTGAGAAGTGATTTCACTTTTACCGGTTTTCAAATTCTGAATAGGATGATTGATACCTCGATGCCCTGTATGCATTTTTAAGGTAGGTATCCCCTCGGACAATGCAATGATTTGATGACCCAGACAAATTCCAAACGTTGGGACTTCATTTGAAATGCACTTCTTAGCAAGCTCAATGGCGGAAGTTAGTGGCTCTGGATCACCGGGACCATTAGAAATAACAATTCCGGTAGGATTCCATTCCATCAAATCTTCAAAAGAAGAATCGTAAGGGAATACCTTTATGAATCCTCCCCTATCCACAAGTCGTCTTAGGATGTTTTGTTTGGTACCTAAATCCAAAACTGCAATTCTATGGTCTGACAGTTTATCGCCTAATGTATATGCTTTCTTGGTAGACACTTTCGAAGCCAGTTCCAGACCTTTCATTGACGGATGCTGGTCTAATTCTTTCATCAAAGCATCAAGATCTCCCGTATCAGTAGACATGATAGCATTCATAGCGCCATTTTTCCTGATATGAGAAACAAGAGCTCTCGTATCTACATCAAAAATCACCGGTAAATGAGCATCCTCAAGGAAGTTTTCCAGAGATTCATCAGAATTAACTCGCGAAGGAGTGAATGAGAAATTTTTACAAATCAAGCCAGATATTTTTACAGAATCGGATTCACTTTCATCCGAATTGACTCCATAATTACCAATATGAGCATTGGTAGTCACCATAATCTGACCAAAATAAGAGGGATCGGTAAAGATTTCCTGATATCCAGTCATTCCGGTATTAAAACAAATTTCTCCCAACCTGTTAGAGGAAAATTTTTCAGTTGTTTTTCCATGAAAAACAGTTCCGTCGGCAAGAAGGAGTACAGCAGGTGTTTTTAAATTGTATTTCATAAGTAAATATAAAAAAAGGGATAAACTATAAAAAGTTTATCCCTTTGGTTGATAATAATAAGTTTGGGTTATTAAGCCTCATCAGTTTTTGTTTCAGTATCGTTTGAAGTCTCTTCAACCTGGTCTTCAACTTTTACTTTTTTACCAGCACGTCTGGTAGATTTCTTCTTAGCCTGTTTCTTACCTGGTGTGTAAACTTCATTGAAATCAACAAGTTCGATCATTGCCATTTCAGCGGCATCACCAAGCCTGTTACCAAGTTTAATGATACGAGTGTAACCACCTGGACGCTCACCTACTTTAGGTGCAACTTCTCTAAAAAGTTCTGCAACCATATATTTGTCTTTCAATTTTGAAAAAACCAAACGACGATTATGGGTGGTATCCGATTTAGATTTAGTAATTAACGGCTCAACATACTGTCTCAAGGCTTTAGCCTTAGCAACAGTAGTATTTATTCTTTTATGCTCAATTAGGGAACACGCCATATTAGAAAGCATTGCTTTTCTATGTGAGGTAGTTCTTCCTAAGTGATTAAATTTCTTTCTATGTCTCATGATTAATGTATTTTGGGCTTAACAAAGCTAGTCTTTGTCAAGTTTATATTTTGAAAGATCCATTCCAAAGTCAAGACCTTTGTTTTCAACAAGTTCTTCTAATTCAGTAAGTGATTTTTTACCGAAGTTTCTAAACTTCATCAAATCGCTTTTGTTATGAGATACCAAATCACCTAAAGTTTCGACTTCTGCAGCTTTAAGACAATTCAATGCTCTGACAGATAGATCTAAATCTACAAGTTTGGTCTTAAGCAACTGTCTCATGTGAAGTGATTCCTCGTCATAAGTTTCTGCCTGAGACATCTCTTCGGTTTCAAGTGTTATTCGCTCATCAGAGAACAACATAAAGTGATGAATCAAAGTCTTAGCAGCTTCAGTAAGTGCATCTTTAGGATGAATTGAACCATCACTGCTTATCTCGAAAATCAGCTTTTCGTAGTCAGTTTTTTGTTCAACTCTAAAGTTCTCAATGCTATACTTTACATTTTTAATAGGTGTAAAGACAGAATCAGTAAAAATTGTACCAATAGGTGCTTTAGACGTTTTATTTTCTTCAGCTGGAACGTAACCTCTTCCTTTTTGAACTGTAAGTTCAAGATTAAGGGATACTTTCTTATCCATTGTACAGATTTCAAGATCTGGATTTAAGATATCAAATCCTGTCAGGTATTTTTGAAAATCACCTGCTGTCATTTTCTCATTACCAGAGAAAGAAATGGAAACGGTTTCGTTATCCACATCTTCTGCTTTTTTCTTGAATCTAATTTGCTTAAGATTTAATATGATTTCAGTAACATCTTCAACAACTCCTTCGATCGTAGAGAATTCGTGATCAACACCTTCTATTCTTACTGAAGTGGTTGCAAAACCTTCCAATGATGATAACAGCACCCTACGCAAAGCGTTACCTACTGTTAGACCGTATCCTGGTTCTAATGGTCTAAATTCGAAAGTGCCCTCAAAATCGGTAGAATCGATCATGATAACTTTATCGGGCTTTTGAAAATTAAATAATGCCATAAATTTGAGTGTTGTCAGTTATTATTTAGAGTACAATTCAACGATGAATTGCTCATTAATTTTTTCAGGAATCTGAGATCTTTCTGGTATAGCAACAAATGTACCTTCCATCTTTTCGCTATTCCATGTCATCCATTCATGAACAGATTTACTATTTGAAAGAGATTCTTGGATTACGTTTAGAGATTTTGATTTCTCTCTTATTCCAACAACATCGTTTGGTCTCACTTGGTAGGATGGTATGTTTAAGATTTCACCATTAACAGTGACGTGTTTATGAGAAACCAATTGTCTAGCAGCACTTCTGGAAGGTGCAATACCTAATCTAAAGGCTACGTTGTCTAATCTGGACTCACATAATTGAAGCAATATCTCACCAGTAATTCCTGAAGATTTATTGGCTTTATTAAACATATTACGAAATTGCTTTTCTAAAATACCGTAAGTATATTTAGCTTTTTGCTTTTCCATCAACTGAACAGCGTATTCAGACTTCTTGCCTCTTCTTCTGTTATTCCCGTGCTGTCCAGGAGGGTAATTTCTTTTTTCGAAAGATTTGTCGTCGCCAAAAATGGACTCGCCAAATTTTCTTGCTATTTTGGTTTTAGGACCGGTATATCTTGCCATAGTTATGAATTTAGTATTAATCTATTATGAATTAAGGTCTTATCCTTCGATAATAGTAATAGGATTAGTAGTAATTAGACTCTTCTTCGTTTTGGAGGTCTACACCCATTATGTGGTATTGGAGTTACATCGATAATCTCAGTAACTTCTATACCTGAATTATGTAAAGATCTGATGGCGGATTCTCTTCCGTTTCCAGGACCTTTTACATAAACTTTTACTTTACGCAAACCTGCTTCGTGTGCCACTTTACTTGCATCTTCAGCAGATAATTGTGCAGCATAAGGAGTGTTCTTTTTACTACCTCTAAAGCCCATCTTACCAGAAGATGACCAGGAAATAATATCGCCGTTTTTGTTGGTTAACGAAACGATGATATTATTGAAAGAGGCAGAAATATGAGCTTCGCCATATGCATCTACAACTACTTTACGCTTTTTTGTTGTTGACTTTGCCATTTTACTTATTATTTAGTTACTTTTTTCTTGTTAGCAACTGTTTTTCTTCTTCCTTTTCTTGTACGAGAGTTATTTTTGGTTCTCTGACCTCTCAATGGAAGTCCGGATCTATGTCTAATTCCTCGGTAACAACCAATATCCATCAATCGCTTGATGTTGATTTGTACTTCAGATCTTAACTCCCCTTCAATGGTAAAGTTACCTACCTGCTCTCTAATTTTACCGATTTGATCATCATCCCAATCTGAAACTTTGATGCTTTCGTCTACACCGGCACTGTTAAGAATTCTTTGAGCTCTGCTCTTACCGATTCCGAAGATATAAGTTAAAGCTATAACTCCGCGTTTTTGTTTTGGTATATCTACACCTGCAATTCTAGCCATAATTATCCTTGTCTTTGTTTAAATTTAGGATTCTTTTTGTTGATGACATAAAGACGTCCTTTTCTACGAACGATCTTACAATCAGCACTTCTCTTTTTTATTGATGCTCTTACTTTCATAGTATTTAATATCTATAGGTTATACGAGCCTTAGATAAATCGTAAGGACTCATTTCTAATTTCACTTTATCACCTGGTAAAAGTTTGATATAATGCATTCTCATTTTACCAGATATATGAGCGGTAACTATATGCTCATTTTCGAGTTCTACACGAAACATTGCATTAGACAATGCTTCTATTATAGTTCCGTCTTGTTCTATCGAGGGTTGTTTTGCCATAATTATGCGACTGCTTTTCTATTTTTACCAGATTTCATTAATCCATCGTAATGTCTATTCAAAAGAAATGAGTTCACCTGTTGAATAGTATCTATTGCAACACCTACCATAATAAGTAAAGAAGTACCTCCGAAGAATAGTGCCCAACCTTGTTGTACGTTCAAAAGTGATACCACAATAGCAGGAAATATGGCAATCAATGCCAAAAACACAGAACCTGGTAATGTAATTTGAGACATAATTCTATCTAAATATTCAGAGGTTTCGGATCCCGGCCTAATGCCTGGAATAAATCCGCCACTTCGCTTCAGATCATCTGCCATTTTGTTTGTAGGAACTGTAATCGCCGTATAGAAATAGGTAAATACAATAATTAGAATTCCAAAGGTGAGGTTATACCAAAATCCAAACATATCCTGAAATGCAGCAGTAATTCCCTGAGCCATTTCTGTGTCTGACAAGCCAGCCACAGCAGCAGGAATAAACATGATTGCCTGTGCAAAAATGATAGGCATTACACCAGAAGCGTTCAACCTTAGCGGAATGAATTGTCTTGCGCCTCCAACTGAAGCTTTTTCAAATTTACCTGATGCGTTTTTTCTTGCATATTGTACCGGAATTTGTCTAACAGCTCTTACCAGCATAACAGAAGCAAGGATAATGACAAACCAGATTACCAATTCAACCAGAATTAAAATCAGACCTCCGTTGGATTCAAATACTCTGGAAACGAATTCCTGAATAAATGCCTGAGGAAGTGTGGCGATAATTCCAACCATTATCAATAATGATATTCCATTTCCGATGCCTTTATCTGTAATTTTCTCACCTAACCACATGGCAAAAATACAACCAGTAGTCAGTATGACTACAGATGAGGCTACGAACGTAAAGGTACTATCCATCAAAAATGCGGAGCTTGGTAAAATGTTATAAAGATTCATAATGTAACCAGGCCCTTGTACTAAGGTAATAGCAATGGTTAACCATCTTGTAATCTGAGTAATCTTTTTCCTTCCGCTATCGCCTTCTTTCTGAAGTTTCTGAAGATATGGAATAGCAATCGTCATTAATTGAACAACAATAGAAGCTGAAATGTAAGGCATTATACCCAACGCAAAAACGGAAGCATTAGAAAATGCACCACCTGTAAAAGCGTTCAGTAAACCAAGAATTCCACCGTCGGTTTGAGAGGATAAACTAGCTAATTGAGCTGCATCAATCCCTGGTAATACGATTTGAGCACCAAATCTATAAACCAATAGTAAACCTAAGGTGAGAAGAATTCGATTTTTCAATTCTTCTATTTTCCAAATATTCTTTAATGTTTCAAAAAACTTCATAAGGTGACTGGTTAAATAGTGATCGCTTCTCCACCTGCTGCTTCAATTGCAGATTTTGCAGAAGCAGAAAATTTGTGAGCAGAAACTTTCAATTTTGCTTTCAATTCACCTCTACCTAAAACTTTAAGGGGTAAATTTTTATTGACTTGATCCATTGCATGCAAGGTGCCGAAATCTACAGCATCAGAAATAGATTTATTATCTACTAATTCTTGCAGACGGTCCAAATTAATGGTTTGGTATTCAACTCTATTTGGATTTGTAAATCCAAATTTAGGAACACGTCTTTGCAAAGGCATTTGTCCACCTTCGAAGCCAATCTTTCTAGAATAACCAGAACGAGATTTAGCACCTTTATGTCCTCTACCAGCTGTTCCACCATTTCCAGTAGCTTCACCTCTACCGAGTCTCTTGCTAGTGGTTTTGACAGAACCTTTGGCAGGTCTTAAATTGTGTAATTCCATAGTATTAGTTTATTTCTTGTACAGAAACTAAATGTTTAACTTTATTAATCATGCCCAACAAAGAATCTGAAACTTCAAATTCATTAGACTGGCCGATTTTTCTTAAACCCATCGCTTCCAAAGTAAGCTTCTGGTTTTTTGGACGCTTGATAGCGCTCTTGGTCTTTGTAACTTTAATTTTAGCCATAATAAGGGTCTTAACCATTAAATAATTTCTCGAGGGTAATTCCTCTTTGTCTAGCTATTTGCTCAGCTCCTCTTAATTTCAAAAGAGCATCAAAAGTAGCTTTTACCATGTTATGCGGGTTGGATGAACCTTGGTTTTTAGAAAGGACGTCATGGACACCAACAGATTCTAAAACCATACGGGTTGGTCCACCAGCAATAACACCAGTACCTTGAGAGGCAGGCAATAAGAAAACTCTGGCTCCACCATACTTACCTAATTGCTCATGTGGCAATGTAGATTTATGTAATGGAATTCTAACTAAGTTTTTCTTAGCATCTTCAACAGCTTTCGAAATAGCATCGGCAACCTCTTTAGATTTACCTAAACCATGTCCTACTACACCGTTTTCATCACCTACAACAACAATAGCAGAAAATCCAAATGCTCTACCACCTTTTGTAACTTTAGTAACACGTTGAACTCCAACTAGACGATCTTTAAGATCTAGTCCACCTGGCTTTACTGTTTCAACATTTTTATAATCTTGATACATATTTTAAAATTTTAAGCCTCCTTTACGAGCACCTTCGGCTAATGATTTTACTCTTCCGTGGTATAAATAACCACCTCTATCAAAAGAAATTGAATCTATTTTTTTATCCAAAGCTTTTTTAGCAATGGCTTCACCAACAATAATAGAAGCCTCAGACTTCGTTTTCTCGGTGACATCAATTTCTTTATCTCTTGAAGATGCTGAAGCTAATGTAACTCCATTAACATCATCAATCAATTGCGCATAGATATCATTGTTACTTCTGAACACGGAAAGCCTTGGCTTAACTGGTGTTCCAGTAATTGTTTTTCTAACACGCTTGCGTATCTTAAGTCTTCTTTTTTCTTTAGAAAATCCCATAATTAAGCTGATTTACCTGCTTTTCTTCTTATATATTCACCTACGTATCTGATACCTTTTCCTTTGTAAGGCTCAGGTCGTCTAAATGAACGAATTTTAGCAGCTACTTGTGAAACAAGTTGTTTGTCAAATGACGATAATTTTATAATCGGATTCTTACCTTTTTCTGAAATAGTTTCCAACTTTACTTCAGGCGCCAAATCTATAACAATGTTATGAGAAAAGCCAACGGCGATATCTAATTTTTGACCTTGATTGGAAGCTCTGTAACCTACTCCTACAAGCTCAAGTTCTTTCGTAAAGCCTTCAGTAACACCTTGAATCATGTTGAATACAAGTGATCTGTATAAACCATGCTTAGCTTTGTGTGTTTTTTTATCTGAAGGTCTTTCAAAATTGATTTCATTGTCCTCAATTTTGACAGTAATTTCACTGAAAGTTTGTTTCAACTCACCGAGCTTACCCTTTACTGTGATAGTATCATCTGTTAAATCGACTGTAACGCCTTCTGGAATACTAACTGGACTGTAACCTATTCTTGACATAATTTTTGTCTTTTTATATTAGTATACGTAACAAAGGATTTCACCTCCAACATGTTCTCTCTGAGCTTGCTTCCCTGTCATTACTCCTTTTGAAGTAGAAACTATGGAAATCCCTAAGCCATTAAGTACTCTTGGAATCTCTTCTGAGCCGGAATATTTTCTCAAACCAGGCTTACTGACTCTCTGTAATTTTTTAATTACGGGATCGTTTGTAAACTTGTCATATTTTAAGGCAATCTTGATAACACCCTGGGTCTCATCATCGATAAACTTGTAACTTAAAATATATCCTTGGTCGAACAATATTTTTGTGATTTCCTTCTTTAGGTTAGAAGCCGGTATTTCCACAACTCTGTGAGTTGCTAAAACTGCGTTTCTAACTCTAGTTAAATAATCTGCAACTGGATCAATATTCATTTTATTGCATTTTTAAATTAATTACCAACTTGCTTTTTTAACCCCTGGGATAAGACCTTGATTTGCCATCTCTCTAAACATTACTCTAGAAAGTCCAAATTGTCTCATGTATCCTTTTGGTCTACCTGTAAGCTTACATCGGTTATGCATTCTCACTGGAGAAGCATTCTTAGGTAGTTTTTGTAAAGCCTCAAAATCTCCAGCTTCTTTCAAAGCCTTTCTTTTTTCAGCATATTTCTCAACCATTTTCTGGCGTTTCACCTCACGGGCTTTCATTGATTCCTTTGCCATAATTATTTCTTTTTAAATGGTAATCCCAGTTCAGTTAATAAAGATTTTGCTTCTTGATCAGTTTCTGCTGTGGTCACAAAACTTATGTCCATCCCTGAAATTCTATTTACTCTGTCAATGTTTATTTCAGGAAAAATAATTTGTTCAGTAATACCCAAGTTGTAATTTCCTCTACCATCAAATCCATCTGGATTGATACCGTTGAAATCTCTTACTCGTGGTAATGCCGAAGTTATTAATCTATCCAAAAATTCAAACATTCTATAGCCACGAAGAGTTACTTTAACACCGATTGGCATTCCCTTTCTTAATTTGAAAGAAGCAACATCCTTTTTTGACATAGTCTGTACAGCCTTTTGGCCAGTGATCATAGTAAATTCTTCGATAGAGTGATCTATCAGTTTTTTATCTGCGATAGCTGCGCCAACACCTCTACTCAAAACAATTTTTTTGAGTCTTGGAACTTCCATAGTATTCGAATAACTATACTCTTCTCTAAGAGCTGGAAGTATCTTGCTGTTGTATTCTTCTTTTAATCTTGGTACGTAACTCATAATTAAATCACTTCATTTGTTTTCTTAGCAACTCTTACTTTCTTGCCATCCTCTATTTTGGTTCCAAGTCTTGTCGTATTACCGTCTTTGGTAATTAGGGACAAATTTGAAACATGAATAGGAGCTTCTTTTTTAGTAATTCCACCTTGTGGATTCGTTGCAGAGGGCTTTTGATGTTTTGAAATCATATTGACTTCTTCAACAATGGCCTTATCTTTTTTTACAAGTATATCTAATACTTTGCCTTCTTTTCCTTTATGATCACCAGCAATTACTCTTACTTGATCACCTTTTTTAATTCTACTTCTTTTCATGATGATAGATTTAAAGCACCTCTGGTGCAAGTGAAACAATTTTCATAAACTGATTTTCACGAAGTTCTTTGGCAACTGGTCCAAATACACGTGTACCTCTCATTTCTCCTGTTGGATTTAATAAAACGCAGGCGTTGTCGTCGAAGCGGATGTAAGATCCGTCTGGACGTCTTACCTCCTTACTTGTTCTTACAACTACAGCTGTAGAAACAGCACCTTTTTTTATGTTACCATTTGGAGTAGCTTCTTTAACGCTGACTACAACTTTATCGCCAACGGAAGCATATCTTCTATTCGTACCCCCTAGGACACGAATAACTAAAACTGATTTAGCACCAGTGTTGTCTGCTACTCTTAATCTTGATTCTTGTTGTACCATAGTTATTTAGCTCTTTCAATTATATCAACCAATCTCCAGCGTTTTGTCTTGCTAAGAGGTCTTGTCTCCATAATTCTTACTGTATCACCGTCATTGCAGTCATTTTTTTCATCATGTGCAACGTATTTTTTCGTTTTCAAAACGAACTTACCATACATTGGATGCTTTATTTTTTTGACTTCAGAAACGACAATGGATTTATCCATTTTGTTGCTCGTCACAACACCGATACGTTCTTTTCTTAAATTTCTTTTTTCCATTGTAAGTAGAATTAATCTAATTCTCTTTTTGTAATTTCGGTAGCGATTCTCGCAATTGATCTTCTGATTTTTTTAATCTCAGAAGGATTTTCTAAAGGAGAAAGGACATGTGACATTCTCAAATCAGACAATTTTGTCTGGTGATTTGCTAATTCTTCATGCAATTCTTCTACCGAAAATTCTTTTACTTCAGATTGTCTCATCTTTATTTATTCTTGATAATCTCTAGCGACTATAAATTTTGTTTTAACAGGTAATTTCTGGGCTGCCAGTCTCAGTGCTTCTTTAGCTACACTTTGAGGCACACCTCCCAATTCAAATAAAATACGGCCTGGCTGAACAACAGCTGCCCAATATTCTACTGAACCTTTACCTTTACCCATACGGACTTCAAGAGGCTTTTTGGTGATCGGCTTGTCTGGAAATATTTTGATCCAAATAGAACCTTCCCTTTTCATGTAACGCGTTGCTGCGATACGAGCGGCCTCAATTTGTCTTGCTGTAACAAAAGAAGAATCTAAAGATTTGATTCCAAAAGTTCCGTTAGAAAGTCTGTGACCTCTTTGTGACACACCCTTCATACGACCCTTTTGTTGTTTACGAAATTTTGTTCTTTTAGGCTGTAACATTTCTTATCTTAATCTTTAATGATTATTTTCTACGACGTGCTTTAGGTCGTCTCGCTTTTCCTTTGGTCTCATTTTTTGCCAGGCCAACCAATGGAGATAACTCTCGTTTTCCATAGACTTCACCTTTCATGATCCATACTTTAATACCCAATCTACCGTAAGTAGTATGAGATTCAACTAAAGCATAATCAATATCAGCTCTAAAGGTAGACAAAGGAATTCGTCCTTCTTTATAAGTTTCAACACGAGCCATTTCTGCTCCGTTTAAACGTCCAGATACTTGAATCTTGATTCCCTCAGCATTCATTCTCATAGCTGCTGCAATTGCCATTTTTGTAGCTCTTCTATAAGAAATCCTGTTCTCAACTTGCCTTGCCACACTGGTAGCTACAAGATGGGCATCTAATTCGGGTCTCTTGATTTCAAAAATATTGACCTGAACTTCCTTATCCGTAATTTTTTTGAGCTCTTCTTTTAACTTGTCTACCTCTTGACCACCTTTCCCGATAATAATACCTGGTCTGGCAGTAGTGATAGTAACGGTTACAAGTTTAAGCGTACGCTCAATAATTACGCGCGAAACACTAGCTTTCGATAAACGAGCATGGATATACTTCCTAATCTTGTGATCTTCTACAAGATTTTCACTGTAATCCTCGCCTCCGTACCAGTTGGACTCCCATCCCTTAATGATACCAAGTCTATTGCCGATTGGATTTGTTTTTTGTCCCATAGTCTATCTAGCTTTCAGTGTTATTTTTTTCTCCTAGTATAAGAGTGACATGGTTAGAACGCTTACGAATTCTGTGAGCACGACCTTGTGGTGCCGGGCGCAAACGTTTTAACATACTGCCACTATCAACTTTAATCTCTTTTATAAAAACTCCAGCTTGCTCAAGATCTGCATCTTCATTTTTAGCTTGCCAGTTCGCTATAGCAGATAGAACTAATTTCTCTAATCTACCAGAAGCTACTTTAGTGCTAAACTTTAATATCTGCAAAGCGTGAGCAACATCCTTACCTCTCACCAAATCAGCAACAAGTCGCATTTTACGTGGAGATGTTGGACAGTTGTTCAATTTTGCAATAGCAAGTTGACTTTTCTGTTCCTTGAGCATTTCTGCTCTATTTCTTTTTCTTACTCCCATTGTTCAATTATTTTTTTCCTTTATTCTTGGAACCCTGGTGACCTCTGAAAGTACGGGTAAGAGAAAACTCTCCCAGTTTATGTCCTACCATGTTCTCTGTTACAAAAACAGGTACGAATTGTCTTCCGTTATGGACACCAAAAGTCTGACCAACGAAATCAGGAGTAATGGTGGATGCTCTAGACCAAGTTTTGATCACAGATTTCTTACCTGAATCAAGGTTTTGAGCAACTTTTTTATCTAATTTATAATGGACAAAAGGTCCTTTCTTTAATGAACGTGCCATATCTTATTTCTTTTTACGTTCTATGATGTGCTTATTACTAGGCTTCGTCTTAGAACGTGTTTTATAACCTTTAGCAGGTATACCGTTTCTTGATCTTGGGTGACCTCCAGAAGATTTACCTTCACCACCACCCATTGGGTGATCTACAGGGTTCATCACTACTGGTCTTGTTCTAGGTCTTCTTCCTAACCATCTACTTCTACCAGCTTTACCTGATATCGTTAATTGATGATCACTATTGGATACCGCACCTACTGTAGCAATACAGGAAGACAATACCATTCTGGTTTCCCCTGAAGGAAGTTTAATAGTAACGTACTTACCATCTTTTGCCATCAGCTGAGCGAAAGTTCCAGCACTTCTAGCCATTACAGCTCCTTGTTCTGGTCTTAACTCAACACATGAAATAATTGTTCCAAATGGAATTTGTGACAAAGGCATTGCATTACCAATTTCAGTTGGAACCTGAGAACTTCCTGAAACTATTTTTTGACCTACCTTGATTCCGCTAGGCGCGATAATGTAACTTTTCTCTCCATCTTCATATTGTAACAATGCGATAAATGCAGTTCTGTTAGGATCATACTCTACAGTCATAACTTCTGCCTGGATATCTTTCTTATCCCTTTTGAAGTCAATAATTCTGTAACGCTTCTTATGACCACCACCAATGTAGCGCATGGTCATCTTTCCTGAGTTATTTCGTCCACCTGAACGTTTGCGAGGAGCAAGCAGAGATTTCTCTGGCTTGCTAGCAGTAATGGCATCGAAGCCATTAGCTACCTTAAATCGCTGTCCTGGTGTGTTTGGTTTTAATTTTTTAACCGACATGTTTTAAGCTTATAGATTACTATACAAATCAATTGTTTCTCCTTCAGCTACTTTTATAATAGCTTTCTTGTACGCCGATGTTTGACCAGTTACCATACCCGTCTTTGTATAACGAGATTTGATTTTAGGAATCACATTTAATGTACGTACTTTTTCTACCGTAACGCCATAAGCAGACTCAACAGCCTCCTTAATTTGGATTTTGTTGGCATTACGATCTACGACAAACGAAAAAGCATTTCTTAATTCGCTTTCGTTTGTTGCTTTCTCTGTAATAATTGGTTTTACCAAAATGCTCATAGCTACTATTTGTTGAGATTATTTTGTAATTCTTCTAATCTGCTTTCAGTAATTAATAAAACATTGCTATTTAATACATTGTAAGTGTTTAATTCTGAGACATTTACAACTTTAGCAGATTTCAAATTACGGGACGACAAATATACGTTTTTATTCGACTCATCCAAGACAAGTAAAGATTTTTTATCTCTAATCTTCAGATTATCAAGAACATTAAGAAATTCCTTTGTTTTAGGAGCTTCGAATCCAAAATCTTCAATAATCATCAATTGATTATTCTTGAACTTTTGAGACAAAACGGTTTTTCTAGCCAATCTCTTAAGCTTTTTGTTAAGCTTAAAATGGTAATCTCTTGGTCTTGGACCAAAAACTCTACCACCACCTCTGAAGATGGGAGATTTAATACTACCAGCACGAGCTGTACCCGTTCCTTTTTGTTTCTTTATCTTTCTTGTACTACCAACAATCTCAGCTCTTTCTTTTGCCTTGTGAGTTCCTTGACGCTTATTAGCTAAATGCTGTTTCACATCAAGATATACTACGTGATCGTTAGGTTCCAATCCAAAAACAGATTCAGAAAGTTCGACCTCTCTACCTGTTTCTTTTCCTTTTATATCTAAAACTGATACTTTCATTACTTCTGAATAGTTACATAAGTGTTATTGTGTCCAGGAACACAGCCCTTGATAACAATCAAGTTCTTTTCCGGTACAACTTTCAACACTTTTAGATTTTGAACTTTTACTTTTACACTTCCCATTTGTCCACCCATTTTCATTCCTTTGAAAATACGAGCTGGATATGAGGCAGCACCTACAGAACCAGGAGCTCTCAGCATGCTTTGCTGTCCGTGAGTTCGTTCCGAACCACTAAAGCCATGGCGTTTTACAACACCCTGGAATCCCTTTCCTTTAGATGTAGCACTTACGTCTACAAATTCGTTTTCTTTAAATAAGTCTACAGTGATTTCATCACCTAACTTATACTCTTCTTTAAAACCTTGGAATTCCATGACTCGTCGTTTGACAGAAGTACCAGCTTTCTTAAAGTGACCTAAGTCAGCTTTAGTGGCATTTTTGTCTGATTTGTCATCGAAACCAAGTTGAAGCGCTTCATACCCGTCAACCTCGTTGGTTCTGACTTGGGTAACTACACATGGACCAGCTTCTATCACAGTACACGGAATGTTTTTTCCGTTCTCGTCAAAAAGACTAGTCATGCCGATTTTTTTTCCTATTAACCCAGACATAATTAATTTTTGATTATTACTATTTATTTAAAAAAAATTCAGGACAAAAAATACCTTGCCCTGAATGTATTTTTCTTCCGTTTTTCCCTCGTCAAATGCTCGGGACATGTTAATTCTCAGCTAGTGAGAATTTTTGAGATCCCTGCTTTCGCAGGGATGTACTTATACCTTAATCTCTACTTCTACTCCGCTTGGCAATTCAAGCTTCATCAACGCATCAATAGTTTTTGATGAAGAACTATAGATATCCAATAACCTCTTGAAAGAGTCTAACTGGAATTGCTCTCTAGCCTTTTTGTTAACGTGAGGAGATCTTAATACTGTAAAGATTTTACGTTTTGTTGGTAATGGTATTGGACCAGTAACAACAGCACCTGTAGTCTTCACCGTCTTTACAATCTTCTCAGCAGACTTGTCAACCAAGTTGTAGTCGTATGATTTTAGTTTAATTCTTATCTTTTGACTCATAATAAGCTCTAATTATTCGTTTAAACCTTTAGCACTCTTGATTACTTTTTCAGAAATACTTGCAGGTGTTTCTTCAAATTTTAAAAATTCCATTGTTGATGTCGCCCTACCAGAAGATAATGTTCTTAACGTAGTTACATAACCAAACATTTCTGAAAGTGGCACATCAGCTTTGATGATTTTCGCACCAGATCTGTCTGACATGTTGTTCACCTGACCTCTTCTTCTGTTCAAATCACCAACGATATCACCCATGTTTTCTTCTGGAGTTACCACTTCAACTTTCATAATTGGCTCAAGTACGATTGCACCTGCGCTTTTAGCAGCTGATTTAAAACCTAATTTAGCAGCGAGTTCGAAAGAGAGTTGGTCAGAATCCACAGGGTGGAAAGATCCATCCTTAAGAGTTACTTTCAACGTATCCATTCTAAATCCAGCTAAAGGTCCATTTTTCATAGCTTCCTGAAAACCTTTCTCTACTGAAGGAACAAATTCTTTTGGAATTCTACCCCCTTTGATCTGGTCTACAAATTGCAATCCTGGTCCTTCAAAATCTTCATCAACAGGTCCCATTTCGAAAACAATATCAGCAAACTTACCACGACCACCAGATTGTTTCTTATACACCTCTCTGATTTCTGCAGTTTTCGTTACAGCTTCTTTGTACTCTACTTGTGGTTCACCTTCGTTTACTTCCACCTTAAACTCACGTTTTAAACGATCGACTAAGATTTCAATATGAAGTTCTCCCATACCAGAGATAATTGTTTGTCCAGAAACTTCATCAGTTTTCACCTGGAACGTCGGATCTTCTTCAGCCAGTTTTCCAAGTGCAACACCTAGTTTCTCAACATCGGCTTTGGTCTTTGGCTCCACAGCAATACCGATTACAGGCTCAGGGAAAGACATAGATTCCAAAACAATTGGATGCTTCAAATCTGTAAGCGTATCCCCTGTTTTAATATCTTTAAACCCAACTGCAGCACCAATATCACCAGCTTCGATAAAATCTATAGGCTCCTGCTTATTAGAGTGCATTTGATACATTCTCGAAATACGTTCTTTTTTACCAGAACGGTTGTTCAAGACGTAAGAACCTGCTTCCAATCTACCGGAATACGTTCTAAAGAAAGCTAAACGCCCTACGAAAGGATCTGTAGCAATCTTAAATGCTAATGCAGAAAAAGGAGAGTCCACATGTGGCTTTCTTATTTCTACATCACCCGTATCAGGGTTTTCACCTTCAATAGCTTCTACGTCTACCGGAGAAGGCAAGTATCTCATTACAGCGTCAAGCATAGCCTGAACACCTTTATTTTTAAAAGCAGAACCACACATCATCGGGATGATAGACATATCGATAGTCGCTGCTCTTAAAGCGGCAATAATCTCATCTTCAGTAATAGAATCTTCGTCTTCAAAGAATTTTTCCATCAACTGTTCATCGTATTCCGCTACCGCCTCAACGAGTTCAGTTCTGTATTTTTTAACATCTGCTTCAAGTTCAGCTGGAATATCAATTTCTTCGTAAGTCATTCCGAAATCTTCTTCATTCCAGATGACTGCTTTCTTAGAAATTAAATCTACAACCCCTTTAAAGTCTATTTCATCTCCGATTGGCACCTGAAGAGGAACCGGGTTACCACCCAGCATTTCTTTAACTTGTTTACACACATTAAAGAAATTCGCTCCCTGTCTGTCCATTTTGTTAACGAATCCAAGACGTGGAACTTTATATTTATCAGCTTGTCTCCAAACCGTTTCAGATTGTGGCTCAACACCATCTACAGCACTAAACAAGGCAACAACACCATCAAGCACACGCAAAGAACGTTCGACTTCAACCGTGAAATCAACGTGTCCAGGCGTATCAATTATGTTTACAATGTATTCCTGGTCTCTGTAAGGCCATGTACAATGTGTTGCAGCAGAAGTAATAGTAATACCTCTTTCCTGCTCTTGCTCCATCCAGTCCATTGTGGCAGCACCATCATGAACTTCTCCTATTTTGTGACTTATACCAGTATAATAAAGAATACGCTCTGTCGTTGTTGTTTTACCAGCATCGATATGAGCAGCAATTCCAATATTCCTAGTAAATTTTAAATCTCTTTGTGCCATTATTTAGAATCTAAAATGTGAAAATGCTTTATTGGCTTCAGCCATTTTGTGAGTATCTAATCTTTTCTTAACTGCTGCACCTTCTTCTTTAGCAGCTGCCATGGATTCTCCAGCAAGTTTTGCTGCCATGGTTTTCTCATTACGCTTTCTGGAATAGCTTATCAACCACTTCATAGCAGTAGATATCTTTCTATCTGGACGTATTTGTGAAGGGATTTGGAATGTAGCACCACCTACTCGTCTGCTTCTTACTTCAACGTGTGGCATTACATTAGATAAACCCTCTTTCCAGATTTCCAGAGCGGATTTCTCGTCGTCTTGCTTTTTTTCTTCTATGATATCCATTGCATCATAAAATATTTTAAAAGCGATTGATTTTTTCCCGTCCCACATCATCATGTTGACGAATCTTGTTACTAACTGATCATTGAATCTTGGATCTGGAAGTATGGGACGTTTTTTGGCCTGTCTTTTTCTCATGTCTTAACTTTAACTCTGATTATTTTTTAGGTCTTTTTGCACCATACTTGGATCTGCGCTGCAGACGACCCTCTACTCCTGCCGTATCTAAAGCACCACGAACAATATGGTACCTTACACCAGGTAAATCTTTTACTCTCCCGCCTCTAACTAATACTATCGAGTGCTCCTGTAGATTATGTCCTTCACCTGGAATGTATGCGTTTACCTCCTTACCATTTGTCAACCTCACACGAGCAACTTTACGCATTGCTGAGTTTGGTTTTTTTGGTGTAGTAGTGTAAACTCGCGTACAAACTCCACGTCTTTGAGGACAAGATTCTAAAGCCGCCGATTTGCTCTTCTTAGTCATCTTGCGTCTTCCTTTTCTTACTAACTGTGAAATTGTTGGCATAGTTTTACTTAAATTGTTTTAAAAATTCTCTTATTTTTAAGGTTTGCAAATGTAGATATATAAATTTAATAAACAAAATTTAATCAATTAATTTTCAGCAACTAACAATAATAAACAGCCCATAGTTTTAACGTGCATTTCTAAAGGCTTTACAATAATTCATACTATTGAAAAGTCTTAAACGTTTTCCTAGTCATACTATATGTAAGACCTTCGCCTGTTCTCAGACCACATAATGAATAAATTCGTACTTGCACTTGTCATTATTTTAACGACCACCTATACGTTGTGGTCACAGACGGTCCTGCTTCATATCGAAACCAAAACGGATTCACTCACAGAAAGCAGCACCTTCAAATTCAACTCTTTTGATGAAGCCGAAGAACAATTGAAATTCAAAACAGACAGCCTAAAGCAATCGGCCTATCCTTTTCTTAACCAAAAACAAACGATTAAAAAAAACAACTTATACGCAGTGCTGGAATTGAATCGAAAAATAGATTCCATACATATTACCGTTGAAGAAAGACACATCCCGTTTTTACCAAAAGACATACTTCCAAAAGACAACAAAATAAGCATCCCCTATTCTAAAGTTGAAAACTTTCTCAACAGCATCGTTTATAAATTGAAAAACGAAGGCTCTTCGTTTGGAAAAACATCATTGACTCATATTAAAGTTACAGGTGAGAATGTAATGGAAGCCGATCTCAAGATTGAAACGGGACTCAAGCGAACTGTAGACAAAGTCAACATAAGAGGGTATTCATCCTTATCCAAAACCTATGTGTCTCGCTTTTCAAATTTAAAAACAGGAAAAACCTTTGTTGAATCCGATATTCAAAACAAGACAGAGCAACTGAACAACATTCCTTTTATAAGGGTAACAAAGCCAACTGAGGTTTTATTCAAAAAAGATTCAACAGAGTTATTTGTCTATCTCGAAAAAGTCAACTCCAATAGTTTTGACGGATTTTTAGGGTTTGGCAGTACAGATGAAAATAACTTCCAACTGAATGGTTACCTAAATATGGTCTTGCTCAATAATCTCGATTTTGGCGAGCGACTCAGCATCATTTATAAAAACGATGGCACCGGGCAACAAACCTTCGAAGGTAACATCAAGCTTCCATTCCTTCTTAAATCTCCATTGAGTCTTGAGGCAGGCTTGCGATTATTCAGAAGGGATTCTTCATTTTCCAACAGTTCACAACTCCTGGAACTTAACTATCAACTCAATGAAAAAATCAGCCTGGAAGGCGGCATAGAATTCACTACATCTACAAACACTGAAACCGAAGCTGTCATTTCAACTTCAGAGATCATTGGATATAATTCGACATTTTACGGACTGGGCTTTAGTTTTTTAAAATTGAATTCGAGGGAGGGGTTCGACGAAAATACGTTTTTGAGGGTAAGAGCATCATTTGGCAACAGAAAAGCAGAAACAAATACAGACCAATACAAACTAAGTCTAACTGGACAACATCAAATTTCGCTCAATGCGAGAAATAAAATTTATCTCAGCCTCAGCAGTCAGATTTTAATTTCAGATGCGTTTGTCAACAATGAGTTATTTCGATTTGGCGGCGTAAATTCCATTCGTGGCTTTGCAGAAAACTCGCTTATCGCCAACCGCTTCACAGTTCTTCAAACGGAATACAGATACCTTTTGGATGCGAATTTATTTGCCAATACCATCCTGGATCTTGGCAACTATAAAAATAAATTAGATGACATCAACGAAAATAATTTAGGTTATGGCATTGGATTGGGCTTAAGGTCTAATGCTGGTATTTTTAGATTAATCCTGGCCAATTCAGTCTCCAATAATCAAAATACAACATTTTCCAACTCCAAGATTCACATCAGTTTCACTTCTTTTTTTTAGTTAAGATAATTGCGTTTTAGGATTGTATCCGTTATTAAGCTGACAATTCTCTGCTAAGTCAGGAATTCTAAATTGCAAACTCCAAAACACCCTACACAGTAAGCTCAGGTTAAAATTACTCCAGCACTGCTTTAACCAATACAGTTTACCATTTCTAAAGAGCAGCCATAAGCATAAATTTACTGCACTATCTTCAAATAATTATGGTTGCAATATCGTGATCCTATCAAAATTTAACACTTAAATTCTAAATAAAGAAATATTTTCTTGCGGGTTTAACTTTATTTTTACACTTTTGGCGTTGGCTAATTCAAATAAAAGAACAAATGAAAACAAAGTTAAATGGAATTTTAACACTTCTCTTAGTGTTAGTTGTGCAACTAAGCTTTGCACAAACAAAGACAGTCACGGGAACGGTGACTGACGACTCCGGGTTACCCCTTCCAGGAGCCAACGTATTGGTTAAGGGGACAACTGAAGGTACTCAAACCGACTTTGACGGAAACTATTCTATTGAAGTGGGTGCAGACCAGCAGCTGGAATTTTCTTACATCGGTTTCACGACCAAAACAGTATCCGTAGGAGATAAATCCGTCATCAACGTAGAAATGGAGTCTGGTGAAGCATTAGATGAAGTTGTTGTCGTTGGTTTCGGTACCTCAAGAGAGAAAAAATCTTTAGGCTATTCTGTAAGTGAAGTACAGTCTGAAGGTCTGGAACAAAAATCTGAAGGTGATCTTGGCCGTGTGCTAAACGGTAAAGCTTCTGGTGTTGTGATCAACAACTCTAGTGGTGTTTCAGGTTCTGCTACCAACATCAACATTAGAGGTTACACCTCTATAAATGGTAGTAATCAACCTTTATTTATTGTAGATGGTGTGCCTATTTCCAATGACACCAATGCTGTTGGCAGCTTTCAGGATGGTAATGCGGGATCTTCAAGGTCTTTAGACTTAGATCCTAACTCTATTGAAAGCGTTTCTGTATTGAAGGGTTTTGCAGCAGCCACCGTTTATGGATCTGCTGGTAAAAATGGAGTTATCCTTATCACTACAAAAGCAGGATCTGCTGGAAATGTCAAAAAGAAAAATGAAATCACTGTTTCACAGGGATTATTCTTTAATGAAATTGCATCCCTGCCGGATTATACAGAGCGTTTTGGTAACGGATTTGATGGTTCCTTCGGAAACTTCTTTTCCAACTGGGGCCCTGGATTTTACGAAGAAGGTTTTGGAGGATACGCCTCTCCTTCTAGCGGTATAGCTGCAGATGGAACTTACAGCCATCCTTACAACAGAGCAAATCTAGCAAATGTATTCCCTGAATTTCAAGGCGTAAGACTACCTTGGGAAGCACAACCCGACAACGTCAAAGACTTCTTTAGAACTGGAGTAGTGAGAAATACATCTGTAAACATTGCAAGCTCTTCAGACGACGGAAAGATCTCTTATAATGTCAACTTTGGACATTTGGATGATGATGGATTTACACCAAACAACAACACGACAAGAACTAACTTTTCTGTGGGGGGTAGAGCCTTATTATCAAACAAATTCACAATCAACAGTACGATAAACGCTACCAGAACGGACTTTAAAACGCCTCCTATAGCTCGTAGTACAGGTTCTGGGGTTTCTGGAGCTGGATTATCTGTATTTGCCGATGTTTTTTATACGCCTAGAAACATTCCATTAATGGAACTCCCCTACCAAAATCCCATTACCGGAGCCAGTGTATATTATAGAGGCGATGAAGCCATCCCTAATCCAAACTGGGTCGCAAACAATAGTTACGTAAGACAAACAACTTCTAGAATAAATTCGTCCAATACCATAACTTATGATATCAACGATAATTTAAATTTCTTATACAGATTAGGATTGGATGTGTATTCAGAACGAAACGAAACGGGTACTAATGTTGGAGCAACTGCTGGCCCAGTTTTAGGAGCTTATGCTACTTATACAAATACAAATATTGTATGGGACCATAACTTCCAGTTGAACGGGACTTACGATTTGAATTCAGATATAAATCTGAATTTCACTGCAGGTGCAACTTCCAGGTACAATAAGTATAACAGAGACGGTGTGAATAGTTCTGGTCAAATCGTATTTGATGTCTTTAGACACTTTAACTTTAGAGAACAATCTCCAATCCAGTTCCAAACTTTTCAAAATATTGTCGGAATTTATGGTGTTGCTGATTTAGAGTATAAAGATTACCTATACCTAAACCTATCTGCCCGTAACGATTGGGTTTCTAACCAAATTAATAACTCTCAATTTTATCCTAGTACAAGTGTTTCTTTCTTACCTACTTCAGCTTTTTCAGACCTAAGAAGTAAGAATGGCTTAAACTATCTAAAATTAAGAGCTGGTTATGGAACTTCTGCAGGTTTTGCTTCAGGCTTTCCAACGGTAAATACGCTGCCATTAAACGCTAGATTTTTTCAGGGACAAGGAGACAGCTCCCCAGTTGCTAACAACTCTTTATCAAGACAATTGGCAAATGTAGATATCAGACCAGAACTCTATGAAGAAATCGAAGTTGGTTTGGAAGCAAGAGCTTTAGATAACAGAGTTTCATTCGATTTCTCGTACTATAAAAGAAATACAACTGACTTAATTATTGACAGGCCACTTCCTGCTTCTACTGGTTTTACTTCAACTCAATTTAATATTGGTAGAATTGAAGGCTACGGTTTTGAAGGTGATTTAGGTTTAAAAGTGATTCAAAACGAGGGGAACGGTTTTAACTGGGATGTCAACGTTAATTATACAAAGTACAGATCTGATGTAGTTGATTTAGGATTAGAAGCAACTGATAACCCTGTAGATAACGCCATTCCTTATTCTGGTTTTTCTAACCTTGGTAACGCAGCTATAGAAGGTTTCCCTTTTAGCACAATGATTGGTTCTACTGTAGCAAGAGATGAAAATGGCAACCTTTTGGTAGATTCTCAGGGTAATTATGTATTTGATCAAGGACCTAACATCATAGGAGATGCAACTCCAGATTTCTTGATGAACTATTCTACAACCTTATCATTCAAAAATTTCACTTTCAGTGCTTTAGTTAGTTATCAACATGGTGGGGACATCTATTCTCAAACTATAGGTGCTTTACTTGCCAGAGGTGTAACCACTGATACTGACAACAGACTAGACACCTACATTTTACCAGGTGTGAGTCAGGCTACAGGTGAAACGAATGACATACAGATCAATAACTCTACTTATTATTTCACAAATACAGGTTTTGGACCAGATGAACTAAGCGTATATGACGGTACTTTTATCCGTTTAGCTGAAGTGTCTTTGAGTTATAGTTTTCCTAAAGACTGGCTAGAAGCCACTCCATTTGGTAATTTATCAATGTCAGTAGCAGGATATAACTTATATTTCAACGCTCCAAACACTCCTAAGGGCACCAATTTTGATCCTAACATTATAGGAACTGGAGTTGGTAACGGTAGAGGCTTTGACTTCTTGAACGGTCCTAGTGGAAAACGTTATGGATTTACTTTAAGAGCAACATTTTAAAACATTATAAAAATGAAAAACATAAAATATTTTATAATTTTAGCTGTAGGTCTTTTGACGCTTCACTCTTGTGAAACAGTAGAATTAGATAAAAAAGATAACCCAAATGCGTTAAGTCCGAGTCAAGCTGACATTAACTTAACGATGAACGCCATCCTTGTAAGGACAGGATCCTTTACAAATACGATAGGATCTTATGGCTCAAGATTTACAAGAATTCGAAATATGTTTGGGGTCAATTACCAGAATGTATTTAGTCCAGCAACCTTCGATGGTGTTTGGAATCAGGCTTATGCAGATATCATGAACGATATCCGAGCTATGAACGCTCAAATAGAAGGCCTTGATGGTGAATTTGAAAAGCACAGAGCTGTAGGTGAGGTCATTGAAGCATACCTTATTGTAACGCTTGTAGATTATTTTGGAAGTATCCCTTACTCTGAAGCTTTGGACACCTCTAATTTAACACCACAAGTAGACGAGGGTAGTGCTGTATATCAAGCCGCCTTAGATTTACTGGATGATGCTATTGTAAAGTTTCAACAAGATACGACTGTTGATTTAGCCAATGATTTTTACTACGACAATGATTACGGCAAATGGGTAAAGCTAGCCAACACGCTTAAGATGAAAATCTATATCCAGCAAAGACTGGTCAATCCATCTGCCATTGATAGTTTTGACGCTATTGCCACCACTGGAAATTATATCCAAGAGGGTGAAGATTTTGTATTCAACTGGGGAAGTACTCTGGATAATCCAAACTCAAGACATCCATTATACAATGCACAATATGCTCCTGGAGGACCTGCCACCTGGTATATGTCAAACTGGCTAATGGACAGAATGTTAAACGGACAAAGCATTGAAGATCCTAGAATCAGATATTATTTTTACAGACAGGTAGGTGATGTATTATCTAATGTAAACCCAGACACTGGAGAGGAGAAAAGATGTGTCATACAAACTATTCCTCCTCATTATGACAATAATGATATTTTATACTGTTATCCAGATAACGATAGAGGGTACTGGGGAAGAGATCACGGAAGTAATGAAGGTATTCCACCAGATGGATTCTTAAGAACTGCCTTTGGTATTTATCCAGCAGGAGGTCGCTTTGACGACAGTAGTTTCGAAAACATCAATGGCAACAACTATGGCGCAGAAGGTTATGGTGTTACACCAATAATTCTGGCATCTACTGTTGACTTTTGGAGAGCTGAGGCTGCTTTATATGGTGGTGCAGGATCTGCAGATCAATTTCTGGAAAGTGCAATAAACAAGCATATTGATTATGTAAGAACATTTTCTGGTAGAAGTGCTCAGGATTTTGATGAATCTACCATACCAGATGAATCTGATGATGTTGATTATGTGTCATCTGTTATAACTGAATTTAATAGTTCTGCTGACAGAGAAGAGCGCTTGGATGTTTTAGGTGAGCAATTCCTTATTTCCTTAATTGGAAATGGAACCGATGCTTACAATTTCTACAGAAGAACAGGAGCTCCTAGAGATATACAGCCTAATATTGAACCTAATCCAGGAGCATTCCCAAGGTCAATGTGGTATCCTGCAGGTGAAGTTACGGCAAATCCAAATGTTTCTCAAAAGGACGACTTAACAGTGAGAGTTTTTTGGGATGATAATCCAATTAGTGGTTTTCCAGTAAATAATTAAAACATAAAAAAATGAAAACACTTATAAACAAAATAAGTTTTATTGCAACCTTAGTTTTAATAATAGGGTGTAGTGATACGGAAAAAACCATAGATGAGGTTTTTGACGGTACAACAAGAGGAACTGCTTTAAAAACAATTCCTGAACAGACCAGCTTAGAATTCAACGTTGGTGGAGAAAGTTTAGTAACCATCTCAGCGCAGGTAATCGATCAAAGAGGGCAAGATGTGGACAGAATAGATGTCTATATGTCTTTTGTGGATAATCAGACCGAAAGTGACGATCCTGCGAATAACTCTATAGATGAAGAGTTATTTACAACGGTTCCTGCCAGCGCATTAGATAGTAGTGGTGACTATCCTGTATTTAATTTTCAATTCACTGGCGACGAATTCAATAGCTTTTTTGGCTTGACTGGCACTGACTATACTGGTGGAGACCGAATTAATGTAAGGCTGGCCCTGGTCATGAACGATGGAAGAGTGTTTACCAGCGACAATGTGAATAACGTTGTTTCTGGTGGTGCTTTTTACCGCTCACCATTCCAGTACAATGTGAATTTTGTGTGTCCAGCGGATACTCCGGCATCCGGAACCTGGACTATTGAAATGCAGGATTCCTGGGGAGATGGATGGAATGGTGGTGAACTCATCGTATCCATAGATGGAAATGAAACCTCTTACACTATGGAAAGCGGCTCTACACTTACACAGACGTTTGACGTACCCACTTCTGCTGGCACTATTTCGATTGTGTACAGTGCAGGAAGCTATGATAGTGAAGTGACATTTCAAATCACGGCTTCAAATGGTAATACCATTATAGATGCCGGTCCTAACCCACCAGCAGGAATAGAACTTATCAACTATTGCAATAGAAACTATCAGTAAAAAAAATTATAACAACTAATAGTTAAGTTGATTACTATAAAGCCACCTCCATACTGAGGTGGTTTTTTTTTGAATATACCAGCTAATAAATAAAAAAGTGGGGTCATTGAAAGCACGCTTCACCTTTTGAGGTTTTCTAAGACAGAAACAATAGAATTTCTGATTCATTCGTCAGTAACAAATTATTTCGATTTGGCGGCGTAAATTCCATTCGTGGCTTTGCAGAAAACTCGCTTATCGCCAACCGCTTCACAGTTCTTCAAACGGAATACAGATACCTTTTGGATGCGAATTTATTTGCCAATACCATCCTGGATCTTGGCAACTATAAAAATAAATTAGATGACATCAACGAAAATAATTTAGGTTATGGCATTGGATTGGGCTTAAGGTCTAATGCTGGTATTTTTAGATTAATCCTGGCCAATTCAGTCTCCAATAATCAAAATACAACATTTTCCAACTCCAAGATTCACATCAGTTTCACTTCTTTTTTTTAGTTAAGATAATTGCGTTTTAGGATTGTATCCGTTATTAAGCTGACAATTCTCTGCTAAGTCAGGAATTCTAAATTGCAAACTCCAAAACACCCTACACAGTAAGCTCAGGTTAAAATTACTCCAGCACTGCTTTAACCAATACAGTTTACCATTTCTAAAGAGCAGCCATAAGCATAAATTTACTGCACTATCTTCAAATAATTATGGTTGCAATATCGTGATCCTATCAAAACTTAAATTCTAAATAAAGAAATATTTTCTTGCGGGTTTAACTTTATTTTTACACTTTTGGCGTTGGCTAATTCAAATAAATATAAAATGAAAAGAAAATTAAATGGCTTTTTAACACTATTTATAGTGTTGGTAGTGCAAATTGCCTTTGCGCAAACAAAGACTGTAACGGGTACAGTTACAGATGATTCTGGAATGCCACTTCCAGGAGTTAATGTATTAATTAAAGACTCTTCAAGTGGAACTCAAACTGATTTTGATGGAAATTACTCTATTGAAGCCAGTAATAATCAACAGTTAGTTTTTTCCTATGTTGGATTTCAGACTCAAACTGTACGTGTGGGTGATAGGACAGAAATTAACATTCAGCTTGAAACTGGAGAATCTTTAGATGAAGTTTTTGTTGTTGCCTATGGTACTGCATCAAAAGAATCATTTACAGGATCTGCAAGTGTCATTTCTTCAAAACAATTAGAAACAAGGAACGTAACATCTCCTATTGAAGCTATTGAGGGTAGAGCTACGGGTGTTCAATTCACTACACCTACTGGCCCAGGTGATTCCCCAGGCATTGTTATTAGGGGTGTAGGAACACTTAATGGTGATACAGAACCTTTATATATTGTAGATGGTGTACAATACAATGCACCTTTAAACACCTTAAACCAGGAAGATATTGCCTCTTTCACCATTCTTAAGGATGCCGCATCCACATCCATTTATGGATCCAGGGCTGCAAATGGTGTAGTCATTATTACCACTAAATCTGGTACTAAAGGAGCTATAAAAGTTAGTGCTTCTGCTCAATCAAGTATCATTAACAGGGGAAGACCATTATACGACCAAGTGACTCCAGGACAATATTATGAAACGATGTGGGAAGCTTTGAGAAACTCCAGTGCAGGTGGAGGGGATCCAGCTTTTGCAAGTGCAAATATCTTCAACCAATTAGGTTACAATCCCTTCAATGTGGCCAACGACCAAATTGTGGGAACTGATGGTAGGCTAAATCCTAATGCTCAGGTGATTTATAAAAGCTTAGATTGGTTCGAAGAACTAGAGCGAACTGGACAAAGACAAAACTACAATGTTAATGTATCTGGTGGTGGAGAAGATCACTCCGTATTTTTCTCAGCTTCATATTTAGATGAAGACAGCTATGTGATCACTTCTGGTTTTGACAGATTCACTGCAAGATTGAATGCTGATTTTCAGGTTAATGATAAAATTAAAGTAGGCGGTAGTACCAACCTTTCTTTAACTGAATCTAGAGCTCCAAGTTCTGCTGGTACAGGAAGTATTGTTAATCCATTTGGTTTTGCTCAGGGCATTGGTTCAATTTATCCTGTTTTTGTAAATGATAGAGATGGGAACATCGTTTTAGATGAAGAAGGTGCACCTTTATGGGATAGCGGAGAAGGCTTTCCAGACTTTGGTATCGGATCTCGACCAATAAACCAAGGAAGACATGCTATTCAAGAATTAATTTTAAATCGTGAGCTTCAGCAAAACAATACGTATGGTTTTAGATTGTTTGGTGAATACGAAATCATAGACGGATTGAGTTTGAAACTTAATTATGGTAGAGATTTGACTGACTTCTTTTCAAGTGAGTATGAAAACCCAATTATCGGAGATGCTCAGCCAGTAGGACGTTTAGGACAAAGAAGAGCAAGACGTGATACAGAAACTTTTAACCAAATTCTTACTTATCAAAAAAGTTTTGGTTATCATAATTTAGATTTGACAGCCGGTCACGAAAGTTACGAAACATCTATAAGTGATTTAGATGGATTGGCAACGATTCAGGCTGCAAGTGGAATATTTGAATTTGCTAACTTTTCAAATATTGTAGACTTAGATGGTGCTACTTTTGACAGATCTTTAGAAAGTTATTTCTTTAGAGGAAATTATAACTTCAACGACAAATATTACTTAAGCGCTTCAGTAAGAACAGACGGTTCATCGGTTTTCCAATCTGAAAACAGATGGGGTACATTTTACTCAGTTGGAGCCTCCTGGAGAATGGATCAGGAAGAATTTATTCAAAACATAGATTGGATAGATAGATTAAAAATCAGAGGGTCTTATGGTGAAGTTGGTAATGATGATTTAAATGATAGTTACCTATCCCAAGCAAGATTTAATATTACTTCTAATGCAGCAAATCCAGCAATTTTATTTACAGATATTGGTAACTCAGATTTATTATGGGAAACCACAGAAAGTTATGATGTAGCTTTAGAGTTTGGTTTATTCAATAACTTCTTAGATGGTTCGGTTGAATACTACAGAAGAAATTCTACAGACTTACTTTACAACCTTCCTATTGCTCCAAGTAATGGATTAAATGTTGTTCCTGTAAATGCAGGAGATATGTATAACTCTGGATGGGAAATAGGACTAACTGGACATATGATTAACACTGACGAACTTAAATGGGATTTAACTTTATTAGGCTCAACACTTAAAAATGAAATTACCAGCCTACCAGATCCATTTATAAACGGTAGTAAACGATGGGCCGAAGGAGTATCAAGGTTTGATTTCTTTCTTTTTAGAACTGCAGGAGTTGATCCAGCTACTGGAGACCAGTTATACTTACAATACGAACTTGATGCAAATAATGAGAGTATTCCAGTCTTAGATGCCAATGGAAATCAACTAACGACCAACGACTGGACGGAAACCGAAAGAGCATATACCGGAGATTCTTCAGTTCCAGATTTTATAGGATCTGTTGCAAATACAATCAGCTACAAAGGGTTTACGCTAGATCTATTAATCACTTATGGTATCGGTGGAAGTGTTTTAGATAATGGCTATGCTAACTTGATGCACGCAGGTGCTTATGGATCTTCATCTCATCCAGATATTTTGAATGCCTGGAGACAGCCTGGAGACATCACAGATGTTCCACGACTAGAAAATGGAAATGTCCTCTTAGTTCAAACTCAATCTGATCGTTTTATAACAGATGGTTCTTATATTAATTTGAGAAATGCTAATCTTAGCTATAGATTCAACAGCACCATGACAGAAAAGTTAGGCCTAGATAATTTGACTTTAAACTTAACAGGAGAAAATCTTTATTTCAAGAGTAAAAGAGATGGTCTTGATCCTCAGTTCAATTTAGCAGGAACTTCTCCAGCTAACAACTTTTTTGCTCCGAGAATTATATCTCTTGGATTAAATATTTCATTATAAAAATTATAGATATGATAAATAAAATAAAACTTATACTACTGGCAGCTTTAATTTTTCCAGTATTATCATGCGAAGATGAGTTTTTAGAAAGAACTCCAACTGATGCTATATCGGCTGACGATGCCCTTGCAAGTGTAGAAAATATGCAACTTGTGCTTAATGGTGTACATAGAGGCTTATATTCTCAATCACAGACTGTATTTCCAGGGGGGAACACAGCTAGAGCGAACAATCACTACTGGGTTCCAATGGGCGACAATCTGGCTGGGACTCTTATTCATTCTGCAAATGCAAATAATCTCGGATGGCGAACCAATGCGCAATGGAATGATCACACAATTCAAACCTCTTTAACAACTGAATTATTATGGTATCATAGGTATAACATTATACTTCACTCTAATCTTTTGATTAAAGGAATTGAAGAAAGTGGCTTTACTGAAACTGCACGACTGAATGAAATTTTAGGACAAGCCTACACATACAGAGCTTATGCATATTTATCATTGGTTCAGCACTATGCTAAGGGATATTTAATTGGAAATCCAGAAACAGATCCGGGTGTACCCTTATTATTCTCTTCAGAATCTCCGTTCACAAGTCAACCAAGATCAAGTGTTCAGGATATATATGACCAGATTGGTAGTGATTTAACCGATGCTATAACAGCTTTTGAAAACGGTTCAGGAAGATCTGGATCTGGGGCTGCTGCAAAATCTCAATTGAATATTGATGTAGCTTATGGATTAAGAGCAAGATGGGCTCTTTCTAAAGGTGACTGGGAAACTGCTGCGGCATCTGCAGTTGCTGCTAGACAAGATTATCCAATAATGAATGAAGCAGACTGGCTTTCCGGTTTTAATAGTAATGAACTCTCTGAAGTAATTTGGGGAAGTCATGTCATCGAAGCAGAAACAACATTTTTTAGATCATACTTTTATTTAGCTAGTAACACATTCAACGGAAGCCAGATTAGAAATAACCCTAAGATTGCTGACCGTAGACTGGTGGACGCTATACCAGAGACAGATTACAGAGGAAAAGTCTTTATAGTGGATGCTCCAAACACCAACACGTCTGCTGCGAATGGAGAAGGTGGGTTTGGAAATGATCCTAACTACACTGATGAGGCAGCCTTTAATGCCCGTAGAGCTGAAATCAATGAAGAATATGGCATTACAAATAGCTTTAACCAACATCCATACATGCATTTTAAACTCAAAAATGCTAATCCTGGGACTATAGACCCAGATGATGTGATTTACATGCGTTCTTCTGAAATGTACCTCATTGAGGCTGAAGCATTAGCGATGATGGATGATGTTCCTAACGCACAGATCGCACTTGAAACACTAGTCAACGAAAGAGATAGTGCCTTTGACGTATCTGTATTCAACACTAAAGAATCTTTAATGGAAGAAATCAAATTCCAAAGAAGATTAGAACTTTGGGGCGAAGGTTTTGGATATACCGACAAAATCCGTTGGGATGAAGAAATCGATCATGCTGCAGATGGTGGATCTGGTGCTTCTCAAGTTCTTTATCAGCAAGCCTATCAAATCGACAGACCATCTATAAACGATGACTGGATATTTAAAATTCCACAAGCTGAAATCAACGCTAATCCAAATTTAAGTTCAAGTGATCAGAATTAATGTTATTTGAATTAGTCACTTGCTTAAAAGCTACTCTAAATAGGGTAGCTTTTTTTTATATCTATAAGGAATTCAAATTGATTATGCCCTTACCGATATTGGTGACCAAAGCCTTGCCCTCTACTCCAATGTTTTTTCCTTAAAACTGGATTGGTCTGTTTTTAGATAATTTTTGAATATTTTATTGCACTGCAAATCAAAGCAATAATTGAAAAATCTAACTGTGATTTACTAAATTATGTAAATTTAACGTTATGCATTTGTTAACAAGTTTAATTACTATTAGTTCCGACGTGGCTAATTCTAATAAAAAAACTAACAAATGAAACAAAATGTAAATTGGATCTTTTTATTCATGTTTGCTTTAATCTCACACGTGGGACTAGCGCAGAATCAAGAAGTGACAGGAACTGTTGTAGACAACAGTGGTTTACCCTTACCCGGAGTAAACGTAATTGAGGAAGGAACTGCAAATGGTACCCAAACCAACTTTGATGGAGAATTTTCTCTTCAAGTGGGTGATGATGCCGTTTTAGTTTTTTCTTATTTGGGAATGAAAGAACAGAAAGTTCCCGTAAACAATCAGAGCTCAATTGATATCACTTTAGAACCTGCAACGGGTCAACTAGACGAAGTTGTTGTTACGGCTTTAGGTATTAAGAGAGAAAAGAAATCCTTAGGTTATGCCACACAGGAAGTTGGCGGAGATGAGGTTTCTGATGTTGCCACTCAAAACTTTACCAATGCTTTATCTGGTAAAGTCGCGGGACTTAAAGTGAAGTCTTCCGGTACTATGGGTGGTTCTACCAACGTGGTTATTAGAGGTAATGCTTCTTTAACAGGTAGCAACCAGGCATTATTTGTGGTGGATGGCACACCTATTATCAACCAAAACTCAAATACTTCTGGACAGAAAGCTGGTAGAGGTGGATATGATTATGGTAACGCCGCTGCAGATATAAATCCGGATGATATCAAGAGTATCAATGTTCTGCGTGGTGCAGCTGCAACAGCCCTTTACGGTGAACGTGCTGCCAATGGTGTCATTATCATCGAAACCAAAAGAGGTGAAAAAAATAAAGGTATTGGCGTAAGCGTTAGATCTTCAGTTATGTTTTCAAACGCTGATGAAAAAACATTACCTACATATCAGCGCAAATATGGTGCTGGTTACGGTCCGTATTATCAATCTAGCGATGGTTATTTCAACCTTAGCGACATTAACGGTGACGGAACATTGGATGAGACTACCCCATTTACAGAAGACGCCTCTTTTGGTGCTGCCTTCGATCCAAAACGTATGATTTACCAATGGAATTCTATCTATCCAGAATTGGATACTTACCAGCAAGCTTCTCCCTGGACAGCTGGCGAGCATACTCCAAACGATATTTGGGAAACTGGTCATACTTTGATTAACTCTGTCTCTTTAGACGGTGGAACCGATAAAAGTACGTACAGAGTTGCCTTCACAAACTTATTGCAGAAAGGAGCTTTACCAAATAGTGAAATAAAGAGAAACAACATAAAGTTTTCTAGCTCTCACGACTTGACAGAGAATTTTAAAGTTGCTTCTAATGTAAATTTCATTAAAACTGATGGACTTGGTAGATACGGAACAGGTTATGATGACTTGAACGTTATGCAGTCTTTTAGACAGTGGTATCAAATGAATGTTGATTTATATCAACAACGTGATGCCTATTTTGAAACAGGCAGAAACATCACCTGGAACGCTAATGGTCCTGATAACCGAACCCCTATTTATTTTGACAATCCATATTTTACAAGATATGAGAATTTTCAAACAGACACGCGTAATCGCTATTTTGGTAATATCAATTTGAATTACCAAATCAATGACGTGTTTAGCGTATTAGGACGTTTCACCTTTGATACTTACAGTGAACTACAGGAAGAACGTAAAAACGTTGGATCGGTAGGTGTATCCAGATACTCTAGATTTGATAACAGAGTCGCTGAATATAACTATGACCTGATCCTGAACTTCAACAAGAACCTAAGCGATGATCTTAACCTTGACGGTAACTTAGGGTTTAACTTAAGACGAAATGAGCAAACTTTTATAAGAGCTTCCACCAATGGAGGTCTTAATGCACCAGGATTTTATGCGTTAAGCAATAGTAAGGATCCACTTGTTCCGCCAGCAGAATATGAAGCAGACCAGATGGTTGACGGATTATTTGCTCGAGCAAGTTTAGGCTACCTAAATACTTATTATTTAGAAGCTACTATTCGTAGAGACCGCTCATCAACTTTACCTAAAGAAGAAAACACTTATGTGTACCCATCCATTTCAACCAGTGTATTACTTTCGAACATCTTAGATCAGGATTGGTTGAACTTTGCCAAATTCAGAGCTAATTACGCTCAGGTTGGTAGTGGTACAGACCCTTATGATGTTTTCAACACCTACGTGATTTCAACACCATTTAATGGTCAGGGTGTCGCAAGTTTAAACAGTACATTAAACAATCTTGAACTTAAACCTGAAACCTCAAAGTCTTATGAAGTTGGTTTAGAAGCAAGCATGCTGGACAATAGACTTAATCTGGACCTTTCTTACTACAGAACCAGAACTGAAGACCAGATTACTCCGGTACCAGTTTCGAATGCAACGGGATATACAAGAAAATTACTGAATGCAGGTGAGATTGAAAACAAAGGTTTTGAAGTCTTGGTAAGTGGTGCTCCGGTAAAACTAAAAGATTTCAAATGGAATGTATCCGTTAACTGGTCTAGAAACCGCAACCAGGTTATAAGCCTTACTGATGGTATTGACAACTTACAGTTAGCAAGTCTTCAGGGGGGTGTTTCCATAAATGCGTCGCCAGGACAACCTTATGGAGCTATAAGAGGGTCTGATTATGAATACGATGATGCTGGAAATAAAATTGTAAACAGCAGTGGTTACTATGAAACCACATCGTCTAATAATAACATTATTGGTAACATTCAGCCAGACTGGAATGCAGGTATAACCAACACGTTTACTTATAAAAATTTCAGATTAAGCTTTTTAATAGATATTCAGGAAGGTGGAGATATATTTTCACTTGATACCTGGTATGGTTTTGCAACTGGTATCTATGACAGAACAGCAGGTACCAATGATCTAGGTAATGAAATGAGAGCACCTCTAACAGGAGGAGCTGACAGTGGAGGTATTATCCTTCCAGGAGTGAATGCTGATGGATCTCAAAACACTACAAGAGTTCCTTTTGACCGCTACAGCAATCCTTATGGTTATGCACGTGACGCCAATAAAGGACACGTTTATGATGCGTCTTACATCAAGTTAAGAGAGTTGAATTTAACTTATGACTTAAGCGCAAAAGCTTTAGAGAAATTACCATTTACAAGTGCTTCTTTCTCAATTATCGGTAGAAACTTATGGATTATAGATAAGAATATGCCATATTCTGATCCTGAAGCTGGATTGAGTTCTGGTAACGTTCAAGGTTACCAATCTGGAGCCTACCCAGCAATGAAGCAATATGGAGTAAACCTTAAGTTTAATTTTTAAACATAAATAGAAATGAAAAAATATATAATAACCTTTTTAACGGTTAGTCTTTTATTTTCTTGCGCAAGCGATGAAAACTACGAGAGACTCAACCAAGACCCTAAAAATCCGACAGAAGTTTCTGAAGATTTCTTATTCACTTCTGCGACGGTAAGCTTAGGGGACTTTTTGGCAAGCCCAAATGTAAATATTAATGTATTTAGATTTATAAGTCAATACCTTACGGCTACAACCTATGTTGATGAGCCAAACTATGATTTGACAAATCGTAACATTCCGCAATCCCAATGGTCTGAAATTTACAGAGATGTATTATTAGACTTGGATGATGCAAAAGATTACATCAATGAGAGCGACGATCTTTCTCAAGGTCAGAAAGACGCTAGATTGGGTCAAATTGAAGTGCTACAGGTTTACGCCTGGCAGGTACTGGTAGATACCTTTGGAGATATTCCTTATAACGAAGCTCTTCAGGCTGAAACCATTACCCTTCCAGCTTATGAAGATGATGCTGCTATTTATCAAAATCTAATCGAAAGATTGCAGGCCGCCAGTGCATTACTAAGCTCCGGACAGGGTTTTGCCGGACCAGACGTACTATTTTCTGGTGATATGAGCAAGTGGTCAAAGTTCAATAATTCATTGCAACTGAGGCTGGCTATGAGAATCTCAGACAGCAACCCAAGCTTATCTCAAAGTGCAGCTGAAGACGCTGCCAGCAAGGGCGTTTTTACCGGGAATGAGGATAATGCTCTTCTTCATTACCAAAGCTCACCCCCTAATACTAACCCATTATGGGAGGACTTGGTACAAAGCGGTCGTTCTGACTATGTAGCAGCAAATACACTGGTTGATATCATGAATGATTTGGAAGACCCAAGACGCATGTATTATTTTGATCAGAATCTAGGTGATGGTGTTTACGTTGGTGGTATTTATGGAGCTCAAAATCCATACTCTGGTTCTACTCACATGGGCGAGAGCTTTTTGGACCCGACACATGCAGGTATATTTATGGATTTTGCTGAGGTTTCATTTCATTTAGCCACAGCATCAGAATTAAATTACAATGTATTTGGAGATGCTACCACGCATTATAACAACGCTATTACAGCGTCTATGAACTATGCTGGTATTGAAGATCAAACTGCTATAAACGCGTATTTGGCTAAACCAGATGTTGTTTACAATTCGGCAAATTCTGATGAGTTGATAGGAACACAATTCTGGATAGCCATGTATGACAATCCTTTAGAAGGATGGTCTGTATGGAGAAAATACGATGAACCAAGCTTAAACCTTCCTGGTTCAACTGGAAATCCTGTACCATTAAGGTATACGTATCCGATTAATGAACAAAACCTGAACGAAGTAAATTATGAAGCTGCTTCACAGGCAATTGGAGGAGATTCACAACAAACCCCTGTATTCTGGGATGTGAATTAAACTTAAATCATTTTAAGGTAATTTTAGCTGCTAGATAACCTCTAGCAGCTTTTTTTTGTAATAAATTGAAAAAAGGACAGAGCGATATCAAAAAGCAACTTAATCGATATTAGCCCTTATTTTCTGTTTCAGGAAGCATATGATATATCCTGAGTTATGAGACTAATAATTTAAAATAACAAGAAATTCAGGAATTGAAACTGAAGATTATATGAAAAGAACTCATTCAACTTAAAAACACCCGGCTTACTCCTAAAATGGTATTGCCAATATAGGTAGTTGTACAGGAGATCAGTGATAAAACGATGAAGCTATTGAGTCAGAAAAGAATTCTTTTAAAGAAATTAATATTTTTTAAATCAAAAACAAAATTGCGGATTCCTTTAAAACCCCCCGCGAGAATTGACGATTTTTATTCTAAATGTTACCTGAGTGTTAAGTTTTAACAGCTGTTATATTAAAATAAATACAATAAGTCTTGCGAGATTAACTTTATATTTTCATTTTTGGCAACGGCTAATTCAAATAAATAAACAATGAAAACAAAGTTAAATGGAATTTTGACGCTATTCTTGGCGTTCGTACTGCAAATTGGTTTTGCACAAACAAAGACTGTTTCTGGTGTTGTAACAGATCCAGATGGATTACCTCTTCCAGGGGTGAACGTCTTGATAGAGGGACAAAGCACGGGGACTCAAACTGGTTTTGATGGAGATTACACTATTCAAGCAACCAGTTCAGACAAACTTACATTTTCGTATGTAGGTTTTCAAACTCAAACTGTTTCTGTTGGTGATAAAACAGAAATTAATGTTCAACTTCAAATAGGAGAAGCATTAGATGAAGTTGTTATCACAGGTTATTCTTCTCAAAAAAGGAGTGACATTACAGGTTCAGTTGTTAAAGTTGAGTCTGAGACACTTCAAAACATAGTAACACCTACTGTAGATCAAGCTTTACAGGGTAATGTTTCTGGTTTAACTGTCTCTTCTGGATCCGGTACACCTGGATCAACATCAAGCATTAGAATAAGAGGTATAAGTTCTATTACCGCAGGTAACGAACCTTTATATGTAATAGATGGGGTGCCGGTAAACAATGGAAATGTGAATGCCTCAGGTGCAACTTCAACTTTTTCTACTTTATCTGCTTTTGATAGTAATAATATTGAATCTATTACAGTATTAAAAGATGCGTCTGCAACAGCACAATACGGTGCTAGAGGTTCTAATGGTGTAATTCTTATTAACACAAAAAGCGGTAAGGCTGGTAAAACTACATTTACTGTAAATTCCACTTACGGATTTCAAAATGATGCCGTAGATGGTCCAACTCCATTAACTGCAGCAAACAGGTTAGAATTAGCTTCAGAAGCTTATTTTAATGATGGATTTTTTGGTTCTGAAGAAGATGCTGAAGCTTATTTGTTATCTAGAGAACCATATGCTTCTTGGGATACTAATGGCAGACCTGAAGGGAATTGGAAAGAGGCAGTTACAAACAAAGATGCTGTCATCCAACAACATAGCTTCTCAGCTAATGGAGGTGGCGATGGTCACACTTTTTATGCTTCTTTAGGATACATGGAACAAGAAAGTACGGTGATTGGAAGTGAATTTGAAAGAATCAATGGGGCTATAAATTTTACAAAAGACTTATCTGATAAAATTAAATTTAGTTCAAGTAATTCAGTAGCACATACATTACAGGAAGGATTCTTAGAAAGAAGTGCTTATTTTGAGGGACCTAGAACTGCACCTTTTTTCTTATCACCTTTAAGACAACCTTACAACCAGGATGGAGAATTAAATGAGTTTGGAGGTTCTTTGCCTAACCCGTTAATTATCATGAGAGATAATGTTTATGAACAAGCCTTTACTAGATTGGTCACAAATAATAGCATAACATGGAATTTAGCTGAAGGTTTAAACTTTGGTAGTACATTTAATGTAGATTACCAAATCTATAACAGTAAAAATTACTCGAACAGAAATTATGGTTATGGGGTTCCAACCTCTGGAGATGCTTCACAATATACAAGAAATAATGTATTTTATGTTTTCCAGAATTATTTAGACTATAATTTCTCAATAACTGAAGATCACGTTTTTGACGCAAAACTTCTACAGGAATATCAGTCCAATAGAAGATATTTTCTTGGTGGTGCTGGTGAGAATTTTGCAGCAGATGGGTTGATAAATTTAAATAACGTTGGGACACCTACAAGTGTTAATTCTAGTTTTAATGACTGGTATGTTGGAGCATATTTAGGACTATTGAGTTATAAAGCTTTTAATAGTAAATATGTATTGGATTTATCTTACAGAAGAGAGGGTAATTCAAGATTCTCTCAAGATAATAGATGGGGTAATTTCTGGTCTATTGGTACTGCATGGAACATGAACAAAGAGGCATTTATGAGTGAAGTAGGTTTTGTAGATGCATTAAAATTAAGAGGATCTTATGGTGTTACTGGTAATGCTAATATTGGATTAAATCAATATCAATCTCTCTTCTCTTTTAATGGAGACTATGGTGGACAAGGCGCACAATCAGTTGGAACATTCGGTAATTCTGATTTAACATGGGAAACCTCAAAAACATTAGATGTTGGTTTAGACTTTGTTTTATTTAAAGGTGCACTTTCAGGTAGTTTTGCCTATTTCGATAGAAGCTCAGAAGATTTATTGCTTAATGTGCCTCTTTCACTTACAACAGGTTTCTCATCACAAGTTCGAAACATAGGGGCATTAAACAATAAAGGATTTGAAGTAGATTTGAGTGCATTTATTGTTCGGTCTGCAGATTTAAATATAAGCTTGAGTGGTAATATTTCTACAGTAGAAAATGAAATCAATAAATTACCATTGAAACCTAATGGAGAAGAAAGAACTATTACTACTACAACAACAAGAATAGAGTCTGGACATCCTGTAAATGCATGGTACATGCCTACATGGGCAGGAGTTAATCCAGAAACAGGTTTAGAAGAATATTATGTGAATGGTGTTGACGGTGAAACGACTACCAACTTCAATGAAGCTGAAGCTGTTTTCCAAGGTGATAATGCTGTACCAACTATTACAGCTGGTTTAAATTTCCATATCGATTATAAGGGATTTTTCTTAGATGTCCAAGGGTATTATGCTGGAGGGCACAAGATTTATGAAGGATGGCATAGATATACCAATACGACAAATGGTTTCCCTATATTTGCTTTCCAAGGATTAACTTCTTTATTAGACCGTTGGCAAGAGCCAGGTGATATCTCAAGAAATGGAAAATTCACCAGTAGCTTTACACCATGGCAAAGACATTCTAAATACCTTTACGAAGCTGATTTCTTAAGATTAAGATCTGTTAATTTTGGTTATGACTTTAAGAGCAAGTTTAAAGATATTGGTATTGATGGATTAAGATTATTTGTAAGAGGTAATAATTTAGCGACTTGGGTAAAAGATGATAATCTTGCTTACGATCCTGAACAAGATTTAGGTGGTGAAACAGGATTGGAAACTCCACCGATTAAATCAGTATCTTTTGGTTTAACTTTAAAATTTTAAAAAAATGAAAAAGACATATTTAAATATTTTCAAAATTCTCGTAGGAGTTCAAATAGCATTTCTTTCTTCTTGTTCTACAGAGGATTTAAATCCAACTCTATCTCAGAATTTAGCAGTTGAAGGCAGTATAACTTCTGTCGATAATTTAAACAGCATATTGAAAGGAGTTCATAATACTATGACAGGATCTGGGTATTACGGAAGAGATATTATAGCAACTAATGAAGTGAGGTCTGACAATTGCTTTTCTAATGGTAATTCTGGAAGGTTTTCAACTCAGGCAGAGTTTGCATATAATGCTCAAACTGATTTTATATGGAATAATGCTTATGCCGCGATTGCGGATGCAAACATAATCATCAATGCAGATGTAGAATCTTTAGATGGAAATTTAGATTATGGTATGCATGTTCAAGGTCAGGCAATGATTTTAAGAGCTTTAAGCCATTTTGATTTGCTAAGGGTTTATGGTCAACAACACGATGGTGACCCTTCAACGAATTTGGGTGTTCCAATAGTTACCACTTTTAAAGGTGACAACTTATCCCCTTCTAGAAATACTGTTGATGAAGTTAGAAACGCAATCTATTCAGATTTAGAAACAGCATTTAATATGATGGATTCTGATTTCGATACATCAAAAACTACGGTTTCTAAATATACCGCGAAAGCATTAGAAAGTAGAGTTGCAGTTTATTTTGGAAATTGGGATAGAGCGATAGACGCATCTGAGGCTGTAATTAATTCAAATTTATATAGTATTGTACCTGCTGATTCTTATGTATCAAGCTTTGCTGCAGGGGAACAACAGAATTCAATATTTGAATTAGCGTTTAGTACTGCTGATAATGCAGGATCAAATTCTTTAGCTTATATATATAGATTCCCTGGAGATGCTCCAGAAGGTTATGGAGATGTAGAAGTCGTGTCAGATGTAATAAATATTTTTGGAATAAATGACGTGAGAAGAGATATTTTAGGATATCAAGATAATGGAACAAGGTTAAGAAATATGGGGAAATATCCCGATACAGCTCAGGGTTCTGATAACATATCTCTTTTCAGATATGAAGAAGTTATTTTAAATTATGCTGAAGCCCTTTTAGAAAAAGGTAGAGATAGCGAAGCATTAACTCAACTAAATTCAATCACTGCTAATCGAAATGCTGTAGCTTATACTTCGGTTTCAAAAGATGATATTCTTTTGGAAAGAAGAAAGGAACTAATGTTTGAGGGTCTAAGATATGATGATCTTATGAGAACTGGCCAAGATATAGAAGTATTGGGTTCTAATCAGAATTTAATTGAAACACTCAATTATCCAAACAACTTATTTGTTTATCCTATTGATATAGATGAACTTAATGCAAATTCAAACATTGAACAAAACTTAGGATATTAAGACATTTTGATTTTAAGGTAAAGATGCTAATAATACAGCCATACAGATGAGAATCATTAGCGGAAAATGAAATAAATGTGATGCTTTTTTTTAGAAGCTCTGATATCTCTATAAAATAAAGGTTTCTATAAGTGTGATATTAGTGGAAAATACATTCACTAAGTATTATTAGCTCTAATTTAAGTTAGCTCCGGTTAAGTATAATTCTAATTATATTTAGCCGGAGTTTTTAATTTAGATGTGCTGTGTTCAACCCATAAGTATAACACACTTGTTTTATAGTTCTTAAAAAGGGTTATTATAATTAAACTTTCTAATTGGTCTGGACTTTAGCAATCTTTATACTTCTTTTATTCTTTGTTCTGATATTTTCCTTAGGTCGGTTTTCTTAGGATAAACCTTCTAATGACACCTATTCTATTTTCTACCGTTCCCTTGTCTTGAGAGGTGTAAGGTCTTGTGAAATAAGTTCTGACCTTTAGTAACTCTGCTATTTCATAGTGCTTGGCAAACTCTTTACCGTTATCAAAAGTGATGGTTTTAATCCATGAGCTATTAAATTTGGTTAGTCTTTTTATCATTTTGTGGTTAATTTCTTCTGCATTTTTACTTTTTAGCTTTTCTCTATCATGGTTACTAAAGTTGTTCTATCTGTCATTACCAATAAGGCGGACTTATGATGAGCACCCATCATCAGATCTACCTCAATATCACCTACTCTAGATCATTGGTCTACCACTTCTGGGTGCTGCTCTATATCCACTCGTTGGGTTATTGCTCCACGATTGTCCTTTATATTGCCTCTCTTCTGCCTTCGTCCATTATGACTTAAATGTTTGTGAAGGTGTTTATAAGCCTTATGGTTTCTATGGTTACTGTGTTTTGCTACCCATATCCACTTATAGATTGTCTCGTGGCTCACGCAATATTCTCCTTCTTTAGTTAGGCGTTTAGCAATGAGTTCTGGACTCCATTTTTCGTGTTCCATCAAACTGGCAATGCGAGCTTTTAGATCTTGAGTCAAACGAACCTGCTTTGTTTTCTTCAAATGGCGAAAGTCTGTTTTACTTTGAGCATGCTCACCTATATACTGGAATGCTGTCCTGCCTCTTTTAGGGGTATTCCTCCTTAGTTCCCTGCTAATGGGGCTTCTATGAACTTTCAATTGCTCTGCTATGTCAGATTGATTCAGTCCAGCTTGTACTAGACTTTGAATTTGATATATTTGACCTAGGGTCAGTTGTTTGTATTTTTACATGCAAGATCAATATAACTGTTGAACCTAAAATACTACGGGCTAGCCCGCGGTATTTTAAACTTACATGTTGAACTTATAACTTAAAATTAGAAAATTTAATATAAAAAGGAGCTGATATACAAATACTTTTTTATTAAATTTGTTAAAAAAAATGAGAATACTTTTATTTATATTTTTGTTGTTTTCTGTCATTAACTCCAATGCTCAAAATATAGAAACTATTAAAAAACTAAAACCTGAAACGAATAAGTCTGATGATCTTTATATGTCACTTTATAAGGAGATTGAAGACCGTAACGAAAGAATACAATCCTTTTTGCAAAAAAAAAACAACTACGCTGAAGTTAATAATAGAAATATATATGAAATTGTTGATGGGCAACCTATTTATCTTGTTAACTTTTTCAATATAAATGCTGCCATTGGTACAAGAACAAATTACATACAGCTAAATGGTGAATTAAATTTAGATTTGGAAGGAGAGGGAATGAGAATAGGAATATGGGAAGTTGGCCAAATGGCAAAAGAAGACCATCGTGAATTTATTGGAAGTCAAATAAGAGTAACCAATATAGATAATGAGTTTGATCCTGGCTTCCACGCCACACATGTAACAGGAACGATATTAGCAAGAGGATTTGAACCTGGCGTAAAAGGAATGGCTCCTAAATCTTTGGGATATGTTTATGATTCAGATGAAGATAAACTAGAACTAGCAACATTAGCAATAGATTCTCTACTTCTAGTATCAAACCACTCTTATGGTATACCTTTAGTTAACAAAGATGGGGATCAAAATCCTTCAACACTTTTTGGAACTTATACATCAGATTCTCGAAATTGGGATTTGATAGCCAATAGTTCACCGTATCTTTTATCTGTACATTCTGCTGGAAACAGCGGAAAGGAAGAGGCGGATGAACCAAACACGGTGCGGGGAGATAAATTATCTAGTGCAAAAGTATCTAAAAATACACTAACTGTAGGCAGTGCAAATTTTGATGATATAGAATTAAACCAAGATGGTGAAATTATAAGACCCACCTTAGGAAGTTTAAATATTAAAAGTGATTTTAGTAGTCAGGGTCCAACAGATGATTTTAGAATAAAACCTGATCTATTAGGTGTAGGCGAGAGACTGTATTCAACAACTGTATTAGAACAATACGGTTATGCACAAGGCACTTCGATGTCAGCACCAAATGTTTCTGGCACTCTGTTACTACTACAAGAGCTATATTTCAAAAAGAATAATACCTTTATGAAGTCTGCAACAGCTAAGGCGCTGTTATGCACAACTGCAAGTGACGTTGGAAGGGCTGGACCGGATATGAGTAATGGCTGGGGGCTAGTTAATGCAAAAAAAGCTGCTAATGTAATTTTGGGAAATCAAACAACTAGCTTGATTATAGAGAGAAGTTTAAATGAAACGGTCGATAATTACGACCTGGAATTTTCTATTTCAAGAAGTTCAAGCATTGATATAGGTCTTGTTTGGAATGATCCAGCAGGAGAAGCTAAAGATGGTCAACTCAACGATCTCACGCCTATATTAGTTAACGATTTAGATCTAACAGTAATTGGACCAAATAATGAGATATTTTATCCCTGGAAACTAGATGTAAGTGATGCTCTCAATAATGCGATAAGAGGAAATAATATAAGAGATAATGTTGAAATTATAAATTTAGAAAATGCATCTCCTGGCATATATAAAATAACAATAGACTATAAAAATGCATTAGCGCTTAAAGATGGATTGAGGTCACAAGAATTCAGCCTCGTGGTTACAAATTTTGAACAAGTCACTTTATCTAATCAATCATTCAACACTAAATCCATTGTCTTATGGCCTAACCCGGTCAAAAACAGACTTAACATTTCCTCTTCTGAAATCAATTTCAGCACGGATGTTCAAGTTTCTGTGTATGATATGTTAGGACGTAAAGTCATCGATAAAAAAGATTTTAATTCAACATCCGGTTTGAGTATTGATACGAGTACACTATCTAAGGGAATATATATTCTCAACCTTACCGATGGTGCTCAAAGCATTCAGAAAAGAATCATCAAAGAATAAAACACTTATTCATAGGATTACTAAAGGGATTGACATAATTTTGTCAATCCTTTTTTTTATACCGATGGTTATTTTAATTGTCTCCCGTAACTTCGGGCTCCTTAAAATAAATATCGGCATTATATAATAAGACAATTACTGAGCTATTAATCATTAAGATTTATATAAGTTACATACCATGGAAGACTCACATATCATTTTCGGAATTCATAGCGTTGTCGAAGCGCTGAAGCAGAACAAGGACATTGAAAAAATCAATCTGCTCAAAGACTCAGACAATCCAAAGCTCAAGGAAGTGGAAGGCTTAGCCAAGCAGCAAACGGTAAAGGTTTCTTATGTTCCTATTCAAAAGTTTAAAAAATTTGAAAACTTTAATCACCAGGGGGTTATCGCTTATACGTCGCAAATCCGATATCAGGAATTTGAATCGACAGTAGAGGCAGTTTTGGAAACCAAAGAAACGCCGTTGTTTTTGCTTTTGGATGGCATCACCGATGTCAGAAATCTGGGAGCAATACTACGAACGGCAGAGTGTACAGGTGTCGATGCCGTTATTTTACCTAAAAGCGGAAGTGCTCAGGTGAACAACGAAACCATTAAAACCTCAGCTGGGGCAGCCTTTAATATATCGATTTGTAAAGTAGATCATCTTAAGGATGCTATCTTCTATCTGAAATCGTCGGGCATCGAACTCGTGGCTGCTACCGAAAAAACGGAAGATTCCATTTATGATTTAAAACTGAATAAACCTCTGGCTCTTATTATGGGTGGTGAAGGCGAGGGCATACAAGCCAGTATTCTTAAAATGGCAGACCAGAGAGGCAAACTTCCCCTGATGGGAGAAATTGAATCTCTAAACGTGTCTGTAGCCTGTGGAGTGATATTGTATGAAACTGTAAGACAACGCCTTCCTAAGTCATAATTAATTCAGGAATTGGAATTATAAGTAATCTGATCTTCATCCTCTGCAGTTGAATCCTGACTATAACTTGCTGAATTGTCAACCTCTGGTTCTAAAGGTCTGAAATTACCCTGTTCATCGAATTGTTTTAAAAATTCATCCTCCTTTTCACTTTGAGGTTGAGGCTTATGTATGGATGGCAAGCTACTGAAGTGCGATGATTTTAAAATAAAACTAAAGACCAGTCCGGCTATAAAACCAGAAAGATGGCCTTCCCACGAAATACCGGGCTCGCCGGGCATGGTTCCCCAGACCAGACTCCCGTATAGGAAAACGACTATTAGAGATAAGGCTATCAATCTGTAATTCCTGGACCTTACCCCTTTAAAGAATAAAAAGGAGGCCAGGAAGTAAACCATTCCACTGGCACCAATATGATAGGAAGTTCTGCCTATTAACCAGGTCAGAAATCCTGAAGTAACCAAACCATAAGCAAGGGTCTTCCAGGCAATATCCTTGTAGAAGTAAAACAGACTGGCAGTGAGTACGAGGATGGGAATTGAGTTTTTATAAAGATGCTCGATACCGCTGTGAATAAAAGGCGAAGCTATAATCCCAAACAGGCCTTTCACTTCTCTGGGATAAACGCCGAAGGTGGTGAAATTTACTCTGAATTTGATTTCAACCCAGTACACCAGCCAAAGCGAAAAGACGATCAAAACCGGCCATAAAATAGCAGCTACAATAGATTGCCGGTGATGCTGAACAATAAAGTCTTTTTGATTCATAGGTCAAAAGTATTGAAAAAAGGCAACTAATCAGTAACTAATGATTATCCAATTATCACATATAATTAATTTATTATCAGGGTTTTGCGTAAAATATCTCGCAAAGGCCGCTAAGCTTTTCGCAAAAAAAGGCTGATTAATACTCCATAATTAGCGCTTCTTTGCCTTTTATTTCGTTGGGAACCCTGTCTGCCGAAGCTACACTCTGGCTGGTTCGTGTGAATTAAGACTCTGATGGTTACTAGTTAAAACAGACTGGTGAGTCACGAAAAAGAGATCAATTCATCCAGGTCAAAAATTAATTCCTAATTTTGACTTATGAAAGCACCTTTAGCAGAACGTCTCCGTCCAAAGCAGTTATCCGATTACCTGAGTCAGTCCCATCTCGTAGGAGAAACCGGCACTATATCTCAAATGATAAAACGGGACCTGGTGCCTTCTATCATTTTATGGGGCCCTCCCGGCATTGGTAAAACGACGCTGGCCAATTTGATTTCCAAAGAAACCAAACGCAGCTTTTTCACACTTTCTGCCATTAGCAGTGGTGTAAAAGATGTGAGGGAGGTTATTCAAAAAGCCAAGCAGGATCAGGGGTTGTTTGAGCAGAAAAACCCCATCCTGTTTATAGATGAAATTCATCGGTTCAGTAAATCTCAACAGGACTCACTCTTGGGTGCTGTCGAAAAAGGCTGGATAACTTTAATTGGCGCGACCACTGAAAATCCAAGTTTTGAAGTCATTCCCGCGTTGTTATCGCGTTGTCAGGTCTATGTCCTGAACGAATTTTCAAAAGAAGACTTGATTCAGCTGTTGCAGAGGGCTTTAAAAGAAGACGATTTTCTTTCTAAAAAACAGATAGAACTCAAAGAAACCACTTCCCTACTCCGCCTGAGTGGTGGCGATGCCAGAAAGCTTTTGAACATGTTTGAGCTGGTCGTCAATTCTGTAGATGAAGAACACATCCTCATCACAGATCAACTGGTCGAAGAGAAAATTCAGCAGAAAACAGCGCGTTACGACAAAACGGGAGAACAGCATTACGATATCATTTCGGCCTTTATCAAATCTATTCGCGGGAGCGATCCCAATGCGGCTGTCTATTGGCTGGCCAGAATGATTGAAGGCGGTGAGGACGTGAAATTTATAGCGAGAAGGCTTATCATCCTAGCCAGTGAAGATATAGGAAATGCAAATCCTACAGCTTTGATCATGGCCAACAATACCTTCCAGGCCGTGAACACCATTGGATTTCCTGAAGCAAGAATAATATTGAGTCAGTGTGTGATTTACCTGGCCACATCGGCCAAAAGCAATGCCTCTTACCAGGCCATCAACAAAGCTCTGGCTTTGGTGAAGGAAACCGGAGACTTGTCGGTACCGCTTTCCATAAGGAATGCGCCTACCAAGCTGATGAAAGACCTGGGCTATGGAGACAATTACAAGTATGCTCATAGTTATGAAAACAACTTTGTCCAGGCCGAATTTATGCCGGAGGATATTAAAAACAATCTTATTTATGAACCAGGCAAAAACAAAAGAGAGGAGCAGTTGAGGCAATTCTTAAAGCAAAAATGGTCTGGCAAATACAACTACTAGCCTACTGCCTGTTTGTCCGTAATTACTCTATTTTCCTAAAGATAATGCTTTGAACTCCCTCTAAATCCTCATCTCTGTATTCGACAGTCAAGTTCCCATCGGCACCAAAAAAAGCAGCACCAGTAATAGTCTTCGACTTGAAGATAAATGTTCCTTTGTCTGCTTTTTCAAGTTCAGCATAAATCTCTATGCCTTCGTTGGCTAAAAGGCTGTAAGCTTCGTTTTCTTTTTCAACAAGCCAATAGGTCTCTCCTCCAAATTTATATATTTTCTTCTCGGGATACATCTCCTCTGGCGATGACGAGTTTAAAGAGCTTTGAACAGATTTGCCCGGAATTTTGTCTAAGCTGCTATCGTAACGATAATCTTCATCCTGTAGGGAACTAAAAGCATCTTTTAGCGCTGCCTGATAGCCCTGTTGAAAGTCTTTAATTTTGGTAGATCCTTCCTTAGATTCAAACAAGACATTATCATAACAGTCCTTCAGCCTGAAAACCACATTTATACGTAAGATGCCACTGGTGTCCTCAACCTCCAAAAACAAGGCTTCACAGGTATTTCCCATAAATTTCAGCGGTCGTTCTTCCTTATCCATATAGACTTTAAAACCTTCGTCCTGCAGCAGTACCCGGGCTAAGATGTTGACCTGATATTGATTGGACTCGTCCTGAAAATCAAATTGCATCGGAACGATAACATGTTCATAGGCATTTATGCTGGCAGTTTGACTAAACCCCATCTGCATCCATAACAGGACCGCTAAAATTAAACTTACTCTCATACTATAATATTTTTTTTAATTCGTTAAGGTTTTGGATTTGAAGTCCTTCGTAGGTGGGTTCGTTTCCAAAAAAGATCGCTTCCAGACCAGAAGCCTTAGCACCTTCAACATCTGCCTCAAGGTTATCCCCTATCATGATGCTATTTGTATTTTTGGTTTTAGCCAGGTCGAGGGCAAATTCAAAAATAATTTTATTAGGCTTTTTAACACCTGCATCTTCAGAAGTCGTGATGGTTTTGAAGTAAGGTGTTAATTTGGAATTACCCAGTTTCTTATGCTGTACCTCATAAAACCCATTGGTAATAATATGAAGTTTATACTTGTTTTGCAAATAATTCAAAACATCAAAGGTATCAGGGAAAAGGTGGTTATGATGTGGTAAATGATCGATATAGGCTTGAGAAAGATCGTTGATAAGTTGTTCTGAAGACTTATACTTCAGAATTCCAAAAACCTCATTTAATCTTTGAAACCTTAAATTTTCCTGTTCTATTTTACCATCTCTAAACAGCTTCCAGTATTTGCTATTAACAGGTAAATACACGTCCAGAAACTCTTTTAAGGGTAAGTCGACTTTGTATTTTTTGAAGATAGTTTCAAAGGTGAGTTCAGAATTTTTATCGAAGTCCCAAAGCGTGTGGTCTAAATCGAAAAATATATCGGTAATTTCTTTCATTTATAACATTTCTTTAATGAGTACAAAAATGGCATTTTTCAGGCTAGGCTCTGAAAAATCTGAGTTTTCAAATATAAAATTCATCTGTCCGTTAACAGCTTTTACAGTGTGTTTTAAATTTTTTAATTCATCGATCTGATCATAAAGGTCTAATCCTTTTAGAGTATTGGAATTTAAAACATAAGGCTGGATCACTAGTCCTGAAACTTGTTCCATATTCAAATCATAAAACTGAAATGAGGTGCAGGTTCCTGCTCTAAAACCAATATTTTTTTGATAACCCATAGAAAAATCTTTCTCGATTTCTAACTTATTAAAATTGAGAAAGGCATCTGGAAAATTTAGGTGGTAGTTTTTTATAAGTGTTTTGGTCAAACTTCTATTCACTATGTTCTCCCAGCGTTTTTTTTCTTTCTTCAAAATATCAATGCTATACAAAGCTTCAAATCCAGGGAGCAATCCTAAATGACCGTAATCTCCCATCGATTTGATCAACTTATGATAAATGCGTTTGTTATAACTGATGCTTTTGGTGTATCGAGAGTAATTGCTCAGCTGAAAGTAAAAATCCAGCTGCATTTTATTCTCCTTGGCAAAATCGATGAGTTCATCATAGATATCGTAAGGGTCCTGCTGCAATCTCAGCATCGTTTTAAACCTATCGAACATGGATTTTAACTGAAGATGTATCAAATCCCTGAGCGAAGCTCCTACAAATCTTACTAAGCCATTATGCCTGTGCTTGAAGGCTTTGGAAACTGAAATCAAAAAATGACTTTTGAATCTTTTCTCGGGAAATTTAAGATCGGGGAACTTAGCTTCCAGAATGGCTTTCAGTTTGTAAGCCCATACATCCACGACAGGTGTTTTTAAAAAGTCATGCTGATAGGCCAGACTCTCTTCGATAGGATAGGAATCTACATCGTTTTTGACATGCGGCTGGTATTCTTCATAACGAGTCACCAAATAAAACGAAGCCGAAAAAATGTCAAAAGGGATATCGCTTTCTGAAGACACTCTAAAAAAACAAGGGACATCTTCCCAGATATCCATACTGAAATTAAGATCGTTGATTCCCAGTTCCCCCAGCAATCCGAATTGCTGAATAAAAACTTCGTTGCCCAGCTTCTTTTTAGCATAGGAAAACTTAACTCCTTCAAAAGCAATAAAATCTTCTACTTTGGAACAAAACTTCACTTTAAACCCTAAAATTCTCCCACAAATATGTCTGAAAATGTAATTGATTCTCGGCGTTTGTTTGGGAATATAAACCAGTAGTTCCATAAATTATAGCAGGCTTTCATCGGCGAAGCTAAAGTAAGTTTTTTCTGTCACAATGATATGATCCAGAACCTTAATGTCGAGAAGCTCTCCCGCTTTCTTTAGTTTTTGTGTAATATCCTCGTCTGCTTTGCTGGGCCTTAAGGTCCCCGACGGATGGTTATGTGCCAAAATCAGGGCAGTTGCCCCTTGCGCCAAAGCACTTTTAAACACCAGACGCGTATCTACCATAGTCGCTGTTATACCACCTTTGCTTAAGGGAAATTTATAAATGACTTTGTTGGAGTTATTGAGCATCAACACCCAAAATTGTTCGTGATCCAGGTCGCCAATGAAAGGATGCATGACAGAGAACACATCTTTACTCGAGGTGATTTTATTCAATTCCTGCAGAGGCTCCGCCTTCCTCCTGTTCCCAAGCTCAAGAGCTGCCATTATGCTTATCGCCTTGGCTTCACCAATTCCTTTAAATTCCTGAAGCGCCTTTAAATTGAATTTAGCCAGCTTATGCAGACTGTTTTCGGCAGTATGAAGTATCCGTTTACACAATTTCACAGCGCTTTCTTCTCGATTTCCAGAACCGATGAGGATCGCCAGGAGTTCTGCATCGCTCAGGCTGGATTTGCCTTTATGTATCAGCTTTTCTCTTGGCCTGTCGTCTTCTGACCAGTTTTTAATGCTAAATGACTTGGAAGAGGTTGTCATGATCATCAATATTTAGATAAATATAATCAATACCTGAAATTTAATCAGCCTCTCTACAAATGACATCCGAAATAAACAACCGATAACTCCATAAAATATTAGAACACTGTATTTTTGAAAAGTTAACTTAAGCCAAATCCTATGAGTTATTTACCGAATCATTTTACAGTTAAAGACTGGGCAAACGTAAAATCTTTTATTAAATTATTTCCCCTAGCTACACTTATCACCAGTTTTGAAAACGAGATTTTCACATCTCATATTCCCTTTACTATTGATGATGATAAATTAACGGGACACCTCAACAAGGACAACCCACAGTTTCAACATCTGCACACCTCCAAAGTCGAACTTGTTTTTCATGGTGGTGATGCCTACATCTCACCTGCAGCTTTTCCAACTGATGAACTTCCGACTTTTAATTATGCCAAAGTGCATGTAAAAGGAAAAGCGTCTTACACCGATGAATCCCTGCTTATCAAAAGTCTGGTCAACATGACCGATAAATTAGATGAGGACTTTAAACTAGAGTATACCCATCCTAAAATCGAGATATTAAAACACTTTATTCAGGGCTTTGAAGTATCGATTGAGAGTTTCCACGGCAGATTCAAAATGAGTCAGGATAAATCTAAACCACACTTCGATAAAGCCAAAACTCTGCTGAAAGATAGTCAAAAACAACGCCTTGACTATTTTTTGGACAGCTTAGAGTATGATGCCGGCTAAGCTTTGAAATGAGATTAAAATTAAGGCTCTAAAAAGACCTCAAAGACTTGACTTAATTTGAGCCCCGGTCTTTTTCCTCTTCCTTAGGACTAAAGCTGATTTCTACCTTTTTCTTGCCCCACTCCAGTGCCGCTTCTTCATCTAAGCCCATATAGATGTCAATCTTCTTTTCCCAGCGCTTGTTCATTTTATCTTTTACGATATACGTCCCCGGGAGGCCTTTGATTTTCACTTCCTGGTTGTGGCCGAGGCCAAGGTCTATCAGGTCTCGGGAAACCGCAATGGCTCGTTCACCAGGCACTAAAATATCTCCCCAGGCCGTCAGATTCGGGTTTCCTTTTTTGGTCTGTTCCTCCACAGAGTTGTAAGCTGTGGCCGTCACTGTCATCGTGACTTCATCAGTGCCTTTACAACTTGACAGCAGAAGTAAAACAATTAAAGATGCAACTGGCACTACTTTGATCTCTTTATATAAAGCTTGAAGATTCATTCCTATTGAGTTTAGTTTTTACTTCATTAAATCCAGGCAGTCAGGTTTTTAATGAAATTTTGATGAGACCTCACAGTCCCCAAGGCTTTGGGGACTGTGAGGTCTATAATTTATAAGGTTTTAAGTTGAAATACTAAACATTAAATAAAATTCATCCTTACTGAATCCAGTTTTTAATGTCCTTAAAGTCTAAACCTCCGTAATTTCCTGAACTCATAAGTAATAAAACATGATCCATATAGGTTTTAGATTTCAAAAACTTTTGGAAAGCTTTGGGATCTGTAAATACTTTTAAATCCTTTCTGCCAAAAGCATCGAAGATTTGCTCTTCAGTAATAGCTTCCAGCTGCTTGATTTCAAGTGCCTTTGGCGAATAAAATACCACCGCTTCATCGGCTGCGTTAAGGGCTTCTTTGTATTCTTTCAGAAATTCAGAATTTAGGCTGCTGTAGGTATGCAGTTCCAGGCAAGCCAACACAATTTTAGAAGAAAATTGAGCTTTTACCGCTTTGGTAGTCGCCAGTACTTTAGAGGGTGAATGGGCGTAATCTTTAAAAACCAGAGCTTTTTCAGATTTGGCTATCTTTTCGAGACGTTTGGACGCCCCTGTAAAACTGGTAATCGCTTCGTAAAAATCATCCTCATCCACACCCATGTGCTGGCATATCCATTTGGCACCTGCAATGTTCTCTAAATTATGTTTACCAAAAACTTCCAAAGGCATTGGGCCTTCGGGTGTTTCGAGATAGGTTACCCCATCTTCTATGTGGTGCTCTGGAGTGGAATACGCATGTTTACGGGTGGGTTTAGTCGCCTTTTGAGCCAGCTGTGTTAAAATATCATCCTCCTCATTATAAACCAGCGTACTTCCGTTGGTCATCGTCTCCAGAAATATTTCAAACTGCTCTACGTAATTTTCAAACGTCGGGAAAACATTGATGTGATCCCATGCAATTCCGCTTAAGAGCGCAATATTGGGTTCGTACAAATGAAATTTGGGTCTGCGATCCAGGGCAGAACTCAGGTATTCATCCCCTTCAAGAATAATAAAATCGTTTTCTTTTGTAAGGTGAACCATCGTATCAAAACCTTCCAGCTGAGCACCTACCATATAATCAACTTCCTTATCGTGGTAATGCATCACATGCAAAACCATAGCCGTAATGCTCGTTTTCCCATGCGAACCACCTATAACCACTCGTGTTTTCTGTTTTGAATGTTCGTATAAATATTCAGGATAAGAAAATAGTTTAAGCCCCAATTCCTTAGCTTTAAGCAGTTCTGGATTATCAGCTTTGGCATGCATTCCTAAAATAACAGCATCAATTTCTGAAGTAATTTTTTCAGGAAACCAACCAAACTCCACTGGTAGCAGCCCTTTAGCTTCTAACCTGGATTTTGAAGGCTCAAAGATTTCATCATCACTACCAGTGATGTGGTCGCCTTTTTCATGTAGTGCCAACGCAAGATTATGCATGGCGCTGCCTCCTATCGCTATAAAATGTAAATGCATGGGTGTTTTATTTTAGCCAAAGATAAAGGTTTCCATTCTAGATGAAAATTTCCTGCCTTCAATCACCGATAAAATTTCTTTAATTCAATTGAGACTTTAATCGGATGAGTGTTTCTTTTTCTTCTGACCACCCTGACTGTGTCACGCTGGGAGGTTGTAATTCAGAAAGAGTTAAAGTGTTGAGAATCTCTAAAGCCTCTTGTTTATTTCTGTTCAGCTTAAGGGCAGTATCGACATAAACTGAAGCCAATGTAATAGAGTTTAATCTTTTAATGCCTTTCTCTAAGGTCTCAAAATGCTTAGCCGTGTCTTCCGAGCGCTTATACAATTCCGCCAGTTCTTTGTAGGTGGTTACAGACTGACCAAGCTCAACCGCTTTTTTATAATGAGTTTCAGCTTTGTCGTAGTTTTCCAGTTCTCTTTCGATATACCCAAAAGCCAGAGCTCCATCTACAGGACTTAGAGATTGTAATTGCGAAGCGTATTTACGAGAAGTGCTTTCACTACCTCCAACAATGCCCGGCAATTCCAGGTATATCTGAAGCAAAGCCCATCGGGCTTCAATGTGTTTTGGGTTTAGTTCTATGGCTTTTTTTAAATGAAATTTGACATCTCCAAGCAAACTCAAAGCTTTAAAACTATTGGCTTCTTTAGCCACAAGCCCAAGCGCTCCTCCGTATCTAAAATGATACTCTGCATTCACTGGATAATCTTCAACCAAGGTTTTGTTGATATCAGCACTTTCCTCCCACCGCTCCAATCTGGCATAAGATTGACCAAGGTAGTCTCTGGTCAATTTATCAGAAGGCTGGCTTTCCAGAACCCTTTCTAGCTTAGAAATGGCTTCTTGGTAATTCCCTTCTTCAAAAGCTTTTTTCCCCAGTTCAAACGAAGTTTGAGAAAAAGCCACTAGTGGAAATGCGATGATAAATAAGAATGTTTTCATGGTTTGGATCTAGATCAATTATTGAGACTAAGAACAGCAAATTAAGCTAAATCACGTCTCGATAAAATTTTAGTTTAGCTTTATAAGAAAGCTAAACTAAAATCACTCGACGTGACATTTTCAGCTTCAATATAAATTTAGCTTTTAAATTAAAATCAAAAACCAAGCCTTTGAGGCTTGGTTTTAAAATCGAATCTGAAAAATCCATTAATATCTGTAATACTCAGGTTTGAATGGCCCTTGAACTTCCACGCCGATATAATCCGCCTGGTCAGTTTTAAGTTCTGTCAATTCAACACCGAGACGTTCTAAGTGAAGTTTAGCTACTTTCTCATCGAGATGCTTAGGCAACATATAGACTTCATTTTTGTAGTTGTCGGTGTTTCTCCATAGCTCCAGCTGAGCCAAAGTCTGGTTGGTAAAGGAATTACTCATTACAAAACTTGGGTGACCTGTAGCACAACCCAGGTTGACCAGTCTACCTTCAGCAAGAAGAATAATATCTTTACCATTGATGGTATATTTATCGACCTGTGGTTTGATCTCCACACGCGTATCGCCGTGGTTTTTCTTCAACCAGGCAACGTCGATTTCATTATCGAAATGCCCGATATTACATACCAAGGTTTTGTCTTTAAAAGACTCAAAATGCTCACCTCTTATGATGTCTTTGTTACCTGTAGTCGTAATGACTATATCTGCAGTTGGAGCAACAGTTTCAAGTTTTTTCACTTCAAAACCGTCCATTGCTGCCTGTAAGGCACAGATAGGGTCAATTTCGGTGATGGTGACGATAGAACCAGCCCCTTTAAAAGAAGCGGCAGTTCCCTTTCCAACATCTCCATAACCACAAACAATTACTCGCTTTCCTGCAAGCATAAGATCTGTAGCTCTTCTTATCGCATCTACTGCACTTTCTCTGCAACCGTACTTGTTGTCAAATTTTGATTTAGTCACACTATCATTTACATTGATAGCCGGCATAGGAAGCGTTCCATTTTTCATACGCTCATAAAGCCTATGAACCCCAGTTGTGGTTTCTTCAGAAAGACCTTTGATAGCATCTGCAAGTTGCGGATAGTCATCCAACACCATATTGGTAAGATCTCCACCATCATCCAAAATCATATTCAATGGTTTTCTGTCTTCACCAAAAAATAAAGTTTGTTCAATACACCAGTTAAATTCTTCCTCTGTCATTCCTTTCCAGGCGTAGACAGCAACTCCTGATTCTGCGATAGCAGCTGCAGCGTGATCCTGAGTGGAAAATATATTACAAGAACTCCATGTAACCTCAGCTCCGAGTTCGACAAGGGTTTCGATAAGAACAGCAGTTTGAATAGTCATGTGTAAGCATCCGGCGATTCTAGCACCTTTAAGTGGCTTTTCTTTTCCAAACTCTTCTCTTAAAGCCATTAATCCTGGCATTTCTGACTCTGCCAATTCTATTTCGCGTCTTCCCCACTCTGCCAAAGTAATATCTTTGACTTTGTATGGAGTATAAGGTAATGTTTCCGTACTCATAATTTATTTTTATTATATTTTTGAATACAAAATTAAGGAAACCCATACTAACTTTATGTCGATTTACAAAAGAATAACAGTAGATGAAGCTACAACTGCCCTTATTTGGAAAATTGAAGAATCCCTGGAAGCTTTGGAAAACGGCATTGAGTTAACCGATTACTGCCGGGAACGCTACGATGGAATGAAGTCTTTAATACACAGAAAGGGCTTTATGAGTATTCGGCATTTACTTAAGGTTTTTGGTTATTCTGATTTTGACTTGAGTTATGACGAAAAAGGCAAACCCCACCTAAAGGACGGAAAACACATTTCCATCACCCATTCTTTTGAATTTACAGCCGTCATCGTTTCCAATAAAAAAGTGGGAATTGACATCGAAAAACAACGCGAAAAAATCAAGCTCATCGCTCCAAAGTTTACGCCCATCGAAGAATACAAAGCACTTGGCGACGGTGAAGATTTGATACGAAAACTAACCATCGTCTGGGGCGCTAAAGAATCGCTCTATAAATTATACGGTAAAAAAGGCCTGTTATTTTTGCACGATATTTTTGTGGAAGATTTCAACATTCCAGACCAGAAAACGACGGCAAGGGTAACTCATGACCAAAAAATAACTTACTACACTTTAAATTTTATGGAGTTTGAAAATTTCACCTGTGTTTATGCATTAGCTCATGATTAAAAGTCGTTCCAATTCTATTTTTAAATCGATAAAGCAAGCTGTTAAAAGTAAAGAACGGCTCCTGAGCATTTTGATAGATCCCGATAAATTTGACTTGTCTAAAACTGAAGCCTTTTTAAATCGAATTCCAGACTCGACCAACTACCTACTGGTAGGGGGCAGCGAAGTGAAAAACGGGCATACTGAAGTTGTCATCAGCCAGCTTAAAAAATGTACTCAACTTCCTCTTATTTTATTTCCTGGTGACGTCAATCAAATTACGGACCAGGCGGATGCCATTTTGTTTTTAAGTCTGCTTTCTGGTCGTAACCCAGAATACCTCATCAATCAGCAAGTCAAAAGCATTTCAAAACTTCAACATTCTTCTCTGGAAATCATACCAACCGGCTACATTTTGGTAGACGGTGGTGTCTCCACTTCAGTCTTGGAAGTAAGCCAGACCAAAGCCATACCTCAGGATCAAATATCAAGCGTTGTTCATACGGCATTAGCCGGACAATTTTCTGGCAAGCAACTCATTTACCTCGAAGCAGGCAGTGGAGCTACCCATCCCGTTTCAGCAGAAATAATTTCAGAAGTCAAAAAAAACATCTCGATTCCTCTCATCGTAGGAGGCGGCATTAAGACAGAACTTCAAAAAGAAACCGCCTACTCCGCTGGTGCAGATATGGTGGTAATGGGCAATGTTTTCGAAAGGCTTTAATTATAAAAGCTGATCTGGGTTATAGCCTTTATATTCTCTTTCTGTTTCTTCAAACTTGATGTTGTAATCCTCCAGGGCTTTTAGAATTGGATTATAAATTTCAGGGTGAATTGGTCTTAACACACCGGATTTTTTGATTTCTCCATTTAATATTTTTAAGGCAGCAATTCCTACAGGCAAGCCTACAGTTTTGGCCATAGCCGTGTAGGTCTGGTCTTCACCAATGCTCACCATAGTAGAATCTATTTGCTTCTGTTTTCCTTCAAGCTCAAATCCAAATTTATGATACATCACAATCATATCTTTATCTTCAGACTTCAAGGTCCATTTTTCTTCCAGAATTTTCTGCAAGGCCTGGGCGGGAGTCGCATCTTTGATCCCTATTTTTTTATCTGAATTGAAAAGGTCTAAATCCAGAAGCTTGTCCCAGATCAAATCGTCCTGGTCAATTTTCAGGCTTAGCCTTAGTTTAAGCTCCACAGAATCTGTTGGTGAATACGGTAAAAATGAATTGACAAAAGACCTGTAACTCATCTCTTCGGTATGCTGCATCGCATAAGTGTCATCCGTCATCCCCAATTGAACAAACACATTCCACGCTTTACTAAACCCTACTCGACGTAAAGTTCCTCGATACAAAGTCGGAATGTCTTCTAAGCCATAAATACTTCTATAAGCTAAGGAATTTCTATTGGCCAAACCTTCAAAACGACCGTATTTAGGAATGCTCAAAAATTCAGTTCTTCGGAATAAACGCTGATAAGGAATGTATTTATATTGGCCTTCCTGTATAAACTCCGCAGCTCCCCCCTGCCCGGCTACAACCACGTTTCTTGGATTCCAGGTAAATTTATAATTCCAAAGATTGTCGTCGCTTTCGGGTGCAACCAGGCCTCCTGTAAAAGATTCAAAAAGCAACATTTTTCCACCTTTAGAGCGAATTCTATCGATCACCTGCATCGCACTCATATGATCAACTCCAGGATCTACACCTATTTCGTTCATAAACGTAAGTCCTTTTTCTTTGACTTCACCGTCCAATGCTTCCATTTCTTTGGAGACATAGGAAGCCGTCACCATATTTTTATTGAATTTCACACAATCCTTCGCGACTTCAATATGGAATCTAGCGGGAAGCATGGAAATCACGATGTCTGCATTTTGGATAGCCTCCTCTCTTTGAGAAGCTTCAAAAATATCCAGTGCTAAAGCTGTGGCTTGAGGATGATCACCTGCCAGATGCTGAGCCGGCTCTATAGCTTTGTCTGCAATAATGAGTTTAAAGTTCTGTGTCTTGGATTCGCTAAGTAAAAATCTTACGAGTGATGATGTAGACTTACCTGCGCCTATGATTAAGATGGATCTCATGATCTATTATGAATTTTAATGATTAATTTTGGTTGAAATTTGAAATTACATAATATAAAGCACATAGAAATGGAGACGCAAAAAAAGTTGATTTTACTGGGAAGTAGTTTAGGGTGTATTGGAATTATTTTAGGCGCTTTTGCAGCGCATGGTTTAGAGAGTCTCATTTCTGAAGATGCCATAGCTACATTTGAAACTGGAGTAAAATATCAAATTTATCATTCTTTATTCCTGGTGTTTTTATCCTCTCAAAAATTTACAACTTCAAAGCTGAATAAGAGCTTATTTTGGTTGATACTTATAGGTGTTTTATTCTTTTCCGGTTCAATTTATGGTCTGGCAACTAATGAACTTACCAGTTTTGATTTCAAAACCATAGCCTGGATTACACCCATAGGCGGAACACTTCTGATCCTGAGTTGGGTTTTGGTTTTTTTCAATATTTTCAAAAAAACCTCATAATTTGTAAGAAGAAGTTCCTCCCATTAAACTTAAACTCATTAAATTTGTTTGCCATAACAACAACACAACAACATTATGAATGATTTAAGTCGCATTACGAAATCGATTGAGTTAAAAAAGTATGGCATTCACTCGAAGAACGTTCGCTATCAACTTTCCCCTGAAGAATTACATCAAATCACAATTGAAAAAGGTCAAGGTGTGGAAGTGAATTCTGGGGCATTGGCAGTGAATACAGGAGAATTTACGGGGCGGTCTCCAAAAGATCGGTTTATAGTAAAAGATGACATCACCAAAGACAAAGTGTGGTGGAGCAAAATCAACCTTGCTTTTGAACCAGCTAAGTTTGATAAACTCTATGACAAAGTAGTCGATTACCTGAGTGAAAAAGAACTTTTTGTAAGAGATGCTTACGCTTGCGCTGATGAAAATTACAGATTGAATATAAGACATATCAATGAGTTGCCCTGGAGTAATATGTTTGCTTATAATATGTTCCTAAGGCCAACTGAAGATGAATTAAAAAACTTTGAGCCGGAATGGACTGTAATCAATGCTCCGGGTTTTATGGCAGACCCTGAAATTGATGGCACACGAGCTCATAATTTTGCCATACTCAATTTCACACGTAAAATCGCTTTGATAGGCGGAACAGGCTATACCGGTGAAATTAAAAAAGGTATTTTTTCGGCCCTCAACTTTATCCTCCCGGTCATGAAAAATACTTTACCAATGCATTGTTCTGCCAATGTGGGTAAAAAAGGAGATACCGCTATATTTTTCGGACTTTCAGGAACTGGAAAAACAACCCTTTCTGCAGATCCCGACAGAAGACTGATAGGCGATGATGAACATGGATGGACCAATGAAAATACGGTATTCAATTTTGAAGGAGGTTGTTATGCTAAAGTGATAAATTTAACCAGAGAAAATGAACCTGAAATTTATGATGCCATAAGACCTGGAGCTATCCTGGAAAATGTCATTATTAAAGATGGTGAAGTGGATTTTAAAGACAAAAGCATCACTCAAAATACCAGAGTGAGCTACCCGATCGATTTTATCGATAATATCCAACCCAATTCAGTGGGTGAGAATCCTAAAAATATATTTTTCCTGACTGCAGATGCTTTTGGCGTGCTACCTCCCGTAAGCAAACTAACACCGGGACAGGCTGCATTCCATTTTATAAGCGGCTACACGGCCAAAGTAGCAGGAACAGAAGCCGGAGTCACAGAACCAATACCAAGTTTTTCTGCTTGTTTTGGTGCTCCATTCATGCCGCTTCACCCTGCAAGATACGGTGAAATGTTAAGCAAAAAAATGAAAGATGCAGGAGTGAATGTCTGGTTGATAAATACGGGGTGGACAGGCGGTCCTTATGGCACAGGAAGCAGAATGAAGTTGAAATACACAAGAGCAATGATCACTGCTGCTTTGGAAGGTCATTTAGATAATGTAGACTATACAACTCACGACATTTTCAACATAGCTATTCCCAAAACTTGTCCCAATGTTCCTGCTGAAGTTCTAAACCCTAAAGACACCTGGGCAGACAAGGAAGCTTATGATAAAAAGGCCAAAGATCTAGCTAATTCTTTCAAAGACAATTTCGAAAAATTTGAAGCTTATGCAGATTCAGAAATCATAAATGGAGCCCCTAAGGCATAGCTAGGTTTCTTTTAAACAACAAAGCCGAAACATATCTGTTTCGGCTTTGTTGTTTAATACCTTAAGTACTATATAATTAGAAAAGAATTAATTCTCTTTGATATAATTTTCTAAAGCCATCGTCATCGATGGATTTTCGGGAGTTGGTGCTTGTATTTGAACTTTCAGACCTTTTTCCTCTGCTGCTTTGATGGTCGAATTTCCAAAAGCAGCTATTCTCGTATTTTTTTGTTCAAAATCCGGGAAGTTCTCATACAAGGATTTGATTCCACTAGGGCTAAAAAACACTACCACATCATAAGAGACCTCTCTTAAATGTGATAAATCACTAACTACTGTTTTATAAAACACACCTCTTGTCCAATCTACTCCTAACTTATCCAGTTGCTGAGGAACAATCGGTTTTAGCATATCCGATGAAGGAAGTAAAAACTTCTCGTCCTTATGCTTTTTGATACTTGCTTCTAACTCTTGAAAGGTTCTTTTTCCAACATAAATCTTACGCTTTCGATAAACTACATACTTTTGAAGATAGTACGCTACAGCTTCACTCAAACAAAAATACTTAAGACTGTCTGGAATCTTGTATCTCATTTCTTCCGCAATTCTGAAAAAATGATCCACTGCGTTTCTGCTTGTAAGTATGATAGCGGAAAACTTAGTAATATCAATTTTCTGTTGTCTTACCTGTTTGGAATCTACAGGCTCCACATGAATAAAAGGGATAAAATCGATTTTGATCTTAAGCTTGTCTTCAAGTTCAGAGTAAGGTGAATGATCTACGTTTGGTTTTGGCTGTGAAATCAGGATATTTTTCACTTTCATATAGTTTAGTATTTTATTGCTTTCCCCTAATTAATTGATTTTAATAACTTTAAAAATTATTAAATAGGGTGCAATTTCAAAAGCGCAAAGATACAAAATAAAATAAAACCAATAAGCTAAAATATTTCTTTGATACAATCCGACAAATGAGAACAGCTTAAAAACGTAAACCAGAACCGAAATGCCTATGCTTATAAGAGTTAGTGTGCTGTTTTCAATATTTTGAAAATAAAGAAGCAAGCCTAAAGGAAACAGAAAAAATAAACCTAACCAACTAAAGATGCCCTGTTTATAAAACAAATACCTTCCTATAAGTTCATTTAATTCGAAAAGTTCACCTATGATTTTTTCTATAAAATATTTGCTCAATAAGATAATCGTTACTAAAAATAAAATTTGCAAATAGAATAAAATTGAAAAAGCCTCTTGATTGAAAATAACGAAAATAAAAAAGGAAACCCCTGATATACTTGATATAAAAAGTAAAACTTCGGGCAGGTCAATTTTTCTTTTTTCTGAAAATTTCCCAGAATAAAAGGTAAACGAAAACAGAGAGTTGAAGAATAAAATAATATAATTGCTCTTGTTCCATTTCACAACAACCAGAAAAATAAGCATAAGGAGTGCTATGCTTATAACCCAATGGTGATCTTGAACTGGTCTTAATGCTGAAAACAAATGAGAAGTTTAAGGCAAATGTAAATTAAAATGAGCTTTTATAGACGACTTTTAGCTTGTAAAATATATATTTGTCGGCCAACTTTTAAGCAGACTTGATGCCTCAAAAATTAGTCATCATACCAACTTACAACGAAATTGAAAATATTGAAAAACTCATCAAAAATATTTTCTCCCAGCCTGTTGATTTCGAAATTCTGGTGGTAGATGATTCCTCACCCGATAGAACCTGGTCACTTGTACAAAAACTTCAACAAGAGTACAAAGACAAATTACATCTTGAAATCAGAGCAGGAAAAAGTGGCCTAGGCAAAGCTTATCTCCACGGATTTAAATGGGCGCTGGAAAGATCTTATGATTACATTTTTGAAATGGATGCTGACTTTTCGCATAATCCAAACGACCTCATACGGCTTTATAACTCCTGCCTTAAGGATAATTACGACTTATGCATTGGTTCGCGTTACATCACAGGTGTAAATGTCATCAACTGGCCTATGAAACGTGTCTTGTTATCCTGGCTAGCTTCAAAATACGTGAAAGTAATCACAGGAATACCGATTGAGGACACTACAGCAGGGTTTATTTGTTATCGGCGTAAAGTACTTGAAAGCATAAATTTGGATAACATTCAATTTGTGGGGTATGCCTTCCAGATTGAGATGAAGTTTAAAGCTTATAAAAAAGGTTTTAAACTCAAAGAAATACCTGTTATCTTTACAGATAGAACTAAAGGCAAATCCAAAATGAGCGGTGGCATCATCAAAGAAGCTGTTTTGGGAGTCATCACCTTAAAGTTGAAAAGTCTATTTGGAAAAATTTAAATTATGAGAGAATATCTGATTAAGAACGCTAAAATCGTCAACGAAAATAAAATTTTCGAGGGTGATGTCCATATTAAAGATGATATCATAGTTGAAGTCTCTACCTCAATTAGTGCAAAATCGAGTAACATCAAGATTATTGATGCAGATGGAAAGCATCTGATACCAGGCATCATAGATGATCAGGTTCACTTTAGAGAGCCTGGCTTAACACACAAAGAAACCATTCTTACAGGATCTCGAGCTGCTGTTGCCGGAGGCATTACGTCCTACTTTGAAATGCCAAACACCAACCCACAAACTACCACTATAGAAAGACTGGAAGATAAATTTGCTATGGCCAAGGATAATTCCTACGCCAATTACTCGTTTATGTTTGGGGGTACCAACGACAACCTGGAAGAAATTAAAAAGGTGAATCCTAAAACCACAGCAGCGCTTAAGCTGTTTTTGGGGTCTTCTACTGGAAATATGCTGGTCGATAATGAAAAGGTTTTAGAGGAAATTTTCAGGAATTCACCCTTGATTATAGCAACTCATTGTGAAGATGAAGCCACGGTTCAGAAAAACCTGGAAGCGCATATCAAAGACTACGGTGAGGATATCCCAATACACCTTCATCCAAAAATAAGAAGTGAAGAAGCCTGTTATTTATCTTCCTCCAAAGCTGTTGCCCTTGCCCAGAAAACAGGAGCCAGACTGCATGTGTTTCATCTTTCTACCGCAAAAGAATTGGAGTTATTCTCGAATAAACTTCCTTTGGAAAAGAAAAAAATTACGGCTGAAGTCTGTATTCATCATCTGTGGTTTGATGAATCCGATTATGAAAAAAAAGGAACCTACATCAAATGGAATCCTGCTGTAAAAACAGCAAAAGATAGAACCGAATTGCTCAAAGCATTAGATAAAAACCTTCTGGATGTCGTTGCTACAGACCATGCACCGCACACCAAAGAAGAAAAAAACAATGTGTACACTAAAGCTCCAAGTGGCGGGCCTCTTGTTCAACATGCTTTACCTGCAATGCTGGAATTTTATCATCAGGGAAAACTATCGCTTGAAAAGATTGTTGAAAAAATGTGTCATAATCCTGCTATATTATTTGATGTCGACAAGAGAGGCTATATAAAAGAGGGTTATAAAGCAGACTTAGTGCTTGTTGATACCCAATCCCCATGGACTGTCAACTCCAGAAATATTTTCTACAAATGTGGCTGGTCTCCATTCAATGGAACGACATTTAAATCGAGAGTCTCACATACTTTTGTCAACGGTTATTTAGTTTTTGAAAATTTCAAATTCAATAAAGGTCTATTTGGGGAACGCCTTGAATTTAATAGATAGTATGAGCATAATCAGATGTATTGGCTTGCTTGGTTTGGTTTTCATTACGAGTTGTCAGAATATAGAAGAGGTTAAGGAACCAAAGAATTTATTGAGCAAATCTGAAATGAAAGACCTTATATACGATATGGTACTGCTTGATGCTGCTGCTGTAGTAAACGATGAGCCGCTGAAAGAGCTGGATGTTGAAATGCTTGAATTCTTATCTAAAAAATACGATTTAGACAGCACAGATCTCAAACAAAATATTCTGTATTATAATTTAAAGTACAGTGATAATATAGAAATTTATGAGAATGCAAAAGACAGTATCGATAAGCTTAAAAACGCTTACGATTCTATTTCAAATGCAAGAGACAGTCTTAGGAAACTGGAAAAGAAAAGATTAGACTCCATAAAGAAAATAGATACGATTTCTAAAAACAAGACCTTACAGGAATTGAAAATGAAAGACTAAGAACGCTTATAGATCTTTTGCGAGTATTCCTCCAGAGACTCAAATTGGAAATGAAGTAGTTGTTTTATTTTTTCTGAAGAATATAAAGAATCTTCAAACAAACTCGGTATAACTTCTAGAGTAAGTTGTCTTTTATAAGAAGTTAGAAACGACCTTAAAACTTCAAAAAACCAGACTAAATAGAGCATCCAGGATTTAAGCTTTGTTTTTGGTTTTGGTGTATCATAAAGAGTAGCAAAGCAGCTTGCCACCTGTTTAAAAGACAGGTTTTCTGAAACAAGTATAAATCTTTCATTCACAATGGAACTTTTCATCAATTGAAGCATAAGCTTACTTACATCATAAACTCCAACAAACCCAGTGATTTTTGGCGGGTAAAATTTCAATCCTTTTTTCAGCTTAGCCAGCAAATTTCCACTTCCCGAGTCGTAAAATCCATCGCCTAGAATGATGCCTGGATTGACGATGACCACCCCTAATCCTTCCTGAGAAGCTCTCCAAACTTCCATTTCAGCTCCATATTTACTGATTTCATAAGCCGAAGGTTTTTGATCTTCTCCCATAGGCGTCTCTTCGGTTACTTCTTCACCTACAAGAGGCTTTCCTACAGCAGCAATAGAACTTACGTGGCAAAACTTTTCAATCTTGAAATCAATAGACAAATTCACCATATTCCCTGTCCCCTCAATATTGACTTTCCGCATCATTTTATAATCGGACGGGCTGTTGCTTATAAAGCCGGCGCAATGGTAAACATGAGTGATGTTTTCAAAAGCGATTTCAAGTTTTGGAATATTAAGTATATCACATTCGAACCATTCCACATGCTCAGAGAGGTCCTTTTCAGAAATATCATATTTAAAAATAACAGTCAAGGCCTGTTGCCGTTTGGCTTCAGTTCTAAATAAAGCTCGCGTTTGCTCTTTGTTTAGAATAAGTTGAGCCAGTAAATGTGCTCCTACAAGTCCGGTTGCTCCTGTGAGTAAATTCATTTGGTAAATATACGAATTTCGAAAGTTGATAATTTTTACATTATAATATCTTTGTGGCAAATCAAAACAACGCATGAAAAAAGATTTTATAGAAGAAGTCACCTGGAGAGGAATGGTTCACGACCTGATGCCCGGAACACAGGAACATCTCAATGAAGCTCCTAGAGCTGCCTATGTAGGAATAGATCCCACGGCAGACTCACTGCATATCGGTCATTTGGTAGGTGTTATGATGCTAAGGCATTTTCAACTTGCGGGACACAAGCCAGTCGCTTTGGTCGGTGGAGCCACAGGGATGATAGGCGATCCTTCTGGAAAATCTCAGGAACGAAATCTGCTGGATGAAGACACGTTGAGACACAACCAAAATGCGTTGAAAAATCAGCTATCTAAATTTTTAGATTTTAAAACTAAGGATGAAAACTCGGCTATACTGGTTAATAATTACGACTGGATGAAAGATTTTTCTTTTCTGGATTTCATAAGAGATGTAGGTAAGCATATTACCGTCAATTATATGATGTCCAAAGACTCTGTAAAGAAGCGTTTGTCTTCAGAATCAAAAGATGGGATGAGTTTTACTGAATTCACCTATCAGCTGGTTCAGGGTTACGATTTTCTTCATTTATATCGAACACAAGATTGCAGCCTGCAAATGGGCGGAAGCGATCAATGGGGCAACATCACTACAGGAACAGAACTGATAAGACGCATCGACCAGGGAAAGGGTTTCGCGCTAACCTGTCCTTTGATCACTAAAGCTGACGGCACCAAATTTGGAAAAACTGCAACCGGTAACATCTGGTTGGATCCTGAAAAAACATCGCCTTATAAATTCTATCAGTATTGGATCAATACCAGTGATGAAGATGCTGAAAAATTCATTAAAATATTCACCTTCCTTTCAAAAGACGATGTGGAAAGCCTTGTGAAATCGCATAAGGAACAACCTCACTTAAGAGCTTTACAAAGTAAGCTTGCCGATGAAATCACAGAAGCTGTACATTCTAAGGAAGCCTTAGAGAAAGCCAAAGAAGCTTCTCAGGTTTTGTTTGGAAAAAGCACAGAGGAGGATCTGGCCAAACTGGATGAAGCCACTTTTCTTGATGTCTTTGAAGGTGTTCCATTGAAAGAACTAAGCAAAGACCTTTTGAAAACAGAATTTGATATGATTGCAGCACTTTCTGCTGAAACCGATTTCCTAAAGTCTAATGGGGAAGCTAGAAGAGCATTGAAAGAAAATTCAATTTCTGTCAATAAAACTAAAGTAGGACTCGATTATGTTCTTACTGAAACTGATTTGATAAACGGTAAGTATGTCTTGATCAACAAAGGAAAAAAGAACACCTACCTCATTAAATTCGATTAGAGTCTTACTTAACTAAAAAAAGGTTTTCCAATGGAAAGCCTTTTTTTTTAGTTCTCAAAGTGATTTAAAACAGAAAAGCCTTGAGCGAGTGCTCAAGGCTTTTCTTAACTAACCAATCTATTATGAAAAAACTTCATCCTGATACAAATATATAAGATAAGTCTTGATCAGAAAAACAAAACAATCACAATTTAGAAACAATTAACAGCTCATTTTTTTAAATACTTCAATTTTAAGGACTTATTACTTTGAAATCTTTAATTTTTTTTCGAAATAAATTAAAAACAAGTCTGCAAATTAAGTTGAGCAGTATTCCTTATTTTTGGTGCAAAATTACATATGAAAATAATCTCTTATAACGTCAACGGCATTCGGGCCGCACTTAAAAAAGGACTCACAGACTGGTTGAAAGCAGCAGATGCAGACGTCGTTTGTTTCCAGGAAACCAAAGCTCAACCCGAACAGATAGACGATTCTGTTTTTGAAGCTATCGGCTATAAGTATTGCTACTGGTATTCAGCAGAAAAAAAGGGATATAGCAGTGTAGGCATCCTTTCCAAAACTGAACCTCAGCATATAGAATATGGGACTGGAATAGACTATATGGATCGTGAAGGCAGAAACTTAAGACTGGATTTCGACGATGTATCTGTGATGAGTTTATACCTCCCCTCAGGCACAAATGAACAGCGATTGAGTTATAAATTCACTTATATGGACGATTTCAAAATCTATATTGAAGATCTTAAACGAAAACTACCTCACCTGGTCATTTGTGGAGATTACAATATTTGTCATGAAGCCATAGATATTCACGATCCTGTAAGACTTAAAACCGTCTCAGGGTTTCTGCCTGCAGAACGAGAATGGTTATCCAATTTTCTGAACGAATCTGGGTTCGTAGATTCATTTAGGAAATTGAATAAAGATGTGGTCCAGTATTCCTGGTGGAGCTATAGAGCCAATGCCAGAGAAAATAACAAAGGCTGGCGACTGGATTACCTATTGGTATCAGAAAAAATAGAAGACCGAATTTCAAGGTCTGTTATTTTACCTGAAGCAAAACATAGCGACCATTGCCCTGTGCTTTTAGAATTGAAATAAAAGTAATGAACTGTCGTTTTAAACCTTTTTAAACCCTACCCCACATGAAGCTATTGAGATACTTTTTAATCGGATTCCTAAGTCTAAATTTGGTTGGCTGCGTAAGTCAAAAGAAATTTTTGGAGCTTGAAGAAGATTTTAATTCACTTCAAAGAGTTAATAAAGAACTCAACAGAAAGCTGGATAAATGTAATTCAGAAAAAATAGCCCTGGAAGATGAGTTAACCTATTCTAAAGATAGAATTGAAGTCTTAAAAACACAACGGGATGATCTTCTTGCAGATCTCAAAAATTCAAAAAGCACTTTGAATAAACTGAATGAGTCCTACGACGCTCTAGAACAAAACAGCTCTCAGGTCCTTGCAGAAAACTCTCAACAAAACCGAAAATTGCTTCAGAAACTGGAAAAAAAGGAAATCACACTCGCCAAGGAGCAAAACCGACTGGAACAGCTTGAAAAAGACTTACAGGCCAGATCCCTACGCATTCGGGAACTGGAGGGTTTAATCGCTCAAAAAGAGCAAAAAATGCAAAACCTCAAAGACAATTTGTCCAGAGCGCTAACCAATTTTGAAGGACAAGGCCTCAGTGTAGAAATGAGAAATGGGAAGGTTTACGTATCCATGGAAAACAAACTTTTATTTGCCTCCGGAAGCTGGGAGGTAGGAAACGAAGGACAAAAAGCTGTGCAGGAACTTGCTAAAGTCCTGGCTCAGAATCCAGACATAGCTGTTCTTATAGAAGGGCATACCGATGATGTTCCCTATGAAGGAACTGGTGCTATAACCGATAACTGGGATTTATCAACCAAACGTGCCACTGAAGTTTTAAAACTGCTCTTGAAAAATGAAACTCTAAATCCCCAAAACTTAACGGCAGCTGGTAAGGGCGAGCACGCTCCTCTTGCGCCAAATACAACTGAAGAAGGACGAGCAAAGAACAGACGAATTGAAGTGGTTTTAACGCCTAAACTCGATGAGATTTCAAAGTTATTGAGTGAATAAGGCTTAAGATTTCTCTACTCTAAAGAGAAAGGCTTTATAAAAACCCTTTCTCTTTTGCTTTTTCCAGAAGAATCTTGTCATTGGTATTGGAAATATCAAAAAACTGTTTCATCTGCTTTTTCCGCTTTTCTATAGCACTTAAGGAAAGTCCCATGTGCTGAGGGAGGTTTTTGGTCAGAATACCCTTAGATAACAAATAGAGGATTTGCAAATTATCTTCATCTATATTATGAGAAAATTCAACTGTTCTTTTCAACATCTGATGTACAGTAGCACTTTGATAGGTCTTGCCCTTAAGCAGGTTTTCTATGGCAGAAATCAAGATATCGGGATTTGTGTCTGACTTCACCAGAAAACCATCCGGATCGATTCTTTTCATGACGTTCAAAACCTTAAAGTTATTTTCCAGCATGGTGCAAATCAATAATTTTGATTCCGGCCGGAGCTTCTTGGCCAGCTTAGCTAAATCTTCGCCAGAATTATATTTACCATCTTCACTGCCCGGAAGAGAAAGGTCCAGACAAATAAGGTCGTAGGTTTTTTCTGTATTGGAAATAAGCTCTGCTGCTTCGGTACAGTCCTGTGCAGAGTCTCTGGAGAATTTTATGTTTTTATCATTATCACTTATGATATCCAAAGCTTGTTCAAAGCCAGCAATTATCATAGGATGGTCATCGACGAGTAATACGTTATATTTAGGCATGATATTTAATTAATAGGTATAAAAATACTGATTTTAGTTCCATAACCCGGCTTGGAATCTATACTTATTTGGCCTTGAATATCCTCAACTCGTGATTTTATATTTTTAAGCCCAATTCCTGGTTTTTTATTATTGCTGAAGCCTTTACCGTCATCTTTCACTACAAATTCGATTTTATTGGCCTTCTCATTTAAACTGAATTTAATAAAAACAAAGTTAGCTTCAGCGTGTTTTTGTATGTTCATGATAGCTTCCTGAAGAATACGATAGGTGTGCATCTTAATATTAGAAGGAATTTTGGACCAGTTAACAGAATCATCTACAGTTAATTGATGGGTGTTTTCCAGCTGAAGTTTTTGAATCAAATCCTGAATGAGATCTCCGAATTCTTTATGTTCATCGAAGTAAGTATTAGACAATTCATGGGATAAACTTCTTATTTGCTTTTCAACATCCATAAGGTTATCGGTAAGTTGGCCGAATTTCTCATCCCCCTTAATCCCTGTTTTATATTTGTAAAACATTAGATTCATACGATTGGCATAGAGTTCTGTAAGGATATTGTCATGAAGTTCCCTTGCAATGCGATCGCGTTCTTCTCGCTTCCCCTCATCTTTTCTGGCACTCTGCAGAAGAAGAAGTTCGTATATCTTTTCGTCAGCAATTTTTTGATCCCGTTCCGATTCTAAAGATCTGTTTTTGGAGCGCTGGATGTATAGGACGAAAATAGAACTCCCAATAATAATAATCAAAGAGGATACAAGAAAAATAATAGTACGTTCTTCCTCAAGCATTTCTGCCCGCTGCATGACTTCTTCAGTTTCAAAACGAATGCGCTCAAACTTATTGCGGACTTTACGCTCTTCCACTTGCAGACTGTCACTTAAATTTATGTAAGACGTAGTATAAGTATAACTGTGTTCTGGCTTAAGATCTGCCAGCATCTTCCAGGATTTTAAAATATCCCGATTATTGTTATTTCTGAGAGCTGTAGTATTGGCAGCTGTGGTGAATTCGACAGCTCGTGTAGTATCTCCAGTAAATTCATAATATTCTGCAATATGCAGCTGACTGATGGAAATACCAGCCAAATGCTCAATACGTCTTCTGATGTCTAAGGCTTTTTCCATGTCTGGTAAGACATTCTCAATCTTTCCGCTTTCCAGCCGATTATAGGCAAGATTATCCAGAGCCATCGCATAGAGGTAAGGGTCTCTATCATAAAGGTTCTCGACAGAAAGGGCCTTGCGGTAATTTTTAATAGCTAATTCGTACTTCCCCAGCTTTTCAAAAACGTTGCCAAGATTGTTGAAGGTTGCTGCCTGGTACAAATCCGCATCTTCAATTTTCCCTGAAGCCTGTAAAGCATTATTGTAATACTTAATAGCTACCTCAAAATTCTGAAGGTTGTAATTTGTAATTCCGAGGAGGTTAAAGGATCTATAAAGCAGTTTATAGTTTTGTATCTCCTGAGAAATTTCAGCGACTTTAATCAGATTAACCTCTGCACCGGTAAAGTCTTTAGCTTGGCTTTGAATCAATGCCAGATTGTAGAGCATCTGAGCATAATTTTCAAAATCAGCTTTTAAATTATATAAATATTGGGCTTCGTTATAAGCGTAGTAGGCTTGATCTGACCTGTTTTGTGCTAAATGATAATCGCCTGAATTCCAATAAAGTTTAGCTAAGGATAAGGTGTCCTTATACTTTGTGGCCTTTTTTCTGGCAAGCTCATTTATATCTTTATAAAAAAATAAGTCAGCATTGAGAGCCCGATAATCTAAAGCCTTCAAATATTTAATCTGTAAACTGTCATTTTCAATTTGTTGTACAAACTGAAAGGCTTTTTTTATACTCTCTTCTTTGTTTCGGTTTGTATCGAAACTTTTGAGATTGCTTAGAATAGAATCTCTTAATTCCGGATCAACCTCAACACTTTTGATTTCTTGAGTCTGACAACTAAACAAAAAAATAAGTCCGACAAGATAATACGTCCAATGCTTCATTAAGTCTGCGCTAAATCCTGCCCAAAAGTACTAAATTAAAATATTACAGATCTCCGTCTTCATGTGTGTTTTCTGCTTTGTAAGCTCTGTTTTCTCCACCTGTGCCAAATACTTCTTCTGGAGTTTTTCCTTCATACTGGTCATCGCTAAACGATTCTGGTGAACATCCTGCGAAAAAAAATAAACATACCATTGTAAAAATTCCGATAATAGATTTCATAACTTTAAGGTTTAAAATTAATATTTGTGTTATATTGTTAGAACAAATGTAAGTTAGGTAAAAGCCTTTCAACTACGGTTTGACCGTACTTATGCTACGGGAAAACCGTACATTTTTTCGTTGAATTTATCACCTCAACTTATTTAAACCTGTGGTTTTGTATGTAAACTCACGTAATCATTTGACATAAATCTAGGTAAGAAACTTAAGGAACGTCCTGTTTTAGACTTTTAAGATTTACCTATATTGAATAAAAAAATACTGAATTTGAAACTGCTATTGAAATAGACAGCATACTACAAACCTCCACCTCGCTTTTTTAGCATTCGTTAATTTTCCTGCCTTATTTAAAATCAAAGTATAAAAGAAACCGTCTTTAAACGACTACAAACGATTGTAAACGTAAGTAAAAGGAAGTAACTGATTAACAGACGACTAAATGAAAACTACTACCGCATCTTTGCCTTGTCGATAGGAAACACCATCGATTTGGTTTAGAGAGTCTAAGCCAGGTTTTAAAATCATTTAAATTTTATGGTTATGAGTACTTTAAAAAATTCAGTGCAGTTAATGGGCCACTTAGGCCAGGATCCAGAAGTTGTTAATCTTGAGTCTGGAAAGAAGTTAGTCAAATTCTCACTCGCTACCAACGATTATTATTACGATGGCAGCGGAGAGAAAGTCACCAACACCTACTGGCATAACATCATCGCCTGGGGTAAAACCGCAAGCTTTGTTGAGACGTATGTCAAAAAAGGACAGGAAGTTTTACTCAGAGGTAAACTCGCTCCTCGCTCCTACGAAACCAAGGACGGCGAAAAGCGCTACATCACAGAAATCAATTGCTCTGAGATTGTAACGACCTCTAAAAAAGAGTAGTCTTTGTGGTAATTCATTTAAAAGCCCTCCCTGTTTTGAAAACAGGGAGGGCTTTTTAAGTTTAGTCTCATGGACTTAACATCAAAGTCTTATTCCACAATCAACTTTTTTTGATAATGACTACCGTCTTTTGCATCAATTTTAAGAATATAAATACCGCTGGAATAATTTTCCATATTGATTTTTATATCTGAATTAGGATTTGACACTTCCAAACGATTGATCAGTTTCCCTGTGATGTCATATACATTTAGGCTGCTCACTTCTCCTGTTAACTGAGTTAGATTGATAGTTAGCAGATCTTTTACTGGGTTAGGATATAGGTGGATGCCATCACTTTCGAATTCATCATTGCCTAGAGTTTTTTTCCTAGAATTATGACCTTGTTTTGCTTTTTCAAAATTGAGCTGAAAACGATAAGCATCTGTTGACGCTGGAACACTTCTATCTACACTAAAGCTATAACTATTCTGCTTAGTACCAAGACGTGTTTTGGTACCTAGATAGTGGTCTACCAGATAGATGTCATGAACACCTGGATTATTGATGTCCATTTTAAAAGTATAGTTGGTTGCTCTATAGTTCCATATAAACAAGTTCACCACTTTATCTGAAGCATCAAAGTGTCTTTTATCTAATGTTAAGAAATTACCGTCATCTAGGCTTGTTGCTAAAGACTCAAGGGAATTCCAGAACTTAAAAGCATCTTCTGATGCGTCATAATCATCCTTATACCTGCGTCCAAACCGCACCTGGACACCATCGCGTAAATCATCAGTCTCCGCTTCATATAAATCAATCAACACCTTATAATCACTGGTCTTTTTCTTATTTGCAGAAGAAGACTCAACTCTGTAAACTTCAGTAGTTGTGGATTGGTCTTTTGCGTTTTTCTTTCTAAGTTCGGTAAAAGTGACACTTGCGTTTGATGCAGTAGCCTTGTTCTCTACAAAGAAAGACTGATTTGGCTGTAAGAATTCATTTGCTCCGGAACTTGATGGCGTCTTGCTTTTTAACTGACCTGTGCTTTCGAATTCTAAAAAAGTATAGGCCCCATGTGCACCTGCATTGGTTGGATCGTAGACCCAAACTTTGGCTTTCTGAATATCTATCGCATTATTTAGAAGCAACTCACCTAAATGTACTTGCGCCTGATAAGGGTTAGCGATAAAATTATATTTACTACCTTGAGTAGTTAATCTCTTGGCAGGTTGATTTCCTGTAGCAAGCTCCCCGGTAAATCTCAAAATGGTTTCGGTACCTATCATTTGATTATTGATATTCAAGTTCATATCACGTCCACCTCTTATCATAAGACCATAAGGGGTACCCACAGTTAATCCTAAACTGTTAGTATTAGCAATGGAATACCAGGCTTGACCTTGATTATCGTAAGTAAACATAGAGGGATTACCTGTTTGTGTATCATCAAAACCTAGATTGGTACCCAAATCTGTTCCTGTAACGTGCGTACCAAAATCTGAATTGGCAGGTGTAGTTTCATACTTTGTATGGTCCAGCACTTGCTGGCCTTCTTGCAGGTTATCTTTTATCGTAGGTTTTCCACAATTTGTGGTTGTAGTCACCGGACTAGCTATGTATCTAAAAGCACGTTTTGGGGGGATGTAGCGTTCCACAATTACACAGCCTGCAAGAGTTCCACCATTGACCTCTCCTACAACTGCAGTCCGTTCAGCTGAGCTTTTAAAGGTTAAGAAATTTCCGTTTTCTACAGTAAAATCACCAGCATCTATGTCTATAACATCATACAAGTCTGCATCGTCGGTAAGAGTCACCCCTGCAGCATTATTGACACGCATATGGGTAAAACTACCAGCATCTGTGCCATCGCCGATGATTTTTTGGGAGACACTTCCATCGAAGACCAAATAGCCCTCACCTTGAAAGTCGCCATTATTGGTAAGATCTGCTTTGACGTGGACGGTTTGATCTGCATTTACAGAAACGGTATACCCAGGATCCACAGTAAGCTTATTTACATTTTGCGTTTGTGTTACCGTGGAATGGGCACGAATGATAGCATCATCTGTTGAAATAGGCACAGTTCGAGCATCCCAGTTGCTGTTGGAGTCCCAGTTCCCTACTGTGGTTTGTATAAACTGACAACCTCTGGTTATCGTATGATCTAAAGCATCTGCATAAGTTGAGCCGTCATAAGTTGCCGCAGTAACCGATCCTATACCCGCAATTACTCCTGGCGTACCTTTACCAAATTCACCTCCATCACGACCATCGGCATCGGCTTTGAAATAAAATTCATTGGCATCTGAGCAGCCGTCTCCATCAGAATCTAAGTCATGAAAATTAGCTATACCATCACCATCCGTATCTATGACGGTAAAACCAGCTCCTCCATTAGCATCAAGCGGAACACCATCTTCATTTACGCCATTGATACTTATATCTATACGACCATTTTCATCTAATAAAGAAGGATCTGCTCCGGCTTCTATGGCATCATAAACGCCATCATTATCTGAGTCGAGGTCCAGATGATCGGCTATACCATCTTTATCAGTATCACTTGAGATTTTGAGTGAAACGTCTTCCAGGTGTCCGTAATCATCGACAAAAAGCCTGATATAATAGGTGCCAGGAACAGTAACAGTCGTATTCAGTGAAGTCTGTAACCAGTTTTCCTGACTTATACTGGAATCAAAAGCAATGATAGGTCCGCTGGAAATCACATTAAAGTTGTTGTCTAAAATTTCAAGCCTTGCATCCCAGGCTTTATACCCCGCTCTATCTTCCTCTCTGTTAGAAAACCAAGCTGAGGCGTCAATAGTTGATTGACCTGTTACTGTAAATGGCAAAATCGGAAAATCGTCAGCTCCAGATATGTCAAGATACTGAGATCCAGTTATGGCCACGTCAGCTCCAGAAGCATAACCTGTCCCGTCAACGCGTATAAGATTGATCTCCGCACCGTTTTGTGTGTACCAGTCTCCGAATGTAGTTCCTACAAAATTATTAGTGTTAATGTTGGGTTGAAGTGGATCTGTCTCCCAGGATTCAAAAATATCAACATATTTTTCATCTACATCCAGAATTCCATCATTGTCATCGTCGAGATCTTTTTCATCACAAACTCCATCACCATCACTATCGATGTCTGGATTATCAATCGTCTCGCTTAAGGTTTGAGCCTGTCCGTTAGCATCGGTTACTGTTACGGTATAGTTCCCAGCTGCTAGGCTGGAGATATCCTGTGTCGTTGCGCCATTACTCCAGCTGTAGGTGTAGGGAGTTTTACCACCTGAAACAGATAAATCTATAGCACCACCAGTGCTTGAGCCACAGGGGATTGGAGTAACTGAAGTACTGAGGTCTAAAGGTATTGTTCCAAAGACCTGGAACTCGCCTAACTGCCAGTATTGTGGATTATGACCACTCTCAATGCTTAATCTAACACGATTGACGTTGGATCTGGACACGGGATAGTTTATTGTTGTATTGTTAGCAGGGAGATTATCGGTAATGACTTCTGTCCAATTTGTACCAGCATCTGAAGACACATAAATCTTAATGTTTTCACTCCAATACTGACCTTCGGCACTACCTGTACCTATAGTAAAATTGTTTATTGTAACAGATTGACCAGCATCAAATTGAAAATCAAAGCTTTGTGTTGATTTAGGGGTTTTGGAACTCGACCACCCGTCATGAGTGAGGTTGCCGTCATGTATTGCAGCACATGAATATAAACCACTCGTGTTTAGTTGGGATGGACAATTAAGCAATTCTCCACCGTTTGCCGGTAAGAGTAAATTTGTCTGGGCTTGAACAGAAAAGCCAAAATTCAACCAACCAAAAAGCAAAAAAAGACAGACTACTGATAAATTTTTGAAGTCAGGCTCAAAACTAGTTATACCAAAAACCAAATCATTTCTTGTCTGTTTAAATAGCCTAGTGTTTGTTTTCATTTTATTAATTGTTTTTGATAGAAATCGAATTTGCTTTCCTTGACGAGTGGTGTCTAAAGCCGCTGCTTCAACACTATTGTAGTGAAAAATAAGATTCGTATTCGCATTTTAACCAGAAGCTCTTTGCTCTTTGTCAACCTGGTTTATCCCAATAATTAGAATAAATCAAAAGGTTTTTTTATTACTTTATTTTTTGTAACTAATTCTTATACCTTATGTTATAAGCTTTCAACTATGAAGAGATTCCTCTCCTTCAACTTTAATGTTCGTATTTAAATTTGATCATAAAAATAGCAATTTTAATGATAACATGAAAACTATTATGAAGTATTCTTAAAATTAAGAACTCACAATTCTCTTTTTTATGAGCATTGGCGTGTCAAAAAAACTAATTTTTCAAGTGAGTTGAGTGTAATGAGCTGTCAGAAACTTTTTCTTTAGCCTTATCAGCTTAATAACTCATAAACGATGAATTCATTTTTAGGTAAAAGTAGAGGTGATATTTTTTTCACTGTTACGGTTTGACCGCAGTCTTGCTACGGGAAAACCGCATATTTCTGAAAGTTATAAACTGACTAATAAGTGTGTAGCTCTATCTTATCGAAATCAATTTTATGGTGTAGCAAAAACTAAAAGTGAAGGTCTATTACTTATGAGGCTTCAGGCATTGGGATTTATATTAGAGAACAGCGTTCGCCTGAAGTTATAGCTCTGCACTGAGGACGCGGGTCTTATATCAACTCAAATCATTAGAGCTGGATATCTTAAAATTGCAAGTCGATAGCTATAAAATCAAAATAAACCACCAATACTTTATATTAACAGAAAAAAGTTCATCAGCCTTTTCAAATTATCCCTCCTGGTAAAAGCCCAATTAAAAAGGCTACAAAATATAGTTTTTTGTAGCCTTTAGTTTAATACTATAGTATTAAACTTCAATTTTTAAACCTAAATCTTAAATACGAGATAAGATATAGAAACAAAATTATAGTCGGGAAAACGAATTTTAGTTTTTCTTGGAAGTTCAAGGAAATAAATTCATTTTCCAAAACACTCTTGGTCAAATGATAAATAAATATCACTAAGCCGAACATAAACCAGGCAAAAACAAAATGATTATAGATAAATTTCTTTAAAAACATAATTCAAATTTAACGAGTCATACACCAAGTAAATTCCGCTGCCATCAAAACAAGCCCTATGCCACCTAGAGTTCTAGAGCTTTTCCTTTTAACTGCTTTTATAAAAGCTTTCTTTAATGCTTTTCCTCCTACTTCACCTGTTAATGCTCCTATCAAGGCTACACCAGCAGCGATACCAGTAGCTTCAAGAAAACAATTTACTGCATCAGGCGCAACATATTTCGCACTCAAATTAACAGAACTATTGCGTTCAGAAAGAGTTTGCAGTCTAAATAATAAAAGGCCAGCACCAGCAATTTCATTTTTAATTTTACTGGCATCATTATTTCCAAACATTTCCTTGAAATCATCGTTATTAAATCCATAATCAGATAATAACTCTAAACTTGGCTCGGATAATTTATTTAATATTTCATTTGCTAAAGGATCTGAATTTAACTCAGTATTTGACTTTATATTTAATTTTGATTGATTCTCAAATTCTCTTAATAATGGCTGAATTTCAATAAGAGAATTTTCGAATTTTTTTAGAGCAACACTTGGTTCTATTGAAATAGAACTCTCCTCATTTAAAATTTCACTGTCATCAGTACAAGAAACAAAAAGTATTAATGAAGCTGAGAAAATTGCTAAACATGGTTTCCTGAAAATTTTAAAGTAATTCAGGATTAAAATTTTTTAATGGTGATTTTGGCAGTTTATCATCTTACCGGATTCTCGATACTTCTCGCTTAAGAAGTTGCTCATTTCATGAAAACCCATACATTTGCAGGGCACAGTGAAGTGTATGTATTCATGCCTTTACGGGAGAAGCTTAAATCCCCCTAACCCCCAAAGGGGGAATAATAGCCATGATAATGCTTTCTTTTCTTCAAACTTCAACCGCCTCATTTCAAGTGATTTAATTTCACCTAAATTTATATTTAATATTTTTTTTACCATTACGGTTTGACCGTACTTTTGCTAAGGGAAAACCGTAAATCTAAACGTAAGTATTGCTGAAGATTATGAATAAAGAGTTTCACAGGTCATGTTTTCAATCAAACTTAGACTTTGAGCTATAAAAACTTAAAATCAGGAGGGCTTATTTGTGAATTAATTTAATTAACTCATCTTAAAATCAATGTGAATCTTATCCACAATGGTCTGGGCAAGTTTGATATGACTTTCAAACGTCCAGCCGGCGACATGAGGACTGAGGAGGACATTGGTCGCTTCCATAAGGTATTGAAAGGCTTCGGGTAACTGCTGCGCTCTGCTAAACATATCTTCGAAGGAAGATTTTTCATATTCCAACACATCTAAACCCGCACCAAGGATTTTACCAGATTGCAGTCCGTGTACGAGGTCTGCAGTGACCACGCTTTTCCCTCTGGCGGTGTTAATCAACCAAAAGGGCTTGGCGACAGAATCGATAAATTCATGATTGATCATGCCGAGCGTTTCGGGCGTTTGCGGGGTGTGCAGGCTGATGACATCGGCTTTGGACTTCAATTCTGCTAAACTGACTTGTTTTGCATTCTTATCCCCAACGTTCTCTAAAATATCATAGCAAAGCACTTCACAGTCAAAGCCACTCAGCTTTCTGGCCATGGCTTTTCCGGTGTTGCCATAACCAATCAGGCCTATGCTTTTGCCTTCCACTTCGTAACCGCGATTCGCTTCGCGTCTCCACTGCCCGTTTGCTACCTCATCGTGGGCAGTTCGAAGTTTGTTGAATAAACTCAAAAGCATACCCAGCGCATGCTCAGACACCGCGTTACGGTTGCCTTCCGGAGCATTGTACAATTTTATACCTTTCTGTTTAGCGTACTCCACATCTATATTTTCCAGCCCAGCGCCTACGCGTCCTATAAACTTTAAGTGGGTCGCTTTATCCAGAAATGCTTTATCAATCGTAAAACGGCTGCGAATGATGAGGCCGTCATACTCATGGACATAAGCCTCCACCTCAGCTTTAGTACTCGAGAAATCTTCAGTGTTATCGAAACCCAGTTTAGTCAATTCCTCAATCATTAAAGGATGATTGCTATCCAGATGTAATATCTTCATAAGGCTTAAGTTTTAGGCTGAATATCGCTAAAGCATAAAGCTAAGCAGATTCAAATTCAAAATAAGGTTTTACCACCTCAGAGGTAATGCGTGTTGGTTTTTTGGTGTGCTGATCTACGAAACACCAGTTGGTCCGAGCTTCTACTATGGTTTTGGCATCGGATTTTCTAGTGATTTTCACGTGGCGCTCCGACTTGACTTTGGAATAATTTTCTATCCAGGTGGTTACTGTCAATTCTTCGCCCAGAAAGGCCTGCCGCCTGTATTGGATGTAGTGGTCCAGGACAAACCAGACGTAGTTTTCTCTGATGTCTAAAGGCGTTTTGGCCACCCAGTGTGCTTCTGAAATCTCTAACACCCACTTCATGTATTCCAGGTTATTCACGTGGTTTTGCTCATCCAGATGTTCCCTGGTTACTCTTAAGTCCCGGTGAAAAGGAAGAGGTGTCATGTTTTAGAAGTTCAGAATTAACTTGGCGATGTAAAAGTAGGCTAGAATCCCAAGAATATCGTTGCTGGTCGTGATAAAAGGTCCTGTGGCAATGGCCGGGTCAATCCCTCTGTTGTTTAAAATAATAGGCACAAAGGTTCCTATTAAAGCTGCCATAATAATGACCGATAAAATTGAAATGGCGATAGTGATACTCACCAAAAATGCCATGGAGGTGATAGCTCCAAAACCAATAACCAGCAAACCAAGAGCCGTCCCGTTAATGATGCTAAGGGTCACTTCTTTGAGCAACCGCTTTACCAGACTGTCTCTTACCGAATCGTTGGCCAGACCTTGCACGATAATTGCAGAGGACTGCACGCCAACATTTCCTGCCATGGCCGCGATAAGCGGTGTAAAAAAGAATAGGATTTGATATTTCTCCAACGCAGAATCAAAGCCCTGCATCACATACACGGCTCCCAACCCCCCAAAAAGTCCTAAAATAAGCCATGGTAATCTGGCTCTGGTGAGCTGCCAGATGGTTGAATCGGCTTCTACATCTTCAGAAATACCAGCGGCCATCTGGTAATCCTTTTCAGCTTCTTCTTTTATAAAATCGATAATATCATCTACGGTAATTCGTCCAACCAGTCGTCCAAATTCATCGACCACAGGAATGGCCTCCAGATCGTATTTTTGCATCACTCTGGCCACTTCATCTCCCGGTGTATGCACATCCACATAATCTACATTTCTGATGTACACATCGCCGATTTCAGCTTTGCTTGGCGCGGTGATGAGATCTTTGAGGGAAAGTCTCCCTTTTAATTTTCCTTTGTTATCCACTACATAGATGGAATGAACTCGAGTCACGTTTTCGGCCTGGTTTCGCATTTCGGTCATGCACCCGGTGACGCTCCAGTTTTCGTTGACTTTTATCAACTCTTTCGCCATCAATCCCCCTGCAGAATCTTCATCATATTTGAGAAGTTCCACGATGTTTTCGGCGTGTGTTTTATCCTTGATATTGGAGATGACCTGAGACTTGATATCTTCTGATAATTCTGAAACAATATCCGCAGCATCATCGGTATCCATTTCCTCAATTTCCTCTGCAATTTCCTTCGCGTTAAGGTTTCTCAGAATCTTTTCCCGGTCATCATCATCCATTTCCATCAAAACCTCGGAAGTCTGATCACTTCCTAAAAGTTTAATGATATAAGTCGCATCATCAAGGCTTAATTCATCCAGAATTTCAGCAATATCAGCATGGTGATATTCTTCCAGGTGAGATTCTAACTCCTGGTCATTCTTCTCCTCAATAAGAGATTCTATCTTCTCAATTAATTCTTTGGTGAGTTCAAATGGCATCTTTGCTTATTTTTAGGGTCAACTCAATAAACTGCTCCACACTTAATTGTTCTGGACGCTTCGCAAATATAGAATCTTCTCGTAATTCTGGTGATAAGTTGAATTTTTTTAAGCTATTGCGCAAGGTTTTTCTACGCTGCTGAAAAGCGGTTTTCACCACATCGCGAAGCTTCTTTTCTTCACAAGGCAATTCGTAATTTTCTTTGCGCTGCAACCTCAGCACCCCGCTGTGGATTTTGGGTGGCGGATCAAAAGCTTCTGGCGGAACGGTAAATAAGTACTCGGCCGTATAAAAGGCCTGTACCAAAACCGATAAAATACCATAGGTTTTACTGCCCTCCTTAGCACAAATGCGCTCGGCAACTTCTTTCTGAAACATACCAGAGAATTCTGGAATGCGTTGTTTGTTTTCTAAAGCTTTGAAGACAATTTGAGTTGAAATGTTATAAGGAAAGTTTCCAATGATGGCAAACTGCTCCTCACCAAAATAAACGCTTAAATCTACTTTTAGAAAATCTGCCTCAACGACGTTTAGTGCTTTTGGTTTATCCTGAATGTCATGTTCTGCTTTGAAGGTAGAATTGAGATAAGCAATAGATTCTCTATCGAGGTCCATAGCCACAAATCGGTCGTATGTGTTGAGTAAATATTTGGTAAGCACACCCGTTCCTGGTCCAATTTCCAGCAGATTGTTATAATTGTCTTTTTGCAAGGTCTGGGCAATACGCTCAGAAATTTCTTCATCGGTCAGAAAATGCTGACCCAGATGTTTCTTGGCTTTTACCTCACGAACGCCTTGTTCAAAATTGGCTTTAAAAACTTCGTCGTCTATAGATGTTCTTTCCTTATTGCTCATTACTGCTCGTGTACAATTTCCATTTCGGTTTTAAAACTCACAAACTGACCTTCAAAAGGCTTGGTCTGTGCTCGTAATTCTTCGGCATCTTCTTCAAAATAGCGCTCCAGGGTAGCTTTATCTTTAATTTTATACTGCACAGAATAGGTGATTCCTCCCATAGACTCTACCACATCCACTCGACTCATGGTGGCACTCACAAACTTTCCTGTGTTAAGCATGGAAGGAATGTGCTTGTTTTTCATCCAGTTGACCCACTCATCGTGGACATTTTCTTCAATATTGGTCGTTACATTATAAATAAACATGTCATTGTATTTGATCTCCTCTTAGCTTTCGGAAGCGTTTTCTGGCTTCTACAAAGTAAATGCTATCGGGATGATTAAAAATTAAAGTTTCAAAATAAGTTTTAGCCTTTTCCGGCTCTTCAAGTTGATCCATGTACAATTTTCCAAGAAGGAAATTGGCATTGTCAGCTAGAATCCTGTCATTATACTCATCAACTATTCGTTGCAAAACCGGAATTGCATTATCAGGGCTGTTGCTATCCAATTGCAGATTTGCAATTCTGAACAAGACTTCGTCTAGAATGGATGGTGATTTGTGATCGACAAGCACGTTTTTTAATATCGCTAAAGCCTCTTCTGGTTTATTCTGAAATTGAAGCAGGTCCGCTTTAGCTACAAGCTTTAAATCTGTTCGTGTAGAATCTTCCAGGCTGTTGTCTTTTATCAGTAAAGATAACTCCAGGGCATCGTTGGACGTTAATTGAGAAGCTGATGATTTTAAGACGTCAAGCTGAGTCAGTGCCCAATCGAAATCTCCAATAAAATAACTGGTCTTCGCAACTTTGAATTTGGCTTCTCGTGCGATATCGCTGTTGGGAATTAATTTTTCAACCTGAGTGTAAAGCAACAAAGCCTGGTTAAATCTGGATTGTTGCACCTTCAAGTCGGCTTCCAGTAATTTTAATTCGGCCGCTTGTTGCTGATATAGATTTTGTTCTGCAATAATTTTGATTTGCTCCAGTGCCTTTTCAATGTCTTTTTTCTGAAACGCCATAAATTCAGCCAGATCTTTTTGAATCAAAAAGCTATCTCTATTCCTGCCGATTTTGGCAATAAAATTCTTGTAACCTAATTCAATCTCATCGTAATCTTCAGGTTGAGCCTGTAGTCTTTTGATGAGTAGAAGTTGTCGTTCTGCTGAACGTAAATCGCGTTGGCTTGCCGCCTTGGCGATAGCAAACTCAAACATTTCTCTGGCGCTGGATAAGTCGTCATTTTCTTTAGAAATCAGTGCTAAATCAATCAGGCGACTTAAAGATTTAGACTCCAAACGTTGAAAAATTGCTCTTTCCTGAGCAAAAGCTTTGAAATAGTCTTCCTGCTGAACAAACAACCAGCTCAACATCTGGTTGTAAATCACATCAGGTTTTTTTTGATTGCGTCGCAACAAAACGCGTCTTAAGGTTAGATTGGCTTCATTCCCAGAATCTTCTGTGATGTATTGTGAAAAATCTCTGTTTAGAATTCCGAAGTAACTAGGGTTCTCAACAATCAAATCCATATAATTTTCGAACATCTCTTTATGCCGACTCTGCTCGCCGTAAATTTTAGCCAGCTGAATTCTATAGTTACTTCTAGGCTCAACGCGCTGAGCGGTTTCATAAGTTTGAGCTGCTAAATCCAACAAGCCGTATTTTTGAAAGGCATTTCCTACCGCATACGCAAAAGCAGGCCTCTTTTCTACCTTAGAAATCGCTTGCTGATAATAGTCATCAGCGACTAAAGTATCGTTTTGCTTTTGGTACAAATAGCCAAGCTCTATCTGAATGTTGGGATATTCTCCCACCTCAGCCAGGTATTTTTTCAGAACCGATTCTGCCTGTCCAAGCTTTTCCAAAGCTTCTAAAGATTCTACATAACCCAACAACCAATTTTGATGAGCCGGACTGGATTTATGAAGTTTCGCGTAAATGGCTTCCGCTTTTTTATATTCCCCCTGATCAAAATAATTCTGGGCCAGCTCTTCGCTTTGACCAAAACTCAAGCTAAAGACGAGTATTGACAGGATTGTCAGAAAAGGTTTTAGTGTAAAAGATCTGGGGAATTCTAAATGCATGTCCAAATTTACCCAAATATTTTAGGGCGTCGACATCTTTGACAAAGATTTCTAAAGTGTCAATCAGTTAATACTGAGGTCTAAAACCTTAAGAAATTTTATCAAACCCCGTATAAGGCCTTAAGACTTCGGGAATGACAATCCCCTCTTCGGTTTGGTAGTTTTCTAGAATACCAGCCAAAACTCTGGGTAAAGCCAACGAACTTCCGTTCAAGGTATGCACCAAAGATTTCTTATTATGAGAGTCTTTGTATCGAATCTTTAATCGATTAGCCTGAAAAGTTTCAAAATTTGAAACTGAAGAAATCTCAAGCCAGCGGTCCTGAGCTGTTGAAAATAATTCGAAGTCAAAGGTGAGTGCAGACGTAAATCCAAGATCACCACCGCATAATCTCAACACACGATAAGGCAGTTTCAAGTCTCTTAAAATCGACTTGACGTGTTCTACCATGTTCTCTAAAACCTGATAAGACTCTTCCGGCTTTACAATATTGACCAGTTCTACTTTATCAAACTGATGCAAACGGTTGAGTCCGCGAACGTGAGCACCGTAACTCCCCGCTTCTCTCCTGAAACAAGGCGTATACCCAGTTAACTGAATGGGTAATTGCTTTTCAGTCAGTAAATCATCTCTGTAAATGTTGGTAATAGGAACTTCAGCCGTTGGTATTAAATACAAATCATCGTTACCTACATGATACATCTGTCCTTCTTTATCTGGTAACTGACCTGTACCATAGCCGGAAGCTTCGTTGACCAACAACGGAACCTGCACTTCGCTGTAACCTGCTTCAACATTTTTATCCAGGAAATAAGAAATAAGCGCTCTTTGCAGTCTGGCACCCTTTCCTTTATACACAGGAAATCCGGCACCGGTAATTTTATTACCCAGCTCAAAATCTATGATGTCATATTTTTTGGCCAGCTCCCAGTGCGGAAGTGCATTTTCTACCAGTACAGGTATATCTCCTTCTTTGAAAATCTCTTCATTATCCTCTTCGCTTTTCCCGGCAGGAACAGAGGCATGAGGAATATTAGGGACTTGGTATAACAAGGCCTGTAATTCCGTTCCTACCTGACTCATCACTTCTCCAAGACGACTGGAATCTTCCTTTAGCCCGGCTGTTTTTTCTTTATGGGCGTTGGCTTTTTCCTTTTTACCTGACTTGAAAAGCATCCCGATTTCTTTGGAAAGCCTGTTGGATTCTGAAAGTATTTCGTCCAGTTGTTTTTGAGTCTCCCGACGTTTTTCATCTAATTTTAAAATAGATTCAAAAACAGCTTCAGCCTCAAAATTTCTCTTTTTGAGCGCTTGAATGTAGTCTTCCTGATGTGCGCGAATGTGCTTAACTTCCAACATAGTGCTTTGTCATTGGAGATTTTAGTAGAATTGAAAAGTCAATTCTACTAAAATCTTTATTTGCGGCAAATTTAGCAAATCGTAAGGCTTGTGCAATTTTTTTGATAAGATAAAAACTAGTGTGTTAATTGATTTTAGTAATGAATGTTAAATAAATCAATACGACCTCTTTTAAAATCACAACTAAAGAAATGCTGCAACGGCTCTGCCACTTTGTGTTTTGTTAGTTCTTATCTTCCTTATAAACCAATCCTATTATTTCGCGAATTTTATCCAGGGTTTCTATCAATTCTAGGGATGCATCGAGCGGCCAGTCCGGGCTTTGTGTCAGGCCTTTTTCTAAACAGTCCTGGACGTGCTCAATTTCAAACTGATAGCCATGAGATGGATAGTTAAAATCTATATGATCTACACCAGAATTGGTTTCAATGTCAAGTTTATCGGTTTCATGAAATCTGGAACCAAATTCAACAGTTGCCTTTTCAAAATAGACTTTGGCTTTAGAAGGTGTCGATTTTGCAAAACTGGAAGATAACTGAGCAGTTGCTCCTGAAGCATATTTAAAATGGATTTGATTGGAGGTATCCACTCCTGTCGACGAAAACTCGCAAGTCGCTTTGATGACCTGAGGGGTACCCAAAAGCTTCAAGGCCAGGTACACAGGATAAATACCGATATCCAGCAAAGCTCCTCCACCTAAGTCTTTATTAAATAAACGTTTTTCTGTATCAAATTCAGCTTTAAAAGAAAAATCAGCTTCAACTTTAAGGCATTTCCCGTAAGTCTTAGCCTGGGTTAGCTGATTCACTTTTTGAAGATGAGGCATGAAATTGGTCCAAAGCCCCTCCATCAAAAACAAGGCATTTTGCTTTGAGTTTTGTATCATGATTTTCTGCAGTACAGCATTCACTGCCATGGGTTTTTCACATAAAACGGCTTTACCATGCTCAAGACACATAATGGTATGTTCATAATGAAAGACATGTGGTGTGGCAATATAAATAATATCCACCTCAGGGTTTTGAACTAAATCTTCATAAGATCCATAAGCATTGCCCACCTTAAACTCTGATGCAAAGTTTTGAGCTTTTTGCAGAGAGCGAGAAGCTACCCCATAAAGATTTGCACCATTTACATCCTGTAAGTCTGAGGCGAATTTGTGAGCGATACCCCCTAATCCAATAATTCCCCAATTATGAGTTTTTTTCATTGATACTTTTTTTAATAAAATTATAATTAACCACTATGATATAACTTCTAATGTATGTTTTTTTAGTTTAACACATATCAATTTCGATTTTTTTGTAGAAAAATTTAAAGTCTTAAGCAATAATTTATAATATAATTGCTAATATTGAAAATCAAACTTTAATTGTAAATCTTCTATCTATATCGTTTGAGTATAAATTTAAAACTAGTTATGAGTAAACTAAGTCTGATTTGAACAAGTAATCTCAGATAAAAACAAAATAAAGCTGATCTACAAAAACACATTCCCATTTTTTAAAAAAGTTTTTATGAATCTATCTTACCAAAATACTAAAACATGAGTAATTTTAAAGAAAACAACGATTTATCCAGACGTAAATTCTTAAGGAATATAAGTTTGGCAACTGCAGGAATCTCTATTGTCCCAAGTCATGTCATTTCAGGTTTAGGCTATACAGCTCCTAGCGATAAGCTCAATATTGCCGGTATTGGCGTAGGGGGCATGGGCCGTAGTAACCTAAGAAATATGAGTTCTCAGAACATTGTTGCACTGGCTGATGTAGATTGGTCTTATGCTAAAAGATGTTTTGATGATTATCCAAAAGCCAAAAAATATAAGGATTACAGAATAATGCTGGAGGAAATGGATAAAGAGATAGATGCGGTCATGATCAGCACACCTGACCACACGCATTACGTAAGCGCCAAAGATTCTATGTCTGCAGGCAAGCATATTTACTTACAAAAACCGCTTACACACTCTGTATATGAGTCAAGAAAACTAGCTGAACTATCAGAATCTACTGGAGTTGCCACTCAAATGGGTAACCAGGGAAATTCTTCTGACGATATGCGCAAAGTATGCGAATGGATTTGGAATGGTGAGATAGGAGAAGTAACTAAGGTGGATGCCTGGACAGACAGACCGATTTGGCCTCAGGGTTTAGAAAGACCTACTGAAAAACATGCAGTACCAGAAACCCTTGATTGGGATTTATTTTTAGGACCCGCTGCAGAAAGGCCTTACCATCCTGCATATACACCCTGGAATTGGAGAGCTTGGTGGGATTTTGGAACAGGTGCTTTAGGAGATATGGCTTGTCATATTATGGATCCTGTATATAAAGCTTTAGAACTAGGATTTCCTTACGCATTTGAAGCTTCCTCTACCCAAGTAAACACGGAAAGTGCACCTGTGGCAGAGAAAGTCACTTACTATTTTGGTGAAAGACCTAAAAAAGGCAAGATAAATATGCCTGGTGTAGAATTTACCTGGTATGATGGTGGATTAAAGCCAGACAGGCCTGAAGGCTTGAAGCCTGGCATGTATCCTGGCGATCAACAAGGCTGGGGCGGTGCTATTTTTTATGGCACTAAAGGAACCTTAATTTGCGGAACTTATGCTATGAACCCCTTTATTATAGGACGTGAAGATAACCCGCCTCCTACAACTGGTGAATTGCGCAGAATCCCAAATGCTATGGATGGCGGACATGAAATGGATTGGGTGCGTGCAGCAAAAGAAGATAAAAACAAAAGAGTAGAAGCTAGTTCTAATTTTGCTTATGCTGGACCATTAAACGAAGTAGTTGTAGCAGGTAACCTTGCTGTGAGGTTACAGGATTTACGCAGAAAGTTAGAATGGGACGCCAAAAACATGAAAATCACTAATATTGGAGAAAACGAAGAAATAAGAGTGGTAAGTACCGATAGCTTCAAAGTGATAGATGGAGATCCAAAATTCGATACGCAGTATAAAACCATCAATGCCAAAAACGCAGCTGAAGAATATGTGAAGCGAAGCTACAGAAAAGGCTGGTCTTACTAATATGAGATATGCTGGACTTTTGGTAATTAGTTTCAACAAATAACATAAGTCAAAAAATTATAATTTAAACAAAACAAATGAAGATGAAAAAAACAATTTTAGCACTCACAACCTTTGCATTTATTGCTTTTTCTTGTGGAGATACTAACAAAAAGGAAAACAAGAACGCAGAAGCTGAAGAGTCAATTGAAAAAACGAATGAGGCTGATGTAACCGAAGCAAGTGAACTTAATACCTTATCTAAAGAAGAAAAAGAGGAAGGCTGGAAACTTCTTTTCGATGGTGAAACCAGTGAGAACTGGAGAGGTTACAACACCGATGTGTTTCCTAGTGATTGGAAGGTAAAAGAAGCTACTCTTTTTATGGCTGGTTCTGGAAGAGGTGAAGCAGGTTCAGAAAACGGCGGAGATATATTATACGATGAAGTATTCGACAATTTCCACTTAAAATTAGAATGGAAAATATCAACAGGAGGTAATTCAGGAATTTTTTACTTAGGTCAAGAGTCAGACGACTATGATTTTATATGGAAAACAGCTCCAGAGATGCAGGTACTTGACAATGAAAAGCACCCTGATGCCATGTTAGGTACAGATGGGAATAGAAAAGCGGGATCCTTATATGACATCTATCCGGCTGAACCACAAAATGCAAAACCAGCTGGGGAATGGAATTCAGTTGAGATTATAGTTTATAATGGCACAGTAGTTCATAAACAAAATGGAGAAACCGTTGTAGAATACCATTTATGGACCCCACAATGGAAAGAAGATGTGGCTAATAGTAAATTTCCGGAATTAAATGAAAACTGGGCTGATGTTGCTAAAGAAGGATATATCGGTTTACAGGATCATGGTGACGATGTCTGGTTCAGAAATATAAAAATCAAGCAATTATAAATTAATGAGTATTAATTTTAAAAAAGGTCTTTTCAATTCGAAAGACCTTTTTTAATGTTCAAAAATTAGACTACCAGGATTCTTCCTTTTGAAAAAAGTTAATTTCATCTTTATTCCAGTAAAAACAGGTTTAACACTTGTTGATTTGATTGTTTTAAGATTTTATCTAATTTCGCCTTGTGATTAATACAAACATATATTATTACTATTATCCTCTTCTAAATTTTAGAATCGGCTAATGGTATAATTTATTTTATAACTTTTATCTCATCCCGATTCAAAACTGAATCGGGATTTTTATTTTAAAAACAATTCTGATGCAAGACATGTCTAAGTACACAAAAGAAGATCTATGGGTTTGGAAAACATTGTTTACCAGACAGCAGAGTAACATTCCTGGCAAAGCTTCTCGAGCGTATATTCAGGCTCTGGAGCATATGTCACCGGTTTTGAATGCTGATGAGATTCCAGATTTCAAAAAAATTAATGCATGGTTTCAAACCAAAACCCAGTGGGAATTACAAGTGGTCCCCGGGCTTATACCAGTGCAGGATTTCTTTCAACTCCTGGCTGAACGCAAGTTTAGTTCCTCAACCTGGTTACGCTCCAAGGACAGCCTGGACTATCTAGAAGAGCCTGATATGTTTCATGATATTTACGGCCATGTCCCCTTGCTCAGTAATCCTGTTTTTTCTGAATTTGTTCACGAATTTGGAAAACTGGGCTGCCAATTCCTTGATGATTCAGAAAAGCTTCTTCAATTGCAGCGTTTATATTGGTTTACTATTGAGTTTGGTGTAATTAAGGAACAAGGTAAAGTTCAATCTTATGGCGCTGGGATTTTATCATCTTATGGAGAAACCAATCAGATCCATGAACAAAAGGCAAATTTTTTAGATTACTCTATAGAAGCTATAGTTCAAAAAGTCTTTAGGACTGATATTATGCAAGAGGATTACTATGTCATTTCCTCTTTTGAAGTGCTTTTTGAATCTTTAAAAGAGCTATCTGAAGTTTGGAATGAACGCCTTACAGAGGTTTAAATTTATATCACTCCAATTTAAACTGAAACGAAATTTCATTTTTTTCTTAAATTTAGTTAAGTTAAGTGATTTTAATGATATTGAACCCTTATTAAGTTGTAAAGCCTGGTCTAATTATTTAGTTAAAATTGATGAACAATCTATTTAATTAAAATTAATTTCAAATCTTTGAACTTTAAAGTATGAGATGAAATTTAACTCAAAATTTTTTTTAAGGCTGGCTTTGTTTATCACTCTGGCTGTACTCATATCCTACACTATGTTTCAAAATTTTGCTTTTAGCAATTTTGAAACCCGCTCCGTAGAGATTCCGGCAGTTATCGAGCAGCAGCCTAAACCTTCAGTTCCAGACTATGACTCCTTATTTTCTGAAGAGTTAGACCTTTTGCAGGAACAAATTCAGAAGAAAGCCAAACGCTACAGGATAAATGGATCTGTACTGGTTGCCTACAAAGACCAAATCCTGTATAAGGAAGATTTTGGATATAAAAACCCGATTACAAAAGCCCCGATGCAACCTGGCTTATCTTATCAATTAGCCTCTGTCAGCAAGCAATTTACAGCAGCTGCAATCTTAAAATTACATGAAAACAAAGTCATAGATATTGACCATCCTGTGGTTAGTTATTTACCGAATTTCAAGTTTGAAGACGTAACCGTAAGAGATTTATTGAAGCACAGATCCGGGCTTTGGAATTATATGTATCTCACAGAACAATACTGGGGTGAAAATATCGCACCCAATAATCTTGAAGTGGTTGACTTGATTAATTCGCATGCTCCGAGGCTTAATTTTCCTTCTGGAAGATATTTCAGTTACAGCAACACAGGATATGTCGTTTTGGGTGCTATTGTGGAGCAAATGAGTCAACGTCCTTTAGGTGATTATTTGAGAGAGGAGTTTTTACAACCACTCTGCCTCGATGAAACTTTTGTAGAAAAAACTGAACTAAATAAAACCAGCATCCTAAATGGTTACCAGCCCTACAGGCATTCTTTGATAAATCTCCCTGCTGGTTTTCATAACAATGCCCTTGGAGACAAAGGCGTATATGCTTCTACACACGATTTATTTGTGTGGTTTCGAGATCTAAAGAATGGAAAAATACTGTCTAAAAAAAGTGTCGACTTAATGTTTGGACGTGACGAGGGTGGAAAAAATGAACGTTACGGAATGGGGTTTAGGATTGATAAAGACGGAAGCGAACCAGTCATCTATCATAATGGACTTTGGGATGGTTTTAGAAATGGCATAGAATATCATCCTAAGCAGGATCTTGTTGTTATAGTGATGACTCATACACAAAACAAGCGTAAACGTTACTTCCAAAATCATATCGTAAGGTTATCCAAAACGCTCATTTCCTCAGCAAAAAAGCGTCTTGAACTCGAAAAACAAGAACCTGAGTTGATTTTATAATTGCTTGCCTTTGGGCTCTTTTTTAGTTGCTGGTGTTTTGTTGTTCGTTATTCGTGGAATGCTATTAAAAGGTTTTAGATTTCAAGTCATTGCTCATGTCTTCTGATTCTTTTCTCTTTGTTCTATTTGCTATGTTCTCTTTACCTACTACTGACTTCTGAATATCAAATTTACTTGGGTCTTGAATCTTGGTTCTTTTTTAGTTGCTGGTGTTTTGTTGTTCGTTTTTAGTAGGCTTTAAGTCATGGCTTCTGATTCTTGCCTCTGTTTGCTCTATGCTCTTTACTCTTTTTTACTATTTGCTACTGACTACTGACTACTAACTACTGAACTTCTAAAACTTCTTCCAAATCATCTTAATACTTTGTATAATCAAGGTAGGCGCGATACTAGCTATGGCGATGAGTATCCAAATTTTAAATTCAAGTTGCTGAAATGAAAAAACTGAAGCTAGCGCTGGCACTAAATAAGAAAGGATAACAGCAGCAAAACATAAGGCAATAGCCATCCAAACCCATTTGTTACGCGTTACCTGATTGTTGAAGAAATTCTCATTACTATCACGCATATTGAACACATGGATAAACTGACAAAAGGCAAGACTAAAAAAAGCAATATTATTATTTATAGCTTCAGGTTCTCCCCATACAAAATGAGAATAAAGGTAAGCACCACTTACTGATACTGCTATGATGAATCCATAAACCATAATCTGCATCCAGTTCTGTTTAGCGATGATAGCTTCTTTGGGGTCTTTTGGAGGCTGCAGCATTACTTTGGGGGTTCCCCTTCCTATGCCCAGTGCAAGTGCAGGAAATACGTCTGAAAGTAAATTCAAAAATAAAAGTTGTAGTGGCAGAATAGGCAGTACAAAAATGGTAAAACTCATCAGGGCAATTATGAGAATCTCGCCCAGGTGATAGGATAGTTGATAAACTACGAATTTGCGAATGTTTCCGAAGATAATCCTTCCCTCCCTTATGGCTTCCACGATAGAACTGAATTCATCATTCTGAAGTACCACATCCGAAACCTCCTGAGCTACTTGAGTCCCTCGTTTCCCCATAGCGATACCTATATCTGCTCTTTTCAATGCCGGGGCATCATTGACTCCATCCCCTGTCATCCCCACGATCTCTCCTTCTCCCTGATAGTGTTTGATCAAACTAAGTTTCTGCCCTGGATCTACCCTGGAGAATACGAGTGTCTCCAGAAGTTTTTTATTGTCTTTCTTATCCAGTTCTTCCTGAAGATTTTTACCGTGAAGCACATCTTTGTCTTTCTTCGCATCTTCTGTCGCAAGATGCGTTTGTTTAGCTACATTAAGCGCTGTACCAGGATGATCCCCTGTGAGCATAACTACCTTAATACCCGCTTTTTTTGCGATTTCGATGGAATCTGCCACTTCTTTTCGAGGTGGATCCAGGAAACCTATAAGCCCGACAAATACCAGGTCTTTTAAAAAATCTTCATCGTCAGGAAGCGAATCGGTTTGCTTACAGGCAAACCCAAGAACACGCAAACCATCTTCCGCAAGTACGTTATTCTTATCTTCCCAATCCTTTTTTTCATTGTCAGAAAAGGTTTTTACTTCACCATTGATTAAGATGCTTTTAGAGCGTTCCAGAATAGCGCTAAGAGAACCTTTGCCCGAAATATAGTAGCCGTCATCGGTTGTGTGAACTGTTCCCATAACCATGGATTCAGAATCGAAAGGATCGTGCAGCTCTCGACTCCATTTTTTTATTTCTTTATACAAATCTGAATCAAATCCTTTTACAAACTGAAGCAGGGCAATCTCCAGGGGGTCACCACTAATAAAAACTGCAGCCCTATCTTCACTTTTATTGTCTTTGTCCTCTTCTTCTTTCTCATCACCCAAAGAAGCATCATTTGCTAACACCGAAATTTTAAGAATATCTTTTAAGTTCTTATTTCCACTTGTATGTTCTGAATCTTTCAGCTTTGGTCTGCTATCATCCCATTTCACTTTGGCAAGGGCCTGTCCTGGAAACTGAAAGGTATTCACGGTCAGTTCATTTTTGGTAAGCGTTCCTGTTTTATCGGTGAAAATCACTGTAGTTTCCCCCAAAGTCTCTACCGCACCCAACTGCTTGATGAGTACATTTTTTTTGGACAAACGGTACATTCCTCGTGCTAAGGCAATGCTGGCTACTATAGGTAAACCTTCGGGAATTGCAGCAATTGACCAGGCAATAGCTGTTTGCACCAACTGATATGTATCTTTACCAGCCAGCCATCCAAACACAAAAAAAGCAGCAGCCATAGCCAGTATGACCCAGATAAGGCTGCGGGTTAATTTATTGAGTTTTTGATTGAGTGGCGTTTCTCCCTCTTTTTGTTCTTGTACCATGGTAGAGATATTACCTACCTCTGTATCCATACCCGTTTTAAAAACTATAGCTTTGGACTGGCCACCTGTTACAGCTGTTCCTTTATAAAGAATATTGGTGCGGTCTGCAACCTGCAGTTCCTCTTTCAATGTTTCAGCATTCTTATTGACGGGAACCGATTCTCCAGTAAGCGGAGATTCATCTACCTGAAGCTCTGTAGCTTCTATAACACGTGCTTCTGCAGAAATAAGATCACCGGATTCTACAATAAGGATATCCCCAGGAACCATTTCTTCCGCATCAATGCGTTTTTTCTCACCATCCCTAAGTACGGTAGCTCTAACCTTATCCATTTTCTTAATGGCTTCCATGGATTTTTGAGCTTGATATTCCATCCAAAAACCAATTATGGTATTCAGTAACAGAACTACAAGAATGGCAATTGCTTCTGCTGTATCTCCAAAAATAAAAGCCAATACTGAAGCCGCCGTTAACAGATAAATAACCGGATTATTGATCTGCGAAAGAATTATTTCCCAAACAGAGCGCTGTTCATGCTCTTCCAATTTATTACGCCCGACTTCTTCAAGCTTTTTCTTAGCTTCATCATCAGAAAGTCCCTTGTCAGGATTGGTAGAAAAATGGTCTGTTAGTTCTTTCCAGTCTTTACGATAAGCCTCTTCATTAAAGCTATCCCTTGTGTGTACTGCCATCTAACTATGAGTTTTATGCTGTATTTACTAATTTTGCCAGGTGTTGCTATAAAACTGAAGTACTTCTGAATCTTCAGTCTTAGTACTTTTTAAACACCTTTTAAAAGTAATCGATTCAACTAGTCTTAAAATTAGTTTTTTTTATTCCAGATAAATATAATTTACTGGTTTTTTTGGCTGTAAGGTGAAATTCGACTTGTATGGGACGGTCTAAATTAAATAAGCATAACGAATTTGCTAAAATGAAGTTTTATAAAACAAAAAAGGAGTCTATACTGGGAGCGGACTTGTTGCAAATGGGAACTTTTTCAAGAGTTTCCAAGATCTTCTTATCCTGAAAGCATCACCGAAATAATCAGGAAAGACAAACAGCTTTGCTTTTATGGTTAATTCTCAAAACAAAAGCCCAAGACATGCCGTTCGGGCTATCTTGGGCTTTCGCTATACTTTGTCAGGGTGTTTAAATCCTTACTAATTCTTTTCCTTCAAGTGCTTTTTCAATATCTACAGTTATATACTTATGGCTGTTGAAAAAGGATTTTCTGGAAGTCAATTTGATTGTTGCTATTAAACTTCCATTTTTCTCTTTAACAGAAGTAATTTCAACTTTTTCTCCTTTCACGTAACTGTAATTAGGAAGTCCTCCATTCTTGATAATGAAATTGGCTCTAGGAAAATTGATGTGTTGATAATCATTATTTTCAACTTCGCCTATTGTCAAAACATCTCCAACATTTACGGTTGAATCTACATTTTGGGCAAAAATCATTCCTGTAAAAAAACTTGCTAATAGTGTGAGTAGTATTTTATTTTTCATTGCTAAAAATTTTACTTGATTAAATTACAATATAATAATATTTAAAGCCTTTTTTTATAAAAAAACATTAATTGTTTATTATAAGATAGCTAAAATTACATATTTTTAAAAAATAGCAGTGAAAAAATCAGAATTGGGTCAATGTCTGAAACTGAATCTTAAGCCTTGATAATGTAGTTGAATAAATTGAAAAAAGAGGTTTTAAGAAACCTCTTTTTTCAATAAAAGCATACATTCTTAAATTATTATTCTACGATAATTTTTTTGGTTATTCTCCTGTAGCCGTCACTTAGTTCTAAGAGATAAATTCCGGAAGCGAGATGACTTAAATCTAGTTCTTTCCTGAATTGTCCATAAGCATCATAGTTATGTCTAAGGATAGATCGTCCTCTTAAATCATAAATCGAAAGCTGGAAATCTGTACTTGATGCTGTAAAAAATTGAATGTTGAATTTACCTTGACTTGGATTGGGATAGATAGTTAAGTTTTGGAGTGAGAATGAATCATTACTCAAACTCGAAATAACATTAATCGTATAGTCCTCGACCTCACCATCAAAGCCGATTTCACAGGCCAGAGGAACATCCTCAGCAGTTCCAAGATATTTGGTAGTTACCCGCATTCGGGTTTGACCTAAAACAGCATCCCCCGGAACTGCAATAGAGAGCGGAGAATTAGACGTGGGGCCATTTTCTACATTGAAAGCAGTCCCAAGGTCGTATTCCTCGCCAGCATCATCCAGCTTGCAATTTTGATTCCAGTCAATCCATATATAGGTCTTCACGTCGTATTCCCCATCCGTATTCACATTCACTGTAAAATCATATTGAGAATCCACCAGCAGATCCGTAATTATATCGGTGTAATCGCTGTAACCTGAAGGTTTACCGGTCTGCAGATTACTCAAAATCTCGGTTCCTCCGTCATTTATAATGACTCCCGTGGTACTGGTCTGGAAATCGGTATTTCCTGCAGAAGCGCAGGCTCCATCAATAATCGTGAGACCTACGCTCTCGGTTTTTGTAACAGAAGAAGAGGTTCCTGTAATATCCAGCGTATAATCGCCTGGATTTAAATCTAAAAGATTACTGATAGTTAAGGTAAAACTGCCATCTGCATTCAGACTGGACGGGGTAAAGGCGTAGGTGGCGGCCTGAGGTCCGGAAACCGTAAATTCTGTGGTTTCCGAAAAGCCATTCGAAGTTATAAACTCAAACTCATAGCTGGCGGTATCTACGTTGCACAGACTCTGATCTGGCGTTTGGGCACTGATAGTGAAATCCGGAGAATTCCCGATAGCAAAGGGCTCAGTAAGCGCATAAAAGATATTATCTGCTGCCTCCACAAGTATTCTCGCCTCAGAGGTATCAGCAACGGAAGGCAAGGTTATTTCGGCAGAGCCTGAGTTTGCAACCCCCGAAGCTAATACGAAAGAAAAGTCTTTACCTTTTTCTGAAAAATAAATATTTACAGTTTGGCAGTTTATTGGAGCTACATTGGTTTCACCTACGGTCCAGTTTAAAGTTTGTGTAGAGCCCGAGGCCCAGGTGGGTGGCGTTTGCACCTCAAAAGGCAAAGCATCTACCGTAGTAACCACTAACTCAGCAGAACTGGTATTTCCAGCAGGGGTAGAATTATCTCTTACGGTAAGTAGGAAATTCATATCTCTGGCTACCGAAGGAACCACCTCCCAGGTTGACGATAATGAGCCGGAGAGCACCGTACTAAAGGAAGGCATAAATCGATCTGGAGACGTCGTTGGTAACAGGGATCGGAAAAGCGGTCCTGCCGTAGAGGTAGATTCTGGTGGCATCGGTGCAGGAGTCGGATCGATTTGTTCCCACGTATAGGTTAACACATCATCTGCGTCCACATCTGTTCCCTCACCCCTCAAAACAAAAGGAGTCGATTTGGGAATCGAGTAATCTAAGCCAGCTTTAGCTACTGGAGCCGTATTGCCTGTGTCAGCTATACTCCCGCAATTGCTGGAGTTTCCCTGCGAAATATTCAACCACATTTCCTTGATACTTTCTCCGTGAAAGTAGTCATCGCTGTTGTTTTGCACGTTTGGTGCACAAATGCCGGCGTAACCCATAATCGTTGAGGCACTTCCCGGCTCAAAGGACTTTTCCGTTCTGTTGCAGTCATTGTTTTGGGTATGGTTAGCTCCATATTGGTGCCCCATTTCATGGATCACGAAATCTATATCAAATGTATCTCCTACCGGAGAGGAAGACCCGGTAACTCCACCAGCCTTCAAATTTGTACATGGCGAATTAAGATAGGCAACTCCTCCTCCGCCCGTACTGAATACGTGACCTATATCATAATTGGCAGATCCAATAATTTCATCGCAGGTCGTTTGATTTTCACTCAGCATGGTAGAACCACTATCGTTGGTATACGGGTCTGAATCGACGTCGGGACCTAAAAAGATGATATCTTCATTGGGAACCATCTCCATGGTCAAACCCAAATCACGCTCAAAAATTCCATTGACTCTCGTCATGGTTGTATTCATTGCAGCCATAACCTGATCAAGCGTTCCGCCATGAAATTGAGCATATTCTACCGTACAGGCTAAGGCCAATCTGTAGGTTCTCAGTTTTCCGTCATTAGCGTTTTTTAAGGCTTTAAATTCTTCATGAGACATCGAATTCCTAAGCGGAGCATATTCGGTTAAGCATTCAAAATCCTCCTTTTCTTTATCACTTGCAGAATTGATGTAGCTGATGTAGGTATTCTCCTTTAAATTATAGGGCTCAATAAAAACCGTTTTCCCTTCTGATAGTACCATAGAACTCAATCCTTTTTCTTTTGACATACTAAAACGGATAATCACAGAAGGATTTTTAACACCTCTCCCAATATAAGACCTTATGTTTGGAAATTTCTTCTGAAGCTCTGGAGTCATGACCGAGGCTTCCTCAACTCTAAAAGACTCCAATGAACCATCTGGATTGGGGAAATCTATGATTTTTGAAGGAGTTTTGTTAACACTACGTTTTGGAACCGTTTCTAAAAAACGTTCTAATTGTTTGAACTCTAATGTTAGTATGCTGCTTTTTTCTGGTGTTGACTTGGAAAATTGAACTTTTTTAAGGCTATTTTTATCGGAATCCTTTACGGTCCAAAACGAACCCTGTTCTTGTGAAAAACCAAAACTTGAGACTAATAAAATTAGGGCAAGACTTATTACAATCTTTAAATTATATGATGTTCTCATAATTACCAAACTTATATCAACTAAACTAATAATTTATTCTATCTTACTAGACAATTATATCACAATTAAATGATTATGAATTTAAGACTCATCTTATTATCAAGCCTTATCTTGTGTTTTATAGCTTGCAAGACCAATCAGGAATCCACAGAAAAAAAGAGTTTGAACAAAACCCTTATTACTAACTGTCCTGAAGATGGAGCTTGTACGTTTGACGTTTTAGACAACAAATCACTGGTCATCAAAACCGATAGTACCGGCGCAAAATATCCCCAGGTTTCCAAAGGAAAGCATAGGGTCTTGAAATTTGAATATAAGCGTAATCAGGATCCCAGAATCGCTGATGATGAATATTCTGAAGTCGTTTATGCTGAAATTGAATCCGATCAGGAAAATCTAGAGTTAAAAGACGAGGAGCTTTTCAAGGCCAAGCTTTTGTTTGGAAGACTTTGCTTTTGCAGAGGCCAGTCTGGATATATCCCTGTTGAAAAGGGGCTTCTCAAAGTAACCATAAACAAAGATGAGTCTGTCACCTACCGTTTTAATTTCGAAGTTGCCGAAATCCCACAAGTCTTAACGAAAATTTCAGTCACTCAGAAATGAACAAACTGAAGCAAAATTTATGATTGTTGCAGCTGATTTTAGTTTTCAAATAATGATCAACGTATTAACTATATATTTTAGTTTTCAGGCTGCTTAAGACGCCAGGTCAAGTGAATACAATCATGGAGCTGGATATCTGGATGCATTTAAGTCAGCAGTATTAAAATCAGAAAAATAAATCAACTAAACATATCACCTCAGTAAAAGCCTTTAAAAAAATCTCAATTCAATAAAAAAACTATTTTTGTGCTTTAAATCAAACTTATGTCGTTAAAGAAAGCCTCCCTACTTATCCTCCTTATTTTGGTGATAGACCAGGTATCCAAGATTTATATCAAAACCCATTTTATGTTAGGCGAGGAAGTCGATGTGCTGGGTTGGTTTCGCATTCTTTTCGTTGAAAACGACGGCATGGCCTGGGGTGCAAAGATTCCTGGAGCTTATGGAAAAATTATATTAACCTCCTTTAGACTTGTCGCTATCGTGTTAATCGGTTATTGGTTATGGGACTCAATCAGAAAAAATTCGCCTAAAATCCTAATTCTTTCGGTGTCATTAATTCTCGCCGGAGCCATTGGTAACATCATCGATTCGGTCTTTTACGGTGTGATTTTCGACAGTAGTCTGGGTCAGGTCGCCACTATGTTTGCAGAGGAGCCATACGGCGAATTGCTCAAAGGAAAAGTAGTAGATATGCTGTATTTCCCGCTCTACAATGACATTTTACCCAGCTGGATTCCAATTTGGGGCGGCGAACATTTTGTGTTTTTCGAGCCTGTATTCAACATCGCCGATACGGCCATCAGTACTGGATTCGGAATTTTACTGGTCTTTAATAAAAAGGCATTTCCGAAGAAATAAAACTTAAATCGGTAGAATTTTGATCAAAAGCTGATAAGCTTCAATAGTCTCATTGGCTTTTATGGGATAGGGTGCCAAGTTTTTCAGGTAAACTATATGACCAGGTGTGGTCAAAACTTTCTTTTCAAAACCCAAAGCAGGAATAGCAATTTTTCTAGAAACAGTTTCGGTACCGTCGTTGATTTCGATAAGAATTTCAGCTTCACCAGGCCAGACGCAAGTCACATCTTTTGGACAACGCCCGTCACTCACCACACTTTTGAAAGTAAGTTCATACCCTTCAATTTCTACATCATCCAACACATCGAGTTTGGTCAAAATCTCAGGCACCTTAACTCGCCCTGCTGAAGTGTTTTTGTTTTCTTCTGAACTGCCTGACTTGGTTGCAGAGGCTGAATTTTGGGCGGATAGACTGCAAGTCATAAACATGACACTTAAAACCAATAGATAAAATTTCATAAGTCGTGTGGGTTTGCGTTTCAAAACCTAAAGGTAACAGAAATTATACCAAATCATTACCTGTTTAAACACCTGGTTTTTTCTCGAATTTACACTAGGACTTTGCATCTGTTTTTAACGTTAAGGCCGCCAAGATTTTCGCAAAGAATGCGATTTTGAATAGTGTCAATTATCACTAATTTGAGTGGCTTTGCGTTTTTTCTAGGGGAGCTTTGTGCTTATTTATTTATAAGACTTACAAAAGGGACTATGCGTATTTAAAGGGGATTAAAATTAACCCAAACCTACATCTAAAGTCATCATCACTACAAAACCTCCAATAAAACCAAGCGTAGCCAAATCTATATTACGATCTTGCTGAGACTCTGGCACCACTTCTTCTATCACGACAAAAATCATAGCCCCGGCGGCAAAACAAAGCGCGTAAGGTAAAATAGGCTCAAAGGTTAACACAGCCCAGGCCCCTAACACTGCTGCAAAGGGCTCTACAATAGCCGACAAGTGACCATAATTAAAACTCTTCCATCGGGAAAGCCCGAGTCCGCGCAGGGGCATCGCCACTGCAAAACCTTCCGGAAAGTTTTGCAGACCAATTCCTATCGCCAAAGCTACAGCTCCACCGATACTCGCACCCTCCATTCCTGCAGCTGCTCCACCAAATAAAACGCCAACAGCCAGACCTTCGGGGATGTTGTGTAAGGTAATGGCCAGGGTAAGCAATACCGATTTATGCCATTTGGTTTTGACGCCTTCTGTCCTGTTCTCTTTAAAATTAACGTGTAAATGAGGTAATATTTTATCCAGTGCAAAGATGAACAAAGCGCCCAGGACAAAACCAACTACCGCTGGAATTACTTTTACAAAGCCCTCACCATGACTCATCTCAATACCTGGAGCCAGTAAACTCCAGAAACTGGCAGCAACCATCACTCCACCAGTGAATCCAAGCATCGCATCAAAAAACTTTCGATTCATCCCCTTAAAAAAGAAGACTAAAGAAGCGCCAAGACCTGTCACCAGCCACGTGAAAATGGTAGCAATCAGCGCAGCCATCACTGGATCTTGAGCTTCGAAAAAAGACAGTATAGTTTCCATAATTAAATTTTGATATAAATGTTATTTGTAACCATTGTCGATACCCTCAACCTGTCCTCTTCAATTCGAATCAGCATAGAACCGTCAAACTCTTCCTTGTCCAAAACTTCTATAGTTTTACCTAAGGCTATTTTGTTTTTGTCCAGGTACTTCAAAAATTCTGAAGAAGTATCCTTAACGCCAACCAAAGTTCCTGTTTCACCTATCGACAAATCAGATAACAAAGTTTTATTGGCCACCTGGAAATCCCCTTCAGCATCTGGAATAGGATCACCATGTGGATCTCTTTTGGGATAATCCAGGAATTTATCCAATTCTGAAATCAATTTTTCTGACTTGATGTGTTCCAGTTCTTCAGCAACCTCATGAACTTCATCCCAGGTAAAGTCAAGCTTTTCTACCAAAAACACCTCCCACAACCTGTGCTTCCTTATAATCTGTAGAGCTGTTTTACGGCCAGACTCAGACAAATAAACACCTTGGTATTTTTTATAAATCACCAGATTTTTATCCGACAACTTTTTAACCATGTCAGTCACTGATGAGGCCTTGGTTTGCATTTCTTCGGCTAATGCATTAGTGCTCACTCCGGCTTTAGCGTGTTTTTGCAAATGAAAAATAGCCTTTAGATAGTTTTCTTCAGATAAGGAGAACATAAATCAGTTTTAAGTTGAACAAAAGTAAGTATTTTATTTAATCTTATAAAATATTTAGATGCATCTAATTTTAAACCGCCTCTTGTTGAGAACATCCATCTTTATGATGGGATCATCTTAAGCTTTTTACTCTGAAAGCTCCTTTTACTGATATAGTATCTTCTGCATTTTATTAATGAATATTTAATAAAAATGCAATCATGTGTAAAACAATTAGTAATAGTTTTGTCTTTAGATGATTTCATTAAACAAAATAGATAAAGAAAAATACTTAGATGTCAAGCCAGAACTTGAACGTCTCTATTTAGCTGCATTTACAGAAGGAATCTCAGCACAACACATCACTGCACAGGAAGCAGAAACCTACCTGGAAAAATTATTTTTAGAGGGTTATGGAATCTTCGGGTTTTCTGATGACAAGCTTATAGCTGCACTGATTTCAACTCCTTTAAGCTTTGATGACGAATGTCCCGAACATATCAAAAGTATGTATGGTAACAGTAATTCTGAATACATCGCAGAAGTCCTGGTTGATCGGGATTACCGAGGAATGGGTTTGGGTAAAAAATTGATGCAGGCGTACAAGACACATTTAGATAAAAACACGAAACACGTATTACTAAGGGTCTGGGATCAAAATAAAGCCGCTGTCGCTTTATATGAAAAAGCTGGATTTAAGGTCTGCGGAAGCATTGTTCAGGAGAAGTTTAGGCCAGATTCAAATGAAAGATTTATGATGCATAAAAATTATATGGCAAAGACTTATTAGCCCATTATTATGAAAGAATTCAATCTTAAAACCCCAAATCTTGTTGAAGGAGAACAACATCAAAAACGTCAGGAAATCCTTGACTATTTTAATCGAACTTTTAGTCTGGACGATGAGTTGTATAAAACTTTGAACGATGATAAGGCGTTTTATATGCGAGCAGACCAGCTTCGTCATCCACTCATCTTTTATTACGGGCATACCTCTTGTTTTTATGTCAATAAATTGGTTTTGGCCGGACTTTTACCTTCTCACATCAACCCTGCTATTGAATCTACGTGTGCAATAGGCGTTGATGAAATGTCATGGGACGACTTAAATGATAAAAATTATAACTGGCCTAGCGTTGATGAAGTCAGGGACTATCGAAATACAGTGAAATCGACCATCATAAAACTCATAAACGAATTGCCTTTAACGCTCCCAATCAATTGGGAAAGTCCGTTTTGGCCAATTATCATGGGGATTGAGCACCAAAACATTCATATCGAAACTTCATCTGTTTTGATAAGACAATTGCCTGTGGAAGTGCTTCAAAATGGAAAATTCGATGCTATTTGTGACACAGATAAACGAACTGTTCAGAATGAATTAATTGCTGTAGAAGGTGCAGAAATGCATCTAGGAAAACCACATGATCACCATCTGTATGGGTGGGATTTGGAATATGGAAATTATAATGAAAGTGTCAGGGATTTTAAGGCTTCAAAATATCTGGTTTCCAATGCTGAATTTTTAGAATTTGTAGAAGATCGCGGTTACCATGACCAGCAGTGGTGGAGCGAAGAAGGTTGGTCTTGGCGAAGTTACAAAAACGCGGAGCACCCTTTATTCTGGCGAAAAGACGGTGACTCCTACAAACTCCGTTTGATGACAATGCTTATCCCTATGCAGTGGAATTTCCCTGCAGAAATCAACTACCTGGAAGCCAAAGCATTTTGCAATTGGAAATCTGCCAAAACAGGGAAAAAACTTCGTTTACCCACCGAAACTGAATGGTATAGATTAGTCGATCATTGTCAGGTTAAAGATGCTACCAATTGGCAAACAGCCCCAGGAAATATCAATTTAGAACACTACACTTCGCCTTGCCCGGTCAATCAATTTTCATTTGGAGAGTTTTTTGACGTCATAGGTAATGTCTGGCAGTGGACAGAAAGCCCAATCACGGGTTATCCAGGATTTAAAGTTCACCCTTTATATGATGATTTTTCAACACCTACATTTGATGGGAAACACAACATCATCAAAGGAGGGTCTTGGATTTCTACAGGTAATGAAGCTACATTGCATGCCAGATATGCTTTCAGAAGGCACTTCTACCAGCATGCTGGTTTTAGATATATCGAATCTGAATATGAACCGAACATCAGAATTGACAGCTACGAAACCGATGAAGAAATCGCGATTTCATGTGAACAAAATTATGGAGAGGAGTATTTAGGATATAAAAAATATCCACTTCAATTGATTGAGCTTTTGAAAGAACAGATTGAAAATACTTCAGATAAAAAACTATTGGATTTGAATTGCGATACAGGTCGTTTAGCTTTTGAGGCTTCCTCTATTTTCAAGGAAGTAACTGCTATAGATGCTTCTGCACGCTTTATTCGCCCTGCTATTGAGCTACAAAACAAAGGTTTGTTGCGCTACGTCATCAAAGATGAAGGCGATTTACAATTATTTAAGGATGTGTTATTGAAGGATTTAAAGTTGAATAACAATGCGAATCCTGTGCTTTTCATGCAGGATGATGCCATGAAATTGAAAAAGAGATTCAGCGATTATGATGTGATTTTAGCATTTAATTTACTTGAAGAATTACAAAATCCAACTGCTTTCCTTAGCACAATCCATGAGCGACTGAACAAGGATGGCTTATTGATTTTAGGCTCAACCTACCACTGGAAAGAAAGCATCAGCCAAAAAGATAACTGGATAGGTGGATTCAAAAAGAATGGTGAACCCGTAAAGTCAATTGAAGGTATGCATGACCTATTATCCACCCAATTTGATTTGGTTTCAGCGCCTTTGGATCTGAAATACCTTACAAGAAAATCAAGTCGAACTTTTGAAGTAAATAGTTCGGAAGTGAGTATTTGGAAAAAAAATAAGTAATTACTTGGTTTGAATTTAAGTAGAGATTGAATCAATCGTTTGAAGAAGCTCTGACTTCAAATTATAATTTACATATATATTGACTACTTTAACTTTGAGGTCTTAAATTCAATAGGATAAAACTATCTGATAAACGTATCGCATTGTTCTCTCCAGGTTTATAGGTCGTTATATTTATAATTGATTTCACCCATATTTGAATATGATGTTGGAGAAATAAGGCCACTTTTGGTCTGAATCTATTTGATAGCCAGCTTTGACATCACCTGAAATCCATGATAGAAAAAAATTCTACTATCTCTAAACTTAAAATGTCTCAAAAAAAGAAATAGGAATATACTATGCAAAGTTTTTGGCTTAGCATTTAAAACCACTGACAAATCAAAAAAACAACCAAGTCAATTAGCATTGACACTTGAATCGATTTCCTCTTAGATCCTCAGCACAAATTGGTTGATAAGCTTTTGAATGATTTATCTCGTTAAATCTTAGGATGTATTTAGATTTATATACTTTTATTTTTTAGCTTTGCCTAAAATTAAATTGATTTATAATGAAATATAATATTTGGGCTGTCTTATTTCTGCTTGGTTTTACAACCTATTCTCAAACCGGAGATATAGAGGGTCAGATTACTTTTAAAGGTGATGCTGTTTTTACGGCTAACATTGAAGTTATGGATCAAAATGAGTATACCGTCACAGATGAAAATGGGACGTTTTTATTTCAAAAGTTACCCGCAGGAACTTATCAACTCAGAGTAACTTCACTGGGATATGTCGACAAAATTAAATCAGTAGTAGTAAAATCAGAAGAAACCACAAATGTTACATTTCTACTACTACCTAGGAACACTACTTTAGAAGAGGTGATTATTATTGATCGGCAAACGGGATTAAATTCAAAAACACCTTACAATTACACACCTATAAGTATGGGCCGGATTGAAAACAAAAGCAGTCCATCGGGTGTCATGGGAATTCTAAGAGAAGTGCCTGGGGTTTATGGTGCAGAATTTGGCCAGGGTATTGTAAAGCCTTTTATACGCGGGCTTGGTTTCAGCCGGGTAGCTACCATTTTTCAAGGCAATAAATTAGAAAATCAGCAGTGGGGTGCCGATCATGGTTTGGGCGTCAATGATCTTGGTGTGGAACGTATAGATGTCATCAAAGGTCCTGCCTCTGTATTGTATGGTTCAGGGGCTTTGGGCGGAGTGATTTTACTTCATGATGATGAGTTTTACAAAAACTCCAAAACGCTTTCCGGAAATATTGGAACGACCTTCAATTCGGTTTCCAATGGATTGCGAACCTACGGATCTGTAGGTCAGAAATTTGACAGCAACCTATACTTCGGAATTGACCTTGCCTACGAAAACCATGCGGATTATAAATCTGGAGACGGTAACATTATTGGAAACAGCAGGTATAATATGAGTAGCGCCAGAGTTCATGCAGGCATCGAAAAAGAAAACTTCGACAATAAATTATCGGTCTCCTATTCGATGCAAAATCTTGGAATTATAGGAGATGATGAACTGGAAAATTCCAATGCAACGACAAGGAATGACAGAGACATGCAATTGCCCTTCCAGGAAGTTACCGATGTTTTGGTGTCTTACAACCAGCGAATGGACCACGGAACATTTGAATCTGTATTTCATATTTCTCATCATTTTAACGATAGGAAAGAAATAGAAACCAACCTTAATCTGGTTGATTTAGGTCTCAATCAGAATAACACCTTTTACAATGCCAGGATAAATTTTGGGAGTGGGAATTTCACCCATAATTTAGGTTTGCAGGGAAATTTTTTGAAAAATGAAAATCAAAATCCCGTACAGGACATCTTAATTCCCAACGCCAATTATGCTGAAAACGGCGCTTACTATATGGTAAATTGGGACTGGAAAACCTACTTTATTCAGGGGGCCCTTAGATATGATTACCGACATGTCAATGCCGATGCCAACGATGATCAATTTATTGAAGCGGGCTTTGTATTGCCTGGTGAACCCAAAAGCCGAACTTTGGAATCCAACTTTAGCGGGTTTACTGGTTCTCTGGGAATTACTAAAACGTTAAGCAACACTCAAAAATTGAAAGCTAATTTCTCCTCTGGTTTTCGGTCACCAGATTTAGCTGAGTTGTATTCTTTTGGACAGCATCCGGGCACGAATAGGTTTGAAAAGGGCAATGCCAGTTTTGAACGTGAACAGAGTCTGCAATTGGATTTCAATTACAGTTTAACCATGGATAGGTTTAGAATGGACTGGTCAATTTTTGGTAGTCAGGTTGATAATTACATTTTCTTTGCTGATACAGGAGAAACAAGGTCTGACTCCGGACTTCAAATTTGGGAATACCAACAAGTGAAAGCTCGACTATACGGCAGTGAACTCAATTTACAATACGTCGCTTTAGAGAATAGAAGCTTGAGGTTTAATCTGGGTGCAGCTTTGGTGAGAGGAGAAAACAAAGATTTTGAAGAGCCATTAACATTTATACCACCAGATAATGCCAACCTGGAAGTCAATTACAGTTTTGGTAAGCTTCAAAACACCTCCCTTTTTTCAAAAGTGAGAGGTGTCGCAAGACAAGACAGACCTGGCTTTAACGAAGAAGAAACCGATGGGTTTACCCTGGTGGATATTGGCTTAAGCACAACATTTAAGTTTGGAAGCACAAACACTCTAGAAGCTTCATTTGCTTTGCAGAACCTGTTTAACGAAACTTATGTGGATCACTTATCGATTCTTAGGGCTTTCAATATTCCAAGTCCCGGAAGAAACCTTATGCTGAACCTAAGGTATAAGTTTTAGCAGTTTTTTATTTCTTATGATCCTGCAGAATTAACAAAGCCTAACTATCTTTGATTCGCTATTCTAAAGGATTGTCTTATGGATGTTTCATTAACCACACCCGCACTGCTTTTTCCCGCAATTTCATTATTACTCCTCGCCTACACCAATAGATTTTTGACCATTGCAGGCCTGATTAGAAGCTTGCACCAAAAATATCAGGATCATCCTGATACGGATGTTAAGGCGCAGATTTCTAATTTGAAAAAGCGCGTGACACTCATCAAAAACATGCAGCTATTTGGCATTGTTTCACTGCTGCTTTGTGTTGTGAGCATGTTTGCGATTTATGAAACCTGGCAAACTCTTGGTAGCATCATCTTTGGAATTTCACTGGTGTTGCTGATGGTATCTCTCATCTTATCCATCATCGAAATTCAGATCAGTGTTAAGGCCTTAAATATTCAACTTAAGGATATAGAAAACGACTAAATATCATCGTAATCTATAACGACTTTAGCAGAGGTTGGTTGGGCCTGGCAGGTCAGGATCAATCCTTCTTCGAGCTCCTCATCGGTTAAGATTTGATTCTTTCTCATTTCTGCAGTTCCCTCCTTAATTTTGGCCACACAAGAACTGCAAATTCCACCTTGACAAGAATAAGGCGCATCGATATCCTGAGCTAAAACAGCATCCAAAATCAAGTCGCTTTGCTCCATAGAAAGTTCAAATTCTTCATCATCCACAATTACCTTAAGTGATGTTTTACCATCTGTACTTGCCTCAACACTGCCTTCAGATTTAGAAAAGAACAATTCATATTTAATCTTTTCTTCACTTACACCTGCAGATTTTAAACTTTCGGTTACTGCTTCAATCATGGGTTCAGGACCACAAAGGTAAAATTCTGAAAATTTGAAACCTTCATACTTATTTTTGATGACGTAGTTCACAGTTGAACGTTCTATCCTTCCGAATTTAGCCGTTTCTTCTTTAGCTTCGCTATAGATGAATTCAGGGAAAAATCGCTTTGGATGTTCTTTTTGGAGACTTAAAATCTCCTGGAGAAAAATAGTTTGCCCAGGAGATTTATTGCCATAGACTAAAACAAATTTAGCCGTTTCAGACTGGGATAATAAAGTTCTAATCATCGACATCAAAGGGGTGATTCCACTTCCCGCAGCAAAAGCAGCAAAGGTTTTGCCATCGATTTGCTCAGGCAAAACAAATTTACCTTCCGCTGGATGAACTTCAATTGTATCGCCTTCTTTAAGAACGGAATTTGCATAATTAGAAAACTTTCCATCTGGAATTGCTTTCACAACAATGCCTAAGTCTTTTCCCTCTTCAGAAGAAATGGAATAGGAACGCCTCACCTTTTCCCCATCAATTTTGGTTTCCAGAGTCAGGTATTGTCCTGCTTGAAATGTATATTCTGAAGCATATTCAGAAGGAATATTAAATATAATGTTTACCGCTTTATCGGTTTGTCTATTGATTTCTTTTACAGAAAGTGTATGAAAATGTTCCATTGATCTTATTTATGGGTTAAAAATACAACCCTGTAAGAATTAGCCTATACCTTAGACAATATTTTAATGCGGATTTAAGTTTTAATCCACAAATACAGTTTTTCCAAGTACTTTTGACTTACCAAATAGTAATACTATGATTTTTAATACCATTCGTATCTTTTCAATTTTTTTATTCTGTACCAGTTTGTGTTCAGCCCAAAACCCTTTGGTAACTGCACAAAAATGGACTGCAAATAAAGTTGAATTCCATACAGTTAAAGCAGATTCTCTGGAACTGATTTTGAACGATTATGAAAGAGCTATGGAGTTAGACTCTGTGTGGAGAACTCAGTTAGTCGACCAGAATTATTCTCAGCGTTTGGAAAGTGTCATCAAAGATAGTTTGGATAGAAAAAAAATCATTACGGATGTTCCTACAGAGGTTTTAAAAGAGCGCTTAGCCGCTTTGAATGCAAAAACTCCTTTCAATATTGAATATAATGAGAGTTTAGAAAGTGTGATTGGCTACTTTTTAAGACGTGAAAAAGAAGGTACAGAGCGATTGATGGGATTGAGTAAATTTTACTTTCCTATGTTCGAAGCTGCTTTCGACAGACATGATGTTCCTTTGGAAATGAAATATTTAGCCATCGTGGAATCCGCTCTAAATCCTAGAGCAAAATCCAGAGTTGGTGCCACAGGTTTATGGCAGTTTATGTACAGTACAGGTAAAGCCTACGATCTGGAGGTCAGCAGTTATGTAGACGAGCGAATGGACCCCATTGCTTCTACTGAAGCTGCAGCCAAATACTTAAGGAGGCTCTACACTATGTTTGATGACTGGGATTTGGCATTAGCAGCTTATAATTCCGGACTTGGAAATGTCTCTAAAGCTATTCGACGAAGTGGAGGAGAAACCAACTACTGGAAACTAAGACGTTATTTACCAAGAGAAACTGCTGGTTATGTGCCGTCTTTCCAAGCAATGCTTTACATCTATGAATATGCAGATGAACACGGTTTCGAGCCTCAGCGCCCAAGATCTACTTATTACGGGACAGACACTATACAAGTAAAACAACTCATCACTTTAGATCAAATTGCAAAAGTGACTCATACCAACAGGGAACTGTTAGAATTTCTAAATCCGAGTTACAAATTAGGCATTATTCCTTTCGAAAAGAACAAATCTTATTACGTGCGTTTACCTTATGAAAAATCTGGATTGTTTGTAACCAATGAAGATGATATCTATGGTTTCACCGAAAATCTAATCGCTAAAGCTGGTACTGAAGAATCTCAACCCGAAACTAACAAAGCTGAAACCAAAATCGATTACTACGTGAAATCTGGTGATTACCTGGGAAGAATTGCAGAGAAATATGACGTTGGTGTCAGTCAGATTAAGGACTGGAATAACCTCAGAGGAACTAATCTGAATATAGGACAGAAACTTATTATTTATTCCAAAAACAGTTATACCATTGCTGAGAATAGTTCTGTTACCAAAAATTCTTCGACAGGAACCACAAAATTTTATAAAGTGAAACCTGGTGATTCCTTATGGACAATTTCTAAAAAGTATCCAGACCTCAGCGTGGAAGATCTTAAAACGCTTAACCAGTTAAAAAGCAATCGTCTTCATCCTGGTATGAAGCTTAAGGTTTCTAAAGGCTAAAAGAAAGCTCTCAGCTGGACACTTCCTGTATGAATAGCGTTCACATTCTCGCTTTTCCTGCCAAAGTAAGTTAAATTGAGATCGAGGAAATCCGTAATTTTTTTTTGTAAAAACAGTGACCACGTCAAGTTATCTTTTGGCTGCAAACCTTCCAGCATCTGGTAAGCCACTGGAGAAAAAGCACTGCCTTCAAATTTATTCTGAATGTAATTCACCTCACCGTTTATGCTATAGTTCTGAGCATTGTTGAGCGTAAACGACAACCCAAAAGTTTGCTGGTCTAAAGCCTCTTGTTCACCTATCTGATTTTCTTTGGAAGTCAGTTCATAAAATACATCAAAGCGTTTATCTCCAAGTAAATAGGACAATTTAGGATTAAAACTAAAGCCTTCGATTTCAAAATTCCTATTTTCAAATTGATCCGAAAACCGTTCTGAAGAGTTCAAATCCTGACTCAGTGTCACTAACCAACTTTCCTGGAATTTATGAATGAATTTCAGTTCATGCATAAGGTTTGAACTTTTCTGAAATCCTAAAAGTGTAAGGTTTTTTGTCGCATTCTGAGTAAAGCTATAAGAAGTCGTGAACTTTTGTAAACCACGATTGAAAAACAAGATATTCCTAAAGGTCGTATTTTCTCCCAAAATATCCTTGCCGCCTCCTCCAAAAGGGTTCAGGTTAAGCGAATTTCCATCTTTGCGTAACTTTTTATCCAGCAACAATGACGTCTGATTGTAAAACTTAGAGGCAAATTTTTTCCAACCTGTTTTGTTTTGCCAGGTTTGAAAATTCAAGGTCAATTGTTGGCTAAATTGGGTCTGGTTGGTTCTTACAAAAACCTGATTAGGCAATAAAATCCTAACAAAGCGTCCTTCATCCTGAAACTGGGCAATTTCAAATTCGTTTAACTCCTGAATGTCGTTTTCATTATAATCTATCCAGGTGTATTGCCCCTGGCCTGGTTCCACTTCAAGATAAGTAAATTCCTGCTGAGCAATGCTTCCGCTGTTGGTTTCATAAGTGGTAGTTAAGTTAACTAACCGGTTCAGTAAGTTTTGAGAATAAGTGACTCTAGAATTTAAACTCTGCTCATTTGCTCTGTTTTCTTCGTTGAATTCCAGATTTCTCAAGTTGGCAAAAACTCTAAGTCTTGTTGCTTTGGTGTTGATCAATTGTGAACGCACAAAATAGGTGTTGGAAGTGTTGACGCGTTGCAAAACATTGGAACGCAAACTATCGTTTTGACGAAACCGATAGCCTGCTTCCACATAAACATTTGTAGAATCCCCTACTCCGGAAAAAACTTCATAACTGGAAAACCGCTGTGTATTGGCCGTGAACTCCTCAGTTTCCATACGTCGCTCTTGATTATCTTCAAGATTATATCGCAGGCCAGACCAAACCTTTCCGAAGTCATAAATTCCCGTCACACTTGCTCTTGCAAATTTTGATGTCAAAAAAGAAGATTCACTATCCAGATAACTGGCATTGGCATCTATTCTGAATTTATCCAGCACTTGCCTGGCACTAACAGAATGTTTCTGACCCAGAAAATCACTTGTATATTCTAAACGTTGAAAACTATATTGAGTAAAACTTTGCTGATTATTACGATAATTGAAACCAGTATCCAGAAACAATTGGTCTCCAGCTGGATTGAATAAATTCCAGTCTCTCGTAAATTCCACGTTGTAAAGTCGCTCTATACTCGCGTAGCTGTCTTCGATAAAATTCAGGTTGCCAAACACATCGAATTGTGTGTCAGTTTCTGATTTGTACAAAGTCTGGCTGACAGAGAGTTGAGCCGCCAGGCCTCGATTATCTCCCTGATCTAATTCAGAAAATAAATTCTCATCTTTATTACTCGCAGCAACTTCAAACTGAAGACTGGTTTTTTCTGAAGGGGAATATACTCCGTTCAGCATAGCAATTTGAAGTTTGGTGGGTGCAAAAAGCCGAACCACAGGTTCAAAATTACCCTGCGGAATACCCTTGACTGGAGACACATATTCATAAATAGTAGCAATCGCTTCCTGACTGGATAGCACATAATTTCCTTGATTTTGCCCCAGATTTGTAAAACGCACATTGAACAACTCAGCTTCAGGATCATTGGAAAACACAAAAATTTCCTGTCCATCTCTAAATTCTTTCTCATATAAAATTCTGTTTTCAGAATAGTCTGCAGGAACAGCACTCGGCGCCAGCATTTCACTTTGATTATCACCAGCATCCTGCAGCACATTCAACTGTTCTTCGGTAAGGCTTTGCTGTAATGGCTGGTTTTTAAGATCGTTTTCATTATAAAGAAACCCGTTTAGCTGAAGAGATTCTGACCTGAATCGGGAACCTGTAGTCGCCACGATTCTTGAAAAGTTTCTATCTGAAACCTGATACTCTACGACGATTCGCATTTCAGAAGTAATCGGAAAAGTAGAATTAAAAATAAGTTCACCTGCATTATAATCGATGAGGTAATCTTCATTTTCACCTCGGGACAATAGCCTGCCATTCACGTAAACGTCTTCACTTCCTGAAATGATCAAAACAAAAAGTTCACCGTTTTGTCCAACAAGTTTATAAGGGCCTTGATTGCCTTCTTGAGCAGTCAATTCACTCCTGGTAAAAACACCCCTTACCAAAGCAGCCGCTGTATAAACTTCGTTTTGCCGGGTTTCATTTCCCACATCTGCAGAAAGTAAAAGCCCCTGAACACGCTTGGTGTATGAAGCAAAAAATGATTCATTTTCTATCAAGTCTATATCTCCGGCACGAATCCGCCATTTTTCAGCTTCCAACTCGATAAAAATTCGATCGAACTCATTCAATTGCTGGGTATAACCTCCGGATTGCGTTGGAGCATTATCATCCTGTATGGAAGCCCGGAGCGTCACATGTTCTGATATTTTCCCGGAAATCTGCAAGTCCAGTTCAGACCTGACCACAGCATTCTGGTTATTGCCCACACTTATGGCTCTGGAAATACTTCCGCTGGTATTCAATCCGGCAAAAGGCACAAAATTGCCAGGCTGTCTTTGCTGTTGCAATTCGTACAAATTGTCGACAGGATTTCCTGTGTCAATAATCAGGTTTTCATCTAAGCCTTTGTAGGTTTTGGTTAGAAATTCTGGATAATTGACGTAACTAACTATTAAACTATCCTGATTCAATTTCAATACTGAAGAAGGAACAAGTTGTGCTTTTGGAAAGTTGATATCGTAAAGGTTGGAATCCACTTCTATACTATCTACAGTCTGGAGCTTAAACTGAAACGGACTTATGCTTACCTCTTCTAGCTGAATGGTGTCCTGAATTGAAACTGCCTTAGTCACCAGTCCAGACTGAGCCAAAAGTGGAGTCATCCCACTACACAATAAGACATAAAGGAGTAATTGCCTCATGTGTGTAAAACTAAAGCTTTACTAAAATATTTTATGGTCTCATGAGAAAAGTAGTTGGAATTCAGGAAAGTTTATAAAAACACAAAGCCCCAGTTATGAATCTGGGGCTTTGCTAATTAACCAATCTATTATGAAAAACTTCATCCTGGGTCAAATATATAACAATTAATGATTCTCCAAAGCAATTTAAATACTAATTTATACCAAAAACTTAACTAAAGCTTTACTAAAACTTTACAGGAATAGTTGTGTTGCCTCCTGGGTAAGCAATTGACAGAAAGGACTATTTATAAAAACACAAAGCCCCAGTTATGATTCTGGGGCTTTGCTAATTAACCAATCTATTATGAAAAACTTCATCCTAAAACGAATATAAAGCATTTATTCAGCATACAAAGCAATTTAAGTAGTTAATTTGGATAAAATGCAAAAATAAATTTTAGGCTACTCATTATCAGAGGGTTCCCAAAAATAAAGTTTGAAGTTTTTTATTTGATCGTTTTCAACTTCCAGGCCTTCCTCTTCCAGGAGCCTCTGCATTGTATCCTGACCAGGAAAATGGTGCTTTCCAGTCAATACTCCATTTCTATTCACAACGCGGTGTGCTGGAAGATCCCGATCTAACTTTACACAGGCATTCATAGCATAACCTACCGTTCGAGAACTTTTGGCGGCGCCGATAGCTTTTGCAATGGCTCCGTAACTTGTTACTTTTCCTTCCGGAATAAGCGCAACAATTGAGTACACTTTTTCAAAAAAGTCTGAATTTGCCATACACTACATTTGATAAAGTCGGATCCAGGTAACGATGATGAGAATCAACATCAATACAGCCATAAAATAATTGGAATACTTTTTAAAGAGTTCTGTTTTACCTCCTATTCTCATGATAAAAATAACGTAAAGGTAAAGAGTGGTCAATGTTCCTAAAGCAGCACTTAAAGCAAAAAAAAGATCGTTATAAAGCGAAAAAGCAATTTTGAAATTATTGCTCAATAAGGTCGCTACAAGAACAAAATAAGGAATAGGAAAAATATTAAGAGCCGAAACCAGAATACCTGAAAAAAAACTTTTGGTACCTGTTCTCTTTTTGATGTTACGCTGTGTTTTTTTTCGATTGGCCGACAATAAGAAATAGATGAACATCAAAATCAAAATTGCAATTCCCGTCTTAAAAAATATGCTCTTAACATAAGGATTGGAAAAGATATATTTTGATAACAAAATAGCAATAAGCGCCTGAAGAAAAACAACTAAAGAAGCTCCAAAAGCCATCAATATACCATTGCGCCGTCCTTTTTCCAGGCAGGTTTTAGCGACACTCATATTGACTAATCCTGGAGGAATTACGCCAACTAAAGCAGCCAAAAAAGTATAAATATAAATTTGTAAATACTCCAATTTTTAAGACTTTAGCCTAAACTTCAAATACGTTATTGATTTCTTTTTATCGAGATACTGCTGTTCATAGAAGGTTTGAATGCCTACCACTTCTTCTGGTGCTTCATGGTTCACATAAATATCATGATGGGCATACATGATATCATGCCCCAATCCTTCCAAAATTCCTAAGGTATAACCGTGCATGAATTCACTATCTGTTTTCAAATGAATGATACCATCTTTGCTTAAAATCTTTTTATACTTATCCAGAAAATCTGGATTGGTCATTCTATGCTTGGTGCGTTTCCATTTAATTTGCGGGTCCGGAAAGGTAATCCATAGTTCATCGACTTCTCCCTCAGCAAAAACCTGATCTACCAGTTCTATTTGTGTTCTCAGAAATCCTACGTTATCCATACCTTCTTCCAAAGCCGTTTTAGCACCTCGCCAGAATCTGGCTCCTTTGATGTCTATCCCTAAAAAATTGCAATTGGGATTCCGCTTAGCTAGACCAACAGTATATTCTCCTTTACCACATCCCAGTTCTAAAACCAGCGGATTATCATTTTTGAAGAACTCTTGTTTCCACTTGCCTTTATAGGCGTATGTGTCATCCACAATTTCAGAACGTGTAGGTTGTACTACATTTTCAAAAACCTCATTCTCTTTAAACCGTTTAAGCTTGTTTTTACTCCCCACTTTTGCTGAAATTTTCGTGTAAAATTAACTAAATTTACCAATACGCAAAATCCTAAATATGGCATTTCCCACTCATGTTTTAGTTTCTCCACTTAACTGGGGTCTGGGGCACGCCACTAGGTGCATTCCAGTCATCCGTTATTTTTTACAACAAGGCTCCAAAGTGAGCCTGGCTTCTGATGGAAACGCACTCCAATTGCTGAAAGACGAGTTTCCAGATCTACATAGTTTAGAATTGAACTCCAGCCAGGTGACCTATTCCACCTCTGGATTTTTCTTTTATTTGAAATTGATGCTGCAAGGCGATGGACTTAAAAAAAGAGCTCAGAAAGATGAAGTTCTGATTGAAGATTATATCGATAAGCAGGGGGTAGATTTGCTGATTTCCGATCATAGATTTGGAGCCTTTTCAGAAAACATAAAATCGGTAATTATCTCTCACCAGCTTCAGTTTAAAGCAGGTTTGTTTTCTTTTGGCTCTTCGTATCTCAATGCGAAATACCTTAACCGATATGACGAAGTCTGGGTTCCAGATACAGATACTTTACCAAATTTAAGTGGAATTCTGAGTCAGTCCCACTGGGTAAATGTTCCCGTAAAAGAGATAGGGGTATTGAGCCGATTTTCTAACCTAAGCCTAGAGAAAGACATCGATTATCTGGCTGTCATTTCTGGTCCAGAACCCCTTCGAACTCACTTTGAAAAGAAACTAATCGAAGCCTTTTCCACTTTAAGATCTAAAAAATGTATCCTCGTGCGTGGGGTATATGACCGAAGCGAGCTGGAAGACTTACCTCATCTCAACTTTTACAATCATTTAAAATCTGAAGACCTCAACCAACTCATTTGTAGAGCAAAACTTGTGATTTGCAGGTCGGGGTATTCTTCTGTGATGGATATGGCCTGCCTGGGAAAATCCGTCTTTTTTGTTCCTACACCTCATCAGGGTGAGCAGGAATATCTGGCCAAACGATTGGAAAATCAAAGGACTGCCCCTTTTAGTGCTCAAAAAAGATTTAAAACTACAGCTCTCGAAAACATCGAGTTGTATTCTGGATTTAATTCAAAAGAGATGCATCGGTTTCCTCTTCCGGGATTTCGTCAGACTTTGGAAGGCTAAAGGAGAATTCGCTGCCAATCCCATAAACACTATCTACATAAACCTGTTCATCATGGGCTTCTATGATGTGTTTTACTATGGAAAGCCCAAGCCCGGAACCACCTTCACGCCTGGATCCTGTTTTATCTACTCTGAAAAACCGTTCAAAAAGTCTTGGAATGTGCTCCTTTTCAATGCCTTCTCCATTATCGGTCACACGAAGCATGATTTTGGAGTCTTTTACCTCTTCAAAACTGATTTCTGACGTTCCTCCCTTTTTTCCGTATTTGATAGAATTCACGATAAGATTGGTCACCACCTGCTGTATGCGTTCCTTATCGGCATCTACATATAGAGAAGGATATTCCTTATCGAAATTAAGACTGATTTCTTTTTTAGCAGATTTCATTTCCAATAGATCAAAGACGCTTTCTACCAGTTCCACAAGATCAAAGGTTTCGATGTAAAGGTTGAGATCCCCCGTCTCCAGTTTAGTAATCATATCCAGATCCTTCACAATGTAGATCAGTCGATCAACGCCTTTGCTTGCTCTGGTAAGGTATTTTTTCCTCACTTTTTTGTCTTTTATAGCTCCGTCCAAAAGCGTTAGAATATAGCCCTGAACAGTAAACAAAGGGGTTTTTAATTCATGAGACACATTACCAATGAATTCTTTCCTGTAGTTTTCCCTCACTTTTAAGGTTTCTATTTCCAGTTTTTTACCTCTGGCAAAACGTTCTACTTCCTCAGTCAGGGTTTTCATATCAGACGTGTTTCTTTGACTTCCTAATGTGGACTTGTCGAGTATAGAAACACTATCATAAATGGATTTCACTCGTTTGTAGATAAAATATTCTATCCTCAACTGAATAATAAGGAATGAAAACACAAATGAAATAATGGCAAAAACAAAAATAGAAGCCACATTGACTTCTAGTTGTATGTACTCATAAAATGTGATTAAGCCCGTAAGAAAAACAGTGATATAAGTGGAGGTATTGAGGGCAAACTTATAGGATCTTTTAAATTTTTTACTCATTCATGAACAAACTTATAGCCGACGCCTTTCACGGTTTTGAATTTGTCGTCGCCCAATTTTTCTCTTAATTTTCGAATATGGACATCGATGGTTCTTCCACCCACAACCACTTCATTTCCCCAAACTGTGTTTAAAATATCATCTCTTTTAAAGACTTTATTAGGTTCTGAAGTGAGTAAAGATAGCAATTCAAATTCTTTTCTGGGCAAAGTCATCTCCGTTCCCTGACTTGTGATTTTATATTCGTCCCGGTTGATGATGATATCGCCAATTTCGTAAATATTTTTCTCTGAAGTTCCAGATTTAAAACGCCTTAATAAGGCTTTTACTTTACTCATCAAAACTTTTGGCCTTACCGGCTTGGTGATGTAATCGTCTGCCCCGGCATCAAATCCTGCAACCTGAGAATAATCTTCACCTCTTGCTGTCAAAAAGGTAATAAGCGTGTTTTCTAAACCTTTGGTTTCGCGAATTTGCTCACAGGCTTCAATCCCATCCATTTCCGGCATCATCACGTCCAAAATCACCAGGTGTGGCTTTTTCTTTTTAGCTTTTTTAACTGCTTCCACTCCATTTTCTGCTGTGACTACTTTGTAACCTTCTGCATTTAAATTATAGCTTAGAATCTCCAGAATATCCGGATCGTCATCTACAACAAGTATAGTGATATCAGATTTTTTCATAAATTTTTAAATTAATTAAACACAAATTTAAGGTTTTGAATATTAGCTTAAAGTTAAGAATAAACACAAAAAAAGCTGCTCTTTCCAGAGCAGCTTTTGGCTAATAACAAAAACAATTAAAATTTATAACTGTATCCTAAGGAAAAACTTCTGAAAGGTCTTCTTATTTCAAAGAGCTCTCTTTGACCGCCAAAAGATTGATATTGACTTTCTCTATTATCGTTTAGAATATTGTTTGCTCCAAAACTTATGGTAGATCTCTGATTTTTGTCGATGGTCTTGGAGAAATTGAAATTCAAACTATGGAATGGCTCTACATATACATCTGGGTTAAGACCAAAACCTACAACCTGTAAAGTTTCACCTTGTACATTGTAAAAAATACCCACCTCAAGTCCTGATTCTTCTTTGTTATAATTTAGTCCTGCATTTATAAGATAAGGAGATTGACCTTGTAACTCTCTGGTACCATCAATTACTTCACCTTCTCGCGCAAAAAGCTGTCTTGATTCGAATTCCTGACCTTCGCCTTTATTCATTTCAATACGAGATTCAATAAGAGAAATATTGAAATTAAGGCTTAAATCTTTTAAGCTTTCTGCTATAAAATTAAAGTTTTTTCTGGCTTCAAATTCAATTCCAAAAACTTCTGCAAAATCTGAATTTCTTGGTGTGAATTGGTTGGGTGCATTAACATTAAAAGCAACAAGCTCAATAGGATCATTAAATCGCTTATAAAATCCACTTAAAGCAAACATTTGAGATTGATCACCATAAAACTCATACCTCAAGTCAAAATTATCTATGTACGAAGGTTCAACATCAAGATTCCCTAAGTAGATAATTCCAGTAAGCAGGTCGACAATTTGAACATTTGACTTTTCCTTAAATGAGGGTCTAGCTGTAGTTCTGGCATAAGACAACCTAAAGTTGGTCTTGTCGTTATATTCATAAACGAAATTAGCAGATGGGAAAAGATCCAATTTGCTTAAAGTCTCCTCATTGTCTAAAGCGGCTCCCCCGGTAGTTACTCCAGTGTAGTACATTCTGAAATCTACTAATCTTAACCCGATAACACTTTTCAATTTCTCTCCAATTCTAAATTCATTTGAAGCATAGGCAGCACCAACTGTCTGACTCGCATCAAAAGCATTAGAAGGTTGAAAAGCACCTCTCATATAATAACCTGAATTGGTATCCGCATTATAAATATTGTCATCCCTTAGGATTTGATTTGGATCTCCATTTAGGTCTCTTGGATTGGTATTTATAAAACCTACATTATAATTGTAGATAGCGTAGTCTCTTTGTTTATAGGAAAAGAAACCACCAAATTTCGATGTGGAATTTTTTTCGAACAAAGAATATTTTTTAGTGAAATCCAATTTTCCAACCGCATTAACTTCTTCGAGCTCTCTCCATAATCTTGTTGGAAAACCAGCATCAGAACTTATATTTAAGGTGTTGGCTTCTCTTATAAAAGTGGTTAACCTTACATCCTTATCATCCGCTTTTACAAAACTTGGAGATAAAGTCCAGTCAATAGTAAAGTTACCATCTTCCTGAGTGTGTTTTCCACTAAGAAGAATATTGGTTATGGACCTTTCATTGTATTCTAAGTTATCTTTAACGGTAGAGATAGCATTTGAGATTTGAGTATCCTGATCAAAAAGGGAAGCCTGACTTAATCCATTTTGAATGTGAAGCACATTAAATCTATATTTGGAATAGCTCGTTTTATAAGAAAGACCTGTCATCCCAGTAAGCAATACATTATTTTGACCTAAATCTCCTTGCTGTCGTCTATCAAATCTAAGTTCATTAACAGAAGCATCTGGATTTTTTTGATAAATACCGTTTTCAAAGTTTTCAAAGAATTGAGTTTTATTTTTATAATCTATTGAAGCTATAAAGCCCAACTTATTTTCTTTAACATCCCATTGATTTCCATATCCAAGTCCCACACTTATATTCATAGGGCTAGTATTTCTATCTGCAGCCATCTGTGGGTTGAATCTGCTCGTCAACGGTCCTGTAAGTTGATTATCTGAAGACGCAGGGTTTGGAATTCTTACATTTGGATCAACAGGAAGGGCGCGAGTGCCATCATCAAAGCCCAAGAAATCCGTACTACCACCTGGATAATTAACGTAGCTATCTTGAAAATGCATATCTGGGTTAAATTCTCCGCTAAAAGAAACTGTAAACTCTTCTTTAGAAGGGAAGTCCCTTGTGATGATATCTATAACACCACCAGTGAAATCTGCTTGCAAGTCTGCTGAAGCTGTTTTGGAAACATTTACATTTTCTAGAATACTAGTTGGAAAAATATCCATTTGGATGGTATTCTTGTCTGGGTCAAGACCTGGAATATCCATACCGTTAAGTACAGATTTTGTATACCTATCTCCTAAGCCTCTTACAAAAACATATTTACCGTCTTGAATGGATACGCCAGGAACCGTTTTTACAGCTGATGCAATATCACTTGCTCCCGTTCGCTTCATGGTTTCAATAGAAATTGCATCCATCAAAACATTTGAGTTTTTTTGCATTCTTAGGACAGATTGTTCTGTGTTTCGCCTTGCCGTTGTAGTTATTATAACCTCTTCTAAACTTCCAGCAGCAGAACTCAAAGTAACATTTACAAGAGTATTATCATCTTCTTTCACAACTACCCCAGTAATTTCCTTAGTCTGATAGCCAACAAATGAGAATAGCAAATCATACGTGCCTGGATCAAGATTAAGTTCAAAGTCTCCTTCGAAATCTGTAGTGGCTCCTTTAGTAGTGTTTTTAACTGAAATATTTGCAAATGGGAGAACATCATTCAACTCACCATCCATCACTGTTCCTGAAACTTTTCCTGTTTGTGCATTCGTCGTTAAAAAAATAAAACTGAATACTAAAAGACTTAATAGATATCTCATTTGAAAGGTCTTTATTGATTTTTTTTATGAAAAAATCCACTGCTTGATACAAGCAGTGGATAATAATTAAATTATGGGTTATTTATAAAGCATTTTGAGAAGAAGCGTATGTCCAACCGGCAAACACACTTAAGTCTGCACCAACTGTTGGGGTAGCAGATGCTTCGAGAACAGTCACGTTGTTTGTAAAATTACCTTCTGATCCTGCTGGAGCATCCACAAGCAATTCTTCAGCGCTTGCAACACCTACTGGTAAAACCAATTCAATATTTTCGAATACAATAAGACCGTTAGCAAAATTGTTTTGAGAATCGGGACCGTTGAATCTAAATTTAGCTTCACCAGTTGTAGTTCCACTAAACACTGCATTTCTTATAGTACCAATAGCACCATCTCTAAAATCAGCATAAAATTCACCATTCTCAACATCCACAACTGTAAGGCCATCGATAGTGAAACCAAAATCAGCTGGATTAGCAGCATCAGGACCTTCTGGACCATCTATTTCTAATGCTCTATCAGAGTTAGAAGATTGGATAACAGCTGCATTTGTGATTGTACCATTGAAAGCTTGATCGATATCCAAACCATCATCTTGTTGAGCCCAAGCTAATAAATTTGAAGAATTAGTAGTTCCTCCAAACCATTCGAATGCATCATCTTGGTTAGCTACTACCTCAACATGATCAATTGTGGTACCAAGTCCAACACCACCCATAGTTAAACCATTTATCTCGTTATCTTGACCAATAGTAATTCCGCCATGTCGTATTGACACATATCTGATGATACCAGAATTATCGTTTGGATTATCACCTCCATATTGACCATAAGGTTCAGTTGCAGGAATACCTTCTATTTGAGCTTCTCCAGCATCACCATCTACAGAAATTGGAGCATTTCCTAGAACAATTACACCACCCCAAAGACCTACGTTACCAAGTCCTAAATTGGTACCTGCAATTTCTCCTTTCTTAATGTTATCTAAAATAGATGTAAAAATAATTGGATTTTCAGCAGTTCCATCAGCAATAAGCTTACCCCCTTGATCAACTACCAAAGCAGAAGCAGCAGCCTCTTGACCTTCACCACCTTTAATGATTGTACCTGGTTCAATAGTAAGTGTTACACCTTCGTTAATAACTACTTTACTTTCTAAAATCCAGATTCTATCATTAGTCCAAGTTTCGTTTTCAGTTAAAATTCCTGTTCTTGTTTCAGTTTCTGGAATTTCTGGTTCTGTTGGATCTCCAGGCTCTTCACTTGGTGGATCTACAATTGGAGCATCATCGTCTCCTGAGCAAGACACAGCAAACATTGAAAGAATAACTGCAGCAGATAAAAATAATTTTTTCATTTTGATAGATTTTAGTGTTTTTGTTGATGCAAACTTACAAGCAGAATGAAGCTTTGATGTTATGTAGAGGTTAACAAAAGATTGCATATAGATTAATAGATTAGAAATAAATTAATCTTCGCTTAACCTTAAACTATTTAGTTTTTGATGAGCCTTTATTTTACATAAGAAGTAATCTTGCTAAGTTTAATTTAAAGTTAAATTACTGGTTTACAGTTAACAAGACCATTTATGCTTTGAATTATTTCATTATTTTTAATAAACTTTAAAACACATCTTATGAAAAAAATTACTTTGTTATTGATTTTATGTGTCTCTATATTGAGCAGTTTAAATGCTCAAACTGGAGGAAACACTTCTGGTGATATGCTTATTACCGGTGTATTTGACGGTCCCTTAACTGGCGGAACCCCAAAAGCAATAGAGGTTTATGTATTAAGCGACATTGCAGACTTAAGCACCTATGGTCTTGGAAGTGCTAATAATGGTGGCGGAACGGATGGAGAAGAATTTACATTTCCGGCTGTATCGGCAACTGCCGGAGACTTTATCTATATTTCTTCCGAAGCCGAAAACTTTAATGCCTTTTTCGGATTTGATTCTGACTATGTTTCAAATGCTGCAAATATCAATGGAGATGATGCCATTGAATTATTCCAGGACGGACAAGTCATTGACACATTTGGCGATATCACTACCGACGGAACTGGAGAATCCTGGGATTATCTGGATGGATGGGCTTATAGAGTAAGCCATACAGGACCCGATGGTGCTAACTTTGTATTATCTAACTGGTCTTTTAGCGGTATTAATGAAAATGACGACGACACCGCTCACGACTCAGCAAGCAACCCCTGGCCCCTTGGTACTTTTTCATCTAACTTAAGTGCAGAGGCATTTGATACCATCAACCTGAAACTCTATCCTAACCCGGTTTCTAACGGCCTGTTAACTATCGAAACCTCATCAAGCGACCCTCTTGACATTCAGTTTTTTAATATGCTTGGTCAACCGGTACTGACTTCCAAAACTTCAAAAAACATAGATGTTTCAGGGTTAAATTCAGGAATATACCTGTTGAAAATAAATCAAGGACCTTCTTCACTTACTAAAAAGGTGATTGTACACTAAACTGATTTACTCCTTTATATTCAAGGCACCCCTTATAAAGGGTGCTTTTTTATTACTTTTGAATTTCATTAAAGTATATGACTTCAAGCTTCCCTTTTGCTATTAAATCTGACCAAGAATTTGAAGAAGCTGCCCTGAATTTATTTCAGAAGCAATTCCAATCCAATTTGGTATACAGAGAGTTTTGTGAACATCTCAATGTCAATAGTAAAGAGGTAACATCAATTCAGGATATTCCTTTTTTGCCCATTCAGTTTTTTAAAACTCATCAGGTTAAAACCGGACATTTCACTCCCGAAGTCACCTTTTTAAGTAGCGGAACAACGGGTCAAGTTCAAAGTCAGCATCAGGTAAAAGACCTTTCGCTTTACGAAAAAAGCTTTACAGCAACTTTCGAGCATTTTTATGGCAGCATCGAAGACTTTGTCGTTCTAGGCTTACTCCCTTCTTACCTGGAGCGCGAAGGTTCATCGCTGATTTATATGGTAGAAGATTTCATCAGGAAAAGCAACTACAAGGAAAGTGGCTTTTATCTCAATGAATTGGACCAGTTATCTGAAATCCTCATCAAGCTTGATGAGTCCGGACATAAAATTTTACTGATTGGTGTCTCGTTTGCCTTGTTGGATTTAGTCGAGAAAACGTCTTTCCAACTAAAAAACACCATTGTGATGGAAACTGGAGGCATGAAGGGTCGTCGCAAAGAGATGATTCGCCAGGAACTTCACGACATATTAAGCAAAGGCTTTGGAGTTGAAGATATTCACAGCGAATATGGCATGACAGAGCTTTTATCGCAGGCGTATTCCAAAGGTCAGAGCAAATTTGAATGCCCACCCCACATGAAAATCCTTATCCGTGATACCGAAGATCCATTTCAGTATTTAGAAAACGGGAAAACAGGAGGCATCAATGTTATTGACTTAGCCAATATCGATTCTTGTCCGTTTATAGCCACGCAGGATCTGGGAAAGCAAATCAATTCAAACGAATTTGAAATCCTGGGGAGATTCGATCAAAGCGATATACGAGGCTGTAATCTGCTTGTGCTATAGAATTTGATGGTTTGATTGGTTTTCAAGTCGTTAATTTATCCCTAAGAGTGGACCTAAAACCACATGAATTACAAGCAAATAGAGGATTAACTTGTATATTTGCATTTAGATTAAATCTTAATTAGAATTAATTAGTTTATGAAAATAAATAAAGACGAGGTAAAAAAGGCTTTAGAAACGATAAGCATAGCTGGCGAAGGACAAAACATAGTTGAAAGCGGTGCCTTACAAAACATAGTTACTTTTGGTGATGAAGTGATTGTAGATTTGAAACTTTCTACTCCTGCTCTTCATATTAAAAAGCGTGCAGAAGTTGATGTCATGAAAGCCATTCATGAGCACGTGTATAAAAAAGCGAAAGTAGAAGTCAAAATAAATGTAGAAGCTCCAGAGAAGAAAAATGTCAATGAAATCAAAGGAAAACCAATTCCTGGTATTCAAAATATCATTGCGGTGGCTTCTGGTAAAGGTGGGGTAGGAAAATCTACAGTCACTGCCAATCTTGCTGTGACCTTATCCAAACTTGGGTTTAAAGTAGGTTTACTGGATGCCGATATTTACGGCCCTTCTGGCCCTATCATGTTTGATGTGGCCAATGAAAAGCCGCTTTCTGTTACGAAAGACGGAAAGTCGAAAATGAAACCAATAGAAAGCTATGGAGTGAAGTTACTTTCTATCGGATTTTTTACCAAGCCAGACCAGGCTGTAATTTGGAGAGGTCCTATGGCTGCCAAAGCACTCAATCAAATGATTTTTGATGCCGACTGGGGAGAGCTAGATTTTCTTCTTGTAGACTTGCCTCCGGGAACCGGAGATATTCACCTGTCCATTATGCAGTCTATGCCAATAACTGGCGCCTTAATTGTAAGCACTCCGCAAAATGTGGCTTTGGCAGATGCTAAAAAAGCAGTTTCGATGTTTCAACAGGAGAGCATCAATGTTCCTGTATTGGGAATTTGCGAAAACATGGCTTACTTCACTCCCGAAGAATTACCAGACAACAAGTATTATATTTTTGGCGAAAAAGGAGCCAAATACCTTGCAGAAGATTTAGACGTTCCATTTTTAGGAGAAATTCCATTGGTGCAAAGCCTAAGAGAATCTGGTGATATTGGTCGCCCGGCAGCGCTACAGGAAGGAACCCCATTAAGCGAATCCTTTGCAGAACTGACAAGAAACACTGTACAACAAGTGGTAAATAGAAATAAAAACTTACCGCCTACTGAAGCTATTAAAATCACAACTATGGCTGGATGTAGTGCTGTAAAAAATAAGTAAATATGATGACTGGCCAAGAATTAAGAAGAACCATAGAAGTAGCTCTGGATGAAATTCGCCCTTTTTTGAAAAGTGACGGAGGAGACATTGAGCTCATCTCTATTGAAGATGATTCACTCGTGAAAGTTCAGCTTATGGGAACCTGTGTGGATTGTACGGTTAACCAGATGACATTAAAATCTGGTGTGGAAATGACGATTAAAAAGCATGCACCTCAAATCAAAGAGGTCATCAACATAAAAGCTGATCAGTTAGCTTAAGATTCAAGTTTAAAAAAATAGTAAATTTTGATATGATCAAAACGGATATTCTCATCATTGGAGCTGGTCCTACAGGACTTTTTACTGTATTTGAAGCAGGGTTATTAAAACTAAAATGTCATATTATTGACGCCTTACCACAACCTGGAGGTCAATTGTCAGAACTCTATCCCAAAAAACCTATCTACGATATTCCTGGTTTTCCAGAAGTGAAAGCCGGACAACTGGTAGATAATTTGATGGAGCAGATCAAATCCTTTCAACCCGGATTTACCCTTGGCGAAAGAGCAAAAGATATCGAGAGACAAGACGATGGGAGTTTTATTGTCACGACGGATGAAGGCACAAAACACCACGCTCCTATTGTCGCTATAGCCGGAGGCCTTGGAAGTTTTGAACCAAGAAAACCGCCAATCAACAATATCTACAAGTTTGAAAACAAAGGCATTCACTATATGGTGAAAGACCCTGAAAAATTTCGTGATAAATCCGTGGTGATTGCCGGAGGTGGAGATTCAGCTTTAGACTGGAGTATTTATCTGGCCGATGTCGCTTCTGAAGTCACTTTGGTACACAGAAGAAACGAGTTTCGAGGAGCCTTGGAATCAGTAGACCGCGTGAAAGAGCTAAAGGACATCGGAAAAATTAAATTGATTACTCCGGCTGAAATCGTTGACGTTCATGGTGAAGACCATTTAGAATCCGTATCCATCAGAAAAAACAATAATCCTGAGGAAGATTATACCTTAGAAACCGACTACTTTATTCCTTTGTTTGGATTATCTCCAAAGCTGGGTCCCATCGCTGACTGGGGGTTGGAAATTGAGAAAAATGCCATCAAAGTCGATAATACCTTAGATTACCAAACCAACATTCCAGGCATTTACGCCATTGGTGATGTGAACACCTATCCGGGTAAGCTGAAATTGATTCTTTGCGGATTTCATGAAGCCACCCTGATGTGCCAAAGTGCATTTGCCAAAATTCATCCCAACAAACGCAATGTCTTAAAGTACACCACCGTTGGCGGCGTCACTGGATTTGACGGAACCAAAAAGGAAGCGCCAAAATCAGTGATAAGAAGTATTGATTAAAAGATTACCGGTTTGAGTTTAGAAATTTCTAGAGTCCACTTGCTTTTTAAATCCTTTCGGCTAAACTTAAATTTTAATTCTTAAAAAAATCAGGATTATGAACACTCAAAAACAATCAACAGAAAAGATTCCTACAAACCTAAAGTTTTCTATAGGCTCAGAATCTTATACTGGAAGCAGGACTAAATTGAAATCGTTAATCATCGTATTGATTCTTTCCGCGCTTATAATTTCCTGCAATACATCCAAAAAAGATGAAAACACCTCTTCTGAAGACATTCAAAGAGAGATGGAGGACGTTATACAGGTCTCCAAAGCATACACTGCAGAAAAGTGGGATAACCTGAGTGATAATATCGATAAATTGGAAAAGGATATTGAGGCCAGTACTAATGACGTGATAGAAAATTACAACAGCTTAAGTGCAGATCTTCAGAACCAGTTTAAGGACGAAAAGCAAGACATAGCGGATAGAAAAGCTGAGCTAAATAAAAAACTGGAAGAGTTTAAAAAGGCTTCGGGTGAAAAAAAGGAAGAGTTGAAATCCGAAATTATTCAGCTGAAAACAGCTTTAAACCGGAGTATTTCTACGTTTGAAAAAGAAATGGAAGAAAACAAAAAATAAAATTTTACAAGTTCGAACTCTTTTTAAGACTCACTTGAGGCGTTGAGAATATATAAATAGAATAAGCCAAACAGGCTTGCTATAGCTTTTCAAAATACCATCTAAAACTTAACTATTTTCGAGAAACATGAGCAATCAATTCTGTAGTTTTGCATCACAGATTTTAGTTTGAATTATGGATGTAAAAATCACAATTATAGACAGAGAAGGCACTGCTCATACAGTCGATGCCCCTACGGATATGGCAATGAATCTGATGGAAGTGATTCGCTCCTACGAACTCGCTCCGGAAGGAACAATTGGAATTTGTGGTGGAATGGCCATGTGCGCTTCCTGCCAGTGCTATGTTCAATCCAACACAGAACTTCCGGAAAAAGAAGACGATGAGGAAGCTATGCTGGCTGAAGCATTTTTCGTAAAAGACAACAGCAGATTGAGTTGTCAAATTCCCATTACTGAAGATCTTGAAGGTCTAAAAGTAAGATTGGCACCGAGCGAGGAGTGAAATCCTCCCTCTAGCTCCCTCCCAAGGAGGGAGGACTTTTACTCTACTTCTGATATTATATAATTCCATTGCTGGCGAGAGCGTCTCGCCTGCCTTTGCCGTCAGGCAGGCTCGTGTCTAAAACAAGGGGGGCTTTTTTTTTTCAAGCAATCGCCTTGTAATACTCGATTTCTTTGGCTATCCCATCCCAAAGGCCGAGTCGCTTTTCCAAAGCCTCCCGGGAACAAACCTCGACTTCTTTCCACTTCTGCTCGTCATCACCACATAAAGCAGAGATCAATTCAAGAGCCATAGGCCCGTGCTCATCTCCATCCAGCTCGATATGCCTGTCAAAGTAATATTTGAAAAGACTCAGGTCCTTCTCAGGAAAATTTTTCTGGATTTCACCGATGATAGAGGTAAACATATCGGGGATAAGTTCCTCTCGGCCAAACGTAAAACAGGCGGCGACTTCATGAGCTTTTCCGCGCTGTATGGTGTTGAATGTAAACAGTAAAAACGCTTTGACAGTCTCTGGCAAATCACTTGTAGCAATCACTAAAAAAATGTCGGTTCCATGCTGAACCTGGTGGATGAAATCCATCACCTGCTCGGTGGAAGCCTCTGCACTTTTCATGGCATCGAGATACATTTCAAAATGACTCTGGCGTTCGCCTTCAAAGTTGATATCGGTTTCTTCCGCTAGAACAATTTCATTGATCAGGTAGCGGTGCTTTGGGTTCCCTTTAGGCATCCATGGTGTAGTGGTACAGGTTAACTGAGTCTGAAGAGATTTCAGCAAAGACATAAAATCCCAGACCGCAAACACATGATGCTTCATAAAAATCTGTAAGTCCTGCGGAGATTCTACGCTTTTGTAGAGCCTGTGATCAATAAGTTGTGATCTTAATTCTTTTAAATTTTCTTTAAGCTGCTCTATCTGCATCATCATTTTTTTACAAAAATAAAGAGACATTGGAGATTAAACTCTCCCTGCCTATATATTTTAAAATTTTATTTTGAATGTGCGATTGTTAATTTAAAACCTCCATCTAAAATACCTATCAATGGCACTTCTATTTACTTTACCGATTTTCGAATTGTTTTATTTATGTTTGAGCTCTTCGACCTGGCTTAAAATAAATTCAGCCCAAAACCATTTTTGTTTCAAAGTCCATCTGGATGTACTGATGACATATAAAGATGAGGCGGGAACCTTTTATTTTTAATCTTTAAATTGATAAAGCAACTGATTTCTTCATTCAGATAATTCTTTTGACTTATTCCAGTTTATATTTATCAAAGACTCTTTTTCAAGACAACTCCGCTTCTTTATTTTTTATTCAAAATCAAAAGCTTGCTTAGCATCATTAAAAATTTCATAAAAACTCCAGTGGTTTTCGGTTATAAGGGTAAGCCACTTTATTTTAATCACTATAGCAATGCTTCTGCCACCTCCTGTTTGTGTTGTTAGTCATTCCTGTGGAGTAGACACTCGATGATTTAAACAAAGTAGGTTTTCATGATTTGAGTATGGATTCAGTTTTTGTTTGTTCTCGACTCCGTTCGGACCTAAACAAAATTGACTCATGTATGTTCTTGCTGAAGTTCTTTTATTTAAAAGCCGAAATCCCCGTAATATCCAGTCCTGTAATCAGCAGGTGAATATCGTGTGTTCCCTCGTAAGTGATGACACTTTCCAGGTTCATCATATGTCGCATAATACTGTAATCTCCACTAATGCCCATACCGCCTAGGATTTGCCTTGCTTCTCTGGCAATGTTAATCGCCATTTCCACATTGTTTCGTTTGGCCATAGAAATTTGGGCTGAGGTCGCTTTGCCTTCATTTTTTAACTGACCCAAACGCAGAGCCAATAACTGGGCTTTGGTAATTTCAGTAATCATTTCGGCCAGCTTCTTTTGCTGAAGTTGAAAACCAGCAATAGGTTTTCCAAACTGAATTCTTTCTTTAGCATAGCGCAAAGCTGTATCATAGCAATCCATCGCTGCTCCTATCGCTCCCCAGGCAATGCCATAACGGGCAGAATCCAAACAGGATAAAGGGGCTCCAAGACCGCTTTTGCCTGGCAGTAAATTTTCTTTTGGAACTTTTACATTTTGAAAGATCAATTCACCAGTAGCGGAAGCTCTCAGCGACCACTTATTATGCGTTTCTGGAGTAGAAAAGCCTTCCATTCCGCGCTCGACTATCAGTCCGTGAATCCTTCCCTCTTCGTTTTTGGCCCACACCACAGCAACATCACAAAATGGTGAATTGGATATCCACATCTTGGCTCCATTGAGCAGGTAATGGTCTCCTTTATCTTCAAAATGAGTGGTCATCCCACTTGGATTGGAACCGTGGTCTGGCTCTGTCAATCCAAACGATCCCATAAACTCACCAGTCGCCAGTTTTGGTAAAAACTTCTTTCGCTGTTCCTCCGTTCCATAAGCATAGATGGGAAACATCACCAAGGAAGATTGCACCGATGCCGTAGACCGGACCCCACTATCTCCGCGTTCTATCTCCTGCATGATCAATCCGTAAGAAATCTGATCTAAACCTGCACCACCATATTCTTCCGGAATATAAGGCCCAAAAGCTCCAATTTCGGACAAGCCTTTTATGATGGACTTAGGAAATTCTGCCTTTTGCGCAGCTTCTTCTATAATCGGACTTACATCACGCTTTACCCAGTCCCTCGCCGCCTGGCGGATCATCTGGTGCTCTTCGGTCAGTAGATCATCTATATTGTAATAATCTGGAGCTTGAAAGGTATCCTGTTTCATGTCTAATTGTTCTTATGTTCAAATTTAACGAATACAAGACTGATTTACTATGAAGCTTTGTTATTATTTTACTTAAATCACATCTTTAGGTAAAAATCTTTTACCAACTCTTTATAGTCTTGCGTGTAATCGTGCCGGGAAAGTTCAATAATCAGTTCTTTTCTGGAAATGGATTCTGTTTTATTTCTTTTGAATTTAAGCAGAGTTCGCTTAATTGGGGAAGTGGGCTGGCCTCTTACCTCCAGTATATCTGATGGGTAAAGCTGGTAGTCGTTAGCTACCGAAATGAATTTCTCTTGTTCTGAAAAGGGAAGAACCACACTGAATGCTCCATCGGGTGACAACAAGATGGAAACCCCCAGCAACAAATCTTCAAAACTGAGGTGTTCCTGGAATCTAGCCTTTTCGCGGGCCGTATTTTGAATATCAAATTTGGGCTGTTCAGAAAAATAAGGGGGATTGGAGACAATCAAATCATAGGTCTCGTCCATTTCAGAATAAAATTCTGTGAAACTGGCATGATAGCAAAACAAGCGATCTCCCCACGGACTGTTTTCAAAATTAGTGACGCATTCTTCAAAAGCATCAGGATCAATTTCCACCGAATCAATAGTTTCAGCAGGCGACCGCTGAGCGAGCTGAAGAGCCAGAATACCAGTTCCTGCACCAACATCGAGAATGGAATTGACGCTATGGCCAATAGAGGTCCACGCCCCGAGCAAAACCGAATCCGTTCCAATTTTCATGGCAGATTTAGAGTGATTTACTTCAAATTCTTTAAATCGAAACACTTGCTTTTTCATAGCACATTTGACTTATTTAGTAAGGCATTGAATTTAAGATCAATGCATTTGAAAAGACCTTTATTGACTTCAAAATTTTTCATTAAGACAATGATAAGTATGTATTTAGGATTATAAGTACAATCATATTACAAAACTCTAAGTATTAACTTATGCATTCAGACCTCTCCGGTTTTCAAAATCTGTGAGGTCTACTAAATCAATATAAAAACAAAAGGGGATTTTTGGTTATGTACAATGAGTTCAAGTCAAAAAGAGTATTGAAAAAAATAAGATGACCATCGCTAAAACGATATAAACCATATTTTTCCATTTTGAACTAATCGTGTCACTTTTATACAGTTCGTAAATTCCAACAGGAGGAAATACGAATAGTAAAGTTCCTACCATCTCTATGGTATTGTACCATTTTTTCTTTTTGCCATTTTGCATTGAAATTATAACCTTTTCACTTCAAGCAATCTAATAAATCGCCTTAGAATCGTCATTATCTTCATCAATGATTTTCATCTGTGGCTCCTTCATCGTTTTCTTGTTAGCGATACTTCTTTCCAAAGAAAGCAACAAAGAAGGAAGCAGCAGTAAGTTCGCCAGCATGGCAAACAATAGAGTCGCCGACACCAGACCGCCAAGAGCAACCGTCCCTCCAAAACTTGAAATCATAAACACCGAAAAACCAAAAAACAGGACAATTGAGGTATAAAACATACTCACCGTTGTCTCTCTTAAGGCCGGATAAACCGACTGTTTTATCCTCCAGTTATTCGCTTTAAGCTCTTGTCTATATTTCGCCAGGAAATGAATAGTATCATCTACACTAATTCCGAAGGCAATACTAAACACCAGAATAGTAGAAGGTTTTATAGGGACCCCAATAAAGCCCATCATTCCTGCAGTCATCAATAACGGCAGTAAATTAGGAATAAGTGAAATCAAGATCATCCTAAAGGAACGGAACATCCAGGCCATAAACAAGGCGATAAGCACAATGGCCAGGGTCAATGAAATAATAAGATTATCAACCAAATAATAAGTGCCTTTTTGGTAAACCAAAGCTTTCCCGGTCAAAGTGACTTCGTAGCGGTCTTCTGGAAATATTTTATTGATTTCGGGAAGTAATTTTGATTCTATTCTCGAAATTTCTTCAGTAGTGACATCCTTCATAAACATGGTCATCCTTGCAAATTGACCGGTAGAATCTACAAAAGAGGTTATACCGCCTTCCATATTGTCCATGCTTTTAATGTAAGGGGACATAAACGTCTGTTCCTGCGAAGTAGGCAGCTGGTAAAATTTGGGATTGTTGTTATAAAAAGCCTGCTTGGCATATTTGGCCAGATTCACAACAGAAAGTGGAGGAGAAAGCTCTTCAATTTCGCTAATTTCTGACTTTAACCTATCCATTTTTTTAAGCGTAGATAACTTGGTGACTCCATTTTCTCGTTTGGTATCAATCATGATTTCAAGCGGAAGTACTCCGTCAAATTTATCTTCAAAAAATTTGATGTCTTTAAAAAATTCTGCGCTTTGCGGCATATCTTCCAACAAACTTCCAGAGATTTTTATGTTGAAAATACCTATAATGCTTAAGCCTAAAATAGCAACTGAAGTGAAGTAAATAGCAATCCTTTTATATTTTACCATTTTCACAATCCACTCTACAAAACCTTCTATCCATTTTTTACCAAGATGCCTCAAATGCTTGTCTTTTGGCAACGGCATATAACTGTAAATGATAGGTATGAGAAGTAAACTCAGAATAAAAATGGCGATGATATTGATAGAGGCTAAGATACCAAACTCCTTTAGCAGCTCACTTCGCGTAAATATGAAGGTGGCGAATCCAGAGGCGGTCGTCACATTGGTCATCAGGGTTGCATTACCAATTTTAGTAATGACACGCTGTAAAGATTTAGCCTGATTGCCATGTTGCTTGATCTCGTGTTGGTATTTATTGATCAAAAATATACAGTTGGGAATACCTATAATGATAATTAAAGGCGGTATGACAGCTGTTAATGCAGTGATTTCAAATCCAAGCAACCCAATAAACCCAAACGCCCACATCACCCCTATAATTACCGTAAGCATAGAGATAAGCGTTGCTCGAAAAGACCTAAAGAAGAAAAAGAAAATAAAGGAAGTCACCAATAAGGCGGAGAGGACAAACCACTGAATCTCGTCCACTATATTTTGAGAATTCAAAGTTCGTATATAAGGCATGCCCGACACATGAATTTCCATGGAATTTTTGGCCTTAAAAGATTCTATCAATGGAACAAATTTATCCATGATGAAAATCTTACGCCCTTTAGCATTAACGATGCTATCCTTCATGTAGGCAACGGTCTGGACAGTCTTGGTTTCAGAATTAAAAATGAGTCCATCATAGAAAGGATACTCAGTAAAAAGGGACTCTTCGTAAGATTTTATCTGTGTTCCAGAGATAGTATCGCTATCTAAAATCGGTTGCATTTCAAAACGTTTGGGATCTTCACGTTTCTGCAATTTTTGAAGGTTATGAATTCCTATAACCGATTTTATTTCAGGAAAAGTAGCTAAGGTATCCGCTAGTTCAGCCCAGGCTTTAAAGTTTTCTGATGTGAATAAATCAGAATCATCTGTGGCAATCATAATCACATTACCATCAGACCCAAATTTTTCTTCAAAATCGGCATACTGCTGGTTGATTGGGGCATCATCGGGAAGCATATTCGCTTCTGAAAAAGAAAACTGCATGTGTTTCCATTGAAAACCAAGAAACACCGTGATCCCTAAAAGTATAAGAATGATTACTATTCTGTTTCTTAAAATCCTGCTAGCGATGAAGTTCCAAAATCCGAAGCTAAAAACCTTTTGCATTTAGTATGTTATATGAATTTGCAAATGTAAAAAATCAAAAACGCTTAACTGTTTTAAATGTTAAAGCTTTAAGTAAAAAGTGAACTTGAAAGACATATTATCTTCTAGATTGGGAAGGTGATAGGCTCCATAGCGATAAGCAAAACTCAACCCAAAGCCAAAAAATAACTTATTGAGCTCAAATCCTGCTTCATTATAACCTTTTGATAAGGTATTAAAACCAATATTCTGATGCTGTTCAGGGTTATCAAAATTGCCAATCGCATGCCGTGAAAGTAAAACCAATTCTGGCTGTATTGTATTTGTGATTTTAAAAGGTGGCAGGGTGTGCTTTAGGTGCAATGTTGCCAGCTTTGTACTGAAAAATTCATTAAAGTACATGGTTTCAAAACTCTTTACCCCTGCTACTGAAAATCTGTTGAGAATCGTCTCTTTGTTGGGACTGTTGGGAAAAGCATGAAACGTTTGCATTAGTGGAATATCTCCAAAACCAACATCGCCACCCAATTCGATACTGGAATGGCTTCCCCAGTTATGCTGAATATCATAATCAATTTTAGCACTCAGTTTTGTAAAACTAAAGTCTCCGTCCATCACTCCTTTAAAACTCTGACTCACCTGTGCTGAGACTTCTGGTGTGGATTTATCATTGATATAAATTCTCTTACCAATTTTGGAATAGGTGTAATTTGGGGTCCATCTTAACCCAAAGGTTGCAGTGGTCAAGTCGTAATCATCAAACAAGTTTCCATCATTTAGAAAAGCATAATCAGTGGTTTGCGATATTTTGTTTTTATCGACTTTGAATTCAGACATCAATTGTGGTGTGAAATTATGCTGAAGACTTAATCCATATTTTTCATATTTATAAAAGAAAGTAATATTGACGAGTCTAGGCTCAAACAATGAGTACACGCGTTGGTCTGTAAGATAATTGTTCATTCCCACTTCCTCAATATCGTTATCATAAAAGGCATTTAGCCAGGTGGAAGAATCAGCATCCAGAAGCATTCCTCCATTAAAACCATACTTAACAGTTTCATCTTTGAACCCATAAGCCGTAAAACCGCCCAAACGAAATTTTTCTGAAAAGGATTCATTGGTAATCACTCCTACCCCTAGACGAATACCTTCGTAACTGTTAGCCTTGAAGAGCCGAGTCAGATCCACATCGAATATGCTCACAGGTAAATAGCCGCCATCAAAACTGGAAATTCTTTTGACTCTTTTTTCAATCTTTTCTTCTTTGATGTAGGCTTTCAACTCAGACGTATTTTGCTCAAACTCATTCATAAACGAATGCTCAACATCTGTCCAATATTCCTCTGGGACCTCTTGATTTTTATCCTCTAAGATTTTAGAAAAAGATTTTGGAAACGGAGAAACAGTATCATTAGCCATAACATCGTAATACACTTGCTGGTGGGTTAACTGAGCTTCTCCGTCAGGATTCTTCTTTTGAATTCTGCCAAAAGACAACCCTCCACCAAAAAAGGAAAGCTTTGTTCCGCCAGCACCAGGATTGATAGTGAGTTGAGTTTTTTCAGGGAGACCCGTTTCGAGATGGAAGTTTGTAACTAGATCTAATTTAAAATCTCCATCTAACGTGGCTTTTAGACTATTAAGTTTTGAAGTGGACTTGTCCAAAATCAAAACACCCTTAAATGAGCGTTGAAAGCCTTTCTTTAAGGGCTCAAAACTTATTATTTTGACATCAGCGTCTTCGTAAATCGAATAAAAGTCATAAAGATGAGTCCTCAATTTATGAAATGGTGAGACAAATTCATGATCAAAGATTTCAATATAGGTTTGAAACCAATTGAAAGGATTAATGTCTCTGTTCACCAGTTTAGGAACAACTTCATCCAAACCATCTACGCCTAAGGCCTTATACGTTCGTTGAAGCCCTTCTTCCTCTGTCAATTTTAGGTGGATGTCTTTTCTTAAAACGAAATCAAATTCAGAACTGGAAATCAAAGTTTTGCTTTGGCTTTTGAAACTGAAATTGGTTGACATGACTTGATTCTCTGCGATGAAATCAATTTCGTCCCGATTTATTCTTTTTGAATTTTCTGACTTAGCAGGAGTCATTTTCAAAATTGAAACCTCTGAAAAAGTGTCTAAAGTTTGATAGCCCTTGGAGACGAGCCTGTCTATTTTTTCACCTTGCCTGAGTTGTACAGAAAACTCACCCAGGCTATTTGAAAAAAAATAACGCTGTTGATCAGTTATCAAAACAGCGTTATGGATATTTTTTTCAGAATTTGAACTGTCAACTATCTTTCCTTTTATAGGAGATTGAGCATTGACGTTTAGTGCTATTATAAATGGCAGAAACCCTAAAAAATGTTGTATTTTCAAATGTAAAAATTATAAATCTAAGAGGCCGCGTTACTTATACGGTCATGATTTCTTTTTCTTTGTTGGTATAAATCTTATCGATTTCTTCTATAAAAGCATCTGTCAGTTTCTGAATTTCATCTTCAGTATCCTTCTGGACATCTTCTGGAAGATCCGCTTTTTTAATCTCATTCATGGCAGCTCTCCTGTCATTTCTGATACCAATTTTAGCTTCTTCAGCTTCAGCTTTGGCTTGTTTAGAAAGCTGAACACGTCTTTCTTCAGTTAATGGCGGAACGTTGATAATCACACTTTCTCCGTTGTTCATCGGGTTAAAACCAAGATTGGCATTCATGATTCCTTTTTCAATCTCCTTCATTATAGATTTTTCAAAAGGCTGAATAGTTAGCGTTCTTGCATCGGGTGTATTCACATTACCCACCTGGTTTAGCGGAGTCATAGTTCCGTAATACTCTACCATAACTGAAGACAGCATGGAAGGATTGGCCTTCCCCGCTCTAATGTTTACCAACTGTTTTCTAAGATGCTTTATAGCTTCCTGCATCGATTCTTTGGCGCTATCTACAATAAATTCTATTTCTTCATTCATATCTTTAGTCTATAAATTCACTTTGGTTCCAATTTTTTCTCCTGAAATTATTCTCAATAAATTTCCAGGTGTATTCATGTCAAATACAATAATAGGCAATTCATTTTCCTGACTAAGCGTGAAAGCAGTGGTGTCCATGACTTTCAAACCTTTTTTTAAAACTTCTTCAAAACTGATAAAATCGAATTTTGTGGCGTCTCTGTTTTGCTCTGGATCTGATGTATAAATACCATCCACACGTGTTCCTTTCAAAATAACGTCTGCTTCCATTTCAATAGCTCTAAGGACAGCAGCAGAATCTGTAGTGAAATAGGGATTTCCTGTTCCACCTCCAAAAATAACTACTCTCCCTTTTTCAAGGTGTCGAATTGCTTTTCTTCTTATAAAAGGCTCTGCCACTTCGTTGATTTTGATAGCGGACTGAAGCCTGGTTTGCATTCCATTATCTTCACAGGAACTTTGCAAAGCAAGTCCGTTTATGACCGTCGCCAGCATCCCCATATGATCGCCTTGTACTCTATCCATTCCTTTGCTGGCACCGGCAATACCTCTAAAGATGTTACCGCCTCCAATAACTATAGCAACCTCTACTCCTTTATCGATTATGGATTTGATTTCTTTTGCGTAATCATCAAGTCGCTTGGGGTCAATTCCATATTGGCGGTCTCCCATAAGAGCCTCACCTGATAGTTTGAGTAAAATTCGCTTATACTGCATATTGATTCTAGAATAAAGTTTTGCAAATATAAGGATTATCTCATACGAAAAAATGAGATATCGACTTCAATTTTGAGTATAAAAAAAGCCCTTTAGAATTCAACTAAAGGGCTTTTTGACATGTTAGCTAGGTTTAACCTAAGGCTACTCTTTCAAAAGCAACGATTTCTACATCACCCAATGTTTTCACATGTTGAGCAACGGAAATCTTACTGTCTTTAATGAATGCCTGGTTGACCAAAGTATTGTCTTTAAAGAAACGATTGATTTTTCCTTTAGCGATTTTATCCAGCATATCTTCTGGCTTCCCTTCTTGTCTTAATTGATCTTTAGCAATTTCAATTTCTTTGTCGATAGTAGATTGATCTACACCCTCTTCATTCAAAGCAACAGGGTTCATTGCAGCCGCCTGCATAGAAACTTCTTTAGCAACTTCTTCTGCACCTTCAACAGACTTGGAAAGACCCGTTAAAACAGCAATTTTGTTACCAGCGTGAATATAAGACCCCACAAATGGAGCTTTCAAAATTCTGAAATCACCGATTTCTATTTTTTCACCTATTACACCTGTTTGTTCGGTCAGTTTTTCACCAACAGTAATTCCGTTGTAGTCAAGCTTCAATAATTCATCTTTACTTTCAACTCCAAGAGCAAGCTGAGCAAAATCATTTGCCATTTTTGTAAAAGAATCATTTTTTGCAACGAAATCTGTTTCACAATTTAAAGAAACGATAGCACCTTTAGTAGCATACTCGTTTACTACAGCAATTGCTGCACCTTCAGAAGACTCTCTGTCTGCTCTTTTAGCAGCAACTTTCTGACCTTTCTTTCTTAATATTTCGATAGCTTTATCAAAATCACCCTCGCTTTCCACAAGAGCTTTTTTGCAATCCATCATACCAGCACCAGTGCTTTTTCTAAGTTTATTGACCTCAGCAGCCGTAATTTTTGCCATGATTTGTATATTTTGTGTTAATATAAAAATCGCTTAAGTAAGACTTAAGCGATTTGATGTTATTAAATCTATATTATTCTGAAGCTTTGTTTTCATCACCAGCTGGTTCAGTTGGCTCTGCTTTATCAGCAGGGACTTCTTCAACAACAGGAGCTTTCTTCTCAGCTTTTGCTGGTTTTTCTTCAGTTGATTTCTCTTCTGTTTCTTTTTCTTTTTTAGCTTTTGCCGGCTTAGCGTCAGAATTATCTTTACTATCTTTTCTATCGTTCATGCCTTCAAGTATAGAATCTGCCATGTAAGACATGATTTTATGGATAGATTTAGAAGCATCGTCATTTGCAGGTATAGCATAATCCACATCTCTAGGATTGGAGTTTGTATCTACCATTGCAAACACAGGAATGTTTAATTTTTGTGCTTCTTTAACAGCGATATGCTCTCTAAGTGTATCCACAACAAAGATAGCTGCAGGCAATCTGGACATGTCTGAGATAGAACCTAAGTTTTTTTCAAGCTTGGCTCTCATCCTGTCGACCTGCAATCTTTCTTTTTTAGAAAGAGAATTGAAAGTCCCGTCTTTTTTCATACGATCCACAGTTGCCATTTTCTTCACCGACTTTCTGATAGTCACAAAGTTGGTAAGCATACCTCCAGGCCATCTTTCAGTAATGTAAGGCATCTGTGCTCTTTGAGATTCCTGAGCTACAATTTCTTTTGCCTGTTTCTTGGTGGCGACGAAAAGAATTTTTCTTCCGCTAGCTGCTATTTTTGAAAGAGCTGCACCAGCTTCTTCCATTTTAGCAACTGTCTTATATAAGTTGATAATGTGAATACCATTACGCTCCATGTATACATAAGGAGCCATGTTTGGATTCCATCGTCTTGTAAGGTGTCCAAAGTGAACACCGGCGTCAAGTAAATCCTTGACCTCTATTTGATTTGCCATTTTTGTTTTAGTTTACGTTCTTCTGTTGGGATAGCAATAAATAAGTAGCAATTGGATTGGTCTTATTCATTTAGATGCTAAACTAACTTTGGGCTTTGCCCAAATAACAACAAAAAATTGAACTATTAATAATTTCAATAATTGAATGAAATTCTCGATTAACGTTTTGAGAATTGGAATTTCTTTCTTGCTTTTTTCTGACCAAATTTCTTACGCTCTACCATTCTAGGATCTCTCGTAAGTAATCCTTCTGGCTTAAGAGTAATTCTGTTTTCAGGGTCTAGCTCGCACATTGCTCTAGACAATGCCAGCCTAATAGCTTCTGCCTGACCGGTGATACCACCACCAAACACGTTGACATTGACATCAAATCTATCTTCATTATCAGTTAAAGCCAAAGCTTGGTTGACTTTATAAAGCAAAGTTCCAGTCGTAAAGTACTCATTAACTTTTTTCTTGTTAACGGTAATTTCGCCTTTCCCCTCAGTAAGATAAACTCTAGCTACGGCAGTTTTTCTACGGCCAATTTTGTGAATTGTCTCCATTTACACTAGTTCGTTTATATTAATTTCCTTTGGTTGTTGAGCATTCATGTTATGCTCTGTCCCTGTAAAAACGCGAAGATTTCTAAATAAATCAGCACCTAACTTGTTTTTAGGCAACATGCCTTTTACAGATTTTTCAACAAGACGCTCCGGGCTCTTGTCAAATACTTCTTGAGCTGTTAAACTTCTCTGTCCACCAGGATATCCAGTATGTCGGATATACTCTTTTGAGTCCCACTTTTTACCTGTCAGGTTGACTTTCTCTGCGTTCACAATGATAACATTGTCTCCACAATCAACATGAGGGCTAAAGCTAGGTTTGTACTTACCTCTCAAAAGCTTGGCAACAATAGAAGCTACACGTCCAAGAGATTGTCCGCTGGCATCAACAACAACCCAGTGCTTATCTGCAGTAGCTTTGTTGGTTGAAACCGTTTTGTAACTTAATGTATCCACACTTAAATTTTTAATAATTAAACATTCCTTTTTATCTTCAAAGTCTTGAAAATAAGGGTGCAAATTTACGATTATAAATTTATATAGCAAGCTATGGCCTTAAATAATTTGTTAAGTATATTTAGTCTCAAGTATTTATGATGACAAATGCCATTGTGATTGACACAAACAACAATAAACTTTAAGATCACAGAAATTTTCAGCAACTTTAAACTGACAAATTCAATTTTGGTCAAACTTTTGATGTGATACATTTAAACAAAAACAATGTTAGGATATTATATTTTAATAGGTGCCATACTGCTTGTAAGTTGGTATGTAAGCAACAAACTGAAAAGTAAATTCAAAAAATACTCCAAAATTCAACTTCAGAATGGGATGAGTGGAGCAGAAATTGCCAGGAAGATGCTGGAACATCACCATATTTACGATGTTGAAGTTATTTCTACTTCAGGTAAACTCACAGACCACTACCATCCTACTAAGAAAACGGTAAACTTAAGTGAGAGCGTCTACAACCAGAGAAACGCTGCCGCTGCTGCAGTAGCTGCTCACGAAGTGGGGCATGCCGTACAACACGCTAAAGCTTATTCCTGGCTGGAAATGAGAAGTCAACTTGTCCCCATTGTAAGCGTTGTCTCCCAGTGGAGCCAGTGGGTTATTTTTGGCGGTCTTATTTTGATGACCATGGTCTCGGTAGGCGTTGGTCAGATGGTGCTTCTTGCTGGAATTATCATGTTCGGACTAGGCACACTCTTTAGTTTTATAACTCTGCCAGTAGAATATGACGCCAGCAACAGGGCTCTGGCCTGGATGAAAGATCACAATATCGTCAACCAGGAAGAGTACAAAATGTCTGAAGATTCTTTGAAGTGGGCCGCCAGGACCTATGTGGTGGCCGCTATAGGATCACTTGCAACTTTACTTTACTTCCTGAGTATTTATTTAGGCAGAGAATAATAGTCAAAAAAAATAATCAAAGGCGCTTTTGGAATCCAAAGAGCGCTTTTTTAATTTCTAACCACTCCTTACGAATCTTAGGAATTGAGGATTTATAAAATTCAGAAGGGAATAAAAAAATCAAGTTATTTCTTCCTTGTTAAAGAATACAAGTCATTTCGTATATCTTTCAAATTCTTCACACTTCCGAAACTATGAAGTTCCCGCAACGCCAGTAAATCCACATCGGCGATCAAAATCATTTCGGTATTGGGCGTGGTCTGAGCCTTTATGCCATCGCTAGGAAACGCGAAATCCGATGGGGTGAACACCGCGGACTGTGCATATTGAATATCCATATTGTGAACTTTTGGCAAATTACCAACACTTCCCGCAATAGCTACATAACATTCATTTTCTACAGCTCTCGCCTGTGCACAAAGTTTAACTCTCGAAAAACCATTTTGGGTATCGGTTAGAAAAGGGACAAACAAAATATCCATGCCTTCTTTGGCCAGGATTCTGGACAACTCCGGAAACTCCACATCGTAACAAATCAAAATCCCTATTTTACCGCAATCGGTATCAAATACTTTAAACTCGCTTCCGCGCTGCATCCCCCAGACTCTTGCTTCGTCTGGAGTCACATGAATTTTTTCGTAACGCTCTATGCTTCCATCGCGTTTACAGAGATAACCCACATTATACAACTTGTTGTCAATCAATTCTGGCATACTTCCAGAAATGATATTGATATTATAAGCAATGGACAGTTCTGCCATTTTATGTTTGACAGGCTCTGTATACTTCGCCAGTTCCCGTATCGCATCCGGCTCGCTGAGATGGTTGTATTTTGACATCAAAGGCGCATTAAAAAACTCAGGGAATAGAGCAAAATCCGAGCGGTAACCCGATAAAGATTCTACGAAAAATTCCACCTGATGCAACAATTCTTCCAGGCTGCTGTAAGAACGCATCTGCCACTGAACGAGACCCAGGCGAACTTCGCTTTTCTGGTTGGAGGGGGCTTTGCTTTCTTTTTCAAAATAAATATTATCCCACTGCATCAAGACCGCGTATTCTTTAGAATCCTTGTCACCATCCAGATAGTTGGACAAAATTCTAACCGGTCTAAAATCGTTGGATAATTGGAAGTTTAAGACGGGATCATTTATCTCCTTCGTCCTCACTTTTTGTATGTATTGCTTCGGACTTAACTCACTTGAAAATTTATGATAATTTGGAATTCTTCCACCAAACACAATTCCTTTTAAATTCAACTGCTCGGTTAACTCTTTTCTATAATCATATAGTCGTCTGCCCAATTTTAAGCCCCTGTATTCTTTCCTGACGATGACATCAATACCATAAAGCATGTCGCCATCCTCCGTGTGATTTTTAAACTTCACGTCCCCCGCAATATCATCGTAGGTATGCTGATTGGATAATTTATTATAGTCCACGATGATGGAAAAAGCGCAACCTGCCAGGTCACCGTTCACCAGAATCACCACTTGCCCTTCAGGAAAAATATCTATCAGACTCCTCAACTCATCTTTGCGCCAATACGCATCTGCAACGTCACCATAAATTTCAATAAACACCTCTTTAAGGACTTCAAAATCCTTTAGCGAAAGGTATTTTAATTCAATTTGTTCAATTTTTGGGGAATTATCCATAGTAGGGTAAAATAAATTTAATTTTTAGCTTGATAGTAAGCAGTAGTTATTTCAGAACTGAGTTTTCTTCGGATATTAATACGAGTAAGCTTTGTGAGTTTTTAGACATCCAACTTCCAGAATTCACATTCACTCGAATCAGCGTCCAAAGTGAAGATGAATTCTGAAAGTTTTTTCGTCTGTTTCAACCTAATTACATTTCCAGAAGGTAAGCAAAGATAAGGGGAGCAACTATAGTTGCATCGCTTTCTATGATAAATTTAGGGGTATCTATGTCTAGTTTACCCCAGGTAATTTTCTCGTTAGGAACCGCCCCGGAGTAAGAACCATAACTTGTAGTAGAATCAGAAATCTGGCAGAAATAATTCCAGAAGGGGGTGTCGGTTCGTTCCATATCCTGGTAAAGCATCGGTACTACACAAATTGGAAAATCACCGGCTATACCTCCGCCTATCTGGAAAAAGCCAATGCCCTCCTTCGAGTTATCGGTGTACCAGTCTGCCAAAAAGGTCATGTACTCAATACCCGATTTTACGGTAGAGGCTTTCAGCTCTCCTTTCATCACATAACTGGCAAAAATATTTCCCATCGTACTGTCTTCCCATCCCGGAACAACGATAGGTAAGTTTTTCTCTGCAGCGGCATACATCCAGGAATCCTTCAGGTCGATTTCATAATACTCTTCCAAAACTCCAGACAGCAATAGTTTGTACATGTATTCATGTGGAAAATAACGCTCGCCTTTGGCTTCCGCATCTTTCCAGATCTTCACTATGTGTTTCTGCAAACGTCTAAATGCTTCTTCTTCCGGAATACAGGTGTCAGTAACTCGGTTAAGTCCTTTTTCCAATAATTTCCATTCGTCTTGTGGTGTTAAATCCCGGTATTCCGGTACGCGTTTATAATGAGAATGCGCTACCAAATTCATGACATCTTCCTCCAGATTAGCGCCTGTACAGGACACAATATGAACTTTATCCTGACGAATAATTTCTGCAAAAATCTTACCCAGCTCGGCAGTACTCATGGCTCCTGCAAGGGATACCAGCATTTTGGAACCGCCTTCCAGTTGCTTCTCGTAAGCCTTGGCCGCATCGACCAGACTCGCTGCGTTAAAGTGTAAGTAATAGTTTTCTATAAAGTCTGAAATGGGTTTACTCATGGTTTTTTTTATTTAAAATCTAAGAATACTTTATAGAAAAAAGAACAAGGAAAAAAGACTTATTCGAACTAGCCTTATGTATTCTAGGATTAATTTATTTTTGATTAAAGTTGATTTTGAGAAGCTGATGCCTTTCTTTGAAAATGTTCAATTTTGGCCTCTATAGCTTCAAATTCTATTTCTGTAATATATAATTTATGTTTTGCGATAATTAACTGAGTGATGAGTTCAAACGAAGAACCAATTGAGATATTAATGAAGTGCTTAAAGCTTTTTTGACTTCTTGCGGAGCCTTCAGCTATATGACTTGGTATAGAAATAGAACAGCGATTAATTTGATCGGACAGCGCAAATCTTTCAACATCAGGAAACTCCTTTATGATATCCGATACATCAAAGGTGATCTCAAGACCTAACTTCCAAATATTTAAATTCTTATAGTTATGCCTTTTAGCCATTAGAAATATTGTTTTGAATTAAGCTCTATTCTCCTTGCTCTTTTCCCTATTCTCTATTCTCTTTGTTCTTTTCTCTATTCTCTTTGTTCTATTTTCTTTTCTCTCTGTTCCTTACTTCTATGCTTGTCGTTTTTGCTTTTGATTCTATGGCTGCTATTGATTCTATGGTTTCTATGGTAGCTATGGTTTCTATGGTTTCTATGGTAGCTATGGATAAAGTAAACTTTTGTGTGTTATACCTTGTATCTAAAATCTAATATCTAAAGTCTATTATCTATAAATCTAATCTTCCTCCTCCTCTTCAGAAGCATTTTCATATTTGAATTTATAGCTCAGCATTTTGTAATACAGCTTAGCTGCGAGGAAATCTGAAGATTTATCCACTTCGTTTGGACAAAGTTCCACGATATCAAAACCGACTACATTTTTCTTTTTAAAGATTTCCTTCAAAAATTCTAAGGTCTCATACCAAAACAAACCTCCGGGCTCTGGTGTTCCGGTAGAAGGCAAAATAGAAGGATCGAACGCATCAAGATCGATGGTAATAAAGACATTTGGCGTCATTTGTCCAACAGCATCATCCGACCAGTCTTCGTAAAGGTCGTGAGCAAAATACACGCGGTTTTCATCCATATGTTCTACTTCAGACTCATCCATAGAACGAATACCTATCTGAATTAGATTTCCCTTTTTACTGGCTTCGTGTACCGCACAGGCATGGTTGCAGGCACTTCCTTCGTAAGAAGGCCTTAAGTCTGCATGTGCGTCAATTTGAACAACAGTCAGTTCCGGGAAATGCTCATGAAAAGCTCTTATAGTTCCTATGGAAACAGAGTGTTCACCACCAAAAATAGTTACAAACTTATCCTGATTGATGTAGTTTTTGGTCGTTTTATGAACGGCTTCTACCATCTTTTCTGGTGAAGAGTTTTCCGATACCGGAGGTGCCAGATAGATACCCTTTTTGTAAACTTCTGTTCGGGTTTCTATGTCGTACAACTCCATGTTTTCTGAAGCTTCCAGGAAAGCCTGCGGCCCTTTGTCTGCTCCTTTTTGCCAAGAACTTGTTCCGTCATAAGGAACTGGAATTAAAACGACTTTCGCTTCGTCGATACGTGCGTACTTGTCTGGAATTCCTGCGTAATTTGTCTTAGATGCCATGATAACCTAAAATTTTGAGTAAATCTTCACTTTTTTGTTGTTCGCTAAATAGTTCCGTCGACAAACTTCCGTCGTCGTTTTTTTGTATTAAAATATGTTTGGGACTTGGGATTAAACAGTGCTGCAAACCACCAAAACCTCCTATGGTTTCCTGATAGGCGCCAGTGTTGAAAAAGCCCACATAGAGCGGATCTTCCCTCTCGTATTTAGGAAGGTAAATCGCATTCATATGCTGTTCAGAATTGTAATAATCGTCGCTATCGCAGGTCAATCCCCCAAGCAAAACACGCTCGTATCTGTCCTGCCACCTATTGACGGCCAGCATGATAAATCGTTTGCTAATTGCCCAGGAATCTGGTAAAGTCGTGATAAATGACGAGTTGATCATATTCCATTTTTCACGATCGTTTTGTTGCTTCTGGTACAAGACTTCATAAATAGCTCCACCACTTTCACCAACAGTAAAACTGCCAAATTCAGTGAAAATATGAGGAACAGGAACGTCTTCTTCTTCGCAGGTCAACTTGACTTGATTGATGATTTCATCGATCATGTATTGGTAATCATACTCAAAAGCCAAAGAGTTTTTGATAGGAAAACCTCCACCAATATTAAGACTATCCAGACTAGGGCAAACTTTTTTCAAACGCGTATATACACGCAAACACTTTTGCAGCTCATTCCAATAGTAAGCATTATCCCTAATACCTGTATTGATAAAAAAGTGAAGCATTTTCAGCTCAAGCTGGTCGTTAGTTTTGATTTGATCTTCGTAAAACGGAACGATATTTTTATAACCTATCCCTAACCTGGAGGTATAAAATTCGAATTTGGGTTCTTCTTCAGAGGCAATTCTGATTCCAATTTTGAAATCCCTATCGATATCTTTGGTGAGCAAGTCGATCTCCTCATAATTATCGATAACGGGAATACAGTTATGCTGTCCGCCATTAATGAGCTTAGCGATATTTGAAACGTATTGATCCCTTTTAAAGCCATTGCAAATCACAAAAGTGTCTTTCGTGATTTTTCCTTTTTCTTTTAAACTATTTACAATATCAATATCGAAAGCAGAAGAGGTCTCTATGTGAATATTGTTCTTTAAAGCTTCATCCAAAACATGTTTGAAATGAGAGCTTTTTGTACAATAGCAATAATTGTATGTCCCCTTATAATCATGCTTTTCTATAGCGTTTTGAAACCACTTTTGAGCACGAAGAATATTTTCGGAAATTTTGGGTAGATATGTGAATTTTAAAGGGGTTCCATAGTTCTCTACAAGTTCCATCAAGTTGATATTATGAAACTTGAGTTCATCTTCATGTAAAGTAAATTCATCTTGAGGGAAATCATAGGTTTGACTTATTAAGTCAATGTACTTCGTGTTCATTTATAACTAGTTATTAGTTTTAAAGTTAAGTAAAAAATATATGTTTTATGAAAGAATGACAACCTTAGTATAGTTTATAGGTGGTGTTGGAAGAATTGAATCCTGATTTTCTGAATAAAACTTCATAATCGAAGTTGAGAGTTTAGGTTTAATTTCATTACAAATGAAACTTATTTTGATAGAATTAAAAAGCCTTAAAATGTTAAATTTTAAAGCTTTGGATTTAGTTACAATTGCAAAGTTATTATTGAATAGGTTTGTCTTTTTCCCAATCTCCTTCAAAACTTACATTTCCATCAATATCGTATAAAATACCTGAACCGCTTCTCAATCCATTTTTGAAACCTCCCACATATTCCTGACCCTTAGGATAATGAAAAGTTCCTTCTCCAGTTCGTTCTCCCATGACAAAATCGCCTTCGTACTTTGCTCCATCAGCCCATTGAAATTCTCCTTCTCCGTGTGGTTTATTTTCCTTCCATTCGCCTCTATATATAGAGCCATTTGCCCAAACACCTACTCCACTTCCTGTTGCAGTATTATTTTCTGTTTCACCGATATAATGGATTAAAATATTTTTATCAGATTTGAAACTTATGACTTTTAAGGTCTCTTTACGGTTGAGCTGTCTTGTCTTAATATTCAATTCATTTTCAAGACTATCAGTTCTACTCTCGAGCTCATGAAGTGAAAACCTCAAATTTTGTTGCAGTGAATCCAACCGACTCGTAATAGAATCCTTGGCCTCTAACATAGTGCTAAGCTCGGTTCTCAAATTGATTTTTGCAAAATCATCGTCATTTTCAGAACTTATGATCTCTTCCAGACGTTGTATCCTTTGATTTACTTTTCGTTTTAACTCCTGATTTGAAATTTCAAAACTTCTGTATCGCCTCAAGGCTTGTTTTGGTTGCTTTTCTAACATCCAAACCTCATCTGCTTTAATTATTTCCTGAAGAACAGAAAAGTCAGATTCTAATTTTGAATAAGCCGAAGCAGGTATAGTTTCACTTCCTCGGTACGCTTCAAGTTTTGAATCAGTATAATAAATTATGGCAAGAAAACCCAAATTCACTGCAAAGGAGATAATGAATAAGATCTTAAATCGATTTTTATTGTTTTTGTCTTTTGAGCTCATACTTAAATATTAATTAGTCGTAGAATCTGGTTTCTGGTATCTTATCATCAAACGCTCTCAAATCCAAATTGATATAAATATTAAATTTGAACACCCATCGCTGTCTGTAAAATCCTCCGTATTCTCCAGACTGTCCAAAACTGTACATCATATTTGCAGAATAACTCGTGCGTGGTGAGGCTATATACCCAATCCCAGGATACAACCTTAGGTCTTCCAATGGATTATCTACTATCGCCTTACCACTTTGCATAATCAGCTCTACATCTGGGTTAAAATATATAGTCCCTGGTTGTAATTTAGGTTTGTTGAGCGGAATCTTCATCATAAATTTATAACGCCACCTGTTTCCAAAAACATAGTCTGATCCCTTTTTAAACTTTTTCTTCCATCGGTGTTCGATTCTAATACGGTGATAAACTCTAAATCGATCAAAAGGCATCATCAACTGATATTCGTGCCAAATTCGAGGTTCTAGTCTGATTTTTTCATATGCATCACCACTTTGATCACCAAAATCAATTCGCAAAACCCCTCCTGCGGTGAACTTAAAATTTTTGGTAGGAATATATTGAATACCGTGTCTGTTATAAACTTGAGCCACATCTCCTATAAAATTCCTGGACTCGTTTTCTCGCATTCTATAATGAAGTTCTGCGTGCCAGAACCACTTATCACTAAGTCGAAAAGTGCCATAACTATTAATCCAAGTAAGGGTTTCAGGTTCATTAAAAACAGATTGATCTGGATGGGTAGCAGTACCCTCTTGACCAAAAACGGCAGTAACAACAAAAACAAAGAATAAAGTGACTCCAATTGTCCCTCTTAACATCATATACATTAATATTTCAACTTCAATTCTAAAACAGACAATATAGCTTCAGGATTTTTTTCTCTTCTTAATTCCTTTTCCTCTTGCTTTGTATCGCGTTTGCTCAATTCCAACATTTTCTGATAGACCATATTTATATCCTCCATGGCAAAATCAACAGACTCACATGTAAAATCATCACTGAGTTTTTTAAACAAATAAGGCTTTAAACTTTCATCAAAGGCTTCGTAGATATTTTCCTTAATTCTTTCGGACATGTCCACCATCATGTAAGGATTGAAGGTTATCTTCGTGTATGCAACATCCAATCTTTCGTTTTTGGATTTCAAATCTTTTAGAAAAATATAGAAGTCTATTAACTCGTCATAGCAATTGAGCAAACCCTTAATTCTATTTTTCTTCTCATCAATTTTCAGTCCTCCATAGGTGTTAAAGCTATCCTCTGTGAGTTTCAAAACCAGTTCAGAATACCTTTCGTGATAGTTATTAAAATCATTTTCTTTAGATTCTGTATTGAATAAACTTTCGATTTTGTCCTTCTTTTCTACAAGTCTTTTTTCATCATTGGAAAGCGATTTTTCAATTTCCATCGCCTTAAAAATTGTTTTGGCATCGCCATATAAAGCGTCAACGTCTTCCCTTATCCTCTTGATCAAAGAATTCGCTTGACCCAAGTCGAAGTTGTTACGTTCTGGAACTTTTGGAAATTCATGAGATTTAGTGACCAATTCTGACTGAAATTCATAAGTCACTTCAATTGGCAAACGGAGTTTAGGCCAGATTTTCCCGTAAATTTCATCTCTGTTTACAAACTCAAAAGCATCTGAAGTGATGACCTCTACCATTCTTTTGAGTTGGTTCAATTCATTTTTATAAATATTAAAAATGAGTTCAACTTCATTCAGTTTCTCGTAAGCAGGCTTGCCAATTTCAACCTTAGGATTGTCTGAAAATTCATTCAAAATAGATTGGATCGCTTCAAAATTTTCAGCAGTTTCTTTTATCTGTTGCTTTTCTTCTGTGGTAAACTCAAACTTTTTAACCCTAAATTTCCCAAGTCCCAAAGGACTACTTCCTCTTAAGCTGTTCCAAATATCAAATCCAGAGTTATGAGAAAAGGCAAGTACACTGTTTTTTATAAACTCATTACCTTTTTGATGAGAGTCATTAATCGAAACGTTTATTGAGGATGAAACAGATTGTTTTATATCTAAGTCTACAAGATTAAGAATTTTAAAGTATCCCTCTTCCAAAGAATAATCTTCCCACTGGCCTTCATCTCTCGACTCAGATGTATCAAAGCCCGAGTAAGAAATATCAAAGGTCTTATCATCAATTACAATTTTATAGGTTTTGAGAATACCTGCTTCGTAAGTTCTAATTTCTTGAATAAACTTATCTTCGGTTTGATGATTAATTTCCCAATCTCCTTGAAAATAGCCATCTGCGTTAAAATAACCTTGAATGCTTATAGACTTTGATCTGGATTTAAAAAGCCCTATCAACCTATTATCTTTGAAAGTAGATTCAATAAAAAAGAGCGTATCTTGAACTTCCGAAGTTATAAAATCTTGCTTGACCGCTTCCCAATTTCCAACTGCTTTACCATCTTGAAATTTCCCTGAGATCCTATTCTCATTTCCTGTGGCAGGCTTTACAATCCTAAAACCAGATACAAACTTCTGGTCTTCTTCTTTCATTTTTTTATCAGAAAAGACCCAGTTTCCGGATTTCTGATTAGAGGAAAATTCGCCTTCATAAGTAGTCACCTCATAATCGAAGCTTTTTAATTGGGAAGACTGTAAAGATTGAAAAAAGAATTTACCATCATAAATATCTACACCTTTGGATACAGCGTATTCATACTCTACAAGTCCAGAAGTACTCTCATTTATTTTCAAAGAATCTTTCTTAACTTTTCTTTGCTGTGCAAGCGCTACAGTTGAATAAGTTAAAATAAAAATTAAGAGAGCCCTACTCAAAAACAAGTAGAAATTAAAAAAATAATGTCTTTTTGTTTTATCCATAAATATCTTTAAACCATTCCTAAATTGATGACTTCCTGCTTTGTAAGGATGCGGTAATGTCCTCTCGGAACATTTTTCTTGTCAAGATTAGCATATACCACGCGATCCAGCTTTTCAATTTCGTAACCTAGCTTTTTAAATATACGTTGTACGATATGAGCACGCTGACTTCTCAGCTCCAGTCCGATGATGTTTTTCGGTCTGTTATCTACGTAAGAAGCTTCCTCTATCTTCACCTTAGAACCCTCTATAAACGGACCGTCCTTAATGACTTCCAGATCCTGTTCTCTTAGGGGCTTGGTTAATTCTACCTGATAAATTTGACGAACACCATTTTTATGTCCGGACAACTTTTTGGCCAGAGTTCCATCATTCGTAAACAGAATCAATCCCATGGCACTCGTATCTAGTTTACCAACTGGAGCCAATTTAGATTTAGATGCATTCTGCACCAAATCCATAGCGGTTAATTTGCCTTTTTCATAGCTTCCTGTCACATAAAATCCTTTGGGCTTGTTTAAAAGCACATAGGATTTTGGCTCAGGATTAATTAATCTACCATCAAATTTAACCTCATCGTCCAATTTCACCTGATGCCCCATTTCAATAACAACCTTGCCATTTACGGTAACATTTCCAGATTTTATGTAGATGTCTGCATCTCTTCTGGAACACACACCAGAATTGGCGATGTATTTATTGAGACGCATGCCTGCATTTGGATTTTTTATCTGCTTATCTACTTTAGATTGAGCAACTTCCTTTTTACTGAATTTATTTTTAGAATCCTTTTTACTTGAGTCTTTATGTTTTTTCGGGTCTTTCATTTTCAAAATTTGCGCAAAGATACTGTTTTTAAAGCAGTTGGAAATGAAAATTTTAAAAGTCGTGTATTATGATATGAAGAAACAATTTTAGTGTAGGGTGAAAATTATCTATGCTATTCTAAATCAAAAAAAAGAAACTGAAAAATATACGGTTTTACCGCACCAGGTTTACGGCTGAACCGTAAATAAAAACTAAAGAAGGGGTGTACTTTTGAATAAGTCAAAATCTCTTAATTATGAAAGCAATAGAATTATTACAAAAAATGGAAAACCAAGTCTTAAAACCTCTTATGCTGAAGAATAATTTTCAAAATGACGGAGAGATTTGGTGGAAATCTACAGAGGACTTTTCCTTGGTACTTACTCTGCAGAAGTACTGGTGGTCAACAGAAGATAAGATAGATTTCAGAATTAACCTTGGTCTTATGATCCCTCCTATAAAAGAATCTAATAAAAAACGACCTGAAATCACAGAATTAGCTGTTTGCGTTTCTCAGGACTGTTATCTCCCGGAAGACATCCAGTTTCATAAATTCAAAAACAGCATAGGTTATTGTATAAAAAATGAAGATGACATGGAAGAGTTCTTAACCGTAGTACAACGCGATTTTGAAAAATACATTATCCCTCAATTTGTTAAACAACAAACCCTGGAGGATTGTGTAGAATTTTATAAAGACGTCCCTTTCTGGAATCAAAGATTAGATAGGTTTATTCAGGAACACAAGTTTAAACTTATGAATAATTTAGCGAGTTAGACCATTTATAAATTAGAATTGTATTTTTGGAACAATATTGGATACAGGTTATTCAACTTAAAACATCAAACATGCAATCACCTTTACGCTTCTTAAACAGATTTGGCATAGCGACACTTTTGTTATTGTTTATCGCCTCCTGCGTTGACACAAGTAATACCGGATACAAAGCGGAGTCTTCTGGAAACCTCAACCGGCTCAATGTAGTCATTACAAATGAACAGTGGCAGGATTCTGTTGGCGAACATATACGAGATATTTTCGCAGCAGACGCTTTAGGTCTTCCGCAACAAGAACCAAAATATGCTCTAAATCAAATCCCTCCTTCAGCTTTTAACGGCTTTGCAAGAAAAAACAGAACCTTTTTGAAAATTGAAAACTCTAAACTTACCGGACATCAAATTCTTTTAGATTCTTTTGCAGAACCACAGTTAGGTATTGCTATAACAGGTCCAAATCCAAAATCAATTATTACAGAGTTAGAAGAAAACAAAGAAAAATTCCTGGACCTACTCGAAAAAACTGAGATCGATGAGAAAAGGAGACGCATGAAAAAGTCTCCAAACAAAGTTGATGTTCTCAAAAAATCACTGGGCATTAGTATGCTGTTTCCTTCTGCCTATCGCTACGCTAAGCAAGAAGAAGATTTCTTCTGGATGCGTAAAGACATCAAAAACGGGAGCATGGAATTATTAGCTTACGAAGTTCCCGTATCTACTATTGAAAAAAATGGTGACATTATAGCCAATGTAGTCAAAATGAGAGATTCTGTAGGAGCGAAATATATACCTGGCCCAAAGGAAGACACACACATGATTACAGAAGAAGCTTATGCTCCTTATTTATTCGAAACTGAAATTGACGGCAAATTTACTTACGAGGTCAAAGGAACCTGGGAAGTAAAAGACTTTTTTATGGCTGGTCCTTTCGTCACCTACGCTATAAAGGATGATAAAAACGACCGTTATGTAATTCTTGAAGGTTTTGTCTTCAAACCTTCTTCTTCTAAAAGATTGCAAATGTTTGAAATTGAAGCTATCTTAAAATCAGCTGAATTTATAGATTAATTCCTGAATTTATAATAAAAAAAAAAGACCTCTTGATCGAGGTCTTTTTTTGTCTGGTTAAACTCATTTTGCTAAAACTTAAAAGTAACCCCTGCCAGAAAGTTAATACCTGCCTGAGGATAAAAGCCAGCACCTTCAATAGTTTCAGTTTGCCCTGCTTGATTTTGCATATCAAAAAAATAAAAGTAACCATTAGACTCGTACTTCACATCAAAAACATTGTTGATGAGTCCAGAAAACATAACTGATTTAAATAAGGGTGGATTTTTCCATTCGTAGACAATATTGATATCATTGGTGAAAAAACTATCCAGCAAAGACACCTCACTATCTATATTCCCCATGTACTGTTCTCCAACATATTTAGAAATCAAATTCACCTGAAAGGCTTCACTTGGATGAAAAATGAGCTGATTGGCAGCAATAATTTCTGGTGAAAAAGAAATATTGGTATTTCCAAGATTACGTATTTCACCATCTAAATTGGCTTTGAAATCGATGTTTTTATTTCTGCTCAAAGTCAAATTAGGACGAGTTGAAAACAAACTACTGATTTTAATGTCAGCATCAATTTCTAAACCTACTCTATAACTTTCACCACTGGTTTCTCTTATAGGCGCCCCTACATCATCCAATGCACCTGTGAGTACCATTTGGTCTTTGTAGTACATATAATAGAGGTTTGTGTTGATGGTAGAGTTCCCCAGAGCTAATCTCCACCCCAATTCAAAATCATCTAAAATTTCCGGATTAGTAATCCCATTTTCAAAATCTCTTCGTCGTGGTTCTCGCTGAGCTTTACCGTAAGATCCATACAATTGATTTTCTTCATTGAGCTGATACGTCATCCCAGCTTTAGGATTGAAAAAGTTATAATTTTCATCCACCAGGAGATTGACTTTATCTGAAGTTAATCCGCTGGTTTCGTAATTTACAAACCGACCTTGAACATCGCCAAAAACGCTGAGCTCATCATTAAGACGCCAGGTGACTTTACTAAAAGCTGTAAATTCTTTCTTTGTACCGTTTCCGAAGTAATAGTTATCTCTAATTTCAGAATCTCCTGCAAACCTTGACCAAATCACTTCTCCAAAATGATCGTTGGTGTAATAGCTGTAAAACAAGCCAGAAGTGAAATCAAACTGACTATCGCTATAATTTAGAGTTCCATTGACTACATAATAATCGTTATCCAGCCAGCGTCTTCTTATCAAATCTGAATTTTCTATGGTTTCATTTCCTATGGAAACTGCACCGATGTCATGAAAAACCAGATCTGCCTCTTCTTTGTATTGTTCAAAATAGCCCCGACCGTAAGTGTAATTTAAACTCAGGTTAGTGGACCAATTCTGATTTAGCCTTTGGTTCCAATGCAGCTGATAGTGATTCTGCTTGTAGTTATCAACTTCGTTAGCATAAAATTGAGTAGTGCCATTTTCATCGGTATAAATTCCAGAGGGGTTGAAGGTCCTGTCGGTTGCTAAAGTTTCTCTGTCTACACCATACCATGCTTGATAAGTGATATTATTACCACCAAAACTTAATGCTTTTATAAATGTCCCGCCATATTTAAAGGTTCCTTGCAGAAAATAAGATTTTAAATCTGAAAAGGCTCTGTCGATGTAGCCATCAGACTTGATTTGAGATAAACGGCCGGAAAAGGTAAACTTATCTTCCAAAAGCCCGGTTCCAAATTCTACGGTATGTCGCCTGGTATTGAAAGAGCCAAACGAGTTGCTCAACTCCGCACTTGGTTCGTCATTTTTAGCTTCAGTAAGGATGTTCAAACTCGCTCCAAAAGCACCGGAGCCATTAGTAGACGTTCCTACACCTCTTTGTAACTGTAAGTTTTCTGTTGACGAAGCAAAATCTGGTAAATTCACCCAGAAAGTGCCCTGGCTTTCCTGGTCGTTGTAAGGAATTCCGTTTAAGGTCACATTTACCCGAGAGGCGTCACTCCCTCTTACCCTAATGGAGGTATAACCAATTCCATTCCCGGCATCTGTGGTAGAAACTACAGAAGGTAACACATTCAGCAAAACAGGAATATCCTGGCCAAGGTTTCGCTCTTCAATCTCTTCCTTACTGAAGTTGGAGTGGGTAATTGGAGAGTCGGCATTCACTCGAAAGGCCTGAACTAAAACTTCATCCAAAGCCTCTTCGGCATTGGACATATCCACATTTAAAGTTTGGTCAGAATCTACACTAACCTTAAACTCTCTTCGGTTACCAAAAGTAAACACAAACGTATAGGTTCCTGGAGAAACCTCAAGTTCATAGTGCCCATTTTCATCTGTAACGGTTCCAAGATTGCTGGCTTTTGTAAAAACACTCACGCCTGGGAGTGATTTGCCATTGTCGGTTACTTTTCCTTCTACCGTGTAAGTTTGTGAGAAGGATTGCCATCCCCAAAGGATAGCGCATAGTAGAAATAATTTGGTTTTCATTCGTAAAATGATTTACGAATAAAAGGGGCAATTATTCAAAGTTAAACATAAAAAAACCTGATGACCGCTCTGGTATCAGGAGTATAAAACAATGCATGACAAACTTGTCATTTTCCCTTGGCAACATTACTTGCCCAGGTTCATTGGGTATAATCTCAGTCCCGATAACAACCGGAACACCCCTTTGAGATGTGGTGCAAAACTAAAATAAATCTTTTGAAATCAACCTAAGCTTACCGCTATTTATTTAAAATTTGAGTGATATCTTCATAAAGATTTCAATCACCTAAGATATAAGACAGTAGCTTAGAATTATTTGTTTTATAAGATTGATCGAATTCAATTTGACAAAACCTTATGTTTTTCGATTTGAAATGATTAAACTCCAGAGTTATTATTAATTTTATTGTTTTTCTGTATTTTTGATATGCTAGATGCAGTAAGAATGTATCTCTAGTTTTCACTAAAGCTTTTTAACCTAAAATCAGCAGACCATGCAAAACAACGAACGTGTAGAAAAATTTAGACAACTTGTAAGCAATAAATATCTAATTTATAATAGTCTATTTTTAAATCTCCCAAATGAAAACACGGCTTATACAGGTATTTTCATCCCGCTTTTGCATAAATTAAGCAAAGAAGGTTATCAAAAAGATGCTCAGCCCAAAGAGGTGATAGAGGATTTCTTAGCGAATCATACAGAGTTAAAAACAGATAAGGAAAAGTTTGATTTATTGTTCAGGATGATAAAATACATCGAACGTCAGGTGGTTTTATTTGACAGTATTGAAGACGCCGCTTTTTCCAGTTTTGAAAAACAAAAAATCGAAAACGTCTTGCAACCAGGAAATGAAAATTACCAAGACTTGGTAGAACATCTCAAAAGCTTTAGTTCAAGAATCGTTTTTACTGCTCATCCTACCCAATTTTACCCTAACAATGTACAGGGAATTATGCACGAACTTCGCAGTGCGGTTCAACAAGACAGCATTACAAAAATCGATAACTTACTCCAGCAATTAGCCTACACACCTTTTATAAACAGGGAAAAACCTACACCTTTCGACGAAGCACAAAGTATTATTTTTTATTTGAGATATGTGTATTACGATACCCTGGGCAAGATTTATCACAAGATTGGTAAGGAAGCTAATTTACAACCTGACTTCAATCCCAATCTACTGGAATTAGGATTTTGGCCGGGCGGAGACAGAGATGGTAATCCTTTTGTAACAAAAGAAACCACTTACAAAGTGGCGACTCAATTGAGAATCACCATCATGAAATGCTATTACAATCACCTGAAAATTCTGATGCGTAAACTCACCTTCAGAGAAGTCAATGCCCCTTTAAATAAATTGAAAGGCAAGCTATATAAGCAGATTTTCAAGAAAAAGACCAGCTTAACTTCTGAGGAGATCTTAGACATAATGTATAACGTCAGAAGCTTAGTTAAAGACAACTACAAGTCTTTAAATATTGATTTAATCGATGATTTCATCGGACGGATTCATCTCTTCGGAAATCATTTTGCTGCCTTAGATATTCGCCAGGACAGCAGCATTCATAATCAAGTGATTGCTGAAATATTCAAAAAAGAATTTGAAGTTGATTATACCGAATTGTCTTCAGATGAAAAATTGAACTACCTGACTCAAAAGTCCCTGGAAATAAACCCGGACGATTATTCTGATGATTTGGTAGTAGATACCATTAGAAACGTCTATCAAATTCGAGAAATCCAAGAACTGAATGGTCAGCGCGGTTTGCATCGCTACATCATTTCCAATTCAGAAAGTATTTTTGATGTCTTGCATGTGTATGCGCTGTTCAGATACTGCGGATATCTGGAAGAAGATATCAACATAGACATCGTTCCTTTATTTGAAACCATGGCAGGGATGGACAACTCTGAAGCAATTATGAAAGAACTTTACGAGAATGAAGTTTACAAGAAGCATTTGCATAAGAGAAATAAAGAACAGCACATCATGTTAGGCTTTTCAGACGGCACCAAAGACGGTGGCTACCTGAAAGCCAACTGGGAAATTTACAGAACCAAAGAACGTCTAACGAGTTTATCGAGACAAGAGGGTTACCAGGTTGTCTTTTTTGATGGCCGTGGTGGCCCACCCGCTCGTGGTGGTGGTAAAACCCATCAATTTTATGCGGCTCAGGGCAATGAAATTGCCAATGAAAAAATTCAACTGACCATACAGGGGCAAACCATTACAAGTGTTTTTGGGACTCATGAGCAAGCCACTTATAATTTTGAACAATTGCTTTTGGCGGGTGTCAAATCCAAGCAAAGCAAAAACTGGAAACCAAACCATAAAGAATTACTGACTAATTTGGCTGACAAGAGCTATGAAAAATACATCAGTTTAAAAGAACACAGGCTGTTTATTCCTTATCTCGAGGAAATGACCACACTCAAATATTATGGAGCAACAAATATTGGCAGTAGACCAACCAAGCGAAACCAAAATGCCGAACTTCGATTGAAAGATTTGAGGGCTATTCCATTTGTGGGGTCCTGGGGATTGGTCAGACAAAATGTGCCAGGTTATTACGGCTTAGGTACTGCACTCAATTCGTATGCAGGCCAGTTTCATGTAGTTGAAGACTTATATGAACATTCAGCCTTTTTTAGATCCTTAATTCTGAATAGCATCATGTCCATGAAAAAATCCTATTTCCCCTTAACTTCCTACATGAAAAACGATAAGAAATATGGAGAGTTTTGGAAAAATCTGCGAACAGAATATGAGCTTACTAAAAAACTAGTTCTTAAACTAACCCATCAAACCGAATTGATGGAAAATGAAGAGCTGGCTAGAAAATCAATTAGTATGCGTGAGAATATTGTTCTGCCACTGCTAAGCATACAGCAATATGCTTTGCAAAAAATTCAGGAAAACGATCCAAATAAGGAGATTTACGAAAAAATGGTCATCAGGGCTTTGTTTGGTAATATCAACGCTAGTCGAAATTCAGCTTAAGCAAGAGCCTCAGGTTCTCATCAAGAGAAAAAAACCTGATTCAATTCAGCCTCTCCAAGATTTGTACTTCATCCGTAGTATAAATTTGGAGAGGCTTATCTTTGCTGAAAATTTCGCCTTATGAATTTATCCTATTGGGAGCAACATACCTGGTTTAAAAATGTAGATTTCTGCATCATTGGAAGTGGAATTGTAGGTTTATCCTGCGCCCTTCAGCTCAAGAATAAGTTTCCAAAAGCTAAGGTTATAGTGCTGGAAAAAGGCAGTTTGCCACAAGGTGCAAGTACCAAAAATGCAGGCTTCGCCTGTTTTGGAAGTGCGAGTGAATTGCTCTCTGATCTGCAGCATCACGATACAGAAGAGCTTGTGAATTTAGTACAACAACGCGTTGATGGTTTGGAATTGCTTAAATCTACTTTAGGTGAAAAACAAATCGACTATCAACAGCACGGCGGCTACGAAGTTTTTCAGGAGAAAAACAAAGACAGCTTTGAAGAGTGCGAAGCCAACTTGGACCATCTGAACGACATGTTGCGCCCTGTTTTCAAGGCAGATACATTCCAAATGAAAACCAATAGGTTTGGATTTAAAAATTCGTTATCCAATTTGATTTATACTCCTTTTGAGGGACAGATTGATACAGGTAAAATGATACAGGCTTTATTGAAAAAAGCACAATCTAAAGGCATTTCCGTTTTAAATTCTTTAGAAGTCACCGATTTTTCAACTGAAGCTGAGTCAGTTCATATTCAGCTGAAAGAGTTTAGTTTTAAAGCCAGGCACCTTTGCATTGCGACCAATGCCTTCGCTTCCGAGTTATTGGATCTAAAAGTAACTCCAGCGAGAAGTCAGGTGTTGATTACCAAACCTATTCCGAATTTACCAATTAAAGGCACCTTTCATTTAGATGAAGGTTTTTATTATTTCAGAAATGTACACGACCGGATTTTGCTTGGTGGTGGTCGAAATCTGGATAGTGAACGCGAAATGACTTCAGAATTAGCAACTACTGCTCGTATTCAGAATGCTTTGGAGGAGTTACTTAAAAACGTGATTTTACCCGATCAAGATATTGAAATCGATCAACGCTGGAGTGGTATTTTGGGTGTAGGTGAGCAGAAAAAACCAATCATAAAACCCATTTCGGATCGAGTGTTTTGTGCAGTCCGATTAGGCGGAATGGGCGTTGCCATTGGAAGTAGTGTAGGGAAAGAATTAGCAGATTTGATTGACGGATGAATGGCCATTTCTCATTCTGCCTGCCCGCCTCAGGCGTGGAAGGAGCCTTTTCAGCGACTGATGAATCTTCTCCGGTTCAAGGAATCAGGACACAGGATCCACGACTCACGACGCTTTCATACAAACTATAGAATAAAGATTTCCATTTCATTCTACTGACTACCGACTACTCTCTACTTTGTACTTTTTATTGAAAGATCCCTCCTATCGTCGGGATGACAAAGGAAGATCGCTCGCATGAATGACAAGGCCCACTGTCCCGCCTCAGGCGTGGATGGAGCCTTTTCAGCGACTGATGAATCTTCTCCGGTTCAAGGAATTAGGACACAGGATCCACGACTCACGACGCTTAACTACAGACTATAGAATACCGATTTCCATTTCATTCTATCCCTTCTGACTACCGACTACTTTCTATCGTCGGGATGACAAGATCACACTGTCATTCAGAAGGAGCCTTTTTAGCGACTGATGAATCTTTTTCTTTCGAAAAGCATTAGACTTCTCCTAGAGTCGGGATCATCTTAAATTTTATCATTCAAAAATTCCCATTCTGGATTAAAATTATTGATTAGTGCTTCTTTTTTAGATCTTCTGTATCCTTTTATTTGCTTTTCCCTTGCTATAGCTTGATTAATATCCTGAAAATGTTCAAAATAAATTAAATAATAGCATTTGTATTTTGTAGTAAAAGCTTTTGATAATGCTGTTGGGTTTTTATGGAAATAAAGTCTTCCCTGTAAGTCGTTTGTAACACCTGTATAAAGTACCGTTTTGTTTTTATTTGTAAGGATATAAACGTAATAGTTATGAGTCCCAAGTGTTTTCATTTTAAAGATTAATGAAAATTTTATTCAATTTACTAAAAAATTCCACTTATCACCTATCCTACACGAAAAAGAGATCCCTCGTCGCTCCGCACAAGCTGCGCTTTCTCGGGATGACAAGATCACACTGTCATTCAGAAGAAGCCTTTTCAGCGACTGATGAATCTTCTCCGGTTCAAGGAATCAGGACACAAGATCCACGACTCACGACGCTTAACTACAGACTATAGAATACCGATTTCCATTTCATTCTATCCCTTCTGACTACCGACTACTTTCTACTTTCTATCGTCGGGATGACATCGTCCCCTAAAGCTTCGGCTTTTTCCTCAATTGTTTTTTGTCTGAATGTTGTTTTTTCTTTTGAAGGCGTTTCAATTTGGAAGAGCGCGAAGGTTTGGTTTTGATTCTTCTTTTTGGTTTATGAAGCGCTTTTTTGAGCTTCTCTTCCAGAAGGGATACTGCCAGCTTTTTATTTTGAAGCTGACTTCGGGTTTGAGAAACACTTAATTTCAGCTCCCCTTCAGCATTGATTTTGGAAGCCAGTTTCTCCTGAATTCGATTTTTTTGAGCTTCAGAAAAAACAATTGACGATGAAGGATGCCAGGTGATAATGACTTTGGTCTCTGTTTTATTAACGTGCTGCCCTCCGGGACCACCACTCAGCGCAAATTGAAATTCAAGTTCTTTATAAAGCAGCTTAGTATCAAACATCAGCCTGGGGTTGATGTCCGGGTTTTAGCAAATCCATAACTGCTTTTACAGGGTTGAAACTTTCAACAGGTACTTCTACAAAAACCGTATTCCAAAGAGCCATTCCTCCATTCCAAAGCCCTGGCAGTTCCAACCCTCTTATGGGTTCGCCTCCTACAAACTTATTAGCAACAAATCCACGTTCGGTATCTACAAAGGCTTTCAAATTGAAAGCTTCTCCTTTATAATTTTTCATGCTGCATACAATATCCACTGGATTGAAATGAGTGGACGCTTCCATTTTCTCCTTTTGATCTGAGTCCGATAAGTCAATTTGATTCTTTTCTACAATTTGAAGGGATACACTGCCATCCTCATTTTTAATCCAAAATGGACCACCACCAGGCTCTCCTGTATTCACTACCATTCCACAAACCCTTATCGGCCTGTTGAGATAATGAGACACATCCTGTTTATCTTTAATGTTCAGGTGAACATTCAGTTCTTTTCTTAAAAAAGAAACTGCTTCTTCGAGCAATTCCTGATTATCTGGGTCTTTCTCCAGCTTTTTCAAAAAAGAAAAGGATTTTTCCTGAAGCTGAATAAGCAGTCCTGCAAGAATGGATTTGTAGTCCAGAGAGGACTGATTGGTTTCAATAGCAGAATTTTGATGAGAAACATTGTCAATGTTTTTAATAAAAACCAAATCAGCTTCAAGTTGATTTAGATTTTCTATTAACGCGCCATGTCCTGCTGGTCGAAATACTATTTGACCATCTTTATCTCTAAATAAATTTTCGCTTGCATCTACACAAACTGTATCTGTAGAGGGATGTTGGAATGAAAAATCAACTTTATAGTTCACTCCAGTTTTTTCTTCAATTATAGGTTGAAATCTTTTCAACTTCTCTTCAAATTCATCGAGATGACCAGAAGATATTGTAAAATGAAGCTGAACTTTCTTATTCTTTACCGCGTAGCTTAAAGCTTCATAAAAATGTTCTTCAAATGCGGTTAATTTTTCGTTAGGATAGCTGTGAAACGGAATAAGCCCCTTAGGCAAATTCGGCATATCAAACTCCTCTTCAGCTAGCATTACATCGGTCAACTTCAAGGCTTTTTCACCTTCAGATAACTCCTTTACATCTATGCCTTTTTGGTTTAATGCTGATTTTAAATCTTCATAAAATGCTATATTTTCGATAGACTCAAAAAAAACTTTAAGCGATTTAAATTGATCTTGGTTTAGGAAGTCTTCAAAGCTTAATTCAGAAGTTAGAAATTCTTTTTGAAATTGATGAAGTAACTTGAACATTCTGGAGGCAGCTCCACTAGCAGGAACGAATTTTAAAACCTTAAGACCTGAATGCTGATAAACCTCCTTCAATTCAGCCTTTTTATCAGCTTGTAGTTGAATAATTCCATCATCTAAAGTCGCTGGCTTAACAATTTCGACTTTAGGGAATCCAGTTTTAAGATGACTTAAATCTTGTTCAATCTTTTTTACTGTAAGTTCATGCTTTTTTATGTGAGAAAGGTCGGTAGGATCGAAGTTCATAATAAAAGTTAAAGAGTTTTAATGGTTGATTTTGCTAGTTGTAAACGCTGACTGAGATCCCCTTTTAAAATAGTGTAAGGAATATCTCTTTGGATGAGCGTATTTTCAAATATAGCAAACATTTTGTTTCTCTCATTGGGTTTATCTCTCAAATCATCTTCAACCCAGGGGGCATCGATATAAGTCAGAAAGTAATGAGCATAGTCATGTTGCTTTACACACTCCTCAAGAACAGGGTCCTCAAAATTTTCGAAATAGGTTTTGGCGTAGGTTAGTGTTTGAAGCACATTGGTATCGCAAAATAAGAACTCTTTAGCTTTTTTTGCTTTTTCATTCTCTAGCTGAATTTGACCTTTAGCAATAGGAATCAGGTCGGATGGCGCACACACCTCAGCAGAATTATTATATTTTTCTTGCAAATAGTCTCTGGCAAACTCAGGTGCCCACTCTGTGTGATACGCATTAGCTAAAGCTTCCGCTAAAGTCGATTTCCCAGTAGATTCTGGACCAAAGAGCACTATTTTAGTAAGGTCTCTTTGGGTTTGTTCAAGTTCTTTTTCCATTCTAAAAATCCATAAACAGCAATAATAGTAAAAAGTATATATTGAAATGAAGTAAACGTAAGTCCTTTATAATAATACAAAGGAATAGAAATCAGGTCACCAACAATCCAATAAATCCAGTTTTCAAGCCTTTTTTTAGCCATCAACCACATTCCTACAAAGAAAATGGCCGTGGTCAGTACATCCATATAACTGATCCATCCGTCCCACTTATCAAAAACTTCATAGACAATACAAACAAAAATTGCGGTCCCTATGAAAATGAAAATTGACTTCACATTTTCTCTTGCCGTAGCTTTTTCAATAGGAATAAAATGAGACTCATCGACTTTTCGAGTCCAGATATACCAGCCGTAAATACTCATGATAAAGTAATAGGCATTTATCATCATATCTCCTAAAAGACTGTATTGATAGAGGATGTAAACAAAAATAAGCGTGCTTACAATCCCCGTGGGAAACACCAAAATATTGTCCTTTTTTGAAAATAAAACACTCAAAAAACCAAAGACAATGGCAATGACTTCTAAAACGATAAAATGAGTTGGGGTGTTTTCATATTCTGAAAATAACCAATCAAAAATGAGGCTCATAATTACTTCTATCAGATTTTACTAGTTTCATGTGCAGCAAACCACGGTCCATGGCTTCAAATGCCGTCTGGACTTCTTCCTGCAGAATTTGCATCACCTTGTCATATTCGCCATACACCTGAGTGCTCAGCGGATTTTCTAAAACCCTAAGTCCGGAATCACGCAGGGCTTTTATAAAATCGATAATGATAGGTTCATAATCGTCCTGAATGGGTGTCAGTGTCAGTTCTACTGAAATTTTCATAGTTTAGCTTTTGAATGGCAAGGTTACTATTTTTTCTTAGAAGAAAAACTTTTCAAAACAAGTAATAGGCAAAGGTGAGTTGGAATCCATCAAATTAACTAATGGCTTGCTTCTTCAAGAGCCTGCCTGACGGCAAAGGCAGGTTAGACGATCGCGATAGCAGTAGGCCACCCATTTGAGATGATTGATTAACAGATATACAATACAAAATGATATAGCGTACCTAACGGCACACTGGATAAGTGATGTCTTTGTTTTTACCCATAAATAGTCCCTAGCGGGACAGGTTCCACATCTTATGCGTTAAGCAGGTGTGTGACATTTCAAAACGGGCTTGGTGTGAATATGTTATTTCAAACTAAGCACTCAAAAACTCACAGACTACTTCATATCGAATACTGAATATAAAACACCGAATATAATTTTCCGTTTCATATCGACTGCTTAGTACTTTATACTTATCAACACTTAAGGCAGTACTCCTTACTTCCACTATTTGAAATCTGACTTCTGATATCTTTCAATAAGAGACCCCTCCTATCGTCGGGATGACAATGGAAGATCGCTCGCATGAATGACAAGGCTCACTGTCATTCTGAACGAAATGCAATGGAATGAAGAATCTTTATCTATCGAAAAGCATTAAACTTCTCCTATAGTCGAGATTACTTTAAATCTTATCATTCAAAAATTCCCATTCTGGATTAAAACCATCAATCAATGCTTCTTTTTTGGACCTTCTGTATCCCTTGATTTGTTTTTCTCTCGCTATAGCTTGGCTTACATCTTGAAAATGTTCAAAATAAATCAAGTAGAAGCATTTGTATTTAGTAGTAAAAGCTTTTGACAAGGCTGTTGGGTTTTTATGAAAATAGAGTCTTTCTTGTAAATTGTTTGTAACACCAGTATATAGCACCGTTTTATTTTTATTGGTTAAGATATAAACGTAGTAATTGTGCGTTCCTAGTGTTTTCATTTTTTGACTGATGAAAATTTACTCAATTTACTGAAAAATATCTCATACTCCTCTTTTTACTCGAAAGGGAGATCCCTCCTATCGTCGGGATGACAAGGCTCACTGTCCCGCCCAGACATGGAAGGAGCCTTTTTAGCGACTGATGAATCTTTGCAGGCTCAAGGAATCAGGACACAATCCACGACTCACGACGCTTAACTACAGACTATAGAATACCGATTTCCATTTCATTCTATTCCCTACTGACTACTTTATACTTTCTATAGTCAAAAAGACTTTACTAAAAAATCAGTCCACAAAGGTTTCTTTGATGATAGCTTTACACTTCTGTATTTCAGTTTTTGACAATTGATCGAATTTTTTAAGTAGTCGTGATTTATCAATTGTTCGAATCTGGTCAATGGCGATCATTCCTTTTTTACCCTTGTGTTTAACTCCTATCCTGGTAGGATATTTTTTCAAATTAGTTGTCATAGGTGCAACAACTATAGTATTTAAAAATTTATTGACTTCATCTGGCGAAACAATAACACAAGGACGGGTCTTTTTGATTTCGCTGCCCTGGGTCGGATCAAGATTTACAAGTACAATAGAATATTGTTTCAATTCCATTCGTCGAGATTTTCGTCTTCAAAGACATCATTAATCAACAATTCATCATCTTTATTCTCGTGCATTTTTTCAAATTCCTTTTCCCATCCTTTCCTTGGATTGTCGATGGGTTTCAAAACGATTTGTTCTTTTTCCAGAATCATTTCGACCTTATTCTTGATGTTGTATTTTTCCAAAATAGTTTTGCTTAAACGCAGACCTTTAGAATTCCCGATTTTGATAATTGATGTTTCCATAGCTTAATCATGTAATTACAAAGTTAATACATTTATTTAAAATTAAAAAGTGTTTTTGACTACAATAGTATTCAATGCTTGACGACTAAGTTTCAATTAAATAAACTAAAGGCTGCTTCTTCACGAGCCTGCCTGACGGCAAAGGCAGGTGAGACGCTCGCGATAGCAGTAGATTTCCAACTTGAAGTGATAGATTAAGATATACAACCCAAAATCATATGGCGTACCTTACGGCACGCTGGATAAGTGATGTATTTGTTTTACCTTTACCTATAAATAGTCCCTAGCGGGACAAATTTCAAACTAGCAACTCAAAACTCACAAACTACTTCATATCGAATACAATTTCCCCTTTCATACAGACTACTTTTTACTTATCAACACTAAACGCAGTACTTCCTACTTCTAATATCTGAAATCTAACTTCTGATATCTTTCAATAAGAGATCCCTCCTATCGTCGGGATGACAAGATCACACTGTCATTCAGAAGAAGCCTTTTTCGCGACTGATGAATCTTTGCAGGCTCAAGGAATCAGGACACAGGATCCACGACCCACGACGCTTACATACAGACTATGAAACACCGAATATCGCTTTTCATTCTATCCCCTACTGACTACCGACTACTTTCTACTTTCTACTTTCTATCGTCGGGATGACAAGATCACACTGTCATTCAGAAGGAGCCTTTTTAGCGACTGATGAATCTTTTTCTTTCGAAAAGCATTAGACTTCTCCTAGAGTCGGGATCATCTTAAATTTTATCATTCAAAAATTCCCATTCTGGATTAAAATTATTGATTAGTGCTTCTTTTTTAGATCTTCTGTATCCTTTTATTTGCTTTTCCCTTGCTATAGCTTGATTAATATCCTGAAAATGTTCAAAATAAATTAAATAATAGCATTTGTATTTTGTAGTAAAAGCTTTTGATAATGCTGTTGGGTTTTTATGGAAATAAAGTCTTCCCTGTAAGTCGTTTGTAACACCTGTTTAAAGTACCGTTTTATTTTTATTTGAAAGGATATAAACGTAATAGTTATGAGTCCCAAGTGTTTTCATTTTAAAGATTAATGAAAATTTTATTCAATTTACTAAAAAATTCCACTTATCACCTATCCTACACGAAAAAGAGATCCCTCGTCGCTCCGCACAAGCTGCGCTTTCTCGGGATGACAAGATCACACTGTCATTCAGAAGAAGCCTTTTTCGCGACTGATGAATCTTTGCAGGCTCAAGGAATCAGGACACAGGATCCACGACCCACGACGCTTTCATACAAACTATAGAATAAAGATTTCCATTTCATTCTGTCATTCCCTGATATAGGTTGACCGTTTTGATTAATATACTAATTTACTTTTTTCATAATTTTATTGGACAATTAATAGCTTGAGGTTCTTCTTTTGGATCAAAATCTTGTTTGCTTAGTTCTAATTTGATTTCATAATTTTCCTCAGCATAGATAATAACCATTGGTCTTTTTTAGTTCTTTAAATCTAACAAATAATTTCTAAAGGCTTTTGGTGTTCTTCCATCTAAGCCACTGTGTTGCCTTTTTGTATTGTAATGCCTTATAGCTTTTTGGCTTTTAAAGTCTTTAAATCCTTGATATGCCAAAGTTTTAAATACTCATTTTTTATCGTTCCATTAATGCGTTCTGCATAGGCATTGTCTTGAGCAATTTATCCCATACTCACTTCTATACCAGCATTTCCAAGCAAATCTTTATATGCCTCGCTACCATACTGTGAACCGCGGTCAGAATGATGGATCATTGTTTCTGGTTCTGAAGACTTTATCTGTTTCAATGCCATTCTTAAAGCTTTTATGTTACTCTGTTTACGCATATTTTTACTTACATTATAGCCTATTATTTCTCTGGTATAAACATCTATTATAAAAACTAGATAATAAAATTTACCATCGATATCAAAGTATGTAATATCACTTTGTAAGACCTGATAAGGCTCTGTGACTATCATTCCTTCAATTAAGTTAGGATAATTCAAATGAGTAGGTGTAGTCGTTCTTATATAATTTTTAATCCTTCTAACACGATAACCTAAATCAATGAATATCTCACAAAACTTATCCCTTCCCATACACTCTGGTTTGAGCGTACGATACAACTTCTCAACCCCACAACCTGGATGTTCTTCTCTAACTAATGTCGACCTGACTTACTAAATCCATGAGTTCTAAATCAAATTTGATTTGTCTATTACGCGCTTGATAAACAGCTTGTTTGCTGATGTTTAAACATCGATAAAACGCATTAAGACTATAATCTAATTCTTCTTTGTGGTCTTGGAACCACCAGATTGTGGGGTGTTTGAGTTTTTTTTAATGTCGATATCATAGTCTTGCTTAGCCAGTTCTATCATCTTTTCTAGATAGTCTATATTCATTTGCTTTTGCCCTAAAGCTCGTTCTAGATCTGCTATACGAGATTGCATTTCTTTAACTTTATTCATATGACTATCTTTAAATTCAACAACTTTTACCGACTTCTTATTGTACTTTGAATACTTGTAAATCCAATTGTAAATCGTTTGGTTAGTAATGTCGTAAATCTTTTCCAGTTCATAAACTGAATGTTTTCCTGATTCATAAAACTTGACAATTTTTAATTTAAAATCCTCAGAATAAATCTTTCGAGGTCCTAAACGTTTTCCGCTCTTTATCATCTGTAAATGGTTTTAAACGGTCAACGCTATTTAGGGAAGGTCAAAGGTCATTCTACTTTCTACTTTCTACTTTGCACTTTCTATCGTCGGAATGACAAACAAAAAAAGCCTGAAATTCTAGATTTAGAATTTCAGGCTTTTGCTATAATTCAAATTCAAAATTAGTCTGCCAAAATACTTCTGGAGATGACTATTTTTTGAATTTCTGAGGTTCCTTCGTAAATCTGAGTGATTTTCGCATCACGCATCATTCGTTCCACATGGTATTCTTTCACGTATCCATTTCCACCGTGAACCTGAACCGCTTCTACTGTTACATCCATCGCAACCTGAGACGCATAAAGCTTAGCCATAGCCCCAGACAAATCGTAGTTATGTCCATTGTCCTTATCCCAGGCTGCTTTCATAACCATATGTCTCGCCGCTTCAATGCTGGTGTGCATGTCTGCCAGTTTAAAAGCAATGGCCTGGTGATTTTTGATTTCAGTTCCAAAGGCTTTTCTGATTTTGGAATACTCTTTTGCCATTTCATAAGCACCGGCAGCAATTCCCAGAGCCTGAGCAGCAATTCCAATTCTTCCACCAGCCAGAGTTTTCATGGCAAACTTGAATCCGAAACCATCTTCTCCAATTCTGTTTTCTTTAGGCACTTTCACATCATTGAAGGTCAACGAATGCGTATCACTTCCGCGAATGCCCATTTTTTGTTCTTTAGGACCCACTTCAAAACCTTCCATGCCTTTTTCTACGATAAACGCATTGATTCCACGGTGTTTTTTCTCTTTATCGGTATGAGCTATCACCAGATATATTTCTGCTGAATTCCCATTGGTTATCCAGTTTTTGGTGCCGTTAAGGATGTAGTGATCCCCTTTATCTATGGCCGTCGTTTTTTGAGACGTCGCATCACTTCCCGCTTCAGGTTCACTTAAACAAAAGGCTCCAATTTTCTCACCTGTGGTCAGTTTGGATAAATATTTTTTCTTTTGCTCTTCGGTACCGTAAGTATCCAGTCCCCAGCATACCAGCGAATTATTCACAGAAACCACAACAGAAGCCGACGCATCTATTTTGGATAACTCTTCCATTGCCAACACATAAGAAACGGTGTCCATCCCACCTCCTCCATACTCTGGAGAGGCCATCATTCCCATAAAACCAAGTTCACCCATTTTCTTAACCTGCTCTTTAGGAAATTCCTGTTTTTCATCACGTTCGATGACCCCGGGTTTCAATTCATTTATAGCGAAATCTCTCGCTGCCTGGCGAATCATTTCGTGCTCTTCTGTCAACTTAAAATCCATATAATTTCTGTTTCAGTTTTATTAAAAATTTGACACAAATATAAGATTAACCTAAAGAATTTTCAATCAAAGCTTTCATAATTTAAGATTAATGTAAAAAAACATGAAGCAAAAGTTCCTTCAGAAAAAATAGATATAAGTACAGGATTTGAGGACTTTAAATTAATTTTGAGCACAGAGAACTCATCTATGAACACCTATTCTGTTATCGGCGTCATGTCTGGCACTTCCCTCGATGGAATTGACCTTCTGCACTGCAGGTTCCAAAAAGGAAAACCCTTTTCTTTTGAAATTCATACAGGCAGTACTTATGCCTATTCCTCAATCTGGATAGAAAAGTTGAAACAGGCTCACACCTGGCCTTTAGAGCACATTAAAACCCTGGATGAAGACTACACGCTTTTGCTAGCTGACTATATCAACCGATTTATCAACGAGAACCACTTGTCTGACATTGATTTTATCGCTTCTCACGGTCATACCATTTTACACCAACCCGAAAAGGGATTCACTTACCAAATTGGCAATCTGCCAAAGCTGGCCACGTTGACCAAACAAAAAGTCATCTGCGATTTCAGGGTACAGGATGTGGAACGGGGCGGACAGGGTGCCCCTTTGGTTCCTATTGGCGATCGCCTGCTTTTTGGAGAGTACGATGCCTGTGTGAATCTGGGGGGCTTTGCCAATATTTCCTTTGAAAAGAATAATCAGCGTATTGCTTATGACATCTGCCCTGTCAATAAAATCCTGAATATTTATGCCAACAGGCTTGGAAAAGAATTTGACGAAAGCGGCTCTATCGCCAGAACTTCAGTTCCAAATGTTGAGCTTGGTTATAAACTGGAAAAGCTTCAGTATTATTCCAAACCCCCGCCCAAATCCTTAGGCATCGAATGGCTGGAAGCTGAATTTCTCCCCCTATTGAATCTTACAGAATTGAGTTCCGAAGAAATAATAAGCACCTGCACACAACACTTCGCTCAACAAATTGCAAAGGCTATTACTGGTCACCGAAAGGTTCTTTTTACGGGTGGTGGAGCCTTCAATACCTATTTGGTGGAGCTGATTTCTAAGCAATGTGATGCCAAACTTGTCATCCCAAACCCTGAAGTGATTCATTACAAAGAGGCTTTGATTTTTGCCCTTCTGGGGGTTTTGAAAGCGCGTGGAGAAGTGAATGTTCTGGCATCGGTCACGGGGGCTTCGCGAGATCATTCTTCTGGTCGAGTTTTATTGCCTTAATAGATTTTTAAGAATTATTGAATCTATAATTAGTCATGCTTTACTGAATCTATATATTTGCGAGCAAATCATCAAAACGCGAAGATTTCTTATGAAAGAACTTTTAAAAAAATACGAAGATAAAGCGCCCGAAATAGTGTTTCACTGGAGAGATTCTGAAACGGAAGCCGAGGGTTGGACGGTGATCAACTCACTGAGAGGTGGCGCTGCTGGCGGTGGAACGCGCATGCGAGAAGGACTCAACGAAAATGAGGTGCTGTCTTTGGCAAAAACCATGGAAATAAAATTTACAGTGTCTGGCCCGGACATTGGCGGTGCAAAATCGGGCATTAATTTCGACCCAAATGACCCCAGGAAACATGCAGTTTTGGAACGCTGGTATAAGGCGGTTTCGCCATTGTTGAAAAGCTATTACGGAACTGGTGGAGACCTGAATGTAGATGAAATCAACGAGGTCATTCCCATCACTGAAAGCTGTGGGGTGTGGCATCCACAGGAAGGTGTTTTTAACGGGCATTTTCAACCTACAGAAGCCGATAAAATCAACAGAATTGGTCAGCTGAGACAAGGTGTGATCAAGGTTATAGAAAACACCGATTATACACCAGATGTATTGAGAAAATTCACTGTGGCCGACATGTGTACAGGCTATGGCGTTGCAGAGTCGGTAAAGCATTTTTATAATATTTACGGGGGTGATGTAAAAGGTAAAACAGCTATTATCCAGGGTTTTGGAAATGTGGGTTCTGCAGCAGCCTTTTACCTCTCCAAAATGGGGGCTAAAATCATTGGTATCCTGGACCGAGATGGGGGATTGATCAATAAAGACGGATATACTTATGAACAGATCAAAGACTTGTTTTTAGCTAAAGAAGGAAACACCTTAAAAAGCCAGGATTTAATTCCTTTTGACAAGGCCAATAAAGAGTTCTGGTCGCTTGGCGCAGAGATTTTTGCCCCTTGCGCTTCTTCCAGACTTATTCAAAAAGACCAGATTGACAGTTTGGTGGAGCATGGTCTGGAAGTGATTTCCTGTGGGGCGAATGTGCCTTTTGCAGACAAGGAAATCTTCTTTGGTCCTATCATGGAATACGCCGACCAAAAGGCCAGCGTGATTCCCGACTTTATTGCCAACTGTGGTATGGCCAGAGTCTTTGCTTACTTTATGGAACGCAAAGTTTTGATGACCGATGAGGCGATTTTTAATGATATTTCTATCACCATTGAAAATGCCATTCAGCATACCTTTGAAAATAACAATGACAAAAAACACATCAGCAGTGTGGCTTTTGAGATTGCCCTAAAACAATTGGTCTAATGCTGAAATACTTATGAAGTGATAAAATTAATTGCTTACATTAGCGTTGTTTATATCATAAATACACCATAACTCATGTTGATACCATTTACTCAAGAAACTCCTGTCGCCGGAGAAGAACTTGTTGAAGAGAAAACCTTATCCATCATCGATTTAATGTTCAGTGGTGGGCCAGGAGGAACTATTATCATATTGATTTTGGCCGTGCTTTTGTTCCTTGCAATTTACATTTATTTTGAACGTATTTTCGCTATCAAAGCAGCTTCCAGAACCGATAAGAATTTTATGAACCAGATCAAAGACAGCGTGACATCAGGCAATATTGAGTCGGCAAAGATGCGTTGTGCACAGGAAAACTCACCGGTAGCAAGGCTTACTGAAAAGGGGATTTCCAGAATTGGCTCCCCTTTGGAAGACATCAATACTGCCATAGAAAATGCCGGCCGACTTGAAGTTTACAAGCTGGAAAAAAACGTCAGTGTTTTGGCAACCATCGCCGGTGCTGCCCCAATGATTGGTTTTTTGGGAACGGTGATAGGAATGGTTATTGCTTTTCATGAGCTGGCGAGCAGCAGCGGCCAAGCCGAAATGGGATCGCTGGCCGAAGGTATTTATACCGCAATGACCACAACTGTGGCTGGCCTTATCGTTGGTATTATTGCTTACATCGGTTACAACCACGTGGTCGTCAGAACCGACAAAGTGGTACACCAGATGGAAGCTACCGCCGTAGATTTTCTGGATTTATTGAACGAACCTAGTTAGTTATGAATTTACGAGGTAGAAATAAAGTGAGTGCCACCTTCAGCATGTCTTCTATGACAGACATTGTGTTCTTGTTGCTCATCTTTTTTATGTTGACGTCTCCAATAATCACCCCCGAAGCTTTGGATTTAATATTACCAAAAGCCAAAGGAAAGACCACTTCCAAACAAAACGTGGCCGTAAGCATTACTGAAGATTTGAAATTTTATATCGATGAAGAAGAAGTCAATTTCAAGAGCATAGAAAAAGCTCTAAAATCCAGGCTGAGCGGTATTGAGGAACCTACAATCATTTTGCGTGCCGCGGAAGGAGTTCCTATTGAAAAAGCGGTACTCATAATGGATATTGCCAACAGAAATAAATATAAAATTGTACTGGCTGTGAAACCCAACTAAATCGTGAGCATATTTAAGACCAAACACGAGAAGAAATCCTTCCTCATCACCACAGGGCTGTATATCCTGTTTGTGTTGCTGATGTTTTTCTTTGGATTAAACTATATGGATCCTCCGGAGCAGAGAGGCATTGCAATTAATTTTGGAACGACAGATATGGGTTCTGGCGACGAACAACCCAGTACACCATTAAAAACTTCTCCACAACCTGCAAGTACGCCTCCACCACCTCAAGAAGTGGAAGAAGCTGTTGTTGAGGATATTCAGGAGGATGTAGTGACTCAGGACCTTGAAGAAGCTCCAGTCATCAAAGAAAAAGAAAAGGTTGTAAAAGAAATCAAAAAGCAACCCGAAAAGCCAAAGGAAGAGGTTCAGGAAAAAGTCGAGGAAGCTCCACCTGAACCTACTCCAGAACCCGAACCTGTCAAAGAGCAAAAACCGGAAAAATCGGTTACCGATGCTATGGAAAGTTTGATGAACGGGCCCGAAAATGACGGACAGGCTGAAGGCGGAGAAGGCACCGACAATCAGGCAGGAGATAAAGGCGACCCGGAAGGTGACCCCAATGCCAAAAACTATTACGGAACTGGAAAAGGACTGGATGGAGATGGCAACTACCGACTTGGTGGAAGAAAAGCCCTTTCTAAAAAGAAATTTGTCCAGGAATGTGATGAGTCCGGAGAGGTGGTTGTGAGAATAGAAGTCAACAGAATGGGTGACGTGGTGAAAGCAACGCCAGGCGCCAAAGGAACCACCAACTCAAGTACATGCCTTTTGGATCCCGCCAAGCGAGCAGCACTGGCAACAAAATTCAACAGTGATTCTAAAGCGCCATCTACACAAATCGGTTTTATCACTTACGTTTTTAAATTATCTGAATAAATACAAATGACCTATACTGAAACGCTACACTGGATGTTTGATCAACTTCCTATGTACCAGCGGCAAGGCAAAACAGCCTTCAAAAAAGATTTAACCAATACCTTAGCCTTGACCAAAGCGCTAGGAAATCCCGAGCAGCAGTTCAAAAGCATACATGTGGCAGGCACCAATGGAAAAGGGTCTGTAAGTCATATGTTGGCTTCTGTGTTGCAAAGCGCAGGGTATAACGTTGGTCTGTATACCTCTCCTCATCTTACAGATTTCAGGGAGCGAATCAAAATCAACGGCGAACACATTCCTAAGGCCAATGTGATTGAATTTATAGCCCGGCACAAGACTTTTCTCGAAACTCAAAACCTGTCTTTTTTCGAAATGACCGTAGGAATGGCTTTTGATTATTTTGCTGCTAAAAAGGTGGATATAGCCATTATTGAAGTGGGTATGGGCGGCCGACTCGACTCTACCAATATCATCACTCCCCTCCTCTCTGTGATTACCAACATAGGCATGGATCACATGGCTTTTCTAGGAGACACTTTGGAAAAAATCGCTGGAGAAAAAGCAGGAATTATCAAGAAAACGGTTCCTGTAGTAATTGGCGAAACCACTCCTAAAACCAAAGCTGTATTTATGAAAAAAGCTAAAAAAGAAATGGCTCCTATACACTTTGCTGAAGTATGGGACACTCCTCTACCCAATTGCGATCTAAAAGGCAGTTATCAAAAATTCAATTTAAAAACCTGTTTGAAAAGTCTTGAGGTTTTAAATGCTTTAGACGGCTGGAAAGTGACCAAAACAGCTATCAAAAGGGGTTTAGCAGAAGTTAAAGCCAATACACGATTAAGAGGACGTTGGGATATTTTAGACGAGTACCCTAAGATAATTGCAGACACGGCGCACAACAAAGAAGGTCTAACTTTAGTAATAGAGCAAGTACTACAGGAGAAATTTAAGGATTTACACATCGTTTTAGGCTTTGTAAACGATAAAGACCTGGATAGCGTTCTACCTTTATTTCCTAAAACGGCTAAGTATTACTTTTCTAAACCTGACGTTCCCAGAGGTATGGAAGCAACCAGCTTATATTACAAAGCCAAGGACTATGCGCTTTTCGGTAAAGCCTTTACAACGGTAGATAACGCGCTAAAGGCCGCACGGAGAGAAGCAAAAAAAGAGGATTTAATTTTTGTAGGTGGAAGTACCTTTACAGTGGCAGAAATTTTATAAAAAATAAAGCTTTTAGTTTGAGAAATCAAAATAAGGTTTATATTTGCAATCCCAATTTGGGGCGATTAGCTCAGCTGGTTCAGAGCACCTCGTTTACACCGAGGGGGTCGGGGGTTCGAACCCCTCATCGCCCACTAACCCTAGCTGAAAGTTAGGGTTTTTTATTTTTAAGCCGGGTCATTAACTCAGTTGGTTCAGAGTGTTACCTTGACAGGGTAGAAGTCACTGGTTCGAATCCAGTATGACCCACATCAAGCAGAAATCCAATACCCAAAGGTATTGGATTTTTCATTGGGTACAAACCCAAGCTTGCTTGTAGGGGTGTACCCAATGAAAAAGACAAAAAACGCGATAGCGGATTTGGATTTCTATTTGCAGGAGCGGGCTTCTCATCTGGATCAACACCGTTAATCCAGAAAATCAAAACCACAAGCAATAGACATTTCCAAGGACACGAGCCTACCTGGCAGCAAAGGCAGGCGAGACAAAAGGACACGAGCGGAACGCTCGCGCCTGCGACAACAAAAAAGACAAAAAACGCGATAGCGGTTTTTGAATTTCTATTTGCAGGAGCGGGCTTCTCATCTGGATTAACACCGTTAATCCAGAAAATCAAAACCACAAGCAATAGACATTTCCAAGGACACGAGCCTGCCTGGCAGCAAAGGCAGGCGAGACGAAAGGAAACGAGCGGAACGCTCGCGCCAGAACGTGGGCGTTACTCTTCCACCCAAAACTTCGCCACGATTTTATTTTTTGCAATTCGATAAAAAGTCGGCCGTTTCTATCACTAACTAATCATCATTTAAAGTAATAAAACTTGTCAAATGGTCTACTTGGCTATTGCGTAAACGAAAAAAAGTCATCAAACACTCACTCTACACCTTTGGAACGGCTGGGGAGGAATTTCACCCTTCACCATTCACTTTTTAAACGATTATTCGATTATAATACACGATTTTACGAAAAACGTCTACAACTCAATACTATCCAACTCACAACTCATTATCATACGATTTGCGAATCAACTCAGCTTTAGAATTGATTTCCAAAGCCTTATAAATATTCTTAATATGACTCCTCACTGTATCCAGAGAAATAAATAAATCGGAGGCAATCATTTTATAACTCTTACCTATCACAATACCCTTAACGATTTCAAGTTGTCTTTCGGTAAGCTGACTTTTGGGTTTGGGTTTGTAGTAATCTGAAATTTTTCTGGCGATGGCTGGCGACATATAGGAGCCTCCCTGAGCAACCACTTCAACCGCCTCCTTGATTTTGGGCAACGAACTTCGTTTGGAGATATATGAACAGGCCCCGGCACTTAGAGCTTTAAAAATGACATCGGTTTCTTCAAAGGTGGTAAGTATAATCACTTCCAGTTCTGGTAAAAGCGTTTTTATTTTTGGCAAGGCCTCGATTCCGCTCTGTCCAGGCAATTGAATATCAAGCAACAAAATAAAAGGGGAACTGGATTTGTCTATCCATTCGATGAACTTCTCCACACTCCCAAAAGTATGCAAAAGCTTAATGCTTGTTTGCATAGTGAAAAATGACACCAACCCGTCTAAAACGACCGGGTCATCTTCTACTATTGCGATGTTAATCTGTGCTGGCAATTTTTTAGGGATAAGTACTTATAATTATTGATACCTTCCAACCACATCTTGATGTGAATTATATTAAATACTATGCGGCAAGTAAACTTTTACCCCAAAGCCGTTTTCAAAATCTAAAGTGAGTTGGCCATTAATGTTCTCACATCTTAATTTCATATTGGCCAGACCCATTCCTGATCCACTTTCAAAAGTTTCAACACGGCCGTTGTCTTTTATGTGAAGTATACACTGCTCGTCTTTATTGGAAATCTTTACGTTTACTTTATCAGCATTAGAATGTTTAAGGATATTAGTGATGGCTTCTTTGAATATTAAAAAAAGATTGCGCTTGCAGTTAAAGTTGATTTTTCTATTAGGGTTTATCACATCAGCATCAATACTATAAGCGATTTGAGCAGGAAGAAGCATTTCTTCTGCCAGCTCCTGCATGCGTTCCAATAAATCGGCAAAGGTATCTCGTCTGCTATCTATGCTCCAGACTAGATCTCGCATGTGAGAGATCGTATCTCTACTCATAGTTGTAATTTTATGCAACCTGTTTTTATCAATTTTATGATTGGTTTGCATCTCCAGCATTTCGGTTTGCATCGCCAATCCTGTCAGCATAGAACCCACATCATCATGTAAATCGCTCGAAATCTTTGTCCGCAAGCGTTCCATTGCTAAAGCCTGATTCAATCTGTACTGAAAAAACAGATAAATGACACCAAAAACAAACAAAACAAGCAGACTTATAAACCACCAGCGCTTGTAAAATATCTGTTCCACATAGATTGGAATACTCAGCCCTGCCCTGCTCTCATTTCCGTTAGCATCCATTCCTTTCACTTTGAAATTATAAGTGCCGGCGGGTAATTTATTATACCTGATACTGTTAGCACTGCCTTGGTAAAACCAGTCCTGATCAAAACCTTCTAGCTTGGTATAAAAAGAATATTGACTTTTCCCAAAGTAAACGGGAATAGACCAGTCTATCATAAAATGCTGGTCATAGGGACTTAAAACAATAGCTTCTTCTTTTAATTTACTGATTCGTCGTGTGCTTTTATTTCTTTGGTTATACACTTCAAATCCTGTAAAATTTAAAGCAGGTAAAGTATATTCCTGGAAGAGCTCTTCAAATTTAAATTTATTGATTCCGTTTAGACCGCCAAGATAAAAGTTTCCGTTTATATCTTTATAGGCAGACGTATAATTAAACTCATTATGTGTTAACCCGTCTTCCACAAAATAATTGTAATGCATTTTGGTTTTTAAATTGAAAGTACTCAACCCGTTATATGTAGCCACAACGATTTTATTGGCATCAGCAGGTAAGATAGACACAACATTATTATCAGACAAACCTTTTTTCTTATCTATAACTTCAATCGTATGCTTTTCGAGATCTAAAACATTAACGCCCCCTCCAAAAGTGCCTATTAGAAGATTATTTTTATATTCCAGCAATGATAAAACCGAATTTTTACTCAAAGACGGATTCGTGTTAACCGTGAATTCTTCTTCTATAGTTCCATTGAGATTAACTTTTAAAAGACCCTGACTCTGAGTGGCAATCCATATGATTTCAGGATTGATTTCACTTTGTATATAGGTTATGAGCTCGTAATCTTTTAAGGGTTGACTATCAAAAATGAGTGAAAATGCTTTAGTATCAGCATCTATCTGAATTAATTTTGAAAGCTTAAAACCAGTTAAAAGTGAACCGTCTTTTAGTCTTAAAATTGGGTTGGGTTTTGTTTCATTCAAATAAAAGCTAAATTCGTCATAGGTGTTTAAACTCTGTGAGTTAAAATCGATTTCGATTAAAGAATTATTGACTGTGAATGCTTTATTCTTTACTGTATCTGATACAAAAAACCGTGCATATTTCAGCTTTTGATAAGAATTCTGCAATAGGATAGGCGATGCGTTACCAGCAGTATTTATTTTATAAAGCTGGTTTTCAGATTCACACATGACGGCCACATAACCATCCTTCAACGGAAAAATACTTCTAAAGGTTTTACCCCATTTCCTATCTTTATTTTCAAGAATCCTTTCGAAATTTTGAGGTTTAAGTTTTACTTTTAGCAACCCGTTATCTGTCCCAACCCATAAAAGATTTGAGTCATCCAAAAAAATGGTATTAATACTGCTGAAATTCATTTTTTTCGAAACATCGTAGCTGTAATCTATAATCTTACGGTTTGCATCGAGGTAAAACAGTTCTTTTTTTCCTGCAAACCAAATGCCCCCATATGCATCTAAAAAACTTCCTTATGCTTTAAAAGGGTATGGCTAAATTCTAAATCTTTATAAACATCAACGCCGCCTTTACTTTCAGAAAAATAATAATGACTGTTTTTAGAATCGAAAAAAGACTCTGCGAAATGAATCTTATAACCATACCAGTCGTAAGTCTCTAAAATTTTGTTCTGTAATATTTCGCCGTTTTGATTCAGAAACATGATCCCATGGTTGACAGTAGACCAGCAAATAAGATTGGTAGCTGTAATATCTATAGAGGTAAAGCCCGTACTTTTTCGCTCAAGAGACTTGATTAATCTGAATGAGTTACCATCGAATTTTATAAGAAACTGACGCTTTATTTTATACGAATCAAATTCATCAGTCACAACCCACAAATTATCAGTTTTATCCAGTGCAATCTCCAGGACTTCTCCTGCGAGTATTTTCTCTGGATCCTTGATTATGTTAAGTTTTTCGGTGTCGAGATTTAAGGCGAATAACTTGTGATTAGCAATAAACCACAATGTATTTGAAGTCTCTTGATATATGAATTTAGAGATCTGCTCAAAAGGAATAAAATGCGGGTTACCCTTACTACTGTCGAAGATTATAAATTGGTTACCGTCGTATTTGGCAATACCCTGAGTCGTACCAAACCACATAAATCCCTCTCTATCCTGGATAACAGCATCTACATGTCTAAAATTCAAGCCTTCTTGAGTAGTAAGCTTCTCTACCTGAATTGAATTTTGCGCGAGGAGTAGTGAAGCCATTGAAATGATGACCCACAACACACAACCGATTAAAACCCTGACTTTCAATTTAATAGGCGGATATAAATCAAAGATACTCATTTCTAGCATATAACCACATCAATATGTGATTGACAGACAAGTCTTTCTTAAATACTTTTCAACTGTTAAATTAACATAAATTTAAAAAAATTAGTTATGAAAAAATTAGTTATGATTATCCTGATGTTGCCGTTGATGGCTATGTCTCAAGATGCAGATACGCAGTTATTGACCTTAACAGAATTTACCATCAAACAAGGACATGCTGCTCAGTTTCTGGGAGGTGTTAAACAATGGAAAGCCTGTTACAAGGAAAATGATGGTACCGATTCCTGGAACTTCTGGTCGAGAGTGCAGGGCGAAAGAAATGTATTTGGGGTATCGGGTTTCATGCCCAACTGGGCTGAAATGGATAAAGAAGATGAAGCAGGAGAAGCCTGCAGAATCGTAGCCATGAACTTTATTATGCCACATGTCGAAAAAGCGGTCTACAACATTACTAAAACCATACCCAAATGGAGTAAAAAGAACACGAGTACAGACTTTGAGCTGGTTTGGGTGACCTATTTTAAAGTAAAGGATGGAGCTTTGTTTAACGAGGTTGTTAAAGAGGTCTCTGGAACTCTGGCTGCTGAAGAAGGCGAACCAAGAGGTTATTGGTATAGCTTTATGGGTGGAGGACAAGAGGCTCCCGATTATATGGTCTCTGAAACATTTCCTAGTTATGCTGCTTTGGATGAAGACGATAAAAAAGACAGTCCGTTTGCAGTTTATAAAAAAGTACACGGTGATAAAAAAGCCAAAGAAATGACCGACAAATGGAAGAAGGCTGTCGATACAGGCTGGTCTTACCTGTGGAAACTCAACAAAGATTTATCTAATTAAAAACTAAATATCATGAAAACAATCAGCAAAATTTTAAAAGTACTGGTCCTGATTCTTATGGGTACAACGTTTTGTACTGGACAAATTCAGCCGTACAGAATCCACGTCGATCACGTCTATCCTTCCAGTTCTGAAGATTACGAAAAAATATCCAAAAATTTGGCAGACTTAGCCAAAGAGAATAAAGAAGAAAAAGGATGGCATGTCTTATGGACTAATGACAACCGAGTTATTTCCATGACCCCCGTTAACGGCTGGGAAGATTTGGGAGAGGAATTCTTACCAAATACACGTGCAAAACTTGGCGATGAAAAATTCGCGAAGCTATTTGAAGAATTTGACGAGCATTATGACACCCACAGTGATAATATTATCATGTTGAGTGAAAAATATTCTTATATGCCTGGTGGCATTAATATATCCCCTGAAGGTCAGAACTATAGGAAAAACATGGTCTTATACCACAAGGCCCGTGACCGTCAAAAAATCATCGAAATAGCTGGAAAATTCAAGGAGCTTTACACGAAAAAAGGCTCGGCCTCCCACTATCGTTTTTATATGAGTGGATTTGGAAATCCTGAAGCCTATGTACTGGTCTCCAGCTCAGCAGAAAGCCCTTTGGAACATGCCAAACGAACCGAAGAAAATCAGAAACTCTTGGGAGAGGATGCTGGTAAACTCTGGAAAGAACTTTCACAATATGTGACTAAAATGGAGCATATGGAAGGACGTATGATGCCAGAGTTATCCTATGTTCCCACTAAATCTTAACCAAAGACTCCCCAGCACATTCTGTAAAAGGCTGGTAATTTATTGGCATAAACAAGACTGTTGTTTACAATAGCCCTTGTCATAGTTGGCAGGGCTAGACTTCCTACATAATCAATTCTGAAAACGATTAAATAAATCAATATTATGAAAAAACTAATTTTAGCAGGACTTACACTAGGCCTTTTTATAGCCTGTCAAAACCAGGAACGCTACACTCAGGAATCTGCGCAAATTGACACGTACAAAAAAGTCATCACCGACTATGAAAACCAAGACTGGGAAAGTTTTGCCATGCATTATGCGGATACCGCAAAGATCGCAAACAATGTTACCGAAGATAAGGCTAAATCTCTAACTGAGGTTATCGAATCCAACAAAGAAGATGCCTCACTTTTTACGTCATGGGATTTTGTAGATGAAGAAGATGAGTATGAAATGATCGTCACCGATGAGGGAGAAACCTGGGTCAACTACTGGGGGCTTTGGCAAGGCACACTCAAAGCCGATGGGAATACCTATGAAATTCCAGCACATATGACCGCGCAGTTTGTAGATGGAAAGATTGTAAAAGAATTCGGCTACTGGGACGTCTCCCCACTTCTTTTTAACCCTAATAATGTTGTCATCGTTGACCAGTTATATAAGGCCTTTTCAGCAGGTGAAATCCCTAAAGTCCTGGAATTGATGGATGAAAACATCGTTTGGAATGAAGCTGAAAGCAATGCCTATGCCGATGGCAATCCGTACATCGGTCCGGAGGCGGTATTGAATGGTGTTTTTGCCAGAGTGGGTGCAGAATACAAGTCTTTCAACTTACAGGACATCGAGTTACATAATATGAGGGGTAATCAGGTTCTGGCTACCCTGCGTTATGATGCCAAGCATAACAACGGTAATAATTTCAACGCTCAGGTCGCCCATTTATGGACTTTAAACGATGGAAAAATCACGGCTTTTCAGCAGTATGTAGATACAAAAAAATTATATGACGCTACAGGAAAATAGAAATCGGCATTTCCCCTCTATTTACAGTATTAGATTGAAGCAAAGGGAATTGGGGATGAAATTCAGATCCGTTCAGGCAACTTTAAATAATTAGTCAAAGTAAAATCAAATAGAAAATTGACTCCTTAAATTCAAAAACAATGAAAACAATTAAAACGACAATGCTATTGGTAATGATGCTGATTGCTGGTATCACCTATTCGCAAAAAAAGAACGGAACGATTTACATCGATCATCCGGCCATTACAACAGTGGAAGCTATGACGCAGGCTTTTGTAAGAGGCGACACCCAGAAAGTGGCTGGTTATTTAGCCGATGATTTTATGGCTTACAATGGTGTAAGCATCAACCCAAACGAAAAAGGGCAAAACAAAGAAACCTTTTCAAATGCTGCCAAAGGATGGAATGATGCGCTTGATTATTTTTCAATAAGCCGTACCCCAGGAGCCTATCCTGACGCATTGGAATACAAAGACGATAACCAGAAAGATGTCATATGGGTACAAACCTGGGAAGACTTGAAAGGAGTTCACAAAAAAACAGGAGTTAAAATAAACCAGCCTATGCACCGATTGTTTGTAGTCAATAAAGACAATAAAATACAAACCATTATTACCTACAACAACGCCAATATTGGCTCAGAAATTCGTCAAAGTTACAGCGACAGGAAGAACGGCATCATCTACAACCACCATGAAAACATCAACAGCGTTCGCAAATTGATGTACGCTTTAGAAAACAAAGATTTAGATAAGGCCTATTCTTTTTATGATGAAAATGCCAGGTTTATGGATTCAAGTTCTTCAACCTATGAAAGTATTTCTTTAACAGAGCAAAAGGAGATAGACAAGAGGATATTCGACACTTATGATATTACAAGTGTAGATATGGTAGGATATCCAGACTATCTGCACTATGAAATGGGAGACGCCCGTGTTGTGCAATCTTGGTGGAATATCAATCTTACTCGCAAATCAGACAAAAAGGCCATTGTCCTACCCATTCATTATTTAATGGATTTTAATGAGGAGGGAAAAATAATTTCTGAAACAGCTTATTATGACTCAAAACTTTTGGATTAAAGTTTAATGTCACTGTTCATGATGCCCCAGCAACTAATTTTTTTCAAGTCTCTAAAAAATGAAAAACGTATTAATAGCAAGAACGAGCAAAGGTACTGGTCTTGAAACTGCTCTTGCTTTTGGGAAATCTGATTATAAAGTGTTTGCTGCCATGAGAAACACCTCGATGGCTGAGGATATTAAACAAAGGATAGCTGCCGAATCTTTGGATATTATTGTATCTGAAATGGATGTCGATTCTGATGCCTCCGTCAAAAAAGGCGAGAATTCCTTAGTCAGTAAGTATGGAAATATAGACGTTTTAGTCAATAATGCCGGTATAGAACGTCATGGTTCTGATGAAGAACTCAGCCTGGAAGATTTTAAATCCGTTATGGAGACTAATTATTTTGGAGTGTTGAGAAGCGTCCTTCCCGAAATGAGGAAGAGTCAGGAGAGGTGCAATATAAATGAATCCTCAGTTTCCGGTCATATTTCAAGCAGTCCTCTGGGGGCTTATGCGGCTAGTAAATTTGCACTTGAAGCCTTGAGTGAAGCTTTGGCTGGCGAAGTAAAACCCTTCAACATTCGTGTTGCCATCGCAAAGCCAGGAATTATAAATACACAAATGGCAGGTGGCATTAGTATAGATAAGGAGTCTCTTTATCCACATTCAAAGCGTCTCGCCGGACTGTTCTCAGCATCACTTAAAACACCACCAACATTGGTCGCGGACAAAATTTTGGAAGTGGCGGAAAGTGGGACCTGGAAATTAAGACATCCTGTTGGTCCCGATGTCGAGCCATTTATTCAATGGCGCAAATCCATGACCGACGAACAGTGGATAGATTGGAGCGCTTACAGCGATGAAGACTGGTATAAGTCTGTAGAACTAAATTTTGGATGAAATGCCAGATGAAGTTTTTAAAATCTTTTCAATAATGACAAACCCATCGACCCATCACCAAAAAGTAGTTAACAAACAGATTGAATTCCACACATTATGAAAGTATCAGCATTAGCCGCCAGCGGTCCACATCAAAAATTAGAATCCTTCTCCTACGACATGGGTGAACTTGGAACAGAACATGTCGATGTGAAAGTGCTCAACTGTGGTATTTGTCATTCGGATCTCAGCATGATCAACAACGATTGGGGGATGACCGCCTACCCCATTGTCCCGGGTCATGAGATCATTGGCGAAGTCATAGTTGCAGGCAGTGCGGTTAAGAACATCAAAGTTGGAGATAAAGTTGGCATTGGCTGGTTCTCGGGGTCTTGTATGTCGTGCCATGAATGTATGGACGGCTCTCATCATCTCTGCTCCAAGGTCGAAATGACCATTGGTGGACGCCATGGTGGCTTCGCCGATTATGTGCGAAGTCATTGGTCCTGGGCAGTTCCGTTACCAGAAGGAATTAACGTAGCAAAAGCAGGACCGCTGCTTTGTGGTGGTATTACTGTCTTTAATCCCATCCTCATTGCAGGTGTAAAAGCTACCGACAAAGTAGGCGTCTTAGGAATTGGTGGATTAGGTCATATGGCACTAAAATTCTTAAACAAATGGGGATGTGAGGTTGTTGCCTTTAGTTCTAACCCAGGTAAAAGAGAATCCATTTTGGCAATGGGAGCTACCAAAGTAGTGGATTCCACGAATCCTGAGGAATTGGCAAAAATCGCTGGCACCTTGAATTTTATCCTGAATACCACCAACGTAAGCCTGGATTGGAATTCCTATTTGATGGCGCTCGCTCCAAAAGGAAAATTTCACAACGTCGGTGCGGTCCTGGAACCTATGGCTATCCCTGCATTTACTCTGCTTATGGGAGAAAAATCAGTCGCGGGGAGCCCGCTTGGTAGCCCAACACTGACCCGAACAATGCTTGAGTTCTGCGTTCGTCACGACATCTACCCTATTACTGAAGAATTTCCTATGTCAAAGGCCAATGAAGCTTTAGAGCATTTGAAATCAGGTAAGGCGCGTTTTCGAATCGTATTAAAAAACTAAAAACTGATTAACAGCTAATAATAAACAATGGAAAACTCTAAAATTAACTCAAAGAAACCAGAGTACTTCTTACTTCGACCAGAGGTTGAAAAAGCTTACGGCTATTCACATGCCGTAAAAATAGATAGGGATATCAAAATATCGGGAGCTGTTAGCATGGACGATGAAGGTAATCCCACGGCAGTTGGAGATTTCTTGCAGCAGCTGAAAAACTGCTATACCGATTTAGGTAAAATCTTAAACCATTACGGCTGTAGCTTTGACGATGTCGTCAAGGAAAATGTATTCACCACCGATATGCCTTTGTTTCTTGAACATGCTGAATACCGCACTCAAATTTACAGAAATCATTTCCCCACAGGTTCCTGGCTGGGCGTTAAAGAATTGGCTTTGCCAGGATTGCTGATTGAAATTGAGTTGGAGGTTTATAAAATATAATATCAATAGGCTTAAATGAGAACTTTAAAAACAACTTCACTTGGCATTCTAGTTTTTATCGCCTTATATTTTGTGATAGACAGAGTGCTTCCATACTTTTTCAAATTTAATTTTGAGTATTATAAAGACTATTACTGGTCTAATAAATGGTGGCTTGTCGGTCATTTATTAGGAGGTGCACTGGCCTTACTTATAGGGCCTTTTCAATTTAGTACAAAGTTCAGGAATCGGTTTTTAAAAACACATCGGAATTTAGGCAAGCTCTTTATCATTGCCATTATTATAGCCTCTTTAAGTGCCCTGTATATGTCTATATATGTCGCGCCTCAAGTCAATATTTCATGGAGTGTTTCATTGTTTGTCCTGGCATTGGTTTGGCTAGTGAGCGTATTAACAGCTTACAGGGCTATTTTACTTAGAAGACTTCTTCAGCATAATGAATGGATGATTCGAACTTACATAATTACGGTTGCCTTTGTAGTGTTCCGCATTCTGAATGAAAATCCGTTCATGCGTGATTTGATGCCAACTTTTGAAGAGCGTGGTGCAACCTGTATCTGGCTTTCGTGGACTGTCCCTTTATTTTTTTCAGAAGTGCTATTACAATGGAATAAGAAAAAAAAGGTGACTAAAATTTCAAACTATACCCTAATATGAACTTACAACTCAAAGGAAAAAATGCCATCATCACAGGGGGTAGTAAAGGTATTGGCAAAAGCATTGCTTCAAATCTTGCTGATGAAGGGGTCAATATGGCTATTTGTGCCCGTGGTAAAGAAGCTCTAAAAAAAACAAAAAAGGAACTTCTGAAAAAGGGCGTAAAAGTGATGGCTATGACCTGCGATGTCGGTGACACCGAACAGCTTAATACTTTTCTTGACCAGGTAAAAAAGCAGTTTGGAAGCGTAGATATTTTAATTAATAACGTCTCCGCTTTAAGCTTGGGAGACGATGACAGCGACTGGGAAACTTCCATTACTGTAGATTTATTAGGTAGCGTAAAAGCCTCCAGAAAGGTCATCCCCTGGATGCTGCAAGCAGGCAGTGGGAACATTTTGTTTATTTCATCAGGTTCCGGTCTTGAAGCAGGTTCACCTCCTGCCTATGCCGCGGTAAAGGCAGCCTTAATAAGCTATTCTAAAACCATAGCTATTCAATTGGCGCCAGAAAATATCAGAGTGAACACCCTTACTCCCGGATCGGTAGAATTTCCCGATGGACTTTGGGAGTTAACCAAAACGCAAAACCCAACCTTATACGACTGGGCACTCAATTCTATTCCTTCCGGGAGAATGGGCACTCCCGACGAGATAGGAAAAGTGGCCACTTTCATAGTTTCGCCTTGCGCCAGTTGGGTCATAGGCGCCTGCTTAGCCGTAGATGGAGGTCAGCGTAAAGCTAATTTGTAAAAAAATAATGTAATCAAAATAATTAATTATGAAAAGTATACTAATCACAGGATGCAGCACAGGATTTGGATTCGATGCTGCTAAATACCTAGCTGAACAAGGCCATAAAGTCTATGCAACCATGCGAGACACCAGTACTAAAAATGCTGAAGCAGCAAAAGAATTATCAGATTTCGCAAAGTCTGAAAATCTACACCTCAGCGTTGTGGATTTAGATGTCACTTCAGATCAAAGTGTTGATGAGGCGATGAAACACATTGACGACTGTGATGTATTGATCAACAATGCGGGCAGGGGCTTTGGCGGGCCAATCGAAGCTTTTTCTTCAAAAGAATGTATGGCTCAACTCGATTTAAATGTGATTGGCAACGTGCGTCTGCTGAAAGCGGTATTGCCCATAATGCGTGCCAAAAAATCTGGACTTGTCATTCAATTGAGTTCCATTGCAGGCCGATTGGCCGTACCCGGATTTGGGATTTATCACGCCAGCAAATGGGCCGTTGAAGGCATGAGCGAAGCTTTACGCTATGAACTTGGCCCACTTGGCATCGATGTCGCCATTGTACAGCCAGGTCCGTTCTCCACTAATTTTTTTCCAGGCGTCATTTACCCGGAAGACACGGCAACCGCAACAGCTTACGAACATGTCACCACCTTCCTGGATACTTTTGGCAGTCAGTCCATGGCCGCTTTTGATAACCCAGACGCACCAACTGATCCCGCTTTGGTCGTTAAAAAATTTGAAGAACTCATCAATTTACCAGCAGGACAAAGGCCTTTACGCAATATCGTGGGATTAGATTTTGGAGCGCAAAGCATGAACGATGTTACGGAACCCGTCCGACTCGAAATGTTAAAAGGATTCAGCATTACTGAATTTGACGGGGTCAAAACTTAAACACTAACTCATTAAAGCACTAACTACTTATGAAATAAAACCCACCCATAACCAATTCCTCATCGAGGCTCTGAGTGTCATCAAAGAAGAGGACAGAGTTTTTTATGATGTGTCAACCGATTTCATTCCTTCAGGAAGGCATGGCACTCCAGACGAAATTGGCAAGGTAGCCACCTCCATCGTCTCACCTAGTACCAGTTGGGTCATAGGCCCCTGCCTAGCTGAAAATAGCGGCCAGCGTAGAGCTATTTCTGTGAAAACAATAAAAATAACTGAATATGAAGAATATAGTCATCACAGAATGTGACACAGGATTTGGATTTAATGCTGCTAAATATCTCGCTGAACAAGGGCATAAAGTCTATGCAATCATGAAAAACACCACCACTACAAATACTGAAGCAGCAAAAATCTTATCAGATTTTGCCACTACTAAAAATCGGAACCTAAGCGTAGTGGATTTAGACGTCACTTCAGACCAAAGCCTTGCTGATATAATTAAACAAATTGAACATGTAGATGTCTTTATCAACAATTGCGGAAAAGATTATGAAGAACCTACTGAAGCGCTTTCTGAAGGGGTGTACGATGCAGAACTCGATTTTAATGTGATTGGAAATGTACCCATACTGAATGCTATTTCACCAATGATGCGCGCTAATAAATCCGGCCTTTTCATTCAATTAATTTCTGTTGGAGGTCGTCTTACCGTAATGGATTTGGCGTTTATCAAGCCGGCAAATGGGCCGTAGAGGGATTCAGCGAAGCCTTAGGGTATGAACCTGGACGTCTCGGTATTGATGTATTCATTGTGCAGCCTGGTCCGCTCTCAACTAATTTTTTTCCAAGGTTCATTTATCCAAAAGACATATCAACTGCAACGTCCTGAGAACACGTAAGCCCTTTTCCTGTGACCTTTGGTAGTCAATGCGTGTCCGCTTTTGAAAACCCAGATGCAGCAGCCGATCTGAATTTTGGCTTGAATCAAATTAATGAGGTGGCAGAACTCCAATTACAGATTTCAAAAGAACTTAATATTACTGACTTTGATGGAATGAAAGTTTAAACACAACTTATGGAACCACTAACTACCAATGAAATAAACCCCACCCAAAACCAGGCCCGTATCAAGGCTCTGGATGTGATCAGAGGCATTGCCTTGCTGGGTATCCTGCTCATGAATATCAATGGCATGGGACTGCCCTACTCCTATTCAGACCCCAGTGTGCTTGGCCATACCGAGGGTTTAAACTATTATGTGTGGTTTGCCAATGAACTGTTTTTTGAAGGAACCATGCGGGGATTATTCACCATCCTTTTTGGCGCAGGCGTTATTTTACTCACCACACGACTTATTCATAAAGGTGCAGGGATTTCTACAGCCGATGTGTATTACCGTAGGATGATTTGGCTTCTGCTTTTCGGCTTAGTCAATTCATGGATATTTCTTTGGCCAGGAGATATCTTATATGCCTACGGACTCTTCGGCTTGTTTTTATTTCCCTTCAGAAATTTATCTGTGAAAAATTTACTGATTATTCCTGCGATTTTGATCAGTATTGGAGTGGTTTGGGATGTTTACGATTATCAAAAAAATAAAGAGATTAAAACAGAAGCTGAACTCGCCTTAATTTTAAAAAACACAGGGGCCACACTTGATGAAAAAGCCGAGCAGGCTATTGCAAAATGGGAAGAGGCAAGTCCTAAAAAAACACCTGAGCAAATCAAAGAATACATAGAGGGTATGAATGGTAGTTATTTCGACATTATGAAGCATAAAGCCCCTAAAATTCAATGGATGCAAACCTGGTTTCAATACCGCTACTCAGCCTGGGATATTCTGAGCTTTATGTTTTTGGGTATGGCTTTTTATAAACTGAGAATACTTCACGGCGAACAAACTATAAAATTCTACTTGCTGCTGGCAGTTATTGGCTATGCAATTGGTTTAAGTATCAATTATTATGAAGTTAGCTTAATCACAGGCAGTGATTACGATCCACTTCATACCTATCAGGCTCATCAAACCTACAGCATTGGCCGACTCTTTGTCACTTTAGGCCATATTGGCCTTTTTATGCTGTTTATTAAATCGGGAATCATCGGTTTTCTTCAACGGAGTTTAGCCGCTGTGGGCAGAATGGCACTATCTAATTATTTAATGCATAGCATCATCACTTCCATCCTGTTTCTCGGCTTCGGACTTTACGGTCAATTGGAGCGTTATGAATTGTACTATGTCGTGTTTAGCATCTGGATTTTTCAGCTGATCACCAGCCCCATTTGGTTAAAACATTTCTACTTCGGTCCTTTTGAATGGCTTTGGCGTTCGCTTACTTATGGCAAAAAACAGGTCTTTAAAAAATCATAATCTATGTCCAAAACAAACCATCGCGTTCAATCCTTAGACTTTTTAAAAGGTCTGGTTATCCTGCTCATGGCTTTAGACCACGTCAGGGATTATTTCCATAAAGACGTGTTTTATTTCGAACCAACTGACATCGAGCAAACCCATTTAGCCTTGTTTTTTACCCGATTCATCACCCACTTTTGTGCTCCTGTCTTTGTATTACTGGCCGGGACTTCGGCCTTTTTTGTTCAACAGCGGATGTTGAAATTTGAACTTAGTCAATGGCTGGTTAAACGCGGTTTGTGGCTGGTGTTTGTAGAGGTTATCATCATCACTTTTGGCTGGAGGTTTCAGTTAAATTTTGATAGTATTGTTTTTCAGGTGATCTGGCTGCTCGGAATCTCCATGGTATTTCTGGCCGTATTTATTCACGTTCCTAAAAAGCTTATGATAGCCTCATCCCTTATCGTGATTTTTGGGCACAATAGTTTAGATGGGATTACAGGTGGTCAATTCAGTGATATCTGGACACTTCTGCATGTGCAAGGCCCGATTTTATTATCAGAAGACACCGTCCTTTTTAATGTCTACCCTCTCATTCCCTGGATATTTGTCATGCCTTTGGGCTATCATCTTGGGGGTCTTTATACTTCAGCTTATGACGCCAAAGCAAGGCGACAATTATTGATTTACATTGGGTTGGCTGCTATCGGTTTGTTTTTTGGTATCCGCGCAATTAATATTTATGGCAACCTAACGTTTTGGACAACTTACGAAGACTTCGGTAAAACCTTAATGTCTTTTTTCAATGTTTCCAAGTATCCGCCTTCTTTACTCTACCTGTTGATCACTCTTGGGCCATCTATGATATTACTGGCCTGGGCAGAGCATTTTAAAGGTAAACTCTATACCATTACCGTGTTGTTTGGCAAAGTGCCTATGTTTTTCTATATCATCCATATTTATTATATCCATTTATTGGCTGTAATCGCCGCCTATCTTACAGGTTATGACCCATCACTCATGATAGTAGATGTTTGGATCAGTTTTGAAACCGGACTCCAGGGTTATGGATTCTCTTTAGGGGTGGTTTATCTGGTATGGCTGTTTGTGGTGGTAACGCTTCACCCTGTTTGTGTGTGGTACTGGAACTATAAAAAAACACATCGCCATCACTGGTGGCTGAGCTATGTTTAACTAAAAACAGGCTTTTAATCTTTAAAATTTATCCTTATGAAATCTTCAATTTTTATTTTACTTACAGCTTGTTTTTTATCACTGAGTTGCGTGAACAAGGCAGAACAGTCTACTGCAACCAAAACCGATGAAATCGAAAATAAATCGGGTTATTTCGACTATTCCAACAGCGATGACCAATGGACGGGTGGCGTCAGGATGATTCCGATAGAAACACCCAAAGGCACTTTTAATGTATACACCAAACGCATGGGGAATAATCCAAAAATGAGGATACTACTTCTACATGGCGGTCCTGGTGGAACACATGAACAATTTGGAAACTTCGAGGGCTATCTGCCTAACGAAGAAATTGAATATATCTATTACGATCAGCTTGATTCTTATTACAGCGACAAGCCCAATGATCCGTCACTTTGGACCACCGAACGTTTTGTGGAGGAAGTGGAGCAGGTGCGACAGGCCCTGGGTTTAAATAAGGATAATTTCTACCTTCTGGGTCAGTCCTGGGGCGGCATTTTGGCTATGGAATACGCCCTGAAATATCAGGATAATTTAAAGGGTCTCATCATTTCTAATATGGTGGCGAGCGTACCGGAATACAATACATACGCCCAGGAAGTTTTAGGCCCACAATTACCAGAGGAAATCTTGAAAGAAATTCAACACATTGAAGCGAATAAAGATTACGCCAATCCGAGATACGAAGAGCTTCTGATGACTCATTTTTACACCGAACATATTCTCCGTTTGCCTTTAGAAAAATGGCCAAAATCTATCCAGCTGTTGTTTGAACATCTCAATCCTGAAATTTACGTTTACATGCAAGGTCCGAGCGAATTTGGCATCATAGAAGAAGCCACTTTAAGCGACTGGGATGTCTCTGATCGCTTAAAGGAAATTAAAACCCCAACCCTTATGTTAGGTGCAAAACACGACACTATGGATCCAAAGTATATGGAATGGATGGCTACCGAAGTTCAAAACGGCAGAAGTGTGATTACCAATGGAAGTCACGCGTCTCAGTTTGATGATCCGGATACCTATTTTGATAGCATTATCAGCTTTATCAAAGATGTTGATAATGGCAGTTTTTAAGCTTTGAAAAAATACTAACTAAATAACACCCCTCATGAACCTAAAAAAATCCTTTACTATTGCTTTAATACTTGGTGTATTAAGCATTATAGCCTGGGAATTCTACTGGCGGTCTCAGGGCCGTTTTCCAGATCTGGACGATGACAAATACCTCTGGGCCAGTACTCGTGCGAAAGTTGAGAAAGCCTCAAAAGACGATGTAGTCCTTGTTGGCTCATCCCGAGTGTTATTTAATATCCAGGTGCATAAGTGGGAGGAACTGACAGGAATTCAACCCATTCAGCTCGCCAATGCCGGCGCTACACCCCTTCCCACATTTCATGATATTGTAGAACATACAGATTTTAAAGGGACTGTGGTTGTGGGTGTAACACCTCCTTTGTTTTTTTCAACAACATTTGAGCAAGCACCTCCCTGGCGAAGAGCGGCTTCTCGTTCAGAATTTTATAAAAATCGAACCTACGCTCAGCGTTTAAATTACTTCTTATCCATTCCGCTTCAAAATTCACTGGCCTTTATCAGCAATGATGATGAAGAATGGCATGATGATATCAACCTCAAAGCTTTGCTGAACACCATTAGCTGGTCTGATAGAAATGGTCGTGCCAGTGACCCTCCATTTATGCGGTTTCAGGATATCGATATCCATAGAAATGTTCGGATGAAAAACATAATGCTCACCGACACCGCATTTGCGAATTCGATAAAAACGGTTTGGAAATTTTTCATGTCTGCAGATATGCCCCCGCCGGATAAAGAATCTACCATCGCTTTTTTTATTGAAGATGTCAATAAATTAGAAGCCCGTGGTGGTCGGGTTATTTTGTTGCGAAATCCCTCTGATGGATTTTTTAAAGACCTGGAAAATAATGGCTTACCTCGTTAAACCTTTTGGAATGAGTTGGTTGCCGAAGCCGATGTGCCAGCTTATCACTATCAGGATTACGAAAGCTTAAGTGGCTTTGAAACCATAGAATGGTCACATTTATCGGCCACTGATGCCGATCAATTTACAGAGAATTTTGTACGCATTCTTTTGAAAGACGGGCTTATCACTAACCTTAAAACCAACTAGTCATGCTGTTTAATTCATTGAGTTTTATCGTGTTTTTGGTGATTGTTTTGGTTCTCTATTATTCCAAACTATTCAACTGGACCAACAAGAAAAGGATGCTGCTGCTGGCCAGTTATGTATTTTACGGCTTGTGGAATCCACCTTTGGTTATATTACTTTGGATTTCAACCCTGGTCGACTGGCAAGCTGGTAAGAAATTGGCTGTAGAAACCAATGCACGTCAGCGCAAATTGTGGTTGCTCCTTAGTTTAGCAGTCAATCTCGGATTCCTGGCTTTCTTTAAATACCGTGATTTCCTCTTAGACAATTTTACCAGCGTAGTCAATACGTATGGGTATGGCTATGAGGCGCAACCCATGGATATTATTTTGCCGATGGGGATTTCGTTTTATACGTTTCAAACCATGTCTTACACCATCGATATGTATAACAGAAAAATAGAACCTGCCCGAACCTTCCTGGATTTTGCTTTATACGTCACCTTTTTTCCACAACTCGTAGCCGGACCAATTGTAAGAGCTCAAGATCTGATCACCCAATTTTATGAAGAAAAAAAGGCGACTGTAAAACAGTTTTTATGGGGTACGTTTTTACTGACCATCGGACTGTTTCAAAAAATTGTTCTGGCCGATACATTGCTGGCAGACACTTCGGACCAGGTCTTTGGGTCTCAAAAGATCTTAGACTCGCTAGATGCCTGGACCGGCACTTTGGCCTTTTCCGGTCAGATATTTTTTGACTTTGCAGGCTATTCCACCTGTGCCATAGGGATTGCTCTTATGCTGGGGATTGTTTTACCCGATAACTTCAGGTATCCTTATGCGTCTATTGGATTTTCAGACTTCTGGAGGCGCTGGCACATTACTCTATCAACCTGGCTCAGGGATTATCTTTACATTCCTTTAGGAGGTAACCGACATGGCATCGTAAGAATGTATGCCGCACTGATGATTACTATGTTGCTGGGCGGTTTATGGCATGGTGCTGCCTGGACCTTTGTGATTTGGGGTGGTTTGCATGGACTGTATCTGATTATAGAACGTATACTGAGGTCTAGAATACAAATTAAAATCACGGCTTTTAATGGAATTATCCTGGCCTTATTCACCTATATTCTGGTCAATTTTACATGGGTGTTTTTTAGAGCAAGAGAGTTTTCGGTTGCCAAAAACATGTTGTCATCCATGCTCTTTATGAATGAGGAAGGCGAAAAAATTGTAGGGACATTTGATGTATTCAAAGTCTTCATTTTGATCGGTTTGTTGTTCATTTCACATTGGCTGATGCGCAAAACGTCGCTCAGAGAAGTTTCCTTGAGCATGTCACCTGTCACTTTGGGCATTGTTTGGGCAATCATGCTGTTTTTGATTGTGATTTCTCAGGGCAGTGGCGAACAGTTTATTTATTTTCAGTTTTAAGATCTTTTAGATTTGATAGTTGGAAAAACAAGTAATTAAAAAACAGTTTGATGATCAAGTTCTTCAGAAACATCAGAAATAAACTTATCGAACAAGATAACAGGCATAAGTATCTGCACTATGTCATTAGCGAAATCCTCCTGGTGGCACTTGGGATTTTGATTACCGAAAACCTTACCCACTCCCGAGACGTTGGGACTTTAAGAAAGGTTTTCTAGATTAGAACTGTTGAATAAAGTCGTAAGACTATTTAAAACCACACTAAATACAAAAAGATGAAAAACAATCACAAAAACTGGACAAAAGAAGAACTGAAAATTTACATCCTGCTAGTATGTGCTAAGGCAGATGATGAAATATCTCCTGAGGAAATCAAATTGATACAATTAAAAACCAGTCAGGAAACCTTTGACAAAATTTACACTGAATTTAAAGGAGACAAGAATGAAAAAAGGTTGAAAAAAATAGAAAGGGTGATCGGCTTACACCATTATGGTAGCTTAGAGCTTCTAGAACTGAGAAAAGAAATTTTTAAGGTCTATTTAGCTGATAATGTATTAAGTAAAAAAGAACGCTATTTAGATCAAATTTTTGATAATATCATTTATTGATGGGTGGTAGGCTCTCAACTTATTTTTTTAAAACAAACCCTTCTAAAAACCTTAAGTTGAAAATCAATAAACAGGAAAACCTACCCTAAGACAGGACCCGGCGAAGGCAGTTGAGACACTCGCGCCAGCGGGACTATAATGCCTGCTTAAGGTCACGGGGCTGTCTGATGGCAAAGGCAGGCTAAATGCTCTCACCAGTGGGAATTAAACTAAAAATCCTCTAAAGCTAGCTTGACTTTAGAGGATTTTTAGTGAATTTTACTTGAATCTTAGTTTTCGGGAGTAACCTCTTTGAGTGACTGTTCTGTTTTCCTCAATCTTTCACGCGTCTCCTTTAGCAAAACCTCCAATTGGGATAGTCTTTCTTCGGCTTTACTTATTCTCTCTCTTCGTTCTTCGATTTCTTTTTTATCGGCTTCGGGCAGTGTTGACTTTTCCCCCAGAGATTCTTTCATGCGTTTTAGGCGATCTCTTCGATCTGTCAAAAGACTATCGGTTTCAGATAATCTGGATTCGGTCTCTTCCGCCATGTTTTGTGCCATTTGAGCACGATGCTGACCAAATTCTCTGCCGGTCATATCGCCCTTGTTTTTGCCATAGGCCTTTCCGGAATTGCCTTTTGACCTCTTGTTTGCCTTTTCAGCAGAAACCCGCTCGTCTTCAGTCTGAGCTGAATCCATTTCGTCCTGAGCCTCTTCTCTCTTCTCCTGAGCTTTTTCTTTCCTCTCCTGTCCTTTAGACTGGGCAAAAGCCTGGCCGGGACTTAAAAATAAAAAAGCGCCGAGTATACTTACTAGTATTATATTTTTCATGTTATTTTATTTAATTCAGTTGTTCTACAGTTTCTTTTGCTTCTCTGGATATACTATCCATTCTTGTATTGATTTTCTCAAGTTCTCTTTCCAGAGAATCTATTTTTTGAACAGTGCGTTCCTGTTCCATCTCTTCTTTTGAAGAAGTTGGCTCTTTACAGGCTACAACCCCTAAAAACAAAAGCATCATTACTAATATTACTATTTTTTTCATAATTAATTTTTATGATTTCATCAATATACCATAATAACGTTCACTTTTCTAGTCTTTTAACCTATTAAAGCCGATGACCGCTACGAATCAAGCCTCCTGAGCCGGGCTGGAGGCTAGGCAAGCCTGGGATACGATCTAGACGCTCATGCCAGCTAAAGGTGTTAACATTTAAACCTGACAGGCCACAATCTTTCTCTGAAAGCAAAGGCCGTTAAGACCCTTGTCCCTACTTCCTATATCTTATTCGGGTCTGGCTACTTTCAATATCATAAGATAAATTAATCATTTTCATTAATAATATAAGTTATTATTAATGCTTCGAATGTTAAATATTTGCACCCAAACTTTAAGAGGTCAATAATTATGGATTTAAATCTACTGCTTGATAATTTAACCAACCCGGCTTTACTTTTTTTCTGCTTAGGCATATTTGCTGCATTCATCAAAAGCGATCTGGAAATTCCTCCCAATTCTTCAAAATTCATCTCCTTATACCTGATGTTTTCGATTGGCTTTAAAGGAGGGCAGGAACTGGCGCATAGCGAGTTTGGAAAGGAAATTCTCTGGGCCTTTGCTATTGGGCTGCTCAGTTCCATCCTTATACCCCTGTATTCTTTCTGGATAGCCAAAAAGAAATTTGGCATTTATAATGCTGCTGCCCTTGCCGCCGCTTACGGCTCTATAAGTGCTGTTACCTTTCTGACTACTATTTCCTTTCTCGATATACAAGGCATAGATTACGATGGCTTCATGGTTGCAGTCATGGCTTCTATGGAAGCTCCAGCCATTGTCATGGGGGTTCTGCTTCTCGCCATTTTTTCCAAATCAACCCAGGCAGCCTCCAGGATTGATTTGGGTGCCATTCTTAAGCATTCCATAAGCAACGGAAGTGTGGTTTTACTGATGGGGAGTTTGCTGATCGGGTTTATGGCCAGTGATGAACAGGCCAGGGGGATTGAACCCTTTACAACGGACATTTTCAAGGGCTTTTTAGCCGTGTTCTTACTGGATATGGGATTGACCAGCGGTAAGCACTTAAAGGTCTTTAAAAGCAACGGAATTTCGGCATTTCTGTTTGCTATACTTATCCCGGCCTTTAACGGATGTCTTATTGCTTTGATCTCGGGATTTTTCCTGGACAGTATAGGCAACAGACTGATTCTGGCCATCACCTTTCCGTTTAATATCACCTTTGGAATTCCGATTTACTTAGGAATCATCACTTATTTCTCATAAAGCCTGTGCCGGTTCAAATACAGTGGAAATTGATCTGAGAATTATAGCGGTATCAGCAAGCCGGACTCGTTCAGTGCGACATGAAGGAACCCGAAGGCGCAGTGGCCTAAAAAAAGAAGTCCAATGTGTTTACATTGGACTTCTGAGGTTTTAAATCAGCTGAAAGCCTGTCTAAGCTGAATGTATAATTTGAAAAATCCTGATTAAATTTCTGCTTTGTCTTTGGTATATTCTGATGGAAGCTGCATGGTGCACAAGCCTTTTTTGTCTTTTTGGAGATTTTCTTTGATGACTTCTCCAAAATAAACAGTGTGGTCACCGATGTTCAAACTTTTAACCACTTTACAGGTGAGGTATCCCAACGTGTCTTTTATTATCGCCTGGTCATTTTGTTTTTGGAAAGGCACCCCGTTTATCTTATCCTTTTCAACAGTAGATTTGGAACCGAATTTTTTGACATACTCTTTATGTTCTTCTGATAGTAAATGTACAGTAAAGTGTTCACTATAATTAATCGTTTCGTTTAAATCGCTTTTTTGTCCGATGGCTATCGAAATGATTTCGGGTGAAAAAGAAACCTGAGATACCCAGTTGAGCGTTCCTGCTGCTATGTAGTCATCTTCTCGTGTTTTAAGATTATCTGCCTTTTTTAAGGCGGTCAAAATGTAATATCCGTACGTAAATTTTTCTGCTAATTTGCTCATAACGTTTTTATTTTTTGATTAACTAACTGTTTTGGAGGGGCTTATTAAAAGTTTTTTTATGGAATTTATAATTTCTAAACAGAAAACTGCAGGTTTATTTAAACTTACAGAGTCTCAACTTAAAGCACCTCAGGATTTCAATTTAGTGGAATTTGAAGACTTTTGTGTTAAAAAAATGGCAAGATTGGAGACTTGATAAACTAAGAAGGCAAGAGAGAGACGCTTTCGCCAGCGTTAGTATTAGTTTTTAGGACACGCAGGTTTTAGGTTATTACTGCTGTTACAGGTGTATTTGTCTAAGGAAATTCAATCTGACTTTTATTAAAATCAGAAGAACTTATCACTCATTTTCAGAAAGTTACTTCCTTTTAGAAGTTTTTGCTTTATATTAGGTGGTCTTTTAAACTGTTTGGGGATGAAAACTGTTGTTTTAGAGCCTTTATTGCATAGGAGGGTATCTTGTATAGGGCTTCGGTTTGGGTTTGACCCTGAACTGAAGGCGACTTTAAAAAGGCTTCCGGAATGCAAATGGACGCAGACGCACGGGTGTTTTTATGTGCCGAATGCGGAGGCCTCAAAGCGGCGATTACTGTCTGTTTTGAGAACTATGGGATGTGGGGTGGATTACACGGCTATGCAGAAAGCAAAGGCTGAGGCAGCGGCTGACAGGTTTTTGAATCCTAAGCATCTGGAGGCTTTAATGACTTACGAGCGCTATCTGGAAGGGCAACGCAAGAGCGCTTCTACGGTAAAAACTTACGCAGCCTTTGTGGAGCTTTTCCTGAAATTTTTTGATTCTACAGCTTTGACTGATTTAAACAACAGGTCGGTGGAGTTGTTTGCAGAGGGGGTTTTGGCGGCGCGAGGCTACAGCATCAGTTCGCATAGACAGGCGTTGAGTGCGCTTAAGCATTTTTTTATCCTCAATGGCGATTTGGATGTGCGGGTTGAGCGCATTTCGGCCCCTAAAAAGGATAGAAAATTGCCCGAGGTGTTGTCTACAGAGGAGGTGATTTCTATTTTGCAGGCGACGCGGAACCTGAAGCACAGAGCGATTTTGGGTTTGATTTATTCTTCGGGCTTACGCATAGGTGAGTTGCTGAAGCTGGAGTTGAAGGATGTGGACCTGGAAAGGCAATCGGTGTATGTGAGATCGGGCAAAGGGAGAAAGGACAGGCATACGACTTTGGGGCAGAGCATACAGCCTTTGTTGCTGAATTATGTGAGGACTTATAAGCCTAAGCAGTTTTTGTTTGAAGGTAGTGGGGGCATGGCATATTCGGCCTCTTCGGTCAGGGCTTTTTTAAAGAGAAGTTGCCGTTTGGCCAAGATTAAAAAGCGTGTTACGCCTCATACCCTGCGGCATAGCTTTGCTACACATCTGCTGGAAAATGGTGTGGATATACGCTATATACAGGAACTGCTGGGTCATTCTCGTCCTGAAACGACGATGATATACACGCATGTGACAGAGCGATCTATTAGTGCGATACAGAATCCGCTGGATGTCGCGGTGTCGAAGCACAAGCAACTGACTAAGGGTGATAAGGGCCTGGGTTCGACTCGTAAGCCGTTGGAATAGGGGTTTGTTTTCTCTTATTAAATACTGCTAAGTTTTTAAATCAGCTGATGAGTACCCTAAAGCTTATAAAAACATGCGTTTATCCCGTACCTATTCCAAATAAACGTGTATTTTTATCAACATAAAACGAGTTACCCTTTATTATAAAAAAGATTCCCGATAGTTCTAAATTAGAGAACTAATTGTATATTTGTTACATAATTTGATGAATGAAACGAATAATTGCGAAAAGTACGCTACGAGAATATTGGGAAAAACACGCTGACTCTGAACAGTATTTGAAAACTTGGTACGATACAGCAAAAAGTGCAAAATGGTTTTCTCCAAACGATGTTAAACAAACTTACATTTCCGCAAGTATTCTAAAAAATGGTCGAGTTGTTTTCAATATTAAAGGAAACTCTTATCGACTTATTGTTAAATTTAATTACGAAAAGCAGTGGGCGTTTATCCGTTTTATTGGCACACACGCTGAATATGACAAAATAAACGCTGACACCATTTAAAAAAAGAATAATGAATTTAAAACCTATTAAAACCGAAAAAGATTACCGAAACGCTCTTGAACGATTGGAGGCGATTTTTGATGCACCTATTGACACAAAAGAAGGTGACGAAGCAGAAATTCTTTCATTAATGATTGAAAATTATGAAAATGAGCATTATCCGATAGAAGCTCCAGATCCAATAGAAGCAATTAAAATCAGAATGGAAGAATTGAATCTACGCCAAAAAGATTTGGTAGGTGTAATTGGCGGTAAAAGTCGAGTATCCGAAATTTTAAATCGAAAAAAGAAATTGACTGTTGATATGATAAGAGAGCTAGAGAGATTACTTCAAATTTCTGCTTCTGTTTTAGTCAACAATTATCAACTCACAGAAAAATAACAAAGGGTAACAGCGCATATAGTTTATGGCGGAATTAGTGCTAAATCCAAATTTTTTACATTTTTAAAAGATAAAAGTTTAACCGAAAGGCGAGCAGTTTCTTACTTCGCCACAAAACCATATACGCGAGACGTTGTGCGTCATGCGAAGAACCAGATGAATCCATTAAGAGAACAATATTTAAAGGACAAAGAAAAGGCTGCAAAAGAGCTCTTTGAAAGGGTAAAGGATAATCCAAAGCCTGATATTACTGACTTATGGAGTCTGCCAGAAGACTACTTCATCGAATGGAGAAAGCTTCATGATTTTCCAAAGCTCTTAAATCACTTTGACAAGACGCTGTTATTGTTTAAAGAGTGGAAATCTGACAATAAGCTGAATGATGATATTCTTCTTAAAAACGGTGAATTAACCCCATTCTTTGAAAAGAAAAAGCTTTCTAAGAAAAAGAGGCTTTTTTTGATCGAGCAAACACATGAAAATAAAACAAGAACATTTGTTTCATACAAAAAGCTTGAAGGTGAGAAACATAACTTTGGTAAAAAGTTTCATTTTAAAGTCCTTCTTGAATTTTACAGCTATTTAGATTGGCTAGAACAAAGGGGGAAATCTGAAAACATTTTAAGCATAAACTCTAGGACAGCACCTGAATCAGATTATGAGTCTGTAAGTATCCATGCAGATGTTTATTCTGCTTCCAAAGACTTTGAATTACTAAAAATGGGCGGAGTAGATGCGCCCGTCAACGGATTCGGAATTCTCTTGAGAGGAAAAAGACTTGAGTTTGTAAATGTCTGTGGTTTACGTCTAAAAGGTGAAATAAACTTTGGTGAAGAAGGAAATCTAAGCTTCTCATACTGCGCTTGTGACAATATGCTAGCAGAACAATTACAAATGCCGCTTCTACAGTTTGAGCATTGTTCTGTTACGAATTTCAAAATTGTAGACTCTAAAATCCAACAATGGCGTTTCTACGACTGCCAAGTATCAGGTGATTTTGAAAACACTCAATTTCGTTCGGTAAGTATTTGGGGTGGCTACTTTAATCCTGTGATGAAGGGTTGTACCATTTTTGATTTTGACATAGAAAAAGACAAGTCATTACCAGACAAAAATCTTTATGCATATAAGATTTTGAAGAAGATGTATGCAGACCAAGGGGACGATGTTAATGCAATAAAATACTTTATTAAGGAGCACAATTTTCTAAGAAAGAATAGCAAAGGACTCAATAAAATATCCAAAACATTAAGTTTCTTTTATTGGGGTTATGGTAGAAAGCCACTAAGGATTTTATGGGTATCTCTTCTTACACTATGCGTGTTTTCAGCAATCTATTGGTTTAATCGAGATTTGATTGTCCTAAATAATGGAACACCAATAGACTTGACAGTCTGGGACTGTATTTATTTCAGTTCAACCACATTCACAACACTCGGATATGGAGATTACAGTCCAACAGGCTACCTTAGAATAATAGCAGTATTTGAATCGTTTTTCGGTGTTCTAAATGCGGGATTCTTAGTAGCAGGACTTGCGACAAACAAATATTAAAATGAAAAAAGCACTAGCGGACAAAACTTGTTTGTTCGTCTTGCGAAAAAATAGTGAAGCATGTATAAATACACCATAACTTTTTTAGCATTAACTGATACTATTTCATTTGACGTAAACTCACCAAAGAAAGAGACAATAGAAGAATTCGTTCAGAAGTTGCTGCTACTCTTTGCCAGAGTAGATACTGAAAATGAAAAAGTGATTGTTGAGTCTTTTCAACAGAACAACCCTGAGAATAGAAAGAAGATTGATGAATTTGTTGACGAATTTAAAGAGCAGTTACCTCCGATAAATGCTGTCAGTGCATACTTCAGAAAGCTTAAAGAAAATGAACACTTCTTTTTTCTACCTAATCTAAAATTCGAACAGAAAGAAAACTACAAGTTATACGACTATTTAAGAGCCATTGATGACGGTGTTGACTTTAAGGAGTATGAAGAACAATTTGAAGAACTTTTCGGAAATCTCTTTGACAAGTATCATGTAAAAGCTGTTGGGCCAAAACGTGTTCTGATTGGTGAAAAAGATAAAGAGAAAAGGGTTTGTAGGTTCTGTAACAACTCCAATGAACCTATTAGCTTTACTAATGAAGCTCATGCCATTTCAGAAGGACTTGGTAATAAAACCGTAATACTTCTAGAAGAGTGTGACCGGTGTAATGACCAATTTAGTAAGACAATTGAACCAGATATAGTTCAATACTTATCACTTTTCCGTACGTTTTTTGACGTGAAGGGAAAAGGTGGCAGCAAGAAATTCAAAGGCGAAAATTTTGAGTTGCAAAATGAAGGTAATGTTGAATTGAAGTTTTACAGCATTGATGATCGACCAGAAGAACCTTCAATGCCTTATAAAGTCAAGTTAGAGACTAAGGAACCTATTTCTCTTCAGAATATCTATAAAAGTCTATGTAAGTTCTTTTTGAGCGTAATCGATACTGAGTATGTTGAAGAGTTTTCTGAAACAATTAATTGGATTAATGGAGATATAGAAGTCTCTCAGCTACCAAAAATTGGGGAGCTAATTTCATATCATGGATTTACCAAGCAACCTAAGTTGGTCACTTACATAAGAAAGAATCAAGATACTAACCTGCCATTTGCGGTTGGTGAATTTTATTTTACTTGTAAAATATTTGTGTTTATTCTCCCCTTGACAAAAAAGGATGACAAAGATTTTCTGTCCGATACAGAATATCAGAAGTTTTGGGAAACATTTCAGCATTTTAAGAAAACAGAAGGTTGGGCATTTATGGACTTCTCCAGTGACAAAAAAAGAAAACTGACTTTGAATTTGAACTTTCAAAAAGAAAAAAAAGAATAAAGCACGAACGCACAACATCGGCTATAGCAAATGCGGGCTGACTGCTTAAATATGAAGATATTGCAACTAAATAAACTTACGGTAGGCGAACAAGAAAGCGGCTTCAAAATCCCGCACTTGCCATAGCCAGAGCCGTTGTATGCCATGCGAAAAAAGAGCCAACGCCCAAATAGCACATTTGGTTTTGCCGATACAAAGGCAAACGCTGAAAAACCAAAAGAGCTATTTTTTAGCCAAACGCACATAGATTAAAAATAAAAATGAGTGAAGAAATAGTAGCAGCAAGTGGAGAAAGAGCAGCAATAGGAGGCTATTTGCCTCAATTTGATGAATTCGCTTGGTTTGTCTATTTGAATCTAATAAATAAAAAGCTTGAATGGATACGAATAGCAGACCCCAAGGCTGAAAAACTAGATGACATACAATATTCCACTCATTCAGAAATTCATGCATACCAAGTAAAATGGACTATCGCAGATGCGAATATATCATTTGCAAATTTTACGGAGTTCTTACCTCTTATCACCTCTAGTTGGAAGAGTTTAAAAACAGCTAATCCTAGCAAAAAAATATTTCCTCATTTAATCACTAACAAACCTATTTCCTCCCATGACAGCTTGAAGGAGGGCGGTACTAAAATCGGTTCATTTAAAGACTTCGTATCAGAAGTCTGGTCAAAGATAAAATCAAATCAATCGATTGACGATAAATGGAAGCCTGTTCTTGAAGCAATCAAGAAGACTTCAAATCTAAATGATTCCGAATTTGAGGAATTTATTGTCTGTTTTGATTTTCAACCTGATTATAAACAAAAACAGTTTAGTGTAGGAAATATTAAATATTCCAAAGAAGACGAAGACCTTCAACAGATCAGCCGATTTATAGTTGAAAAAGTTGCCAGCCCAGAAAGAGTCGTTGAATTTACTCGCCAAGAAATTATTAAAGAATTAGGTTGGTCTGACAGATTTAAAACAATTTTTAACCACGAGTTAATAGTCGATAGACAAAGATACCAACCGATTCAATCAACAATTGACTTATTAAATTCTAAGTTAGAAGAGCATAAAAATGGATACCTGTTTTTACTGGGAGGCCCAGGTTCCGGCAAATCTACTTTATTGAATCAATGGTCGAAAGGTCTGAAAACACGAGTAATAAGGTACTACGCCTTTGATTTCGTTAATCCATCCTCACACTTGAACTTTTATGAAAGGGGAAATGCTACACATCTTTTTTTCGATTTAGTTTTTCAATTGAAGGAAGCTGGGATATATAAAAGAGACATACTTCCGTATAAAGACTTACTTTTTCTAAAAGAAGTATTCAATGAGCAATTAAGATCAATTGGAGAGGATTTCATTACAAATGGCCAACCGACCATAATATTGATTGATGGTCTAGATCATGTTCCTAGGGAATACAAATCAACAACAAATAGTTTCCTACGAGAACTTCCTTTACCATCTACTCTACCTGATGGGGTCTTCATTATTTTAGGTAGCCAATCCTATGAACTTGAAGACATTCAACAGGAAATTAAAACTGAATTTCAGAATGGTAATAGAACTATTCAAATAGATTCACTTAAAAAGGAGGAAGTATACAAGTACATTGATAATCTCGATTCCTCATTTCAACTTACTAGTTCTCAAAAGTTGCAAGTATTTGAGAAATCACAAGGACACCCATTATACCTGTCTTACTTAGTTGAAAAAATTAATAAGGCAGATTCAATTGACGAAACAATCGAATCTTTTGAAGTTATTGATGGTAGTATTGATAATTATTATAAAAAAATATGGAAGCCTATTCAGAAAGAAGATAGCCAAATTCAATTCTTAGGTTTAATTGCCAGAATTAATGGTTCGATCAATCTTCAGTTCATTCAGGAATGGGGTTTTCAACCTAGTGTACTAAAGTCCTTTCGTGAAAAGGCCAGGTTTCTGTTTAATGAAACCGAAAGAGCTTTGTCTTTCTTTCATAATTCGTTCAAGCAATTCCTTCTTCATCATACCTCCTTAAATTATTTAACAGGAGAGTATGACCCAACAGGTAATATCAAATATCATAATCAGCTGGCTGATTATTATGTAAAGTCAGAGATTGAGAAATCTTGGAAACAGAATCATCATCTATTTCAAGCACAGCAATATGATAGGTTTGTTTCAGTTGTTACACCACATAGCTTTACGGAACAATTACTTAACTTCCGACAAGCAGAAGAGATTAAGCAAGATGCAAAATTAGGTGTTGAAATAGCTAGACAAAATAGGGATATCAATACTCTGGTAAGATATCTGTTCTCATTGGCAGAAATTGAAAGAAGGTTATTCAATATTGATCCTGCATCATTTACAGAAGAACTCTTATTCTTAAATAAATTTGACTTAGCTAGAGATTATCTAAGAACTGGTAATACCTTACATTGTAGCGAATCGTATGCATTCAAAGCATGTCGCTTGTTTATTGAATATGGACACAAATCTGAAGGAGCAACTTTATACAATTTAGCCTATCCAGAAATCATTACAGATTCAGGGATACTCATTGATGATTCTCACAGATACGAAGAAATAAGAGACTCTTTAGAGGAATGGGTTTATACATCTCCTCTTTTTGAAAAGACTGATAATATTTTCTCAATAATTGATAAAATTCAATTCTCAGGTAGCATCCGAGAAAACAGGTTTGAAGAAAAAGAATCTGATTTACAGCTAAGGCTGCTTTCAAATCTCGGTTATAGTTTAGTTGATCAAAATAAGTGGGATGATTTTAATAAAGTCACAAAAAAAATTGATACCACGTCTGCAAAGGGAAGGAATTCTCTTTTCCAACTAATAAAATACGCTATCGAGCAATGCCTTGACTTAAAAGATAAAAGTCGAGCGAATGAATATTTGTCATTGTTAACCACTCATTTCACTAAAGAGAAGACAAAACCCATTGGTAAAATATTCATTGCCGATTTAGTTTATAAAGTCACCTGTGACTTAAATGAAACATATAGTTGGATTAAGGAAGTGGAACAACCATCTAATGTGGCTAAAGACCAGTTGGGATATGATGATTCGTTAGACGCCTTCCTACCATTAATCAAACTTAACAAGTTACTTAACCTATGTGGAAAAGGAGTGTCCATTACGTCTGCTATTCCAACTGTTGCAAAAGGCACTGATGAAGAAGTTTTAGTAGAGTTTGAACGAATGTTATGTATTACAACTCAAATTCTAGCGGAAGGGATTCTTCAAACACCAGTAGCTGGTGATCCGATTAAAAGAGTATATCCAGTAGTTCGGTTTTACTACAAAGAAATATCTCACCGAAACAGTTATTGGTATAAACTGACACAGGCAAAAGGACAATATTTTGATTTTTTGATATCGGCAGTATCTGAATTGGGCTCTGAAAAACTAGAATTATTAGGAGATTATTTATTTAGCGAGTTTAAAAATTCTCCAAAACATTGGACTACAAGTATCCAACGGAAAATCATTAAATCTCTCTTGAATAATGGGTTTGATGTCGAAAAAGCAGTAATACAGTTGAGATCCTTGGAGAATTCCATGTTGGATGATCATGATATAGATGGACGTATAAACGAATGTCTGGCTCACTCAAAAGTGTGGTTCATTTTAGACGAGTTGGATGAAGCTGAAAAATGGCTCAAACAGGCAATTCAAGAATCTATTGGAGTAGGTTATAGAAAAGATTATCAATTTAGTACATGGATTGAATGGTTAAGAAAAATAAACCATAAAGACCCGTCAAGAGCTTCTGAAAGAACAAAGTGGTTCTTATCTCATTTAAACCACATTAAAGAAACCACGGAAGGAAGGGCTTATTGGAATGCTTCTGAAGAATTATTGGTAGTCACGTTTGCACATAATTTGAATGATGGTCTTGAACAGACCATTTGGCAATTAGAAAATGATTTGATTGACTTTAAAGATACCATTACTCTTTTTATCAAACATTTCGTCATACGGACAAAAAGTGAAGAAGAGTTCAAAAGTATTGTTCAATTATATAGTAATCTATATCTGCTTCTTGCTGAATCTGCCGATTCTTCTCTGCTCAAATCTATCCTAGAAAAAGGGCATGAAATTTTGAAAGAGGGTTTTTTAATAGAGCACGCTCAAGACATAATTTCGGCAATAGAAATTAACGCTTACGAAGAAACCAGACATTACTTACTATCTGAAATTGATGACTTCTACACATCAAAAGGCCTAAAAGCAGAAGACTATTATTCATCGTTTAATATACCTGTAAACGATGAAAGAGATAGTTCGTCAAGCTCTTCAAATACATTGACTTTAAAGACAGATCATGAAAGGATTGATGAAGATGAAGTGCTAGAACGTGTTACAAATTTTGATGATTTCAAGAATATCATTCAAGAAGAAGATCAGGCAAATTCATTTTTTAATTGGTCAAAGGTTATTGAAAAAATAACCCCTTTATTGTCTTCAAGTCAAATTGAAGAAGTTGCCAAACTAGCTAGAATTGGAAGAAGAGAGTCGGATTTCTATGCTAAATTAAGTGAGGCTGCCTTGGAGCTAGAAAACACAGAATTGGCAACTAGTTTAGCCAATAAAAGTATTGAGCTATCAAGCGAATCAGGGTGGGTTAAATATTATGATGGAGGAACAAGAATCAATGCGTTTAATGCACTAAAACGAATCAATCCCGCAATCTCATCTAATAAGGCATTTGAAGTATTCGCTCATGACGTAGTAAGTAGCAATTATCCGAGTTCATATATTGAACATCTTGAAGATATCATTCCTCTTCTAACGGAAGATTATGTTGAAGAAGAGCTTTGGCCTGAAATATTTGGTTATCTAGAAAGACTAATGACGAATAGTAAACCAGTTGAGTATTTACCTATTCTTCCTTCATTAGATCGACCAATCATGGAAACGTTAGTCGATTACTTAGTTTATTTATCAGATAGCCCTGTCTCGTTAGTAAGGGAACAATCCTTAATGCTATTGGCAAAATATATAAAGCAAGATGATGACTATGCTTTTACTCAATTGTTAAATGGACGTTTAAATAATTACTTATGTATGGATGTGATAATGAAATTATCTGCATTCAACTCTCCAAAAGTTCACTCGCTTAAATCAAAGGTCAACAACTTAGCTCTATCAAATGACTATCAATTAAGAAAAAATGCGATACATATACTTTCCTCTATAGGAGAAGAAATTCCAACTCCAAAAAGCATCCAATTACCTAAAGTATACTCTTTACATATTCCGGAAAACGGGAAACCAGATTTTAAAAAAGAGATTGACCCTTATTTTCCAGAAGTTGATATTAATGACCCCCGAGACCTGATAAGACCATTTGAATTTTTGATCAAAATTTTATCAGAGGAGTCTGGAATTGATGAATCTAATCTTATTTATAGAGCCTACTCAATCATGAAAGAAATTGGTCGAGAAGAGGAATGGTCGGTTGAGTATGAAAAGAAGCTAAGAAATCATTTAGAAGAAATATACTTAAAGTATTCTTACCCTAGACCAAGGGTAATTGCTGCTCGAAGAGCCATAATGCATGTAGCCAATGAATTAATAGATTCTGGAACAATTGATGACAGAAGAATTCAGAATCTTTTAATCTCTCATGATTATGCTGTTCAGTTTTTTACAGAAATAGCTAAACCTGAATTTATTCAAACCATTAAAGAGAGAGATTTTGGAGGTGTTGGCAATGATTGGTTAGATCGAATAGGTGAATCAGAAAGATTAAACGAGTCACTTCTAGACTACAATGAAACCTTCAATATCATAGCGGAATACAATCAAGTGAAAAATTTAGATTGGGGCTCTCCAACTGAAGAATATATGTATCAAGTTTCTGTCAAAGAGGAATTTGATGAAGAAGACAATTACATTTTTGGCTCTGTTTTTCACCAATTAAGCAATAACTATCATGATATGGGAGCTGGAGGACAATTTATCGTTGTAATCAGGGATCATAGATTTGATCAATTTGATTTAAAATCTAAATGGATTGCTATTAACCCTGTTTTGGCAAGATATCTAGGCTGGGAGCCTGAACCGACCAAACTATTTGCTTGGAAAAACTCTGAAGGGGAATTAATGGCAGAATCAATTTATTGGTCAAACGGAAATATTAACATGACACCCCGTAAAGATGGAGAAGTCGGAGAAGGGTGGTTTATTATAGTTTCAAAAAATGGATTAGAGCAGATTAAATCGATCGAGAAGAATTTGTTTCTTCAAAAGAAATTAACCAGATCAAAATACAAAGATTTAGTTCTAATGAATAATCAAGAAATTAATGTGACAAGAATTTGAAGATGAATCCAAACGCTTGCATCCATACACATTGCCAAGTCGCACAAGGCAGCCGCACGTACCAAAACTTGTCAAAGAGTATGGCTGCCCTAACGCTGGACGAAAGAAAAAGCACGGGCATACAACATTGTATAAGCGTAATGCGGGATGAAGGGCTAAAATCGAACATTTTTGCTCCTAATAAACTTTGCAGTTGGCGGACAGAAATCGTCTCCGACAACCCGCACTACGCTTATACTTGACCGTTGTGTTTCATACTGAGAAAATCCATCTTCTAAAGAAAGTATGATTTTAGAATAATAATTGTAACTAATTCGTTACATTTGTTAAATGAGAGAAATCGATATTACAGAAGAATGTTTGGAATTTATCGACAACCAAAACGAAAGAGTTGGACTAAAATTCTTCCAACTAATTGAAGTTATTGGAGAAATAAAAGTTGTTAATTCAAATTTTCTAAAAAAACTGCAATCAACTCAATTTTACGAATTGAGAATTAAAGCAGGAAATGAATATCGAATTGTAATCTTTGCTATTGACCATTTGAATTTTGCAGAATGTACGCAAGCTGTTTGTTTATATGGTTTTCAGAAAAAAGGAACTAAAGATTACAAAAAGGCAATTAAGCAAGCTGAAAAAATATTAGAGAATTATCTAAAAGAAAAGTAATTATGGGAAAATCAATAAATGCAAAAGAACTGATTGCAAAACGATACGGAAAGGAAGGCTCAAAAGAACGTGAGGAATTTAGAGATAATGCTTTTTCATCTTATTTCGGAGAAATTATTAAAAACCGAAGAAAGGAATTGCATTTGAGCCAAGAAAATTTAGCTGAAAAAGTAGGAAAGAAAAGACCTTATATTTCTCGAATTGAAAACGGAGAAGATATTAGACTTTCGAATTTTGCTTTACTTTCTAATGCTTTAGGCTTATCTATTCAATTAACAGCTGAATAAAGTACGAAAACACAACATCGGCTATGATTCATTGCGGTTGAATTCCTTGGCGGAATTCAACGCTATTTTGCAATCTTTCGGCTACGGCGGAAAGAATCCTGCGGATTTTTCCGCAACGAAATCATAGCCAGAAACGTTGTGTTTCATACTGAGAAAATCCATCTTCTAAAGAAAGTATGATTTTAGAATAATAATTGTAACTAATTCGTTACATTTGTTAAATGAGAGAAATCGATATTACAGAAGAATGTTTGGAATTTATCGACAACCAAAACGAAAGAGTTGGACTAAAATTCTTCCAACTAATTGAAGTTATTGGAGAAATAAAAGTTGTTAATTCAAATTTTCTAAAAAAACTGCAATCAACTCAATTTTACGAATTGAGAATTAAAGCAGGAAATGAATATCGAATTGTAATCTTTGCTATTGACCATCTGAATTTTGCAGAATGTACGCAAGCTGTTTGTTTATATGGTTTTCAGAAAAAAGGAACTAAAGATTACAAAAAGGCAATTAAGCAAGCTGAAAAAATATGAGAGAATTATCTAAAAGAAAAGTAATTATGGGAAAATCAATAAATGCAAAAGAACTGATTGCAAAACGATACGGAAAGGAAGGCTCAAAAGAACGTGAGGAATTTAGAGATAATGCTTTTTCATCTTATTTCGGAGAAATTATTAAAAACCGAAGAAAGGAATTGCATTTGAGCCAAGAAAATTTAGCTGAAAAAGTAGGAAAGAAAAGACCTTATATTTCTCGAATTGAAAACGGAGAAGATATTAGACTTTCGAATTTTGCTTTACTTTCTAATGCTTTAGGCTTATCTATTCAATTAACAGCTGAATAAAGTACGAAAACACAACATCGGTAACCGTTGCACAAGCCACTAAAACTCTAAAAAATGAGTCGTTTTAAGCCCTTTTCAGGGCTTTTGTTTTTTTATCAGAGTTGGATTTACACTAAATTTAGAGGGCTTAAATCAAAGTTGATTAA
>NZ_JAIQZF010000006.1 GCF_020164585.1 Psychroflexus curvus
CCATTCCGAACAGAGCAGTTAAGCCCGTTAGCGCCGATGGTACTACATACCGTGGAAGAGTAGGTCGCCGCCTTCTTTATAGAAAAACCCTGACTTTTTAGTCAGGGTTTTTTTTGTTTAAAAAAATCCCCTTGGCTTAGTAAATGAGCCAAGATGACTCTCATATAAACGATCATCAGCGTGGAAGAGCTTGCCCGAACACCAGCCTGTTTCAATTCCGGCAGGTCACCTTCAGTTGCGGGCGGGTAGGTCGCCGCCTTCTTTATAGAAAAACCCTGACTTTTTAGTCGGTTTTTTTGTTTGATAAAAGCCCTTTGCTTAGTTAATGACCTAGCACGGCCTCCATTTTGAATTCAACAAAAAAAATCTGCAAAAACTCAATTATGCAGATCCTTTTTTTATTGTTACATCTCTAATCTGTTATTAATCCTGCTCTCTTGAGCAAAGCTCTGGGGTCTGGTTCTTTACCTCTGAACTTTTTATAAAGCTTCATAGGTTCTATAGTTCCTCCTTTTTGAAGAATATTTTCTTTGTATTTCAAAGCTGTAGATTTATCAAATATGCCTTTTTCCTTGAACAGTTCAAAAGCATCTGCATCCAATACTTCAGCCCATTTGTAGGAGTAGTACCCAGAACTATAGCCGCCTTGGAAGATGTGACCAAATGCTGTACTCATGCAATTTTCATTAACTTCTGGTAGCAGTTCTGTCGATTTAAAAGCTTTACTTTCATGTGCTTTAACATCATCAATGCTTTCAGTGTTTTTTATAGCATGCCAGGCCATATCTAGTTTTCCGAAACTCACCTGTCTTGTGGTCTGCAAACCTTCCATAAAATTTGAAGACTTCTTAATTTTTGTAATGAAATCCTGAGGGATAACCTCATTTGTTTCATAGTGTTTTGCAAAAAGCTCTAAAGCTTCTTTTTCATAGCACCAGTTTTCCATGAGCTGACTTGGTAGTTCTACAAAATCCCAATAAACTGACGCTCCTGAAAGCGATGGATAGGTAGTTTTTGCGTTCATGGCATGGAGTGCATGTCCAAACTCATGAAAAAGCGTGGTGACTTCATTAAAAGTCAAAAGTGAAGGTTTCTTTTTAGTAGGTTTTGAAAAATTACAAACAATGGAGACCTGAGGTCTTTCTTCTAGACCATCATGATTAAATTGATCTTTATAGGTTGTCATCCAGGCGCCGTCTCTTTTACCAGCTCTGGGATGAAAATCTGCATAGAGAGTTGCTAAATATTTATCATCTTCAAAAACTTTGTAAGTGATTACATCCTTATGATAGACATCAATAGTTTCATCTTTCTTAAAGCTTAAATTGAATAGCTTAGAGGTAATCTCAAACATTCCATCAATTACCTGATTAAGTTCAAAATAAGGCTTTAACGTCTCTTCATCTAAATCAAATGTTTTCTGTTTAAGCTTTTCAGTATAATAAGCTTTATCCCATTTTTGAAAGTCTCTGATACCATCACATTCTAAAGCAAAGGTTTTAAGCTCCTCAATCTCTTTCTCTGCTGCTGGAAGTGCTTTTTCTAAGATATCATCAAGAAAAATTTCCACGTTGTCTATGCTTTTAGCCATTCGTTCCTGAAGAACAAAGTCAGCATGAGATTCAAAACCTAAGAGTTGGGCTCTTTCCAATCTCAGTTTAACGATGTCTAAGACATTTTCTTCATTATTGAATTCGTTATCCTTAAAAGCCTTAGATCCAAACCCCAAAAACATTTGTTTTCTTAAACCTCTATTTTTTCCAAATTTCATCACAGGAATGAAGGTTGGGAAGTCTAAAGTTAAGATATAGCCCTCTTTACCCTTTTCTTTTGCCAGTTCTTTGGCAGATTCTTTTACCGTATCTGGTATGCCTTCTAATTCACTTTCATCAGAAATATGTAGTTGAAAATTATTCGTTTCAGCTAAAACATTTTCTCCAAATTTTAAAGACGTAAGTGATAACAACTTGTCAATTTCTCTTAATCGAGCTTGTTTTTCTTTATCTAAATTAGCCCCATTCCTGGTGAAGTTTTTATAAATCTTCTCAAGAAGCATAAGTTGCTCTTCAGAATAATCATGGGTAGATTTGTTGTCAAAAACATGTTTGATCTTTTCGAATAAATCAGTATTCAAAAGCAAATCATTATTGAACTCACTTAATAAAGGTGAAATTTCCTGAGCTAATTTTTGAATTTCAGGATTGGTTTCAGCTGAATTTAAATTAAAAAAGATACTAGCTATTCTTCCTAATTGGTTTCCCGAAAACTCTAAGGTTTCGATAGTATTTTTATAAGTAGGTGAATCAGAATTAAGGACTATGGATTCTATTTCTGTTCTAGCCTCTTTTAAACTTTTTTCAAAAGCTGGTTTAAAATGATCTGTTTTTAGTTTTGAAAATGGAGGGTGATCAAATTTTTGTAATAATGGATTTATTTCTGACATAAATTATTTTGATTTAGCTTTTTTCTTCTTTATTGAAGTAAACGAGGTAATAAAACATCTGGCGATCTTCATCCCATCCTTTCTCAATAAACTTCTCGGCACTGTCACCACTCACAAAGTCCATTTTGATTTGAACATTGGTGTCAAGGTTGATAACACTCTTAATTTTCTTTCGAGCAGCAGTCACAGCACTATTTGAAATCGGAAATTCAGAAAGGTCTTCAACTTTATATTTAGGCGCTTTTTCTGTTTTATAATTTTGAAACTCTGGTTCTAAAGCTGGATTTTCAAGGACATCACTTAAGAAATTCTGTTCGTTGAAATTATCATTGGATGCAAAGTGATTCATCGCTTTGTTCATAAAAAGCACTTCCTGTTGTTTGTCTTCAGCAGGTAGGACAACGTCTTTTGCAAAATTCTCACAGAATTTTAAATATTTCTTGGTGTAGAAGTTTTCATCTTCAAAAAAGTCAACTTGAAGAAATTGTTCAAGCCAATATTTTGTATCGTACTTATTGGAATCGACCGAAAGTATTTTATAACCGTTTTCTTTTTCAGTATTGAAAATGAGAGCCCCTTTATCCAATTTATTCAAATAAACTCCCTGTTGAAGAATGAGGTCAAGGTTATTTTGCTTTTCTTCAAACTGAAGAAAATCATGCTTTAATTCAGATTTAAAAATTCCGACTGCAGACACTTTTTCGTTGTCGATGAGCATGTTTTCAAAATAAACCACATAGACTTCACCACCTTTAATGTGCTGATGTTTTGATTCTTCAAAAAGCAGTCTGGTGATTTTTTTTGAAATAGAATGGCTTTCTGATGGATTATTGAAAATATCTGTCGCCAGATTATAAAGCTGGTGAAATTCCAAATCATTCTCATGCACAAAATGATAGTAATTTTCCTCTTTATCTCTAAAGGATTTTAGAAAATATTCTTTGATAAGTGGTTTCAATTCGTCGGACAGGTCGTGAGGTTCTTCAGAAATAAATAAAGATTCATTTCGGCTTTTGTTTCCTACCCGATGAATGGACATGCTCTCAATTTGAGCACTGAATAAGTTGATCATAAAAAAAGTATGTGTTTAACTATTAGTATTGATGGAATTCAATTAATTCCAATTCTCATCAAAATCGAAATCATCTAAGTTTTCAAAGGTTATGTCATCATCACCATTTCCTTCATCATCATCAAGGTCATCCAATTTTTCAGCTTCGAATTTCTTATCAGGTGGAGATTCCGGTAACTGACCTTGTGCAAACATGAGGTTTGGGTAATCCAATCCGTCTTCAGGTTCAGCAATGTCAGCCAATTCTACGTAAAACGTCCATAAATTAAAGAAGTCATAGACATATATCATTTTGGTCTTATCTCTGGAAAACACAGTATCTAGTGAAGTTTCATTCATCATATTCACGCGGTCATCTTCATCACCCATATTGAAGAGCAGATATTCTTCTCCCTGATTCCATTCTTCATCACTTTTATAAAATGAAGCCATTTCGGTTCCATCAAATCCAAAAGCCTGAGCGATTGAGTTGTGAAGGTCTTCCAGGGTTGCATCGTCCCTTATTTCGATATCTCGTATAACATCGTCCAGGGTGTCTAAAACGACTCTATATTTATAAATCATAAATTTTGTTTTTTTGAAATTAATTTTGCTTCAAAACTTTGCATTAAAATATAAAATTGAATTCCAAATAACAAAGCTGCAAAAACTAAATGCAAAGGTTGAGAAAGAAATGGAAAATCCAAGTAATACATGGCAATTCCGCTCAGAATTTCAACTCCTACCAACAACATCATCCAGTTGGTGAGCTTAAAACCTAGATTTCTAGATCTATTCAGCCACCAGATTCCAGCATTTACAAGAAGCACAATAATTGAGAATGAGCGATGCGCATAAAAAACCAATGTCGGGTTTTCCAGCCATGCGCTTTTATTGGCATAACCTACCATATCAACTTGTTCATCTACAAACTGCCTCACCTGAGTACCCATAGCTACCTGAATTAGGCTCAGTATAACCGCAAACACAAGAAGGTTTCTGAAGGTGAATGTACTTCTCAAGGAAGAGTCTTCGTTTGAAGATAATTTTAAGAGATAAATAAGAAGTGCTACCAGTAAGAGAGCAACAAGCATATGAATGGTAATTCTCACAGGAGATAAAACTGAGTAAACAACTGTCGCTCCTAGCCAAGCCTGAAAAAGAAGTAGGACTAAGCATAAAATTGAGAATAGCGTCAATTTTTTATTTTTCTTCCATTGCCCAAAGGAACTTATCGTCATAATAAGTATAGCAATTCCAGATATAGCACCCAAAAGTCTGTTGATATATTCTATCCACGTATGAGCAGCATTAAACTCAGCATAATCGTGCTTTTCATAAGTATTCCAATGCCTTTGCTCAAAGTTTTCTGAAGATGTAAAAGCTTCTTTAGCTACTTTTAGGGACTCACCCACAATGATGACCTGACCTTTGAAATAGTCATGCTCAGGTTCCCATTCCAACTGATTTTCTTCTGTTGGTGGTATATAGTATCCAAAACATTTTGGCCAGTCCGGACAGCCCATTCCACTTCCTGTCATTCTTACTACAGCTCCTGCGATGATGACCAGATAGATAATTATGATAGAAGCCTTTATCGATTTTCTAAACACTATTTATTTTTTTTGTAAAGGTAATTTTTATGTAGCAGTTGACCCATCATTTCCCACTTTTACAAGTCTATTTTGGGAGGTTTTTGAGAAAAATTAAGCCTGTTGCTTAAATCCATAGGCCTCACCCTCTTTCAGCATAAATTTAAAAGCGGCGTCATATTCATTGGGGATGACCCCATCTAAAATAGCTTCTTTAATTTTAGCTTTGATTTCACCAACAGCCTGACAAGGTTCGATATTGAAAGTATTCATAATTTCAATACCAGAAACAGGGGGTTGGAAATTCCGTACCTGATCACGCTCCTCCACTTCTTTAATTCTATCCCTTACGAGTTTGAAATTGTTGTGATATTTCTTGTAGCGTTTAGGGTTTTTGGTGGTGATATCCGCTTCACAAAGCGTCATCAAGTCTTCCAGATGTTCGCCTGCATCGTGGACAAGTCTTCTCACTGCTGAATCAGTCACGTCTTCATCTACGATAGCTATAGGTCTGGAACTCAATAAAACAAGCTTTTGAACAAATTTCATCTTATCATTCAATGGCATTTTGAGTCTTTTGAAAATCTGATAGACCATTTTGGAACCTTTAAATTCATGGCCATGAAAGGTCCAGCCGATTTTCTTATGAAAACGTTTTGTTGGAGCTTTGCCTATATCATGGAGTAAAGCAGCCCATCGCAACCAAACGTCATTTGTTTCATTGGAAATATTGTCTACCACCTCCAGGGTATGCCAGAAATTATCTTTGTGCTTTTGTCCCTCGATTTCATCTATACCTTCAAGATTTGTAAGTTCGGGTAGAATTCGCTGGAGTAATTCAGTATCATGGAGCAATTTTAGTCCAACAGAAGGTTTTTCAGATTCTAAGACTTTATGCAATTCAGTAACGATACGTTCTTTACTAACGATATCTATCCTTGAGGCATTTTCCAGAATGGCCTCAAGGGATTTTGGTTCAATCACAAAATTGAGCTGAGAAGAAAACCTAATGGCTCTAAGCATCCTTAAAGGATCATCAGAGAAAGTAATTTCAGGATCTAAAGGGGTTTTGATGAGCTGAGTTTTTAAATCTTGCAAGCCCTCAAATGGATCTAAAAGTTTACCAAAATGAGCTTTGTTCAATTGCAGTGCAAGGGCATTGATGGTAAAATCTCTGCGGTTCTGGTCATCTTCCAGAGTTCCATGTTCCACTTCAGGATTTCTGCTGTCTTCAGAATAAGATTCTTTTCTGGCACCAACAAATTCAACTTCAAGATCGAAAATCTTCAGCATGGCAGTGCCATAAGTTTTAAAAACTTTTACTGGAGGTTTTCCAGGCAATTTTTCCGAAACCTTTTTAGCCAGTTCTATTCCGTCGCCAACAGCGACGACGTCTATGTCTTTGGCATTGCCGCGTTTTAAAAAGAAATCCCTCACGAAACCACCTATAACGTAGGCATCTAAGTTTAGTTCGTCGGCAGCTTCAGAAAGGAAATTAAATATCTTATGTTGTAAAGCTTCTTGGTAATATAGTTCTGACATTTTATTTGCGGATCACTTCAACCTTTCCATCAAGATCTAATTTGATAATTGTAGAAGGTTTTTTGTTTTTATTGGATTGGTGCAAATTTACGACATAGTCTACGCCTTTTAAAATCTCATCCGAAATTTCAAAGAAGTTGGCAGGTGTTTTTTGTCCACTAATGTTAGCAGATGTGGAAACAATAGGCTTTTTATATTTCTTGACAAGCTCTTTGGCGAAAATGTCGTTGACTACTCTAATGGCCAAAGTGTCATCATCGGCAATGAGGTTGGTTGCTACACGTATGGGGTTTTGATATATAATGGTTGTGGGCTTGTCAGCATATTTAAGAATGTCATAAGCCACTTCAGGAATTTCTTCTACATATTGATTCAGCATTTTAAAGTCAGAAACCAGACATATCAATGACTTGTCGTTGGACCTTTGTTTCAACTTGTAGATTTTGTCTATGGCATCTGCATTGGTGGCATCGCAGCCAATTCCCCAAACCGTATCGGTAGGGTAGAGGATAACCCCACCTCTTTTAAGGGCTTGTATGCAGTCTTGTATGGTTTCTTTTTGATCTTTCATAGTTTTTGATCCTTGATTTAAATTATTTTTCTACAACTGTGGCGTACTGAACATAAAAAATATCTGGAGCTGTGAATAAAAGAAAAAGATTATAAATATAAGGTTTTAAAGATTTTGTTTTATTGATTCCTTTATGTGTGATGATTTTGAAACCTAAATTTTCATACATTCTTTTAATACTTTTTTTGGTAAAAAACCTTAGGTGTGTGTGATCCATTACTCCGCTTTCTTCATATTTCCATTCTTTATTAAGGATGAACATTTTTAACACATTATGGTATCTTATATTCGGTAAAGAACTTATGATTTGGCCGTTTTTCGTTAATTTTTTTTTCATTTTATCTAAAACCATGTAAGGGTCAATTAAATGTTCCATGACATCATTAAAATAAATCACGTCAAAATAATCATTTGGTAAATCATCGATGAATTTTTCACATTCCCCAATGAAGACTTTATCCAAAACTTTTTCTGCTTGTTCACCGTGAGATCTCATATATTCTATTCCCCAGGTCTCTGTATGATACATATCTTTGATTTGTTTCACAAAAGTTCCTTGTCCACAACCTACATCTAAAACAGTCTTTGCATTTTTTGGAAAAAATTCCAACATTTCAGGTCTTTGATTGATATAATATTTCCCTTTTTTATTTTGATAATCCATAAATTCAGTTCAAATTAATTATGAGTTAGTAAGCTTTTTAAGTTCATCAATTTTTTAGAGATTAACCTTTATGAAAATCTGAAGGATTATAGGCCTCAATCAGTTTTTGTAGAACTATTTAAAGAGATAGGGCGAAGTAACTGTTTTATGAGATAAAAATACTTTGGTTTCACAATAACTTTCAATAAATATGAGTTTAATATATAAAAATGGATTAAAAAATAATATAAGTTCCCATAGTGTTTTTTGATTACGTATAATAAAGAGCGCTTCAATTCAGCTTTTATTTTGATTGATTTTGGAGTACTAGCTCCGTGGAAATGAATACATTCTGCTTTTGGTTCACAAACTGCACTTAAATTCATTTTTTCCAGACGTTTACATAAATCTGTTTCTTCATGGTACAGGAAAATATTGGTATCAAAGCCCCCGCTTTTTTTAAAATTCTCATAAGTCAACATCATAAAACTCCCCGATACAAAATCCCCTTTTGTAGGTTTTTCGAGTTTTAAGTTTCTATTTATGAACTCTTTTGGTCTCAAGTATTTATAAATTTTTCTTCCACAGATTACCTTGAGAGGGGAAGTGTAAAAATCTAAAGTAGGTAAAATTTCACCATCACTTGTATATGTTGTTGGTGCACAAACACCTATTTCATGATTCTGTTTTAAGCTATTTGAAAGAATACTCAAACAATCATTTTTAAATAGAATATCATTATTCACAAAGGCTAAATACGATCCCTTGGCCTTTTCAAAACCAAACATATTTCCTCCACCAAAACCACTGTTTTCAGAATTTTGGTATAAGTGTAATTTATCATGATTTAATGACACGCAATAATTTTTAAGAATTTCAAAGTCCTTGGTTTCAGACTTATTATCTACAACTATAATTTCAAAAGCGATGTCTTTACCTGTCTTTTTAAAAATACTATCAATGCATTGAATGGTGTAATTAGATGAATTGAAGTTAATTATAATTACCGAAATTTCTATCATATTCATTTTTATAAAAATTGATCTACACCTTTTTCTGCATAAACCAATTTTTCCTTAGTGGTTTGTTTTTCAATTTCTAGATTGATTTCAATATGAGATTTAGATTGCTCCTTGTGATAAATGTGGTAAGCAATTCCTGCGAATTTCAATCGCTTTCCCTTTATGCCAATATTGTGAAGACGTTGTATCATTTCAGAATCATCAATTCCCCAGCCTACAAGGTTTTCATTAAATCCATTTACTTGAATAAAATCTGCTTTCCAGAACGACATATTACATCCTCTCAATTTTCTTGATCGTTCTTCAATAGGTTTTATAAGCTTTGTAAGAATTGGAAGCCTTAAAGTTCTTCCTCTTTTTTGAATTCCTTCCGAAAAGAAACCAAATTTTAATTTCTGATTTTGAAACAATTTTTTTGAAAATTCTTTTTTTATATTGACTCTAGAACCATAAAGATAAAAGCCTTTCTGTGAAAACTGAAGATGGTCCACAACAAAATATTTATTCATAATAATGTCACCATCTATTTCTATTATATATTCGTATTTTGCTTTGGCGATAGCCTTGTTCATGATTCTGGGCTTTCTGTTACCTTTATCTTTATGTTTTACATGAATAAGGGGGACAGGGAAGTTTTTTTGATACTTTTGGATAAGTTGCTCGGTCTCTAAAGTAGAACCATCATCCGCAATAATAACTTCATCTGGCAAGTGAGATTGGTTTTTCACGCTTTTAAGTAACAACTCTAAAGCTTCAGGCCAATTATAGGTTGGTGTAACAAGACTACACTTAGGTAACACTTTCATTGAATTTATAAGTTTGGTATAATATTTAAAAAAATGAGTTTAAGCTCACTAAAAGCCATTTTTGGTTTTAAATTTGAAATTTAAATAATATCGATGAATTCTAACTATAATCCAGGATATATTCAGCACAAAGAAGCTCTTTTGGAGCTGATTAATTCTTTTGATTCTATTGGAACTGTTTTTGGAGATGGAGATAGAAACCTTATAAAAACGGTTGAACTCGAAGGATTACATCTCAATATCAAATCCTTTAAAGAGCCTAACTATATCAATCAAATTGTTTATCAATATTTTAGAAAATCAAAAGCCAGGCGCTCTTTTGAATACGCTTCTATCTTAAAAGAAAAAGAAATTGGAACGCCAGATCCCATTGCTTTTTTTGAATTTAAAAAAGGTATCGGATTCGGTAAATCTTTTTATATCAGTGAACATCAACTGCCAGACTTAACTTTTAGAGAATTGGTTCAAGACTCTAGTTTTCCAAATCATGAGCAAATTTTAAGAGCTTTTACAAGATTTACGTTTCAACTTCATGAAAAAGGAGTTGAATTTCAAGACCACTCGCCAGGCAACACTTTGATTTTTATAAGAAAAGAAGAAATTTATTTTTCCTTAGTTGATTTGAATAGGATGAAATTTAAACCCTTAGATTTTAGAGAACGAATGTATAATTTCAGAAGACTTACTCCCAAAAAGGAGATGGTAGACATTATGAGCGATGAGTATTCAAAACATATTCAAAAACCAAAAAAGGAGGTGTTTGAATTGATGTGGGAATTCACATTAGAATTTCAGAGAAAATTCCACAGAAAACAAAAGAGAAAGAAATTATTAAAATCTCTTTTCTGAATTTTTATGCATTTCATCTAAGAAAGGATATCGTTTATAAACACTTAAAGCATTAAGGTAGCAGATGGTTAATCCTTTTCTCCCGTCCAGGAACCCTAATCTTAGGATATAAGCATTCACAAATTTATAAACTGGTTTTATGATGTAGTGATAAGTATTAGGCTTCACTCCTTTATTATGCAATTCCTTTGCTTTTAACCTTGCATAGTTTATCATTTTCTTCCTGTAAGATTCGAAGTTAGAGTATGAATGGTGAATTAGTTTATTCTTAAAGGTAGAAACTGTACCCTCCACCCTTAAGATTTCATGGACTAAGCGTTCTTCGGTATACCTTGCCTTGTTTTTTTTAAAAAGTCGAATGTTTTTATCAGTTTGCCATCCGCTGAAATGCAAAGGTTTATCTTCAAACATAAATTTTCTATAGAAGAAATACGCATCAGCAGTTTCTTCCTGCTTAACAGTATCAAGTATTTCTTTTTTTAGGGATAAAGTAACTCTTTCATCTGCATCCAGGAAAAGAATCCATTCATGATTTGCTTTGCTTAAAGCAAGATTTCTTTGCTTGGTGAAATCTTCAAAATGATGCTGAAAGACTTTTACATGCGGATATGTTTTTGCTATGGAAACAGTTTCATCTTCAGAATAGGAATCCACAACAATAATTTCATCGGCAAAACTCAGGTTATCGATAACATGTCCAATGTTCTTTGCTTCATTGAGAGTTATAATGAGTGCCGAAATCTTAGGCATGATGGATTGGGTTGTTAGAGTAGATTGATGATTATAAAGCTAAACTAGTGTACAAGTTTAAATATAATAAATAGATAATTGATTTGTGAAGTTTCAAAATAAATTAGTTTTGTAATAGAACATATTCATATGAGAGCATCTGTTATTATAAGTACTTACAACTCGCCACTATGGTTAGAAAAAGTGCTTTGGGGATACAGCATTCAGACGGTATCAGATTTTGAAGTTATCATAGCAGATGATGGGTCTACACAGGATACCAAGAAGATGATAGAGGCCATTTCAGAGAAAACTCAGCTTTCCATCACGCATGTCTGGCATAAAGATGAAGGTTTCCAAAAAACAATGATTTTGAATAAGGCTATTTTAGCTTCTAAAACAGATTATTGCATCTTTACTGATGGAGATTGTATTCCACGCATGGATTTTGTAAAAACCCATTTGTCTCACAGGTCTTCAGGGTACTTTCTTTCCGGTGGTTATTTTAAATTACCAATTTCAATTTCAAAAAAAATCAGTAAAAACGATATTTTGAATCAAGATTGTTTTGATTTGAAATGGTTGAAAAAAAATGGTTTGGGGAGTTCCATCAAAAACTTAAAACTGGCAAAAAATGATTTGATTCCATTTGCTTTTAATATGCTTACTCCAACCAAGCCAAGTTGGAATGGTCATAATTCTTCAACCTGGAAAAAAGATATAATAAGTGCCAATGGCTTCAATAATGATATGAAATATGGAGGTGAAGACCGTGAATTTGGAGAAAGGTTAATCAATGCAGGAATGAAGGCTAGGCAAATAAGGTTTTATGCTATCTGTGTTCACTTAGAGCATAAAAGGGGCTATGTAAACAAAGACGTTTTAGATAAAAATAAGGATATCAGGCTTAAAACAAAAATTGAAAAACAAACTAAGACTCCAAATGGAATTCAAGAAGTTTAAGCTATTATTTGAGTTATGAATGGAGTCAGTTTTTTTAAAACAAAATCAGTTTTGAATTCTGTATACAAGAGTTTGCTTTTAGCTCTCAAGTCCTTATAAGAATTATTTTTATAGTACTCAGGCTTTACTTCTTCCAGATGTATAGAGGTATGTTTTTTATCATCTTCAAAACTTCCCCAGGCTTTTTTGTCTATCCATGGAGAGTATATTGTAAAAGTGGGTGTCCCAAGCGCCTTCGCCATATTAACAGCACCCCCTTCATTGCCAATCAAAGCATCACAGTGATAAGTAAGAGCCATAAATTCTCTTAATAAAGTGGGAGTTAATTCCAGGTAAATTTTATTTTGAGTAGATTTTTCACAAAAATGATATAGCTCTAAGGCTTCTTCTTTTTGATGTGGTGCAAAGTTAAAAATAAGTTGACCTTTTGCAACTTCAACAATATGATCTAACACTTCAGCCATATAGTTAGAAGGGTAACTTTTACTGGAATTACTGCCTAAAACTCCAATCATAAAAATGGGTTTTAGAAAATCTATCCCCAGATGATTTAATTTGGCCTTAGCTTCCGCTATTTCGACCTCAGTTAGATAAATTTTTGGGGAATCTTTTAGAGGCGTTTTTAAATTAAGTGGCTTTAGTAGTTTTAAGCGGTCTTCTATAGCTAGTCCTGCATTTGTGGTTGATCTTATTTTATTTTTAAATACATCTGAATAAATAAAACGGCTATAAGTCTTCTCCCAACTGATTTTGGTTTTAGCCCCAGAAAATAAAGTAATCAGGTTGCTTTCCAGTTTTCCGTAGGCATCAATAACCATATCATATTTAGCTTTTTTAATACGCTTTAAAAAATGATAAAATTTGAGTTTACTTGATCTATAAGTGTCTTCAAAAACAACAATTTCGTCTATGTAAGGATTGTTTTCAATGACAGGGATTGTAAACCTATTGACTAAATAATGAATTTCAGCCTTTGGGTAATTTAGTTTTAAGTTTTCACAAATAAGACTGGAGACGAGAACGTCTCCAATCATTTTTTGCTGAATGACCAGTATTTTCATTTAAACTTTTAATAACAGATGAATCTAAACCGCTACATTATAAGTCCTTAAAGCATCATTCAAAGATGTCTTTTTATTGGTACTTTCTTTGCGTTTCCCAATAATCAGTGCACATGGCACATTGTATTCTCCAGCTGGAAATTTCTTGGTATAACTACCAGGTATCACGACAGATCTGGAAGGAACAACACCTTTCATTTCTACAGGTTCAGGGCCAGTTACATCTATAATTTTGGTTGAAGCAGTTAAGACGACATTAGCCCCAAGCACAGCTTCCTTTTCTATGCGTATGCCTTCCACTACAATACTTCTAGAGCCTAGGAATGCATTGTCTTCTATGATTACAGGAGCCGCTTGAAGAGGTTCTAAAACACCACCAATGCCAACGCCACCAGATAAGTGTACATTTTTACCAATTTGAGCACAGCTTCCCACCGTTGCCCAGGTATCTACCATCGTGCCTTCATCTACATAAGCACCGATGTTGACGTAACTTGGCATCAGAATGACACCGCTGGATATATAGGCTCCGTGTCTGGCAACAGCATTGGGTACCACACGAATTCCTTTTTCTTTGTAGCCTGTTTTAAGAGGCATTTTATCATGATACTCAAAAATACCAGCTTCCAAAGTTTCCATCTTTTGAATAGGGAAATAAAGTACAACGCCTTTCTTTACCCATTCATTCACCTGCCAGCCTTCCCTGGTTGGTTCTGCACACCGCAATTCACCGCTGTCTAATTTTGCAATCACAGTACGTATAGCATCAATAGTTTCTTGTTCCTGAAGTAAGTCACGGTTATCCCAGGCTTTCAGTATTTTTTGTTTTAAATCTTCCATATCTAAGTTTTTTTGCGAAGATAAGGTTTATCGTTAAATCCAAAATACGCAAGAGTACCTTATATTTGCTGCTAAAATAAGTTGATGAAGACTAAAGTTTTAGCCTTGGATTTTGGAATGAAGCGAACTGGATTGGCCATTTCTGATGAAATGAAGATGATTGCGTCGGGGCTAAAAACTGTAGATTCCAGAATTTTGATGGAAGAACTTAAAATCCTTATACCGGCCGAGTCTGTTGATACACTTGTCGTTGGTGAACCCAAATTCACGGATGGGAAACCCATGCAGCTAGAGCGAAATATTTTATTTTTTATTGAAGACGTTCAGAAGATATTTCCAAGTTTGAAGATTGTAAGAATGGATGAGCGATTCACATCGAAGATGGCTTTTCAAACCATGATAGACTCAGGGCTTAAAAAGAAAAAAAGACAAAACAAAGGTCTTGTTGATGAAATTAGCGCTACGATTTTACTTCAGAATTATTTACATTAAGTCTATTGCTTTAAAGTTTCCGAATGTCAAATTCAATATAAATAAAACCCCTATTTTTGCAAATCTAATTAAACAAGGGTTCATACCCTCTCACTTAAATTTGAGATTATGACATTACCAATTATAGCTTATGGTTCTCCAGTTTTGAAAAAGAAAGCTAAAGAAATCCCCAAAGATTATCCTAAACTGGATGAACTCATAGACAATATGTTTGAAACTATGTATAACGCCAGTGGAGTAGGGCTTGCAGCTCCTCAAATTGGATTATCTATTCGACTTTTTGTTGTGGATGCCAAACCCTTTTCTGAAGATGCTTCTCTAACCGAGGAGGAAATCAAAGAGCTAGAGTCGTTTAAACGTGTGTTTATCAATCCTGAAATTATTGAAGAAAATGGAATTGAGTGGGATTTTAGTGAAGGCTGCCTGAGTATTCCGGATGTTCACGAAGATATCTTTAGAAAACCTGAAATTAAAATCCAGTATTTAGACGAAAACTTTGAGTCACAAACAGAGGTGTTATCTGGACTTTCAGCAAGGGTTGTCCAGCATGAATATGATCACATAGAAGGAGTTTTGTTTACAGATAGAATTTCCAACTTAAAGAAAAGATTAATAAAAAGTAAATTGAGCAATATCACCAAAGGCAAAATAGATGTGGGTTATAAAATGAAATATCCATTGGCAAAAAAGAATCGCTAAAGTTATTACAGAACATAAACAAATTGCATATTTGCCAGCCAAAAAAATAAGAAATGAAATTAGACAAAGTATTATCTATATCAGGGAAGCCAGGGCTTTACGAACTTAAAGCTCAAACTAGGGGCGGCTTTCTTGCCGAATCCTTTAGTGACGGTAAAAAGATACCTGTGAGCATGAGGAATAACGTAAGTATTCTTAGTGAAATAGCCATCTATACGTATACTGAAGAAATTCCTCTCAGAGAGGTCTTTCAAAAAATATTTGAAAAAGAAGAGGGTAAGCCTTCCATAGACCACAAGTCTTCCAAGAATGAACTGACAGATTATTTCAGCGAAATTCTTCCTGAATATGATGAGGACAGAGTTTACCCCTCTGATATTAAAAAAGTTATCCAGTGGTATAACCTTCTGATTTCAAAAAATGTAACTGATTTTTCAGATCCTAAAGATGAGGAAGATTCAGCTAAGGATAAAAAAGAAAGCTAATTACCGAAATACTTTAAACCCTCTAAATTTTCTTTTAGAGGGTTTTTTGATTGGTATAACCCTTACCTTTAAAATTAAAACGATGAACACTAGACAAAAACAGCTGGATGCTTTTGAAAGGCTATTAGACATCATGGACGATTTAAGAGAAAAATGTCCGTGGGATCGCAAGCAGACTATGGAATCTTTGAGAAACCTCACCGTTGAAGAAGTTTATGAATTGGGCGATGCCATCTTAGAAAACGATTCAGAAGAAATAAAAAAAGAGCTTGGAGATGTGTTGTTGCACATCGTTTTTTATTCTAAAATAGGTAGCGAAACCAATGATTTTGATATTGCTGATGTCATTAACTCACTCTGTAAAAAACTTATAGACAGGCATCCACATATTTATGGAGATGTGGAAGCAAACGATGAAAAGCAAGTCAAAGAAAACTGGGAAAAACTTAAACTGAAAGAAGGAAATACAAGCGTTCTGCAAGGTGTGCCCAAATCTTTACCGGCACTTATAAAAGCTAGTAGAATTCAGGATAAGGTAGCTGGAGTAGGCTTTGACTGGGAAGAGCCAGCTCAAGTTTTTGAGAAGGTGAAAGAAGAGTTAGCAGAGCTACAAGAAGAGGTAAATCAAAATCAGCAGGATAAAATTGAAGATGAATTTGGAGATGTATTGTTTTCGATGATCAATTATGCTCGATTTTTAAAAGTTGATCCTGAAACCGCCTTAGAACGAACCAATAAGAAGTTTATTTTCAGATTTCAGTATCTCGAGCAAAAGGCTAAAGAACTCAATTTAGACTTGTCAGAAATGTCTCTGACTGAAATGGATAAATTCTGGAACGAAGCCAAAACCTTAAAAATTTGATAAAAATCAATCGGCAGAGTTAAACTCTCAGTAAATAATACTGATATTTTTTTGACACCTATATAAATTCCATATTATTGTCATTTGCAACTTAAAAATAAAAACCATGAAAAAAGTAATTTCAACAGCAGGCATTTTCTTATTTACCCTCTTTGCCGCTACAGCACAAACTGACGATTCTAAGATAACTGATGCAGAACTTGAGAAATTTGCACAAGCTTATCAGAGTGTACAGCAATTGAATCAATCCGTTCAACAGGAAATGGTTATGGCTATCGAAAAAGAAGGCATGACCCCTCAGCGCTTTAATGAAATTTATGAAGCAGAAATGAACCCTGAAGTAGAAGTGGATGCTACAGAGGAAGAACTTGAGCAAAAAAGTGCAGTGATGGTTGTTATCCAGGAAATCCAGACAAGTTCTAAAGAGAAAATGGAAAACAAGATTAAGGAGAATGGACTTACCATGCCACAATTCCAAAGTATTGCTACTCAACTACAACAAAGTCCAGAATTACAACAAAAGCTTCAGGCTATTATGATGAAGCAACAAACTGGCAAGAATCCAATGAATGAGAATTAAGGAAGTATTCAAATTATTTAAAAAAGCTGCCTAAAAAGGCAGCTTTTTTAGTTTAAAATAAGCCGTTTTACTAGCGTAGCACCGTATTGCTCTACTCTTACAAAATAAGTTCCATCAGGAAGATGACCAAGGTTTTCCAAATACTTTTTTTGATGCGTTCTTCTCGTCAAAAGCTTTTTACCAGAGACACTATAAATTTCTATGGTTTTAAGTCCGGTCTTATTGAAGTCTATATGGATTTTGGAATTTTTCAGAGGATTTGGATATAAGACAACCTCTAGATTGTTTTTAAAAGAATAATTTGATAAGAGTTGTTCACCTGTTATTAAGAAATTATCTACCGTCCATCTCGTTGCACTTTCACCATCAGTAGTATCGTATCTAAAAGCGATATATACATCCCCGGCAATTTCTGAAATGTCAATTTCATTTGCTTCGTAAACGAATAACGAACTGCTGGATTGAGGGTGCAGAGGAATATCGACATTTGGAACTTCCTGCCATTGAAAATTTGATGGCTGGCCCTGACCGTCATACGTTGAAGAGTACAAGAGTTCTAGTTTGGTATTCCCATAGCTTGCCGAAGTCCAGAAACTCAATTTCTCCACCTCATATTTTTCAAAGTTTATTTGGTCTGATGTAATCAACCAGTCCAAACTTGGAACTTGTTGTCCACTCTGGAAAGCATTCATTTGGTAGGCCTGAGAGTTATTTTCGCCAAAATCAGTGCATTCCCATGTGATGTTACTCACCTCACTTACGCTTCTAAAATCAGTCTGATTTGTGTTGCAGTTTTCGAAATCCTCAAATACTAAAAGATTAGATTCAGCCAGAGTTGTCACTTCTAAATTTTCGCTAGGATCAGAGATATTCCCACTTCTATCAACAGCGTAAATTCTAAAGTTATACAAGGTTTCAGGTGAAAGTCCTGTGACCACATGACTTGTATTTGTTGATAACACCTGTTCAATATTTTTATTGTCTTGTTCAATGATATACTCATCAACACCAATATTATCCTGAGAAGGTTCCCAGCTGAGTTTTACACTGGAATCTGTAATGGCGCTTGCTTGTAAATTAAGTGGTTTTGTAGGAGATTCGTCATCTGAAGAATTCTCCCAGATTTCAGTAGCATATTCAGGATGATCTATCAGAGGATTTCTGTTCCCCTGAAATTGGAACCCATTATTATTTCTATCAATTTCTCTTTGACTCACCGGGTCATTGTTGTGCCATGATAACAAGAGATCGATATACCAGCCTACGAAAAAATCTTGCGGATTACCCGCCAAAACCTCGTTGGTTCTCCAATTACTATTGAATTCATCTTCATAGCGAATAGCAAAATAAAGAACAGACCTGGCAATGTCTCCTTTAAATTCATCAATTGGTTCAAAAACGGTTCCTGAGTACCCAGGAAATGTATTTGGTCCACGTTTGGACCCATTGCTTGACGTATAGTCTGGATCGCTTACTTCACCAAAAGGATAACTTCCACGAGCGCCATTAACATAACCGTCTGAGGGTACCACATGAAAATAATCGTTTTTCATGGGAGAATCACTGTTAAACGTAGATTGAGGGACTAAATGTTCACGGTTATAACATTCTCCTTCACCGCTGAAACTACTACCGCATTGATCTTGGAAATGATCGTAATTATAAGCATCATCAGCGGCAACCCTTTCAGAATACATGTCTAAAACAGTTCCATCTTCCTCAAAATAATTATCGGTATCGCCACTGTTTTGTGAATTGTAAGCCTCGTATAAAGCCCCATAACCCTGATCCTGATGAAAAGACTGACCATTGTTGTCGTCTTCATCATCAATAATCGTTTTTAAAGCTGTTTTGAGCTCGTACCCATTAAGTCCTTCAGCGCTGCTATAATAGCCTGACGGAGTCTGTGCAAAGCTGATACTGCTAACCAAAAAAAGCAGTGACAGGATGTGATGTTTCATTTTAAATAGAGTTTGATTTAACTAGATTTTTGAAGGACAGCATAATAAAAACCATCAAAGCCTGACTTGTGAGCCAGAATCTTTTCATCTTGACTAAGCTTAAATGAGTTTCCTGCTTCAGAATTTAAAAATTCCTGAATTTGCATTTGATTTTCAGAAGGTAAAATAGAACAGGTAGCATAAACCAGAATTCCACCAGCTTTCACCATTTTGCTATAGTCCTGAAGTAAGCCCTGTTGTTTTTCTCTAATTTCAACTAAAAATTCTGGAGTCAATTTCCATTTGGCATCTGGATTTCGACGCAACACTCCCAGCCCTGTACACGGGGCATCTATAAGAACGCGATCTGCAGAATCATGTAGTTTTTTGATGACTTTAGTAGAATCTATAACGCGTGTCTCTAAGTTGTGAGCACCAGCTCTTTTAGCTCTTCGTTTTAATTCTTTCAACTTGTTGGCATAGATGTCCATAGCGATAATCTGCCCTTTGTTTTCCATCAGTGCTGCAATGTGAAGAGACTTCCCTCCAGCACCAGCACAGGCGTCAACCACTCGCATTCCTGGTTCAAGTTTGAGTGCATGCGCTACTTTTTGAGAAGATCCATCCTGAACTTCAAAATAACCTTTTTTGAAGGCATCGGTCTTGAAAACATCTGCTCGCTCATAAAGTTCCAAAGCTTCCGGATAGCCATTCACCAACTTAGTGGGAATAAATTCCTCATCCAAAATAAGTTGAAGCTTCTTAGGTGTGGTTTTTAAGGTATTGGTTCTTAGAATGACTTTTGCCTGCTCATTTAAAGCTTTAATTTCTTCTTCCCAAAGCTTACCCAGTTCTTTTCGACCTAGTTCATCAAGCCAGTCTGGTATAGATTCAGCATATTTTGTGATATTAGATAACTCATCAAATCTGCCTTTAATTCGGCGGGTGGGTGTGTCTTCAAATTGTTTCCAGTCTGGAATCTCAATTCCCTTTAAAGTTGCCCATACTGTAAATAAGCGAAATAAATTTGGCCTGGAATAAGGAGGATTGACGTCGGCAATTTCAGAATACAGTCTTTTCCACCTCACGATGTCATAGGTTGTTTCTGCTATAAAGCCTCTGTCTCTGGATCCCCAGCGTTTATCGCGTTTTAAAGTGTTTGATATTTCCTTATCGGCGTATTTACCTTCGTTAAAAATAAGGTGTAAAGTGTCTATGACGGCGAAAACTAAATTTCTATGTAAGCGCATGATTTTGATTTAATCTGCAAAAATAGATATTTACTCTTTAGAAGACTTATCAGATTGGTATTGTTTCAAAAGTTTTTTATGAAAATCATATTCAGCTTTTTTAAGCATCATGATTTGTTTTGGCGAAATGACTTCTTTCAAGTTATTTACAAAATCTTCTCTGTATTCCACCCGGGTTCTTTTGTAAGCCAAGTAATCATTCAGAAGTTGATTTGACTCTTCCTGACTCAAATTCTTAATATTATTTAGTCCAGATTTTATATCTGACCATTCTGTTGACCTGAGTTTTTCATATTTATTGTTGTGTTTGGTGTAAACAGGCCAAAATCGCTTGGCTTCACTTGCAGTCAGGTTAAGTTCTTCAGTAAAGAAAGCAATTTTTAACTGTTCAATTTTATCACTTTCAGTGTCCTGAGCATTTCCGTTAAAACCGAAAATCAAAGTGAATACAATAAGAAGTATACTTTTTTTAATCATTGTTAAAGTCTTGATCCTCAATAGTATCATTGAGGTATTCTAAAATATCTTTATCTTTTAACGAAATAATATTTTGATCAACTATATCTATTACAGATGTATTGTCGTAATCAATAAATTCTTCAGGCGTTTCCAGGTGATCGTCCAAATACCTTTCTATCATATCGTTGTCCAAATCAGAAAACTGAATATTTCCATCTGAACTTATAGAGTCAATATAAAGGGCACCAATAACAGCACATGCCACTATCGAGGCTGCTGCCATCCATTTTGTCCACTCTTTTAGTGGTATTACTTTAATTGTTTTTTCTTCTGAAGGTGTTTCAAGTTTGAAATCTCTAAAATAATCTTTTGGTGTTTGAAAGCCGGATTTTTCTGAATATGAATTTGATTTTAATTTGGTCAATACAGAATTTTCCAAAGTGTTGAAGTAAGCTTCAGGGACTTTGAATCCAGGTTTTTTTCCGTGTATGTTTCTCTTTTGTGCCATTGTTTTTTAGACTCTATTTCTATGTGAAGGTTTAATCTTCTTTCAAAAACTTTTCTACTTTCTTTCTGGCGTGATGGTAGTTAGATTTCAAAGCACCGACACTAGAATTCAATATTTCAGACATTTCTTCATAGGGGACTTCTTCGAAGTAACGCATATTAAAAACTATCTTTTGTTGTTGTGGTAAAGTTTCAATGGCTTTTTGCAATTGAAGCTGAATTTCATCCCCCTCAAAATAAACATCACTTTCTAATGAATCTATGAGATAATCATTTAATTCCTGATCTGAAAGTTTCATTTTCTTCGCTTTCTTATTCAAAAATGTGATCGATTCATTTGTAGCAATTCTGTACATCCAGCTAAAAAGTTTACTGTCTCTTTTGAAAGATTTGATATTTCTAAAGACTTTTATAAAGGTGTTTTGCAAAACATCATCAGCATCTTCATGTAATTTTACAATGGTTCTTATATGCCAATAGAGTCTTACTTTATGTTCAGTTATAAGAGCTTGAAAGGCTTCATCGGTTTTGATGCCTTTTTGCAAATTTTCAATGATCTCTTCTTCTTTCAATGCTTTTTTATTCGAAGGATTGCATATTGACAAGCTTTTTGTATACACCGTCGCTAGTCATCAATTCATCATGTTTCCCTTGTTCTACAATTTCACCCTGGTGTAAAACAAGAATAGTATCCGCATTTTTTATTGTGGATAGTCGATGAGCGATGACAATTGACGTCCTGTTCTGCATCATATTTTCCAAAGCTTTTTGGACGAGTTGTTCGCTTTCTGTATCCAATGCCGATGTAGCTTCGTCCAGAATCATAATCGGTGGATTTTTTAAAACTGCACGCGCTATAGAAATCCGTTGCTTTTGGCCGCCACTCAATTTGCCTCCGCTATCTCCAATGTTGGTATCTATACCTTTTGGGAAGGCCTTAACAAAATCATAAGCATTAGCAATTTTAAGAGCGCTGAACAATTCCTCTTCACTAGCATTTGGTTTTCCAATTTTCAGATTTTCTTTGATACTGTCGTTGAATAATATAGAATCCTGTGTTACAAGCCCCATCAGATTCCTTAATGAGGTCTGCGTCATGTTTTTGATGTTGACGCCGTCTATTTTAATCTCTCCTTCATCGATGTCATAAAACCGAGTCACTAAGTTGGCGATAGTCGATTTTCCACTCCCGGACTGCCCGACTAAAGCTATAGTTTTTCCTTTACTCAGGCTGGCATTGAAGTTCTTAAGAACATATTCTTTTTCATATTTAAAGGAAACGTTTTCTAAAGTTAATTCTGAACTAAATTCTTCTTTGGTCATTGCGTTTCTTTCATCCTTAATGCTGTTGTCAGTTTCAAGAATTTCTAAAACGCGTTCCGCAGCAGCATTCCCTTTTTTTACATTGTAAGAAGCTTTAGAAATTCCTTTTGCTGGCGTTAAGATATTATAAGCTAAACCCATATAAGCTATAAATGTACTCCCGTCCAAAGTTCCATCAATCAAAACCATTCTACCACCGTACCATAATAAAACTGCAATCACACTGATTCCTAAAAACTCACTGGCAGGAGAGGCTAGGTTTTGACGATTTAATAATTTGTTTGAAAAATCAAAAAAGTTTTGAGTAGAGTCTTTAAATCTTTTGTAGAAAATAGATTCAGCATTAAAACCCTTTATGATTTTTAAACCTCCTAGTGTTTCTTCCAAAATCGATAAAAACTGACCTTGCTCTTCCTGGACTCGATCTGATTTTCTCTTTAGTGATTTTCCTATCAGAGAGATAATAAAGCCTGAAATAGGAATAAAAATGAAGACGAAAATGGTCAATTCCCAACTGATGACAAGCATGGCGCCAATGGTGAATAAGATGGTAAGTGGTTCTCTTACAATTAATTCTAATATGGATAAAAACGAGTGCTGTATTTCTAAAACATCACTGGTGATTCTGGCAATGGTATCGCCTTTTCGCTTTTCAGAATAATGAGAAAGCGGTAATTCTATGGTTTTTTTATAAAGCGCATTTCTTAAATCCTTTAAAACACCATTTCTTAAAAACGTGATGAAATACATCGCTATATAATTGGAGATGTTTTTTAGAAAAAATAAGATAATAACCAAGCTGATGACCAAAACCAAGGCTATAGATGCATCATCCTGAGCAATTTCGTTGACCTGAAAGGACAGGTAATCTTTAAAGTAATCTTTTGCTTTTCCAATTCCTTCGTAGACAGGTGCTTTAGTCACCCTCTCTGCGTCTTTGCCTTTAAAAAGCACATCCAGCATAGGGATTAGCGCTATAAAGGATAAGGCACTGAATAAGGCATAGAAAATATTGGCGATAATATTGAGTATCGCATATTTTTTATAAGGTTTCGCAAAGCGAAGAATTTTTTTAAAATATGTCATAAAGTCGTTTACTCTGTAAGACCTAAATCAGATTTGATAGCATTGATTTTTGAATCTAATTCCTTGTCAACAGTTTCAAATTCTGAAACATCTTTCAGCGTTGAATTTACACTGATATAAAATTTAATTTTAGGTTCAGTTCCACTGGGTCTTGCAGCGACTTTAGTACCGTTTTCTGTATAATAAATAAGAACATTAGATTTTGGAATATCTATCTCGAGAGATTCATGAGATTGCATGTTTTTAGCAACAGAGGTTAAGTAATCTTCGATTAAAACTACCTGCTCACCAGCAATTTCTTTCAATGGATGCTCTCTTAAATCTTTCATTTTTTGTTTGATTTCTTCAGCACCCTCAATCCCGCGTTTTACCAGCGAAACTAAATTTTCTTTAAAAAACCCATGCTCTTTGTAAATTCTGATGAGCTGCTCATAAACTGAGATTCCCTGAGATTTCAAATCTGCAGCCATTTCACAGACCAATAAAATTGCTGTATTGGCATCTTTGTCTCTTACGAAATCACCTACCATATACCCAAAGCTTTCTTCGCCGCCACCAATATAATCAAGGTTTGGATGATCTTTAATTAATTTTGCAATCCATTTAAAGCCTGTTAGACTTTCCATGTATTTCACCCCATAAGCTTCGGTAAGTACTTTCATAAGTGGAGTAGACACAATTGTAGAGGCTACAAAATGAGAATCTTTCAAATTTCCACTTTGTTTCATATTGGTCAGTAAATACCAGGTCATCAGCACCATGGTCTGATTGCCATTGAGTAAAGTCAGGTCACCCCGCTTATCTCTTACTGCAATGCCAAGTCTGTCTCCATCTGGATCTGTACCTATAGCAAGGTCGCTTTGTTGTTTGTTGGCAAGCTCAATAGCCATTTTAAGAGCTGCAGGCTCTTCCGGGTTAGGTGATTTCACCGTTGAGAAATCTGGGTCTGGCTCAGACTGGGCTTCTACCAACTGAAGATTTTTATACCCTGCTTTTTCCAAAAGTTGGGGAACTGTAGTAATTGAAGTTCCGTGTAAAGCCGTAAACGTGATATTCAGGTTTTTTTTGACTTCAGCAGAAAGATTGAAATCTACATTTTCAACAGCTTTTTCTAAATAGGTGTTTTCAACTGACTCATCAAGTACCTCGATTAATTCTGAATTACTATCAAAATTAATATCGGTAAATTTCAAGGCATTTATTTCTGATATAATTTCTTTGTCTTGTGGCGGAACCAACTGTCCTCCATCTTTCCAATAGACTTTATACCCGTTATATTCCGGGGGATTATGACTTGCTGTCAACATGATTCCACATTGGCAATCCAGGTGTCGAACAGAGTAGGATAGAAGAGGAGTAGGTCTTAATTCTGGAAAAATATAGACCTGAATTCCGTTGGCAGAAAACACATCAGCAACATGATGAGCAAATGCTTTGCTGTTTCGCCTGCAGTCATAAGCAATGACGACTTTAAGTTTCTCATCAGGGAAGACAGACTTCATATAATTAGAAATCCCCTGGGTGTTTTTACCAAGAGTATATTTGTTTATTCTGTTAGTACCTACTCCCATGATTCCCCGCATACCGCCTGTTCCAAAATCTAGATTTTGGAAAAAACTCTCTTCCAAAAGTTTTTGGTCAGTATCCATAAGATGCTTCACATCTTTTATGGTATCTCTATCAAATGTATCTGTAAGCCAGTTTTTTGCTTTATCTAAAAAGTTACTCATAATCTGTTGATTTATATTTTTTCTGAAATTAAATACCGTTTTTGTTGATGTTTAGTTTTTAATAATAATTCACCCAAGAACCCTGCTAAAAACATTTGAACACCAATAATCATTGCCGACAAAGCTATATAAAACCATGGGTTATCTACAACTAAGATATTGGGTAATCCATTCCAAAGTTTATAAAGTTTGGAAGCCCCAATCCAAATGGCCGAAAGGAATCCTACAAAAAACATCAAAACACCTATGGCTCCAAAAAAATGCATAGGTCGTTTTCCGAATTTTGAAAAAAACCACAAAGTTACTAAATCAAGGAATCCATTGATAAACCGCTCTGCACCAAATTTGGTTTTGCCATATTTCCGAGCTTGATGTTTGACTACCTTTTCGCTGATTTTAGTAAATCCAGCTTGTTTAGCGAGGACAGGGATGTAGCGATGCATTTCCCCATTTACATCTATAGTTTTTACGACTTCAAGTTTATAAGCTTTAAGTCCGCAATTAAAATCATGAAGTTTTAAACCAGAGGTCCAACGCGCTGCTTTGTTGAAAAGTTTTGAAGGTAGGTTTTTAAAAATAACAGAATCGTATCGTTTCTTTTTCCAGCCAGAAATGAGATCGTAATCTTCTTTTATGATTAAGTTATACAACTCGGGAATTTCTTCAGGGTTATCCTGAAGGTCAGCATCCATTGTAATGACAACGTCTCCCTGTGCTTCTATGAAACCTGCATGCAGCGCTTGAGATTTTCCGTAATTGGTCTTGAAATTTATTCCTTTAACGGCATCTGAATCAGAAGAAAGTGTTTTTATAATTTCCCAGGAATCATCGGAGCTTCCATCGTTGATAAAGATTATTTCGTAACTAAAACCATGTTGTTGCATTACGCCTTTAATCCAAAGATGAAGCTCTTTCAGGGATTCAGATTCATTGAGAAGTGGAATTACAATTGACAAGTCCATATACTATCAATTATTTCTTTTTATCAATCCTACGATGAGCCCTATTAAGAATGTTTTGAAAATAATAGAAAGAAGTCCTAATGTAGCTAATACAAACGGAGAGGCAAATACGCTAGACAAACCTTTGGTCATTTCTGCATCTCCTTCGCTCATTTGCTGTCGCTGAATCTCTTTTTCCATTTCAGCTTTCATACTAGACTTTATTTCTGCAATATATTCTGGTTGGATAAATTCATAATGAATATAAGTATAGGCAGCATAGAGTAACCCACCAATAACTCCAATGGCTAAGCCAAGCTTGATAGAAGTTGTAAGGTCTAACAATCCATTATTGTCTATTTTATAAAGATGAATGGCATACCATACTATGGCTACATTTATTATAAAATTCATTATGGAAATGCCGGCATTAGTCTGATAGCTGAATGCATAAAGCAAAACTAGAATCAGTATTGAATAAGCACCAAAAATGACTCCGAAATTGGTAGCATAAGGTTTAACTGGAAGATCTTCTTGTTGCATGTTGCTGTTTTGTAATTCGCAAATATAAGCAATAGCCTATATTCTGACATCTCTAACTCTTTCTCTTATTTTACTTTTGACTCAAAATTGCTTTGGAAAGAATTTCTTTTAAGTTTTCAGTAATTTTGACTGGTAAATCCTCTTCAAAATTTTCTCCATGCAGTTCTGCTGTAAAGGATACATCTTGGAAATGAACCAAAATCTCTTCATCATTATTTTCTTCAACAAGAACTTTTAGAGGGAGATCGATAGAAAAATTTGGATTTTGTTGCATCAGTTGTGTCCCAGCTTTTGGGTTCCCAAATATAAACAGATGCAGTGGCTTCAATTCACTTCCAATTTCTTCTGCATCTTTTGAAAAGTTTTTAGATTCAAAAAGAGATAAATCGCCATTGTTTTCAATCATTTCATCGATAGAGTCTACTGTTTCTTTAAAGTTTTTCGAACTCTTTAAAGTTACTATTCCAGTATTATCCAATGAATCTATAGCAGAGGTTTGTGTATAAGCTGCTTTAGAACTTTGTTTTAAAAAAGTTTCAGAAAGAGCACCAATACTTCTTAAAGCAGCACTTTTAGGTAAGTTATAGCGTTTCAGGAAGTAATCTTCACTTCTTGCTACAACAAATTTTTTACCATCAACATCGTAAAAACCTATTCTAATGGGGAATTCTAAAGCCATCAGTGGGTTTTCGTTAATCAAAGGAACGCTATACCTTGGGCTATCTACGAAAAATACCTGATTAAAATTCAGCTTCAAATCAATGTTTTTAGCATTTTGAGTGTGATTTATTTCCGTGGTAATTTCTAAAGTCCTGTCGGTGTTGACATAGGATTTAAAATTTTCTGTTGCCTCTTGTAAGTCCTCTGTTATAGTAAAGATTAATCCAGGTGAAATTTGTTCATCAATTTTGGATATGTCCTTTTTTTCTGAATTGTTTTTACAGGAAATAATCAGACCTAAAAGTAGTATTGGAAGTATGATTTTGAATTTGTTGTTCATTGCTTTGATTTTAAGCAAATCTACCAAAATAGAAACTATTCATCTTCGATTTGAATAATAATATAAAGCATAAGCTTCTAAAATCTTTTATATTTACAAACAAACTTTATAAAACATGAAACATTTGCTCAAAGCTAAAGTAAATGAGGTGCATGAGTTTGAATTTGAACAGGGTCAAATTCAAAACTTAGACATTCAGAAAACCTCTTCAGGAGCACATCATTTACTTGTTAACGATAAGTCTGTGACTTCAGAACTAGTCGCTTCCGATTTTTTGAATAGAACTTACACGGTAAAAATCAATTCTAATTTGTATCAAGTTCAGATTTCAAATAAACTTGATGTGCTTATTAAGGATATGGGCCTTTCTTTATCTGCCAACCAGGTCATCAATGAAATAAAGGCTCCGATGCCAGGGATGATTTTGGATGTCTCTGTCGAAGCGGGTCAGGAAGTGAAAGAAGGCGATAGCTTGTTGGTTTTGGAAGCTATGAAAATGGAAAATACCATAATGGCTCCAAGAGATGCAGTTATCAAATCTATAACTGTTGAAAAGGGGAAAACTGTAAGTAAGAATGAGGTTTTAATCGAAATGGAATAAATTGATCATAATGAAAAAAATATTAGTTGCAAACCGAGGGGAGATAGCCCTGAGAGTGATGAAAACCATTAAACAAATGGGAATCAAAACCGTCGCTATTTTTTCTGAAGCCGATAGGAATGCACCTCACGTCAGATTTGCTGATGAAGCGATTTGCGTAGGGCCACCACCTTCCAATCAATCCTATTTATTGGGAGATAAAATTATAGAAATTGCTAAGTCTCACGATGTAGATGGAATTCATCCTGGTTATGGATTCTTAAGCGAAAATGCTGATTTTGCAGAAAAAGTAGAAAAAAATGGTTTAACATTCATTGGACCAAAATCTCATGCGATTCGAATTATGGGAGATAAGCTTTCTGCTAAAGAAACTGTGAAAACCTATAATATTCCTATGGTTCCTGGAATAGATGAAGCTATTACAGATACAGATAAAGCTAAAAAAATCGCTAAAGAAATAGGTTACCCTATACTTATTAAAGCTTCTGCTGGTGGTGGTGGTAAAGGAATGCGTGTAGTTGAAGAAGAGAGCAAACTCGAGGAACAAATGAAACGTGCCATAAGTGAAGCAGAATCTGCTTTTGGAAATGGTGCGGTTTTTATTGAAAAATATGTGGGGTCACCTAGACACATTGAAATTCAGGTTTTGGCAGATACGCACGGAAACGTTTTACATTTGTTTGAGCGTGAATGTTCAGTCCAAAGAAGGCATCAAAAAGTTGTGGAAGAGGCACCATCAACGATCTTAACACCAGAATTGAGAGAAAAAATGGGACAGGCTGCTATCGATGTGGCTAAATCCTGTGATTATGTAGGTGCGGGTACAGTTGAATTCTTGATGGATGAAAAAAAGAACTTCTACTTTTTGGAAATGAATACCCGTCTCCAGGTGGAACACCCTGTCACTGAATTGATTTCAGGAGTAGATTTAGTTGAGCAGCAAATCCGGATTGCAAGGGGAGAGGTTTTGCAACTAGTGCAAAAAGATTTGAAGATTAAAGGTCATGCCTTAGAACTAAGGGTATATGCTGAAGATCCTACAGATGATTTTTTACCGAGTGTAGGAACCTTGGAGCGTTACAGAAAACCAAGTGGCGAAGGAATACGTGTGGACGACGGGTTTGAAGAAGGTATGGAAATTCCAATCTACTACGATCCGATGTTGTCAAAATTGGTCACTTACGGAGCCAATCGTGAAGCAGCTATTCAGCTTATGCTGGAAGCTATAAAACTGTATGAAGTGAAAGGTGTGGCAACGACTTTACCATTTGGAAAATTTGTATTCAATCATGAAGCCTTCCGTTCTGGAAATTTTGACACACATTTTGTCAAAAACTTTTATACGCCAGAAATTCTTGAAGAAGAGGTAAAGGAGGAAGCTTATTTAGCCGCGTTGATGGCTATGAAACAGTATCAGGCAGATCAAAAACAAATACGTTTACCAGAGGTAACATCAGAAACTAAAACCAATGAGTAAAAACATAAAAATACTACAAGACAAACTCGATGAGGCTAAACTTGGCGGAGGCCAAAAACGAATTGATAAACAACACGAAAAGAAAAAACTTACGGCAAGAGAACGAGTCGACTACCTGCTGGATGAGGGTTCCTTCGAAGAAATAGGGGCACTCGTTACTCACAGAACAACTGATTTTGGGATGCAGGACCAGATTTTTTACGGTGATGGCGTCGTAACTGGTTACGGTACTGTAAATAATAAATTGGTATACGTCTACGCTCAGGATTTTACGGTATTTGGTGGGGCTTTATCAGAAACCCATGCGGAGAAAATATGTAAACTGATGGATCACGCTCTTAAGGTAGGTGCGCCTATCATTGGACTTAACGATTCAGGAGGAGCTAGAATTCAGGAAGGTGTAAGATCACTTGGAGGCTATGCTGATATTTTTTACAGGAATGTTCAAGCTTCAGGAGTGATTCCACAAATTTCTGCCATCATGGGACCTTGTGCAGGTGGTGCAGTATATTCACCAGCAATGACCGATTTTACTTTTATGGTAGAAAACACAAGTTATATGTTTGTGACTGGGCCTAATGTCGTGAAAACAGTAACCAATGAGGAAGTCACTTCTGAAGAACTTGGTGGAGCAAGTACACATTCTACTAAATCTGGTGTAACACATTTCACCTCTGTTAATGATGTAGAGTGTTTGGAGCATATCAAAGTTCTACTCAGCTATATCCCACAAAATAATACGGAAACCGCAGAGCACTATACAGTGAACTTAGAAGATGAAGTTCGAGAGAATTTGGATTCTTTGATTCCGGATAGTCCAAACAAACCTTATGATATGCATGAGGTTATCAAAGGGATTATCGACGAAGATTCCTTTTTTGAAGTGCATAAAAATTACGCGGATAATATTCTTGTTGGTTTTTCCAGAATAGGCGGGAGAAGTGTTGGAGTAGTTGCCAATCAGCCTATGAGTCTGGCGGGCGTTCTTGATGTGGATGCTTCCAAAAAAGCAGCCAGGTTTGTGAGGTTCTGCGACGCCTTTAATATTCCCTTGCTTGTTTTGGTGGATGTTCCAGGATTTTTGCCAGGGACAGATCAAGAATGGAATGGTATTATCTTACATGGTGCTAAACTGCTTTATGCCTTGAGTGAAGCGACTGTTCCAAGAGTCACGGTTATTACCCGGAAAGCTTATGGTGGCGCTTATGATGTAATGAATTCTAAACACATTGGAGCTGACCTTAACTTTGCCTGGCCTACTGCTGAAATCGCAGTGATGGGTGCTAAGGGAGCTTCAGAGATTATTTTCAGAAAGGAAATTCAGGAAGCTGAAGATTCTGAGTTGAAATTGTCTGAAAAAGAAGCTGAATATGCTGAAGCCTTTGCCAACCCCTTTAAAGCAGCCCAGAGAGGCTTTATCGATGAGGTGATTATGCCTAGAGAAACTCGTAGAAAATTAATTAAGGCTTTTGCCATGCTTGAAAAGAAAGACGTTCAGCGTCCAAAACGAAAACATGGAAATATTCCGTTATAGATAGTGCTTGAGTTTGTGAGTTAATGAGTTGAAAATACAAGTAGAAACAGTCTGTTTCTACTTGTATTTTCATTTTGAAATAAGTAAATTTTTAAAGCTTGAGCGAACCTGCCTTAGTCGGTAGACAGGCACCGATTGTATGTAATTCTAGGTACGAGCGAGACGCTCGCACCAGCTATGGAGAGCATGCCTTAGTCGGTAGACAGGCGTCCCGCTCGTGCATTTTTCAAGCAAAGAATTACATGCGCTGTGGTACTGAAATCCCAAGGACTTTAAAACTTTTCTTGATGACTTCACCAACGAGTCTGGCGAGTTCTACTCTGAATTCGATTTGCTGAGGTTCGTCTGCTCCCAAAATGGAGACGTTTTGATAAAATGAATTAAATTCTTTGACCAAGTCATAAACAAAATTGGCAACAAGTGCTGGGCTATACTGTTCAGCTGCTTGTTGAATGATATCTGGAAACTGATTCAAAATTTTGATTAATGCCTTCTCTTTGACGTCGAATTGATAATTGGACAAGACTAAAGATGCCGAATCCTGCTCAGCTTTTCTCAATATGGATTGAATTCTTGCGTAAGTATATTGAATGAAAGGCCCCGTGTTTCCCTGGAAGTCTACAGATTCTTCGGGGTCAAATAAGATGCGTTTTTTGGGATCAACTTTTAAGATGTAATACTTCAAAGCTCCCAAACCTATCATAGTGTATAATTCGTTTCTTTCTTCTTCGTCGTAGCCTTCGAGCTTGCCGAGTTCCTGTGAAATGGTTTTGGCTGTAGAAATCATTTCTTCTATCAAATCATCTGCATCTACCACATTGCCTTCTCGACTTTTCATTTTCCCGCTTGGTAAATCGACCATTCCATAACTCAAATGAAAGAGATGATCTGCCCACTCAAAGCCTAACTTTTTCAAAATCAGAAACAAAACTTTGAAATGGTAATCCTGTTCGTTTCCAACGGTAAACACCATCTCGTCGATGTCGTAATCAGCAACCCTCTGGATAGCGGTTCCAATATCCTGCGTCATATAAACAGCTGTACCGTCTGATCTCAATACGATTTTTTCGTCCAAGCCTTCCTTAGATAAGTCTATCCAAACGCTGCCATCTTCTTTTTTGAAGAAAACGCCACTCTCAAGACCAGCTTTGATGTGGTCCTTGCCAAGAAGATAAGTTTCACTTTCGTAATAATTTTTATCGAAATCCACTCCCAGGTTATCATAAGTGATGTCGAAACCATCGTAAACCCATTGGTTCATGGTTTTCCAAAGCTCGACTACTTCCGCATCTCCGGCTTCCCACTTTTTAAGCATGTTCTGAGCTTCAACAAAAATAGGTGCTTCTTTTTTGGCTTCTTCTTCAGTTTTGTCTTTTTGAGTAAGTTCTTTGATTTCAGCTTTATAAGCTTTATCAAATTCAACGTAATATTTGCCAACCAGATGATCGCCTTTTACACCCGATGTTTTAGGCGTTTCTCCGTCTCCGAATTTTTGCCAGGCCACCATACTTTTACAAATGTGAATGCCCCGGTCGTTGATGATTTGGGTTTTATATACCTGTTTACCTGCAGCTTTCTGAATTTCAGCAACAGAGAATCCTAATAAATTATTTCTGACATGACCAAGATGTAGTGGTTTGTTGGTGTTTGGCGAAGAATATTCTACCATCACCTTTTGGCTTTCAGGGCTCACCTTTTTAAAACCAAAATCTTTGTCTCTACTCATCGTTTGAATCAAACCCGAAAAGTAAGATTCTGCCAGCGACAAATTCAGAAACCCTTTTACAACATTGAATTTCGAAACTTCGTCTGCTGATTTTGAAAGGTATTCGCCAATTTGTTCACCTAACTGGACCGGGTTGGTTTTAATGTATTTTAAAAGTGGAAAAACGACAAGAGTGATATCGCCTTCAAATTCCTTTCTAGTGAGTTGAAATTCAAAGGAGTCGGCATCAACTTGATGAGTTTCTTGTAGAAATTTTGTTATGTGTTTAGAAAGTTTTGTTTCTAGGGTCATTGTAATAGTGTTTCAGTTGCAAAGATAATCTAAAAATTAGAGGGTATTCCCAGATGAGAGAATGGAATTAAGTATATTTCCAAGAAAAACATGCTTTTAAATGTATCTTATAATCGTCCAAAAATAAAAGAGCAAGTCAACGATGAGGTAGGTAAGCCTTTTACTTTGATGGATAGAATTAAAATGGGCGGCATTGGTTCTGGAAAGTTAAACATACATTCGTCAAGTATTCAGATCTATAATCTTCTCATTTTAGACAATAATTTGAATGTTTGTGGTGTGGAGATGAGGCCCAAAGGAATTATTGTGACGTTTCGGTCATTGCTGGAGACTTATGCTTTGGTTATCCCTTACTATAAACTCAAGCTTTATAAAGGACAAGCTAAAGTATACTCGATTTATATGGATAATTATTTTGTTAAAGTGGAAGCCAAAGAGAAACGAAATCACGAATTTTTGAAGAAAATTTTAAAATATAAATCGGATAATTTTTCCAACGGTTTTGAAAATTATTAACTCATGAAAATACTTTTAACAGGCGCCAATGGATATATAGGAATGCGGGTTTTACCACTGCTTTTGGATGAAGGGCACGATGTGGTTTGCGCCGTTAGGAGTGCTGATCGGCTTTCTGTCGACAAAGAAATAAAAGAACAAATTGAAATTATAGAAGTGGATTTGTTGGATGAAGTTAAACCTAACCTTTTCCCAAAAGATATAGACGCCGCTTACTATCTCGTACATTCTATGACGAGTTCGAATTCAAATTTCTCTAAAAAAGAGCAAACGACCGCAGAGAACTTCAACGCTTACATGAAAGGCACCAATGTAAAGCAGGTTATATTTTTAAGTGGAATTGTAAATGAAGATAACCTTTCTGAACACCTGGAGTCAAGGAAAAACGTAGAAAGTATTTTATATAATGGAGGCTATAATCTTACCGTGATTAGGGCAGGAATTATTGTCGGTTCTGGAAGTGCTTCTTTTGAAATTATCAGGGATTTATGCGAAAAGCTTCCTGTCATGATTACTCCCAAATGGGTAAATACGAAATGCCAGCCCATTGGAATTCGGGATGTTTTAAAATTTCTCACTGGTGTTTTAGGGAAACCTGAAACCTATAACGATTCATTTGATATTGGAGGTCCAAATGTGATATCCTATAAAGGCATGATGAAAGGCTATGCCAAAGTGAGAGGCTTAAATCTTACCATTATCAATGTTCCTATAATGACTCCAAAACTTTCCTCTTACTGGTTGTATTTTGTGACGTCAACCTCCTATAAGTTGGCTGCGAACCTGGTCGATAGCATGCGGGTGAATGTAATTGCAAAGGACCATAGATTGCAGGATATTCTGGCGATTGAACCTCATACTTATGAAGAAGCTATTGAAATGGCTTTTGTGAAAATTGAACAGAACCAGGTGATTTCCAGTTGGAAGGATTCAAAGGTGAGTAGCCGTTATTCTCAAAAGGACCTAAATAAATACATTAAAGTACCTAAATATGGTTGTTTACATGACAATCAATCCATGAAAGCTGACGATCCTGAAAAAGCTTTGAATAAAATATGGGCTATTGGTGGAAAAAACGGATGGTATTATGCCGATACATTGTGGAAAATAAGAGGTTATATAGATAAGCTTTCTGGTGGTGTTGGTTTGAGAAGAGGAAGGACCAGTCTGGATAAAATCAATAGTGGTGATTCTTTAGATTTTTGGCGTGTACTTATGGCAGATAAGGAAGAACGAAGATTATTGTTATTTGCAGAAATGAGAATTCCAGGAGAGGCTTGGTTAGAATTTTATATTGATGATGATGGAGTTGTCCATCAAAATGCAACGTTTAGACCCAAAGGTTTGAAAGGTAGATTATACTGGTATTCAATGCTGCCTTTTCACTACTTCATCTTCAATGGAATGTTGACACAAATCTGTAAAGCCTGACTTACCTGAAGCTCAAAATCTCATTACTTGTTGATATAGTAAAGACACCAAAACCTTGAGAATTTAGTCGGATAGTTTTTTCTGAAGCTGTATTTTTAAGTGTAATATTATTGAACACCACAGTAATATTGAAACGTCTTGAAACTATGTTATCCCTAAAATAATCTACCGTTAACGATTCTGAAATTGTAGCATCCAAATAATTTGGAATCCCATCTTGATTACTATCATCATCTCTAGGGTTTAAATCTGTTTGAATTGGGGGAGTGCCATTATCCAGAGCATTAAGATCTTCATAGCGAGTGATAACACCATCGCCATCGTCGTCTGGATCTAAATAGTTTGGAATCCCATCTCCATCAGTGTCCAGGTTCTTATCCGATGCGCTTTGTCCACCTATTTCAGTCAGAGTTGGAATATTATCATTGTCGTCATCAATATCCAGGAAATTTGGAATCCCGTCGCCATCTGTATCCAGATTGAAAACAGTTCCTGTGAAATCTCCGTTTTCATTTACCTGTCTTTCTTCCAAATCAATTATTCCATCGCCATCGGTATCTACGTTAGTTCCAGAAGCACGAGTGATTGTAAATTCCACACTACCTCCGGTAGTACTCACGTATTCTTCGAGGACATTTGGCCGACTTGGAGGGATTTCTTTGCAGAAATAATCATTACTGTCTTCATTAGCATCTAATCTTCTGAAGTTGATACGATTAGAATTATTTATGGGTACCGAAAAACGGCTTGGGCTTATAACATTTATAACATTTTCAGCGATGTTTTGTTGAAAAGTGAAGGCTATAGCTTCGTTGGATTCAGTAATAATATGAAGTACTTTTCTATTGTTTTCGAATTCACAAAGATTCAATTTTGATTCTTCATTAAAATTGAAATCACTTACGATGATATCTCCGTCATCACAACTCAGGAAAATTAAAGTAACAGCTAGAAGTAATAGATATCTTGTCATAGTCTTAAATTCGAGTTCAAATATAAAACACTTAAAGGATACCAATTAAATTTGAATTATTTTTGTGAAAGAATTTTAAGCAATGGATACAGTTTACCTAGATAATGCCGCAACTACTCAAATGGATCCTGAAGTGATTTCAGCGATGCATCAAAGTATGAGATCGAATTTCGGAAATCCTTCTTCGACCCATGCTTTTGGAAGAAAAGCCAAGGCAGCAGTGGAAACAGCCAGAAAGTCTATCGCGTCTTTACTTAATGTTTCTTCTGCTAATATTGTTTTCACTTCTGGCGGTACTGAAGCCGACAATATGGCTATTTCCTGTGCGGTAAGAGATCTAGGAGTGACCAGAATTATTTCTTCTAAAATTGAGCATCACGCCGTTTTAAACTGTGTTGAATTTTTGGATACCGAAAACAAAATAGACCTTCAATTTGTAAATTTAGATCAGGATGGTTCTGTAGATTTAACCCATTTAGAAAGTCTTTTAGCTGAAGCACCTGATTCTAAAACCCTTGTTTCTTTAATGCATATCAATAATGAGATTGGTAATATCCTCGATTTAAAAGCGGTAGGTGAATTGTGTCAAAAGTACTCTGCTTATTTTCATAGCGATACCGTGCAATCTGTAGGTCATTATGAAATGGATTTAGCAGATCTGCCCGTTGATTTTATCGCCGTGAGTGCTCATAAATTTCATGGCCCCAAAGGCGTGGGGTTCTTATATGTGAAAAGTAGAAATCATCTCAAGCCCTTAATTCATGGAGGGTCTCAAGAGCGTGAATTGAGAGCAGGAACTGAAAGCGTTCATAATATTATTGGTTTACAGAAAGCGATTGAAATAGCCTATACAAACTTAGAAGAAGACTCAGCTTACATCAAGTCTTTAAAAAATCACTTTATGGATTCTTTAAAATCTGAAATACCTGGCGTGAGATTCAATGGACTTTCTGGAGATTTAGATAAAAGCACCTATACTTTAGTAAATGTGAGTATTCCGCTTTCTGCTTCAGAATCTGATATGATGTTGTTTCAGCTGGATCTTAAAGGAATTGCCTGTTCCAAAGGAAGTGCTTGCCAAAGCGGAGCTCAGCTTGGTTCTTTTGTTCTTAATGAAGTTTATGGTGAAAAGTTAGATTACCCAGGCATTCGGTTTTCGTTTTCTAAATTCACCACAAAAAAAGAACTGGATTACGTCATATCTACTTTGAAAAGTTTAGCCCTTTCAAAAGCGAACTGAGAATTTTAAGTTGAAAACTCTTGGACTTAAAAAGTTAGGAATAGCAAATTGATTTTTTGAAGAGGCATCTCTCACAAAAGTGTTGGTTATGGAATTAAGCTTGTCGAACATATTGAAAATCTCAAAGCCTACATCTACACTTTCAAAAACACTTAGCCAGTTATTTTTACTGAAATTATCATTGGGTTCTTTTAAAGCATAAAAAAAACCTACATCCACTCTTTGATAATCCGGCAATCTACTTTGGAAATCGTAAGGATCTACAAATTGTGGTGAACCTCCTGGTAAACCGGTATTATAAACGAGATTGAGGTATAATTTTAATTTTGGCATTTTGGGGACGTAATCCTGAAATAAAGCAGCAAACTTCAGTCGCTGGTCTGTTGGTCTGGAAATGTATTCCCGGTTGCCTTGGCGCTCTTCAGTTTTTAAATACCCAAAGCTGAACCAGCTTTCTGTGCCAGGAACAAATTCGCCGTTAAGTCTCATGTCTAAACCATAAGCATAAGCTTCGGCATCGTTTCTGGCTCGGTATCGAATTCTTACATTTTCTATGGTGTAAGGATTCACATCCTCTAGTTTTTTATAATAAGCTTCGGTGATAAGTTTGAAAGGCCTATCCCAAACCCTGAAACTATAATCGTTACCAGCTACAATATGAATGGATTTTTGAGCCTTTACTGTAGGAATAACTGTTCCTGTGGAATCCCTGAGTGCCCTGTAAAAAGGAGGCTGATGGTAAAATCCTCCGGAAAGCCGAAATAGCATATCCTTGTCCCAATTTGGTTTTAAAGAAATTTGAGCTCTTGGACTCCAAATGTGTTGGGTATTGGATTCAATATCTTTTCCGGAAACCCTCCAGGCCTGAGTTCTTATACCGGCATTCATCCATAATCTAGAATCTCCAAGACTCGTTCTGTAACTCCATTGCAAAAAAGCAGTAAGCCTATCAATTTTTGTAGAATTGAGTGCTCTTATGCTTTGGTAAACTTCCAGGGGAGCTTCAAAAGGATTGTAAGGCTGGTCGTTGGCAAAATCGGGAAGAGGAGGGCGTATGCTAAAACCAGCAGAATCTATAACTTCATATTCCTGTAAGCGATCCCTTATGTCTTCGTGAGTGTATTTTGCACCGTATTCCAGAAGGTGCTCATCGATGTGGTAGCTTCCCAAATGCTGAAGATTAAAAATCAAGGCGTCCAGATTATTTCTTGCATGCGTAAATTGTGACCCAGCTCCTTCTGTAAATTCAACTTCACCTAGATTTTCATCTCCAAAATCTGAACTTACACTTCCTAATCTGTAATTGGCGAGAATGTCAAAATGTTCTTGTTCTTTGGTATGATAAGCGGATGCAATAAGTTTACCTGTATAGTTTTCGTCAGGTTTGTAGGTGGCTTTAAAAGCTCCAAAATAAGTTTCATACCTGTCTTCTTCTTCACCTTCATAAAACACTAAAAGCGCCTTGGGGTCATTTATAGTTCCAAAATTGGTTTGTCTGGTAAAAGGTTCATAATTGTAACTATTGACGGCAATATTCCCTAAAAAACTCAATTCAAATTGAGAGTTGAACTGGTAAGTAAAAAAAGTTTGAATGTCTGCAAATCTAGGCTTAAAGTTGGCTTCAATATCTTTAGCATTGACGAAAAGTGAGTTGTCTCTGTATCTTAGACCAACTATAGCAGATAGTTTTTTATCTTCCGATACACCCTCCACAGAAGCACTTCCACCGAGAAAACTAGCTTCGAAACTCCCGCCAAAACTCACAGGTCTTCGGTATTCAATATCTAAAACAGATGACATTTTATCTCCATATCTGGCTTTGAATCCACCAGCTGAAAATTGAATATTTCTTACCAGATCAGTATTTACAAAACTTAAGCCTTCTTGTTGACCACTTCGTATTAAAAAAGGTCTGTAAATTTGAATATCATTCACATAAACTAAATTTTCATCATAATTCCCGCCTCTTACAGAATATTGAGTGCTTAATTCGTTGTTGGAGTTAACTCCAGGCAAAGTTTTAAGAAGATTTTCTACACCAGCATTAGCACCTGGAATTTTCCGAACGGTTTCTGGAGATAGGGTTGTCACTCCTTCGATTCTTGCTCTTTCTTCATTCTGTAAAACTACCTCACCAATTTGTTCAACAGTGGTTTTTAAAACGAAATTAAGTTCTTCTACTTGGTCTGGTTTTAAATTTAGTTTAAGCGTAATAGGCTTAAAACCAACGTAAGATATTTTCAATTCTATAGCTCGGTTTGCAGGTATGCTAAGGCTATAAAATCCGTTGGCATTGGACACGGTACCGGTGGTTGCCGAACTAATGTTTGCAAATGGAACAGGTGTAATACTTTCGTCAAAAATGATTCCTTGTACAGTAGCGGTTTGAGAAAAAACAGCAGTAGAGCCAAAAACAATAAGGAATGCGTAAAGATATTTCAAGCTTGATGGAATTAATTTTTTCTGAGAAATTCTGCCTCAAATATAGCAGTATTTCCAACCTTATCTGTAACAACGACTTTTAATTCATTTTTAGTATCAGAAATTTTTCCATCGTTGAAGTCATAGGTGAGTGTTTTGGTTTTATAATCATATTCCATAAGGATAAACTCTCCGTTTACCGTTGCCCGGTAGCTTTCAATCCCTGTGTCTTCATCGTCGATTTCTAATTTTAGGAACCTGAAATTGGAAACCCATTGTTTGTCTCTGAAGTTTTTAGGCGTTATCGTTGGTGCTTTGTTATCTTCAAATAATTGATAAGTTCCGAATTCATTGACTTTAGTAGTTAATCTATCTTTTTTTTTATAGGTACTTACATAATATTTACTTCCCCAGGAGGTAACCGAAGCGATATATAGCTTGTCTTGATCTTCCAGAGAATATTGACTAACATCAAAACCTATCGTCATCGATTTATGAAGTGGAGTTGTAGGTTCATGTAATTTAACACTTAAGCCTTCTATGTCGATATCCAAAAATATGTCCTCGTAAAGCGCATTTTTTGGAATATAGATGTCGATTTTGCCTTCTTCAAAAACAGAAGCTGAATTTGCTTTGGCAAAATACTCGGTTTCTTTTATTTCCTTCTGAATTAGATTTTCATCAAAATCAGTAGTAAGAGGAATTAAAATAGATCGCGTATTTCCCATAAAATCTGAAACTAAAATCTCAAAGCTTTGATCGAGATTATCTTTTTGAATGGTCACAGTTCCATCGTTATAAACGTCTTTATAAAGACTTAGGGGATTATTTGGCTCCAAGAAAAGTTTTTGGATTCTCCTTTTTTCAGTTGCGTAATATTCAAAATCGATAAGACGATTGATATAACGTGATTCGTAGAATGAAAATTTATCGAAAGTGGTTTCAAAAACAGGCTTTCCATTCAGTTTTGTAACTACAGAATAGACGCCATTTTTATTGTAAGTTAAGTCCAGAATATCGTAAGCATCTATACCAAAACCTATAGTTCCAAATGCTTTTATAGGTTCGGTTCTATAATTACCATCTTGACGCTGAATTAATTTGAGCTGAACACGATCTGTACTGCCATTCACATGAGAATCTGGTCCCAGGGAGTAGGCATGCAAAGCAAAAATTTGTGGCTTCCGTGAATCTTTTACCTCATCAAACCCAAATAAAAATGGATTCATAGGCTTAGACTTAAAATCCCTGATTTCAAAATGTAAGTGAGGTCCTCCACTCGAGCCCGAATTACCACTGTATCCAATCACCTCTCCCTGCTTAACCTTCAATTCTAAAGCCGAAGGAAAGAGCTCTATCTCATAAGATTCTTTTTTATACTGCGCTTTTCTAACTAAAGCCTCAATTTTTGGTGAAAAATTATCCAGATGCGCATAAACACTTTGATAACCATTTGGATGGTAGACATAAAGGGCTTTGCCGTAACCACCATGCTGAATTTTAATCCTACCCACATAACCTTTGGCAGATGCTGAAACAGCTAAACCGGTAACGCCATTAGTTTTAATATCCATCCCTGCATGAAAATGATTGGATCTCAATTCACCAAAAGTTCCAGAAAGCAAAAGAGGAATTTCCAACGGTGATTCAAAATAATTTCTTGGAATCTCATCTTGCGCGTAAGTAAGGTGATTGCAAAATAGTAATGTAAAGATTAAGAATTTGAGCTGCATATAAATTAAAAAATTAAACGCTTAAACGTTGCCTCTTTGCTTCAAAAATAAGAATTGCAGCAGAGACTGAAACATTGAGAGAATCTACTTTCCCATCCATTGGGATTTTTACAATTTTATGAGCCTGAACTCTCCAGTTTTCAGACAAGCCTTCATGTTCTGTACCCACGACGATGGCAGTTGGTACCGTAAAATTTTCCTCTAGATAAGAGTTTGAATCCTGAAGTGCAGCTGCAAAAATGTGGATATTATTCGTCTTAAGATAATCAATTATTTCAGAAGTTGTTCCAGTCGCTATAGAATTTGTGAAGATTGTCCCGACGCTAGATCTGATAATATTTGGATTATAGAGATCCGTTTTAGGGTTTGCAATAATGACTGCATCTAGATGGGCAGCATCACAAGTTCTTAAAAGGGCACCAATATTTCCGGGTTTTTCTGGAGCTTCAGCTACCAGAATGAGAGGCGAATTAGTGTCAAATTTTAACTTATCAAGAGTCAGTTTTTTCGAAAAAGCAATAGCTATAACTCCTCCGGTTGAGGATCGGTAAGCTATTTTTTCGAAAACAACTTTAGAAATCTCCAGAACTTCACAGCTTAAGGCGTCGAGTTGAATATCGTCTTCAAAAATATCGGGACAGACCAACACCTGTTTTAATGTGTATTCAGCCTCATTAGCATATTTGAGTTCCTGAACGCCTTCAATGACAAATTCATTACAGCTTTTTCTAAGCTTGGATTTCTTCTGAAGTAAAAGCAAATGTTTGATCAACGGATTGCTGATACTTGTAATGTGTTTTCTCATAATTCAGAACTAAAAAAAGCTTCTGAAATTTGACTCTCAGAAGCTTCAAATGTAATCAAATCTTAAGCACTATAAGTGAATTACTTCGTCATATGCCGCTGCTGTAGCTTCCATCACAGCCTCACTCATAGTAGGGTGTGGGTGAACAGTTTTTAAGACTTCATGACCTGTAGTTTCAAGTTTTCTGCCCAAAACAGCTTCAGCAATCATATCAGTCACTCCAGCTCCAATCATATGGCAACCTAACCATTCTCCGTATTTAGCATCAAAAATAACTTTTACAAAACCATCTTTAGCACCAGAAGCACTTGCTTTACCAGAAGCTGAAAATGGAAATTTGCCAACTTTTATTTCATAACCTGCTTCTTTAGCTTGTTTTTCTGTCATACCGACACTAGCAATTTCAGGATCAGAATAAGTACATCCCGGGATGTTGCTATAATCCAAAGCTTTCACTTTTTCTCCAGCTATTTTTTCTACACAGAGAATACCCTCAGCAGAAGCAACATGCGCAAGAGCTGGGCCGGGAGTAACATCTCCAATGGCATAGTAGCCGGGAACGTTGGTTTGGTAGAAATCATTGACCGTAATTTTATCTTTATCGGTTTTTATACCGACATCTTCTAAGCCAATGTTTTCAATATGGGTTTTGATACCCACAGCAGATAAAACGATATCGGCTTCGATGGTTTCTTCTCCTTTTTTGGTTTTTACTTTAGCTTTTACTTTTTTACCAGAAGTGTCCACACTTTCTACCGAGGAGTTGGTCATCACATTGATACCTTTCTTCTTGTATATTTTTTCAAATTGTTTAGAAACTTCTTCATCTTCCAAAGGAACAATATTTGGTAAAAATTCTACCAAAGTGACTTTAGTTCCCATGTCGTTATAAAAACTAGCAAATTCAGATCCAATAGCTCCAGATCCTACGACAATCATAGACTCTGGTTGTTTATCCAATGTCATTGCTTCTCTATACCCAATCACTTTTTTACCATCTTGTGGAAGGCTAGGAAGCTCTCTTGAGTGAGCTCCGGTGGCTATAATGATATGGTCTGCTTCATATTCGGTTGTTTTATCTTTATCATCTTTTACAGAAACTTTCTTTCCCTTTTTGAGAGTTCCATGTCCCATGATGACATCGATCTTGTTCTTTTTCATCAGAAATTGAACACCCTTGCTCATTCCTTCAGCTACGTTTCTACTGCGTTTTACAACTTTAGTAAAATCTTTATCTGGGTTATCAACCTTAAGTCCGTAATCTTCAGCATGATTTAAATATTGAAAAACCTGTGCGCTTTTAAGTAAAGCTTTTGTAGGAATGCAACCCCAGTTAAGACAAACTCCACCCAAACTTTCTTTTTCAATAACAGCTGTTTTAAGACCAAGCTGTGAAGCTCTAATTGCTGCCACATATCCTCCCGGACCACTTCCTAAAACTATAACATCGTATTTACTCATAACATTTTATTTGCTAAGATTTCTAAAAGCGCTAAATTAAGAATAATCCATATATTTTGCACTGAAATGGAGAGTCTTATTTAAAGGACTAACGCCAAAACAATCCCCAGGACGATGATGCCGAACTTGTAAATGTTGAATTTGTGATCTTTGGAGGATTCAAATAAAATGGTGGTGGAGACGTGAAGAAAGATACCAATAACTATGGCATCGAGATAAATGCTGATTTCATCGAGCAAACTTGTGTTGTTTTGGACGAAACTACCAAGAGGCGTCATCAGTCCAAAAACAACAAGGAAGATGATGATTTTGAATTTAGATAAATTTGTGTTGAACAGAAAAGAGGCTATGATGATGGCAATAGGTACTTTGTGGACTATTACTGCATAAAGCAAATGCTCATTGCCATGAAGGGGAATCCCTTCCAAAAATGCATGGATACATAAACTAATGAAGAGTACGAAGGGAAAGGTTTTCTTTTCTTTTGAAAGGTGAAAATGCCCGTGTTCTGCACCTCCGGACAAATATTCTAAGATGATTTGAAGTAAAATCCCACCTAAAATATAGATGCCTATTGAATTTACTCTAGAATTATAAATGTCTGGAAGAAATTCTAAAACAGTAACCGATAATAAAAAAGATCCGCTAAAAGCCAAAAGCAGATTGATTGTTTTTGAATTTTGATGAAGAAAATATGAGATTCCAAACCCTAAAAGTACAGCAACAATGGGTAATAATAAATTCATATGGATGATTTAGTTCAATTTTGAAAACTTAAAATCACGTTCTCAAAAATAAAGGTGCAAAATTAATGTATTTTTGCACTCCAAAATATGTTCTTTATGGAAAATAATTTCAAAATGATTGCCAAGTGTCTCTATGAATTCGAAGACGAACTTGTAAAAGAATTAAGAGAGCTCGGAGCTATGGATATCCAAAAAGGGGTAAGACACGTTTCCTTTGTTGGTGATCTTGGGTTTATGTATAAAGCCAATCTTAGCTTAAGAACTGCTATAAGCATTTTGAAACCTGTTTTCAGCTTTAAAATTTACAATGAAGATGATTTTTATAATAAGGTCAATGCGTTTGCCTGGGAAAATCTAATTGACAAAAATGGAACATTTGCCGTAGAATCTACCGTAAATTCTGAAATTTTCACGCATTCCAGATATGTTGTTTTTAGAACTAAAGACGCGATTGTAGATAGATTTAGAGACAAATTTGAAACTAGGCCCAATATCGATACGGATAGACCAGATTGTCAGGTAAGTGTTCACATCGATAGAGGAAACTGCGAAATCAGCTTGAATACGTCGGGAGAACCGCTTTTTAAAAGAGGTTATAAAACGGCTACCAATATAGCGCCTATCAATGAAGTTTTAGCGGCTGGGTTACTTTTAAAATCAGGATGGTCTGGACAATGTGATTTTCTCGATCCCATGTGTGGAAGTGGAACTTTGTTAATCGAAGCGGCGATGATAGCCTGTCATATCCCTCCAAACATTAACCGTGAGCATTTTGCTTTTCAGAAATGGGAAGACTTTGATGAAGCCTTATTTGAAATCATTAAAGATTCAACTTTAAAGAAAGTAAGGTCTTTTGATTTTGAGCTTAAAGGTTACGACAAAGCGCCATCAGCCATAGAAAAAGCAACCCAAAATATTGAAAATGCAAATCTTTCTGAATTTATTAAGGTAGAGCGTCAAGATTTTTTCGAAAGCTTTAAAACTTCAGAACGTCATCTGCACATGGTGTTTAATCCTCCTTATGGTGTAAGACTTGATGTGGATATTCCTGAATTTTATTCTAAAATAGGGGATACATTAAAGCGAAATTATCCAGGTACATCAGCCTGGTTTATAGTTGCAGATCTTGAGGCTATAAAACACGTAGGTTTGAGACCATCACGAAAAATTAAATTATTCAATGCAAAATTAGAATCCAGATTATTGAATTATAAAATCTATGAGGGCTCTAAAAAAGCAGCAAAACAATAAGTTAATTTCTTACGGCCTGTCTTTTTGTTTTGGAATATATAGGAATGAGATAACTAATAGAATAACCCCAGCCTACACCAATACTTGAATAATCGAATGTTCTATGAAATCCGGGGACGTATAAATTATCGAAATTGGGAATAGCTGTAGAAGTAATCATATTTTTTAATTGAACATGAGCACCAAGGTAAACATTACCAAACATATTCACCCTTACCCCAGCCTGTAACTCTATCCAATTGGCAGTGAGGTTACTAAAGGTTTTATCAGTTTCTCTAATGTCTGGTGGAAAGTAGTTATCTGTAGTGTAAATCCTATAACTTTTCAAATTTTGAGAATAGGCAGCAAATCCATAACGAATACCTGCATAAATCAAATTTCTCATTCCTATCCAGTTATCATAAATATTATAATTAACTCCTAATTTTATGTAACTGCCATTTGCCTCGTTTAAAATGTTGTCTTCATTATAAATGGAGTTTTCGTTTCCCAGTTCTCCAGCGATATAAAGGTCTTCCGAAAATCTATAGTCAGCTCCAATTTCAATGCCCTGATATTCTGAATCCCACAGACTATTTCCAATTCTACTTAAATCCAAACTCACTGTAAGCCCGTATTTATCTTTAAAAAAGATAGAATCGGTGACTTGTTCGTATTCCACATTTCCATCTCCCTGAGCAATAATATCGCCTGTGAAAATCCAGAAAAAAGAACTAATAAAAAATATATAAGTGAGTCTCAAGTTCATTTTCAATATTATTTTCTTGTACCTGGATATCCCTTATCCAACTTTCAGTGTTATTTTCTTGATTTTCCAGCTCAACTCTGAAATCTGTAAAGTTAACTTTAAAGCCACAGGCTCTGTTTAAATATAGCTCGTTTGTGGCATAAGAAAAGGTGAGTGTATCGGTTAGTCCACCAGATTCTGCTAAAGCATTTAAATTAAAAACATAGCTAGTTTCAATAGCGTCAGTTTTAAGAGGTATGGCTATTGTTGAGGTTGAATTAAAAAGCAAACTATCCTTAGCATCTTTTTCTATATCTCTTGTTGTGAGATTCCTTACATTTCTGGGATTCCCAGGATTGTTCACATCGAAAAATTCAATGAGCAGTTTTGGTGTGGTTTCCGTAGCTTCAGCACAGATGTCATCCCTTTCACATGAGGTGAAAAGTGGAAGTATGACTGCAATCATGAAACAGGTAAACACTGCTTTTTTCATTCTCTTAATCTTAAGCAAACTACATTTTCTACATGGTGAGTTTGTGGAAACATGTCCACCGCCTGACTTTTGTCAACCTGATAAAACGCATCCATCAATTGCAAGTCCCTGGCTTGAGTTGCGGAATTACAGCTTACATAGACTATGCGTTTAGGTTTTACACTAAGTATTTGCTCAACCACTTCCTTGTGCATGCCTTCTCTTGGAGGGTCTGTGATGATCACATCAGGCTGACCGTGTTCTGCTATGAATCCAGATGTAAAAATCTTTTTCATATCACCAGCAAAAAAGGAAGTGTTTTCAATCCCATTTAATTTCGCATTGGCTTTAGCATCTTCGATGGCTTCTGGTACAGCTTCAATTCCCACCACATGCTTTGCTTTTTTAGCGACAAACTGAGCTATAGTTCCTGTTCCAGTATATAGATCATAAACCAGCTCATCGCCGGTTAAGCCGGCAAATTCTCTGGTGATTTTATAAAGTTCGTAGGCTTGTTCTGAATTGGTTTGATAAAAAGACTTGGCATTGATCTTAAACTTTAAGCCTTCCATTTCCTCATAAATGAAGTCCTGACCAAAATAGTTAATGACTTCCTGATCGTAAATAGTGTCGTTTCCTTTCTCGTTGATGACATATTGAAGAGAGGTGACATCAGGAAATTCCTGAATGATATAATCCAGTAAAAGCTCACGTTTAGCCTTGTTTTCCTGATAAAACTGAATTAATATCATATATTCTCCGGTAGAACTTGTTCTGATCATCAAGGTTCTAAGCAATCCGATCTGTTCTCTGGGGTTGAAGAACTCGAGATTATTTTTTGTAGCAAAATCTCTTATTTTATTTCTGATGTCATTGCTTGGATCTTCTTGCAAATGACATTTTTCGAGATTTAATATTTTATCCCACATGCCAGGAATATGGAAGCCTAATGCATTTTTATCCTGAATATCGGTACCGCTGGAAATTTCAGATTCTGTAAGCCATCGACTGTTACTAAAAGAAAATTCCATTTTATTCCTGTAGAAATAAATTTTCTCGCTACCAAGTATGGGCTTGGTTTCAGCGACGTCAATTTTTCCTATCCGCTTTAGATTTTCAAGAACTTCTTTTTCTTTGTAATAAAGCTGATGTTCGTAGGCCATATTCTGCCACTTACAACCGCCGCAAACTCCAAAATGCTGGCATACAGGTTCGGTTCGTTTTGGTGACAACTCCACGAACCTAAGCGGTTTTGCCTGGTAGTAAGATTTTCTCTTCTTGTAAGTGGTAACATCTACAACATCGCCAGGGACAACCTGGTCGATGATTAAAACTCTGCCATCACTAGCTTTTCCTATTCCTTTGCCTTTACTGCCTGCATCGAGGACTTCAATATTTTCAAAGGTTTTTTTTGTGTTTTTCCGTCTTGCCATGCGGCAAAAATAAAGCAATGTTTTAAATACTGCTTTATTCAGTTAGATTTCTTTTGGTATCGAAGTTATCCTATAAATAGTAAACTAAACTGACCCATAGACTAACTAAAACAGGGCCTAGAATTCCTATTATAATTCCTCCATATCTAAAATCAGCCTGATCTATTTTACCTGTACTGTAGGCGATAGCATTGGGAGGGGTAGACACTGGTAAAAGCAAAGCGCAGGATGCACTTAAGGCGATAATGAGCGGTATTATTTTAGGAGATTCCTCAGGTAAGAGTATGGTGAACGAAATGGCAAGCGGCACCATAATCGTGGTAGTTGCTGTATTGCTCATTATATTTGAAAAAATAACACTGAGTAAGGCAAACATGAAGGCTAATAAGTAAAAATTAAAATACTGAACATCAATAAAACTGATAAAATAATCAGTTAAGCCTTGTTGCTGAACAGCAAGTCCTAAGGCAAGCCCGCCAGCTACAAGCATCAGAGTATCCCAGGGTAACTTACGCATATCGTCGGCATCTAGAATTCCAAACATCGTGAACCCAACTATAGGTATGCCTGATACAGCTGATACTGGAATGCCTGTCCATTGGGATGTCAGCCAAAACAATAAACTGGCAAGAATAATAATCAGTGTCAAGCGTATTTGTGTTGATGAAATAGTATCATCTATATGTTGTTTAGTTTTTTGTAAGAAGCTTAAATCCAAAGACTTGCGTTCTATTTGATATTTCTTGAGCAGGGCTCCCCAAAAAATAAAAATAAGCACGAATGCTAGAGGAATACCGATAATCATCCATTCCAAAAAGCTAATGCGAATACCAATACCTTCCAGAGCACCTACGGCTATGGCATTTGGTGCTGAACCAATAATGGTGCCCATACCGCCAATAGCAGCTGCTGTTGGAATCCCTATTAAAAGGGCTTTGGTGATTGGAGCCTCTTTACCCAGGCTGTAGGTGATTGGGGTAATGCTGGCAATCATCATGGCTGTAGTGGCTGTATTGCTCATCAACATGGATAAAAAGGCAGTAATAAGCATCAGACCCAGCAGAATGTACTTTGGTTGTTCTCCCAATTTAGCAACTATTAGTTTAAGTAGAGACTGGTCTAAGGCAGTTTTTTTCATGGCTTCCGCAATAAAAAAACCACCTAAAAACAGCCAGATTACAGAATCAGACCAGGTGTGTAAATACTGGGTTACATTTTCGGTTTCCAGATTACTCATTGTAAATACCAAGTAGCCAATGATTAAAACCCCAACAGCAAAGGGAGGTATTGCTTCAGTGACCCATAAGCCAATAGCAAACAGTAAAATAAATAACACGGAAGTCTGACCTTCGGTAAAACCTGGGTCTTTGATTAAATAGGTTAAGCCAAGTGCTGCTAGAAAACTAATCACAAATTGAAGAGTACGGCTTTGCCATCTGAGTTTCTCAGATATCTTTTGATTGATTTTTCCAATTATTTTTTTAGAATATCGCCTGGAGTCCTGGTACATAGGCCTAAATTTAATCTACTAATATATCAAATAGAAATTTTTAAAAATATGACTATTGTTACTTTTCTACTTATTATTTAAAACAAAAATAAATAAGCTTTAAAGTATAGTTTTGGATTTTCTTTACGATAAATTGATAATGAGATGTTTAAATTTGTAAATAATTACTAAAATTCAAAAATATACCATATGAAAGTTCAAGATGTCAAATCATCACAACAAGCTATAGATTTAGAAGACAAATATGGAGCTCATAATTACCATCCCTTACCTGCAGTTCTCAAAAAAGGGGAAGGTGTTCATGTTTGGGATGTAGAAGGTAAGAAGTATTATGATTTTCTTTCGGCTTATTCAGCTGTAAATCAAGGTCATTGCCATCCAAGAATTGTTGAGGCTATGCATAAACAATCTCAGACCATCTCATTAACTTCAAGAGCTTTTCATAATAATGTTTTGGGAGTCTATGAAAAATATGCGACCGAGTATTTTAAGTTTGATAAACTTCTGCCAATGAATAGTGGTGCTGAAGCAGTTGAAACGGCAATTAAGATTTGTAGAAAATGGGCTTACGAACAAAAAGGAATCCCTGAAACTGAAGCTCAAATCGTAGTTTTTGAAAATAATTTTCACGGAAGAACCACTACAATCATATCATTTAGTAACGATGAGGGGGCTAGAAAAAACTTTGGACCTTATACGCCTGGCTTTATAAAAGTACCTTATAATGATGCTGAAGCTTTGGAAAAAGTATTGAAAGAAAATAAAAATATCGCTGGAGCTTTAATAGAGCCAATTCAAGGTGAAGCTGGTGTATTCACACCTGATGACGATTTTATACCAAATGTAAAATCACTTTGCAACGAGCACAATGTGCTTTTTATGGCCGATGAAATTCAAACAGGTATTGCAAGAACAGGTGCTTTATTAGCGGTTTGTGGAAAATGCGATTGCCAGGGACACTGCGAAAGACAAGCTACTTATTCCAGACCAGATGTACTTATCTTGGGTAAGGCGCTTTCTGGAGGGGCGTACCCAGTATCTGCAGTTCTAGCTGATGATGCCATTATGAATGTGATTCAGCCAGGACAGCATGGTTCTACTTTTGGAGGAAATCCGGTTGCCGCAGCTGTGGCAATGGAAGCTTTGGAAGTGGTCAAAGACGAGAAACTAGCTCAAAATGCAAGACGTCTTGGTGATTTGTTCAGAAGTGAATTAAATAAGTATATAGAGAATCATAACATTGTTAATCTCGTAAGAGGTAGAGGATTGCTTAATGCCATCGTCATCAACGATTCTGAAGACAGTTCAACTGCCTGGGATATTTGTGTGGCGTTAAAGGAAAACGGACTCCTGGCAAAACCAACGCATGGCAATATTATTCGTTTTGCCCCTCCATTGGTAATTACAGAAGAAGAATTGATGGATTGTGTTGATATAATCACCAAGACTTTAAAGAAGTTTGAAAAATAACTATTTTAAGAAAGTCCAATAAACTTAAAGCCTCAGTCGAAAGATTGAGGCTTTTTAGTTTAGGTTATAATTTCAATTAAGGAATGTCTACTTAGAGGTTCTTTCTTTGTCTGGTAATTCCTTTTACTCAGCGTCTTTAATAATATATTCATCGGTATGCATATCAAATCTATAAGAAGCTCCAATTCCAGCTCTCCATCGTTCCGGGGAGTCTTTAAAATTGATAAGCCCAGAAATATCTACTTGTAAATTTTTATTCACCAAAAGAGCAGCTCCTGCACGTATGATTTCATCACTATATAAATCATTTATATAAGTTTGAAATTCTAAAAAAACTCCAGTTCTAGTGTATATCGAATGTGTTAACGTGAAAATTCCTGCGTAAGTGGGAAAATCTGTTGTGGGTTTATCAACAATTAAGTTGGACACTAATACCCAGTTTCTCCCTATATTATTTTGAGTTATCAGTGCTGCTTTAATCGAACTTTGTGGCTCTTCAGGAAATCTAAATGGATTATCGCCAAATAACAGATTAGCTCCGGCAAATACAGAAACCGCAGGTATAAAATCATCCCATTGTATCAAGTTGTTTTTCTTCCAGCTGTATAAGTTTGGTCCTTCTTTTGCTTTTTTAATATTCGGGTCATAGATCAAATATTTAGCTCCCAGGGTGTTGCTCTTGAAATTACTAAACCGACTAGTGGTAACAGTGCCACCTCTAAGTAACGTTTCCTCGGCACTTACGAAAGTGCCATCCAGAATCACCTCAAGCCTTTCCCGGAATAAGCCATACCTTATTTGATATTGGTAATCTATATGTGTGCGATCGGGTATAAGTGAAAACACATGATTATCTTCTCCGTAAGCTATCCCGGTTTCAATTTGAAGAACATTTGTTCCCACACTATAAGCTCCAAAGGACTCGCCAGGTCTGTTGGAATTAATCATTTCTGTATATTGAGCCTGTATACCTAAGGTGATAAACAGAAAAAAGCAACTGAATTTAAATTTCATAAGTCAAATTTAGATTCAAATATAAATTAAAATCTGATTTTTTTTGCCTTCCTAGCTTAATGCTATAAAGTATTGGTATTTTTGCACATCAAATAGTATGTATGGTATTTCTAAAGACAATTTTAATTATACTGCTGGTTTATTTTGGAGTGAAGCTACTAGCCAAGTATTTCGGTCCTTTACTTTTGAAATATATTTTCAAAAAAGTTCAAAAAAACATGGAGAAACAGTTCAATCCTCCTCAGCAAGAGCCCAGAAAAAACTCGCACAAATCCAGTAAAACTTCCAAAAGAAAGTCGAAAGAGACCAAAGTTGGTGAGTATATAGATTATGAAGAAATTGACTAACTTTCTCGTTTTTCAAACCAAAACTTATTCATGAAATCCATATTCAAAAACTCCTGGAAACACCTTCTCGTTTTACTCCTTTTTATAATTGCCTCCTTAGCTTTTTTCTATCCAGTCCTAAAAGGTAAAACCATTTACCAAAGTGACATTGTTCAGTACACCGGGATGGCAAAAGCTCAAAATGAGTTTAGAGCTAATGAAGGTGAAGAGCCCTATTGGACAAATTCAGCTTTTGGAGGGATGCCTACTTATCAACTTGGGGCCAATTACCCTTACAATTTTATAAAAGAGATAGACAGAAAACTTCGATTTTTGCCAAGACCCGCCGATTATTTATTTCTCTATTTTGTCGGGATGTATATTTTGTTTTTGTGCCTAAAAGTCAATTACAAACTGGCCTTTTTAGGAGCTTTAGCTTTTGGTTTTTCTACCTACCTCATTATCATTCTCGGAGTGGGTCACAATGCCAAAGCACATGCTATAGCTTATTTTCCCTTGGTGATTGGGGGAATGGTACTTGTCTACAGGCAAAAACTGTTCTGGGGGAATGTTTTGTTTTGCGTAGGGCTCGCTTTTGAATTGATGTCGAATCATTTTCAGATGACTTACTACTTGATGTTGCTTAGTCTTGTAGTTGTTGTAGTAAATGCAGTTCATGCCTATAAAGCCAAAACTTTAAAACCTTACCTGAGAGCGTCTTTAAGCTTTATTCCGGCAATTGTTCTGGCTGTTTTGCTAAATATCACTAATTTGCTAGCTACCCAAGAATATGCAGCTTACAGTACAAGGGGCGATACAGGACTTACCATCGAACCTAGCGGAACAGAAAAGGTGAAATCTGGCTTGGATTACGATTACATCACTGAATACAGCTACGGGGTTTTAGAAACCTTCAATTTGTTTATCCCTAGATTTATGGGTGGTTCTAGCAGCGAATCCCTAGGCAAAGATTCTGAAGTTTATAAAGAAATCATTCAGATGGGAGCTTCTCCGGTTCAAGCCTTAGAGTTTAGCAAGAATTTACCGACCTACTGGGGAGACCAGACTTTTATAGGTGCACCAGCCTATATAGGCGCATCTGTCATCTTCCTATTTGTTTTAGCTTTATTTCTAACTAAAGGTAGAACCAAATGGTGGCTTGTTGCTGGTTCAATTTTGGCTTTACTACTATCCTGGGGTGATAACTTTTCCTTGCTCACCAAGTTTTTCGTGGATTATATTCCATTTTATGACAAATTCAGAGCTGTTTCTTCCATTCAGGTTATTATCGAATTTTGCCTGCCAATTTTAGGTATTTTAGGAATTTCTAAGCTAGTCGATAGTGAAATTTCTAGTCAGGAAAAATGGAATGCACTTAAGAAAACGACCATTATTTTAGGTGGGCTCAGTGTTTTATTTCTACTTCTTAAGTCGGCTTTGTTTGATTTTAGTAGTTCGAATGATGCCATGTTCTTAAAGCAATATGGAGCTAAATTTGTAAGAGCACTCAAGGAAGACAGGAAATCCATGTTTATGGCGGATACCACTCGTTCCTTGATTTTTGTCTTACTTTTAGCAGGTGCAGTTTATTTATACCTCAAAGAAAAAGTCAAAAAGCCAGTTTTTATTGGGCTTATCGGTGTTTTTATATTGATAGATTTAATTGGTGTTAACACACGTTACGTCAATGAAGATGATTTTGTGGCAGCTTCAGTGATGGAAAGACCTTTTCAGGCGAATCAAGCCGATCTTGAAATTCAGGAGGACAACTCTCACTTTAGAGTTTATGATTTAACCTCAAATCCGCTGAATTCTGCGAGAGCTTCCTATTTTCACAAGTCAATTGGGGGGTACCACGCAGCGAAACCAGGAAGAATACAGGAATTGTTTGACTTCTACATTTATGAAGGCAAGCAAAGCATCCTGAATATGCTCAATGTCAAGTATTTTATTTTTGATAACGAAGGTCAGCCTGTTGCGCAGGAAAACCCGGATCATTTAGGCAACGCCTGGTTCGTAAATGAATTGATAAGTGTAGAGAATGCCAATGCAGCTATTTTGGCTTTGGATACACTCAATCCTAATACCACGGCGGTTTTTGAAAACAATCAGTTTGACCTTTCAGACCAAACATACGATGTGAATTTTTCAGATCACATTGAATTAAAATCTTACAAAGAAAACAAGTTGGTTTATAGCTATGAAGCTGAGAGCGAAAGCCTTGCTTTGTTTTCAGAACTCTACTATCCAAAAGGATGGAAAGTGACTATAGATGGCGAGGATGCCACTCATTTTAGAGCCAACTATGTATTGAGAGCCATGGAGTTACCAGCTGGAAGCCATCAGGTTACCTTTTCATTTCAACCTGATGTGGTGAGCTATGGTGGAAAAATAACCCTGGCAAGTTTCATAATTTTATTACTTATTATCCTGGGTGGATTAGGTTATACCATAAAGCGAAAGCAAACATAGAAGATGAAAAAAGTTTTAATAATCACATACTACTGGCCACCAGCCGGAGGTCCTGGAGTGCAACGCTGGCTCCAATTTTCTAAACATCTTCCGAAGTTTGGTTTGCAACCTATAGTTTATAAGCCCCAAAACCCAAGTTATCCCATAAAGGATGCTTCTCTCGATGCAAGTCAAAAAGTCAGAGTAATTGAGAAATCTATTTTTGAACCTTATGCATTAGCTGAAGTATTGTCAAAATCCAATTCTAAAACCATCAGCAGCGGGATTATAAAATCCAAGAAAAAGCAATCCTGGAAAGAGCGAATGATGCTTTATATTAGAGGCAATTTCTTCATTCCCGATGCGAGGATGCTATGGGTGAAGCCTTCCATTTCATTTTTGAAAGATTATATTCAAAATCATGAAATTGAAACCATCATCACTACAGGCCCTCCGCATAGCTTGCACCTTATTGGTTCAGGCTTGAAAGAAATTTATCCTGAACTTCAATGGATTGCAGACTTTAGAGATCCCTGGACGACAATTGGTTATCATTCAGCCTTAAAACTTACCGAAAAGTCTAAGCAAAAACATCTTTCATTAGAGAGCTACGTATTAAATTCAGCAGACCAACTGGTAGTTACCAGTTTTCAAACCAAAGCTGAATTTGAGCAAAAAACCAAAACTCCTATAGAAGTCATCACCAATGGCTATGAGGAAATTTCGGTAGATGCTGAGTTAAGCGAAAATTTCACCGTTTCCCATATTGGCTCCTTATTAAATGATAGAGACCCAAAGATTTTATGGGAAGTCTTTTCAGAATTGATTGAAGAGAGTCTTGTTTTTAAAGATTTTTTTGAGCTTAAACTGATAGGAAAAATAAGTGAAAGTGTATTGAAGTCAGCTCACGAAGCCGGACTTAAAAACTTTGTGAGTGTGGTTGGCTATCTCAATCATAAGGATGCGGTCGAAAGTCAACGAACCTCTCAAATGCTCCTCCTTATCGAAATCGATAAACCAGAAACTCGCGGAATTATTCCAGGTAAACTTTTTGAATATTTAGCCTCTAAACGGCCTATTCTGGCCATAGGACCTGAGGGTTGGGACGTTGGGAAAATTATTTCTGAAACCCATTCTGGCGATTGCTTTACCTATGATGAAAAAAAGCGATTAAAGTCTTATATAGAAAAGTCTTTTAAAGCTTTTCTAAATGGAAAATTAAAAGCCGGTACCAAAAATATAGAACACTATAGCCGTAGAAATTTAACTCAAAAGTTGACTCAACTTATCAAGTAACCCAATGGGAATCGTCGCCAAGCAATCCTTCAACAACCTCATTTCCACCTATTTAGGTTTTGGAATTGGCGCCCTCAATGTCTTGCTTTTATACCCGAAATTCCTCACCACAGAGTATTACGGTTTGGTCACGTTTCTATTGTCGGCAGGAAACTTATTCTGGCCATTCATGGCGCTCGGTGTCCATAACACGATTGTTAAATTTTACACCAGCTATACTACCAAAATCGATACAGATAGGCTGCTCAATTTTGCATTGTTTTTGCCTTTAGCTCTTGGACTTCTAATAGGAATCGTCGGTTTCGTTTTTTACGATACTTTGCTGCAGTATTTCGAAGGTGATAACGATTTGGTACAACCCTACATTTGGGGAATTTTCGTGATCGCCATGACAACCGCTTATTTCGAAGTCTTTTTTGCCTGGGCAAAAGTCCAGTTCAAAAGCGTTTTTGGAACTATCATGCGGGAAGTTTTTCACAGACTCGCCATTAGCATCTTACTTCTTTTTCTTTATGCTGAATTTATTAGCGTTCACCTTTTCATTTACCTACTCATCGGCGTTTTTATTTTAAGAACTCTAGTGATGCTTGGGTATGCGTTTAAACTTTATCTGCCGAAATTCAGCTTTCAGCTGCCAGCCAGACTGAAGGATTTGATGAATTATTCTCTGCTTATTTTCATTGCAGGCACTGTTGCGGTGGCCTTGTTTGATCTGGATAAAGTAATGATAGAATACTTCATGCCTATAGAAAATGTGTCCATTTACGGAATTGCCATTTATATAGCTACGGTGATTGCCGTGCCTTCCAAAGCTATGCACCAAATCACCAATCCTATAACTGCCAAATACCTCAATCATGGTGATAATGAATTGCTGAAAGACCTTTATGTGAGGAGTTCCAACACGCTATTTGTGATCAGTGGATTTGTTTTCATACTTATTATCACGAATGTTCATCAACTTTATGAAATTATTCCAGAACCTTATAGAGTGGGGGTGAGCATTGTTTTTTTAATCAGTTTGGTGAAGTTGAGCGATAATGTATTAGGTAATAACAACAGCATTATTTTCAATTCAAAATATTATAAAACCGTTCTTGTTGCTGGAGTTGTCTTGGTTGGTGTTGCTTTTTTACTGAATGTTTGGTTGATTCCCTTGCATGGTATTTATGGAGCAGCTTACGCTACATTCGTTTCTTTTTTAGTGTATAATATCTTCAAACTTCTGTTTGTGAGAACGACTTTTGGAATTCATCCATTCAATAGAAGAAGTCTGTATATCTTTTTAGTAATTTCAGTCTTAACTGCAAGTTTTTATTTCTGGGATTTTACTACTGATTATGCCCTTCTCAATATTATATTTAAATCTATACTGATTAGTATTCTCTATCTCTTCATCAGCCTGAAAGGAAGACTCTCTGAAGATTTGACCAATTTTTATCTAAAAGTCCTTCAAAAGAAAACCCCGTAGCTACACAAAGATATCAGGGCTAACGCCTTTACAAAGATGTCAGGGCTAAGTCCCTTACGAAGATATCAGAGCTAATGCTCCTTACGAAGATGTCAGGGCTACGCCCCTTAAGAAAATGTCAGGGCCAACGCTCCTTCATATTCTCCTGGGCTTTCAAATTAAAATTATCAGTTATGACTTTGGGGGCATCGCCCTCAAATCTTATTAACACTTACAGAATTAGACTTTAGGCTTTAAATACTGTCCTGTAAATGAGGACTTTACTTTAGATACTTCTTCGGGTGTACCTTCAGCAACAAGTTGTCCGCCGTTTATGCCGCCTTCAGGTCCTAAATCCATCACATGATCGGCGCATTTGATGAGGTCGATGTTATGTTCGATAACAATCACACTATGGCCGTTTTCGATTAAAGCTTCAAAAGATTTCAATAATTTACGGATATCGTGAAAATGGAGTCCTGTTGTAGGTTCATCAAAAATGAATAAAGTTTTATCTGCGTTTTTACCTTTGGTTAAAAAAGAAGCTAACTTGATACGCTGAGCTTCGCCACCAGAAAGTGTTGAGGAACTCTGACCTAAAGTCACATATCCAAGTCCAACGCTATGAAGAGCTTCCAGCTTATTGGAGATTTTAGATTCATTGTGAGAAGAAAAGAAATCCATAGCATCATCGATAGTCATCGTAAGAATATCATCTATGTTTTTACCTTCAAATTCCACATCCAAAACCTGCTGCTTAAAACGTTTTCCTTTACAGGCTTCGCATTCCAAGTGCACATCTGCCATAAACTGCATTTCGATAGTTACTTCACCCTCACCTTCGCAAGTGTCGCAACGCCCGCCTTCCACATTAAAACTAAAATGCTTAGGCTTAAAATTTCTTATTTTGGAAAGCTTTTGCTTGGCAAAAAGATTTCGGATGTCATCGTAAGCTTTGATGTAAGTTACTGGATTGGATCTCGAAGATCTTCCAATAGGATTCTGATCAACATATTCTATTTGCCTGATGTGTTTAAAATTCCCATCAATGCCATCAAACTGACCTGCTTTGGTACCATAGCCGCCATTTTGTTTAATCATAGCCGGATAAAGAATATTTTTCACCAGTGTACTTTTGCCACTTCCAGAAACTCCTGTAATGGCTACAAAACAGTCTAGAGGAACTTTTACTGTAATATTTTTAAGGTTGTGTTCGCGAGCGCCCTTTAGTTCAACATAAGATTTAGAAGTTCGTCTTTTCTTTGGAACTTCAATTTCCATCTTACCATTGAGGTATTGCGAGGTGAGTGAATTTGCCCTCAGAATTTGCTTATAAGTTCCTTCAGCTACAAGATCACCCCCATGGGTACCAGCTTCAGGGCCAATATCGATGATATAATCTGCAGCTTTCATGATGTCTTCATCGTGCTCCACAACGATGACTGTGTTGCCAAGATCTCTAAGGTCTTTCAAAACTTCAATAAGTCGTTCGTTGTCTTTGGAATGCAATCCTATGGAAGGTTCATCCAGAATATACATCGAGCCCACTAAGCTACTTCCTAGTGAAGTCGCCAGATTAATTCGCTGTGACTCTCCTCCAGAAAGGGTGTTGGATTTTCTATTTAAAGTTAAATAAGTCAGACCAACATCCAATAAAAACTTGAGCCTGCTATTGACTTCTTTTAATAGGCGTTTTCCAATATTCTCATCATGCTCGCTGAGTTTCAGGTCTTTGAAAAATGAACTGACTTGATCGATGGGTAAATCCACGAGCTGAGTGATATCAATAGCATTGATTTTCACGTAAGTCGCTTCTTTCTTTAATCGTCGTCCTTTACATTCGGGACACCGCGTTCTCCCTCGATATCTGGATAACAAAACTCTATTCTGAATTTTGTAAGCTTTAGATTTAACAGCTTCAAAGAATTCATTGATCCCGGTAACATATTGATTTCCATTCCAAATGATGTTTTTCTGGTCTTCAGTCAATTCGAAATATGGGGTGTGAACAGGAAAATCAAAATTGTGGGCGTGTTTTATAAATTCTTTTTTATACCAGCCTAGGGTCTCACCTTTCCAGGGTGCGATAGCACCTTCGTAAACACTAAGTCCCGTGTTTGGAATCACCAATGCTTCATCGATATCAACAATATCGCCATAGCCTTCACATTTTGGACATGCACCAATAGGATTATTAAAACTGAAAAGATGTGCATTTGGTTCGGTGAACAGCATGCCATCCAATTCAAATTTGTTGTTGAAATTGGTGATTTCATTTGTAGAAACATCTTCAATATTGAGTTCTCCTTTTCCCTCAAAAAAAGCATTCTGAATAGAATCTGCCAATCGGTTATAAAAATCTTCATCGTCTTTTACCACAATTCTATCTACAACAATGGAAAGTTGACTCGTTTTTGAAATCTTTTGACTTTGAGCTTCACTTATTTTCAGAACCTTGTTATCCACTTTTATCCTACTAAACCCCTGTTGCTGAAGAATATTTATTTTCTCTTCAACCGTGCGTTTATTTTCTAAAGTAATAGGAGCGAGGAGAAGTAGTTTTTTGTTTTCTTCCTGTGACTTGATAAAATCAACCACATCGGTCACCGTATGTTTTTTGACTTGCTTACCTGAAATAGGAGAAATGGTTTTGCCTATTCGGGCATAAAGCAATTTTAAGTAATCATAAATTTCGGTAGAGGTTCCAACTGTTGAACGCGGGTTGGTTGAATTTACCTTTTGTTCTATGGCGATGGCTGGGGCAATGCCTTTGATGTAATCTACTTTTGGTTTGTCCAGACGTCCTAGAAATTGTCTGGCATACGCAGAAAGACTTTCTACATAGCGTCTTTGGCCTTCAGCATAAAGTGTATCAAAGGCGAGACTCGATTTTCCGGAACCTGAAAGCCCTGTGATGACGACGAGTTTATTTCTTGGGATAACAACATCAATATTTTTTAAATTGTGAAGCTTTGCTCCTTTGATAATGATGAATTCTTTGGGGTCTATTTTATCTAAGTCTGAATGTTTCATATATGTGCGGAATGTCGCAAATATAAAGATTTGTCCACCCAAAACAGACTTATACACTGATTCATAATATGTTAAAATTATTAACGGGTTATAGTGGCTTAAGTTATATTTATATATTAGCCACTTAAAATAAAGCCTATATAACACTTTTACTTAAACTCATTTAATAACAAAAGCCGCTTTTCGAAGCTGGTTTTATTTAAGTAAAAGACTTATGAATAGGACTTCAATATCTTCCGAAGCTTTTCTAGTAAAGCAGTACATTGAAGGTGATGAGCAATCACTTTCGATATTAATCAACAGACACCAGCAAAAGATTTTTGGTTTTATATTTTCTAAGGTATACGATAAGGACCTTGCAGAAGATATTTTTCAGGACACCTTTATTAAAGTTATACGAACGCTGAAACGTGGAAAGTATAACGAAGAAGGAAAGTTTTTACCATGGGTCATGAGGATAGCACATAACCTTGTTATCGATCATTTTCGAAAAAGCAACAGAATGCCAAAATTTGAAGGAAAAGGAGATTTTGATATTCTTGACTTTATGACTGATGGTGATCTTAACGCAGAGCGAAAAATCATCAAAGATCAAATAGACACAGACCTCCATGAACTTATTCAGGAATTACCACAGGATCAGCTTGAAGTCTTAGAAATGCGAATATTTAAGGAAATGAGTTTTAAAGATATTGCCTTAAAAACCGACGTAAGTATTAATACGGCTTTAGGAAGAATGAGGTATGCCTTAATCAATTTGAGAAAGATCATTGAAAAGCACCAGGTGGTTTTAACGAATTAGTACATGCAATAATTCATTTTTATCTGCGTTTTCGTTATATAAAATCAAAAATATGGCGAAAATTTACTCAAATGAAGTTTCTGAACTGTCTTCTAAACCGGTGAAACCTTCAGCAAAAACCATCAAGAGTATTTTGGATTTTTCCAAGGCTCTAAGCATTGTTCGGTATAAAGATTTACAGTTCGACAGCATTCAGAATTAACTTATTAATTTTTAAAAAAAACAAATAAGCTTCCTTATTTAGATTTGGAAGCTTTTTTCTTGTCGTAGGCTTTGATCACAGATTTCCGGCCAATCGTTTTGGTGATGATGTCTTTATCCAAATCCCAGCCTCTGGCTGGAGAGTACTCCCTGCCATACCAGATGATTTGTAAGTGCAAATCGTTCCAGACGTCTTCAGGAAATAGCCGCTTGGCATCTTTTTCGGTTTGTTGTACATTTTTACCAGTACTAAGATTCCAGCGGTACATTAACCTGTGAATATGCGTGTCTACAGGAAATGTAGGTACTCCAAAGGCCTGTGCCAGTACAACAGAAGCTGTTTTGTGACCTACCGCAGGAAATTCTTCTAAAGCTTCCATGTCGTTGGGTACTTTACCCTTATATTTTTCTATAAGGATTTTGGAGAGGCCATGGATTCCTTTGGATTTCATCGGAGATAAGCCCACAGGCTTGATGATTTCTCGTATTTGATCTGGACTCATTTTGACCATATCCCAGGGATTATCGGCCTGTTCGAAAAGAAGTGGCGTAATTTGATTCACTTTGACGTCAGTGCTTTGCGCTGAAAGTAAAACCGCAATCAATAATGTGTAAGGATCTTTGTGGTCTAAGGGGATTGGAATGGTAGGGTATAAGTCCTTTAACGTATTTATAACGAAATCTACTTTTTCAGATTTTTTCATTGCTTTACTTTTAAACAAAAATAGGAATTATGACAACACTTAAAGCTGGAGATAAAGCTCCGAATTTTGAAGCTAAAGACCAAGACGGAAATGTGCACACGCTTAAAGATTATGAAGGAAAAAAATTACTCGTTTTCTTTTATCCAAAAGCGAGCACCCCTGGATGCACTGCCGAAGCCTGTAACCTGAGAGATAACTGGGAAACTTTTCAGGCCAAAGGTTATGACATAATTGGGGTGAGTGCAGATTCTGCCAAGCGCCAGCAAAACTTTAAAAATAAATATGAGCTACCATTTCCATTGCTTGCAGATGAAGACAAAGAAGTCATCGAAGCTTTCGGCGTGTGGGGTCCAAAGAAATTTATGGGAAAAGAATACGATGGAATCCACAGAACTACCTTTGTTATCAATGAAGAAGGCGTGCTTGAAGACGTTATCTCCAAAGTGAAAACCAAAGCGCACTCCGAACAAATTCTTTAATCCCTCAACGAGAGTTTAGTTAGTGGACTATACAGATAAAGTTCCTAGGGTGCTTTCTTTTGGATGCTTATCTCGATGAGGTTGATAAACCAAGAAATAATGTAATTTGGTGTCATGAAATGGGAGCAGGCAATTCAGGATTTTACATATTACCTTAAGATAGAAAGAGGTCTGGCCGATAATACCATTCAGAATTATCGGCTGGACATTTTAAAACTGGTCAATTACCTCTCTGAATTTGACCTGAATGTTTCTCCTGAAGATATTACTGAAGAAGATATTCAAGGGTTTATTTATACTATTTCGAAACTCTTGAATGAACGGTCGCAAGCCAGATTAATTTCAGGCTTGAAAAGTTTTTTTGATTATTTGATTTTCGAAAATTATAGAAAATCTAATCCATTAGAACTTATAGAATCTCCACGTCTGGGTAGAAAACTCCCGGATACCCTATCTACCAAAGAAATTGATAAGCTTATCAATGCTATTGACTTATCCCATCCTCAGGGACAGCGTAACAAAGCTATCATAGAAACGCTTTATGGGTGTGGACTTCGCGTTAGCGAACTCACTGGTTTGAAGATTTCACATCTTCATTTTGAAGAAGGATTTATAAAAGTTGTTGGTAAGGGAAATAAGGAACGATTAGTGCCGATTAATTCCTACACCCAAAAGTTTATTGAGCTATATAAAGATGAAGTAAGAATTCATCAGGATCCAAAGCCAGAGTTTAAGGATATTTTATTTTTAAACAGACGTGGTGCTCAGTTAACGAGAGCCATGATTTTTACTATCGTAAAACAATTAGCTGTAGAGGCTCATATTCAGAAGAAAATAAGCCCGCATACCTTTAGACACTCATTTGCGACCCATCTTTTAGAAAATGGAGCTAACTTGAGAGTTATACAACAAATGCTGGGTCACGAAAGCATTACGACCACAGAAATCTACATGCATCTGGATAAAACACATCTAAGGTCTGTCTTGGAACAATTCCATCCAAGGGCTTGATTTATACCTCCATTTTGGTTAAAATCTTATAATTTTTGTAAAGTCGTTTGGTTAAGATACCGTAGAGGAGTTTATAAAAAAGGATTAATAAACCAATAATGATAAGGAGTATAAACATCATGATGCCTGCAACTATCCAGAACTCGAGAGTATTGAAGGTGGTTTGAATCAAAATAGCCCTGGCACCACTTATGATGAAAATGATGATAAACAAAGCAATATTATAGCGCACATAATATTTGACAGCCTGTCTTGTCTTGATGATCTGTCGCATCAGTTTTTTGGCCGAATCGGTCACCTTAATGCGAAGGTAATTTCTACAAAACAAATAGATAAAACCAAAGAGGACAATATAATTGACAATGGTGGTTACTTTCAAAAACCACATAAACACCTTACTTTCGATAGTTTCTAAGTAATTTTCTGAAGATATTAATATATCAAGGGCTAACCAGAATACAAACTCTAAGATGCTGATGATAAATATCCACTTTACGCTCGAAGATGATTTCTTATGTAACATAGGCATAAGTTCATCTTGCGTATATTTTGGCAAATTTTCGGAGCGTTTTTGCCAGTCTTTTTTAATAAGGTCTAATTCATCCATAATCAAGGATTCAAAATAGTTTTAAGTTTAGTCTTCACTCTATTCATTTTCACTCTTGCATTGACTTCTGAAATTCCCAGGGTTTCAGAGATTTCTGTATAGGGTTTCTCTTCCAGGTAGAGAAGGACCAAGGCTTTATCAATATCATTAAGTTCTCTTATTGCAGCGTACATTAATTTTAAATTATCATCCAGCGTGCTGTCATAACCTTCAGCAGAGATTTTGAAATCGAAATTTTCCCAGGGCAGGGTTTGAATTCCTCTTTTTTTCTTTCTAAATAAGGTAATGGCTGTATTCAAAGCCACACGATACATCCAGGTACTAAATTTCGACTCTTCTCTAAATTTCGGGTAAGCCTTCCATAACTGGACGGTTATTTCTTGAAAAAGGTTTTTATGAGCATCGGCATCGTAGGTGTACATCCTACAAATCTTATGAGCGATGTTTTGGTGTTCCTCAAGGAGATTTATAAATTTTTTTTCTAAGTCTGTTTTCAAAATTTACTTGGTCTGTATGTAAGTCGTTAAAATTATCAAAAGTTACAGTCTTGGCCTTAATTTAAATTAATTTAGACATAAAATTGTTAAGATGAATGTTCCAATTATAGATTTGCCACGAGTTGTTATTATTGGCTGTGGTTTTGGTGGTGTAAGTTTGGTAAGAAAACTTGAAAAGAAACCTTTTCAGGTGGTCATGTTGGACAAAAGGAATTACCACACGTTTCAACCGTTATTATACCAGGTTTCAACATCGGGTTTAGAGCCAGATTCTATTGCTTACCCCATTCGTAAAATCCTTAAAAGGAACAGAGACGCTTACTTCAGAATGGCGGATGTTCAGCATATTGATGATAAGAGGCAAGTGATAAAAACCAATATAGGCGAAATCACCTATGATTATTTAGTTATCGCCACAGGTTCCAAAACCAATTTCTTTGGAAATAAAAGTGTGGAGGAAAACGCCATCTGGATGAAGACTGTACCTCAGGCTTTAAACTTAAGAAGTTTGATTTTAGAAAATTTTGAGGAAGCCACTATAACAGAAGATCCTGAAAGAAGAAAGGCTCTGTTGAATTTTGTAATTGCTGGTGCAGGACCTACTGGGGTTGAGCTTAGTGGTGCTTTAGCAGAATTAAGGAGAAATGTGATCCCAAAAGATTACCAAGATATAGATCCTGAAGATATTCATATTCATTTGATTGAGGGCTTAGAAAAAGTCCTGCCGCCGATGAGTGACAAATCTTCTGCCAATGCTCAAAAATATCTTGAGGAGCTAGGTGTAGAAATTCATCTCAATACGTTTGTGGATTCGTACGAAGATCAGGTTGTGAAAACCAATAATGAAGATTTGACATTCCATACAGAAACTTTTATCTGGAGTGCCGGGGTAACTGGTGCAGCGATAGAAGGTCTTAAGAATGAGGCTTTAATGGAAAAAGCAAACCGCTATAATGTGAATACCTTTAACCAGATAGATGGTTATGACAATGTTTTTGCTATTGGGGATATCGCCTTAATGACGAGTGAGGACTATCCTAAGGGGCATCCTATGGTTGCTCAACCCGCTATCCAACAGGGCAAACATTTAGCCAAAAACTTAGTGCGAATCATCAACAAAAAAGACCTTTTACCTTTTGAATATTTCGATAAGGGGACAATGGCAACAGTTGGAAGAAACAAAGCTGTGGTTGATCTAGATAAATTTAAATTTGGAGGAGCCTTCGCCTGGTTTGTATGGATGTTTGTTCATTTGTGGTTCCTGGTGGGCTTCAGGAATAGAATAGTAACCTTTTTCAACTGGACCTATAGTTATATCAATTATGATAGAGCAGCGAGACTTATAGTGAGACCCTTTAAAGCTAATAAACTAAAATCTCCAGATTAAAGTGTTTATTTGAGGTCAAAAAAAAGCGGGGGAGTCCTATTGATGAATCCCCCGCTTTTTTTTATAGCTTTAAATGTTATTCTCCTAAAACCTCTTTTACTTTTTCTCTAAGATCATCACCTCTCAGATCTTTTCCTATGATTATTCCGTTTTCATCAATCAGGAAGGCTGCAGGAATAGCCCTTACGCCATATTTCTTGGCAATAGGTTCTTGCCAGTATTCCAGATTCGAGATGTGATTCCAGTTGAGTTGATCGTCCTTAATGGCTCTTACCCAGGCATCTTTATTGTTGGGTTTATCCAAAGAAACACCTACAACTGCAAATCCTTTGTCTTTATAGTCCTTATAAATGCTTACAATATTCGGATTTTCTATTCGACATGGTTTACACCAAGAAGCCCAAAAATCAATTAATGTAACTTTTCCCATGACATCTTCAAGCGCTAATTCTTCTCCATCTGGAGTAGGACCTGAAAATTTTGGAGCCTCGGCACCAATATCCGTAGCACCGATTTCGGCTATATTTTGCCCTAGTTTTTTTCCGAGCGGCGTATCTTTTACTTCATCATCAAATTTTTCGTAAAGTGTTTTCATTTGGTTGAGTGGAATAGCTTTAGAATTCATTACATCAGACAAAGCCATCATACCAACTATAGAATGTGTATTGTTTTGGATAAATTCCAAGCTATTTTCCTGGGCTTCTTTTTCTAAATTTTTTATATCTAATTGCATGTCCAGGTAAGCTACTTCATCACCCCTTTGTGCAGCTTTTTGATACTCAGCTCTGATTGAATCTCTGTCTTTTGTGTAGCTAGAAATGATATCAATATAATCTTTCAAAAGTTCGTTATGCTCTCCTCCTTCAATTTTCGCATCTCTTAAATTAGCTTTATTAGCATCAATTTTAATTTGTTTAGCATCATTAATAAAAATGATATTTCCGTTAACTCCTTCAATCTGAATAAGATTTATGTCTTGTTTGCCAGGGTTTAAGTCAAATGTGAAAGAATTATTTTGAACTTGTACTGTATCTAAAGGAATGGGTATATTCTGAGGGCCAAGTTGATTAAGATATACATTTGCTCCATCAGATACATCTTCTACAGAACCTTTTAGCTGATTTGATGAATCGCATCCAACAAGTGTTACTGTAAACAAAAGGCTAACTAATATTCTCATCTTTTTAATTTTTAATTTTTCAAAAATAACCATCTCTAGTTGAGTATAGTCATAACATTAGAATAAAAAAATGAAAATTAAATTAAATTTATTTTTATTGGTTTGATTCTGATTTAGAGACGAGACATAAGTTTAAAAAATATTAACTTTCAGGAGTAGTTAAATAAATTCTCAAATAATCTTACATTTAAACAATTAACAAAAAGGAAACTCATGTGTAAAAAAATATTTTGCCTTTTACTCTTATTAGGCACAGCCTTACATTCTCAAAATTACTTTTATGAAAATTACCAACCTTTCGATAAAGGGATACCATCACCAGAAGATTTTCTAGGATATGGTATTGGAGAGCACCATACTCGGCATGATTTGATTGTTGCTTATATGGAAAAGTTGGCAGAACTATCTGAAAAAGCTACGCTGACTGAATATGGTCGTACACATGAAGGTAGAAAATTAGTAATGCTTACAGTGACGACACCCAAGAATTTCTCAAATATGGAGAGCATCAAAAGTCAGCACCTTGCTTTTACTGATCCCTCTAAGTCTCCAACTAATTATGATGAAGTTCCTGTTTTTATAAATCTGGGTTATAATGTTCATGGCAATGAGCCCAGCAGTTCTGAAGCTGCTTTACTTATGGCGTACACACTTGTAGCTTCTCAAACACCTGAGGTATTAAATTACCTGGAAAACGCAGTTATTTTTATAGATCCTACCATAAATCCAGATGGTAGAGATCGTCATACACAATGGGCAAATACTTATCAAGGAAGTCCGGAAGTAGCAGACCCTCAAGATGCAGAACACAATGAATATTGGCCAGGGGGAAGAACGAATCATTATTGGTTTGATTTAAACAGAGACTGGTTGCTAGCAGTAAATCCTGAAAGTCGTGGTAAGTTAAAATGGTTTCATAACTGGTATCCTAATGTAGTAACAGACTTTCATGAAATGGGAACTCAAAGCACCTATTTTTTTGAACCTATGAAACCCAATGCATCTCAGGACCCTATTATGCCAAAAGAAAACTATGAAGATTTGAATACCCTTTTTGGTAATGCTTTTGCAAAGTCTTTGGACAGCATTGGCTCTTTGTACTTTACTAAAGAAGTATTTGATGGTACTTATCCTGGTTATGGTTCGTCCTATCCAGACTTACAAGGTGGACTCGCTTTGCTATTTGAACAAGCCAGTTCTAGGGGACATAGACAAACTACAGCTTTTGGTGAAATCACCTTTGCTTTTACCATTAGAAATCAATATGTATCTAGTATAGCCACAGTAGAAACAGCAGTATCTAACAAAGCCTACTTGCGTAAGTACCAACAAAATTTTTTCAAGTCAGCTTTGACCAATGCCTCAAATAGTAAAATTAGAGGCTATAGTTTTGGAGATCCAAAAGATGTAAATAGAACTAAAGCCTTCATAGATAAATTATTATTGCATCAAATTGAGGTTTACGAAGACGGTGATAGGTTTGTGGTTCCTACAGATCAGCCCCAATACAGAATGGTACAGACGATGTTTGAAACTTATGATAAATATCGTGATAGCGTATATTACGACGCTTCGGCATGGTCGCTTACTAATTTTTATAATATGAAATCTAAACCAGTTAATAAGGTTTCATTGACCAATGAAATTACTTCTACAGATGGACTTATTAACATCACTCCAATTAATAAAACTGCATATGCTTATATTTTAGACTGGGATGATTATAATGCACCCGCAGCATTAAGATATATGCAGGACAAGGGTCTTGTAGCCTCTATCTCTTCAAAACCATTTACTGTAGAATATAGAGCGGAGAAGAAGTTGTTTAACTATGGAGCAGTTATGATTCCTGTTAGTCTTCAAGATCAATCAAGTGATGAAGTTTTTGAAATTGTAAAAAAAGCTCAAGAAAAATATGAGGTGCCCGTGGTTGATGTAACTACGGGTCTTAACCTTGATGGTGTTGACTTAGGCAGTAGAAACATTTCTCCTATTAAAGAAACAAAAGCAGCTATGCTAATAGGTGAAGGAGTACGCTCTTATGATGCTGGAGAAGTATGGCATCTTTTGGATACACGTGTACATATGCCAATTACAAAAATTCCAATGCGCAATTTGAATAAAGCTGATTTGAATAAGTATACTACATTGGTTATGGTTTCTGGGAAATATAATCTTAATGATAAACAATTACAGAAAATAAAAGACTGGGTCTATGGAGGTAATACCCTCATTACATTAGGAACTGCCAGTGAATGGGCTATTAAAGAGGAGTTGGTAAAGGAAGAACTAACCACTTATCCTAAAGATTCAACAGCAGTAGTCTCAAGAAAACCTTATGTCGATTCTCCAGAGAACCTGGGTAAAGAAAATATTGGAGGAATTATTGTAAAGGCCGACATAGATCGCACACATCCTCTTGGCTTTGGTTTTGTAGATGATCAGATCCCGGTTTATAAAAATAATACCGTGTGGTTGAAGCCAAGCAAAAACGCATACTCTACAGTAGTTAAGTATGCTGAAAATCCACATATTGATGGATTTATTACTGAAAAAAATATGGAAAAATATTTAAAGCCATCAGCCTCCTTAATCGTTAGCAAAGTTGGAAGTGGAAGAGTTGTTATGTTCGCAGATAATCCAAATTTTAGAGGGTCATGGTATGGAACAAACCGCCTGTTTTTAAATGCTTTATTTTTAGGAGATAAAATTAATGTTCCCGAATGAAAATTATAAAAAAACGATGAAAATTAACTGAGATGACAATTTACCTATATTCCTCTCAGTTGTTTTTATCAATTTATATTATCACTTTTCATTTGTATTGCATCTAATTTCAGGATATTAATCTTTAGTATTTTTACCTAAGTCTCGGTGTTTCATTCTGCATGGCTTATAATTTATTGATTTCAGTACAAGATGAAATAGGTATTATATAAAAACTGAAGTAGATATTATAACATCAAACTTATCTTTATCAAATCATCTTCACTATTTTTGTTATTTATTTTATGTTTCTTACAATAAACTATGGATCGTTACAAAGACATATATCCTTTTCAAATCAAATTGAGCTTTCAGAAAATACGAGATAACTTTCAAAAGCGATTAAAAGAAGAAAGTAATCCTATTTCCAGAACATATATACAGGGTATTTTAGATTATTCTAAATCTTATCCCGAACTTTTTGAGGGAATCGATGATTATGAAAATTTGGAACCTTACGAGGAGCAAATCAAAATAATGCTGGATGATCTTTTTCCAGATGTATTGACTTACAATGAAATAAAAGTAGCCACAGTTCCTTTTCGAAATAAAATGTTTCGAAAAACCAGACGTTTTGAATCTATTCTGAATTCGGTGCCAGATAAGGATTTTGAGTTTCTTCCTAGAAATTTTAACATTGAGAAAGACTATATTTTAGCGTGTATCATTATTTTAAATACATATTATAAGTATAATATTGATTTTTTCAGACCTGAATATTACGATGTTCCTGATGCCAACGGAAACCTTAGAAATTATAGGTTGTTTGTCAATGCCGATTTCATTGAACTTATTCCGACTGAAACAGCTCCAAAAATTACAGATAAAGATGTAGACGAACTGTTGAATCGTCATGATGACATTGATTTTTGGAAAGAAAAATTTCCGCCAAATTCCTGGACTTTTAAAGGCTTTGCTATCTTAAGTCTTACCGATGTTACCGTGGATAATAGCATTTCTGAAATTAAAACCCTACTTCTGAACAGCAATATTTTTTCTGAATCTAAAGCGGTATCGATCAAGTTAGCGACTATTTTGAAATCCATTTTTAATCTTCCAAAGTTGGAATTTGGATTTGCGCTCTTCAATGAAGAAACAGAAAAATTTCAGCAAAGTCATTCAAATTATATCGATAGTTTTATATTAAATTCTATATCAGATAATGGGTGTAAAGAGGCGTTTTGCCATGGTGCTTACACAGCAATTGTGAATCAACACAAATACTTTAGCATTACCGATATGGATGCTTATGCAGAAAAAAATCCGTCGAATAAATTTGCAAAATTCCTTCAAGCTAAAGGGATAAAATCTGCAATACTTGCTCCTGTTACTAAAAACAACAAACTACTTGCTATCTTAGAGTTGGTAAGTTATTCTAAAAATGATTTAAATAATATCAATGCTACAAAGTTGGATGATATTGTTCCTTACGTAGCCGAAACCGTTGAAAGTTTTAAACAGGAAAGAAAAAATAGGATTAAAGCTATTATCCAAAGCGAATATACGTCTATACATCCAAGTGTAGAATGGAAATTTGAAGAAGAAGCAGAGAAACTTCTTGCGGAGTCTTCCTCAGGTGAGGATAATAAGTTAAATGAAATTGCCTTTCGTAAAGTACACCCTTTATTCGGTCAGATTGACATAGCAGACTCTTCTACGCAAAGAAATTCTGCAATTCAAAACGACTTGACCTATCAGTTAAATCAAGTTCTTAATATCGTTAATTCTGCACTTGAAGTTAGATCATTGCCTGTATATGAGCAATTAGGCTATAGGATTTCAGATACACTTTCTCAGTTAACGGAAGGAATTACGGCTTCGTCTGAAGAAAAAACAGATAAATTATTAAAACAAGATATTCTTCCTGTTTTAAAATATATCAAACAAAATGTTCCTTCATGTCACTCTATGGTAGAGCAGTACTTTGAAAAATCTAAGTCCGGAGCTAAAGCATTTCATAGAAACAGAGATGTCTTTGATGAAACTGTCTCGAGTATAAATACCTGTTTGGCCACTTTTATTGACTTAAAGCAAGTGGAGGCTCAAAAGTTGTTTCCGCATTATTTTGATAGGTACAAAACCGATGGGGTTGAGCATAACATGTACATAGGTCAGTCTATTGTGAAAGATCTTACTTTTAGTGAAGTCGTCTTAGAAAATTTAAGATTATGGCAGCTTTCAGTCATGTGTGAGATGGAGAATAAATTCTATAAGATACAGGAAGCCAAACATATTAAATTAAGTGCCAGATCGCTTGTTCTCGCCTTCAATAATACGTTGACCATTCACTACAGAATGGATGAAAAACATTTTGATGTAGATGGTTCCTACAATGCGCGTTATGAAATCATCAAAAAAAGAATTGATAAAGCCTATATTAAAAATTCTGAAGAACGAATTACTTCCAAAGGAAAATTGACGATTGTCTATTCTCAGTTGGAAACTCAGGAAGAATACTTGAAGTATATCCATTACCTGCAGAGGAAAAAATACCTGGATGAAGAGGTAGAACTTCTAGATGTAGAAGATTTACAGGGTGTTTCCGGACTTAAGGCTATTCGCGTTGGAATTTTATACCATAACGGGAGCACACCAGAGAAAGGTATTACTTACGAGGACTTGTTTGAATCTTTAGGTTCTCAAAATGGAGTCTGAAACATTTAAATTTTATGTGTAGTCAATCAACACTGATGACATTTCTATACCAGGAGAAAAAGGGCACTATCCAACCCGCCACTTTTATGATGTGAGTTTCACCAAGCTCCAGTTCATTTTGAACATCTGCACTATTAAATTTAAAATAGAGCGAACTGTCCGTATTTTCAAAGACCTCATCTTCAGCATAGACCAAAAACTTACTTTCGATATCACCGTCCTCGCTCGTTGTGATTCTCTCCTTATCACTCACTTTAGTTTCTATGGTTTCTGAACTCAGGTAATAACTTACCGGATAACCGAAAATGAGAATGAGGACAGTGACTAAAATTAATTTTTTCATGAGATTTTTTCAGTTTTTGATTTAATACTTAAAGCTGCTTTTAAATCATATAAAAAGCTATAAAAAAGCTAATGACAGAAATGATAATGCCTGCCATAAAAATGGTATAGGTTAACCTTAAAAGCCGATATTTTCTTTCCAGGACTTTCCCCAGCAGATAAAGGTCTTTAACGAGCGCTTCGTACACGTAATCCTTGTCTTTCATGATCTCTTTGACTCCCCACAAATAATTGTCGAAACTCATTTTATGAAAATTGCCAAAAAACAGGATATTAACATCTCTGTTTTCAACCTGATCTTTGGTGAACTCACCAGAAGTCACATTGGGTCTGGTAGAGAGGATAGAAAGAATAATGGCCGCTACACTAAAACAAATCAAAACCAAAGTTGGAATCATCAGGTGTTCATTGCTGGGATTGTCTAGCTTAGGAATGATATTCGCCAAAGCCAAAGAAATAATGATAGCATTGACAGACAATAAAATATTAGCTTTTGTATCTGCGATATCACTCAGTTTGAGATGATTTCTTAAGGTCACCCGGAAAAGTGTCTGAATGCTTCGCTCTGGATTATCATTTTTGTACTGGGCTTTGTACCTGGCTTTTAATTTTTCTTTTTCCCTTTTTCTCTTCTTTTTTTCTTTGTCTTCAATTAGATTGATAAGATTTTTTTGCTTCAGAGGATTCCAGTTTTTCACTGCATAATCTGTATAAAACTGGTGTCTGAATGTGAGCATTTCCATATTCAAATTCATCCACTCATCGGCATCGTAATCTTGCCCGCGTAAGCTTAACTCCTGTCTTAAAAGCTCACTCACTTCTTTAAAATTGTCTTTAGCAAAATGAGAACAATCGGAATCTTTTAAGATTCTCTCAACTTCAGTAGATGGTTGAACACCTAGTTGAGTTGAATTTATAGCATCTTCAACAGAAGAAATTAGTTTCTCTGAGACATTTTGCTCGCTTAAAAACGCTCTTGCTATCCGTTGACTTTCTTTTTCATGTTGTTTTTCAGAAACGGTATAGCCCGTATCGTGCAACCAGGCAGAGAGAAGAAGTATGAGTTCCTCATCTTCGGTCAGATTCTTTTGTTCTGCTAAATATGTAGCACTTTCAACAACCCTCTTGGTGTGATTGAAATTATGATATACATAAGTATTAGATAACTTATCTTTGAACAACTGCAAGACAAAAGATTCAGTTTTTGAAATAAGTTCTGTCATATTCTTTTAGTTTTGATAACTCCCTTTAAAATTACTTTCTTTAGAATGAAAAATATCCTATTAATCGTATCAAGTCTTCTATTGGTTTCCTGTGCAACATACGAAGTTAACTATAAAAATCAAGAACAATTCCAATCGATATCTTATCCTAAAGACAAAAATGTTTCTCAGCGTTTTTATCTTATTGGAGATACCGGTTATGAGAAAATGGAAGATGCTCCTCCTGGCATTTTAGCTTTTAAATCTTTTGCTGAATCATTGAACACCAAAAATGATAAAGTGATTATTTTAGGAGATAATATTTATCCAGCAGGACTTCCAAGCAAAGGGGAGAATAATCGTGAACAAGCAAAACGAATCATAGATCAACAAACTTCAAACCTTCAATTTTTTGAGGGGGATGTGCATTTTATTCCAGGAAATCACGATTGGTATTCTGAAGGAATTAAAGCTCTGGAAAATCAAAAAAAACAAATCGATAAGGCTTTAAAAAATCAGGACCAGTCCTGGTTGCCAACACCTGGCTGCGGAATGGCTTTTGTAGATATTTCAGATGAGGTGCATCTCATTATTTTGGATTCTCAATGGATTCTGGCCAATTGGGATAAACATCCACTCATCAATAGGAATTGTGATGAAATCAAAACCCTGGATCAATTTTATGAAGAGCTTGAAAGTGAATTAAAGAAAAATCAGAATAAAACTACATTAGTGGCTCTACATCACCCTCTTTATACCAATGGAGTACATGGTGGAACGTATGAGTTTTCCAAGCATTTATTCCCTTCTGACAAAAAAATCCCATTACCCGGCTTGGCAAGTTTAGCTAACCTTATTCGCGTGTCGGGTGGTATTTCCGTCCAGGACACTCAGAATAATCAGTATCAATCTATGGTCGATAAGATTTCTTCAATCGCAAGCCGCTGGAATCGTGTGATTTTTGCATCAGGGCATGAGCACAGCTTGCAGTACATCGAACATGACTTAATCAAGCAAATTGTTTCAGGCTCTGGATCAAAAAAATCATATGCGAAATTGGGTGCCGATGGAGAATTCGCTTATCCAGGTTATGGGTTTGCCCTCTTGGATATTTTTGATGATGGTTCTTCCTGGGTACAGTTTTATTCAGCAGATAAAGATAATCCTAAACTCCTTTTTCAAAAGGAAATTTACGAAGGCGAAAGAACGTTTGATTTGAATCAACTTTCGGGAAATTTACCTTCTGAGTTTACTGCTTCCATTTATGAAGAATTCGATTCGGACCGAACTGATTTTTATGAAAGTGTTTGGGGTGAACATTACCGTGATTTATATACTCGAAAAATTAAGATTCCCGTTTTGGATATTGATACTGCTTTTGGTGGTTTGACGCCAATGCGAGTTGGAGGGGGAATGCAAACCAATTCGTTAAGGCTTGAAGATAGTTTGGGCAGACAGTATAATATAAGACAATTACGAAAGGACCCTATTCGACTTTTGCAACAGATTGTTTATCCTGATAAAAATTTATCAGATGAATTTGATGATACAATCATAGAAGAAGTCATTTTAGATTTTTTGACGGCAGCACATCCATTTGGCTTTATGGTAGTTCCAGATTTATCTGAAGCTATTGGTGTCTATCACACCAATCCTAAATTGGTTTATATCCCAAAACAAAAAGGACTCGGAAAGTTTAATCAGGTTCATGGCGATGAAATCTACATGATCGAAGAACGACCAGAAGACAACTGGATGGGAACAAAAGGAATATTCGGTAATCCCAATCATGATATTGTAAGTACGGCAGATATGATTGAACGTTTGCGCAGAGACGAAAAATATAAGCTGGATGAATCCAACTACCTGAGAGCAAGACTTTTTGATATGTTGCTGGGAGATTGGGACAGACATGAAGACCAGTGGCGATGGTCTGAGTTTGAAGATGAAAATGGGGATAGATATTTTAGGCCAATTCCAAGAGATAGAGACCAGGTGTTTGCCAATTTTGATGGCGGCTTCTTTGATGTTTTGAGTACGATGACTTCTTTTCCTAAAATATACCATCCCTACCAGGAAAATATTGAGTATTTGAAATGGTTCAATAATTCCGGTTTGAGTTTGGACAGAATGATCATTAGAAATGCAACCAAAGAAGATTGGTTAAGAGAAGCTGCTTATATCCAGAAGAATTTGACGGATGAAGTGATTGAAAAGGCTTTTGCTCAACTACCCTCAGAAATTGATCAGGAAAAAACTAAAAAACTCATTTCAACTTTCAAAAGGAGGTTAACTAATATGGATGATTTTGCAGATGAATATTATAAAATCCTAAATGAACTACCTGTATTAATTGCCACAGATAAAGATGATTTTATAGATGTTATCAGACAGGAGGATGAGAAAACCCGAGTGCAAATATTCCGTAACATCAAAGGTGAACGTGGTAGTAAAATAGTAGATAAAGTTTTTAGTGACGATAATACAGATGAAATTTGGATTTATGGATTGGATGACGAGGACAGCTTTACAACTTCAGGTGATTATCCAACACATATAAAAGTGAGACTCATCGGAGGTCATGATGACGACAAGTACTACATTAGATCTGGAAAAAAAGTTATTGTTTATGATCATAACTCTTTAGAGAATTCAATTAAGGAAAAGAAAGGGGGAAGGGTAGTCAGAACTGATGATTATATAGTCAATACATTTAACAAAGACAGAAAAGTAAGTCAGATCAGGACTTTTTTACCTCGTATTGGTTTCAACCCCGATGATGGTTTGCTTTTTGGTGTACAGGCTTCTTATGCTTATAAAGGCTTTCGCTTAAATCCTTTTACCTACAGGCACAAGATTGAAGCAGGGCTTTATACTTCAACAGGGGGTTACGATTTTGGTTATGAGGGAGAATTTGCGAATGTGTTGGGCAATTATAATTTGTTCACTGCTTTAACTTATACAAGTCCAAATTATGCCAGAAACTTTTACGGTATTGGAAATGGTACTGAGTATTTTGATAATGATGAGGTTAAAAGTTTCAACAGAGTTAAGATAAGAAAATTAGGATTTGAGTTAGGACTCAGGAGCACATCCAAATATGGAAGTGTTTTTGAACACAAATTGTCATATCAGAATTACAAGGTAGAAAGAACTGACGGTAGATTCATCGATGTGATTGGAGATGAATTACTTAGCAATGATCCAGACTTTTTTGAACAAAAGAACTACGTTTCATATCAATCGTTTTATAGGTATAAAAGCTTTGATGATAACCTAAATCCTACTCGGGGTATGGATTTTAAAGTTGAGTTGGGTGGAACAGTAAATACTTCAGATGTAGATCAACATTTTGTTTTTTTTAATCCTCATTTAGAATTTCACAACGCACTTTCTCAAAATAAAAAATGGGTATTACGAACTAAGGCAGCTTCGCAAATCATCTTTAATGATAAGTATGAATTTTATCAGGGGGCTATTCTTGGAGCAAGAAATGGATTGAGAGGTTACAGAAGAGATCGGTTTATTGGACGAGAAAGCTTAGTGAGTAGTATCGATTTAAGGTATAGCTTCAATCCTATAAATACACGTGTTATTCCGCTTCAGTTTGGTGTTTTTGGAGGTTTTGACGTAGGCAGGGTCTGGTCCAATGCAACAGAGTCCGGCACGTGGCATAATGACTATGGGCTAGGGTTTTGGGTTAATGGCGCTGACTTATTATCTGGCACCTTCAATTTTTTCCATAGCGAGGACGGGTTTTGGTTTTCTTTTGGGTTTGGCGCTAAGTTTTAAACAATCTTTTTAATCACTCTCAAGTTATGAGAATAACGACCAGTTTCTGTATTGAATATTCCAGAATGATCTATTCTATCTATTCTCACATGGCCATGGGCATGAATGATGTAATTGTCTTTCATCATAATCCCCACGTGAATAATTTTGCCTTCTTCATTATCAAAAAAAGCAAGGTCACCTGGTTCACTTTCTTCAATAAAAGAAAGGGCCTGACCCTGCTTAGCCTGTTCTGAGGAATCTCTAAAGAGTTTGACACCACTTATCTTATACACCATTTGAGTAAAACCACTACAATCTATGCCAAAGGGTGATTTGCCACCCCATAAGTACGGAGAATTGAGGTAAAGCATAGCTGTTTCGACCAAATGATTTTTTGAAAAATCTTTGTTGGTTGCCCCATCAAACTGATGTTTCAAAATTTTAGAGGCAGGCAGAAATGAACCTATACAAACAGGCATCAATTGGCCTGAAGCTGTTGTCATTAAACTCAGTAAATCCGTAGAGTATGTAGTCTCATTAGTGAGATTATTGAAGATGACTTCATCAATTTCAAAAGCTTGCTTTTTATCTAACCAACCTTCGTATCCATCAAAAGCTATACGAATCTTAATCCATTTGGATTGGGTTTCAATAATTTCAAAATGGTCACCATAAAGTAGTTGAGTGACCATTTCCGAAGCATCGCTAGCTTCTGCTCTCACAGGCACGACACTCAGGGGGCAAATTCCGTATAGCATTTCCACAGATATAAAAATTAGCGTTCTATAACCATAGAAGAAGCTCCACCACCACCATTACAAATAGTTGCAGCACCAAGTTTTGCATTGTTCTGCTTCATTATATGAATGAGTGTAATCAGTATTCTTACTCCCGAGCAACCTAAGGGATGACCAAGAGAAACAGCACCTCCATGTACATTTACTTTTTTGCTATCCAACCCAAGAAGTCTTGTATTTGCTATACCAACGACCGAGAAAGCTTCGTTAAATTCGAAGAAATCAATATCTTCTTTGGTCACATTTGCTTTTTTTAGCGCAAGTGGCAAAGCTTTAGCTGGAGCAATTGTAAAGCGTTTTGGCTCTCGGGCAGCATCAGCATAACCTCTAATAGTTGCCAGAACTTCAAGTCCAAGCTCTTCAGCTTTTTCCTTTGTCATTAATATCACAGCGCCGGCACCATCATTTATCGTAGATGAATTCGCAGCGGTTGCCGTGCCCTCTTTACCAAAAGCAGGTCTTAACTCATGAATTTTGTCAATTTTAATATTCTTAAACTCTTCATCCTCTTTCATTAGGATAGGCTCACCCCGTCTTTGTGGAATTTCCACGGGGACCACTTCGTCATCAAACTTCCCTGCTTTCCAGGCTGCGGCACTTCTTCTGTAAGATTCTTTAGCAAACTCATCTTGCTCCTCTCTGGTGATGTCATGTTCTGTAGCACAAAGGTCGGCACAAACGCCCATCGCATTGTGGTCATAAGCGTCGACTAGGCCATCGCGTTGTAAACCATCTACCATTTGGGCTGGGCCAAATTTTTGTCCCTTTCTAAGATGGAGGTAATGTGGAATCATGCTCATGTTTTCCATTCCGCCAGCAACCATAATTTCAGCATCGCCCAGAGCTATAGCCTGAGCAGCCTGCATCACGGCTTTCATTCCACTAGAGCATACTTTATTTATAGTTGTGCACGGCACTGTATCTGGAATTCCCGCACCCATAGCAGCTTGTCTGGCAGGAGCCTGACCATTATTGGCTTGTACTACATTTCCCATGAGGACTTCATCAACCAACTCTGGATTCAAATTGATTTTTGAAAGGGCTCCTTTTATGGCGATTTCCCCCAATTTTGTAGCTGGAATGTTGGATAAACTTCCAAGAAAGCTTCCAATTGGTGTTCGTGCAGTACTTACTATTACGATATCTCTAGACATATAAAATGAAATTTTATTTTTTGCGAATTTAATAATTTTAACCTAATCGAGTTTATTTTATGCAGACCTTAAACTATTTTTGTGATGTTACCCCCTTATTTTTCCTTTATACTTACTTTTCAAGCAACTCAATGAGATTTGATAGCCTTAAAACTATTGACTACAGATAGAGACTTAGACCATATAATTTTATAAATTTGAGCAATCTTTAGTCATGAAGAACCTTTTAGACAACTTATACAGAAATCAATCTATCATCTTTAAGTTTTTTCTTTTAGCATTTAGTGTATTTCTTATCGTTTATTTTTTTCCCACAGGTGGTCAGTTTAAATATGAAATCGTAAAAGGAAAACCATGGCAATATGAAAATCTTTACGCGCCATTCGATTTTGCAATTTTAAAATCAGATCAGGAAATTGCTGCTGAAAAGTCTAAAATCAGAAAAACTCATATTCCTTATTACCAGTTTGATGTGGCTGTTGCCAAAGAGGTCAAAAACAACTGGGAAAGTCAGCTTGACCCTTCGCAGGATTCTTTAGTAGAAAACAACCAGGATGTTTCTAAATTCATTTCTGAAACCATCGATGAAATCTATCAAAACGGAATTCGGATTCAAGATGATGGAGAAAATAACTACAGCATTGTTTTTCTGATTAAAGACAAACAGGTTGAAGAGGTTCTTTATAAAGATTTACTTACTCAGGAAGATTTAAAAACGTACCTCATTGATGAACTTGAAAAATCTGAATTATCAGAATATAGAAACACTTTACTGGAAATCTTCTTTGAGGTTCTGGAAGTAAACGTCAAATATGATGAGGAGCTTAACCAAAAACAAATTCAGACCAAATTTGATCAGATATCTTACACAAGAGGTCGAGTAACCAAGGGTAGTAAGATCATTGCCAAAGGAGAAATTACGGAAGGTGAAAAGTTAAGAATGTTGAGATCTCTGAAGCATGAGTACGAATCTCAAAGCCTGGAATCTTCTGCTTATGTGGTTGTGATAACAGGATATACCTGCCTTGTTGGACTCTCACTCTTAATGCTGTTGTTATTTATAAGACAGTACCGACCAGATATTTTTGATAATAACAACAAGATCAGCTTTATCTTTTTCAATATCCTGTTTCTGGTGTTCCTTACCTTACTGGTGTTAAGACTTGATAATGATTACATTTATGTAGTCCCACTCTGTATTTTACCACTTACACTCAAAGCCTTTTTTGATGCAAGACTAGGGCTGTTTACACACATGATCACAGTTTTGATACTTGGTCTTATTGTTCCAGATAGTTATGAGTATATGTTTCTACAGCTAATTGCTGGAATTGTAACTATTTTGACAGTTTCAGAGCTTTACAAGCGCGCAAATCTGTTTCTTTCTGTAGTCCAAATTACCTTGGTCTATATTTTTGCTTACTTCGCCTTCAATATGATAAAAGAGGGGAGTATCTCAGAAATCAACTATAATAATTTTATCTATTTCCTACTCAGTGGCGTTGGATTGCTTTTCGTGCAACCCTTGATTTATGCCTACGAAAAAATCTTTGGACTTATCTCTGACTTGTCACTCCTTGAATTGTCAGATACCAATTCAAAATTGCTAAAAGAACTGGCGAATATTGCCCCAGGTACCTTTCACCATTCCTTGAATGTAGCTAATCTCGCAGAAGCAGCAGCCAATGAAATTGGGGCAAATTCATTACTGATCCGAGTTGGAGCTTTGTATCATGACATCGGTAAAATGAAAAATCCTATTTATTTTACAGAAAATCAGTCTACATCAGTTTCTCCTCATGATGAGTTGTCTCCGACAGAAAGTGCCGAGATTATCATTAATCATAGGCTTGAAGGAATTGAAATCGCCAAGAAAAGAAATCTACCAGATCGTATTATAGACTTTATAAGAACGCACCACGGAACATCAACGGTCTATTATTTCTATGCTAAGCAAAAAGAAGAGGAGGAAGGCGAAGTCAATGAGAAAGACTTTAGATATCCTGGCCCAATTCCTTTCAGCAAAGAAACCGCTATTCTTATGATGTGTGATGCGGTGGAAGCAGCCAGTAAATCATTGAAAGAACCTAACTCAAAATTAATTGATGATTTTGTGGAAAAAATTATCAACAAGCAAATTCAAGAAGACCAGTTCATCAACGCGAATATCACCTTCAAAGAAATTCAATCTATCAAGAAGATCTTGAAGTCAAAATTGAATAATATCTACCATCTCAGAATTGAATATCCAGATTAATATGAAACCCATTGTTATTGCCATAGACGGCCATTCTTCAACAGGAAAAAGTACGGTTGCTAAAAAGCTTGCCAAAGAACTTGAATATAAATTTGTAGATACTGGCGCTATGTACAGAGCGGTAACGCTTTTTGCTATGAGAAATAACTGGCTTCAAAAGGGGGAAGTGGATGAGCAGAAACTTATAGAAAACCTACCTTCAGTAACTATCAATTTTGAATATAACTTACAATCAGGAAGCAATGATGTTATTCTGAATGGAGAAAATGTGGAGCAGGAAATCAGAGCCATGGAGGTTTCTGAAAATGTAAGTTCTGTAGCCAGGATCGATGAAGTTAGAACAAAACTGGTGCAAATTCAAAAGCAACTCGGCGAAGAAAAAGGTGTCGTTATGGATGGTCGGGATATTGGCAGTGTCGTGTTTCCAGAAGCTGAACTTAAAATATTTATGACAGCTAGTGCAGACATTAGAGCTCAGCGGCGTTATAAAGAACTCAAAGAGAAAGGGGAGAAGATCTCTTTTGAAGACGTTTTAAAAAATGTTAAACACCGAGACGATATAGATACCAACCGCAAAAACTCACCGCTTATCCAAGCGGACGACGCTATCAAAATCGACAACAGCAATATGTCTCAGGAAGAACAGTTTGAAAAGATTTTGAACTTGGCGAAGGAGAGCATTGAAGCTTGATTCATCTCGAAGAGTTAAGGAATTTTTACCTGGTCAAGTGCGGGGATTCTTCTATTCGCATTTATTTTTCACGCAAAAACCGCTAAGCTTTTCCCCCTGCTAGCGCGATCGTCTCGCTCGTGCAGGGATTCTTTTATTCGCATATATTTTTCACGCAAAGACCGCTAAGCTTTTCGCAAAGGAGCGAATTTATATATTTATGATTATCAAAAATTTGCATGTCTTTGCGTTTTTACTTTGCGAACTTGGCGTGAAATAAAACTCTGATTTTCAATTTTATAGCACAAGCCTGCCTTTGTCAGCAGACAGGCGTCTAGCTCGTGCACGAAAGTTTTTTTCGCCTCTGCTAGAGCGAGCCTGCCTTTGTCAGCAGACAGGCGTCCCGCTCGTGCAGGGATTACATCTTTATAGATATTAAAGTTGTGTTTGTTCGAGCTAGCTCGAGCCTGCCTTTGTCAGCAGACAGGCGTCTAGCTCGTGCACGAAAGCTTTTTTCGCCTCTGCTAGAGCGAGCCTGCCTTTGTCAGCAGACAGGCGTCTAGCTCGTGCACGAAAGTTTTTTTCGCCTCTGCTAGCGCGAGCCTGCCTTTGTCAGCCCCCCTGCTAGCGCGAGCGTCTCGCTCGTGCATAGCTAGTTATTTGAATCCTCTAAATTCTTCTATTCAATAAAGTTAAAACCTCAGTTCATCTTCAAAATCAAATCGATCAAGCGATTACTATAACCTCTTTCGTTATCGTACCAGCCAATCAGCTTGATCAAATTCCCTCCAATCACTGAGGTCATTTCTGCATCAAAGACGCAGGAATAAGGATTGCCAACAATATCAATGCTCACTAAGGGCACTTCAGAATACTGCAAAATACCTTTTAAGTGCGTTTCAGAAGCTTTTTTAAATAAGGCATTTACCTCTTCAATACTAGTTGATTTTTTGACGTTAAGTGTCATATCTGTTAAGGACCCGTTGGGAACAGGAACTCTTATACCACAGCCACCAATGACATTGCTCAAATCTGGAAATATTTTGGTCAGTGCCTTTGCTGCACCTGTTGTGGTGGGAATGATAGACTGTGAAGCCGCTCTTGCCCGTCGCAAATCGCGATGAGGTTTGTCGTGCAAGCTTTGGTCGGAGGTGTAGGAATGAACCGTCGTGATATAAGCCTGTTCCACTTCAAGCGCCTCATGAATCACTTTCAGCATAGGAGCGGCGTTATTGGTCGTGCAGGAGGCATTGGAGATCATCAAATCATCGTCTTCCAATACCCAGTCGTTAACACCCAAAACTATCATTTTTACCGAATCATCGCTTGGAGGTACGCTCAAAATCATCTTTTGGGCTCCAGCCTGCAGATGTTTATGGAGCTCAGTTTTAGTCTTGAACTTACCTGTACATTCTACAAGCGTATCTACATCAAATTTAGCCCAATTTAAATCTTCAAGTTTTGGAATATTGACCAACGGAAATGATTCATCTTCCACTACAATTCCTTTTTCGTTGTAAGATACTTCAAAAGGAAACTGACCATGAACACTATCGTATTTCAGTAAATGCGACAAAGTTCTTGCATCAGCTAAGTCGTTGATGGCAACCACTTCAATATGAGGATGCTCGTATAACAAACGAAAAAGGCTTCGACCGATACGACCAAAGCCATTTATTCCTACTCTAATAGTTTTATTCATTCTTATTCAAGATGTTTATGAGCCTTGTAAGAAGATCTTACCAGTGCAGAACTTTCCACATGTCTGAAACCAAGCTTTTTTCCAATGGTTTCATATGTTTTGAATTGCTCTGGAGTAATAAATTCTTGCACAGGAAGATGCTGTTTACTAGGCTGTAAATATTGACCAATGGTCACCACATCCACATCTACGCTTCTCAAATCTTTCAAAGTTTCAATCACTTCTTCTTCTCTTTCTCCAAGACCCAGCATAATACCAGATTTTGTTCGTCTTATGCCCTGAGCTTTTAAGTATCTCAAAACCTCGAGACTTCTATCGTATTTAGCCTGGATTCTTACTTCTCGGGTGAGACGCCTTACCGTTTCCATATTGTGAGAAACCACTTCAGGAGAAACTTCTATAATTCTATCTATATTTCTTGTGTTTCCTTGAAAATCTGGAATTAAGGTTTCCAAAGTTGTTGTAGGATTCATTCGTCTGATGGCGTTTACGGTCTCGGCCCAGATGATGGATCCCATATCTTTCAAATCATCCCTATCTACAGAGGTCACAACAGCATGTTTTACCCCCATAATCTTGATGGATCTTGCCACTTTTTCTGGCTCATCCCATTCAATATCTTCTGGTCTTCCGGTTTTAACACCGCAAAATCCACAGGAACGCGTACACACATTACCTAAAATCATGAAGGTAGCTGTACCTTCTCCCCAGCATTCTCCCATATTAGGGCAGCTTCCGGAGGTACAAATGGTATGCAAATCATACTTATCTACAAGCTTCCTTAAATTTCTATATTTCTTACCCGTAGGCAGTTTGACACGCAACCATTTAGGCTTCCCGGTTCTTGTTGTGGTTTTATTTTCGGTTGTCGTTTTATCTTTTTCTAATACTGCAGTCTCCATATATTGCAATTTTATACAAATGTAAGAAATAATGAATAGTTAAGCCTCGGTTTGCATCTCACTTGCCTTCAAATTTAAAAACTCTAAGACAAATTTAACCTAGGTTGATTTTTTTAATAGATAGTATCTTTTCTTCTTTTGAAATTGATTTCGTTTCGTTACCTGTTCAGAATAAATTAGCTTGTCACTTTAGATTAGACTTCAAGTTCTCGCTACTGAAAAATAGATCATTAAAAAATGGCTTAAGCTACCAAGCATTACGAACACATGCCAAATCACATGATTAAAAACAATTGTAGTCTTCACATAAAAGTAAATGCCTATGGTATAAAACAGTCCGCCAAGAGCAAGCATGGTGAGTTCCAGACTTGAAAAATTTTCAACAACGGCTACACTATCAAAAGCAATAAGCCAGCCCATAACGAGATAGAGTAGAAGTGAGAGTTTTTCAAACTTTCCAGTAAAAAAAAGTTTTAGGATAGTGCCCAAAAGAGCAATTCCCCAAACGGCATAGAAAAGCAATTCACCATGGCTATCTTTTAGAAGCGTCAGCACGACTGGGCTGTAGGTTCCGGCGATAAGGAAGTAAATGCTAATGTGATCGAGAACTCTCAATCGTCGTTTAAGCCTGCCTTCTGAAACATAATGATAACTGGTAGATGCTGCATAAAGTAAAACTAAAGATAAGGCATATAGTATCACGCCAAGTGTAAGATAGTTGTCATTAAATTCAGCAGTAAAAAATAATAGAACAACCCCGATACAGGCAAATAACAACCCTACACCGTGTGTGAGCGTATTCCAAAATTCTTCCTGTTTGGTTTTTATGTATTTCATAAGATTTTTAAAATCTAAAAAATCTTAATTAAAGCAGATTACCATTCTTCTTGGTCATTCTTTATAAAATTGTAAAGCGCAAGATTTAAGTCTTTAAAAAAAGAAGATAAAGTGGAGCGACTATCAAGCAAATCTCTTTTTATGATTTCATCATTGATGAGGTTGACGTTTGCTATAGGTCTAAACTCCGTGTAATAGGAATAACTAATTGACAAAACTTTAAATCTGTATTTGTTATCTCGCAAGGATATTTTTAGTTGATACTGTAAGTCAGACGTTAGATTTTTGACTTCTAAAAGTCTGTTTTCTAACCCAGTTATCGTAAAAGTCTGATCTGAAAACTTACAATTTAGTAATGTTGATTCAGTATAATAATCGTCTAACCAATTCTGAATTTTTGCTTTGAGTTGAGGTAGGCTTTTGCCTTGTACATCAACAACAATAGATTTTGGAAAATCATACGTATCAAAACTCAATTCTGGTAAATCTTTATCCTGACTCATTGAATTTACAGATATGAAGACAGTTAATAGTAGGAAAATAAATTTTGACATATAATTACTTTTAGTAAGCTATAAAATTAAACATATAAACTTAAAAAGTAACTACAATTGGATATAAGATAACTATTTAACGCCTGTGAAGCGAGTAACAAATCCTTTTCCTTGGTGATGTTTTCCTTCTGTTAAATCAATTTCCAGTTCTTCTCCGTGACTTTCTGTTAAGCCTTTAAAATCAGTTTTGAGCATTTCCAGTGAGTACAGCATTTCTGAACTTTTAGGTCCGCCAGAGGAATAACTCTCTTTTAACTGTTTAGGATGAAACGCTTCTAAAATAAGTTTTCCTTTGGGCTTCAAGGATTTTACCACATCTTGGTGAAATTGGGTTCTGAGTTCAGGGTTTAAATGGGCGTAAATTAACACAACCAAATCGTAGGTATTATCCTCAAAATGAAAATCTTCTGCTTTACAGATGTTGTAATCAATTGAAACTCCATGAGAGTCGCATAATCTTATAGCTTTATCTTTACCAGCTACAGAAAAATCAAAAGTTTTTACATCCCAGCCTTGTCTGGCAGCGTAGCAGGCATTTCGTCCTTCACCTTCCAAAGGGAAAAGGGCCATGCCTTTTTCATCTATTTTATCCAATTCAGTTTTAAAAAAGGAATTAGGCTCTTTGCCGTATATAAATTCATCTTTAGCAAATCTTTCGTTCCAGAACTCTTTCATAGTAAAAAACCCGAAGCCTTTGCTTCGGGTGAATTTAGTTTATTTAAAATTTTTCATGCTTTGTTTGAGGTCATCCTGTCCTGATATCATTTCGAAAGAGGTATTTTTTGTACGTTCAAGTTCTAAGGCATAAACCAAAGCCTGCGCAACGTCCTCTCTGGAAATTTGGCCCATTTTTTTTAGGCTTTTAGAAATTTCTACTTTCTGATTGCCTTTTTCATTTGTCAGCCCACCTGGTTGAACAATCGTATACACCATTTTGGATTCCCTTAAAAAGTCATCAGCGGCTTTTTTTGCCTTCAAATAATTTTCCAGACCTTCTACTCGATTTGGGGCGTCGGTTCCCATAGAACTCAACATGACGAACTTTTGAAGTTTATGAGCTTTAGCGAATTCTACAGCTCTTATGGCTCCTTGCTGGTCTATTGCCACTGTTTTTTCATCACTGGTGTTACCACCAGACCCCGCGGCAAAAATAACTTTATCTATACCTTTAAAGGCATCAGAAAAGTCTTCTTCCAAATCTCCTAATCGTGTTTCAATACCAAGATTTTTAAAAAAAGGCTTTTGGATATCTTTTCGTATCATGGCATAAGGTTTAAACTCCATGGAATCTCTCAATACTTTTGAAATAATTCTACCTGTCTTTCCATTGGCACCTATAACTAATATATTTTGCATTTTTTTTGGTTTAAGAATTTACTCAAATCTATTTAATACATTCTTATATTTAATTAAAATCAAATTAAATATTAACGAGATTACGTTAAATACTATTAATAGTTGAATTGAGTGTAAGGTATAATACCGTTAACCACTTAAAATAAATTAGATTTAAGTTTGTTTGACGTCATAAAAAAATCATGGTAAGACTGCTTCGGAGCTTTACTTTATCTAAACGTCTGACTCCTATTATTCACCATAAAGAGGGCATTGACAAAAAATAGTTTTCCATTTTCCCAGAAGGAGCGAAACATCACATCATCTACCATATAAATAATACTTCCACGTCCCAGTCGCTGTTCTCCAAATACAAGAGAATTAGAAATCTTCTCTAAAGCTTCTTCTCCAGCAAAACCGCTCAAACGCTTAGCTGAATCTTTGAGGTAAGCGACATTGTATCCTTTTTTAAGATATTGATAGGCTGCAGAACTTGTCTTTAAGCTTGCATAAGAATCCTCATAGCCAAAAGCTAGAGGATGAGTATTGTCTACTTTCACTTCGAAAATAGCTCCAGTAATATTGTCTTTGGTTCGTTCTCTTTCGCGTTCAGCATAAGGTGTAAGATTCACTTCTGTGCTATCTTTCTCATTTTTTAGTTTTTTCAGGCCAAAACCTTTTTTACCTTCAAATGTTGACAAGGCATTTGCCATGGCAATTACTTTTCCTCCACTTTTTATCCAGCTGGACAAGGCTTCTAAGGTTTCATCCTTGAAAAGTGAGGAATAATTTCCACTAGGGAGAACTAACGCATCATAATCTTCTAAGTCTATACTGCCGAAATCATCTGTAGAAACAGAGATAATCGGATAATTCAATTCCTGCTCAAAGAAATACCAAATTGAGCCATAACTTAGCGAGGATGTTCCTTCTCCTCTCAAAACGGCTATGCGCTGTGGGTGAATTTTTTTAATGTCTGGAGAGCCGAAATCTGTACCAGAGTTAGAAAAACCAGTTTTTGTAGAGGTTAGCTCAACTTGAAATTGACTGGCAGTGGCAACAACCAAAGAGTCAAAATCAGCTTGTTGATTATTGGTTTTGGTGATGACCAAACTTCCTCTTTGGTAAGACTTATTTTCAATCTTAAAAGGTTTTGTAGTTGCTCTTACGTTGATTTCGTGCTCAAGAAGCTTGGCAAGAAATTTACCATGCGCCATACTGTTCCAAGGAGAAATATACCCTACAGTTTCATCTTCTAGGTTAAGTTTTGAAAATTCGCCTGTTGAAGCTTTTGTATCGATTTCTCCACTTACAGTATAAACATTTACGCCGTATGCTAAGGCAACATTCCAGGAGGTGATGTCGTAGGTGAGAGGAGTACTCAATTCAGGGTCTGCTTCAAATAAAACCTTTAGCATTTTTGCTCTTGGCTGATTGGCTGGTAATACCAGAGCATTTTCTGCTTCAAACGAAGTCCTTGGATCGCCATAAATTTGAGTTCCTCTTAAAGACTTGCTTGTTGAGTATTCGTATTTGTAATCGTGCTTATCAAAAAGCTTACTTAACACCTTCAGTTTTTGCTCATCTCCAGCCAGCACGTAATAGTCAAAGTCAGGTGAATGTTTAAAATAAGATTTAAATTCAGAACTGAGTTCCGCAGCATTTTCAGAAGAGACTTCAATTGTAGATAAACCGCTCATGACATGGTGTTGAACACGATCTATAAGCGTCAATTCATAATCTTCATCGGTATTGACTCCAAGTCCAGCTTGTCCACTACCTGCTTGCTCGTAGGTCATCCCAATAGCGCCATTGTAGGTAGGGTAGGTATCGCCGTAACTCGGATAGAACAAGTCAAAGCGTTCTCTAGTAAAATATGTCCACGATTTTTCATCAAAAGCTTCGGCATTGTGTTTACCGATTTTGGTTTGGAATTCTTTTTGGAAATCTGTGATGACCTTATGAAAAGGCTCTGCAGCTGGGGCAAAATAATACGGCGAATTGATGCCCTGCTCATGAAAATCCACGTGTACATGCGGCATCCATTGGTTGTAAAGCTTCAGGCGTTGTTGTGTTTCTACTTGCGTTGCCCACATCCAGTCTCTGTTCAAATCAAAAAGATAGTGATTGGGTCTTCCTCCTGGCCATGGCTCGTTATGTTCTACAGCATCCTGATATGGAGAGTAAGGGGTAGCTTTTACCTGGTTATACCAGTTCACATAGCGATCCCGGCCATCTGGATTAACACTCGGATCTATAATTACAACTGTGTTTTGTAGGAGGTCCCCACGTTTGGTCACCAGCTCATGGGCGGTCACCATGGCGGCCTCGGTACTGGAAGCCTCGTTACCATGAACATTATAACTCAGCCAAACGACAGCGATATCAGAAGTAGCATCACCATTTGAGATTCCTGTCTGTTTAAGATGATTGATTCTGATTTCATCAAGCTTGTTTAGATTTTCTTCGGAAGAAACCACTGCATAACTTAAAGTTCTGCGTTCGTTGGTTTTACCATAGGATGAAAAATTAAGGTTCGGACTATTCTTTGCTAAATGAGTAAAATAATCGATGACTTGATGGTGCCTCGTAAATTCTGTACCAATGGTATAGCCTAGAAATTCTTCTGGAGATTGAATGGAATTCTGGGCTTGATGATAACCGAAGAAACAAAATAATAAGAAAAGTGTAAAATTGAATTTCATGAGATTATAGTTTAGCGTAAATTTAAAATAAAACGCTTAACATCTCTCACTTATTCTATTGAACTTATTTCCTTTTCAAAACTTTATCTTGAAGCCTAACTTCTTTTTCCAATTCAGATTTATGATAATCTACCGGACTACCAAAAGCCATTTGAAAAGCATTCTTCACGGACTTGGCTTTTGTTAAGTCTTTAAAAAGCGCTATCCATTCATGAAACACCAGAGTAAAAGGATTGTAACTTTTTATAGGCTTGGTTATTCCATATACAGGTTTTTCTACTTCAGGCTCGAAAGTTCCAAAAATCCTGTCCCAAATAATAAGCGTCGACCCATAATTTTTATCTAGATATTGTTCGTTTTTAGAATGATGTACTCTGTGGTGAGAAGGAGTAGTAAAAATATATTCGATAGGTTTTGGAAGTTTTTTGATGTATTCTGTATGTATCCAAAACTGGTATAGCACTTCGATTTGATGAACTACTAAAAACACAAACGGATGAAATCCCATCAAAATCACCGGTAAAAAGAATATGATTTTAAGGTTTTGAGTCCATGACAATCTAAAAGAGGTAGATAGATTATAATACTCAGAGTTATGATGAACCACATGCGTGGACCACCAGAAACGTTGTTCATGAGCAATTCTGTGAGACCAGTACCTCACGAAATCAAGAGCAAAAAAGCAAAGTACAAATGACCACCAGGTCATAGGTATTTCAAAAGGAGTAAGGTTGTAGAAAAACAGGAAAAAAGCAAATACGCCAAGTTTCATCACACCATTAAGCAGAATATTGACTACCCCAATAAAGGTGGAAGCCATAAAATCTTTTCCTTCATAAAGTTTTTTATTCTGTCTGTAACTAAAATAGGATTCTAAAGCCACCAAAGTAAACATCACAGGAGCTGCTATCCAAATAATGGTTGTAAAATCTAAATTTGCAACATCTTCTAAACTTATTTTCACTTTATCCATTAAACTCTTTTTTTTGCAAACATAAAGAATGAGAAACTTTATTATTCGATTTTGTATTTATTTTACTGCTTTAGGCAAAAATTTAAACATAATTCACCTCTTCCAAAATTTAGGTGAGTGTCGAAATTGAGTCGATAAGCTGTTCAATCTCGTCTTTAAGCTTAAGTTTTTGTTTTTCCATTTCTTTTTTGGTACTGCCCTTTGATTTTTCAATTTTTAAAGCACAATCCGATAAGCGCTTGGCTCCAAGATTTAAAGCAGTTCCTTTTATTTTATGTGCCAGTTTTTTCAGCTGTTCCTTATTTTCAATCTCTTTTAAATCTTTCAAAGCTTGGGTTAGGGTTTTATTTGCCAATTTAATAAGTTCTTTATAAAAATCTTCGTCATGGCCTATCATTTCCATTAAATGAGATTTCTCAAAAACCTGAGTTTCAGTTTCTCCTGTTTTCATGTGTTGTGGTGAGAATTTTAGAACTGTATTTTTAATGGATTCCTGAAGAATAGGCTTAGATATGTAGTCATTCATTCCAGATTCGAGGCATTTTTCTTTTGTTCCTTTTATTGTACCTGCAGTAATAGCAATGATAGGAATAGTTTTTCCAGTCTTTTCTTTTCTGATTGATTTTGCAAGTTCATACCCATTCATGTTCGGCATCTGTATATCAGAAAATACCATATCTGGAGTATGTTTTTTGAATAACTTAAAGGCTTTTAGACCATCTTCTGCTTCATAAATCGTCACTTTGTCGTAAATATTGGTTAAGTAAGATTTGATTAACTCCATGTTGATAAGATTGTCTTCAGCGATCAAAAATTTAAGGCCTTCCTTTTCTTCTATGGCTTTTGTTTTTATCTCATCTTTATGAATTTCATCTTTATTTTCTGGTTTTGTTACAATACCTAAAAGATCACTTTTCTTGATAGGTTTTGTTAGTATCTGATCAAAATAGCTCCTAAAATTTGAATTTTCATAATGTTCTGTTGAGTTCGACTGGCTAAGTAATACAAAACGAATATGTTTTGACTTGGTATGTGTTTTTAATTTTGACACCAATTTATAGTAATGTTCAATAGAGTATTCTTGATTGATAAAAATAATCTGTGGGGAAAATTCAATCATTTTTTGAGATGCGGTTTCCAGATCTTTTGCATGACTAGTTTTGAGGTCATAGGTATTTAAATGATTTTTTATGGTTTCAAAATATTCATTCATTGAGGAGATTACCAAAACATTTTTAAAGCCCTCTATGCATTGTTTCTTGCGACCTTGATCATATTCTGATTGTAAAGACACCTCAAAATAAAACTTAGTTCCTTGTCCTATTTTGCTTTTTAGCCTCAATTTGCTTTTCATCAAATTCAATATCTTATCAGATATGGCTAAACCTAAACCTGTACCCCCGTATTTTTTGGTCACCGAAGTATCTTCCTGGATAAAGGCTTTGAATATTTTCTTTTGATTTTCTTTAGCGATTCCAATACCTGTGTCTTCTACAGAAAACACCAAACTCGAAAGAGGATCGGATTTACTTTTAAGTGAAATCCTTAATTTGACAGTGCCTTTATCGGTAAATTTAATAGCGTTATTTAAAAGGTTCATCAAAATCTGCTTGATTCTCACGCCGTCCACCCAAACGTAATCTGGCGCATCATCACTAACTATGAGTATCAATTCCAAGCCTTTTTTATGAGCTTGATATTTGGTAAGATCTATTACTTCTTCGGCAATAGTGAGTAGATTTGTTTTTGCTGTATCCAGTTGTAACTTTCCAGATTCAATTTTAGAAAAATCTAAAACATCGTTTATCAAATCTAGAAGAATGTTAGCCGATTGAAAGACAGTCTTCATGTATTGATACTGAACTTCATTTAATGGTGTTTTCATCAATAAATCGGAGAAACCAATAACCCCATTAAGAGGGGTTCTGATTTCGTGACTCATATTTGCTACAAACTCCGACTTAGCCTGACTTGCCTTAATGGCTACCGTCTTAGAGTCTTTTAATTTCTTTTCTGTCAATTTTTGCTGTGTCACATCCTGTAAAGTAGAAATGACAATCCTCCTACCATCTTTATCCAAATGGATTAGTCCATTTATGACTATGGTAAGTAACTCTCCAGTCTTAGTCTTAATAACTTTTTCAAATGGTCCTATTTTATTATTATTTTTCAAGTCTTGAACCACCTGACTATCTCTAAGTGTAGTTTCTTTTTCTGGAGTTATAGTCCAAATACTCTTTCCGAGAATTTCTTCCTCAGTATAGCCAATCATATCCTGCATAGCCTTGTTGACGTCAATAAATTGACCAGAGCTAAAATCTGTAATAACAATACCTACGGGTGAAAGCTCGAATATATTTTTAAATTGTAATACGTTTTGCTTGAGCTCCTTTTCAAGAGCTTTTTTATCTGAAATATCCTGGTGAGTTCCAAACATCCACTCAGGTTTGCCATCTTCTGTCCAGGATATGACTTTACCCTTATCAAGTACCCAAATCCAGTGACCAAATTTATGCTTGATGCGTAATTCCATTTGGTAGAAATCTGATTCCCCTTCAAAGTGTTCGTTTAATAATTGATTGCTTTTTTTGAGGTCTTCCGGATGTGTTGTGTTGTTCCAGACCTCTATGGAGTTGTGCAAAGGAATTTCATATGGAGCATATCCCATCATTTCTACAAACCTTGGATTAAAAAGCGACTCTCCAGTCTGCACATTCCATTCCCAGGTTCCTAAGTTTGTTGCATTTATAATATTGTTTAACCTCTCTCTTTCCTGCTTTAGTTTTTCTTTGGTTTTTTTAGCTTCAGTGATATCCTGAAAAGATCCATAAACCCCAACACATTCCCCATCAACCATTTCTGGTTTGATATTTACCAGAGCCCAAATGGATCTATTTTTTGCATTTATAACTTCAAATTCGCCAGTGTATGAGGTGTTGAATTTGATACTTTCAATCATTTTTTCAGTCATCAAATCTTTATTCTCACCTCCTTTAAAAAAAGATAAGGCTTCGTCAATTGTTGGCTGAATACTACTGTCTATTCCTGCAATATCCTTCAAAATTGGAGTCCAGAATAATTCTTTCTTTTTAACCTCATAATGCCATCCCCCCACACTAGCTAAACTTTCAGCCTCGTTTAGTAGGGTGTTGGTAAGCTTTAATTTTTCTTCTGTTTTTTTACGATCTGTAATATCTCTTATCACACAAAGTATTTCAGACTTATAGCTATCCCTTTCAACTACAGTAACATTTGTGCTAAACCATTTCAGCATATCATTTTTAGTGAAATTGTATTCAATAGGTATACTAGAATTGTAGAGTTTACTGGCTTTAATAGCTAATTTAATCTGAGCAGAAAGTTTTTCATCGAGATTTATTTCGTCAATGTTTTTACCGATGAGGTTTCCTTTATCAATAAGCAAATTATCCTCTTTTCCATAAAATTCGATTAAATTCAAATCAGAATTCAAAACAAAAACAATGTCACCGGTATTGTTGAGTAAGGTTTGAAAGCGGGTCTTGCTGTCAGAAATAGTTTTATTGAGTTTTTTTAGCTCTATTTTTTCTTTATGGGAAGTGATTTTGCCCATAGCTTCCTGAGAAAGCTGCTTTAAGATGTGTTGTTGACTTGGAGTTAGGATTTTAGTTTCAGGATCTAACACGCACAAGGTTCCAATAGAATACCCGTCTGGATCTACAATAGATTTACCAGCATAAAAATTGATGTTATGTTCTTTAAGATATTTGATTCTTCTATCCTTGGGATTCAATTTTGAAGCATCTTGAATGATTTCTACTTTTGAAGGGTTTTTAATAGCGATGTCACAAAAAGAATCTTCTTTTGAAATCTCATCTTGATTAAAGTTAAAACTTGACTTTACCCAAAATCTATCTTTATCCAAAATGCTCAACACAGCTTGAGAACAATTACAAACTTTGGCCGCCATTTCGACTAATCTATCAAAACCCTGGTCTCGATTAGAATCCAAGATATTATAGTTGTCTATTGCATTATGTTGACTTTTATCCATATAAAAATTAAACCGCCATAAAGTTAATATTTTGAACGGGGAAATGGTAAGATTGATTAAAAAAAGGCAATTAAAGTTAATTAACTGCCTTTTCTATTACTTTTTTTATTTTTAGATTAAAGTAAGGTTCTCACTTAAAGTGGTAATAAATTTTTTAATAGGATTTTTTATCATCATGGCCATCATGCTGTTGAATTCTCCTTCAAACACCAGTTGTACTTCAGACTCATTTTCACTTATAGCAGTGATATTTCCTTTGAGGGTAAATGGAAGTTTATCGCTGGCAGCAGCCAATACTACAAGGTGATGAGATTCTACCCTGTCGAGTTTAAGTTTGATAGCAGGCATCCCTTTGAGTTGAAAAAGAAAACTTTCCTCAGAAAGCAATTCAAATTTTTCAATACTTTCAGGCATTAATTTTTCAAAATTCTTTATGTTTTTTAAAAATTCAAAAGTTTCTTTTTGACTTTTAGCTACAATCTTTTTTTCGCTTTCTATATGCATAGTTAGTTGTTCCAGTTGGCAGGATCTTTTCGCCAGGTTTTTAGTAATTCAAATTCAGTTTCATTGAGATAATTGGTCTCGTAAGCTTTTTTTAGTAGAATTTCATAATTAGAAAGAGTGTACACATCCAAAAATTCATCTTTAAATAAAGCCTCAGATTCATCGAAGCCGTAAGTAAAAATAGCCATCATGCCTTTCACATGAGCCTGACCTTCTTCTTTCAAAGCTTTAACAGCGTTCATACTGCTTTTTCCGGTGCTGATGAGGTCTTCTATCACTACCACATTGGCATAAGGATTTAGCTTTCCTTCTATTTGGTTTTTACGACCGTGCTTTTTAGGCTCAGGTCTTACATAAACAAAGGGCAAACCCAAATAGTCAGCTATAATAGCTCCTATACCGATAGCTCCCGTAGCAACACCAGCGATGGCATCTGGTTTCCCGTATAGGCTCTCGATAGGTTTTGCGAGTTCAGAAACAATATAATTTCTAATTGTAGGATAGGAGAGTACAATTCTGTTATCGCAGTAAATGGGAGATTTTATACCACTGGCCCAGGTAAAAGGCTCTTGTGGGTTTAATTTTATTGCGTTAATTTGCAACAGAAGCTCTGCTGTTTTATGGGCTGTGTTTTTATCTAAAATCATAATTACAAATGTATAAAGTTTTCGTGAATGATGTGCCAATTATATTGTCTACACAAGAAAATATAGGTTCTAATTACACTAATATACCCATAAAAAAGGCGAAACTCAAAAAACTCATACGTCAAATTGAGTCAGGTGATCTTATTTATCTCAACCTTTACCATAAGAAAGAGCATAAGCTTTTAAAACACCTTAAACGAAAGCTAAAAGTGATTGTTGCCGGCGGTGGTTTAGTTTACAATTCCAAAAATGAAATTCTATTTATTTACCGCAACAAAAAATGGGATTTGCCTAAAGGTAAAGCCGAAAAAAATGAAAATATAGAGGAAACAGCTCTTCGTGAGGTCGAAGAAGAAACCCATGTGCGGGGTTTAGAAATTGTTTCCTTTCTCCAGACTACTTACCATATCATCAATCGCAATGATAAATATAAGCTCAAGGAAACCCACTGGTATGAAATGAAAACCGATTTTGAGGGTGAGCTCATTCCAGAACTTTCTGAAGGTATAAAAAAAGCTAAGTGGAAAAACTTTGAGAAAGCCCAAAAAGCTCTCATTAAATCCTATGCCAACATTAAACTTTTGTTTCCCAAGGAATACCTAGTTCAACACCCTAACGATAGGGTAAGTTAGGTGAGCTGTTTCATAATGCTTAGAACGCTTGTGAATCCAGTCTAGTTGTGCGTACCAATCTTTTGCAAATTGTGAATCATTTTTTTGTTTCTCTTCAAATTCAGCTTTTAATTCTGAATTGTTTTCAAGAATATCCAAAGCTAAATCCTCAAACACATAAGGTGAAAAATTTTCCTTTTGCTGTAAAATACTATCAAAAAAATTCCAGTTAAAAAATGAATCTACTGCCACTGGTTCCAAAGTTTCTAAGAGATAGCGCACCCCCGGCTGATTCACTTTTACCATAACATCCCCCTGAGAATATTTTCGTTTTACTTTTTTAGAACTCACTTTAGTATTGGAATGTAAATAATGGCCTTCATAGGCAGAGGCTCTTGTTTTGAAATCCTCAATTTTATATTCTTCAACTTCAATCACCGTATCACTCCCAAAGCGATTATACATTATGTTATTCCATTTCAATAAATCCACAACTTTAGACCACTGTTTTGGGATAATATAAGCTTTTGGGACAGTGATAGAATCTGTAGGTTTAAATTCATTATAATAACTCACTTCCCTTTCAAAAGGCTGGTCTCTTCTGAATTTGATTCTCGGTAGCTTCGTGATTTTGCTGGTTAAGCTTTCAAGCTCGTAGCCTATAAAATCAAAGCGTCTATAGCTGGAAGAATCTACCTGAAAATTGAACGGATACACTCTAGCATCAGAAAATGACTGAAAATTTTGTTCTCTGGCTTCCTGGATTTTGGTTTTCTGTTCATGAGAGACATTAACCAGATTTTTTAGCATTTCTAAAGTTCCTTTCACACGCTTTGGATAAGGTTTGAGCATGTGTGTTTCTATCATTAAGCCCAGGGTATTCCACAAAGAGGTATAGCCAGTAGAATACCTAGGTGAATCGTTAAACTGGGTAAAACCCTTTTCAGGGCTTTCATTATTGACGTTTACATAGGGGGTGATTTCCCAATCTTTTTCACTCAAATGATCTTCAACTGCAGGGATAAATTCATTTTCCAAATGCTTGCTCAACTCACCGCCGAGTTTATTATGCTGAGTAAAAAGATGAGTTAGGGTATATTGATAATCGGCACCATTACTCACGTGAGTATCTACAAACACATCTGGGTTCACCTGATGATAAATACTGTAAAAGGCTTTGCTGTTTTTGGTGTCAGATTTTATGAAATCTCTATTTAAATCAAAATTCCTGGCATTTCCTCGAAAACCATAAGCTGCAGGACCGTTTTGATTGGTTCTGGAAGTAGAGTTCCTGTTCAAGGCACCCCCAACATTATAAATAGGAATGGCATAGAGCACAACATCATTGGGTAAGTCCCATTCATTAGCGGACAAAGCTTTAAAGAGAAGCATTGTCGCGTCAATTCCATCTGACTCTCCGGGATGAATACCATTGTTGATCAAAACTTTTAAGGGTTTGGCTTTGGGTTCAGCTGGAGTAAACTTCACGAGGTGAAGAGGTTCTCCATGATCTGTTTCGTAGACTTCTTTCAAAGATATTCTATCATCTTTATCAGATAAGAATTTGTAAAATTGAATTACTTCCTGATATGTGGACGTCGAATCTCCATTGGAACGTTCGAAGGCGATTTCAAATTTTTCGAGTGCCACTTCAGAAGTTTCTTTTTTTGAAGAAGGTTCACAAGCAAGGAAGAGAACTGAAACTGGAATTAGAAACAAGTATCTTAACATTAGTATATTTTTAGAATTATCTTTTCTTTATTCGTTTACATTTGAAGTTTAAAAATAAGCACTTGAAACAGTTTAGCATCATAATCTTTTTTATTTCCGGAATAATATTTTCTCAAACTCAAAAAGACACTACAGATTTAGAAGAAATAAAACTTAAAACCTCGCTTGATATTGAAAAAGCCTATCAGGTAGACTCCAACGTTTCTTTTCTGAAACAGGAAGACTTATTACAGTCCAATCAAACAAGTATAGCTCCATTTCTGAATAAAATTCCTGGGGTTTATATGCAACAGGGAGGGGTTAATACGGCTAAAATAAATATCCGAGGAATAGGAGCCAGGGCTCAGTATGAAACGAATAGACTTAAATTGTACTACAATAATATCCCGCTGAGTACAGCTAATGGAACTTCCATTTTACATGACATCGACCTGACTACAATTTCTGAAGTGAAAGTGGTAAAAGGCCCTCAGGCTACAGAGTTTGGTGCTGGACTTGGTGGAGTCATTCAGTTGACTTCTGTACTAAGAGATCAAAACTATGCAGAATCTGAGTTGCTTTTTGGAAGTTTTGACCTTTTGAAGCAAAATTATTCTCTAAATGTTTCAGAAAGGGATAAAAAAATAAACCTTACTTATAACAATCTAAGCTCTGGTGGATTTAGAGATAATTCCAACTATCAGAGGGAGTCTTATTTTCTTAATTCAGAATGGAAATTATCAGAAACTTCTAAGTTACAGTTGGTTGGGCAAGTTGTGCAACTCAAAGGTTACATACCAAGCTCTCTGAGTAGAACCGATCTAGAGGAGAATCCCTCAAAAGCAGCCTTTACATGGGGACAGGCTAAAGGTTACGAATCTTATACACGTGGAGTGGTCGGATTGAATTATTCCAATCAAATAGGATCAGACATTCGACAAAACACAGCTGTCTTTACCAATATCAGAGATGCCTATGAACCTAGACCATTTGATATATTAGAAAATGAAAATGTAGGAATAGGGCTAAGACATACTTCAGAAATTGATTTTGAATTATTCGGATTTTCGTCAAAATTAGGACTTGGAGGTGAATTTTTAAGGGATGATTACGATGTTTCTAATTATGAAAATCTATATGAGGAGAATAACGGTCAAGGTTACTTGCAAGGCGATTTGCGTTCAGACTTAACTCAAACCCGACAATATATCGAAGGTTTTGCAACACTTGATGCTTCTTTATCAAAAAACTTAAGGGTTAAACTTGGATTAGCTACCAACAAAACGAGTTACGACATACAGGATGTATTTTCTAGTCCAGAAAATTCCCAGACTGGAGATTATAATTATGACCAGGTGTGGTTACCAAATTTAGTAGGAACTTATTCATTTAATGATACCCACAAAATATCAGCTTCAGTTAGCAAGGGGTTTTCGGTACCCACTGTAGAACAAAGCCTCACCGAAGAGGGCGTTTTTAATACCGATCTTCAGCCAGAAAAAGGCTGGAATTATGAGGTAGGTTATAAGGCGAAATGGTTTGGCGATAAGTTGTTTACAGAAGTAAGTGCTTATTATATGGATGTAGAAAATTTACTAGTCGCAAGACGTGTTGCTGAAGATCGCTTTGTTGGTATTAATGCGGGTTCAACCTCTCATCCCGGTCTTGAATTTTCTTTAAAATCAAATTTGAATTATAAGTCCTGGCTTAGAATTCAACCTTACATCTCTGGAAGTATGAATTTTTATGAATTTGATGAGTTTGTAGATCAAGGCGAGTCTTTTTCCGGAAATGACTTAACAGGCGTACCATCAAGTCAATTTACTTTTGGATTGGATGCTCAAGTGGCTGATAAGGTTTTCTTTTACTTCCAGACCAATGCTGTTTCAGAAATCCCCGTAAATGATGCAAATACAGTATTTGCTGATTCCTATGCGTTTTCAAACTTAAAAGTGGAGTACAGACTTCCTCTTTTTAATGAGTTATCAGCAAGAATAAATTTAAGTGTAAACAATGTATTCAATGAAAAATATGCCTCAAGCATAGTCACTAATGCCATTGGGTTTGGAGGAAGTGAACCGAGGTATTTCTACCCTGGTGAACCTAGAAATTACTTTGGAAGCTTTGCGTTGAATTTTGCTTTCTGAAAATCATATGGCGTACCTAACGGCACGCTGGATAAGGAGATGTATATAGTTTTTACCTATGTATAGTCCCTAGCGGGACAGAACTCAAAAACTACAGAATACTGAAAATCGAATACGGAACACCGAATGTTGAATTAAACTCACAAACTATTCCCTGCCACCTAAAGCCTACTCCCTAAAAGCTCAACGACCCACAGACTACAGAATACTGAAAATCGAATACGGAGGACCGAATGTTGAATTTCAAATCTAGAATTTTAAATTATTTGGCTCCTGGCTCTTTTTTAAATAATACTTTTTACGTAGTACCTAATACTGAAAGTTATCGCTCCTACAACCTAATCCCTACCACCTAAATCTTCAACGACTCACAAACTACAGAATACTAAAAATCGAATACGGAATACCGAATTTTGAATTTCAAATCTAGTATTTTAAATTATTTGGCTCCTGGCTCTTTTTTAAATAATACTTTTTACGTAGTAGCTAATACTGAAAGTTATCGCTCCTACATCCTAATCCCTACCACCTAAATCTTCAACGACTCACAGACTACAGAATACTGAAAATCGAATACTGAGGACCGAATGTTGAATTAAACTCACAAACTATTGCCTAAAACCAACAACCTCTCAATACCGTCTTGGCTTTTGATTCTTTGTTTTATATCACCATATCACCACACCGCCAGTTCATCAGTGATTCTTTTTTCATTTCTCTTTGTTCTATTTTGCCCTTCTTACTTTTAATATCCAATATCCAATATCCAGTATCTGAAATCTAATATCTGAAATCTAGAAGTCTAATTATTCAGATAATCAATAGCGAGTTGAGATAAGCTTTTTACGCCCAACAGCATTCCATCATCATCAATCATAAAATCTGGGGTATGATGAGGATATGGGGTGGTATTTCCTGGAGTCATCCCTCCAAGAAAAAAATAAAATCCCGGGACTTCTTCCTGAAAAAATGAAAAGTCTTCACCTCCAGTTGTAGCTTTGACGAGTTCTACGTTATCGGTACCAGCAATATTTTGAAGTGTAGGTAACATTTCTGCAGTGAGTTCCAAATCATTGAAGGTGATAGCCGTATTGTTTTGAAAAACAATCTCGGCATTTCCCCCATAAGCTTTGGCAATAGCAGGAACCATCTCCTTCATGCGTCTGATTACCATTTCTCTCATGTCTGGGTCTAGCGTTCTCACTGTACCTATCATTTCTGAAGATTCTGGTATGATGTTGAAGCGGGTTCCAGCTGTTATTTTTCCAACAGTAATCACAGCTGGTTCTTCAACCAATTTGGCTTCTCTGCTTATAATGGTTTGTAATCCGTCTATGATTTTAGCAGAAATAAGAATAGGATCTACTCCAGTCCATGGTGCGGAGCCGTGAGTTCCTTTTCCCTTCACGGTAATCACGAATCGCTCTACAGCAGCCATGGTACCTCCTGGCTTATATCTTATAGTTCCGATAGGCGTTGACGAATTGATGTGCAGACCAAAAATCGCATCTACATCTGGATTTTTTAGCACGCCTTCTGTGATCATTAGGCCTGCGCCACCTTTTTCACCTGGTGGAGGGCCTTCTTCTGCAGGTTGAAAAATGAATTTTACAGTTCCATTTAGCAAGTCTTTATTTTTGGTGAGAACTTCTGCAACACCCATCAAAATAGCGGTATGTGTATCGTGGCCACAGGCGTGCATCACCCCTGTTTCTGTTCCAAGAAACTCTGTAACCACCTCACTTTTGAAGGGTAAATCGTTGCGTTCTGTGACGGGTAAAGCGTCTATATCAGCTCTCAGAGCAACCACCTTTCCAGTCTCCTTTCCTCTTAAAATGCCTATCACTCCAGTATGAGCGACTCCAGTTTCTACTTCTAAACCTAAGCTTTTAAGATGTTCTGCGATTTTTTCAGCGGTTTCGTATTCTCTGTTGGATAATTCAGGGTTTTCATGAAAATAATGCCTCCAGTTGATGACTTTATTTTCAATAGATGCTATGTCTTTCTTCAGTTGAGCATCCGTTTGTGAAAATAAATTCACGGCACACAAAAGAGTTAATGATGTTAGTAGTATTTTCATTGTTTAAGTTTTAAAATTGAATTAGTGCGTAACCTTCATTTTGAAGACGACTAAGTGCTGTCATTGCCGATAATTCTATTTTGACATCGGGATGTAATTTGCTTCTGTCAATGGACCTGTGTGCTGCAGTTTGTCCGCATAAAATGATGTCTACATTATGTTCAGAAAGAATGCTTAGCAGTTCATAATTAGGATTTTGAGAATTCTTTTCTTCATGATAAATCGCATATTCTTTATGATTGAGTAAATCAAATATAGCGGAGCCATGTACAACTAATGTTGCCTTAACTGAATTGTTTTCCAATTCTGCAGCCTGGTGAAGCCTTAAAAAGCGAGCTATAGTGACAAATTTCCGATTAGGCTGATCTTCATAATCTGATATGCTGGCAACGTCGAAAACCGCCTTAAATTCTTGATTTAAGTTTGTTTTGTAATCTGCATTTTCAATGTCGTAAACAGGGCCATAAGATTCTAAGCTTTTTGGAGTTTGTGAAAACCCTAAAAAACACATCAGTAATAAAAAAGGAGTAAGTAGTAACTTCATGAGTTTATCATTTTACAATAACAGATTCAGGGACAAGGCTGGAATAATCACCGTTATGACGAATAACATCTCTAACGATGGATGAAGATATGTAACTTTTTCCACTGGAAGTGAGTAAAAACACAGTTTCTATTTTTTCTAGTTTTCTGTTGGTGTGAGCAATGGCTTTTTCAAATTCAAAATCGGCAGGATTTCTTAACCCCCTCAATATAAATTCAGCATTGTTTTCTTTACAGTAGTTAACGGTGAGACCCTGGTAAGTGTCAACTTTAATTTTCGGTTCGTTCTTAAACGTTTTTTCAAGAAAAGATTTTCTTTCTTCTAAAGTAAACATGTATTTCTTCTCTGAATTTACTCCAATTGCCAAAATGATTTCATCAAAAAGGGTAAGACCTCTCATTATGATATCGTAGTGACCTATTGTGATAGGATCGAAAGATCCAGGAAAAACTGCTCGTTTCATAAATTTAAATTTGTTCAAGATAATTAAAAGTCATCTAGCTTTCAAAATTTTTGAGAGCTACATCTACAGCACTCGTAAACAAGTGCTGAAGTGAAATCCCGGCGGCTTTGGCTTGTTGAGGTAAAATGCTAGCTTCAGTTAACCCAGGACAGGCATTACATTCCAAAAAATGTGGCTGATTATTGTGAAAAATAAATTCCGATCTTGTTAATCCCTTTAGCTTCAGTAGCTTGAATATTTTTACGGCTAAATTTTGAACCTCTTCTGTTTGCTCAGTGCTTAAATCGGCTGGTGTGATCTCCTGAGACTTTCCAAGGTATTTAGCTTCAAAATCAAAGAATTCATTTTCAGAAATAATTTCTGTGACCGGTAAAGCCTGGATTTTACCATCGATATTAATGACTCCAACACTCATTTCTCTTCCATCCAGAAAGGACTCAATGATGACTTCATCATCTTCCTTAAAAGAATGTTTCAAAGCCGATAACATATCATCTTTATGTTTCACTTTTGAAATCCCATAACTGCTTCCAGCTCTGTTGGCTTTTACAAAACAAGGCAGGCCTACATGGTCTACGATAGCTTGTGGATCTACGTCATCTCCTTTATTGACGTAAACATTTTTGGCTGTTTGTATGCCGTGAGCTTTAAGTACAGAGATACAGTCTCTTTTATTGAAAGTAAGCGCAGCTTGGTAATAATCACATGCTGTCTGAGGAATTTGCAGGGTTTGTAAATAGCCTTGAAAAAGACCATCCTCACCAGGGGTTCCATGAATGGTGTTGAAAACACAGTCAAAGCGAATAAGCTCATCTTCGATCTCAACAGAGAAATTAGACTTATCGATTAGAAATTCTTCTTCAGAATCTGCCTTCACAAACCACTTGCTTTTCAGGATGTGAGCTCTATATACTTTGAATTTGGGATTAGCCGACAAGTGCTTATAGACGACCTCCCCACTTTTAAGTGAAATATCTACTTCGCTGGAATAACCGCCCATGGCTACGGCTATAGTTTTAATCATTATTTTAAATTTTGTTCAAATATAACTTTTCAAATTCGAATCAGGATAAACAACTGTTCCATATCACATCTTCAGGGGGAGCAGCTTCAAAAGTGATCTTTTCCTTGCGGACGGGGTGAGTTATGGTGAGTTTTCTAGCATGAAGGTGAATGCTTGCATCTTTGTTACTTCTGTCAAATCCGTATTTAAGATCGCCTTTTATCGGTGAACCAATAGCAGACAACTGACTTCTGATTTGATGATGTCTTCCAGTTTCTAATCCAATTTCCAAGAGGTGGTAATTATCCAGAGATTTGATGAGCTGATAGGAAAGTATAGCTTCTTTAGATTCAGGAACGGGCTTAATGTGTGCGTAAGATTTGTTCTGCTTAGGATTTCTCTTAAGGTAATGAACAAGTCTCGCAGACTCTTGTTTAGGTTTATTTTTTACTACAGCCCAATACAATTTTTGAGTATCTCGATTGGCAAAGGCTTTGTTTAATCGAGATAAAGCTTTGGATGTTTTAGAAAAAATGACCACGCCGCTTGTGGGTCTGTCCAGTCTATGTACGACACCCAAATAAGCCTCCCCAGGCTTGTTGTATTTTTCTTTTAAGTAAAGTTTTACCACTTCACTTAGAGGTAAATCCCCGGTTTTATCACCTTGTACGATATCACCTGAGCGCTTATTGATGACGATGAGATGATTGTCTTCAAAAATGATTTGAAGGTTTTTTGGTGTAGAGTGCATGTGTTTAAAATATTACCTATTTAGCGCTTAAGAGTGAATAGGTGTCTTGATTTATAACTTTTGAATTAAGGTTTTTTTTAAGAATTAAAATTCTACAAACCTCGAAAAATGAATTGAATTGAGCACCTTACTATTATTGTTTTTTTTTGTATTCGGCATTTGTGTTTTTAATCTACTTTACCAGCTTTGCTTTATTGTACTCATAGTTCATTTGAGCAATGTTAAGTACCGAAATATCCTGAGGACATTCTACCTGACAGGCTTCTGTATTGGTACAGTGACCAAAGCCCAAGTCTTCCATACGGTTCACCATATCGACAGTCCTTTTGTTACTTTCTTTTTTTCCTTGGGGAAGCTTTGCAAGCTGACTGATTTTTGATGAAGTAAAAAGAGCAGCACTGGCGTTTTTACAGGTAGCTACACAGGCTCCGCATCCAATACAGGCGGCAGAATCGAATGCAGACTCTGCTTCTTCATGAGAAACCAAAATACTATTAGCTTCAGGAGCTTGCCCTGTACTCACAGAAATATATCCTCCAGCTGCAATGATTTCATCTAAAGCGCTGCGATTGACTTTTAAATCTCGAATAACAGGAAAGGCTTTTGCCTTAAAAGGCTCAACAAAAATAGTATCGCCGTCTTTAAAAGAGCGCATATGTAGCTGGCAGGTGGTTGTATTTTTAAGTGGTCCATGCGCTATTCCATTTATCATCACTCCACATTGTCCACAAATACCTTCTCTGCAGTCATGGTCGAATTCTACCGGGCGTTCACCTTGTTTTGCTAACTTCAAATTGAGCATATCCAGCATTTCAAGGAAAGACATTTCTGCATCAACATCATCCAAGGTGTAAGTCTCTAATTGACCTTTTGTATTTTGATTTTTCTGCCGCCAGATTTTTAGATGTATTTTCATTACAATTCTGTTATTTATAGCTTCGCTGAGTAGGCTGAACGAATTCAAATTTTAATACTTCTTTGTTTAGAATAGGTGAAGAGACTTCGCCGCTCCATTCCCATGCGGCACTATAAGCAAAATCTTTATCATCTCTTTTGGCTTCACCATCTTCTGTTTGAAATTCTTCTCTAAAATGCGCTCCACAGGATTCATTTCGATTGAGAGCATCAATGCACATCAATTCTGAAAGTTCCAGATAGTCGCTTACTCTTCCTGCTTTTTCCAGCTCGCTGTTGATGTCTTCCACATCACCAGGTACCAGTAAATTGGTCTTAAAGTCTTCTCTCAAGTTTTGAATTTGTGAAATGGCAATTTTCAAACCGTCTTCAGATCGAGACAGGCCACATTTATCGTATAAAATTTTGCCTAGTTCGCGATGAAACTCCTCTGCTGTTTTAGTGCCTTTTTGATTTATAAAATGATGTAATTGCTTTTGAACTTTTTCTTCAGCTTCAGTAAAAGCCGGGTGATTTACATCTGTTTTTTTTACTTGTATTTGGTCGGCTAAATAATTCTGTAAAGTGTAAGGCGCAATATAGTAACCATCTACACAAGCCTGAAGTAAGGAATTAGCGCCAAGTCGGTTTGCCCCATGATCAGAAAAATTGGCTTCTCCAATAGCAAAAAGCCCTGGAATACTTGTCATTAAATCATAATCCACCCATAAACCACCCATCGAAAAGTGGGCAGATGGTGAAATTTTCATGGGTTCTTTATAAGCATCGATTCCAGTGATTTTTTGATACATAGTGAATAAATTACCGTATCGCTCAGCAATTAATTCTTGTCCGTATTCTTTGATAGCGTCAGAAAAGTCAAGATAAACCGCATTCTTTAAAGCGCCAACGCCTTTGCCTGCATCTATTTGTTCTTTGGCTGCTCTGGAAGCAATATCTCGAGGGGCTAAATTCCCAAAAGAAGGATATTTACGCTCAAGGTAATAGTCACGCTCTTCTTCTGGAATCTCGCCAGGAAGTCTTTGTTCTTCTTTAGACTTAGGAACCCAGATCCTGCCATCATTTCTCAAGGATTCCGACATCAAAGTCAGTTTGGATTGGTAAGGACCGCTTTGCGGTAAACTGGTAGGATGTACCTGAGTCCAGCTCGGGTTTGCCATGAGCGCTCCTTTTTTGTAAGCCCGCCATATGGCCGAAGCATTACAGCCCATGGCCAGAGTAGATAAATAATAAATTTTACCAAACCCACCAGTGGCTAAAATAACAGCATGAGCACCATGACGCTCAATTTCTCCCGTATCCAAATTTCTAGCTATGATTCCTTTTGCTTTTCCATCAATAATGACAAGGTCGAGCATTTCATGGCGTGTATAAAGTTGAACATTTCCCTGTTCCTTTTGCCTCATCAAGGCCTGATAAGCTCCTAAAAGCAATTGCTGTCCGGTTTGACCACGGGCATAAAAAGTTCTGGAAACCTGAACACCTCCAAAGGACCTGTTCTTAAGGTAACCACTGTATTCTCGTCCAAAGGGAACCCCCTGGGCCACAGCCTGATCAATCAAGCTAGCTGAACATTCTGCCAGTCTGTAGGTGTTAGCTTCCCGGGACCTGAAGTCCCCGCCTTTAAGAGTATCATAAAACATACGGTAAACACTATCACCATCGTTTTGGTAATTTTTCATGGCGTTGACCCCGCCTTGAGCAGCAACTGAATGAGCTCGTCTAGGTGAATCTTGAAAACAAAAACTTTTGATTTTATATCCCATTTCAGCTAATGAGGCTGCTGCCGAAGCTCCAGCCAAACCCGTTCCAACAACAATGACTTCAAGTTTTTTTCGGTTATTAGGACTTACCAGCTTGGCATGAGCTTTATAATTACTCCACTTATCCTTTAAGTCTCCTTCCGGAATAGTTGCATGAATTTCTTTAGCCATAGCTCAAGCGTTTAAATAAATATAAAGGGGAATAACAAAATAGCCTAAGGTTATGGCAACTGCAAAAACAACACCTACCGACTTAACTATACGGTTGTATGTGGGGTTGTATAAACCAATGCTCCTGATGGCACTAAAAAAACCATGCAGCAGATGAAATCCTAAAGCTAAAATCGCAACAGCGTATAAAATCACATACCATAATTTCTGAAACGAAACAATCACAAGGGTGTATAAATCTTTATTTCCATTGATGTCACTACTTAAGTCACCAAATTTATAGGGAAACCAGAAATCTTTAAAGTGTATGACTAAAAAGGCGAAAACAATAGTTCCTAAAAGCATCATTTGCCTTGAGTACCATTTGCTGGCTCTATTTCGCTTATCCTTCACGTAAGAAGAGCCCTTTGCCTTTTTTGCTTTTATACTTAAATAAATCGCATCTAGAGTATGAACCAAAATACTTGCGTATAGAACATAAGAGATGATTTTTACCACTAGATTATTAGATAAAAAATCACTGTATAAATTATATTGAAGTTGTGCTTCTTCTGGAGGTAACAACAGCTGAAAATTGCCGAGTAAATGAATGATCAAGAAAAAACATAAAAAAAGACCTGTCAAAGCCATTAAGTTTTTTCTGGTTATTGAGTTTTTTATGAACCACACAAGTATTACATGTTTTGAACTTCTAATTTACAATTTTTTAAGATTCATTCAATAACCAATTCAGCTTTCACCATAACATCTACGAGATTTAACATGTTTAAACTAAGGAATTCGTTGATTTTCAAATTTAAATTATAGATTTGTTATCTAACTAAACTTTAAATTATGAAATCACTAAAATCATTAATGCTATTTTTGATAGCTTCTCCGTTGTTGTTATCAGCACAACAGATCAACTATTCAGATCCAATCCCTATGGATGCTGATGTAAGAAAAGGTACACTGGATAATGGGCTAACCTACTATATCAAGCAAAACGAAAAACCTGAAGATAAAGTAGACCTGAGGTTAGTTATCAATGCGGGCTCAATTCTAGAAACTGAAAAACAACGCGGCTTAGCTCATTTTATGGAGCACATGTGTTTTAATGGAACTGAGCGATTTCCCAAAAATGAACTTGTAGATTACCTGCAAAGCATAGGTGTTAAATTTGGACAACACCTGAATGCTTACACAAGTTTTGATGAAACGGTTTACTTTTTACCCATCCCATCTGATGATGATGAAAAACTGAAGAAAGGCTTTGAAATTTTGGAAGATTGGGCATTCAATGCTACTTTAAGCCCAGAAGAAATCGATAAGGAACGCGGTGTGGTTTTAGAAGAATATAGACTTGGTCTGGGGGCAAATAAACGTATGATGGCCAATTATATCGATAAACTGATGTACGGTTCCAGGTATGCAGAACGACTGCCCATTGGTGAAAAAGAAGTGTTAGAAAACTTTGGCCATGAAGACCTAATCCAATTTTATGAAGATTGGTACCGCCCAGAGTTGATGAGTGTGATTGCCGTTGGAGATATTGATGTGGATCAAATCGAAAAAATGATTCAAATGCATTTTTCAAAGTATAAGAATCCCAAAAATCCAAAGCCAAGAAAAACCTACGGGGTTCCAAATCATGAAGAAACTTTCGTGGCTGTAGAAACTGATGAGGAAGCTCCTTTTTCTCAGGTTGAAGTCTATTACAAAGACTACAAAGAGACAGAACCAAATACCACTATAGGTGATTATAAAACACAGTTGGAAATTTCTTTGTTTTCTACCATGATCAATAACCGTTTGGATGAAATCAGAAATAGCAATAATCCACCCTTTAACTACGGGTTTTCTTATTATGGTGGCACCTGGTCTAGAGATAAAAAAGCATATCAGTCTTCAGCTATGGTGGGTGAAGGCAAGCAATTGGAAGCATTGAAAGTGTTGGTAGAAGAAAATCAGCGGGTGAAGATGCACGGTTTCACCGATAGTGAGTTGGAGCGTGCAAAAACAGAAATGCTGACTAGAATTGAAAGACAGTATAAGGAAAGAGATAAAACAGAATCTTCCAGATACGTACAGCAACTCCAAAATCAGTTTTTGCGAGGAAGTGTGATGACTAACATAGAATGGGATTATGAAATGACAGAAAAGCTTTTTCCAGAAATCTCAGTGGATGACATCAATGGTCAAATCGACGATTACATAAAAAAAGACAACCGTGTGGTCATTCTGACGGGTCCAGAAAAAGAAGGACTCGAAAAACCATCTAAAGAAGAAGTTTTGGAAGTCATTAATATAGAGTCTAAGGATTTAGCTCCTTATCAAGACGAAGCTATTGCTGAAAGCCTCATCAGAAAAACCTTATCCAAAGGAAATATTACAGCTTCTGAAATTAATGAAACCACAGATTCTAAAACTCTGACTTTATCCAATGGAGCTAAAGTGACCTATAAGCAAACAGACTTCAAAAACGATCAAATTTTATTTGAAGCTATAAGTTTTGGAGGATCAAATTTAATCGATAATGCAACGTACAAAGAAGTGCAGTGGGCGATGGGTGGTCTTACTGAAGCTGGTTTTTCTGGAATGGACAAAAATGCGATCAGTAAATTCATGAGTGGTAAAACAGCTAGTGTTACTCCTTATGTTAGTAGTGCTTCCGAAGGAATGAGAGGAAGTTCAACGCCAAAAGATCTGGAATATTTAATGCAGATGATTCAGGCTTATTTCACAGATTTAAACTACGATGAAGAAGCTTTTGAAAGTTTTAAAACCAAGCAAAACGCTTTCATGTCCAACTTAACATCGATGCCAAATTTTTACTTTCAGGAGCAATTTTACACCTTTCTAAGTAAAGATAACCCAAGATTCAATGGTATTTTACCCGATGAAGAAGCCTGGAATCAAACCGATTACAAAAAGGCTTATGAAATTTATCAAGAGCGTTTCGAAAATGCTGGAGATTTTCACTTCTACTTCGTTGGAAATATAAATGAAGATGAGTTCAAGTCTTATTTAGAAACCTATATAGCTTCTTTGCCAGCAACTGAAACCTCAGAAGAAGCAGTAGATTTAGGCTACAGAATGCTTGAAGGCGATCATAAAAAAGTGGTCAAGAAAGGAAAGGATCCTAAAAGCCAGGTGACCATTCTTTTCTATGGTGAAACTGAGTACAGCCCAAAAGAAGCTCTAGCCATGAATGCTGTGGGAGAGGTGCTCACTATAAAACTTATTGAAGAACTGAGAGAAGGTAAAAGCGGAGTTTATGGTGCAGGTGCAAGCGGTAGAATAAGCAAAGTGCCTTATGGAAGTTATAATTTCAGTATTAGTTTTCCTTGTGGTCCTGAAAATGCAGAGAACTTAACTGAATCTGCTTTGGCTGAACTTGACAAAATTATACAAAACGGTCCTGATGCTGAAGATTTAAATAAATTTAAGGAGTCTGAAAAGCTCGAGTATAAAGAAAAAATGAAAGAGAATAAATTCTGGTTAGACCAGTTTACTCAGGCTTACACTTACGATACTTCATTGGATAGAATAATGACTTATAAAGATAGAATTGAAAGCTTAACCGCTGAAGATATTCAAAATGTTGCTAAGAAATACTTATCTAAAGATAAAGTTATCGGGATGCTAATGCCTGAAGAAGACTAGTGCTTGAGGCATGAATAACTCAAAAAAAGCCTGAGAAATTTGATTTCTCAGGCTTTTTATTTTGAATAAATCAAGAGGGTTAAGTCTGTATCACGCCCAAGTTAAAATCTTTGGTAATAGGGGCATGGTTAGCGACGTCAATTCCGTTAGAAATCCATTTTCTGGTATCCAGTGGTTCAATCACGGCATCTGTCCACAACCTTGCAGCAGCAAAATAAGGGCTGGTCTGCTCGTCGTAGTTATTTTTGATTTTATCGTAAAGCTCTTTTTCTTTCTCTTCCGTTATTTTTTCTCCTTTGGCTTTAAGCCTGGAGGTTTCAATGGACAGCAACACTTTTGCTGCTGAGTTTCCACTCATCACTGCCAATTCTGCACTAGGCCAGGCAAAAATCAATCTAGGGTCGTAAGCTTTTCCACACATGGCATAATTACCAGCTCCATAAGAGTTACCGATAATCACTGTGAACTTTGGAACAACCGAATTACTTACAGCATTCACCATTTTGGCTCCATCTTTAATGATGCCTCCATGTTCGCTTTTGCTGCCCACCATAAAACCGGTGACATCCTGAACGAACACCAATGGAATTTTTTTCTGATTACAATTGGCGATAAAACGCGTCGCTTTATCTGCAGAGTCGCTGTAAATCACACCACCAAACTGCATTTCACCTTTTTTAGTTTTGACAATTTTCCGTTGGTTGGCTACAATCCCAACAGCCCAGCCATCGATTCTTGCATAACCAGTAATAATGGTCTGGCCAAAGCCTTTTTTGTACTCTTCAAATTCCGAACCATCCACAAGACGCTCTAGGATTGGCATCATGTCATATTGGTCACTTCGTTTAGCAGGAAGTAACCCATAAATTTCTTTGGGGTCTAATTTTGGTTTTACAGGTTTCTTTCGATTAAATCCAGCCTTATCAAAATCGCCGATTTTATCAACAATGCTTTTGATTTTGCTCAAAGCATCTTTATCATCATCGGCTTTATAATCGGTCACACCACTTATTTCACAATGCGTAGTGGCTCCGCCAAGGGTTTCGTTATCCACATTTTCACCAATGGCAGCCTTTACAAGATAACTACCGGCAAGAAAAATACTCCCTGTTTTATCCACAATCATGGCCTCGTCGCTCATAATTGGTAAATAAGCACCACCAGCTACGCAACTGCCCATAATAGCAGAAATCTGTGTGATTCCCATGCTACTCATAACCGCATTGTTTCTAAAAATTCTGCCAAAATGTTCTTTATCTGGGAATATTTCATCCTGCATTGGCAAATAAACGCCGGCACTGTCTACAAGATAAATTATAGGCAGTCTATTTTCAATTGAGATTTCCTGAGCTCTCAGATTTTTCTTGCCCGTTATCGGAAACCAGGCGCCAGCTTTAACGGTGGCATCGTTGGCTACAACTATTACTTTTTTTCCAGAAACTTTTCCAATTTTCACAACTACGCCACCACCAGGACATCCGCCATGCTCTTCGTACATTCCATCTCCGGCAAAAGCTCCTATTTCTATAGAATCTTTCTTATCGTCAAGCAGGAAATCAATACGCTCCCTGGCTGTCATTTTACCTTTGCTGTGATGTTTTTCAATCTTTTTTTCACCTCCACCAAGGCTTACTTTAGCAAATCTACTTCTGAGATCGGAAACCAGAAGTTTGTTGTGATCTTCGTTTTTATTGAATTTTATATCCATGAATAAGGCTCTATAAGTTGAGTTGCTAAAATACAAAACCAATCCAATAAACCTTAAACGTTTGAGTTTACTCTGTATTTATTTTTCTTCGGATTTTGTTCTTAATAGCATTATTTTGCTTATTTAACTTAATTTAAACGCCATAGATCATTGATAAAAGCGATGTTATCATAAATTTGATTTTTATTTAAACTTGTGACTAAAAACCAGTCTTCTTTTCGACCCCTACATAAAAAGATACTTAGAATTCTACTAAGGTTCTTTCTCGGTCTCCTCATACTCTTTATTTTAATGGTTCTTTTTGTTAGAAGTCCATGGGGACAGGGTATTATAGTGGATGAGGTTACAGATTATGTCAGCGAAAAGGTGGATACCAAATTTAAAATTGGCAAACTTTACCTTACGTTTTCCGGAAATTTAACCTTAGAAGAGCTTTATCTTGAAGACAGGTCACAGGATACCTTAGTGTATTCTAAATATTTAGAAGCTAACGTGCCATTTCGACCACTTTTATTTGGTGACGAAATCCAAGTTGATTTTGTGAAATGGGACGGTCTTAAGGCCAATATAATTAGAAAAGACAGTATCGAGGGTTTTAACTTTCAATACATTATCGATGCTTTTGCCGTTCAGGGTGAAAGCGAATCTACAACTCAGAAAAACACTGAAAACACAACTGAAATTTCTGTAGGAAGTATTTCTTTTACTGATTTTGATCTCACTTATTACGATGAGGTTACCGGGATCGATTCTGAATTACATCTGGGGAGTTTAGAAGTGGATAGCGAAACAATTGATCTTCAAAACATGAAGTTTCATTTGTCTGAAGTCAGCCTAAGTGACACTTCTATCGCTTTTTCTCTAACTAAACCTGCAGTAACTTCAGAAGAGGAAGAAGAAGTTACGTCACCTTGGATTTTAGTCGATGAACTTAGCATTAAAGGTGTCGATATCAATTACAATTCTTTGCCAGATGGCATCGCTTCTGAAGCTTATATCGATGATTTTTACTTTTCTGACTTAGATATCAATCTTGACACTCAGGTTGTTGCTTTAGACCAGCTGGTGTGGAAAGACAGTCGAGTTAAACTCGAAATGGAATCGAGCTCAGCTTCTGATGAAAAAACTGAAAAAGTGGCAGAGTCCAGTCAGGGCTTTTCCTGGCCTCAATGGAAAGTGAATGTGAATGCGATCGATTTTCAAAATCAAACAATAGAATTTTATCAAAATGAGAAACGACCAAGGAAAGGTGAGTTTTCTGCAGAAGCTTTGTTTTTTGAAGAGTTTAATTTTAATCTAAATGATCTCATAGTTTCTAAAGACGAAAACCTGAGTTTTAATCTCAATGACCTTCGTTTCAGAGAGGGTAGTGGACTTGTTTTGGAAGAATTCCAGATGCAAACGCGATTAACTTCAGAAGAAACTACTCTGAATGATCTGAAGTTAAAATTAAATAATAGTTTAGTTTTTGCTGATTTCAATCTAAAGTACGCAACACTGGATGATCTTATAAATTCACCATTAACTTCTACTTTGGAATTTGATGTGAGTAGGCTTAAAGTCAATGTAAAAGATGCTTATGTGTTTTCATCTGAACTGAAAACTAACGATCAGCTACGGAATTTAGCTCAACATAATTTCGAAGGTAATTTTAAGGCCGAAGGGAATTTAGAAAAATTAAGGGTTTCCAAATTCAACCTTAACTGGGGTGAAAACACTCAGCTGCAACTGAAAGGGGATTTAAGCCAGTTTACAGATGTCGATAACTTAGGTTTCAATATCACAAATTTGACTGCTAAATCCAACAAACAGGATTTGTCTGAATTTATTTCAGAAGAGGACTTGGGGATTTCTTTACCAGAATCCGTTATTTTGAGTGGGATTTTCAGAAAAGTTGGCTCTGGTTTTTCGACTAAAAGTCAGTTGAAAAGTTCCTTGGGTAATATTCAGTTAGATGGGTATTTCAATTCCACGAACGCAATCGATTATAGAGTTAATTTTGATATCAAATCACTAAAACTAGGAGAATTACTACAAAATAAAGAGCTCGGTGACTTGAGCATGCAACTGAATTCAAACGGTAAAGGAAATTCAATTGACGAGCTTACGGCTGAGCTTTCATCAAAGGTGGATAGCATTCGCTGGAAAACTTATACCTTTTCAGGGATGGAAATCAACGGCAATCTAGAGGATGGAAATGGTGATGTAAGATTTGACTATACCGATGAAAATCTAAAATTTGACTTTGTCTCCAACATTGAATTAGATTCTGTTTCTCCTAAAGTGGATTTAAAGTTTAATTTGGAAGGAATTAATACGCGAGAACTCGGGTTCACTTCCAAAGATATAAGAGCTAAGCTGTTGGCCAATGTTCAATTTGAAGGCAATTCAAATCAATTTCAACTCGATGCTCAGCTTGAGGATACTCGTGTGGTTTATGATAATAGTTCTTATGACTTAGGAAATTTTGACTTTTCTTCAAAAGTGGATTCCACCCAATCCACAGCAGAAATCACAAGTCAATTTCTGAATGGAAACTTACAGGCTAATCATAATATTGAAGGAATTCTCAATGCGCTTCAAAATCATTTTGAAAAATATACGAAGGATTCTGTCTTGCCAAACAAATCTGCTCGTCCTGTCAATTTTGATGCTGATTTGAAATTTATCGACTTTCCCATCTTATCTGAAGTTTTCGTTGAAGGTATCCAGGATATGGATACTCTGAGGGCTTCTATTCACTTTGATGAGGAGAACAATCAATTAACCTCTAGCCTTAAGCTTCCTTATCTTAGCTACAACGACAGCGAGATTGTGGGATTGAACTTAGACCTAAATTCTACCGGGGATTTTGCAGAATTCAAATTTGTACTGGACAATATTGTAGCAGAGCCTTTAGATGTTGCTAAAACTCAACTTGATGGTGAATTTAAAGACAGTCAGCTCAATTTGAATTTGAATGCCTTCAAAGATGATAAGGACTATTTCAGTTCTGCTGTTTCTATCAGCTTTGAAGATGAAGAGCTCTACAGGTTGAATGTGTCGCCAGATAAATTGATATTGAATGGTTCTCCATGGATTATTCCTGAAGATAACGAGATCGTTTACCAGAACGATACCGTTAAAGTGACTAACTTCAAATTCACTAGAAATCGACAGGAAATTGAACTCACCAATAAATTAGATTTTGAAAACTACCATCTGGGAATTATTTTTGATAATTTTAGATTATCGACTATTACCAATTATTTAAATCCAGATGATAAATTGGCCAGTGGTAAATTGAGCGGGAATTTGGTTGTGATAGAACCTTTTAGTTCAAATGGCTTGATTTCTAATCTGGACATTGAAGATTTAAGAATTACAGAAGTTCCATTAGGAAATTTAGCATTCAAAGCTGAGGCAAGTTCAGGTGATAATTATAAACTCAATTTAAGCCTTAAGGATGCAGGTATAGATCTTGCTGTAAATGGAATCTATCAAACGAATACTTCAGAAACCACTGTTGATTTTGATATCGATCTAAGAACACTGGAAATGCAAACTTTAGAAAAATTTGCTACAGATTACATCAAAAATTCTAACGGAAACTTGAAAGGAGACTTCGAGGTCAATGGACCTTTAGATGAATTGGATTACAAAGGTTTTTTAGCATTCGATGGAGTTCAATTCAACTTATCAACTCTAAATACTCTACTCCAGTTTAAAAATGAAAGAATTGAGTTAACCAAAAACAAGGTCAGTTTTGATAACTTCACAGTTGCAGATCAACAAGACAATACCCTTACTACATCTGGATTTATTGATGTTGAAGAACTGATAAATCCAAAGTTTGATTTGTCTTTTGACGCCAACAACTTCCAGCTTTTAAACTCAACAGCTGAAGATAATGATTTATACTATGGAAAACTTGTTTTTGATGCTTCAGCAAAATTAAACGGAAATCTGGACTTGCCAAAAGTGGATTTAAACCTCAGCATAAAAGAGGAAACAGACTTAACTTATATAGTTCCAGAATCCCGGGCAAGTATAGAAGAAAGAGATGGTGTTGTTGTTTTTGTAAACAAAGACCATCCAGACAATATTCTCACTAAAAAAGATGATGAAGAATTGAAAGTAGTTTTAACGGGAATCGATCTAAACAGCACTATAAATATCCAAAAGCAATCCAAGGTTGCAGTTGTTTTTAATGAAAGGACCGGAGATAATGTGGTGGTTCAGGGTGGAGGAGATTTTAAGTTTTCTATATCTAGAACTGGGAAAATGAATCTTGTTGGTAAGTATGAAGTCACAGATGGAAGTGTGGAACTAAATTTTTACAATATAGTAAAACGAAAATTTAATATAGCGCCATCAAGTTCTGTAACATGGAATGGCAACCCCTATAATGCGGATTTGGATTTAAGAGCAATCTATAAAGTAGAAACCTCTGCCAGCTCACTTATGGCTTTTCAAACTGCCGGTGAGAATGTCGCAACTCAAAATAGATATAAGCAGCAACTTCCGTTTTTTGTTTATATGGATGTTGGTGATGAACTGATGTCTCCAGAGCTTTCTTTTAAGTTGGATATGCCGGAGGATAGACAAGGAGTAGCAAGCGGTTCAGTATATGGAAGAATTTCTCAGGTCAACCAGGAGGAAGACCAGTTGAACAAGCAGGTGTTTTCATTGCTGGTGCTCAATCGATTTTACCCCGTATCTGGAAGTGATGGAAGTCAGGGGGGACCAGCAACTATAGCAAGAGATAATATCAATCAGGCCTTGTCCGATCAATTAAACAGGTTTTCAGATAAGCTAACTGGCAATACAGGTGTTTCACTTAATTTTGACGTGAATAGTTATACAGATTACCAGGGGAGTACAGCTCAGGAACGAACCGATGTAGATATTTCAGCTCAAAAGAAATTATTTGACGACAGACTTGTTGTAGAGGCAGGGAGTCAAGTGAACGTTCAGGGAGATCAAAGACCTGGAGAAAGTCAGGGAGTTGTTGGAAACGTAAGTGTGGAGTACTTACTTACCGAAGACGGTCGCTGGAAATTGAGAGGGTTTAGGAAAAGTGAATATGAAAATGTGATAGATGGACAAGTCTTCATCAGTGGAATAGCGCTTATATTTACTCGAGAATTCAATAAGTTTAAAGTGCTTTGGGATAGTGCTTACAGAGAATCTTTGAAAGAAAAAGAAGTTGAAGTTGAAACTGAATCAAAGGAAGATTCTGAAGACAAACAAGAACCTGAAACCAAAACAAATGAGTAGATTTATAAAATTATCACTTTTTATACTTTTTGCTTTCTTGCTATTGTCTTCCTGCAGTGTCAGAAAATATTTACCTGAGGATAAAACCTTATACACTGGCGCTGAAATAAAATTTGAACGCAAAAAAGACGACGATATAAGCAAGCTAGAGGCTAAACTGAAATCTGCGGTTTCCCGAAATACAAATTCAAAAGTTTTAGGAATGCGTCCGGGTCTTTATTTTTATTTCAAGGCCAATAAGAAAAATCCTGGATTTATCAATAAATTCCTCAATAAACAAATCGGTGAGAATCCCTATTATTTTAAGAATGAAGATGTTAGAGCTGCAGAAGATATTCTTAATAACAGATTGGAAAACAGTGGTTACTTTGGCAGCAGGGTAACTACTAAGATTGAAACAGACTCCTCAGACCAGTCAACATCGGTGTTGTATTCTATTGACTTATCTAAACCTTACAGGCTAGGGTTGTACAAGCTTAATAAAACCACAGGAGATTCACTTCAGATTTACGAGGAGATAAAAGCATCGCTTCGGTATTCAGAACTAAAAGAAAACAGCCTTTTTGATTTAGATCTTTTAAAATCAGAACGTGAGCGAATAGATCAGTACTTGAAAGAGCGTGGTTTCTATAATTTCAATTCAGATTTTTTAATTTTTGAAGCAGACACAAATGCCTATGATAATCGCCGATTCAATTTATTTTTAAGATTAAAAACCGAGGTTCCAGAAAAATCATTGGTGCCTTATATAGTCGATGAAGTTAATATTCATCCCAACCGAACCCTTTCTAATGAAGAGAAAGTAAAAGATACGCTATTTTATAAGGGGTATAATTTTATTCAGGATTCAGTTTTTATTAGGCCCAAATATTTAAAACCTTACGTATTAATAAACCCAGGAGAGACCTACAATCCAAAGTTATCACGCTACACCAGTCGAAGACTGTCTTCTATCAGGACATACAAATTTGTAAATATAGATTATCAGGAAACCGACACCCTTACCGGCGAGAATGGAAAAAGACATCTCAATGCAGAGATTTATCTTTCCCCAATGAATAAGCGATCATTAAGGCTGGAGCTGCAAGGTGTCACCAAATCAAATAATTTTGCAGGACCCAATCTTAGCCTTGTTTATTCCAATAGAAATGTGTTTAAAGGAGGAGAATTGTTGAGGTTATCATTAAACGGTGGTTATGAGCAGCAGTTTTTTGGTAAAACGGGGAATCAGGGATTGAGCAGTATTCAATTAGGCCTGAACGGGTCTCTGTTATTTCCACGATTGATTTTTCCTATTGATCTCAATGAAAGTTTCAAATATGCCATTCCTAAAACTAAAGTAAGTTTGAGCATTGACTATCTCAACCGAACACAATTATATAATTTGAGCTCTATTTCTACTTCATTTGGCTATTTATGGGAAGGAAACAGTTATGTGACTCATCAGTTAAGACCCATTAATCTAGAATACGTTAGCTTAGGTAATACCTCAGAGGAATTTGATGAGATTTTGGATAGTAATCCTTTTTTAAGGAGAAGTTTTGAGCAGCAATTTATAGCAGGTCTCACTTATAATTTCACTTATAATGAAATAAAAGATCAAACAACCAGCGAAGGTCTTTACTTCGGTTTCAATTATGATATGGCCGGAAATGGTCTTAATTTATTTGGATCTCAAAACGAAGAAGGTCAAAATGAATTTATAGGCCTGGAATATGCCCATTACTTTAAGGCTGATATCGATTTGAGGTATCATTTAAGATTAAACCGAAAACGAAAAAAGTTAATAGGTAGAATTTTTGCCGGAGTGGGGCGACCTATGGGAACTACAGAGTCTCTCCCTTTTGTAAAACAATATTTTTCTGGAGGACCTTACAGCATAAGGGCTTTTAGAATAAGGTCTCTTGGGCCGGGAACTTATTCGTCAGAAGATGGAAGCAATTCCTTTTTCGACCAATCTGGGGATATCAAGTTCGAAGCCAACCTGGAATATAGATTTCCAATTACAGATTACCTCAATGGGGCATTTTTTGCGGATGCAGGCAATGTCTGGCTTATGAATGACAACAAGGCAACACCTGGCGGAAAATTCACATCGAATTTTATCAACGAAATTGGAGCTGGTGTAGGTTTAGGACTTCGGGTCGATGTTCAGGGATTTGTCATCAGACTGGATCTGGCAACCCCCGTAAAAGAACCCACAACCTCCTGGTATCTTGATTCATTAAATCCGGTTCTCAATTTCGCAATAGGTTATCCTTTTTAATTTCTAAAATGAATCTGCCAGTTAAGATTAGCAGCCGAATTTAATACTGCTCTTCATCAGAGGGAAACTTCTTAGCTTTAACGTCGTCGTTATAATGTTGTATCGCCTCTGTCATAACTGTATTTAAATCAGCATAACGTCTTAAAAATCTAGGGCTAAATTCCTTATTCATGCCTAGCATATCGTGCAAGACAAGTACCTGCCCATCTACACCGCCTCCTGCACCAATCCCAATCACTGGAACTTGAACGCTTTTAGCCACTTCTTCAGCCAATTTGGCTGGAACTTTTTCAAGAACGATGGCAAAACACCCAATGCGCTCAAGCATTACAGCATCTTCTTTAAGCTTTTGAGCTTCATATTCTTCTTTTGCCCTCACAGTGTAAGTTCCAAACTTGTAAATGGATTGAGGTGTCAAGCCCAGATGCCCCATCACAGGGATACCTGCTTTTAAAATTCGTTTTATAGAATCCTTTATTTCGCTTCCACCTTCAAGTTTAACAGCGTGAGCACCGCTTTCTTTCATTATTCTTATGGAGGATCTTAAAGCCTCTTTGGGGTCGCTTTGGTAACTTCCGAAAGGTAAATCTACAATGACCAAAGCTCTTTTTACTGCGCGTATTACTCCAGATGCATGGTAAATCATTTGGTCTAAAGTAATGGGAAGCGTAGTTTCATGTCCAGCCATGACGTTGGACGCCGAGTCTCCAACCAAAATCACATCTATTCCTGCCTGATCTACGATTTGAGCCATCGTGAAGTCATAAGAAGTCAGCATAGAAATCTTCTCAGAATTGGCTTTCATCTCAATTAAAGACTTTACAGTAATTCTTTTGTATTGCTTTTTGGCTACGGACATAATTTTAGTTTTATTTGAAGAGCTAAATTACTTAATTTTAAACTCAGGCTCAAACGATTTCATATTTCGTTACTTAAACACGTATTCTCATGACTATTATCCTTTTTGATGACCATTTACGGTCACAGTTTCTTCCGTTAACTTTTACAAAACCTATATCAGAATTACGTTTGGGGATACTCACCCTTAAAGAAAAGTGGGAGCGTATATCTAAAGCTACCGTGTCTCACAAGACTCAGGAGTATTTAGCGAAGAAATATCCCGAGCAGTTAGCAGAAAACAATCTATATGTCAATGCCAGATATTTAGCTTCAACTAAACTTCTGGAAGCTATAAAAAACTTAAATGATGATGAAGTTTTAAAACATGATGAAATTATTTTGGCTTACCGGTTAAAGAAAAATGAAGGTTTAGATCTTTCAAAATTGAAAGAAGTACAAGCAGATATCGAGTTGGAATTTGTTGAAAGTGCTACAGATTTATTTTCAAAAAATTACAAAGCCATTAAAGATGACTTTACTTTACTCACTGAAGGCAGAACTTCCCAACCCATCCCAGAAACAGTAATCTGCTTTAATGCAAACCAGATTTTTATTGAGGAAGGGGCCAGATTATATAATGGAACGCTCAATGCCACAGACGGCCCTATTTATATCGGGAAAGATGCTGAGGTGATGGAGAATTCAGCCATCAGAGGGCCTTTTGCTTTGTGTGAGCATTCAACTGTAAAAATGGGCGCGAAAATTTATACGGGTACCACCATTGGTCCGCATTCCAAAGTAGGGGGAGAGGTGAGTAACTCTATGATTTTAGGGTATTCCAACAAAGGACATGATGGTTTTTTAGGCAATTCAGTTATTGGAGAATGGTGTAATCTTGGCGCAGATACCAACACATCCAATCTGAAGAATAATTACGCCAATGTCAAACTTTGGGATTACGATTCAGCTCGTTTTAAAGATACCGGACTTCAATTTTGTGGTCTCATCATGGGCGATCATTCCAAATGCAGTATCAATATGATGTTCAATACCGGAACTGTTGTAGGCGTTAGCGCCAACATTTTTGGGTCAGGATTTCCTCGGAATTTTGTTCCGAGTTTCAGCTGGGGCGGGAGCCAGGGCGTTATGACTTACAAGCTGAACAAAGTTTTTGAAGTCGCTGAACTAGTGATGAAACGCAGAGGTTTGACCTTGACAGCAGACGATAAAGCGATTTTGGAAAACGTTTTTGAAATGACCTCAAGCTACCGTCGAGACTAAGATATTTGTAGAGTAAGTTTATGAGAAAAATCAAAAGTGAAGATTACAAGCGGCCGCAAATTTCTGAAGATTTATTAGAGGAATTATTTAAAAGGAATTGGTTTAAACTTTTTGTGCCAAAAGAGTATGGCGGACTGGAATCCGATTTAAAAACGGCGAGCCAGTACATCGCTGAAACCTCAACACACTTTGGAGGTCTGGGGTGGGTGTTGAATTTGGGTGCAGGAGCCAACTGGTTTTCTGGTTTTTTTGACCCTGAGACTGCCAAAACTATTTTTTCTTCTCCAAAAACAGTTATAGCAGGAAGTGGTGCGGATAGCGGCAGGTTTAAAATAAAAAAGACATCAGTTATTCTGAATGGCAGTTGGGGCAAGTGTTCAGGGGCTGCTCACGCTAACTACTTCAGTCTGAATGCAAAAAATGAAGAGACAGGGGAACTTTCATCTTTTGCAGTCCCGAGAGCATCAGTAGAATTTTCTGAGGATACATGGGAGATTTTTGGCTTAAAAAGCACCTCTTCTCTGACGATTAATCTGAACAATATCCGGGTTCCTGAACATTTTGGATTTCAAATCAATTCCATCAAAAATCATTTGGATTATAAAGTATTTCATATTCCATTTGAACAATTTGCCCGCATTTGTATGACATCTTGCTTTATTGGTATAGCACAATGTTTTTTAAACACACTTCAAACGGAACAGGTTTTTGATAAAAACTTTGAAACTGTCACTGAATCACTTCAGCAAAAAATCACGAAAGCAAGACAAAATCGAGATGCTTTTGCAGAACTGATTCAGGAGAACTCAAATGAAGGTAGGCTTGAGGATAAAATTCAGGCTGATTTGCGAAATGAACTTGGCAAAGGGAATATGTTGATTTTTGATGACATTCAGGAATTATTTAAGAAAGGAGGTTTGCCCATGGTGGAAGAAGACCGGGTTTGTCATTGGGCATACCGTGATGTATTGACAGCTATTCAGCATCATATGATAAAGCCTTGAAAGTCTAACAAACAATAAGTAAAACTATTAAATTTACCTAAAGCTTTTCTAAGTTATGACTTGTACTTCTATTTTTGCTTCTAGATATTCATAGTAGATGAAAAAAAAGATAAAAGCATTTTTAAAGTTGAAATACGTGCAAATTTTGGTAGATTCTATCAAAGATTTCACCTCCAACGAATCTATGAGTTTTGCAGCCGGAACCGCTTTTTATACCATATTTAGTCTTCCTGCTTTATTAATTATAATTTTAAATGTGGGAGCAAGCCTTTATGAAAGGTCAGAAATAAGAGAAGAGCTCTTTAATCAGATTACTAGTTTAGCAGGAGAGGAATCAAGGCAAACTTTAGAAAGTATTTTAGAAAATTTCGCTCTAAATGCTGACAATGCCTTTTCTGCTACACTTGGTATTTCAATACTTATTTTCAGTGCAACTACAGTTTTTGTGAGTCTTCAAAAGGGTATAAATCACATTTGGCACATCAAGCCAAAACCAGATAGAGGCTGGCTTAAACTGGCAATAGATAGGGTTTTAAGTTTTTCTGTAGTCTTAGTGATTGGCTTTATCCTTATTATATCCTTAATTTTAGATGCTGTCGTTTCTTATTCATTTGGCAAATTGGACGACGTATTTCCTGATCTTAATCTGGAACTGATTTCTACTGCTCAAATTGTTCTTTCCCAGCTTATTTTGATAGTGATTTTTGCTTTGATGTATAAAATCCTGCCAGATGCCAAGGTGAGATGGAAGGATACGTGGGCTGGAGCCGTTGTAACTGCCTTACTTTTTATTATTGGTAAGTTCCTTATCGGTTTCTACATGGGTACCAATAATTTAAGTTCGACTTATGGTGCTGCAGGTTCCCTTGTTATCCTATTGGTTTGGATTTATTATTCAGTAGTCATCTTTTTATTTGGAGCACAGGTGACTTATTACATTGCAAAAAATATCGGAGGAGGTGTCAAGCCTAAAGCACAGGCCGTAAGAGTTGAAGAAAGAGAACTAGAAGAATAATCGATAAAATTTTTAACTAAGGTTTTGATTATCAAAAAATAGCTGTATTTTTGCAATCCTTTTAAATGCAAGACAAGAAACGTTTAAAGGGTTGATTTTAAATAATTTAATCTCTTCTGTAAGTTTGCTTGAGTTTCTTGGACGAACAGAATACAAATTTTAAATCAGCATATGGCTGAAGACAAAACAACCAAAGAGCAACAATTTGTTGCAGGCTCAGAAGAATCAACTCCTAAAGTTGCCCCTTCTGAACAACAAGAAAACCCGAAACAATTTCTAGAGGATTTCAACTGGCATAAATACGAAGAAGGTATTGATGAAGTTGATGATGCACAGTTAGAGCAATTCGAGAAGTTAGTTGAGGAAAATTTCGTTGATACACTTCATAACGAAGTTGTAGACGGAACAGTAGTTCACCTTACCGATCAAGATGCTATTATAGACATCAATGCGAAAAGTGAAGGTGTAATTTCTTTAAATGAATTTCGTTACAATCCAGATCTTAAAGTAGGAGATAAGGTAGACGTTCTCATCGACATAAAAGAAGATGCAGAAGGTCAACTTATTCTTTCTCATAGAAAAGCGAGAGTCATCCGTGCATGGGAGCGTGTTAACAAAGCTCAGGAAGACGGTACTATCGTGAATGGTTCAGTGAAATGTAGAACAAAAGGAGGAATGATTGTAGATGTTTTTGGCATCGAAGCATTCTTACCAGGTTCTCAAATCGATGTGAAGCCTATTCGCGACTATGATGCTTATGTAGGAAAGAATATGGAATTCAAGGTGGTTAAAATCAACCATGAATTCAAGAATGTTGTTGTTTCTCACAAAGCGCTTATCGAAGCGGATATCGAAGAACAGAAAAAAGAAATCATTGGTCAGTTAGAAAAAGGACAAGTATTAGAAGGTGTTGTGAAAAACATTACTTCTTATGGAGTCTTTGTAGACCTTGGTGGAGTAGATGGATTGGTTCATATTACAGACCTTTCCTGGTCAAGAATCAACCATCCGAACGAAGTTGTAGAACTAGATCAAAAATTGAATGTTGTTATCCTTGATTTCGATGAAGATAAAACAAGAATTCAATTAGGTTTAAAACAATTACACAAACATCCTTGGGATGCTTTAGATGAAGGCCTTAAAGTAGGTGATGTTGTTAACGGTACAGTTACGGTTATCGCAGACTACGGTGCATTCATTGAAGTTGAAGAAGGTGTAGAAGGATTGATCCACGTTTCTGAAATGTCCTGGAGTACTCACTTAAGATCTGCTCAGGATTTTGTAAACGTTGGTGATAAAATTGAGGCTAAGATTCTTACTCTCGACAGAGAAGATAGAAAAATGTCTCTTGGTATCAAGCAATTGACTCCAGATCCATGGACTGACATTACAACTAAATATCCTGTAGGTTCTAAACATGTTGGTGAAGTAAGAAACTTTACAAACTTTGGAGTATTTGTAGAACTTGAAGAAGGTATTGATGGTTTAATTTATATTTCTGACTTGTCTTGGACTAAGAAAATAAAACATCCTTCAGAATTTTGTAAAGTTGGAGATAAACTGGATGTAGTTGTCTTAGAACTTGATGTGGAAGGACGTAAATTAAGCCTTGGACACAAGCAAACTGAAACAAATCCTTGGGATAAATATTCCGATGAATTTGCTGTAGGGACAAAGCACACAGCATCTATTTCTGAAATAGTTGATAAAGGTGCAACTGTTGAGTTTAACGAAGATGTAACAGCTTTTGTTCCACAACGTTATCTTGAAAAAGAAGACGGAACAAAACTAGTTAAAGGTGAAGCAGCAGAATTTCTCATTATTGAATTCAATAAAGAATTTAAGCGTGTTGTAGCTTCCCATACTTCAATCCATAAGGAAGAAGAGGCTCAGATCGTTAAGAAGGCTTCTAAGAAGTCTGAAGATGAATCTAAGAAGACTACTTTCGGAGATGCCAATGCAGAATTGCAGGCTCTTAAGGATAAGATGGAAAATAAATAAATAGTAGTTTATTTTAAAACTGAAACCCTGCTTGTAAAAGCAGGGTTTTTTTATGGTTAAACTTATTTTAATTCACTTCTATCTTTTAGGATTTGCTTTACCTTAGGATGAAAACAAAATAGTCATGAACGAATTAAACTCATCATCTTTAGAAAAATCTAGAGCTATTAAACTAGCCTATAACGATTATGGTTTTGGACAGCCTGTTATTTTAATTCATGGATGGCCCTTAAATCGTGTCATGTGGGAATACCAGGTAGACACCTTAGTCGATTCTGGGTATCGAGTCATTTCTTACGACAGGCGTGGTTTTGGACAAAGCTCAAAGCCCTGGGAGGGTTACGATTACGATTCATTAGCCAAAGACCTTAAAGATATTATAGAGAGTCTTAAACTGGAAAACGTAATTCTTGTCGGATTTTCAATGGGTGGAGGAGAAGTGGCCCGCTTTGTAGGTAGTTATGGGACATCTTCCATAGCAAAAGCAGTTTTAGTATCTTCGGTTACTCCGTTTATGTTGAAAACTGAAAACAATGATGCCGTAGATGCCTCCGTTTTTGAAGGAATGAAAGAAGGTATTTCAAAGGACAGACCTCAGTTTTTTAAGGATTTCGGCAAAAACTTTTATAATTACGATGCATTAGAAGGAGAACGAATAAGTGAGGCCATGCTTCAACTCACCTGGAATCTTGCCCTGCAGGGTTCTAGAAAAGCTACTTTGGATTGTGTTGATAGTTTTGGAAAAACTGATTTTAGAGACGATTGCAAAAAATTCGATATTCCAACTCTTATTGTACACGGCGATGAAGATCAAATCGTGCCCATTGATGTTTCAGCAAAAAAGGCTAAAGAATTAATTCCAAAATCTCAACTTAAAGTCATTGAAGGCGCGCCTCATGGATTGATGATTACTCATCACGAGGAATTCAATTCTATTTTATTGGACTTTTTGAAATAAATTCTGTTTTGAAATATGATAATAAAAAGCCGCAACTAGCGGCTTTTTTGTTAATATCAATAGGTGAGAACGGTATTACCGTTCTGATTTTGATTTCAAGAGTTCTGGAAATCTTACTTTAAATCTTCTGAATCTCGGCACCGAAACATTTTTGATGTAGGGATTGTTTGGATTGTTGACCTTGTAGTCCTGATGATAGCCTTCTGCCATCCAAAATTTATCAAAAGCCATAACTTCTGCTGCTATGGGTTTGTCGTATTCCTTGGAAAGACTTTCAATTTTGTCTTCAATGATTTTCTTTTGTTTTTCATTTTGATAAAAAATGATAGATCGGTACTGAGAACCAATATCTGGCCCCTGTCCGTTTTGTTGTGTCACATCCTGTGATCCAAAATAGACATCCACAAGGCTTTCAAAAGTTACGACTTCAGGGTTGTAAATAACCTCCACAGCCTCAGCATGTCCTGTTGTTCCGGTGTTTGAAGATTGGTAAGTCGGATTTTTCGTATGACCACCTGAATAGCCTGAAAAGACTTCTTCTACACCTTTTACACTTTCGTAAATGGTTTCCACACACCAGAAGCATCCGCTGGCAAAGTAAGCGCGTTTATAAACCTCGTCATCAAAACTTTCTGAAGCTTTCTCACTTGGGGAACTTGAGTTTTGAGCTTTTCCACAGCTTACAAAAGCGATGGAAAGTAGTATTAAACTTAAAAATGATTTCATTGTTTTTTTATTTCCAAAAGTAGGGGTTAATAAGAGTGACAGAAATTAAGGTCAAGTTAAATTTTAAACACAAAAAAAGCTCGAAGAGAACCTCGAGCTTTTTATGTAAAGTGATAAAGAGGTTTACGACAGTTTAGTAAACATCTTCTCCATTTTTTCTTCTTCTTCTCTTGCCAGTTCCTGATCTACAAGAATTCTTCCACTGTGCTCATCGATGATGACTTTACGTCTTGCAGCAATCTCCACCTGAACCTGTGGTGGTATAGTAAAAAATGAACCTCCGGAAGCACCACGCTCAATTGTTACAACGGCCATACCGTTCTTCACATTGTTACGTATTCTGGTGTAAGCTTTTACCAGACGCTCTTCAATGTCTTTTTTGAATTTGTCTGACTTTTCAGTTAAAGCTGTTTCTTCTTTTTCAGTTTCTTTTAAAATATTGTCAAGCTCGGACTTCTTGTGGTCTAGGTGATTTTGTCTTTCAGCTAACTTTTCTTTGGTCTCTTCTATGACAGTCGTTTTGTGCTCTATTTGTGCACTGTATTCTCTAATGTGTTTTTGAGCCAATTCGATTTCCAGTTCCTGGAATTCGATTTCCTTGGTTAAAGCATCAAACTCTCTGTTATTTCTAACGTTGTCCTGCTGACCTTTATATTTTTTGATCATAGCTTCAGCATCCACTATGAACTGTTTTTTCTCTTTTATCTTCTCTTCCGTTACCTTCAGGTCAGATTCTAACTTTTCAATTCTTTTGGTGAGTCCTGCAACTTCATCTTCCAAATCTTCAACTTCAAGAGGTAGTTCACCTCGCATATTTCTTATTTCGTCAATACGTGAGTCTATTAGTTGTAAATCGTATAGAGCTCTTAATTTCTGCTCTACGGTAACCTCTTTTTTCTTTGCCATAATCAATAGTATTGAATCGGATTGGTATTAATATTAGATAAAACGAGTGCAAAATTAGGGAATTTTTTCGTAAGATAAGCATGTATTAAATCTTTTGTATACTGCTCGCTTTCATAATGTCCTATATCTGCTAAAATGATCTGATCTTCAGCTTTATAGAAGTCGTGATATTTCAAATCGGCTGTAATATAGAGGTCAGCTTTTGCTGCTTTTGCATTTTCAATCGCAAATGCTCCACTCCCACCGAGTACCGCAATGCGTTTAATCGGTTGATCGTTGAGTTGAGAATGTCTTATCACTTTTGTTTTGAAAACTTCTTTTATAAGTGATAAAGTTTCGGTAATTCCCAAAGGTATAGCCAATTCTCCTAGCATTCCAATCCCTCTGTGCTGATCCTTATTTTCTAAAGTTTCTACTTCATAAGCTACTTCTTCATAAGGATGACTTTCAAAAAGCGCTTTTAATATTCTGGATTGTAAGTGGGAGGAAAACGTCATATGGATTTGGATCTCTTTTTCAAACTGTGTTTTTCCCGGCTCGCCAATGGTAGGATTGGACTTTTCATTTCCATTGAAGGTGCCAATGCCTTTAGCGTTAAAACTGCATAAGTCATAATTGCCAATACTGCCACCACCAGCTTCAAACAAAGCGTTTCTCACTTTCTCTGCATTTGCTTTTGGCACATAAGTCGTTAGTTTTTTAATGGTTTTGGATTTAGGAATTAGAACCGAGGTGTTTTTCAGTCCCAATTTTTCGCAAATCATACCGTTGACGCCGTTGGAGACATTATCTAGTGCGGTGTGCATTGCATAAACGGCGATATCGTGTTTTATGGCCTTATGGACCACGCGTTCAACATAGGTTTTTTGGTTCAGTTTTTTGAGACCAGAAAAAATGATAGGATGAAAGCTAATTATCAGGTTACAATTATTATCAATAGCTTCATCCACAACAGCTTCCAGTGCATCCAGAGTTATCAATGCACCAGTCACCTCCATGCTCTTTTTACCTATAAGTAAGCCGGTATTATCAAAATCTTCAGCATAATAAGAAGGCGAAAGTTCTTCAATAGCTTCAATAAAATCGTTTACAATCATCAGAAATTTATTTTAAACTCTAAATTTAAAAATTATAATTTCGCAGTCATGAAATTATTAAGATATTTACTCTTTCCTTTTTCAGTCTTATACGGCTGTATCATGTCCATGCGTAATTTTCTTTACAATACAAATCTCCTTCAATCCAAGGCTTACCCTCTTCCAGTCATTTGCGTTGGCAACCTGAGTACTGGTGGGACCGGTAAATCACCTATGATAGAGTTATTGGTGAGGACCTTAAAAGACAAATACCAACTCGCAACCTTAAGCCGCGGGTATAAGCGAACGACAGATGGATTTCTTGAAGTTCAATCTCATTATACCTCATCCGAAGTAGGGGATGAACCACTTCAATTCAAAATCAATTTTCCAGAAATTACTGTGGCTGTAGATGCTAATAGGCAAAGAGGAATTTCAGAATTACTTAAAAAACACCCACAACTAGATTTAATTTTGCTTGACGATGCTTTTCAACATAGAAAGGTGAAACCAAGCCTGTCTATCCTTTTAACGACTTACAACGATCTTTATACTCGGGATTTCATTCTGCCAACAGGAAATCTTAGAGAGTTTCAAACCGGAGCCAGACGAGCTCAATTGATTATCGTTACCAAATGTCCGGCAACACTTTCTAAAGGTGAGCAGAACAATTTAAGACATCAGCTCAAACCAAAACCTTATCAACACCTTCTGTTTTCTGCTATTCTTTATTCTGATTTTGTTATCAGCAAGACTGAACGTGAAAAGTTAGCTAGCTTCAATGATTTCACGCTTGTCACTGGTATTGCCAACCCAGAACCGTTATTGAGCCATCTGAAGTTGTTAGATAAAAACTTTGAACATATTCAGTTCTCAGATCATCATGAATTTTCTGAAAGTGATTTAGAGCTGCTTCAGAAGAAACCTAAGTTACTGACCACGCAAAAGGATTTCATGAGATTGAAATCAAAGTTGAAAACAGATCAATTGTTTTATGTACCTATTGAAACTCAAATTTTGAATCAGCCAGAATTTCTTAAGACTTATTTAGAAGAAGCTTTATTCTGACGCAGTAAAATATTGTTTTAATAAATCAATTATTTGTTTGTGTAATATAATCTTTTGGTTAAATTTGCAACCTGAAATAAATTAGTAAAGACGTTACGATGAAAAAAGGAATACATCCAGAAAATTATAGATTAGTAGCATTTAAAGATATGTCTAACGAAGATGTATTTTTAACAAAGTCTACGGCTCAAACTAAAGAAACCATCGAATTAGATGGAAGTGAATATCCTTTGATAAAGCTTGAGATTTCAAGAACTTCTCATCCTTTCTACACAGGTAAAACCAAGCTTGTGGATAGTGCTGGACGAATCGATAAGTTCAAAAACAAATACAAAAAATTCAAGAAAGAAGAAAAATAAGCTTAACGCTATTTTAAATACAAAGCCTTCCATTGTGAAGGCTTTTTTATGTCTAAACTTTTGTTCTGAGCAATAAAAAAGCCTTGAGATGAATACTCAAGGCTTTTAACTTTAGTAAAATACACTACTATTTTCTATCAATAATAGAGTTTAATGTTGCACTAGGACGCATTCTTTGAGTCACTATGTCTTCGTCTGGAAAGAAGTATCCTTTGATGTCCTGTGGATTTCCTTGGGCTTTAAGAAGCTCCTCATTGATTTTGCCTTCATTCTCTTCAAGATAGTTAGCTACTTTTTCAAATTCAGATTTCAGAACACTATCTTCATTTTGTTCAGCAAGTGCTTTAGCCCAGTAAAGTGCCAGGTAGAAGTGTGTACCCCTGTTATCGATTTCATTTACTTTTCTGGAAGGCGACTTGTCATTCTTCAAATATTGACTGTTAGCCTTATTTAATGTTTTAGCAATAACTTTTGCTCGTTCATTGTTAGTTTTATCGGCTATATCTTCAATAGATACGGCTAATGCAAGGAACTCACCTAAAGAATCCCATCTGAGGTGACCTTCTTTTACAAATTGCTGCACATGTTTTGGAGCAGAACCTCCAGCTCCGGTCTCATACAATCCGCCACCTGCAAGAAGTGGAACAATAGAAAGCATTTTGGCACTGGTTCCCAATTCCAAAATAGGGAAGAGGTCGGTTAAGTAATCTCTTAATACATTACCCGTCACGGAAATCGTGTCTTTACCAGCTTTCACTCTTTCAAGTGTATATTGCATAGCTTCTTTTGGATTCATGATTTGAATATCCAATCCTGATAAATCGTAATCTTCGAGATATGTTTTTACCTTTTTAATAAGATTGGTATCATGAGCTCTATTTTCATCAAGCCAGAAAATTGCAGGCTGACCAGTATTTTTGGCTCTTTTTACGGCAAGTCCTACCCAGTCTTTAATAGGTAAGTCTTTGGTCTGGCACATTCTCCAAATGTCTCCTTCCTCGACTTCATGAGATAGTAAAGCATGTCCTTCAGCGTTCAAAACATCAACACGTCCTTCTTTTGGAATGATAAAAGTCTTGTCATGAGAGCCATATTCTTCAGCCTTTTTAGCCATTAAACCTACATTGGACACATTACCCATTGTGGTGACATCAAAGGCACCATGTTTTTGACAAAACTCAATAACCTGTTGGTAAATTCCAGCATAGCTTCTGTCTGGAATCACTGCTTTCATGTCCTGAGTTTTATCATTTTTATTCCACATTTTCCCGCCAGATTTCAAAGCGGCTGGCATAGAGGCATCAATAATGACATCACTAGGAACGTGTAAGTTGGTGATTCCTTTAGAAGAATCTACCATAGCCAAATCTGCTTTTTTCTCGTAAATAGCTTCGAGATCGCTCAAAATTGCTTTAGACTTCTCTTCAGGAAGTTGAGATATTTTATTATAAACATCGCCAAGACCATTTGTTGGATCTACACCTATTTCTTTGAACTCAGCTTCATATTTATTGAATACCTCTTCAAAGAAGACAGTGACTGCATGGCCAAAAATGACAGGGTCTGATACTTTCATCATTGTAGCTTTGAGGTGGATAGAAAAAAGGACATTTTTTTCTTTTGCATCCTTAATTTCGTCAGTTAAGAACGTTCTTAAAGCCTTGGCATTCATTACAGAAGCGTCAATTACTTCATCTTTTTCTAAAGGAGTAGACTCCTTTAGAACAATGCTTTTTCCATCTTTATCCACATGAACAATTTTGACATCGTCTTCCTGTTGTAAAACTACAGACTTCTCACTTCCGTAAAAATCACCTTCAGACATTGCAGACACGTGAGATTTCGAATCATCGCTCCATTCCGCGAGCTTGTGAGGATGATCTTGTGCGTATTCCTTTACAGGTTGCGCGACACGACGATCGGAGTTTCCTTCCCTTAATACAGGATTTACAGCACTACCAAGAACTTTTGCGTATCTTTTCTGTACTTTTTCTTCATCGCTATTTTTAGGACTTTCTGGATAATCCGGAACCTTATATCCTTTGTCTTGTAATTCTTTTATAGCAGCTGTCAATTGTGGAACAGAAGCACTTATGTTTGGAAGTTTGATGATGTTTGCTTCTGGTGTTTTAGCCAGTTTACCTAAATAAGCTAAATTATCCTCTACTTTCTGATCATCAGTGAGATAATCATCAAAATTGGAAAGTATTCTTGCTGCCAGAGATATATCTTTCGAAGTTATTTTTATATCAGCAGTTTCAGTAAATCTTCTCACAATAGGTAAGAATGAATATGTCGCTAAAGCAGGTGCTTCATCCGTTTTGGTGTAAATAATTTTAGTACTATGATCTCCCATATGTAGTTGTTTATTTTTTTTGAATAAATTATATAAAATTGAACCCTTCAAATATAAAGATTAACCTTCTAAAAACCTTATCAGCTAGGTTATAAACCTGTTAAAAGCAAAAAACCTTCTCTCAAAATTGAAAGAAGGTTTTTTATACTTTAGAAAATCAAACTTAATTAGTTCTTTTTTCCTTAATTCTTGCTTTTTTACCTGTAAGGTTTCTGAAGTAATAAATTCTGGCACGTCTAACGCTACCTCTTTTATTAATTTCAATTTTTTGAATTGCAGGCATGTTGATTGGAAAAATCTTTTCAACTCCTACTGTACCACTCATTTTACGAATGGTAAAAGTTTTGGAAGCACCAGAACCTTTTACTTGTATCACAACACCTTTAAAGAACTGTGTACGTGTTTTCTGGCCTTCTTTAATTTCGTAGTAAACTGTGATAGTATCACCAGAAGAAAATTTTGGAAAATCTTTCTTTTCTACAAATTCGTCTTGAACAAACTTTACTAAATCCATTTTATTTTAGTTTTCTGTTATCCAAACCAACATTCACGCATCTCGTCAGAGGTTGATTTAGCGATTGCAAAAGTAAACAAAAAATACAATTATGCAAGCGATTATTTCTAATCTTCCAATAAATCGGGTCGCCTGTCTTTAGTTCTTTGTAAGGCCTTTTCATCTCTCCAGTCATCCACTTTCTGTTGATGGCCACTTAATAAAATCTTCGGAACTTCATAGCCTTTGTACTCTGCTGGTCTAGTATAAATAGGAGGGGATAACATGTTGTCCTGAAAGGCATCTGTGAGTGCTGAAGTCTCATTTCCGAGAACGCCAGGAATTAACCTGATGATAGAATCAGATAAAACAGCAGCAGCCAGTTCACCTCCGGAAAGGACATAATCCCCGATGGATATTTCCTTGGTAATGAACATTTCTCTCACTCTTTGGTCTACTCCTTTGTAATGACCGCAAAGCATAATTAGATTTCCTTTTAAGGACAATGAATTAGCCATACTTTGATTAAGAACATCGCCATCTGGAGTTAAGTAAATAACTTCATCGTAATCTCGTTCAGACTTTAGTTTGGAAATACATTTATCGATAGGCTCTACCATCATAACCATTCCTGCGCCACCACCATATTGATAGTCATCAATTTGTTTGTAGCTGGACGTTGTATAATCTCTAAGGTTATGTAAATGGATTTCAACTAACCCCTTTTCAATAGCTCTTTTGAGTATGGATGCTTCAAAAGGGCTTTTTAATAAATCGGGAACAACGGTAATGATATCAATTCTCATTTTAAACTTTTTTAAGTGTGAAGCTCAACATTATACAGCCTGCCAAAAGCAAGAGAAAAAACCAAAACTGGTAAGCAAGCCCAAAATATTCTGCTATCAGCCCAAAACTTGCAGCGACCATTGTAAACAGACCTATAAGGGTATTGGCAACAGAAACGTAAGTGGGTCTTTCGTTATCTGGTGCGTAATCTATAATGTACGTTTTTCGGCTTAATCTGGCTCCTGCGTAAGCAACCCCATTGATGAACAGAACAGGCATGAAATAATAAAAATTGAGAAAATCAGAATCAAAATAAACAAATACCAAGGCATAAAGTATACTCAGTATGGAAAGGCCGGCAGAAATTCTCATAAGTTTAAGACTGGATTTATCTGCCAGTCTTCCCCAAAAGGGACTACTTACGATTTGTGCTAAACTGCCAATAATGATGATGAAGCCTAAATAATTCCAATTATCCTGACTTGCATCTTTTGCCACTAAAATAAAAAATGGGTTAAGAAGAGGTATCGCCATCAGTAATGCTCTGGTGATGATGAAGTTTCTGTAAGAAGTGTCTTTTCTCAAAAGGGAGGCTCCGGTTCTAAATTCTTGAATTGGGCTTCTCCCACCTTCTGTAGACCCTGGTTCTTCTTCGATAGCAGAGAAAATAACAGCTGCAGCCATCCAAAGTATAGAAGCTATGGCAAATAGACTTACATAGAGCCATTTGCTGTCTTCACCTTTAAGGAAAAATACCAACACACCTCCAGCGATTAAGGCTAAAGCTCCTCCAAAAGTAGATCTATAACTCAACATTTGTCCTCTTTCGCCTTTAGGAACTGTTTTCCCCGTTACATCCTTAAAGCTAACAGAGCCTACTCCTGAAGCAATACTGAAAATAAGCAGCAGTAAAACTAGTGCATAACTTACTAGAATTTGATTTTCGATGATGGCTAACAGAATCGCTGAAACTAATAAACAGATTCCCTGCGTAAGCCCAGCACCAACCCAATAAGGTTTTCTTTTTTCTTTTTTTCTTAGTTGACCACTAACAAACAGCTGGGGCAGCAGCGACCCTACGTCTTTTATAGGGACCAACATACCAATGAGGAAAACTGGAGCTCCAAGAAAACTTAAGATCCAGGGTAAAGTAAGTCCCGGGCTAATCAATTTCTCAGCGAGTTTGGTCAGGCTACCGTTAAAAATATTTAAGGTGAAGTTTTTAGGGACTTTGGTGCATTCAGAATCTGGGATCGATGCACATGCTCTTGTTTCCGCATCTTCTGTCAGAAAATCATAAAATTCCTCTGTCTTCGACATTACTTGGTGTTCCCCTTGTTGAATTTTTGATTTTTATTCTTTTCGTCTTGGAGCTGTCTTCCTAATTTTTGTTGTTTTTCTAGAGCAATACGTTTGTAGTTTTCATAGTCAGCATCAAGATTTTTCAAATTCTGTCTTGCTTCTTTGGTCAGTAAATTACTTCTATTGAATTTGAACAGCAAGAATAAAAGAAGGGCTACTAAAACTACGACAATGGACCAGGCTACGGTATTATACAGAGATTTGGTTAAAGACGTCCCGAAAAATTGGATTTCGTCTTTCTGATTTTGAAGATTTGTAAGTTGAGTATTTAATTCTGAAACTTCCTTTTTCAGAGATTGTATTTGTTGCTCCTGGGACTGAATACTATCCTTCAATACTGAAATTTCAGTTGTCAAAAGATCAAATTCTGTTGAAATCTTTTCAATAGCAGCATTAATACTTACTTTTTCAACTACTTTATACTGTTGATAATTGTTGGATTCTTCAACGACAGATTTGAGATTTTCAATAGCTGTTGGTGTTTTCGCTTGCTCTTCTTCAGAAACATCCTGTGAAAAGCCTAAACTTGTAAATAATAAAGCAACTAGAACAAAATGTAATGGTCTCATATAAGTAATTTTCGCAAAAGTATCTAAAATGCTTTTAATACGAATCAATTTAAAAAAATAAAATCCTTAATTTCTTAAGGATTTTTATTGTTTAGTAGTAAGTAAATCGCCTTACGTTGGAGATATATTTAGCCAGTCGTATCACTTGGTGGCTATAGCCAAACTCATTATCGTACCAAATGTATAGTACAACAGAGTTTGTGCTTTCATCTGCAATGGTTGCATGACTGTCAAAAATGGCAGGGGCCGAAACCCCGACAATATCTGAAGAAACGAGTTCATTATCGATGGAATATTTGATTTGCTCTACCAAATCACCGCTAAGGGCAGCCTCTTTAATTTTGGCGTTGAATTCTTCTTTTGTTGTTTTGGTCTTAAGGTTAAGATTCAGAATAGCCAAGGAGCCATTTGGAACAGGAACCCGTATGGCATTGGAAGTTAATTTTCCTTCAAGTTTTGGAAGGGCTTTGGCTACCGCTTTGCCGGCACCGGTTTCGGTTATGACCATATTGAGAGCAGCAGCACGGCCTCTTCTGTATTTGCTATGCATGTTGTCTACCAGATTTTGATCATTGGTGTAAGCATGAATAGTTTCGAGATGTCCGTGTTCCACACCGAAATTGTCTTCAACAGCCTTAAGAATAGGAGTAATGGCATTTGTAGTGCAGGAGGCTGCAGAAAAAATGGAGTCTTTATGGATGTCATGATTTTTGTGGTTTACCCCGTGAACAATGTTGGGAATGCCTTTTCCTGGGGCTGTTAGTAAAACTTTTTCACTCCCCTTGGATTTCAAATGCCTGCTTAACGCTTCTTTGTCTCTGAAAGCTCCGGTATTATCTATAATTAAAGCTTTATCGATGCCATAAACCGTATAATCAATATCTTCCGGCTTGTTGGCAGAAATTATCTTGACGGTGGTGTCGTTTATGATTAAGGCAGAATTCTCCACATCAATTTGAACTGTTCCATTGAAGTCAGCGTGAATAGAATCATTTTTTAACAATGAGGCTCTTTTCTCTAAAACATCCTGAGTGATTTCTCCTCTGGTTACGATGGCTCTCAATCTCAACTGATTGCCTTTGCCTGTTTTGGCCATCAATTCTCTGGCGATAAGGCGACCAATTCTACCAAACCCGTAAAGCACAACATCTTTTGGAGTAATCGAGTTGAAATTCTCAGCATCTTTGAGTTTGTTGGAGATAAAGCTCATCACATTTTGATCCTTATTTCCGTTTTGTAAATACTCAAACGTAAGTTTTCCTATATCTAATTTTGATGGAGGGAGATTTAAATTTTTGATGCCTTCAGCTACTTCAGTAGAGTCAAAAATAGAAATAGGTTTATCTACGAATTTTCCTGCGTATTCGTGAAGTTTTAGAATTTCTCCTACATTTTTGTTGATAAGTGAATTTCTGAATAAAACGAGTTCGATGGATTTTTCATACCAAAGTTCATTGACGATGCTGATGAATTTTACAGAAGCACGACGTCTGTCGGCCTGGAAGGAAAGTTCCTTTTCATACACTTGAGATGGATTCATTGCGAAATAGAATTTTTAAAATTTTGGCAAAAGTATTAAACTCAATCGTTTTCGTAAGTAGTTTTTTAGGATAAAATTAGAATTTTTTTCTTCTCTAGAATTGAATTTATAATTGATTTTCTAAAAAAAACTTAGTGTGATTTTTATTAAGGGATGTATTGAAAATCAGAAAATTCAAAATACTTTTGCAAAATTTAAAACCAACTTATTTTACTTCAAATGACAGAGTTAATCTCTTTTGGAATTTTATCGTTTACCACTTTCTTTACTATTATCAATCCGCTTGGGGTTATGCCTATTTTCATGACCATGACTTCAGATTTGGATAAAGAAAGTCGAAAATCTACTGCCAAAAAGGCTATTATAGCTTCTTTTGTCACCATCATCATCTTTGCTTTTACAGGTCAGATTTTATTTAAGTTTTTTGGTATTTCTGTGAATAGCTTCAGAGTGGTAGGAGGGATTATCTTCTTCTTGATGGGTATGGATATGCTGCAGGCCAGATTGGGGAAAGTGAAAGTCCAGGAGGCTGAAATTAAAACTTATGTCAACGATATTTCCATTACGCCATTGGCAATCCCGATGATTTGTGGACCAGGAGCTATTACTAATGCCATCGTTATGATGGAGGATGCCCAGTCTGTAGAAATGCAGGCGGTTCTCATCGGCGCTATCATCCTGGTGATGGGAATTACCCTGACTATTCTGTTGAGTGCAGGTAAAATCATTAAAATTCTTGGTCAGACAGGTAATAACGTCCTGATGAGATTGATGGGGCTTATCATTATGGTAATCGCCATAGAATTCTTCCTGAGCGGTTTCAAACCTATTTTTCAAGATATTATAGCGCGGAGTTAAAGCCCATCCCTAACCCTTCCCTCCCGATCCCGATAGCTCTCGGGACTATCGGGAGGGAAGGGAATTAATAAATAAAGGAGAAGAGTATACGTTCTCCCTCCCCTGGAGTGACTTATAGGGAGGTAGTTCCCCCTTCGGGGGCTAGAGGGCATTCAATAGACAACTTTGACAAAGATTCCTTTATCGTCTGTATGTTGTTCATCTTCAATAACGTTTAATTCAGACGAATTGCCTTTTAAATTGGACACACAAAGCACCATCGCATCCAAAATATCGTCTGGTTTGACTTTTGATTTTGGAAAGGTTTCAGTTATGTTTTGATATAGTTTTTTAAGCTGAGGGTACTGCTTTTGAAGCAATTGAAAGCGTTCCAGAAACCCTTCTTTGGTTGATTTTTTTGTTTGAATCACTTCTGATTCGTTTAAATACTTAAAGCAGATTTCCGGATGACTTTCAAAAAATTCCAGTTCATTAGCTTTAATCTCCAGGAATTGATCTACTTCTTTTATTTTTTTGGAAATGTTGTAGCTCTGTATAGAAATGCTTTTTCCAAGAATGTCTTTATTTAGCTTTCTGGCCTCATCATAATCTTCAGCATAAATGGCTTTACGGCAAGCTGGAGTGAATATGGTAGAAGACCGGTTTCCAAGCTCTTTCCTCAATTTGGATTCGATGGTTCTTGTAAAATTTTCAGAAGACAAACCAATAGGAATATCGATTAAAACTCTTCGAAGATCTGGATGTGTTTTCATCAATTCATCAATCGATTTTACCGCCTCAAAAGAGAATTCTTCAGCATCGTGAAGAATGACAATCCAGCCAAGCGGACAGGAATCTATTCCAGCTAGTTTCATGTGTTGAATGCTTTAGGTGAACTAAAAATAGTAAATTATAAATAAAATTTTGATTCTTTCTGCAACTCAGGACGTATCAATAAGTTAGTTTTTATTTGAAGCTAGCTAACTTAAACATTTGAGTTAGCCTAGTCAAAATCTAAATAAAAAAAGCCGATACATGAGGATATCGGCTTGATTGTAATTCATTTTTTAAGCTTAAATATGTAAAGCTCTGTCGCCAGTTGCCGCAAGGGCAGCTTCTTTCACAGCCTCGGCGTAGGTTGGGTGAGCGTGACTCATCCGTGCGATATCCTCGGCACTAGCACGGAACTCCATAGCCGTAACCGCTTCGGCGATAAGGTCGGCCACTCGAGCACCTACCATATGTACACCGAGAACCTCATCTGTTTTCTTATCTGAAAAGATTTTCACAAATCCATCCACATCTCCACTTGCTCTAGCTCTTCCCAGCGCACGCATAGGGAACTTACCAGTATTAAATTCGATGTTTTCGTCCTTCAGTTGATTTTCATTTTTTCCAACGGAAGCTACTTCCGGCCAGGTGTAAACCACGTTTGGTATAAGGTTGTAATCGATATGTGGTTTTTGTCCCGAAATGACTTCGGCTACAAATGTACCTTCTTCCTCGGCTTTGTGAGCAAGCATAGCACCTTCAATTACATCTCCGATAGCATAAATATTTTCTGTAGAGGTTTGTAACTTTTTATTGACGACTACTTTGCCTTTGTCATTGATTTCAACGCCGGCTTTATCTGCATTCAAACCCTCTGTATATGGTCGACGTCCTACAGAAACCAGGCAGTAATCTCCCTTAAATTCAATTTCTTTTCCATCTTTATCATCTGCTTTTACAATGACTTCATCACCTTTTCGCTCAACAGATTTTACTTTATGAGAAAGCTTAAATTTGGCTTTTTGCTTTTTCATGGCTTTCATCAATTCCTTGCTCTGGTCTTTGTCCATGCCTGGAATGATGCGGTCCATAAATTCTATAACGGTGACTTCTGCGCCTAGTCTTTTGTAAACCTGACCTAGCTCAAGACCAATTACCCCGCCACCTATCATGATAAGGTGTTTTGGAATTTCTTTTAGAGAAAGCGCCTCGGTAGAAGTGATGATTCGTTCTTTATCGATGTCTATAAAAGGTAAGCTCGAAGGCTTACTTCCAGTGGCAATGATGGTGTTTTTAGCCTCAATTTCGGTTTCCTTACCATCGCTGTCTGTAACGATGATGTGCGTTTTGTCTTTGAAAGAACCAACACCCTGGAGCGACTCAATATCGTTTTTATCCATGAGGAAATCGATGCCTTTTGTAGTTTGTTCTACCACGCCAGACTTGCGTTTCATCATATTTTCTAAGTTGACTTTTACGTCTCCTGAAATATCGATACCATGTTCTTCAAAATGCTTAATAGCATCCTCGTAATGATGAGAGGAATCAAGTAAAGCTTTGGATGGTATGCAGCCTACATTAAGGCAGGTTCCGCCTTTGGTGGCGTATTTTTCAATTATAACAGTTTTTAATCCTAGTTGTGCGCAACGTATGGCTGCTACATAGCCTCCAGGTCCAGAGCCGATTACGGCTACATCATATGTGTTCATAAAACGAATTTTAGTTTCTTAAATAAAGTATTACAAATTTACACCTTCTGTCATAAAGGGCAATTGAATCGCTCCAAAACCTTGTTAAATTCCTGGAGGATTTCTACTTGTTGTTTTATTATCTCGATTTTGCTTTCTTTGAAACTCAAACAGGATTAATCTGATGAGTTTGTTATTTTAAAGAAGCTAGGGGCTGGTTATAGATTGATTATAAGTTGAGTTTGATAAAACTAAAGCTTTGTTTTGTGAAATAAGCCACAAAATTGTAACATTACGTCGATTTTAAAATCTTAACATGAGTGAATCTATAAATGCAACCGAGGAAGACCCGTCCAGCAACAAAATAAGACTCAGTATCTGGCAAGCTTTAATACCAGTGATTGCACTTATTGGGATGCTGGCTTATAATGTTTTTATATATGGAGATGATTCACTAGCGGGTTCCAATCAGTTTATATTGCTTATGGGTGCTGCTGTAGCGGCCATTGTTGGTGTTTCTAAAGGAGCCAGGTTTGAAACGATGATCGATGATGTTGCCAAAAACATTAAATCTACAACCGAGCCTATTTTAATTTTACTTATGGTTGGAGCCCTGGCTGGGACCTGGCTGCTAAGTGGAATTATCCCAGCTATGATTTACTACGGATTACAGATTTTGAATCCCACTATATTTCTTGCGGCTTGTGTGATTATATGCTCTGTTATTTCGATTGCTACCGGGAGTAGCTGGACAACATCCGCCACCGTAGGTATTGCCTTAATTGGTATCGCGGAAGCACTGGACGTTTCTGTTGCAATGACTGCTGGAGCTGTATTATCTGGTGGTTATTTTGGAGATAAATTATCACCGATGAGTGACACGACTAACCTTGCACCGGCTATGGCAGGCACAGATTTATTTACTCACATTAGATACATGACCATTACGACCGTACCAACGATAATAATCACACTAATTGTTTTTGTTATTATTGGTTTGAATCTTGATACAACTGGTCAAACCAATCCCTCAGAAATTTTGAATAGCATTGAAGCTTCTTTTAATGTGTCCGGATGGTTGTTTGTAGTACCGATCTTGGTTATTATACTTATTATCAAGAAAACCCCTCCATTGATAGCCTTGCTTATAGGCACGCTACTAGCTGCAGTTGCAGCACTTATTTTTCAGCCAGATTTGGTAAGATTAATTGGAGGAGGTGAGACACTTACTTTTGAAACCGCTTACAAAGGAATAATGAACGCCATAACTGTTGACATTACTATTCCTACAGATAATATAATTTTGCAGGGTTTATTTTCAGCTGGAGGTATGGCAGGAATGCTAGGAACCATATGGTTGATTATCTGTGCTATGGTATTTGGCGGTATTATGGATGCCATTGGAGCTTTAGAACGAATAAGTGAAGCTCTTCTGAATTTGTTTACGTCCACTTTTGGTTTGTTTTTCAGTACAGTCACGAGTTGTTTGGCTTTAAACCTGACCGCATCCGACCAGTATCTGGCTATTGTAGTTCCAGGTAAAATGTTTGCAAAAGCTTATGAAAAGAAGGGTCTGGCACCAGAAAATTTAAGTAGAACGTTGGAAGACTCTGGTACTGTAACATCAGTTCTGGTTCCCTGGAATACCTGTGGAGCTTACCATAGTGGAGTTTTGGGTGTGCCGGTAGTCGATTATTTTTTCTATGCGATATTCAACTATTTGAGTCCTTTTGTCACTTTGTTTTTTGCTGCATTCAATATTAAGATAAGACAATTGAGAAAAAAATAAATTATGAAGTTAGATATATTAGCTATTGGAGCACACCCTGATGATGTTGAACTGAGTTGTTCTGGAACTCTGGCTAAGGAGATTAGTAAAGGTAAGAAAGTTGGAATTTTAGATTTAACTAGAGGCGAATTAGGTACTCGTGGTACAGCTGAAACCCGTGAAAATGAAGCAAAAGACGCTGCTAAAATACTTGGTGTAAGCATGAGAAAAAATCTTGAATTCAGTGATGGATTTTTCACCAACAATACGGCCCATCAACTTGAAATCATTAAAGTTTTAAGAAAATACAGACCAGATGTGATTTTATGCAATGCTATTCACGATAGACATATAGATCACGGAAAAGGGAGTAAACTCGTTAGCGATTCATGTTTTTTAAGCGGTTTAAAAAAAATCGAAACCATTTGCGAAGGCAATACTCAAAAGGAATGGAGGCCTAAACATATTTACCATTACATACAATGGTATGATATTGAACCAGATATTGTAGTGGATATAACAGGGTTTATGGATAAGAAGATAGCATGCGTCAAAGCCTATAAAACTCAGTTTTACGATACACAAAGCAAAGAACCGGAAACACCTATTTCCAGCTCCAATTTTTTTGATAGCATTACCTACAGGGCAAGAAACCTTGGTAGAATCATCAATACTGAACATGCGGAAGGCTTTACAGTGGAACGCTATCCAGCGGTGAATTCCATTTTTGATCTTATCTAAAAGCCTTAATTTAAACGATAGAACACCCTGTCTCGACCTATTGAGACAGGGTTTTTTATTTTCAAGTGTTGTTAATCAATAATAATTTAAAATCTGCATATAAATTATATCGCTAAATTGATATATTTATGCAAAATAAATATATATGAAGTTTTGTCCTCAATGTCAATCAGAACAAATTGTAAAGAGTGGAGTCATTAATGATCGCCAACGCTATAAATGCAAGTCATGTAACTATTTTTTTACGGTTAATAAATTAGGAAAAAAAATAGATCAATACTATGTTACTAAAGCTCTTCAGCTTTACCTAGAAGGTCTTTCTTACCGCGAAATCGAACGTATTTTAGGAATTTCTCATGTAAGCGTGATGAACTGGGTGCGCAAGTATAACATCCAAAAAGTACAAAATGCAGATGTTCACCCAACTTACAAAATATTGAGTCAGGCTGAGCTTGGCAACTATTTTTCATCTGCAGAAAACACGAGGGGCTCTGGCATGATTATCACAGAACTTGGAGATAAGTTTATGGTGATAAAATGGGAACGCTTTAAAGAATAAGTATATGTTTTAGCATAAATATATATTATATTTTATTTAACAAACAATTATTTTGAAGTTCGTAACAAGTTATTAGCAATAAATAGTATAATTATTTAAAAACTTGTTACTCGATGAGATATTATGTTACATTATTAATATGTATTACATCTTTTGTAAGTCATAATGCTTTTTCACAGGGATCTCCAGATTATAAAGGGGGATTCAAAATTCAGTTTGATGAAGAGCAACCCGAAAAATTCTTAAGGATCATCTCCTGGGCTCAAGTTCAAATGAACTATCAGGATGATGTTCCGGAAAATGTGAGTCAAACCAATTTTCTGCTTAGAAGAGCTCGTCTTCTTTTTATCGGGCAAATCTCAAACGATTTTACCATTGTGTCTCATATCGGGCTCAATAATTTGAGTTCTCAAAACATGAATCCTGTTGGTATTGGAGACGAAGCTCAAGTTTTCCTTCATGATGCGTGGGTGCAATACAATTTGGGTGAAAAACTTACTCTTGGTGGAGGCTTGCATTACTTCAATGGTATTTCTCGGTTAAATAATCAATCTACCCTGAACATGTTGACCTTAGACAATAACAGGTCCTCCTGGTCTACATTGGGGCTTAGTGATCAATTTGCCAGGCATATAGGTGTTTTTGCCAAAGGTGAGTTTGGCAATTTTCAATACCAGGTAGCCGTCAACAATGCTATTAGCAATGGGTTAGATAATCGCCTTCCTGCTAAAAATCAGTCAACTTATACTGGACTTGCCAATCTGGGTTCTGCCGATGCACTTTACAACTATGCAGGCTATTTTACGTACCATTTATTCGAAAATGAATCCAATTATCTTCCTTATAAAGTGGGGTCTTACTTAGGAGGTAAAAAAGTTTTGACTCTAGGTACCGGTTTTTTTGCACATCCGAATGGAAGTTCGATTCAGAGTCAAAATGGAGTAGTAGGCGAGGACGTCATGCTTTATGCATTTGATGTGTTTTATGATGCTCCTTTAGGAAGCACTAATGCTGCACTGACAGCCTACGCTGTATTTCAGAATAACGATTATGGGGAGAATTATCTATTTGGCCCCTATGGTACCGGCTCTATGTTTTATGGCCATACAGGTTTAGTCATCCCAAGTCAAAATCAGGCGCTTAAATTTCAGCCCTATCTTTCTTATGGCGTACAGAGTTTTGATGCTACAGATGATAATCAAACTACATTGGGTATTGGAGCTAATGCCTACTTCAGCGGTCACAACTCAAAATTGACTTTAGAATATAAATCCCAATCTTTTGGAACTATAAACCAGAAAACAGTTAGCCTTCAGGCTATGATATATTTATAATTATGGAAACAGATAACAACAAAAAACAGAAACATGCTACCGCTTACTGGAAGGAAAACCTGAAATACCTTGCCATACTTCTCCCCATTTGGTTTTTGGTTTCTTATGGAGCGGGCATACTTTTTAAAGACTGGCTAGATCAGTTTCAGATTGGTGGCTTTAAGCTAGGCTTTTGGTTTGCACAACAAGGTTCTATTTACGTATTCATCATTTTGATTTTCGTTTACGTGAGGTTAATGAACAAATTAGATAAAAAATACGGATACGATAAATAAAAAACTATGGATGCTCAAACACTAACTTATATTTTCGTCGGCGTTTCATTTGCTATTTACATTGGAATAGCTATTTGGAGCCGTGCAGGTTCAACTAAAGAATTTTATGTTGCAGGAGGCGGCGTTTCGCCCCTGGCAAATGGTATGGCAACGGCAGCCGACTGGATGTCTGCAGCCTCTTTTATATCCATGGCGGGGATCATCTCGTTTATGGGATATGATGGCTCAGTGTTCTTGATGGGCTGGACAGGCGGTTTTGTCTTATTAGCCTTGTTATTAGCGCCTTACTTAAGAAAATTTGGAAAATTCACCGTTCCCGATTTTATAGGAGATCGTTATTATTCCAAGACAGCTCGAGCTGTAGCTGTCTTTTGTGCCTTAATCGTTTCTTTCACTTACATCGCCGGTCAAATGCGTGGGGTTGGCGTTGTATTTTCTAGATTTTTGGAAGTTGAAATCGAAACCGGTGTCATCATCGGTATGATTATAGTTTTGTTTTACGCAGTTTTAGGTGGTATGAAAGGTATTACTTACACACAAGTTGCTCAATACTGTGTCCTGATCTTCGCTTTCCTGGTTCCTGCTATTTTCATCTCTTTCCAGGCAACAGGAAATCCTATTCCTATGTTTGGTATGGGCGATACACTGGCAAGTCAGCCAGATACATATATGCTGGATAAATTGGATGGCTTGAGTCAGGAATTAGGGTTCAATGAATATACCGAAGGTTCAAAAAGTCTGATAGATGTGTTCGCCATTACTTTAGCTTTGATGGTAGGAACAGCTGGTTTGCCTCACGTTATTGTAAGATTTTTCACCGTAAAACGGGTGAAGGATGCACGTAAGTCTGCAGGATATGCTTTGCTATTTATAGGTATTCTCTACATTACAGCTCCAGCGGTAGCCTCTTTTGGTAAATTGAATCTGATGCAAACTGTAAATAAAAAAGAGTATGCTGATATGCCAAGTTGGTTCACTACCTGGGAAGATTTAGGTTTACTGGCATGGACAGATAAAAATTCTGATGGGAAGATCCAATATTTAGGTAAAGCTAAAGAAGGGGGAGACGCCTTAACAGGAATACCACAATTTAAAGATAATGAGAGAGGAGAAAGCGGGCAACGTGTCGTCACAAATCCTTCTGAAAATAAGAATGAGTTATACGTCGATAATGATATTATGGTGATGGCCAATCCAGAAATTGCAGATTTACCCAACTGGGTTTTTGCTTTGGTTGCTGCGGGATGTTTAGCTGCTGCACTGTCTACTGCTGCCGGTCTATTATTGGTGATTTCATCTTCAGTATCTCACGATTTAATTAAAAAAATGGTGTATCCTAAAATTTCAGATAAAGGAGAATTAATTGCTGCACGTTTAGCATCTGTAGTTGCTGTAGTGATAGCTGGTTACTTTGGAATTAACCCCCCAGGCTTTGTGGCTGCCGTTGTCGCACTGGCCTTTGGGCTGGCTGCTGCTTCTTTCTTTCCCGCTATTATTTTAGGGATTTTCTATAAACGAATGAATAAAGAAGGCGCTGTCGCTGGTATGATTGTGGGTATTTCGCTTATGCTGTTTTACATGGCAAAATTCAAATTAGGTTGGATAGGAGAGATTCCTGACAAATCAGAGTGGTGGTTTGGAATTTCTCCTGAAGGTTTTGGTACCGTAGCTATGCTTGTCAACTTTATCGTATCTATAACCATCAGCAAGTTTACTGCAGCACCTCCGGCAGATGTTCAGGAGATGGTAGAAAATGTAAGAATTCCTAGCGGAGCAAGTGAAGCTTCCGGACATTAAAACAATTTATATATTCTCAGGAGTTTGCAGTTATAAACGCATTCTCTTGAGAATTTTAATTAAATTAAAGACTTATTCCGAATCGAATGAAAAAGAGACATCAACAGAAACTTATTTTTTTAAGCTTTGGCTTGATTTTACTTTTCAATATCCCTTTAGTGCTTGCTTTTAATCAGGTCACTTCAGTTTTAGGATTTCCGTTGTTTTATTTTTTTGTATTCATAATTTGGTTAGCTAGTATTATCATTTCCTTCTCGATTCTTAAAAAATATTCAGATCAATGAGTAAAACCGCACTCATAGCGCTCATTTTTGTCTATTTGGGAATTTTATTTCTCATTGCTCTTTTTGCTGAAAAAAATAAAGGCTCAAAACTGGTTTCACATCCCGTTGTTTATGCGCTTTCCCTGGCGGTGTACTGTTCAGCTTGGACTTATTATGGCAGTGTGGGCATGGCAGCCAAGTCTGGAGTTGAGTTTCTTACGATTTACCTCGGCCCTATCATTGCTGCTCCCTTATGGATTGTTTTATTGAAGAAAATCATTCAACTTTCCAAAGTGTATAACGTTTCAAGTATTGCTGATTTTATTTCTCTTAGATATGGAAACAGTAGGTCACTTGGAGCTTTTGTGACCCTGGTTTGTGCTGCAAGTATTATTCCTTATATCTCACTTCAACTCAAAGCGATTTCTGAAACCTTCGAAATTGTTTCTACTTCTACACTTGGCATTGAAGGCTCTTCTGTGATTACAGATTCTACTTTTTATATCGCTTTAATTTTAGCCGTCTTTGCCTCCTTCTTTGGAACTTTAGCTCTGGATGCTTCCAAAAACAAAACAGGAGTTATGTTTTCTGTTGCTTTTGAATCTGTTTTGAAATTAACTTTCTTTCTTATTGTGGGGGTTTATGTCACCTACTATGTGTTTGATGGCACTTCAGATATTTATGAGCAGGCTGAACTAGGCTTAGACTTAAATCAGCTAAGTACCATCAAGGGTTTGAGCGGTGGCATCAACTGGTACTTCAGTATAGCGCTTTCTTTTTTAGCTATTTTCTTACTGCCACGTCAGTTTCAAACTTCAGTGGTTGAATTCACTAACCGAAAACAGCTTAAAACCTCCATTTGGTTTTTCCCGCTTTACCTTTTATTATTTAATGTGTTCGTCATTTTTATTGCCTGGGGTGGAATGCTGATTTTGGGCAATCAAGCCAACGCCGACTACTTTACACTTCTGATTCCCTTGCATTTTGGAGATCACTGGCTAGCCATATTAGTCTTTTTGGGGGGTCTTTCAGCAGTAATTTCTATGGTAGTAGTATCCACTGTAGCTCTTTCCACCATGTTGAGTAATAACCTCATTATCCCTTACGGCTTTATTAAGAATCTGACCAGGAGCAAATCGTTTAAAAACGAAAAAACCATCAAAAACATAAGACGACTTTGTGTGTTTAGTTCTATAATTTTGGCTTATTTACTTTATGCTCTGTTTGATCCGAAGGTTTCTTTGTTTTCAATCGGCCTTATTTCTTTTCTGATCATCGCCCAGTTAGCTCCAAGTTTTTTTATAGGTATGTTTTGGAACAGAGGCTCAGCTTTAGGTTCGAAAGCAGGAATCATACTCGGTATGATGATGATAGGGTTTACGTACCTGCTTCCTTTTATTACTGAAAATGTGTTGAGTAACAGTCAATTTGTAGAAAACGGACTCTATGGTGTACAGATGCTTAAGCCTTATGCGCTTTTCGGGATTGACTTACTGAACCCTGTTAACCATGCCTTGTACTGGAGTTTACTGTTTAATACAGGTGCTTATTTGGTTTTATCCGTCATCAAAAAAGGAAATTACCGAGAACGAAATTATGGAGAAATGTTTGTCAATAGTGAACGTGTAGTAGAGCTTAAAGAAAATGCTTACGTCTGGAAAGGAGAGGCCAACGTAGAGGATATACAGAATATATTGGTGCGTTTTCTCGGAGAAACCAAAGCAAATAAGGCTTTGAGAGTTTTCAGAAAGCGCTATCAGGTGAATCCAGAAGAAAAATTGGCAGATGCCAGATTTATCAATTTCTCTGAACGACTGCTGACCGGTGCTGTGGGAAGTGCTTCAGCTAAAATTTTAATTTCAAATGTGGCGAAAGAAAAGCCGGTGTCTCTGGTTGAAGTTTTAAAAATATTAGAGGAAAACAAAGAAACGATTTCCGTCAATAAGTCCCTGGAAGAACAATCTCAAAAATTAATCAAACTCACTTCTGAATTAAAATCTGCTAACGATGAACTTAAAATACAGGATCAACTGAAGGATGACTTTTTAGACACGGTAGCCCACGAACTCAAAACACCGATTACTTCTATCAAAGCAAGTTCTGAAGTATTAACAGAAGCAGAGGACATGCCATTTGAACTTCGTCAAAAGTTCCTGAATAATATCATCCAGGATACAGAACGCCTGAATGTGTTGATCAATGATATTCTGGATTTGGAGAAAATGGCTTCAGGAAGAGATGTTTTAAATTTAAAGCTTCAAGCTTTGGATAGGTGTATTGAAGATGCAATCAATGGCATTAGCAGTATCGCTAAACGGAAAAATGTAGACGTCAGATTTCAGAGCAAAACTCAAATTCAAACGGAATTTGATTATAGCAAAATGCTTCAGGTGTTTACTAACTTACTTTCAAATTCTTTAAAATTTGTTTCAGAAAACGACGGAAAAATAAAAGTATTTCTTGAAGAAAATTCAGAAGGAATCAGTTTTAAAATAAGAGATAATGGAAAAGGAATACCCGAAGAGGAACTTGATTTGATCTTTAAAAAATTCTATCAGTCCAAAAATCAAACCTTTAAAAAACCTTTAGGTAGCGGCTTTGGATTAGCGATTTGTAAACAAATTGTCCAGATGCATGGAGGCGAGATTTTTGCTAATTCAAACCTTGAGAAAGGTGCAGAACTCATTATAAAATTACCAAAACGAAACGCATGAAAAAGATTCTACTTGTAGATGATGAGCCTAACATAATCATGGCACTGGAGTATACGTTGAGAAAAAATGACTACGAAATCTTTATCGCCCGAGATGGGGAGGAAGCTGTTGCACTCGCAGAAAAACTGGTGCCTGATTTAGTGATTTTGGACATTATGATGCCCAAAGTGGATGGTTATGAAGTACTGGAACATTTGCGCGAGCACAACTCGCTTAAAGAGTCTACTCAGACTATTATTATCAGTGCTAAACAAAAGCAGAGCGATGTACAGAAGGCTTTGAGCCTTGGAGCTAAAGCATACATCAAAAAACCCTTTTCTATGAAGAAACTCTTGAATACTGTAAGTGAATTATTAATACACAATCCTTAAAATACACTGTTATGAATTATAAAGAAGTTTATCAAAAAAGTATCGAACACCCGGAAGAATTCTGGATGGAAGAGTCTAAAAATATCAAGTGGTTTAAAGCCCCGACCAAAGCACTGGAACAAACCACTGAAGGGATTTACCACTGGTTTCCAGATGGAGAAACCAACCTGAGCTATTTGTGTTTAGACCAGCATGTAGAAGATGGATATGGAGATGAGATTGCTCTTATTTATGACTCTGCTGTCAGACAAAAACAGTTAAAATATACTTATAGTGAGGTACTGGAAAAAGTATCCAAACTGGCTGGAGGCTTGAAGGATTTAGGCGTAGAAAAAGGGGATCGAGTTATCATTTATATGCCGATGATTTCTCATTCCTTGTTCAGCATGCTGGCCTGTGCCAGGATAGGAGCGATACATTCAGTTGTTTTTGGAGGTTTTGCCCCAGATGAATTGGCGATGAGAATAGACGATGCTAAGCCCAAAGTGATTATCACGGCGACTTCAGGAATTGAAGTGGATAGGCTTATTGCTTACAAACCAATGGTGGATGAAGCCATTGAAAAAGCCAAGCACAAAGTAGAAAAAGTTGTGGTTTTCAACAGAAAACTAGGAGTCGAATTTGAGGGAAAACCTTACGACATCGATTATACTAAATTGATGGAAAGGGCTAATCCCACTCAAGCAATTGCTCTTAAATCTAAAGACCCTTCCTATATTCTATATACTTCTGGAACTACGGGTTCACCAAAAGGAGTCGTGAGAGATACAGGTGGTTATGCCGTAGGTCTAAAATATTCGATGACTAATATTTATGGAACCAAACCTGGTGATGTGTTCTGGGCTGCTTCGGACGTGGGCTGGGTAGTTGGGCATAGTTATATTGTCTATGCACCGATGATTCACAGGAATACAACGATTATTTATGAAGGCAAACCTATCAAAACTCCAGATGCCGGCGCGTTTTGGAGGGTGATTGAAGATCATAAAGTCAATGTTATGTTTACTGCTCCAACCGCCTTCAGAGCGATTAGAAAAGAAGACCCAGATGGTGAGTTTATAAAAAAACATGATATTTCTTCTTTAAAATATCAGTTTCTAGCCGGTGAGCGATGTGATGAAACCACTTTAAAGTGGGCAGAAGAACACCTCAATGTTCCTGTGATTGATCATTGGTGGCAGACAGAATCGGGCTGGTCTATTGTGGCCAATTATATGGGACTGGATGCTTTACCAGTAAAACCTGGTTCGGCAGGAAAACCTGTCCCTGGTTATGACCTGGCGATTCTTTCTGAAGAAGGCGAAACCTTACCAGCCAACACTGAAGGTTTTATCTGTTCCAAATTACCGCTCCCTCCTGGATTCATGCAAACGCTTTGGAATAATCACGAACGCTACAAAAACGGATATTTAAGTAAATTTCCAGGCTATTACTTCTCTGGTGATGGCGGCTATATCGATGAAGAGGGCTATGTTTTTATCACTGGCAGAATTGATGATGTGATAAATATTTCTGGTCATCGCCTTTCTACGGCGGCTTTGGAAGAAGTTGTTTCTCAACATCCCTCCGTTGCTGAATGTGCCGTTGTTGGATTACAGGATGAGCTGAAAGGGGAAGTTCCGCTGGCTATTGTCGTTCCCAAAACGGGCGAAGAGGGCTATGAGTCTTACAAAATGCAGACTGAAATTGTTCAGTTAGTCAGAGATAAAATTGGTGCTATAGCTGCTTTAAAGAATGTGGTCATAGTCAAACGACTGCCAAAAACAAGAAGCGGTAAAACCTTAAGAAGAACCTTAAGAAAGCTTGTCGCCGGACAACCCTATAAACTTCCTTCAACAATTGAAGATCCAATGGTCATCAGTGAGATTATTGAAACCTTTAGTCAGGAGAAGATCGGAGCTTTTAGTAAAAATAAAGATCAGGTCACTCAATCTTTAAAAGGACTGACCAAGAGTTATTACAACATTGATTCGCTAGCGAAGTATATGGATGTATACAGGATTTCACAAAATGACCCGGAAAACTTCTGGGCTACCATTGCTGAAAGAAATTTTGTGTGGAAACGCAAGTGGGATTCGGTCTTGAAATGGAATCCTGAAAAAGCGGAGGTGAGCTGGTTTGGGGGAGCTCAACTCAATATCACCGAAAATGCTATCGACAGGCATTTAAAAACCAGAGGAAACAAAACCGCGATTATATGGGAACCCAATAATCCCGACGAAGAAGCACTTCATATCAGTTACACCGAATTATCGAAGCGAGTCAATAAAATGGCAAATGTGCTCAAGAAAAACGGAGTACAGAAGGGAGATAGGGTTTGCATTTACCTACCGATGATCCCCGAATTGGCCATTTCGACTTTAGCCTGTGCGAGAATAGGAGCAGTACATTCTGTGGTTTTTGCAGGATTTTCAGCATCTGCGCTGTCTTCAAGAATCAATGATTCAGATTGTAAGATGGTGATCACTTCGGACGGATCCTATAGGGGTTCTAAAAGCATTGATTTAAAAAGCATTGTAAACCAAGCCTTGGAAAGTACTCCTTCAGTAGAATGTGTTCTGGTCGCTAAACGCACCTTCTCAAAAATTGAAATGATTGAAGACCGTGATGTCTGGCTTCATGAAGAATTAAAACAGGTGGATGATAAGTGTGAAGCAGAAGTGATGGATGCAGAAGATATGCTATTCATTTTATATACTTCAGGATCCACGGGAACTCCAAAAGGCATGGTGCATACCACCGCTGGTTATATGGTTTACACTGCTTTTTCTTTCAAAAACGTCTTTCAATATAAAGAGAATGATGTGTATTGGTGTACGGCAGATATCGGTTGGATTACGGGACATTCCTACATAGTGTACGGACCACTTTTGAATGGTGCTACAACGCTCATGTTTGAGGGAGTACCATCTTACCCGGATTATGGTAGGTTTTGGGATATTGTAGAGAAGTACAAAGTCAATCAGTTTTATACCGCACCAACAGCCATAAGAGCTTTGGCAAAACAAGACATCGAATTTGTCAATACATACGATTTATCTTCTCTGAAAGTTCTCGGAAGTGTTGGAGAGCCTATCAATGAAGAAGCCTGGAACTGGTATAATGAAAACATCGGTAAAAAGAAATGTCCAATAGTAGATACCTGGTGGCAAACGGAAACTGGCGGAATCATGATTTCTCCGATTCCATTTGTAACACCAACCAAACCGACTTATGCCACACTGCCTTTACCGGGAATTCAACCTTCATTGATGGATGACAAAGGAAATGAAATAGAAGGTAATTCTGTGTCGGGTAAGCTTTGCATCAAGCAGCCGTGGCCAAGTATGGCAAGAACCGTTTATGGAAATCATCAGCGCTATAAAGACACTTACTTCTCAGCTTTTAAGGATGTGTATTTTACGGGTGACGGGGCGCTCAGAGATGAGGTTGGATATTACAGAATTACGGGTAGAGTAGATGATGTAATTATCGTTTCCGGACATAATCTAGGTACCGCGCCAATAGAAGATGCTATCAACGAGCATCCAGCCGTGGCAGAATCGGCTATCATAGGATTTCCTCATAATGTCAAAGGAAATGCTCTGGCGGGTTTTGTTATTCTGAAAAATGAAGGGGAAACCAGAAACAAGGAAAATTTAAGCAAGGAAATCAATCAGTTAATCGCCAGTAAAATTGGGCCTATCGCAAAACTAGATCGCATTCATTTTGTCTCTGGTTTGCCTAAAACCAGAAGTGGAAAAATCATGAGACGTATTATGAGAAAGATTTCTGCAGGAGAAACAGACCAGATAGGTGATGTTTCTACCTTGCTGGATCCTGATATTGTAGAAGAAATCAAGGAAAAAGTTCAGCCTTTTTTGGATGAATAAATAACTTTAATCAATAGAAATTTTTAATGAGAGTTATAACTTAGTTAGTATTAGGATGCTGAATAGGTTATAAATTCCAATATTAATTTTTCTTCTTATTTATCTAAATCGTTTTGTAGAATGCAATATTATATTAAATTTGCATCGTCTTACGAGACAACTGGTGGATGTAGCTCAGCTGGTTAGAGCACTGGTTTGTGGTACCAGGGGTCGTGGGTTCGAGCCCCATCTTCCACCCAAAAAAAAGGTCTTATCGATTTCGATAAGACCTTTTTTAGTTTAGATACTTTTCCTTACCGCATCGTTTTTGAAGGAAACACCACCACACTTTCATGCCCGTCTTTGCCTATAGCCGCTATTCCGAAGAAGAAATTATCGATAATAATTCCATCGACAGTAACTTCGTTGACGTTCTCGACATATCTGAAGTGATCCCAGGTTGGGGAAGTCGTAGATCTCCAATACACCTTGTAGCCTTTAACATCTTCCGGGTTTTCTTGTTCCCATTTGAATCTAACTGAAGGTTCTACAATACCACCGATAGCCACTTCAGAGGGAGCAGGAGGGGCCCAGGCTAAACTTGCCATGGAGATAGCGTTGACGGCAGTCAGTTTCTTGACATAATCAAAATTGACGTGCTCTATCACATCACCATAAGCAATACCACTTTCAACCCTTATGTCCTGGTGCTGCTGATTATAGTTTTCGTGAGCTTCCATGATTCTAATTCCGGGATAACCTAAGTCATTAAAGGGTCTGTGGTGTCCGCCACGTCCAAAACGGTCTAAACGGTAAATCATTATCGGATTCATTTCTGGCATATAAGTTTGTGTCGTTTCATAAACATACCTTGCCAGTTGTCTTGATTCTCCGTCGACTTCACCTCCGTAAAAACGTTTCATTTGTCGTTCCCTATCGGTTTCAGTTGGATTATGAGCTTCACTAAAAATTCTAAAACTTCTATTGTCTATAACTCCATCAAGACCTTCAATATTTCCAATCATATCATTATTCAAGATCCCAATGATATTCCAGTCGTTTTCTTTAGCGTATTTAGCCAAAAACTGACCGCCGTATAAACCTTGTTCTTCACCGCTTAATCCTACGTAAATAATGCTGTGATCAAATTCATATTGAGAAAGCACTCTTGCTGCTTCCATTGTTCCGGCCATTCCAGTAGCATTATCATTGGCTCCGGGAGCATCTGTCTCAAAATCCTGAGTATCGGATGCTCTAGAGTCGATATCCCCACTCATAATGATATAAGAATTTGGGTATTTTTTCCCTTTCTGAATCGCAACTACATTTTTGACTTCAGCAGTTTTTGGTATTCTGCTTCCGTCTTCTGGAGTTACGGTTTCACCTTGAAAAAAGACGTCCAGGCAATTATCACAGTTACCAGAGATTTCTTCAAACTCTGTTTTGATCCAGCGTCTGGCAGCACCGATACCACGGGTATCGCTCTCCGTCTCGCTGAAGGTGTTACGAGTTCCAAAATCAACAAGGTTTTGAATGTAATACTCTAGTTTTTCTGCAGATACGTCGTCAATGATATCATAGATCTTAGTATCTATCTGACCGTAAAAGACAGTCGAAATGGTCAAAAAGGCTATTGTAAGTGTAATTTTCATATAAATAAATTTTGGCTCAATTTACTATAATTTTAGAGGAATAAAAATTTTTAGAGCTAAGTGGGTTTGTTATCTTTGCGCCTTCTATAGATATATATTATGAAGATTTCTTATAATTGGTTAAAGCAATTTCTAAAAACCAAATGGACTGCCGAAGAAACTGAAGTTTTACTTACTGATCTTGGATTGGAGGTAGAAGGAATCACAGACTTCGAATCTATTAAAGGAGGATTGGAAGGTATAGTTGTAGGCTATGTCGAGTCTTGTGAATCTCATCCCAATGCCGATAGGCTGAAGATTACCAAAGTGAATATTGGTCAGGATAAACTGCTTTCAATTGTATGTGGGGCCCCAAATGTAGCACAAGGACAAAATGTTCCTGTGGCCACTATTGGTACTACACTTTATGATGAAAAAGGTCAGCCATGGCCTATCAAAAAAGGTAAGATAAGAGGAGAAGTCAGTGAAGGAATGATTTGTGCAGAAGATGAAATTGGTATTGGAAAAAGCCATGCCGGAATTATGGTTTTAGGTGAAAATTTGATTCCAGGAACACCTCTCAATCAGGTTTTTACAGTAGAGAAAGACCAGGTCTTTGAGATCGGACTTACTCCCAACCGTGCAGATGCGATGAGCCACTGGGGTGTGGCAAGAGACCTGAGAGCTGGTTTGATTCAGAATGAAGTTAATATTCCTCTAGATACTCCCTCGGTAAGCAGTTTTCATTTAGATAATAGGAGTTTAAGAGTCCCTATTTCTGTTAAAACACCTGATCTTGCTCCAAGATATTGTGGTGTAAGTCTTTCTGGGCTGGAAGTAAAGGATTCTCCAGACTGGCTTAAAAACAGGCTTAAGGCTATTGGGATAAATCCTAAAAACAATATTGTAGATGCAACCAATTATGTTCTCCACGAGTTAGGTCAGCCTCTACATGCCTTTGATTTGGATAAAGTCAAAAACAATAAAATTGAAGTAAAAACGTTAAAAAGCGGAACCAAATTCACCACTTTAGATGGTGTTGAAAGAGAACTCCATGAAGAGGACTTGATGATATGTGATGCCGAAAAACCGCTTTGTATCGCTGGCGTTTTTGGTGGAGCAGAATCTGCAGTGACTCAAAGCACTACCAATATTTTCCTTGAAAGTGCTTACTTCAATCCTGTAAGTATTAGAAAAACGGCAAAACGTCATGGACTCAATACGGATGCTTCCTTTAGATTTGAAAGAGGAATCGACCCTCACATTACAGAATTTGCCTTAAAGCGAGCTGTGATTTTAATTCAGGAAATTGCTGGCGGAGTAGTCTCCAGTGATATTGACGATTTTTACCCCAAGAAAATAGAAGACTTTCAAGTCTTCTTAACCTTCGATAAAATCAATCAACTAATTGGTCAGGAGTTGGATACAGGCGTTATCAAAACGATACTGACTTCTCTGGATATAAAAGTGAACAATGTTTCTGAAAGTGGTCTGGGACTTACGATTCCTGCCTACAGAGTGGATGTTCAACGCGAAGTAGATGTGATTGAGGAAATTCTGCGAGTTTATGGTTACAACAACATTGAGTCTGACAGTAAATTTAATGTTTCTGTCGCTAACTCGTCCAACTATGACGATTATAAAATTCAGAATAAAATTGCAAACCAATTAGTCTCTCAGGGATTCTTTGAAATTATGTCTAATTCCCTCACGACGAAGGCTTATGTGGAATTGGCAGAGGACCTTAAAGAAGAACATAATGTAGATATACTCAATAACCTGAGCAATGACCTTGGCGTCATGAGACAATCGATGTTATTTTCTGGATTGGAGTCAGTGAGTTATAATATCAATCGTAAAAAAACCGACTTAAAGTTTTTTGAATTTGGTAAAACCTATCATAAGGTTGATAACGACTTCAAGGAATTTAAACATTTAGCCTTGTTCCTCACCGGTTCAAAAACTCCTGATTCCTGGTCTCATCGTGAGGAAAAGACCAGTTTCTTCAGGTTAAAAGCTTATTTAGGGTTAATCTTTGAAAAGTTGGGCTTACCAAGTCTAGACTATCAATCCGTTGAATCTAAATCTATCTCTGAAGGACTTACAGGAAAACTGAACTCTCATGCTATTGTTGAATTTGGTAGAGTTAATGTCCAAATTTTGAATCACTTTGATATCAATCAAGACGTGTTGTATGCCGATATCAATTGGGATAATGTGTTGAATGCACTCCAGAAAAAACAATTAAAGATCAATGCCATACCTAAGTTTCCTTCAACCCAAAGGGATTTTGCCTTGTTGCTGGATCAGGGAGTTAAATTTGATGACTTAAAAGAAACGGCATTTAAAACAGACAAAAAAATACTACAAGAGGTTGATTTATTCGATGTTTATGAAGGTGATAAGCTTCCTGATAACAAGAAAAGTTATGCACTTCGCTTTAAGTTTATGGACAACAAGAAAACACTTACCGATAAGCAAGTTGATAAAGTGATGAAGAAATTGCAAAGCCAATTCGAAATAAAATTCAACGCCACTTTAAGGTAGATTATTAAATAACTTATATTTAATCCCTAGGCTTAAGCGTCTAGGGATTTTTTTGTTTTAAAAACTGATTTTATGGATTTACAGGATGATTTTATAAAAAAGATGATAGAAGAGGTTATCCCAATTCACAAGTTTTTGGGTCTGGAATTGCTTCATATAGAAAAGGATTATGTAAAGGTAAGAGTACCCTTTAGACCTGAAGTCGTTGGAGATATTCGTTCCAATAGATGGCATGGAGGCATTATTACAACGGTGATGGATTCAGTAGGAGGTATCGTTGGAGGGACTCATTTAAGTTCCATTAAAGATAAAATGGCAACTATCGATATAAGAGTTGATTTTTTATCGCCTGCTTTTGGCAAAGCTATAATTGTGGAAGGAAAGACCTTAAGGCTTGGCTCGAGAATTTTTGTCGCCAACATGAAATGCTTCTTAGAAGGGGATGCTGACCAAGTATCTGTAGCTGAAGGAAGAGGGGTTTATAATTTTATTCGATTAAACCAAAAGCGATAAGGCATTGAATATATACTTAATGGGTGTTAAATTTTCAAGTTGCAATTGCTTGAATTTAACTTACTTATTACTTTTATACCGAATGTTGAAAAAGATATATGATGTTTCCAAGAACAAACCTTAAAACACAGCTGAACAAAGAAAAATTCAAAACAACTTCTAACGAAGCTATTTTGAAACAGATTCATAAGGTCCTAAAAGACGTTGACGATAGAAATGATGAGATTTTAAATAAGGTAACTTCTGGAGATTCCAACGATTTTAACGAATTTGATTTTGATAAGCTTGAGTCCAGTGAAATTTACCATATTGATCAGATTGAAAAAATCTGCATCACGTACAGACTACGATTTTTAGATTCAAAATATTTTAAGGGTAAATTGCCTTATGAAGCGATTTCTAAAATTAAAACCTTAGAAAAAGAGCATGAAACCAGTTTGAAAGGCTTTAAAATTATGGCACCTTCCAAGTTGTTTAAATTAGAAAATGCAGATGATCCTTTGTTATTTGCACCTATTGGAAATGACTATTACTACTTGATTCACAAATGGGGAAACGATCTGAGTCCATTTCGTAAACTGATGATGTGGCCCTTTAAAACCTTTGAAAATTTTATGATTTTCGTATTCTTATCGGCCCTGATTTGTACCGCTCTTGTTCCTAGCGGTTTCTTTATGAGTCAGGATAATATCAGAACAGAATTTATTTTGCTTTTCTTATTTATGTTCAAGTGGATAGCGGGTATTGCTTTGTATTACGGTTTTGCAAAAGGTAAGAATTTTAACACAGCCATCTGGAGAAGTAAATACTATAATGCTTAAAATTGCAACATGATTATTTTTCAATTTATATACCAGCAGTTATCTCCCGCAAAATTTTGCGGGTTTCTTTTTAAGTCTTACAAAACCAAACTTAAAAGAAAATTAGTTTCCAAACTGATAAAACAAAAACGCATCAAAATCTCAAAAAAGTGCTATCTGAAATCTAAGATAGCGGCATAATCCCTTATTCATTTATGTTTACTATTTTAGCCGGATTAAAAATTTTAACCCGAATAACCTTATACATTAAATTTTAAAAACAATGACACACGCAGACCTTTTAAAAATCACACAAGAATTTGGTAGCCCAGTTTACGTTTATGATTCAGAAAAAATCACCAACCAGTATAAACGTTTGACGGAAGCTTTCAAAAAGGTCAAACACTTGCGTCTTCATTATGCGGTAAAGGCTTTATCCAATTTGAGTATTCTTAGATTATTCAATCAGCTTGGTAGTGCTTTGGACACAGTTTCCATTCAGGAAGTGAAGTTGGGTATTGCTGCTGGTTTTGAACCGGGTAAGATTATTTTTACTCCAAACGGTGTTTCAATGGAAGAGCTCGAAGAGGCAGTAGAACTTGGCGTTCAAATCAATATCGATAACCTGCTTATTCTTGAGCAGTTTGGAGCTAAGCATCCTACTGTTCCTGTTTGTATCAGAATCAATCCACACGTGATGGCGGGTGGAAACACAAATATTTCTGTTGGTCATATCGATTCCAAATTTGGAATTTCGATACATCAAATGCCACATGTTCTTAGAATTGTTGAAAATACTGGCATGACTATCAATGGAATACATATGCATACAGGAAGCGATATTCTCGATATTGGAGTGTTTCTTCATGCAGCAGAAATTCTTTTTGATGCTGCCGCTCAATTCAAAAATCTTGAATTTTTGGACTTCGGAAGCGGATTTAAGGTACCTTACCACGAAGGGGATATTGAAACCGATGTTGAAGAATTAGGAGCTAAACTGACCAAACGTTTCAATGAATTCTGTAAATCTTACGGTAAAGAATTAACCCTTGCTTTCGAACCTGGAAAATTCTTGGTTTCTGAAGCTGGTTTCTTTTTGGCTAAAGTGAATGTGGTCAAACAAACCACATCTACTGTATTTGCTCAAATCGATTCCGGGTTTAATCACCTTATTCGTCCTATGTTTTATGGATCGAAGCATGATATTATCAATATTTCGCACCCCAAACGCAACAAGCGATTTTACTCTGTTGTAGGTTATATCTGCGAAACCGATACGTTTGCTAACAATAAAATGATTTCAGAAATAAGTGAAGGCGATATTTTAGCATTCAAAAATGCCGGAGCTTATTGTTATTCCATGGCCAGCAATTACAACTCAAGATTTAGACCACCAGAAGTGTTATGGCATAAAGGTGAAGCTCACCTCATCAGACAAAGAGAAACTTTTGAGGACATTGTGAGAAATCAGATAGAAGTTGCTTTATAAACTTTATAATTCATTTCATACAAAAAAGATAGAGCTATTTAGTTCTATCTTTTTTTTTGGTTTTGAAGTTTTCCAGACCCGTTTCCAACCAACTTAAATAAGCCTCAGAAGAGGGTTCGTAAGCATTGGTTACATTCAGAATTTCCAAGTCTGGTGAGAGTAACACATAATAAGGCTGAGAATTATTTCTGAAATTCAACGTCTGGAACGTAGCCCATTTATCACCAATAGTTCTGATTTTTTTAACCGACCCATTTTTTCGTTCTAAATTGAAACGGTTTTCTTCATCTAATTTGGCTTTGTCATCCACATAAAGCGAAATTAGGATGTAGTCATTTTTGATAATGTCATAAACTTCAGGAACACTCCACACCTGTTCTTCCATTTTTCTACAATTCACACAGGCCAGGCCAGTAAAATCTAATAAAATAGGTTTGTTTTGAGCTTTAGCAGCTTCTAATCCGTTGTCAAAGTTTTTATAGGCTTTCAGTCCTAGTGGACCTTCGGTTTCTTTTTCATACACGCTGTAAAACAGAGGAGGAGGGAAGCCACTTATTAATTTCAGGTTAGCATGTGAACTATTCGTGAGTCCCGGGATTAGGTAAATCACAAATGCTAGAGTTATAATTCCTACAAAGATTCTTCCTTTGCTCAATTTCTGTAGAGGGCCGTCATGTGGAAATTTCAGTTTCCCAAAGAGGTACAACACCATGGCGACTCCTATCACAATCCAGATGCCAATAAAGACTTCTCTTTTCAAAATCCCCCAATGTTGTACTAAATCTGCATTCGACAAAAATTTGAAAGCAAGTCCCAGTTCTAAAAACCCTAAAACTACTTTTACTGTATTGAGCCAGCCACCGCTTTTTGGCAGAGAATTCAACCAATTGGGAAATAAGGCAAAAAGTGCAAAAGGCAAAGCTAAAGCCAGACCAAAACCGCCCATACCAAACGTCAGCATGGTGGCGCCGCCATCAGCCGTGAGTGACCCACCGAGTAAGGAGCCTAAAATAGGGCCTGTACAGGAAAAAGACACCAAGGCAAGGGTTAGCGCCATAAAGAAAATCCCAACAATTCCGCCTACACTCGTTGCTTTTTGGTCGAGTCGGTTGCTCCAGGAATTTGGAAGTGTGATTTCATAATACCCAAAAAATGAGAACGCAAACACAAGAAAAATAACGAAAAAGACCACATTTAAAATAGGATTTGTGGAAATGTTGTTAAGAATTTCTGGGTTGACGGAGTCGATAAGATGAAAGGGTAAACTCAGCAACAGGTAAATCAAAAAGATGAACACACCATACATAATCGCATTGATAAGTCCTAGTTTTTTGGTTCTGGCGCCTTTAGTAAAAAACGAAACCGTCAACGGAATCATAGGAAACACACAGGGTGTCAGTAGAGCGATAAGTCCTCCTACAAAACCTAAGAGAAAAATGCTAAGGTTACTGTCTTCCTCTTCTTCTGAATTTATTTGGAACTCACTTTCACCTTTAAGATCGAGTTTTAAAGCTTCTGTTTTTACTTTATCCTTGCTTTTTATTTCGATAGCTTTTGTCTCTGTGACTATCAAGTTAGAATTTTCTATACTGAAGCTAAAGCGCTTCTGATCCTGAGGCAAACACATCTCGTCATTACAGATCATGAAAAGGATTTCAAGGTCCAGCGAACCTTCCTTAGCCCTCACTTTAAAATCCTGCTTAAAGGTAGCTTGATCAAGGAAATAGGTTAAGTCGGTTTTAAAGATTTCGTCAAACTTGGTAATTCCATCGGGTTCCTGAGTTGAACCTGCTTTTTCTAAAATAGCAGAATCAAATTCAAAATTGAATTCGGTTGGAATTGGCCCATTTTCATCTTTTTTTAACTCAGTTTGAGAGGGTAAATGCCAGCCTTCGTCAATTTGAGCAGTAATTTCAACAGTGAAAATACTATCAGATTTTTTGACTACGGAAGCTTCCCAGCTGGAGGGGTTTATGGAATTATCTTGTTGTTCAAAACCAAATTGAGCCCAGGATTGAGCTGTAATAAGTAGAGAAAAAACTAATAATAAGTAGGTTCTAATCATTTAAAATTTCAATTTTGAGGATATCCTCAGTTGTAGGGCTTACTTTATACCTTTCATCTGTTCTTAAATTTAAAACCCAAATGATATCACCGTTTCCATTGCAAAGTAAAAGCTGTGAAGACTTGAGGTGTGGACTTATTTTTTCATCTTTTAGAAAATCACTCAATTTCTTTTTGCCCTCCATTCCAAACGGGTAAAAGTAATCACCATTTTCTAAAGATCTCACACTTAAGGGAAACTTAAGTTTAGACCTATCGATGTAGGCCACATTGGAATTGAAATCCCCAAGCTTTTCTACTTCGTTAAGTTTTAATTTAAAACCATCTAAGTCAATATTGTTTTGGTCTTCATCAATTTTAATAGGTTCAAACCTTTGATTTGAAATGGTAGATAAGACCAGTTTTCCTCGATCTTTCACAAGTAAATGAGAGGAAGAGCTAACTCGTTTACCAGTCTGAGCTTCAAGCAAATGATACACATCATCCCATTCTGTAAAGCCGAAAACCTCCAATAGTTGATATAAAATCGCTTTTTGGTTTGGAAAACTGTTTAGCTTTTCAATGTCGATTTCATAATGCTCGCCCTTTTTTCTGACCAGTGTTTTAAAAAGCAAATTGGTATAATCTTCAATCAGAAGTTCAGAATCCTGTAACTTCTGAAGACTGGATTCAAAGTTGGACAAAAATTGTGGGTTTAAGTCCATCAATGAAGGTACAACCTGGTGTCTTATTTTATTTCTTAAGTATTTTGTGGTCTCATTGCTTTGGTCTTCTCTCCATTCAATATGGTGTTCAATCGCAAAGCTCCTGATGTCGTCTTTTGGGAATTTCAGAAGAGGTCTTCTTATATATTTATTTTGACTTGGTATTCCTGTAAGCCCTTTAAGGCCAGTAGAACGGTTTAGATTGATGATAAAGGTTTCCAGACTATCATTAAGGTGATGGGCAGTGAGCAAAAAATTGTATGGAGTTGTTTTTATCAACTCATGAAACCAGTTGTAACGTTGGTTTCTAGCCGTAATTTGAACGGATTCTTTGTGTTCATCAGCTATTTTCTCAGTCTCAAATTCTTTGGTAAAAACCTCACAGCTCAATGATTTGGACAGGTCTTCAACAAAAAGAGCATCTTTTTCACTTTCTTTTCCTCGTAATTTAAAATTGCAATGGGCTAAAGCAAAATCTAAATTTGCATTAAAACACAGATGCGCCAACACCACAGAATCTACACCACCACTTGTGGCAATGATGAATGGCTGACTCAGCAATTCTGGAAACTCAGATTCTATATGTTTTTGGAATTGGTTTTGCATTTGTATAAAAGCACAAAATTAAACTTTATTGCCTTATTCTTCAGTAACAATAGTCGCATTAACAACATATTGTAACGCCTTGCCTTTTACAAGACATTCTTCATATTCCTGTTCAGGATTTGCCAGAGACGTTAAGGCGCTACCTACCATATAGGAAAGGTAGTTCTTTTCTGAATTGTAAAGCAAAGTTCTGATGACCACATTGAAATCGAAATCATTTTCAGGGGTGATATAGCCAATAGCTCCACTGTAAAGACCTCGTTTGGTAGATTCATAGGATTCTGCAATTTCCATGGCAGAACACTTGGGAGCTCCAGTCATGCTCCCCATGGGAAACAATGATTTCAAGATTTCAGCGACGGAGTAATCGGTTTTTACTTGAGAAGTGATAGTCGAAACCATTTGGTGAACCTGTTCATAAGAGTAGATTTTACATAGCTCTTCCACTTTTACAGATTTTTTTTCAGCTGTTTTTGACAAGTCATTTCTAACTAAATCTACAATCATGATATTTTCTGAAATCTCCTTAGGATCGTTTTGTAAGTTGAACTTTAATTGCTCGTCTTCTGTTCGGTTAGCGCTTCGCCTTGCTGTGCCTTTGATGGGCTGTGAAATCAATTTCTGATTTTCTTTTTTCAAAAAACGCTCCGGACTGGCGCAAAGGGCATAATAATGCTCTAATTTCAAAAAACTGGAAAATGGAGCTTTTGAAACTGAATTCAGATGGTCAAAGGTAGCATGAGGATTAATTTGGGCATAGTCGACAAAGAACTCCTGGCAGAAATTAACTTCATAAATATCCCCTCTTTGGATATGTGCTAATACCTGTCTGGCCTTTGCAACATATTCTTCTTTATTCCATTTGGGGGTAAATCTGAAAGGTTGAGAGGCTATGTTGGGCAGGTCTACTTTCAGTATTGACTCAAAATCAGTTTCAATTTCATCATCGACCATGTTTAGGTAATGCGCTTCTAGAGTATCTTCTTTTAAAAGCCATATTTTTTTTGGCTGAATAAAATAGAGTTCGGGAAATTGAAGTTGATCTTCATTTTCAGATGTAATAAATTCAGTGTCGTTTTTTAAGTCATAACTCAAATACCCAAATAACCAATCTTTGGTTTTAGTTTGATATTCATCCAGCCTTTCAAAAGCGTTCCGATCGTCAGATTTTATGGCTGTAAAGGCATCAACGGCGAGTACAGCTTTATAGTCTTGGTACAAATGCTCTTTGTGATTGGAGTCTAAAAAAATGATTTCTTCAAATTGCTTTCCCCAATAAAAAAGTTTTTTTTTGAAATCTCCTTTGAATAAATTCTTCTGAAATGTCCTGACTGTCCTCAAATTTCTCAAAAATCGTTCTCAAAATTAGTTAACAAGGATTCCAGATGTGTTTTATAGGTTTTGGTCATGCCATTATGGCCAAAGTTTTCACCAAATGAGGGCAAACTAAAGTGATGTATCACGTTACCTCCAAATTTCTTAAAATTGTTAATGGTATATTCCAAGCTCGATACCGCCCCGCCTTTACCTGGAGAGGTTGACATTAAAAGAATCGGCTTGTCTAGTAGGTATTTGCTATCACTTCTGGACAACCAGTCGGTCACATTTTTAAAAAAAGAGGACATGGTTCCGTTGTGTTCATTTACAGCAACGATTAATGCATCAGCGTTTCTAATTTCAGACCTTAATTTTTGAATATCGCCAGGTATTCCTTCAGAATTTTCAAGAGTTTCAGAATAAATAGGAACTTTTAAAGGTTTTAAATCGACGTAATTCACCTCAGAATTTTTTATAAAACTCAAAGCGTAGTGTAACAATTGATCGTTGATGGATTTTTCTGAATTTGATCCGGTAAAAGCTAAGACTTTTGACATTTTAATTTTTAGTAAAGGTACATATAAATGAAAAATCCACTATTTCAAAGGAGGAATAATGGATTTAAAATTGGGTGAAGTTTAATATTAATCTAGGTATACCAAACTTTGTCTTAAAGATGGATTTTTTTTAATCAAACTTAAAATAAAGTCTCTAAGTTCGTCGAGTTCATAAGGAAGTAAACGTTCTGTTGCCTTCTTTAGTTCTTTGCAAAATAAGCTGACATCAAAACTTACTTTTTTCAAAATTTCTTTAGTGTAAACAAACATTGCTCTAGGCATATTTCAAAATTTTTAGAGTTATGTAGAAGTGTTTCATTCAAATGTTTTCGTGAATATAACAAATTTATGCTTTTTGGGTTATGATAAATGTCATTAAATATATCAAAAATTACCATAATTTTTTTTTTTTCTGATTGTCCATTGAAATTTGAATTCTGATACAATCTCGCCAGTTTCGTTTTTTGCAATGGAAGTCATCCAGAATTTTTGACCTTCGGGATTTGTAAGACATTTACTGATATTTTCTTTCACCAGATCCACATCTTTACAATTGAAGGTTATTTTTCCTTTTGCCTTCTTATGAAATGATGAAGAATTTTCCTGAACCAACATAGAGATCTTCTCACCACTACCGCTGATTTCTTTCATTACAATTGCTCCTGTGCTCAATTCTGCAGCCATTGCCTGTACTGCAAAATACATGCTGTTAAAGGGATTCTGATTGATCCATTTATGAGTGACAGTTGTGATACACTCCTTTTCGTTTATCGTTTTTAAACGAACACCACATAGCCATGCTGAGGGTAATTTGGTAAATAAAAATAGATTTATTTTAGAGGGGGATAGCTTCATTTAAATACAATTTTAGAGCATTAAGGTAGTCATTTATTCAATTTAATGATGGGTTTTGAATTATTTTTGAATAATAAATTGCTTCACTGATAACTTAAAAAACAAGTTATATCCCTTGTTTTTACTACTGATTTGGAAGTATTTTCACATAAAGCTTTTGCTTCTATATGTTAATTAAAGATTAAATTATAATACTATGTATTGCAAAGTAGTGTTTAAAAAACATATCTTTGTATTGTATTATTTAAAAGGAGACTATGAAAATTGAAAACACAAAAGCTCAAATGCGCAAGGGAGTCCTGGAGTATTGCATTTTATCGGTGCTGAGTCACGATGATGCTTATGTTGCAGAAATTCTTGACACATTGAAGTCTGCAAAGTTGCTTGTGGTGGAGGGAACCATTTACCCTTTATTGACAAGGCTTAAAAATGCAAAGCTACTATCGTATCGATGGGAAGAATCAACAGGTGGACCACCAAGGAAATACTACCAACTTACCGAAGAAGGGAAAGATTTTCTTAGCGAACTTTCAGAAACTTGGACGGAATTGAGTTTTGCAGTCACAAAAATTACTTCTAAAAAACAAACTAACGATGAATAAGACAATTAACATTAACCTCGCAAACGTGTTCTTTCATATCGATGAAGATGCGTTTATTAAACTTGATAGATATTTAAAAACTATAGAAAGCTATCTTGCTAAAGAAGAAAGCAAAGACGAGATACTTCAGGATATTGAAGCCAGAATTGCTGAGCTTTTTACAGAATCAATGATTCATGAAAAGCAAGTTATTACCCTTTCACAAGTGAACGACATGATTGCCATCATGGGAGAACCAGAAGCTTATAAAATTGATGATGGGGATGATTCAACATCATCTTCTTCAAAATTCAAATCTTCCAGAAAGCTATATAGAGATATTGAAAATAACTATATAGGTGGAGTTTCAGCTGGTCTTCATCACTACTTGGGGCTCAATCTTCTTGTAATCAGATTGATTTGGATCATCTCAGCTTTATTTTCCTTTGGGGCTACAGTTGCGATTTATGTTATTCTTTGGGCAGTAACTCCAGCAGCAAGAACAACTGCTCAAAAACTGGATATGCAGGGAGAGCCAGTGAATTTGACCAATATAGAGCGTAAGGTAAAGGAAAGCTATTCCAAATTTGCCGATAAAGTTGGAGATATAGATTATGATAAATATGAACAACAAACCAGATCTGGAATCACAAAGTTTTTTGATGGTTTAGGAGAAGTTTTAAAAGCCCTTGGTGTTTTTATATCTAAATTTTTAGGCATTATATTGTTAATCATCTCTGGTGTAGTTTTGGTTGGATCTATGATTTTTCTGTTCAGTTTTGGGACTATTTCCATCTTCGAACTTGGAGACTTCAACAATATGGATATGTTCTCACTTGGTATTCCTTACTGGATACAAGTGGTTTTATTCTTCCTTGTTGGAGCGATTCCTTTTTTCTACCTACTTATCTTAAGTCTGAAACTACTCTTTTCAAATCTAAAATCGATCGGTAGAATAAGTCATATCACCTTAATAGGAATATGGATACTTTGTATCATCGTCATCACCACCTTAAGTGTAAAAAAACAACTCGAGCTTAGTTATGATGCTGAAGTTATAGAGGTAAAGTCATTAGCCCTTACTTCTGAAGATACGTTAAGAATCAAGATGGATACTAATCTTATGTATTCAGATGATCTTAGACAAAGTAAACTTCAGAAAATAGTTAAAGATGGATCTAATACGTCCAGATTATACAGTTCCAATGTATATGTCAATTTTAGAACCTCAGATGATGAGGAGTTGAAGGTGAGAGTAACCAAAAAGAGCTACGGCTCAAGTGAATCAATAGCCAGAGAAAGAGCTTCCTTAGTAGATTATGACTTCGAATTGGATAATTCCAATTTAAAACTCGACAACTACTTTCTCACTATGCCAGAGTTTATGAAACAAAATGTAAAAGTTGAAGTCACAGTTTATATTCCTGAGGATCAGATTATTTATTTGGATAAGAACCTTATGGATTTTAGCAGAGTCAGGAACTTTAGAAGCTCGGATTACAACACCTATCTAGGCTATGATCAAAATACCTGGAAGCCTTTAGATAGCATTATTAAAACAGATTCATTAACCACTCAAAATTAAACCTAATGAAAACTATTACTTACTCATTATTATTTAGCCTTTGCTTATCGCTTTTTAGCTGTGCCTTCAATATGGATTACCCTGAAAAGATCAAAGGAGAGGGAGAAGTCATCACAGAACAAATTGTGCTGGATTCTTTTAAGGATTTGGAACTCAAAAGGGGCTGGGAGGTCACCTTACAACCTGCTTCTTCCAACTATATGGTGGTAGAAGCCAACGAAAATTTGTTTGAAGTTCTTGAACACGAAAATATATCTGGAAAATTAGTCATTGGATCATCCAAACAAATTGCTAGCGCAGATGCAAAACAGATCACTCTTTATTTTACTGAGAAACTGGAGTCTTTAAAAGTATCTAGCGGAACTGAAGTGAGTTCTCCAGAGCGACTAAATTTCGATAACCTCATTTTAGACCTTTCAAGTGGCTGTGAAGTAACTTTAGACTTGGACTTAAGGTCTTTAGATTTAGAAACTTCAAGTGGTTCTGAGGCTAATTTAATTTTAAAATTGGATGATTTATTTGTAGATAGCTCTAGTGGTTCTTCAGCCGATATAGAAGTGAATGCAATTTCAACTAAAGTGGAATCATCTTCAGGCTCTGATGTTTTTTTGAAGGGAAGTAGTGGTCAATTGGAAGTCAGAACCTCAAGTGGTTCTAGCGTTAATTCAAAAGCATTGGAATCTGAAAAAGTTACCGCAAAAGCTTCTTCTGGATCTTCTATTTCAGTTTATCCACTAGAAGATCTTGAGGCAGAAACGAGTAGCGGCGGGAATGTGTATTACTATAACAAGCCTTTAGGAAGTTTGGATTTGAATAAATCAAAATCTGGAGGAGTCATAAAACTGAAATAAATTCAATAGACCTTAATCCTAAGTTTATGATCGCATTAGTTAAAATTATTACGGTTATCTTGATTTACTGTTTAGAATGTTATACCAATTATAACTTGTCATGAGATTAAAGGAAAAAACAGTATTCCCTTGATCTCAGTATATGGTATAATTGGTATTATTAATCCTTCTCATAGTTTTCGTTGAAGGCTGAAGGTAAAAGCTGCGGAATGAACTTTATGATAATAGGTAATAACACACTTCCTCCTGGTAATACGAAAATAGCCAGTGAGGGAATGCTTTTAAAAATGTCATAAAGCTGAGCTTTGACCTTTGATTTTTCATTAGTATCCAGCTCTCGTTGTGTGGATTGAGATAGAAGATAGACTAACTCTTTGCTTTGGATAATTTCTTTATAAAGCCGATTTTTATTTCTGCTCAACAAGAGTTTTACAGCTTTTTGGTTTTTCTGATAAAAGTGATTTAAAGGATTGCTGAAATGAAAGTAGGCAATGTTTTGTCTGTGTTTTGAAACAAATTTAAAGAGAAATTCAATACTTGTAGTAATTTGAGACTCTGAAAGTTTTAAATCAGAGCCCAGAGTATTCATGAATTTCAATTCATTGATTTCGATTTCTTCATCGCTGTAAACCGCCATACAGGCAAGATCAAAAATATATAGACCTCCCATATTATCCAAAACGCTGTTATAATCAATAGCTTTGGTATTCAATTCCTTTTCAGAACTAGTAAAACTATAACGTAAAGAGCTTTTCAAAAGCTTTAAGATGAGCGAATCATAAGTGGTTTTGTTGGTTTTTTGATCCAGTGCTAGGTAAACCGTTTGCATAATTAAACCCTCCATGGATTTTGCATACTCACTTGGTTTTGCAGAAGTCAATAAGGTTTTTCTGTAAGTCAATACATCTGTGAACAACAAAGCGTTGGTAATAAGGTGACTGAAATTTTTCTGAATAATACCTTCGTTGGTTTGGACCCGTTTGTGAATCAATTGCTCTAACCTTTGAGCTGCTTTGGTTTTGAATTTGAAAATCGACTTCAAAAACTCTTTTTGAAAATGAAGCGATTCATAAAATCCAATAAGTCTGTTTATGATTTCGCTGCTGGGCTGGTCTTCACAAATTTGATGATCCACATAAACCAGGCTAACTAGGAGGTTGATTTTAGCTAATTCCTGTTGCGTGTATTTAAGATTTTTGGTAAGCGGAATTAAAGCACTTTGACTGGACCCGTAGACAAAACCTGTAGTTCTTAGCCTATCATAAAATTCATTCTCATTCAAAGACAGAACTGTGGATTCACTGATGCGGTGCAAACACTTTATAAGCCAACCTGAAGCTGATGGATTCATAGAACAAAGAAACTTTATTTTTTATTATAATCGATATAAAATAAAAAAGGAGTCTAAAATTAGACTCCTTTTTGTAAGTGTTAACTCCTTAGTTGGAGTAAATTTTATTGTAAAGGTCCATGTACTTTTCTTTAATCACTTTTCTTTTTAGTTTCATAGTAGGAGTGAGCTGTTCCTCTTCAATTGTCCACACATCAGGAGTCAATTCGAATTTTTTGATCTTTTCCCAATTTCCAAATTTTTGATTGTAAAAATCGATCTCTTCCTGAACTCTGTCTATTAACTCCTGATGTTTTACCATTTCAGAAAGCGAGTTTCCAAGATGAAGGTTTTTACGCTCTCCCCATTCTTTAACAAATTCTTCGTTCAACTGAATCAAAGCGGCTGGCATTTTCTCACCTTCTCCTACAACCATAATTTGTTCTATGAAGCGGGATTGTTTCATGACATTTTCTATAATTTGAGGAGCAATATATTTACCGCCAGACGTTTTGAACATTTCTTTCTTTCGGTCAGTAATTTTAAGAAATCCATCACTATCAATCTCTCCAATGTCTCCCGTGTGGAAATAACCGTCTTTTAAGACTTCATCTGTTTTTTCTTTGTTTTTATAGTAGCCAATCATTACTTGAGGGCCTTTCACAAGGATTTCACCATCTTCAGCGATTTTTACTTCGGTTTCAGGAATTGGCCGACCTACAGTTCCAATTTTGAAACCACCATCGCGCATGTCATTTACAGATACTACAGGAGATGTTTCTGTAAGGCCATAACCTTCCATAACACCCATTCCCGCTGCATTAAAAACTCTTGCTAATCGTGGTTGTAATGCCGCACTTCCGGATGCAATCACCTGTAAATTTCCTCCCAGAGCTTCCTGCCATTTGGTGAAAATCAATTTTCTGGCAAGTTTTAAACGGGTTTCATACCACCAGCCGTTTCCTTCGTAAGGTTCGTATTTTAAACCAAGTTCCACTGCCCAGAAAAATAATTTTTTCTTTACACCAGTGAGGTCAGCACCTTTAGCAATGATTTTGTCATACACTTTTTCAAGGAGTCTGGGCACTGCAGACATCACTTCAGGTTTCACTTCCTTAAGGTTATCGCTTATGGTCTCAATAGATTCAGCAAAATAAATACTTACACCACTAAACTGGTACATGTATTGCAACATACGTTCGTATACATGACAAACGGGTAGAAAACTTAAGGCTTTCGCATTACCTTTATCTAATGGGAGTCGTGAAGAACTGTTGATGGCATTACTGGCAATATTTTTGTGGGACAGCATTACCCCTTTTGGTCGCCCGGTGGTTCCAGAGGTATAGATTAAGGTGGCTAAATCGTTTTCGGTGACCTTGTTCATTAAAGACAGAACCTCATCTTGATTACTTTCGTCGGCACCTAATTCCAAAACCTCAGTCCAGTTTTTAGCCCCTTCTATCTGATCGAAGGTGTAAACTTCTTTTAGAGATTCAATTTCTCCTTTTACAGCCATAACTTTGTCATAGACTTCTTTATCCGACACAAAACAAAATTTCGATTCGCTATGATTGAGAACATAGGCATAATCTTCTTCAGAAATGGTTGGATAAATAGGAACATCCTGAGCTCCAAGTTGCATGATACCAATGTCCATGATATTCCACTCCGTTCTATTGTTGGTTGAAATAATAGCGACTTTATCATTGGGTTTTACACCAAGTCTCAAAAGACCTCTACTTATTTTATTGAGCTGTTCTACATACTCTTTTGAAGAGGTAGATTTCCAGACGCCATCATATTTTGTAACTAGAGCGTCGTTTAGATTATATTTTTCCAGTTGGTAATAAGGAAAATCAAATAAGCGTTTAAGTGATGACATGTGATTTTAAATTTTTAATTAGGGAAAAATAATGAATATTTCCTTTAAATTCTATTAAATCTATTTTTTAAGCAGTTCATTTTTATTAAAATCTTAAAAATGATATTTAAATATTTGTAAATCAATAAGTTAATCTAAAACCCAAGGGCGGTATCATCTCCGCGATAATCTGCACCACCTTGTAACTTTCCATTTGACAATTTTAAAATGGCATCTACTTTTCCTAAAATTTTAGATTCCTGCTGAATAACCTTATAATTTCTATTTCTTAAAGAATCTAACAATTGAGATTCAAATCCAATAGTTTCAAATGTAATCACATCCGGCCACCATTGGTGGTGAAACCTGGGAGCATTGACGGCCTCCTGCATGGACATATCAAATTCGTAAACATTCAAAATCGTTTGTAGCACAGAAGTTATAATGGTTGAGCCACCCGGAGTGCCAAGGCTCATCCAAAATTCTCCATCCTTTTCAACAATACTGGGTGTCATGGAACTCAGCATTCGTTTTCCAGGCTCTATGGAATTAGCCTCAGCACCTATAAGCCCAAACATATTAGGAACTCCAGGTTTTGCACTAAAATCATCCATTTCGTTATTTAGGAAAATTCCGAGTGCATTACTGAATAATTTAGACCCATAAGCACCGTTCAAAGTTGTTGTAGCAGCAATAGCATTACCAAATTGGTCTACGATAGAGTAGTGGGTGGTTTCTTCGCTTTCGTAGCCTGTTATTTGACCGTGTTCAATTTCATCTGATTTTGTTGCCGTTTCGAAACTAAACCCCTGCATCCGTTGTTTAAGATAATGTTCGCTTAAGAGACTATCCTGTGGAATTTTTACAAAATCTGGATCACCTAAATAAAAACTTCTGTCTGCATAAGCTCTGCGTTCAGCTTCAGTAAGTAATTGAATGTATTTGGTAGAGTTATGACCTAAAGCTTTCAGATCATAGTCTTCAAGCATTTTCAAAATTTGACCTAATACAATTCCTCCGCTTGAAGGCGGTGGCATGGAAATGACATTGAGGTCTTTATAAGAGGTTTCAATGGGCTCCCTCCAAATCGCTTCGTATTCTTTTAAGTCCTGAAGAGTTATAATCCCTCCATATCTCGAAATAAAATCGACTAAAATCTCAGCAGACTTTCCTTCATAAAATTCAGCTTTACCATTGATTGAAATTCTTTCTAAAGTTTTTGCTAAAGCTAAGTTTTTTAAAGTATCACCACTTTGAAATTGCCTAGAAAACAGAATAGAATCCTTATTCACCTCCAAAAATGTAGATTGAAGTTTATTTAGCATATCCGCCTGCTTCGAGGTCACTACAAAACCAGTTCTTGCCAAATCAATACTTGGCTGAAGTAACTCTGATATAGGTAAAGACCCGAATTTTTCATTGACTTTAAACAGGCCTGCAACTGTACCAGGGACACCAATAGCCAGACTTCCAACTCTGCTTAATTGAGGATTAGGTGTTCCTGTTTCGTCAAGATACATAGTTTTAGTAGCAGAGAGCGGAGCTTTTTCCCTATAGTCTAAAGCGCCTGTTTGACCTTTATGGGTTCTATATACCATAAAACCGCCACCACCAAGATTACCTGCAAAAGGATAGCAAACTGCCAGAGCTATTTCTGTTGCTACCATAGCGTCAAAAGCATTTCCTCCCTTTTTTAAAATAGTAAGTCCTATTTCTGAAGCTTCCTGACGAGCAGAAACCACCATCGCAGAGTCTGCAATAATGGTTTCAGTTTTTGCTTCGTTGGTTTGACCCGGCCTCGTTTGACAGCCTAAGCTAAGCGCGATAAACAGCGAAAGGCTGAAATATCTTAAAATAGATGAATCCATAATTAATTTTGAATCACAAAATTAATCTTTAATAATGAGTAAAGGTATTTTTAATTCTCGATTAAATAAATCTTCAGTTATACTTCCCAAAGTAAGATTTGAAATTGGATTTGAACCTTTGTCTGATACCATAAGCAGGTTGACATCATTTTTATAAGCTTCTTTTTTCAGCCGGCTTGCTACATTAGCTTCTCGTCCTAGTATTTTATGTTGTTTTATATCATTGGAATTATCAACTTTTCTAAGAAAATTGTCGAATCTTTTGTCGATGTATTCATCCAACTTCGGATTTATTTTGGAGTTATTTAAATAAGGAGAAAAATGAACAGGTAAACTATAGACATGAACAGCTTCAATTTCAATATCATGTTTAGTTTTTAAAAAGTCGGCAAAAACAAAGCATTTTTTAGATGAATTCGAAAAATCTGTACCAACCCAAACTTTCTTCATTTCCATATTAGCATCCTGAGGCACCCACAAAAACTGGCATTTTGTTGTTCTCAACAACTTGAAAGCCAGAACACCAGAACCCTCATCATTGTTTTTATTTCCCATAATGAGCAAATCAATATTGTATTTATTGACGATGTAACTAATGATGGATTCTGTATAAGGATCGTCGGAAATGAGTACTTCCCACTCAATTTCAGAGGTGAAATTATTTTTGACTTTTTCGTTAATTTCTTCCGTGATAAGTTCTTCTAGATCTATATCTTCTAGCTCTTTTTCAAGCATATCTGAAATTTCGTAGCGTTTTATGTTATGAACGAAATAAATCTTGTCAACACTTACAATATCAGCAAAAAAAGAACTGTATTCGATGAGTTGTTGATCGATATCTGATAAATCTAAGCCTACTAAGATTTTTTTAATTGGTTCCATAATGATTATTTTTTATTTCTTTTCTTGATAATATTACTTACAATATTTTCGTAATCTTTCTTTTGATCGTCTTCTTTGGACTGCTCACGTTTCAGCACTTCATCTTTTAAGCCTCTATATAATGAAAAGCACATAATAAGGAGTATGATAGCGAAAGGTAAGCCTGTGGCAATAGATGCGGTTTGCAGAGCTCCAAGACCACCACCAATAAGTAAAACTGCTGCTACAGCACCTTCAGTTATAGCCCAGAAAATACGCTGACCAACTGGAGCTTCTATTTTTCCTCCAGATGTCAAACTATCGATAACTAAAGATCCAGAATCTGATGAAGTTATGAAAAAGCCCATTATTAAAATTATGCCCACAACATTTAGAACTACAGTGAACGGGAAATTTTCAAAAAAGATAAATAAAGCAGTTGCAACGTCGTTATCTACTGCAGTAGCTATTGTATTATCTCCGTTTAAAATCATATCCAATGCAGAAGTTCCAAAAGCAGTAATCCAAAAAAATGTAAGTAAACTTGGCACAATAAGTACGCCAAGTATAAACTCTTTGATGGTTCTTCCTTTAGAAACTCGTGCGATAAAAGTTCCTACAAAAGGGGACCAGGCTATCCACCAACCCCAGTAGAATAAAGTCCAGTTATTTTGCCAGTCACCACCTGTAAAGCTTTCATTCCACAGGGAAATTTCAACAACGCTGCTAAAATAATTTCCAAGATTTTCCAGATAGCTTTCAAAAATGAAAAGAGTTGGGCCTAAAATAACAACCAAAAGGAGCAAGACAACCGCTATTCTAATATTCCATTCACTCAATACTTTCACACCTTTATCTACTCCCAGTACAACCGAAATGGTTGCAATACCAGTAATTCCTGCTATAAGCAAAACCTGAGTTGTGATTCCAGAACTCATTCCAAAAACCTGTTCAAGACCAGCAGCAACCTGTTGCACGCCAAAACCCAGAGAAGTGGCTAAACCAAATAAGGTCGCCAGCACAGCAAAAATATCTATAACATCTCCAATAACTCCATAGATTTTATCTCCCAAAAAAGGATAAAACACACTCCTAATGGTGAGTGGTAAGCCTCTGGAATAGGTGAAAAATGCAAGAGCCAAACCAACCAAGGCATAAATTGCCCAAGCATGAAAGCCCCAGTGCAAAAATGTATAGTTCATAGCTTCCTTGGCAGCAGCTACCGTGTTTGCTTCTGCTCCAGGAGGATTTCCAAAATGCGTCACGGGTTCAGCAACACTCCAGAAAAGCAAACCAATACCCATACCAGCGCTAAAGAGCATCGAAAACCACGATAAAGTTTTGAATTCCGGCTCAGCATCTTTTCCACCAAGCCTTATTTTCCCATATTTACCAAAGGCTAAGAAGAGAACAAATATCAAAAAGACATTCACACTCAATACAAATATCCAGCCACCAAATTCAGCAACCTGGGTTTGGGTTTTGTTAAAAAATTCTTCCGCAGCATCCCCGTAAATGAGTGTAAGAACGATACCGATGACTATTAAGATAGTAGAAGAAAAGAAAACAGGACCATTGATTTCTAAACCAAAAATTGATTTTTTTTCATCACTTCTTGTTACTTTTTGAGACATAAATTGACTATTTAAGTTAAATTATCTTGATTTATTATCTGTTAAGAAATAATATCCAAAATTGATATTAAATCTTGCTTCCCAGCCTAAATTGGGTTTACCTGCACCGAGTTCATTGGTGAAATCACCTCCAAACCAGGAGTGATTATATCCTAGAGCATAATCTACATAAATATAAACATCTGCAGCTGAAACTAACATACCAGTCACATTCATTGCAGAGTTTTTAAATCCTTCAGCTTTTTTATCCATATAACCGAAGTCATTGTAAAACTGAAGATTAGTTATTGGACCAATATCTACAGGTAAATCATAAGATATGGCAGCGGTATACATTTCATAATCAGATGCAATATCATAAGGGAAGCCATAAGCTCCCATTTTTACAATATCCCTGCTTTCACCTAGAGCATTAATTGGGTTGTGTCTGGTCGTAATCAAAGAGGTTTTTAAATTCCATCGTTTATAAAAAACTTCATGATGTAAAGCTAAAGAATAATGGTCACCAACCTCTTTGGTATCAATATTATATAATCCGCCGTATTGAGCTGAAAGACCTAATCTTTGTTTAAATTCTTTTCCAGTTTTGTAAACAAATTTTCCGTTAAGCTGATTTATTTCTTTATTTCTCCCTACGATATCGTAGGCGTAACGCTCTGAATTTACTGGTCTGGAGCCTCCCAGGCTATATAGCTCGGATCCTTTAAAAAATGCCAGCTGATATTCAAATTTATCTCCGATATTCATGTATTTAAGACCCAAATCATGGTCGTCTTCTAAGCCTACATAATAGGTCAAGTTAAAAAACCAATTATGAGAATTATAAGTTTGAATTCCAAAGGGGACTTGAGTTAAACCTAGCTGTATGTCTTCCCTATCATTGACCTTATAACCTATCCAACCTTGTTTCATAAAACCACCACCAAAACCAGGAGCATAAAATCTGTATTCCGCATTTAGATAGACATCTTTATATTTCGCTTCTGTATTTATTCTAATAAAATCATAGACAAAATCTCCTCCGATATCTTTTTGGTCAGAATCCCAAGAACTAACAAGGTAATTGTAACGTAGAGCTCCACCAACATCTACAATGGGCTTGTCTTGTGCATAATTTAAAAGAGGAAGCAGAAATAATACCAAAAACCTTTTCATCAACCTATTAATTTGTAAAGTTAAAATTAACTAATAATTAAAGATATGAGCTTATTTCACTTGTATTTTTAATATTATTTAATTCTATACAAAAAATATGTTAATTTAATTTCGAGCTATTTTATTATACAAAAGACATAAAAAATCCCCTTACCGAAAAGGGGATTAATACATTTGATTTGATAGGGCGGCTTATTCCATCAAATACATTTTGGCATTTTGATTATTCCCGCCTAATCTGGAAACAGCTTCCTGATAATTTTCAGAATTCAAACTCTGTTCATTACCTGGATATAAAAACCTTACTGGCATTTGATCGCTGTTTAGATTTTCGCAAGGAACAGTCAAGAACTGTACAGCATCAACTGCAAAGTCATCACCATTATTGGCTTCATAAACCATTCTTCTGACATCAAAAAAGGGCTCCATTCCATGAAAAAAGGTAGCAATCCATTTTTGTTCCCAAATTTTGTTCAAAGTGTTGTCAAAGGCGACGCCAGAATTATCGTAAAAGTCATTAACTCCTGTCCATCCAAAGGTTTCTAAGCTTACATTGTAGTATTCCATTGAAGCAACGATACCGTTCTTGTAATGCGTTTCTGTATTGTTTGGTATCAAACCTTTAAAAGCGGCTTCAGCTAAAATAAGTTCTTGTTCTGCGTAAGTGGTTAAAATTCCGTTTGCCTGTTTTTCTCCAGAAGGATGGCTTGGGTAATCGTAATATCTGGCACCAAGTCTGGATCCTCCTTTATCACACGATCCAATAGCATTTCCATTGTCTGCGCCAGAATATGTAGCCTGTGCGCTCACAAATGTATTAATTTCTGTAATGTTATCCGGACGAGCGTAAACACCAAGACGTGGATCTGAATAATTCTCGAGCATGTTCACAGCTGGCTTTGCCATAACAACTGCATCGAAGTCACCTTGTTTAAAAGGAAAAATGGGGAAGTTATTTGGGAAAGATCCTAAATAATTCAGTGTCGCATTATCATTATTACTTTCAAAAAGATTTCCTTCAGCAAGTATAGTCTGCATGTCTCCAGACACATCTCTTTTATTACTTAAATGTAATAATATTCTCAGCTGAAGCACATTGGCTAATTTTTTCCATTTAGAAGGATTTCCATTATAAATGATATCACCTTCAACTTCAATATTGTTTGACACGGCTTCGTCAAGTAAAACTTCAGCTTGCTTCAAACGCTCGAGTAGTCCTCCATCACCATCTAAGATTGCTTGTTGTTGGTCATAAGCAGGGGTGAAGTTGTCAGATTCAGTTCCAGCTATAGCTTCAGAATACGGAATATCCCCATAAGCCATTGTCAGTGATGAATAAACCCAAGATTGCATTATGATGGCCGCTGCTTCCGTAGCTGTGTCCCCTTTGTTTGAGGCTATATTTTCAGCATCAGCAAAGTCAGCTAAGGCATCATATTGATTAAGCCAAAGTGTGGTAAAAGCATTCCACTCATACCTGTCTACCTCACTTCTTAAAGTTTTAGCTGTGATTTGAGCTATATTATTGGCGAGAAGAAAAGATTCTTTTACCATTGAGTTCATAGAACTTCTGGTTGCACCTGTTAATAAAACACCAGGAGAAACCACTTCAGGTTCATTAGGATTAGAGTTTACAGATTCAAAGTCAGAATCACAACTTATAAGCATAAGCATTACAAGCATTAAACTCCATATTGATTTAATATAAGTCATCTAAATTATTTTTTAAAGTTTGATATTTAAGGCTAATCCGAAGCTTGATGTCGATGGCAGTGGGTTACTGCCAAAACCATTGACAAAAATCCCATTCCTAATTGAAAAGGTTTCTGGATCTACAGTTGGAACTTCTGTGATTAAAAGCAAATTTCTACCTACCGCAGAAAGTCTAACTGATTCTATGCCATATTCTTCATAAAAACTCTTTGGCACATCGTAAGACAAGCGAACTTCTCTCAATTTAAACCACGTCGCATCGTAAGTAGCTGCTTCTATATTATCACGGTTAAACCCATTTCCATAGTAAGCATAGAAATAATCACGAGTTGGAACTGCAGTTTCATTCGGCGTACCGTCCGCATTTACCCCGGGACCAACTACACCAGCACCTGTTCCGGGAACCGGTGAATAAACTGGTTCACCCGCACCGTTGTAGGACACATTGTATTCCTGCCTTCCCTCCAGAGTAGATATATTTAAATTCGGATCATTATTGTTTGTAATAGTACCACCAGTATTAAACAGGGCGTGACCTCTAGAATAAAAGTTACCACCAACCTGACCGTCGAATAAGAAACCAAATGTCCAGTCTTTATATTTGAATGTGTTTTGCCATCCTATGCGAGCATCTGGCTGATAAGATCCTACTGTAACCTTTTCTTCGGTCATTTGTGGAATACCATTTTCATGTATAATGTTTCCGCTAGCATCTCTTTGAAAACCTAAACCTCTAAGCTGACCAAGTTTCTCACCTTCAACTGCTACGAGCTCTAAATCCTGAGAACCGCCATCACCAGGAAACACATCCGCTACTATTGGATAACTCCCTTCAACACCGTCTGGCAAAGACTCTACAATAGCTTCATTAATACCAATATTAAAATTAGTATCCCAAGAAAAATCTTCTGTTTCTATAGGCGTTGCATTAAGTTGAATTTCAAAACCTTTACTTCTAATTTCACCAGCATTTACTAATCTTGATTCCTTACCACTTGTTGTTGGTACTGGTAGAAATATAATTTGGTCCTTACTCAAGTTATTGTAATATGTAAAATCTAAACCTAATCTGTTATTGAAAAATCTTACGTCCGTACCGACTTCATATGAAATAGTACGCTCAGGTTTCAAGTTTGGATTAGTTGCGAATGTATTATTTGTGAATGCTGGATTATCTCCAAATAAAGCTTGTGGCTGATAAGTATTGGTTAACAAATATGGATCTGTGTCCGAACCTACTTCAGCATAAGCCGCTCTTACCTTTAAAAATGAAAGAGGTGAATCATATGGAATGTTCAATTTTTCAGAGAGTACAGCACTGGCCGAAAATGAAGGGTAGAAGTAAGAGTTATTTTCTTTAGGTAATGTACTGGACCAGTCGTTTCTACCTGTAATGTCAAGATATAACCATCTATCCCAGCTAAGACTAGCAAATCCAAAGATAGAATTAATACGTTTCTCGGCTCTTGGATTTTCAACCTGAACTTCAGCTCTATTGTTTGTTAATGTAAATTGAGATGGAATCAATAATTGAGAATTATTGGCGATCAAAATATTACTTTTTTGACGCATCATATTTCCACCCAATTTTAAGTCATAATTAAACTTGTCGTCAATATTATTTTTTGTGTAAGAAATGACAGCTTCAGCGTTTATTTCTTGAAAAGACAATTCGTCTTCCCTGTAGCTGCCAAATTGACCAGGAATAGCCTTTGTAGAAGTTGCCCTTCTAAACTGTCGTTGCTCATCTTTAAAATCAACTCCATAACGTCCTCTAATACTCAATCGGTCTGTTAAGCTGTAATTCAAAGTGGCATTACCTATGATTCTGTTTTCCTGGAAGCTATTGGTATTTTCTTCGGTCAACAACCAGGGATTATTTACCCATAATTCCTCTACATAACGTTGTTGTTCACCAACCTGTCCCTCTCTCCAGTAAGGTTTTAATTCATTAATACCAACTTGTCTAGGATACCATAACCAACCATACATGATAGAGTTACTTTCGTCATAACCACCGTTTGGAATATTATCAGATGAGGATCTGATGTTGAACAAGTTGACACGAACTTCCAGTTTGTCATCGAAAAGTTGTTTCCCAACACTAGCATATAAGGTGTTTCTACCTAATCCAGCACCAGGAACAATATTTTGATCATCCATGTAAGTATAGGAAATTCTATAGTCTCCATCCTCTGTGTTTTGACTCAAGGCAACATTGTGAATATTTAAAGTACCCGTTTCAAAGAAATCGTCAAAGTTATTTTCTGCAGGAGTAAAAGGAACAGCTTCACCATTGGAGTTGAATTGTTTTATCAATTGTCCATTCATGCGTGGCCCCCAATTTTCTCCAAAAGCATCGTAATAATCAACACCGTTTTGAGAGGTATAAATATCACCAGATTTATAACTGAATTTTCCATTACCTCCGAAACCGTAGGTGTTTTGAAAATCAGGTTTTCTTAAAATTGTTCTTCCTACGGTTTGTAAGTTTAATTCAACATTAATGTCATCATCTACATCGGAGCCTTTTTTGGTGGTGATTAAAATAACACCATTGGCAGCTCTGGACCCATAAAGTGCTGCAGCTGCAGGACCTTTTAATACAGATATGTTTTCAATATCATCTGGATTCACAACTTGCGATGAATTACCAAAATCGATAGTCGTTGACCCATTCAATCCATCACCTGGTGAAAACAATCCATTGGTTATTGGAATGCCGTTTACAACAAATAAGGCCTGACTGCTACCAGTTAAGGAAGTTTGTCCACGTATAGTGACGTTTGAAGAAGCAGTGGGGCCATTTCCAGAAGAATTTACAAAAACTCCAGCTACTTTACCCTGTAACTTATTTGATACGTTCCCAACTTTCACGTCAGAAACTTCTTCGGCTCCTAAACTTTGTACAGAATACCCTAGAGCCTTTTCCGAACGTTTAATGTCCAACGCAGTGACAATAACTTCATCTAATTGATTACTCGGATTTAAATTAATCTCAAAAGTGTCTTTACCCAAGATAGAAACGTTTCTACTTTTAAAACCCAAATAACTGACCTTAACTACTTTGTCCTTAGCTTTTACATCGAGTGTAAATTCACCGTCAAAGTTAGTGGTTGTTCCTCTTTTCGGATTTGAATTCTTGACGATGACATTTGCACCCATAAGTGGCACACCCTGATCATCTACGATGAGCCCTGTAATAGTTCGATCATCCTGAGCTAGTGCAACACTTGTAAATAATAGCATTAAACCCAGAATCTTAATGTAATGTTTAACCATGTGACTTGCTTTTTTATTTTTTTTGCGAATGTACACAATGATGTTTATAATTTTTAATCACATAATTAGTGGGAAAGATGAATCTTAATAAAAACTTAAAAAGTAGATTATTTTACATTAAAAAAATATCTTTTAATGCTTATAATCAGTTATTTATGATTTTAGTCTTAACATTTATTTACGATTAGACAATAAGAATATATGATAGCACGATAAGATTTTAATATTACTATGTATTAAAAAAATTAACATTTCAGAATTTATGCTTAACAATTGACACTTTTTTTCCTATGATTTTTCCCCTTAAAGATTTAAATAAAAACCTTTACTAAAAAGCATTTTCAAATAAAATCAACAGAAAGATAAATTATTTTAAGCCTTTGATAATTAGGTAATTTTTTAGAATATAAGTAGGAAATGCTTATCAGTGCTAATGCCTTTTACCTTTCCAGGTTCCACCATACTTGTAATTGGGTAGTTCCTGATGCTTTTCCAAACAGGTTTTACAGGCAAAAATCCATGCTTTGCCCTTTTTAATTTGGATGCGATACAACACCTCAAATTCTTCTTTACAAAGCACACAAGGTTTTGTTTTCAAATCTAAAATTTATCGCGTGAGTTTTTTGATGAGATCAGAATGTTTAGGAAATTTATTCTGAAGTTGTTCCTGTTCTGCTAACTCAAAGTCATTAAAATCAAATCCGGGTGCAACTGTACATCCAACCAATGCGAAACCTTCATTGTTTTCAATTTCGGCAGCAAACCAATGCTGAGCGGGGACGATAAATTGAGGCGTTTCATCTGAAGAAAAATCACTTCCGATTTTGATGTTAGAATAATAACCTTCAGGAGAAATCATATGTAATGAAATAGTATCCCCGGTATAAAAGTGCCAGGCTTCATCCTGATTGACTTTGTGAAATGCTGAAAATTCATCGGACGTCAACATGAAATAAATGCAGGTACTTACACTTCTAGCGGATTCAAATTCCAAAGGCAAACTAGACCCCGGAATTGTAATTTCACTTCTATAAGTTTCCTTAAAATAACCTCCTTCCGGATGTTTTTGTAGGTTTAATCTTTTAATCAGTTGTTCTTTAGTAAGCATAGGTTAAACTTTTTCCAGCCAGGTTTTCGCATTTTGAAAAGCTTCAATCCAGGGAGAAACTTCGTCTGTTTTTCTGTCTTTAGGATAATGGGCCCAATTCCAGGAAAAGGTGGAACGTTCCAGGTGAGGCATCATTACCAGGTGTCTTCCTGTTTTATCACAAAGCATAGCGGCATTATAATCAGAGCCATTTGGATTACAGGGGAATTCTTCTTTGAAGTATTTGGCGGGAATGGAATACTGACTTTCTTCAAGTGGTAAGTTAAACTTACCTTCCCCATGGGCTGCCCAGATACCCAAAGTTGAACCTTCAAGGCTTTTCAGCATGACGCTGTTGCTTTCAGAAATAGTGACCGCAGTGAAGCGACATTCAAATTTACCTGAGTCGTTGTGCAGCATTTTAGGTTTTTCATCATGATGCGGTGTGATAAGCCCCAACTCAACAAAGAGCTGACACCCATTACAAACCCCAAGTGATAAAGTATCCTCTCTGTTGAAGAAGTTGCGCAAAGCTAAATTGGCATTTTCATTGTATTTGAATGCTCCGGCCCAACCCTTAGCGCTGCCCAGAACATCAGAATTCGAAAATCCTCCAACAGCTGCAATGAATTGAACATCTTCCAGAGTTTCTGCACCAGACATCAAGTCGGTCATGTGGATGTCTTTCACGTCAAATCCAGCCAGATGCATAGCTCTCGCCATTTCACGTTCAGAATTTGAGCCTTTTTCTCTGATAATCGCCCCCTTGATGCGTTTACCTTCAACTGATTTTAATTTTCCATCAAAGTGAGCTGGAAACTTAAAGTTTAAGCCATTATGCTTAAAGTTATCGTGACGTTCTTTTGCTTTTTTCTCTCCACTTTGATGTTTGTCAAATTCATATGAGGTCTGTAACCAGTAGTTCCTGAAGGTATCCACATCAAAGCTTAATGTGTTGTTTTCATGAGCAATCGACAATTTTCCAGTTGAATTGACTTCACCAAGATATAAGGGTTGAATGTCGAGTTCTTTAAATTCAGAATTTAAGTCGCCATTAGCCTGAAATACAATACCTGAATTTTCGGCAAACAAGAGTTTGGTGATGTCTTTTTCTTCAAAAGCATTAAAGTCTAATTCTGCTCCCAAATCATTATCAGCAAAACACAATTCCAATAAGGTAGTAATTAAACCACCTGAAGAAATATCGTGGCCGCTGGCTAGTTTGTGCTGTTTGATCAGCGTTTGAATGGCATTGAATTTCTTTTTGAATTTTGCATCTTCATTGATGGATGGCGCTTTGCTTCCAACTTTATTCAATAATTGATGAAAAGCTGAACCTCCAAGTTCCAGGTCGTGCTGAGAGAAATCCAGATAATACACCGATCCTGCCTCTTTTTGAAACATAGGTTCAATCACATGGGTGATTTCATTACAGTGTCCGGCCGCAGAAATAATCACGGTTCCAGGAGAAAGCACTTCTTTGTCCTTATAACGCTGCTTCATCGATAGAGAATCTTTACCAGTTGGCACATTGATTCCCAAGTTGATAGCAAATTCTGAAACCGCTCTCACCGCATCGTAAAGTCTGGCGTCTTCACCTTCATTATTACAGGGCCACATCCAGTTAGCTGAAAGAGAAATTGAAGTTATTTCCTGTTCCAAAGGTGCCCAGATGATATTGGTTAGTGCTTCAGCGATAGAATTTTTAGCGCCAGCAACAGGATCGATTAAGCCTGAAATGGGCGAGTGGCCAATCGAACTGCCAACACCTTCCTTGCCGTTGTAGTCTAAAGCAACCACACCGCAATTGTTGAGTGGAACTTGCAATGGCCCAAGAGTTTGCTGTACGGCAACCCGTCCGGAAACGCATCTGTCAACTTTATTAACTAACCAGTCTTTGCAGGCAATGGATTCCAGTTGAAGCAATTGTTCAACGTAAGTGTATATGTTTTCTGAATCAAATTCAGCATTGGAATAGGTTCTTTCTACCCTTTGGTCGGTCATGATGGTTTTGGGAGAGCTTCCAAACATGTCCTCCAGTTTGAGATTCAAAGGTTTTTCCTGAGTTTTAGAATTTTTGAATATGAATTGATGGTCATCGGTGACTGTTCCCACCCGATACATCGGAGAACGTTCCCGTAAAGCCACTTTCTCTAAAAATTCAGAGTCTTTTTTTCCAATCACCAGACCCATACGTTCCTGAGATTCGTTACCTATGATTTCTTTAGCGGAAAGCGTAGAATCTCCAACAGGAAGTTTGTCAATATCTATATGGCCGCCAGTATCTTCAACCAGTTCACTTAAGCAATTGAGATGCCCGCCAGCACCATGGTCATGGATGGATCGGATTGGATTCTCTTCAAGTTCCACCAGGGCACGAATAGCATTGGCAGCTCGTTTTTGCATTTCGGGATTGGATCTCTGTACGGCATTGAGTTCAATACCGCTTTCGAATTCGCCGGTATCTGCAGAAGATACTGCAGCGCCTCCCATACCGATTCGGTAATTATCGCCCCCCAGAATAACGATATCATCGCCTTTTTTAGGAATGTCTTTTAAGGCCTGATCGGCTTTGCCGTAACCAACGCCACCGGCTAGCATGATGACTTTATCGTATGCCAATAGTCTGTTGTGTTCTTCGTGTTCAAACGTAAATAAAGACCCATTGATGAGCGGCTGACCAAATTTATTTCCAAAATCTGAAGCACCATTGGATGCTTTGATCAGGATGTCCAGCGGACTTTGGTACAGCCAATCCCGTTTGGGGATTGCTTTCTCCCAGGCTTTGTTATCGGTAAGTCTGGGATAAGACGTCATATATACTGCGGAGCCAGCAAGGGGTAAAGACCCTTTTCCGCCGGCAAGCCGGTCTCTTATTTCTCCACCACTTCCTGTGGCAGCACCATTGAACGGTTCTACAGTTGTAGGGAAGTTATGCGTTTCTGCTTTTAAGGAAATTACAGAATCGAATTTTGAATTTTTATATGCTGAAGCTATGTCTGGACGGGTAGGAGCAAACTGCTCAACCTGTGGCCCTTTGATGAAAGCTACATTGTCTTTATAAGCTGAAACAATTGAGTTGGGGTGCGTTTCAGAGGTTTTACGGATGAGTTTGAAAAGCGATTCAGGCTGCTCTTCACCGTCAATGATAAAGGTTCCGTTAAAGATTTTATGTCTGCAATGCTCTGAATTGACCTGAGAGAAACCAAAGACTTCAGCATCGGTTAATTTACGGCCCAGTTTTTTGGAAAGGCTTTCCAAATAACTGACTTCTTCCTCATTGAGCGCCAGGCCTTCCTGTTGATTGTATTCACCTATGTCATCTATGTCAAGAACAGGATCAGGTTGGATATCTATTGTGAAAATTTCCTGATCTAATCCATCATACTTTTGGTAAAGCATTTTATCGAAATCCTTGTCTGCCGAAGTCACCTCATAAAACTCTTCAATTCTCTGTACATCATCTATACCCATATTTTGAGTAATCTCTACAGCATTGGTACTCCAGGGTGTAATCATGACCTGACGAGGTCCGATAAACTTCCCGTCAATCTGCTTTTCATCAACGAATTGAGCATCGCCAAATACCCATTTGAATTTTTTGATGGTTTCGTAATCTGGACGTTTTACAAGAGAAACTGCGAAGTAGTGCGTCGAATCAGCTTTGAAGAAAATGATCATTCTTTGTTGGATTTGTGTTGTGTTTTGACGCCTTCAAAATTACGATAAATATGTGAGTATTTTTATAAAATGCTTAAGTTTGAGTTAAGGAAAAATTCTAAAGTATTAATGTCTTGTCGAGACGTTTGGATGATATCTTTCGACTTTAGTTTATCATGAGCTAAGTCTAATGATGGTTAAAAAATACTGACTGCCACACAAAGTGTTGGGGGCAAGTTTCTACCAATGACTTTTTTCTTTACTGATATCTAAACTTTTTTGTTTAAGTTCGAACCCTTCGGCTTGGATATATTTTTTTCACGCTAAGACCGCTAAGCTTTTCGCAAAGAACGCGAATTTATATAGTGATGATTATCAGTAATTTGCGTGACTTTGCGTTTTCTTTGTGAATCCTGTCTGCCCAAGTGACACACAGGCAGGTTTGCGTGAAGTTAAGCTTTGATTTTCAATATTTAAAATAGACTTATTATTCACAAAAAAATCAACCTATAACTCATATTTCAATTGAAAAACATCACCTTAAACTGTCTTGCTTTATTTTTTCCTATTCAGTTGCTTCTGATTTACGTACTGAAACAAAATCCTGCCTGGGTTGAAATGTATTACAGTGAAGGTTTATTTTTAGTCTTATCTCAGCTTCAGCATCATCTGACGTCCTGGATACCTTTTTCGCTTGGAGATTTGTTTTATTCTGCGCTTGTCATACTTATGCTGGTGTGGGTATTCAGGTCAATTAAGAGCAGGTTCAGAAAATTGGGCACTCGGCTTTTAGAAGCCCTGGCATTTTTGTCGTTAGTTTACTTTTTGTTTCATCTGTTCTGGGGGTTCAATTATTACCGACTCCCTTTGCACAAGTCCCTAGGCATTTCGACAGAGTACACTAAAGAGGAGTTGCATGAATTCACTTGCGATTTAATTCAGAAAACCAATGTTTTACATGCTCAACTGGCCGAGAATGACAGTTTGAAAGTAGATTATGAATTTAAGCAGAATCAACTCCAGAAATGGGTTTTTGAAGCCTATAAAAACTCAACCAATGAAGATTTGAAAATCCCGTTTCGGGTAGAAAATCTAAAAAAATCTTTGTTTTCCTTGCCACTTTCTTACGGAGGCTTTAGCGGGTATGTGAATCCGTTTACCAACGAAGGACAATACAATTATAAAATCCCCGGGTACAAACTTCCAACAACCATGGCACACGAAATTGGACATCAGCTGGGGTACTCCAAGGAAAACGAAGCGAATTTTATAGCCTCTATCATCACTATGCAGGACGAAAACAAATTTTTGCGTTACTCGGGTTTAACTTTTGCTTTGAAGTATAGTCTCAATGATATGTATAAAAAAGACCCTCTTTTATCGGAAGCTCTTATCACAGAACTCCACTCTGGAGTTTTGAAAAATTATAAAGAAGTTCAAGAATTTTGGCAAGCCTACACCGGACCTGTAGAATTAATTATGGAAACCGTTTACGGGAATTTTCTCAAAGTTAACAATCAGCCGCTAGGCATGGAAAGTTACGACTACGTCGTGGCTTTGCTAGTCAATTATTACCAACAAAAACAAACTACTAATCACTAAACCAAATTTCAATGAAACAAAAAGTCTTTCTTTTATTTTGCTTGTTGAGTGTTGGTCTTTTTGCTCAGGACTATTTTCCTGAAAACAAAGAGGTCAAGACCAGGACTAGCAATTACACCGCCGTAAAATCTGCCATTATTCATGTCTCACCTTCACAAACTATAGAAAACGCTACTTTGCTTTTCAAGGATGGAAAAATCGTGGAAGTTGGTCAAAATGTTAATTTCCCAGAGAACACCGTTGTAGTGGATGCCAGGGGCAAACACGTCTATCCTTCTTTTGTGGAAGTCTATTCAGATTTTGGAATCAAGGATATTACTAGCGCACCAGGAGCATCTCAACCACAGTATGACCCAAACCGAAAGGGCTATTACTGGAATGATCACATGAGACCAGAGCAATCTGCAAAGTCTCATTTTGAGTTTGATGAAAAGAAGGCTGAAACCATGCGTAAAGCAGGTTTTGGTGCTGTCAACACTCATATCGCAGATGGTTTTATGAGAGGAAATGGTGCATTATTTGCTTTAGCTGAAAGCGAAAATTTCAACGAAAACCTGTTGAAAGATGAATCTGGTTTTTACTACGAGTTTAGTAAAAGCAAGCAGTCTCGCCAGGCCTATCCAAGTTCAATCATGGGTTATACAGCCTTATTGAGACAATTTTACCATGATGCTAAAGCTTATGAAAATGGTCTTATCGATGAAAAAGATTTGGCTATCGAAGCGTATTTGGCTAAAAAGAGTATTCCTCAATTATTTTCTGTAGACAATTATTTAGATGCCTTCAGAGCTGATAAAATCGGGGATCAATTTGGTGTTCAATATACCATCATTGGTTCTGGGGATGAATACAAACGCATAGAAGACCTTAAGGAAATAAATGCTCATTTTATATTACCGCTCAAGTTTCCTGAAGCTTACGATGTGGAAGACCCATTCTTAAGAGAATATCTTTCACTTGGTGATATGAAACACTGGCAATACGCACCTTCCAACGCGAAAATTCTTGCTGAAAATGACGTTGATATTTCCTTTACGTCTAAAGGATTAAAATCTCCAGATGATTTATTAAAGAATTTGAAGAAAGTCGTTGAGCGCGGTTTAGATAAACAAACTGCACTTGCCGGATTAACAATTAAGCCTGCTAAAGCGATAGGCGCTTCAGAACTTTTAGGAACCTTAGAAAAAGGCAAGATTGCCAACTTTATCATTACTTCAGAAGAACTTTTTGAAGAGGATTTCAAAATTTATGAAAACTGGGTACAGGGGCAACGTCACCGTTTGGAGCCTATGGATGTGATTGATATTTCAGGCGCATACGATTTTGTTTTAAATGGTAAAACCTATGAGTTGACCATAAAAAACAAGTCAGGTAAATTTTCTGCTGAAGTCAAGCAAGATACCTTAAAGCTAGGAACCAAACTGACTTATGAAGACGAATGGATGACTTTGGTTATCAGTGATGCTGATAAATCTAAAGAAGAGTATGCGTTGTTAACTTCTAAAATAAACCCTTTTCAAACGCGAATTAGTGGGAAAGCCATTTTAGGTGACGGAAATACATCAACTTTTACGGCAACCCGAAAGCAAGCTGAAACTACTTCAGAACAAGAAGATGATGAAAAAGAGGAAGAGGATAAAGCTATGGAAATGCTTTCCATGACTTATCCCAATTCAGCTTATGGCAGAGATGCTGCTCAAACGCAACCCAAACGCATGTTGATTAAAAATGCAACAGTCATCACTGGAGAAGCGGAAGGCACTTTAGAAAATACGGACGTTTTACTGAAAGATGGTAAAATAGATAAAATAGGAAAAGACCTAAGCGACCGAAGAGCTGAAGTCATCGATGGAACAGGAAAGTTTTTAACCGCTGGTATTATCGATGAGCACTCTCACATTGCAGGAACTTCGATTAATGAAGGCGGACATAATTCGTCTGCTGAAGTGACTATGGAAGATGCTGTAGATCCAGATGATATAAGTATTTACAGATCTTTAGCAGGAGGTGTAACAAGCATCCAGTTATTGCATGGTTCAGCCAATCCGATTGGTGGAAGATCTGCTGTGTTAAAGCTGAAATGGGGAGAAAACGCTGAGGATTTAATTTATGACAATACACCAAAGCACATCAAATTTGCTCTGGGTGAAAATGTAAAACAATCCAACTGGGGAGGAAACTCAAGATTTCCTCAAACCAGAATGGGAGTCGAACAAGTCTTCAGAGATTATTTCTCACAAGCTAAAGCTTATGGAGAGAAAAAAGCTTCCGGAGAGCCTTATCGTCATGATGACGAAATGGAAACATTATTAGAGATACTTAATGGAGAACGCTACATCAGTTGTCACTCTTACGTTCAAAGTGAAATCAATATGTTGATGAAAGTGGCCGAAGAATTCGATTTTACAGTCAATACGTTTACGCACATTTTGGAAGGCTATAAAGTGGCCGACATCATGAAAGAACACGGCGCTGGTGGTTCTACCTTCAGTGACTGGTGGGCTTACAAATATGAAGTAAATGACGCTATCCCGTTTAACGCAGCGATTATGCACAAACAAGGGGTAACTGTAGCCATTAATAGTGATGATGGTGAAATGATACGACGTCTTAATCAGGAAGCGGCCAAGTCTATGAAATATGGAGGTGTTCCGGCGGAAGAGGCCTGGAAATTTGTGACGCTTAACCCTGCCAAGTTGTTGCATATTGATGGTAGAGTAGGAAGTATTAAAGAAGGAAAAGATGCCGATGTAGTGCTTTGGAATGGAGATCCGCTGTCGATTTATTCAACACCAGAGAAAACCATTATTGAAGGAGTGGTTTACTTTGATATCGAAAAGGATTTGGCTATGAGAGAGCGAATTCAGAAAGAAAGACAATTCTTAATCAATAAAATGATGAAAGTCAAAAGCAAGGGCTTGAAAACTCAGCCGATTGAGAAACAAGAAAAAGAATTTCTACACTGCGACAGTTTAGATGATATTAACCACATACACGAATAAGATGAATTATAAACACATATTGACAAGCTGTTTTGTTGCTTTGGCTTTGGTTCTTTCAAGCCAAGCACAACAAACACCAGCACCAAAACAAACCCAGGCTATTTCAATAGTAGGCGGTACAGCTCATATTGGAAACACAGACGTGCTAGAGAACTCCGTCGTTGTTTTTGAAGACGGAAAGATTACTTATGTAGGAACCGATGTGTCTGAAGCCAAAGGCAAGCGCATTGACGCTAAAGGGAAACACGTATATCCGGGATTTATAGCACCCAATGCCACTTTAGGCCTGGTTGAAATCGATGCTGTAGCGGCAACACGTGATGAAGATGAATTAGGGAAGATGCTTCCGCACGTGAGAAGTTTGATCGCCTATAATGCAGAAAGCAAAGTTGTGGAAAGCATGCGTCCTAACGGTGTTTTGATGGGGCAAATCACACCAAAAGGTGGTCGTATTTCCGGGACTTCTTCTGTGGTTCAGTTTGATGCCTGGAACTGGGAAGATGCTGTGATTAAGGAAAACGATGCGATTCATATGAACTGGCCAAGTGGTTTCAGCAGAAGCGGAAACTGGTATGATGCCGACAGAGTCTGGGAAAAAAATAAAGAGTATACCGGAGAGATAGATGAGGTGGTGGCCTATTTTAACAACGCTAAGGCTTACGTTCCCGGATCAGCAGATAAAGATCTGGAATATGAAGCTATGGCTGGGTTGTTTGATGGCTCTAAAGGTTTATTTATCCATGTTGAAGGTGAAAAAGAGATCAGAGATGTCATCAGTTTTAAACAGAAAATGAATCTGGATAGAGTTACTATTGTAGGAGGTTATCACGCTCATAAAGTGGCTGAAGATCTGGCTGCAAATGATATTTCTGTACTCGTTCAACGGACGCATTTGAATCCAAATTTTGAGGACGATGATTACGACTTGCCTTACAAATTGCCAAAATTATTGAGTGATGCTGGAGTTTTAGTAGCCCTTGAAGGAAGTGGACGCATGGAACGTATGAATTCCAGAAACCTGCCTTTCTATGCAGGAACCGCGGCAGCCTTTGGCGTTGACAAGGAAATGGCTGTGCAGATGATTACACTGAATAGTGCAAAAATTTTAGGCATGGAAGATCAAATCGGTTCTTTGGAAGTAGGTAAAGACGCTACACTTTTTGTAAGTGAAGGCGATGCGCTGGATATGAAAGGAAATATTTTGACAGAAGTTTACATTCAGGGAAGAGACGTGAGTTTAGAAACGCATCAAACTGAATTGTATGAGCGGTATTCTAAGAAGTATCAGGATTAACTAAATTGAATTGTCACGTCGAGCGCAGTCGAGACGCTTTTGAAGGACCTTTCGACTGCGCTCAAGGTGACATTCCTTTCGACTGCGCTCAAGGTGACATTCCTTTCGACTGCGCTCAAGGTGACATTCCTTTCGACTGCGCTCGAACTTAAACAAAAAGCATAAAAAAAGCTGCTCATTTCGAGCAGCTTTTTTTATGCTTTAAATTCTTCTTCTAATGAATTATAGTATTTTCGTTTTATGGATGTGAAAACCTTACAAACTCCCATAGAATACCTTAAAGGCGTCGGTCCGGGACGGGCAGATTTGCTGAAAACGGAATTGGGCATTCATAGGTTTCAGGACTTGCTTCAGTTTTTCCCTTTTCGTTATATCGACAAGTCCAGATTTTATAAAATAACTGAATTGCAGGACACCTCTGCTGAAGTTCAAATCATCGGTAAAATTACCAATGTGCGTACAGTACCTATGAAGCGTGGAAAGCGTTTGGTAGCCGAATTTGAAGATGAAACGGGTTCCATGGAGTTGGTTTGGTTTCGAGGTCATAAGTGGATTGTCGAAAATCTAAAAATCAATACACCTTACGTGATTTTTGGTAAACTGAATTACTTTAAGGGTAGCTTTTCCATGCCTCATCCAGAAATTGATGAAATAGAAAAATCCAAGATCCAATCCCAAATCAGACTTCAGCCGGTGTACCCTTCCACCGAAAAACTAAGTAAGCGAGGAATATCCAATCGAGTCATCAGCACCTTGATTTTTGGTTTGCTTGAACAGGCTAACCGATTTCAGGAAACTTTGCCCAACACTGTCTTATCCGATCTGAAAATGCTTTCTAAAACGGAAGCCATGCGGAATGTGCATTTCCCTCAATCTGCAGAACTGTTGTCCAAAGCACAATTTCGGCTGAAATTTGAAGAGTTCTATTACATTCAGTTGCAGTTGCTGAGAAAAAATGCGGTGCATAAAGCCAAAATTAAGGGATTTACCTTTGAACAGGTTGGAGACTATTTCAATTCCTTTTATAAGTCGGTCTTGCCTTTTGAACTGACCAATGCTCAAAAGCGCGTTTTAAAAGAAATCCGTAAAGACCTGGGCAGCAATGCGCAAATGAACAGGTTGCTACAAGGGGATGTGGGTTCCGGAAAAACCATCGTGGCACTGATGACTATGCTTATGGCCATTGATAATGGCTTCCAGGCTTGCCTGATGGCTCCTACAGAGATTTTGGCTAGTCAGCATTTTGAAGGTTTATCAGAGCTTTGTGAACCTATCGGGGTTGAAGTTGCATTGCTAACGGGCTCTACCAAAAAGAAAGACAGAACCATCCTGCACGAACGTCTTCGTAACGGGGACTTACACATTTTAATAGGCACCCATGCCCTGATCGAAGATACGGTTCAGTTTAAAAACCTGGGTCTGGCGGTGATCGATGAGCAGCATAGATTTGGAGTAGCTCAGCGGGCCAAACTCTGGAAGAAGAATTCCCTGCCACCTCATGTTTTGGTGATGACAGCAACGCCAATTCCAAGAACTTTGGCCATGAGTCTTTACGGAGATTTGGATGTGTCTGTAATCGATGAATTGCCTCCTGGCAGGAAAGCCATCAAAACCGTGCATCGCTATGACAGCAACCGGTTGAAAGTCTTTAAATTCATCAAAGATGAAATCGATAAAGGGCGTCAGGTGTATATTGTCTATCCGTTGATTGAAGAATCGGCCAATTTCGATTATAAAGACTTAATGGATGGTTATGCGAGTATTGAGCGGGAATTCCCAAAGCCCAAGTATCAGGTGTCCATTGTTCATGGTAAGATGAAGCCGGAAGACAAAGCTTACGAGATGGAACGTTTCGTGAAAGGCAAAACTCAGATTATGGTGGCAACCACGGTTATAGAAGTTGGCGTAAATGTGCCCAATGCGAGTTTGATGATCATCGAAAGTGCCGAGCGATTTGGTTTGTCTCAGCTTCACCAGTTACGAGGTCGAGTAGGGCGAGGGGCGGAGCAAAGTTATTGTGTGCTCATCACTGGCAAGAAATTAAGCTCAGATGGCAAAACCAGAATGGAAACCATGACGGCTACCAATGACGGCTTTCAGATTGCTGAGGTGGATTTAAAGTTACGTGGCCCTGGGAACCTGATGGGGACGCAGCAAAGCGGTATTCTAAATTTAAAAATCGCTGATTTGGTCAAAGACAATCAGATTTTAAAAACCGCCAGAAGTTATGCTCACCACGTCATTAAAGCTGATCCTAACTTCCAGATGGACGAGCATCAAATGATCAACGTGACTTATAGAGCCATGTTTAAAGACCAAACGATCTGGAATTATATTAGTTAGATTTTATTTTGACTTTACCCGAATACCTTTGAGTTTTCTAAACCACTTATCAAATTCAGATGTTTTTTTAGTAATTATCATCGAAAACCGTATCCAACTAGATACAAATATAAATGAGTTTTTCAAATACTTCCTCAAACCCTTCAGAAATTCATCTCACAAAGCTGGAGGTTTAAGCTAACGCATAACCTTAAGAAATGTATCGTAAAACATCAAACCAACGAAATTAGAATCAGAATAAAAAAGCAACCCCTTTCATAGCATTAAGATTGTTTTAAAATGATTTTATGACTGCTTTATTGTGTGATTTATTTACTGCCAACCTCCGCCAAGACTTCTGTAAAGCTCTACTACAGCCCTGAACTTATCGAAATGGATTTGACTGACTTCAAGTTTTGTATTTAAAGCATTTTCCTGGGCGTTGAGGACTTCCAAATAATTGGCTAAACCATTGTTTAGCAATTCCTGAGAATCGTCTAAAGCTTTTTGATAAGCCTCGTATTCTTTGGTTTTAACCTCAATTCTTTGAGTCGCATTCTTATAATTAAGTAGAGCGTCGGACACTTCTCTGCTTGCCGTGAGCAATGTTTTTTCAAAATTTAAATAGGCCTGTTGTTTTTCGCTTAAGGCTACTTCATATCCAGTTTGAATTTGTCTTTGGTTGAAGATAGGCTGCGTTAAACCGCCTATTAAATTTAAAAACAGTGAATTGGGCGAAATAAAGTCTGAGGGATTTAAGCTTTGAAAACCGCCAGTTGCTGAAATGGTAACGGAAGGGTAGAATCTAGCCTTAGCAGCATTGGTCAATTCAAAAGCGTTAATCAACTGATATTCTGCGGCTATGACGTCAGGTCTGTTTTCTAACAAATCTGAAGCAACTCCTGTTGTGAGTTCCTGATTTACGCCTTGAGCTGAAAACTCACTTCGTTTTAAACTTGCAGGTGATTCCCCTTTTAAAATTGAAAGTGTATTTTCCAGGAGTTTGATGTCATTTTCCAAATTGAGCAATAAAGCTTTAGCGGCATAGACCTGTGCTTCTGTTTGACTGACTGCAACTGAAGTTAGATTACCAGCCTCCTTGAGTGCCTTGGTAGTTTCAAGACTTTTACCTCGACTTTCCAGCGTCTGCTCTGTGATTTTTACCTGCTCGTCCAGCGCCAGTAATTGATAATAACCAGAAGCAATTCTTGATATTAAATTTGTTTTAACGGCTTTATGTGCGGCTTCAGTTTGCATAAATCTTGCCTGAGCAGCTCTTTCATTGCTTTTTATTTTCCCCCAAATATCGGCTTCCCAGGATAAACTGGCATTGAGTTCATATTGTTCTACAGAAGAGAAGAAACCTCCAAACTGTGAGTTGGGGGATAATTCTTGCCTTGTATACGTCCCATTCATGCTGACAGAGGGATAAAAACCAGCTTTTCCTTGTTTATAGTAAGAATTGGCTATGCTTATTTGCTGCAGAGCAATCCTTATATCCTGATTGTTTTCCAGGGCTTCTTCAATATGATTTTGAAGAATCGTGTCTGTAAACATTTGTTTCCAGCTCACTTTTGAAATAGACGCAGAATCAGCTGCTAGTTGATCGGTTCTGTAATTTATCGGGTCTATTTTTTCTTCTGGTCGCTCATAGTCTTTAGCTGTAAAACAGGACTGTAGAGGCAATATACAGATGAGGACGAGAATGGATTTAATGCTGTATTTCATGTTCTATTCAGATTCTTTAGAATTAATTTGAGACTTTTCAACTTGTGCTCTACTGGACGGACTTACTTTTTCCTGTAACCACTGAAAAACCACAAAGAGTACTGGAATAATAAAGACCCCAATAACAGTTCCTACAAGTAAACCACCTGCCGCTCCAGTTCCAATAGAATTATTTCCTTTTGCTCCAACACCGGTAGCTAAGACCAATGGAAGAAGACCCAGTATAAAAGCAAAAGAGGTCATTAAAATAGGTCTTAGTCTTACTTTAGCGCCATCTAATGCTGCATCGTAAATACTCATGCCTTCATTTCGGCGCTGTATGGCAAATTCCACAATCAGGATAGCATTTTTGGCCAGTAAACCGACCAGCATAATCAAGGCAATTTGAAAGTAAATATTATTTTCCAAGCCAGCTAAGTTTGTGCTCCAAAATGCTCCCGCAACACCTATGGGTAATGACAAGATAACAGCTAAGGGAAGCAGGTAGCTTTCATACTGTGCAGCCAGAAAGAAGTAGACAAACAGGATACTTAAAGCAAATATGATAATAGATTGTCCGCTGGCTGCAATCTCTTCTCTGGTGATACCAGAAAAGGCGATATCATAATCATTGCCTAATTGCTGGCCTGCTACCTCTCGAATAGATTGAATAGCGTCTCCAGAGCTAAAGCCTGGTGTGGCACTTCCATTGATGGTAACGGCGTTGTAAAGATTGAACCTGTTGATAACCTGTGGACCATAAGCCCTTTCTAAATCTACAAATTCTGATACAGGTGAATTTTCTCCGGAAGGCAGTCTTACATAAATACTATTGAGACTTTCTTCATCTTTTCTATCTTCTGGTAAAGCCTGGACAAAGACTCTGTATTGTTTTCCAAAATTAGAAAAATTTGAAACAAAAAAGCCTCCCAGATAGGCCTGCATAGTTGATAAAACATCATTTACAGATAAACCACTGGCCTTGATTTTTGGGACATTCAATTTCAAATTATATTGGGGAAATTCTGTGCTGAAAGAGCTATTTGCAAAAGCTATGGAAGGTTCCTGAAATAAGTGACCAACAAACATGTTGGCTGTAGTATCCAGTTCTTTTAAAGATCCAGCAGATTTATCCAAAAGCTGCATTTCAAAGCCGTCTGCAGCTCCATAACCAGGAACACTAGGTGGTGTAAAAAACTGAATTTGAGCATCAGGTATCGAAGAAGTAACCTGGTTTAATTTCCCAACTATGGTATTGATCTGAGTAGCATCTGTAGTTCGCTTTTTCCAATTATCCAAAATGATAAATCCTTGTGCATAAGAACTACCAGAACCTGAGAAGAAGTTTCTACCGGTAATCAGCGAAGCGGTTCTTATGCCTTCGATGTTTTGAATTCTATCATACACCTCTTCAGTTGCTTGAAACGTTCTGTCCAGAGAAGCACCTACAGGCAATTCCATGTTCATAAAGACAACACCTCTGTCTTCTGAAGGAACAAAGCCTTTAGGGGTTAATTCATTAGCGAAATAAATGCCAACTCCAGCAATAATCAAAATAAGGAGTGTGACCCATTTTTGTCTTACCAAAAATTTTAAAGAATGCACATACTTACTTCTCACTGCATTAAAGCCAGCATTAAAGGCATTGTAGAAACGCTGCAATACATTGGGTTTGTCTTTTTGTTCTTTGGGTGGTTTTAAAAATAAAGCACATAAGGCAGGGCTCAAGGTTAGTGCATTTACAGCTGAAATAATTATAGCTACAATTAAAGTCACACCAAACTGCTCATAAAACACCCCTGCCGGACCTTGTATAAACGTAATCGGAATAAAGACCGCAGCCATGACTAAAGTAATGGAGATAATAGCACCACTTATTTCACTCATTGCAGTAATGGATGCTTCTTTTGCATCTTTGGCTTTTCCTTCTAGTTTTGCATAAACCGCTTCAACCACTACAATGGCATCATCTACCACAATTCCAATGGCTAAAAGAAGAGCGAAAAGTGTAAGCAAATTAATAGAATACCCAAATAAATTCAAGAAGAAAAAAGTTCCGATAATGGATACAGGGACCGCTATAGCGGGTATTAACGTTGATTTTAAATCCTGCAGAAATAGAAAAACCACCAGGAACACAAGTAGGAAAGCTTCGATGAGTGTTTCCTGAACTTTATCGATAGAGGCTGTCAGGAACTCATTGGTGTCGTAATTGACAAGATATTCTACACCTTCGGGAAAGTTTTTTTCAAGCTCATCCATTTTGACGTAAATCTTCTCAATGATCTCCTGTGCATTCGATCCAGGGGTCTGGAAAATACCAAAGTTAACACCAGGATAGCCGCTACTTCTTGATAAGGAATTGTAAGAAAAGGCATCGAGTTCCACTTCTGCAACATCTTTTAATCTAAGAAATTGATTATTGTCAAATGTTTTCAAAATGATGTTGCCATATTCTTCAGAAGTTTTTAGTCTTCCTTTGTAAGTGATGACGTATTCAAAAGCTTTTCCAGCATTTTGACCTACAGAGCCCGCTGCAGCTTCCTGACTTTGTTCTCTTATCGCTGCGATGACTTCAGCAGAATTTATATTGTAATTCGCCATCTTGTCTGGATCCAACCAAACTCTCATCGAATAGTCTTTACCTCCGAAGACAGTCACATTAGCCACCCCATTGATTCGCTGTAATTCTGGCTTGATATTTATATTCAGGTAATTTTGAACATAAGTATCAGAATAATCCTTATTGGTTGAATAAATTGCAGCATAAAGCAGAGCAGAATTTTGCTGCTTAGCTGTTATCACACCACTTCTTAGGACTTCATCTGGTAACACTGAATTTGCTCGTGCCACTCTGTTTTGAACATTTACGGCAGCAATATCCGGGTCGTATTCTTGTTCAAAAAACACAGTAATACTTGCACTACCATCATTACTGGCAGAAGATTTAATGTAGGTCATACCTTCCACACCATTGATTTGCTCTTCTATAGGAATAATGACACTTTCCAGGATAGTTTCAGCATTGGCCCCAGGAAAACTTGTAGTCACCTGTACAGTTGGCGGAGCAATGTCAGGATATTGAGTTACTGGTAGCTCTTGTATGCCAAGAATTCCCAACATCACGATAATAATGGAAACAACTGTGGATAAAACGGGTCTTTCTATAAATGTTTTTAGCATGATTTCTATTTAAAAACTTTATCAAATGAATTGACAATTGAATCCATTGTCGATGATGTAGGTCTTATCTTATCATTATTTTTGATTTTATTGACACCTCTCCCTACAATTTTATCACCTTCACTTAAACCAGATTTTATAACAAGATAAGGATCGGCTCTTACCACATCAATAGCTTTTTCAGTAACTGAAGAATCAGATGTGTTGAATTTAAAAACAAAACTCTTTCCTTGTCTGGAGAACGTGGATATCCTCGGAACTACAACAGCGTCTTCATTATAACTTGGTATTTTAATTCTACCAGTTAAACCGTCTTTCAGCTTTAAATCAGGATTGTCGAATGTGGCACGAAATCTTACTGTTCCAGTCTCTCTGTTGACCTGACTTGAGATACTTGTTAGCTTTCCCTTTTTATCATACACTTTCCCATTTGACATAACTAAAATGAGCTCAGGAAATGATGAAAGTAAATCTGATGTTTTCTCAGAAGTTTTATTGAACTGGTCCACCATATTCAAATACTCTTTCTCGTTCACGGAGAAGTAGGCAAAAACTTTATTTGTTTTCACTACTCTGGTCAATGCTAGTCTGTCCGTTGGATTGATTAAAGCTCCATCTCTATAATTGATAGTTCCCACAAAACCGTCAACGGGACTCTTTATAGTGGCATAATCTACATTTGCTGAAATACTTTTTAGATCGCTTTTTGCTGTTTCCAGTTGAGCTTTAGCCGTTTCTAACTGGTTTTGACTTACAATGTTTTTTTTAACTAAAGGTTTCAATTTTTCAACCTCTATTTGAGCGGCATTCACCCTAGCTTTTGCTGCTGAAGCGTCTCCGCTTAAGCTTCTGGTTTCGAGTTCAAATAAAATTTCATCTTTTTTTACAGCGGCCCCTTCTTCTACTAATACCTTTGTAAGATAACCTGAAACTTTTGCTCTTATCTCACTACTCACAATACCTTGCAGTTGAGTAGGATATTCCGAAAATGTGGTAATGTCTTTGGTTTCAACTTCGATAAGGGGAAGTTGGGGTGGTGGTGGAGCTTGTTGCTGACTTTGGTTTTGACAAGAACTCAATAGTAAAGCTGATATAGCTAGCAAAGTAATGGACTTTTTTTTCATTATTATCTTAGTTATGACTTGTATGTTCAACGTTTTTAAGAGTGTCTAAAATTTTTTTCTTTTCACTTTCAAGATGATCTTTGAAGAGCGTAACATGTTTCTGATTCAATTTCTCGTCTTTTTTGTATTGAATAACTTTAGAAAGCATTTCAATCTCTCTTTCTGTTTTTTCCAGGTTAAGCTCAAGAGTTTTCTTTAAGTAATCACACTTAGTCTTAAAGTAACGCTTTCTCTTATCCTCTTTAAAAATAAAATTTACCCGACCTTCTTCAATCAAAAAATTTAATTGATTTGAAACTGAACTTTTACTGGCTCGTGTGAAATCGATAATTTCCTCAAAAGTAAGTGTTTCTGATTTTGATAAAATTAGAATTGAGTATATTTTAGAGGCTAGTGGTGGTAGTTTATGTTCTCTTTCAAAATGTAAACTCAATTCCTCAATGAGGTTGTTATTTATCATCGGAATAGAGCTATGATTGCGGTTCATATAGCAAATGTAATTTTAGTTCGGTTCTAAGCGAACTGCTATGGGATAAATAAATGTTAACCTTTGATTATTCATAGGGGAGGGAGGATGGAAATTAAAAACTTAAAAAGCTGGTCTTAATCGCATAATGAAATTAGTCTTTCAAGAGCTATGAGTTTAAATTATGAACTATTAAAGCATCAAGAATTAACAATAAATTAAATGCTAGCATAGTTTTGTTTAAGTTTTTTAAAATACTTTTGAACAAATTAAAACATATAACCATGAAAAAAGTAATTTTAAGTTTAAGCGTGATTGCAATGATTGCATTTACTTCTTGTAAAAACAACGAAAACAAAGAAAATGAATCTCAGAAAGACGAAGCAGCTATGGAAGCTGAGAGCTCTGCTGAAGAAACTATGGCTGAACCACAAACTGTTGTAGAAATTGCAGTGGGTAACGAGGACTTCAGTACACTAGTAACAGCTGTGAAAGCGGCAGAATTAGTAGAAACACTCAATAGTGAAGGACCATTTACAGTATTTGCACCAACCAATGCTGCATTTGCAAAATTACCTGAGGGAACTGTAGCAACTTTAGTAGAACCGGAAAACAAAGAACAGCTTACTGGTATTTTAACTTACCATGTTGTATCTGGTAAATTTATGGCTGCAGATGTAGTAGCTGCTATAAATGATAATGGCGGAAGTTTAGTAATTCCAACAGTACAGGGCGAAGAATTAACAGCAACTCTTGAAGGAGAAAGCGTAATTCTTACTGATGCTAATGGTAACAAATCTACCATAGTGATGACAGATGTTGACGCTTCTAACGGAGTCATTCATGCTATCGATGCTGTAGTTATGCCAAAATCATAAGTATTACCCTTACAAAACGTTTAAACCCCTCAGAAATGAAGGGTTTTTTTATGCTTAATTATAAACATAAAAATATAAGCTTATATTTTATCATTTCGAAATAAACTACTTTATGTAGCTTGTTCTAGTCCATTTTTTTAATTTTAAAATGTCAACTTAACACCTTAGCGAACTTGTATTTCAACTAAGTAAAGCAAGTTTAGTTTTCTAAGAGTAGTTGGTAAGAAATTAAATTTTTTAACAGTAAAATTTCAAGAGCAGATGTCTTATTCCCCTTCTATTTTCATAACTGTTGATGCTGTTGTCATTTTGAAAGAAGAACAGCATAATTTTGTATTGCTCATCAAAAGAAAAAACGAACCTTATAAAAATCATTGGGCATTACCTGGGGGATTTGTAGAAAAAGACGAGCTGATAAAAACCGCATGTCAGCGTGAATTGAACGAAGAAACCGGACTGGATTTAGATGAAAGTGTTCTTGAGTTTTTAGATTATTACGACCAAATAGGACGTGATCCAAGAAGCAGAACAGTCACTTTTGCTTTTATTGCTGAAATTGATAAAAGAAGCGACGTGAAAGGAAGTGATGATGCGGATGAAGCGCTTTGGTTTGATCTTAAAAATTTACCTACTTTAGCTTTTGACCATTCTGAAATTATTCAGCATGTATTAAACAGGAACAAGTAAAACTAAGAATTTATGAGATTTCATACTAGAAAATGGATAAAACCCGAGGATTTGAACCCTAACGGAACCTTATTTGGAGGCAGGCTTTTAGCCTGGATTGACGAAGAAGCCGCTTTATATTCGATCATCCAACTGGAAAATCAGAAAACAGTCACCAAATACATGAGTGAAATCGATTTTCAAAGTTCAGCTCAGCAAGGTGATATCGTCGAAATAGGGATTGAAGTCGTCAAATTCGGGACAGCCTCTTTAACCTTAAGATGCGAAGTGAGAAATAAAATGACACGGCATACCCTAATCAAGGTGGACAAAATTGTCATGGTTAGCCTGGATGAACATGGCAATGCCAAACCTCATGGTAAGACAAAAGTTGAGTTTGTTAAGGACAGACTGTAGTAAGATTAAATTATTTTGGCAAATATTTGCGTTCCACGATAAAAGGACCAAAAGGTAATATCGAACTTAGAAAAACAATAAATAAGATTTTTACCGACCAATTTAATTTTTCAAACATCCAGTATCCGCCCAGGAGATAAAGTATAAAAAGGATACCGTGAGCCATACCTACAATCCTGACATATTCTGGCATGTCCCAAATGTATTTTAAAGGCATGGCTATAAATAATAGTAATAAAAAAGAGATAGCTTCCAGAATACTTACCCATCTAAAAGCGCTTATTGTTGTATCAACTTTTGACATATATATTTTTCTTCAAAAATAAGATTTACATTAGTTATGCCTTGCAATTTTTGTAATTTGCATAACAAATTTAACACATCTTATTATGAAAATTCTTGTTACAGGGGGGCTTGGTTTTATTGGTTCCCATACTGTGGTTGCTCTTCAAAATAAAGACTACGAAGTCGTTGTTATAGACAATTTGTCTAATTCGTCTTTAAAAGTTCTTGAAGGTATTACAAATATTACTTCCAAAACTCCAGAATTTCACAAACTGGATTTAAGAGATAAATCAAGTCTTTTAGATTTTTTTGCCAAGCATCAGGATATTTCTGGTATTATTCATTTTGCGGCTTCCAAAGCTGTAGGTGAAAGTGTAGAAAATCCTCTTTTATATTACGAAAATAACCTTGCAGCACTCACTTATTTGCTTCAAAATCTGGTAAACTTAACAGAGCAGAATATCATTTTCAGTTCCTCCTGTACGGTTTATGGGGAAGCCAGTGAGCTTCCTATTTCTGAATCTGCCCCTGTTAAAAAAGCGATTTCTCCTTATGGAAATACGAAGCAAGTAGGTGAAGAAATTATATCAGACACCTGTGCTGCTTATGATAATCTAAAGGCTATTTCATTAAGATACTTTAATCCTATCGGTTCACATCCCACCAATGAAATTGGAGAGTTGCCTATAGGAACTCCTCAAAATTTAGTGCCTTTTATTACTCAAACCGCCATAGGGAAGCGTAAAGAACTATCTGTTTTTGGGGATGATTATCCAACTCAGGACGGAACCTGTATCAGGGATTATATTCACGTGATGGATTTGGCAGAGGCACATGTAGTGGCTTTGGAGCGAATTATGAGTTCCAAAACTGAAGAAAACTTCGAAGTATTTAACGTGGGAACAGGCATAGGTTCTTCAGTATTGGAAGTCGTTAAGGCTTTTGAAAACGCTTCTGGAGAAAATCTGAATTATAAGATTGTAGGCAGACGTCCCGGAGATGTGATTGCAGCCTATGCAGATACTAAAAAAGCAAATATGACTTTAGGCTGGAAAGCAAAACGAAGCCTGGAGGAAGCTTTGAAAGATGCCTGGGAATGGGAGAAAAGTCAGGCCAAGGCCAGGGTTTAATTTTAAATTTTTATCATGAAAATTTTAAACGCATCACAATTAGCAGATTTAGACAGCTATACTTGCGATGAGCAAGCTATAAGCTCGTGGGAATTGATGGAGCGTGCTGCCGGCTTGGCTTACGAAGCTGTCAAAACCAGACTAAAGTCGACTTCGCAACAGATTAAAGTTCTTGCTGGTCCAGGAAATAATGGGGGAGACGGACTGGCTATTGCTTATTTTTTAGCAGCAGACGGCTATGATGTAGACGTACTATTGGTCAATTTTACCTCCTCACGATCAGATGATAATCAAAAAAATCTGGTTCGACTCAAAAATAAATCTAAATGCGACATCCGGGACTTTGAAAAAGATACTGAACTCCCCGAAATAAATTCTGGAGACCTTGTTATCGATGCGATTTTTGGAGTGGGTCTCAATCGTTCAATGCCAGATTTTGTTCAAGAACTTGCAAAACATGTAACTAAGTCATCTGCGTATACTATTTGTATAGATGTGCCAAGTGGCATGTATCTGGATCAATCTCCTGGCAAGAATGAAGAAGTATTTAAATCGAATTTGACACTGACGTTTCAAACGCCTAAATTGTCTTTCTACTTACCTGATTATTCAAGATTTGTAGGAAAAGTAAAAATCATAGACATCGGTTTAAGTCAAAAACGCTTAAGTGAAATTTCTTCTGAATTTAATTTCGTTGACTTAGCTTTTGCAAAAAAGCTTTATCAGTCTAGATCCCGATTTTCACACAAGGGAACTTATGGTCACGCTGTTTTGATTGGTGGAAGCCAACTGATGCTGGGTAGTGTTATCCTATCCTCCAAATCCTGTATGCGCTCTGGTGTGGGTAAAACAAGCGTACTTATGCCAAGTAGAGGCCATTTGGCTTTAATTCAACATCTGCCAGAAGCCATGCTGATTGAAAATACATCTGAGGAATTTATCAGTTATCAGGAACTCGATTTTAAAGCAGATGCCATTGGTATTGGTATAGGTATAGGAACTTCTGAGAGCGCCTTAAAAGCTTTAGAGGCATGGTTAGATAAATCTACCAGCCCTTTTGTTATTGACGCCGATGCTCTAAATCTTATTGCCAAGCACAAAGATTTGCAGGATAAAACCCGCCCGGGAACCCTGGATGAGCAGGCTCACAAGAAATCCATTTTAACCCCACATCCGGGAGAACTCGAAAGATTGGTGGGAGGCTGGAAAGATGATTTCGAAAAATTAGAAAAACTAAAAGATTTCTCTAAGCAATTGGACGTGGTTGTGCTAGCTAAAGACGCCTATAGCCTTTGCGTTTATCGGGATGAAGTTTTTGTAAATTCTTCGGGCAATTCAGGGATGGCAACCGCAGGAAGCGGTGATGTACTTACCGGTTTGCTTACCGGCCTGTTGGCACAAGGCTATTCGAGTCTGGATGCTGGTGTTTTAGGAATGTTTTTGCATGGTTTGGCTGGAGATATGGCTGCTAAAGAAACATCAGAAGAAAGTTTGTTAGCCTCTGATATTTCAACTTATTTGGGACATTCTTTTTCAAAACTAAAAGACTAAACAATTCTTAAATCTTATATTTGAAAAAAGATATTCAATGTCCCTTATTCACTATATAGATTCCAATGTTCTTGGATTTTCTCAGCTTCAAATCTTACTTGAAGACAATTATAAGTTAGCTCTAAGCGAAGAAGCTACCTCTAAAATCAATATTTCCAGAACTTACCTTGACTCAAAACAGAAAGAAAGCAAAGCTCCTATTTACGGCGTGAATACTGGATTTGGTTCGTTGTGCGATATCAAAATCAATGAAGATAAACTCACTTATTTACAGGAGAATTTAGTCATGTCTCATGCCTGTGGAACTGGCGATCGCGTTGAGGAGTCGGTTGTGAAATTGATGCTGTTGCTAAAAATACAATCCCTCAGCTACGGGTATTCTGGAGTTTCCATTGAATTGGTAGAGCGACTGATCGGTTTCTATAACGAAGGTGTTTTCCCAGTAATTTATGAACTTGGATCTTTGGGAGCTTCAGGGGATTTAGCTCCTTTAGCACATTTGGCATTGCCTCTTCTTGGAAAAGGAGAAGTTGTTATTGATCAAAAAGTTGAAAAGTCTTCTATTTTGAAGGATAAATTTGGTTGGGAGCCTCTAGTTCTTCAATCTAAAGAAGGATTAGCTTTGCTAAACGGAACTCAGTTTATGAGTGCTCATCTGCTTAGGAATGTATTGAAAACTCAGCGATTGATGACATGGGCAGATACCATTGCTGCTATTTCTATAGATGCTTTCGACTGTAACTTATCCCCTTTTGATGATTTGGTGCACAAAGTAAGACCTCATAAAGGCCAGATACAAACTGCAAAAACAATTCGGAATTTACTTGAGGGGAGTAAGATGGGTGCCAATCAAAAACAAAATGTACAAGACCCTTATTCTTTTCGTTGTGTGCCTCAGGTTCATGGGGCTACAAGAGATGCGCTTCGCTATGTTGAGCAAACCCTGCTGACAGAAATTAACAGTGTCACAGACAATCCTAATGTGTTTGCAGAAGAAGATAAAATCATATCTGGCGGTAATTTTCATGGACAACCTTTAGCGATTTCAGCAGATGTGATGGCTATTGCAGTGAGTGAAATGGGAAATATTTCTGAACGCAGAATATACCAACTGGTTTTCGGACTCCGTGGTTTACCAACTTTTCTTGTGAATTCTCCAGGGCTTAACAGCGGCTTTATGATACCTCAATATACCGCTGCAAGTATTGTAAGCCAGAATAAGCAATTGTGCACTCCAGCAAGTGTTGATTCTATTGTGTCTTCCAATGGCCAGGAGGATCATGTAAGCATGGGTGCCAATGCTGTGACCAAACTTTCTAGAGTTGTTGATAATTTTGAACGCATTTTGGCTATTGAGCTTTTCAATGCCTCTCAGGCTATGTATTTTAGGCTTCCCTTAAAAAGTTCTGAAATTGTTGAAGACCTCTTGAAAGCGTTCAGGAGCAGAGTTCCATTTGTGAATGAAGACAAAGTGATGGCCACAGAAATTCAAAAAGCAATTATTTTTATAAGAAATCATAAAATATAATCTAATACCAAGAATACATTTAATTTTGAAGAAAAATCAAATTATGAATTACAAAATTAGTTTATCACTAGTAGTTTTATTTCTTATAGCCTCTTGTGCTACCACGGTTAATTTTCCTGTTTCGGAAACCGTTCCGGGTGCAGATATAACTGCGAAAATCAAGTTGGATGTAAATAAAAATTATAAGATTAATCTAAAAGCCGAGAACCTGACTTCACCGGAACGTTTAAATCCACCAAGAGAAATGTACGTTGTATGGATCGAAACCGGGAGAGGTACTAAAAACCTAGGCCAGTTGGAAATGTCTAGCGGCTTGTTTTCGACTACACAGAAAGGTTCTTTGATCACTACAACTCCTTTTGAGCCTAAAAGAATTATAATTACTGCAGAAAGAACTTCGAGCAATAATGAGCCAAGTTCTTACGTGATAACGTCTTCAGAAAATTTTGAAATCGATTGATTCCTGAAATTTGAAATCATCAGCCATAAAAAAAACCATCCGCCTTAGGCGGATGGTTTTTTTTGGTATAAAATTTATGAGCTTTAATTATTACATTTCATTGCCACTCTTCATTTTATCATCTTCTTCAAGGGTAATTGTTCTTGAAACCGAGTTAAATGGACCAGGAATTGGTTCTAAATTTTTATCAACTAAGGTGAGCTGAATCTTATTTTTACCCATCGGTAATCCTTCAATAACATGAGGCACCCATTCGTTGATCAAATACTCCTCATTATTATTGATAGTTACTGTAACCTTATTTCCTTCTTCACCAATTTCAGTACCGACTAAAAAGAAATCTAAAAGGACTTTTTTAGTATCCTCACCTTTATAAGTTCCTTTTGGTCTGCTGTAGAATAAGTGTTCTGCGGATAAATCAATGTCCATTTGTTGGTCTTCAGAAGGGTTTCCAGCTCTTATTTTTTTCACTACAAAAGAATTAGTATTCTTTACAGATTCATGATAAGATCTGGATAAAAATGCAAGTAATACATGATCGCCCTCAGATATTTCCTTACTGAATTTACTTTCGTAATGCGCTGAGTAAGGATTATTGTCTAAGATGTAATGTATATGTTGTCCATTAGCTGAATTTGCCAGGCCGTTTTCTCCAGCATTTTCTGATTGAACACCAAGTTCATAATTTTCTACTGTAAAATTAAAATCAACTGTTCCAGCTGGAACTTCTATAACATCACCACCTGGATGAGTTAAAGTTGCATCAGGGAATTTTGGTGATTCTATCTGTAAAGGAGTAACTGTTATTAGTGTATCTGTTACACCAACAGCATCCGTATTTTCACTATCTTTTTTACCCTCTTGTTTGCATCCTATAACTAGAATTAAACTTAGAACTAAGGTTAATAAACTTATCTTTTTCATGATTAATTGATTTAAAATTCAATGTAAATGTAGTTTAAATACTGACTTCGCTAAAATAAAAGCACTAACTTAACATTACTTTTAGTTTACCAATTCTGACGATATCTCAATGTCAGAAGTTAAAGTTTTATGCACAGGGCATCTATCTCCTATTTCGTGTAAGCGCTCTATTTGAGATTCGTCCAGGTTTCCAACAATCTCTACTTTTTTGTAGAAAACATCTTTTTGTTGAGTTTTTCCATCTTCACTTTCAACCTTCTTTTTTTCATGACCCACGTGGACACGCACTTCTTTAAGTTCCCACTTTTTGTGTCGGGCGTAGACATGAAGAGTCATCGCAGTACACTCAGCAAGTCCGGCTGTTAGTAAATCGTATGGAGCCGGACCAAAGTCATCTCCATCGTGATCATCAGGTTCATCACCTATAAAACCAAAATCACCAACTTTAAGATGTGTCGTAAACTTATCTTCATCCTTCAGAAACGCTGCAGACTGACTTTCTGAAGATAGGGCAGGGTTTTCAACTTTAGAAAGATCCAGACAATTGGAAGCCCAATGTCCTATAAGATTACCTATATAGGATGCGTTGATATTTTCATTCAAAAGATGATCTGCTTTATCTAAACTGATAAAACTTTTAGGGTGATGTGCCCATTTATACAAATCTTCGGCATTATCGATTCCCACAATTTGATCTTGTGGTGAGTGCATAATTAAAAGAGGTTTCTTTAAATCACCTAAAAATGATTTCGTGTCCAGTGTTTTTAAAACCTCTAAGAAATGCTTTTTTATTGTGAAATCTCTACCTCCAATGTTGACGACAGACTCATCGTTATTGGTGATAGTGTCAACACTGTCTTTTATCAAATTCTGAACATGCGAAGGCTGAGATGGGCTTGCAATAGTGGCAATAGCTTTAATGTTATCCAATTGCTTGGCTGCATACAGAGCTGCAGTGCCGCCAAGCGAGTGACCAATGATTAAGCCCGGGGCCTTGTATTCCTTCTCAAGAAATTTTGAGGCTTCAAGCAAATCTTCTATGTCATGAGAAAAATTGGTATCTTCAAATTCACCTTCGCTTTGTCCCAAACCAGTAAAATCAAATCTTAAGACTGCTATTCCAAGTTCGGTTAAGGCTGAAGATATTTCCCTTATCACTTTTAGATTTTTACCACAGGTGAAACAGTGAGCAAAAATCGCATAAGCTTTTGGATGCTGTGTTGCTGGAAATTGCAATCGACCAACAAGCTTATTACCGTTTTTATTCTTAAAAGTCACTTTTTTAAGTTTCATAATATTATCGTAAAATTAATTTTGAGATCAGCTCCCGGCCTAAGCTTTCATTGAGTGTTTTAATAATTTTTTCTTTACCATAACTCAATTCTTCTCTAAGTGTAGAAGACGAGAGGTGAACGGTTAGCGTATGATTTCTGAACTTGACCTCGTTCGTGTAGTTTTTGATTGCCGGCCCAAGTTGAGTCATCCATGCATTTTCAACATCCACCTTATTCAGTCCAGGATTTAACCTGTGTTTACTCTTGAAGATCTCCATTAAATCTTTCATAGACTGCTCTTCATTTGCTCTTTTATTTTTCATCTAAGCCTATAGTTTTAGGTTCGTGTCTTTTGTAAGTATAAATAAAATTTTGTTCGTTTTTTACTACAAACTTGTCTTCTTCAATTTTCAACAAGGTTTCAGTCCAGGTGTCGTAATCGTTTTTATACACTAACACCACACTATCCTTACGGTCTTGAACAGTGAAATATTCTCGATTTTGTGAAGATTTGTAATTCCCAAGTAAATTTGGTTGCATTTTTTTTCTGTATCCGATGGAATCTTCAATTTGAAAATAATCCACCATTTGATTCATTTTGTAGGACTTATCACCATAAGGAGTCTCCGCTTTTTCAATTTCCCAAAAGCCATTAAGTTTTGAAACTTCTTCAAAGTCTGGCTTTGAGTTGCAGGACATCACCAGTAATGCACTGATTAATAAATAACTAAATTTCATGTTCCAGGTTTATCATTTTATATTGAGTTGCATTTTTCTTAACAACCTCTTCGGTTCGTTCAGGGTGCGTATCGCTGATGCACATTTGACCAAGTTCAGCATTGGTGACCATTTTAACGATTTGTGACACCCGGTCTTCATCAAGTTTGTCAAAAATATCATCCATAAGTAAAATAGGTTTGACGCCGTAATGCGATTTTAAAAAATCGTACTGAGCGAACTTTAAAGCAATTAAATAGGACTTTTGCTGACCCTGAGAACCAAATTTCTTTACAGAATGTGATTTTATTTTGAAGATTAAATCGTCTTTGTGCGTGCCGTAATTTGAAAACTGACGTTGTAAATCTGTTTTTAAACCTGATTTTAGAATTGTTTCAAATGAATCTTCATCATTAAACTGACTTCTATAAGTCAAACTGATGTTTTCTCTGGAATTGCTTATTTCCTGATACCTTTTTTGAAGAATAGGTTTGAATTCTTCTATAAATTCCTGACGCTTATCAAAAATAAGTTGTCCTAGTTCTTTAATCTGGTCATCATAAACTTCAAGACTTGTTTCATCATAAGTTCGGTTAGCTGCAAAATATTTTAACAAAGCATTGCGTTGAGAAAGCACTTTGTTGTACCTCAATAAGGTGTCCAGATACAATTTGTCGCCTTGAGAAATTACCCCATCCATAAACTTTCTTCGGGTTTCGCTGCCTTCTAGGATAAGGTCACGATCTGTAGGAGAGATGATCACAAGCGGGATGGTTCCTATGTGATCGCTTAGTTTTTCATAATCTTTTCCGTTTCTTTTAATCAATTTGCGTTGTCCTTTCTTGTAAGAAGTGATTATTTTCTCAGATTTTTCACCATTCATAAAATCTCCTTCCAGCATAAAAAATTCTTCGCCATGCTTCACATTCTGACTGGTAATAGGATTGAAATAACTTTTCCCAAACGCAAGGTGATAAATGGCATCTAGAATATTGGTCTTCCCGATTCCATTTTTACCTACAAAGCAATTTATTTTAGAATCGAACTCCAAAGTCAGCTGTTCAAAATTTTTATAATTAATAAGTGTCAGTTTATTTAAAATCATGTGATTACTTCAATTTACGTTTTGCTGTAAATGTTGGGGCTTTACTTCTGAATTTAATAAAAGTTGAAATGTAAAAATATCAAATAAATAGTGTATTGTATATGGAATAAAATTATATTTTTGCGACCTGAACAAAATACAATTATGGCATCATACAAGAAAAGAGGTTACAAACCAGATAACAAAGCTGAACGCGAAGAGAAGATTGAAAGCGAATCTACAACAGCTGAAGTATTTAGCACGTTAGATGAAGGCGCTAGTTCTACAGAGCAGTTTTTATCTAAATATCAAAAACCTATTTTTGGTGTTATTATCGCCATTGCAGTTGTTATCCTGGCATTTTTGGGTTATCAGAAATTTATTCAGGAGCCGAACGAAGCTGAAGCTGCAAATGAAATGAACCAGGCACAACAGTATTTTAACTCTGCTATTGAATCTACGGGAACACAGCAGGACTCACTTTTTACAAGATCACTTCGGGGTGGTAATGGGAAATTTGGTTTTGAAGACATTTCCTCTAATTATAGCGGAACTAAAGCTGGTGAGTTGGCCAATTATTATGCTGGCATCGCTCATTTAAATATTGGGAACTATCAGGAAGCTATCGACTATCTGGATAAATTTAATGTAGATGATGAAATTTTAACGCCATTGGCAAAAGGTTCTATTGGAGATGCGTTTTTACAATTAGATCAGCCTGAAGAGGCATTAGGTTATTTTGAGAAGGCTGCAAAAATGAGAACCAACGAGTTTACGACTCCAAAGTTTTTGATGAAAGCTGCTGTAACAGCCATCAGTCTGAAAGACGGAGAAACGGCTGAAAAACACTTGAACAGAATAAAAGACGAGTTTCCGAATTCTGAAGAAGCCAGAAATGCAGACGTTTATCTAGGCCAAGCTGAAGTTCTTTAAAAATGGCAACCTCAGAAAAAAATCTTTCAGTTTACGACAAGGAAAACCTTCCTGATGCCAAAGACATGAAGATTGGTTTTGTGGTTTCAGAATGGAATCCAGAAATTACAGAAAGCCTTTTTCAAGGCGGTTTTGACACTTTAATAGATGTTGGAGCTATCAAGGAAAATATTGTAAGATGGAATGTCCCTGGTAGTTTTGAGCTGCCTTATGCTTGCAAAAAAATGCAGGAAAGCTTCGAAATGTTAGATGCTATCGTTGCTGTGGGGAATGTGATTCAAGGCGAAACCAAGCATTTTGATTTTGTTTGTCAGGGTTTGACTCAAGGTATCATGGAACTCAATTTGAAAGGCGACATTCCTGTTATTTTCTGTGTGCTTACAGATAATACCAAAGCTCAATCTGAAGCGCGTTCCGGAGGAATCCATGGCAATAAAGGGACAGAAGCAGCTATTGCGGCCATCAAAATGGCACAACTCAGGAAAGATGCCAAATTTTATAAATCTAATTAGCAGTTAGAATAGATTTCCCATTTTAAATAAAGGTTTAAGTCTTAAGAATTGATGGAATTTCTTTAATTTTGAAAATTCATCAAAAATCATGTTTAAACTCAAATCACTTAAGTTAAGGAAGAATTCAAGGTATAACTATACCCCGCGGTACTATAAAGGGAAAGACACAGGCAATCCGTATAGTTTCGATTCTAAATTTTCTAAATACAAAGACACACATAATGCCATTGATTTTGGTTCGCATTGGGCGGAGGCCCGTGAAAATTCCAGAAACAGAGGAAATAGAGGTATCAACAGAACCATCATTCTCATAGCTTTAATTTTAACTTTTATCTTTTTATGGATCATTGATTTTGATCTGTCAATCTTTTCTTCAAATTAGTCAATGAACAGTATCATTCACTTACTACCAGACCATGTGGCCAATCAAATAGCTGCTGGAGAGGTCGTACAACGCCCTGCTTCTGTGGTGAAGGAGCTTCTGGAAAACGCAGTAGATGCAAATGCCACATCTATAACTTTGCTGGTAAAGGAAGGAGGTAAGACCTTGATTCAGGTCATTGATAACGGTTTAGGCATGGGCGATACAGATGCTCGCTTATCTTTTGAACGCCATGCTACGTCAAAAATTAATTCAGCTGACGATTTATTCCGTCTGCACACTAAAGGGTTTAGAGGAGAGGCTTTAGCCTCTATTGCAGCCGTTTCCCATGTAGAAATGAAAACCAAAACAGAAGATGAAGACCTCGGTTCTCATCTCATTATTGAAGGAAGTAATATTGTTCAGCAAGAACCTTGTGTCACACCTGTGGGAACTTCTATAGCCGTTAAAAACCTTTTTTTTAATATTCCTGCACGACGTAATTTTTTGAAATCTACAACAGTCGAGCAAAAACACGTCATCGATGAATTCCAGAGAGTAGCTTTGGTTCATCCTTCTGTTGCTTTCAAATTAGTTCATAACGGTAGTGAGCTTTTCAACCTTCCTGCAGCTAACCATAGACAACGTATAGTTGGTGTGATGGGTGCCAGAACCAATGAGAAACTGGTTCCTGTAAAAGAAGAAACAGACCTGATCAAGCTCACAGGTTTTGTAGGTAAACCAGAATTTGCCAAGAAATCTCGTGGTGAACAATTTTTCTTTGTGAATGATAGGTTTATAAAACATCCCTATCTGCATCATGCCGTTTCCAGCGCTTTTGAAGGTTTGCTCAAAGACAAAGCTTATCCATCTTATTTTTTGTATTTGCAAGTGAATCCTCAATCTATTGACATCAATATTCATCCCACTAAAACAGAGGTGAAATTTGATAATGAACATTCTATTTATTCTATACTTAGAAGCAGCGTTAAGCATAGTCTTGGTCAATTTAATGTGTCTCCAGTTTTGGATTTTAACAAAGATTCGAGTATGGATACAGACTATGTTCAGCATAAAACCAGAGCTAAAATCCCATCAATTGACGTCGATAGAAATTTTAATCCCTTTGAAGCTGAAAAAGAATCAGGTTATTTTAAAAAGAATACAGGTTCATTTCAATCGAAATCGACTGCTAATTGGGAATCGCTTTATACGGAATCCATAGATGGTGATGATACTATAATGGATATTGAAGTGGAAAGCGAACAAATTTCTCCTTCACTTTTTCAGGGTCAGGAAAAAACTTATCAATCGTCAGGTACGTTCCAGCTTCAGCGTAAATACATCATCACTTCTACAAAATCTGAAATGCTTATTATAGATCAGCACAGAGCCCATTTCAGAATATTGTATGAAGAATTACTAAAAAATATTACCGCTCAACCTGCTTTGAGCCAACAGTTGTTATTTCCTTTAAAACTACAACTGGATTCAAATGAAATCAGGGTTTTTAAAATCCTGAAAGAGTCATTGGTTAATGCTGGATTTTCAATTTCAGAACTTGGAGAAGACTTTGTAAAAATAAATGGCATTCCCAACCGTTTACCCGAGAGTGAAACCTCAATTTTACTGGATCAGCTTTTATCTGATTTTGAAAGTGACATTCCAGATTCTGGTTTTGACCAAACCGATAGACTGGCCAAGTCGCTTGCGCAAAGTATGGCCATAAAAAACGGAACCCTTCTTCAAAAAGAAGAACAAACAGAACTTGTAAATCTGTTATTTTCTTGTAAAGAACCAGTGCTAACTCCGCTAAATCGATTAGTTTTCGTTAAACAGTCTGCTGCAGACTTCGATAAAAAATTTATGTAAATGGGTAGAATAACCGAAACAGTAAAAGTTTTATTAATAGCCAACATTTTATTCTTTTTTGGAGCAAATTTTTTAGGGGATTATGCCTATAAAATTTTCGCTTTATGGTTTCCGGAAAATCCAAATTTTGGGTTTTGGCAAATCATCACCCACATGTTTATGCATGGAAGTTTTTCTCATATCCTTTTCAATATGTTTGCCCTGTACATGTTTGGAAGTTTGCTGGAGCAATATCTAGGACAGAATAAGTTTTTATTTATCTACTTTTCAGCAGGACTTGGCGCTGCAGGCTTTCAGATTCTTTTTAGTTATATAGCTTTTAATGATGCTTATCAGGTTTATCTTGATGCTGGTGTTAATCCAAGTGAGATTTCAAAACTATTCGAAAGCGTAATGTCCACAGGGGAATACAGGGTGTATTCATCTATTCCGAAAGATGTAAGCACTCAATTATTAAGTAACTATGTCACACCTATGGTAGGTGCTTCCGGGGCCATATTTGGAATTCTAGCTGCCTTTGCAGTGGTTTACCCTAATTTGCCCTTGTATATCATCTTTGTTCCTATACCCATTAAGGCAAAATATTTAATCGGAGGTTATTTCCTATTAAACCTGTTTTCTGCTATAACTGGAGTAACTTTGCTCGGGCCATCCAATACTGCTTATTGGGCGCATATTGGTGGTGCAGTAATCGGGTTCATCACCATGTATTACTGGAAGAAAAACTCATTTGATGCAAATAGATGGAATTGATATGGACTGGAAGCAAAAAATAACCTATAAATACAATACAGCCGATACTTTAGAGAAGCTTATCGGTATAAATGTGATTTTGTTTATTCTCACATTTGTCTTTAGAACCCTTGGATTCTTATTTCAAATTCCAGCCGACTTTTTTGTGGAATGGCTTGTCTTTCCCAAAAGTTTACTGGAGTTTGCCTACAAACCCTGGACGATTTTTACGTATGCGTTTATGCATTCTGGTATATTCCATATTCTGTCCAATATATTGATTTTGTATTTCTCAGGAAAATTCTTTTTGACCTATTTTTCAGGAAAACGCATGCTGAACTTATATTTCCTTGGCGCTATTTGTGGTGCCTTGATTTATGCTTTAAGTTATAATCTGCTACCAGCGTTTAGTGGTACTGGAAAATCTTATTTGATAGGGGCTTCGGCTTCAGTTATGGCAATTTTAGTTGCTGTGGCAACTCAGGCACCAAACTTACAGGTGAAATTAGTCTTTTTGGGCAGTCTTAAACTTTGGTGGATAGCTGCTTTCTTAGTGGTCTTAGATGTGGTCCAGATACCAATGTCCAATCCAGGAGGGCATTTAGCTCATCTTGGTGGTGCAGGGATTGGATACTTATATACCACTCAACTCAACAAAGGGAATGATATAGGTTCCTGGTTACAATCTTTTACAGATTGGTTTGCAGAGTTCTTTCAGCCCAAAACGAAGAAAAGCCATATGAAAACGGTTCATAAGAATTCAAAAAACAAAAAATCAGCCAGTCCCAGCAGAACAGATAATCAGAAAAAGATTGATAAAATCTTAGATAAGATTAGCAAAAGTGGATACGACAGCCTTTCTAAAGAAGAAAAGGATTTTCTATTTAAAGCAGGTAAAGACATGTAGTTGTCATGAAGTCTAAGCTCAATTTCCTTCAAAAAATAGTTTTTGCTTTCAATATCTTTTTTGCAGCTTGTTTACTAGTGGCTTACATTTTACCATTTGTTCCTCCAAAATTTTCTGCTTTTCTCTCTATTCTGAATTTGGGTCTGCCCATATTCATGCTCATCAATCTTGGATTTGCATTGTATTGGATGATAAGGCTAAAGCTTCATTTTATTTTATCTGCCATACTCGTTCTTGCAGGTTATTCCTATGTTAGTAAAATCATTGTGCTTAATAATCAATCAAAAGAGATTACTGACAGTTCATTGAAAGTCATGAGTTATAATGTACGTCTATTTGATCAATACAATTGGACTGATAAACACAACGTACCCAAGAAAATCTCAGAATTCATAGCTACTGAAGCTCCCGATATTGTCGCCTTTCAAGATTATATGAAAAAAGATGGATTCACTATGCCTGCTTATCCTTATTCCTTTGTGAAATTTAAAACGACTTCTTCAAAGATTGGTGTTGCCATTTATAGCAAATATAAAATCATAAATAGAGGAACTATCGATTTTCCAAATACGCACAACAATGCCATTTATGCGGATGTACTGATAGATAAAGACACGCTGAGGCTTTATGCAGTTCACTTAGAGTCTCTTAAAATCATTCCCGATGTCAAGGAGTTACAGAAAGAAAATCATCAAAAACTAATCAGTAGGGTAGGCAAGTCTTTTGAAAAACAACAAGAGCAGGCTGAAATGCTTATCGAAAATTTTAAATCTACTCATTTGCCTAAAATTGTATGCATTGATATGAATAATACGCCATTTTCTTATGTAGCCAGCTTACTGTTGGACCATAATCTTGAAGATGCTTTTATAGAGTCTGGAAGTGGATTGGGAAAAACCTTTGATTTTGACTTTCTGCCAATGAGGATTGATGCTGTTTTCAATGAAAAAAGTATTGAAAATGTCAATTTCAAAAATTACAACATCAAATTATCAGACCACTATCCTATAATGGCAACCTTTAAACTTAACGAATAAGTTTTTGAGACTGCAAATAATCTATTGCCGAAGGGCCTTTATTGAATAACAAATCGAGTATACTGAGATTGGGAATATAATCGTATTTAGACTGAAATACTTGAATGTAATTTTCAAGTTCAGCTTTTTGTTTGCGCTTTGAATTTACTAATTCACGCTGATTATCGTAATTTTCAGTTGTCAACTCATATTCTTCCGTAAATTTAAAATCAAAGTCAAGGTTTAAACATTCAAATACAACCTGCATACATTTCAAATTAAAATCCATTAAGAAGGTTGCTTTTTTTTCATAGAGATCTACAAATTCGTCCTCATAAAATTCAAAAAATGGAGAAGTTCTGTATGCAGCTTCTAAAGACTTCCAGTGCAAACGCTGCCATTTGAAGGCATTTTCAATGCGAATATCTTTGTATTTCTGGTGTTTTTCTGTTTTGTTTTCGCGATGTTTTATAGGGACATTGAGCAGAAGTTTTCCATTGGCTCCATAGATATATTGACGAGTTCTATAGGTTTGTTTTTGATAATTATCTTGCTTTTCTATTGCAAAATCATCTGTCTGAGCAATGAAGGTATATTGATCTATTGGACCGAAATAGCAGGGATGAATTAGAACTGGTTTCAAGTTTTATTGTTTCTTTTTGATGAAGTAATTATACCCTATGATCAGAACTACTCCAATCAGAAAATAGACTAAATAGGAGGAAGGCTTCCCTTCACCGCCAACAGTGGTAAATAATCTCTCCCACCTCACCTTGTCTACTAGATCACTAGCATTAGGATCCAGACTCATCCAGATGAACACGGGTTTACCCACGACATGATTTTGAGGGACATAGCCCCAGTATCGGCTATCCTCACTATTGTGACGATTATCGCCCATCATCCAGTAATAATCTTGTTTAAAAGTATATTCATCTATAGGATTACCGTTGAGATAGACCTGTGAGCCTTTTACTTCAAGTTTATTTTCTATACCCATTTCAGAGCCTTCATAAACTTCAATAATTCTGCGGTATAACGAAAATGACTCCAGGTCAAGTTTTACAGTTTTTCCAGCTTCAGGAATATAAATAGGACCAAAATTATCTCTGTTCCAATTCACTTTTCCGTTGTTTGGGAAAATGCCTGTATCAGCTTTGCCTTCCGGTGAAATGATTCGCTCTACAGATTTAACATTGGGGTGATTTTTAAACTTAGCTAGATTTTCCTCAGTTATTGCATTGACTTGATAAAGATCTCGACTTCTGTCAATCCATTGCAATCCGTCTGTAATACCATAGATTTCAACAAGACTGCGCATGTTAAAACCCTGACCTTTTCCTTGAACTATATAAGAAAACTGAGGTTTTGCACGGTCTGAAAGTTGTAAGGGAGCACTGTTGACATAAACTTTACCATCAATTATTTCCAAAGAATCTCCAGCCACACCCACTGCACGTTTAACGTAATTCGATTTTTTATCTAAGGGTTTGTCGTAATGTCTGCCAGACTGGTCTCTAAACATTCTTACGGTGTCTACCGGCCAGTTGAAAACAACTATGTCGTTGCGCTGAACGTTTTCAAATCCAGGGAATCTTAGGTATGGTAACTGTGGGGAATTAAGGTATGATTTGACTCCCAAAAGAGGAATCGTATCGTGTACCATGGGAAATGAAACTGCGGTTTGTGGTAACCTGGCCCCATAATGAAATTTACTGACAAATAGAAAATCACCAACGAGTAGAGTTTTTTCCAAAGATGAAGTAGGAATTGTAAACGGCTGCATGATGTAGGTATGTACAATCGTTGCTGCCACTACTGCAAATAAAATGGAGCTTACAAAATCTCCTGTTTTTGATTTGGCTTTTAGACTTCTATCCTCGATGTACTCATGCTTTGTGAAATAATTGATATAGTAGGTATAAAAACCAAATGTAAAAAGCTGCAGGAGGGTGTCTGTCGTCGAGTTTTTCCCAAAACTTCTGGCCGTCTCTACCCAAATGACTGGGAACATAATCAGATTGACAATAGGCACAAAAATCAAAAATACCCACCACCAGGGTCTGTTGATGATCTTAAAAAGAATGATGGCATTATAAACAGGAATAGCAGCTTCCCACCATTTTCTACCTGCACTCTGGTATAATTTCCAGGTTCCAAAAAAGTGAAGTGCCTGAATAAATAAGATGAAGAGTAATATATCAGTAAATGACATGAATGCTTGTATTAAGTTGGTGAATTAAGTTGAAGGACATCTTTCATGGAGTAAACGCCTGTGTTTTGTTTAAGAATCCATTCAGCAGCAATGACTACTCCATGAGCAAACCCCTTTCTAGATTTAGCATTATGGGAAATAGAAATAGTATCAATCTCAGAATCATAAGTCACATCGTGAAATCCAAAAACACCTGCTTTTCTTTCAGCATCTATACCAATAGAGGTTTTGTCATTTTGTGGTGGATGATTCCAGGTTTGGTAATCTGACTCCTGGATAATTTGGTCTGCTAAGCTTATGGCTGTGCCGCTCGGAGCATCTTTCTTTTCTAAATGATGAATTTCTTTCATTTGGACATTATATTCTTCTATGCCAGACATTATTTTTGCTAAATAAGAATTCAGTTCAAAAAAAATATTCACACCTACACTAAAGTTAGAGGCGTAAAGAAACCGACCAGATTCTGATTTACAGACTTCAACAGCTTCTTCATATTGATTGAGCCAGCCTGTTGTGCCTGAAACGATTGCAACATTGTTTTCAAGACAGCTGGCAATGTTCGTAAAAGCAGCTTCAGGAATACTAAAATCAATGGCAACATCTGCTTTTTTCAACTCAGTTGTATCTATTTCATCTGAGGTGATATAAACGATATCGTGATTTCTTAATTGGGCAATTTCTTCAACGGTTTTGCCCATTTTTCCGTATCCGAGTATAGCGAGTTTCATTTTAATTGAATTTAAAATTCAAAGTTAAGCTATAGTCCAGGTTTCCACTCAAATAATTTGGTTCAAAATTGGGTCTTAGTGAAAGATCATCAGAAACATCAAATTGTCTAAGGTGGGCATCAACATTAGCATCAATTATATTCAGTAAATAAAAGCCTACTGTAGCCAATATGGCAAATTCTTTATTTTGCCTAAACTGCTTTTGAGCATTGATTAAGCCTTCATTATTTAAAATGTTCTGATATTCATCGTCAGTAAATCCTGCAAGTCTTCGTTTATAGGCATCTCGATACTGATTGTAAAGCTTGTCGTTATAAAGAACCAAGTAAAAACTTGTTCCAATTCCTGCATAAACCAAAGGAATCTTCCAGTAGCTTCCGTTATAGGCCTGACCAAGCCCTGGTAATATGGCTGAATAAAAAGCTGATCTGGCAGGAGCTAAGGGATCGTAAAGGTCAAGTTTAAAGGCTTCTTTGGTAGAAGTCATGGTACTTTTAATATTTAACGAATCTTGTCCCTGACCCGTTGCTACAATTAAGCCGCCAAAAAAAAAGACAAGCGAATAGAAAAAATTACGAGTCACCTTGAATTAATTTTTTGATTCTTTGAAAATCTTCATCAGAAGAAAAAGGAACAATCAGTTTCCCGTTGCCTTTTTTATTGACTTTCATTTCCACTTTAGCACCAAAGTAAGATGAAATTTGTTTAAGAGCTTTTTGCTTCTTTTCATCAACTTTCGGCTCTGCTTTAACTTTAGGGTTTTTAGATTTGTCCTGAATTCGTTTTACAAGGGCTTCAGTTTCTCTGACTGAAAGCTTATCCTTTAAAATTTGTTCGTAGACCTCAAGTTGAACATCTGTGTTACTGATATTGATTAATGCCCGACCGTGACCCATACTCAAAAAACCATCTCTCATTCCAGTTTGGATGATAGGATCCAGTTTCAGGAGCCTCAGATAATTGGCAATAGTAGATCTGTTTTTGCCCACTCTATCGCTTAATTCTTCCTGAGTTAAGTCTATTTCATCGATAAGTCTTTGATAAGAAAGCGCCACTTCAATAGGATCGAGATCCTGTCTTTGAATGTTTTCAACCAATGCCATTTCTAAAGACTCCTGGTCGTTGGCGATTCTTATGTAAGATGGAATCGTTTCTAAACCAAGCATCTTGGAAGCTCTGTAACGGCGTTCCCCGGAAACCAGCTGGTACTTATTAAAATCCAGCTTCCTTACGGTGATAGGCTGTATCACACCAAGTTCTCTAATGGAAGAGGCTAATTCTTTGAGCGCCTCTTCGCTGAAACTAGTTCTAGGCTGAAAAGGATTAACTTCAATGGCCTCAAGGTTTAACTCAACAATATTACCAACAACTTTATCTGCATTTTCATCATCTGCAGATTTGATGTCATTTTCCGGGTCATTGAGTAAGGCAGAAAGTCCCCTTCCTAAAGCTTTTTTCTTTGTCGTTTTAGCCATGAATCTATTTTGACTTTTTTATAATTTCTTCAGCCAGGCTTAAATAATTATTGGCCCCTTTACTAGCCGCATCATATTTAATGATGCTTTCACCATAACTAGGAGCTTCGCTTAGACGTACATTTCGCTGTATAATTGTTTCGAAAACCATGTCATTGAAGTGTTTTTTAACCTCTTCAACTACTTGGTTAGACAAACGCAATCTGGAGTCATACATGGTAAGCAATAAGCCTTCTATACTGAGTTGTTGATTGTGTATTTTTTGTACGCTTTTAATCGTGTTTAGTAACTTTCCGAGTCCTTCTAGTGCAAAATATTCACATTGAATTGGTATTAATACAGAGTCTGATGCGGTCAGTGCATTTAACGTAAGTAAGCCTAAAGATGGGGCACAATCGATGAGAATATAATCGAAGTTCGATTTTATTGGCATTAAAGCCTCTTTCAACATATACTCGCGTCGCTCCACATCAACCAGCTCAAGTTCAATAGCGACTAAATCTATATGAGAAGGGATAAGTTCGAGATTAGGAGAATCAGTTTCAATGATGGCATCTTCAGCATTTTTGGTATGCTCCAGAAGTTGATAGGTGCCGATTTCTACGGACTCTATGTCGATACCCAAACCTGACGTTGCATTGGCTTGAGGATCTGCATCAATTAATAAGACTTTTTTTTCTAAAACACCTAAGGCTGCGGCAAGGTTTACTGCAGTTGTTGTTTTACCAACTCCACCTTTTTGGTTTGCAATCGAAATTATTTTACCCATTAAATGTCTGAATTATTAGATGTAAAATTACAATTATTTATGGCATACCAATATGCATAAATTAGTTAAGAGATTAAAACTATAAAATTAATTTTTTTTCTGAGCGCGAATCATTTGTTCCAGCTGATCCCACATCTCTGGTGTTACGGCCTCAAGAAGATTAAATTGCCCGGCACCTTTCAGCCATTCACCACCATCTATGGTAATCACTTCGCCATTGAGGTAGTGCGCAAAATCAGAGACCAGATAAGCGGCTAAATTTGCTAATTCCTGATGATCGCCGACGCGTTTAAGCGGTACTTTTTTGGCTAGATCAAATTTTTCTTTGAGTTCTCCAGGCAGCAATCTGTCCCAAGCGCCTTTGGTTGGGAATGGCCCCGGAGCAATGGCATTAAAACGAATGCCATACTTGGCCCATTCTACAGCAAGTGATCTTGTCATGGCTAGAACTCCAGCTTTTGCAGTAGCACTAGGCACAACAAATGCTGAGCCAGTCCAGGCATAAGTGGTGACTATATTAAGAACGGTTTTATTGGTTTGTTTTTTGTCAATCCAGTGTTTTCCTAAAGCTAAAGTACAATTCTTAGAGCCTTTCAAAACGATATCAATAATGGTATCAAAAGCATTGGCAGATAATCTTTCGGTTGGAGAAATGAAGTTTCCTGCAGCGTTGTTTAAGAGTACATCCACTTCACCAAAAACTTCATGGGCCTTTTCAATCATGTGTTCTACTTCTTCATAATGCCTCACATCACATTGAACAGGTAAACATTTCCCTCCGGTTTCCTCTTCAAGAGCAGAAGCCGTTGTTTTCAGTTTTTCTAGATTTCTGCTGGTAATGACTACGTTAGCTCCAAGTTCTAAAAAGTAGCTGGTCATTGATTTTCCTAAACCACTTCCACCTCCAGTAACAATTATGGTCTTGCCTGATAAGGCGTCATCGCGTAACATTTTCTTTTTAAAATCCATCAGATATTTTTTTCTCAATTTACAAATTAATGTTTCAAAATCAAGTTTTCTCTCTAGTCAATTCAATAATTGATAAACAATAAAATCAAAAAGAACGAAATGGAGAGAGCAAATGTGCTTAGGGCTACTTTTTTAAGTTCGGGGTCTAAGACTTTTGGATTCTTATATTGAGTGATTTTTTTTAAGTGAATGGCTAAGGGGACAAAAGCTAAAAGCGGGACTAAAAGCCAAAAGGGTTCACTGTTGAGATGCATTGTTAGAAAAATCAGAAGACTCAAAAAAGCACTAAGAATAAGACTAGAATGGTAGACTTTAGCAAATCGCTTTCCGAAGATGACCACCAGGGTTTTTTTATTAGCATTTTTATCGCTTTTCTCATCTCTCATATTATTCAAGTTGAGAACAGCACTGCTGAGTAAACCAATACTCATCGCTGGTAATAGAAGCCATAAATCAATCTGTTTGGTCATTAAAAAATTAACTCCCAAAACACTAACAAGACCAAAAAAGATAAAGACAAATAAGTCGCCGAGACCTCTATAGCCATAAGCAGAATTACCTACCGTATATTTAATAGCAGCTATAATTGCTGAAGCTCCCAGAACCATAAATACTACACTCAGTATAAAATTATCTTTTCCAAAACTCACATAGATAAGCGCAAGCGCTAAAAAAGCTGTTACCACAGAAGTCAGGATGATCCCTTTTTTCATTTGCTTATCAGTAATTACACCGCTTTGCAAAGCCCTCATAGGACCAATTCTTTCCTCGTTGTCAGTTCCTTTGACGCCATCACCATAATCGTTAGCAAAATTGGATAGAATCTGCAATCCTAAAGTGGTAGCCATTGCCAGCCAGAATATTGTAGAATCAAATTCGCCTGAAGGAAAAGCCAGGGCAGAGCCTACCAGAATTCCAGATAAGGAAAGCGGTAAAGTGCGTAAGCGCGCTGCAGAAATCCAGGCTGCGGTTTTACTCATAATCTTAAATTCCTGTATAATTGGAGGGGGTTATGGCTCTTAGTTCAGCTTTTACAGAATCAGAGACTTCCAGCGAATCTATAAATGTAGAAATACTTTCTTCATCTATTTTTGAATTGGTTCTCGTCAAGCCTTTTAAAGCTTCGTAAGGATTTTCAAAGTTTTCACGCCTCAATATAGTCTGGATAGCTTCTGCGACTACAGCCCAGTTGTCATTGAGGTCTCTTTGAATTTTATCTGCGTTTAAAACCAATTTGTCTAAGCCTTTTGCTGTAGATTGTAAAGCAATCAGCATATGCCCCATGGGCACACCAATGTTTCTCAATACTGTGCTGTCGGTTAAGTCCCTTTGCAAACGACTTATTGGTAATTTTGCTGAAAGATGCTCGAGTAAAGCATTAGCAATACCAAGATTGCCTTCAGAATTTTCAAAATCTATGGGATTGACTTTATGCGGCATCGCCGAAGAGCCAACTTCTCCTTTTTTGATTTTCTGCTTGAAATAATCCATAGATACATAACTCCAGATGTCTTTATCAAAATCAAGCAAAATCGTATTAATTCGTTTCATGGCATCAAAAATGGAAGCCATATTATCGTAATGTTCAACCTGAGTCGTAGGGAAGGAGTGCTTCAATTTTAATCGGTTTTCCACAAACTCTTTTCCAAAGGCTTTCCAGTCGATGTCTGGATAAGCTACTTTATGGGCGTTGAAATTTCCTGTAGCGCCACCAAATTTGGCAGAGGAAGGAACAGCAATTAACTGACTCAATTGTTCTTGCAACCTTACTACAAAAACGTCGAATTCCTTACCCAATCGGGTAGGGGAAGCAGGCTGTCCGTGTGTTCTGGCCAGCATAGGGACTGCAGCCCATTCTTCAGCTTTAGCTTTTATCCTGCTGATAATTTGCTCCAGTTCCGGGATATAAACCTCATGAATGGCATCAAGTAAACTTAGCGGCACAGCCGTATTGTTGATGTCCTGAGAAGTCAATCCAAAATGAATGAATTCTTTAGAGGTTTTTAAATTCAAATGGTCCATTCGCTCTTTGATAAAGTACTCCACAGCTTTCACATCATGGTTAGTAACTTTTTCAATCGATTTGATGTGTTCAGCGTCTTCAAGACTAAAATCCAAATAAATAGAGCGCAAACTTGGATATAGAGAATTATCCACATCTTTCAGTTGAGGAAGTGGTAATTCGCACAAAGCAATAAAATATTCAATTTCTACACGTACTCTGTATCTGATCAAGGCATGTTCGCTAAAAAAGCGACTCAGTGATTTCGTTTTGGAAGCGTAGCGTCCATCTATAGGGGAAATAGCATCAAGAGAATTCATGAATTCAAATTTAATTTTGCCAGCAAATATAAGCTTTCAAGACCACATTCTTGAGCAAAACGTGTTTACTTCAGTCAAGAAGTTTGTTCACTACTTTCTTAACGCCAGTTGTGGCATTTTCAGCAAACACATGAATGTGCTTTGAAGGATGTATGGAAGGGCTGGGATCAATAAAATAAATAGGGGTAAGTTCAGGAGCAAAATCGATAAGTCCTGCTGCAGGATAGACTTGCATGGACGTGCCAACTATAATGATAATATCAGTTTGCTGCAAAATATGAATAGCCTTATCCATCATTGGAACAGCTTCGCCAAACCAAACCACATGCGGTCTTAACTGATGGTTTTCCTTATTGACATCGCCTAATTTTAAGTCATCTGTCCAATCATAAATGAGGGTTTCATCGTTCACGCTTCTTGCTTTCATGAGTTCACCATGGAGATGGATGACTTTGGAACTGCCTGCCCGCTCATGCAAATCATCTACGTTCTGTGTAATGATGTTGACATCATATTGTGTTTCCAGATCAACCAAAGCTTTATGTGCGGCGTTTGGAAAGACAGTTTTTAACTGTTGCCGTCTTTTATTGTAAAACTCTAAAACCAATTTTGGATTTTGTTCAAATCCCTGGGGAGTAGCGACCTGCATTACATCATGACCTTCCCAAAGTCCATCGTGGTCTCTGAAAGTTTTTACACCACTTTCTGCGCTTATGCCTGCTCCAGTAAGTATGCTGATGTGTTTCAAATTGCTTATCTGTTTATAGCTCGGTATTCTTCGTAACAACTGCTTATAGCATCAAGCACCTGTAAGTCGTTAGCTGAAGTGATAAAGTCTCTGGAATAATTACATTTATCCAAAACCTGATCGATATCGTCTTTGCTAATTTGAAGTACTGCTGAAAGTGTTTCTCGGTCGAATTTATCCTGAAGTATTTCCTGAATACTTTCGTTCATCTTCATCTTGCGCAAGCGTCGCATCTGTTTATCCTTTCTGCTAAAGGTTTTATATAACAGATCAGCAGGGTTGGAAATAGATTGTAAAACTTTAGAAATAGAGCTACTTTGGTAATTTCCGCCTTCGTATGCGTAGTCTAAACCGGAGATGCTATACCTGTAATTATCGTAAATAGGGATGTTTTTGGCGTCAATTTCTAAATAACCGGTGAGTTGTACCTCTTGTAATTTGACTTCTTCCAAAGCAATAGCAGATTCTGTCATTTTGATCTTGACATCACCAAATTTAACCCAGTCATCAGTAATCTTGACCTGTATGGATCTAAAGCCTAAATAGGAGAGGTATAATGTATCATTTATTCTTGCTTTAATTTGAAATGCACCTTCTTCATTTGTTGTAGAACCTCTTACTGTATTGATATTTACAATGTTGACGTTTTCTAAAGGTTTGTCGTTGGCAGCATTCATCACAGTTCCTGAGATGATTTCCAATTCTTGATCCTGACTCCAGCCTATAAGTGAAGTTAGAAAAAGGGAAATAAATAAAAATAAAGGTTTGATATCCATAAAAATAAAAATAGTCATTTCGATGTAATTTGCTTACACCAAAATGACTTTTTATAACTTGATTTAGCTTTTCTTTCTTCTTCTTTCAAAAGAGCTTTTTACATTGGACCCTCCTGATTTTTTTCCTTTAAAATCTGAAGATTTATTTTTATCAAAGCGCTTTCTCGGTTTGCGATCTCCGCGGTCACGACCTCCGCCGCCACCTTTTCTACCGCCACCACTTTTTTGGTCTTTTGTGATTTCAACGTTCACGTGTCTGCCTTTCAGCATAAATGAGTCGAAGGTACTTTGTACTTTTTCAACATCATCGGTAGCCACATTAAAGAAAGAGAATGTGTTTTTCACGTCTACTTTAGCAACACCATCACGGTCTAGGTTTAGCTGTTCTTTAAGGAAATCTTTCATAGACATCCAGTTGAAACCGTCTTTCTCACCAATATTGATGAAGAAACGCGTCTCATCACCATAATCTTTACCAGAAGAATATGCTTCATCTGCAGAATGCTGAGTGATTTTAGGAGCATTTTTATAGTAATTGTGAAATCTTGTAAATTCTACAGAGAAGAATTTTTTGATGATTTCTTCTTTGCTCAGGTCTTCAAACTGGGCTTCTAAATCCGGGATAAATGAATCTATCTCAGGATTGATGGTTGTGCTCTTGATTTCATCGGCTAGGTGAAATAACTGACGTTTACAAATTTCATCACCAGAAGGCAATTCTTCCTGAGTGAATTTCTGACCGATTATTTTTTCAACCTGACGAATTTTTCTAACCTCACTTTTAGTCACAATAACCAAAGATTTACCTTCTTTTCCAGCACGACCCGTTCTTCCACTACGGTGAGTGTAGGTTTCGATTTCGTCTGGGAGTTGGTAATTGATCACATGAGTAATATCATCCACATCTATACCACGGGCAGCAACGTCTGTTGCCACAAGCATCTGAATTTGTTTCTTTCTGAAGCTATTCATCACCATGTCTCTTTGAGCCTGGCTCAAATCTCCATGAAGGGCAGAGGCACTATAGCCGTCTTCAATAAGTTTTTCAGCTACTTTTTGAGTGTCTCTTTTGGTTCTGCAAAAAATCACTGCGTAGATGTCCGGATTGGCATCTACAACTCGCTTGACAGCACTGTAGCGGTCGCGACCACCTACGATAAAGTATTCGTGGCTTACAGATTTAGTCGAAATATTTTTTTGACCAACTGTGATTTCTTTAGGTGTCTTCATGAATTTTTTAGCAATCATCGACACTTCTTTCGGCATCGTTGCACTAAATAACCATGTGTTTTTCTGATCTGAAGAATGAGATAAAATCTCTTTAATGTCTTCAAAGAAACCCATATTCAACATCTCATCAGCTTCGTCAAGAATACAAATGTTGATGTTTGAAATATCGATAATATTTCTCTGGATCATATCTTTCATACGTCCAGGAGTCGCTACAATAATTTGAGCTCCTCTCTTTATTTGCTTAGCCTGATCAGTAATACTTGCTCCACCATAAACTGCAACGGTGTTGAGATTTTGGTAGTATTTCGCATACTGTTTTAGCTCGTTGGTAATTTGCATACACAACTCACGCGTTGGAGAAAGAATTAAACCCTGTGTTTTTTTGGAATTAAGGTCGATATTCTGAATTAATGGAAAACCAAATGCTGCGGTTTTTCCTGTACCTGTTTGGGCTAGCGCTACCATATCGGTAGGCTCTTCGATTAAGATAGGAATTGTTTGTTCCTGTACTTCACTCGGGGACTCAAAACCTAAATCTTGAATTGCTTTCAAAATTTCAGGGCTTAAGCCTAATGATTCAAATGTAGTCATAAGTAATTTAAAAATAGGTGCAAAGGTAAGTATTCCTAAACTGGTTATGAGTGGTATTTGTTATTATTTTAGGCTTTTAAGAATTCTATGAGTTGCTGGAAGGCTAAACCGCGATGACTTATCTTGTTTTTTTCCGAAGCTGGCATTTCTGCAAAGGTTTGCGAATAGCGTTTAGGCTTGAAAATGGGATCATAACCAAATCCACCCTTACCCGCAGGCTCTTTTGTAATCTCTCCTTCACAAAGTCCTGTAAACACTTTTTCTTCGTCTCCATTTTTGAAGACAATAACAGTTTTAAAACGTGCCGACCTGTCTTCTTTACCCTTTAGTTCCTTTAATAATTTCTTTTTGTTAGCCTCATCGCTTTTATCCTGACCAGCATACCTCGCCGATTTAACACCTGGTTTTCCACCTAAAGCATTTACTTCAAGCCCTGTGTCGTCTGCAAAACAGGGTAAATCAAATAAGTCTGAAATCGTATCCGCTTTTATTTTTGCATTGGCTTCAATGGTTTCTCCATGTTCCACGATTTCTTTGTGATAGTCTAAATCGTTTAAAGATAGAATTTGTATATGCTCTGGAAGTAAAGCTTGAATTTCATTGACTTTATTGGGATTGTGAGTAGCGAATATCAGTTTCATAAGAGTCCTTTTGCTTTTATTTCTAAATATTTATTGATGGTATTGACCGATAAATCTTTTGGCTTGGTCAAAACGGTTTGTATGCCGTTTTTCTCCAGTTCTTTCACCATCAACTGTTTGTTATAGATAAATTCCTGAGCGATGGTTTTTTCGTAAATTTCTGTCAGCCTTGTGGTTGACTTGCTGGCTAATTCTTCCAGTTCTGTGTTTTCAAAAAAGATAACCACCAAAAGATGAGATTTGGCCAAAGCTCTTAGGTAGGGGAGTTGTCTCTTCAAACTGGTGATGTGCTCGAAATTTGTGTACAGCATCAATAAGCTACGCTGGGTAATTTTTCTTTTGCTGTGCGCATAAAGTCTGTTGAAATCAGACACCAGAAAGTTTGTATTGATGCCATATAAAGTTTCCATTAGCGTATTTAAATGTGTTTTCTTTGAATTGGCTGGTACAAAATTTTCAATCTTATCGGCAAAGGTCAACATACCGACCTTATCCTTTTTCTTTAAAGCAATATTGCTGAAGGCTAAAGTCGCATTGATGGAATAATCTAGCAGGGATAATCCTTCAAAAGGCATTTTCATCACACGGCCTACATCTACGATATTATAAATAGGCTGAGATTTCTCATCCTGATATTGATTCACCATCAGGCTGTTGTGCTTAGCCGTTGCCTTCCAGTTGATGGTTCGGATATCATCGCCAGTTACATAATTTTTGATTTGCTCAAACTCCATGGTGTGCCCGATTCTCCTGATTTTCTTCATCCCATACTGGCTCATTTTTTGGTCGATGGATAAAAAATCTAAGGCCCGCATTTGGATAAAAGATGGATAGACTTTTACTATGCCTTCATTTTCAAACCTGTAACGTCGTTTAACCAGTTTAGACCTGGTACTCACATAGCAATTGAGATATCCAAATTTGTATTCTCCACGTTTTACGGGGGTAAGCGTGTAATTATAAGCTCGTTTGGAGTTTCCTGTTAAGGACAAGATTTTCAAAAAATCTCTTTTCTGAAATTGCTCTGGGATTTCATCTATGACTTCCAGATGAATGGGAAAATTGTATTTATTTCCAAAATGAAGTTCAACACTATTGGCATCGCTGTTTGAAAATTTTTCAGGTAGAATTCTATCGGCTGAAAACTTTTTTGCCTTGAATAATCTAAAAGTGTCAATTACTAGTAATCCAATAAAAATAATTAGTAAACCAGTGCTGATGACATAGAGGCTTTTAAACCAAAAAGAAAGCAAAAACAGACCTGATAGGCTATACAAAACCGTATAAACCCGTCTACTAAAATAAAGAGATGAAATGAATTGACGCACTATCTAGGGATTTCTACAGATTTCTGAATGAGATCAATGATCTGTTCCGGGGTTGTGCCTTCCATTTCCTTTTCCGGCGAAAGAATAATTCGATGGTTCAGCGTTGGTTTAAGACTCATTTTGACATCTTCTGGTGTCACAAAATCCCTCCCCTGAATAGCTGCAAAGGCTTTAGCTACTTTTAAAATAGATAAAGAAGCTCTCGGAGAACCGCCAAGCAGTAAATGTGGATGCTTCCTGGTTTGCATAACGATTTCTGCGATGTAGTCAAAGATTTTGTCCTCCACCACAATCTCATGAATTTGATCTCTAAACTTGAGCAAAGTTTCCACATTCATAACTGTTTCAATTTCATTTAAAGGGAGTTTGGCCTTACGATGATGCTGTAGTTTCAAAATCTGGACTTCTTCCTCTAAGTTGGGATAATCGATTTTCAATTTGAATAAAAATCGATCTAACTGAGCTTCGGGCAGAGCATAAGTTCCTTCCTGTTCAATTGGGTTTTGCGTGGCTATCACCATAAATGGAGGAGGCATTTTATATTCCTTTCCATCCATCGTGATTTGTTGTTCTTCCATGACTTCAAACAAAGCCGCCTGAGTTTTAGCAGGAGCTCGGTTGATTTCATCGATCAATACAATATTGGAAAAAATGGGACCTTTTTTAAATTCAAAATCCGATTGGTCTGCTTTTAAAATTGAAGTTCCCAGCACATCACTTGGCATCAGGTCTGGTGTAAACTGAATCCTATTAAATTTAGTATCAATGGATTTTGCAAATAACTTTGAAGTTATGGTTTTAGCAATTCCAGGGACCCCTTCAATAAGAACATGACCGTCGGTGAGTAAGCCAACGATAAGCAGTTTTATAAAATCATCCTGTCCTACAATGACTTTAGAAAGTTCGTTTCCTATGGCTTCAGTCGCCGATTTAAGTTCTTCTAAGGGTATTCTGTTATTGAATTCTAGTGAATTTTCGTCTTGCATAATCTAGCTGTTGAAAGTTGTAAGTTTAGTATCTAAAGTTTTTAACTCGTTTTCGGTAATCACTTCAGAGGTATTGATGTGTTCAATATACTGAAATAATGTTTTTAAGGCCTCATACTCTTTGTTGGTTTTGGAAGCTAAATTTTGAAGAAATGAGGTGTTGATCTCGTTTGTGGATAACTGATACGCAGACCTGATGTGTTCCAAAAAGGCTGTAATTTGTTTCTGGGCAATGGCTTTATGGTCTTTTTTGTCCAGATACATTCCAGCGATGGTTTGCGCGAACTCATAAGATCGGTTTTTAACTACGGGAATAATAGGGATGGGGCGTTGTTTTCGTTTTCCTCCAAAAAAAACAAACAATAGCGATGTGATGATAATGAGGTAGTAAGCAGACTTTAAATAGGGATTGGAAAGTAAATAATATAGAGGATTGGTAATACGTTCTTTCCCGGATTTATAATAATCATCCCAGAATAAAGGCTGATTTAAATCCAAATAGCCTAATGTTCTGGAGGTGTAATCGCTATTATTTCCATCTACCATAAAATAATTGGTATAGACTTTTGGGGCGAGGTGAAGAAGGAATTTTCCCTTTCCCCAGTTCACCTGGATGTAATTGCTATGGTTTGAGGCTTCTGAGATTTTGGTGGTTTTTGGCTTTACTTGGCCAAGAGCCGTTGTGTTTGCTGAATCTATTTCAGAAAAATACAAATATTCAAAGGCTTTTCTTGAGGTTTTGAATTCGGATAATCTATGCGGTTTCTCTATTAAATTGAAGCTGGGCTGGTATTCAATTTCAGAATTACTTACATGAAAGCTGACATCAAGTTTTAGGGTGTCTAATAAAACCTTTGGAATCCCTTCTGAAGCTATGAACGCTGTATTACCTTTACCCACCCAACCTAGAAGACTTTTACTTTCCTCTTTGGTTAAATTGACAAATCTATTCAGAAAGAAGTAAGTCCCCGGCTTTTGTAAACTATCCTGAAATATTTCAAAAGGAGATTCTTCAAAATGCTGAATACCATCAGTGACTGTTTGTAAGCCTTTGTAGAAGATTTCTGTCGCTAAGGCCCTGTCATCTGTATGTACGTAACTCGCTGTCCAGTCTGTCGGTTTTTCGGCGGTTTCGTCCATGATGATAATCAGAACCACAAGACCAATCACTCCCCAAAGCAGGCCTTTCATTTTCTTATCCATGGACTTTGCTGTTTTGGATGTTACTGATGAGATGTTCAAAACGACTCTTAGCGCTTTTAAAATCTGCCACTTCAAGTTTAAAATCACCGTACCATACAAATTCATAAAATTTTGAGGCGTAAGTAAAATCTGATTTTATGGCTTGTTGAGTGATTTCAGATTTATAATCTGTATTTGTTTTTTGAAATTGATATTCGATGAAATTATAGTCCTTTAAATGTTTTAAAATGCTTAAAAATAAATAGCGTGAAGCAAGTCTGTAATTCCCTTCGGATTCTGCTTCTTCTATTAAAGTTGATAAATCTTTTTGCTGAATTAAGAGTTCATCTTCAGATAAATTGATCTCACTTTGATCTGCCGGAGGTGATTTTTGATTCACCACATAATATTTATTAAAAAGCCAAACGATGAGTACACCTAAGCCGATAATTAATAGAATCTTTAGAGTCAGGGCCAGATAATTCCAGAAACTCCCTTCAGAAATTCCCGAGAGCAACCAGTCCAAAAATTTATTCCATTGCAAGTCTAGCCAGCGTTGAATTTTAGCCAAGAAAGATTTTTGTTCATTTATATTAAAGTAATTATAATCCTCATTAGCTTGGTAGGGTTCGATAAGGGATGTATCAAATTCTACTGGTTCAGGACGTTGCTCCAGGCTATCGCGAGGTTGGAGATTGGAAGTAGCCCACATAAAACCTGTCCCTATTAAATTCAGAATAAAAAAGAGAGCTAATGCATGAAAAAAATGAGTGGATTTAACTTCCAATGCGATCGATATCTTCTAATGTTCCTGTTTTATTGTGAAATTCGTTTAAGTTGAAATAAATCAAAGCAACACTGATGAGTGTTACTAAACTCAATATATATTGCGCTAATGATGCCAAAACGTAAAAGGTCATGTATAACCAGTTGCTGGCCAGGTTTGCTGTACCAGGCGTTTGGGAGCCTTCCTGCAAAGAGGTGAAAGTCTCTAAAGCACTCATAACAATGATGGGAATTTGAAATAAGCTGCTGATTAACCACATCAAAATTGTCATGATGAGTAAGGTGGCGAAAGTGATCCACCAGTTTTCCTTGATAAGTTTAAAGCATTCTGAAAACGCGTTTGAAAAAGATTTTTCCTGAAACACGATAATTGGAAAAATTAAAGTCAGAGGAACAATTAAATAAACTCCTGGGAGAATACATAAAAGAAAACCAATGGATATCAAAATTCCATAGACTATAAAACTACCAAGGTTTGTGATGAAAAACTGACCTATATACCGGTTAACCTCGTCGTCTTTGACTTCCCCTTCGTTTTTGACATAGCTTTTTATAATGCTATTGATAGTGGTGACACTTAAGGCCGAATAAGCGATAGAGCTAAGTAACACAAGAAGGAGTGAAATTCCAGTTGAGGAAACCATTTCTAATAAAAAATTACCAGGACCATCTGCAATTGTTAAATCAACTGTAAGGCTGAGGGACTGGTATTGATAATATGTACTTGCTGCTACAACGAGCAGTAAAAGCCATCCGACGTGTTTGAGATAAAGCCTGAAGATAGTTTTGTATTCTTCTCTGATAAATTTGAAAGTGTCTGAAATAATAGCGCCAAGATCACGCTCTTTCTTAAAGTTGATGTAGTTGCTTTGCATGTTTGCTGTGGGTTAGTTGTGGTAAAATAACGTAATAATAGATGATTAAAGTTAATGATGATAATATAATTAAAATAGCAAGCCAATCTGGCATGCCTGTGAGACGAGTGACAAAGCCTTCTAGAAAACCAGCAAGTATAAAAAAAGGAATGGTACTAATTACGATTTTAAGTCCTGCCTTCACCCCCTGAGTAAAAGACTGCAAGCGGGTGTAAGTTTTTGGAAATAAGATGCTTTTTCCCATGACGAGTCCGGCACAGGCAGCAACAATGATGACCGAAATTTCAATTGTTCCATGAATCCAGATGGTTCTGGCAGATTCCCAGAGAATACCCTGCTCATAAAAAAAGTATTGAAACGAGCCCAGCATGATGGCGTTTTGCAGAATGATATAGATAGTTCCCAATCCAGCAAGAATTCCAGCGACGAAAGCAAACAAAGCAACCTTAATATTGTTGAGTGTAATTCCCAAAAACATATCGGTTTGGCTGGCTTTTTTATAAACCGCCATAGGATCTCCTTTTTGGATGTTTTCTATGGTAGAATTGACATAAGCGTCTCCCAAAATCAACCTGACAAAACCATCATCTGAAGCTGCAGAGTAGGCTCCAATGACACAGAAACCTAAAAATAATAAAAAAGCCAGTAGTAAAGTTGATCGATATTCGTAAAAGAAAAGGGGAAATTCTTTTATGTAAAACTGATAGATTTTGTTTTTGGATTCTCTTTTAGTCTTATAAATTTTTTGATGTACTCCAACGGAGAGTTCATTCAGGTAAGCTAAAGTCTCACTATTGGTATAAAAAGTTTGCGCATAATTGAGGTCTTCTGTGAGCTCTACGTAAAGTTTGGAGAGTTCACTTGGAGAAATACTCATATTATTTTGCACAAGCCTTTCAAATTTTAACCATTTGTCTTTATTTTGCTTGACAAAAGCCGCCTCTCGCATTTGTATATAATTTATCCAAAGAAAAGCAATCTATGAGTCATTTTCAAATAGAAACCGCACAAAATGTAAAGATTCAACAAAGTGTGGCTACAGTATGGGATAGAATTCTGGCTTATATCATAGATTTTATAGTTATAATGGCTTATATTCTAATCACAATTGCTGTTATGACAGGATTGCTAGATGTATCTCCTTTTCAAGGTGCAGTAACCTCAATGGTTCTTGGGTTGCCTCCTTTTTTGTACCATCTCCTTATGGAAACCTTTATGAACGGACAGAGCATAGGAAAGGCTTCCATGAAATTGAGGGTCGTTAATCTAGATGGATCCAAACCTCAGTTTTCCGGGTATTTGATCCGATGGCTGCTCAGGTTTGTAGATGTGAGTTTAACCAGTGGAGGAATTGCTATTGCGACGATACTAATAAATGGAAAGGGGCAACGCCTTGGTGATCTTGCAGCCAAAACAACAGTTATTACTGAACGTCGGAAAACAGGATTTAAAAAAATGCCTTTATTCGAGATAGATGATTCTTATCTTCCTCAATATCCACAGGTAGCAACTCTAAAAGATGATGACCTTAGACGCATCAAATCAATATTTGATAAAGCTCAGCAAGATGGTGATCATTCTATCATCATAAAACTAGCGGCTAAAGTGGCAAGTCAACTTGAAATTGAAACCAAGCAATCCCCACAAACTTTTATACAAACTGTATTGAAAGACTATCAATACTATAGCATTCATTAAATGGAATATACACTTATACTTGACATTCTAGGCGTGATTGCCTTTTCTATATCGGGAGTGCTTTCTGCCCTCAAGAAACGCATGGATGCATTTGGCATATTTATTATTGCCTTTGTCACTTCTGTAGGAGGAGGAACCTTAAGAGATGTATTATTGGGTGTTCCTGTGATGTGGATGCAAAATCTAACCTATGTTTATGTCATTATCATCACTGCAGTGTTAGCCGTATTCTTCAGAAAAAAATTGTTTTATTTAAGAAAATCACTTTTTTTATTTGATACATTCGGAATTGGTCTTTATACGGTGGCTGGTGTAGAAAAGGGAATAGCGGAAGGACTTCCAGCTATAATTTGTATTGCTTTAGGGACCGTAAGTGCTTGCTTTGGAGGTGTGATAAGGGATATACTATGTAATGAAATCCCTCAAATTTTCAGAAAGGAAATTTATGCAACAGCCTGTATTTTAGGTGCCTTTAGTTACTTTGTGTTTTTAAAACTAAACTTACCTTTAAGTCTCATTTTTATATTTTCAGGTCTAGTTGTAATTATTGTAAGGCTTTCTGCTGTAATTTTCAAACTCTCATTACCTACGGTCTATAAAAAAGATGAAGATATCGAAGATTATTGGTAAGATTAACGCACTACTTTTATATCCAGACCGACATTTGTTAATGGCCATTCACTATCGTCTGTCTCCAAATCGTCTATTTTTTCGACCACATTCATGCCTTTGATAACTTTTCCAAATACGGTATGATCACCATCCAAATGGTAAGCTCCATTTGGTTTAGTCACCACAAAAAACTCAAATGGAGATGAGGCGTTACTCACATTTTGTTCAGCATATTTGGCGGCAGAAACCATTCCGTAGTCGTGAGGATATTTAGGAGTAGATTCATTCGGAATCAAATAATCGCCGACGGCTCCTCTAAACTGATGTGTCGACATTCTATCGCTATTTCCGCCCTGCACCACAAAATCATCATCAACTCTATGAAAAACAGTAGTATCAAAATAACCTAATTTAGCTAATCTTATAAAATTAGCACGGTGAAGAACAGGTTCAGGAAAAAGTTCGATGGTGAAAGTTCCAAATTCAGTTTCAACATCTACAATAGTTTCTGGGTTTTCTTTTGCGTAAGTTTTCAGAAAAGGAATTAATTCTTCCTGTTCCACAAACTTTATTTGAGATAAATCTCTATCTGTACGACCATTGGAAGGAATTTTAACTTCAATCTCCTTTTCAATAGTGTCTCTTTCGACCTCTTTTTCCTTAGTTGAATTATCTTTGCTTTCTTTACAAGACATAAGCATAACTACAAGACATACTATAAAAAATGGACTTTTCATCATTAACGAGTTTGGTTTCAAAATTAAAGAAAATAGAACTTCCTGGCGAATCTTTTCATTACCAACTCGCACCTTTATTTAGACAAGATGAGCTTAAAAAAATAAATTTAAGTGGAAAAGATCCAAATTATGCTGGAGTAGTTTCTTTGTTATACCCCAAAAACGGTAAAGCTTATATGGCTTTTATCCTCCGGAAAACCTACAAAGGAGTTCACTCCAACCAGATAGGCTTTCCAGGCGGTCGATATGAAGAAGTGGATAAAAATTTGATGCAAACGGCTCTCAGAGAAACAGAAGAAGAAATCGGTGTTTCGGTAAACAGCATTCAAGTCATAAAACCTCTTACTGAACTCTATATTCCGCCTTCCAATTTTTTGGTACATCCTTACTTAAGTATCATAGATGTAGAGCCAATTTTTGTGTTACAAGAAAGTGAAGTCGAAAATATTATTGAAATTCCGCTTTCTGTTTGTTTGGATCAAAACAATCTCAATACCGAATTTATAGATGCTTCTTATGCCAAAAATGTAGAAGTCCCAGCTTTTAATTTTGAGGGACATGTGGTTTGGGGAGCTACTGCAATGATTTTGAGCGAAATAAGAGAGCTCTTTGCAAGATTATCATAAGTCTATAAAACCGTATATTTGCGAAGCAATATTTTAAGGTATGAGCTTATTCAAGAAAAATCCTTTTGGACATTATTTATTTTTAAAGAAATGGTTGATAAGAATCATGGGGGGACTTACTCATCAACGCTATCAGGGTTTTAATGACCTTCAGATTGAAGGCTCTTCTATTATAAAAAACCTACCAGATAGAAAAGTTTTATTTGTATCCAATCATCAAACTTACTTTGCTGACGTGGTGGCAATGTACCATGTCTTCAATGCCTCGTTAAGCGGTAGAGATGATAATATCAAAAATGTAGGTTACCTCTGGAATCCAAAACTCAATATCTATTATGTTGCCGCAGCCGAAACCATGAAAAAAGGCTTGTTGCCCAAAGTATTGGCTTATGCAGGTTCTATCAGTATAGACAGAACATGGCGAGCTGGAGGTCAAAAAGTGAATCGGCAAGTGAAAATGAGTGATATTTCCAATATTGGAAAGGCATTGGATGATGGTTGGGTCATTACTTTCCCTCAGGGCACAACTAAACCCTGGAAACCTATAAGAAAAGGAACAGCTCATATCATCAAAAAATATAAGCCGATTGTTATTCCCATCGTCATAGATGGGTTTAGACGATCGTTTGATAAAAAAGGAATTCGAATCAAAAAACGAAATATTCTTCAGTCGATGGTTATTAAAGAACCACTAGAAATTGATTACGATAATGAAGAAGTGGAAAGCATCATTGAAAAAATTGAATATGCGATAGAACAGCATCCTTCATTTTTAAAAGTCATTCCAGAAAGTGAGATAAAAGCTCATGAATCTCTCAATGAGAAACGGCGTTTTAGTGCCAAAAACAATAAAAATTAAAAAGACATAGTTAAATCTAAACTAAAAGAGGTTTTCATTTTTGATATTCCCTTGTTTGAAACTAATTTTAAACAAAACACAAAATCATGAAAACTTTAAAATTTAATAATGGCGATCAGCTTGATGTTATAGGTATTGGAACTTGGAAATCCGAACCAGGCGAAGTCAAAAAAGCCGTAAAGCACGCATTAAAAATAGGATACAGGCACATAGATTGCGCAGCCATCTATGGTAATGAAAAAGAAATAGGTGAAGCTTTTAAGGAGGTTTTTGAAGAAGGTGACATCAAAAGAAGTGATGTATTTATCACTTCTAAACTTTGGAATAATGCCCACCGAAAAGAAGATGTAAAACCAGCTTTAGAGAATACCCTCAAAGATTTACAACTTGATTACTTAGATTTATACCTCATGCACTGGCCAGTTGCTTTTAAATCTGGTTTAGAAGGATTTCCAGAGTCCGATGATGATTTCTTATCTTTAGAAGAAGTTCCCCTTAAAGAAACATGGGAGGCTATGGTAGATCTCAAAAACCATAATTTAGTCAAGCACGTAGGAGTTTCCAATTTCAGTCAGGATAAGCTGAATCAATTGATGAAAGATTCTGATGTGAATCCAGAAATGAATCAGATAGAGTTGCATCCTTACTTACATCAAACCGATTTGGTGAACTTCTGTAAAGGAAATGATATTTTAGTAACCGCATATTCTCCTTTAGGTAGTCAGGACCGCACAGAAGAAATGAAAGCTGATAATGAACCAACGCTTTTAGATAATGAAGTTGTGAACGCAGTCGCTGAAAAGCATGAGGCGTCACCAGCACAAGTGCTTATAAGTTTTCATTCTGAAAGAGATGTGGTGACCATTCCAAAATCGACCAATAAAGAGAGGATTCAGGAAAATTTTGAAAGTCGAAATGTAAGTTTAGATTCAGACGATATGAAGAAACTCAGTGGTCTGGATAAGCACTACAGATACGTTAACGGAAAATTCTTTGAAACCTCTGACGGAAAGTATTCCAATATTTTTGACGAGTAACTGAAGAATACTGAATATGGAATAAGAAACACCAAATCTTGAATATTTTATTTCAACTTCCTCCTAATTCCTAAAACCTACCAACTCAATTACTCAAAAACTCACAAACTACTGACTACTAAATTTAGAAAATCAGAGTGAAACAACTTTTAACTAAGCTAGTTTCATTCTGATTTTTTATCAAAAAAATGGAATGTGATGCTTTAAACTTAGAGATAATTTAAATTTGACTCACGACTCACGACTCACGACTCACGACTCACGACTCACGACTCACGACTCACGACTCACGACTCACGACTCACGACTCACCATCCATGCACCGAAGCTCCGTCCTGGAAAGACTCCAAAATTTCAGCTTCATAATCTAGCAGCTCCGACCATTTTTGATTCACTTCATCCACATCATGGTATTGACGTGCAAATCCTAAAAACATGGTGTAATGATTGGCCTCGCTTATCATCAGTTTGCGGTAGAAACGCTTCAATTTTTCGTCGCTCAATTCCTCAGACAATAATCTAAAACGTTCACAGCTCCTGGCTTCTATCAAGGCTGCATAGAGCAGGCGATGAGCAAGTTGCGTCTGTCGACTGCCCCCTTTAGGAAAAAAAGTCACCAGTTTTGCCACATAATCATCTTTGCGATCTCTTCCTAAAGGAATATTTTTCTCTTTCAATAAGTCATGCACCATTTTGAAATGACTCATCTCCTCCTGCACCAGTTCTGTCATAGCCGTTACTAACTCGGTATATTCCGGAAAAGAAACAATCAAAGAAATGGCGGTAGACGCCGCTTTTTGCTCGCAATAGGCGTGATCTATCAGGATTTCATCAATATTTTTCTCGGCGATGTTTGCCCATCGCGGATCGGTAGGTAATTTTAGTCCAAGCATAACATTTATATATCTAGATCAAAAGTCGTTCTCAACAATTCCAAATTTGGATTTTTCTCACACAATTTTTCAAATTTCTCTCGCGGTGTGTACACGTATTTCTTTTCAGACGTATGGTTCACGGAAATGTCCAGACTTATCAGGGTATTCTGCAGTTTTTCTCTCAGATACCTCATCAAATCTCCCTGGTCCTGTATCAAATTCAGTCGCATGGAGTCGTTGGGGAGTTCCAGTTTTATCACTTTACCATCGAGTTTTGGTTGGGAGGTTCCCATGACTGAAGCCACGATTTTACTACCATTTTCAGATAAAAGCTGGATATATTCTTTCCAGGCTTTTTGCATATCTTCTTCGGTAAATTCCGATGTCAAAACCTCTTCCTCAGGCTTATCTTTTTTCAGCTGTTCCTTCAGCCTTTTCTTCTCCTGTATGCTTTTTATAGAAAGCCCGTTCACCTTTTTAGGCGTATGCTTCAGGGAAGGCCTTATGCGTTCCTGAGGTTCTTCAACAGTATGTTTTTCTTCTGAACTTCCTGACTGTATCTCGCTGACAGGTTTTGCTTCGGTTGACTTTGCTTCGGTTGGATTTGTGTTTTTAGCTGGTGAGCTTTGCGCTTCGGTTGACTTCAGGTCAACGTCCTGAGCTGGGGAAACCTCTGAAATATTTTCTTTCACTTTATCCTCAGGTTCAACTGAAGCTTTTTCGACCGGTTTTTCTGTAGTGGGTTGAGATTGAGCTACTTCAGTAAATTGAGAAGAAGCCTCCTCCACCTCTTTGGGACTTAAGATGTGTTGCTTAGTCTTTTTTTTTTCGGTGGAGTTTGGATCGGTAAGCGAAGCTAACTTCATCAGACAAAGCTCCACATGCAAACGTTGGTTTTGACTCAATTTGTAATTAAAATCACAGGTGTTGGCTAAATCTATTCCTTCCTGTAAAAATGTATAGGACGTCGCCTGCGACTGCTCAAAATATCTGGATTTGGTAAGTTCCCCAACTTCCAGCAATGAAATCGTCTTCTGATTCTTAGCAACCATTAGGTCTCTGAAGTGAGATGCCAGTCCTGCAATAAAATGTTGTCCGTCAAAACCTTTGGCTAGAATCTCATTAAAGTAAATTAAAGTTTCAGGGATATTGTTTTCTAAAAGAAAATCTGTAGTTCTAAAGAAGGTTTCATAATCTAAAACGTTCAGGTTCTCAGTAACTGCTTCGCGAGTAAGCTTATTACCGCTAAAACTGACTACCCTATCGTAAGTAGACAATGCATCACGCATAGCGCCATCCGCCTTTTGAGCTATGATATGTAACGCATCTTCATCTGCATCAACGCCTTCTTTTATAGCAATATCAGCCAAATGTTCTTTGATGTCTCTAACGGTGATTCGTTTAAAATCAAATATTTGGCATCGCGATAAGATAGTTGGAATTATTTTGTGCTTCTCTGTAGTTGCTAAAATAAAAATAGCATGCTTTGGCGGTTCTTCCAATGTTTTCAAAAACGCATTAAAAGCCGACTGAGAAAGCATATGCACCTCATCGATAATATAAACTTTATACTTTCCAGATTGTGGTGGAATTCTTACCTGGTCGGTAAGATTTCTGATGTCATCTACAGAATTGTTGGATGCCGCATCCAATTCAAAAATATTGAATGCAAAATCAGTGGTTTCATCATCTGTAGCATCCTGGTTGATTTTTTTGGCAAGGATCCTTGCGCAAGACGTTTTTCCAACACCTCTAGGCCCCGTAAAAAGAAGGGCTTGAGCTAGATGATCGTTGTTGATAGCGTTAAGCAATGTATTGGTAATTGCCTTTTGTCCAACAACGTCTTCAAAAGTTTCTGGTCTGTATTTTCTGGCAGAGACAACAAAATGTTCCATGTCACAAATATAGTTTTATGAAAAGTATTCGGCAACGCCAGTTCAATTTTAATTTAAAATTTTAGAAACCTAGTTGATGCAAGTCAAACTTTCTTGTCATCGTTTTTAGCAATGATCCAAATGGCATGCACAATGCCAGGCACAAAACCTAAAATGGTAAGTAAGATATTGAGCCAAAAGGCTCCTCGGATTCCAACGGTAAGAAAAACGCCCAAGGGCGGAAGTAGGATGGCAAATATAATTCTGAGAATACTCATAGGTTTGATTTCAAAATTTTGCCTAATTTATTGAATTATCTTTCCGGTAACAAACTATTTAAGATTTAACTGCAGAGCCCTTTCAAATTCAAAATTCCAATTTTTGCACACAATTTTTATAAATTAGGCATCTCAATCATTTTACAAATTCTTATGAAAAAATTATATGTATTTCTGTTGATCGCTTTTATTTCAGTTGAAACCTTTAGTCAGGGGACCATGTTATTACGACAGCCTACGTTATCGGCTGATGATGTGGTTTTTGTTTATGCCAATGACTTGTGGAAAGCACCGCGATCCGGTGGTGATGCGATTCGGTTAACCACTTATGAAGGCTATGAATCTTCTCCTCATTTCTCGGATGACGGGGAATGGATTGCCTTTAGTGCAGCATACGACGGCAATACAGATGTCTATGTGATACCCGTTGAAGGAGGAAGCCCTAAACGCCTGACTTATCATCCGGGAGGTGATATTGTGCAAGGCTGGACGCCTTCTGGTGAAGTGCTGTTCCGAACAGGAAGAAAGTCACACCCTACCCAAACCACACAATTATATACGGTTTCTACTGATGCTAGTTTTCCTCAGCCTTTAGTAGATGTTCGTGCAGCTTATGGTGAAGTTTCTGAAAATGAAAAATTCTTAGCCTACACCCCAATCACCTCATGGGATCCCGAGTGGAGAAATTACCGGGGCGGACAGGCCTTACCCATTTGGATTTTAAATTTGAACAACAAGGAACTGACAAGAACTCCACAGTTAGACAAGGAAAGGCATTTGGACCCAGTTTGGGTTGGACAAAAAGTATATTACTTGTCAGAGCGAGATTATGTGAGTAATATCTGGAGTTATGATATGACCTCTCAAAAAGAAGAACAGATTACCTTCCATAAAAAATTTGATATCAAAAGTTTAGATGCTTTTGGAGATCAGATTGTATACGAACAAGGGGGGTATTTACACACCCTGAATACAAAAACCAAATCAGTTAAACAGCTGGAAATCAATGTAGCTGGTGATTTGAATTTTAGCAGGGAACGATGGGAAGATGTTACGGCAGGAAATGTGAGTAACCCAAACCTTTCGCCTAATGGCAAAAGAGCTGTTTTTCAGCATAGAGGTGATATTTTCACCTTCCCCAAAGAGGAGGGAAGCTGGAGAAATATCACACAAAGCAGTGGTGTGGCAGACAGGTTTCCAATCTGGTCGCCACAGGGAGATAAAATCGCCTGGTTTTCAGATGCAAGTGGTGAATATCGATTGGTAGTTGCCAATCAATTTGGTGAAAACCAAAGATCTTATGTTTTAGAAAATCCAACCTTTTACTTCACTCCAGACTGGTCACCAGACGGAAAACTGATCAGCTATACCGACACTGATTACAACCTGTGGTACATCAATTTAGAAAATGGAAAAGTTAAAAAAGTAGATACAGACGGTTTTGCACATCCTAACAGGACTATGAATCCTAACTTTTCACCTGACAGTAGGTTCATTGCTTATGAAAAACAGCAAAACAGCCATTTCAAAGCTATTTTCGTTTACGATATAGAATCGGGAAATACTCATCAGGTGTCAGATCCATTGGCAGATGCTACCTCACCACAATGGGATAAATCTGGAGAGTATCTGTATTTTTTGGCAAGTACAGATTATGGATTAAACACAGGCTGGCTGGATATGAGTTCTTATGATCCCTCAGTTACCAGAAGTTTATATACAGTAGTTTTAAGCGCTGATGGGAAGGCTCCAAATTTGCCAAAAAGCGATGAAGAAGCAGCTAACAAAGCCGAAGACGATAAAGACAAAAAGAAGACTGATAAAAAACAAGAAAACAAAATCGTAAATATTGATTTTGAGAATATTCAAGACAGAGTAGTTGCATTGAAATTGCCAGCAAGGAATTATCAATTTATTAGAAGTTCTCAGGAACAAAAGCTATTCATAGCAGAAACGATTCCAAACCAAGATGGATTAAAAGTGCATGACTATGACGTAAAAGAAGAAAAGGCTGAAGATTTTGAAGAAGAAGTAAGTCAAATGGTGGTGTCCAAAAATGGAGATTTTACACTTTTTCAAAAAGGAGGAAGCTGGAACGTAACGGATACCAAAGGAAAAGTAAAACCGGAGGATAACATTTCAGTTTCAGCCAAAATGAATGTTGATCCAAAAGCTGAGTATGCGCAGATTTTTAAAGAGGGCTGGAGGTTTATGCGTGATTTTCTTTACGTTGACAATGTCCATGGCGCACCCTGGGATAAAGTGTATAGCTGGTATCAACCATGGGTTGAGCATGTTCATCACAGAACTGATTTGAATTATTTGGTAGATATCTTAAGCGGCGAAGTGGCTATAGGTCATTCTTATGTTTCTGGTGGAGATATGCCAGATGTGGAACGAGTTCCTGTAGGTTTGCTAGGAGCTGATTATGAAATTGAAAACGGTCATTATAAAATCAGCAAAATATATGACGGTGAGAAATGGAATCCAGATATTGAAGCTCCTTTGGGTCTAACCGGCCAGAAGATAGAAGTAGGAGATTATATTTTGGAAGTGAATGGAAGACCCATCACTGCAGATGATAATATTTATGAACACTTCGCACAGACTGCAGGAAGGACAGTGTCTTTGATGGTCAATAGTAAGGCATCATTATCTGGTGCAGAACGCGTTTATGTCGAACCGGTCAGAAGAGAAAATGGACTTAGGTATATAGACTGGGTAGAAAGCAACAGACGCAAGGTCGATGAGATGTCCGACGGAAAACTGGCCTATGTCTATATCCCTAATACAAGTCAACCAGGATTTACGAGCTTTAATCGTTATTATTTCTCACAACAGGATAAAAAGGGAGTTGTTTTAGACGAAAGAAACAACGGAGGTGGTTCTGCTGCAGATTACATGATAGATATTATGACCCGCGAACCTATTGGCTATTTCAATAGTAAAGCTGGAGATAATAGACCCTGGACATCGCCTTTGGCTGGGATCTGGGGGCCAAAAGTGATGATCATCAACGAAAGAGCTGGTTCTGGAGGGGATTTACTGCCTTATATGTTCAAGAAAAAAGATATTGGTCTTTTGGTAGGAACGCGCACCTGGGGCGGACTTGTGGGTACCTGGGATACGCCACAATTTATTGATGGCGGTAGAATGGTAGCGCCAAGAGGTGGTTTTTATGATACCGATGGAGAATGGGCTGTTGAAGGTGAAGGTGTAGCTCCAGATATTGAAGTGATTGATGCTCCTAAAATGGCTTTACAAGGCAGGGATGCACAGTTGGAAAAAGCAGTACAAGAAGCCCTGAAATTACTGGAAACCGAAGAATTTAAAATGAAACCAGAGCCTGAAGCTCCGGTGAGATGGAAGCGACCCGAAGGCTATGACAAGAACTAATTTAAAGTCTTACAATAAAAAAAAGAATCGTGAAAGAAAATATCTTTTGCGATTCGTTTTTTTATTATGAAGCGAGGTAAGAATTTAATATCTGAAAATCTATACCCTCTTCAGCATCACATAATTGGGATTGGAGTGTTGTTCGCTGATTTTAAAGTCGTGTTCGCCAATGATTTTGAAATGGCTCTTTTTATAAAATTTGAGTCCCTTTTCATTTTCGGTCCAGACAAAAAGCCATAAAGCTTTCTGATGTTGTTTTTTGGCGAGTTCTAAATTATGAACTAAAAGCATCTCACCAAGCCCAAGACCGTAGAAGTCTTTTAAAAGATAAAGCCTTTCAAATTTGGCCACAGGTAACAGGTCTGTAAGCGGATGTTGTTCGTCCAGGATAAGTTTGGAATAGCCTGCGAGTTGATTATCCACATAGATTTTACTGAAATAGATACGTGGATTTTCTAAAGCTTCAGATAAGGTCCTGATTGAAAAGTGCTTATCGATGTAATTCTGGATATCTGCTGGACTGGCACTATGCCCATGCGATTCTACAAAAGTCTTCTGACTCAGCTCTGCCAGGGATTCAACTTCAGATGAACTTATAGGCTTTATGGCAATTGACATTTTGAATTTTTCTGCAAATAAAAGCATTCGCAACAACTTAACTTCATAATAAAAGTTGAATTATCTTTGAACATCAAGTTAACTTGAATCAAAATCAGAAGAATGACTTATCATCACCTTAGAAATGCGACTGCTATAATTCAAACAAAAAATGATTTTATATTGGTAGACCCTATGCTTGGTGACGTGGGGACGATTGAGGCTTTTGCTAAAGAGCGTTTTCCTCCTTATCGAAACCCTTTGGTTGAGCTACCAAAAAGCGCTGAATCTTTGCTTGAAAAAATAACGCATGTGCTGATAACTCATCAACACGCGGATCATCTGGATGAGGCTGGAATTGCTTTTCTGAAGGACAAACAGCTTAGGGTGACTTGTAGTGTTTTGGACGCGAAAGATTTGAAGGAGAAAGGATTACGAGTAGTTCAGGAATTGGACTATAACACGTCTCAAACTTTTTTGGAAGGAAGTATTGAGGGAATTCCGGCCCGTCATGGTTATGGTAACGTAGCTGAGTTGATGGGGAATGTGATGGGATTTTATATAGAATTACCCGATGAGCCAAGTTTATACCTGGCGTCTGATACCATTCTGACGGATGAAGTTGCCAAAGTTCTGGTGAATTACCAGCCCAAAATCTCTGTTATTCCATGCGGCTCTGCTCAGTTGGATGCTTATGACCCTATCTTGATGACTAAAGAAGATATTGTGAGGTTTACCAACTTGAATTTTGGAACAACGATTTGTAATCATCTGGAAGCTTTGAATCACTGTCCGACCAAGAGAGAACCCTTAAAGTCAAAATTTAAGGAACAACATCTTAGCCACAAAGCCTGGATTCCTGAAGATGGGGAATCGAAAATGTTTTAATCCTTAATTAACCACTTTTAATATATATATGAAAACAATTTACATCTGCTTACTGGCCGTTTTACTTTCATTTTCAAACTATGCTCAGGACCTCTCTGGTGACTGGACTGGCAAATTGAAGTTTGAAGGATATACGCTGGATCTTAATTTCAAAATCTATAAAAATGAAAGTGATCACGTTTCCTTATTAAGTGTTCCCGCACAATCTCTTAATGATTTTAAGGCAAGCTCTACGTCTTTAGTGGATTCGATATTAAAGATTGAACTGAAGCCTTTAGGAATTAAATACCAGGGGAAATGGTCTTCAAAAGATACGGTTGTCGGAAATTTTTTTCAAAATAACCTGTCTTTAAAATTGAATCTAATTCGTGGTCATACTAAGTTGAACAGACCACAGGAGCCGCAGCCACCTTTCAAGTATTACGTAGAAGATGTGGTGTTCAGAAACGAAACCGACAGCATCAACCTTGCAGGAACACTTACTTTACCCAAAAAAGAAGGAAAATTTCCTGTAATTATCTTGATAAGTGGTAGCGGTCCGCAGGATAGAAATAGTACTATTATGGGACACAAGCCTTTTCTGCTGCTGGCTCACGAACTTACTCAAAGTGGAGTAGGAGTGCTGAGGTATGACGAAAGAGGTGTTGGACGGTCTGAGGGTGATTTTCAGGAAACCAGCCTCGATGATTTTGTATCTGATGCAAAGTCAGCCTACAACTTTTTGAAAGTCAGGAATGATGTAGATCAACAAAACATAGGCCTTTTAGGTCACAGTATTGGAGGGGTTATAGCTCCAAAACTTGCTCTGCAGGAAGATGTGTCTTTTATGGTGTTGCTAGCAGCCCCAGGTATTGATGGCGATGAAATGATGCTGAAACAAAGAGCAGATTTTCTTAAGCTCAGAGGAATGAATGCTACTCAGGTAGAACAATCCAATGCTATTTTTGAAAACACGTATAATTTTATCAGGACAACCAGCGCAAGAGGCAAACAGCTGGAGGCTGAACTGACTCAGTTTATGACCGATAATTATGCAGACACGATGCTGGAGAAAGAATTGATGGCTATTGTAGAGCAATTGTCATCTAAAGAAATAGTGGGTCTTTTAAGAAGCAGACCTTCAGAATATCTAGGATTGGTTGATTGCCCTGTACTGGCTATCGGGGGAACAAATGATTTCCAGGTGTCTTCAAAAGAAAACTTAGAGGCAATTGAATTCGCACTTAAAAAAGGAGGCAACGAAGCGGTTGAAGTAAAAGAATTTGAAGGGGTAAACCATCTATTTCAGGAAAGTGAAACTGGAGATATTAGTGAGTATGCAACGATTGAACAGACAATGTCCCCGGAAGTCTTAGCGTATATAAAAGACTGGTTGACCAGAACTTTAGATAAATAACTTAAAATTAAGCCAATGAAAAATTTATGTTTTACTTTGACATTACTGTGCTTCGCTAGTCTCCTTTCTGCTCAGTCTATGAAAGGTGCCTGGCAATTGATAAGTTTAAATGGTGAAAAGGTCACCGACAGAGAGGTTATTAAAATAGCGACAGATAATTATTTTGCCTTAGGTTCAAAGCGCATTGAGGACAATTCATTTCTGGGAGCAGCTGGAGGAGAATACAAATTGAAAGGTGATAAACTCATTGAAAAGAGAGATTTTGATACGTATGACAGCTCGAAAATTAATGCAGTAAAAGAATATCGACTAACCTGGATCGACGATAAAAAAGTTCAAATAACTGATAGTAAGCACACAAAGATTTGGAAAAAACGATCTTCAGAAATCGACGAATTATCAGGAAATTGGGTGATTACAGGTCGAAAGCGCGGGGGAGTTATGATGGAAATGAAACCACTTGACAGACGTACGATTAAAATCTTAACTGCAAATCGTTTTCAATGGGTAGCGTTTAATTCGGCTACTAAAACATTTATGGCATCAGGAGGCGGAACTTACTCTGCTCAGGATGGAATTTATACTGAGCATATCACTTTTTTCTCAAAAGATAAAAATAGAGTAGGAGCCCATCTTGATTTCAACTTTGAAGTCATCGACGGCAAATGGCATCATAAAGGACAAAGTTCTGGAGGAAAATCTATTTATGAAATTTGGTCACCCTACTCTGAGACTTACCCTAACGCATTAAAGACTCAAAATTAAAATATTCATTTTATCATTATTTTATAGAATAATAGTGATATCACAAATCCTTGTTGTCGCTTATTGCTATAAATGCATTTTTATTTACATTTGTTTAACAAATGGTGAGTGGTCACTTATTCTAAATACAAATTAATGCAAGATGAAATCCTTATTAATCACATATCTCAATCTCTTATAAATTCTAAAATATATGATGTAGTCGTAACCGATATAAATGGAGATTATGTTTTTGTAAATGAGACTTTTCACAGTCGGTTTTCATTTATAACAGATGATTTTACGGGAAAGCCTTCCTCTATAGCCATGCATCCTGATGAATACCTTAAAACTGAAGATATAGTCATTAAGTGTTTTGCAAACCCAAAGCATTGTTTCCCCATAGAATTAAGGAAGCCCTTACGAAATGGAAAAGGGTATAACTGGACACAGTGGGAGTTTTCAGCTATTTTAGACAATAATCAAGAGCCTATAGGTATTCTGTGTATAGGTTTTGATATTACTGGACCAGAGCATAATAACTTGCAACTTAAGGAGTTTCAAACGAAGCTGACTAAAACTATTGAGTCTATTCCTCATCCTATGCTTATTCTGGATGATGAACAAAACATAAATTATATCAACAGGGAATTTGAGGTTGTTTTTGGGTTTTCTATTAGTGAAATTATAGGTAAAAAAATAGAAATTCTTTTTCCGGAACATCATAAAGAAAATTATAATAGACTTCTGGGGAATTACATTGCTGAAAATCAAAAAAAAATTAGAGTGAATCCCTACCGAGATTTCAAAAACAATAAAAATGAAAATATAACGGTAGGTATCAGTTTAAATAGTTTTTATGACAACGGTAATCTAAATATCATCATGATTATCGAAGACCTGACTTTAGCTAAGCAAAATCAAGATACGATTATCAATCAAAATAATGCTTTCAGACAAATCGCCTGGAAACATTCTCATGAACTCAGGAAACCAGTGGCTAATATTTTAGGTTTATCCAATTTACTCGATATTAAAGATTTAAAGAGTGAAACCAATTATAAAACCATTTCTTATTTAAGGGAAGCTGCAAATGAACTTGACCTTATCACACAAAGTATTGTGAAAGAAGCAATTGAGAATGAGTGTGAAGTTGAATTCGAAAAAAATAAACGTAATTTGTTTTAGATCATTAAGTTTTTAAAATCAGAAACTTATATATAGGATACTTCTTTCCAGTATTTTTTTGTTGAGAAAAAAAGAATAGGTTTCACAAACATCATTAGCTATGAAATTTGGCATTTAATTTCAGAGGTAAATCCCAGCGGTTTCATGAGTCAAAAATATGATTTTTAAAATCTATTATTTTTTCACAGCAAAATGTTTTAAGCCGTAATAATTATTTTTACGCTTTTAATTTTGATATCATTTTTAAATTATATTTACTTTACTATTGGTGAGCAATCACTTTAAATTCATATAAATGCAAAATGGTTTTATTACTGATACCATACCACAAGCTCTTAAAAATTCTAAACTTTATGATGTTGTAGTTATAGACTTGAGTGGAAATTATATGTTCGTCAATGAAACGTTTCAAAATCGATTTTCATTTATTACTGATGATTTTATCGGAAAACATTCTTTCATTACCACGCATCCTGATGAATACCATAAAATTGAGGAAATAGTCATGAAATGTCTTTCCCATCCTCAACATTGTTTTCCTGTTGAAATCAGAAAACATATTGAAAATGAAAAAGGATATATCTGGACGCAATGGGAGTTTTCAGCCATACTAGATAAAGATCAGCAGCCTGTTGGGATTTTATGTGTCGGCTTTGATATTACCAGACCAGAGCATAATAATATGAAACTTAAAGAATCTAAAAATAAAGTGACTAAAACAATTGAGGCTGTTCCTCATCCCATGCTTATTTTAGATGATAAACAGACCATAGGATTTGTCAACACCGAATTTGAAGTTGTCTTTGGATTTTCACATGATGACATATTAGGTAGAAAATTAGATATCCTGTTCCCGGAAAATCTTAAAGAAAAATATTCAAGACTTTTCGCTAATTACATCAATGATGAACCTAAAAAATTAAGATTAAATAATTATCGAAATTTTAAAACCAGTAAAAATAAAAACTTAACAGTGGGTATCAGTTTAAATAGTTTTAAGGATGATGATAATCTTAATATCATTATGATCATTGAAGATTTGACACTGGCTAAGCAAAACCAGGATACAATTATCAATCAAAACAATGCCTTCAGGGAAATCGCCTGGAAACATTCTCATGAGTTGAGAAAACCTGTGGCTAATATTTTGGGACTCTCAAATTTGCTGGACCTTAATGATCTTCAAAGTGACACCAATTATAAAACCATTTCTTACTTAAAGGACGCTGCCAAGAATCTCGATCTTATCACTAAAAGTATCGTGAAAGAGGCATCCAAGAATGAGTACGGTGTTAAATTCAAAAAAAATAAACGTAATTTGTTTTAAATCCAGTAGTCTTAAAAATTAAAAAACTTATAAGTTGGATTTAATTCAGTATCAGGTCGAATTTTAAACAAAAAAAGCCATCCGCCTAAGGCGAATGGCTTTTTTGTTTGTTAAAAGATAATTACATCAGTTTGGGATAATCCTCCGGTTTAAATTCACGTAGAATAGCATAAACTTTTTCAAATACATCTTCTGCAGAAGGTTTAGAGAAATAATCCCCATCCGTTCCATAAGCCGGACGATGGGCCTTCGCTGTGAGGGTTTGAGGTTGACTATCCAAAGATTTATAACCATTTTGTTCTTCTAAGATTTGCTGAAGAATATATGCCGAAGCTCCTCCAGGTACATCTTCATCAACTACCAATAGCCTGTTTGTCTTCTCAAGGCTCTTCACAATGTCGTGATTTAAGTCAAACGGTACCAAAGACTGGCAGTCTATGATTTCCACATCGATATCGACTTCCTGCAAATCCTTAGCAGCTTGCTCAATGATTCTTAAGGTTGAACCATAAGAAACAATAGTTAAGTCACTTCCCTCACGAATAGTTTCTACCTTCCCAACAGGTGTTTTAAACTCTCCGAGGTTATTTGGTTTTTTCTCTTTAAGTCTGTATCCATTTAAACATTCAATAATAAGTGCAGGCTCATCGCTTTCCAGCATGGTATTGTAAAACCCAGCCGCTTTGGTCATATTTCTTGGGACCAATACATTAACGCCGCGTATTAAATTTAGAATTCCACCCATAGGTGAACCTGAATGCCAGATGCCTTCCAGTCTGTGTCCACGAGTTCTGACTATCAGTGGTGATTTTTGTTTTCCTTTGCTTCTGTAAGCAGTAGTGGCCAGGTCATCGCTCATAATTTGTAAAGCATAAAGCAAATAATCCAGATATTGAATCTCAGCTATTGGCCGTAATCCTCTTAAGGACATTCCAATACCCTGACCTAAAATGGTAGCTTCACGTATTCCTGTGTCGGCTACTCTTAATTTTCCATACTTTTCCTGAAGTCCTTCCAGACCCTGATTGACATCACCAATTTCTCCGGCATCTTCTCCAAAAATTAAGGTTTCTGGTCGGGTCTCAAATATCTTATCAAAATTATCTCTTAATATAACTCTGGCATCCACATCTTCAGCATCTTCGTCATAAGTAGGTTCTAAAGCTTCAATGTTGGTAGCCTTACCATCATATTCACTCCACAGATGGCTACTGTAATCGGGCTGGGTTCTAGCTCTGAACTCTTTGATCCACTGAATCAGTTTCTTTTTTGCATCAGACTCTTCTCCTCTTACATAGCGCAAAGCTTTTCTTGCTGTGGAAAGAATGACAGATTTTATTGGCTCGTCGTTTTCTTTGAGTTCTTTTACCAAAGAAGCGATAAAGTTTTTATTTTCAGAAGAATTTGCAAGATCAGTCAATAACTTAACCACTGTTCTATTTTCAGATTTGGCTGTTTTTCCAAAAGCAGTCCAGGCCGCCTTTTTGCCATCTCTTACTTCTTTTTTGATGCTTTTTTCAAGTTCTACCAATTCTTCTTCAGTACAAAATCCGTTGGAAATCATCCATTCACGCATCTTTGTGTTACAGTCGTGCTCTCTTTCCCACTGCAATCTTTCATCCGTCTTATAGCGTTCGTGCGATCCGGAGGTAGAATGACCCTGGGGTTGAGTGACTTCAACAACATGAATCAAAACAGGGACATGCTGCTCTCTGGCAATTTTCTCTGCCTTCTCGTAAGTTTCAATTAAAGCAGGATAATCCCAGCCTTTAACGACTAATATCTTATAACCGTTGGTATCGTTTTCTTTTTGAAAGCCTTTAAGGATTTCAGATATGTTTTCTTTGGTGGTTTGATGTCTTGCATGAACCGAAATTCCATAATCATCGTCCCACACATTGATGACCATTGGTACTTGCAACACACCAGCTGCATTGAATGTTTCCCAAAAATGACCTTCACTTGTACTTGCGTTTCCAATAGTTCCCCAGGCGATTTCATTACCGTTGTTAGAAAATTTTTCAGAATCGATGCCATCTACATTTCTATAAATTTTGGAGGCTTGGGCAAGACCAAGCAAACGTGGCATCTGACCCGCAGTAGGAGAGATGTCTGCACTTGAGTTTTTTTGTTCAGTTAGGTTTTTCCAGCTTCCATCTTCATTTAAACTGTGCGTCATAAAATGACCACCCATCTGGCGACCGCCAGACATAGGTTCATCTTCCAGATTGGTATTGGCATAAAGTCCAGCAAAAAACTGCTCAATCGTCAATTCTCCGATAGCCATCATAAACGTTTGATCTCTATAATAACCAGAACGAAAATCTCCATTTCTAAACGATTTGGCCCAAGCTAACTGAGGTACCTCTTTTCCATCACCAAAAATTCCAAATTTTGCTTTACCAGTTAAGACTTCACGTCTTCCAAGCAAACTGCATTCTCTACTGGTGACGGCTATTTTATAATCTTCTAGAACTTGTTTTTTGAACTCGTCAAAAGAAAGATCTTCTTTTTTTTGAAGTTTATCTTGCATTTTATCAATTTTATGACTCTTGCGAAGATACTAAATTCCGATGAGAAATTTCGCTAGCAAAGAAAGCATAAATGAATAATTCGTAATAGAATAAGGATTAATTTATTTTTTATAAAAATATATCAATTTTAATGAAGTTAAATTGATGATTTATCAATCTAATAGCTCTAAAAATAATCAAATTTGCTTTATCGACTTTAGTTAAACTTTAGCCAACCACCTGCAGCTGACTGTAGCCCTGAGCATTTCTTTCCAAGACAATTTGCGTTTGAATTCTCTCTTTTAACGTGCTAACATGGCTTATGATACCAATGGTTTTGTTGCTTTCAGCCTGTAAACGTTCCAGCGTATCTAAAGTGACATCTAGTGTTTCAGGATCTAAAGTTCCGAAGCCTTCATCGATAAATAAACTATTGATTTCCACATTTCTGGAAGCTAAATCAGACAATCCCAGAGCCAAAGCCAGACTCATCAGAAAGGTTTCTCCTCCAGACAGGGTCTTCACAGATCGTCGCATTCCCCCCATATGATGATCGATCACATAAAGCTGGTCTTTGTCTTCCTTAGGTAAATAGCGATCCAATTCATAGCGGTCGTTCAGGTGTTTTAGGCGTTTATTCCCCAAGTAAATCAAACGTTGCAAACTCAAATCTTGTGCAAATTTATTGAACTCTGTTCCCGTAGCATCCCCAATCAGCTTGTTCAGAATCTCCCATTTTTTGTTGGCTTTCTGCTCCTCAGCTATACTTCTCTCTATACTTACAAAACGTTCAATACGGTCTTTGTTATTTTTCAACTGCCTGTTGACTTCTTCAATTTCGTTTTTTGTGTTCTGGAAAGTATTGGACAAGTCAGTTATAGCCAATTCAGCTTGATTTTTATCAGTGAAAAATTCAAATCTTAAGTCATTAATCTGAGTTTTGATGCCTTTTAGTTTTTCCTTCTGAATTTGTATTCGTTCGTTTAATTCATTGAGCTGTTGGCTTAGTGCCTGGTAGTCTGCCGACTTCATTCGAGATGAATTGGCCTTCGAAATGCTTGAAAATGCACTGGCTTTTATTTTAGGCTCTAAGTTCTCCTGAAGTTGTAGCCGTTTGCTTTCAACTCGGCTTAAGTTTTCATTCTCTTTGCTTAATGATTTTTTAGTTGTGGATATATTCGAATTTAAAGTGATCCAGTTTTTCTTCAGTTCAGAAACTAAATTATCTAAATGCTCTCCAGCATATAGAGTTCTCATTTTAGCCTTTAACTGACTTCCTTGTTCCTTGATTAACTGAAGTTTATACAAAACATCTATAGAATTTTCTAAAGCCTGAATTTCTGCCTGGAGCTGTTTTGTTTTTTCAAGATTTTCAATCTCCTGCCCGACAGAACCTTCTAACTCCAAAAATGTTTTCCCTTCAAGTTGAGGAAGAATAAATTCAAAGTTTTTAGCAAAAACCTCTTTTCTTTGGGTCAGATTCAGCTTTAAATCTTCAAGTTCAGCTTTCTGTTCTTCAACACGTTCGGTTTTTGAATCTTGCTGAGCATTTAAAGTTTCAATTGCTTTGGAAAGCAACTGAAGCTCCTCTTTTTTAGTTTTCAACTTTTTATCCAATTCAGAATCAAGAGCAGGAGCATGCTCAAAATACGGATGGTCTTTAGAACCGCAGACAGGACAGGGCTCGTTCTCTACCAGTTTTTTTCTGAGGTCTTCAACTTCCAGCCTTAAGTTTTGATTTTCTTTTTCAGTCTCCAGATGTGTGACCTCTTTTTTAAGGGTCTCGAAAGCAGTTTCTTTTTCTGAAATCAGTTTCGGAAATTTAGCGAGTTCTTCTTTATCCAACTTGATTTGCTGGCTAAGTCTGGCAGACCTTTCTTCTAATTCAGTTAAGGATTTATCCTCATGTTTAGCTTCCTTGACCTGATTCAACAACTGGTTTTTCGCTTTTATGCTCTCATCTAAAGTTGTATCACCCTCAAGCTGAATGGCAAAACCTTCAACTTTTTGTTTTGAAACCTTCAATTTGTCCTGAAGTTCACTTCTAAAATCAGGTATAGCTTGAGTTTTGAATTTCAAATTCAAAACCTCCAGTTCTCTGGTCAAAATTTCAAGTTTAGACTTATAGTCGTTGAGTTTTAGTTGCTTTTCGTTCTCAAGCTTCTGATATTCTTTAAGCAATTCATCTAATCGATGCTCAGTTTCAGAAGCTTCAACTTCAGTGTTAAGAAGTTCCTGAACCTTACTTTTTAAATCTTTAATCTGTGTTTGAAGTTGAGATAGATCGTTTTCTAAAGTTTCTATGGTTTCAACCTGACTTTCCTTTTTTTCTGCAAGAGCATTATATTCCATAAGTTGTTCTTCAAAAGCCAAAGTTTTAGAGTGTTTGCTTAATTTATCGGCATTTTTACTTTGAAATTCCTTAAATTCGGTCTTGTACTGCTCAAGTTTTTTGGATTCAGCTTCCAGTTCATTATCTCGTTTCTCCTTAGTTTTAAGTTGATCCAGGTCTTTTTCATAGCGAGAAAGTGAGAGTTGTTGCTCTTTCTCTTGTTTTTCAAGCTCAGCTTTATTTTTCTGCTTCAGTTGAAGTTCTTCTTCACTTAAAAGCTTTAGCCTGATATCTTCCATCAAAGTTTTTTGACTGGAGATTTTAGACCTCAGTGCATTATATTTTTCAAATACTTTTCTTCCAATTTGTCTGTAAATCGACGTATTGGTGATTTTTTCTAAAAGCTCACTTCGCTCTTTTTCATTGGATTGAAGCAGGGTTGCAAATTCTCCCTGAGATAATAAAACCGATTTTACGAATTGATCATAAGACAAACCAATCAGCCGTTGAATCTCTGTCAGTACCTCAGATTTCTTTTCACTAAAAAAAGTTTCAGTAACAGGATTCCATAAATCCATCTGATACTCCCTTAATTTATTATTTCTATTGGTTGAAATGGACCAGGTAGAAGTGAAGGTGCCAGAATTGCAGGAGAATTTGACTTTTGCGTAAGCTTCTTTTTGGTATTTGGTCAGTATGCTTCCATCCTGTTCAATCTTATTTTTGGTGACACTTGGTATTCTAGGGGTTCTGCCGTAAAGTGCCAGACAAATCGCATCGAGCAGGGTGCTTTTTCCACTTCCCGTTGGTCCAATGATAGCAAACAAACCACCAGTGTTTAGTGGTGATTCATTAAAATTGATTTCATGTTCACCTCTTAGTGAATTGATGTTTTTAAAATGCAGGCTTTCAATTTTCATTCTTCCGTATAATTCAGTTCTTCGAGGATTTCTTCAAAAGCAGAGATGAGTTCCAGCTTGGTGTCTTCGGTTTCGTCACTACCTTCCAGTTTCTTTTGAAAAACCTGTTTTGGTGTAAAATCAGACACCTGACTTTCTGCAGTAGAAACTCCACGCTCAACTTCAGAAGCATTTTTGAAGGTTACTTTATGCTTTACGATTTCGCAGTTTTCAATATCAAAAGCTTCAATCATCTGTTCCAACTCATAGGTTATGGAAGCGGAAGATTCGGCTTCAATCATTTCGATTTCTATCAGAGTTTTTAAGGGATGATCATTTTTAACCAATACCAACTTTTCTTTGACCTCTTCCAGACTTCCTTTGATCAAAATCAAATCTCTGAATTTGGGAATACAAATGCTTTCGGGTTCAAAAGAGATTTCCGTATCGATGACTAAAATGCGTTTTTCATTTTTTCGTTCACTAAAGGACAATGGAATAGGAGAGCCGCTATAAAAAATAGGCGTGTCGGCTGTTAGTCGCTGCGGCTTGTGAATATGTCCTAGCGCTATATAATCGTATTTATTGCCAAAATGTGAAGCCTCCAGACCTGCTAAATTCCCGATTTGGATATCGCGCTCACTTTCTGACACGCTGGCACCCGTTGCAAACAAATGTCCCATACCCATCAGAGGAACATCACGAAAATTTTCTTTGGCAAGTTTAGCTGTTTCCTGAAAGTGAAAGGCAATACTTTCTTTCATAGCTTCCTGTTTGTTGTCATGATTTTCAGCATCAAACTGTCGCTGAAAGTTTCTGCTTCTTAAATAAGGAATCGCTGCAATGACTAATTTGATATCATTTTCAGAAGAAATCGGAATCAAACTGTCTTCAAACTGCTCTGGCATTTGTCCAATGACATGGATGTCCAACTGATTAAGGATTTCTTTTGGAGCATCCAAAACACTTGGGGAGTCGTGATTTCCTCCAGTGATGATGATTTTGAAATCAAATTTTTTGAGTTTGATGAGTGTCCTGTAATACTGACTTCTAGACTCGCTGGATGGGTTTGAAAAATCGAATACATCTCCAGAAATCAATAAGACATCAATAGGGTTTCGATTTAGATACTCACAAAGCCAATTGACGAACAGGTCAAAGTCTTCAGCTAAATCTGTTTTATGAAGTCGTTTTCCAATGTGCCAGTCTGCCGTATGTAGTATTTTCATAAATGAGCTTAAAGTGATTTGTAATAGCCTAATTTAAACCATAAGCGATGTCTGAATCTATCTTCAACCAGATAATCATCGGTTCTGTAATCTAAACCTACTTCAAATTTATTTTTATCATCGAAATAAAAGCCGAGGGAGACGGCAAATCTATTTTCCAAATCGTCTTCACTGCTTTGAGTCATATAGATGAGCTCGTTGGATACAGATAAATATTTTTCACCTGGATCCAAACTCAAGCCTTGTAAAGGAACCTGTCCTTTTATTCTGTAGCGCGCTCTGAACAAGAGCGGTGCTTCTTTATAAAAAGTCTCATCGATTCGGATTCGATGACCAATTCTGTAGAATGATTCTCTTTGCAGAATAGAAACTTGCTGAATTGTTCTGTGCGTGTTTTCGCCTTCTTCGATTCTATATTGATAACCAATTCCTGCTTTGACGAATGGTGAAAGTTTCCGACTGATGAAGCTTTGTAGATCGGTTAGTCTGTGTACATATTCAAGCTCTTCGTTGAGGTTGTTGGAGTCATATATTCCATTTTGAGATTCAATTTTGTGAGTCACAGAATAGTTTTCTGAAATCTTATAACTTAGTGAAGCTTCTGGAAGAAAGCCAAAAGTAAACCGTTCGCCTTGAGCTTTAACTGAAAATGATACTATAAATAAGACTATTAAAAAGCGTTTATTCATCTCTAATAATCTAGGTTATCAGTGGCTTTCAAGTTGATGACTCTTTTTTCTAGAAAAGTGCCTTTGGCATCAAACAAGCCTTCCCACAACTCATCTTCAGTATCTGATTTTCCGTAGAATTCAATTTCATAATTTATGGTGATATCTTCAAATTCATCTTCATCGATGACATCTTCAAGATTCTCTCCTTCGCCTGTATATTGAATCTGGATTTTTGAAATTGAAAACTTGGTGTAATTGGCTTTTAAATAGGTCAAAATGACTTTCAGCACTTCCCTTTCGAGTTCATTTTCATCGATTAAGACTTCCACATTCCGGACATTCCCATCTAAGTCAAATTCAACGCTATGCAGATGATTTTTGTGCTTTAGCTTAGCTTCAAAGACTTCTTTTTCTCCATCAGTCTGTAAATACCATTTGGTTTTACGTTTCTTTTCGAAAGCATCATTCAGCCATTCTATGGCTCGCTCATGAACCTCTCCTTTTTTTACTCTTTTTTCAACTTCATTTTTTTCCTGAGCATTGCCGATGGCGACACATAAAAGAAAAAATAAGATGGTATTAATTTGTAACATACCTGTGTAAGTATAATTTTTTAATCAAGGAAACTTCTTATCGCTAATTCATAACTCCTCAAACCAAAACCAATAATGATACCAAAAGCGTTCGGTGAAACATAAGAATGTTTTCGAAATTCTTCCCTGGCATGGGTGTTGGAAATATGCACTTCAATAACCGGTGTCCCAATGGCCTTGATAGCATCTCCAATAGCCACCGACGTGTGAGTGTAAGCAGCAGCATTGAGGATAATACCATCCACATTATCATCTGCTTCCTGTAATTCTGAAATTAATTCGCCTTCTATATTAGATTGGAAGTAAGACAACTCAACGGCTTTAAACTCAAACTGAAGTTCAGTGAAATAATCTTTAAAAGTAGACTTACCGTAAATTTCGGGTTCTCTTTTTCCTAATATATTCAAATTAGGACCATTGATGACATGTATTTTCATAGGGCTTATCTTAGTTCTCAAATTTATTAAAATAAATACTTTGTTACTACTATATTTTATAAGTTATAATTTTGAATAAGATAAAGAGCTTGTTTTAACTTTATAAAACAAGAGTATTCTTTAATGAATCACGCATCCCTTTGTTTTAAGTTCGAGCCTGCCTTCCTAAGCGGAACGCAGGCAGGCAAAGTCGAAAACCTTATTAAGCTACAAGGCTATAAATCCATCTCGACTTTTACCCTGTCTCTTACCCTTAAAATCAATTGAAGTATACAAAAACCTACTTTAGCTTTTTGTACACATAACGCTTAGTCAACTTTTTTATGTAAAAATTTGAATTGATTAGGATTTTTTCCTTAATTTTATGGAATTATTCCTAATTAAGTATAAACGGTCATGAAATCAGATTTACCCTTAGAAATTCAGCGTTTTAAACAAATTCGAGAAGAAAACAATTTTACGCAAACTGAGTTTGCTGAAATCCTGAATATTAAAAATACCACTTCAGATATTGAACGAGGTAAAACCAAGCTTTCAGGTCAGGTGGTGATGACGCTTTTAAAGATGTTTGAAGTCAATCCGCTTTGGCTATATGGCGAAAGCTTTCAGAAAAAACTGGATGTGCATCACATCAATTCTATGCCGAAGGTGATTTCTGTCGATGAAACCAATTCAAGAGAAAACATGCTGCTGGTGAACCAAAAAGCTGCTGCGGGTTATCCCCAAAACATTGGCGATGCCGAATGGTATCATCAGTTGCCAGCTTTTGAAATGCCTATCCCTCAGTTCAGAAACGCATCTTATAGAGGTTTTCAGGTAGAAGGGGATAGCATGGAACCCAACTTTCATTCTGAAGACTGGGTTCTTGGAAAATCAGTGGAAAGTCTTCAACAGGCTATGAATCATAAAGTTTATGTATTTGTTTTACAGGATTCTGTAATGGTTAAAAAATTGCATAAACATCCACACTCTCATAAAATTTCACTGATTTCTACCAATTCCTATTATCCACCCTATGAGGTGGAAGCTTCCGAAGTTCAGGAAATCTGGGAAGTGACCAGTAAACTAACCTTCTCCATCAATGAAAATTCAGAAAATAGCATGCTTAAAAAACTGGAGCAGTCTATGGAAGAATTGAAGACTCAACTTAATTCGATAAAACCTAGCTAGATGAATTTTGAACGTTTATTCGATTTTCTTGAAATCCTCAACAAAAACAACAGCAAGGAGTGGATGGATGAACATAGAAGTCAGTACGAAACCGTAAAAGCAGATTATGTAAATTGGCTTGAAGATTTGGATCTTAAACTTTCCAAAATCGATGAGGATTACTATTCCTCTTCAGGTAAAAAAGCCATCAATCGCATCAATAATAATCTATTGTATCATCCCAACAAGCCCACTTACAAAGACCATTTTGGAGCCGGGCTGGACAAACGCCCTAAGACTGGTGACTTTTATATCCATTTAGGCATCGATGAGATTTTTGTGGCTGGAGGATTTTATAAACCCAAATCTGAATATCTGAAAAGTATTCGTGAAGCCATAGATTATAACGGAGATGAATTTAAAGACATCATCAATTCCAAAACCTTCCGAAACCATTTTGGAGGCTTAATGGAAGATGTGGACCAATTGAAAACAGCGCCCAAAGGCTTTTCTCAGAGCCATAAACATATCGACCTGCTAAGACTGAAAAGCTTCGCATCTATGAAGCCTTTTGAAAGAAAAGATGTCCTTGCAGAAGATTTTAAAAACAAGGTCATCGAAACTTATAGAGCTATGCTATCCTTCAGAAGGTATCTAAACAAAGCGGTAACCGTGTAATTCTATTTTTTGAAATTTCTCCGGGACAAAAATCAGTTAGTCATAGCCTCCCTTTTCATTTTTGGGCTTACAGGGCTGTGTTTTGTCATTTTTCCTGAAGGCTCTTTTCAAATCATTCATACAACTTCTGTTTGGGTGAGATCCTTATTTGGACAGCTCTACCTGGTCCTTGGCTTATGTATTTGCCTTTATCTTTTAGTGATTGCCTTTTCTCCATTAGGAAAAAAGAAACTGGGTTCTGGTAAGCCGGAATATTCCACTTTGTCATGGCTGGCCATGATGTATTCTACTGGCATGGGAGCCGGTATTATCTTAAGAGCTGTCCATGAACCTGTTTTTATGATGCAGCAGCCCGGAATAGAAATCTTAAGACCAGAGCAAATACATGGCTTTGAAATGACTTTTTACCACTGGGGATTCACAGCCTGGGCTTTTTACGGACTTTTTGCCTTATTCATTGCCTACCTGCTTTTTATCAAAAATGAAAACATTCAGCTAAGCCATCTCCTCCCAAAACTGTCAAATCCTGTAGTTACCAAATGTATAGATCTGCTGGTCATACTCACCACTGTTTTTGGTGTCGTTAGCGCTGTGGCACTTGGTATTCGGCAGGTAGAAGGCGGTATCAACTTCGTTGTTGGGTCGCGGCTCGGAATCATATTAAGCCTTAGCCTTTGTGTTCTTATTTTTTCTTTGGCTTTATTTTCTTCGATAAAAGGCTTAAGAAAAGGCATCCGCCACTTGTCAAACATCAATATTTCTTTAACGCTGGTACTATTGGCTTATGTCATTTTCAATACAGATGTAGGTCTGATTTTCAGTAACTTTTATGAATCGATTTTAGCTTTGATTCAGGATTTTATACCCCTTAGCCTGGCGATAGGAAACTTCGATTTCAGAGAAGAATTTCTATCGGACTGGACCTATTACTACTGGGCGTTTTGGCTGGCCTGGGCACCTTTTACGGGTATTTTTATCGCCAGGATTTCGAAAGGAAAAAGTATCAGAGAATTGATTTTGGGTGTGCTTATTGTGCCGAGTTTAGGCTCGTTTCTATGGTTTACAAGTTTTGGGACAGCCGCTGTAGAACTTATCAATTCAGAATTGGTGAGCAGTTTTGCTTTCAATGATGTGTTTTCGGCCACCTTTGTGCTTTTGGAACAGTTCCCATTTGGGTTTTATGCTGTGATTTTGGCCATTTTACTCTTGGTGGGATTTCTAATCACTTCGGTCGATTCAGCCATATACGTCCTGAGTATGTTCTCCGATCTCACCAAAATAAACCCATCATCTTATCACAAATGGATCTGGGGCATTCTATTGTTTCTGGTGACTTTAGGGTTTCTGATGATTGGAAAATTTAGTGGAGCCAGTGATGTGCTCGAGGCTGTCCAGAAGTTACTCATCGTAAGTTCATTGGCCTTAGCTTTGCTTAGTATCCCCTTTATTATTGGATTTACACTAAGCCTCATTCGACATCATAATTCCAAGCAGGATTGAACCCGCCTGCGTGTCTTGATCGGGCAGGCCCGCCTGCGTGTCTTGGACAGGCAGGTTCACAAGTCAATAGATGATATAATTTTTTGGGTTGCCCCAGCTTCAGAGTTTACAAAATGTCCGCAAATCTGTCCGCTTTTCTCTCTAAATGTCTTATCTGTAACAAGTTTTTTGAATAAGCCTTCAAATTCTTTCTCAGAATCTACACTAAAAACCCCTCCCAGACGTCTTAACATCTTAGCCTCGGGAAATTTGTCATAATTTTCACCAATAACAATTGGAATTCCAAAAGCCGCAGGTTCCAGAATGTTATGCAGTCCGCTTAATCCCATGCCTCCTCCAACATAAGCCATGTTGGCATAGCTGTAAATTTTGGTCAGTAGACCAATCGTATCTATGATAAGAACCTCGTAATTTTGAAGATTTTGATTTTCAATTTCAGAATAGCATATCACTTTTTTGCGGATGTCTTTTTTTAATTTCTGAATTTGTGCGGCGTTGATTTGATGCGGAGCGATAACCAGCTTCACCTGTGCAGGTGCCTTGTTCATGGCGTCCAGAGTGATAGTTAGATCTTCAGGCCAGGTGCTTCCAAATACCATGGTGAGTTCACCTGAAGCTGTAAAGTCATCCATGAAACTTAACTTATTATCCATACCTAACTGAGCAATGACACGGTCGTAGCGGGTATCCCCTGAGATGCTGGCTTGTTCAAAACCATGGTTTTTTAGCAGTTTTAAGGACTCTTCGTTCTGAACAAAAAGATGGTCAAACTTACCCAGGGCCTTAGCCATAAATTTTCCCATGGGTCTAAAGTACAGCTGCTCTGGTCTGAATAACCCAGAAATAAGATAAGACTTGACTTGCCGGTTGTTTAACACATCCATCAGGTTCGGCCAAATTTCATATTTGACAAAAAAAGCGGCTTCTGGGTTAAGGATATCCAGAAATCGTCTGGCATTTTTTTTAGTATCCAGCGGTAAATAGGTGACTATATCCAGTTTAGAATCCTTCTTTTTAATTTCATACCCCGAGGGTGAAAAGAAACTCACTGCGATTTTATAATCGGGATGCGTTTGTTTTAAAGCTTGAATGACAGGAACCGCCTGCTCATATTCGCCAAGAGAAGCGGCATGAAACCATATAACTTTATCATCTTCAGAAACTTGAGATTGTAATTTGCCTTTCCAATTCGCTCTTCCTTCTACAAATAACTTCATCTTAGGACTGATTAATTTTAAGACAGGCAGGAGTAATTTAAAACTAGATATGATGAACTGGTATAAAGACTTCAAATTAGATTTTTTTCAAAAATAAGCTTTTAGCTGAATTGTCTCTTTAGATACTTAATATTCTTATTTTTGTGAAGAAAAAAAATTATGAGAAAACTACAAATGGTTGATCTTAAGGGTCAATACGATAAAATAAAGGATGAAGTCGATGAGTCCATTTTTGAGGTTTTAAATACAACGTCCTATATCAACGGGCCTGCCGTAAAGCAGTTTCAGGAGAATTTGGAAGAGTATATGGGTGTTAAGCACGTGATTCCATGTGCCAACGGAACCGATGCTTTACAAATTGCAATGATGGGACTGGGCTTAAAGCCAGGGGATGAAGTCATCACCGTCGATTTTACTTTTGCAGCGACTGTAGAAGTGATTGCGCTGTTAAATTTGACGCCCGTTCTCATTGATGTAGATAAAGATACTTTCAACATAGATTTAAATAAACTGGAAAAAGCGATTACACCCAAAACCAAAGCTATTGTGCCTGTGCATTTGTTTGGACACGTTGCTCAGATGGAAGAAATCACGGAAATAGCTAAAAAGCATAATCTCTATGTGATTGAAGATAATGCCCAAGCCATTGGAGCTAACTATACTTTTAAAGATGGGTCTCAGCAAAAGGCCGGTACGATTGGGGATGTAGGAGCGACATCCTTTTTTCCTTCCAAAAATCTGGGAGCCTACGGAGATGGTGGTGCTATTTTCACAAACGATGATGAGTTAGCTCATACGATTAGAGGCATTGTCAATCACGGGATGTATGAGCGTTACCACCATGATGTGGTGGGTGTCAATTCAAGACTGGACAGTGTACAGGCGGCGGTTTTGGACATCAAACTCAAGCATTTGGATCATTACAGTTCAAGACGTCAAAATGCAGCCAGACATTACACAGAGGCTTTGAGCAAATCTGAACACATTGAAACGCCGCAAACTGAAACTCACAAAAAATGCGATAATTCAAATGGCATTTGCCATACCTGCGATTGTCATGTTTTTCATCAGTACACCATCAAAATCAAAAATGGAAAGCGCAACGCCTTAGCAGAGCATTTTAAGAAAAACAACATTCCACACGGTATTTATTATCCAATTCCGTTGCATTCTCAAAAGGCTTACAAAGATGAGCGTTATGATGAAAAGGAGTTTGCCGTTACCAATCAGCTGGTAGAAGAAGTGATTTCTTTACCCATGCACACCGAACTGGATCAAGAACAAATCGATTATATCACTTCAGAAATTATTAAGGTAGTAGGGTAGTTAACTATGGATTATCTGGTAAATAAAGTATTTTTTTATCACCCTGAACTTGTTTCAGGGTTTTTTTTGACCCCTCAGGCTAGTGCGAGACTTCTGTTAGCCGACAAAGGCTTGCTCGCGACAGCGATAGGTACGAGCAAGATGCAGGAGCCTGCAAAGCAGAAACAAGCTAAAAAAAGTTACCAAATAAGGTAACTTTAGCTATCTTTGCATGGTATGAGAATAATCAAAGAGTCCACTTTAACCAAAATTTGTAGGCAAAGTCGGTATCAGCTGGCTGAAGAGTCTCTTAAGTCCTGGATTTATGAGGTTAGATACTCCACATGGAGCAATGCTAACGAATTGAAAGCAAAATATGGTAGTGCCAGTATTATTAGTTCAAAGCGAGTGGTGTTCAATATTAAAGCTAATGATTATCGCTTGATCGTCGATATAGAATATAAATTAAAAATTGTTTTTGTAGTCTGGTTCGGAACTCATAAGGAATATGATAAAATAGAAGTCAAAACTATAAAATATGAAAATAAAACTATTAAAAACAGAGCAAGACTATAACGAAGCCTGCGAACGTATTTACACTTTGATAAATAGTGATAAAAATTCGATAGAATCCACCAGTTCAAAAGGTGAGGAGATTGAACTTTTATCTTTGCTTGTAGAAAAATACGAAAGAGAACATTTCCCCATAGAAGCGCCAAGCCCAATAGAGGCCATAAAATTTCGAATGGAGCAAATGAATTTGAAACAAATTGATTTAGCACCATTATTTGGTGGAAAAACTAGAATATCTGAAGTTTTAAATGAAAAACGACCCTTAACCTTAAAAATGATAACCCTTCTAAATAGGTATTTAGGGGTGCCTCTAGAATCGTTGATTACAGGAAATAAAGATGTGAAACTGGATCCTGAAAAACAACAAAAACTTTTAAATATAGATTCAATTAAAAAATACGTCTCAGATTGAAAAGTGACCTTGATTTAAAACGCAGGCGTGTGCCAGTCGGAGTACTGAAATGATAACTTAATTATAATAAGGCTAGTGCGAGACGTCTGTCAGCCGACAAAGGCAGTCTCGCGCTAGCAATATAGAAAACTGAGATAGGGCACGAGCGAGACGCTCGCGTGAGCTTTCGGATAATTAATAATTTAGAAAAATTGATAAACAAAAAAGCCTCGAAGATCGAGGCTTTTTTTATATGATTTCAGCGCTTATACCAGCTCTTAAAATTTCGGTACATCGGGGCTTCAGATCGTCAAAATCCCCAGATTTGACGGCGCATTTCCCTTTATAATGAATAAGTAAAGTACATTGTTCTGCTTGTAAAGCATCGTGATCACAAGTCTTGATCAGGGTTTCGATGACGTGGTCAAAGGTGTTGACTTCATCATTATACACAATGATTTCGTGTGAATCTGTCAGCTTTTCCTCAACATCAACTTCTTCTAAAACTTCTTCCTTAACACTCATAATCCATTTTTAGTGCAAATATAAAGAGAAAACTAAAATCAATTTTTAATTTTTTGTGAATTTGGCGGCTACCCAATTTTCTTTTACCTGATTCTTAACGAATGTCAATTCATTTTTAAAGGCTTCCTTCTGAATCAATTCCAGGTCTTCCTTATAAAATCCACTGAAATAAATTATACCTCCAGAAACTAAGTGACTGGTATAAGTGGACATGTCTTCCAGTAAAATATTTCTATTGATGTTGGCTAAGATCAAATCGTAGTCATTTTCAATTTTCTCAGCGCCCCCCAGAATAACCCGCCCTTCACAAGAGTTGCGTTCCAGGTTTTCTTCAGTATTTTCGACACACCAGGTATCAATGTCAATATAATCTACAGATTTAGCGCCTCGAATATCAGCTAGAATCCCTAAAACACCAGTGCCGCAACCCATGTCCAGCACCCTTTTGTCTTCACAGTCTTCGTCGAGAAGCAGTTCAGAAATTTGATAAGTCGTGGCATGATGACCAGTACCAAAAGACATTTTTGGTTCGATGATGATATCGATTTCAGCCTTGGTTTTGGGATGAAAAGGTGCTCGTATTGTGCATCTGTTATCGATGTGAATAGGGTGGAAGTTTTTTTCCCACTCTTCGTTCCAGTTGACCTGCTCTATGGTCGATTTGTTATAAGATATTTCAAACTCATCAGATTTCAAAACATGCACTTCTTCCAAAAGAGAATATTTATCCTCAGTTTGTTCGATATAGGCCAGAAGTCCGTTGTCGAAATCCTCGAAGCTTTCAAAAGGCAATTCACCCAATTCAGCCAGTAGAATATCTCTACCAGACTGAAGTGGGTGAATTGTAAATTTATACTCTATGTAAATCATTTTAAAACGACATCACGATTTCAGCAAAGCTATTTGCATCCAAAGAAGCACCACCGATAAGTCCACCATCAACATCTTTTTTGGCAAAAATTTCTTTAGCATTGTTAGGTTTTACACTCCCACCGTAAAGAATTGAGGTTTGGTCGGCAATATTTTGATTGTATTTTTTAGCTAGTACATTACGAATATGTTCGTGAATTTCCTGAGCTTGTTCTGGAGAGGCCGTTTCTCCGGTTCCGATAGCCCAAACAGGTTCGTAGGCGATAACCACATTTTCCATCTCCGAAGCACTGAGGTGAAAAAGTCCCTTTTCCAACTGGTCCTTAACCACATCAAAATGCTTGTCAGCTTTTCTCTGATCCAGCATTTCACCGATACAAAACATAATTTTAAGGTCATGTTTTAATGCAGCCGTTGCTTTTTTAGCGAGTAATTCATCAGATTCGTTATAAATTGCTCTCCTTTCACTGTGACCAATGATCACGTATTCCACACCTACACTTTTAAGCATGTCTGGAGAAATTTCACCCGTGTAGGCACCTTCTTCATTCTCATTGATATTTTGAGAGGAGATTTTGATTGAAGAATCATTTAAATTTTGATGAACAGCATACAGGTTTGTGAATGTTGGTGCAATAACCACCTCAACCTCTGCCTTGGAAAAATCCTTGAGCTTCAATTCGTTTAAAAGATGGAGCGATTCATCCAGATTGCAATTCATTTTCCAGTTTCCAGCTACAATTTGAGTTCTCATATGTATTATTTTACTTGTTTATATTCTTGGATCTAATAATTTATAAATAATATCCACTAAGATATTAATAATGATAAAAATGATGGCAATCGTTAACACGGCTCCCATGATAATTGGCAAATCTAAGGTATTTAAGGCATCTACTATTTCTTTTCCAATTCCATTCCACCCAAAAATGTATTCTACAAAAACTGCCCCTGCAAGCATAGATGCAAACCATCCTGATATGGCGGTGACTACGGGATTTAAGGCATTTTTTAAACTATGATTCATAATGACTGAATAGGAATTTAGTCCTTTAGCTCTTGCGGTTCTTATGTAATCTTGTTGGAATACTTCCAAGAGAGAACTTCTCATCAATTGAACCACTACTGCCAATGGTCTAATTCCAAGTACAAATGCTGGTAAAATCAGATTTTTAAAGTGAAATATTTTTTTTTCTCCAAAATCGTCAAGTTCATATAAATTACCTGTCATATTGAGTCCCGTGTATTCTTTGAGGACGTATCCAAATAGCCAGGCCGCTAAAATGGCAGAAAAGAAAGAAGGCAGGCTCATGCCAAACGTGCTAAAGACTTGTATGCTCTTATCTATCCAGGTATCTTTTTGAAGTGCAGAAATTATTCCCAAAATAATTCCGATAATGAGTGCTATCACAATGGAAGAAATTGCAAGAATAGCGGTGTTTGGAAGGGTTTGTTTGATGATGTTAAGCACTTTTTGATCCTGCCGTTGAAAAGAAGTCCTTAGATACGGTGTCTTCAAGAAAATAGCACCATCAAAAAAAGAGATCAGCTGAGTTCCCGTATATTTATCTTCTTCAAAAAAGGTGAAATCTACTTTGTCTGAACTATGCCAGGAAATCGGTGATAAATCATTGATATAATAGAGATACTGCTGACCAATACTTTTATCAAAACCATACTTTTCTTTTTGGAGTTTGAGTTGTTCTTGTGTTTCATTTTGACCAAGCATCATTTGAGCTGGATCACCTGGCAGGACACTAAACAGAAAAAAAATCACGGTAACTACACCAAGAACGGTGAAGAGGGCATAGATAGTTTTCTGTAAGATTTTTTTTAGCAATTGATATTAGTTTTGAAACTCATCTGCATCACTCCAATGGAGTTTATTGGTTATTGTTCCTTTCTTGAGTACAACCAAGCCTGGATTAGCCCTGACAATTGTTTTAATTGTTGTTTCATCAGCAAAATAGAAATTAAAATCCAGATCGAAATCAGATTTTATCCTCGAAATATCCTTTTGTCCTGAAGCGGTTAGTCCAATGATTTTGAAATTTTGCTTTGATGCTTTTTGAAGTGCTGACACAATTTCAGGCCAGCCTTCGCGTTCAGTTTTAGAAAGATTATAAGTAACAACAATAAGCAGTTTGTCTTCCTGCATCAGTTCTTCAGTATAATCTTCGCCGTCTTTCATCAAAGCAAAATCGTGAATAGGAGGCTTGTATCCTTCTTCGATTAACCTTGTTTCAACTCCAATAAATTCGCCAGCCACTTCCGGATAACTACCAGTGGTGATATGCGTTTCCTGACTGCCATTGACGTCAAATGTCCATTCATATTCATACACTGCTTTTTTGGCATTTTCTGGATAGCTGATAGCTTCTGGGATATTTGTACCAATTTTGTAGGCTCTAAAATCAATAGCAGGGAGATGCATCAAGACATGATAAGCAAAATATAAACAAGTAATTGTAGCCGCAAATACTACCCATTTTAAGGATGCTTTAGCAAAAATGGGGTTAAGATATTTTTCATTGAAAAATAATATCAAAATCAAAATCAGCAATATGACATCTTTTCCAAAAGATTGCCAGGGCGTTAGTGGAATGGCATCACCAAAGCAACCGCAATCGGTAACTTTATTGAAATAAGCTGAATAAAAGGTAAGGAAAGTAAAAAACAGAATCATAAGCAGAAGACTCCATCTGGTAAACTTTGGCGCATAACCTATGAGAAGGGTTAAGCCTAAAAGCAATTCATAAATCACAATAAATATGGCCAATACCAAAGCGTAGGGAACCAAAAATTCGAGATTGAGAACACCTACGCCGAAATATTCTTCAAGTTTGTATGAAAAACCAACGGGATCATTCAATTTGACAAACCCGCTAAACATGAATAAAACTCCGACAAATAGTCTTGAAAAGCCTACGATATATTTCATACGATTATTTTAAAATGCTGGTTTCATTTTCCTTTGAAGTTTAAATGAATAAGAGCAAAAACTGAATAATTAATGATATCCAGATAGCCTGCTTCGATACCTTCGCTTACCAAAGTTTGACCTGCATTATCTTCAATTTGCTTAATACGCAGGAGCTTTTGCAGAATAAGATCGGTGAGTGAACTCACTCTCATTTTTCTCCATACTTCTCCATAATCGTGGTTTTTGTCGATCATCAGAGTTTTAGCCTTGTCAACTTGAAGGTTGTATTGAATTAAAGCTTCTTCAGCAGTAAGGTCGGCTTTTTCAGATATACCTAATTCGATTTGGATTAAAGCCATAATCGAATAATTGATGATTCCAATAAATTCAGAATCTTCGTTTTCTTCTACTTTTTGAGTTTTATTTTCCTGCAGGCTTCGGATTCTACTGGCTTTTATAAAGATTTGATCGGTTAAGGAAGTGAGTCTTAAAATTCTCCAGGCAGTACCGTAGTCTTTAGTTTTCTTAACAAAAAGATCTCTGCTGTCCTTAATAATAAGGTCAAATTGTTCGTTTGTCTTCATAGCTTAACAAAAAGGTAAATTTCGACTAATTATAATAGAATACAAAAACAAAACGTAGAATAGTAGTAATTTAGCGTGGCATAGGAATTGAACCAATAAAAACACAATCGTGATTTCAATTGGAAATCAAGATCTTTCAAACTATTAAACGTAAAAAGAGCAGCTGAGTCAGTAATTACTGACATTTTGACAAAAAAATAATTATGGCAAAATCCGGACTATTTAATCTAGATAATTTATCATCAGAAAATATAGATGAAGATGCAGAGTTAATCCCTTTAATGACTTCAGAAGATGAAGAAGAAATAAATCGAGAAGTCTTACCTGACGATCTACCAATTCTACCCTTAAAGAACACAGTTCTCTTTCCAGGAGTTGTAATTCCTATTACAGCTGGCAGAGATAAATCTATTAAATTAATTAATGATGCCAATAATGGTAACAAAATAATTGGCGTTGTCGCTCAAAGAAATGACGAAGATGAGCATCCAAATTATAAAGACATTCACAAAGTTGGTGTAGTGGCAAGGATTCTTAGGGTTTTAAAAATGCCTGATGGGAACACTACAGTCATTATCCAGGGAAAAAAGAGATTTAAAATTTCTGAACCTGTGAGTGAACAACCTTACTTAAGATGTAAGATTGAGGAATTTGAAGAGTTTAAACCTATTCCAGACGACGAAGAATTTAAAACCATTATAGATTCTGTGAAGGATTTATCGCTTCGTATTATAAAGGACAGCCCTAATATTCCTTCTGAAGCTTCATTTGCAATCAAAAACATTGAAAGTTCTTCTTTCTTAATCAATTTTGTGTCTTCCAACATGAATGTAGAAGTAGAAGACAAGCAAAAACTTTTAGAAACAAGTGACCTTAAAGAAAGAGCCCTTTCTACTTTAAAATATATGAATGTTGAGTTTCAGAAGTTAGAGCTCAAAAATGACATTCAGTCTAAGGTTCAAAGTGATATGAGCCAGCAACAGCGTGAATATTTTCTTCATCAGCAGATGAAAACTATCCAAGAAGAGTTGGGTGGAGTGTCTTCTGAAGGTGAAATTGAGGAAATGCGCGAGCGTTCGAAATCAAAAACGTGGAAAGATTCTGTAAATTCTCATTTTAAAAAGGAATTGGCTAAACTTCAAAAAATGAATCCGCAAGTGGCTGAATATTCAATTCAGAGAAATTATTTGGATTTATTTTTAGATCTGCCCTGGGATAATACAAGTGAAGATCTCTTTGACTTAAAAAGAGCTCAAAAAATACTTGATCGAGATCATTTTGGTCTGGAAGATGTCAAAAGAAGAATTATAGAATATTTAGCAGTTCTCAAATTGAGAAAAGACATGAAATCTCCGATCCTTTGTTTATATGGTCCTCCTGGTGTTGGTAAAACATCGCTAGGGAAGTCTATAGCTGAAGCTTTGGGTAGAAAATATGCAAGAGTTTCTCTTGGGGGTTTACGTGATGAAGCTGAAATACGCGGTCATAGAAAAACCTATATTGGAGCGATGCCAGGTAGAATTATTCAGAGTTTGAAGAAAGTAGGTACCAATAACCCAGTATTTGTATTGGATGAAATTGATAAACTAGGTAACAGTCATCAGGGCGACCCGTCTTCTGCCTTGCTGGAAGTCTTGGACCCAGAACAAAATAACGATTTTCACGATAACTTTTTAGAAGTGGGTTATGACTTATCAAAAGTGATGTTTGTAGCCACTTCTAACGATTTATCCTCTATACATCCGGCACTAAGAGATAGAATGGAAATTATTCGTGTGAATGGCTATACGGTAGAGGAGAAGATTGAAATTGCCAAACGTCATTTATTGCCTAAGCAAATAAAAGAGCATGGTATCAAAAAAGAAAATATCAAGCTTGGTAAGCAACAACTCGAAAAAATTATAGACGGGTATACAAGAGAATCCGGGGTACGTAACCTCGAGAAGAAAATTGCGAAAGTAGTAAGAAACATAGCTAAAAGTATTGCTATGGAAGAAGACTATGATGTGAAAGTGAGCAGTGAGCAGGTAGAGAAAATTTTAGGGCCTTACAGACCAAAAAACACTTACGAAAACAACGAAGTTGCTGGAGTAGTTACTGGTCTGGCATGGACGAGCGTGGGAGGTGAGATTCTATTTATTGAATCCATATTATCTAAAGGAAAAGGCAATTTAACGATTACCGGAAACTTAGGAAAAGTGATGAAAGAATCTGCTACTATTGCGATGGAATATATCAAGTCCAATGCAGAAAAGTTCAATTTGAACCCAGATATTTTCACAGATTACAATGTACACATTCACGTTCCTGAAGGCGCAACACCTAAAGATGGACCAAGTGCAGGAATCACCATGTTAACCTCTTTGGTTTCACTTTTCACTCAGCGTAAAGTGAAAAAGAATTTGGCAATGACAGGAGAAATTACCTTAAGGGGTAAAGTATTACCGGTTGGAGGTATTAAAGAAAAAATTCTTGCTGCTAAACGTGCTAAAATCAAAGAACTCATCCTTAGTGAAGAGAACAGGAAAGACATTGAAGAAATAAAAGAAGATTATTTGAAAGGCCTTACTATAAACTATGTTAACGAAATGCATGAAGTTTTAGATTTGGCTATTTTGAAGCAAAAGGTTAAGGACGCGAAGATACTTTAAAGCTTTTGGTAAGTGGACCTAAATACTATTATTTGTTTAAGCTCGAACCTGCCTTCCTAAGCGAAACGCAGGCAGGCGAAGTCGAGAACCAACTCCATCTCGACTCCGCTCGATGCTAAAACACTTAAAATCCTAGCATTCCATTAAATCAAATTTTTAAATTTTCTGAGGCTCGATGTGACATTATCCATTACAACTAGTACAATTAAGTATTAATTCAAAATAAATTACATTGCAAAGCGTTTCTTAACAGGGAGCTAAAGACTTTTCATGAAACCTAAGTTATTTTTTCTTGTTATTGTTTTAGGTGTGACTTGGTCTTCTTTGGCTCAAATTGGCGGTCAGAGTACCTATCAGTTTCTGAATTTGCCTATCTCTCCAAAAATTTCTGCACTTGGAGGAAAGAATGTAACTTCTTATTCTTCAGACCCAGCAAATGCAATGGCTAATCCTGCCCTGATTAATTTTGAAATGCACAATCAACTGTCTACCAATTACATGAATTATTTTGCGGATGTAAATTATGGAACTGCTTCATACGCTTACGACATAGGCAGAAGAACACAAATCTTACAAGCAGGTGTTACTTATATCGATTATGGGAGTTTTGATGGGTTTGACGAATCTGGTAATTCAACAGCAGAATTTGGTGGTCAAGAGACTGCATTCTCTGTTGGCTATGCGAGACGAATAGGAAGAACCGATTTTTATGCAGGAGCCAACTTAAAGTTAATATCCTCAAAACTTGAACAGTATACTTCTTTTGCTGGAGCCTTAGATTTAGGTTTAAGCTATATTTACTCGGAGTGGGATTTGGTGATTTCAGGAGTTATGAGAAATGCAGGATTTCAATTTAAAGCATTCAATGATGTTAGAGAATCTATGCCGTTTGAAGTGATTTTAGGAATTTCACAAAAATTAAAAAAAGCACCAATCCGCTGGCATATTACCTTAGAAAACTTACAAGAATGGAATATAGCATTTCGAAATACAGCCAGAGATGTACAAGATTTGAGCGGAAATGTAACAGCAGATGATCCTGGTTTTATCAATAACGCTTTGCAACATGCTATTTTAGGAGCAGAGCTTTTTCCCGATGGTGTTTTCAGTATTCAGCTCGGCTATAACTTCAGGAGAGGTGAGGAGCTGAGAATTCAGGATCAAAGGGCTTTTTCCGGACTTACAGGCGGGGTGAGTATACGATTCAATAAATTAAGATTCAGTTACTCCTATGCGCAATTCAACAGAGCCGCAAGCTCAAGTTTTTTTGGACTGAACATCGATCTTCAATAAGTTAGTCATCGTTCCTGATAAAATCAGAAATAAAATAGCTCAACACATAACCGATGCTTTCTTTTTGATTGGCTTCAAAACCACATATATGAAAGAATTGAGCTTGTTCTTTTCTAATCACTTTTAAAAATGTTCTTATATCTCTCACGCTAAACCCTGAAGAAGAGTCGCAACAGGAAGACAAGCCCTGTATAGATTTTAAATCCAGTTTAAAACCCAGTTCCCGATTTAAAAAATCAACCGCATTTTTGAAACGTATACACTTATCCAAGGTAGTAAGGTGCAAACAATCCTCATATAAATAAAAACCCAAATTTTTAGAGGAATTCATAACATCAAGATTTTCCTGGGAGACATAATTTTTATGTATCCCAAACGTATGATGCTTATTTATGTACACAGTATCAAAATAAGCTTTGTTTTGTTTGAGATGGTCTGTGTTATTTTCAAACATTACATTGACTCGTGTTGAAATATCCAAGAGGCTAACCGTTGATTTTTTAATTAAACTCACACCTTTTATGAGGTCAAATGTATTGCTGTGTTGCCCGCCAATGGCGATGGGTATTTTACCAGAAGCACAAATGGCTTGAACAATTTTATAAATAGTTTTTTCAAGTATGCTGTGGAGTAGGTTTATTTTTTCTGAACCTGCCCGTCCAAGAAACGCAGGTGGGTTTGATTCCAGTTTATTTAGTTCTTCAGAAATGACTTCACTATCAAGTTCGCCTAAAACAATCAGGTTTTCTCCCCGATTAAACTCATTATGTTGAATATTCAATAAACTTTTTAAGACGGTCTGAAACATATCAAAGTGTCCAAGTTCAAACTCTTCGGATGAATTTAAAAGTGTGGGTATTCCAAACAACACGTACTCAGCTTCGTTACTTTCCAGTTGATCAAGACCCGTAACCGTGATGACTTTTTCTCCAAATTTCTGTCCACTTGAATCATGATGAATATGTTTTGAGAGACTTTTAGCGTCACTAAATTTGAAATAAGTCATAAGATTAGGTTTATAACCTTTGAAATTATACAAAAATTCGTTTATTCAAAAATTTTATACTCTAAATCTAGTAGTTAATTGTAATGAATTAAATTTGAGAAAAAATAAGAAAATGCAAAACGGACTTAATACAATATGTGTTCACAGTGGAGAAGTAGAAGATAAAGTGTATAATGGAGCTGTATCTCCAATGTATTTATCTACAGCCTATGCTTATGACGGACTAGAAACTTCTATTTATCCCAGATATTTCAATAGTCCTAATCAACATATGTTAGCAAAAAAAGTTGCTGAACTGGAACATGCTGAATCCGCCTTGATTTTTGGAAGTGGAATGGCTGCTATTACTACTGCCATGTTAAGCCTATTGAAATCCGGGGATCACGTTATACTTCAAAATCAAATTTATGGAGGCACCAGAAACTTCATCATTGAAGAATGTCAACAGTACGGGATTCACTACGATTTTGTAGATGTGAATAATCCGGCTGCCCTAAAATCTACTTTGAGACCAGAAACCAAACTGATTTATATTGAAACTCCTTCCAATCCTTTGCTAGAGATCACGGATATAGCTATTGTTACTCAGTTTGCAAAAGAGAATAATGTTTTGACAATGGCAGACAATACCTTTGCTAGCCCAATCAACCAAAGACCAATTGATCTTGGTATAGATATAGTCATCCATAGCGCTACAAAATACCTTGGCGGGCACAGCGATATTACTGCCGGAGCTGTAGCGTCTTCCAAAGAAATTATGAAAAACGTGTTTTCTAAAGCTAAAAATTTCGGTGGCAGCTTAGCAGACCAAACGGTTTGGCTTTTAGAACGAAGCATGAAAACATTAAACTTAAGAGTCACTCAACAATCTATAAATGCACAGAATATGGCAGAATATCTGGAAAATTCTGAATATGTAGATCGTGTCTATTATCCAGGTTTGAAATCTCACCCTCAGCATAAACTGGCTAAATCACAAATGCTAGGTTTTGGAGGAATGTTGTCTTTCGACTTGAATGATAAATGTGATATTTCAAAGTTTTTTAATGGATTGCAACTCATAAAAAATGTATTGAGTCTGGGAGGCGTAGAGAGTACTGTTTTATCTCCAGAAAAAACATCGCATTCACTTCTAAGCCCGGAAGAGCGAAAAGCCCAGGGCATAAAATCAAATCTTGTAAGATTTTCAGTTGGTATTGAAGATACACAAGACCTTAAAAGAGATCTTCAGATGGCATTTTCATCAAGTTTGTAAGTATCAGCTCATACTATAAACAGAACTTATTAAAGTATAAGAAGAGATGTTAAAAATCTTATTTCAACCCTCTTGTTGTATCGTATTTTTGTAACTGAATTATTAATCAATTAAATAGATATTATATGTCAATAGTAGGAAAAAAATTCCCAGATTTAAAAGTAAACGCCATGGACGAAATGGGTGACACGTTTGAAATCAATGTTTTAGAAAAAGCTCAGAAGGAAAACAAGAAAGTTGTTTTATTTTGGTATCCAAAAGATTTTACTTATGTGTGCCCAACTGAATTACATGCTTTTCAGGAGGCTTTACCAGAATTTGAAAAAAGAAACACAATTGTTATAGGTGCTTCTTGTGACACAGCAGAAGTTCACTTCGCCTGGTTGAACACTTCTAAAGATCACGGTGGTATAGAAGGTGTGACTTATCCAATTCTTGCCGATTCTAACAGAAATTTAAGCAGTAGACTTGGTATCCTCGACATTACAAATGAGCGTTATGATGATGAAGATGGACACCTTACTGTAGATGGAGATAATGTATCTTACAGGGCTACTTATTTAATCGATGAAGAAGGTACAGTATTCCAGGAAAGCATTAATCATATGCCATTAGGAAGAAATGTAAATGAATTTATCAGAATGGTAGATGCCTATACTCATGTGCAAAAACATGGTGAAGTTTGTCCAGCCAACTGGGAAGAAGGAAAAGATAGCATGAAAGCAGACAGAGAAGGTGTTGCTTCTTACTTATCTAGTAACTAATTTTCTTAGTTTTTCAACTGAATCAATTAAAATAAGAAATTATGTTTAAAGAAATAAATCAAGATAATTTAGCAGAGTCGGTTAAAGACAACGATATAGTTGTAGTTCAGTATTCAGCTACCTGGTGTGGAAACTGTAGATTGATGAAGCCTAAATTTAAAAAGTTAGCAGGTGAGAACGAAGATATTCCGTTCATAATGGTAGATGCAGAAAAATTTCCTGAATCTAGAAAGTTAGCGAACGTAAATAATCTTCCAACTTTTGCAACTTTTGTAAATGGAGAATTTAAGAACCAGGTTCAAACCAACAAATTTGAATCCCTAAAAGAATTAGTCAATGAAGTTACCAGTAATTAAGCATTTTCAGAAAAACAATGATGTTCAAAAACTTGAACACACCATTGAAGTTTTAGAATCTTTTACAGAACACAGGTCTGTTAAAGAAGATGAAATGGATATCGTTGGAGAGATAATCACTAATATAGCTGGTGCTATTGAAATGGATAAAATGGTAAAAGAAGGTATGTCTGAAAAAGACGCCGCCAATACATTTGCTCAGCGTGTATTAGGTTCTATCGATAGATAGAACATATAATTTACAGATTATGAAAGGAAACTGCTCTTGCAGTTTCCTTTTTTTATGTGTAAAAAAAAAACGTAAATTTCGATTTATAATAAGTGAAATGTTTCAGTTGAAAACCATAAAAGAGCGTCTCAAGTCTTTTGTTTATGCATTTAGAGGCCTGTCCTATTTAGTTTCTAAAGAAGACAGTTTTAAATTTCAGCTTTTGTTTTCTGCTGTTTTTATTTTTGCTGGCTTTTATTTTGAGATTTCTACTTCAGAATGGTTTGCTCAACTTGGCATGATGGCTTTGGTATTGAGTGCAGAAAGTCTAAATTCTGCTATTGAACAATTGGCGGATTATATTCAACCTAAACATGACAAAGCCATAGGTAAGATTAAGGATATTTCGGCAGGGGCAGTATTGGTCTCTGGCATTTTTGCTTTCGTCATCGGTTTAATTATTTATATTCCTCATATCCTGGCTTTAATTTGATTAGTTAAAGCGGTTTATATTTGTATTTTTGTTTCCTACTTTATTATCTCTATGGCTAAAACAAGACGGAGCAAAACAACTCAACCAAAGCAAGCAAAGACTAGCTTCAGTTTTAAAGCATCTAAACGAACCAAAATTATTTTTGGAAGTTTTCTATTATTGTTTTCCGTAGGTCTTTTTGTTTCTTTTATCTCCTATTTTTTCAACTGGCAGGCAGATCAATCTATGCTTGGAAATGTTTTGGAAAGAGATGAAACCGCAAATAACTGGCTTAGCAAATTTGGGGCTTATGTTAGCCATTTACTCGTTTATAAAGGTTTTGGCGTTCCTGTAATTAGCCTTCCAGCCATGCTATCTATCACGGGTATATACTTATTTCTAAATTTAAAGCTTTTTAAAATTAGATCCCTTTGGTTTTGGGGGACATATCTCATACTATGGTTCTCTTTGTGTTTTGGTTTTTTTGCTAGCTCTCACCCCATTTTAGGGGGAGTAGTTGGGTATGAATTGAATGATTTTCTTCAGGACTATATAGGTAAATTAGGCGTTGTTCTTGTTTTAATATTTATGTTGATTATCTATTTGGTGTCTAGGTTAAATTTGACTCCCGATGCCTTGTTAAAATCTTTTACTCATCACAAAAAGAATGTGAAAGAAGAAGTTTCTGAAATTAAATTTGAACGTCATATAAATACAGAAGAATCAGAGTCTGAGCATGTCACTCCTTCAAATTCAAAAGCAGCTGAAAACCAGAATCAGGATAAGGATGTTGAAATAGAAAGTTCCTTTAGCGAGAAATCTTCAACAGAACCAACCGAGAAAGAAAAAATTGTTATCAAGTCTGAAGATGAGGATGATGTTGAAATGGAGGTGGAGACTGCTCAAGATGAGGAAGAATCCGATCAACTCAGTAAAAAACTTGTGCAGGATTTTGGTGAATTCGATCCTACCTTGGAACTGGCTAATTATCAGTTCCCGAGTATAGAATTACTAAAGGATTACAATTCTGGCCGTGGGATTACCATAGATCAAAAAGAACTGGAGCAGAATAAAAATAAAATTGTAGACACTCTTAAAAACTATAAAATTGAGATTGCCCAAATTAAAGCTACGGTTGGGCCTACCGTTACACTTTATGAAATAGTACCTGAGGCAGGGATTAGAATCTCAAAAATAAAAAATCTGGAAGATGACATTGCTCTATCACTTTCTGCTTTAGGGATAAGAATCATTGCTCCAATTCCGGGTAGAGGAACAATTGGAATTGAAGTACCTAATCAAAATCCGTCCGTTGTACCGATGAGGTCTGTTGTTGCTTCCAATAAATTCCAAAATGCAGAGATGGAACTTCCTATTGCTATGGGAAAAACCATTTCTAACGAAACGTATACAGTAGATCTTGCCAAAATGCCACACTTGCTTATGGCAGGGGCTACCGGTCAGGGAAAATCTGTAGGACTTAATGTCATACTGACTTCACTTCTGTATCAAAAACATCCAGCCGAAGTCAAGTTTGTTTTGGTGGATCCCAAAAAAGTAGAATTGACTTTATTCAATAAAATCGAAAGACATTATCTGGCAAAGCTACCGGATACGGAAGAAGCTATCATTACTGATAATACTAAAGTCATAAATACACTGAACTCACTTTGCATCGAAATGGACAATCGTTACGATTTATTGAAAGATGCCATGGTTCGCAATATCAAGGAATACAATACCAAGTTTAAAGCTCGAAAATTAAATCCAGAAAACGGTCATAAATTTTTACCTTATATTGTTTTGGTTGTAGATGAATTCGCAGATCTTATAATGACTGCGGGTAAGGAGGTTGAGATGCCTATAGCCAGGCTTGCTCAACTGGCGAGAGCTATTGGGATACATTTGATCATTGCTACGCAGCGACCATCTGTAAATGTAATCACAGGAATGATAAAAGCTAACTTCCCTGCAAGAATGGCCTTTAGAGTGACTTCCAAAATTGACTCCAGAACTATTTTGGATGCTGGTGGAGCAGATCAGCTTATTGGTAGGGGAGATATGTTGTTTACTCAGGGCAATGATTTAATTCGCCTGCAATGTGCCTTTGTTGATACTCCGGAAGTTGAAAGAATTACCGACTTTATAGGTTCACAAAAAGCTTACTCAGATGCTCATCTTTTACCAGAGTATTCTGGGGAAGAATCTGGCATAGGTGTTGATAATGATATCGAGGACAGAGACAAACTCTTTAAAGATGCTGCAGAAGTTATAATCACAGCTCAACAAGGCTCCGCTTCCCTTTTACAACGAAAATTAAAACTTGGTTATAACCGGGCCGGTCGAATCATAGATCAACTTGAAGCCGCAGGAATTGTAGGCCCTTTTGAAGGAAGTAAAGCAAGACAAGTTCTCGTGCCAGATTTTACAGCACTTGAAGAGTTACTCAAAAACGAACAGAATTCATAATTTATCATATCATGAAAACAGTAAAGACGTTAAGCTTAATTTTTTTAATTCTATTTATTTCAAATATCGGTTTTGCTCAAAATGATAACGAAGCTAAAGCATTGGTAAAAGAGGTGCTGGATAAAGTTGAGTCTTACGATAACTTTGTTATTGATTTTACTTATTCTCTCGAAAATACGGAACAGAACGTAAAACAAGAAACTCGTGGTGATGTTAGTATTAATGACAAAAAATATGTGTTGAACCTCATGGGAACCACTCAGATTTTTGACGGAGAAAAAATATACACTATTGTTCCTGAAGATGATGAAGTTACTATTTCTAAGTATGATGAATCAAATAGTGAGCAAATCACACCTTCCAAAATGTTGACTTTCTACGAAGAAGGATACCGTTTCAAAATGGATTTACTACAAGATGTTGGTGGTCGAAAAATTCAATATGTTGAGTTGATTCCGATGGATTCCAATAATGAAATGAAAAAAATCCTACTTGGTATTGATAAGCAGACCAAACATATTTATAATCTAATTCAAATTCAACCAGACGATACAAAGATTGAATTTAGAGTTACTAAATTTAAAACAAACGAACCTTTATCCGAGAAGCATTTTCAATTTGATAGATCAAAATATGCAGATTATTACATCAACGAATTAGATTAAATTTCAGGTATTGAAAATTCTAGACCGATATATTTTAACCTCATTTGTGAAAACCTTTTTTTCTGTTTTTACGATTTTGATGTTTATTTTTATTCTTCAGTCGGTATGGAGATTTATTGAAGAATTCGCAGGAAAAGACATCGATCTGGATATCATTTCAAAGTTTTTGTTTTTTCTCCTTCCTAACCTAATTCCAATGGTTTTGCCATTGACAATCCTGCTGGCTTCGATCATGACTTTTGGAAGCTTTGCAGAGCAGTATGAATTTGCAGCTATGAAATCTGCTGGTATTTCGTTGCAGAGAGCAATGCGAAGCCTTATTGTCTTTATTTTACTACTCGCTGTTGTTACTTTTTATTTTTCGAATACTGTTATCCCTCATGCCGAAGGTAAGGTGCTGAATATGCGTAAAAATATTGCCCAGGTAAAACCATCGATGGCTATTGTTGAGGGTGCTTTCAATGATTTGGGAGATATAAATATTAAAGTGAGTAAAAAAAGTGGTCCCAATGGTAAAAATCTGAATGATGTTATTATTCACAAGAAGTCTGAAAGTAGAATAGGAAATTATACGGTGATTAAAGCAGATCGAGGTGTTTTGGAATCGGGATTAAATTCCAATGTACTGTCTCTTGTTTTGTATGATGGTAATTATTACGATGAAATTCCAACTAAAACCTATCAGCAAAACTTAAAGGCTCCTTTTGTGAAATCTGCATTTGAAATATATGTCTTAAATATTGATTTATCAGATTTTAACGATGTAGACCTCAAAGATGAAAGTTACAGACATCCTTATAAAATGCTGAATATAAGCGAACTTAAAATCCAGTTGGATTCATTTTCTAGTGATTATAATCAAAGAAGAGAAAGCTACGATAGATTCATAAAACAAAGAAGTGGAGTAAATAGAGTTTTAAATACTGAAAAAAAAATTGAAACTAAAGAAGACGATTCAAGAAAAATTAATCAAAGTATTGACAAACGTTTAAGCAATGAACCTGTATCTTCAGATTCATTAAATGCTAAAGTAGAAAGTTACGACCTTTATTCAACATTATCTGTAGACAGCCTGTTTTGGGAGTATAACGATAGGCAGCGGTCACAGCTTTTCAATGTGGCAACTAATTCAGTGAATAGTATTATCCCACAGATTAGTTCTAAGAAAAATCAGATGAAACAAAGGAAGATGTTATTAAACAAGATTGAAATGTCAATGCATAATAAATATGCTTTGCCATTTGCCTGTATTATCTTATTCTTTGTAGGGGCGCCTTTGGGAGCTATTATAAGAAAAGGAGGTTTAGGACTCCCTATGGTCGTAGCCATTATAGTGTTTTTGACTTACCACTTTATAGGTTTATTTGCCGGTAATAGTGCGGAGGGAGGTAGTATCCCTGCATTTTTAGGATCCTGGTTATCTACTATAATTCTTTTTCCTTTTAGTGTTTATCTCACTTATAGAGCTACAACAGATCAGGGATTTGTGAATTTAGATTTTATATTTGTCCCCATTGAAAAGGGGATAAAAAAGATTAAAACGAACATTTTTAATATCAGAAATAAAGAAAATGACTGAAAGAAAAATTAAGCTTGACTCCATACAAGAAGCTATTGATGACGTAAGAGCTGGTAAAGTAATAATTGTTGTAGATGATGAAGATAGAGAGAACGAGGGTGATTTCTTGGCAGCTGCAGAAAAAGTAACTCCTGAAATCATCAATTTTATGGCTAAATATGGCAGGGGCCTTATTTGTTCACCTCTTACCGAGGGAAGATGTAAAAATTTACATCTGACTACAATGGTCGGTAATAATACCGATCCTATGGAAACGGCGTTTACAGTCTCTGTAGATTTGAGAGGTAACGGTGTTACTACAGGTATCTCAGCTTCCGATAGAGCTAAGACTATTCAAGCACTTTGTGATGAAAGTACAAAATCTGATGATCTTAATCGTCCAGGTCATATTTTCCCGCTAATTGCAAAAGAAGGCGGCGTTTTAAGAAGAACCGGACACACAGAAGCATCTATAGATTTTGCAAGATTAGCAGGATTAAAGCCTGCTGGAGTTATTTGTGAAATCATGAATGAAGATGGAACTATGGCCAGGCTCCCTCAGCTTGTGGACGTAGCTAAAAAACACGATCTTAAATTAGTTTCTATTGAAGATCTTGTAGCTTATAGAATGCAACACGATTCTTTAATTGAAAAATCCGAGGATTTTGAATTAAATACCAGATTTGGTCAATTTAGACTAAGAGCTTACCACCAAACGACAAATGATCAGGTGCATTTAGCTTTAACAAAAGGTACCTGGAAAACAGATGAGCCTGTATTGGTAAGAATGAATTCCACCTTGGTAAATAACGATATCCTTGGAACATTGACATCCAACGCAGACCAGAAATTGGACGATATGTTTAAACTGCTAAATGTTGAAGGAAAGGGAGTTATCGTTTTTATAAACCAGGATATACAGGGATTAAATTTAATTTCAAGATTAAAAGAACTAAAGCAAAATCAAACCGGTGACATTGCTAAGGCTCCAAGAGTAATGATGGACGAAAAAGACTTTGGTATCGGTGCTCAAATACTACATGACTTAGGCGTTCATAAAATAAAATTAATGTCTAACTCTCAACATAAAAAAAGGGTTGGAATGATAGGATATGGTCTTGAAATTATCGATTATGTAAATTATTAAAATTTGTTATTCCGATCAAAAAAAAACCATCCGCCTCAGGCGGATGGTTTTTTTTTGATTTTAAGATAAACCCTATCCTAAATACTTTTTAAGCATTTTATTTTTGGACTGATGCTTTAGACGTCTGATCCCTTTTTCTCTAATTTGTCTTACGCGTTCTCTACTTAAATCAAAAGTATCGCCAATTTCCTGAAGCGTCATTGCTGGCTGATTACCAATGCCATAATTTAGTCGAATGACATCAGCTTCACGTTGAGATAAAGTTTCAAGAGCTCTGTTGATTTCGATACTCAAAGAATCTCTCATCAATTGATCGTCTGGAGTAGGTGAGTCCCCGGAACTTAACACATCGTATAAATTAGAATCATTTTCTCCTTCTTTAAAAGGGGCATCCATAGAAAGATGACGCCCAGAATTTTTGAGAGCAACTTTCACCTGAGATTCGCTCATATCTAATTCTTTGGCAATTTCTATTGCAGAAGGTGGGCGTTCATTAACCTGCTCGAGATGAGAAAATGTTTTATTTATTTTATTGATGACTCCAATTTTATTAAGAGGAAGCCTTACGACACGTGATTGTTCCGCGAGAGCCTGTAAAATGGATTGTCTAATCCACCAGACAGCATAAGAAATAAATTTGAAACCACGAGTTTCATCGAATCGCTTAGCTGCTTTCACTAGACCTACATTTCCTTCATTAATTAAATCTGGGAGTTTTAAGCCTTGATTTTGATATTGTTTTGCAACAGAGACGACAAACCTTAAATTAGCATTAGTTAATTTTTCCAAAGCCATCTGATCGCCTTCTCTAATACGCTGAGCTAACTCCACCTCTTCTTCAGCGGTTATTAAATCTACTTTACTTATATCCTGAAGATATTTGTCTAAAGACTTAGATTCACGATTAGTGACTTGTTTGGTAATTTTAAGCTGTCTCATATATAATTTTTATATAATAGTTAATAACTGAAATCTTGCTATAATACAACTAAAAACTTAGAAAGTCAAGTATATTAGACTTATATGTATGTCAGATTCAGTATTTTATTATATAATTAAGAAGTCAAAAGAAATAAACTGTAACCAAAGATGAAAGTCCATTGAAAAGTTCTAATCCAATTTAGAGTGGCTAATTTTCTGGAGGAGATTTTAAGGTCCAAATTACCCTCGATTTTTTGATGAAGTGGGACAAAATAAAGAAAGGTGCTTATCCAAGTTGAAAGTACGAGAAGTAGATAAATCAGGTTAATGGTTGAAAACTCAAAAAGAGATAGATAAACAGCGATTGCCATTTGAATAAACATTAAGGGCGCCACTACGACTGTTATTCTAGGAGTATAATACTTATGCCATTTTAAAAGGTCTGATTCCTGATAAAATGAAAACCCAGGATAGACAATAAGTTGAACCATCCAGATAAGCACTACTAGCCCAAAATCTATGACCAGTCTAAGTGAGAATATATGTTCTAAAATCAAATTCATTTTTCTGTGAGTTTCCAGTTATAGCTTTGATGAACTTTTTTAAGAATAAAGAAAAAAGGAATCCACCATATGAAATCATTTGTAATTAACGTATAAAAAAATTCAAAAGGGACTTTACCTTCTAAATAATTGAACACAAAACCCAGAGGACCGAAAATTTTTCCTAAGAAGCCTACAGCTACAATAGGCCAATGCCTTAAGGGATCAAATGAAGCCCACCAGTAACCCAATCCAAATACGCCTATCACCATGCCCATTCCCTGCCAAATCATAGGCTGAGTTGGAAGTTCCATCCCAACGAGTTCAAAAAAATGATTTGGAAAAATAACCACCCAGGCTCCCCAAAGGAGATTATATACAGCTGCTAATTTTAGTGTTAATTTCATTTTTCAAAAGTAAATAGACCACTGTGAAACAAGTTTAAATATTTATAAAATTCTTCAAACAAAAAAAGCGTCCAGCTTAACGACTGAACGCTTTTCAAATTATGTTATATACTAAGATTATTTCTCCCATTTAAACTCCGCAAACATATCGTCAACTGGAGTTTTACCAATGTGATTGATGTAATTACTCATCGTTTTCATACCAACACCTGTAACCACTCCAGCAATGTGCTCATCTCCGTAGCCTGCATCTTTGAAGGCTCTTGTGGCTTCCTCTGTAGGATACCCTCTTTCTTTTGCCACAGAAGTTGCAAATTTTGAAAGCGCATCCAACTTAGCATCTGGTAAGTCTTTTTGAGCTCTTAGTGCATCCAAGATATCTCGGGAAACATTACTTTGCTTCATCGCTATAAAACTATGGGCAGCTACACAATAGGTGCAGCCGTTATAAATGGCAACAGATAATAAAACCACCTCTTGCTCTTGTGATGTAAATCCAGAATCATTTCTGAAGGTTTCGTCTGCCTGTGTATAAGCTTTTAGCAGAGATGGGTTATTCGCCATCATTTTGAACAAGTTCGGTACAGCTCCCATTTTGGTTTTTGTATTTTCCATAATTCCTTTTGCTGGCTCTTTTGCTTCGTTTATTTCTAATAATTTCATATATCTGATTTTTAATTTGTTTGAAGAGTCGAGATTTTGTGAATGATCTTACAAAAAAAAAACCACTCAAAGGAGTGGTTTTAAAGTATTATGTATAGAATTGAAGAAATTAGCTTTTAATTTCAACTAGTTCTAATTCAAACGTAAGATCATGACCTGCGAGCGGATGATTTGCATCTACTACGATATGGTCATCTTTTACTTCAGCAACTCTTAATTGTCTTTCAGTTCCATCAGGATTTTGAGAAACCAATCCCATTCCTACTTCTGGTTTAATTTCTTCAGGAAGTTGGTCTTTGGGTACTTCTTGAAAAAGCTCTTTTTTCACGTCTCCGTAAGCTTCTTCTTTAGGTATTTCAATGGTTTTTTTCTCAGCTTCTTTCATATTGAGAACACCAGTTTCAAATCCAGGAATGATTGTACCTTCACCAAGTGTAAATTCAATTGGCTCTCTTTCCAAAGAACTGTCAAAAACTTGACCTGTTGAAGCTAACTTTCCAGTGTAATGTACTTTTACTGTGTCTTTTTCTTTAACTTGACTCATAATAATAATTTATTGATTTCTAATTAATTAGAATTCTTACTTAATTAGTTGCAAAGGTATAATTTAAGACCCCAAACCCAATTTTATATGGATTTAATTCAAGATTTTAATGGAATTTTAACCTTAACTAAGATAAGTGTTGTCAAAATTGAATATAATTTAGCCATAAATACTATTACGTAACTTTATGGGAGATAAGTCAAAAAAACCAGATCAGGTGGTTTATAATGAAGAAACCGAAAAATATGAGGCTGGACTATTGCCTTACGCAACAAATTCAAGCGCTCCCAAAATTACTCCTACAGACTTGACTGGTTGGAAAAATTCTAATGTGAGCAAAGTCAATCATCAAATCAAAACAGAATATGAAGAGCTAAGAAACCAATATGAAAAGTTGATGGCTCAATTCGAATATAACAATCTTATTTACAGTGCAGAGTTCAGCTTCGAACCTATTGTTGGTCAAACCTATCATTTATATAAAAAGAAAAACGGAAATATTTTTTTATCAATCATTTCTCCAAATGAGTGTAATTTTCAGTTTAAAGGGAGCTTTAAATTGAATGAAGATAAAATGTGGATACGCTTAAATACGAAAGCTAATACTAAATCTTTAAAATAAGACAGATGAAAATTTACAAATGGATGCTGTTAATTTTAGTAATTGTTTTTACAGCATGCAAGTCAGAAACGAAAGATAAAACTGAAGATGGTGTCAATGTTGTTATTGAAAAAAACGACATAAAAATAATTGGAAAAGAAATTTCTTATGATACCGATTCTACTCTCATGAGAGGTTACATTTCACATAATGAAGCCCTGGAAGGAAAAAGACCAGGTATACTTGTAGTACATGAATGGTGGGGTCACGATGAATTTGCTAGAGAAAAAGCAGATGAACTTGCTGAGCTGGGATATGTTGCACTGGCTGTAGATATGTATGGTCAAGGAAAACAGGCGCAGCATCCTGACGAAGCCATGGAGTTTTCCAGCAACGTGATGAAAAATTTTGACACCGCTAAACAACGCTTTATGGCGGCAATGCAAGCTTTAAAAGCAGACAAGAACGTAGACCCTGATAATATCTCAGCCATTGGTTTTTGTTTTGGAGGTAGTGTAGCCTTAGCTATGGCTAACTCAGGAGTAGATCTCGATGCTGTTGCGGTTTTCCATAGTGGATTAGGATTGCCAGTCATGCCTACCGAAGATATAAAAACAAAGCTTTTAATTCAAAATGGTGCTGAAGACAAAATGATAACCGATGAACAGGAAAAAGAATTCAAAGCTCAATTAGATGCTGTGAATGCTGATTATGAGTACATCGCTTATGAAGGTGTAATGCATTCGTTCACTAATAAAGATGCCGATAGTCTGGCGAAAAAATATGAACTTCCATTGGCGTATGATGAAGAAGTTGCAACAAAATCCTGGGAAAAAATGACAAATTTTTTAGAAGATATTTATAGCAACTAGTTAAGTTTGTTGCCAATGAAAAGCCTGCTTGGTATCATTATCCAAGCAGGCTTTTCTGGTTTATGGCTTTAAAGGTAATTTATAATTTTTGTCCATAAGCTAAATCACCAGCATCACCAAGTCCTGGGATAATGTAGCCTTTCTGATTCAATTTTTCATCTATCGCTCCAATCCATAGATGGGCATTTTCTGGCAGATAATCCTGGATCAAATCAACTCCTGGTTGAGCACCTATAACGGACAAGACATGAATTGATTTAGGATTTCCTAATCGTTCCAGGGCTTTAAATACATTAATCATAGAAAGTCCCGTAGCCAGCATTGGATCTACCAAGACAAGCGTTTTTCCTTCAAGGCTTGGAGAAGCTAGATACTCTATAACAATTTCGAAATCCTCTTCAGGATTAGAATCGCTGGATTTCTTTCTAAATGCAGAGACAAAAGCATTATCTGCTTCATCAAAATAATTAAGAACACCGTTATGCAGCGGTACGCCAGCTCTTAAAATGGAACCTATAACTATATTTTCATTCATTTTATTAAAAGATGATATGCTGAGAGGAGTCTTAAATTTACGGGATTTAAAATCTAAGGACTTACTCATTTCATAACTTAAAATTTCTCCAATCCTTTCAATATTTCTTCGGAATTTCATTCGGTCTTTCTGTATGGTTTCGTCACGAATTTGATATAAATAATGATTTAAAATTGAATTGGTTTGACTTAAATTATGAATTGTCATGAGGGTTTTTTTTCAAAAGTAATTTATTTTAAACACAGTTCCCAATCGAAGTTAAGAGTTTAATCTTTGTTAATTGAATTTAGAGTTGTTGCATATTTAGTAATTTAAAAGTCAATTTAATATTAATAGACATGGCAAAAAATGTAACTCAGAAATTAATTGAATCTCATCTCATAGAAGGTGATATGACGGCAGGGGAAGAAATTGGAATTAAAATAGATCAAGCATTACTTCAAGATGCAACAGGTACTTTAGTTCAGCTTGAACTTGAAGCAATGGGTTTGGATAGAGCAAAAACAGAAGTTGCTGTTCAATACGTGGATCACAACCTACTTCAAACCGACTATAAGAATGCAGATGACCACCAATTTTTAAAATCAGCGGCACAGCGGTTTGGATTATGGTTTAGCCGGCCAGGAAATGGAGTAAGTCATCCTGTACACATGGAACGCTTTGGGAAACCAGGAAAAACAATGGTAGGATCCGATTCTCATACTTGCGCAGCAGGATCACTAGGTATGCTTGCTATCGGTACCGGAGGTTTAGACGTTGCTGCAGCTATTGCAGGACAGCCTTATTTTGTAAAAATGCCAAAAGTCATGGGGGTAAAACTCACAGGTAAACTTCCAGACTGGGTCAGTGCAAAAGATGTAGTCTTAGAAATGCTGAGAAGGCACGATGTGAAAGGAGGAGTGGGGAAAATTATAGAATATTATGGTGCTGGTTTAAAAGAATTAAGTGCTATGGATCGTCACGTTATCGCGAACATGGGAGCAGAACTTGGTGCAACCACGTCTGTATTTCCAAGTGATGAAGAAACTAGGCGTTTTCTGAAATCTCAAAATAGGGAAGAAGACTGGACTGAGTTACTGGCTGATGAAGGCTGTAAATATGATCATCATGATGAAATTATTTTGGATGAGTTAGTGCCGTTGATTGCTTTACCAACAAGTCCAGGCAATGTGGTCCCTGTTTCAGAAGTTGCTGGAAAAGATATCAGTCAGGTGGTAATTGGTTCTTCTGCCAATCCCGGTTTAAGAGATTTTTGGATCGCAAGTGCTATTGTAAAAGACAAAAGCATAAGTCCTGAAGTAAGTTTTGACATTAACCCAACATCAAGACAAATCATGCAGAATATGATTGAAAACAAGACCTTTGGAAATCTTATAAAATCTGGTGCTCGATTTCATCAGTCCGGCTGCATGGGATGTATAGGTATGGGCCAGGCTCCAGCAAGCGGAACCATAAGCTTAAGAACCATGCCTCGTAATTTCCCCGATAGAAGTGGAACTAAAGATGATCAAGTTCATTTATGTAGCCCCGAAACCGCCGCAGCATCCGCACTGATGGGGAAAATAACAGACCCAAGAGATTTGGAGAAAGAATTTGGTATGAAGTATCCTAAATTCGAATATCCAACTTACGAAATTATCAATACCGATATGCTTGTTGCTCCCATAGAGGATAACAAAAATGTAAAATTGGAAAAGGGACCTAATATCAAGACCTTACCGGAAATTCCAAAACTTGAAAAATCTTATCAAGTTCCAGTTTTACTAAAAATGGGAGACAATATTTCCACAGATGAAATATTGAAAGCTGGCGCAGAGGTTTTGCCTTTCAGAAGTAACCTGCCAGAAATTAGTAAATATTCCTTTACTGTCATTGATGATACCTTTTATGATAGAGCCATGGAGGCTAAAGCATCCAGAGGGGGACACGTGGTTGTAGCTGGTGAAAATTACGCGCAGGGTTCAAGCCGTGAGCATGCTGCTTTAGCCCCTAAATACCTTGGGCAAATCGCCGTGATTGCTAAAAGTTATGCCAGAATTGCCTGGCAAAACCTAGTTAATTTTGGTATTCTACCTCTAGAGTTTATCAATGAATCTGACTATGATTTGATTGAACAAGGAGATGATATAGAATTAAAAGATGTTATTAGTTCTGTTGAATCTAAAGAGCCTATCGATGTGGTAATTCATAAATCCAATGGTGCCAATAAGACCTTTCAAGCTAATCATACGTTAAGTGATCGTCAGATAGAAATCCTTATTAAAGGTGGGATTATTAACGATTTTAGAGAACGACTTTAATATTTTATTCAAAGTCAAAAGAGTTTGAACTATTTACTAGAAGCAGTTTCTTAAATTCTTTTTGTTTAAATAAATCAAATAAAAAAACCAGTCTCAAGTATGTTAAGAGACTGGTTTTATATTATAAGTTGTTAGATATTATCTGGTTGACATCTTTTCTTTCTTCTTTTGAAGTTGTCTTTTGATATCATCGGCTGTGTTTGAAATAGCCATTTCAAAAGATTTTTCATTAGAAGATGCAAAAACGTTTTGACCTGGAGCACTTAATTTGATTTCGCAAATCATTCCCGTTTCCGGGCTTGATGTATTTTCAGTTTTAAAAAAAACTTCACCTCTTACGATCCAATCGTATCTATTTTCAAGTTTTTCTAATTTTTTAGTGACTAATTCTTCTAGTCTCTCACTTGCTGTGACGTGTACGTAATTGAAATTGATGTCCATAAATTATAAATTTTAAGTTGTCTATTTATTTTTGATTAGAAGGAGATGTTGAATCTTCTCTAACCTTCAGCTGATTTATAAATTTAAGAAATTAAATTCACTGATTTCCATTTTTTCAAAATTTTAATGTGAAACTGACTTATTTAACTTTTACTTTTAATCCAAAAACGAACTAGTTGAGTTGTCTAATAAATTTCTGTTTAATATTATCGTTTGTTTACATTTGATTTGTAGTCTTCTATGTTATTTTTGAATTTGATTCAAGACTAATGCAAAACCCACTGTTCCAAAACTTATCCGCCTCTCTGGAAGGAAATCTTTATATTGATAAACTGCACAAATCTATTTATGCTACAGATGCATCGGTATATAGGGAAATTCCACTTGCCGTCATTTATCCTAAAACCCAATTAGATCTAAAAAAGATTATTGAGTTTACCCTAAAACATAAACTTTCTATTACACCTCGTGCTGCAGGAACTTCCTTGGCTGGCCAGTGTGTTACCGACGGAATTGTTCTTGATTTGAGTAAGTACTTTGTAAATAAACTTGAATTTAATGCCAATAGTAAGACGATTCGTCTACAACCTGGGGTTGTTCGGGATGCTTTAAATAAAAGCTTTAAGAAGGAGCATCTGTTTTTTGGGCCTAATACGTCTACAAGTAATAGGTGTAATGTGGGTGGGATGTTCGGTAATAATTCATCAGGAACGACTTCCATTAAATATGGTGTGACACGAGATAAAGTTATTTCTTCTAAAGGTTTTCTTTCCGACGGGAGTTTTATTGAAGTCAAACCGCTTACCAAAAAAGGATTTCAGCAAAAATTAGAATTGAATTCACTTGAAGGTGAAATTTATAGGTATTTCAATACTCTTTTTCAAGAAGATAATATTGAAAGTCTTCTGGAAACTGGTTTCCCTAAAGCTTCTATTCATCGAAGAAATACTGGTTATTCCATAGATGAACTTTACAATTCTTCCTTTTTCAAAACTGATTCCAATACTCACTTCAATCTCAATAAACTCTTGTGTGGAAGTGAAGGAACCTTATATATCGCCACCGAACTGGAACTTAAATTAGACGATGTCCAGCCTCAATATTCTGCAATGGTAGCAGCGCATTTTTATAGTATTTCAGACTGTTTAGAATCTGTAAAGACTACGGTTTCTCATGATTTATTTACATGCGAAATGATGGATAAAACCATTCTGGATTGTACTAAGAATAGTATGAAATACAAAGGTCACAGGTTTTTTATTGAAAAAGACCCCGAAGCTATTTTGATGCTTGAACTTAGATCTGATTCGCTTGATGACTTGAAACAGCAAGTCAGGAATCTTTTATCAGATTTAAAGTCTTCCACCAAATCCTATGCTTCTCCTGTTTTAAAAGCTGGTGAAATAGATCTGGCTGTAGAATTAAGAAAAGCAGGACTTGGATTACTTGGAAATCTAAAAGGTGATGAAAAGGCAGTAGCCTGTATTGAAGATACGTCCGTTACTATTGAAGATTTACCTCATTACATTTCAGATTTTTCCAAAATCATGAAATCCTATAATCAAAAAGCAGTGTATTACGCCCATGCTGGAGCCGGAGAACTGCATTTAAGACCTATTTTAAATTTAAAAACGTCCAAGGGTGTTGAAGAGTTTAAAACTATATCCACCGATGTCGCTCATTTGGTAAAATCTTACGATGGTGCTTTAAGTGGAGAACATGGCGACGGAAGAGTAAGAGCTCCTTTTACGAAGTTGATGGTTGGTGAAGAATGTTATAAGTTATTTCAGCAAATTAAGCATGTTTTTGATCCACATAACCTTTTAAACCCCGGTAAAATTGTCAATCCAAAACCCATCGATACAGATTTACGATATGAAGTGGATAGACATGAACCTGAGGTGTCTACCAAACTAGATTTTTCCAGCAATCTTGGTATTTTAAGAGCTGCAGAGCAGTGTAATGGGAGTGGAGATTGTAGGAAATCTCACGAATTTGAAGGAGGAATGTGCCCGAGTTATCAGGCCACCAAAAATGAAAAAGATACAACAAGAGCAAGAGCTAATATGCTAAGGGAAGTCTTAACCCAAAAGCATCAGGATGAAAATGCCTTTGACGATAAGAATCTGAAAGAAATTTTTGACCTCTGTATAAGTTGCAAAGCTTGTAAAAATGAATGCCCCAGCAATGTTGATGTTGCAGCATTTAAAACTGAATTTCTTTATCAATACCAAAAGGCAAATGGAATTGAATTGAGAACTAAAGTTTTTGCGAAGAACAATCTTATCAATAAACTAGCATCCCCTGTAGCACCAATTTACAATTGGTTGAATACAAATTCACTTACCTCTAAATTTATAAAACAAACTGCTGGAATTGCAAAAGAGAGAAGTTTACCTAAATTGAGCTTTCACTCTCTAAGACAAAAAATTGATAAAGGTTTAATTTCATTAAAACCCATTGGTGAAACGAAAAAATCTGTTTATCTATTTGTAGATGAATTTACCAATTTTTTAGATGTTGAAATAGGTATTGATGCTATAGAATTGCTCACCAAACTTGGTTATGAAGTAAAAGTCTTAAAACACGAAGAAAGTGGAAGGGCTTATTTTTCAAAAGGATTGCTAGATGAAGCTCAGCATTTCGTAGATAAAAACATAACTACTTTCAAGACAAAAATTACAGAAGAATCCCCTTTACTGGGAGTTGAACCATCTTCAATTTTAAGTTTCAGGGATGAATATTTAAAATTGGCTTCAGATAAAAATTCAGCAGAAGAACTTTCTAAACACGTGTTTTTGATTGAAGAATTTCTAAATGCTGAAATTCAGTCTGGAAATTTAAAATCAGACCAATTTTCAGATGAAAAAAAAGAGGTTAAAATCCATAACCACTGTTATCAAAAAGCCTTATCCAACCAAATTCATACGTTTAATCTCCTGAATTTACCCAGAAACTTTAAAGTTACTTTAATTCCATCTGGCTGTTGTGGTATGGCTGGAAGCTTTGGTTTCGAGAAAGAGCATTATAAAGTAAGCCAGGATATAGGGGAATTAGTTTTATTTCCTGCTGTGAGAAAATCGAATGCTATTATTTGTGCAAACGGCACGAGTTGCAGACATCAAATAAAAGACGGAACTAAAAAAGAGGCTCTGCATCCAGTCTCAATATTGAATAAGTACGTTCTATGAATTCGGACTTAATAAATAAGTCTCTATCTCTTGAGAGGAGTTAAAATCAACATCAGGAATTTCTATCCCTAGTTGTTCCGGGATATCTTCAAAAATGATTTTTGTATTTACCTCGCTTTTTACGAGACCAATATCTTTTGCATAGTAATTAGTAATGCTAGTGATTTTTTGTTTTTGTAATACAGTGAAAGTGTTGAAAACGATAAACACGTTTGCTGAAAGTGACACTTGAATTTCTGATATGAAAACGTCTTCGTAACTCATATTATTTATGACTTTTGAAGTCAAAAACCCTTTGTGTACTGAACTTATTTCAAATATGAAATCAACAGGAAAACCATTTATATCTTGCTGGAATGTTCCAGAGGACACAGACATAATACCTCCCTGAGATGAATTTACATCGTAAAGGACCATGTCCTGGAGAGGTATTTCTAAATTGGATAACTCACTTTCTAAATCTATACTGTAATCGCCTTCAAGAACTATCCTTTGATTTGCATTTTGCTTATAAACCTTGCCAGAAGAAAGCATACTGCTGAAAACCCCAACCGATTCATCGCTGGTTTGAGTAAAACCGTATTTATTCTGAATCTTCTCATTTACAGACACTATTTCAGTGCCTTGAATATTTACTGAATTTTGGTTGAACTGATTCTTATAAGTCCATGCATTTCCAACTTCAAGTGGAAAATAATCAACATCAGAATATAAAGAAGGATCTTCTTCTTCTGAACAGGATAAACAAAAGGAGATAAATATTAACGTAAATGCAAATGTGAATTTTTTCATGATTATGAAGATACAAACAAATTACGGAAATTATCCGTTTTTAATTTTCTTACCAGCAAAATCTTTAAATTCATTTACAAAATCTACCAAATTAATAGGAGAATTATCTTCGAGTTCTTTTTCAAAATGACTATACTGAAAAAGATTCCAGCGTTTATTGTGATATTCCAATGCGGTGAGGTTCTCAACCCAATCCCCTGAATTTAAATAAAGACAAGTGCCATTTTTGTTTACCTTTCTGGAAATCTGAGGTTGATGGATATGACCGCAAATAACGTAATGATAACCATTTTCTATAGCCAAGTCTGTTGCTGTTTTTTCAAAATCATCTATAAATTTTACTGCTTTTTTTACTGAATTTTTAATCTTTTTGGAAAGTGAATATTTTTCTCTTCCTAATTTCATTAAAATGAAATTCAAAAATCTATTGCCTAAAATGAGCATATCATAGCCCCAGCCACCAAGTTTAGCAATCCATTTAGCATTTTGAACAGAAATATCAAACACGTCCCCATGAAAAAACCAGGCTTTTTTGCCATCTAGATTCAAAATCAATTTGTCTACAAGTTTGATGTTTCCTATTTCAAAGTCACTCAACTTTCTAAGCATTTCGTCATGATTACCAGTAATGTAAACGATTTCTGTACCAGACATTGAAAACTCAATTAAAGTTCTAATGATTTCAAGATGTGTTTTTGGGAAATAATTTTTTCTGAATTGCCAAATATCAATGATATCTCCGTTTAGAATAATTTTTTCAGGAGCTATTGATTTCAGATAATTGAGTAACTCCTGTGCATGACAGCCAAAGGTGCCTAAATGAATATCGGATAAAACAACTAAATCTATTTTTCTTTTCAAAACCTTGTGTTTTTATAAAGTAACGGAAATATAAGCTTTAGTTAGTAAACTAAATATCATGAAAGTTTGAGCTATATGTTATGTAATCGACTAAGTACTTAACCATAATTTTACCTTATTTATAAAAATTGCTATATTTATTAGCTAATCTGTTTTGATTGTTTTTTGATTATTGCCTAAAACAATTACATTTGTTCAAAACATCATATGGCATCAAATAGTTTCGGGAATTTTTTAAAACTCACCACATATGGTGAATCCCATGGAGTTTCTATTGGAGGAATTCTCGACGGAGTACCACCAGGAATCAAACTTGATTTGGAGAAAATTCAACTTGAATTGGACCGAAGAAAACCCGGACAATCTTCTATAGTTACGCAACGAAAAGAATCTGATATTGTACACTTTAAATCGGGGATCTTTGACGGCGTAACTACAGGTTTACCTATAGGATTTGAAATCCAAAACACAGATAATAAATCTAAAGATTATGGTCATATCAAAGACGTTTTTAGACCTAATCATGCTGATTTTACCTACGACCAAAAATATGGTCAAAGGGATTATAGAGGCGGAGGACGGTCTAGTGCCAGAGAAACTGCATCTTGGGTTGTTGGCGGAGCTATAGCCAAACAAATTTTGACTGATGTGAAATTCACAGCCTACACACATTCTGTTGGTGCTCTTGAATTAACAGAAAAAGATTCAATCGACTTTAATGCTATAGAGAAAAACCCTGTACGGTGTCCCAATCAGAAAGTAGCCTCAGAAATGGAAGCTTACATCAAGCAAATCAGAAAGGAAGGCGACACCATTGGAGGTATTGTAAAATGTGTGATTTCCAACGTTCCTAAAAATTTGGGTGATCCCATTTTTGAAAAACTACATGCCAGTCTTGGCAAAGCCATGATGACTATCAATGCTGTAAAAGGATTTGACTACGGTTCAGGTTTTGACGGTATTTCCATGAAGGGAAGTGAGCATAATGATTTGTTCAATACCGATGGTACTACCAAAACTAACCATAGCGGGGGCATACAAGGTGGTATATCCAACGGAATGGATATTAACTTTAGAGTGGCTTTCAAACCTGTAGCCACCTTGATGCAAAAACAAAAAACGATAAATAAACATTCAGAAGAAGTAGAAATGCAGGGGAAAGGAAGACACGATCCATGCGTAGTTCCCAGAGCAATCCCTGTCGTTGAAGCCATGGCGGCTTTAGTAATAGCAGATGCTTATTTACTCAATAAATCCCTTAATTAATAAAAATGAAAAAATTAGAACTACACTGGCAGATTCTTCTTGGAATGGGCCTCGGAATCTTATTTGCTTTTATATTATCTTATTTTGAATGGGGTAGTGAATTTATTTCAGATTGGATTAAGCCTTTTGGAACTATTTTTATAAATGCATTGAAGCTGATAGCAGTTCCTCTGATATTGGCCTCCTTAATAAAAGGGGTTTCAGACTTAAAGGATATTTCCAGTTTATCTCAAATGGGTTTGAGGACGATTTTAACTTATCTGTCGACTACTATTATTGCAGTAAGCATCGGACTTATTATTGTTAATGTTTTTGAGCCTGGAAAAAGTATAGAAAGCGATACCAGAGAAGAGCTTGTTGAAAGCTATGGTGGAGACGCAGAATTAACTCGTCAAAATGCTGAGAAACAAAAAGAATCTGGTCCATTACGAGCTCTTGAAGATTTGGTACCCGATAATATTTTTGGCGCAGCATCTAATAACTCTAACATGTTACAGGTTATTTTCTTTGCTATTTTTTTCGGAATAGGAATGATTCTTATCCCTGAAAAAAAGTCAAGACCCATCAAGGAGTTTTTCGATTCGCTAAATGAAGTGATATTGAAAATGATAGATTTGATTATGCTTGCTGCACCTTATGGTGTTTTTGCTTTATTAGCAGCACTTGTAGTTGAAGCTCCAAGTACAGATTTATTTGTTGCACTAGCTTATTATGCTATTTGTGTCGTTGGTGGTCTGTTACTAATGATTGGTTTTTATGCGTTGATAGTTGGAATATTTACAAAAAAGTCTCCACTATACTTTCTCAAAGGAATTTCACCTGCTCAATTATTAGCTTTTTCAACAAGTTCCAGTGCCGCCACTTTGCCTGTAACTATGGAGAGGGTAGAGGAACACCTAGGGGTTCATCGTCAAGTCTCAAGTTTTGTATTACCCATAGGCGCTACAATCAACATGGATGGAACTAGTCTTTATCAGGCTGTTGCAGCTGTTTTTATAGCTCAGGCATTTGGAATTGAATTAAGTTTTGCAGCTCAGTTGGGTATTATCGCCACAGCCACTTTAGCTTCAATAGGTTCTGCAGCAGTTCCTGGAGCAGGAATGGTGATGTTGGTTATTGTCTTGGGTCAGGCTGGTATTCCTGAAGCTGGTTTAGCCTTAATATTTGCTGTAGACCGGCCACTGGATATGATAAGAACTAGTGTGAATGTTACTGGAGATGCCGCCGTTGCAATGCTTGTAGCAAAATCACAAGATAAGCTGGGTGATCCTCAAGTTAAAGAATGGGATGATAAATACAAAAAAGAAGATTTTGATAATCAAATTGAATAGCTAAAGACTAGCTCAAACTGATCAAAGCAGTTTATTATTTATGTGCTTCTATTTTCAGTTTGAATCCAGGACGAATTTGGTTGTCAAACTTCAATCCAAAAATTATGTATACACATTTTTTAAAAATCAAAAACATGAAAATTTCTGATAGTTTATTTTTAGTTCTAAGTACGGTCATTCTGTTTTTATCATGCAAAACAGAAGAAAAAAAGTTTTTTGGAGAACCTCAAGTCATCGCAAGTGGATTTCAATTTACGGAAGGTCCCCACTGGCTTGATGGGGAAGGTTTGATTTTCAGCGATATTCCAGCAAGTAAGATTTATATATGGAAAGCCGATAAAGATACTGTTGAGGTATGGCTCGATCCTTCTGGTCGCTCAAATGGTATAGATGCAATGCCAAACGGAGATATTATTATCGCACAACATTCTGGAAAAATAAGTCGTGTAAATTCTGATAAAAGCACAAAAACTTTAGCTTCAACTTACAAGGGGAAAAAACTTAACAGTCCAAATGACTTAGCCATTACATCTGATAGCGTTGTGTTTTTTACAGATCCAACTTTCGGTGTAAGCGGTGAGCCTGAATTAGAGTTTTCTGGTGTGTATCAACTAAAAAATGATAGTTTAAAACTTGTTTATGACGAATTTAAACTGCCCAACGGTATAGCTCTATCAGCAGACGAAAGGTTCTTATTTGCAGGTGATTCTGAAACTGGTGACATTATAAAATTTAATCTTGATGAAAAAGCTGAAATCATTTCTAAAGAACTTTTTGCCAATATAGGTGAGCCTACTGAATTAGGTGGAGCTGATGGCATGCTAATGGATAATGATAACCGTTTATATACAACAGGACCTAATGGTCTGACAGTTTTTGATGAGTCAGGAAAACAAATAGCTCAACTAAAGTTCAAAGAACAAATCACCAACCTATCATGGGGAAGTGAAGTAGGTGAGACTTTGTTTGTAACTGCATCTGATAAAGTATATAAAGTTGAGGTACAGAATTGAATTCAATCCCAATTATAAATAAAAAGGGCTGTCTACAAAAAGACAGCCCTTTAATTTAGATGAATTATGGAACACTTACATTGCGTACTTATTGTCTTCAACAATTTTATCTGCAATCGTATTTCTAAGATCAACAATGTTTGGATAATTTTCGTATTTAGTATAACGCTTTAACCCCATCAACATCATTTTTTGCTCGTCGCCTTCAGCAAAAGAAATAATTCCTTCTTTAGCTTTTTCATTGATTTTATCCACTGCTTTGTATAATCTCAGTTTAGCCATAGCGATTTGAACTTTTTGAGTATCTTCTCCAAAACGCTTAGCATTTTTTTCTGCTCTTAATATCGCAGACTCTGCCATATACGTTTCAATTAAAATATCAGCAGAGGCCAATAGAAGCTGCTGATGTTCTTCTAGCTTTTCACCATATTTTTGTGCAGCACTTCCTGCCACCATCAAAAATACTTTTTTGAGTTTTTTAAGCATCGCTTTTTCCTCAGAAAGAAGTTGTGTATAGTCTGGCGTTTCAAACGAAGGAATACCGGTAAGTTCATCTGAAACAGCTTTAGCTGGACCAAGTAAATCTACGTGGCCCTTCATGGCTTTTTTAACTAACATACCAACAGCTAGCATCCTGTTGATTTCATTTGTTCCTTCATATATTCTGGATATTCTAGCATCTCTCCAAGCTGACTCCATTGGAGCATCTGCAGAAAATCCCATACCCCCGTATATCTGAATACCTTCATCGGTGCATTTTTGAATATCTTCTGATACGGCTACTTTTAAAATAGAACATTCGATAGCAAATTCTTCGACACCTTTCAATTCTGCTTCTTGATGTGAGCTACCACTTTCTTTTCTTAAATTGATTCTGTCTTCAATGTTTTTTGAAGCTCGATAAGATGCTGCTTCACCAGCATAAGTAGACATAGCCATTTCAGCTAATTTAGATCGAATGGCTCCGAATTTTGAAATTGGCGTATCAAACTGTACTCTGTCATTGGCATAACTCACAGCAGAACCTAAAACTCTACGTTGAGCATCAAGACAAGCAGCGGCTAATTTTATTCGGCCAACGTTTAAAGCATTCATAGCTATTTTAAAACCACCATTTCTTTCTCCTAGTAAGTTTTCAGCTGGAACTTTAGTTTCATTGAAAAACACTTGTCGGGTAGAAGAGGAGTGTATACCTAATTTCTTTTCTTCATCTCCCATCGAGATTCCGTTTTCTAAATCTTTTTCAACGATAAAGCCTGTGATGTTTTTATCATCTTCTATTCTTGCAAATACGATGAATATGTCACAAAACCCAGCATTGGAAATCCACATCTTTTGACCAGTAATCTTATAATGAGAACCATCTTCAGATAAAACAGCTTTAGTTTTTCCTGAATTGGCATCGGATCCAGCACCGGGTTCGGTTAGACAATAAGCCCCGAACCATTCACCAGTTGCCAATTTTGGGATGTATTTTTGCTTTTGCTCTTCGGTACCATATAAGGTAATGGGTAAAGTACCAATTCCAGTATGAGCACCAAAAGCTGTTGCGATAGATCCTGTAGCACCAGATATATAATCACAAACAAGCATCGTGGAGACAAAATCCATTCCCAGCCCTTCATATTCTTCTGGTACAGCTACACCTAAAAACCCGAGTTCACCAGCCTTACGCATAACTTCCTCAGTCAAATCGTAATTTTTCTTTTCGAACTCTTCTTTTTTAGGCCAGATTTCTCTGTCGACAAACTCTTTAACAGAGTCTCTCATCATTTTTTGTTCATCAGAAAAATCTTCAGGTGTGAAAATGTCTTCTGCTTTGGTTTCTTTTACAACGAATTGACCACCGCGGATCATATCATCTAGTTTTTCTTTTGTTTCCATAAGCCTCTCCCCATCCCTCTCCAAAGGAGAGGGGGTAAATTGGGTTTTTTTTAGTTAAACTTCGTTTTATTATTTAATTTTTTAGCAATACTAGTTTCCTCCCCTTTGGGGAGGCTAGGTGGGGCGGTTAAAACACCTCATATATCCCGGCAGCTCCCTGTCCAGTTCCTACACACATGGTTACCATGGCATATTTATTTTTTAGTTGTCTTTTCTTCATTTCATCAAATATCTGAACTGATAATTTAGCTCCAGTACAACCTAAAGGGTGACCAAGAGCAATGGCACCACCATTCACGTTTAAAATATCCTGATTGATATCCAATTCTCTAGCTACAGCGAGGGATTGAGAAGCAAAAGCTTCGTTCAACTCGATGAGTTCAATGTCTTTTAGTTTTAAATTGGCTTGGTCAAGAGCTTTTGGAATGGCTTTTACTGGACCAATTCCCATAATTCTTGGCTCAACACCTACTGTAGCGTAAGACACCATCCTGGCAACTGGTTCAAGATTCAGTTCTTTAACCATTTTTTCACTCATTACCATAACAAAAGCAGCACCATCACTCATTTGCGATGAATTTCCAGCCGTAACGCTTCCGCCTTCAGCAAAGACAGGTCTTAACTTATTGAGAACTTTTTCAGAAGTATCTGCTCTTGGTCCCTGATCTTTATCAACCGTATAGGTTTTGGACTGTTTCTTACCATTAGAATCCACAAAAATATCTTCAACTTCTATGGGAACTATTTGTTCTTGAAAACGATTTTCTTCTTGTGCTTTAATTGCCTTTTGGTGAGAACGATACGCAAACTCATTCTGATCTTTTGCACTGATATTATATTTCTCAGCTACTGCTTCAGCAGTTAATCCCATTCCCCAGTAATAGCTTTCGTTTCCAGCTTTTGCGGTTTCATAATTAGGAACAGGTTTGTAACCACCCATAGGAATATAACTCATGCTTTCCGCTCCTCCTGCAATAATACAATCGGCCATTCCACTTTGAATTTTTGCAGATGCCATAGCAATGGTTTCTATCCCTGAAGCGCAGTATCTGTTGACGGTTACACCTGGGATTTCTTCAGATTTAAGCCCCATTAGCGAAACTAATCTTGCCATGTTCAAACCTTGTTCTGCTTCAGGCATGGCATTTCCGACCATAACATCATCAATTCTGGATTTGTCGAAATCTGGTAACTGCTTCATCATGTGTTCTATGGTTTCAGCTGCCAAATCATCTGGTCTCTTAAAACGGAATACACCCTTTGGTGCTTTCCCTACTGCGGTTCTGTATCCTTTTACTATATATGCTGTTTTCATTTTCCTATCCCTAACCCTTTCCAAAGGAAAGGGGATTTTTGTGGGTATTTTTTTCGGTTAATAAATTTATACTTTTACGATCTCCAGGTCTTCCCTTTGGGAAGATTTAGATGGGCTACTAATTTCTAAGCGGTTTTCCTTTCTTGATCATGTGTTGTAAACGCTCAAGGGTCTTTCTTTCTCCACAAAGAGATAAAAAGGCTTCACGTTCTAGATCTAGTAAATATTGTTCAGAAACATAATTTGCTTCAGATAAATCTCCTCCAGACATCACATAAGCAAGTTTGTTGGCGATTTTATGATCGTGTTCACTTATATATTTTCCTGCTTTCATTTGGTCAGTTCCAACTAAAAATGCACCCAAAGCCTGTCTGCCTAAAACTTTTATATCATTGGTTTTTACAGGTTGTGTATATCCGTTTTGTGCCATGAGTTTGGCTTGTTCTTTTGCTATAGCAAGCTGTCTGTCTCTACTCACGACAACAATGTCTTTACCTCTTTCTAAAATATTTAGGTCATAAGCTTCATGTGCGGATTTAGCAACTTTGGCCATGCCAATAGTCAAGAAATTTTCTCTCAACCTATTTAGCTCAACATCATCTTTTTGGAAAGTCATCGCCGCACGTCTGGTCATTTCCTTAGAACCACCTCCACCAGGGATAACACCTACACCAAATTCAACAAGACCGATATACGTTTCTGCATGAGCGACAACTTTGTCCGCATGCATGGATAATTCACATCCACCGCCAAGCGCCATCTGATGTGGAGCAGCCACGGTAGGAATAGAGGAGTAGCGCATCCTCATCATAGTATCCTGGAAGTATTTTATAGCTCCGTTGAGCTCCTCATATTCCTGTTCTACAGCAAACATGAAAATCATTCCAATATTGGCACCAACTGAGAAGTTGTCGCCTGTGTTTGAAATCACAACGCCCTCATATTCCTTTTCGGCAATATCCATGGCTGCATTTATGCCGTTAAGTACATCGCCTCCAATTGAATTCATTTTACTTCGGAATTCTATATTTAAAATGCCGTCACCAAGATTTTCTGCTACTAAATCTTTGTTGCTGAAAACTTCATGACTTTCTCTGATGTTATCGAGTATGATAAAGGCATCCTGACCAGGTATCTTCTGATGGGATTTTTTATCTATATCGTAGAAATAGGTTTTACCAGATTTGACGTGATAAAATGATTTATCTTTTGATTCTGATAACGTTTTAATCCAGTCTGAAACTTCAAAACCCTCATTTTTCATCAACTGAATACCTTTCTCCAAACCGATGGCATCCCAAATTTGAAATGGACCGTGCTGCCAGCCGAAACCAGCTTTCATAGCATCATCTATTTTATAAAGAGCGTCGGTAATTTCAGGGATTCGGTTTTGTACGTAAGCAAATAATGCAGCAAAGTTTTTTCTATAAAACTCACCTGCTTTGTCTTTACCTTCTATTAGGACTGGGAACCTATCAGCAACCACGTCAATGGACTTAGTTTTTTCTAATGTGTCAAATTTAGCTGATTTTTTCTCGCGATACTCTAAGGTATCTAAGTCTAAAGATTTAATCTCACTAGAACCATCATCATTTTTAATTTTCTTATAAAATCCTTGACCAGATTTACTACCCAGCCATTTTTTGTCCATCATATGATCGATAAAGTCAGGCAACTTGAATAATTCGTGTCGCTCATCCTTTGGAACATTTTCATAAAGTCCATTGGCTACATGAACTAAAGTATCCAAGCCAACAACATCAACAGTTCTGAAAGTTGCAGATTTTGGTCTACCTATAACAGGACCAGTTAATTTATCGATTTCTTCAATTGTCATATCCATATCTTTTACCATATGAAATAAACTCATGATACTAAATATTCCAATTCTATTCCCTATAAATGCAGGTGTGTCTTTAGCGATAACAGTTGTTTTACCAAGAAATTTTTCACCATAATTATCGAGAAAATCTAATACTTCTTTAGATGTATCCGGGCCAGGGATAATTTCTAATAGTTTAAGATATCTAGGTGGGTTGAAGAAATGCGTACCACAAAAATGCTTTTTGAAATCATCAGATCTACCTTCCGTCATAAACTTGATGGGGATACCAGAGGTGTTTGAAGAAATTAAAGTACCTGGCGTCCTGTGTTTTTCAAGATTTTCAAAAACTTGTTTTTTAATATCAAGTCTTTCTACAACCACTTCTATGATCCAGTCTACATCTTTTACCTTAGAGATATCATCTTCAAGATTTCCTGTCTCTATTCTTTTCGCAAACTCTTTATGATAAATAGGGGAGGGATTGGATTTTAGAGCAGTTTGTAAGGCTTCATTCACCACTCTGTTACGTACTGAGGTATCTTTCAGAGTTTTCCCTTGTTTTTCCTCGGCTTCTGTGAGTTCTTTAGGTACAATATCTAATAGCAGTACTTCTACTCCAATATTTGCGAAATGACAAGCGATGCCACTTCCCATTATACCTGAACCAATAACAGCAACTTTTTTGATTCTTCTTTTCATATTATTGTTGAATTTTAGTTTGTTCTTTCTTGAAAATCATTTTTTCAGAAATAAGTCTATTTATCTGATCGGTTACTCTTAAAAAAGTATCTAAATCTTCTTTTGAAACATTACTTTTTACAGCTTCATCAAATGATAATACTACATATTTCGAATACTTTCTCATCTCCACTCCAAAATCAGTCAAATGGATAAGTACACTTCTTCCATCATTAGGATTTCTTTCTCTTTTTATGAGTCCTTTTTTTTCCATAGTCTTTAAAGTTCTGGATAAACTAGTAGACTCAACACCCATTTTAGGACCTAAAGCAGTTGAAGGAGTCCCGTTTTCTGGATCTATACTCAATAAAGCAAAACCTGTAGCCATACTACTTCCTTTTTTGTTTGCTTCTTCATTATACATTTTAGACACTGCAATCCAAGTGGATCTTAAAACGTAATCAATAGTTTTTTCCTTCATAAGTCCAAATATAATAAAATTTATTATGCACGCATAGTAATTCTTGTTTTTTTCACATCGCTGAAAGTAAATTCGATTTAGTAAGTGTAAGGAGTAGTGGTAGTTAAGTTTGTTCAACCAAAAAGAGGTAAAAAACCTCTTAAAAAGTTTGGATTGAAGAGGGAAAGAGTTGTAGTTTTGCACCCCGCTAATTGAGGTACTGAGAAGATAACGCAAGGATAAAGTAGGGATAACGTTAAGCTGTTTTTACTTGTGAGATGAGGAATTAAGTTGTAGATTTGCGCTCTCAAAAAAAAGTTAGTTTTCGTTCTTAAAAAAGTTTTATTTTTTTTTCAAAATTATCACTTGTTGAATCAAAAATAAGTATTAGTTTTGCATCCGCTTAGAGAAACAGGCGTACGGGTTTAAGTATCTTTGGTTAGATTTTAAACGACAAGAATTTCTCTTCATCCCTTAAGTGGGAGGTGTTGACTTCGGGTTGGCATAAGAGAAAAAGTTCATTGACATATTGAATTGACAATTATAAGTAAGAGATTACTTATAGAATTAGAAACATTAAAAGATTAGACTAATTGTAACAGATTAGAGTTAATTCCTGAGAATAAGATGTAAGAGTCGAATTCATTTAGACGTTAAGATATATAAGATTTAACGATGAAGA
>NZ_JAIQZF010000007.1 GCF_020164585.1 Psychroflexus curvus
ATTATCTCAAGGGCGATATACGTAATTGTTATCAAGGGAAGAACCATACTCTTATTGAGACCCTTTATAATTGATTCTTTAAATTTATAAATCTATATTTATATGAAATCAAACATACGAGGGAAGAGGTCTTTATTTCTAATAACTTTAAAATTTATCATTGGTAAATGGTTTTAAACGGTCAACGCTATTTAGGGAAGGTCACACTACTTAATACTTTGTACTTGCTACTTTGTACTTTGTACTTTCTACTCACTACTAACCAACTCAGAGACTCACCGCTATTGCAGATATTAAATATTAGAAGTTAGATGGTAGAAGGAGAAAAGAAAAATCATCGAATAAACTCCCCTCCTTAGGAGGGGCTAGGGGGAGGAATCGACTCCCCTCCTTGGGAGGGGCTGGGGGAGGAACTCACTACTCACCACTACTTTGGCTACAAAAAACAAAATGTACGGTTTTCCCGTAACAAAAGTACGGTTAAACCGTAACGCAATGTCTTTTTTAAAATAAATATTTGCATAACTAACACGATCAACTGTATCAGAATTTCATCTGATTTTGAGACCGTTCCAACGAAAAGCAAGGTTTAATCGCCTTGCTTTTTTATTTTTATGCTTTTTTTGATTTTATGTAGAGTTGGACGTTTAGTGTTCAGACATTCAGCTTTAAGCATGCCGCTGAATTTAAGCTCCGTCTTGGGTTATAAGTTTAATCTAAAGGGTTTTCGGTAGCTTACACACCCTAAGCCTGCCTGCCAAGGAACGCAGGCAGGCAAGCTCAGCCACCATCACCCTTCACTGTTCACTGTTCACTGTTCACTTATAAAGCGAATACACGATTACTCGATTATACCACTATACGATGAACTAAAAACTATAAAAAATCTTCCTCAAGAACTCAAGAACTCAAAAACTCACAGACTCACCAAGTTTGGTGCGCGATTGTATCGCGACACCCTGAATAAGATTTCCTGCCTTCGTTTCAAGGAAAGACAGACTCAGCCACCATCACCCTTCACTGCTCACCGTTCACTGTTCACTTATAAAGCGAATACACGATTATACCATTACACGACTACACTAAAAACCATAAACAATCTTCCTCAAGAACTCAAAAACTCACAGACTCACCGAGTTTGGTGCGCGATTGTATCGCGTCACCCTGAACAAGATTTCCTGTCTGCGTTTCAAGGAAAGACAGACTCAGACACCAGTTCCTTCGCTCTACTACCTAACACCTACTCCCTAATTCCTGCTTTCTGCTTCCCCCTAAAACCCTGACGAATTATGACTTTCGTCATGAAATATACGCCTGATCTTAAGTACATTTATAACAATTTAAAATTCAGGAGCTATGAAAACGACACAAATTCAGAAATTGATGACTAAAAACCTGGTGAAGCTCAATCTGGAAGATTCGCTTACCAAAGCAGAATCCCTATTCAAAAGCAATAACATACGCCACCTGCCCGTGGTGAGTGGCAATAAAATTGTAGGCATGCTGAGTTATAACGACCTCCTGCGCATCTCTTTTGCAGATTCAGCAAACGATGATGGTGAAACCGTAGAAACCACGGTTTACGATATGTTTAATTTAGAGCAAGTCATGTCCAAACAAGTGTACTTTGTCAAGGCTTCCGACTCTATCGAAGACGCTGCTAAACTATTTATCAGCAAAAACTTTCATGCCCTGCCGGTGATTGAAAACGACAAGTTGGTAGGCATTGTCACCACTACCGATATGATTCGGTATTACAATACGAAGTGTAAATAGATAAGCCCCCTAGCCCGCCTTAGGCGGGGAACTTTCGGCAGTTAACCTTTGGCGTTTGACTAAAACTTAGACTTTGACGAAGACTAAAACTTTATCCTCTGTGGACTGTGGACCGTTGACTATTAGCTATTAACTCTTTGACGTGAACTGGTTTACTGGTCTATTGTCCCAGTCACCGCTACACCACCACGTCACTACATCACCACACCGCCATTTCACTTTTGGTCTTGGTCTTAGTTGTCTAAAAGATTTCCTGCCTTTGCCAAGGAAACGCAGGCAAGCCCGACACTAGCGCTTCCCTCGAAATGACAGGTTTCTGCGTTTTGAAGAACACAACTGGTCTTTTAGACCCTTTGGCGGTTGGCTATACTACCGTGAACTTTGACGAAGACAAAGACTTATTTTTCTGTGGACAGTCGACTGTAGACCAGTCAACTTTACAAGTCAACACATCACCACACCGCCATTTCACTTTTTGTCTTAGTCTTAGTCTTTGTTCTAGGTCTTCGCTTTCCTCGAAATGACAGGCTATTTTACTTTTCAGAGTTCGGCTACTATCCGTTGTAGGCGACTACATTATTGATTTTGCCCTGAAGCATTTCTTTTAGCATGGTTTCGATCCCATTTTTTAGGGTAATAGTCGAGGAAGGACAACCGCTACAGGCGCCTTGTAAAATCACTTCTACGTCTTTGGACTCTTTATTATAGGACTTGAACATGATATTTCCACCGTCACTTGCAACAGCGGGCTTCACGTATTCTTCCAGAATCTGAACTATTTCCTTAGAGATCTCATCAAGATTGGAAGTGTCAATTTTTGGGGTTGAAGTGTCTTCAGTTTTTTCTTTTGAAACCGATCCCGTTTTCAAAACAGGCCCGCCTTCTTCGATGTAGTTTTTTATAAAACCTCTAAGTTCGTTGGTAATCATATCCCATTCAGCCATATCGTACTTATTGATGGAGATGTAATTTTCATCCATAAATACCTCTTTTACGAAAGGAAAATGAAATAGCTTTTGAGCTAAGGGAGAACGGTCAGCATCATCTATAGTTTTAAACTCTGCAGACTCCAGCACCAATTTCTTATTAGCCACAAATTTCATCACCGAAGGGTTGGGTGTACTTTCGGCATAAACGGTGACTGGTACCTTTTTGGTTGATTTGGCTTCGTCTTCGTTTACGATTTTCCCTCCATCGTTCAGGTGGTTCAGAAGTTGCTCCGCTACTTCATCCTGAACATCTTCCCACTCCACGATATTATATTTTTCAATAGCGATAAAATTTTGAGAGATATAAACCGTTTTTACAAAGGGCAGGTAAAACAATTGAGAAGCTAAGGGCGAATTCGCTGCTTCTTCTATATTATGATATTCGTAGCCTTTTTGTTTGGTCAAAAATTCGTTGAATTCAAATTTCAGTATGGAAGGCTTATTGGTTGATTTTAGTTCTACAGTATAATTCGACATAATCCACTATTTTTTGCAAAATTACAAAACAAATGTCTAGGAAAGAATGATTTGAGTTTCTATTGGCAAATGATTTCATGCTTACATATATTAAAGTTGTCTTGATTTATCGAGGACTTTCCTTGCAAATAGCTATAAGATGTATATTTGGAAATATCATTAATCATTAAATAATTTTTTTGACCTTTAGTTTTAGTTTTCAGAAAATAGTCCTGGTGATGCTGTTGGTTTATGTGACCCTGGCATCGAGCATTGCTTCTGCTCAAAGTCTTAGTTTGCCCATTTATATGGACTATTTAACGGATAACTATTACCTGGTTCACCCCTCCATGGCTGGTGCTTCCAATTTTAATAAAGCAAGACTTACTGCCCGGCAGCAGTGGTTTGATATGGAAAATGCTCCGAGCTTGCAAACCTTGAGTGTGAATGGAAGGGTAAATGACAAAGTGGCTTTAGGAGGGATTCTTTATAATGACTCCAACGGCAGATTTACCCAGCAAGGTGCGCAGGTGACCTTTGCTTATCACCTCATGTATTCAAGATCTACAATAGATATCAATCAGCTTTCTTTTGGGTTAAGTGCCGGTGTAATGCAGGATCGCCTGGATCAAACCGGACTCGGCACTATCGGAATTCCAGACCCTGCCCTAGACGGTTCTCAACGCGCTGAAACTTTTTTCAATGTAGACGTTGGAGTCTCTTATTTCTTTTTGGATTTTTTTGCTCATGTCACCTTCAAAAACTTACTCCCTCAAGAGCGTAGGACGTATAGCGAAGTGTTTGAAACCAGCAACCAAAGACAGTATTTAGCATCTGTAGGTTACACTATATCGTCTTTAGAATCCCGTTGGGTTTTTGAACCTTCTCTGTTTTTTCAACATAGTGAGGCTTTAAATCAGTCCAGTCTCGATTTCAATTTTAAAACTTACTACGAACTTAATATGGGGCAAATCTGGGGTGGTATTTCTTACCGAAGAGCCTTGGATGGTATAGATTTTACAGCACCCGATTCTGAGACTCAATCCGAAAAGTTGCAGTACATCTCACCATTTATCGGATTTAATTATAATCGATTCATGGTAGCTTATACCTATTCTCATCAGGCTTTTTCTGAAGTGATTTCTACCAGTGGTTTTCATCAAATTACACTTGGATATGATTTTGGAGTAACCCGAAAGCGTTATGAGTGCAGCTGCCCGGCTGTAAATTATTAAAAGTCATCTCTTCTTACCACAGCATTCGGAATTTCTTTAGTCAGTTGTTTCAGGTGAAAGACATTATCCACATTGGTATAGATTTCAACCTCGCCCGGATGTGTAGATGAGGTTTTAAGCTTATTTTCCATCAATAGAGTTTCAGTTTGCTTTGCTACGGCCCTGCCAGAATCTATGATCTTCACATGAGGTGGAAGCAACTGCTCAAGCTGAGGTATGATATAAGGAAAATGAGTGCAGCCCAGGACAAGATAATCGATATCTTCTTCAATAAAGGCTTGCACCTGTATATTCAGATGGTCAAGAAAATTTTGCTCAGAAGTCCAGCCGCCTTCTACAGCTTCTACAATGCCTTTTCCTACCACTTCTACCACACCAATACCTTGTGTAAATGCTTCAGAGGTTTGCTTGAACAGTTTACTGCTCAGCGTCCCTTTAGTAGCAAGCACACCAATTCTTTTTACTTCTGAATTTAAAGCTGCTGTCTTTATGGCGGGCTCTATACCCACAAAGGGAAGTTGGTAATGCGTTCTGAGGTAGGAGATGGCATTCGTTGTTGCTGTGTTGCAAGCTACGACGATAAGTTTGGCGTTCATGCGTAGGGCATACTCTGTATTTTTCACGCTCAAATTGATGATTTCCTGAGGGCTCCTTTCTCCGTAGGGAGCGTTTTTACTATCGGCGAGATAAATAAAATGTTCATAAGGAAGCCGCTCGACTATTTCTTTCAAAATAGAAGCTCCTCCTACGCCAGAATCAAATAAAACAATAGGTTGTTGAGACATACTAACTAAAAAAGACCATCACAAAGATGGTCTTTTTGTATGAATTAAAACGTAACATGTATTACTTTCCTATGGCAGCTTTAGCATCGGGCATTAAGTCATAGCCATCGGCCATCAATACTCCTGATCCCAGTGAAGAGTCAACTACATAGTCATAACCTTTAGCTCTCGCTACTTCCTGGATGACTTCTCTGGCTCTTTCCAAAACCGGTCTCATCAACTCCTCTTGCTTTTTCTGAAGATCCTCAGATGCTGTTTGTCTATATTCCATGATAGACTGTTGCATTTCCTGAAGTTCTCTTGCTCGTTTGTTGTTTTCTTCTTCAGTTTTTGTAGGAGCTTCCCTCTGGTAACGCTCGTTTGTTTTTTGAGCTTCTTTCAATAAATCGTCAATTTCTTTTCGATAGGTTTTTTCACGTTGATCAACCTCTGTCATCGCAGCCTGATAACTAGGTAAGCTTTGTACAAATTCCTGAGAGTTGATGTGTGCAATTTTAGACTGGGCGTTTGCGGTTGCCATCAATCCAAAAGACAATACTAAGGCTATTGCAATTGTTTTTAAATTTCTCATTTCTTAAATTTAATTTAGTGTTTAATTAATTGTTTTCTTTAGCGTTTTTTATAGAGTCTCTTTCTCTTTGACGTTCTTCTCGTTGTTCTAGTATTTTTGCCCTTCGTTCTTCAAGCTTTCGTTCCCGGGCATCTCGAATGGAATCTCTTTTGCGCTCCCTTTCGTTTAAAAGAGCCTCTCGTTGAGTTCTCGATTCCTGTGCTTTAATCGCCTTTTTCCTTTCTTCGATTTTGTCCTCTTCAGCCTTTTCTACAGACTTATAATCCTCCATCTCCTCTATGACACTGGTTTCTTCCTTTCTGGAGTTTCTAGTGATTAACTTCAGAATGACTTCACTTACATCATGTCGTCTTGCGGAAAACAAAAGTAAAGCATCTGCTGAATTTTCAAAAATAAAATCATAACCTCTCGTTTCACCTAATTCCTGAATGGCATTAAAAACCTGGTCTTGTATCGGTTGAATCAATTGTCTTTTTTGAACAATAAAGTCACCAGAAACGCCAAATCGCTTGTTGCGGTAGTCCAGCAACTCATTTTCCAGAAATCTGATTTCATCTTCCATATCCTGAATAAGATTTGTAGTAAGAAGAGGTTTTTCATTTTCCAGTTCTGCTTTTAAAGTTTCAATTTCATTTTGTTTACTTTCAATTTCAGTTCTCCACTGCTGAACTTTTAAATTCAGTTGCTCCGAAGCTTGGTTATAATTAGGCATCTTTTCTAAAACATAGTCCATATCCACATAAGCAATTTTCAGACCTGCTTGTCCGCATACGCTTAAGGTAAAAAAACTGAAAATTAAAAAGGAATTAAGCAACTTCATAACTAACTATTAATAAAAACCATGCCACTTTTAGAATTGCTGACCAATAATAAAATGAGTTTCCCATCCGTTAGCTCCGGTATTGGCTCCGGGAATTGGATCAAATCCATATCCAAAGTCAATACCTAACAAACCAAAGGCAGGCATAAAGATACGCAAACCAGCACCTGCAGATCGACTCATTTCGAAAGGGGTAAAGTCTTTGAAATCATCGAAAGTAGCACCACCTTCTACAAAGGCAAGGCCATAAATAGAAGCAGTTGGTTTTAAAGTGATCGGATATCTCAATTCCATGGTGTATTTATGATATATGGAGGCTCCATCGTTAAAACTTTCCTCTCCTCCAACGGTTCTCGACCTTGGAAGAATGGATTGGTTAGGATAACCTCTTAAAGCAACGATTTCACGACCATCCAGTGCAAATCCCGCAAGGCCATCACCACCTAAGAAGAAACGCTCAAAAGGAGGAATTCCCCTGTCATTATTATAAGCTCCTAAAAATCCATATTCAAAGCCTGTCTTTAAAACTAATTTATCGAACAAATTATTATACCAGTCTCCGCTAAATTTTATTTTATAAAATTCAAGCCAGTTAAACCTTTGCTGGTCAATATTTGCTAAAGCTTCCTGGTTATTGTTTGCAATAGCTTCATTTCGTTGCTGACGAAGTTCCCCGTAATCCACATCATTAAAGGCGGAATAAGGCAGGGTGAATTTCACGGAAACATCAAATTCGGATCCACCCATCGGGAAAATAGGATTGGTGAATGTGTTGTTTCTGTTTAAACCAACTGTAAATGATAAGTTGTTAGAAAAGCCGTTAGGAAAATTAAATAAACCAATGTTGTAATTGTTCAGTTGGAAATTTTGATATCCAATTGCGGTAGATAGCGTAAAGTTTTGGTCTGGCTCTCTCAGACGTTTTGCAAAACCTATATTGATACCTGATATCGTAAAGCTTCGGTCGTTGTCTGCTCGCCTGGTCAAAGGATTAAATAAAAACTGAATAGTTTGAGAAAGTGAAACAGAAAGCTGTACAGGTTTTTTACCTCCCAACCAGGGCTCTACAAATGATAAGCTATAGTTTTGAAAAGCTAAACTCGCTTGCGCTCTTAAGGAAAGCGATTGGCCATCTCCCATAGGAACAGGCTTGTAAGCTTCCTTATTGAAAATGTTTTTAATAGAGAAATTGTTGAACCTCAATCCTAAAGTTCCAATAAATCCTCCGCCACCGTAACCCCCCTGAAGTTCTATCTGGCTACTGCCTTGTTCCTCTACAATGTAGTGTAAATCCAGAGTCCCGGACTGCGGGTCTACATTTTCGAATTTGGGCTCTAGATTTTCAGCATTGAAAAACCCAAGCTGACCAAGTTCACGAATGGTATTCATGACATCCTGCTTGCTGTATTGCTGACCAGGACGAGTCCTTAAATTTCTAAAGATGACATTATCGTTGGTTTTATCGTTTCCTGTAACCCGTATTTCATTAAAGTACGCGATTTTACCTTCGTTTATCCTGATTTCAAAATCGATAGTATCGTTATAAATTCTTGTTTCTACAGGGGTGATGTTTGAGAATAAGTAACCATTGTTTTGATACAAGTTGGTGATATCATCTGCATCTGGTTTTTCTTTATTTGCAATTTTATTTTGAAGAATAGTCCCGTTGTAAGGATCCCCTTTACGAATTCCCATCAACTGATTTAATTGGGCATCAGTATAGGCAGAATTTCCCAGGAATTCGATATTTCCGAAGTAATACCTTTTGCCTTCCTTAACTTCAATATTAAGCGCGATATCCGTATCAGAATTCACAACAACAGAGTCACTTATGATTCTTGCATCACGGTAGCCTTTTTCTTTAAATTTTTTGACGATTCTTTCTTTATCCGCTTCATACTCATCTTCAATAAACTTGGAACGTTTCCAAAACCTAAGAAAAAATTTCTCTTTGGTTTTTTTCATCATTCGCTTTACTTTCCAGTCCGAAAACTCCTCGTTCCCTTCTATATTTATGGAACTTATCTTTACTTTATCGCCTTTTTCAATATCAAGCGTCATGTTCACCAAATTATCTGTGGAAGTAGTATCTACAACAGGAGTGGTGATGATGTTGGCCTTAATGTTTAGAAAGCCTTTTTCTTTGTATTTATCTTCTAAAGTATTTTTGAGGTTGATGATGAAGTTTTCAGTAACTTTAGTACCCTTCTGCAACTCATTATCCTTTACGATTTCATCTCTTTTACGCTTTTTGATTCCTCTTACTTTAACCTCATTCAGCTTGGGGACTTCTACGATTTCCAGTTGTAAATCTGCTACATCCCCATCAACATTCTTCAGATAAAAATTGATGTCACTAAACAAGCCCAGATCCCAGAGTTTTTTCAGGACTTTGCTTATTTTATCGCCAGGGATATAGATTTCATCGCCTTTTTTAAGGCCCGTAAAAGCAATTACAGTTTGCTCATTGTAGCTGGTCGACCCAATTACTTCTATTTCTCCAAGCGTATATTTTTTGCCGGCAGCTTCTAGTGGTGAGTTTTGAGCACTTGTTAATGCACTAAATAATATAATAGCTAGAACTGATATATACCTAGTTGCTCTAGCAAACAATAAGGAGTACTTAGAGTTGTTCACTTGTTTTTCCAAATCTTCTTTCTCTTTTTTGGTATTCGTAAATTGCTTCAAAAAGGTTTTCTTTTCTGAAATCTGGCCAGAGAGTATCTGTAAAATACAATTCTGCATAGGCCATTTGCCATAATAGAAAATTACTGATTCGCTGCTCTCCGCTTGTGCGAATCATCAAATCTACGTCTGGTAAATTTCGGGTGTAAAGATGCTTATTTATTGTAGATTCATCAATACTTTCTGAATCTATTATGTTATTTTTTACTTTTTCACTTATTTTTTTTACAGTTTGAATCAGCTCTTCCCGAGAACCATAACTTAAGGCAAGAGTCAGAGTCATGTGATCATTATGAGCGGTTTTCTCGATGACCTCATTGAGTTCCTTTCTTGCTTTGGAGGGCAGGTTTTCTATACACCCAATGGCTTGAAGCTTGATTTTGTTCTTTTGTAAGGTTTTTATTTCACCTTTCAATGAGGAAACCAGAAGTCTCATTAAAGTTTGTACTTCAAGTTTTGGCCGTTTCCAGTTTTCGGTAGAAAAGGCGTAAAGCGTCAGGTTTTTTACACCAAGCTCTGCACAACCTTCTACAGTTTCTCTTACGGCCTTGGTCCCTTTTTCGTGACCTTTCACTCGCATTAAACCTTGTTTTTTGGCCCAACGCCCATTTCCATCCATAATGATAGCTATGTGCTCAGGCAACTTTTCGACTATGATGTTTGACTTAAAATCCATTCATTAAAAATTGCAGTAACACGGCTTACGACCAAAGGTGTACGTTAGCGTGATTCCTGCAAACATATACCAATCGTTCATGTTAGAGTTGCCAAAGGTAGGATAAATTGTTTGACTGTTTATTTCTTCGGGTGCACTTCCGTCCAAATTATCTGTAAAGGTATATCTGGCACCAAATTCAGCCGCCACTATCCAATGCCTGCTTAAAGCGCCTTTCACCCCAAAAACCATAGGTATAGCGAAATTTGAAGTAGAATTTCCTTTAACAAGCTGATTGTCATCAACAAAAAATTCATTGGTGAGAAAATAAGCAGGTCCTGTGTACAAATAGGGAGTGACTAGCGGGCGTTTCAATTCATGTAAATCCCAATCCAGAAAATTGAATTCAAGACCAAAAGAAAATTCAGTGATATCCGTCTCAAAATCATAACCTCGACTAAGCTTTCCTGGTTCGTCCGACCTGAAATCGCTGTCAAAGGTGTTCATTCTGATGACTGTAAGACGAAAAGCATGCCTAGGGCTTCTGTTCCATTTTAAAATGGCTCCGTAAGAGGTTTTATCCTGACTAAAATAATCTTTAGGCTGTACAAAGGATTGAGATCCTACATCACCAACAAAATTAGTGCTCCCAAACACTAAACCTATTTCATAAGTCTGTGCGTTTGCAAGCTGGATTCCCATACAGATAGAGATGATAATAAAAACATATCTCATAAATTTCAAAAAGTTACAAATATATAACTATACTTAAACGGGTAATATTTAAGACTACTTGTCATCTAAAAACACATTTAAGTTTAATTTATTGTCTCAATTGCGTTTATCCTGACCCCATGATAATTTCTTTCTAAGGGTTGTGATGAAACTATCGTTTTGCAACCAGACCAGCTTGATATTGAAATCAGCTTTTTTTATCCGCACTATAGTGTCCTTATCTAAACTGGCCAGCCTTGAGTCCAGCGAGATGAGGTATTGATCTTCTCTTCCTGAAATTTTTAATTTGATTTCCAGATGGTCTGGTATGACAAGTGGTCTTGCATTTAGATTATGAGGAGCGATAGGAGTGATGATAAAACTCTTGGTTTGTGGAGTAACAATAGGACCTCCACAACTCAGAGAATATCCAGTGGAGCCTGTAGGGGTAGAGATGATAATGCCGTCTGACCAATACGAATTCAGAAACTCATCATTTAACCAGGTTTCAATAGTTATCATAGAAGTGGTCTCCTTTCTGCTGATGGCTACATCGTTAAGAGCAAAAGAAAACTGACCTAGTGAAAAATCTTCAGAATCCAGTTTGACTTCCAGCAAAGAGCGCTCAGAAGCCTTATAATTCCCGGCGAGAATGTCTTCAATGCTTTTTTTGATTTCGTCTTTATGAACCGTCGCCAGAAATCCCAGCCTCCCGGTATTAATACCTATGATGGGGATGTTCAGGTTTTTCACAAATTTTACCGCAGATAAAATGGTTCCATCGCCACCGATGGTAAAAAATAAGTCTACAGATTCATTTAGGGTTTCGAAAGTAGTATAGTCCTGTAAATCTTCAACAGATTTTTCCTTTAAAAGCAATTTGAAATACTCCTTTTCTATGATGACTTCCACCCCATTAGATTTCAAAACTTCCAAAAGCTGGGCAAGATATTTTTCAGTTTCAGGATAAAACGACTGACCAAATATGGCAACACGATTTGTCATAATGCTTTAAATATCTAGGTATTTATTGAGGTAATCTGAATGTTCTTTGAGATCTTCAGCAAACAAATCTTCAGGATGTTCGCTTGCGATTTGATAATCATAACGCCTAAAGGTTTGTAAAATCTCATTGATGCCCTGGTGCTCTACTTTTACGGTGATTTCCACCGTGTCCTGCGTGAGCTGACTGATATACATTCCAGAAACACGCGCATTTAAGGTTTCTATAAGTTGAGCGACTTCACTAAAAGCGAATTTTGTCCTTTCTTTCCTTAAGATCATCACTTCGCCCTCATTGGCAACAAATGGACTTTCGCCAAATAAGTCCAGAATATCCTCCAGCTTCATGACTCCCCTGTATTTTTTGTCAGGATCCAGAACAGGAAGCAAGTTGGTTTGGTGGTTAGCAAATTCATGGATAAGGTCCAGGTTTGTATTATGGATTTCAGCATAAAATACCTCGATAAGATATTTATATTCTGAAAGGGGTAAGCTTGTGTCCAGGTCGATGAGATCATCTAAATTAATACTCCCTTTAAAAACTTCTTTTTTGAAAACTGGAAGATGATTAAACTTCGAAGCTTTAAAGGCTTGTCTTATTTCTGAAATAGTATCAGAAACCTGAATAGGCTGTAAAGTTTGGTCTATAAAATTTTGCCAAATCATAACTGATCTTTTGTTGCAAATTACACAAAATCCAAGCAAAGTCTCGCTTATGATTGTATTTTTGTTTAAAAACTAACAATGATAAGACTTAGTGTTAACATTAATAAAATTGCGACCTTAAGAAACGCAAGGGGAGGAAATACACCAAATGTTGTTGAAGCTGCAAAGCGACTGGAATCTTTTGGCGCTCAGGGCATCACCGTTCATCCAAGGCCAGATGAACGCCACATCAGATATGCCGATGTCAGAGACCTGACCAAAGTGGTGACGACCGAATTTAACATTGAAGGCAATCCCAATCAGAAATTTATAGACCTGGTCCTGGAAGCAAAACCCGCTCAGGTCACTTTAGTGCCAGATGCCGAAGATGTGCTGACTTCCAATGCCGGCTGGGATACGATCAAAAATAAAGAGTTCCTGACAGAAGTTATTTCCAAGTTTAAAGCTCACGGGATCAGAACCTCAATTTTTGTAGATCCGAACATCGAAATGATTCAAGGGGCTGCTGAAGTGGGTACCGACAGAATAGAGTTGTACACAGAATCCTATGCTCAAGGCTACACGGAAGATAAGATAAAAGCCATTCAGCCTTACATTATTTGCGCAGAAGAAGCTAAGCGGCTTGGTCTGGGGATAAATGCCGGTCATGATTTATCACTGGATAATATTGAATTTTTCGCGCATAAAATTCCATTTTTAGATGAGGTTTCCATAGGTCATGCTTTGATTTCTGAAGCCCTTTACGATGGGCTGCAACCTGTGGTGAACGCTTATCTTAAAAAATTAAGCTAGATGAAATCGGTATGATTTAAATCATCAAAGCTCACTCCTGCCTAACTGAGTTATTCAGGCGAGTGCGATCATTAAAGAATACTAAACTATACACATGAAATTACATTCAAAAATAAAAGGGAAAGGACAGCCGCTTGTTATTCTCCACGGATTTTTAGGCATGGGTGATAACTGGAAAACCCTGGCAAACTCTTATTCAAAAGAAGGTTTTGAAGTTCATCTTGTCGATCAAAGAAATCACGGAAGAAGCCCTCATGAAGACGCCTTCAGTTACGATCTTTTGGCTGAGGATCTGAACGGCTATTTTAAAGAAAAAGGCTTTGATTCAGCCTCGATTATAGGTCATTCTATGGGGGGAAAAACCGCCATGAGATTTGCTACCCTTTATCCTGAGCAAGTAGATAAACTTATCATAGTGGATATCGCTCCCAAATATTATGCACCACATCACCAGCAGATTTTGGAGGGGTTGACAAAAATTTCGGAGGAGAAACTCACCTCGAGAACAGATGCTGATGAGCTCTTAGCTGAATACATTTCAGAAAAACCAATACGGCAATTTTTGCTGAAAAATCTGTACTGGAAAACACAGGAAGAACTTAATCTGAGACTCAATATTGATGCTTTAAAACAAAACATAGAAGAAGTGGGCAAAGGCTTACCTCAAAACGCTACCTATTCTGGTGAAACCTTATTTTTAAAAGCTGGTAATTCAGACTACATCAAAGAAAGTGACACCAGTGACATCTCTTCTCATTTTCAAAATTTCGACATTCAGGTTATAGAAAATGCCGGACATTGGGTGCATGCCGAAAAACGGGATGAGTTTTTTAAAGTGAGTTTAGCTCACCTGAAATCTTAAGTCATCACCACTCAAGACCTGGCTTAATTGTTGTTTTCAAGACAATTAAAAAGTCAACCGAATAGTTTGCTGGTTTTATTCTAATGCTGAACAGAGCTTGTCTGTCTTTAAGAGCAGGCAAGTTCTCGTCAGATATGTCCTAATGAATACATTAGCGCTATTCCAAAGTCAGTTTAAATTCAGAGTGCTCCAAAATCTTTTCCTTAGAAATCCAGTAAGGAATCCAGTCTCCTGTTTTCCATTTTTCCAACTGGGATTTATAATAGGGATGAAACACTCTTGCCGCACTCCCCCCAGCCAGTATTCCTATTATTTTTTCATCATCACTCATATCCGCTACCATTCTAAACGAACTAAACCAGCTGGTTTCAAATTCACGATCTGTATTCTTAACAAATGCCCCTCTGTTCAGGGTTTGGTTGGATCCGGATTTGGGCCACAACTCAGCTCCCAGTAAATCACTTCCAAACCCTTCCGGGCGAAGCGGGCTTACAAAATGTATGCTGTGTATCCTGCCCCAGGTCCAGTTGTCTTGATTTTTGCCTAAACGCTCAGTCAGCAGGGCTTTTGTTTTAAGACCAGCCTCGATGATCAAATCTGTTCTTGTTTCTGCTTCAGGAGTATTTTTATTGTCTATAAATTCATGCTGACTTAAAATGAAATCATCTACTCTTTGATTCCAGTAGTATACATTTTCCCAGTACATATCTTCGAGCTCGTCTGGTAACTCATCATTCATTACCAGGTATAACAGCTCATTGTACAGAACATTATAAACCGCAGCACCAACGGAATCTATCTCTTCATTGTAATCCCATTCTTCTAATAATTTGGCAAGACCCTGAGTAGATTTCTCTTGTTTTAAAGCTGAGGCCAATACCGGGGAAAAGACTTCAGCCTGCTTGTTTTTGACATCCAAAATTAATTCCCATAAATCTTCAGTCGTAAATTTTTTAATTTCTGAGAGGACTTCCGTTATTCTTTGGTAACGGTAATAGGGTGAGAAATGATTGGAATAGTAATACGGGTAATCGTCTGGACGCGTGTCATTATTGGCTGTTCCGATCCAGCCTCTATCCGGGTTGACCATGTGAGGCAAACTATCTTTAGGAATAAATCCAAGCCAGGTATCTCCCAGATTCGCTTTTGAAGGCACCTCTCCCCTGCCTTCTGCTCTAACGGGAACCAATCCAGTCGCCTGGTGTGCAATATTACCATCGACATCTGCTATGGCATAGTTAAAAAACACATTGTCCATGCCTTTCAGCACTTCTCTAAATTCAAAGGTGTTTTTGGTTTCCAGTAAACGTTCAAAACCAATGGAATTGCTTTTGGTTTCGGCCAGAGACCATCTCAGGCTCACCACATCATCCGTTAAAATATTGAATACAGGAAAATCAGAAATCACCGGTCCATTTTTAGTGGATCGAATCTCAATTTCTACACTTGTACTGTCTTTAACCTCGATGGTTTCAGTGCGAGTCTCAAATGCTGTTTTCTCACCGTTGAACTTATAGAAATCACCCTGTGTTTCTTCAATAAATAAATCCTGACTATCGCCGTAGGCATTGGTCACTCCAAAAGAGACAAATTCATTCCGACCGGATAATAGGCCTGGAATACCCGGCGTGGCAATGCCAACAGCTTTAAATTCCGGACAAAAGAGACCTATAGGATAAAACATACCCGGCAGCAGTCTTGAGTCCACGTGTGGGTCATTTGATAAAATCGGTTTTCCTGATGCTGATTTTTCTCCAGAAATAGCCCAGTTATTGGATCCTAACTTAGGATGGGCCATAAATGGGTCTGATAACTGTTGATATTCTGTTTTGTTGTTATTCAAAAAACCGATGATAGTCGAATCTGTAGTAAAATCCAAAGGTTTGGTCCTGTCTAAATTTACAGAAAGGGGTAAAAGTTTTGACGCTAAGTCGGTTCGCGCTGCCAGATTCAGGCTCAGGACTTCATCTTCCATATTTTGACTATGGAACAAACCTACAAAATGGGTGACAGAGACAATTTCTTCCGGGGTTAACGGGCTGGGTTCAATATCCAGCAAACTCAATTCCAGAGGGAATTCATCCTTTGCCACGTTTAAATAGTCATTAAATCCTTCGCAATACCACTTCAGGGTTTGTTTTGTTTCTTCATCGAGAAATTGGTAATGCCTTTCGGCATTTCCAACCAAATCAAGAACCCGCATTTTTATGTCAGATTGCAACATTGAGTTGCCTGCAAGGCTAGCCCCTTCTCCTTTGATAAGCGCTCGATAAAATTCTATCTGGAATAGCCTGTCCTGAGCCATAACAAAACCTTGACCGCGAATGGCATCAGCTTTATTTTTTGCAAATATATAGGCAATACCGTTTTCATCTCTGTGGATATTAATCGGAAAATCATTTTTAGAAATTTGAAAACGTCCTTCTCTTTTGAAATTATTGACAGTTGAAAAGTAAAGACTGCCTGCTATGATAATAAGGACTAAGACGATGAGGATAGAAATAATGTACTTTTTCATTTTAAAAGGGGCGTTAATTGAAAAAAATGAATTCAAATCGCTATAAAGTTATAAAAATCCATAAAACGGATTTAAGAAAGCTTAAACAAAACTCAATCGATTTAGACTTCATGGATTTGGATATGACTCGTCAATTTCACAAAATATAATAGAATAAAATTTATAAGTTTTTCTACTTCTAACTTCAAATTCTACTTTCTATACTCTCACTTAGAGCATCCTGATTTTAAGGTGATGAGGTCTGACAATGCTTCTTATAAAATTGGACTTAGCTATCTAAAATACAGCGTTTGATGACCTGGCTGGACTGGTCATGAAATGAGTTTCTGTTAAAAAAAGATATGCATGCATCGTTTTTCAATTTTTTTTCTCTTAATTTATTATTAAATTATTAGATTGCAGTGTAAAAAAAAATCACAAATCCATTAACATGAAAACAGTTTTCAATTTTTTTGTACTTCTTTTGTGTGTGTTTTCCTACTCACAGACCACCATAAAAGGTAGCATTACAGATAACTCTGGCGTTCCTTTACCCGGTGCAAATATTTTCATCGAAGAATCAGCCCGCGGAACCACTTCAGATTTTGAAGGGAAGTATACACTCACCACAGATCAAAATCCACCCTTTGATATAGTTATTTCTTTCACTGGTTTCGAAAACGTTATAGTTCCGGTTACGGCCAACAATCAAATTATAGATGTACAGATGAGTGTTGGCAGCTCACTGGATGAAGTTGTGATTTCTGCCTCAAGAACTCCGGAGCGTGTTTTTGAATCCCCTGTAACCGTTGAGCGTTTTGGAATAAAAGATGTAAAGACTACAGCCTCTGTTGATTTCTATGGAGGGCTTGAAAATCTAAAGGGCATAGATATCAACACCAACAGTTTAACTTTTAAGTCTGTTAATGCTAGAGGGTTTGCAGATTTTGCAAATGCCAGGTTTATGCAACTGGTGGATGGAATGGACAACTCAGCGCCTGCCCTTAATTTCCCTTTGGGCAACCTCATAGGCATGGTGGAAACAGATGTGCAAAGCATAGAAATTTTGCCCGGAGCTGCTTCTGGTCTTTATGGTGCTAATGCCTTTAACGGTATTCTTTTCATGAGAAGTAAAAACCCGTTCGATTATCCCGGTATTCGCGGGTATGTTAAACAGGGAATGACGTCTCAGGATGCTGCAGGAGAGAACCCCTACACCGATCTGGGATTGAGCATAGCTCATAAGTTTAGTGATAAATTTGCCGTTAAGGCAAATATTGGATACATCAAAGGTACAGACTGGGCCGCCAATAACAGGTCCGACAAACTGAACAGGGGTCTCACCAGAGAGGATACAGATTATGATGGAATCAATGTTTATGGTGATGAGGTATCTACAAACATAAGGAGTGCTTCAGGTTTAGGCATAATTCCCGACGTTCGGGTCAGTAGAACCGGCTATAGCGAAATGGATCTAACCAACTATAATGCCGAGAGTTTTAAAGCTGACTGGGGGTTGTACTTCAGACCCTGGGAAGATGACTTTGAAATTCAATACGTAGGAAAAGTAGGTAGTGGTAACACCATTTATCAGGGAGCTAACCGTTATAACATCAAGAACTTTTTCTTACAGCAACATAAAATTGAAATCAAAAATGATAATTTCTTTGTGAGAGGTTACGTGAATGAAGATGACGCAGGAGACTCCTATGACATGGTATTTACGGGGATTAACATCAACAGATCATGGAAAAGCGATGCCGACTGGTTTGGCGACTACATTCAAACTTTTGCAGGTATAGAATTGTCAGGTAATCCTCAGGGCTTAACCGATGATCAAAAGCATGATGCTGCTAGAGCTGCAGCGGATACTGGTCGTTTAATCCCTGGAACTCCTGAATTTCAGAATACATTTGATCAGGTCGTACAGGATACAGACTTAAGTTCAGGTTCGCGTTTTCAGGACAATTCTAAATTTTACCATTCAGATGCTAATTACAACTTCAGTCACCTATGGGACTATGCAGAAGTTCAGGTTGGCGGGTCATTCAGATCTTACAATCTGAATTCTGATGGCACGATCTACACAGATAACGATGGTCCTATCATATACTCAGAATTTGGAGTATATACACAAATTCAAAAAGAGGTAGAAATCTCGGATCTTGTAAAAATGAAACTTACGGGTTCTCTCCGATTTGATAAGTCTGAGTTATTTGACGGATTCTTTTCTCCAAGATTATCTGCAGGCTTTACGATTGCAGAGGATCATAATATTAGAGCCTCTTTTCAGACAGGATTTAGAAACCCAACAACACAAAACCTATACATCGGACTTGACGTTGGTCGGGCTGTGTTAATTGGAGGAGCTTCCGATAATCCTAAACGCTACTCTAAACAATACAGTGTGGCAAACAGTACCTTAAGTCCTTTTGGTGCAGCTGTGCTTGGTTCGCCATCGGTTTCTATAAATGGTTCTGGAGCCTACAACAACTCGTTCACTGCAAGTTCGGTGAGTAATGATTTTTCTCAATCTGGAAACCCGGCAGATTTAGAAATTGGAAATTCCAATTTGGCACAACCGGAGCAGGTATCTTCTTTTGAGCTTGGTTACCGTGGAAAAGCTCAGGGCTTTGTCATAGATGCTTCAGCGTATTATAATATTTATCAGGACTTCCTGGCCAATGAAAATGTGATTTCTCCATTTTATGGTGATGTGGAATTAACCCAGACTGTTCCTGGGACCAATACCCCTTTAGCAGTGGCTGCTATCGCTAATGGTGATTTCCAAGTCTACCAAACCTATACAAATACAGATAAGGAGGTTAAATCCTATGGTGCAGCTATAGGCCTTTCAACCAAAGTGTTTAATGGTTTTGATCTGAGCGCCAATTATACCTACGCCAGGTTAGATTTTGATGTCGCTGCTAATCCAAATGTGAGAACTAATTTTAACACCCCGGAACATAAGGTAAAAGCTTCTTTTGGTAAAACGGATTTGTTTGAGAATCTTGGGTTTAACCTGTCATGGAGATGGAGCGACAATTATTTTTGGGAAGCTAATTTTGGTGATGGAGAAGTGCCCGCTTTTAATGTCTTAGATGCACAGGTGAATTACAGAATACCAAAATATAAATCTACCATCAAATTAGGGGCTTCAAACTTGTTGCAAGACGAATATTTCACAGCATTTGGAACCGGATATATAGGTTCCATCTATTACTTGTCTTTAACCATCAATAATTTTTAATAACTAAAACATAAAATGATGAACTATTTTAAATATATCTTTCTTCCATTTTTAGCCGTAAGCTTCATGGCTTGTGAAAATGAACCTCTGGAAGACTTAAGAAACAGAGGTGTTCAGGAAGAACCGGAAGCTACAGAAGAGTTTACGCAGGGTTCTGCAAACTTCTCAACGTATGTGGCTTTAGGGAATTCATTAACGGCTGGTTTTTCTGATGGTGCATTGTATAAAATCTCACAGGAAAATTCAATGCCCTCCATATTGGCCGACCGATTCTCTACACTGGCAGACGGTGGCAGTTTTACTCAGCCCCTGATGAATGATAATATAGGGGGTCTTTTGGCGGGAGGAAATCCTCTTCCAGGGTTTAATCCCAGGTTAGTATTTGGAGGTTCCGGTCCTGTTCCTCTATCAAGTGTTGTAGGCCCTATACAGCCTACCACCGACATCCTGAATAATAATCCAACCGGTCCCTTCAACAACTTAGGTGTGCCAGGCGCAAAAAGTTTTCATTTACTTGCTCCAGGTTATGGAAATGTGACTGGCGTTTTTGCCAATCCGCCTTCCGCTAATCCTTATTTTGTAAGAATGGCAAGCTCGCCCCAAACAACAGTGATAGCCGATGCTATTGCTCAACAGCCTACGTTTATATCCTTATGGATTGGTAATAATGATGTGTTAGGTTATGCGCTTTCCGGAGGTGACGGGTCCAATCCTATTACACCAATGGATGGACCTCCTGGTGTTGGTTTTCAACAGACATACGGAGCTATTGCCGGTCTTTTAACAGGTAACATTCCGAACTTACAGGGAATAATGGCAAACATTCCGAATGTGACTGCTATACCTCATTTCACAACCGTACCTCATAACCCGTTAGACCCTTCCAATCCAGACTTTGCGGATCAAATCCCTACATTAAATGCTATTTTTGGAGCTATAAATCAAGTATTTGTTGCCTTAGGAGAGACTAATCGGATTATTGAATTTACTGCGGAGGCTTCAAATGCAGTCGTGATAAATGACGAATCACTTACAGATGTTTCTGCTCAGATTGCTGGTGCTTTAGCACCTAATCCTCAATTCATAGCTTTGGTTGAGAGTTTTGGTTTGCCTGCTCAGGCTGCCCCTCTTGTTGCTAATTTATTAGGTAATACATATGGCCAGGCAAGACAGGCTACAGAAGAAGAGTTGTTAGTACTGCCTAGCAGTTCAATTATAGGAACAGTAAATACAGATCGTTTTGCTTTCCTAGTCTCTCAGGGACTTTCACAGGAACTTGCCGGTCAATTTTCTGTTGAAGGCATTACGCTGCCCCTGGCAGATAAGTGGGTCTTGTTACCAGAAGAACAGGAAGAGATAGCCACGGCTACAGCACAGTTCAATCAGGTTATCTCTGGGGTTGCAAGCGCAAATGGTTTTGCTTTACTGGATGCTAACGCCTTGTTAGATCGAATCGCAACCTCTGGTGTAGTGACCAACGATCTTATACTGACATCAAATTTAGTCACTGGAGGCGCTTTTTCACTTGATGGTGTTCACCCAACCTCCAGAGGCTATGCCTTAATCGCAAATGAAATGCTAAAAGCCATAGATGTAACGTATGGTTCAAATTTTGAAGCTTCCGGAAATCTTGTGGATGTATCGACTTACAACACGAACTATTCACCCGGCTTAATCAATTAAAATTCTTTAAAATCTTAATTGAAAAGGTTTTGACACCTGCTAAAAGCTTCCAGAAATGGAGGCTTTTTTTGCTTTGGAGTTTAGGATTTTCCAGCGGTTTTTATAGATCCCCATGGCACTAATGCTGACAAATATTTTAGACAATGATCAAAACCTTATCTATCAGCTCTTTAGAAATTGAAGTCAATTTTCTTTTAAATGAATACCGTAATAAAGTCCAAGGTTGTTAATAAATGATAAATTTGCTGGTAAATTTTAGAATTCCAAAAAAAAACAAATTTAAAATGAAGAACTTTTTAATTTCAGGATTGCTTCTCATGCTAGCCTCAACTTTAGCATATGCAGGAGGCTATCGAGTAGGGGCGCAGGGACAAAGAGCTTTAGCTATGGGTCATGCAGGTGTTGGTGTGGTAAACAGTGCAGAAACTGCCTTTTTTAACCCTTCAGGTTTAGTGTATTTAGAAGACAGACTAACAATTTCAGCTGGTATAACAGGTGTTTTTTCTAATGTAAAGTGGCAAAACACTTCTACAGGTCAGTTTGCGGAAACTCAGCAGGATCCGGGAACTCCATTTTATTTTCACGCCGCCTATAAAGTCAATGAATGGATGAGTTTAGGTCTGTCGGTTTCTACTCCCTACGGAAGTTCTGTCGAGTGGGAAAGAAATTGGCCGGGGTCTCACTTAGTAAACGATATTGAACTTGCAGCCATTTATATTCAGCCTTTAGTCTCTGTAAAATTATCAGAGCATTTTAGTATTGGAGGCGGACCTATATTTGTAACAGGTAACGTGAATTTCAATAGAAATGCTAACCGTACTCTTACAGACGAGCAGGGAAACAGATCCAATATTACGGTAGACGACTCAGGAGTCACAAACACAGGATGGAGCGCCAGTTTTATGTTCACTCCGGTTGAAGCGCTTAGAATCGGATTCAATTATAAATCTGAAATACTTCTTAATGCTGAAGGTGGAGAAGCTACGTTTAGCAATTTTCCAAACTCTACTTTAACACCTCAAAACGGAACAACAGCATTTGATGCAACTCTTCCTATGCCTGCTGAGTTAACCATTGGTTTTGCTTACGAAATGAATGAAAAGTGGTTGTTTGCTTTTGATTACCAAAGAGCATACTGGGACGTTTATAATTCCTTGGACATTGATTTTGCTGATCCAAATGTCGCGACTTCTGTCAACCCAAGAAATTACAAAAATGCTTCTACTTATAGATTTGGTGCGCAATACCTTGCTTCAGATAACTTAACCTTGAGGGCTGGCTATTATTTTGATGAATCTCCGGTTCAAGCTGGCTTTTTTGCACCAGAAACTCCTAGAAATGATGCCAATGGGTTTACTGCTGGTCTTTCTTTCCAGGTTTCAGAGAGTTTGGCAATCGATGCCTCGTTTTTATATTTGAGATTCAAGGAGGTGGATGCTTCTTATGACTCTTATACGGAAAATGGTCAAAGTGTGCCTTTCGAAGGAACTTATAAATCCAATGCTTTTTTACCTGGTATAGGAGTTACTTATAAATTATAATTTAAGACAATGAAAAACTATATAAAATTTTTACCGTTTTTAGCTTTTGGACTCATGGCATGTGAGCCGGAACTAGATCAAGCAATTGAGGAAAACGAAGTGTACACAGCTGGTGAAGCAGATTTTTCCAACTATGTAGCTTTAGGAAATTCCCTTACAGCTGGTTATGCAGACCGAGCGCTGTACATTCAGGGACAGGAAAATTCGTATCCTAATATCTTATCAGGACAGTTTGCACTTGTGGGAGGAGGAGAGTTTACGCAACCTCTTATGGCAGACAATCTTGGAGGATTGACATTGAATGGCAACCAAATCGCAGAGAACAGACTCGTATTGTCTTCCAATGCAGGTGAGCCTGTTATTCCACCACTGCCAATAACTGGAGAACCACAAACAGAAATCACCACTAAACTGTCTGGGTCTTTTAATAATATGGGAGTCCCTGGAGCAAAAAGTTATCACTTATTAGCTCCTGGCTACGGAAGTTTGGCAGGAGTAGCTACTGGACAGGCGAACCCTTATTTTGCCAGGTTTTCATCTTCAGAAAACGCGACGGTAATTGAAGATGCCTTAGCGCAGAGCCCTTCTTTCTTTTCTTTATGGATAGGAAATAATGATATCTTGGGCTATGCAACAAGTGGAGGAACAGGTGTAGATCAAACAGGAAATTTTGATGCATCCACTTATGCTTCAAATGATATTACAGATCCCAACGTATTTGCAGGAGTTTATAGTCAGTTGATAGAAGGATTAACGGCTTCAGCTTCTGGTGGAGTAGTTTACAATATCCCAAACATTACTGATATTCCATTTTTTACCACAGTACCCAATAATGCCCTGGTGCTGGATGCTCAGACTGCAGTTAATCTTACAGGTTTCTTTCAGGCTGTAGCCGGGATTTTTACACAGGGACTTATTCAGCAGGGGATTCCACCGGCACAAGCCCAGGCTCTTGCGGCACAATACGCTATCACATTCAGTGAAGGACCAAACAGATTTATCATAGATGTGCCTGTTACACCTTCAAATCCTCTTGGCTTTAGACAAATGCAACCTGAAGAACTGCTGCTGCTAACTATAGATCAGGGTGCTTTAGCTCAAGGTTATGGTTCAGTTGCTCTATCCCCGGAAGTTATGCAGGTTTTAGGCCTTCTGCAGCAAGGCGGAACACCAACACAGGAACAGGCTGCACTGGTATTGGATGCTGTCAATGGAATTGATGATAAAGATGCTTTAGACGCAAGTGAACTGCAGGCCATTTCAACTGCAAGAACCTCCTATAACGCAACCATACAAGGTTTAGCTCAGGCTAATGGTTTGGCGTTTGTAGATGCTAATGGACTCTTGCAAGATGTAGGGCAGGGCGTAAGCTTTCCGGGAGGAACTATTACCTCAAGTTTTGTAACTGGCGGAGGGTTTTCTCTGGATGGGGTGCATTTAACTCCTAGAGGATATGCTCTTGTAGCCAATGAAACCCTTAGAGCTATCAATCTTACTTATGGTTCTGACTTGCCAGAAGTTCAGTTAGGAACTTATGGAACCATTTATTTAAGTGATAACGTTAACTAAAAAGACTAATTATTGTTTAAAAACTGCTTCAGCGTCATAAGTTGAAGCAGTTTTTTTTTATTTTAGAAGCTTAATTAAACCTAACCCCATGAAAACCTTACTACAAATTATACTTACAGGAGTCATTGTCCTTGTGTTATCGAACATCTTAGGAGGTGTTTATGTTGACGATTTTCTTACTGCTATCGTTGTGGCGGCTCTCCTCGCTTTACTTAACATATTTGTAAAACCGATTTTACTCATCCTTACCCTTCCCGTTACAGTCATCACTTTTGGCTTGTTCCTGCTGGTGATCAACGCCTTGATTATTTTGATGGCAGACGGGCTTATAGGCGGATTTAGTGTAGATGGATTCTGGTGGGCTGTACTGTTTAGTATTTTGTTATCCTTTTTACAATCCCTTATTTTTTCGGTTGCAGAACGTTCTGGAAGAAGATAACATCTAATCCATTTTTATGAAATTGACAAAATCGGCAATGTTTGCCTTGTCCGTATTTACACTTTTTGGTTTTAGCGGAATAGCCTATTTCATTCTCTCTTTTTCTGATAGCGTCCAGTATTTTGAAATGTTTGCCTATGAAAATCTATGGCTTTCTATTCCTGCAGGATTAGGCTTTGGAACTCTTGCTGCTTTTATTGGTATTTTACTTTTGAAGTTGCCTTCGTTGAAAGATACAAGTACGTTTTATGCAAATTTCTTTAAGAGTTTAAACCTGCACTGGACAGATATTCTTTTTTATTCATTTTGTGCAGGAGTAGGTGAAGAAATATTATTCCGTGGTGCATTACAGCCCCTGCTGGGGTTGTGGCTGGCAGCGGTAATTTTTGTGATTTTACACGGTTATCTATCATTTGAGGATTGGAAAAAATCACTCTACGGTATATATCTGATTTTCATTTCTGCAGGATTTGGATATCTCGTGGTTGACTTCGATATCTACGCAGCAATGGCAGCTCATTTTATTTTTGATGTGATTATGTTTTTCAAAATCAGAAAAGATTCTGAGTCTTTAGTTTCAGAAACGGATTGATTTCTTTAGATTTATTTAGCTTTTTGAAAGCCCTGCCTGTTTATAAAAACTTGGTAAGCAGTGAAATAAATTGTAATTTTGCACTCTTAAAAAAAATAATCCTTTAGAATGAATATAACGAGAGAAGACAAAGATCAACTGAATTCTGTAGTCAAAATCAATATTGAAAAAAACGACTATAGTCCAAAAGTAGAAAAAATACTTAAAGACTATCGCCGTACTGCAAACATCCCGGGCTTTAGAAAAGGCATGGTTCCTATGGGAATGATTAAAAAGCAGTATGGACAAGCCGTTTTGGTAGATGAGGTTAATAAATTGCTGCAAGATTCATTGAACTCTTATATCACAGAAGAGAAAATTGATATCTTAGGAAACCCACTTCCGATGCCACAAGACGACCTTAACTGGGAATCCGATGAGTATACCTTTGAATTTGAATTAGGACTTGCTCCGAAATTTGACGTCACTCTAGAGGGCGAAGGACCTGTTACCTATTACAATATTTCTGCAGATGAGGAAATGATCGATAACCAAATCAAAACCATTCAGCGTCAGTATGGAAAACTAGTGACTCAGGAAGAAGTCAAAGACGGCTTTACGGTTGTTGGTACATTTCACAACGAAGAGGAAGGCATCGAAAATGAAGCTACGTTTAAAGTAGATGATATCGATGGCAAAACCAATAAAAAAGAATTGTTAGGTGCTAAAGTTGGCGATCAGGTTATTTTAAAGTCTAATAAGCTCTTTAAGGACGATGACACTTTAGCCAGACATCTTGGACTTGAAAAAGAGAAAGCTGAAAATCTAAAAGTAGAGTTGACCTTTACAATCAAGGAAATCAACGAACAAATCCTGGCTGAACTTAACCAGGAATTATTCGACAAGGCTTTTGGTGAAGGTGAAGTGACTTCTGAAAAAGAAGCGAAAGAGAAAATCGCAGAGCAGTCTAAAGAAACGTTTAAGCAACAGGGTGATCAGCAGTTTTTCAATGATGTCACAGAGCATTTGATTGAAAAAGCGGATATGGAACTGCCTTCAGAATTTCTTCAGAAGTGGTTGCAAACTCAAGGTGAAAAGCAATTGACTACAGAGGAAGCCAAAGAAGAGTACGAAAAGAGCGAAAAAGGCATAAAATATCAATTGATTGAAGCTCAAATAGCCAAAAACAACGACATTAAAATTGAAGTTGAAGACATTAAAAAAGTAGCTAAAGAGAAAATCAAAATGCAGATGCAGCAGTTTGGTCAAATGGATTTTCCGGAAGACCAAATGGACGGCATTATTCAGAATTTAATGTCCAACGAAGAACAGGTGAAACAATTTTCTGAAGAGGTGATGGTTCAAAAATTACTTCAGTTGTATAAGGACAAAATGGAAGTTGAAGAGAAAGATATCACTTACAAAGAGTTCGTCGACAAGATTTATAAATAAGTCGATATAAGATTAAGGTAATTGATATAGCTTGAAGTTAACATTTAGTAAAAGAAGGTCGCTAAAGTTTAGCTTCAAGCTATATTCGTTTTAAAAAAGAGGATACTATGAATATGGATAAAGAATTTAAAAAGTTTGCCACCAAAGATCACGGTGTCAGTGCCAATTATTACGATAAAGTCATAACCAGCATGATTCCTACGGCAATGACTCCCAATATTATTGAGGAGCGCCAGATGAACGCTGTGGCTATGGATGTGTTTTCCAGACTGATGATGGATAGAATCATTTTTCTAGGGACGCCTATCAACGACCAGGTGGCCAATATCATTCAGGCACAATTGCTGTTTTTAGAAAGTACAGACTCTTCCAAGGATATTCAGATTTATATTAACTCACCAGGAGGAAGTGTTTACGCTGGTTTGGGCATTTACGATACCATGCAATTTATCAAGCCCGATGTAGCAACGATCAATACGGGGATTGCCGCTTCTATGGGAGCTGTGCTGCTATGTGCAGGAACCGCAGGGAAACGCAGTGGTTTACCACACTCCAGAGTGATGATTCACCAGCCTATGGGCGGAGCACAGGGACAGGCAGATGATATTGAAATTACTGCAAAGCAGATTGTTCTTTTGAAAGAAGAATTATATAAAATCATTTCCAAACATTCTGGAAAATCTTATGATACCGTTTATGAAGACGGTGACAGAGATTTCTGGCTGAAATCAGAAGCTGCCAAAGAATACGGAATGATAGATGAAATATTGACAAGAGAGTAAATTATGGCAAAAGAAGAGTTAGAATGTTCGTTTTGCGGACGTAAAAAAGCTGAAACCAATCTGCTTATCGCAGGATTGGATTCTCATATTTGCGACCGGTGTATAGAACAGGCTCACGGAATTGTTCTGGAAGAATCCAAACAAGATAGTACCGAAGAGCTGACTTCAGAATTGAAGTTGAGAAAGCCTAAGGCTATTAAAGATTTTTTGGATGAATATGTTATTGGACAAGACCAAACCAAAAAAGTAATGTCCGTAGCTGTTTATAATCACTATAAGCGGTTACTACAGCCAAAATCCAACGATGATATTGAAATTCAAAAAAGTAATATCATCATGGCAGGACAAACTGGTACAGGTAAAACCTTAGTGGCCAAAACCATTGCCAAAATGTTGAATGTACCTTTAGCCATTGTAGATGCTACAGTTTTGACGGAAGCTGGTTATGTAGGTGAAGATGTGGAAACTATTTTAACCAAACTTCTTGCTGCAGCAGATTACAATGTAGAGAAAGCTGAACACGGCATTGTCTTCATCGATGAGATTGATAAAATCGCCAGAAAAAGCGATAACCCGTCCATCACCAGAGATGTAAGTGGAGAAGGCGTGCAGCAGGCTTTGCTAAAACTTCTGGAAGGAACCACGGTAAATGTTCCACCTAAAGGGGGAAGAAAGCATCCGGATCAGAAATTTATAGAAGTCAATACAGAAAATATCTTGTTTATCGCCGGCGGTGCGTTTGATGGTATTGAAAAAAACATCTCCAAACGTCTGAACATGCAGGCGGTAGGTTACGGAGCATCAAAGTTGGGTGAAAGTGTAGATAAAGAAAATATTCTGCAGTACATCATCCCAAAAGACCTTAAAGATTACGGGCTTATTCCTGAAATTATTGGTCGTTTGCCTGTGCTTACGTACATGGATCCTTTAGACAAAGAGACCTTAAGATTGATTTTGACGGAACCTAAAAATGCCATCATCAAGCAGTATCAGAAGTTATTTGAAATGGATAATATCGATTTTAAAATTACTGATGGCGCATTGGATTTCATTGTAGGAAAAGCTTTAGAATATAAACTCGGTGCCAGAGGATTGCGCTCATTATGTGAAGCCATTCTTACAGATGCGATGTTTGACATGCCGGAAGGTGAAGAGACAGAGTTGAAAGTCACTAAATCTTATGCTGAAAAAGCCTTGGAAAGAACAAGCCTTAGAAAGTTAAAAGCAGTGAGTTAGACAGTAACTTTCCTGAAAATATAGGAAGCTGTCTCCAAACATCTAAATTGTCACCTTGTCCCGAAGCCTCGGGACTGAAAGACAAAAGGATAAGTTTGGAGACAGCTTCTTTTTTTATGGAATAAATTTCTATTTTTAAAGTCTAACTTAAAGCTAGATCCCATGAAACGTTTATTCCAAATCATTTTATTACTCTTATCGGTTTCTACATTTGCCCAGGATCTTGCGGTTCTGTCTCAGAAAAAGCAATCGGAAGTGATTGACCAGTGGCTTGGAGAACGTTTAGAAACGGTTCTGCCAGAACTGATGGACCGGACCGGAATCGATATGTGGCTGGTGATTTCCAGAGAATATAATGAAGATCCGATTACCAAAACTTTGTTACCGAGCACCTGGCTGGCAGCAAGACGCAGAACAATACTGTTGATGTACAAAGCCGGTCCACAAGCTCAGGTAGAAAAACTTGCTGTGGCCAGGTATGATGTTGGTACAAAGTTCAAAAAAGCCTGGAACCCCGAAGAGCAACCCAACCAGTGGAAGCGTCTCGTAGAATTGATCAAAGAGCGAAACCCCGAAAATATCGGCATTAATTTGTCTAAAGATTTTGGTCACGCCGATGGACTCAATCATACAGAATACGAGTTGCTTCTAGACAATTTACCAGCCTCATTTCAAAAGAAACTGACCTCTGCAGAAGACCTGGCTGTGGGCTGGTTAGAAACGAGAACTGCTTCAGAAATGGCAACTTACAAACATATTCAAAGCATTGCTCATGATATCATTCAGGAAGGCTTGTCTGAAGAAGTGATCACTACTGGCGTGACCAGCACGACCGATGTGGTGTGGTGGTACAGAGACAGAATAAAGGAACTGGGGCTGGAAACCTGGTTTCATCCCACAGTGGACATTCAGAGATCGAGTGCCGAAAGTAAAGAGCATTTGCGAACCTTCGATAACCATCCCAAACCGGAAATTATCAGGCCTGGGGATGTGCTACACATCGACTTCGGGATTACCTATTTGAGGTTGAATACAGACACACAGCAACTGGCCTATGTTTTAAAAGCAGATGAAAAAGAAGTCCCGCAGTATCTGGTAGATGCCTTGAGTGTTGGTAATCGTTTGCAGGATATCCTGACGACCAATTTTAAAACAGGACGAACAGGTAATGAAATATTGAAAGCTGCCAGAACTCAAATGAAAGCTGAGGGCATTAACGGGACTATCTACACCCATCCTATGGGCTATCATGGTCATGCTGCAGGGCCTACAATAGGTATGTGGGATAACCAAGGGAAAGTTCCTGGTTCTGGAGAGTATCAGTTATACACTAACACCGTTTACGCCATCGAACTCAATGCGGAAGTCTATCTGGAAGAATGGCAAAAGCCAGTGCGAATCATGCTGGAAGAAGGGGCGCATTATGATGGAGATAAGGTGGTGTATTTAAATGGAAGGCAGAAGGAATTTTTAACTATTCCAAGGCAGAAATCCTACTTAAACGAATAAAAAGTTGAATTTTATTTAGGTTTGGGCTTGTTTATTCAAAATTAATTTTAATTTAGCACTCTATTAGAACAAAAATGACAACACATATTTATTTTTATTTCAACTTTTATTTTGCTGATCCAGCGAAACGAGGTTGATATGAAATAAATTCATCATCAAAATATATAAGCCTCGTTTTTACGAGGCTTTTTTAGTTTATGAGAAAAAAGATAGCCATACAGGGAATTAAAGGATCCAACCATTACAAGGCTCTAACTGAGCTTTTTAATGAAGCTGAAGTAGAGGCTTTGGAATGCAATACATTTCAGGAGCTTGTCAATGCCGTTGTGACAGGAAAGTGTGAAAAAGCGGTGATGGCGATAGAAAACTCTATTGCGGGAAGTATTCTTCCCAACTACCGGCTTATTTTAGACCATCACCTGCAGATTACAGCAGAACATTACCTCAACATCAGCCATAATTTGGTGGCACTGCCAGGTCAGGGTTTAGCTGATTTGGTTCAGGTGAAATCTCATCAGATGGCACTTCATCAATGCAGTAACTTCTTCAGCAATCATCTTCATATCAATCTGATTGAAGATGTGGATACCGCTCTGCCGGCAAAAATTATTGCCGGACATCAGTTGATGGGTGTTGGTGCTTTGGTACCTAAAGGCTCTGCAGAACTTTTTCAGCTGGCAACACTAGCAGAAGATGTTCAGAACAACAGCTTAAACGAAACCCGTTTTGTAGTGGTACAAAAGCAAGCCAATGCAAGCTTGGAAGTGAATAAGGCAACTATTCAATTTGAAATGGCTCACGAATCCGGTAGTCTGGCTAAAGTTTTAAATACCATGTCAGCACATCATTTGAACTTGTCAAAAATCCAAAGCATTCCCATTCCCTACGATATCTGGAGGTATGCGTTTATTGTGGATGTGAGTTTTTCAAAGGCAATTCAGTTTCAAAACGCCTTTTCAGAACTATCTAAAATCAGTATCAATCCGACCTGTGTAGGTCAATACAAAAGTGGAAAATCATGATTTCAGTATCCAACCGACTTCAGGAAACCAAAGAATACTACTTCAGTAAAAAATTGAGGGAAGTAGCTCAGCTCAAAAAGCAGGGCAAACCCATCATCAATTTAGGGATTGGAAGCCCGGATCTGGCTCCCCCCCAGGAAGTAGTAGAAGAATTGATGAAAGCGACACAGGCGCCAGGCGCTTACCAATACCAGGCCTACAAAGGACTCGATGAGTTGCGGGAAGCCATGTGCAATTTTTATCAAACCCATTATAAAGTCGATGTGAATCAAGCTGAGCAGGTTTTACCACTGATGGGTTCCAAAGAAGGTATTGCGCTCATTTCTATGGCCTTTTTGAATGAAGGTGATGAGGTCCTGGTGCCCAATCCTGGATATCCCACCTATCAGGCTGCCACCAAACTTTTGAATGCAAAGTTGATTTCTTATGACCTGACAGAAGAAAACACCTGGCATCCGGAGGTGGAGGCCCTTCAGAAACTGGATTTATCCCGAGTTAAACTGATGTGGATCAATTATCCCAACATGCCCACCGGCGAAACAGCCGATAAGGAAAAACTTCAGGAGTTGATCCGCTTTGCCAAAGCCAATTCTATTCTTTTGGTAAATGATAATCCTTACAGCATGGTGCTTACCGATGAGAAATTTTCCATTTTTCAACTGGAAGGCGCTCACGAAGTTTGTTTAGAATTGAATTCTCTGAGTAAGTCCTTCAATCTGGCCGGTTTCAGAGTCGGGTTTTTGGTAGGTAATTCTGATTTTATATCAGCTGTTTTAAAAGTGAAGAGCAATATGGATAGCGGCATGTTTTTCCCCATTCAAAAAGCAGCCACTAAAGCTTTAAACCTGGATATAAGCTGGTTTGCCAGGCAAAATGACATCTACAAAAACCGAAGAGCACTCATCTGGGATATATGCGACTCTTTAGATCTGACCGTTAATAAAAATGCCGTAGGACTTTTTGTTTGGGCAAAAATCAACGCTTCACTTTCTGCTGAAGAACTTGCAGATGAATTGTTGTATGATAAAAATATTTTTGTGACACCCGGAACTGTATTTGGGGATAACGGAGGGAATTACGTTCGTTTTTCGCTTTGCGTGTCTGAGGATGAACTGGAAGTATGTAAAAAACGAATTTTAAAACCCAAAGCCGTATGAATATAGCATGTATAGGCCTGGGATTGATCGGAGGCTCTTTTGCCTTGTCCATAAAAAAGAATTTTCCCGAAATAAAGCGGTTTGGGATGGATAAAAATCCGGAACATCTGGAGAAAGCTCTGGAATTGAACATCATAGATGAAGCTCTGGAGGAAACCGATTTGCCTAGGATGGATGTGGTGGTCGTGAGTATCCCTGTTGATAAAGCAAATGCAGTGATTCAAGCCGTGTTGGATAAAGTACATTCCAAGGCTCTAGTGATGGATATGGGTTCGACAAAAGGGGAATTATGCCAATCGATTTCTGACCACCCAAAACGCCATCAATTTTTGGCAGCGCATCCTATTGCAGGAACCGAGTTTTCTGGTCCTGAAGCTGCTTTCAGTTTACTCTTTGAAAACAAAACTATGATTTTCTGTGATGTGGACGCTACCCAGACCGATCGTGTTGAACTGGCTAAAAGTCTGATTGCCCCTTTAGATATGAGCCTAAAATATATGGGGGCCAAAGAGCATGATAAGCATCTGGCTTATGTGTCTCACCTGTCGCACATCAGCTCTTTTATGCTCGGTAAAACGATCTTGCAAGTTGAACAAAACGATAAGACGATTTTTGATTTGGCGGGCAGTGGATTTGCTTCCACAGTGAGGTTAGCCAAATCCAACCCTGTGACCTGGACAGCGATATTTAAAGAAAATCAAAGTGAAGTACTTCAGGCTTTAGAGGGATATATTCAGAATCTAAAAACATTTCAAAAGCAATTAGAAACTCAAAATTATACTGAGATAGAACAACAGTTGGTCAATGCCAATGAGCTTAAACCTATTTTAAACGGAATACTAAAAAAAGAGAAAAATGGAAATTAACAACACACAAAGACAATGGCTAGAGGCGTTCAACCTGGATCATCCGCTGGTTATTGCGGGACCATGTAGCGCAGAAACAGAAGAACAGGTCGTGAAAATCGCCCATCAGCTTAAGGATACCGACACCAGCGTCATGCGGGCAGGCATCTGGAAACCAAGAACACGACCTGGGAACTTTGAAGGTGTAGGGGCCATTGGCTTGGAATGGTTAAAAACCGCCAAAAAAGAAACAGGAATGAAATTGGCGACCGAAGTTGCCAATAAAACTCATGTGGAAATGGCCCTTAAGGCTGATATAGATGTGCTTTGGATTGGAGCAAGAAGTACGGTGAGCCCGTTTATCGTTCAGGAAATCGCAGATGCTTTGAAAGGAACGGATAAAGTGGTTTTGGTCAAAAATCCTGTGAATCCAGATCTAGCCCTTTGGCTGGGAGCTGTAGAACGACTTCATGATGCCAATATCAAAAATTTGGGCGTGATTCACAGAGGCTTTTCGACTTACGAAAAAACCAAATACAGAAACAACCCCGAATGGCAAATCGCGATTGATCTGCAGTCTGAATTCCCGGATTTACCCATCATTTTAGATCCTTCGCACATCGCCGGCCGTCGGGATATCATATTTGATATTTGCCAGACAGGACTGGATCTTAACTTTGACGGCATTATGGTCGAGACTCATTTCGACCCTGATAATGCCTGGAGTGATGCCAAACAACAAATCACACCCAAGGCTTTAGACCAGATGACCATCGATTTGAAAATGAGAAAGGAGTTTACGGAGGCTACTGCTTTTCAAAACAAACTTCAGACCTTAAGAACTAAAATTGATGTGGTGGATCATCAACTGATCGATTTGCTAGGCAAGCGTATGAAAATCGCAGATGACATCGGAAAGCTTAAGAAGAAAAACAATGTTGCTATTCTTCAGGCTAAACGCTGGAATTTTATTCTGGATACGATGATAGAAGCTGGTGCTGAACATAATTTAAGTGAAGAATTTATCACTAAGATTCTTAAAGCCATCCACGAAGAATCCATAGGTCACCAGCATAAAATTATCAGTGAGTAATCCACTACCCCCGGTGGCTTTGCATCGGGGTTTTTGTTTATGGTACGAAGATATCGGGGCTACGCCGTATGATGATGACGGGGCTCTGCCCCTACCATGATGTCAGGGCTACGCCCTTTTGACTATCTATGAGCTCAGGGGCGTTAGCCCCTCCATCTTCGTAGATATTTTTTTTGTAGATTTATATTGTTAGATTCTGGGACGTTAACCCCGCGATCTTCGTAGATTTTGAATCGGGAATGATATGCGTAATGCAGGCAAAGGAGCATTAGCCCCGCCATCTTCGTAGATGTGTTCAACGTGATACAGACAAAGGGGCGTTAGCCCCGCCATCTTTGTAGATTTTGAATCGGGAATGATATGCGTAATGAAGACAAAGGGGCGTTAGCCCCGTCATCTTCGTAGATTTTGAATCGGGAATGATATGCGTAATGCAGACAAAGGGGCGTTAGCCCCGACATCTTCGTAGATGTGTTCAACGGGATACAGATAAAGGGGCGTTAACCCCGCCATCTTCGTGAATGTATTTAGCGGGATTCAGATAAAGGGCAGAGCCCTGACATCTTTTTATTTCAGTTAATGCTATAAGAGATTGTTGTTTTTGACATCAATTCAGGTATGTCTGAAAACCCAGGACGCCAACTTCAGTATAACTATCAGCACTTAAGCTCACTATCTGAAAACTTAAAATTTTGCAGTCATAAAATCGGAATAAATCCACATTTAACATCTGTTTTTTGCTAATTTTATAGTCCAAAATTCTGCTCCATGTACCTCATTTTTGATACTGAAACCACCGGCTTACCTAAGCGCTGGAATGCTCCTGTAACTGACACTGACAACTGGCCAAGGGCGATACAAATTGCCTGGCAAGTCCACGATCAGTGGGGAAACCTAGTGGAAGCCAAGGATTATCTCGTGCGGCCGGACGGCTTTGATATCCCTTATGATGCTGAGCGGATTCATGGGATTTCCACAGCTCTGGCTCAGGAAAAGGGAGAGTCGCTGGACTTTGTTTTGGGAGAGTTTAATGAGGCTTTACTCAAGTCCAAATTTGCGGTAGGACAGAACCTTGGTTTTGATGTCAATGTGATGGGGGCCGAGTTTCATAGAGCGATGTTCGAGACACCTATGCACAGCATGCCGGTTTTGGATACCTGTACCGAAAAAACGGCAGCCTTATGCAAAATCCCGGGGGGTCGTGGAGGAAAATTTAAACTGCCGACACTCACAGAATTACACGAACATTTGTTTGGAGAGGCTTTTGGCGAAGCGCACAACGCTACTGCTGATGTGGAAGCCACGACCCGTTGTTTTTTGGAGCTGATTCGCATTGGAAATTACACCGAAAAAGAGCTTCAGGCGCAACCCGGCTATCTGCTGGAATTCAAAGCTAAACATCCTCAGCCTATCGATAAGGTGGGGCTTAACCACATCAACCTTAAAAAAGCCTCAGCAAAACTCAAGCAAAAACAGGAGGCTAAATCCGATGAACAAAAACCGTCCAAAGCTGAGCTTGATGAGAATTTAGAGCAGCTGCAGGAGTCGAGTTTTGTGCATTTGCATAACCATACCCAGTTTTCGGTATTGCAGTCAACCACGGCAGTTCCAGATTTGGTGGCTGCTGCGGCTAAGCACAACATGCCAGCGGTGGCCATCACCGATCATGCCAATATGATGGGAGCGTTCCACTTTGTGAATGCGGTCAAAAAACACAATGCGTCGGTGGCTTCTGAAGATGTTGACACTTCCTCTCAGCCTATCAAACCGATTATTGGTTGCGAGTTTTTTGTGTGTGAAGATCACCTGGACAAGTCCCACAAAGACAATGGATACCAAATGGTGATTTTAGCAAAAAGCAAAAAAGGCTATCACAATTTGGCGAAGATGTCTTCCATCGGATTTACCAAAGGCTTTTACTACTTGCCGCGAATCGATAAAAAAGTGATTGAAGCCTACAAGGAAGACCTGATTGTGCTTTCCGGAAGTCTCTACGGTGAAATCGCCAGCAAAATTTTGAATCTAGGTGAAAATCAGGCGGAAGAAGCGATGCTGTGGTGGAAAGAAACCTTCGGAGATGATTTCTATGTAGAACTTATGCGCCACCAGCAGGAAGATGAAGACCGTGCCAATGAAGCCTTGATTCGTCTGGCTCAAAAGCATGAGGTGAATCTGGTGGCGACCAATAATACGTACTACGCCGAACAAAAAGATGCCAATGCCCACGATATTTTACTCTGTGTAAAAGACGGTGAGAAGCAGGCGACACCCATTGGCCGAGGCCGAGGCTACCGGTATGGTCTGCCCAACGACCAGTATTACTTCAAATCGGCTGAAGAGATGAAATCCCTCTTTAAAGATTTGCCTGAAGCGATTTCCAATACCGAAAAAATTGCTGAAAAAGTCGAAGCTTATGAACTGGCTAGAGAAGTGTTATTACCAGCTTTTGAGATTCCTGAGCAATTTCTGGATGCCCAGGACAAGCAAGATGGAGGGAAGCGAGGAGAAAACGCCTATTTGAAGCATATTACGTTTGAAGGGGCTAAAGAACGCTACGGCGATTTCAGCGATGAGATCAAGGAGCGTCTGGAATTTGAATTGTCGGTAATTGCCAACACGGGATATCCCGGTTATTTCCTGATTGTGGAAGATTTCATCCGGGAAGCCCGAAAAATGGGCGTTTCGGTGGGGCCGGGCCGAGGTTCTGCTGCGGGTAGTGCCGTGGCCTACTGCCTAAAAATTACCAATATCGACCCGATTAAATACGATTTGCTTTTTGAGCGTTTCCTGAATCCGGAACGGGTGAGTATGCCCGATATAGATATCGATTTTGACGATGAAGGCCGAAGTAAAGTCATGGATTATGTCATCGATAAATACGGTGAAAATCAGGTGGCTCAAATTATCACTTACGGTACCATGGCGGCCAAGTCTGCGATTCGAGATACGGCCAGAGTTTTAGATTTGCCGCTTTACGAAGCCGACCGCATTGCAAAGCTGATCCCGGACATGTCCAAGCTGGGCAAGATTTTCAGCATGGACGAAAAAGAAATTCGGAAGAAATTCAGAGCTGAAGAAATCGATAAGGTTTTGGAACTGGTCAGCCTTTCAGAACAAGATTCACCGGAGGCAGAAACGGTTAACCAGGCCAGAATTTTGGAAGGTTCGGTGAGGAATACCGGTATACATGCCTGTGGGGTGATTATTACACCCGACGACATTACCAAGTTTGTTCCTGTTTCGGTGGCCAAAGATTCCAATTTATATGTCACTCAGTTTGACAACTCGGTGGTGGAAGATGCAGGTCTGCTGAAAATGGACTTTTTAGGTTTAAAGACACTGACTTTAATTAAAGACACTGTCGATATCGTAAAAGCACGTCACGGACTTGAGCTGGATCCTGATGCCTTTCCGCTGGATGATGAAAAGACCTACGAACTTTTTCAGCGTGGAGAAACGGTCGGGATTTTCCAATACGAATCTCCGGGCATGCAGAAGCACATGAAGGATTTGAAGCCTACGGTGTTTGAAGATTTGATTGCCATGAACGCCTTGTACAGACCAGGACCGATGGAGTATATCCCGAGTTTCATTAAGCGTAAGCACGGGGACGAGGAGATTTCTTACGATTTGCCGGAAATGAAGGAGTATCTAGAGGAAACCTACGGAATTACAGTTTACCAGGAGCAGGTGATGTTGTTGTCTCAAAAGCTGGCGAGTTTCACCAAAGGTGAAGCGGATATTTTGCGTAAAGCTATGGGTAAAAAGCTGAAAGATGTCCTGGCCAAACTCAAACCTAAATTCATCAACCAGGCCAAAGACAATGGTCACGATGAAGAGAAGCTTGAAAAAATATGGAAGGACTGGGAAGCCTTTGCCAGTTATGCGTTCAACAAATCGCACTCCACCTGTTACGCCTTTATAGCTTATCAAACAGCATATTTAAAAGCACATTACCCCGCCGAATACATGGCGGCGGTACTTTCCAATAACATGAGTGACATCAAAAAAGTCACCTTCTTTATGGAAGAATGCAAACGTATGGACTTACCCGTTTTGGGACCAGATGTGAATGAATCTTACTATAAGTTCTCTGTGAATAAAGACAATGCCGTTCGTTTTGGAATGGGAGCCATCAAAGGTGTAGGCGGAGGAGCCGTCAATACAATCGTGGAACACAGAAAAAAGGACGGGCATTATTTATCGATTTTCGATTTGGCCAAGCGCATCGATTTACGAGCTGCCAATAAAAAAGCTTTCGAAAGTCTGGCTTATGCCGGGGCGTTTGATAGTTTAGGCGAAGTGCATCGGGCTCAGTATTTCCAGGTGACAGAAGGGGAACTGACGTTTTTGGAAAAAGTCATCAAATATGCAGCGAGGTACCAGGAAAATAAAAACTCCGCTCAGGTGAGTTTGTTTGGGGAATCCAGCGATGTTCAAATCCCGGAGCCCGAAGTGCCGCCCTGCGAGCCCTGGCATACCATGCGAACTTTAAAGGCCGAAAAAGAAGTGGTTGGCCTGTTTTTATCGGGACATCCTTTAGATGATTTTGAATTGGAAATCAATTCGTTTTGCAATTCCAATCTAAGACAAATGGCTCATATTGAAGAGCATTTGAATAAGGAAATCAGCCTTGCAGGCGTGGTCACCGATGTGAATCACAGAGTCACCAAAACGGGGAAAGGCTATGCTACGTTTGTGCTTGAGGATTATAATGAAAGCCATGAATTTTGGATTTTTAGCGAAGAGTATCTGAAGTACAGGCACTTTTTAATTCAGGATAACTTCGTGCATGTGAAGCTGAAAGCCACCCAGTTTATCGATAGGAAAACGGGTGAGCCCGGACGAACGCGTATTGGGTTTTTAGGCTTTAAACAACTGCAGGATGTGCTGAAAGAAAATGCTAAAAAGTTGACAATTCAAATGAATGTAGCCGACCTTACCGAGTCCCAGGTTCTGGCGATGCAGGATTTATTCTCCAACTATACCGGTGATCACATTTTGAATTTTGTGGTGTATGAAATGAAAAATAAAATAAAAATCCACATGCCCAGCAAGTCTAAGAAAGTCCAGATTTGTTCTGAATTAATTTCAGAATTGAATCAGAACAACATCAGTTTTAAGTTGAATTGATTTTTCAAGACTAAGGCGAAGACTAAGACAAAAAGTGAAAAGGCGGTGTGGTGATGTGTTGAAAGGACGTTTGTCTTCGGTCTACAGTCGACTGTCCACAGAAAAATAAGTCTTTGCTTTCGTCAAAGTTCACGTCATTATAGCCAGCTGCGAAAAGCCTCACCCAGATTTATTTCATAAATCCGACCTCTCCAAAGGAAAGGTAAGGTAAAATAAAATACTCAAGAATGTTTACTTGAAACTATTCACAATCAATTCGGCGGTACGGCGACTCGCTCCTGCTCCACCGAGTTTAGTTTTCAGGTCTTTATAGTCTGACAATAACCTTTCTCTTTGGTCCGGATTCAGAATTTTATCCAGTTCCAGTTTTAGGTGTTTGGAATTAAATTCATTTTGAATCAGTTCCTTCACCACTTCCCTATCCATTATCAGATTCACCAGGGAGATATAATCCAGCTTCACGATTTGCTTAGCGATCAGATAAGAAATCACATTACCTTTGTAGCAGACCACTTCCGGCACCTCAAACAGGGCTGTTTCCAGAGTAGCTGTACCCGAGGTCACCAGAGCCGCATGAGATTTACTCAGCAGATTATAGGTGTCATTTTGGATTAATTTGACTTTAGAATCTGATACAATTGACTTATAAAATTCTTCATCCTGACTTGGTGCCCCAGCAATCACAAATTGATAGGTCGGGTAATGGCGAACTACTGAAAGCATCACCGAAAGCATCACGGATATTTCCTGTTTTCGACTTCCCGGCAACAAGGCAATAATAGGTTTATCCTCCAGCTGATGCTTGTGTTTAAACTCTTTAAAACTGATTTCTTTTCGCTTTTCGATCTGATCCAGCAACGGATGACCTACAAAATGAACTTTAAAATCGTGCTTGGTTTCATAAAACTCCTTTTCAAAAGGGAGAATCACATACATGTGGTCCACGTCCCTTTTGATGTCTTTAATTCTGTTTTCTTTCCAGGCCCATATTTGTGGTGAAACATAATAATGCGTGGCAATGCCCTGTGCTTTTGCCCATTTGGCAATCCTCATATTAAACCCGGGATAATCCACAAAAATGATCGCATCTGGCTGAAACTGACCTATATCTTCTTTACAGAGTTTGATGTTGTTCAAGATAGTCTTCAGATTGGTAATCACTTCCCAAAACCCCATAAAGGCAAGTTCTCTGTAGTGTTTTACCAGCGTTCCGCCAAGGCTTTCCATGAGGTCACCCCCCCAGAATCTAAAGTCTGCAGAAGCATCTTTTTCCAGCAGAGCCTGCATCAGGTTGGAAGCGTGAAGATCTCCGGAAGCTTCTCCGGCAATGATATAATATTTCATCAAATTAATTTACCGCTATCGATTCACGAAATTACGATAAATAAAAGATTAGACCTTAAGCTTAACTGCAAGTTCATTCTTGAGTTCCTGTTGGATTTGCTACATTTGCCTAATCTTTTTAAGACAACGCATTTATGATTCAATCCATGACCGGTTATGGCAAAAGCAAGCTAGAAGTAGCAGGCAAAACCTTTACCGCAGAGATAAAATCTCTCAACAGTAAAAACTTAGACGCCAATGTAAGAATTCCTTCAGAATTTAGAGAACTGGAACTTCCCATAAGAAACAAGCTGTCGCAAAGCCTTAACCGAGGTAAAGTAGACCTTTCCCTACAGGTTGAAAAGCATGCGGAAGAGAGTTCTTCAAAAATCAATACTAAAGTGGTTGAGAATTATCTAAAACAACTTCAGCAGTTTCCATCTTCAACAAAAGGAGATGACAACCGCTTACTTCAGATTGCCATGTCGATGCCTAACGCGCTGAGTTCTGAAAAAGATGAACTCGAAAAAGAAGATTCAGAGGCGGTATATAAAGTTTTAGATTTGGCTTTGGAGCAAATCAATACCTTCAGAACTGACGAAGGAAAAGTCCTGAAGGAAGATTTTGAACTCCGCATTCAAAACCTAACCGATTTACTTTCAGAAGTAAAATCCATAGATCCTGAGCGGATTGAACACGTGAAGACGAGATTGAGAAAAGGCATTGAGGATTTAAAAGAAAAAATAGATGAAAATCGATTTGAACAGGAATTGATTTATTACATCGAAAAATACGATATCACCGAAGAGAAAACGAGACTGGACAACCACCTGTCTTATTTTATCAAAGCACTTAACTCTCCGGATTCCAACGGAAAAAAACTCAATTTTATCTGCCAGGAAATCGGCAGAGAAATCAATACCATTGGAAGCAAATCGAATTTTGCCGCTATGCAGAAAGCAGTAGTGCAAATGAAAGACGAGCTGGAGAAAATAAAAGAACAACTGCTTAACGTCCTTTAAGTATGACCGACAAAAAACAAGGTAAACTCATTGTGTTTTCTGCACCATCCGGTTCTGGAAAAACAACGATTGTAAGATATCTTTTAGCACAAAAAGATTTGGACCTGGAATTTTCTATTTCAGCAACATCCAGAGCGCCGAGAGAAAATGAAGTAGATGGTGAAGATTATTATTTTATGGATTTGAAAGAATTCAAATCTCACATCAAAAACGATGATTTCCTGGAATGGGAAGAAGTGTACAGAGATAATTTCTACGGCACTTTAAATTCTGAAGTAGAACGCATCTGGGCGATGGGAAAACATGTGGTTTTCGATATTGATGTGGTTGGCGGTCTGGACATCAAGCGCATTTATCCAGAGCAAACCCTTGCCGTATTTGTAGAACCACCCAGTATTGAAGAACTCAAAATAAGGCTCAAAAAACGCAAAACCGAATCTGAAGACCGCATTGCCACAAGAGTTGCTAAAGCTTCTATTGAAATGGCTACAGCTCCACAATTTGATCATATTATCGTGAACGAAGATTTGGACACAGCCTTAGGTGAAGCCTATGAATTGGTTAAAGACTTTATCAAATGAAAAAAGTAGGCCTTTACTTTGGGACGTTCAATCCGTTTCATATTGGACATTTGGTCATTGCTAATCATTTGGCGGAGCACACAGATCTGGATGAAGTCTGGTTAGTGATTACCCCTCAAAGTCCTTTTAAGAAAAAGAACAATCTTTTGGAAAATCATCACCGATATGAGCTGGTATATCGAGCGACAGAATCTTACGAAAAGCTGAAGCCCTGCGATGTTGAATTCAAGTTGCCTCAACCCAATTACACTTCCAAAACCTTGGCAGAACTGAAAGACTCACATCCCGATAAGGATTTTGCATTGATTATGGGAGAAGACAATTTGGTGAATTTTCACAAGTGGAAAAATTATGAAAGCATCCTGGAACATCACGACATTTACGTGTGCCCCAGACAAACCACTATTGAAATTCCTGAGCAGTTTCAAAACAATCCCAAAATACATACAACAGACACGCCTGTCATGGAAATTTCATCTACTTTAATAAGAAAGATGATAAAATCTGGTAAAAACGTGGCGCCTTTGCTCCAGCACAGAGTTTGGGAATATATCGACGAAATGAATTTTTACAGATAAATCTGTTCTCAGGTGCCTTTAAATCTTTGTTAATACGAATTAAAAACTACTTTTATTTATCAAGTTTTGAATTGAAAATCAATCTTAAAAAGATTGAAGAATAAAATTTTTAAAAGACAAACCCTATGACAAATCCTAATCCAAATTTTGGAGTTATCGGCAGCGGAAGCTGGGCGACAGCCATTGTGAAGATGCTTTGCGAAAATGTACCGGAAGTAAATTGGTACATCAGAAAACAGGAAGTTATAGATTATATTGAGAAGGAACACCACAATCCCAACTACCTCAGCGCTGTTGAATTTAACCCTAAACAAATCAAATTATCCGATAATATTGATAAGGTAATTGAACTGTCTGATATTTTAATTTTTGTGGTGCCTTCTGCTTTTTTAAAGAAGGAACTCGATAAGATTAGTGTTGATATTACAGACAAAATCATCTTCAGTGCGATCAAAGGCATTGTACCCGAATCTCAGCTTTTGGTGGGAGAGCACTTCAATAAGGAATACGATATTCCTTTTGAAAGAATTGGTGTGATCACTGGTCCTTGTCATGCAGAAGAAGTGGCCCTGGAACGCTTGTCTTACTTAACGATTGCCTGCGCCAACGAGGGGCATGCCAATACTCTTGCTCAGTACCTGAGCAGCGAATACATCAAATGCAACGTCTCTGAGGACATCATAGGCACCGAATATGCTGCCGTGCTCAAAAACATTTATGCCATAGCTGCAGGCATTGCACATGGTCTGGGGTATGGAGATAACTTCCAAAGCGTGCTAATGAGTAATGCCATAAGGGAGATGAAACGCTTTATCAAAAAACGCTATAAAATGAAACGCAACATCAATGATTCCGCCTATTTAGGGGATTTACTGGTTACGGGATATTCTGTCTTTAGTCGAAATCGCTATTTTGGAAACATGATAGGAAAAGGATATACGGTGAAAAGCGCTCAAATGGAAATGAGTATGGTCGCAGAAGGCTATTATGCTACTAACTCTGCCTATGAAATGAGCAAATCTTTTGGGAAAAAGAAGGCAAAAACTCCTATCATAAATGCGGTTTACAAAGTCTTATACGAGGGGAAAAATCCAAAAAAAATCTTCGAAAATTTAGCTGATAAGCTTAACTAATTATTTTTTTACATGAATTCAATTTTGAAAGGTGGCATTTTGGTTGCCCTGGGCGCTTCCTGCTATGGTTTACTCACCACTTTTGTCAAACTGGCTTATGAAGAGCATTATACGGTTTATGAAGTTACTTTTTCTCAGATCCTCATCGGTTTCGTTGCCTTAATGATTTTGAATCTTTTTCTAAAAAAGAAAAAACCACCCATCACAGATCCGAAGTTGAGGCGTAAAACTATTTTCTACCTCATCCTCGCCGGAACGTCTCTGGGCTTCACCAGTATATTTTATTACCTGGCTATACAATATATTACCGTGTCTGTAGGTATCGTTTTACTCATGCAAAGCGTATGGATAGGAGTTGTTCTGGACAGCATCATCAACAAGATAAAACCCACTAAAATCAAAATCATTTCTGTGGTTCTTATCTTGATAGGAACCGTTCTCGCTGCAGATTTATTGATCGAGGAACAACAGGTAAGTCTGGCAGGTATCGGCTTTGGGATCTTGGCCGCCTTGTCCTACACCATCACAATTATGACTTCCAATAGCGTTGGTACGCAATACCACCCTATCACCAGAAGCAAATGGATGATGCTGGGCGGGCTCATCGTTGTTTCCGTGATTACTTTACCAGAACTTATCGAGTATATGGATTTTGGTATTTTCATGCTTTGGGGACCTGTTTTAGCCTTGTTTGGCACCATTCTGCCTCCCTTGTTTTTTACAGCAGGCATGCCCAAAATAAACGTTGGCCTGGGCGCTATCATCTCTTCCATAGAACTTCCGGTAGCGGTGCTGATGGGCTACTTTGTTCTGCATGAAGATCAAAATATTTATAAGTGGGTTGGAATACTTCTGATTTTGTCCTCGATAGTCCTTATGAACTTAAAGAAAGTTCAGAAAGAGCCGTTATAAGTCAACATCTACTCCGCTATAATTCCTTTTGAAGTTAGCAGCGGCAATGCTTTGATGTCTTTAGATTTCAAGCTGTATTTAGGAAATTTGAAATCCTTGTGCATCAGTTTCCCGTTAAGAAAATAAGTGACCTGAAATATATTATCGACTTCCAGCACATCCTCGTGAAGAAATTCAAGCTTAGCGATAGATTTAGCTGGTAAGACTTCTAATTTTTTTCTGAGTACAGAAGTGGTTTTTGTTTTGCTTTCCCCTTTAGACACCACCAAAACGGTTTCTAAAGCTTCAGTAGTATCATTGACGAGGTATATGGTCCACTCTTCCACTTTGAAGATTGAATTATACTCAAAAGCGGCAACCACGTAAACATGTTCAACTTCTGGAATATGGTTATCGATGTCTTTTTTCATGATATATAGTGTGTAAAAGTGGTTATAGTAAAGTTGTCTCGACTGCCACCCTCAGTGTTGAGGACAAGCTTCTACTATTGACTTTTTTGTGTAATTAACTCGTTTTTAGATACTTATTTTCCCTTGAGGGAAATGCCGATAGGCAAAGGGTGTTAACGCGAAATGAACTTCATTCTACTAAACACCCTCCTCTCCCGATAGCTATCGGGACTCCTTTAAGGGAGGAAGCTAAGTCGTAGTTTAGATTAAAATTATAGCTTTATCCTCACATTCCATTAAATGAAATCCTAAAATTTCCAGAGACTCGATATGACATTTTATTCAAGGCTTCGACTCCAGTTTAACCTGAATTTGTCAAAAGGACTAATCAGTCTATTTTAAGCATTGAAAAAAATTACTTCACGCGAACCTGCCTTCGTGCCATTGGCAGGCAGGCCTGCCTTTGTGTCACTTGAACAGACAGGGTTCGCAAAGAGAAAACGAAAAGCGACGCAAATTGTTGATAAGCATCGATTTATAAATTCACGGCCTTTGCGAAAAGCTTAGCGGTCTTGGCGTGAAAAACTTATGTAACATACTGAGAATAGATTATTTATAACTTGTAGGTGAAAACATAATAGATACTGATTAGTTACATCAGTTTTAGTTAAAATGTAGATTTAAACTGCTCAAGAAAACGAATATCATTTTCGTAAAACATACGAATGTCTCCAATTTGATACAACAACATGGCTATGCGTTCTATGCCCATACCAAAAGCAAAACCGCTGTATTCTTTCGGGTCGATATTACAATTTCTTAACACATTGGGATCTACCATACCACAGCCCATAATTTCCAGCCAGCCTGTTCCTTTAGTAATTCTATAGTCCGTTTCTGTTTCGAGACCCCAGTAAATATCCACTTCTGCACTTGGCTCTGTAAAGGGGAAATAAGAAGGTCTTAATCTGATTTTTGACTTTCCAAATAGCTCTTTGGTGAAATAAATCAAAGTTTGTTTCAGGTCTTTAAAGGACACCTCTTTATCGATGTACAAACCTTCCACCTGATGAAAAATACAATGAGATCGCGATGAAATATCTTCATTCCTGAAGACTCTCCCGGGAGAAATCGTCCGGATGGGTGGCGTGTTGTTTTCCATATAGCGTACCTGTACACTAGAGGTATGCGTTCTCAACAAGATATCCTTAGGATCGGTTTGGATAAAAAAGGTATCCTGCATATCTCTTGCCGGATGGTATTCCGGCAAATTTAAGGCAGTGAAATTATGCCAGTCATCTTCGATTTCTGGACCTTCAGAAACATTGAAGCCAATGTTGGAAAAGATTTCTGTAATTCTGTTTTTGACTAAAGAGATAGGATGTCTTGCTCCAATTTGTAAAGGTTCTCCAGGTCTGGTGAGGTCGCCGTAAATACCTTTATCCTCTATATTGGAAGCGATTTCCAGTTTTAGCTGATCAACTTTTTCCTGAGCTGAAATCTTTAACTGATTGATGGTCTTACCAAATTCTTTTTTTTGTTCATTAGGTACATTTTTGAATTCTGCAAAAAACGCATTAAGAATTCCTTTTTTCCCTAAATACTGTATCCTGAATTGCTCAACATCTTCAGCATTATCTGCTGTAAAGCGTTCAACCTCATCGATATATCCCTTTATCTTATCTATCATGGCATTTGGTAAAATGAATTGGCAAATTTAGAAAAAATAGACTGTTTCCAACTTAGAAAATCTATTATTTAAATAGTACTGCTTACTCGATGTACTCTCGCTTTAAAAAGTAGCTCACCAGAGCTTCTTTCATCAGGACGGTTTGTTCGCCGGCTTTAAGCGCTGGCAGCTTAGAGGTGTTCGTAAAATGGGGCCAGCCCTCTTCATCGATAAAGTCAAATTCATAAAATCCGTAAGGCTCCAAAAGTGTACATATGGCGATGTGCATCAAATTGATCTTGTCATCTTTTTTGAACTTAGCCTGTGGCTTCCCAAGTTCCTGTACGCCTACCATATAAATAATGGCATCCAGTTCCATTTGCTCTCCATCTGCAAATTGATTGGACAGCTTATTTTGAAGGCTTTCCCAGCGTGTTTTAAGTAACTCATCTCTCATGCTACAAAGGTACTCGCTTTAACCGAATTGATTATATTTGACAACATGAATGTAATAGATATTATTCTTGGGGTTTTACTCCTGCTCGGTTTTATAAGGGGATTTCAAAAGGGATTCATCATAGAACTAGCAGGGATTGTCGCCTTACTGGCAGGCATATTTGGCGGTCTTGAATACGGCTATATCGCTGAAGGTTATCTTGAAAAATGGACCGACTGGTCGCCCTCAGGTATTGAGATTGCCAGCTTTTTTATTGTGTTTATCGGCATAGTTATTTTGGTTTCAGTCATTGCCAAAATCTTAACGACCATCGTACACAGCATAGCTCTGGGCTTGATCAACCGAATTTTCGGAGCTCTGTTTGGCGTCATCAAAACCGGACTTTTTATTTTTATTTTGCTTCTTATTTTCGATTACGTCAATGGTGATGGCAGATTTGTTTCAGAAACAAAATTAGAGGATTCTGTGGTGGTTACCACCATTCGAGAATTGAGCTCCACACTGCTTCCCTCTTTAGAAGAGTTGCTGGATGAAAGTGAGCTTTTGAACGGAAACGAAGAGGCATAAAAAAACCCTCAAACAAAATTTGAGGGTTGGAACTTAAATAATAAATAAAGTGATTAAGAAAGCAATTCTACTTCACCTGTTTGAAGGGAATACACCCCTCCTACTATTTTGATTTCTCCTTTTTCTTCCATGCTTTTTAAGATTGGGCTTTTTTCTCTTACCCTGTCCATAGTCAGTTCTACGTTCTTTTGAACTACCTTATGTACAAAATCTTTATTAGAAGAATCTCTTTTTCCATCGGTCTTTACAGCTTCTACTGCTGGTTTGATATTGCTTAGCAAATGAGTGATATTACCCAATTCAACGCCATCGCAGGCAGCACTTACTGCTCCGCAACTTTCGTGACCTAGTACAAAAACGAGCTTACTCCCAGCTACTTTACAGGCATATTCCATGCTGCCCAGTATGTCTGTGTTTTCAAAATTACCTGCAACTCTGGCTACAAATATATCACCGATTCCCTGATCCAGGACTGTCTCTACAGGCACTCTACTATCTACACAAGATAAAACCACAGCTTTTGGATATTGACCACCAGTTGCGCTTACTTTCATAGCGTTATAATCCCTTGAATGGAAATCTTCTGAAGTAAATCGCTTATTACCTTCCATAAGGTCTTTTAATACCTCGTCTGGCGTTAAAGCTTCCTGTTCTTGTTTTGTTATTATCTTTTTAAGCATGATTAGTTGTATTTTGAATTTATATTGAAAAATTTACTGTATTCCTTCGGATTTTCAAATTCTCCGAGTTCTGATATGATGTTGATATTGATATTTCTGTTTTCCGCTTTGATAGCAAAGTCTTCAAGAATTTCTAAGACATCATAGTCTAAATATTTAGACTTTCTAATATCAATGGTAAGGTTAGAATTTTCTGAAATATCATTTAATGTTTTAAGAATAGCTCCCTTATTGAAAAAAGTTACTTCTTCAGCGAAGGTCATTTTAATCGATTTTTTTACGCCTTCTTTTTCTTCAATGTGAAGGAAGTGAGAGTTTTTTAAACTGTTGTATAAAACTGTAAGCAAACCAGAAACCAGTCCTAGTCCGATACCGATAAGTAAATCTCCAAAAACAATTCCAGCGACAGTAATAATAAAAGGTAGAAATTGAGCTTTACCTAATTTATAAGATTTGATGAAAAGTGAAGGCTTTGCTAATTTATATCCAACGATTAGTAAAACACCCGCCAATACAGCCAAAGGAATAAGATTGAGTAAATCTGGTATAAAGACTACAGCAAGCAATAGCCACAAGGCATGTAATATAGCCGACATTTTTGTTCGTCCTCCCGATTGTATATTGGCAGAACTCCTTACAATCACCTGAGTTACTGGCAGACCACCTATAAATCCGGAGACCATATTTCCAGTTCCCTGAGCAAGTAATTCCCGATTGGTAGGAGTTACTCGTTTTCGCGGGTCAAGTTTATCTGTTGCCTCTACACTGAGCAAAGTTTCTAAACTCGCTACTATGGCAATGGTGATCCCAACAATCCACACCTGACTAGAGGTAATGATTGAAAAATCCGGGAAGGTGAACTGACTTACAAAGTCAGAAAAATTATCTGGTACCGGAACGGTAACCAGGTTTGAATCTGATATTCCTAAAACACTTGAGTCATCTATAAAGAGTTTGTATAATACCCCTACAACTACTGCAACCAAAGGTCCCGGAATAATTTTGAAAATGCTGTGTTTTTTCTCAAGAACATTGGACCAAAGCATCATGATAGCAATACTGAGAATAGTAATTGTTAATGTGCCTAAAGAAAGCTGTTCCCAGCCTAAAATCACATTATCTAATAAGACTTCCAGGTTGTAATCAAAAAATCGGTAATCATCCGGCAATCCAAATGCCACTGAAAACTGTTTAAGAAAAATAATGATCCCTATTCCCGCCAGCATTCCTTTTATAACAGAAGAAGGAAAATAATAGCCTATGACTCCAGCTTTAAGAAAGCCTAAAAGGATTTGAATGACTCCACCAATAACGACGGCAACAAGAAAATACTCGTATTTTCCAAGGCTTGCAATAGCCCCTAACACAATAACTGCAAGTCCTGCAGCAGGACCACTTACACCCACAGAAGAACCACTAAGGGCCCCGACCACGATTCCTCCAACGATTCCTGCAATTAGTCCTGAAAAAAGTGGTGCTCCACTGGCTAAAGCAATACCCAGACATAAAGGTAGAGCTACAAAGAAAACAACTATACTAGCTGGTATGTCTTTATTTAAATGTTTAAACATAAAAATATTTGAAATGGTGCTTTTCATAAAAAAGCACTTAGATTTATAAATTGAAATTGAAATGATTAAATGAAATAATTCAATTTAAAATCTGGAGGGGGAGATACTATTTTCTGATAAATAGTTTTGTAGCTTAATGTGTAGTGTGGTAGAAATCTTGAATAGCTGGAATCTAAAGAACTAACAGCCTTGTCTGATTTATGAAAAAGATATTCGCTAAATGAGACACTATTTTCTTCTGAATTTTCTTCTTCATTTAAGTTTATAAAAAAAGAAACATCACCATTACCTTGTAAGGTCAGAATAGTAGGAGTTACCAAAAGATTGGTAAAAGAAAAAACAAGTATAAATAATTTTAATCTCATATATCAGGCAAATATATGGATTAATTGGTAACTCTTTCAATACCTCTTGTTATAATTCTTTAAAAGCTGATGTTTTGACCCAGCCCGAAGAACCATCAGAAAGTTTTATCTCAGTAAAATCTCTAAACGTTGACCCTAAGCTTACCTTTGTTCCTTTATTGAGTTCAAAGTTGATATCGCTTCTGGGATTAGGCTCCACGTAGGCAGGCAATTGATTTTCAAAAATGATAGCAAAGGACTGCTCTTGCTGAAGCTGATTTTGAAAGCGTCCTAAAAACAAACTCCCAACGGCAAAGACTAGAAAAGCAATGGCAAAAGAAAAGTTTCTCTGTTTGCCTTTCACTGTTGATGACCTGAAATAAAGTATAATTAATAAGCCAAAACCTACAGAAAAGCCAATACTTATCCAGGCCCAGGCATTTATATTCAGAGTACGGGTCATCAAGTGAACTACAGAATTTAGCTGATTCTCCGGAGCATCTACGACTTTGTCTATGGTTTGCGAATTGGCAATCTCTAAGTTTTCTTTTATGTCTGAATCGCCCGGACTATACTGAAGTGCCTTTTCGTAGTGGTAAATCGCATTGGCCAGATCATTTTGTTTGAAATACGCGTTTCCCAAGTTGAAATACAAGTCGGATGACACCAAGCCTTCTTCCAAAATAGTATTGTAAAGTTGAATCGCCTCCTCAAACTCATCATCTGCATAAGCAGAATTAGCTTTTTCAAAAGTACCTTCAGCTTGAGAAAAACCAACAGAACTGATTAAAAAAAATAATACGCAGGTATAAAATTTCATACTAAACTTCTTTATCAATTTCAGATATAACTTTTGCGGATTCTTTGTAATCGTTTTGCATGTCTTCTGTAACTGTTGGTGTATATCTTGCCAACTCACAACTTTCCAAAATCTTTAAAAAATTCTTGGAAGTCTCCTGTGAAACCCCTTTTTGTAAAAGCAGTGATTGTATTTTTTCTTTTTGCATATCCAAAGTTTGAATCTTCAACCTGGCTTTTATGTAGTTATGCAAAGCCCTCTCAAGAGACTCATAAAAAGCCTTGGAATCGCCTATGGTCTTTTTAGCTTCAGATAAATATTTTTTAGCCAGCTTGTTGGCTCTTTTTAACTGAAGCTGATTTTGATCGATATCTCTGTTTTTTACTTTCCCAAATATCAGCATAAAAGGAATACTTAAAAATGGGAGGAAAAATAAAGTCCAGTAGAGTGGCGATTGAAAAAACTGAGTTTGATCTTCTGCTTTCAAATTTGTTTTTAACTTAATGTAGTTAAAGTTGTTTTTTGAAGAAATAATATTTTGTGGATTACCAGAATCGCTTGGGGTAACATTTGCAGTTTCTTCCGGACGCTCCGGACCAGCGTTTACCTGTATGGTTATTGGGCTGGATTGTATCGTTTCATAGGAATTCGTCCTCGGGTTGAAATATGAAAATGATGTTGGCTGGATAACGTACTCCCCTTTAAACTCAGGTATAATAGTATATTTCTCTGATATGTCACCACGCATGCCAAGGCTTGTTGTTCTCACGTTTTCATTTCGTTCAGGGTCATAGACTTCAAAAGAAGAAGGCGTCTGGATTTTTGGTAAGTTGAATAACTTCAAATTTCCTTTTCCACTTACTTCTGAAGTTAGTTCAAGGGAAGTTTGAGCATCCAGTTCTTTTTTATTGGCTTTTAGTTCAAAATCAAATTCACCTACAGCGCCAGAAAAACCTGCTGGCTTACCTTCTTCAGGTAAAGGTTGCACGTCTATGGTTCTTGTGTTGGCAGAAAAGTTTTTCTCTGCCACATCATACATGCGTCTTCCAAAAAAGTCCCTTCTGTCTGTTGGCACTTCAACAGAAACAGCCAGAGACAAAGGCTCAATTTTGAGATCTCCTGTTTTTTGGGGATATAAAACGGTTTTACGAAGCTCCACATAGCGATAAGGCTGACCACCAAATTCACCTTCTTTAAGTTCAAGCTGTTCAATATCTATATTTTGACTCCAAAATCCTTCAAACTTAGGATCATCTAGAGGTCTCCAGTTTCTGATATTCACGGTTGGACTTAAAAACAATTTATAAACCACATAAATACCTTCATTGAGATAAGGCTGAGATTTGCTTACTTCTGCGATTAAATGTATGCCGTCACCAGCTTCGGCAACAGCCCTGGATTGATTTGGCGTATCTACGGCGGCTGTTACTTCTATCTGGATAGGTGAGGTTTTATACACTTGTCCATCCACGGTGATTTCAGCTTGCCCAATAGTGAACTCACCTCTGCGTTCTGGCTGAAAAAAATAGGTAAATGTTTTTTGAAACGTACTTTTTCCATTCACCCAGGATTGAGAAATTTTTTGGGATGGACCTCCAATTTTTGTAAAACCATCAAAACTTGGTGGCATAAAATTGTCACCATTAGCATTTACTATAAACTCAACCTTCAACCGTTCGTTGATACCAAGCTTAGACCTGCTTGCTTCGGCAGTGAAACTCACTTGAGCAACTGAAGACCAGCCCAGCAGAAAAACCAATAAAAATGTCAATTGTTTCATTTTACCAGTCTTTTCCTGTTTTAGATTTTTGTCCTTTTGCTTTTTGAGCATTTAGCTTTTCTTGTACGTCTTTTTCCTGATTCTCAATGGCTTCTAGCAAACGCTGAATCTGTTGTGGAGAGATTTGTCCTTTCGTATTCTGAGGCTGCTGAGGCTGCTCCTGCTCTTTATCTCCGCCTTCACCTTCTTTCTCTTTTTCCTGTTTGTCTTTATTGCCCTTATCGTCTTTTTGATCTTCTTCATTTTCATTCTTATCGCCCTTGTCGTCTTCCTGATCTTTCTCCTTGTTGTCTTTATCTTTATCCTCGTTTTCTCCTTCGTCTTTGTTATCCTTGCTTTCGTCCTCGCTCTCGTCTTTGTTTTTATCCTTATTATCATCACCGTCCTTGTTCTCGTCGTTTTTCTCGTCTTTTAACTTGGACTTGGCGTAAGCAAGATTATAACGGGTTTCCTCGTCTGTAGGATTGTTTCTAAGGGCATCTTTATAGGCATCTACTGCCATTTGGTATTGCTCTTCTTCCATCAATACATTGCCTAAATTATGGTAGCTTTTATGTTTTAAGGATTTATCCTCTGTACTTTCTATAGATTCAACGAGTCTTAACCTTGCAGATTCGAGCTCGTTATTTTCTATATATAAATTTCCAAAGTTATAGCTGATGTCTGAGTTGTCTTTATCTATGGCTTTGGCCTGTCTTATCTTAGCTTCAGACCTAGGGAAGTCAAGGTCTTTGGAACTTGCTTCGGCCAGTAAAGCTTTCGCTTTTTTTGGAGCATTAGAAATGCTTTGGGCCTTAGCTACAATGGCAGTGCTCAAGCTTATCAAAACCGATAAAATAATAGTCTTAGTCGTCATCTTTCTTTCTTTCATTAAATAAATTCAATCGTCGTATCCAGGCTGTTTTTCTGTCCAGCAGGAGTATATCTATCAGTACCAAAAATATACCAAAACCTAAAACCCACTGATATTTACTCTTAAAATCTGCAAATTGTTTGGCTTCAAACTCAGTTTTTTCAATTTTTTGTAGTTCATTTAAGATTCCTTCAACAGCTTCAGAAGTACTTGTCCCATTTATATAAGCCCCATTTCCGATTTCCGCAATTCTTCTCAGGGTCTCCGTATCTTTCCTGGTGATTACCGTTTCTCCGGCATCATCTTTTAAATAAGATTGTATTCTGCCGTTTTGTTTAATAGGGATAGGGCCGCCACGCTCTGTCCCCACACCAATGGTAAATATTCTTATCCCTTCTTCTGAAGCTTGCTCTGCCATACCTTCAGCATTACTGTCATGATCTTCACCTTCAGATAGAATGACAAGAACTTTATTGGTTTGGTCATCATCGTTGTAATACGATCTGGCTAAATCTATAGCCTGAGAAATCGCCGTTCCCTGACTGGATACCATATCGGTATTCATGCTTTGCAAAAATGTCTTGGTGGTGGAGTAATCTGTAGTAATTGGAACCTGAGGAAATGCACTTCCTGCATAGCCAACCAGACCTACACGGTCTGACGCCAGATTGTTGATGATTTCGGTAATAATACGTTTGGATTTCTCGAGTCTGTTTGGTGCAATGTCTTCTGCCAGCATACTCTTGGAAACATCCAGAGCAAACACGATATCTACACCTTCCCGCTTTATCGTTTCTATCTTGGTGCCCAATTTCGGATTGACCAATGCCATCACAAAACAAGCAAAAGCAAGGGAAAGGATTATGAATTTCAGATTAGACTTAAAGCTGGATTGATCTGGAGCCAGTTTTTTAAACAGCTTGGTATCCGCAAATTTCTTTTGGGTTCTCTTTTTCCAGAACACATAACTTAGAAACAAAAGAAGTAGTACTGGTAAAACCAGAAATCCCCATACATATATTTGTTCTTCTAAAATCATTTATACAAAGCTTCTAAAAAGGGTGTGTTTCAGTAAAAATTCTAAAAACAATAAAGCCCCTGCCAAAAGGAGAAATATTCTAAACTTTTCATCGTAATTATAAAATTTAAACTCTTCAATTTCTGTTTTTTCCAGGTCATCGATTTCTTCATAAATCGATTGAAATTTTTCATTATCGGTAGCTCTAAAGTATTTACCCCCTGTGCTTTCTGCAATTGTTTTCAATAAGTTTTCGTCAATTTTTACTTCAATGTTTCTATACTCAAACTGGCCATTTGGTTGGATGCCCACTGGCGATAGAGCCATTCCATTGCTGCCAACACCAATGGTGTAGGTTTTGATATCATATTCGGTAGCGAGCTGTGTAGCCGTAATCGGGTCTATAAATCCTGCATTATTTTCTCCATCTGTCAATAAAATAATGACTTTGCTTTCTGCTTTGCTATCTTTTAGTTTATTGACAGAAGTAGCAAGTCCCATTCCTATCGCTGTTCCTCCTTCAATATTCTGCGTATATTCTAAATCATTTATTGCATTGATGATGATAGACTTATCACTGGTAAGCGGGGTTTTGGTATAGCTTTCTCCAGCATAAATTACAAGGCCTATTCTGTCATTTGGTCTTCCTTCCACAAAATTATTGGCAACATTTTTAAGAGCTTCCAGACGGTTGGGTTCCAGGTCTCTTGCCAGCATACTTGCAGAAATATCTACCGCCATAACGATATCGATACCTTCCGTCTTTTTTACTTTGGTCGTAACGTCCACCGTTCTTGGCCTTGCCATGGCAATAGTCAAAAGAACAAGCGCTAACATTTTGAGAATGAATAAAAGCGGTCGAAGCTGAGCCAGGGTACTTTTATCAAAGCCCTGGGTGCTGGATATTTTAAGCGTTGCTGTTTGTTTACTGCGTTTTTTCCAATACCAGAATATCGCTAACGGAATAGCCAGCAACAGCCAGAACCAGCTCGGATTTTCAAACGTAAAGTTTTCAAACATCATTGTTCTATCGTTTTAAATTCCACAGCATTCAATATACGATTGGCGATTTTCTCACCATATTCATCATCAGCATCGTGAAAAATGACGATCTGTTGAAAACCTCCCCGACCAAAATTCACAATTTGATATTCTTTCTTAATGTCTTTTTTAGTAATAGGATTTTCTATGGAAAAGCTTCCAAATACCTTCTTACCTTTCACCCCTCCCAGCGTTTCAAACTCTTCTGCTTTGGTAATGATGTTATAAGCTCCCCGTTCTTCCAGGTTATTATAAATCCCGTCTACAATAGCATTCAAATCTATGTCTTGAGCATCTTTAAATCGAACTTGGTTTAGCTTAACATACAAGCTTTGGTATAGCGTTCCAAAACCATAGGTTTCTTTGGCTTTTACATTTTCGGAAATGCTTTCCGGAAGCTCAAATTCACCTCTTACCAATACTTCTGGTGTAGTCATGCTCACAGGTGGTACGCCGTAATCGCTGGTAATCCAATCGCCTTCCAGCAGTTCTTTGGAAGGATTTCCTAAAATATTATCTTTCACGTACTCGAAGCCTTTAGTGGCCACGACAGCAGTCGCTGTAACGAAAATCAATACCAACCCAAGTATAACCCCGACGATCCATTTTTGTTTCTTTCGTTTTTTGGCCAAAGTCTTTTGAAAAGCTTCATCCTTTTTCTTCTCTTCTTCTGTAATTTGTGGAATGGCACTTTGGACGTGTTTTAAAAACTTTTCAATCTGTTTTCTGTTTGATTTTAAAGTCAGTAAATCAGGTTTAATATTGGCGAATTTAGCAAGGTCTGCCCTTTTTAAAATCTTTTCATACTCAGCAATCATATCCTCTTTGAGAGCCAATTTTTTCTTTTCCTTTTTGAATTTTAATTCAGAAATAAGTTCGCTGGTAGTATATTCCAAAGCTCTTATCTCCAACTTTTCCTCGAGGTATCTTCTGGAAATATAGGTGAGTTCTGTAATGTAGTCTTTAAAATTTCTATTTTCTAAAGTAGAAGATTTGTCCAACTCTTTCAAAGACAGCATCGCCTGTTCATAGGGAGGAATTCTACGCCTGGCTTCGTCTCTTTTTTTCTTCAATTTGAAAATCAAGAAAGCTATAACTGCTAAAATTGCAATAATAGCGAGAGTCCACCAAAACCAGGATGGCACAGCAAAAGGCTTGTTTACGCCTATGGAGGGCTTGATAGGATATAGCTTTTGATTGGCCGTATCCAGTACCACATCATTAACCCTTACTTTGAGTGTATCGGTATAAAAAGCTTTATCATTGATTTTCACAAGTTGAGGCGGAACTGAATAGGTTCCAGAATCAAACTGAGTTAATTTGTAAAGTTTGGTGAGTGTGAAGGTTTTGGCCTGTGGATTTAAAGTGTCAATTTTATAGGCTTCCACCATTTCTAAAGGAACAAAGGTCTGGTCTTTAGGAAAAACGACCAGATCTTCATTCGTTACCTCATTCACCTTGATCTCATATTCTATTTGCTCACCAATCTGGATGCTATCCTTATCGGTTTTGTAACTCACTTCCTGAGAATACGCATAGCCACAAACCAAAAACAACATCAAAAACAAAGGGAATTTTGATGTGAAGTCAATGCTATAACTAAGTAATTTTCTCTTCATATACTTTTATCTGGATTTAAAATATCCTAGTAGTTTTACTACATAATTTTGATCTACACGGGTACTCAAAAATCCTGAACCACTCAGTTTAAAAGACCTTTGAAAATAATCTACTCTATCTCTATAATGCTTGGTGTATGTCTTTCTTGTGGACCCACTGGAGGTGTTCACCCACATCGCCTGCCCGGTTTCTGCATCTTTCATTTGCACCATGCCCAGGTTGGGTAGTTCTTCCTCACGTTCATCGTAAATTCTGATACCTGTGACATCATGCTTTTGACCCAGAATCTTCAGGGTATGCTCATAATCGTCTGTCAAAAAATCGGACATTACAAACACAATCGCCTTTTTCTTCATCATATCGATAAGGTACCTGAAGGCTTTGGAAAGATTGGTCGTTTTGTGTGAGGGTTTAAATTCTATCAATTCTCTGATGATCCTCAACACATGCGTTCGCCCTTTTTTTGGGGGAATATAAAGTTCGATTTGATCGGAAAACAACATCAATCCAATCTTATCATTATTTTTAGTCGCAGAAAAAGCAAGTGTTGCCGCCATTTCTGTAATAATATCTTTTTTAAAGGTTTCCCGAGTTCCAAAGGCTGTCGATTCGGAGATATCCACAAGCAGCATCATCGTCAGTTCGCGTTCTTCTTCAAATACTTTTACGAAGGGCTCGTTGTATCTCGCTGTCACATTCCAGTCTATGGACCTGACGTCATCTCCAAATTGATAAGCACGCACCTCGCTAAAAGTCATTCCCCGACCTTTAAACTTAGAATGGTATTCTCCACCAAACACGTGGTCGCTCAAACGCCGTGTTTTGATTTCGATTTTTCTTACCTTTTTTAAAAGTGATTTGGTATCCATAGAGTGTAAGTACTTGTCATTCGATTTAAAACTAAATCGCAAAAGCATTATCTAAAAGCTTAAAAGCTTGTTCTGGTTCTAGTCAGAAGAAATTTTAAGGAACCTCTACTTCGTTTATAATTTTGCTGATCAGGTCTTCAGATGTTATGTTTTCTGCCTCGGCTTCGTAAGTAATCCCAACTCTGTGTCTTAGCACATCATAAACGACGGCACGAACATCCTCTGGAATCACATAACCTCTTCGCTTGATAAACGCATAACATTTGGCAGCAATGGCCAGGTTGATACTACCTCTTGGCGAAGCTCCAAAACTAATAAGGGGCTTAATCTCTGCCAGTTTGTATTTTTCTGGATAACGCGTTGCAAAAACTATATCCAGGATATATTTCTCAATTTTCTCATCCATATACACCTCCCTCACAGCGCTTTGTGCTCGCAGAATCTGATCTGTGGAAACCACTGGATTTATCTTCCCGAAACTGTTGTTAAGATTGGCTCTCATCACCAGTTGTTCATCATCAAAATTCGGATAATCGATAACCGTTTTCAGCATAAATCTATCGACTTGTGCTTCAGGCAATGGATAGGTTCCTTCCTGCTCCACTGGATTTTGAGTTGCCATGACTAAAAATGGCTTATCCAGAATAAAGGTTTCGTCACCAATGGTCACTTGCTTTTCCTGCATGGCTTCCAGCAAGGCTGACTGCACCTTGGCAGGAGCGCGGTTGATCTCATCTGTCAGCACAAAATTGGCGAAAATCGGACCCTTTTTTATGCTGAAGTCATTTTCTTTCATATTGTAGATCATCGTTCCCACAACATCGGCAGGAAGTAAATCTGGAGTAAACTGAATTCTGCTAAAGCTGCCTTGTACAGCTTTAGCCAATGTATTGATGGCTAATGTTTTTGCCAGACCCGGAACACCTTCCAGTAAAATGTGACCCTGACCCAAAAGCCCTATGAGCAGCCTTTCTATCATATGCTTTTGCCCGACAATGACTTTGTTCATTTCATTGGTTAGCAAGTCAACAAAAGCACTTTCCTTTTCTATCTTTTCGTTGATGGAGGCAATGTCTACATTAGTTTGATCCTGTTCCATATTAAAATTCTTATAACGTTATAATCTATTCTTATAATTGGTTGCAAAATGAAAATTATATCCATTCTCTGTTGTTAAGGCTTGGTTAAAAATCAGCGTATTACGATAAGCTTATGAAATAATTCAAATTTTGTTTGAAGTAATCCTGACTATAATTTATAAATCCATTGCTCGGGATTGAGCTTGGTGGTGTTTTTGAATAACTGAAAAATAAGGGTGGTTTTGCCTGAGGAAGAATTGATTCCTACCTCGCCCAGTTCTTCGCCCCTGGCTACTTTGTCTCCAGATTTGACGAATACTTTTTGCAGATTATTGTAAATGGACAAATAGTCTCCATGACGAACCATAACCACAACATTAGCTCCAGGAATTTTGCTCACCTGGCTGACTTCACCTTCGAAAACAGCTCTGGCTTTCCCATTTTTCTCGGTGTCTATTCTCACACCGTTACTCATGATTTTTATGGTTTTTACAATAGGATGTGGCCGTTCACCAAAACGCATAGACACCTCTCCAGACCTCACAGGCCAGGGCAACTTACCTTTATTTTGTGCAAAATCTTTGGCAAGGGCTTTGGCTTCGGGAGTTAGATTGAAAGTCGATTTAGCATCTGAACCACTTTTTTTATTTTCCCTGGCAATGGCTTCTCGAATCAATCGGTTGATTTCTCGATCTATCCTGTTAGCTTCCTGCTGCTTTTGCTTAAGTTCCTTTGCATATTTCTTTTTTTCCTTATTGATACTCGCCAGCAATTGGTTCAAGTTGTTTTTGTCACTCACCAATTTGGACTTTGTTTTTCGGTTTTCAGCAAGAATTTTTTCCTGATCTCTGCGTTGTTCAAACAGCTTATTATTGATACCCTGAAGCTCTTTGGTTTGCTTCATGACTTCTTTCCCCTGCTTTTTTCTATATTGAGCAAACTGCTTCATATATTGAATCCTCTTGTAAGCCTGTAAAAAGGACTCTGAAGAAAACAAAAACATAATTCTGCTTTTGTCGGATTTGCTTCTGTATGACTTTTGAATCATCTGCTCATAATCGCTCTTAAGCTGTTCCAGCTCATTCCTCAACCTGTCGATTTTATTGGCATTGGCATTGATTTCTCTGGTCAATAAATTGGCCTCCTGGTTGTTGACCTGTATTAAACGTTCTGTTACTTTTATTCTTTTCTGAAGGTCTTCGTACTCATTCAAGGCAGAGCGCCCCTTGGTTTCGGCAGTTCGGATGATGCTGTTGATTTCATCTATTTCCTGCTGAATAGACTGACGTTTGGCTTCAAGCTCTTCCCTTGTTTGAGCCTGAAAAGTTAAACTGGTAGTGAGCGTTATAAAAAAAAGTATGTACTGAAGGTATTTCATCAAAGTTCTAAACGTTCGTAATTATTAGGAATTGAAAATGGGAAGGTAAGCTCTTCATCAAAAACAACAGAGCGATAGTCTAAATCTATCAAAATTACTTCACCCTCTTTTTTAGCAGTCATCAGCAATTTGCCCGGAAATTTTTTTTTGTCGACGGATTGAAATCTTGAATAATTCACTTTCAAACTTTCATTCTTTACATTTTGTAAGGATTGAGATTTCATTTCAAACTGGCGGCTGTCAATTATTGCTGAATAGGCCAAAACAGACCTTATATTTTGCAGAAAGACATAGGCATTATCGTCAAAAAGCATCTGATTTCTCTTGAGTTCATACATGGGTCTGCCGATGAGCAGGTTTTGAAGGTTTTCAAAATTGACTTCCACTCCCAAAAATTCTTTTGCCATGGAAAAATCTCCATCAAAATAAGTTCCATTTATCTTCTCGTAATACTGAAACCGATCTGGCGTAATATAAACCTTAGCCACAGGCAATAAACCCATCACTTTGGCGCTCATCCAGATGGCTTTGTCTTTTTCAATTCTATACGTAATGCTGATGGACTGGGAATCCTCTTCAGTTTTATAACCGGCTTTTATTCTTCCACTCACCGTTTTAAAATCTGCTAAGTTATCTTCAAAAGTTCTCAGGACCACTCTGGCCGATTTTTCTTTTGTACCTGTGCCAGTTACTTTAGAAGATTTACAACTTGAAAAAGTTATCAATACGATTAAAACAAAACTTATTTTAAAAAATCGTTTATGCATTAATTTGAGATTATGATTAATTTTTGTCTGTAAGCCTCGGCTTTTTCCTGCTTTCCTAAAGCAAGATAGGATTCTTTCAACGCGCTGTACACTTTTTGCTTAAGCGTGTTATCATCAAAAATATAATCCAAAGCCTCTTCCAGAACATCCACTGCTTCCTGGTGATTATTCAATCGGCCCAGGGCCAGACCTTTTGTGAAATATAAGTAGGCCTGAGAAGGGAAGCTTTGCAAGGCCCTGTCACTTGTTGCCAACACCTCCTTATAGTTTTGTAATTCTATTTCTAATTCCAATATATTCTTAATCAACTTAAAATCGTTAGGCTTATTGCGCAGAGCAGACTTAAAATTTTCCAGGGCTTTATCCTTATCTCTGGATTTATAAAACTCACCTAACTCCGCTTTGCTTGAAGAATTTTTTTCTGAAGAAAGCGCAGAATCCAGTACCGCTACAAAAGCAGCCTGAGCCTCCGTATTTTGTAAAGCTAAGGCTTTAAATGTGTTAATTACTTTCAGCTTGTCTTTTTCATCCAACGTAAGGCTCTCCACCACTTTTCTACTGTAGGTTTTGGCCTCAGTAATATTTTCGCTTATCAGGTGTGCCAAAGCCATTTCAACATAGAGTTCAGATGCAGGTGGCGACTGTTGTTCCAGTTCTTTTCCAATTTCAATGGCTTTTTGAGGCGAACTGCTGAGTCTGTAAAGCTGCATCAATAAAATGGCGGCTCTGCTGTCTTCTTTAGAATTCTGAAATCGATTTTTGAAGAATTCAATACCCTGCCCCAAAAGCGAGCCTTCTTTATAAATAATCATTCGGTAATCATCTCGAAATTCATCGATGCCATTCACTGTGTCAAATTTGTCTAAAGCCCCCAAAGCAGATTGATAGTTTTTCTGAAGCAAATATAAATTGGCCAATTCCTGAAAGTAAACGGGATCAAATTCAGAAATAAACTGAGCTTCTTTTATCGCCTCACTGTACTCTTTCTGCATGGAAAAGACATAAAACAATTGCTTGTGAATGTTCACATTGTTCTGGTACGCTGGGTCTTCTAAGGTTTTCTTTATAAAATTTTCTGCCTTTTCGTAGTCTTTAAGATCGATGTAGTTTTTTGCCAACTCATAAAAAACTGCCGTGCTGTTCGGTTTTAACTCAAGACATTTGTCCAGCGCTTCTATAGCTTTTTCTGGATTTTCTACAGCACGTTGAGCAATAGCTTTAAAAAACACCTCCTGAAATTCGTCTGTGTTATTTCCGAGATCGTCGATATTGATCTCTTCAGATAGATTGTCTTTATCCTGAGCATTGCCAATAGAAACCATCATAAGGCCCAAAAAAAGAAAAAGACGAATAAGCTGGGACATATATTTTATTCTAAAGTGGAATAATCTCCTATACTCACTGAGGTGAACTCTCCATTAAATTTAGCAAAATTACCTATCATGGCTTTGTCTAACTTGGCATTGGTAATTTCGGAGTGTTCTTGGATCAAAGAATTTTTGATAGTACAGTTATCGACAACCGTGCCATTTCCAATAGAAACGTTAGGTCCGATTTTGGCATTTTTTAAAAATACATTTTCACCGATAAAACAAGGCTCAATGATTTCAGCATCATGAATTTTGAGTGAAGATGAAATCAGTTTTTCTTTCTGCTCTTCGTGAATGAAGTTTAGCATACGGGAATTGGTCTCGACAGTCACCTGCTTGTTTCCACAATCCATCCATTCCTCTACCTGACCTGGTTTAAAGATGGCTCCATGTTCCCGCATCTTTTTGATTCCATCATTGATCTGATATTCGCCGCCATGCATAATGTTTTCTTCAATCACTTTTTCCAGCTGAGTTTTAAGCTGACTGACGTCTTTAAAGTAATAGATTCCAATAACAGCCAAATCAGAAACAAAGTCTTTAGGTTTTTCCACAAGCTCTGTGATATGGCCTTCATCGTTTAAATTGACCACTCCAAAGGCTTCGGGATTATTGACTTTTTTTACCCACATCACCGCATCGGCCTCCTTATCCAGTTTAAAATCAGCTTTAAACAAAGTGTCCGCATAAGCTATAACAGCAGGCCCTTCCAAAGAGTCTTTGGCACACATGATGGCGTGCCCGGTTCCAAGTGGCTTATCCTGGTAATAAATAGTCGGTTTAGCCTTAAGTCCTTTAGCGATTTCTTTCAGCTTTTCTTCAATTTCCACTCCAAAATCTTCAGAAATAATAAAAGCGATTTCGTCGATTTCTTCTTCCAGAACCTCAGAAATACCTTCCACAAGGCGTTGAACAATGGGTTTTCCTGCGATAGGGATAAGCGGTTTAGGGATGGTAAGGGTATGTGGTCTTAATCTTGAGCCTCTTCCGGCCATGGGAACTATAATCTTCATAGAATGTTTTTTTATTTAAGGTAACCTTTTGATTTTAAGTCTTTATGAAATTCAACAATATCTTCTGGTATTTCGCCTTGTATCAGCCAATTCACATCAAAACCATTAAAAATGGCATGTTTCATTAGATAATGGTTCTTTCCAATCAAGAGACCGAGTTCTTTTAACTCGTCTTCAAGATCGATAAAATAGTCCTCATGCAACTTATAAATTAGCAGTAATATCTTATAGGCTCTGGCAATGATGGCAACGCACAGCTTTCTGGCTTTATGAAAAGACTGATTTGAGATGTTCTGGCTATTGCCTTTCAAAACTTCGATCAGCAAATGAAGGTTCAGACTGGCTTCTCCAAATTTATCTTTGGTAATTTTCACATGTTCTGTGATTGAACCACTGATGTACCTGATGTCCATATTGAGGTAACCGGGTGAATAAAAGTTGGCAGAAATACGCTGAACTTCCTCTGTAATGCTTTGTTTCATTTCAGCACGACGCTCATCAACCGTTTGGGGGCTTATTAATTCAAATTCCAATCGCTTAGCCAAAATAAGATCTTTTTTGAGCAAACGAAATAAGAGTTTGTCCTTTTCCCTAGCAGGCAAATGACTGATAGCTTCTTTGAATTCTTTGCTAAATTTCATAGGTCAATTTTAACTAAAGTAATTTCAACTTCATTAGTTTTCTCCTGTGCTTCCAAATCCGCCTGTACCTCTTTGGGTTTCAGAAAGCGAATCAACAACCTGAAAATCGGCTTGTTCGTGTGTTGCAAACACCAGTTGAGCAATGCGGTCGCCAGGATGTATGCTGAATTTGTCTTTGGATAAATTGATGAGAATCACTCCCACTTCGCCTCTGTAGTCTGCATCGATAGTGCCGGGCGAGTTGAGTACTGTAATTCCTTTTTTGAGGGCCAGACCACTTCTGGGCCTCACCTGAGCTTCGATTCCCGATGGAAGTTCCAGGAACAAACCTGTTTTGACAAGGCAGCGCTCCAAACTTTCCAGATGAATAGGCTCTTCGATATGTGCCTTGAGGTCTACGCCCGCAGATAACGAAGTTTCGTACTGAGGCAAATCGTATCCCGAGCGGTTAATGATATTTACTTTCATATGTTATTTGCTGTTTATAAGCCTGAATAATTCTTTTTTTTCATTAAAAAATATACCCGCACAAAATATTAAAATAAGCATGATGCCAACAGCATAATTTTCTCTGAAATAGTAAAACGAAATTAGAGAAAATAGAACGGAAACGCAGAGGTAAATTAGCATTTTACCATATTTATAAGGAATGGCATAATGCTTTTGACCCAGGAAAAATGAAATCAGCATCATGCTTCCATAAGCGGCCAGTGTCGCGATGGCTGAACCTACGTAACCGATAATCGGGATGAGCCACAAGTTGATTCCGATGGTAAATACCGCACCGATGGACGAAATGTAAGCGCCATAGCGCGTCTTATCAGTGACTTTGTACCACACCGAAAGGTTGTGATAAATGCCCAGAAATAAGTTGGCTAAAAGAATAATAGGAACAATTTTCATCGCCTCCCAATAACTTTCATCTTGAATTAAAAGTACTTTGAAAAGGTCTACAAATACAATCACGAACAAAAGGATAAGCGTCCCTATAATCACAAAATATTTCGTAATCATGGCATAAGCCGTTTTTGGGCTTTTGCTGGAAGCATGACTAAAAAAGAAAGGCTCTATGCCTAATCGAAAAGCGGTGGCAAACAGAGTCATAAACATACCCAGTTTGTAACAGGCCGAGTAGATTCCTATTTGTTCTTTGGCTATGTTTTCTGGTAACATTCGCTCTAGAAATAAGCGATCCACAACTTCATTGACAGAAAAGGCAACTCCAGCCACCAATACCGGAAGTGCATATTTCAGCATGGATTTCCATAGTTCCCAGTCAAATTGAAACTGAATGCGTTTGTAAAAAGGCGTCAGAAGCAAAAGTGTTATTGCGCTGGCGATGATGAGAGAAATAAAGATGTAACTGACTTCAAAACCAGGGATATAAATGGAATTAAAAAACGCACTTGATGCTGCTAAGTCTTTCAGATACAAAAGGAAAAATACGTTTAAGCCTAGATTGATAGCGACGTTTACCGTTTTTATAATGGCAAATTTCACCGGTTTGCTATTGGCTCTGAGCCAGGCAAAGGGAATAATGGCCAAAGCATCTAAAGCTAAAATCCAAATGATTAATTCTAGATTTCGGGAACTTATCCTCGTGAAATTTTGAATCGATGACATACACAAATAAGCCAAAATAACAAAGGCTGTGGTTGTCACTATAATCGACCAGGTGGAGGTTTGAACGACCTGGGATTTGTCTTTTTCTTTGTTGTAAAACCTAAAAAAAGCCGTCTCCATGCCGTAGGCCAGAATCACATTAAAGATCACAAAATAGGAGAAGATAATCGAATAATCTCCAAATGACGTATTGGCCAAAACACCTGTGTAAAGGGGAACTAAAATCACCGATAGCATCCGAGGGATGACGGTGGCTACTCCATAAATAAAGGTATTCTGAAAAAGCTTTTTGTAGATATTCACGTACTAAGATTGAGTTTTCAAATGTAGCAAAATATCAAGTTAAAAAGCGACAATTGAAGCTCTGGGTTTATGTGATAAGAATAAGAACGCGTATCAATAGATTAAAAGTCAACGCCTTATGACAGTAAACCCATTAAAGACTTTGGAACCAATCAGTATCATACACGTATTTTTCACGCAAAGAACGCAGATTTATATAGTGATGACTATCACTTATTTGCCTGGCTTTGCGTTTTTTCTTTGCGAACTTGGCGTGAGATATATCTTTAATTATCAATGTTTTAAAAACACTGGCTACTTACAAGATTTTTAAAAAACCCTATTTAGCCCATTATTACTTTTAGCTTTTGTCCAGAAAAGCAAGCGTTTTGATCTTCCTTTACTATTTTGATGATATTGTCAGGGTTTGTGGATTCTGGAAAAGGTTCATAAAGTTCCCATTTAGCACTTGTGCGCATCCAATATAAAATTCATTTTTGCCTGGATTTATAAAATCTCATTTTAGCAAACTCTATATATTGTATTTCACCTGGTTTATCCCATACAGGTCGAATTTCATAAAGAATGGCAAGCAATATGTTTTGGGCAGCGTCCACTAATCTCAAATACATCCAAAACAAGATGTCAGGGCTACGCCCCTTGAACTTTGTGATACCTATTTTTCTAAGAAGATAGCAGGGCTAGCGCCCCTATTTGGAAAATATTTTGCAAATTAAAGCATATAAACCTCAAGGAGGATTTTGGGGGGCAGCGCCCTGATATCTCAAATACATCCAAAACAAGATGTCAGGGCTACGCCCCGTTTAACTATTAGCCATATTTCTTGTTGAATTCAGGTTAGTTCTCTTTTAACTTGAAGTTGATATCAACCAGGCTATCTAGATCCGAACATCCGCATCAAGTTAAGAAAGAGCGCGAAGAAATGTATCTATGAGCACACAAGCTAACGGAAGCAAATTCAGAATAAAAAAAATTTACTCCACATGAATCGCGATATCGTCCAATTCATAAACCCCGTTAAACTCACCATCTTCGGTATCCTTGCCCGTGTATCTGAAAGCGATGTAACCACTTCCTTCAAAACACGACATGTCCACAAGGCCGGAACTCACCCAGTCTCCAAAAAACTGATCGTCTGAAACAATAGTCGCATCAGCAACAACACCCCACTCTGCCGTAGAAACGCCTTCTTCGGTGCCATCCCAATTCACAGAATACAGGACCTCCATAAAACTGGCATCCGCAAAACTGTTGGAGGTTTTGAATTCTAAGGTGATTTTGGAATTGGTTTCTACCGGAATTTCGGGAGTGATTAACCAGGAAATCGTATTTGCATCCCCGGAATTGGCAGACCTTACCCTTGCAGAAATGCCCAGGGAAGGGTTGCTGCTATCACTTCGCGAAGCGTAAGCTTCCCAGGTTTCAGTTCCGGCTTCGATATAATTGGTCCAGCCAGAAATAGCGATGGGTCTGTTCCTTCTTTGATCTTCAAAGTCTATAATGATGAAGGCGTTGGCTGCCGTGGAAGTAACCAAACCACACGAAAACACAAGAGGGTCGCAGCGTTCTCCAGTCATATCCACAGCTTCCGGCGAGTTGATGTAGAACGTGAAAAAATCTCCACGGAAGTCTCTTGTTAAAATGCCCTGCATAGAACCAGACCCCGAAGGCAGACTCAGGGTCTTAAAATCTGCAAAGGTACTGGTGCTAAAAATCACTTTATAAGCGCTTGTGCAACTTTCCAAAACACGCTCCCCGTCAAAACTATCTGTGGTTTCTGAAGCGTAGGTTGCTGTTGAATTTTCTGAAAAATAAACTTTGGAAAATTGAACTTCTGTCAGCTCAACATAGGTATTCACCTCTGAAAAGGATAGCTCTGAAAGCTGTCTTTGCAGGGGGATGATATCCGCCACAAGTGTATCTCTTAGAATCGCTTCTTCCACCAGGGCTTCGGGGATTCTTCCAATATCGATGCCATCGGCGATACCCAGTCTTGGTTCGCTGCCCTCTCTTTGCCCTACCGAAAGTCCTTCCAGTCTGATGTATACCTTTCTTCCAAAATCATATTTGGTAAAAAGCGGATTCTTATCCACCTGAACCGCTATGCCAAAGGTTGGATTTTCTGGCTTGTCCTGAACGATTAGTTCTCTGAAGAAATTCCCGGATTCATCGTTAGAAATCACATAGGCTTCCACATAATCCTGAGTGTCTTCAAAAGTATAAGGACCGTTGGCATTTTGTGCCAAAATGCCTTTTAAAACAGAAAGACTCACTTTATTTCCTTCGATTTGAGGTGGACTTTGCTCAAATTGTGGTGCGCTAAACTCATCATCTTCCACGCAGGAACAGAATGAAAATAACACACCTAAACCGAGGAAGAAAAAAACTGAGTATGGATTGAAAGTTTTCATCGCTTTAGTTTTAAGTTTTTTTAAAATCGTATATAAGCACTTAGATAATAAGTCGTTCCAAAGCCGAAGAAATAGCGGTTACCAAATAATGCTCCGTTTTCCCTGCTGAGGTCTTCTCCTCGACTTCTAAAATTGCTGGTTCTGGACTGCTCAAAGCCTCCGGTTTTATAGTCCTGGTCAAGTACATTATTGATGACTCCAAAAAAACCAACATAATAGCTACCGACTCTCCAGGACTTCCCGGCAATGACATTGACAAGCCTATATGGATCAAATCGTTCTTGTTTTAAAATTCCTCCCGCTACCTCTTCATCGTAGTCGTTATAGACAATCCCGTCGGTATCCAAGGCAAAATTATCTGACCTCAACAAACCGCTCGGACTTATGTAAGAATGAGAAAAGTGGTTGACAGTCAGGCCAAGATTCCAGTAGTTGGGATCTCTGTATTCAAATCCCAGTTGATACACTCGCTCTGGTCCTCCCGGAACTCTTAAATCTTTCAGGTCTGTTTTTCCATCTCCAAAACTCAGCTGCAGGTCTGGAAAATTTTGACTCGTTAAGTAAAGTTCTGGATTGGAGGTGTAGATATACTGCCCAAACGAACCAGCCGCTTTTAGTTTCAAGGTTGATAAGATTTGGGCTTCCACCCCAAACTCAATACCGTAATGCAACCTGTCTATCCCCGTCATCACTTCCTGCACAAAGGCATTGTTTTGGTTATTGGCCGAGGGCAGGCCTGTCAGCTCCTCCGTATAATAAAAGCCTACATTGGTTTCATCCTGAAAACCGGTGTAAAACCCACTGACGCGGCCGCTTAAAACCGGGGACTTATAGATATAACTTACATCTGCTGACTGGATGTTCACTTCTGAGATACCGTCCACCGTATCCCCGTTTTGTCTGGCATTGCTGTAAGAATTTCGAAGGGTTGGTGCGTTCTGGAAATAGGCTGCATTTAAGGTAAAAATATGTCGCCCGGACCATCTATAAGTGGCTCCAGCCTTAAGCGCATAAGTAGTGAAATCCAGTTCTTCTCCTGGCCCAAACGATCTGTCTCCGGGAAAAAATCCGTTTTCATAAAGTCCTGTGCGCTGGTAGCGGGTTTTTCCAAAACTTAAGCCCATATAAAAGTCAAGGCTTCGAAATTGAAACTGGGCCTGAGCAAAGGCATCCATGACTGCAGCATCGATTTTGTAATTGTATTTATACCGGTCTCCCACCTGCACCGTCCGGTTGGGAGTTCTTAAGTTGGATTGGGCCAAATCTGACCCCAAACCTGAGAGTAAATCTGTTTCCTCCGCAAAGAAGTCGACGTCCAGGAAGCGTTCACCGCCCAGAAGATCTTCCATCCGGGCAAAGTTTTCGCTTTCCAGACTTCTGTAGTTGAGTCGGGCATTGATGGTGATATTGTCTTTTACTTTATAATCTAAAATCGAATTAGCCATAAACATTTTATCCTCTACCCTATCAGACTGCAAGGCATACGTAGAATTCCCTCCTCTGGACTGGTTCAAATGGTTTGCAAAATAAAGTTCCGTCCAGGGGAACTGCCCCTCAGCCTGAAATTCTCTTTGAGCCAGATAGGCACTTTGATAATCGAAAGGTGAAGGATTTGGGTTTCTCAAATAATAACTCGGTAAATTTTGATAATAAATGGGTGACGGATTTCGGGCGCCTCCCAGGAAAACCTGTTGCCCCGTAGCCGGGTCTTCAAAAAGTCGTGTGCCACCATTATCAATTCTGGTTGTAGAAGAAAACCCAAACTGGTAACCGATATTCGTATTGAGCGAAAGCCTGTCGCTTATGTCCCAATAATGATTCAACATCAAAACAGGTTCCTCCGTTTTTCGGATTCTGGAGTTCCTCTGGATACCATTTAACAACCCCCAGTTTGGATTATATGCAATCCCTTTTAGATCCACCACTTCCTGAGTGACGGGGGTTCCCATCCCTCTTCGGTTGGGCGCATAAAATCCGGTAAAATTTAAGCTGTGTTTATCAGTGATGCGCTTTTCTACGGAAAGTGCTATTGAATTGGCATCGTACAGCGTTCCTTCTCTAAAGCCTTCTTCACCAAATCGCCTGGATAACAGCAAAGAATACGACCAGCCCCCATTCATCAGGCCAGTATTATAGCTTGCCATGACCCTTCCCCGGTAACTCCTGTTGGAACTCGCATAAGACACACGCCCCCCTTTTCGCATTTTGGAAGCTCTCATGATTATGTTGGACACCCCGGCAACGTCTCCAATAGTATAGTCGCTGGCTGATGTACTCATCGAAAACACCCGATTCCTCTGCACATCATTAAGTCCTCCCCAGTTGGCCCAGTTGGGTCTTCCGGTGAATTGCTTGTTCATTTCCAGACCATTGATCAGGAGTTCCCCGTTGGCATTATCCAGGCCTCGCGGGTTAAAAAAAGCGGCGCTGAAATCGAAAGCCGCAGCCCGTAAATACGTATCCTGAGAAGACGCCAGAAGTCCGGAAATATTGAAAGAAGAAGCATCATCCCCATCGAGTTCATCTTCAGATAAAGAAATGGTTCCAATTTGTCGGTTGACTTCACTCATATCAACTTCCAAAAACAGGTCGCCGAGATTAAGAATTTTTCCCTCCTCAATGATAATCGGATAGCGTTTTGATTCGTAATTGGTTCGACTGACCTCTAAAACTTGTTCTCCTAAAGGTAAATTTTGGTTGACAAAGGAAAATTTAGCCTCCGCATCTGTGAGGACCTCTATTCCTGATCCTTCTATAAAAATCCTGGTTCCCGGAAGTGGTTCTTCGGTGTCTAGATCTAAGATGACGCCCACAACATCTGTGGTTTGAGCATAAAACCCAAAGCTGCTTAGTGTCAACACTAATATCACAAGTATTCGCTCAAACCTTGTCATATTTAACTGATTATCAAATGCTTGAATACTACTAAGATATTTAAATAATAGATAAGTTGTATCTTAGGCATTCAAAAAAAGTTTCTCATAAACAGCTTCAAAATGAGATCAGGCATAAAACCACTGGCATTTTTGACAGGTTTTCTGTTGGTGTTGACGGGTTGTCAGTCAACTCAAAACACAGCATCGACCGACCAAAAAAAAGATGATTTTTTCATCACCAGCATTGCGTTTTATAATCTGGAAAACCTGTTTGACACCGAAGACGATCCGAATAAATTTGATGAATCCTCACCTATTATGGAGATTTCTGAAGGTGAACGCGATGCTGTTTACCAAAAGAAAGTTGCCAATATGGCTAAAGTGATTGCCGATATAGGTGCTGAGGTCACGGGAAGGCCACCAGCGGTAATCGGCGTTTGTGAAATTGAAAATTTCAAAGTCCTGCAAGATGTTGTCAACGATAAACGATTATCCCCTTACGATTATGGCATCATCCATTACAATTCTCCGGATGCCAGAGGCATAGACGTTGCACTGTTATATCAAAAGTCCCTTTTCCGCCCCTCCTACTCCAAAGCCCACGAACTTGTACTTTTTAGCGATTCTGACAGCGGTAAACGAAAATATACCCGAGACCAGCTTCACGTCAAAGGCAAACTGGACGGCGAAGACATGCATTTTATTGTGAACCACTGGCCATCCAGAAGCGGGGGTGAAAAAAGAAGTCGTCCCCATAGAATAGAAGCGGCAAGGCTTGCCAAAGCCATTAAAGACTCTATACTCATACAGCAGCCTTATGCTAAACTTATGATCATGGGTGATTTTAATGACGGGCCTTACAATGAAAGCATAAAAGAAGTGCTGGAAGCTAAAGCGCATGCCGACGATGTCAATCTCACCGACCTTTACAATCCTTTCGAAAAGCTTTACAAAAAAGGAGTAGGTACTATTGCCTGGATGGATACCTGGGACCTGTTCGATATGATCCTGGTGACCAAACCTCTAATTAATACAAAAGACTACAGCGCGTACAGGCTTTACCAGGCTCATATTTTCAATCCCTTTTATTTACAAAACCCAAAAGGCCGCTTCAAAGGTTATCCTTACCGCGCCTTTGCCGACGGTGGATTCACAGGAGGCTATAGCGATCACTTCCCTGTCTTTGTCTACCTCATCAAAAAGAAAACCGCTTCTGCTGAAGTCAATCCTTCTGAATAAATAAGATTATTTTAATACCTATTTATCAGTACTGTCGACATAATTCATTTAATTTTAGTTTAAAAATGAAAAATCCCGGTATACCTTTATTGATCCTTACCACCTTAATTCTGATTCTAGTTACTATCTTTGCAGCACTTGGCATGGCTTTTTCCTGGGTGTTTTACCTCACTGTTTTAGGACAGGCTACGCTTGTGTTTGCAGTGTATAAAGTGCTCACCGACGACTACCAGACCGATAAAACCTTCAGGGACTGGTATGAAGATCGTCCAAAGTCAGAAGAGAATAACTAAGGCTCCGTAGTTCAATGGATAGAACAAAAGTTTCCTAAACTTTAGATCTAAGTTCGATTCTTAGCGGAGCTACTATTTTCGAGATCCTCCAAAGTCATACACTTCAGTTAGTCGGGTCTTTAAGAAATGCTAAGTTCGTACCCCAGTTACTAAAATCCCTCAATTCAAATTCCGCTTCTGTATAAAAAAGGCCTTGAGCAGTTTGGAGGCTTCTTCCTGAAGTATTCCAGAGTCCACTTTGGTTTTAGGATGAAGCTTTGTCTGCATGGCTCTATAGCCACGGACTTCATCTTCGGCAGCAAAGACCAGTCGAGACAACTGACTCCAGTACAAAGCCCCGGCGCACATCTGGCAGGGCTCCAAAGTGACGTACATGCTGCAATCTCTGAGGTATTTCCCACCGATAAAATTAGCCGCTGAAGTAATCGCCTGCATTTCGGCGTGGGCGGTGACGTCGACCAAAAGTTCTGTAAGGTTATGGCTTCTGGCAATGATTTGGTTCTTATGCGTAATGATGGCCCCCACAGGAACTTCGCCCTTTTCCAAAGCCATATGGGCTTCTTCCAGGGCTTTTTTCATAAAATAGGTATCGTCAAAAGGGTTTAGCATAGTCAAAAATAGTATTTCTAAATCAAAACTATTCTGATTCCTGAAACTTTGATAATGATTATAAGCATTTCACTATGTGTTTAAGGATTGTTTTAATCATGAAGGTTTCCTTTCGCTTTGCGTATTTTTGTCTATGGATTTTCGAGAACATCTTCGCAAAATTATCCACGTTGATATGGATGCCTTTTACGCCTCTGTAGAACAATTGGATGACCCCAGTTTGAAAGGCAAAGCCCTCGCCGTTGGTGGAAGTTCCAAACGCGGAGTCGTGGCAGCGGCGAGTTATGAGGCCCGGAAACACGGCGTTAAAAGTGCGATGAGTGGAAAGCAGGCCGCTCGGCTTTGTCCACATTTAATATTTGTAAGACCACGATTTGAGCGCTACAAGGATATCTCTCAGCAAATCCGCAAAATCTTTTTTGAATACACCGATTTGGTCGAGCCGCTTTCTCTGGATGAGGCTTATCTGGATGTTACGGTAAATAAATTCAACTTCCCCAGTGCGACGGTTCTGGCCAGGGAAATCAGAGAGAAAATTAAAACTAAGACCGGACTCAATGCCTCCGCCGGAATTTCCATCAATAAATTTATTGCCAAAGTGGCAAGCGACATCAATAAACCCAACGGTCAAAAAACAATACCTCCGGAAGACGTTATCGCCTTTTTGGAACAGCTGGACATCAGGAAATTTTATGGTGTGGGGAAAGTGACCCAGGATAAAATGTACAGACTAGGCATTTTCACCGGCGCTGACCTTAAGCTCAAAACCCTGGACTATCTTCAGGAGCACTTCGGAAAAAGCGGATTGCATTACTATAATGTGGTGCGCGGCATTCATTTAAGTGAAGTTAAGACCTCCCGAATTCGCAAATCACTCGGCGCCGAACGCACCTTTTCTGAAAATATTTCTTCTGAAATTTATATGCTCGCAAAGCTTGAGGATATCGCGGAGGAAGTCGAGAGACGGCTCAAAACCAGTCGGGTTGCAGGAAAAACCATCACCTTGAAATTGAAATACAGCGATTTCAGCGTACAAACCCGAAGTAAAACCCTGAAGCTTTTCATAGCCTCCAAAGCTCTAATAATGGAAGAGACCAGGACCTTACTTTATCAGGAACCTATCAAAGATTCGATTCGGTTGCTCGGAATTTCATTATCCAACCTCAACACAGACCAATCCAAATCGGTTAAAACATCAGCAATTCTCAAAGAAGAACAATTGAAATTGCCGTTTTAAAAACTTAATTCATATGAGGTTTATCCGTGCCCTTTGTGTCTTCGTGGTGAAAAATTACAACAAAGGTACAAAAATCACAAAGTTTACTTTAAAACAACAACATCCAGACCGCCATCACTAACATGATGGTATTTTCAATAAAGGTCGCTTCGGTCATAGGAAGATTGAGGGCTGTTCCCAAACAGGCACACTTGATGACTTTTTTGGAGAACAGAGAGCGGGTGACACCTATCGTGGTAATTCCTAGAACAACAATCGTGGCGACCAAAGCTATATCGATTTCAAATCGCATCAGGAACATGAGTCCAAGAGCGGTTTCTAGAAACGGATACACCCACCCATAAGCAGGCAGGACTTTGGCTAGAGGGTCGTACATCCTAAAGGATTCTGGAAATCCGGTATAATCCAGAAATTTGAAAAAACTAAAGACGATATAAAACAGGCCCATAAAGTCAAACATAAAACTGCTGAGTTCCCAGTCGCTGAAATTCAGCAAAATGGAAGCTGCAGTGATGTAACCAAAGATCAAAAACAAGGGAAACAGCTGCTGTGCTTTGGACTGGTCCTGGATATTTTCTCCAGATTTATCTGCAAAATCAGATTTTTTTGAAATCGTATATTTATCTGAAAGTGCCTTTTGAAGCGTCTCCAAATCCATATGCTTTTCCATATCGATTTTAGCTTCTTCAGCTTCCAAATCGACACTCACCGATTTCACATGTTCTAAATCTTTAAGGCTTTCTTCTACACTGGCTCTGCAATGCTGGCAAGTCATGCCGGAAACTTTATAGGTATGTGTCATTTTTTATTTTTAAATACTATTAGTCAAAAAGCTGCATACAACATTATCATCAACATAACAGTAAATACTAATATTGTCTGAGCAATTCATATAAACTCCTTGAATATACTGAAGCTATTCAGCTAAATTCTTTGAATACACTCAGGAAATTTAGCTAAATAGCTTGAATAGGAACTAAAGTCATTCTTATTTTAAAGCAATCGTCTGTTTTACAGCACCGCATTTCATCATTTTGCTTCCGAAAAGTGGATTTTTAATGTCTTTAGATGCGCTTAACCAGGCGCCTCCTGTATTATCAGCATACATCGGACAGTACTGCTGATAAAGCATTCTGTCTGAACCAGTGATAGCTAACATAGCTTTCATATCACGATTAATCTGGGCAAAATGCTCTCTTTGATGTACCATATCACTTTTAGAGATATGCCCTCCGTGTTCTTTCATCACTTCCAAAATTTCTTTCATTTCCTGTTGCTGTGAAGTCTCAACTTGACTCATTTCAAATGCATTAGCAGATTGTACTAAACGTTCACCTGCTTTGGCTGCGGCATCTTTATCATCATCTGCCAGCGCATTTTTAATGGCTAAATAGTTATCGATTAAGGAAGAAGCAGTTTTGCTTTCTTTTACCATTAGATCAGACTCCTCAGTCATTGTATTATTCGCTTCATCCATCATTTCATCATCATCTATCATTTCATGATCATGATCCATTTGTTCATCATGCATTTGTTCATCATGCATTTGTTCATCATGCATTTCCTGGTCATGCAGGTGGTCCGCATCCGTATTGTCTTCTTTTTTCTTATCGACACATGCCACTGATAGTGTCATGAGTCCGATTAAAACTGTTCTCGATAAGATTGCATTTACATTTTTCATTGTTATTGAATTTTGAATTAAGGGTTAACTAGTTAATTGTTCATTTTTATAACCAACTTTTCGCGTTGATTACTTCATTTGTTTTTTTAAGAGTTGCGCATTGACTGCCACAATTACCGTACTCAAGCTCATCAAAACAGCACCTACGGCGGGGCTTAAGATAATTCCTACTCCAGCCAAAACTCCAGCTGCCAGCGGAACAGCAATAATGTTGTACCCAGCTGCCCACCAAAGGTTTTGCATCATTTTTTTATACGTGGCTGTGCCAAATAAAATTAGGTTTGCAATGTCTTTAGGATTACTGTTGACCAAAATAATGTCTGCTGTTTCTGCTGCAACATCCGTTCCAGAACCAACCGCAATACCAACATCGGCTTGAGCCAGAGCTGGTGCATCATTCACCCCGTCACCCGTCATGGCAACAAACTCCCCTTTTTCCTGCAAGTCTTTGATAATGCTTTGTTTGTCTTCAGGAAGAACTTCAGCATAATAATCATCTAAGGAAAGCTCTTCACTTACCGCTTTAGCCACTTGCTCATTGTCTCCAGTGGCCATAATCACTTTAATGCCTCTGTCTTTTAAGGTTTTAATAGCGGATAAGGATTCAGGTCTGATTTCGTCTGCTAAAGCAATAAATCCAGCCAACTTAGCATCTATCGTCACAAAAACCACCGTCTCATCTTTAGATTTGAAAGCCTCTGAAGGAATGTCGATATCCTGTTCTTTCAACATTCCCGGACTCACAATTTTAATTTCTTGCTCATTTAAAGTTGCTTTAATTCCTTTCCCTGTGATATTTTGAAAGCCTGATGCTTCCTGTAAATCCAGATTATGAGATTTGGCTTTTCGAACTATTCCTGAAGCAATCGGGTGTTCTGAGCTGTTTTCAAGCGAAGCTGCGATTTGAAGCAGTTCATCATCTGATTGATTTTCTAAAACAGATGTATAACGCGTCACCCCAAATTTTCCTTTGGTTAAGGTTCCTGTTTTATCAAAAATAATAGCTGAGATTTTTCTTGAATTTTCAAAAGCAGTTCTGTTTCGAATCAGAAGTCCGTTTTTGGCAGAAACTGCCGTAGAAATCGCAACAACCAAAGGTACTGCTAAACCGAGTGCATGTGGACAGGAAATAATCATGACCGTCACCGTTCTCTCTAAAGCATATTCAAATTCTTTCCCAAGGCTCAGCCAAACAATCAAAGTGATAATACCTGCACCTAACGCCACATAAAACAACCAAGCCGCTGCTTTATTTGCCAGGTTTTGAGTTTTGGATTTGGTTTTTTGAGCTTCTTCCACCATGCCAATCACTTTTGACAAATAAGAGTCTTTGCCGGTGTGCTGCACTTTGATTTTTAAAGAGCCCTTATCGTTTATTGATCCCCCGATGACTTCATCCTCTTCATGCTTGGCAACGGGCTTGGACTCCCCTGTGAGCATCGATTCATTCACATGGCTTTCTCCTTCAATCACCTGACCATCAGCTGGAATCTTTTCACCTGGTTTTACCAGAATAACATCTTCATTTTGTAAGTCGTCTATAGAAACCTCTTCGTGTTCCCCATCTTCTTTTATTCGACGAGCGGTGGAAGGCATCATTTTAGCCAGTTCTTCTAAAGCATTGGAGGCTCCCATCACCGATTTCATTTCTATCCAGTGCCCCAGAAGCATAATCACAATTAAACTGGCTAACTCCCAAAAGAATATTTTACCTTCCAAACCAAAGACCACCGCAGAGCTGTAAAAATAAGCCACCGAAATAGCCAGCGCAATCAAGGTCATCATACCTGGTGTTTTCTTCTTAATTTCATCAACTAAACCTTTTAAAAATGGCCAGCCTCCATAAAAGAAAACAAAGGAAGAAAGTCCAAATTGAAGATAGCGATCCCACTTGAATCGAAATTCATACCCAACTAAATCTTGTATCATCGGAGCCAAAACTATAATGGGCAACATGATGACTAATGAAATCCAAAATCGCTTTTTGAAATCTTCAATCATCATTTTATGATGGTCGTGATGAGAGTGATCGTCACCTGAATGCTCATGCTCATCTTTTGAATGATTGTTTTGATGGTGTTCCATAATTTTTAGTTTTACAAGTTAGATATTTAGAAGAACTCTTTGTAATTATGTATCTTTTTAAGGCTAAATCAGATATAAAATCAAACCAATAATAACAATTGAGATAAAGAGATAAACAACGACTTTTTTAAATGAAATCCCGCCACTTCCATGATCGTGATCATGACCTCCACCTTCTTTCATGTTCTTGGTTTTAAAATTGAAATAAAGCATCAGCGCGGCAAGAACGGCAAATAGAATATTAAAATAGAAAGTATAATCCATCATAAATTGTGTCACCTCAGCTACCTTGCGGCTGCCTTCGGGCAAAACCCCAAAAAATTCGAAGCTATAATTGAGTATTAAGGCTGTAATAACAATACTCACATACATCACCCCGGCTATATAAAGGGCTATACGCGGACCATAGTATTTTCTGTTGATATTGACCAGGGGTGGTACCATAAGATCCGAATAAATAAACCCCATAAGTCCGGCAAACATCACTCCATTTTCGTTAAGCACTGTGGCAAGAGGGATGTTTCCCATAGACCCAATAAAGGTGGCGGCAGCCACAAAAGGAGCTACAAGCGCATTCTCTATCCGAATGACAAAGTCGGGTATCTCCCCTTGCAAATTATTAAGAAAAATAGCCTCCCAAAACGACTGGGGTACTAATACCGACACAAAGCCAGCTACCGTAAAACCAATCAGGATGTCTTTCCAGGCCATTTTCCATTCCATGACAAAGTTTTTACCAACCAAAAACCAGCCTTCCTTCGATTGTATGCGTTGCTTCCAGTCGAAGTCTTCTTCTTCATATGATTCCTCCTCAACTTTCTCCCGGGCAGCTTTGATCCATTTTTTTGGATAAGTGAATTTTATGATAATAGAACTTATAGCAATCAGTAATAATCCACCAATTATTTCTGCCAGTACAAATTCCCAGCCTAGAAAAATGAATATTAAAATCCCAAGTTCGATGACAAGGTTGGTGGAAGCAAACATAAATGCTATCGTACTTACAAAGTGTGCGCCTTTCAAAAATAGCGATCTGGCTGCCGCCAGTGCCGCAAAAGAACAGGACGAAGAGATGGTTCCAAATAATGTAGATAATGACACGCTTTTCACATCGCTCTCACCCATGTGACGTGTAAGCTTCTTTTTAGGGACAAAGGCCTGAATAGCACCACTTATTATATAGCCCAACACAAAAGCCCAGCCTGCCTTCCAGAAAAATCCTACTGCGGTTTTGGCGCTTTCTCCCCAAAGACTAAAAAAACCTTCAGAATCCCCTTGAGCAAAAGACAGCATTGGAAAAATCGCAAATAGACCTGCTAAAATTATTGCTTTATTTTTCATATTAGATTAGAATTTTTTTGAATTAATAATTAAGAAATACTAAACTCATTTTAAAATCTGTCATTTATTTTAGGCGGGATTCATGCTTCAACTTTTACTGGATTCAGATTTGTCAGTTCTATTCAAAAACCATTTTTCACCTATAAAAACGATAAGCATAATGGCTGCGGAAACCATCAATACCAAAATATCGGAAGACAATTTTATCCATAAAAAAGCAACCAGAACAATAAGGTCTAAAATCAGTGCGGTTATCAAAATAACAGCGTTGGCCTTCACCTCCTTTCTTAAGTGTTTTAAAACCCCCCAGTGGATCATCATGTCCATAACCAAATAAAATATAGCTCCCATAGATGCAATTCTGGACAGGTCGAAAAACACAGTCAGGACAATGGCGATGACTACCGTGTAAACCAGCATATGTTTCTGAATTCGTCCAGGCATTCCAAAATGGCTGTGTGGAATCAATTTCATGTCGGTGAGCATCGCTGTCATTCTGGAAACGGCAAAAATACTGGCAATTATTCCTGAAATGGTTGCTACAATGGCAATACCCACTGTAAAATACAAGCCATAATCCCCAAAAGCAGGCTTTGCAGCTTCAGCTAAAGAATAATCTTTAGCTTTAATAATTTCGGAAATCGAAAGACTGGAATTTACGGCATAAGCAACTAAGAAATATACCACCGTGCATATCAATAATGAAATAATAATAGATCGACCTACGTTTTTCTTAGGCTTGGTGATTTCATCTCCGCTATTGGTAATGGTGGTAAATCCTTTATAAGCCAAAATAGAGAGAGCCAAAGCTCCGATATAACTGGCTGCTGAATAGTCTGTGCTTTCAGAAGGTTTAGGTATCAGACCCTCTAATGAAAAGCTTACTGCCCACAAAGCTCCAACTGCAAAAATCAAAATCCCTGCAATTTTGACAAATGCCATCACCAACGACGATTTTCCAATCAGTCGATTACCGGAAATGTTTATCAAAAAAGCAACAATTAACAATCCTACACCCAAAATGGGAATCCAAAGCGCTTTGTTTTCAACGGTAAAAAGTTGCAACGTATAGGAGCCAAAGGTTCTGGCGACCAGACTTTCATTGATCACCATCGATAAAGCCATCAATAAAGAAGCAGAAGCCGTAATGGTCGTTTTGCCATAGGCTTTTTGCAAAATCATAGCAATGCCTCCTGCAGAAGGATACGCATTGGAAACTTTGATATAAGAATATGCACTAAAGCCAGAAATGACTGCTCCCAGCAGAAAAATATAAGGAAACCATGTACCCGAAAGTTCTGCTACCTGACCAAGAAGTGCAAATATTCCTGCTCCTATCATGACACCCGTCCCCAGAGCGACAGATCCTAATAAGCTCAAACTCCCCTTTTTATACTGGCCCATGAGTTATCCTGCTTTTTCCAGTTCCTTTTTTCTCTTTTCGAATTCCTCATCATCAATTTCACCTTTAGCGTAACGGTTTTTGAGGGTTTCTAATGGCGTTGAAGTCGAGCTGTTATTTACAGTTGAGTCAGGCCTTCTTTTAAAAACGCCACTTCGCCTTACAGCTGCAAATAAAATAACTATGAGCACTAACCCAATAATCCATCCGTACATCATAATTTTTGAATTTTAGTGTTATTAAAAATTAAGTTTTACTGCTTGTCATTTTCCTTTTCATCCATCATGCCTCCATTGTGCATGTTTTGCATCATTTCCTGCATCATTTCTTTTTTCATGTCAGAATTTTCTTTCATCACCTTCATCAGTTTTTTTCTACCCTCAGCGCTTTTCATCATTTTTTCAGTCATTTTCGACTGCATTTTCTCCATCATTTCCGGGTTGTTCTGCATCATGTTCTGCATGTTTTCTTTCATCTGCTCTTTCATCTCTGGATTGTTTTTCATCATCTCCATTAGTTTTCCAGACTCCATCATTTCCATATGGCTTTGCATCATTATTTTCCGAGCGCCTTGATCTTCCTGAGCCATCTGAGTAAACTCTTTCATTTGTTCAGAATTTGAAATGATTTCCTGGTAAACGGCCTGTCTGTTGTTTTGAAGTTCCATGGTTTCAGCAGCATCAAAGCTGGATTTACAGCTTACAAACGCCCCCATTATTCCTATTACCATTAGTGTTTTCGAAATTGTTTTCATTGTTAAATTTATTTAGTTAAAATTTGTTTTAAATAGTTTCTGGTGTTTTAAAACCAAAAAGAAACATTTTCTTTATAGCTAATTCTTACTCCTTTTTTACGTGATTTTAAAGTTTCTCATCATCCCCATATCTTCGTGTTCCAGGTTATGGCAGTGATAAACAAACAAGCCTTTGAAATCCTTAAACTCCATGATAACTTTAGCCTTCATACCTGGCATTAACAAGACCGTGTCCTGCCAGCCTTCATTAATAAAACCCTCTTTTATAGCCTCCCATAATTGCGGGTCTACATCACTTACATCTCTTTCCAAAATATTGAACTGCACCTGATGAATATGAACCGGATGTGGCATTTGCATCATGTTACCCATCATGCCGCCACTCATCATACCATCATCGCCGCCCATCATGCCACCATTACCCATCATACCGCCGCCACGATTATTACCCATCATGGAAGAGCTATTGATCAACTCCCATACTTCTGTACTCCCTAGCTTTACGGTTTCTTCATCGACTACGCCTGTAGTTTCCCAGGTGCGCCCATTGATCGTCCAGTCCATGTGATCCATGGCGAAGCTAAACTGCCTTGGATTATTTAGATTTTCTGCCGTAGACGGATCGAGATAGTTGGATTTGACTAATTGCTGCGGTAAGCTATACTCATTACTGCCAGAACTAGTTGTCTTTACAGTAAACACTTCATATTCGCTTCCTTGAGGTAAAGAAGTTTCTCCTCCATCCATCATCATACCTCCGGACATCACTTCCAAAGGAAAAGAAGCGTTTTTCATCGTCAACCGGGTACCCTCAGGCTTGTCTGTTAAATCCAGCCAGACATCAGCTCTTTTTGCAGGGCCAAGCATAAGGTAGGGCAATTCTTTTGGAACACTTAATAAACTTCCATCAATCCCTATGACAGTAATCGGACTTCCATCTTCCCATGCCAACTTGTAGATTCTTGAATTGGAGCCATTCAGTAATCTAAGTCGGTAAGCACAACCTGATTTCAGATTCAGGACTTTTTCAGCAGTCCCATTAATCAAGATCTGTTCACCTAAAAAGCCGCGCATGCTATCCATTCTGCTTTGAATATAAACCAACTGATTATCTTCATCAAAAGAGCGATCCTGAATCACAATAGGCCTGTCAAATTCGCCTTGTGGCAAATTGAGTTGTTCTTCTTCCTCATCCGTGACCAGTAAAAGCCCGGCCAGGCCATTATAAACCTGAGGTCCTGTTCGACCATGTGGGTGCGGATGATACCAATAGGTCCCCGCACGATTCATCACTTCATACTCATAAATGTAGGTTTCTCCACTATGTATGACATCCTTAGGATGACCATCATTCTCTGATGTAACGTGCATGCCGTGCCAGTGAACAATGGTTTCTTCAGGGATAGTATTCTGAAAACGAATACGTATTTTTTGTCCCTTCTTTACTTTAATAGTAGGCCCTAGATAACTTCCCTCAGTTGTTTGTAAGGCCTCCTTATCCCCTTTTATTACACTTCCTTCAAATACCCAGGCTTTTGTTTTGGAACCTGATAGGATAGGTATCTCCCGCTCAACAGCGCTTAATTCTAAATCTATATCAGGCCTGAAGTCTGGATTCACCACAGGTGATGCTGTATTTGAGGACTGTCCATCACAGGAGGAAATGAATGGCCAAAGCATAAGGGTTGCCGCACCATAGCCTGCGGTTTCAAGGAATGCTCTTCGGTTAAATGGTTTAGGTTGTTCAGTTTTTTTCATTGCAAACAAGGTTTTGAAAAAAGATTACTATTAGTTTCCTGCTATTATCTCAGTGGTTTATATTATTTCATAAGTATTAAATAATTTCTATTCTTTTTTATTCTTATCCATATCTAGTGACGTACTGTCATTACTTGTGTCGTCATGAGTCCTTCCTTCCTCATGATTGTGATGCATATAAACATCATCTTCAATGATGTCGGTTTGACCCTCATCTCTCTGGTTATTTTCCTTTTTCTTATCGGTACATGAAATTGCAAAAAAGACAACAACAAGCATGACCAGAGTCTTTAGGAAATGATTTACTGATGCTCTCATAGTTTTTAGGTTTTGGTATTTTGTTTACGTGTTATCGTCCTTTTTAAAAATTTATATAAATAAAAAGCCGTTTCAGTCAAAAACTTCTGACCAAATACAAATGAACTACCCATTTTCATGAAAGCAATACGTCTGAAACTTGTTTATAAACCTGAACCCCTGGATTATAAATTCCTGTATTTTTATATACTAAGGACTCAGCGTATAAGCTTTATAATTTGATTCAGATTCGAAATAGGTCACAGAGCCTTTTGAGTTAGACAGCACAATAAAGGCCTCAGATTTATCTATCGGATTCCCACTGTAAGGATCAATTGCAATTCTCGCTTCATCTATCGTATTCAATTTATCGACGCACATATCGCAACAGCCGTAGTAAGTTTTACCACTTACCGGGACAGGGATTTGTTCAATACCAATATAAGCGTCATTGACCATACAAACTCGATCATTTGGGACTTTATCCCCAATCGCTATACTTTTGGACTGGTCTATGTGTTCCGATAGCCCGGATGTAGATGTTTTGTTTTCTTTTTCTGAATTGGAGTTACAACTCACAAGAAAAAGCAGGAGTGTACATGCTGTTAATATAGTTTTCAGTGTCATGTTTTAAACGTTATTAGGTTAAAAGGTATTGAAAAAATTAATAATTATTAAGGCATTAACTAATGTTTAGTTATTTGATGGTTTCTTTTACGCTTCCACATTTCAACATTTTATCGCCATAATAAGGATTGCGAATCTCCTGGCTGGTGGACAACCATGAAGCTTTTGCCATAGGACAATGCTCCAAATAAACCTCCCCTTTAGAAAGCTCTCCCGCTTTTACTAAATAAAGCATTTCTCGACTCAGTCCCTTAAAGGCTTCTCGCTGTTCTTCCAAAGTAGAGGATGAACTCAATTTGGTCACTGCTGCTTTTGCTTTTTCACCGCCGTTTACATCTCCAAGTGATGCTTCTAACTTACCTGCCGCTTTTTGGGCCTCTTCTGTTTTTGAAGCTACCAAAGCTTCTTTTAAAAGAATGTAAGGCTCAAAAACATCACCTAGCTGCTGGTCCCTAAACTCAATTTCCATGTTTGAATTCATTTCTTTTTGCTCCCCATGATGAGCATGATCCTGTTGGGCAAATGCTCCAAAACCAATAAAGGTCAGGGCGAGGGCTAAAATTGTTTTTCTATTTTTCATTCTTTTGATTTTAAAAATTTAAGGTGCATTATTTAATTACAGAGGTTACTTCACCACACTTCGACATGGATTTACCGTAATAAGGATTTATAATTTCTTTATTTTCACTTAACCAAAATGCTCCTTTATTTGAATCTGCCATTGGACAAAATTGAATATATAAATCATTGGTTAAGGGTTTAAATAGTTGTGCAAGGGGAATCATTGCGTCTGATACCTGCTGAAAAACCTTCCTGATGTCATCAATATCACTTTGATGCTGAACATGCTCAAGTATCTTTTTCAAATTGCTATTGTACTGCATCCATTCGGTATGCGCATCATCTTTAAAAACAGTCATATCTACCTGAGCTATTCTTTTTCTAAGTTGAATACCTGCAGATTGAGCTCTTTGAAAATCATCATTCGTCAGAGCATTTTTGAATGCTAAATAATCGTCCAGAACAGGTTTTAATTCTTCTTTGCCCTCCATGCTAATAGTTATAGATGAGCTTGTTTGATTTGTCTTTTTTGACTCTGACGATTTATTATCCATTTCCATGGAGCCATGATTGTGACCAGACGATGCCATGGTTTCGCCCTCAGGATTCATCATACTTGTTTTTCCTGCCAGTTGAGCTTCAGAATCTATGCTGAATGCCCCATGAGTTACAATTTCATCTCCAGCTTCTAAACCTGAGAGAATTTCAACATCATCTGAAGATGATGAACCGGTTTCTACAATTTTCATCTTGAAATAGACCCCGTTTTCGTTCTCTAATTGCTGGTAAACCACCGAACGTTTGCCCGTCCAGAGCACTGCTGATTTTGGAACCATTAAAGCTTCATCAGAGGATGAGTTGGATTCAGTAGTAGCCAGCTCAGCCGTTATAAAAACACCTGGCTTTAAGTTTTGATTTGGATTATTGACAACCACTCGCGCTTTTGCCGATCTTGATTTAGCATCCAGAACTGGCGAAATGAAGGTGACTTCTCCAGAAATATCGGGATAGTTTGGCGTTTGTATAGTTAATTTATCCCCAACATTTATTTTGTTGAGATCACTTTCATATATATCAACAATAGCCCAAAGTGTAGATAAATCTGCAATACTCATTAAATTTTGATCTGCCTTCAAATTATCGCCCTGCGTCACCTTTAAACTTGAAATCACACCTGTTTTCGGGGATCTCAGTTTCAACCTGCCGTTGTCCAGCGACTTTACATCAGTGACCGATAATTCATAATTTTTAATTTTTCTGGTAATGCTATTCAGAAGAACTTCGTTTTCCTGCCGCGTAGCTAGTTCCAGTTCTTCTTTCAACACCTGAATTTCTGGCGCATACAATTCTGCAATCACCTGTCCTCTATTTACCTGCTCTCCTTCTTCGTTGACGTAAAGCTTTTCGATTCTTGCGTTGAAGTTTGCTGAGACTGAGGACGTTTTATCCTGATTGATTTTCAAACGACCCGATAAATTAAGACTTGAGTAATAGCCTTGATTGCCGATAAGCATGGTTTCCACCTTAGCAAGTTTTCGAGCTGTTTTACTCATCTTTATCGCATCTGGATCTACGCCTTCTTCCATTTCATTCGCAGGAATAAGTTCCATTCCACAAATAGGACAATCGCCCGGCTCGTCTTTACGAATTTGTGGATGCATAGAGCAGGTCCAAACCGTTTCATCTGCCTGCTCTTGAGAATGATTATGGTTGTCTTCATTTTTTTGGTCTGAGGGAGAAAATAAGGTGACGCCAAGAAAAATACCGATGATAAATATGATGACAAAGCCTAAATAATATTTGTATTGCGTTTTCATAATTCTGAATTTGATGTGAGGTAACTTAATGTTTCGTCTGTTTTGTGAAGATTTGCCAGGGTTCTAACCCGTTGCTTTTCGTAAAGCAACCGCTCTTCTTCTAAGCGTAAAACTTCTTCAATCTCCATGGAAGCATTGGCTAAGGCAACTTCTGAAAGTTGTAAAATATCTTTTAAATTCAACAATTGCTTATCATATAAATCTAAAAGGCTGTAAAGTTCATCTTGCTTATAGTGAGCGACTTGAATCTCTGATTCCAGGCGTGTTTTTTCGTTCTCCAATTGAAATTGAAGGGATTCGCCCTGAAGCAGAGCTTCTTTTTTTCTGGATTTATTTTTCTTCCCGAAAATGGGTAAGCTCACCGAAAGCATAGGCATTAATGCGTCCTGACCAGCATCTGCATTTTGAACATTTCGATCTTGAATTATGGCATAGTCCAAGCCCAAACCGAACTGAGGCATGGCTTGCTTTTTGGCTAACTCACTTTCAGCTTTGTTGGATTTCTGCAATTGGCGAATGGCTTCCAGCCGGGGGTGATTTTTGGAAACAGAATCCGTTTGCATGACCTCCTTTTCTTCCAGAATTTGCTTCGGATTTGAAATGAGCACAGGAGTTTTTAACTGCCTATTCATCAATTGATTCAGTTGAGTGACCAAAGCCTGGTCTTGGTCTTTCAACACCTGAATCACACTCAATTGTTTATCGATCTGGAGTTCAACTCGTAAAATATCAACCAGATTTGCCTTATTATTTTCGTAGTTAGATTCTATAACAGATTTCAAATCTTTCAAGATTCGAAGCTGTTTAGCTTCAAGGTCTGCGATATGTCTTAAAGCAGAGAGATCGTAATACTGCTGTGCAACCTCTAGATATAACTTCAATTTTTGGTCTTGAAACTTTTCGTATTCAGCCTCAGCCCTAAATGCAGCGATATCCCCTTTGGCCTTATAAGTCCCAAACCAGGGCAACATTTGCGTGAGTGAAAATCTGGCAATCTGCGGACCAACGCGGGTTTCGATTGGGCTGATGAAATAGCCAAAACTCAGGTTAGGGTCTTGCCAGGATTTGGCCTGGGTGACGCCTTCAAGCTGTGCTTCAAAGGCTTTGAATTGTGCTTTGAGGTTCAGATTATTTTCAGCTGAAGTAGTTTTCAATTCTGAAAGACTCTGCGCTTTCAAATTGAAACCAAAGCATAGCAAAGCTACAACCAACATAAGTTGAGTTGAGATGCTCATCGGTTTTATATGATATGTTTTAAACATAGGTTTATCGTTTATTGAATTTAGTTAAGATCAATTTCAGAAGTGTTTTTCAACTGTCTGCTGTAGACGATATAGAATAAAATAGGCAGTAAAAAATAAGTCAAACTCGCCATCAACATGCCACCAAAAGCTGGAATGGCCATAGGCACCATAATATCGGATCCTTTTCCTGTAGAGGATAAAACCGGTAAAAGGGCGATCACGGTGGTTACCGAAGTCATCACTGCTGGTCGAATACGTTTAAGCCCACCTTCCATCACAGCCTCGCGCAATTCAGCTTTTGTTTTGGTTGGATTAGCTTTAAAAGATTGCCTTAAATAGGTTGCCATCAACACCGCATCATCAGTTGCAATACCAAATAAGGCGATAAACCCAACCCAAACCGCCACACTTATGTTGATCGTTTTCAACTGAAAAATATCTCGCAGATTTTCTCCAAACCAGCTAAAATTCAAAAACCAGCCTTGACCGTACAGCCAAATCATGATAAATCCACCACTAAAGGCTAAAGCAATTGAAGAAAACACCATCATACTAATGGGCACAGACTTAAACTGGAAGTATAAAATCAGGAAAATCACGACAAAAACCACTGGAATTATCATGGATAGTCGTTTTTCTGAACGTACTTGATTTTCGAAACTTCCTGCAAATCTGTAGCTCACGCCACTCGGTACGTTTAGGTTTCCGTTGTCGATTTCAGAAGTGATGGCAGCTTTAGCAGACTCTACAGCAGTGACTTCCGCAACACCTTCGGCACGATCAAAAAGCACATAAGAATTTAGAAACGTATCTTCTCTTTTGATCATTTGGGGACCGCGCTCATATTCAATATCGACCAGCTCTCCAAGTGGAACCTGAGTTCCGGCAGAGGTGGAAATCAGCATATTTGCAATGGCTTCGGGAGTGTTTCTTAACTCTCGTGGATAACGAATTCTCACGCCGTAACGCTCACGACCTTCCACTGTTTGAGTGAGGTTTTGCCCGCCAATCGCCACAGAAATGTAGTCTTGCACATCAGTGATGCTCAAGCCATATCGGGCTAGATTTTCCCTGTTGAGATTGAGATGTAAATACGGTTTTGCCACAACTCTATCGGCAAAAACCGCTTGGGTTTTGATATCGGATACCTGCTTTAAAATACCTTCCAATTCTTTACCGAAGTCTTCGATGGTTTGCAAATCTGGTCCCGAAACTTTGATGCCCATCGGTGCACGCATTCCCGTCTGCAACATGATTTGACGCGTTTCAATAGGTTGCAGTTTGGGCGCAGAAGTAATTCCCGGAATCTTGGTAACCTCAGCGATTTCATTCCAAATATCATCTGGCGACTGGATGTGTTGACGCCAATTTCTGAAGTAGTTTCCGTCTTTGTCTTTTACAAGAAAAACCTTGAAATCAGTTTCGATTTCATATAAAATATCAGATTGAATTTCATCTGAAAATGCCTCACCTGATTTATTCTGAAAAACAAATTCAGAATTATCAAACCACAAGACATCTTCTGCATTTTTAGTGATTTCAACCTGATTGTTTTGAACTTTCAAGCCTTGTAGTTTGAAAAGCCCTTCTTCATTTACCTCGAAAGCCTGGCGGTTGGCATCCGCATTCAGGATAAATTCTGTTTTGTAAGTAATCAGGTTTTCAAACATGGAAATTGGAGCTGGATCAATCGCGGATTCCACCCGTCCCAGTTTTCCTACCACGGTTTCCACTTCCGGAATTTGCTTCACCAAAATATCCATTTGTTGAAGTTTTTCTTTATTGAATTCGATACCTGAATGCGTCATGCTGGTCGGCATAAGAATGAAACTCCCTTCAGCAAGACTTGGCATAAACTCTTTACCGATTCCAGGAAACGTTTCGTCTATTGCCTTCCAAAGTTTAGTATTTTCAATTTGAAAACCCACAGCATTGGAAGCTGTTTGTGACCATTGAAATACACTCGAAAAGCCAAGCCAGATCATAAGTCCTATTAAAATCGCAAGCAATGGCAAGACTAAGAACGCCTTAACATGCTTCAAGAATAAAGTCAGGATTTGAGCATAATACTTTTGAAGCAGGAGATAAAATGCCAGTAACACGCCAACCAGAACCCCTACGAAAATCAAGTTGGAAAACATCGATTGCTGAGGGCCTAAAGGCAACCAAAGGTTCGAAAGCAGAACTAAAACACCAGCCACCAGCACGTAGAAGTGAAGGTTTTTGACTCGTAATTTTTTAAAATAAGTTTGATACGACAAGAAATAACTTATAGCATAAAGAAGAATAAACAAGCCCAGCCAAAACTCATAAAAAATCGTCCAAACTCCTACCAATCCGAGGAAGGCGTTGAGGTAATAAGCTGTTTTAGTTGTGTTGATTTTAATCCTAAAAGCCACGTAAATCAGGGTTGGTAAAACCAGCACAGTAACTAAAAATGCGGCAATCAAGGCAAAAGTTTTGGTATAGGCCAACGGAATAAAGAGTTTTCCCTCCGCTGCTTCCAAAGCAAAAACGGGGACAAAACTGATGACTGTGGTAAGAACAGCAGTCAAAATCGCTGAACTCACCTCAGCTGAACCCTCATAAATGTTTTTGACTAAAGAATCAGTGGGGGAGTCTTCAAGTTTCTTCAGCACATTTTCAGAAAGGATAATGGCTAGATCGATCATGGTACCGATAGCAATGGCGATTCCGGATAAAGCAACAATATTGGCTTGTACATTAAAGAATTTCATCGCGATAAACACCAATAGAACCGAAATCGGTAACACCGCCGAAATCACCAAAGAAGCTCTTAAATTGAAAACAATAATAATCACTACCAATAGGGCGATAATCAATTGAAGGCTGATGGCTTCCTCCAGAGTTCCAATGGTTTCATTAATCAATTCTGAACGGTCGTAGAAGGGAACGATTTTGAGTTGACTTTCGGTACCATCTGCCAGAGTTTTGCTGGGTAAACCCGGCGAAATTTCTGTAATTTTCTCTTTTATGTTGGTGATAGCTTCCATAGGATTAAAGCCATCCCTGGCAACCACAACTCCTCCAACCACATCGGCTCCAGCCTTATCGAGTATTCCTCGCCTCTGGGCAGGACCCGTTTTGATTTTAGCAACATCTTTGAGATAAATAGGAACATTGTTGGTTTCATCGACCACGATAGACTCAAAATCTTCGAGGTTCTCCAGATAACCCAAACCACGAACAATATATTCCACCTGGTTGATCTCTAAAGTTTTGGCTCCTACATCCCGGTTGCTTTCTTTCACGGCTTTCGCAACCTGCATCAAAGAGATATTGTAGGATTTCAGGGCATCGGGATTGACATCAATCTGGTATTCTTTTACGAAACCGCCGATGGAGGCCACTTCAGAAATACCTTTGGCACTGCTCAATCCATATTTGACATAAAAATCCTGTACACTCCGGATTTCATCCAGATTCCAGCCGCCAGTAGGTTCGTTATTTTTATCTCTGGGTTCCAGTGTGTACCAGTACACCTGCCCAAGGGCTGTAGCATCTGGTCCCAGCGTTGGTTTGGCTTCAGCAGGCAGAAGTCCTTTGGGAATGGAGCTGAGTTTTTCGAGAATACGCGAACGCGACCAGTAGAATTCCACATCTTCTTCAAAAATGATATAAATACTGGAAAATCCAAACATAGAGGTGCTGCGCACAGATTCTACGCCTGGTAATCCAAGCAAATACGTGGTAAGTGGATAGGTGATTTGGTCATCTATATCCTGCGGAGATCGCCCTGGCCACTCTGTAAAAACGATTTGCTGATTGGCTCCCGTATTGGGAATCGCATCAACTGGAATAGAGTTTTTTGGTAAAAAAGAATCTGCCCATTGAAATGGAGAAACGATTAAGCCCCCAATCACGATAGCTGCTAGCAGTATAAATGCCACCAGTCGCTGATTCAGAAAAAAATTGATAATTTTATTTAACATAAGTATTTGATATTAAAACATATACACGGTTTTTGGTTTCTATTCTGAATTTAATTCAGTAGAAATCAAGGCGATGAGTTTTAATAGATCAAATAAGAAAGACCTGGTGTAGTATCTGAAAGTCTTGGTAATAGTGAGGTGGGTCGTAAACTTCAGCTGTGGCGATTTCTTTGGCGAAAAAACCAGTTGAACTAAAGTGAATTAAGCTAAATATTGCAAATTCCACAGGGATATCGAGATCAAATTCAGCTTTGGAAAACTGAAGAACGTCTTGACCTTCTATAATCTCAACCTCATCACCACAACATTCTGACTTTTCTTCTGAAGGCATTTCCTGATGCATTTCACAAGTTTGTGCTTTAGATAAAATAGCTTTATCTATCATTATGTTTCCGCAATAGTGAGTTCCAACCGTAAAAGATAGGGTTGAAAATAGCACAAGAAGCGCTAATAAAAGAGAGGTTATTTTGGAAACGAATAAATTCACACTACAAAAGTATACATTTTTAATTGAAATTATTTTTCTTTAACAATAGTCTTTTGATAGTAAAAAGCTGGTAATAATATTATTACGAATATGGGTTGTATTAAAAACCGTCTGATATAAAAGATGACAAGATAATTTTCGGCTTCTATATCTGTGATGAAGAACCAAAATAGGGAGGTTAGAATCACATAAGCAAAGCCAAAAAAAGCTAAAGAAAATAAAATGGTTTTTGGGGAAGGAAATGCCAGCCAGATGATGGCTAAAGAAAGAATTGAATTTATGAGAAACCTCCAGCTTGTGGTTCCTATTACCTGCATCGTATTGAACTCTGGTGGTTCAGAGTAGCTGTACTCTGAGCTATAAAACTCGAGAAGTGGGTCTGAGAAAAGCTCATGTTCGAAAAAGCGAACAAGAGCCAATGCAACTACCAAAAGCCCCAGTAAACCATATCTCAAGAATTTATGCATTGTTATGGTTTTCATTGATTTTATAATTCCTGATCCAAAGGATCCAGAGCAAGAACACAAACCCATAAATAAAAAGAGGGAAAAGCGTTCCATGCATTAATTCTTTATGTTCTGGAATTTCATAAATACCAATGGTGAGTAAAGCGATACGCAAAACATTGAAAGCATAAATTAAAACACTCCCTGCAAAAATAAACAGTAAGGTAGATTTCCAGTCTTTTTTGAAAGCCAGAATAAAGCACAAAAAAAGGATGATGACACTCACGGCGTTACAGCCTTCTACAATTCTAACCACGTATTCTCCATTAAGACCTAGAAGCATAGAAGGATCGTAATGGCTCGGGATTGTTTTGGTTTCATACCCAAAGAAACTTATCAAACTCTCAGTTTGTAAAGCTACAATATGAGTTATAGGTTCAGGAAAATAGACTTCTGATACTACAGAATCCAGATAAAATTGATAAACCAAAGTTAGCACGATATAAGCCCCGAAGAAAACTCCGAGAAACTTAATCACTGCTTTATTTTTTTTAAAAATTTCCAATTTTTTGCTATTTCGATTTTGAACCATCAGAATTATCGATGAAATTCTTAAAAATATTTAACAAATTTATAGAAAATCAACCATTTGAAATGCTCCCATATTAAATACTTTTGTATAAAAATGACTACATGAACTTTGAAGCCTTAAAGCCAAAACTAAAAAGCATTATTTCTCAAGAGAATTTAGATATAAATCATAGACTTACAGAGGTTTGCGATCTTCTCCAGACACAGGTTGACACTTACGATTGGGTTGGTTTTTATTTTAAAAACGGGGATAAAAGAGAGCTTATTCTAAAAGCTTTTGCTGGCGAACCAACCGACCATACTGTTATTCCTTTCGGAAAAGGAATATGTGGGCAGGTAGCGGAGTCTAATCAAAATTTTGTGGTGGATGATGTTTCAGCCCAGGACAATTATATCGCCTGTAGTATCAATGTGAAATCTGAGGTGGTCATTCCTTTGTTTCTCAACGGGGAAAATATAGGTCAGATCGACATTGATTCCAACACCAAAAAAGCTTTTTCTAAAGAAGATGAAGACTTTTTAGCCTGGGTGAATACACAGGTTAGCCAACAGCTTGAAGCCTAATTAAATCACGTTTTTCTGTCTCGTTTCTTCAGTAAACGAGCTATATTCTGGCACTAATTTCTTTAGAATTTCAATGGATTTTAAAACGTTGTTGTTACATATTTGATTTTGAAAATTTTTGAGTAAAATCAATTTTTCACTATCGAAATCATAACTGGCTTTTGCTATCAGAATTTTCTGATGGTGTGTGGGCAGGGTATTTTCCTTGTCTGCTAACAGTTCTTCGTAAAGTTTTTCTCCTGGTCTTAAACCTGTGTAAATAATATCTATATCTTCGTAAGGCACAAATCCAGATAAACGAATCATTTGCATAGCCAGGTCAATGATTTTGACAGGTTTACCCATATCAAAAACATAAATCTCACCACCATTTCCCATTGCTCCCGCTTCTAAAACAAGCTGACAAGCTTCATCAATTGTCATGAAGTACCTTGTAATATCTGGATGGGTTACCGTTACAGGACCAAAGTTTTCTATTTGTTTTTTGAAGTGAGGAATCACAGAACCATTAGACCCTAAAACATTACCAAATCTGGTGGTTATAAACCTTGTCTGTATAGATCTATCTCTTGCTACAGATTGTATGTATATTTCGGCACTTCGCTTGGAAGCCCCCATAATATTAGTGGGGTTCACAGCCTTGTCGGTAGAAATGAATACGAATCGTGAAACCTTGAAAAGAACTGCTAAATCAGTCAGGTTTTTGGTTCCTAAAAAATTGACATCTAAAGCTTCTACAGGATTGGCCTCCATCATTGGGACGTGTTTGTAGGCAGCCCCATGGAAAATCAAATCTGGTTCAAATTCATCGAAAATAGCTTCCAGACGCTTATAGCAGCGAACATTAGCTATCACTTTTTCAAAATTCAGGTTGGGATGATTGGATTCTAATTCCAAACTCATGTGATGTAAAGGCGTTTCGGCCTGATCTAACAAGAGTATTTTTTTAGGTCCAAAAGGAATCAATTGTCTTACAACTTCACTTCCAATTGACCCGGCAGCCCCGGTCACCAGAATAACCTTGCCATTATAAATCGATTTTAATTTTTCTTTCTGAAGTTTTATAGGAGTTCTTTGAAGTAAATCCTCCAGGTTTACTTTTTTAATTTCAGAAGAAATAGATTCTCCATTCCAGTCCTGAAGGTCTGGTAACTTATAGATTTTAAGGTTGAGCTCCAAAAGCTTATTCAAGATATTGGACTCTTCAGGGGCAAGTTCTCTAAGTTTCTGACTGGATACTATAACTGAAGTTCCTCCTCTTATATTTTTATGTTCCAGTTGGTCCAGAGTCACTATGGGCAAGGTGAGGATTCTGGTTTTTTTCAATTTAGTAAGCTCACTTATAAAACCTACAATATCAAAACTCGTTCGTGAATCTGAAATAATGCTTTCTGCTAGCGCAACATCTGCCAGACTAGTTCCTAAAATATAAGCTTTAGTATAGGAAGAATCAGCATGAATGAGCTGATAAGCTCTTTTAACAACCACTCGGAATAAAAACAATAAAGAAAAAACAATAAAACCGTAGATGATAGCTCCTCCATTCACCAGCATTTTGGTTCCATAAACTCTGAATATCAATTCATTGATGAGAATTAGAGCAGTTACCGTAGCTATGGTAGTTTGAAGTTGCTTGATAGAATCTTTAAATCCAGTGTATCTAACGATTCCCGCGTAAGATTTAAAGATGATAAAAAACAAAACCTGAATGACGACAAGGCTTAAAAATTCCCAATCGAGGTGAATAAACTTGAGGCTTCCGTTACCAACGGATGATATAAGAAAAAATGTGGCTTGAGCTGCAAATATGGAAATGCAAACATCTATAATAAAGATGACACCTCTTGGCACGTAATTACGTGCTAAGCGCTTTAGGATGTTAAAAAAAGTACTTTTTAATTTAAGGATGAGTTTCATTTCAATTGGTTAAGATTCAAATGCAGTAACAAACTTAATGATAATTTAGACATTTTCCTGATTTTTTAAATTTACTCCTTAAAATTCCGCACTAATAAGAAACTTACTTTACTTTTAATTTCAAAATGTAGTTAGTTGTATTTGTTAAGAGTTATTTTGATAAGACATCTCACTCTAATCTTGAAACACACAGACACAAGGCTATAAGTTATGAGCTTGAAATATACGGATACAATTCTGTTTGCACTTTTTTTGAACAAAAAAAACTAGTAAATTTGGGAGTTGTGTTATTTTTTATTGTTAGGTGCAAATCATTTAAAAACAAAAAATTGGAAGTTTTGACAATTCATAATTTAAAAAAAATAAGTTTTAAGCTTCTTTTTTGTGTTTTTGCACTAACACTTGTCTCATGCGGAGGTGCTAAAAAAGCCAGACAAGCCAAAATTGAAAGAGCTAATACTGTAAATAATGTGGTCAATTATTCCAAAACTTATCTCGGCACACCCTATAAATATGGAGGCATGAATCCTTCCGGGATAGATTGCTCCGGATTGCTTCACCTCTCTTTTTTACGCTATGGTATTGAGTTGCCAAGAACTACCAGAAAAATGTCGAAAATAGGTGATCAAATAAAATTAAAACACGTAAAGGTTGGAGATCTTGTTTTCTTTAGAACATCCAAAACCAGCAGAAGGATAAACCATGTGGGGTTAGTGGTTCACCGGACACAAAAATCAATAGATTTTATACATGCCAGTTCTTCTCAAGGTGTGATGATATCCTCCATCAATAACCCGTACTGGAGAAAAAATTATGTAAAAAGCAGGCGAGTGATTAATTAACCTAGACTAACATCCTATGAAGTATACTAATCTTCCTTTACTGCAGGTTTGCTTAGTATTCTTTTTGGGGGTTTGGTTTGGTTTTACTGACTTTGGACTTGATTTTTCGACTTACCTGCTTATAAACTTATCACTTTTCGTTCTCTTCGTCATTTCTTTCCTGTTAACCAGGCCATATCCAGAATTGACATCTCTATTTACCCTTATGGCTGTTCTCTTTTTATTTAGCCTGGGAGCCCTAAATACTACAATACATTTACCAAAACATCAGGAAAATCATTTCACGCATCTCTTGTCAAAAGACTTAAGCAATGGTGGCTTTATCACTTTTGAAGGGGAAGTCGTTAAGCCTTTAAAGTCTAGTGCTTATAAAGATAAATATGAAGTCAGCTTGATTTCTGTGCAAGGCATAACCACCAAAGGCAACGTCTTATTTCAAATTCCTGTTTCAAACGAACTCTGTATTACCTCAAACTCAAAAATTTCAGGCTTCGGAAAACTGAATGTCTTTGAAGACCCTCAGAATCCTCAACAATTCAATTACAGGCACTACATGTTTACACAACAGATGAGCCATACCATCGACTCTGAGGCTGCTCAGATCAGAGTTGAAACACATTCCGAATTTAGTTTTATGAGCTTCGGAGAAAGAGCCAGACGCAAAATTCAAGCATCTCTGGATAAGCATGGGTTTACAAAAGACCAGATGGATATTATTCAGGCTTTACTATTAGGTCAAAAGCAAGATATAGACCCAGAAACTTATGATAGCTTCTCTAAGGCAGGTGTCGTTCATATTCTTGCTGTTTCAGGCTTACATGTGGGAATCCTTCTACTCATTTTACAATTTGTGACAAAAGGTTTACTGAGAGTAAAATACGGGAGGTTTTTACGAGAAATCTCTGTTTTACTGGGTATTTGGGGATTTGCAACTCTGGCTGGATTCACGCCGTCTGTTTTAAGAGCTGCGGTTATGTTTTCGTTTTTGAGCCTCGCCCTCAATTACAGACGAAAAACAAGTGCCATTAATACCCTGGCGCTTTCGGCTATTTTTTTGATTAGCATCAATCCCTATTTTATTTATCAAGTCGGTTTTCAGTTAAGTTACCTGGCAGTAATAAGCATAGTTACACTTCAGCCTGGGCTTTCCAAATTGTATCAACCCAAATTCTTTGCAGATCAGAAAATTTGGGACATCCTTACCGTAACATTAACTGCTCAACTAGGCGTTTTACCTGTAAGCCTGTATTACTTTCATCAGTTTCCAGGCTTGTTCCTGGTCAGTAATTTGGTAATTCTACCAGGGCTTGGGATTATTCTTGCCGGAGGGATATTAGTTATCGTCTTAAGTCTGTCAGGAATTCTACCAGACTTCTTAGCCTCTTTATATGGTCAACTCTTAGACCTTCTTCTAGGTTTTGTCAATTGGATTGCTTCCAAAGAAGGCCTTGTCTTTTCTGATATTTATTTTACAAAATCAATGCTTATCGCCAGTCTTGTTTTGTTTTTCAGCTTAGTGCTTTGGAATTCGAAACACAAATTATGGAGCTATTCTCTTCTGAATGTATCCCTGCTAGCCTTATTGGTTTGTATTTATCTTGAAAAACGGAGTCAACTTCAGCAGGAAGAAACTGTGGTTTTCCAAACCTACAGAAACTCACAACTCGGTCTTCTGAAGGGATCGATTCTGAATTTATATAGCGATAAGATTCAACCTAAAGACTCCATTAAAGATGCTTACCACATCAAAAATTACAAAACACTAAAAGGAATAGACGAAATCCAATTGTCTGGCTTTAGAAATATTTATAAGCTTAACTCAGCTGAAGTCTTGTTTGTTTTAGACAGTATTCCTGTCTATCCTAAATCAAACTTTCAGCCACATTACCTTCTTTTAAAAAACTCCCCCAATATCAACCTGGATAGGCTTATATCAGAATTGAAACCTAAACAAATCATTGCTGATGGAAGTAATTACAAAACAGATGTAGAACGCTGGCAGGCCTCAGCAAAGGAATTTGATGTAAAATTTCATTCCACCTGGGAAAATGGTGCCTTTGTACTACTTAAAAATTAGTTTTAAAATGTGCCTTCGAAATCAGCTTGATACTCCTGCCATGCTTTCTCTGTAGTTAAGTCTTTATAATCATCTGAAGCAATCATTTTGAGGTAAATCTCAAGCTGTTCTGCAGTTCTGTAGCCTACCACAGGGGCAATTACGTCGGATTCTTCATCAAAGAAAACAACCGTTGGGTATCCGGAAACCTTCAACGCATTAGCAAAGAAATGCTGTGCATTTCGCTTTCCCTTTCTCTCTGGTCTATAATTTGGATTGGTATATTCGAAGCCCTGATAATCCACTGTTTCTGTGCCTTCAGCATTAAATTTTACAGGATAAAAATGAGTGTTGACATAGTTTACCAAGTCTGGATTTGAAAAGGTGTTTTTGTCCATCAGTTTACAAGGCCCACACCAGTCTGTATAAACGTCTGCAAATATTTTTTTAGGCTCTTTTTTTTGAGCTTCCAAAGCTTCATTCATTGTCATCCATTCAATTTGTGCATGCGCGGAATGAAGCATGAAAAACATAAATCCTAAATACAAATACTTCATTTCTTTTATTTTACTTCATCATCTGCGATTTCGAAACCTTCGGCTTCGAGTCCTTCAATTTCTTTTTCTTCAGCACCATGAGTTAGACGTTTCAATGGCTTGAGTAACAATATAACTAAAATTCCAAAAGCAACTGTGAAAATCACAATACCCATAAAGGTTTTAAACTCGAGATCGGTTTGAAATTGATCTATAGCTATTACCCCGACATATTGCCCCTCTTTGTAATCAAACTTCAAATAAGTCAATAGCTTATTATCCCCAGAAGTTTCATAAGGTTGGATTCTGCTGAGTAATTCAGACTGGGATTTATCGCCTTCAAATGTAAATATAGAATTGATGTTTTTGCCAGTTTTTACTTCTTCAAAAACAACCTCGCCAGATGAATTTGAATAAAGCTGGGTTTCAATTGTAAAGGCTTTATTGTTTTTGAAAACCTCTTCCGCACTTTCATTAGCCACAAACTGTGAAAGCTGATTTTGTTCTGCACTAAGTTCAATTTCTATGCGTTCGGCTTGAGAAGATTCACCTATAATTCCTGCGACTTTGTTTCCCAGACCTGTAGCTGCAAAATAAAGTCCCATCATCAAGGCCCCGTAACGCAAAGGCGCCAGTTTCGTAATGAAAGACAAAGCGACAGGAGAGGCAGAAAGCTCTCCAATTGTATGAAGCAAGTAGGCAAAAATAAGCCAGTAAATAGCAGCTTCACCGTTAGCTTCGTACTGCAGAGTAGCAAATACCATAAAGACAAATCCAAGTCCCATGACAATCACCCCAATAGCCATTTTGAAAATTGAAGAGGCTTCCTTTCCACGTTTTTTCATCCAGGCCCAAAATAAGGCCACAGGAATACCAAAAATAATGATATAAGAAGGATTAAGCGATTGAAAGAAGGCCGCTGGTACTGTGTAATCGAAGACCGGTAAAAATCGATCTGTTTTTTGTTGTGCATAAATATTCAATAATCCTCCAGCCTGCTCAAAGGCTCCCCAAAAGACAATGACAATTAAAAAGGAAAGCAATAAGACAATGAATCTGTCTTTCTCAACTTTGCCGTTCAAATCCTCGTAAACAGTCATCATAAAACCTACCACAATCGATAAAAATATAAAAAAGACAATATAAGCACTGACTTCTGTATCCATAAATTGGATTGGAATTATAAAAGATAAAGCCAGGAGAAGAACAAGTACTGCAAGTGATTTTTTGGTAGAAAGCATGGTTTGAAAAATCTCTTTGATAGACACAGAGGGTTCGTTAGCAGAAATCAAACTGCTAGGCTTATTCCCTACATGAGTAAGGTACCTCTGACCAAATATATAAACCACCTGACCCAAAACCATTCCAATGGCAGCAAGACCAAATCCATAATGCCATCCATATTCTGAAGCGATATAGCCCACTAGAATCGCAGCAACAGCCGCCCCTACGTTTATACCGATATAAAATATAGAAAAGCCTTTGTCACGTCTTGCATCGCCTTCTCTATAAAGACCTCCAACCATGGTGGAAATGTTTGGCTTCAGCATACCAACTCCAAGAACGATAAGCAAAAGGCCTGTATAAAACGCCCAGTCCTGTTCAATAGACAACACCCCGTGTCCTGCTACCAGAAGCCATCCACCAATCATAACCGATTGTTTTTGTCCTAAAATTTTATCGGCTATAATTCCTCCGGGAATAGAAACCACATAAACCAGCATGGTATACCATCCATAAATAGCCAGCGCTTTTCCTTCTTCCCAGCCTAGACCAGGATTTTCGGAACTCACTTTGGCGAGCATGTAGAGGGTAAGAATGGCTCGCATTCCATAATAAGAAAAGCGTTCCCAAAGTTCTGTGAAAAATAAAATATAAAGACCTGCTGGGTGGCCAAATAATTCTTTTTGATGGGCTGGTTTTGTGTTCATATGTATTTATTCGTTTTTTCTTGTAGATTCTAGTTGCTGAATATCTAAAAGGTCTTTAGGTCGACCTGATTTTATTTTACTTGTAATTAAATCTTCATAACTTATAACATTCCATTTCAATAGACTTTCTCCCTTGGTCTTTGTAACTATGCTTTCCGAATAAGCCTCATCAAAACTTTTACCTATAGAAAATCTCGTGATTAATTCTAAATCCAAATCATATGGAGAAAATTTAACTGAAATATTTTGCGTTTTATCTATGACTTCTTTGGGGAACTGTTCAATTTCATAGCCCATCTCATTAAAAACATTTTTCAACTTATACATATTGTCTTCAGTGACATCTATCCAAAAATCAACATCTGCAGAATGTCTTTGATACCCATGAAAATTTACAGCGCCACCACCTATCATTATCATTCTCACCTCAAATTTATTGGCCAGCTTAATGAAGTTATCAATGTTTTCATTCCATTTCATGCTTATTTTTTCTTGTCTTTTTCAGTCAACAAAAAATTGCCTTTATACCGGTGTTCAAAGGAGCTTCTGGTTTTCACGGGTAAGCGGTTTATGGTTCTAGATAAGTCCAAAAACTTCATAAAACGTTCTTCGCCAGATAGGTTTAAAAAAACTTGCTGTTGTTGTTGTTTACTTTCTTTTTTTGTTTGAAACCTGATTTCCATTATAGGTTTTCTTTAATAAAATTTGTCATCAACGTATACAGATGAAGGCGTGTATTTCCTCCGTAAATGCCGTGATTTTTGTCTGGATAAATTCTCCAGTCAAACTGTTTGTTGGCCTGCACCAACGCTTCGATAAGCTGCATGGTGTTTTGAACATGCACATTGTCATCACCACTCCCGTGAACTAATAGATAATTCCCCTTATCGAATTCATCTACGTGGGTAATCGGTGAATTATCATCATAGCCTGAAGGGTTTTCCTGAGGAGTTGTCATATAACGCTCTGTGTAGACCGTGTCATAAAACCTCCAGCTGGTCACTGGTGCTACGGCAATAGCTGCTTTAAAAACGTCGTTCGCCTGAAAAATCGCATTGGTGGACATAAAGCCTCCGTAACTCCATCCCCAAATCCCTATTCTATCGCCATCTATATAGTCTCTTGCTCCAAATAATTTGGCTGAAGAAATTTGATCTTCGAGTTCGTATTTTCCAAGTTCCTTTTGAGTCACTTTTTTGAAATCCCTTCCCTTAAATCCTGTTCCTCTTCCATCTACACAGGCTACGATATACCCCTGCTGTGCGAGCATCTGATACCAATAGTCATTGGTTCCAAAAAACGTATTGGATACCGACTGTGAGCCAGGGCCAGAATATTGAAACATCAACAAAGGGTAGGTTTTTTCAGGATCAAAATTTGGTGGTTTTATCATCCAGGTATTCAATTCGTTGCCGTTGACTTCTAGTGTTGAAAGCTCCTTTGGCGACAAATTATACCCATCCAGCTTAGTTAGCAAAGCTGAATTATCTTTGATTTCTCTTACCAGCTTTCCGTTTTTCGCTTTGTGCAGCGTGTAAACAGCAGGTGTAGTTGTATTGGTAAATGTGTTGACAAAATACGTATAGTCCGCACTGAAATCTGCTCTGTTGGTTCCTGTTTTCCGGGTAAGTCTTACTTTATTTTTTCCGTTGGCTACTATGGAATAGACATCGCGATTCACACTCCCATTTTCTGTGCTTTGGAAATAAATTCGTCCAGACTTGTCATCAAAACCATAATAATTGGTCACCTCCCAGGCTCCATCAGTCACCTGGTTGATCAAGCTTCCATCTTCTGCATAATGATAAATATGCTTCCAGCCATCTTTTTCACTGGTCCAGATAAAACTGTTATCCTTTAAAAAAGTTAAGTCGTCTGTAACGTCTACATAAGCGTTATCCGTTTCAGTTAGAACCAATCTTGCCTCTTTAGTTTCAGCATTTATGAGATATAGTTTTATTTCATTTTGATGTCTGTTAAAGCTTTGAATGCTAAACAGATTTTCATCCTGAGTCCATTTCAATCTGGGCAGGTATTCATAAGCATCCAGACCTATTCCAGAATTGCTTTTGGACTCTAAATCAAAAAGATGAAGACTTACTTTTGCGTTGTCTTCACCGGCTTTAGGATATTTAAATACCTCCTGAGAGGGGTACAGGTCTTGGCCGTATCTTCCATATAAATCCATAGAAAATTCAGGAACTTTAGTCTCATCAAATTTCAAGTAGGCTATTTTGGTTCCGCCCCGGTTCCACTCAAAAGCACGCACAAAAGCAAATTCTTCTTCATACACCCAATCTGTAACGCCATTGATGATTTTGTTTTTCTCACCATCTGTGGTGACTTTCACTGTTGAATTCGTTTCGAGATTTTTATAAAAAATGTTGTTGTCTTTTACGTAACCAACTTTAGTTCCATCAGGTGAGAACGTTGGAGATTGAATTTTAGCATCGTCAAGTTGGGTCAATTTCTTAGACTCTAAATCATATACATAATAGATGCCCTTTGTTGAATGTCTGAAAATGGGCTCTACTTCAGTCCCTAAAATAACTTTAGTCTCATCCTTACTCAGGGAAAAGGTTTGAAAAATAGATAAACCTGGAATTGAATTACTACTAAAAAGAGTTGCTGTTTTTTCTCCGGTTTTATAACTAAAGACGTCAACCTTCATAGTTTGACTTGCTCTGTCATAATCCTGAACGATGTAAGACTTGCCATCTTTTAATGATTGCAGGTTTTGCATTCGCTCCTGACTAAACTCACCACTCCAAATGTCTTCTAAGGAAATGTCCTCTGTCTGAGCATGGATTGATATAAATGAGTTAGTCAAAAAAATGACGAATAAACTTAATATGATTTTTTGGGTTCTCATAGATTTTACTTTGGAGGTCAATTTTACTAAAAAAACATCAAAAATCGTTTACTTTTCTTACTAAAAACTCAAATGAAATGAGATTTCAAGAAGGTCTGATCAATAAAATCTATAAAAAGCATCAGAATAAAATAGTGATCTCCTGTTCAAGTGCTTGATAACTTATGAAGTGTATCTTTGTAATTCATTACTTAAAGAATTCTAATGTCACAAATATCTGGTTTTTCTAAGCTGTCCAAACTTCAAAAAATAGATTGGCTTACCACTCATTATTTAAGCGATTATCCGAAGGCCAAAACCATCATCAAGCAGTATTGGAATACTGATGAAGCCCTACAAAAGCTTCATGATGAATTTACTGAAAATACGATTTCTAATTATTACCTGCCTCTTGGTATAGCTCCCAATTTCAATATAGACGATAAGCTTTACGCCATTCCTATGGCCATCGAAGAAAGCTCTGTGATTGCTGCGGCTAGTAAGGCTGCTAAATTCTGGCTGGATAAAGGCGGTTTCAACACCAAAATACTTGGAACTACCAAAGTTGGACATGTACATTTCAATTATTATGGAGATTCAAAACAGCTCGAAGAATTTTTTAAAAACATCAAAACTCAATTTTTTGCGGCTACCACTTCCATCACCAGAAACATGGAAAAGCGAGGTGGCGGCATCAAGGATATTCAGCTCATCGATAAAACAGGCGACTTAGAGAATTATTATCAGCTCTACTGTACCTTTGAAACTGTGGATGCAATGGGCGCCAATTTCATCAATTCCTGTCTGGAGCAATTTGGTCAAACTCTTGAGGCCGAAGCTAGAGCTGATAAAGCTTTGGCTGCTGAAGGAACTTTTCCTGAAGTGATTATGTGTATTTTATCCAACTATGTTCCAGAATGCCTGGTCAGAGCTGAAGTCTCCTGTCCGGTTGCAGAGTTAGGAGAAACAAAAGCAGAAGCCGAACAGTTTGTGAAGAAGTTTTCTCGCGCTATAAAAATCGCAGAAATAGAGCCATACCGAGCTGTAACTCACAACAAAGGGATCATGAACGGCATAGATGCCGTTGTTTTGGCTACTGGCAACGATTTTAGAGCAGTGGAAGCTGGGGTGCATGCCTATGCTGCCAGAAAAGGACACTACAGCAGCCTGACCCATGTAAGGGTCGAAAATGGAATATTCAGGTTTTGGATTGAAGTTCCTTTAGCTTTAGGGACCATTGGCGGACTTACAAGCTTACATCCGCTTGTGAAACTTTCTATGGCAATGCTCAACCACCCCTCAGCCGAAGAGCTTATGAGGATTGCTGCAGTGGCAGGAATCGCTCAGAATTTTGCGGCTGTGAATTCATTGGTCACCACAGGTATTCAAAAAGGCCATATGAAAATGCACCTGATGAATATTCTCAATCAATTTGAGGCTAACGAAACCGAAAGAACAAAAGCTATCGAATATTTCAAAACGAATACCGTCACTCATTCAGAAGTGATTCATTTACTTGAAAAAATGAGATCGTAGTGGATAGTCAACATTTTTATAGTCACGGCAAACTTTTAATCACTGGCGAATATCTGGTTTTGGATACTGCCAAGGCACTGGCTATACCCTGTAAGTTTGGACAGCATCTGGAAGTAAAGCCCTCAAAAAGAGACTTTTCAACATGGGTGAGCTATGATTTTCAAAATCAAATCTGGTTACACCTTGAGTTTGATCTTTTAGACGTCATTACCCAGAAACTTCAAGGTAAAAATGATGTTGAACATCGGCTTTTTCAAATTTTGAGAGAAACCAGTCGACTTAATCCTGATGTATTTACTCAGAATTATGAGTTTAAGACTCAAATCGAATTTCCAAAAAACTGGGGGCTTGGCACCTCTTCTACGCTTATCGCTAACCTGGCAAAATGGGCTGACGTAAATCCCTATAAATTATTAGCCAAAACCTTTGGCGGAAGCGGATATGATATCGCCTGTGCAGATTCAGATTCAGCTTTGGTCTATGCTATAGAAAATGGAACTCCTAGAGTGGAAACCGCAGAAATTCCAAACTTTATTAAGCCTTTTATATACTTTGTCCATTTGGAGCAGAAACAAAATAGCAGGGAGGCTATAGCCAACTACAGGAAGGCAAAGCCAAACAGCCTAGGAGAATTTGTTTCAAAAATAAATAGCATCACAGATGAATTTCAGGAAGTAAACACACTGGAGAAAGCTCACAAATTGATAGCAAATCATGAAGAGTGTCTTTCAGAAATTCTTCAAATTGAACCTGTTCAATCCAGATTATTCCCGGATTTCGAAGGCAGTATAAAAAGCCTTGGAGCTTGGGGTGGAGATTTTGTAATGGCAATCTGTGAAGCAGACCCAACCTCCTACTTCAATAATAAAGCTTATAAAACCATCCTTAAATTCGAAGACATGTCTTTATAATAAAACGCCCTGTCACATGGTGTAACAGGGCGTTTTATTATTTCTCTTAATTCTGCTTCTTAGTAGACTAAGTGAATGTTTTTTTCAATCTCTTTGCTGTTCTTTAAAGCCTCAATGATTGGGCTGTTCCTTGGGTTAAGCAAAGTCCGTGTTCTTTTCTCGGTCTCTTCCTTGGCTATAGAACGGTAAGAAGGCAGCTGTTCTGCTTTATTCTTTTCTAATAGGTTTATCAAATAAACCCCTGAATCACCTTTTAGTGGTTGTGACACTTCGCCTACTTCCATGGCAAAAGCAGCACCAACAATTTTCGGCTCTCTACCACCACCAGGAATAATCGGGTTGCTCATATTTATAGATGTAGCTTTTTGTACAGTTTGTCCAAAAGCAGCTGCTACTGCAACAAGGTTATTGTCTTCGATCTGAGACATGATTTTCTCTGCTTGCTTGCGCTTTCTGAGGATAGGAGTGACAACAGCAGAAGCTTCTTCTGGTGACTTTAAACCTTTCTTTGTTTTCTTGGTCACTCTGGCAACGATATAGCCATTACCTGTGTCAAAACTCTTTACGTCACCGACCTTGGTTTCCCCTTCAAAGGCCCATTTCACAATAGATCTTTGTCTACCCACACCTGGAATGGTTTCATCAAGCTTATTAATACCGTTTACTGGTTTTACAGTTTTCTCGATAGCCACTGCTTCCTCACGGAAATCACCTTTTTTAGCGCCAAGTTCAAATTTAGTCGCTGAACGGTAAAGCTCATTTAAAGTTTTATCTGATGCTTCAACTCTTTTGGTCACTGTAGCCAACTTTACAACATCTTTTGGAGATGTTCTGTCTTCAACATAAATAACGTGGTATCCAAAGTCAGTTTCTACAACTCCATAACTGTTTACTCTAGCTTCTTCAAAAACATAATCGTTGAATTCTGGAACCAAAGCTCCGTAAGTAATCCAGTTTAAATTTCCTCCATCAGCAGCGCTTTGACGATCTGAAGAAAATTCAGCTGCCAACTCTGAAAATTTTGAAGAGTTCCTTTTCACGACAGATGTGATACTATCTGCAAGGCTTTTGGCCTCTTCTTTGGATCTTGTCACAGAACCATCTACACGAGTACCGTCGTAAGTTACAAGAATATGACTTGTTTGTACTGAATCTGGCTTTTGAGAGCGCTCAAGAAGTTTAGTCAATTTGTAGCTTTCATTTTCAAAGTAAGGACCATAAACTTCATTGATGTCTAAGTCTAAAATATCCTGAGCAAATTCACCACTCAAATTATATTCGAATACAAACGTATCGTTATAAGGTGTTTCTGAGTTTAATGCTAAAAACTGCTGAACGTCGTCTGTTGTCTTGAAATTTTGATCACCTTCAGTAACTAGTTTTTCAACCTCAGCTAAGATTAAAGTATTGTCTTCTTCTGAAGGCTCTTCTTCGAAAGATACGTATTCGATATCCCTTTTGGCATCTTGCTGAAACCGCTCTTTGTGATTGCTGATGTAAGATTTAATATCAGACTTTGTCACTTCAACTTCTTCGGCCTTATCAAAAGGAACTTTTACAAATTCAAAAGTAAGGTTATCATTTTCTTGATGGTAAATCTGTTGTCCTTCAAGCAGTGTAGCTTTTACCCCGGCTTTTATCATATTGAAATAAAGTTGGGACTTTGCATTGACTGCCATGGATTTCTCAAAATTCAACCATTGCTGGTATTGCTCAGGAGAAGTCAGTTTTAACTCTGCAATAAATTGCTTTAATTTTGCTTCATCAAAAACCCCTGCTTGGTTGGAAAATCTAGGGTCGCCAGCCAACTGCTGAGACATAACCTCTGTGATTTGATCTGCTCCAACTTCAAGTCCTAATTTTTCGAATTCTTGCTTAAGCAAGGTTCTTCTCAAGTTATTATCCCAGGCTTGTTTTGCGGCCTGAAGAGTGCTTATCCTTCCTTGGCTTTGCTGAACAATGCTTTCAACTTCTGCAGCAAAGCCTTCTCTCGTTATTTCTTCATCACCAATCACACCCACAGCGCTGGTTGCTTTATCTCCAGAAAAACCGCCGTTTTTGAATAAGTCTGTAAGCACAAAAGCAAATAAAGCTAAGGCTATGATGACTATGAGGAAAACTGTGCGTTCTCTAATTTTACTAAGTATTGCCATTTTAGGGTATTTTAAGAAATATTGGGGGCGAAAGTAAGATAATTAGCCCATATATAAAACCTTGTTGTTTAAAATATTTAATTCGTTGTATGCAGAAGTGAACGTGTGAAGAATAGGTTTAAATTTTTAATCACCAGTATTGACTTTAATAGACACCAAATCAATTTTCTTGTTGGAGGCTTCCAGGATTTTTATCTTGAATTGGCCTATAATCACATCCTCTCCTACTTCGGGGATTTCCTCTGTTGTATTGACGATCATTCCGCCCAGGGTTTCATAATTTTCATTTTCCGGAAGATTGATGTCGTACTTTTCGTTGATGTAATCCACATCTAATCTGGCAGAGAATTTATACGCATTTTCTCTGATGATTTCTTCCACTAAAATGACAGAATCATGCTCGTCTTCAATCTCTCCAAATAGCTCTTCTACAATATCTTCAACAGTCATCATACCACTGGTCCCACCGTATTCATCAACTACCACAGCTATGCTTTTTCTTTTTTTAATAAGTACATTTAGGATTTCCTTTACAAGCATAGTTTCGGGGACAAAAACAACAGGCATCAAAATGCTTTGGATATCTTGAGGCTGGCGAAACATCTCAAAAGAATGAATGTAACCCACAATATCGTCGTTGCTTTCTTTATAAACCAATAGTTTAGAGAGCCCCGTTCTCGTGAATATTTCTGTAAGATTTTTAGTGTCCTCCGAAATATCTATCGCTACAATTTCATTGCGAGGAATCATGACCTCACGTGCTTTTACTTCAGAAAATTGTAAAGCATTTCTGAAAATTTGGATTTCAGAATCTATATCTTCCTTAGACCCTACAGTTTCCATCTGTTCACTGATGTAGTCCCCAAGTTCGACCTTGCTGAAATTTAACTGAACTTTGTCTCCCTCCATTTTAAAAACTTTTTTCAAAATGAAATCAGAAATCCAAATGACGAAACCAGAAATAAAACTGAATAAATAATAGAATATAAAAGCTGGTATACTAAATACTTTTAGAAGCACATTGGCATAAATTTGAAAAAACACCTTTGGAAGAAATTCAGCGGTAAATAGAATGACTAAAGTCGATATCAAAGTTTGAGTGAACAAGCTCGCATCGGTAATAAAGTAGCTTAAAAATTCATTTTGAACTGGCTGCATACTTATAAACCAATTCATGATTAAATCTCCCATGAAAAACCCATAAACCACCAAGGCGATGTTATTACCAACTAACATCGTTGCTATAAATTTAGAGGGCTTTTTGGTCAATGTTTTTAAAACACTGGCGATTATATCAGTTTGATTTTTCTGAAGCTCTATGTGAACTTTATTGGCAGAGACAAAGGCAATCTCCATCCCAGAAAAAAAAGCTGAAAATAAAAGACATGAAATGATAATAAGAACTTCTGTACTCATTATTTTTTATTTTTATTTTCCATTTTTTTTCTGAAGCGCCTTTTGAAGAAAAACATAAACATGGCTAATACAGAAAAGAACAGGTATAGGTAAGCTCTGCTTTCGCTTTCTGCCCATATCCGAATAGCTTCTATGATAAAGAAAATTGCAAAAGCGATATAAGCAAACTCAAAGTATTTAAAATATTTCATCAGTCTTGTATGTATTGGATTCCTGTATTTGTTCTCGAATTGAAAGTACTAAATTTCTGGTCAGAATCAAAGCCTTCACCCTCGTTTCTAGCACCATTGGATAATTGTAAATTATACGTATTGTCTGTAAATAACCATTCCTGCTTTTGGTCCCAGTAGAGTTGAGGACCCGTCAAAATCACACTATCTGAAGTAACAATTTTTACATTTTTTCTCAGGTCTATCAATCCTGTTTCTAAATATTGGATAGCATAGTCTGAAGTAATGGTATTCTTGCTGGAGTCTTTTTCAAAAAAATCAAGTTCTACACCCTGTGGAAATTCTCTAAAAGGAAATTCTCTATTGGAAAAATCGAGCATCTCCGGGCTTCTTAAGTTAGCTTTTACCGACCCGCTATCTGTATAAAAGAGATTGAGATTGTAAACTTTGGATTGTGGCTCAAGGAAATCTTTCTCCATTTCCTTGACATTCTTTAGATTGCCCTCACAAGCAAAAAGCATCGCTGTAAAAAAACTTACAGCAATGCTTTTGTATAAAAATGATTTTTGAATAGTCATTCTAGATGTTTGGAACCACTACACTTTCCCTTATCCAGCAATTTGAAAATGAGATTTTTCTACCTGCAGCTTCTTCTTGAAAGATGTCAGATTTTTGTGGAGCTCTTGCTTTGTAGCTTTCTGCAGTTGCATCTGCATTAGAGCTAATAGATGGATCCACAATACCTGCTCTAGTTGCATAATCTGCTGCCAACCAGTAAACTGCTCTTTTTTCAAAAACTGTTTTACCACAGTCGTTTGCACTCTTAGCATACATGTCTGCAATCTTCAGATAAGCTATACCTAAAGAAGGTTTACTATCTAGTGCTCTTCTATAATAACTTCTAGCCTGAGAATAGTTTCCTCTGTCTTTATAATTATTGGCTATTCTGTAATATATTCTAGACTTTTTGCTTTTGCTAGTTTCAAGTTCTGCAGCTTCATTAAAATACTCCAAAGCTTTAGCTCTGTTTCCTTCAGCTTCTGCCAACTGACCTAAAGAATAGGCTGAGTTTGCAGATGGTTCTTTTTTGTGTAAAGCTTCAGAAACTTTAAAGAATAGTGGATCTTCAGTACAGTCTTTTGCAGACAATCTGGCATTGGCATTTCTTAACCAGCTCACGTCAGATTTTTTCTCATCAAACTCTTTATTGTATAAAGGAATCAAATTATCACAATCTGCTTTAGATCCTAATAAAGAATTTACACTGCCTTTGATTTTTGTATAGTTTCTTAGGTAGATTTCAGAATTTTTAAGTATTCTGGATTCTCTTGAGGTCAATTCTTGCTGAGACTGTTTTTTTTCAATTAAAGGCTGAGCCTCTGCAGCTTTGTCGTTTTCCTGAATTTCTATGAGCTCAATTACTTCATCGTACTTATCGAACAAAAACTGAATGTCTCTCTCTCCTGTATCATTAAGATCGTTAGCCGTTCTAAAGTAAGCATAGATAGCTACAGGTGAAGAAAAGTTATCTTTGTCTGCCTCCGCAACATCTTCAAAGGCTTTAAGCCTTTCTTCCAGAGTGCCTATTTCATGTTTGTACTTGATCATAGCAACATCAGCTAACATAGCTCCTTCCTTGGTGTCGTTTGGAAAATTTTCCAGACGCATCATTTGGTTGTTGATAAATTCTTGTATCAACTCTTGTTTTCTTTCTTCAGTTTCAGCTACATCTATCATTCCTTCAAGCATTTTTTCTCCACGCTTGTAAATAAGGATGTGGTAATCTGAACAGTTTTTCAGCAAATCCTTATACTTAGGATAAGCATCGCTAAAGTTTTTTACTTTGGCACTTTCGTTAAACAAACTAAGTGTCACTCTGCAATCCTGAGCACTTGCTACGTTAAAAGCAAACACTAATCCTAAAAGTGTAAAAGCAATTTTGAACTTCATAATTTTAAGTATTTAATTATATTTAGATTTAATGAACCATTTGTCGTTGAAAGAGAAACTCAAAAATACACTAATGAAATTTTCTTGTATCAAATTATTTGAGGTTGTGCCTCTTTCAAAATATTCAACTCCTAAGTTGGCATTGGTAAAAACCCGACCGGCAGGTAAACCTAAACCAAATGATATGCCAAACTCATTTATATCCTCACCTTTATATTCCAAACCACTCTCTTCATACCTTATTCCAGCCCTGTAAACTATTCGTTTAAAGTAACTTACAGGATCATTGTAACGTGGAATATAAAAGCCACCTAATCTTAACACATTGGCTTTTTTCTGAATTACCTCCGTTCCAAAATTGAAGCCTAGGTTAGAAAAATCTCCAGCAGTGTAGTTTTCATATTCTAAACCTACAAACCATTTCCTTTCCTGGCCAAGACCTAAACCAAAGGCATACAATTCCGGCAGTTCGATTTCAGTTTCTGCGGGTTCTATTTCAATTTGATTAACAACAACCTCAGTCTCATTCTGCCCAAGTTGAATAGTTGCCAGCTCTCTTCTTCTGTTTACATTCAATGATGACCCTGTTTCATACCTTCCAGAAGTCTTTAAGGTCAATTTCTCAGAAAGCTTTAAATCGTAAAATACTCCAGTTTCAAAAGAAAATCCGCTTATATCTGTAAAATTGATTTCTCTTGACGCATACTGTACCTGATCTCTGAAAATGACGGCTTTGTTTTCTAAGTCCCCAAAGTTATAATTGGCAGTAGCGCCAAGCCTAAAGTTTTCGAAGGGCTCAAAACCAGCTGAAAAATAAACGGTGTTAAAACCTCCACGCCCTTCAAATCTCGAAATGCGCGTAGCTGTTCTTTCTTCCAGTTCATAACCCACTGCGCTTCTTGGTTTCACGCCAAAACCTACGCCAAAGTTATTAAAGGGCAATCCAATCGCTAAATAATCAAACGTAAAGTAATCAATATCATCAGAACTGGAATTGGTTTGTAGCTCTACAGAGTTGGAAGTTGCTCCAGCGGTAAATGCAGTTAATTCCAAGTCTGCATAAGCGGCAGGATTTTTAAGGTTGAGGTGAATACTATCTGAAAACATGCCTAAACCACCCATGGACCTGTTTTCAACAGTTCCTCTAAAACCTTTGGCTCCTATGCCTAAAAATGAATAAGGTGATGAGGAGCCTTCCTGAGCTGAGCTAGAAGAGACTGCTATAAGTAGTATCGAGAAAAAAAGAATAAATCTTGTGAACATTAATTTGAGTTGAGTTGTAGAATTTTATTTAATCCTTTCAATAAAAAATTAGAAGTCGCAAATATGCTATTTTTTATAGATGCTGACAACAATTTATAATCTCCCCCTGTTAAAACAACTGTTAAATCTTCATAATCAGCTAGATAATCTTCAATATACCCGTCAATTTCATAAGAGATTGACTTACAAACTCCAATTTGCATCGCTTCTTTGGTAGATTTACCTATATATATAGGGGGCTGAAAGGTTTCTTTGACTAAGGGTAACTTTTTGGTAAACGTATGCATGGCTTTATATCTCATTTGTAAGCCTGGAGATATCGCTCCTCCCAAATAAACCGACGTTTCGTTTATGAAGTCATAGGTAATGCAGGTGCCTGCATCTATAACCAATACGTTTTGCGAAGGATAGAGGTAAGCTGCCGCTGCCACCAGCGCCATTCTATCTAGTCCTAAAGTTTCTGGCGTTTTGTAATCATTGATGAAATTCACTTTGCTGTGATGCGTAAATTCTAAAAGATCTACATGTTCTGTAAGCAGGTTTTCAAAGTTAGCTGTGACTTCACTTGTAGAAGAAATAATAGCCTTGGATAATTTAGGATAAGACTCTAAAATCTTCAGAAGAGATTCAACTGCATTTTCTAAATGAGTTGCACTCTTTTCTATGAGCTCATCTCCTTTAAAAACGGCAAATTTGATTTGGGTATTCCCGACGTCAACGACTAAGTTCATATCTAAATTAAAGCTCAAAGATAAGTATAAGAATAATTCATCTTTTCTTTTGTTTAATTAAATAATGGTTTTATATTTGCATCCGCAATAAAACTGGTGCCTTAGCTCAGTTGGTAGAGCAAAGGACTGAAAATCCTTGTGTCCCTGGTTCGATTCCTGGAGGCACCACCTTTTAAACCTCAACTTTTACTAGTTGGGGTTTTTTTATGCGTGAAAATATGTCTCCCTGGTTCTCCCCAAGGCGTTGGGGACTGGAGGCACCACCTTTTAAACCTCAACTTTTACTAGTTGGGGTTTTTTTATGCGTGAAAATGTGTCTCGCTGGTTCTCCCCAAGGCGTTGGGGACTGGAGGCACCACCTTTTAAACCTCAACTCTTACTAGTTGGGGTTTTTTTATGCGTGAAAATATGTCTCGCTGGTTCTCCCCAAGGCGTTGGGGACTGGAGGCACCACCTTTTAAAACTCAACTTTAAGTAGATGATAACCTTAAAAAAAAGAGCACACATAATACTAAATCTATCACATGGTTTCTTAGAACCCTGTATTCTAAATATACCTTTAAAACACACATTCCTTTAGCTACTATGCCTACTTACGCCTGAGCAAAAGACCCACAATTAGTACCACGACACTTATGACCACCGGAGTCCAGTTGGCAGAACTTACAGCGACATCTACGCCCAAAAGGTTGAAGCTTTCAGAGTCCTCTAAGGCCCGAATGCCAAAGACAATAGTTCCCAGTATTCCGGCTATCAATAAAATAGTTCCAAGTAATTTCATGGTTTTTTAATATTTATTTATTTAAGATAGGCTTAATATAGTCAATAAATGAATTTTTTAGAATAAAAAAGGATAAGCAACATATGCTTATCCCTTTTTATGATTTTGAATTTTGATTCTTAGCTTATAACTCCTCGTAACCCATATTGTAAAACGTGAAGGCAAATATATCTGCGTATTCCTGAATGATTTTAGACGTAGGCTTTCCTGCGCCATGTCCAGCATCCGTTTCGATACGTATTAAGGTTGGGTTATCTCCAGACTGCTTGCTTTGTAATTCAGCAGCAAATTTGAAACTGTGTGCAGGAACCACCCTGTCATCATGGTCTCCAGTGGTGACCAGGGTTGCAGGATATTCTGTTCCTTCTTTTATGTTATGTAAAGGTGAATAACCTCTCAAATAGTCGAACATTTCTGGACTATCTTCCGAAGTTCCATAATCATAAGCCCAGCCTGCACCAGAAGTAAAAGTATGGTAACGCAACATATCCAAAACACCAACTGCTGGTAAAGCCACCTGCATCAACTCTGGTCGTTGAGTCATCGTCGCGCCTACCAAAAGTCCACCGTTAGATCCTCCGCGAATCGCTAATTTTTCTGACGACGTGTAGTTTTCATCTATCAGATATTCGGCAGCTGCGATAAAGTCATCAAACACATTTTGCTTCTTCATCTTGATACCTGCATTATGCCACTCTTTTCCATATTCTCCGCCACCACGCAGGTTGGCAACAGCATAAATACCACCGTTTTCCAACCATACGGTATTGGCTGTACTAAATGAAGGTGTCAACGAAATATTGAAACCGCCATATCCGTAAAGCATAGTCGGATGCGACCCGTCCAGTTCAATTCCTTTTTTATGCGTGATAATCATAGGAATTTTAGTGCCGTCCTTCGACGTGTAAAATATTTGATTGCTCACATAAGCGTCTGTATCAAAATTGATATTGGGCTTTTGATAGACTTCAGAAGTCCCGTTGTCTGGGTCATATTTATAAATGGTGCCGGGGGTTGTATAGTTCGTAAACGAATAGTAAAGCTCTTCAGCCTCCTCTTTTCCGCCAAAACCACCAACAGAACCAGCTCCAGGGAGCTCTACTTCCCTCACGAGCTCGCCATCATAATTATATTGCTTCACTTTAGAAACGGCATCTACCATATATTCTGCAAAAATGTATCCGGCTCCTGTGGAAGGTGACAATACATTTTTAGTTTCAGGAATAAAATCTACCCAATTTTCTGGCTGAGGCGAACTCGCCTCTACAGTTACTATTTTTTTGTTGGGAGCTCCTTTATCTGTCACCAGGAACAGCTTATTTCCCTTATTATCAATTACATAAACGTCACTGTCATAAGTGTCGATAACGCTTACAAAATCAGAATTTGACTTGGTCAAATCTTTTATCATCAATCGATTTCCCGAAGTTGATTTGGATGCCGAAACAATCAAATAGCGATTGTCTTCAGTCACACTTCCAGACACATACCTGTGTTTTTGTTCTTCTGTTCCACCATAAATCAATTCGTCCTCGCTTTGTGGAGTTCCTAATTCGTGATAGTAAAGCTTGTGCTGATCTGTTTTTGCAGATAATTCGCTTCCTTCAGGCTTGTCGTAGCTGGAGTAATAGAACCCGTCTTTATCCTTCCATGAGATGCCACTAAACTTCACATCTACAATGGTATCCCCTTTTTGTTCTTTGGTTTCTGCATCCAGGACAATGATTTTTCTCCAGTCGCTTCCACCTTCAGAAATAGAATAAGCCAGCAATTCACCATCTTCTGTAAAACTCATTCCTGCCATAGAAGTGGTTCCGTCTTCACTAAATGTATTAGGGTTCAAAAACACCTGCGCCTCTTCAGGACTTTCATCATTCTTATACCGGTAATAAACCGATTGGTTTTGTAATCCGTCGTTTTTAGAAAAATAAGTGTAGTCGCCTCTTTTGAAAGGCGCTCCAATTTTTTCATAATTCCAAACCTCAGTCAATCTCTGTTTTAAGGAATCGCGGTAAGGAATGCTCTCAAGATAACCAAAGGTTAAATCATTTTGAGCTTTCACCCATTCCTCTGTTTCATCGCTTCGGTCATTTTCGAGCCAGCGGTAAGGGTCCTTCACATTCGTGTCGAAATAAGAATCTACACTGTCGACTTGTTTAGTTTCTGGGTATGTCAATGTTGCTTGATTTTTTTTACCATCATTACAGGAAGCCAGGAGGCAAACAGCTGCAATAGGCATGAGTATGTGTTTCATTGGTTTTGGTTTTGGCCGTAAATATAGCGAATCATAGCCATCTGCCATAAGGCTTTGTTTTATATTTACTGGTGAACTAAATTTAAAAAACAAAGACCAAGACAAAAACGAAAGCATAAATTAACGGATAAATTTCTCCGCCTCAGGCAGATTAGGAGGTTTTTCAACTGGTGAACTGATCAACTGGTTAGTGGTCTACTGGAAAGAGATTCTCCACCCCGATACTCTAGGTTCAGGAGGACAATGACTCGCCAGTACACGAGCGAAAATCTCGCATCAGCAATAATTAAGTTTTGATGAAATTCAGATTAGGCACGGAATTAAAAAAACCGCCTTTCAGAAGTTCCAAAAGGCGGTTTAATATTGAATAATTTCGAAAGCTTAAGCTTTAAAACGAGTCGTTAAAAGAAATTCAGCGATTTGTACGGCGTTGGTTGCCGCACCTTTTCTTAAATTATCTGAAACAATCCACATATTAAGTGCATTGTCTCTGGTGAAATCTCTTCGGATTCTCCCTATAAAGACATCGTTTTTGCCATGCGCGTAAATTGGCATTGGGTAGGTATTGACTCCAGGATTATCTTGAAGCGTGATGCCCTCTGTCTCACTTAAAAGCTTCTTGACATCTAATACTTCGAATGCCTTTTTGAATTCGATATTAACCGATTCCGAATGGCCTCCAACAACTGGAATTCTGACTGCCGTGGCTGCCACTTTTACGCTATCATCCGATAAGATCTTTTTGGTTTCATTGGTCAGTTTCATCTCTTCCTTGGTATAGTCGTTTTCCAAAAACACATCACAATGCGGGATTGCATTTTTATGAATCGGATACGGATACGCCATTTCGCCTGTTTTCCCTGCATATTCGTTCTCCAGTTGCTCAACAGCTTTTACTCCTGTACCTGTAATAGACTGGTAAGTCGAAATGACAACCCTGTCAATTTCGTAGGCTTTATGCAGTGGCTGTAAAGCCATAACCAACTGAATTGTAGAACAGTTAGGGTTAGCGATAATTAAATCTTCTTCTGTGATTTCTGAAGCATTTATTTCTGGAACCACCAATTTCTTATTGGGATCCATACGCCATGCCGATGAATTATCGATCACAGTTGTGCCTGCTTCTGCAAATTTTGGCGCCCACTCCAAAGAGGTATCGCCACCAGCAGAGAACAAAGCAATTTCTGGTTTTCGTTTCACTGCGTCTGCTAAGCTTACAACCTTATAAGACTTGTCCTTATAACTAATTGACTTGCCTACCGACTTCTCTGAAGCCACAGGAATTAACTCAGTTAAAGGAAAATTACGCTCCGCAAGAATCTGGAGCATCACTTGGCCTACCATTCCGGTAGCGCCTACAACAGCTACTTTCATTTGAATTTGCTTTTAAAGATTTAATGAAACGGCAAAATTAAACTTTTGAAATGAAGTGGTTGCCTGATTTTGATATAATTATGTCGAATTGATATCCAATATAAAGCTAAGGATTAGCTATTTCAAGCGAACTTGAGTACTTTTGCAAAAAATATAGCATTGAATTATTTATCGGTTGAAGAAGTTTCTAAATCTTACGGCACGCTCGAGCTCTTTGAGAATTTATCATTTGGCATAAGCCAAGGTCAAAAAATAGCCCTTATTGCCAAAAACGGGACGGGGAAAACCACCTTACTTGACATTATATCGGGAAAAGAAGCCCCGGACAATGGCCAGGTGGTGTACAGAAAAGGCGTAAAAATTGGCTTTTTACCTCAGGAGCCTGACTTAGAGCCTACCTTTAGTGTTGAAGAAACTATCCTCTCTTCTGATAATGAAATCCTGAGCATTATTAATGCTTACGAAAAAGCATTGCAAAATCCCGATGACGCCGAAGCTTACCAAAAGGCGTTTGACCAGATGGAAGCGAAGCAAGCCTGGGATTTTGAAACTACCTACCGACAAATTCTTTCCAAACTGAAATTAGACGACTTATCCAAAAAGGTGAGTGACTTATCTGGCGGACAAAAGAAACGTTTGGCACTCGCCAATCTTTTGCTGGGAAAACCAGATTTACTGATTCTCGATGAGCCTACCAACCACCTGGATCTTGAAATGATTGAATGGCTGGAAGAATTCTTAAAAAGTGAAAACCTGACCTTGTTTATGGTCACTCACGACCGGTACTTCCTGGATAGGGTGTGTAACCATATCATAGAACTGGAAGACAAAACTTTATACAATTACAAAGGGAACTACAGCTACTACGTTGAAAAACGAGCTGAACGTATTGAGGTAGAACAAACCACAACGGCTAAGGCAAAACAACTCTACAAGAAAGAACTGGACTGGATGCGACGTCAGCCGAAGGCGAGAACCACCAAGTCCAAATCCAGAATTGAAAGCTTTGGAGAGATCAAAGACAGAGCAGGGAAACGTCGAAGTGACCATAAAGTTGAGCTTGAAATTAATATGGAGCGTCTGGGCTCCAAGGTTTTAGAAATGCATCACGTCTCCAAAGGTTTTGAAGACAATTACCTCTTTCAGGATTTCGATTACATATTTAAGAAAAACGAACGCATCGGTATTATTGGGAAAAATGGAACTGGTAAATCCACCTTCCTAAATGTTTTGACTGGGGGCTTAACAACAGACCAGGGAAAGGTGGTTCATGGTGAAACGCTAAAAATTGGTTATTACACTCAAGGGGGTATTCAAGCCAAAGAAGGCCAAAAAGTCATCGAAGTGATTCGTGATTATGGTGATTACATTCCCTTATCCAAAGGAAGACAAATTTCAGCGTCACAATTACTGGAGAAATTCTTATTCGATCGTAAAAAGCAATATGATTTTGTTGAAAAGCTAAGTGGTGGTGAGAAAAAACGCTTATATCTATGTACGGTGTTGATCCAGAATCCCAACTTTTTAATTCTCGATGAGCCTACCAACGATCTCGATATTGTAACTCTGAATGTGCTTGAAAATTTCCTTTTAGACTTCCCCGGCTGTCTTATTGTGGTGAGTCACGACAGGTATTTTATGGATAAAATCGTAGATCACCTGTTTGTGTTTGGCGAAGGCAAGATCACAGATTTTCCAGGAAACTATTCCGATTACAGAGATTTAAAAGCCTTGGAGCTGGAAGCTAAATACGAAGAAAGCAGTCAAACCTCTTCTGAAACCCCGACCAAATCCAAACCGAATACAGAGCCAAAAAACAAACTCAGCTTCAACGAGCAAAAGACCTATAAAAAGCTGGAAAAGGAAATCAGTACCCTGGAAAAGAAAAAGGAAAAGCTCGAAGCCGAATTCCTTAAAGACTTAAGTCCGGAAGAGATTAAAGAAAAGACCATGGCGCTTCAAAACATCCAGACCGAACTGGAAGATAAAACAGAGCAATGGTTTGAGTTGTCTATGAAATTGGAGGCTTAAGGGTTTTCACGATGTTTAATGATTTATCCGGAAAAATCATTTCTATGTATTGAAAAGGATGTTTGTTATATTTGAGTAGACGATAATTGTTATTGGAATTTTAGAACTAAGGGAGAAATGAAGATGTCGATTTCTGAAGTCGATGATAAGTTTTTGCTCATGGTGGATTCACTTTATGAAACCTACTCTAAAAATTCGGAAGATGACTTTTTTGATGAATTGCCAAAAGAAGTACAAGATTTACTTGAATTAAGCAGAAAAGAAGCTGACCAAGGCAAACTTACATCTCATCAAACAATAAGAGAAAAGTATAGAAAGAAATTCGATGTCTCCGAATAAGTCGTACCGAGTTAACTGGACGCTATTAGCAGAGGAATCTTTCAGCAGAGAGCTGGAATTCATCAATTTAAAATGGAATACTAAAGAATTCCTCAAGTTCATGGAGATGGTGGATGATATTGTGGAAAAACTTCAATCTGGAATTATCGAAGGAAGTAGCTCCGAGAAAAATCTAAGATGAATCGTAGTATAAAACAAACCACTTTATTTTTTGAAAAATTAGAACAGGATCAGCAAATTAATTTATTGTTATTCTGGAATAACAAAAGCGATCCTAAAGATCTAAATGAATTACTTGATTTTTATAAGTAATCCAAAACTAAAAACCCTCTATTATTTGAAAGTTGGAAGCTTAGGCGTTTTCCTCTTCCTGCTTTTCTTTTCGTTCTTTCTTGCTGGCTTTTGAGATATAATAAATCACAAAACCCACCAGACTTACAATGACGAGTCCAAAAATAGCGGTCATGATAAAAGCCCCGTTTGACCAATTGACGAAAAGTGTTTGTAGAAACATATTTAGATATTTTATGCAATTTTACCGCTTGATAGGATCAAAAAGTATGATTTTTGTCAGTTAAATGTAACTAATGTGGTTTAAAGCAAAAGCATTTCTAAAATTTCTATGGCATTCCAAAAATCAACATGGAATCCATTCTCCTTTTGTATATAAGTTGATTACCAAATGCTTCTACAATAAGAAACATTTTGAAGCTTATGAACTTTGGGACAAAGCTAAAAAGGACGTTTTAGAGTCTGGTAAAGTCCTGCAAGTGCAGGATGTCGGAGCCGGGTCTAAAATCTTTAAAAGTAATTTGAGACTCGTTTCTAAAATCGCCAAACACGTCTCCATTTCTCGAAAACGGGCCAGACTGATGATTCGGCTTGTGGATTATCTGTCTGTAAAAAACGCACTCGAGCTTGGGACTTCCATAGGTTTGGGGAGCGTCAGCATAGCGGGTTCCGGTCAGGCTCATTTAACAACCATTGAAGCTTGTTCGGCGACTTCAGCCTATGCTCAAAGCCTGTTTGAAACCTTGAAACTTACGAATATCACCCGTATCCATTCCTCTTTTGCTGAAAGTCTTGCAGAATTAGACCCGCCCGCGTGTCTTGGACGGGCCCACCTGCGTGTCTTGAACGGGCAGGCAGGATTCGAAGAAAAATTCGATCTGATTTTTATCGACGGACATCACGATGGCGAGGCTACGCTGAAGTATTTTGAAAGTCTGCTTAAACATAAACACAACGATTCTTTGTTTATTTTTGATGATATTCACTGGTCACCATCTATGGAAATGGCCTGGAAGCAGATCAAAGCTCATGAAGAAGTTCAGGTCACGATTGACACCTTTCAGTGGGGGCTTGTGTTTTTCAGAAAAGAACAGGTCAAACAGGACTTTGTGATTCGCGTTTGATTATATGCTGGAGTATGAACGCCATATGTTGTACCTACGGCACAAAGGTATCCGATTCTCCCTATTCTTGTCACCGACATGAAGTCCCTAACGGGACTGACCCACATACGATTTATAGTTAAATCTGAGATCTGACTGAATCCTTTCAATCTTTACGTCTCTGCAGCAAATAAAAAACATTACCAGAACGCATGAGGGTAAACAGAAAGTTCTAAGTGATAAAAACTATCTTACCTCAGCTTTCAAAAAAAAGTTATGTTTATAAAAATTTAAATCATGCTCGAGCAATTCTCACCAGACACACAGTTTATTATCGTTATTATAATTATCGCCGTGCTTTTCCTCTTAGTGTTTTTTAATAATAAGCGCAATAAGCAAAAACAATACGGCCGGAAAAACAGAGATTTCAGACGAAATTTCTACGAGAAAAAACAAAATAAAAAGGAAGATTAAAATTTTTCACTTCCCTAAGTCAAGCTTACGCATTTGAGTTTTTCTAGTATCTTTGCGCCCGATGACAAAAGCTGATATTACAGAGGAAATCTCGAAAAATCCCGCCCTCAAGGAGCTCAAAGAAGCTCTGGCTTCACCGGATAACCCATCCATATTCTTAAAAGGTCTCGTAGGTTCTGCAGTGTCTTTTGTTCAGGCAGAAGCCTTCCTTTCTTCCGAAAGGCCTTTCCTTTTGATTTTCAACGACAAGGAAGAAGCCGCTTACCATCTTAATGATCTTGAGCAACTGGTAGATGAAAAAAATGTATTGTTCTATCCGGGGAGCTACAGAAGACCCTACCAGATTGAAGAAACCGACAATGCCAATGTACTGTTAAGGTCTGAAGTGCTTAACCGAATCAACTCCAGAAAAAAACCTTCCATCATCGTTACCTATCCTGAGGCGCTTTTTGAAAAAGTAGTGACCAAAAAGGAGCTGGATCGCACGATTTTAAAAATAAAAGTAAACGACGAACTCTCTCTCGATTTTGTCAATGAAGTCCTTTTTGAATATAGATTTAAGCGCGTTGATTTTGTGACCGAACCCGGAGAATTTTCAGTAAGAGGCGGAATCATAGATGTGTTTTCTTTCAGTAATGACGAGCCTTACCGTATCGAATTTTTTGGGGATGAAGTGGATAGTATACGGGCTTTTGATGTGGAAACGCAGTTATCGACCAAGCAGAAAAAGCGGATCGACATTATGCCAAATGTTGAAAAAAAACAGCTGGATGAGGTCAGAGAAACGTTTTTGGACTATATCAGCAATTCCACCACCGTATTTGTGAAAAATATGGATGTGCTCTCCAATACGATAGATGATCTTTTTGCTAAAGCTGAAAAAGCCTTTAAAGAGCTTTCTACCGACATTAAACACAGCAAACCCAACGAGCTTTTTTGTGAAGGTAGCCTTTTGAAAAAACAACTTCTGGACTTCAGCCTAGTTGAGCTTGGTACTCAGGCTTTTTTGAAGCCCGATCAGACCATTAGTTATCCAACGAGTCCACAGCCTTCTTTCAATAAAAAATTCGATTTACTGATTCAAGACTTGAATGCCAAACACGAAAAGGGCTACCAGAATTGTATTCTGTGCACCAGTGACCAGCAGGCGAAACGCTTTAAAGATATTTTTGAGGATCAGGACCAGGAAGTACATTATAAAACGCTTGTCCTTTCTATGCATGAAGGCTTTATCGATGAAGTCAATAAGCTGGTTTGCTATACCGATCATCAAATTTTTGACCGCTATCATAAGTTCCATTTGAAAAATGGCTACGCCAAAAAACAAGCCATCACCCTTAAAGAATTAACCAGTCTAGAAATTGGTGATTATGTCACTCACATCGACCACGGTATTGGAAAATTTGGCGGACTCCAAAAAATTGATGTGGAAGGCAAAATGCAGGAAGCCGTTAAATTGATTTACGGCGACAGAGATATTCTTTACCTCAGCATCCATTCTTTGCATAAGATTTCGAAGTTCAATGGTAAGGATGGCAAGCCCCCTCAGGTCTATAAACTGGGAAGCAAAGCCTGGAAAAGCCTTAAGAAAAAAACCAAAGCCAGAGTTAAAAAAGTCGCCTTCGACCTGATTAAACTCTACGCCAAGCGACGATTGGAAAAAGGGTTTCAATACGGCCCCGATTCCTATTTGCAACACGAGCTGGAAGCTTCCTTTATTTATGAAGATACCCCAGACCAAAGCACGGCGACTCAGGATGTGAAAAGCGACATGGAAAAAGAACAACCCATGGATCGCCTGGTGTGTGGAGATGTAGGTTTTGGAAAAACAGAAGTGGCCATCCGGGCAGCTTTTAAAGCGGTAGATAACGGAAAACAGGTCGCTGTTTTGGTGCCAACCACCATTCTCGCCTTTCAGCATCACAAAACCTTTTCTGAGCGTTTAGAAGAATTCCCAGTGACAGTGGATTACCTCAACAGATTCCGAACTGCCAAAGAACGAAGAACGGTTTTGGAAGGACTGGAAAATGGAAGCGTAGATATCGTGATTGGCACGCATCAATTGGTGAATAAAGCCGTAAAATTCAAAGACCTCGGACTTTTGATTATCGATGAGGAGCAAAAATTTGGGGTTGCGGTCAAAGATAAATTGAAAACCATCAAAGCCAATGTAGATACGCTTACACTCACAGCCACTCCTATTCCCAGAACGCTTCAGTTTAGCCTGATGGCGGCAAGAGATTTATCGACCATCAAAACACCACCGCCCAACCGTTACCCGATAGAAACCCATGTGATTCGCTTTTCTGAAGATCAGATTCGAGATGCCGTGTCATACGAAATCCAAAGAGGTGGACAGGTGTTTTTTATCAACAACAGAATTGAAAACATCCAGGAAGTAGCAGGCTTGATTCAGCGACTGGTTCCCGACGCCAAAATAGGCATTGGCCACGGGCAGATGGAAGGGAAAAAACTAGAGCAATTAATGCTGAAATTCATGAACAATGAGTTTGATGTTTTGGTGTCCACCACCATCATCGAAAGCGGTTTGGATGTGACCAACGCCAATACCATTTTGATCAACGATGCCAATAATTTCGGCATGTCCGATCTTCACCAAATGCGTGGTCGCGTTGGCCGAAGCAACAAAAAAGCTTTTTGTTATTTGATTACTCCTCCCCTCACGATGATGACCGACGATGCCAGAAAACGTTTGACAGCTCTGGAACAGTTTTCTGATTTGGGCAGTGGCATCAACATCGCTATGAAAGATCTTGAAATTCGTGGCGCCGGGGATTTACTGGGAGGAGAACAAAGCGGGTTCATCAGTGATATCGGTTTTGATACCTACCAAAAAATTCTGAACGAAGCCATACAGGAATTGAAAGAAAACGAGTTCAAATCTGTATATCAGGATGAAGAAAGTGAAGAGGATAAAGTCTTTGTAAAGGATGCTCAAATCGACACCGATTTCGAAATTTTGTTTCCCGATAATTATATCAATAGCATCAAAGAACGCCTGAGTTTATACACAAAACTGAACAGCATTAACGACGAAGAAGGCCTTCAAAACTTTGAAAAAGAATTGAGGGACAGGTTTGGCGACTTACCAAAAGAAGCTCAGGATTTGATTAACAGCGTTCGTTTAAAATGGATTGCAGCAAGTGTCGGACTGGAAAAATTGGTTTTGAAAAAGGATAAAATGATTGGCTATTTTCTTTCCAACCAGGACTCTGGATTTTACAATTCAGGCCGATTTAGAGAAATTCTGCAATACGTTCAATCTCATCCAAGACAGTGCCAGATGAAAGAAAAACAAACCAGAAATGGATTGCGCCTGCTATTGACATTCGACAATGTAAAATCTGTAGATAAAGCTTTGAAGTTGCTTCAGCCGCTGGAGCAAAAATCCCCCTAAGTCCGCCTTAGGCGGAGAAAAGCCCCCCTAACCCCTCCCAAGGAGGGGGAACATATTCGTTAACTTTATGTCTTCGTTGTTGACTATTCACAATCCCAGCACCGTGACTTCGATACAATTTTCTGCCGAAAATCACGCAACGCAGTCAGCCTCAGCCACCAGACTCAATTGCGATAAAATCAATCTTTGCGAACTCTGGGTCTCCGCGGTTCATAAAAACACTTAATATCGAATACTGAATAACAAATATTGAAGTTAAAATGCCTAAGCCTAATTCCTCCCCCCCCCCTTAAAACCTCAATAACTCACAGACTCACCAACTACTGAATATCGAACACCGAATTTTGAATCTATCATTCAGCTTGCTTTAGTTGGAAAGGAGCTTTTTCAGCGACTGATGAATCTCTCGTGTCTTAAAAAGATTCCCTGCCTTTGCCAAGGAAACGCAGGCAGGCTCGTCGAAGCAGAACCCAAAATCATATGGCGTACCTAACGGCACGCTAGATAAGTGACGCATTAGTTTTTACCGATATAGAGTCCCTAGCGGGACATAACTCAAAAACTTGTGAATATATCTTTCGTGGTTTTAAACGGTCAACGCTATTTAGGGAAGGTCATTGCTCCTACAACCTACTCCCTCAATAACTCAATAACTCAAAGACTCACCAACTACTGAATACTGAATATCGAATATAGAGCACCGACTGCTGATTCTGTCACTCAGCCTGCCCTTTCGCCTAAGGCGGGAAAAGGAGCTTTTTCAGCGATTGATGAACCTCTCATGACTAAAACATTGACGAAGCAGAACCCAAAATCATATGGCGTACCTAACGGCACACTGGATAAGTGACGTACTGGTTTTTACAGATATAGAGTCCCTAGCGGGACACACCTCAAATACTTGTGAATACTGAATATCGAACATGAAACCCTGAATGTTGAATTGGAAATTGACTTCTCTGCTGACTCTTTTTACTCAGTCCCTAATACTGAAAGTTATAGTTCCTACGGCCGAATCCCTACCCTCTAAACCCTCACAAACTCACGGACTCAAAAACTACTAAATACTGAATATCGAATATCGAATACAGAACACCGAATTTTAAATTTATTGCTCCTACAACCTACTCCCTTCGACCTAAACCCTCAATAACTCAGTAACTCACAGACTCACCAACTACTGAATATCGAATACAAAACACCGTATTTTAAATTTATTGCTCCTACAACCTACTCCCTACGACCTAAACCCTCATACCCTCAATAACTCACAGACTCAAAAACTACTCCCCTTCCTTCAACAACCCCACAAGACTTTCCCTCCAATGCGGGATTTTGGTCTCAAACGTAGTCTCAATTTTAGTTTTGTTCAAAACACTAAATTTTGGTCGTTTAGCTTTGGTAGGGTAAGAAAATGTGGCTTTTAAACTGACTTCCTTCTCAAGCTGTTTCGCTTCCAAAATCAGTCGGGCAAAATCATACCAGGTGGCTTCTCCGGTGTTGCTGTAATGGTAAAGCCCATAAGCCTCGGAGTCTGCGGTGATCAAATTCAGAATAAATTCTGCTAAGTCGTTAGCATTGGTGGGCGTCCCAATTTGCTCGGTTGTGATGTTGAGTTCTGCACGATCTTCAGCTTTTTTCAGAATGGTATTGAAGAAATTATGACCAAATTCAGAATACAGCCAGCTTGTTCTCAGGATAAAAAATGCATCCATATATTCTGAAACCATAGTTTCACCCTGAAGCTTGGACGCCCCGTAAACATTGATTGGATTTTCTGAATCCGTTTCCAGATAGGGACTCAGTTTCAAACCATCGAACACATAATCCGTAGAGACATGAACGAGTTTGGTTTGGTAACTCTTACAAAGTCTGGACAGTGATTTTACTGCTTCAGAATTCACCAGAAATGCCAGGTTTTCGTAATCTTCGGCTGCTTCTACGTTGGTGTAGGCCGCACAATTGACGCAAAAATCAGGTTGATGTTCTTTGAAGTAAGTCTTTAAAGCCTCTTCAGAAGTGATATCCAAGGTCTGTGAAGTTTCAAACAGAAATTCAATTCCAGTAGTAGTTTTGGACTGCTTCTGAAGGCATTTCCCCAGTTGTCCGTTGGCGCCTGTGACTAAAACTTTCATGGGTTTAAATAGGTTTCAAGGGTGGGTAAATTTTGGTCTTTTTCTGAAACGATTTGATCTTTCTTCGGAATTTGCCAGTCGATATCTAAAGTTTTATCATTAAACAAAATACCGCTTTCTGAAGCTTTATGGTAATAATTGTCGCATTTGTAAACGAAAATCACATCATCCGAAAGACAGGCAAAGCCATGTGCAAAGCCTCTGGGGACATAGAGTTGATGATTGTTTTCGCCAGTCAATACATAACTGAATTGTTTTAAATACGTTTCTGAATCCGGTCGCATATCTACCACCACATCGAGCACTTTGCCTTTCGCAACTCGTATCAATTTGGCCTGAGCAAAGCCTCCGGTTTGAAAATGAAGTCCGCGAATGGTTCCATACTGTGAAATAGACTGATTGTCCTGGACAAATTCAATGTCTATACCTGTATTTACTTCAAAGTCTTTTTGATTAAAACTCTCAAAAAAACTTCCTCTCTCATCTTCGAAAACTGAGGGTTCAATAACAAAACAGTCTTTAAGTGGTGATTGTTTAACCGTCATTTATTTTGGATTTATATTTTTAGCATAGCCGCTTTTTAAAAAGGGCTCTGTGATTTTCTTAAGTTGCTCTTTTGAAATAAAGCCCATTTTATAGGCAGTTTCTTCAATGGAACCAATCTTAAGGCCCTGGCGTTCCTCAATAACCTCTACAAATTGAGACGCCTGCATCAGAGAATTGAAGGTGCCTGTATCCAGCCAGGCTGTGCCTTTATCTAAAATACTGACACTCAGTTTTCCTTTTTGGAGATAGGCATTGTTCACATCGGTGATTTCAAGTTCTCCGCGTTCACTTGGCTGGATAGACTTGGCAATACGGACAACGTCATTATCGTAGAAATAAATGCCGGGCACGGCATAATTCGACTTGGGCTGTCTTGGTTTTTCTTCAATAGAAATCACCTGTCCGCTATGATCAAAATCTACCACCCCGTAACGTTCCGGATCGTAAACGTGATAGGCGTAAATAATACCTCCGTCTGGATTGGTATTGTCTTGTAAGAGCTGGTCTAAACCTGTTCCGTAGAAAATATTATCTCCCAGAATCAAAGCGACTTTATCGTCTCCTATAAAATCTTCGGCGATGATAAAAGCCTCGGCCAGTCCGTTGGGTTCTGCCTGTACCGCATAGTCAAATTGGCATCCCAAAGCTGAACCATCTCCAAGCAATTTTTCAAAAAGCGGTAAATCGTTAGGTGTCGAAATGATCAGGATTTCGCGGATTCCTGCTGACATCAAAGTTGACAAGGGATAATAAATCATCGGCTTATCATAGACAGGCATCAACTGCTTACTTACCGCAAGCGTTAAGGGATGAAGTCGAGTGCCGGATCCTCCTGCTAAAACAATTCCTTTCATGCTCATGAATTCTGAAGTTGGTTATATTTTTCAAGATACCATTTCACTGTTTTTAGGATGCCTGTTTCAAAGGTCTCATCTGCTTTCCATCCTAATTCAATTTCGATTTTAGTTGCATCTATCGCATAGCGAAAATCATGACCAGGCCTGTCTGTAACGTAGTTAATCAACTCTTTATGAGGCGCCTGTTCTGGCCTCAACTCATCTAGTAGCTCGCAAATTCTGTTAGCGATATAAATATTTTGTCGCTCGTTTTTACCTCCAATATTGTAGGTTTCACCTAGCTTTCCAGAATGTAGGGCAATGTCAATTCCTTTGCAGTGATCGTCCACATACAGCCAGTCTCTCACGTTTTTACCATCACCATAAATGGGAATGGGCTGCTTCTGAATTGCTTTTCGAATAATAGTTGGAATCAGCTTTTCATCGTGCTGGTGAGGCCCATAGTTATTAGAACAATTGGTGGTGATCACCGGAAAACCATAGGTGTGAAAATAACTTCTGGCAATCATATCGGAGGAGGCTTTTGAAGCGCTGTACGGACTGTTTGGAGCGTAAGGGGTATCTTCTGTAAATAAGCTGTTGTCATCTTCTAAAGTTCCATACACCTCATCGGTGGACACATGAAGGAACCTCGAGTTTTCGAATCCGGTTCTGAACTTGAAAGGCGATTCCATCCACAGCAGGTAAGCCTGATGCAATAAATTGAAAGTTCCGGTAATGTTTGTTTTTATAAAGGCATCGGGGTTGGTAATCGAGTTATCGACATGAGATTCTGCAGCAAAATGAATAACCTTTTCAAATTTATAAGTTGAAAATAAATTGTTTAGCAGCTCAATATCACAAATATCCCCTTCAATAAAGCTGTAATTTTTATATTCTGAAACCTGAATATTATCCAAATTCCCTGCATAAGTCAGTTGGTCCAGGTTGACAAAATGGTACTTTTTTTCAGGAACGTAAAGGTTTAGAAAGTTGGATCCAATAAATCCTGCACCACCTGTCACAAGGATATTTTTCATGGTTTAGGAGTTTAGATTCTGAATAGCATCACTAAAAATCTGTTCTAATATTTTTTCAGTAATTAAATAAGTAGGTCTCACGCCTGCAGTTCCAAGTCCTCCGGAAGCTAATGTGCTTCCTGTCTCTAAAGGATTATCACTGGCGTAATAGGCATATCTTAATTTAACTTCAGGAGAAATATTCCCCCTCAACCTGGCCGCAGCTTGTATGGCTTTTTGGTAGTGGGCTCCTTCCATTTCAAGGCCGATAACATTCCATGTCGAATCATGGAAAAACTTCAGCAAGTCTCTATTCTGAAGTGAAGTTCCTAAAACAGTCACCATAGATCCGTCAAAAACTCGTAAGCCCTGATCCTCAAAATCAGATTTTTTTAATTCATTATAGAACGGATAATTATCTGCTGTCCCTTCAAATAAATGAGCATCTGGAATCATCAAGTCTCCTTTTCCACCTTCCAGAATTCCTGCTTTCCCCATAATTGATATGGAGTCTACATTCATTGAAATTTTGTCTTCTTCTTTGAAAGGTTTTAGAAGCTCGTCCATGGTTTCATAAGCCTGCTCACCAAAGGCATAATCCATCACAATGATAACCGGCGCATCTTCTTTTCCATTGAGATTGCTGTCTCCTTTATAATGGCTCAACTTAGCAAGATCGAAGATCTGAACATCAATGTTGGTTCCACTTGTATCATACAGCTCAATCATTCCTTCTTCTTTGGCTTTTTTGATAACCGTTTGCCTTAATTCCTCGTTTTTAGCATTACTCAGTTGTTCATAAACTTCAAAATTGGATTTTTCTTCGAGTAATTCTTTTAAAGCAATCGGTGAGAAAAGCGTGTTCATCACAGAGTGCATATTGGCACTGATGATGTGTAATTCCCTATTTAACAAGCCATGCTCATGCAAGGTTTTCTTGATGTTATCTGCCCAGACTTCTCCGTGGATATGATGCCCTAAACGTTCACGAACAATCGGGCTAAAGGTAATAACACGCTTATCGCCGTGAATAACTTCACGAATAGCCAGTTTCCCTAGATTATGAATAAGATGTAGAAACTTATGAGGGTTATCTTTGGTTGCAAATCTGTCATAAACTTGATTGATTTCAGCAAAGGTTCTTCCTAAAATATTGGCGGTGTGTGTTATGGCAATTTCTTTTTCCTTCTGGTTTAAATCGCCTTCTTTTAAAACTGCTCCGCTTAGTTTTTCCCAATCTCTTGAAGTCTGCCCAGCTTCGTTAATCACTACATTCTGCATGATTTTATGAGACTCGATAAACATAAACGTAAGGTGTGTCAGGATATCATAGATTTCAGATCGGCCACGGGTGATTTCAATGTTCATTTGTTCCTCATCAATCCGGTAGCAATTCCTTCTTCGCTTTGGGGGAACAATAGGTTTAAAGTGTGAATCGGAGTAGCCTTCATCACTGGTGAGATTGATAAAACTACATTCTTCAATGCCTTCAGGCAACCTTTCGATAATGTACTGAAGTCCACTGAGCTCAACCTTGGATTCTGCAATCGTACCATAAATTTCTGGTCGAAGGGTGAGCAAGGCTTCACGCAAAGTTTCGCCGGAAACCCCCATGGGTTTATAAAACCCTCTTATAAAAAGGTGTCTCATGGTGATGTACATGCGCTCTATGGCATTGGTGCTTTCCTGCGCTCTATTTCTGCCTATGTTGAAAGATTCTCTCATATATGTCTTATTGTCTTTTTAATCTAAATTTGTTTCTCTAATTCTTTTGCTAGTGTTCTATCGTTGGATAATCTAGCCACTTTGTTTTGTCCGCCGAGCTTCCCAACAGATTTCATATACTTCTGAAATCCATTTTTAGGAACCTTAGTAATCACGAGTGTTTTGAGCATATTCCCCTTTTTCAGGTCTTTATAATAGGAATTTTGCTCCTGGAGCAAGTCATCAATTCTTTGTGCAAATGCCTTAAAATCATCAGGTTCTTTTTCAAACTCGATAAACCATTCATGATAAGGTAAGCCTTCTTTTGGATTGATTTGCGGAGCCACTGTAAATTCATTGATTTGAACGTCAAATTCTTCTGAAGCCTTAATGATAGACTGCTCTACTTCCTGAGCTATCACGTGCTCTCCAAAGGCTGAGGTAAAGTGTTTGATTCGTCCTGATACTTTTAATCGATAAGGCTTTGTGTTGGTGAACATCACTGTATCTCCAACATTATAACGCCATAAACCTGCATTTGTGGAAACCACCATTACATAATTGACACCTATCTCCACCTCACCAATACTATGAATTTTTGGGGTTTCATCAAAGAATTCATCGGTTTTTATGAATTCATAAAACATTCCGGAGTCCAGTTGTAAAAGCATTCCTTCTTCTTTTTGAGAATCCTGAAAAGCAAAAAAACCTTCTGAAGCCGGATACAGTTCGATACTATCTACAGAGACTCCAATTAAGTTTTCAAACTTGGAACGGTAAGGTTCGTAGTTGACTCCCCCGTAAATAAAAAGCTGTAAATTCGGGAATAGTTCTGCAATGGTTTTATCTGTTTTCTGATGAAGTCTCTCAAAATAAGTCTGCACCCAGGACGGAATTCCACTGATGATCGTCATGTCCTGATCATAAGTCTCTTCTACTATAGCATCAATTTTCTCATTCCAATCGTCCAGCGAGTTGGTTTCCCAGCTGGGAAGCCTGTTTTTCTGAAGATAATTAGGAACAAAGTGAGCTACAATCCCAGAAAGCCTTCCAAAATGGATTCCATTTTTTTCTTTGAGTTCTGGACTGCCTTGCAAAAAGATCATTTTTCCATCTACAAAACTAGAATGCCCCGTTTCTGCGATATAACTAAGAATCGCATTCCTTGCGGCATTGGTATGATTGGGCAGGGAGTCTTTGGTAAGCGGGATAAATTTTGAACCGCTTGTTGTTCCAGAGGTTTTTGCAAAATATAAGGGTTTCCCAGGCCATAACACATCTTGTTCTCCATCAACCACCCTATCGACGTAGGGCTTTAAACCCTCGTAATCCTGAATGGGAACTTTATCAAAAAAATCTTTATAATCTTTAATGGTATCAAAATGATGATCTTCACCAAACCTGGTTTTACGCCCTTCTTGAATTAACATGTTAAATACTTTCAACTGAGTTTCTTCAGGGCGAGACGACCAGCCTTGCATTTGATGTGAAATGTATTTCGCAAATAGTTTTGCTGCAATGGACTTTAATGACATATTAGTAGCTATTCAAAATTTATGTAATCTGAAGGGTTGACAGGATAGCCGTCTACCCAAAGTTCGAAATGCAAATGTGGCCCATAAGAAAATTCACCTGTATCGCCCACGACGGCGATGGCTTCTCCGGCTGTAACTAAATCTCCCTGACTTTTCAATAAAGAGCTGTTGTGCTTATAGACAGAAATCAATCCTAAATTATGTTCAATAATGACGACATAGCCTGTTTCTACAGTCCATTCTGCAAAGATAACTGTACCGTCCAGAGTGGCTTTAACAGGCTCGTTTTTTTCGGTAACGATATCAACTGCAAAATGTTTTTCTTCAGCATCATAGACGTCTGAAATTCGTCCTGAAACAGGAGGGAACAACGTGAAATTTGTGTTGAACGTAGCTCTTTCCAACAAGCTATATTTGTCTTCCTGCTCTACTTTAGCGCGTAAAATAGAATCCTGCTGCGAAGCAGACATATTAATAGTATCAGGATCTATAGATTTGGTCTCCTGAAGGGTATAAGCCTGTTTCATATCGAGAGAATCTACTTCCCCAATAAGCATGTTGCGTATGGACTGAAAGTAAGCTGAGTTTTTATTGACTACCGTCGTGAGAGAATCTACTGTGAGCGTGAGACGGGTGGCTTTGTTTTTTAAGGCTGTTGAAGAATAGCCAGGAATATACTCTCTTATAGGTGTAAAAGCAATTAAAAGCGCTGTTCCAGTCACTAAAAGCAAGCCTGAGATGGCAGATAAAATAATCACGTTAAGCTTTGATAATTGGAAGGATAGCCGTTCTTCAAACGTGTCTTCATTCAAAATCACTAAACGGTACTTATGAAGCAGTTTTTGCTTAATTTTTCGCTTGTCTTTTTTTGGTGATTTCATAGAATTATAACTCGTACAAAGATAGAATAAAGTTAATTTATGTAGGTTTTAGATTGATAAACCTTTGATTTAGATTTTTATCACTATTTTTGTAGCAAATTTAAAGTTATGAATACACTTAACGTAATAATGGGAATGGTAGGTCCGTGGCAATGGATCATCATAGGTGTTGCAATTCTTCTGTTATTTGGAGGAAAGAAAATACCAGAATTGATGAAAGGTTTGGGAAGTGGTATTAAAGAATTTAAAAATGCCTCCAAAGAAGATGAAACCAGCGAAACTAAAAATGAATCTAAGTCTATTAAATAGACTAGATCAGACTATAAAAAAGACCCTGTTTACATTGTATTCAGGGTTTTTTGTTAAATTTTTCCAAAGAAAACTCTTCTCCATCAAAAACACCATAAGTGTAATGTGCAATCCAATCTCCTAGATTGATATACTTAGAATCTTTTCCCACCTGAATTTCCATCGGCAAATGTCGATGACCAAAAATGAAATAATCATAGTGCCCGTTTTCCAGCTTACGCTTAGCATATTGAGCCAGCCATTCGTTTTCCTCACCCAAAAACTTAGCATCTTCATCTCCAGAAATGAGTTTATTTTTCACAGAAAGGTACCTGGCCAATCTCACCCCAAGATCGGGATGCAGCCATTTGAAAAACCATTTTGAAACAGGATGAACAAAGACTTTTTTCATGCGTTTGTAACCTTTATCGCCTGGTCCAAGTCCGTCTCCATGACCAAGAAAAAACTGCTTTGAATTGAATGTAAATACCTGTGGTTTGAAAAAAACAGGGATGTTGAGTTCTTCCTTAAAATAGTTCTTCATCCACAAATCATGATTCCCTACAAAATAGTAAATCTCGATTCCGGAGTCTTTTAGTTCTGCCAGTTTGCCTAAGGTTCTCACAAACCCTTTAGGAACAACTTCGCGATACTCAAACCAAAAGTCGAATAAATCTCCTAGAAGGAAAATAGCATGCGCATCCTTTTTTATGTCATCTAACCAGGAAACGAATAGTTTTTCGCGTGCTAAACTTTCAGAATGCGTTGGTGCTCCTAAATGATTATCACTTGAAAAATAAATCTTTTTGCCTTCGGGAAGTTTCATGTAGTATAAATCTGGCTCAAATATACTGAAAGCTTAAAAATTAAATGCGTTTAAACCGCTTTCTGCATTTTAGCTTAAATATGCAAAAGCAGGGTTTAACTTTTGGCTAAAATTTAATGCAGGCTCACGAGATATTCTAGTATTTTTGATTTTGAATCAAATTCAGAACTCATGAAATTTAAAATCAACCTAGTCGTCTGCTTATTATTGATAGCCTCCACTTCAGGAGTTGCTCAGGTCAAAACGGTCACTCCTGGTGAAGATTTTTCGAGCATTAAAGTATCCACTGGTCTTTTTGTAGAAATTGAGACAAATTCAAAAGAAAATAAAATTGAAGTCAAAGGATCTGAACGTGATAAAGTCAACATTGAAGTTAAAAAAGGTGAACTACAACTTAGCTTGCCTGTTGGTCAGATTTTCTATGAAGCCGAAATTCTAGTAACCGTCTATGCCAAAAATGTGGAAGAACTGAAAATTAGAAGTGGCTCTGAAGTTGAATTTATCTCAATAGTAGATCAGAATAAAATCAGCTTAATAGCTTCGGAAGGCAGCTATATTGGTGGTGAACTGGATGTTGATGATTTAACTGTCAGGTCTGTTACCGGAGCAAGTGTCAGTTTGATTGGCTCCGCAGACACATCGCGTGTGGAAGTGAAAACCGGGGGCTCCTTTGATGGTGAAAAATTAAAAACCGAAACAACAAACGTAAGTCTCGGTTTTGGAGGAGAGGCTACTGTATATGCTACTCAAGCGTGTAATGCGAGTGTAAATGCTGGTGGAACTATAATGATTTATGGCAATCCAGAAACGCTCAGCCAGAGCGTAAAATTGGGAGGTAAAATAAAGGTTATAGAATAAAAAACAGCAATCTCAAGCTTATGAAAGAACCTTTGTTAGCCTTCAATGCCAACGGAATTTACTGCGCTGCTGCAGATGTCTATCTGGACCCCTGGCGAAAGGTGGACAAAGCCATTATCTCTCACGGTCACGCCGATCACTCCCGCTGGGGAAACAAAAAGTACATCACACACCACCATAATATTCCCATCATGAAACACAGGTTGGGAGAGATTGATGTGGAGGGAAAAGCTTATGGCGAATCCTTTACCATCAATAATGTCAAATTCAGTTTGCATCCTGCCGGACATGTGATAGGAAGTTCACAAATTCGCGTAGAGCATAAAGGCGAAGTATGGGTATTTACGGGTGATTACAAAGATGAAGTTGACGGTGTTTGTGCTCCTTTTGAGCCTGTAAAATGCGATACCTTTATTACGGAATGTACCTTTGGTTTACCTGCTTTCAAGTGGAAACCCCAGGCTGAAGTGATGCAGGACATCAACCAGTGGTGGCAGGACAATAAAGCAGAAGGGCGAACCTCTGTTTTATTTGGTTATTCCCTCGGGAAAGCTCAGCGCCTTCTCAAGCACCTCAACCCAGACATTGGAAAAATTTATACTCATGGTGCTATTGAAAACATGACCGAAGTCTTAAGAGCAATGGTCGATTTTCCTGAAACTACCCGAGTGACCAGAGAAACCACCAAAAAAGAGTTAAACGGCAATTTAGTTCTAGCACCGCCCAGCGCTCATGGGGGAACCTGGATTCGGAAAATGGTGCCTTATGTCACTGCATCAGCCAGTGGCTGGATGACCTTCAGAGGAGCTCGTCGCCGAAGAGCCATCGACAAAGGTTTTGTGATGAGCGACCATTGTGACTGGGATGGTTTGCTCAACAGCATCAAAGCCACTGGCTGTGAAAAAGTCATTTGCACACACGGTTACACCGATATTTTCTCTAAATACTTGCGTGAACTAGGCTATGATGCCAGAACACAAGATACCCAATACGAAGGCGAATCTGTAGATTCTGATTTGTAACTTCAGCAAGTTTTTCTAGAGTAATCAATAAAATTCATAATGTTTTTGTAACATTTTTATGGATTTATTACAAATAAGTAATAATTTTCCCTAACCAAAACTAGTGTTATGAATCAACTTCGATTACTCAGTGTTTCCAAAACCTACAAGAACGGTGTAAAGGCCTTGGATGATGTTTCTATAGAAATCAACTCTGGAATGTTTGGTTTGTTAGGTCCTAATGGAGCCGGTAAGTCTACACTCATGCGGACCATTGCCACCTTGCAGCAACCCGATAGTGGAGAAATCTATCTTGATGATATCGATGTGCTCAACCAAAAAATGGAACTGAGAAAGATTTTGGGGTATTTGCCACAGTCTTTTGGGGTGTATCCCAAACTTTCAGCAGAAAAGCTACTTCATTATTTTGCTGAATTGAAAGGGCTCTCCAACAAAGAAGAACGCAAAAGAATTGTGGATTACGCTTTGGAAATCACAAATCTTTATGATGTAAGAACCAAACATGTGGCAGGTTATTCTGGTGGGATGAAACAGAGATTCGGGATTGCTCAATTACTTTTGAATGATCCAAAACTCATCATTGTAGACGAACCAACTGCTGGTCTGGATCCTGCAGAACGTCATCGTTTTCTAAATGTATTGAGAGAAATTGGCACTAATCATATTGTGATCTTATCCACTCATATTGTGGACGATGTCAAAGAATTATGTACAGATATGGCTATCCTTAATGGCGGAAAATTGCTTTGCCATAAAAAACCTATTGATGCCGTTTTGGACCTGGAAGATAAAATCTGGGGACTCACTATAGATCGAGATGATTTAGAGACGTATGAAACTGGATTCAATTTGATTTCGACCAACTATAACCAGGATAATTCCTTGAATATTCGCGTCTACGGCGATACCCAGCCTGGCGAAGAGTTTATGAAGGTACAGCCAGATTTGAGCGATGTTTATTTTGTACATCTCAAAGCGGATGAAACTGAAGCCATTAACTCTCAATCTTAAGTCTTATGTTTTCAACTATCTTCAGATTCGAGATCAGGTCCTGGCTAAGGACACCTATCACCTATATCTACACCGTCTTAATGTTCCTTTTTGCCATGATCATGATGGCCTCTGCTGGGGGACTTTTTGATAATTTTACGGTGACAACCACTTCTCCTACTTATCAAAATTCGGCTTTAGCCCTCAATGACATGATCAATGGTTTGTCCGTCTTTATCTACTTTTTACTGCCGTCTATTATTGGTGCCTCCATCAATAAAGATTTCAAATACGAGATGCATCAAGTTTTGTATTCTTATCCTATTTCAAAAACCAGCTATCTGTTTGCTAAGTTCCTAAGCGCTTTGAGTATTGTCCTGGTCATTATTCTTTTCATCTGTTTTGGAGTGTACCTTGGGAGTGTTTTCCCAGGAACAAATCCAGATTTGTTTACGGAGTTTGACCTTTGGAATTACGTCCAGCCGCTCTTGCTTTTTGTGATTCCAAACCTGATTTTATACGGTGCAATTGTATTTGCTGTTGTGACCTTTTCAAGAAACATATTTATTGGCTTTATAAGCGTTTTGGTCTTAATTATCATCCAAAGTTTTGCCCAAAGCTTAACTGCAGATATCGACAATAAAACCTTAGCGGCACTCATCGATCCGCTTGGAGCTCAGGCTCTAAGGCTTGAAACTGAATACTGGACCGTTTTTGATAAAAACAACAACTACCTTCCCTTCGAAGGTTACATCATCTACAACAGAATTTTATGGGCTGCGGTAAGTATTTTGATTTTTGCTTTTGTGTTTTTTAAATTCAAATTCAACCAACAGGCGATTCAGTTTAGACTTTTCAAAAGCAAAGCTGAACGTGTGATCAAAAGAAATTTTGGAAGCCTTCTACGGATTAAATTACCCGAAGCAAACAAAGCCTACAACTTCAAGCATTGGTTGAAGATGGCCTTAAAGCAAAGTCGTTTTGAAGCTCGATATATTTTCAAAAATTGGGTGTTTATTTCTTTTGCTTTAGTAACAATTCTTATCACTTTAACTACTCTAGCTGTACGGAATCCGATTTACGGAACAACTACCTACCCCGTTACACGCGAAATGATGCAAACAGCATCGGGTGTGGTCAGTGGATTTATGATCATCATCACATTTTTGATTGTGGGAATGCTTGTCAATAGAGCTAAGAGCGCCAACATGAACCAACTGGTAGATGTGACGCCCTTCCCCAACTGGTCCTTTCTACTAGCCAAATTCATAGCGGTATTCAAAATGCAAGCTTCGTTTTACATTTTGGCTCTGGTTTTAGCAATCGGAGTTCAGGTGTATAATGAATATTACAAGCTGGAATTGGATTTGTATTTATTTCAATTTTTTGCCATTGATTATTTAAGGGTTCTTACCTGGACGGTAGTGGCGTTTTTATTTCACACGCTTATCAAAAACCATATTGTTGGGTTCATTTCCCTTTTAGCCTTTCTTATTTTACTCTCCTTTTTCCCACAGTTTGGTATTGAGCAAAGTATATTCAGATTTAATTCTGGAGGAGGTGCCACCTACTCCGATATGGTGGGTTATGGCCCTGGCATAAAGAGGTTTTATTTATATCGTCTCTATTGGTTAGCCTTAGCAACAGTATTTTATATCCTAGCTATTTTGTTTTATCGCAGAGGTGTTTCTTACTCGGCCACGCAAAGAATTGAACGGGCTAAAGACAAACTAAATCCTTTATACACGTCCATCATTGCCGTATCCCTTGTTGTTTTTGTAGGCATTGGTTCCTGGATTTATTACAACGACAATGTCATCAACGAACGCTACACTGGCAATGAAAGAGAACAACTTCGGGTCGATTATGAAAATGAATATGCGCATCTGACTGAACTAGACCAGCCCAGAATCACCAGTGTGAATGTGGATCTGGATTTATTCCCTGAAAAGCGTGATTTTAAGGCAAAAGGTAAGTTTATCCTGAAAAACAAAACGTCAAAACCTATTGATTCAATTGTCGTTTCTTTAAATGATTACCCTCAGTCCTATGCATTTGGTAAAAAGGGAGAAACCATTTTAAAAGATACGCTTTATGATTTGGAAATATTCAAGTTTCATCAGGCTTTAAAACCTGGTGAAGAAGTGACATTTACTTTCGACATGGAAAATAAACCAAATACTTTTTTGAATTCAAATTCACCGGTAAGAAGCAATGGAACGTTTATCAATAATGGAATTTTCCCTGGCTTTGGGTATAGCGATAGTTATGAAATTCAAAATAATAAAACCCGGGAAAAATATGGTTTAGAACCTAAAGAACGTATGAAATCTCCGCTCGACTCTACCGCTTTAGGCAGCACTTACATTTCTGATGATGCCGACTGGATAGATTTTGAAACCACGATTTCTACATCAAAAGATCAGATTGCGGTGGCTCCGGGCTATCTCAAGGAAGAGTGGATCGAAGGTGACAGAAGGTATTTCCGCTATAAAATGGATAAGAAAATATTGAACTTTTACGCGTTTAATTCCGCAGCATATGAAGTGTATGAAGATCAATGGAAGGATGTCGATATTCAGGTGTTTTACCATAAGCCTCATGACTATAATATTGAGCGAATGGTTGCTGCAGCAAAAAAATCCTTAGCCTATTACTCTGAAAATTTCAGCCCTTACCAGTTTAGTCAGCTGCGAATTTTAGAATTTCCACTGACTTCAGGTTCTTTTGCACAGTCTTTTGCCAACACCGTTCCTTATTCTGAAGCGATTGGTTTTATCGCCAAAGTTGACGATGAAGATAACGAAAGTGTAGATTACCCCTTTAGTGTCACTGCACATGAGGTGGCTCACCAGTGGTGGGCACATCAGGTGATTGGAGCCAACGTGCGTGGAGCAACTTTGCTTTCTGAAAGCATGTCTGAATACAGTTCACTCAAAGTTTTAGAAAAAGAATACGGTGCACAGCAGATGCGAGTTTTTCTTAAAGATGCCCTGGATAAGTATTTGAGAAGCCGCCGGTTTGAAAGTCAGAAGGAATTGCCACTCATGTACAACGAAAATCAACAATACATTCACTACAACAAAGGTTCGCTGGTGCTTTATGCGATGAGCGATTATTTAGGCGAAAATAAAATGAATAACATCTTGAAATCGTTTATTGACAAAGTAGCCTTTCAGGAGCCGCCTTACACAACTTCTGTTGAATTTGTCAATCTTTTGAAGGAAAAAACTCCAGATTCGCTTCAGTATTTGATTAAAGACATGTTTGAAACTATCACTTTGTATGACAACAAGGTGACTGAAGCCACTTATAAAGTCCTTGAAGATGAAACATATCAAGTGACGATCAAGACAAATGCGCTGAAATACAGATCTTCAGAAAAAGGAGAAAAGGAATTTAGCAATGCCGAAGGCAAAAGTATAAGCTTAGACACAGAAGAGGAGGAACTCAAGTCTTTACCGCTTCAGGATTATATTGAAATAGGCATTTTTGGAAAGACCGATGAGACGATAGACGGTATCCAAAAGGAAAACGTACTCTATCTGAAAAAGCACTTGGTGTCTGAAATAGCCAATGAGTTCACCATTATCGTTGATGAATTCCCTACGGAAGTGGGCTTTGATCCTTATAATAAATTGATAGATACCGATTCTGGAGATAACCGGATGGAGCTGAAGATGGAGTCAGGAGACAAGAACAAAGAAAAATGAAAAAAGACTGGTCAACTGGTCAACCTGCCCGACTAGCGTCAGTCAGGCGGGCTGGTCAAAATTCATAATTCCATACCCGCAACTCACCACTCAAAGACTCAAAAACTACTCCTCGTACTTTTGCTTGAGCTTTCTTGACAGTTGCAGGATAAAAAGCAGGATAATAATGCACAGACAAACCAATATTCCAAGAATACCAGTAAAACTCTTTTTATCTCCCACCAAATCATCAGGATTCACAAGAGTCCCGCTGAATATCATAAGTCCAACTGCAGAAAGCATAAGGAAATAAATAAAATACTTCATAATCTTTAATTGAATAAACTCTGAATATTTGTGGCGAACAATTTCACCGCAATGGCTAACAAAATTACACCAAATATCTTCCTTATCACCGAAATTCCCTGTTTTCCGAAAAGTTTTTCAATCTTTTTAGAAGACTTTAAGACAGCATAAACGACAATTACATTCAGAATAATCGCCACAATAATGTTGGGGGTATCAAATTCCGATTTCAAAGATAAAATAGAGGTCATCGTCCCTGCACCGGCAATAAGGGGGAAGGCGAGGGGAACAATAGCTGCCGTTTCTGGAGCATCGTCCTTATAAAGTTGAATGCCCAGGATCATCTCAATGGCTAAAAAGAAAATAATAAAGGCTCCTGCCACTGCAAAGGAATTCACATCTATCCCAATGAGGTTAAGGATGGTTTCCCCTACAAAGAGAAAAGCAATCATTAAAACACAGGCTACAATCGAAGCTTTTTCACTTTGAATATGGCCTACTTTCTTTCTTAAGTCAACAATTATGGGGATGCTTCCTACGATGTCAATCACTGCAAAAAGAATCATCCCAGCCGTAAAAATTTGTTTAAAATCAAACATAAAGCAATTCTGAATTTTTGCGCAAAAGTAATTCTGTTTTATTGATTTACAATCGACTTAAAATCTTCGCATATGAAATTTTTGTTAATTTAATACTACAAATTAACTGGTCAAATTGCTTCTCGTATCGATATTCACAGTTTATATTTCGCTAGCTTTGCGCCCATGATTAAAATTGACAAAACCCTGATTTCTGAATCTATCATCGACACCGAATTTGCCTGTAATCTTTCGGCTTGCAAAGGGGAATGTTGTGTGGCAGGAGATGCTGGAGCCCCTCTGGATGAGCACGAATTGGACATCCTGAAAACGATTTACCCCAAAGTAAAACCTTACCTGCGCCCGGAAGGCATAAAAGCAATTGAAGAACAAGGCACCCACATCCTCTCCGATTTTAATGAGCCTGAAACGCCATTGGTTGGGAGTAAGGAATGTGCTTACGTCAACTTTACTGAAAACGGTACAGCGCTCTGTGGTATCGAATCTGCTTACCGCGCCGGAGATATCGACTTTAAAAAACCGGTTTCCTGCGAACTCTACCCGATTCGGGTTCAAAAGCTATCAGAATTACAGGCGGTGAATTACGACCGCTGGGATATTTGTAGCGATGCCTGCGACCTGGGAAAAAGTCTTGAAATGCCCGTCTATAAATTCACCAAAAATGCACTGATTAGAAAATTTGGTGAACACTGGTATTCCGAATTGGAACAACGCGTTGACGAATTGAATTCTTAAAGTTTAAATGGTCTCAAATTTCAAAGGTGAAATTCAACAAGTCATAAAATTATAATTAATAAATTCTCGAAGCTCTTATTCGGTCTAAGTTAAGAGCAATTGTGGATAACTTTGTGGATAACTTTCGTCCAAATCAAGGAATTTTTATGTGATTTATTTACATATTTGTTAGCCGCGATTACTAATATTAATCCTCTCAAAATCATTATCCTATGGCGCAGACAGAACCTATTTTAGAAGAAAACGAAAACAGATTTGTACTCTTTCCTATCAAACATCACGATATATGGGAATGGTACAAAAAATGCGAGGCAAGTTTCTGGACCGCAGAAGAAATTGATTTACACCAAGACCTTTCCGATTGGAAAAACAAACTGAATGAGGACGAGCAATATTTCATCAAACACATCCTTGCCTTTTTCGCTGCATCTGATGGAATCGTGAATGAAAACCTGGCCGAAAACTTCGTCAACGAAGTTCAATACACAGAAGCCAAATTTTTCTACGGTTTCCAAATCATGATGGAAAATATTCATTCTGAAACCTATTCGTTATTGATCGACACCTACGTTGATGATGATAAAGAAAAAGATTTGCTTTTTAAAGCTATTGAGAATTTCCCGGCGATCAAGAAAAAAGCTGACTGGGCTTTAAAATGGATTGAATCTGACTCATTTGCTGAACGATTGATTGCTTTTGCTGCGGTGGAAGGCATCTTCTTTTCAGGGGCTTTCTGTTCAATTTTCTGGCTAAAGAAACGTGGATTGATGCCAGGACTGACCTTCTCAAACGAACTCATTTCCAGAGATGAAGGTGTTCATTGTGACTTTGCAGTTCATTTGCATAACGAACATTTAGTGAACCAGGTGCCAAAAGAACGCATCAGAGAAATTTTAATAGATGCTCTTGATATTGAAAGAGAATTTGTAACTGAATCCCTTCCTGTAAGTTTGATTGGTATGAATTCCAACTTGATGACCCAATATCTGGAGTTTGTAACTGACAGACTTCTTTTTGAATTGGGTTGTGAGAAAGAATATGGTACTGCCAATCCTTTTGACTTTATGGATATGATTTCTCTTCAAGGTAAAACCAACTTCTTCGAAAAGCGTGTTGGTGAATATCAAAAAGCGGGTGTCATGAACAAAAATAAAGAAGAAGACAGCAAAATTAGCTTCGACGCTGATTTCTAAGTGAATCTATGGTTGCTATGGAAACTATTGTCTATGGTTACTGTAGTCGCTATTGTCACTATAGTTGCATAGATACAATAGAAGCAACAGAAGCTATAGAGACAAAAGGAACCTTAGAAGCGATACTATAGTCACTATGGAAACTATTGTCGCTATGGTTACTGTAGTCGCTATTGTCACTATAGTTACTATAGAAACAATAGAAGCTATAGCAACAATAGGAACAACAGAGACCATAGCAGCAATAGAAACACTATAATTAAAGAGTCTATGAGCTACCGAAAACTGGAGATATGGCAGTTGGCTCGTGATTTAACTATAGACGTTCATAAGATGGCTATGCAGTTACCAAAATTTGAAATGTATGAAGAAGCAAGTCAAATTCGAAGGTCAATGAAATCTGTAAGGTCAAATATTGTAGAAGGATATGGAAGAAGACGTTACACTAATGATTATATCCGATTTATAATTTATGCGTTATCCTCCAATGATGAAACGATAGATCATCTTGAAATTCTATACGAAACAGACTCATTAAAAGATCGAGGGCTTTATGAAAATCTTCATGAGCGCCTTCAAAGATTAGGAATAAAGATTAATAATTTTTTACAAGTTTTGGAAAAAAGTAATAAGAACTTTTGAGGTTAGGGATACTTCTATGGTCGCTATGGTCGCTATAGCAACAGTAGAAACCATAGGAACAATAGAAGCTATAGAGACAAGAGAAACGATACTATGGTCACTATAGAAGCTATAGTTACAATAGAAGCAACAGAAACAATAGAAACCACAGAAGCAACAGAGACAATAGTTACAATAGGAACAATAGGAACAATAGGAACAATAGAAGCTATAAAAATGATACTATGGTCACTATAGAAGCTATTGTTACAATAGAAGCAACAGAAGCAATAGAGACAACAGAAACAATAGAAACAACAGAAACGATACTATAGTCACTATGGTCCCTATAGAAGCTATAGTTACAATAGAAGCAATAGAGACAACAGAAACAATAGAAACAACAGAAGCAACAGAAGCAATAGCAACAACAGAAACACAATAAACTTATATCATTATGTACGTCATCAAAAGAAATGGACAAAAAGAGCCTGTAATGTTCGACAAAATTACAGCAAGAATCAGAAAACTATGCTACGGACTCAACCCTCTTGTGGAACCTCCAAAAGTAGCGATGCGTGTGATAGAGGGTCTTTATGATGGCGTGACTACGAGTGAACTCGATAATTTGGCAGCGGAAATTGCAGCAACTATGACGGTAAGCCATCCAGACTATGCTCACTTAGCGGCTAGGATTTCGGTGTCCAATCTTCATAAGAATACCAAAAAGACATTTAGTGAGGTCATGACCGATCTTTACGAATACGTGAACCCACGTAACAATAAAAAGTCCCCGCTCATTGCCGATGATGTTTATAAAATCATCAATGATAACAGAGAAGAAATCGATTCCAGAATCATTTATAGCAGGGATTTCAACTATGATTATTTCGGATTTAAAACTTTAGAGCGCTCTTACCTATTGAAGCTAAATGGTAAAATAGCAGAACGTCCACAACATATGTTGATGCGGGTGTCCATCGGTATTCACGGCGATGACCTGGAGTCTGCTATGGAGACCTACGAACTGATGTCCAAAAAATACTTTACTCATGCCACGCCAACGTTATTTAATGCTGGCACACCAAAACCACAAATGTCTTCCTGCTTCTTATTAACGATGAAAGACGACAGTATTGATGGGATATACGACACTTTAAAGCAGACGGCAAAAATTTCTCAATCTGCTGGCGGTATAGGTCTATCAATTCATAACATAAGGGCTACAGGCTCGTACATCGCTGGAACTAATGGAACTTCAAATGGGATTGTTCCTATGCTGAAAGTCTTCAATGACACTGCAAGATACGTTGACCAGGGTGGCGGAAAACGAAAAGGGTCTTTTGCCATGTATGTAGAACCCTGGCATGCTGATATTTTTAGCTTCCTGGATCTGAAGAAAAATCATGGTGCTGAAGAAATGAGGGCGCGTGACCTGTTTTATGCCATGTGGATTCCAGACCTATTCATGAAACGTGTGGAGGAAAATTCAACATGGACGCTGATGTGTCCAAACGAGTGCCCGGATCTTTATAATGTTCATGGGGACGAGTTTGACGAGCTGTACCTGAAATACGAGAGCGAAAACAAAGGCCGTAAAACCATAAAAGCGAGAGAGCTTTGGGAGAAGATCCTGGAGTCTCAAATTGAAACGGGAACGCCTTATATGTTATATAAAGATTCAGCTAACCGCAAGTCAAATCAGAAGAACTTAGGAACAATAAGATCTTCTAACTTGTGTACTGAAATCATGGAGTACACGAGTCCAGATGAAATTGCTGTCTGTAACCTGGCTTCCATCGCTTTACCGATGTTTGTGAAGAATGACAGTTTTGATCACAAGGAGCTTTATAAAACAACTAAGCGAGTCATTAAAAACCTCAACAAGGTCATCGATAGAAATTACTATCCTGTCAAAGAAGCTGAAAATTCCAATATGAGACACAGACCTGTGGGTCTGGGTATCCAGGGACTGGCCGATGCCTTTATCATGTTGAGAATGCCGTTTACCTCTGATGAGGCTAAGAAACTAAATCAGGATATATTCGAAACCTTATATTTTGCAGCTGTAGAATCGTCTATGGAACTAGCAAAAGCTGAAGGCCCCTATTCCTCTTATGAAGGCTCGCCAATAAGCAAAGGAGAATTCCAATATAACCTTTGGGGATTAAAAGACAAGGACTTAAGCGGTCGCTGGGACTGGAGCAAACTCAGAGATAAAGTCATGAAGCACGGTGTGCGTAACTCTTTATTGATGGCACCAATGCCTACCGCTTCGACTTCTCAAATTCTAGGGAACAACGAAGCTTTTGAGCCTTATACGTCTAATATTTATACCAGACGTGTCCTTTCTGGAGAGTTCATCGTTGTAAACAAACACTTGCTAAAAGACTTGGTAAGTCTTGGCTTATGGAATGACGATGTAAAAGATGCCATCATGAGAGCCAATGGTTCTGTGCAGAACATCGACATTATTCCAGATGACATCAAGGAACTCTACAAAACGGTCTGGGAATTATCTATGAAAGACATCATCGACATGTCCAGACACAGAGGTTACTTTATCGATCAGTCTCAATCGCTGAACCTGTTTATGGAAGGCGCTACCTTTGCTAAACTGACTTCCATGCACTTCTACGCCTGGAAAAGCGGACTTAAGACAGGAATGTACTACTTAAGAACCAAGTCTGCCGTAGACGCGATTAAATTTACGCTGAAGAGCGAAAAGAAAGAAAAGGAAGTTCCTAGTCAGGTGGCAGAAAAAGCGGCTAAGACCTATCAGGAAGCGCAAAGCCAACAGGTAAAAGTATCTGATGATTCGTCTTTAAGTCCAGAAGAACTTAAAGCTTTGATCAAACAGTCCAAAGAATCTGAAGGCGATGACTGCCTGATGTGCGGATCTTAATTAGGAACTTAATTAAATAATAAAACCCCCGGTAAATCAAGATTTACTGGGGGTTTTTATTGGCTAATTAGAAGATGATTTATAAATTATTTCCTGATTTTAATTTTATCTGTTTGCTTAGAGTTACTTTTTTTGGTGGTAATTAAAACTAGACCGTCAACCTTTTTTGTATCGTAACCCGCTTTTTTTAAATCAAAGGAAGATTTTATAACTTCCATGGATTGAATTAGCTTAGGGTCCAATCCTGAGAAGTCTTTATAATCTACTTCCTTTCCGTCAACTTTATAAATTATAGTATTGTTATTTCGGCTCAGAGCTGACTTATATTGCTCATTTGAGTTAGAGTACTGAGAAGCGTTAATATCGTTATCTTTTTTTGTTGTGATTTTAATAACACCTTTAACAAAGTTTGAGTTATAACCCTCGGCTTTAAGCTCTTCTGGGGATTTGAAGATTTCTACAGATTCTATCTGGTCTGTATCAATATTGGCGGTTTTACCTTTTTCAACCTTAACCCCATCCACAAACATCACCATATCCTGATTTTGGTATTTGCTGTTGAAATCTAAAAATTTCCTTTCTGTTTTTCCCGCTCCATTCGAAAGGGAAATGTTTTTATCAATTAAAGCATCATTCGGTGTTTCTGAAGTTTTAACATCAGTGACTTTCATAGTAACTACCTTATAATCTGAGGTCAATTTGAAGTAGGTTAATCCCTTCAAAAAGTTATCTGCACGATTACCTTTAATGTCATTCATTAAATCTAAGAATTGTGAATAATAAGGCTCTGAAAATGCTGATGAATTCTTGATTGATAAGGTTTTAGAGTTAGAGTCGTAGCTGTAATCTTCTACAGGAATATAGTTTTCAACAAGCTTTACTTTATCTATCTTCTTACCATTGATTACAAAGTTTTCAGCATTCTTATAATCTCTTTTTGAATCTTCAGGTTTTTCTTTTGCCTCATTATCTTCAAGTGGAGTTTCTTTATTTTCTGAAATTTCAAACTTATCTAATATTATTAAAACTGGCTCATGGTCTGATGATATATTAATAAAAGTCATCTTCTCAGTAATGTTTTTTCCAAACTTATCAACAAGCTCTTCTGTGATAGCAGATATTTTTGAAAAGTAAGGTTTCGAAAATTCAGATTTAGTAGTTATGTTCAGTGTTTTGGAACTTTTATCATAACTGTAAGTTTCTACGGGGATGTAAGTTTTTACAAGCTCTTCTTTATCGATCTGCTTACCGTTGATGATAAAGTTTTCTGCATCTTTAATGGTATTATAATCGGTTTTTGAAGGGGTTTCAGATTCAGTCCTGATCCCTACCCCGAATGGCGTTTCTGCGTCTTCGGTATAATCTCTGTAAAAATAAACAGGTAATTCAGCCACATCGGGAGAAGTTACTGAGCCTTTAAAGCTATCGTTGGAATTGACTTCCAAAGTGAGGCTTTTGAGCTGGCCACTAGCGCCGAAGCTTGCGTTAGAATACCGCATATCGATATCAAACTCTTTTTTTAGGAAATCAATATCAGAATCCAGTTCTTCTTTAGTGGTATTTTCATCATAAGTGATTTCAATTCGATTGACCTTACTTTCCGTAGTTGTGATCGGATTCTTGATTTGGGCTTTGGTTTCGACTTGAAAAAGAAGAAAAAATACCACTAATAAGGGGGAGACTATAAACAGTTTCCAGAACGATTGATTGTGTTTGTTTTTGTTAAGCATAGCGATTCGTTTTTTGATGGGGGATTGATGAAAGGAATGTTGTAACTGAGATCTGAACTGTTGCTGAGTAATGCTGTATAAAGTCATTAGATACTCTTTCTTAGCGGTATTATCAACCACCTTGGCATCGGCTTCATACTCCAGGTTGAGCACTAAGCTCTTCTGATACAGCCAGGCAAAGGGATTGAACCAAAACACGCATTTGTATAAATGAGCAAAGAGCATATCCAGGCTGTGTTTATGAGCCACATGGGCTTTTTCGTGAGCCAGAATGATTTTCAATTCGTCTTCAGAATAAAGCTCTGGATTGTAAACGATATAATTCAGAAATGAAAAAGCACCTTCAGGAATTGATTTTTGAATGTGAAAAATACCATCGGTCTGAAAGGCTTTAGAAGCTCTCAAAAAGCTAAGTAGCCTAAAGAATTTCACCAGTAAATGAACCAGAAACACCAGGGAAATACCGATGTATATGAGTTCAAGCACAGCATGTTCAGTGATAAACGACCATATTAATTCTGAAGTAGTGGGTTTGATTTCAGCAGTGACAAATTCCGAAGAAGATGGCGCCAGGAAAGCTGGACTGAGTGTAATCACTTCTATTTTGGTATAGCTTAGTAAAGGCAGTATCAGGCTTAAACCATAACCTGCATGAAGATAAATTCGCTTAAACCGGTGGTAAGTTTCTGATTCCAGAACTACTTTATAAACTACCCAAAAGAGCGTCAAAAGTAAAGAAGCTTTGGCGAGATAGATGAGTAAGTCCATTAGCTTTTGTTTTTAATGAGTTCCAGAATTTCTTCCAGTTCCTGTTCTGAAATTTTATCCTGCTGAGCAAAAAAGGATACCATATTCTTATATGATCCGTCAAAAAATCTGGTAGAGGTTTGTTCCATAACTTTTTCGCTATAGGCTTTTTTATCCACCACAGGAAAGTACTGATGGCTTTTACCAAAAGCTTGATGGGCAACGAAGCCTTTATCTTCAAGTAACCTTACCAAGGTGGAAACTGTATTGTAGTGCTGTTCTCCATCCAGTTCTTCAAGAATTTCTTTTACAAAAGCCTTTTTTAGCTTCCAGAGCACCGCCATAATTTCTTCTTCTTTGGCAGTTAGTTTTTCTAAATTTTTCATGAGATAAAAAATATTTGAATCAAATGTAAACTAAATTTCCAGTTATAAAACTAAAAAACCCGTTTTTAACACATTTAGAGTGATAACATACTTGTATTCAAACTTAAAAGTCATTGTAAAAAATTAAAACGCTTGTTAAAAAGTAAATTAAAGTTTACCTTTGAGCAGTGGATTAAAGTTTAACTGTATGAAATGCTCTAAACTTTACAAACTATTGACAGAGAATGGTTGGTATGCAGTATCTCAAAAAGGGTCTCACGTAAAAATGCGACACAAGACGAAAAAGGGCATAATCATATTTCCAAATCACGGAAGCCAGGAAATGGGTAAAGGATTGGAAAAGAAAATTCTTAAAGACGCAGGAATCAAATTATAAATTATGACTGATAAGAAAATAATAATGACTGTTGAGAAAACCAATACTGGTTTTTCGGCATATGCTGTGGATTATCCCATTTTTACGACCGGGCATTCTGTTCCTGAATTAATAAACAGGGCCTATGAAGCCGTAGAATTGTACTTTGAGGAAGAAAACCTTGATATAGAGCCAAAATCTGTTGGTTTTGAAATTGACTTTAAGCAGTTTTTTAAATATTATAAGGTGATAAACGCAAAATTTTTAGCTGAAAAAATTGGAATGAACCCCACTTTACTTTCTCAGTATGTCTCGGGTACCAAAAAACCTTCAGCAAAACAAACCGAAAAGATTTTAAGTGGAATTCATCAAATCGGACAAGAATTGTCTGGAATTAACTTATTACAAACTGCATAGAAATACACTTCTCAAATTTGCGGGGCCTGGCATTACCCTCCTAGTCCAAGAATTCCTTACATTTGACCTAAAACTGAAAGCATGCCAACTTGGGAAACCCTCTTATCTCTGAAACGCCAGGGCGATAAAAACAAACGCATACGTAAAGAACAAGACGACACCCGACTGGGGTTTGAAGTCGATTACGATCGGGTGATTTTCTCTTCAGAATTTCGGAGTTTACAGGATAAAACTCAGGTGATTCCGCTTTCGAAAACCGATTTTGTACATACCCGACTTACCCATAGCCTGGAGGTTTCGGTGGTTGGAAGATCTCTGGGTCGCCTGGTCGGTAAAAAAGTACTGGAAAAACATCCGCAATTGAAAGGAACACATGGGCATCATTTCAATGATTTTGGAGCCATTGTAGCCGCGGCCGCTTTGGCCCACGACATTGGGAATCCACCCTTTGGCCATAGCGGCGAACGCGCCATCGGGGATTATTTCAAATTCGGCAACGGAAAACGCTTCAAAGATCAACTCCCCGAAGTGGTATACCAGGACCTCTCTATGTTTGAAGGGAATGCTAACGGTTTTAAATTACTCACCAACGATAATTATGGCTCGCCAGGAGGCTTAAGACTGTCTTACGCGACTTTAGGGGCATTTACCAAATATCCCAAGGCCTCACTTCCTCACAAACCCACAAAGCAGGTTGCCGATAAGAAGTTTGGCTTTTTTAATCAACAGCAGGGGAAGTTTCAGGATGTGGCAGAAGAACTGGGTCTCGATAAAAATGCCGACGGTGATGAGGTGCGTTACAAAAGACATCCGCTTGCCTTTTTAGTAGAAGCAGCCGATGACATTTGCTACACCATCATCGATTTTGAGGACGGGATTAATCTGGGCTTGATTCAGGAAGAATACGCTCTGGAATACCTGTCTAAAATTGTCAGCAAAAGTATCAATACCGAAAAGTATTCAAAGCTGTCGACCACCAAAAACCGGATAAGCTATCTGCGATCCTTAGCCATTGGTGCCTTGATTGAAGATGCGGTTTCCCTGTTTATGGAAAACGAAGACGCCATTTTGAAGGGTGATTATCATCAGGCACTGCTAGACAAGTCAGCCTATAAAGTTCAGATTGAAGACATCATTAAGATCAGTATCAAAAATATTTACCAGAGTCAGGAAGTGCTGGATAAAGAAATTGCCGGGTATAAAATCCTGACTAAAATTCTGGATGATTTTACCACGGCGGTGGAACATCAGCACGCGGGGAATGCCTCCAATTTTGACAAGCTGATTCTGAAAAACTTTCTTAAGGATTTTGATTTTTCTGGAAGTAAACTCGAAGACTGGCTGATCGACGTATGCTCGTTTGTCGCCTCCCTCACCGATAGCAATGCGCTGAGAACGTATAGAAAATTGACGGGTAGCGATTTGTAAAATCCTCCCCCCAGCCCCTCCCAGGGAGGGGAGCAAAAGCCCCCTAGCCCGCCTTAGGCGGAGGAACGATTCAGCACTTACCAATCACGGCTTATAAATACTGAACCTTGAATAGAGAATACCGGATACTGAATTTTAAATTATAACCAGTTCACCCCATCACTACACCGCTACATCACCATTTCACTCGTTCACGAATATGGAATACAGAATATCGAATTTCAAATCTGTTACTTCAAATTTATTTGACTCTGGCTTCTGGTCCACTTTTACTAAATACTTTTTACTTAGTACCAAATACTGAAAGTTATAACTCCTACAGCCTAATCCCTACCACCTAAATCCTCAACAACTCACCGACTCAAAAACTCCTGGACAGTCCTCAGCAGCAAGTCCGGATGCTCTATATATGACATATGACCGCCGGGTAAGATTTCTAAGTCAATACCCATCTCTACGGCTAGGTATTTGGTCTTTTCGAAATTAACGACCTTATCTTCTTTGCCTAAAATCAGAAGACTTTTGTCTTTGAGTTTTTTCAAAACTTCAGTCCGCTCTTTACGATCTCGCATGCCTTTCAGCGTATTGATAATCCCCTGTTGAGAGCATTTCTTAGCCTCCAGAACAGCTGTATTGATTTCCGCAGACAATCGCTTTTGATCCTTGGGTAGGAACAAGTGCTTTACCGCCATGCTTATAAAAGCATCAGGATACTTCTGAATCATCGTGATGGCACGGTTTCTTTCCTTTTGTTTGGTTTCAGAATCTGCTAAAAAGCTTGAATTTAAAAGAATAAGCTTATCAATTTTTTCTGAACCTGCCTGCCCGTCCAAGGCACGCAGGCGGACCCGCCCAAGGCACGCCCGCGGGTTTAATTCAGCTAAAGCTAAGGCGACATAACCGCCCATGGAATGTCCAATCAGACTAAAAGTCTCCAGCTTTTTAAAGTCAGCAAAAGCTAAAACCAGGGCCGCATAGTCTTCCATGCTGTGGATGTAACCGATAGCTTCAGTCTCGCCATGACCAGGTAAATCTAAAGCGTAAACGCTAAGTGTTTTAGAAAGCTCCTTTTGAAGAGTTCTCCACATCGTAGCGTTCTCCAAAAATCCATGCAATAAGATAATGGGTTCTCCTTCCCCTGAAGAGGTATAGTGAATTTTGGTTTGCTTGTAGGTGAAGGTCATGAATCTAAATAAAACTAGTCAACTGGCAGACTAGAAAACCAGTTGACTGGAAAAAACGTTAAGGTGAGAAAGCGGTAAAAAATCACTCACGTCTAAAAACTCACCACTAAGAGACTATTTATTATTCATCAAATCTTCAATCTCTTCCATCTCGATAGGAATGTTGGCCATCAGGTTTTTCGGACTTCCTTTGTCCTGAATCACCACATCGTCTTCTAAACGAATGCCCATATTCTCCTCGGGCAGGTAGATTCCAGGTTCCACGGTAAACACCTGATTGGCTTTCATAGGTTCGTGCAACAAGCCGTAATCGTGAGTGTCAAGGCCGATATTATGGGAAGTCCCGTGCATGAAGTATTTTTTATAAGCCGGCCAGTCCGGGTTTTCATTTTGAACATCGGCTTTGTCTAGAAGTTTGAGGTCCAATAATTCGGAAGTCATCAACTTACCCACCTCCATATGGAACTCTTTCCAAATGGTTCCAGGCACCAGCATATCGGTAGCCAGGTTTTTGACTTTATTGACTGCCGTATACACCTGCTTTTGTCTGTCGGTATATTTCCCGGACACGGGAATGGTACGCGTCATGTCACTGGCGTAGTTAGCATATTCTGCACCTACATCTATTAAAATTAAATCTCCAGCCTTCAGTTGTTCTTTGTTTTCTATATAGTGAAGTACGGTAGCATTTTTTCCTCCGGCAATGATGGGCGTATAAGAAAAACCACGAGATTTATTGATTAAAAATTCATGCATAAACTCGGCTTCCAGTTCATACTCCCATTTGCCAGGTTTTGTAAATTCTAAAATTCTTCTAAAGCCTTTTTCGGTAATATTACAGGCTTTCTGCATCACCTCCAATTCCAGGGGATGTTTTACGGCTCTCAACCGTTGTAAAATGGGATTACTCTTGGCGACTTGATGCGCCGGATAATTTTCTTTAAGCCATTTATTGAAACGGTCTTCCCGCGTTTGAGTGGCGTGAGCTGCTCTGTAATGCTCGTTGGTATTCATATAAACGGTATGGCTTTGAGCCATCAACTCGTTAAAGACTTTTTCAAAGTCCTGCTTCCAGTAAACGTTTGTGATCCCCGAAGTTTCCAGAGCTCGGTCTTTATTGAGTTTCTCCCCTTCCCAGACCGCGATATGCGGATTGGTTTCGGTCAAAAACAAAATTTCGCGATGCTTAGGATCTGGTGCATCTGGAAATAACACCAAAATGCTATCTTCCTGATCCACTCCAGACAAATAATAAATATTTCGGTCTTGCTGAAAAGGAATGGTACTGTCTGCTCCTATGGGATAAATATCGTTGGAGTTGAATACAGCCAGACTTCCCGGCAGCATCTGACTCCTAAAATTCTTCCGGTTCTGTATAAATAATTCTTTGGATATAGGCTCGTAACGCATAAAATAGTAGTTTTTTCAAAGGTAAAGAAAGCCCTTTGAAAAAATCAGCTAGAGCAAAAAAAAAGCTTTGGACATATCATAAAAGAACAAACAAGGTTTTAAAAAGGTAAATTTAACGACAAGGTTTTCGTTATTTTGGTTCAAAAGGTTTTAAAACTATTCTAAATTATACGTAAAAGCCTGACTTCATTTGTTTCAGAAAGCGATGTAGTGTACTTTTGTGCAAAATCAAATTCAGAATAATGGCTGGAATAAACAAATCAACAATAGCAAGAAAAGTTGCTATGGCTCTTTCAGGACTTTTTTTAGTCCTTTTTTTAGCTCAACACTTTACAATTAATTTTACCTCGGTCGTAAGCCCTTCCACATTTAATGAAATTTCCCATTTTATGGGAACCAATTTTTTGGTGCAGGCTGTGCTTCAACCTATTTTAATCGCAGGTGTAGTTTTTCACTTCATCATGGGATTTGTCCTTGAGATTCGACAAAAAAAGGCAAGATCTGTTAGTTATGGAAAGTATAATGGGGCTGCAAATTCCTCTTGGGTATCTAGAAATATGATTCTTTCCGGAATTGTGGTACTGGCTTTTTTAGGTTTGCACTTTTATGACTTTTGGATCCCGGAACTGATTCATAAATATGTAGAGACCAATCCTGATGATCCATTCAGATACTACGACGAAACTGTTGCAAAATTTGCCGGAGACCCAATTAGAACCGGTTTTTATGCGTTATGTTTTGTGTTTTTAATGCTTCACCTGTTACATGGTTTTGCTTCTTCCTTCCAAACTATGGGTCTAAACAACAAATACTCTCCGGGGATCAAGATATTTACCAAAGCTTTTGCGATTGTTATTCCAATGGGTTTTGTATTTATTGCGATATTTCACTACTTTAATAACTTATAAGCGAAAGGATTATGTCAGTTTTAGAATCAAAAATACCAGAAGGTCCTATAGAGAAAAAATGGACTAAACATAAAAACGAAATCAACCTTGTAAACCCAGCAAATAAGAGAAACATCGACATTATTGTCGTTGGAACAGGACTTGCAGGAGGAAGTGCTGCTGCAACTTTTGCAGAACTTGGCTACAATGTTAAAACATTTTGTTATCAGGACTCCCCTCGTCGTGCACACTCTATTGCAGCACAAGGAGGAATTAATGCTTCCAAAAATTACCAGGGTGACGGTGACTCCGACTACAGGTTGTTTTACGACACTGTAAAAGGGGGTGACTATAGGTCCAGAGAAGCCAATGTATACAGACTTGCTGAAGTGTCTAGTAATATTATTGACCAGTGTGTAGCACAAGGTGTTCCTTTTGCCAGAGAATACGGCGGCCTTTTGGATAACAGATCCTTTGGAGGTGTCCTGGTATCAAGAACCTTTTACGCTAAAGGCCAAACAGGACAACAATTATTACTCGGAGCGTATTCAGCAATGAATAGACAAATCAATAGAGGAAAGATCCAGACGTTCAACAGGCACGAAATGATGGATTTGGTGCTTGTAGATGGAAAAGCCAGAGGGATTATCGCCCGTAATCTTGTTTCAGGAGAAATTGAAAGACATTCTGCTCACGCTGTTGTTCTAGCATCAGGTGGTTACGGAAACGTTTTTTACCTCTCTACAAATGCTATGGGTAGTAATGTGATGGCAGCCTGGAGAGCTCATAAAAAAGGAGCCTTCTTCGCTAATCCCTGCTTTACACAAATTCACCCGACTTGTATTCCTGTTTCTGGTGATTTACAATCCAAATTGACGTTAATGTCAGAATCGTTGAGAAATGACGGTCGTATTTGGGTACCAAAACATGAAAAAGACGCTAAAGCTATTCGTGGAGGTAAACTGAAACCTACCGAAATAGACGAAAATGACAGAGATTATTACTTAGAACGCAGATATCCTGCTTTTGGTAATCTGGTACCACGCGATGTGGCATCCAGAGCTGCAAAAGAACGTTGTGACGAAGGTTACGGTGTTAACAAAACAGGACAGGCGGTTTATCTTGATTTTAAAGCAGCTATCGAGCGTTATGGGAAAGAAAAAGCATTTACTTCCGGGCATAAAAACCCAAGTAAAGAAGAAATTATAAAACTAGGTGAAGAAGTTGTCGAGTCCAAGTATGGTAACTTATTTGAAATGTATGAAAAGATTACAGACCAAAACCCCTACAAAACTCCCATGATGATTTTCCCTGCTGTGCATTACACTATGGGTGGACTTTGGGTAGATTATAATTTAATGACAACAGTACCTGGCTGTTTTGCCGCTGGAGAAGCTAACTTTTCAGATCACGGCGCTAACAGACTTGGAGCTTCAGCTTTAATGCAAGGTCTTGCCGATGGATATTTCGTTCTTCCTTACACCATTGGAGATTATCTGGCAGATGACATTAGAACGGGACCAATTTCAACAGAAACGGAAGAGTTTGAAACCACGGAGAAAGCGGTCAAAGATAGAATCCAAAAGATGTTTGATGCCAAAGGCAAGAATCCTGTTGATTATTACCACAAGAAATTGGGTAAAATCATGTGGGACAAATGCGGCATGTCTCGTAATGAGAAAGAGCTAAGAGAAGCGATGGAGGAAATCAAAGAATTAAGAGAGGATTTCTGGAAGAATGTAAGAATAACCGGTAAAGCTGAAACTAAAAATGCTGAATTAGAAAAAGCAGGACGAGTGGCAGATTTCTTGGAACTCGGTGAACTTTTTGCTAAAGATGCCCTGGAAAGAAATGAGTCTTGTGGAGGACACTTTAGAGAAGAATACCAAACTGAAGATGGTGAAGCCTTGAGAGATGACGAAAACTTTAAATTCGTCTCTGCCTGGGAGTATGTTGGAAATCCAAGAGATGCCAAACTTCACAAGGAGCAGCTAGAGTTTGAAAATATTGAATTAAAAACAAGAAGCTATAAATAATTGACTTATGAAGCTTAAACTAAAAGTATGGCGTCAGGAAGATGCTCAAGATAAAGGAGGATTTCAAAACTACGACGTAGAAGGAATCGATGGCGATATGTCATTTTTGGAAATGCTCGATGTTTTAAATAATAATTTAGTCAACGAGGGTGTAGATCCTGTTGAATTTGATCACGATTGTAGAGAAGGCATATGTGGTTCATGTTCGTTGCAAATCAATGGAGAACCTCACGGACCAGACAGACGTATAACAACCTGTCAGCTCCACATGAGAAAGTTTAAAGACGGGGATGAAATCGTTATTGAGCCCTTCAGAGCGACTGCATTCCCTGTAATTAAAGATTTGGTGATAGATAGATCAGCATTTGACAGAATACAACATGCAGGAGGATATATCTCTGTGAATACCTCTGGTAATACTCAGGATGCCAATTCCATTCCTATTGAAAAGGAAAAAGCTGATGATGCGTTTTACGCAGCAACCTGTATTGGTTGTGGAGCCTGTGTAGCCGCTTGTAAAAACGCCAGTGCTATGCTGTTCACTTCAGCTAAGGTGTCTCAGTTTGCCCTACTACCACAAGGGGAGATTGAAGCCCACGAGCGTGTCTTAGAAATGGTACATCAAATGGATAAAGAAGGCTTTGGTCACTGTACCAACACTGGTGCCTGTGAAATTGAATGTCCAAAAGGCATTTCTCTGGAAAACATCGCCAGAATGAATCGAGAATATCTAAGCGCTAGTGTTGCCGGATAAGCTCTGTATAAACTGAATTAAATTAAAAAAAGCGTTTTAGATAACTTCTAAAACGCTTTTTTTAGTACAAGTTTTCTTAACTTTATAATTGCTTTTTTGCTTAAGAAGGCTGTTTCATAGTGATGATAGCCTATTTGACATGAGGATTAGTCCTTTGAAAAACTCAGGAAAGAAAATACGGTCAGATCTAAATTAATTCTAAGAACATGTTAACTAAGAGATTTAAAGTATTGATTGCTATCCCGTCAGTTATTCTGATATCTTTAATTGTAGCTGTTTTTGTGGATGAAGAGGCCAGTTATCTGAATTTTTATCAGAAACCGGTTTATATTTTTACAATGATTCAGGTTGTGGCTTTTACGTTAGTGGCACAACAGCACTATATCAAGGATAAGAAGAAAACTGACTTTTAAGCAATAATCGTGAATTAAAAATCTGATCTGATGATAAATAAAAAAACCCTCGTTTCTGTAATAAACTTGGCCATTGTTTTCGTGGTAGGGATTAATGTGGCTTACTTTATCACTGTTGAAAAAACTTTATTCGACGAGGGAAATCAAGGCATCAAAATTGTTTTGATAGCCTCTTTAGCGGCATTGGTGCTATGCAGGTTTTCGATACTAAAAGCGATTTCAAGAGGAAAATAATATCTGTATGAAAAAAAATAATTTAAGCCAACAGCTATTAAAGATTATAGTCTATACATTAGAAATTAGTGGCTTAGTGGGTTTAGTTTTAATTCATAATGGAACTGTGGATATTCAATCCAGAATGCTATTCTATGGAACTGGGGCATTATTAATATTTTATCACTTTGCCAGTAAATACGGCTTATTAAAATAGCTTAGAAATTTGTTTATCACTCTCTAAGAATGAAGAAAAAGATTAATCAAATAGAATTTATTTTACTTTTAATAATTACTGTTCTATTAATTTTGGAGTTGATTGACCTCATGTCATTTCAAAATTATGTGAAAGCTAGTTTGTACTTTATAATGAGTTTCATATTTATCAGACTATATTTTGTAAGTGAGAAAAAAAAGGATAGATGATGAAATTCAAAGTATTAGCATTACTGTCCACAATATTGATAATAGTTCTTGGGTTAAATCAGATTTTCGAGTTCTATATAATGAATACTTGGATAAATCTGTGCTTAATAATAGTCACTCTTCTGGTAATAACGTATTCAATCTTTAAATTGAAAAGAGGATGACTAACAATCAAAAAACTGCTTTAGGTATTTTAGGGGTTATTTCTACCCTTCTACTCTATTTTAGTTTTGAGGATATATTTTTTAAAAATTTTATGGTGATCCTAATTTCGCTGGCACTGATTTATTCTATGGTAGTAATTCACAATCATGACAAAAAATCTAAATAACTAGTTGTCATGGATTAAAAGCTGATGTTGACAATGAAAAAAGCACTCTATAACATTCTACTCATTGGTATTGCAATACTTCTGATAAAGATTTTTGCCTTTGGAGAGCTTTCCTACCAACAACATAAAATTGAATTTACGGTGTTGATGCTCATTGGTTTATATTTTATTAGTAGAGACTATTTCAATAGAAAAAGACAAAAATAAATATACGAATTGCGTAAACTTAAAGACTAATTTTATCAATAAAGTCTTTCATCAATTCAAAACCAATCCAATTCTGACTAGCTATTTTATTCACTCCCAAGCCGATGAATTAAAAGTGCTGCTCTCTCTGTAAGCGGAATAAAGGTTTCAAGGTTGACCGTTTCGGATGGAGAATGAGCGCCATTGCCCATCGCTCCCAGACCATCCAAACCATCCACATACTGCGCTATAAATGAAATATCGGCGGCACCACGGCGACCAGGGTCATAAGCCTTGACTTCTCCATACCCAAGATTCTGACTAACCTCATCCAAAACCTCAAGAAGCTTAGCATTCCCTTCGGTGGGTTCCATGGCTGGATAGGAATCTGAGAAGCTGATAACCGCGGACGTCTGAGGTAAATTATTTTTCACAATCGCTCTCATCTTGTCTCGCGTTTTTTCTTTCTGCTCTTCAGAAATAAAACGCAAGCCCCCATAAACTTCGAGCTCACTCGCGACAACATTAGTTTTTCCAAAAGCGGTTCCTGTTGATGTGTTGGAATCGTACTCTACTTTGGTCCCCCCTAGAATAACCCCTGGATTAAAGCTTAGCAGGTCCTCCCCTTTGACATCCTCATAAAAAGAATGGAGTATTCTAGAGGCTTCAAAAATAGCACCTGCTCCCGTATTTTCGTTAAAGATGCCGGATGAATGTGCCTGTTTACCCTTCACTTTCAAAGTCCATCCGCTGGAGCCCCTCCTAGCAACCGTGGCATAATTCATTCCCGATGCTGTCTCAAAACCTAAAGCGATGTCCGCTTTTTTTCCTGCTTCTACAAGATCATGTCGACTAATACTTAAGGGTTTCCCAGGTTTTTCTTCGTCTCCGGTAAAGGCTACAATTATATGCTTGTTATCCAGTTCACCAGCGGCCTCTAAAGCTTTGAGCGCATAAATGATGATGGCATTCCCGCCTTTCATATCATTAGCCCCCGGGCCTTCTGCAGTTTTACCTGAACGTGAGAAGGATTGAAATTCATGATCTTCCTCAAAAACGGTATCCAAATGACCTATCAATAGAATAGTTTTTCCGCTCCCGCCTTTAATTTCTGCAAAAAGATGACCCGCTCTGTTCAAACTATCCGGCATGCTTATCCAGCGTGTATCGAAACCCAAATACTCCAGTTCTTTTTTGTATAACATTCCTACTTTACGAACGCCATCAAGGTTAAGTGTACCACTATTGATATTGACCGTTTGTTCAAGAAAATTTATTTGCTCCTGCTCATTCAACTTTAGAAAATTAAGCATTTGTTCTTCTTTTGAAGAAATTTCCTGAGCCAGTGTAGATATGGTCGTCATTAACACCAAAAATAAAACCTGATATTTCATAAGTTGAGAATTACAATTAATCCAAATATAATTAAATGGACATTGGCAAGCTAACGGATAAAGCTTTTGATAAGTACAGAGTTAAAACTAACTCTTAAATATATTTCTGTACACAAAAGGCGTTTGTTCTTTAAGTGTGGACTCACACTCCTGTAAAGTTTGTTTATACAGGGATTTCAAAATCTTGGGCCGTATAATCCTAACATTATACATCCAAAGAAATAACCAACCCATCAATTCTCTGTTGATTCCACAATGCATTGTCATAAGATAGGTGCCATTAGTTTTGGTTATTTTTTGAGAAGAATGCCAGTGATGGTCTTCAATGAATCGACCCGTAGCAGAAGTAAATTCAATTTCTATATCGTGAACCTGATCATCAATATTTTTGGTGACTCCGAAGCGTTTATTGAGTTCCTGATCGACTGCATTTTTCATGTTTTGAAAATCCGAAAAAGATTTGCTGAGATTGATCTGTACCAGTTGACGAATCCCATAAACTTCAACTGTTTTGGTTTTACAATTCATACAGGCTAGATAATAGGAAGCTCTATGCAGAATCAATTTTACCGGACAAACAATCAGTTTAGAAGCATCCAAATCTAAATTGTGTCCTGTCTCATCGTCTTTAACCAATTCTATTTCTAATGTCTTTCTTTGATAAATAGCTGTTTCAATTCCTTCTAAAGCTTTGACTTTTTTTACATCAAGATTTTGATGATAGAAGCGTGTAGATTCTGTATAAACAGAATCAAAGCCAACAGGCTTAAGATTGGGCTCTAATGATTTTTTGATATAAAAGTACTTTTTTCCCTCTAAGAAATAACTTTTTAGCTCCTCATCATGAGGTACTATATCCTGTAAAGATTTGAGGTCTCTTTGCAATTGCCTCTGAGACACAGAAAATCCCTTTTCGCTTAGAATCATCATTAGTTGTTCTGATGTGTATTCATTTTCCTTAATAATCTTAACAATAAAGGACAAACGTCTTAAGTATTCACCCATGATTGGACATTTTATGTCGTTTTAGAAAATAAATATAAGAAAAATGGCAATCGGATATAACTTTGCACAAGAAAAAGATATTTACTAGAGCTTCATCCTAATCTCTGTAAATAAAGACACCTGCATATGAACAGGTGTCTTATTTTTTTAAATCGTATCTATTTAAATGGTTTAAGAGAAAGTAAATATTAGTTCACTTCTTTCATTGACTTCACTCCTACAAGCATTTCTTTTACAATCATCTCTAAGTCAAAATCTTTTTTCCATCCCCAATCTGATGCAGCTTCAGAATCATCAATACTATTTGGCCAGGAATCGGCGATGTCTTGTCTAAAATCCGATTCATAATTCATTTCAAAATCTGGAATGTGTTTTTTGACTTCAGCATAAAGTTCTTCTGGAGTAAAACTAACCCCCGCCAAATTGTAAGACGATCTTATTTTGATAGACTCTGTTGGAGCGTCCATTATGGATATAGTTGCGTTTATAGCATCATCCATATACATCATCGGTAAAGTGGTTTCCTGGGATAAAAAAGAAGTATAACTTGAGGATTTAAGTGCTTCATGAAATATTTCTATAGCATAATCGGTAGTTCCGCCACCAGGAGGTGTTTTGTAACTTATTAATCCTGGGTAACGAATACTTCTTACATCCACACCGTAGCGCTTATAATAATAGGCACACCAGCGTTCCCCGGCTTGTTTGCTTATGCCGTAAACGGTTGTTGGCTCCATGATGGTTTGTTGAGGCGTATCTACCTTTGGGGTAGTCGGTCCAAAAACAGCAATACTTGAGGGCCAAAATATTTTATTTACCAATTTCTCTTTACCAAGATTCAATACATTGAATAAAGACGTCATGTTGAGATCCCAGCCTTTTTCCGGAAACTTCTCGGCTGTACCGCTAAGCATGGCCGCCATCATATAAACTGTATCGATATCATGTGTTAAAACCACTGTTTTGAAATTATCATAATCTGTAGCGTCCAGTATTTCAAAAGGGCCAGAAGCAAGCTCAGGAGAAGTTGATGATTTTATGTCACTTGCAATTACAGCATCTTCACCATGAATGTCTCGTAAAGCAAGAGTGAGTTCAGAACCAATCTGACCACAAGCACCAACGATTAATATCTTAGAGGGCATATTTTTAAATTTTATGCAAATTTAAGCTTTGAAAGAGATATCAGAATAAAAAATTCGTAATTATGATAAACTTAGAGATTCAACCTCTACATTTGGTTTGAAAATAATTAATTATGAAATTGAAATCTTTAGTTGCTGGCTTTTTTGCTCTTGTTATTTTGACGCTTGCAGCATCCTGTACTGACCAAAAAAAAGAAGAGGGTAAAAGCGAAAGTAAAGCTGTAATTCCTGCTCAGCTTCAGAAAAAAATCAATCTGGACAGTATAAAGCCGGTGGCCTTGTCAGAAAAATCGAAAAGGCTAACGGAAGATTGGATCATGTACATAGCTCTGAATTCTGAAGTAGAACGATTAGAGAATTACACCATTCTTGATGTTGTGAATAATTCAGAAACCATAGAAGATGTTGTGGATTCCTTGTCCGTAACAGTTCCTGAAACTTTTGAAACCAATGCCATTAAGGCCAGGATCATCACGCTTAAAACACATGCTAAATTACTTCAGGAAAATTCAAAACGTATTGAACCCAACCCTAAAAAAATTGAGGACCTGAGTGCCAAACTGAAATTAGACTTTAACAACCTCAACATTCAGTTAAATGAGGTTTTTATTATTCAAGAAAGCACTGTTCAATCTGAAACTAACTCAACTCAATAACCAATGACAAAGCCAATCCTTTTAATCCTTTCGCTGCTATTTACAGCCTCAGGCTTTGCTCAAACTGAAAAGATAGACTCTACTATCGATAGATGGCATAAAGCTGCTGAGGAAGCTGATTTTAATACTTACTTTGGATTGATGACCGATGACGCCGTTTTCGTAGGTTCAGATGCTTCTGAAGTTTGGAACTATACAGAATTTAAAGCCTTTTCTAAGCCTTATTTTGATGCTGGCAAAGCCTGGACGTTTATACCCGTGAACCGAAATGTTTATAGCGATGAAAATCAAAACATAGCCTGGTTTGATGAAGTTCTGAATTCTGATCACATGGGAGTGTGTAGAGGATCTGGAGTACTTATTCAGACTAAAAATGGCGAATGGAAAATAAAACATTATGTGCTTTCGCTGGCTGTACCGAATCCGTTGGTCGACCAACTTGTTGAGCAAAAGTCAAAGTTAGACCACAAATACCTGGAGTCTCAGCACTGAGTTTTCTTTCATCAGGAAAAAGCTGTATTTTTAACCCAAATTAAAATAATAAACTATGAATAAATTAAAATTGATGTTTGTAGCCATTGGTGCTTCAACATTGTTTTTTTCGTGTCAGGATTCCAATGATGGGTCTTCAAACGAAAGCAGAGGCATTGCCATACAATACATGGATACCACTGTAAATCCGCAAGATGATTTCTATAGCTATGTGAATGGCGGCTGGATGAAAGAAAACGAAATTCCAGACGACCGCACCTCATGGGGAGGATTTCAAATTTTGAGAAAATCGACAGACACCGATGTTTTGAAAATTTTAAAAAATGCGGAAGAGTCGGGCAAATACTCTAAAACGTCAGACCAAGGCAAAGCGATTTCAGTATTCAATTCTATTATGGACACTGTGTCCAGGGATGTTGCTGGTGTAAATCCTATTATGGACAAATTAGATCTTATTGAAGAAATAAAAACCAAAGAGGAAATTCAAGAGCTTTTAGCAGAATATCCAACAGCAATTTCTTCGCCGTTTTTTGGAGTTTCCGCCTATTCAGATCCCAACGATAGCAATACGAATGTAGCTTATGTAGGCACTGGAAGTCTTGGTTTACCAGATAGAGATTACTATTTGGATCAAGACGATAAATCCAAAGAAATAAGAGAGCAATACAAAGAGCACATCGTAAAAATGATGGCTTATTTTGGAGGGTCAAAAGACGATGCAAAATATAAAGCAGAGACTATCCTAAAGCTTGAAACTGAACTTGCTGAGCCAAGACTGGACAAAGTCGCCAGACGAGATTTCAGAAATTTCAATAACCGATATGCGGTTAAAGACCTTGGTGATGTTACTAAAAACATAGATCTTAAGGCTTATATGTCAGACATAGGAATTGAAAAATTACCTGATACCGTTTTAGTGATGGAGCCCAAGTATATGAAAGCTCTTGATGAAATGATTGCCGAAACACCATTAGAAGAGCTTAAAACCTTAATGACCTGGTCCACAATCAATGACGCAGCCAATCAATTGTCTACTGAAATTGCTACGACTAACTGGGAGTTCTATAGCAAAACCTTAAGCGGTGCCAAAGCACAAAGACCTCTTGACGAAAGAGCGCTTTCGGTAGTGAACGGTAGTATAGGAGAAGCCGTTGGTAAATTATATGTAGATCAAAAATTTCCGCCAGAAGCTAAAGAAAAAGCTGAAGACATGGTTGGTAATGTGATTACTGCTTTCAAAAATAGAATTGAAAACCTGGAATGGATGCAGGATTCAACCAAAACGAAAGCCATCGAAAAGCTAAATAAGTTTACTGTGAAAATAGGCTATCCAGACGAATTTGAAGATTATAGCGACTTAAAGGTAACTCCAGAGAACACCTACTACGAAAACATGCAAGCGGTTTCTATGTGGAGCTATAAAGACAACCTCAGCAAAATAGGTGAGCCTGTTGATAAAACCGAATGGGGTATGTCACCTCAAACGGTGAATGCTTACTTTAACCCGTTATACAACGAGATCGTATTTCCTGCTGCTATTTTACAGCCTCCTTTCTACGACTACAAAGCAGATGCTGCTGTGAATTATGGGGGCATTGGTGCCGTTATTGGTCATGAAATCTCACATGCTTTTGATGACAGCGGTGCCAGATTTGATGCCAACGGTAACTTAAAAAACTGGTGGACCGATGAAGATTTAGAAAAATTCACAGAACGTGGAGATAATTTAGCAGCGCTTTACAGCAGCATTGAAGTCTTGGACAGTGTTTACATCAACGGTAAATTTACGCTTGGTGAAAACATTGGAGATCTTGGTGGTGTGTTAGGGGCTTACGATGGATTGATGTTGCATTATGAAAATGAAGACAAGCCAGGAAAAATTGATGGATTCACTCCTGAACAACGTTTCTTCATGTCCTGGGCAACCGTTTGGAGAACCAAAGTGAGAGACGAAGCCTTGAGAACACAAGTCAAAACAGATCCGCACTCGCCTGGGCAATACAGAGCTTATGTGCCTTTACAAAACGTGGATGCTTTCTATGAAGCCTTCGACGTAAAAGAAGGGGATAGCCTATATATCGCTCAAGAAGAACGAGTCAGAATTTGGTAAGTTTTCTGTTTTTGTAAACAACAACGGCTACAATAAAAAAGCGGTTACAACTCAAGTTGTAACCGCTTTTTGGTTTTAAATAATTTATCCTATTTTCTGCTTTTGATTAATACATTTTATACAAATCATGCTTTTAACTACTAATCAAGTTTGAATAGAGATATCGTAAAAACTTCTTACGCATATTCATGAAAAATGGTTTTTTGCTCATTATTTTATAATGTTTTGCCCAAAACATTCATCATTTCTATACATTTATGCTTAAAATAAATAGTTTAATTAAAATTTGGATAAACTGTTAATGATTTTTGGATGCATCTTTACATAAACAAATTTATTATTGGTAACGCCAAGCCCAATTTTAAATCCCAAAAAATGCTTGGCTTTAATTTAATACTTATAATTATGAAAAATTTAGAATTAACTCAGATGGAACATTTGAGTGGGGGTGGTTGGACATGTGCCAATGCCTCAACGACATGGGGCATAGTAATTGGAATAGGCGTGGTATCAATTCTAACAGGAGGGGTAGCTGCTGTTGGTATTGGAGCTTTTCTAGCAGTTGGAGGAGCTGTAAATGGTGCTGCAAATGAAGCTTTCTGTAGAGACTAAAACTAAAAATTAAAAAACATGAAAACTTTAGAAATAAATAGTTTAGAGAATATATCAGGAGGTGATATTTCAGATATTGCAACAGGAGCATGTGTCGCGGTGAGTGGTGCAGGTATAGGTCTACGATTAGGTCTTTTTGTATTAGGAGGTCCTGTTAGTTCAGGAATTTTTACGGCCTTAACTATTGGTTGTGTTGGATATTTGGCTTATAGAGCCTATGAGTAGATATAATAATTTGGTTAATTTTGTATTACAACCACTTAATTTAGTGTTATGACTAATAAACAAAAAACTTTTTTAGGAATTCTAAGCGTAATCTGTATTTTTCTTTTATATATTAACTTTGAAGATATTTTTTTTAAAAATTTTATGGTTATCATTCTATTATTATCGTCAATCTATTCCATGATAATTATTCATAAGCATGAAAGTAAAGCTAAATAATTTTTAAAATACATTACTAATTAGAAAATTTGTTAATTATTCTTAATACAATATAACCGCCTCCCATCAAGGCGGTTTTTCTTATTATAAAGTCAACACCAAGCCCTAGATGTATAATGGTGTTTTGGATAGAAAAATTGATTTTGCATTTTTAAAAAGGGCACTTACCCCAATACTAAAAAACACCCATCTCAATCTTCCCTCAAGATACTGTGTAAAAACACAAGCAATCTTAAGTTTTTTTCATATTTTTATTCTTTAGGAAGTTATCTGACTATCCTGCGACGGGGCTACGGTCTCGTCTTTTTTTTGTCCAATCATAAGTTGGATCA
>NZ_JAIQZF010000008.1 GCF_020164585.1 Psychroflexus curvus
GGTGATTATCTCAAGGGCGATATACGTAATTGTTATCAAGGGAAGAACCATACTCTTATTGAGACCCTTTATAATTGATTCTTTAAATTTATAAATCTATATTTATATGAAATCAAACATACGAGGGTTTGTTGCAACTGGTTTAGAATTTTGGGCTACAATACTGCCAAAAACAATCAAAAAGATTAATAAAGTGAATACTATTTTTTTCATAATAAACTAGGTTTAGGTATTGTCTTTTTTAATTAAACTTCTCATTTACTGGCCGTAAAAGTCCGCCGCGCATGACGTGGGTAATGGAGCGGATGTTCGAGATATCTTCCGAAGGATCTTTTTCAAGGATAATGAGATCAGCCATTTTGCCTTTTTCCAGGGTGCCTATATCATCCAGTCTTTCCATAGCCATCGCGCCATTGCGAGTGGCCATGATGATCAATTCAGCCGGTGGGATTCCGGCTTTTTGCATTTCTTCCAACTCGTTATAATAGGATATACCATGCATTGAACCCGGAATACCAGCGTCAGTACCTACTGTGATTGTGACTCCGGCGTCCCAAAGTTTTTTCAGGTTTGCTAATTCGAGGCTATCAGACTTCCGGTACTCTTTACTAAGGCTAAAATCAATGTATTCCTGAACGGTCAAAGTGTCAAAGTCGCTAATATATTCCTCTGGGTTGTTTAAGAATCTTAGCGTTCTTTCATCTACCACTTTATTTAAATCATTGATTTCCACCTTTTCACCAAGTAAGGCCATCATAGCAAGCCTCCATAGATCAGAACTACCCGTAGTGGGTGTATATAAAGCATTTTTATTTTTAATTAACTCTACAAATTCTGAATCCACAATCTTATCATTTACTCCATGTACCAGCAGCTTCGCACCTAGCTCCAATGCAGCTTTAGCCTCCTCCAGAGTGCTCACATGCACGATCATTTTATTACCAACATTCTGAACCTCTTCTGCCACAGCTTTTAGGTTAGCCATAAATTCCGAGTCATCCAGCGACATTCGCCATATTTTTATACCGGTTGATCCCAGATAAGTATTGTATTGCACTACTTTTTGGCCCAAAGAGTCTGATGTCAGCCGGACCATTTCTTTTTCTACAGGTGGATTAATACTTTTGACAAATCTTTCCGGGGCCGGAGTTATTAACGGGCCTGCAGCAGCTACGTGAGGAGCGTTAAGATTCGTTTCTGCACTTTCCTGTAAAGTTATGGTCCAGGGGGAACCTCCATTATCATAAACTGCCGTAACCCCGGTTCTTAGGTAAGCTTCATAATATTTTTCAATATTGTTTTTTGTCCAGGCTTTCGCGGCCAGATAATTTAAGGAGTCTACTAGTTTCTCTTTAATCATTCCAGGCCTGGTATCAAATAACCCGGTAGCACTTAAATGCACATGGGCATCAATTAATCCCGGAGTGATGAATTTCCCTTCAACATCGATAATTTCAGCATTATCAGGTATAGCAGTGTTTTCATCGCCGGCTGCTTCTATAGTTCCTTCTTTAATTACAATGACGCTATTTTCAATCTTTTTACCGTTTCCGTCAAACAGGGTAGCGCCTTTGTAGACGATGTATTCAGGATTGGTATTTTCAGCATTGTTGCAGCTGATAAAAATTATCAGCAACAACGGTAAAAAAAGTAAACTGAAGGTTTTCATTAAAATTTGGTTTTAGTTGATGATATATTTATCAAGCTATTAAAAGCAGATGGTTGCTGTTGTTATTTTTTTGAAGAAGGTTCAGGCAGAGCAGTATGTCTTGGAATGAATATCCTTCCATCCCGGATGACAACTTCTCCGTCGCGAATGACCATCTTTATCTTCTTAAGATCTTCAAGATTTTCATCAGGCTTTCCATTAATAATTATGAGATCCGCTAATTTCCCTTTTTCAAGCGTGCCCAACATGTGATCCATATCCAGTATCTCCGCAGATGTTTTAGTTGCAGCAATTAGAACCTCTTCTTTTGTAAATCCTGCTTTTATGTAATTCTTCAGTTCACTTATATAAGCATCTGGTAAAAACCTAAACCAGCCTACCACGAGATCGGTCCCTACTCCTATTTTCACTCCGGCTTTTTTCAGTCTTTTCAGCATCTTCAAATTATCTTCCTTTGAAAAGGAAAATCTTCTGGAGGTAGATAACCAATATCCCCCACGCTGATCAAAGATGTAATCGTAAGGGATCAAAGTAGGTACAGAGGCCACATTGTTCTCTGCCATTTTTTTTATAACCTTATCTGTCCTGGGAAGAGGATGTTCTATAATATCCACTCCGGCATCCACGGCCCATTCGATGTAAAAAGTCTCACAATCACAGGTTACCTGTAAGCCTAAAGCATGGGCTTCTTCTACAGCTGCAACAATCTCATCTTTGCTAAAATGACTTGCTACTTTTATGATATCTGCCCCTTTTCTAAAATTTTCCCTTACAGCCTTTCTCCACTCTACAGGTCCGGAAGCCTCCGTTATCGTTCCAGCACCAGAATTAAGAGGACTCCAATCTTCTGCACCATGGCCACCCGGTGCCGTTATTAAAGTACCGGCCGGAAAAACTCTAGGCCCAATTAATCTTCCTCTGAAAACCCAATCCTTAAGCCGGAAAGGGATAGTACCCATAGATCCCACATCCCGTACTGAAGTTATACCGCTTTCAATATAATACCGCATTCTTTCGACAGCTCTCAAAGTAGCATCAGCTTCATCCAAGGCAATTGCGAGATTACCTGATTCAACATAAGTAAGATGAGTGTGAAGATCTATCAAGCCGGGCATCACCGTTTCTCCATTGAGATCTAAGACAGTAATATTGGCAGGTAATACTAATGTTCCTGGATCGACAACTGCTTCTATTTTATTACTATAGATCAGAATGTCTTTCATTTTAGCAGGGCTACCGGTTCCATCAAATACCCGCCCTCCTAATATGGCTATAGAATCTTTAGGCGCAAAAGGATTATGGGGCGGCATTGGAACCCTTCTAACATCAGGAAGAAGACGAGTTTCTTCTTTTAAAAATTCCCTGCGGTCAGATATTTCGACCTTCTCCTTTCCAGACTGTGCAAAAGCTTTTTCAGGAAAATTTAAGCTGAAAGCCAAAAATGCAGCAAATAAGTACTTAAATAAATTATTCATATTTAATATTTTTATAATGTATTTCTTTAGAACCCTTGCCCCTTTGTAGACCGGATTCAGGATTGTAATTTTTAGAATTGTTACAACCAATGAAGATCATCAGCAAAAGGGGTAGGAAAAGTGAGTTGATGGTTTTCATGAGTTTGTATTTGGTGAAATTTTTTAATTTATTTCTCAAACTTCTCATTCACTGGCCTTAAAAGTCCGCCGCGCATGACGTGGGTAATGGAGCGGATGTTCGAGATATCTTCCGAAGGATCTTTTTCAAGGATAATAAGATCAGCCATTTTGCCTTTTTCCAGGGTGCCGATATCATTCAGCCTTTCCATGGCCATGGCTCCATTGCGGGTGGCCATGACAATTAAGTCTGATGCCGGGATTCCGGCTTCCTGCATTTTTTCGAGTTCATCGTAATAGGAGATTCCATGTAACATGCCGGGATTGCCGGCATCAGTGCCTACGACTATGGTGACTCCTGCTTCCCAAAGTTTCTTAAGGTTTAACATAGGAATACTGTCATGTCCCTTTTTAAATTCTTCGCTACGTAAGCCTTTTATACCTTCCTGAACACCTGTTGTGTCGAGGCTACTAATATATTCTCCGGGAGATTGAATAAATCTTCGGGTTCGTTCATCAAGTACCTGATTAGGATCCTCTATATCCCCGGCTTCTCCTATTAAAGCCTCCATAGAATATATCGAAGCTTTCTTCCAGCCAATATTCGGCGTATAAAGTGCATTATTCTTTTTGAATAAGTTGATAAATTCTTCATCCACTACCTTGTGAGACACTCCGTGCACTAATAGTTTAGCCCCTAATTGTAAGGCGGCCTTGGCGTCATCCAAAACATGCGTGTGAATAATTAGCTTGTTGCCCAACTTTTCAACTTCATCGGCCACAGCTTCCATCCTGCTCATGAATTCCTCGTCTTCCAATGCCAGTCCCCATATTTTAATCCCTGTTGATCCCAGATAGGTGTTATACTGTACTACCTTTCGTCCCAAGGAATCAGATGTCAGACGGATCATTTCTTTTTCTACAGGAGGATTAATACTATTCACAAATTCTTCTGATGCAGGGGTTATTAATGTACCGGAGGCAGCCACATGAGGAGCATTGAGGTCATTCTCTGCTGTTTCCTGCAAGGAGATTGTCCAGGGCGCCCCCCCTGTATCATACACTCCGGTAACACCTGACCTCAGGTAGGCCTCGTAATATTTTTCTACATTATTCTTGGTCCAGGCTTTGGCAGATAAATAGTAATTGAGAGAATCCAGGTATTTTTCTTTCGCCTGCCCCGGTCTTGTATCAAATAGCCCGGTGGCACTTAAATGCACATGGGCATCAATTAAGCCCGGAGTGATATATTTTCCTGTAATATCAATGATTTCAGCATTGTCAGGTATAGCCGTGTTTTCATCCCCGACTGCTTCTATTCTTCCTTTATTAATAATGATGATGCTGCTGTCTATTTTTTTACCGGTTCCATCGAATAAGGTGGCGCCCTGATAGACGGTGTATTCCGGATTAGTATTATCAGAATTGTTGCAGCTGATAAAGAATATCAGCAACAGAATTGAAAAAAGTGGATTAATTGTCTTCATAGTTAAAATATTTAGTTAGTGATTTTTTTTTAAAGACGGTGTTTTATTTCACGACAAATTCAGTTATTTCACCCTGATCGTGATGTCTTTTACCATTTTCAGACTTTGCATTGCACGATATCAGATACGTTCCGGGATTAACTTCAACAGTGGCTGTATTTTCTTCCCCTTTTAATTTAATCGGATACGCACGCCACGGCCAGGAACCATAAGTTTTCTTTTCTCGGGGAAGATTTAGCCATTTTAAAAAGCTTTCCTTGTTTTCTCCTTCCTTTATCCGCACTATATATATATCGTGCTCATCCTTCGCGTTATTTAAAAAATGAAAAGTATTTATACCCGCTTTAATATCACCATTGACCAGAATGTCATTTTTTACAACTTGTATCTCAACCTTGTTTACATTTTTTTCTTCCTGATTTTTTATTATCCTGTTTTCTGTTGCTCCTTCTTCTATGGTAAATCTGTCCATTACCCCCCACAAACCAAATTCGTGAGAGATCCATGCATATTCTCCGGGGGAGAAACTATAGGTTATAAAAGTGCTGCGGCCCGCATCTGCCTGCTTCACACCGGTAAGCCATTCTACAGGAGAAGGATCTTGTATAACGTCCATATATCGTAGGGCTTTTTCTATAGTAGTAGAATCTTTTACCTCAAGAAGATGAAAATCCAGAGGGAAGTCCTCATGGATTATTTCGACCGTCTGCTGGCCTTCTGCAAAACTTTTGGATCTGCTGTTATCATACTTTTTAAGTGTGATCTGCGTATCTGCATTTGGTTTTGTAGCTCCGGAAAGATTTTCTGTAACTCTAAAAGCTCTTTTCATACCAAGATCGAAATGACTTTTACCACTTTCAGTTTTAAGAAAACAAGTCATAACATAATTCCCAGGCTCAAGATGTATTGTTATGTCGCTTTTTTGATTTGGGCTATGAAAACCAGGACCTCCAACAAGGGTTCTTGGAAAATCATAATCCGCGGAATCCATTTTGCTTCGGATTTCTTCGATACTTAAATCTGATGTAGATTCATAAATCATTGCCACGTGATTTTGCTCACCCATATTTTCCATCCGAAAGGTAATCCACCCGGAAGGAAATTCTGAAGGCATAGCGAAGGCATAATCTACGGCTTTGAGATCGACGACATAAACAGAATCTTGCTTTTCATTAGATTCTGCCATATTCGTGTTTTTGTTATTCTGCTTGCAGGAGCCGAAAAGGGTAAGGGCTAAAAGAAAAAGAACAGGAGAATGAAAATTTTTCATAAGGAAGGATTATAGTTTTAATGAATCAATATCTTTTTTTTGCTACTCATACATTTTAGGTCTTCAAGGGATTGTTCCCGGACCCGTGATTTCATAGTTAATTTGGACAGATTAGTGTATGATTCACACTGGCATTCTTTCAATGATTTCATACATGATTATAAGATTTTAAACAAGCCTGTCCATAAAATAGGTTTCAAAAAACAAAGAATGATTAAAGATGTTTTAACATCATGTTTTGTTAAACATAATAAAAAATTATTATAAATCAAATTATATTTAGTTGACTTACAGGAGTTAGGGTTTATTTTATTATTTGTGAACTAAAAATAGATTAAGAAAACACCATTATTATAGAATGTACCTAATGGGCAAATTGAAGAAGTGAGCCTAAATGGAATTTTAATAGTTGGGTAGGGGGTAGCTGTGGTAAAATCTTTGCTTTAACTCTTGGATTCTGTGTTGAAATTATTACTTAAATCAATAATAGTTGAGGTTGCAGGCATTTGAGAGAGGAGAGGTAGTGGTCATACCGTTGAGGTGTTAACCTCGGTTTAATTCATTTTATTTTAGTCTGTTTTTAAAGGCGTATTGATATCATATATAAAATCGGGTATTTATTATTTCAAATATTTGCCACTAATATTAAATAGTGGTAATAATTTGATTTCAGATTATCTTATAAAAAGAAATGATATATCCGATTTTATATCGCTTATAATTTTAAGGTTTTAGGATTCATCAAGAAGAGATAAATGCCTTATATTAGTCTAAAATTAATAATAACAAGGTAAACGATCGCGTAAACGATTTTACTTTTAGTGCTGTAATATAGGGTAATTTCATTAAAATATAGCAATTTTGATGAAACTCATAACCCGAAGGTCACTGGTTCGAGTCCAGTCCCCGCTACTAAGTAAAAGCTTCACAGCAATGTGAGGCTTTTTTAGTTTAAATTAGGATATGGAATTTGCCGTCTATATTTTAAAATCTTTGTCTTATGACAGACATTATGTTGGCCTTACACAGAATTTAATCTCAAGATTTAAATCTCACAATTCACTAGGGAAGAAAGGCTTTACCACAAGATATCGACCCTGGTTTGTGATTTGGGTAGAGTTTTATACAACAAAAGCTGAAGCAATGTCCAGAGAAAAATTTCTAAAAAGCGGCAAAGGTAGGGAGTGGATGCAAAATCATATTGATGATTACTAGCTCTTTGGGCTCCTATCCGCCCTAGGCGGACACTGGTTCGAGTCTCCGCCCGAGGCGGACTACTAGTAAAAGCTTCACAGCAATGTGAGGCTTTTTTAGTTTAAATTAGGATATGGAATTTGCCGTCTATATTTTAAAATCTTTGTCTTCCGACAGACATTATGTTGGCTTTACACAGAATTTAATCTCAAGATTTAAATCTCACAATTCACTAGGGAAGAAAGGCTTTACCACAAGATATCGACCCTGGTTTGTGATTTGGATAGAGTTTTATAAAACAAAAGCTGAAGCGGTGTCCAGAGAAAAATTTTTAAAAAGTGGTAAAGGACGGGAGTGGATGCAAAAGCATATCTATGATTACTAGCTCTTCGGGCTCATATCCGCCTAAGGCGGACACTGGTTCGAGTCCAGTCCCCGCTACTAATTTAAAGCTTCACAGCAATGTGAGGCTTTTTTAGTTTAAATTAGGATATGGAATTTGCCGTCTATATTTTAAAATCTTTGTCTTCCGACAGACATTATGTTGGCCTTACACAGAATTCAATCTCAAGATTTCAATCGCATAATGAATTAGGGAAGAAAGGTTTCACGACAAGATATCGGCCATGTTTTGTGATTTGGGTAGAGTTTTATACAACAAAAGCTGAAGCAATGTCCAGAGAAAAATTTCTAAAAAGCGGCAAAGGTAGGGAGTGGATGCAAAATCATATTGATGATTACTAGCTCTTTGGGCTCCTATCCGCCTTAGGCGGACACTGGTTCGAGTCTCCGCCCGAGGCGGACTACTAGTAAAAGCTTCACAGCAATGTGAGGCTTTTTTAGTTTAAATTAGGATATGGAATTTGCCGTCTATATTTTAAAATCTTTGTCTTCCGACAGACATTATGTTGGCCTTACACAGAATTCAATCTCAAGATTTAAATCTCACAATTCACTAGGGAAGAAAGGTTTCACGACAAGATATCGGCCATGTTTTGTGATTTGGGTAGAGTTTTATACAACAAAAGCTGAAGCAATGTCCAGAGAAAAATTTTTAAAAAGTGGTAAAGGACGGGAGTGGATGCAAAATCATATTGATGATTACTAGCTCTTTGGGCTCCTATCCGCCTTAGGCGGACACTGGTTCGAGTCTCCGCCCGAGGCGGACTACTAGTAAAAGCTTCACAGCAATGTGAGGCTTTTTTAGTTTAAATTAGGATATGGAATTTGCCGTCTATATTTTAAAATCTTTGTCTTCCGACAGACATTATGTTGGCCTTACACAGAATTCAATCTCAAGATTTCAATCGCATAATGAATTAGGGAAGAAAGGTTTCACGACAAGATATCGACCCTGGTTTGTGATTTGGATAGAGTTTTATAAAACAAAAGCTGAAGCGGTGTCCAGAGAAAAATTTTTAAAAAGTGGTAAAGGACGGGAGTGGATGCAAAAGCATATTGATGATCACTAGCTCTTCGGGCTCCTATCCGCCTAAGGCGGACACTGGTTCGAGTCTCCGCCCGAGGCGGACTACTAGTAAAAGCTTCACAGCAATGTGAGGCTTTTTTTGTTTTAAATCGGTTACAGAAGACTATGTTGTTTATGTTTTGAAATCTCTATCTTCAGATAAACATTATATGGGTTTGACCCAGAATTCAATCTCAAGATTTAAATCTCACAATTCACTAGGGAAGAAAGGCTTTACCACAAGATATCGACCCTGGTTTGTGATTTGGATAGAGTTTTATAAAACAAAAGCTGAAGCGGTGTCCAGAGAAAAATTTTTAAAAAGTGGTAAAGGACGGGAGTGGATGCAAAAGCATATCTATGATTACTAGCTCTTCGGGCTCATATCCGCCTAAGGCGGACACTGGTTCGAGTCTCCGCTCGAGGCGGACTACTAAGAAAAAGCTTCACAGCAATGTGAGGCTTTTTTTGTTTTAAATCGGTTACAGAAGACTATGTTGTTTATGTTTTGAAATCTCTATCTTCAGATAAACATTATATGGGTTTGACCCAGAATTCAATCTCAAGATTTAAATCTCACAATTCACTAGGGAAGAAAGGCTTTACCATAAGATATCGACCCTGGTTTGTGATTTGGATAGAGTTTTATAAAACAAAAGCTGAAGCGGTGTCCAGAGAAAAATTTCTAAAAAGCGGCAAAGGTAGGGAGTGGATGCAGAATCATATTGATGATTACTAGCTCTTCGGGCTCCTATCCGCCTTAGGCGGACACTGGTTCGAGTCTCCGCCTGAGGCGGACTACTAAGAAAAAGCTTCACAGCCATGTGAGGCTTTTTTTGTTTAAATTAGAATATGGAATATGCTGTCTATGTTTTAAAATCTTTGTCTTCGGCAAAACATTATGTTGGCCTTACACAGAATTTAATCTCAAGATTTCAATCGCATAATGAATTAGGGAAGAAAGGTTTTACGACAAGATATCGGCCATGGTTTGTGATTTGGGTAGAGTTTTATACAACAAAAGCTGAAGCAATGTCCAGAGAAAAATTTCTAAAAAGCGGCAAAGGTAGGTAGTGGATGCAAAATCATAATGATGATTACTAGCTCTTCGGGCTCCTATCCGCCTTAGGCGGACACTGGTTCTTCCGAGGTTTCGGACCTGCCTGCCTGCCTGCCTGCCTGCCCGACTGGGACAGGAAGGCAGGTCCCCGCTACTAGTAAAATCCACTAATTTTAAAATTAGTGGATTTTTATTTTGCGATGGTTTGAGCGAGAAGTCTATCCTGATCGAAATACAACGGAAACGAAGGGAGTCCAGCCTGCCCTAACGGCTTATTCTTTTACCCAATACACCAACATGGCTGATAAAGAGCGTGAAGAAATCAGAAAAGCACTGTTGTGGTATTGTGAGCTGGATACGCTTGCCATGGTCATTGTTTTGAGCATTTGGTGGATATGGTTGAATATGATGCTGCGCTTAAAAGCAAGATCCAATATTTTCAATAAAACATTTTTATAAATGCTCATGTTATTTAGATGAATCTCTGGCTCAAACCAATTGATGCATCGCCTAATGACATAGCAGCTGAAAAGCCGTTGTTAGAACCGTTGCATTAGCCGTTGCACTTCATTTCAATGCTGTTGCTTTAATTATTAAAAGCCTGTCTTACAGGTTTTTAAATATATAACTTAAATAAGAAAACCGTTGAGGTGTTATTCGAAGGTTTAATTCATTAACCCTTGAAAATAATTTGATTTAATCTTCTAATTCTAAAGATTGATATCTGCTTTTAAGTAAATTTATATAAGCCGTTTTCATACCATCTGATAGAAAGGATCGATGAACCCACTCCATGGCCTTCGGCTTATTTTTTTTAATTCGATTGAAGCTCCCTTTGATTTGCTTAGGAGTCAATTCCATGCCTTTAGCCAATTTTTCAAAATGTTCTCGCTTAAATTTCTTTTTCTTCCCTGATAAAGACAAAGCAAGTTCCTCGGTGTCGTCTGGTAGTACTATAGAAGCATTCAAAAGATCATAAGCTGGTGATAATGTCCAGCCCGTTTGACTTTCTATCATGGAAAAGTTTTTAAGGTGCATATCATTGTTACCAGTAACAAACGATAAAAGAGCTAAATCAAAATAAAAGGTTTTATCTAGCAAAGTGTTACTGGAATACTTGTCCAGCGCATTTCCGATTTTTTCCATAGACCCTTTATACTTATCAAATGCTTCTGTGATTTGAAACATGTCCAGCATATGTATTTTTCTTCCATCTTCTGTTCGGTCAACCCGTTTTGTTATGTAAGATAATTCTCCTGAAGATAATCGAATAAGTGATGAAGGAACAACCCTGATTCCAAATGCTTCAGCTATACGCATGGTGACATGCTCGTTTTCCGGCATTTCAGGAAATTGCTCAGAAGGTGGCTTAAAGATGTATTGACCTCCCAATGCATCTATAACGGTTAAGCGTGTATTGGAATTCTTTTTAGCCTTATCAACTAATGACAAAGATAGTTTTGGTTGAACGCCTGGGACAGCAATGCTTCGTTCTAAAACACGTTTGGCAAGCTCATCCATTTGGTTAAGAGTATACTCTATTTCAGGTGGTGTTTTGGAATCAAAAAACAGAAGAGAGCAATCTTGATGAAAGTCATGTCCTTTTTCAATAGCTTTATAACAATACAAACATTTATTTTTCATCTTCTTCTGTAATAGGTTCTACACTCACGGCACCGATGCAGTTTTGACAGCAAGCCAATAACAATCCCATTCTGTCATTTTTATTGATTTTCCAATTTTCAGAAGCAATATCCAGTAACCAGCCTTCTGGAATTAAGCCTTCAAAAAAAGGAAAAAGTCGTTTTTCGGTGTAGGCTTCATGTTGAACAGGCATGGTGAAGCTGATAAATTTATGAGGATGATTTGTTACATAATCATCCTCATATTGAAACACATAGTCACCATCATTGGTTTCTGTGATGATTCCAGCCAAATGGGTTTTATAAAATACCTTTCCTTGTCTCATTTATGCATTGCTTTACTGTTAACTGGTGCTAATTCATGTCCGAACATTCTGAGAACCAGATTGACTTTTTCCATGTTTAGATTGGTTTTACCCTGTTCAATTTTACGAACGACCGTCAATGCAACTCCTGCACGATCGGCAAATTCTTCCTGTGTAAGATTAACTTGCTTTCTACGCTCTTTTACAAAATCCGCTAATTGATTCATTATACGTTTTTAAATATAATTATGATCAAATATATTAAATTATATGTAATTAGATATAATACGAAAGAAAATAAAAATTTTATACGTAAAAGCATATAATTTAGACTTGAATCAATTTAGTCTCAAATCCAATTTAATTTCATTGTTTTAAGTGTATTTGAAAGGAATAAGTGCTTTAAATTTTTTCGAATCACCTTCTTCATGTTTGCTATTGCCTGCAGCAGTGCTTATAATTCCTTTAAAATTTGTTTTTATTTAAAGACAGCACTTAGTTTTGCAGTTGAAAATAAATAGCAACCTAAGCAATCAATCTTTGGCAGTCAGGACTAAGCTGATGTTGGTAAATATGAATCGATGAACAATTCAGCTCAAAACAAGAATAACAAGAGTCATCTTCCTCTTGTATTTACACTGACACTATTAGGCGGCATGGTGGCTGGTTATTTTTTTGTGCCGAGCCTGCAGCAATTTCTAGACGAAGCCTGGAGAGTCCTTAGCAGCAATGATGAGCAACGTATTAAAAATTGGGTGGATGATTTTGGCTGGTACGGCCCTTTAGTTCTGATTCTGGCCATGGTAGTGCAGATGTTTTTAATAGTCATTCCAAGTTTAGCCCTTATGGTTGTTTCAATTCTCGCCTATGGTGCGGTTTGGGGTAGTATTATCAGTTTGGTTGCTATTTTTGCGGCTTCATCGGTGGGGTACTTCGTCGGACGTTATTTAGGCCAAACCATCATCATGAAGCTATTAGGGGAGAAGACCGAAACTAAGATAAAACTCTTTTTAAACAACTATGGATTCTGGGCAGTCATCATCACACGGCTCAACCCGTTTCTTTCCAACGATGCCATTAGTTTTGTTGGTGGTATGCTAAAAATGGGCTACTGGCGATTTATAGGGGCAACTCTGTTTGGAATCTTACCACTCACTGTTTTTATAGCTGTTTTAGGAGAAAATTTGGAACGCTTAAAGTGGGGGGCTTTAATCTTTTTACTTGGCTTTGTTTACTACGTATGGTGGGATAATAAACCTCAAAAGCATGAGGAATAGTCGATTTTATTGACGACGTCCTGTTCCTAAATTCTTCGCCTAAGAAGAAGCGTTGAGGATGTAACCATTGACACTCCAGGCGTTTAATTTTTTTATAACTGAGACCAACATTTCTAGGATGCTGAATAACCAGAAGAATATTCAAAACCTGTTTCAGTGATAAGATAAGAAACAGCATTAATCGACATACCCCTGCACTGAGCTGGTGTATTCTCTCGCAAGCTCTTGCATCCAAAAACAAAAACAGAAGAAAATGTTGCGTTTGTAGTGAAACAATTTAAAATGCCAAAAAACCATTTACAGCATGCATTGCAGAATAATTCTGATATAAATAGTCTCATCCTGCCTTAAGTCTTTTCTGATAAAATGAGTAAACACTCCATATATCCGCAACAAAAGCAAACTTAAAAAGGCTGGAAGAATTACTACAACCTTAGCATAAAGTTGGAACTATCAAAACCATTGTTCTTAAAAAAAATCAACTTCTTATCTATAGCAGCTCACTTTTCGGAATATTTTGTAAATGCATATTTTCTTAGGTTTGTGCTAATGCAAAATCAACTCACTTGCTTAAGCTGACAGAATATTTATAAAAAAACAAATTTAATGTGAAGCAGAAAATTAAAAAGGCCTGGCCCACCAGGAAGGCTATGGAGCAAATTTATACCATGAAGCTCTGGGGAGACAACCACTCTGATTTTTATTCAGGCATCGGTTCTCATCATCCTGGATTCGTAAATCCTTACATTGAGGTTTTATCTTTTTATTTGCAGAGTTTTAAATCTGTCCCTGTCGTTTGTGACCTGGGCTGTGGCGATTTTAATATTGGAAAACATCTGGTACAGTATGCCGATAGATATATCGGTGTGGATATTGTTGAGGAGCTTATCGACTATAATTCCAGAACCTTTACGGATGAACACTTAGAGTTTTACTGTCTGGATATTGCGGTCGATGATTTACCGGCCGCTGAGGTAGTCATTTTAAGACAGGTGCTGCAGCATCTCTCAAATGATGAGATACACAATATTCTAACCAAACTAAGTCATTATAAATACCTCATTCTCACCGAACATTTGCCTCAGGGTGAATTTGTGCCGAATAAAGAGATCATTTCCGGTCAGGGAACACGACTCAAAAAGCAAAGCGGGGTCAATTTATTAGCACCACCATTTCATTTTAAAGTCAAGGAAGAAAAAAATCTACTGACCATTCCGTCTGAAGATCATAAAGGTGTTATTCAGACCACCTTATATACCCTGTATTAAGTCAGCTATTTTTGACTTTTCAGTTAATCAATCCTCGTCTTTGTAATCGTTCAATCCCTTGAGTGCTGCCTTGCGTCCCATTTCTATCAATTCATCAGCTTTATAAAAATCATAGATTTCACAGCTATACCGTGGCGTTTCTATTAAAATATCAGGGGGGTATTTTTCAAGTATATGCTTAACCATTTCATTCCTCATCAATTCAAAGGAGACATTCATGATATCAAAATAGCTTAACGCATTACTATCATCCTCCGGGAATAATTCACTCAGATTTTCATTGAATTTATCTATTGTATTTTGATAAAACGATTGCTCTTCCTCTTCTTTTTTCTTTTCATTTTTCTCGGGTAGGGGAAGGTCTGCATTTACATTTACTGCAATCAAAACATCATTGTCGTTTCGAGGAGCATGGGGGATAGGAATATTATTGATGACACCCCCATCCACAAGGATAGACTCTTCATTTTTTACTGGGGTGATGACATTCGGAATAGCTACGGAAGCCCGCATGGCCTTATACAGACTTCCTTCCCTGAACACCACCTGTTTTTTGCTAATCAAATCGGTGGCGGTAGCGCAAAACCGAATGGGTAAGTCCTGAATCTGTTTGTCAGGAATGAAGCCTGATAATTCTTCAAAGGCTTTGTCTCCTTCAATAAATCCGCTTTTAAACAGGGTGAAATCCACCAGATTAAAGACATCTATTTTATCGAGTTTCAAGGTCCACTCTTTAAATTCTTTAAGTTTTCCTGCTGCATAAATTCCGCCAACCACTGCACCCATAGACGTGCCAGTTATGGAGTGAATTTCATAACCTTGCTGTTCAAGCTCTTCCAGGACTCCTATATGGGCAAGGCCTCTTGCACCTCCTCCGGATAAAACTAAGGATACTTTTTTCATTTGATTTTGTTTATGATCTTAACCACAGTAAAACTTAGTTTCAAATTTACTTTTAAAAAATTTCCAAATCATCAAAATGTTCTTTTTTACCATTTAAAGCTTAAAAAGATAACCTGCAGGTATAGAATGGGTATAGGATGAACTTTAGCTGGTTTTATTTGAAATCAACCTTTGATGAAAGCGATTATTAGAATTACATTATTTTTTATATCAATAAGAATCGCTTGACAGAACTCAAAGGACAAGTAAATAAGCTATAATAGATAAGGCCTAACTTTTTTGATCCGGGCACTGATAAGCGTTTAAAAGAGGTAAATTTAAAATAACGCTTTAAAAATGAATTTATTTTTGTGAGATTTTGATAAATGTGTAGATTGCAAATATTAGAATAAGTTGCTGCAAATTGTGAAGAATTGTGAAATTATGAATGTGATTAGTAAATATTTCTTAAGGAATTAGTTTATATGAAGGTAAATAGATTTGAACATAAGATAACTATACTTTACACACTAATTGGGGGGCTTTGGATACTTTTCTCTGATAAAATCCTCTATTCGCTGATTATTGACAAGGCCAAATTAAGCGATTATCAAACCTACAAAGGGTGGTTTTATGTTATTATTACTGCAATTATGTTATTCTTCTTCATAAGAAGGCATCTTAAAAAGCAACGAGATTCAAAAATAGTATTACGAGAACATCAAAATCAACTTGAGGATTTAGTTAAGGTTCGTACTGAGTTATTAGAATTGAATATCAAACGTCTTAAAGAGACTCAAGCTCATTTAGTTCAAACAGAAAAAATGGCCTCACTTGGTATATTAACAGCAGGTGTTGCCCATGAAATTAACAATCCATTGAATTACATCATGGGTTCTTATGTTGGTTTACTCCGTCATTATAAAGAAAATACATTTTCTGATTATCCTGAGCAAGTAGGAAAATTAATCGAAGCTATGAAGACCGGTATTGATCGTTCCTCTGCTATTGTGCAGGGTTTAAACCAATTCAGTCGTAAAAGTGATTCCTATGACGAAGATTGTAATGTGAATGAAATAGTGGAGAACTCACTCATCATGTTGCATAATCTGATTAAAAGTCAAATTTCTATTGAAAAAGATTATAATGATTCTGATATTATAATTAAAGGTAACGTAGGGAATTTACATCAGGTATTTATAAATATATTAGGTAATGCTATTCAGGCAATAAAATCAGAAAAGGGGACAATTAGTATAAAGACAGAAGAAAAAGAATCTGAAGTACTCATAACAATTGCAGATACTGGTGTAGGTATTCCAAAAAAGGATCTGAAAAAGGTTACAGACCCCTTTTTTACAACTAAAGCCCCTGGGGAAGGCACGGGTCTCGGATTATCAATTACATATAACATCATAAATGAGCACAAGGGAAAACTTGAATTTGAATCAGAAGTAGGAAAAGGAACAACTGTGAGAATTGTATTGCCAAAATAAATATGGGATGAGTGATAAAATCAAGATAATATATATTGATGACGAAGAAATGAATGTTATGCTTTTTCAAATTAATTTCTCCGTTAGTTATGAAGTTTATACAGGGTATAGTGGGCTTGAAGGACTGAAACTATTAGAAAAATATCCTGACATAAAAGTCGTAATTAGTGATATGAGTATGCCTGAAATGAACGGGATAGAATTTATTAGAGAAGCGAAAGAAAAATACCCCGAAAAGAAATTTTATATCTTAACAGGTTACGAACTAACAGGAGAAATCCAAAATGCTATAAAGTCAGGATTGATTCAGAAATATTTCCGCAAGCCCTTTGATATGCGAGAAATTGAGAGAGAAATTAATAAACTGTAATAGAGAATAACTGGCGCTAATACCTGGTGTATTTCATAAGAGTTTCAATGCTTTTCGAACGTTTGTGTAACTTTAAAAAAGGCGGTATAAACGGACAGGAAATCGCTTCGTTTTCCCACACGATAACATATCATAACCTTGATATTTAAAAATGAATTGTAGCCAAATTTTCTTTAAAGCAGGAAGGAAAAAGATGCACAGATTATTTGTCAAAATTCCAAATCAGAACGATCAAAAATGAAAGTTCTAATTTTTGTAATCAACTAATCGACTATCATTTTATGAAATAAAGACCTTATAAAACTTTAATACAATAGGGTTCAGCCTAACTTTGATGATAAGTTTTTCATTCCTCCTGCAAAATCGTCTCCTCATAGCGCTTTGTAGAGCGCTTTAAATTATCGGATAAAGAGACAAGCCATCCCAGATGGTTAGAGATCAGGTAGGCTTCCTGTAACGCATGCAGGGTTTCGGTATCCAGGGTTTCATTCCCCAGTTTGATGTTTTCATCTCTGGCCTGCGCTAAGCGCTTGTATTTATTTAGTAATTTCTCATGAGCATCTTCAGCTTTAGTTTTGGCTATATTTTCCTGTGTCGAAGTTTGTTCCAGTCTGTCCAGGGCACCCTGAAGCGTATTTGAGATTCTTTTGATGAGCATATTAAATTCAACCGAAGCCGGCGTGGTTTGATGCTGGGTAATGAAGTTGCCGATAGAGGCTATGGCCGAAATGAGCGTCTGGTGAAGCGTTACCATTTCATAAATCAGCTGAAATTCTTTTTGCTTGGATTTTGGATCCTGAGTCAGTCTCTGAAAGGCAGCGTTCAACTGGCTGATAGCCAGAAAGGCCTCTTTTCTGGCCAAATTATAAGCCAGTAGGTTATCCTCAGGATCCCTGTATAAGTCCTGAGTAGCCAGAAGATAGGTTTTGTTGGCTTTAAGGGCCTTGATGAGGACCTGCTTAAGGTTGAATACTTCCCAGCTGGGCAACAGGCTATAATTAGCCACTACGGCGATGATTGCGCCTATAAATGTATCTATCACTCTATACTGTATAACTTCTAAAGCTTTAGGGTTAATAAATGAGTAGACAAACACGATGCTGATGGTGATAAGGGTTGCAGCCCACTTATAGTTCTGCTGAATCAAGGCGAACGCAAAAACCAGAGAGACCAGGGCCAGAACCGCATAGAGTATTTCATTTTGAGTCAGTAAGACAATCCCTACAGCGATGACCGCTCCTATAAGGGTGCCTATAATTCGATCCTTGGAGCGCTCCTTGGTCAATCCATAACTGGGACGCATAATGACTATGATGGTAAGTAAAATCCAGTAGGTGTTTTGAATTTCAAAAAAGAGGCCCAGACTGTAGGCGAACAGCATGGCAATGCTAAGTCTTAACGAGTGTCTGAATAAGGTAGAGTCTAAGCGCAAGTTTTGTAAGATCACGTTGAACCTGTACTCGTGCAGGGTCAGAAACTGACTGGCATCCTGGCGTTTTAAAGACATTTTTGAAGCTTCTTTCACATTAGCCATAGCTCTTCTGATCGCTATGATTTCTTCCAGCAACTGTTGCTGGTAATCGTATAAGTTCTTCAAAATCAAAGCGCCTTCCCTGGCCTGAGGCAGCTTCACGTTTTCCAGGTAAGCGGTTATGGAATCGTTTGCCCGGGTTAAAGTCGCCGTTAAATTCTTTTTATCTGGTAATGGATTGTCCTGCATCAGCACCTCCGACAGACGAACAAGATGATTCCCCATGATCTTATTTAACTTCTTTGCTGGTTTTAAAAATTCTTTTTTATCCTTAAAAATTTTATCGATAGTTTCATAATTCATCTGTTCAGCTTCGATGAGTTCGAAAATTTTGATTGTCGAGATAAAAATCAACAACTGTTTTTCTTCGTAGCGTGAGCGTCCAGACCGTTTTCTAGCGGTTAATAGCATCTCGCGAAGGCTTTCGTGCTTATCGTTGATTTGATTTTGAAGACTAAAGTTTCGCTGAACGCGCTGGTCTCTGTCTTTTGTACTGGTAAGCAGTTTGGCACGCAGCTTCAAGTAATTACCAATCAGATGCAGTGTATCCGATAGCAATTGATTTTGATCTTTGTTTGGAAAAATGACTTGAAAAAGAAGAGATACTGCTAAGTACCAGAGACCACCTACGCCCATCAGGGCCACCTGGATTAAAATAGCAGAAGTCGATGTTTTATCGATGGCAAAGGCAATCACCATGGCCAGTAAGCCCGAGAAAGACACCAGAGATGCCCTAAAACCATAAACAGATAGGAGAGATACAAAAAAGGCAATCACTCCCATGGCAATTAATAAAAGCGGCAGGTGAGGTTTTGCAAACAGTATGATTGTGGTGATCAGCATGGTTAACCCCGTACTGATTAAAATGGCGTTAACTTTACGCTTTCTACTACCCGGCATGTCTCCTGGAGCATTTAAAAATGCACCCAATACAATGGGTAGAGCTAATTCGAAATGGCCTAAAGCGTAAAGTACAGCAAACGGAAGAGCCAGAGCTACGCCTACACGAATTCCACGATCAAAATTGGAACTCTTGAAGAATAATTCGAGTTGTTTGATCGTTTCTTTCAAGTTGATTTTTTAAGTAAAGTTAATTTAATTCATAGGAACAGGCCTTGCTTTTTCATTGTTTTAGGAGTGTTCCTGGTTTTGCAGCATTTGATATAAATTGTTGCAAAGCTGTTGTATCAAGCCTTGCATCCTGTTTCAAAATTGTTGCTTAAATTAATAAAAGTTTGTTTTACGGTGATTTAGACGAGAAGTTTATACTGAGCACAGGGCAGCGGCGACGAAGGAAGTCTCAGCCTGAGTCACGCTATTACCCAAAGACCCCTTTATTCAACAAAACCCATGTAGAAAGAATTATCAGCTTTTGGGGTAAGTTGAAGACAAAAACGTATCTGACTGTATGAGAACTTAGATAAAGTTAGAGTAAACATGAGTTATAATATCTAAATCTTAACCCCTTTTTTCTTTTTGGTGGTTTACATTTGAAATTTGTAGTATAAATACCAGGACTTTTAATTTTATTAATGTTTTTAAAACACTAAGGATTGAATATGAAAAACTACACCAATAAATACTTTGACATTTCAAAACCAGTATTTATACCATCTGCGTTAATTACAGTTGTTTTTGTGTCATTTACTATCATATTCAATGAGCAGGCGGAAGCAGGATTTTCAAGTTTTAGGGCGTATATGTCCGAAAACTTTGGGTGGTTTATCAATATAGCTATCAATTATTTTTTGTTTTTCGTTGTTTTTCTAGCCTTTAGCAAGTATGGTAAAATAAGAATTGGAGGAAGCGATGCCCGTCCCAATTTTAGTAAATTTTCATGGATTGCTATGTTGTTTTCGGCTGGAATGGGCATTGGCTTAGTTTATTTTAGTGTGGCAGAACCCATGTTGCATTTCAGTAATCCCATTGAAGCCGGTCTCTCCGGTATAGAGAAATCTAAATTGGCGATGAAACACACGTTTTTTCATTACGGATTTCATGTGTGGGGCATTTATACATTGCTGGGGATTGCTTTAGCTTATTTCACATTCAATAAAAATACTCATTTATCGATAAAATCAACTTTGAAACCACTATTTGGTAACTACATGAATTCCTTTGTTGGTTATGCTATAGATGTCATTGCTGTACTAGCAACTTTATTTGGTTTAGCGACAACACTTGGTTTTGGGGCAGTTCAGTTTACAACGGGTATTTCAGAACTGTCAGGGGTGGCCAATTCTATAAATCTACAAATTTTATCCATTGTTGGAATCACATTAATTGCCACAGTGTCTGTGCTCTCAGGTTTAAATAAAGGTTTAAAGTATTTGAGTAACCTGAATATAGTCATCGCAGGAATACTGTTTGTTTTTATTTTATTCGTTGCTTCAACAGTCTTTCTATTTGACGGATTTGTGGAAAGCTTAGGCCTTTACTTGACTGATTTTTTTGAACTGAGCACCTACAGAAATCAATATGGAGAAGAAGGGAAGTGGTTTAAATCCTGGTCTATGTTTTACTGGGTGTGGTGGATTTCATGGTCGCCATTTGTAGGCACTTTTATCGCTAGAATTTCCAAAGGAAGAACGCTTCAGGACATCGCTATCTATGGTTTATTGGTGCCCTCTCTGTTTTCTATGCTCTGGATGTCTGTCATAGGCGGAACAGCATTGGATATGCAGCTTAACAATGTTGCGGATTTAGCCCAAATTGTAACCGATGACAGCTCTATGGGTCTGTTTAAAATGCTAGAAAACCTGCCGTACTATAAAATCACCGCAATTTTAAGTATTTTTCTGGTGGGGACTTTTTTTATCACCTCCTCAGATAGTGGCTCATTGGTGGTTGATTTTATGACTTCAGGAGGAAAGCTGGACGCTCCCAGAGGGCAGAAGGTCTTTTGGGCATTTATGGAAGGTGCTATAGCCATCGCCTTACTGATTGGAGGAGGCCTGTCTGCTCTTCAGTCTGCATCCATATCAACAGGGTTTCCGTTTGCTGTTATTTTGATTTTTGTAAGCATCTCCCTGCTGAAAAGCCTCAAGAAAGATCCTCAGCTTAAAAGGTAGTAAATGGAATCTACAAGCAAAAATTTCAGAATCCAGTCTTGCTCTAAATTGGAAAATAAACGTTTATCTTGAATTAAATTCAGAACCAATGTGCGCCCATACTTCCCAAATCCAAACCGTAGAAAAACTCGAAGAACACTATAAAGTAAAGCTGAGCGATGAAAGTAAGCGTGAACTGTTTGATGTGCCACACTACCATATCATCGGATTTACACATGCTCAGCTATTGATTATTCCTCAGGAAAAGTCAGGTGTTCTGGCCGCTGCCACCTGGGGCATAGCTCCGGAAGACAAATCGGTGGATGAGCTGAAAGCCTATTACAAAGAAGCGGCGAAGTTTGGCGGGGGCATCAATGCCAGGTCAGAAAAAGCCTTTGATCATTTTTTGTATAAGCAATCTATTTTTACTAAACGCTGTATCATACCTGTTTCCGCTTTCTTTGAGCCACATGATCACAAAGGCAATAAGTATCCTTTTGTATTCAAACCCAAAGACAAAGACTTTATATCTCTGGCAGGAATCTATACGAGAATAGGAAACAAAGTCACTTTTGCTATTCTCACTAAAGAAGCCTCGCCTTTATTTGCTAAAATCCATAACAAAAAGAATCGGCAACCCGTGATGTTAACTGCGGAGCAGGAAAAGAATTGGCTAAGCAATGACCTAAATCAAGACGAGGTCGAAGCTATTTTAAATCAGGATTATGATGAAGCTCAACTCGACTATTATCCCGTGAGCCAGGATTTGTTTCATCCCCAAACGAACAGCGATGTCAAAACTATTCTGGAGAAGGTGGAGTATGAGGAGCTGGAAGTGAACTATTAAATTGAATTTGGTGCGGATTCAGCCTTATACCGAAAACCCTGTTTATGGAGCTAGAAAATTTTATTTACTGCCTCGAAGCCATTCCCGATGTGGATAGAGAGGAAACGACTGAAGTGGTCGGCATATTGGAGAACATGGCCTTGACTCAGGATATCTCCAGTATTTACAAGGCCTGCGACACGATTGAAGGTTTGGAGGAAAGCCTGAATTTCTTATTGTATGAGGATCATCATTTTCAGGATTATGAAATCATTTATCTGGTGCTCCCCGGAGAGGCGAATACCATTTTAATCAACGGCTACTACTACAGCATTGAAGAGATTGCAGAACTTTTTGAAGGACAAATGAAAGGGAAGGTCATTCACTTTGCTAACCTAAAGGTTCTGGACCTCACCGATGAAGAGTGCCAGTATTTTCTGGATGTTACAGGTGCCAGGGCGGTCTCCGGATACGGGTTTCGCTCCGAAAGCCTGTCTAGTGCGTTCACCATAGATCGTTTGTTTTTTAGCCTGTTTTATGAAAATGACGATCTTATTGAAGTCGTTGAACAGATGTTTCAAAAGCAGTATAAGCTCTGTAAGCTACTGGATTTCAGGCTATATTATTGAAAAATCTATAGACTCACTTTACTCAGATCAAAATTAATTTAACCAGAGTTCTATATATTTTGAATTGGGTAGAGGATGAGAAGTTTGAAGCTAAGGATAAAATAAATATTAAATCATAGGCTATGCCAGGTTTATTATAAAAGCCTTCGAAAATCCCTTGCTTCAACAGTTGAATTTCATCAAGTTAAGTTTGCCAGCAGTCTTTTATACTTTAGATTTTTATTTTTTTATTCAGACACTTCAAAAATTTTCATTAGGTTTTTACTTGAAGCATCGGGTACTTCAGATATGAGCATATAATTACCTGGCGTAAGCTTGGCTTTGAAATAGCCGGTATTTCCTTCTGGCATGTCGTTTACACCCCCGATAAAAGTAACAGCTTTGGGTGCAGGTTCCATCAAACCTTCGGGATTTGCCCAGTTCATCCAGTTTTCAAGTTCATTCAGGTTAGCATTTTTAGCAAGCCTTACAAGGTTTACATCGTGTCCAACAAAATTTTCGTGAACAGTTTGATCTTTATAGTAGACTGAGAAAGTGTGTTCGCCAGAACTAATGCTGTCGTTAAATACAATTCCATCGGTAGTGGAGATGCTGATTTTAGTGTCTGCAGCTGGTTGTTCGTTTCCAGAATCAGTTGGGCTGACCACAAGATCTTTCGTCATTCCCATAGATGTGTGAAATACACCATTGCTCATTTTCACATAACATTCAACAATGTATTCACCGGGTTTGAGATGAAAGCTTGTTTCTCCGACTTGACCTGGAGATAATAAGCCTGAACCTCCAACAAACACAACTTCTCCAAACCAGTCGGGTAGTTTTGAAAACTCAGTAAAACCTTCCTCACTTTTTCCTTCCATGATCAGCTTCATGGCATCGTCGAATACAGGCATAACAAATTCCTCCGCATCCTTGGTAGTTTTGCCTTCAGGGTATTTATCTACAAGAAAAAAGTGGGTTTGGGGAGATAGATTTTTATAACGAAAGGTGTTCCAACCGGAAGGAATCGTATCGGGCATCTGGAAATCCATATCCTCTGTTACTATTTCAATGACATTGTCTTTCTTCTCATCAGCGGTGGCGGTTTGCTCTTTTGGTTCATCCGATTTTCCCTTACAGCTTATCAATACACCAATTAATAAAATACTTAAACTGCTTATCATTCTCATAATACTTGTTTTTGATTGTTAATATCGTCTTAAAATAATAATATTTATATAATTATTTTAACGAATGTAAAAGATTTTTTTAAAAAATACAATTTTAAACATCTGATAATAAAGTAATTGTATCGATATAGACTTCGATAAAAGTTAATAAATACTGATTGAAAGGCATTTTTGACATATATCAAAGCGCTCATTACATTTAGATATACCCGTGTAAGCATTCGGACTGCCGAACCTGAATGCGAATTTTTTCAGACGATGAAGTCCCTATAAGGGGGCCAAATACTTTTGAGTAAGATTAACTCCTTTTCTTCGTTTACAACAAAAACTCATAATGCCTGCATTACATGTAATTGGATATAGAATTGATGAATTATACGTAAATACATATAATAAAGAGCTATACTAAATCTAATTTATAATCCATTGAATAATAATGTTATGAAGTTTTTAAGTAATCTTTGTTTAAAATCATCTAATTTACTTCCATACTTTAATCTTTATTTCTGATTAAATAAAAATCAACCGCATAGTATGTGCCTAAGCAGTCTTAACAAAATGAAGTGTTTACTAGTTCAAATTGTTCTTTTGAGTTGTACACTACAACTCTATGCGCAGACACCCGGATGCACCGATGACCTGGCGACTAACTTTGATCCGAATGCAACTGTCAACGACGGGAGTTGTGATTATGCTTCAGCAAGTGTGAGTGTCACAAATTCCTGGCTGTTACCTCAGGTTCTAAATGAAACCTCTGGTTTGATTCAGTGGAATACTAAAATCTGGACCCATAACGATGACACGGATATTAACCTCTACGAAATCAACAGCACTGACATCGATAATTATGCGACTTATCCCTTGGCGCAAACTGATAATGTAGACTGGGAGGAAATTTCACAAGATGATAATTACCTGTACGTAGGCGATTTTGGAAATAATGCCAACGGAAATAGAACGGACTTAAAAATTCTAAGGGTCGATAAATCTTCTCTTTTAAATATTACTCCTAGCATAGATACCATAGCGTTTTCCTATTCTACACAGACTGATTTTACTCCAAAAGGCGCAAATAATACAAATTATGACTGTGAAGCTTTTATAGTTTCAACAGACAAAATTTACCTATTTACCAAAGAGTGGATCAGCAAGACGACGACGGTGTATTCATTACCCAAAACCCCGGGAAGCTACATTGCTGATCATGTTTCAGACTACGATGTATCCGGCTTAATCACTGGCACTACCCATCTGGAAGACAAGCGACTTGTTGTCCTTTCAGGCTATTCCAGCACACTTGAGCCTTTTGTTTTTTTGCTGTATGATTTTCAGAATGCTGACTATTTTAAAGGGAATAAACGAAAAATCACACTCGACCTTCCTTTTCATCAGGTTGAAGGGATTACTACTACAAATGGACTTGATTACTTTGTTTCTAATGAGCGCTTTAGCCAATCGGGTATAACTACTGAAGCTCAACTCCATGACGTGGACCTGTCTAGCTTCCTGGGGGATTATTTGGAAACCCTTTCATCAGACTTTCCAGGTTCAGAAAACTCAGAGAGTATCCGTCTTTATCCAAACCCTGGTAGTGAGGTGATAAATGTAAAGTTGAATACGTCCCATTTAGATCATCTGAGACTGGTGATTTATAATCATCGCGGTCAAAAAATAACTGATTATAGTGTCACTTCAGATTCATTTCAAATTGATGTCAGTGCGTATAATGCTGGGATTTACTATTATAGCATGACAGGAAAAACAAAATCAGTTTTCAATGGAAAGTTTTTGGTGAACTAGAAGTGACTTTTGCCTGTTGGTTTTTTTATCAGGGCATTTTTAATTTCATTGAATGAGCTTTTTTCCTCAATTAGATTCGAATTTAGGTGGTTGGCTTACTGCAATTGTTAGTAGAACTAATTCCAGTAGCAAAGCGTTTTGATATGAAGTCGTGTAATATCCCGGTGCTCTGACTTAAATAGAGAGTTCATTCCCACTATTTTTCGGAATACCTTTGGGTTTCATTTTTTTGATTTTTTCTTCCATTTTCTAATGGTAGAGGAACTGGTATACCAGAGTAAAAAACCACTTAAGACCGTAATTAAGCCAAGAAGAGAAAACACCCTTAAAACCAGTGTATTAAAATCATCCCTTCCCTGATAATCCATAGTATGCGTCATCCATAGAAAATCAAACCAGCGCCAGTCCCTGTGCCTCAAAGTTTGGAAAGCACCTTCTTTAACGGATACATAGGCTTTAATATTTTCAGGAGTCTGGTATGATAATACATAAGCAGGCAGGGGTCTGCCTCTGTATTCGCTGTGGCTCCCTACCTGTTCAATTCGCTTGATGTGTTCCAGTTCCAGACGTTCTAACATGTAGCGTTGTGCAATTTGCAAAGCCTCTTCTTCTGAAATTTCTTTTTTAAGGTTTCCTGTTTCTGCATTAAAAAGTTGAGCTTCATTGACCCAATAGTAAGGTATTCCTGCAATTTCTCTAAGTTCTAAAGCTGAGATAGCTTTTTCTGTGTTAAGCTCAGAGGGACTAATCAGGTTTTCAAAGGCAGATTGTACAACAGATTCTTTTTTAAAATGATCCCCGTGAATCTCATCAATGTCAGTCCAGCTGAAATACATTCCGCTTATAGTCCACATCAAAAATTGTATGCCAAGGAAAATTCCCAGATACCTATGTGCTTTCCTTATTTTTAAAGCTGTTTTTCTTTTAACCATTTCAGTCTTAGATTACTTTGAAGGGAATCCGAATGCTTAGGTTGTCCCAGGACATACTTAACACCCCGATATCTTCACCTGTTTTGTTAATCGTATAGGTGAGATGCTCCGTTAGGCTATCATTTTCTAATGGTTTTGCTTTTACGCGCAATACATCTTCGTCTTTGTTATACTCATCTTTTCCATGTTGATTCCAGCGAGTATTGAAAATAAGCGTCCATTCTTCCTCCTGAGATGGAATAACAAAAAAGCCATATTTCCCTGCTTCTAATAACTTTCCTTCAATTTCCAAATCTTTATCAGTTTCTATCCAGGTGGCATTATGGGCACCAGCCTGCCAAGCTTCATCATAGGCTAGCAGACCTCCAAAAATCATTCTATTTCTTACGCCGGGAGATGAATAATCTATATGAATATGCGCCCCATCAATTAGTGCCATTTCTGAAGTGTGTGGGCTCAGTGTTTTTTTAACCTCACTATTAGAAACTTTTTCGTGATGGTCATGATCCGAAGAATTATCGTTTTGATGATCTTGCTTACAGGATATACTGATTAAAACACTACAAATAACCAATGCCATTTTTTTCATAGGTACTTAAAATTAGGTCTGATTTGAAGCTCTAAAAGTAAGCTTAAGGGGATTAAGAAAAAAATATCAAACCTTCTTATTCAAGCGTTTTGCTAATCTGTTGATGATCAGCAATAACAATGTAGCACTAATGGAAAGCACGTATTGTTCCAAAGCAACGGCTATACCGATACCTGCCGAGAAAAGGACGGTAGCGGCAGTAGTCAGATAATACACCTTACTTTCTTCGTCGCCTTTTCCTTTTAAAATAGTTCCGGCACCAATAAAACTAATTCCCAAAATGATGGCCTCAATAATCCTTGTGGGGTCTGGCTGTATCACATCTTGCAGTCCGTTTTCTATATAGCTTTCAACAAGTACTTTACCCAGAGATAAAATTAAAGCCGAAGAACCTCCAACTATCATATTGGTTCTAAATCCTGCAGGTTTATCTTTTACTTCTCTTTCCAGTCCAATAAACCCAGTTAGTACCGCTGCGATGACCACATTCATTAATATGAGTAACTCTCCAGTCCAGTTGATGTCAGGCATAAAAAAAGGTTTTAGTTTAACGATCAGGATTCAGATAAAAAATAATTTGAATGTTAGGTTGGTTCGAATATAAGGTTTACAGATTAATTTTATGTCTTTAAAGAAGTGCAAGCCATCAAAAAGCTTGTTTATTTAACCCAACCATTAATACGTTTAACTAGTTAAAAAGCTGAAGGATGGATTTTAATCAGGTGTATTCCGGAACCCTTCCTACTATCCCCTTGTAAAATTCCTGTAAGTCCTGCAAATCCTTTTCATATTGACCTGTAGTGTAAAAGGGTTTTGAAATCTTGACCGTTTTGGTGGAGTAATCAAAGGCTACAGAGGTGATAGGGACTTCTGCTTGATGGGCGATATAGTAAAATCCGCTTTTCCACTGGTCTACTTTTTTCCTGGTCCCTTCCGGAGCAATAGCCAGACGAAATTCATTTTTGGAGTTGAATAGCTCAACGATTTGTTCCACCTTGTTTTGTCTGGAAGTCCGTTCGATGGGTTCACCGCCCATCCATTTGAAATACCAGCCGAAAGGAGAGTCGAAGAGTTCCTTTTTGGCGACATAGTGAATAGGGACGTTGATAATTTTTCTGGCTAAAGCCCCAACATAGAAATCGTACCAGCTGGTATGTGGCGAGACAGTAATAACTGTCTTTCGGACTTTTTTGTCAAACTCACCCTCAATAGACCAGCCTAAGTGCGAATAAAATATGTATTTAGCTAAATGCATTATTTAATTTAAACTGCCAAGATAAATCATTGTCTATAAAATTTAAATGTATTTTTATTCTGAATAGATTAGGGGACAAAACTCGAACATGGGTTTTTATTTAAACTGGAATTTTGAACTGCCGTAGAAAGAGTTTCAGGACTTATTTATAAAAGCCTGGAAGGAGTTCCGCGGTAGAGTAGGATTTGCTAGTGTTAGAAGTGTTAAACCATTCATTGTAAAAGGTTGAGGCGATTTCAAATGTCAATAGTCAAGAGCTATTGATAGTTGCAGATCTCCTCCATCGTACAAAAATTTAGCTTCAGAAAAGGAAGGTGCACTCATATTGACTTCAGCACCACTGGAGAACCCATAGCCTTCTGTCGGTATCCCGAACAGGTTGGAGTCAAGTTCACCGTTCATGTTTTCATCATGAATTACGGCAATAGCATAAGTTCCAGGTTTGATATCTGAAAACTCAAAACTTGCATCTTTTCCCGTTATCTGGGTGATCATGATTTTAGACCCGGATTTCATGAATTTATCTGGATAGCCTTCTCCAGATTCAAATATTGCACAGGCGATAACTCCTGTACTATTAGATATATTTTGAATTTTTACACTAATCGATGAACATTCTGTTTGAGCAAATCCGGTTGACGACACCCCTCCTAAAATTAATACCAGTCCAAAGAATAGCTTTGACAAATTAAAAAGAATGGGGTACATTTTTGACTTTTCGGGTTTTTGAAGAAAAATAGAAAGAAGAGGAGTCCGCATTTTTATAAATTTTATACATAAATTTATTGTTTTTTTTCATAAAACGCTAGAAATTAGGAAGAAATAATGCCTTAGTTGAAATTACGTTTATTTATAATATTAATTTTTTAAGTAGCTTAGCCAACTGAGGGCTCATATCGTAATTATGCTCAGTTAAGCGTATATAATTAGAGGACTAAGGGTTCTCACCTTCTGTGAAAATATTCTGTTGAACTAAACACTATTAATAATCAAATAGAATTAGTATGATTCCAAAAAACCACCAGTACTGGATGCGTAAAGCCATAGAACAGGCAAAACTAGGCGGTACGCCTTTTGGAGCAGTGATTGTCAATAAAGAACAGCAGTCTGTAGAAGCTTATAACACCACAAAACAAGACGGGCCAGTGGCGCATGCCGAAATCAATGCTATTCAACAACTGAAATGTTTAGATTTTACCGACTCAAAATCCCTGACGCTTTTCTCAACCGTGGAACCCTGTCCTATGTGTATGAGTGCTGCAGTTTGGGCGGGAATTGGCAAAGTGGTTTATGGCGCTTCTATTGCAGATGCTTCATTATTTGGAAGCCAAATCAACATATCCTGTGAGGAAGTTGCTCAAAAGTCATGGTATAGCATCGCTTTGGTGCCTGGCGTAGAAAGGGAAAAGTGCCTTGAACTTTTCGATAAGTGAAACAAATTCAGGACTAATTATAATACACGATGTCTTCTAAAGTTTCATTTTACTGAGTCAAGGTGATCATTTCATAGGGCCAGTTGCTTTTGCTCCTGAACCATTGCCGAATTTAAAAACAACAGGCTTATCACTAAAAACATTAAATCTTTCACGGTAAATTTTAATTCGTTTTGGTCCAGTTCTGAATAACTTCTACCTCATTTTCGGTGAAGCTAAAGGTCAGGTTCTCGCCTGAATCATCCACTGAGTAGTCATAAATGATCAGGTCGTCATCAAAATTGTCGAATGTGATAAGGCCGTCGCTGAGGTTAACCGTAAATTCACCATTATAAGTTAAACCTTGATCATCTGTGAACGTGTAGCTGCCCGTGTAATCATCGGGATCAGAATCGGTATAAAATTCCAGGAATCTACAGCATTTGGGCAACATGTCGGAAATGCCATCCCGGGTTTCATCTGCTATTTCCCAGCTACCCATCAAACCGGTTTCATTTAGGTTATCGTTTTCAAGGTTTTCCATTTCGTCTTCATCACATTGGAAAGCCATCAAAAAAGGCAATAGGAGAAGGAACTTTAAATTTTTCATAAATTCACTTTTGGCGTAAATATAGTTTTAAAAAAATATAGTCATTTAAATACTAAGTTTTTAAATGGTTAATTTACGGTAAATAATGAATGCTGCGACTTGATTTAATAGAGCCTTTTTTATTGCTCTTTTTTAACGATTTATAACTTAAGATTTTGGCAGGACAGTCGAATAATTTTTAAATTTATACTAACTTTTCAGAAAATTAATATCCATGAAGACACTTGTTTATGCAGCCCTTGCATTATGTTTTATAACTTGCAGTACACAAAACAATGATTTTAATACGTCACCTATGTCAGAGTACAAAGGGCTTTTGCAGGCGCAGGGGATCACCAGCTATCAATATGGTACGCATACGCTTCAAACCAAAGATTCGCTTTATGCTTTAAAGAGTGAAAGGATAAACTTAGATAACTATATAGGAAAGACAATCACTTTAACTGCAGAACCCATAGAGGGGTACCCCGTGGATGGAGGGCCAGGTTATTTGAATGTTATAGGGGTTAAATAAAATAGAAGCTATCGCGCGATACAATCGCGCGTAAACTCGTCTAGACTTGTGGTTTGAAACCACCGAAATGGTAAAATAAAAAAGCAGCTGACCCGCGATACAATCGCGCGTCAGCTCCTTATAACCTGTGTAGTCAAAAATTAGACAGCTCCTTACAGATGTAAAATAAAAAAGAGCCGATAAAATCGGCTCTTTTTTTATCTAAAAAAAATTGATTTAGTGTGTGATAATAGCATCAGGAGTGCCATCGGGATCACCATTAACTGTACCGCTTGTACTTGCAGCACCTAATAGTAATATACCGGCAGCATGTGGCGTTGCCATGGATGTCCCACTGATCGTATTGTAAGCACCATCTTTCCAGGTAGATTTTACTGAAACACCTGGCGCACAGAAATCAACTGGTGGATTTCCAAAGTTTGAAAAACTTGCCCAGTTGTCTCCTTCGCTCATCGCGGAAATCGTATAGATATTAGCTCCATTCACACGGGCAGGGGATACATTATTAGCATCCTGTGCCTCGTTTCCTGCAGCTAACATGAAGTTAATCCCTTGCTGTGCAGCTGCTTTAATAGCATCTTCAAGAGCTACAGAGACCGGCCCACCCAGACTCATGTTGGCAACATCGCCAGCAGTTCCATTAGCGGCCACGTGATCTACTCCAGCAATAACACCAGAATAAGACCCTGATCCGTTTGAATCTAAGACTTTAACAGGAACAACAGTTGCACCTGGAGCAACACCAATAACGCCTATAGAGTTATTTAAAGCCGCAATAGTTCCAGCGACATGTGAGCCGTGTCCGTTTCCATCATCTGTAGATTTTCCATCTCTGCCTTTTGTGAAAGCATTAAATCCACGAGTGGCATCTACATTTAAATCTGGGTGATCTAAATCGATACCAGAATCTAAAATCCAAGCCACATTAGTTCCAGTATAACTGGCTGCGCCATTGACACGTGTAATTCCCCAAGGCGTTTCCTGAGAAGACGTATCGCCTCCACCATCATCTACTGGATCAGTTGGTTCGGCTGGATCGCAAGGTCCTCCATTTGGAGTACCACAAGGTGGAGCAAACTGAACAATACGATCTTGTTCAACATAACTTACTCGCTTGTCTTTTCTTAAAAACTCTACTTGAGTTTCAGATAATTTTAAGGTAGCTCCGGAAATAGACTTGGAATAAACATTTAAAGCCTCTAAGCTTGTAGATGTTTTACTTTCAGAACTATTGTTCTCAGAAAGTATCGATTGCAGGACATCTAAAACATTTTCGCGAGCACCTGCGTTGGTTTTGGAAGCAGTTCCTTTTGCAACATCATCATTAAGAACAACGATGTATTGCCCTGGAATAAGTTGTGAGTCTCCTACAGTATTTGCAGAGTCAAAACTGTCTGATTCCTCAATGTTTTGAAGGCTATCAGAATCTACCTCTTCAGAACAGGAAAACAGTGTTAATGCAAAGGTTGCTATTAGCAAAAATTTAAAATTAAAATAATTTTTCATAGAATATATTTAAGTTAGTATTATGATAAAATTAACAATTTATTAATTTTGACCAAATTAATCATAAGTTCATTTTCAATATGATTTTTGCAGATTCATTTATTGGAATGAGATATATCTGATTTGCAAATAATTAGGGGCTTAGTCGTAAAAATGTTAAAATTTAGAAGTTCTAAAACCTATTTTATCAAAACCTTGCTTAGAAGAAAATTCTAAGGCGAAAATGGATTTTCAAGAATTTAAAACTAGGTCTGGCATCACGTACCGTCGCGCGATACAATAGTGCATGAACGTCATTTATTCTTTTAAGCCTACGCGCGATACAATCGCGCGTGAACGCCTTAAGCAAAGGTTTAAGCTGTTGCGCGATTCAATCGCGCGCGAACCCATGACACCTAAAGCTCCCAATCGGACTGCCATCCGGAATTGTTGGTGATTGTATCACCTCGAATTCTTCGGGGTCTTCCATAAATTGATCGATGCGGTAACGTATTTCTGAGGCCATAGCAGAATCATCGGTGCTATACCTGTCTTTTAGCTGGCTTAAGGTTTCGTTGGCCAGCGCTTTCACCTGTGGAATGCTTTTATCGCTTGCGGAGAGGTTCATGACGTGCTTTAAGACATTGAAGTTGACAGTGTTTTGTACCTGAGTCAAATAATCAGAGTTGTGTTTTTTGCTGAATGAGTTTTTAACTAACTCCTGCAAAACTTCTTCCAAACCTATGCTGGATTTGTCTAAAGAGTTCTGTTGAATTAATCGGTTGGCACGTTCCGGATGCAGCAGTAAACCTAAACTCATGTCGCTTGCGGTGGCGGCAGCGCCCAGGGCATCAAAACTGACGCCGGTATTGCTTTTGAAAGATTCGCGACTTCTGGAATAGCCAAAAGCTCTGGGTGGAAACAGGTCCAAAATGCGTTTTGGAATCGCCAAAGCTTCAGCGTCGAGGGTATTTAAAGCCGCGCCAAGTGCTTTTTTCTGATCGGATTTTGAAATTCCTTCCACTATCTTTAAGTCACTTCCTTTAGTAGCAAAGTTGTAATCCAAACCCCCGATAAGTTTAACAGTAGCTTCGGTTTGGTAACGATGGAAGAAATACAAAGGCACAAACACATCTTCCAAAACGGAATAGGCTTCCCCCGTTTTGATATTGTCCACAGAAAAATTAGAAATGGCCGCTTGACGGAGTTCTAAAACCCGATTCAGTTCTTCGGAAGCTTCTTTTCCGTTATCCCACAAATGGGCGTAAGCATGCGCTCCGCCTTGTGGTCGAGCATCGGCATCGCTGATGAACTGCAACCCATCATCCTGAGCCTGTTTTAAAACAGAATTCAAGTAGTCTTTTTCGGTCTGGTCGGCTCTGCTCTCGCCGTAACTATAAGCAACGGTCACTTTATCCCATTCGCCAATATAGGTGTCGTAAGCTTCAGAAAAATCGATTTGATCATCTTTCAGTTTCAAATTAGGGTGGGGGTAATCCATCACACTGGCATTGGCATTGGTGCTGGCGGCAAAGTTATGAGCAAAACCAAGGGTGTGTCCAACTTCGTGAGCAGACAACTGACGAATTCTTGCCAGTGCCATATCCAGCATAGGTTTGTAATTGTCATCTGAAGTGGCGAAGGGGCGGTTCATCAAGGCCTGGGCAATCATAAAATCCTGACGGATTCTGAGGCTGCCTAAACTCACATGACCTTTCAGTATCTCACCTGTTCGTGGATCTGTCACACTGGCGCCGTAACTCCAGCCGCGCGTGGAACGGTGTACCCATTGAATCATATTGTAACGCAAATCCATAGGATCGGCATCAGCAGGGAGGACCCTGACCTGGAAGGCATTTTTATAACCTATGGCTTCAAAGGCCTGATTCCACCACCGGGCACCTTCGAGCAGGGCCGACCTGACAGGCTCCGGGGTTCCAGGATCTAAATAATAAATAATGGGGTCTTTGGCTTCGCTAACTTTTGCCTCAGGATTCTTTTTTTCCAAACGATGGCGTTTGATGTAGCGTTTGGTCAATGGCTCAAAAATGGGGGTTGCATAATCCTGATAAGAAATAAAATTGGCTCCGCTTCGGGTATCAAATTCACGTTTTTGGTAGCCGTCATCCGGCAGCTGTACGAAACTGTGGTGCTGAGTGACGCTTAGGTTGGACGCATCTGGAGCCACCGAGCGGATGTTTCTGCTTTCAGCGTCCCCGGAGAAGGTGAGCAGGGCTTCAAATTCTGTGTTTTTAGGAAAGGCTTTGGTCCGTTGCATCGCCAAAGCGCTTTTGCTTAGGTCTAGTTTATAAGTGCCTTGTTTTTGCTGTTTTAAGCGTTTGGAAACCCCATGTGCATCCTGCATTAAAAAAGGAGTGAAGTCAATAAGGAAAGTGTTTTCGCTTTCGTCCTTAATTTCGAAACCAAATAACACCGATTTGGCAAACGCCTGTTCGACGCTTCGGCGTTCCAGTTCATTATCGGTGTTGGCTCTGTAGTCCTGATTGGGCTGCACCAATAACAGCTTGTTTCCCGCACGTTGAAACTTGACGATGGCGGTTCCACCTAGCTGTCCGCGGTCCAGACCAATGTCATTGGAACCCAGACCGCTGGTTAACGAATGCACATAGATAAATTCCTGATTGAGCTGACTGACTTGCAGGTAGATTTTATCTTCTTTTTGGGAATACCAGAAATCAAAAAATCCTTCCTGTTTAGTGAGTTTTTCTTTGTCTTTTAAAGTGTCGAAGGTTTGTGCAGTTGTTATGGAGGTAATGAGTAAAACGAAAATGCCAATAAGTCTTTTCATGGTGTAAAGGTTTCAAAACTAAGTTAACACCGAAGATAAGATTTACTTGGAAAATCTTAGTGTTTGAGTTTGAGGAAATTTTGGATTTGTAGGGATAAGGGAAGTGGATATAGGTGTTGAACCAAATTTCAGGGTATTAACTAAACAGCTACTAATAAAAGTACCAGTTCGATCTATTGGACTATTTTTAATTTCTAGAATTTTTAATCTCATTAATGATTTCATCAGAATTTCTAGAATCTTCCCAGGCTCCTTATAAATCTTTTAAGCTTATGCTTGTTTCTTTTTTGTCCTCAATCGATTTTTTTAAGCTTATAATTAGTCCTTTCTTAGAGTTACTGTCTAAGCAGTTAATTGCTGAGATGTCAGCGTCTTAAAGGTTCCCTAAACACCTTTAGTGAATCTTATCACCAAGCTGGTTCATCAAGCTGTCGTTTTGCTTTAAGCAATGTAGTGTAAAGCATAACTTTAGCAGGGGCAAAATCCGCTGGTGGGATTTTTTGTTCTCGATAGGTGACATTCGACGAGTTGTCGATACCGTTGCCTTGCTCGACAGGATAAGCTTAGTTGTCAACATTCGTTAGTTATCATCAATCAGCTTACTGATTTCAGATTTTAATTTTGGAAGGTGATTGATTAAAATCGACCAAATATTTTCATCAGAAATATTATCATAGGCGTGAATAACTTGATTTCTAAGACCGATAATAGATTTTGAATTAGAGATTTTATTTTCAAATGAATTATCTTTTTTCAGAATTCTATTCCTAGCTTCCCCAATAATCTCTAAATTTCTTTCAATAGCTCTTTTGAGCATTAAATCCTTTCGATATTGAAAAAAATCTTTTTCTCTTTTTTCAAAATAGCCATCAGTTTCTTCCACTGCCAGTTTAATATCGTACAACCACTTGAGGATTATGTTATCCATAAACCAGTTCTTTATTTTCGTTGATTGAATTAATTAAAATGGGGTTTTTTAATGTTTGTTCTTCTATTAAATCAATTTCACGACCAAATAGCCTTTTTAAGTTTTCTTTGAAACCTATATAATTATCAAAATAATCGGCTAAATCAATAGGTTTAAATTTTACCAAAAAGTCAATGTCGCTTTTTGTATTAAAATCAGGAGTAAGGGCAGAACCAAATAAATACATTTTTTCCACGTGATATTGATCACATAGATTTTTTAAATTTTTGATATGCTTTTCTTCTAATTTCATAGTCAAATTTAATTAAAAGAATAGAGTCGGTTAATTCTTTTCGATTTTCTTGTTAAATGCAAACTCGTTTTGTTAGTATTAATCTAAGCGTTTATCTTAATTTTCTAGAGAAACCAATTTTTTACTTAATCTTTCAAATCAAATGCTGTCAAAACACCTTCAGTAAATCCTATCACCAAGCTGGGTCATCAGGCTATCGCTATGCCTTAAGCAATGTAGTGTAAAGCATAACTTTAGCAGGTGCAAAATCCGCTTGCGAAAATAATTTGAAACAGAGGAGTGACAATTGAATGGGATGAAGTAGGCTGAATCTATTGAGATCTGCTTATTTTTATAACTTTAAATAAAACCTTATGCCCGAATTACCAGAAGTAGAGACGTATAAAACCTATATAGACAGTACGGCTTTGCATCAACGCATCACAGCGATGGAGTGCGGTGATAAGAGATTGCTGAAACAGCCCCAATCTGATTTTGAAACTCATTTGATCGGCCAGGAATTTAAAGCTACTCAGCGAATTGGGAAGTATTTATTTATCGAGACGACCGGAGAAAAAGTACTGGTGCTTCATTTTGGGATGACGGGCCGACCGCACTACTACAAAACTGAAGAAAGCAGGCCAAAGTACGCGCATATCGTGCTTACCTTCGAGAACGGCTTTCACTTTGGTTTTGAAAATAAACGCAAGTTTGGCTGGTGGAACCTTACGAGCTCTATTGCTGAATTTAAAGTTGAACACAAACTCAGCGATGATGCCAGAAATCTGAAGCTCGATGATTTTAAAAACGCACTGGAGGGCAGAAAAACAGACATCAAAAAAATACTGATGGATCAAAGCGTGGCTGCTGGTGTGGGCAACTGGATGGCAGACGAAATTTTATACCAGGCCCAGATGCATCCCACCAAAAAAGTGAACGATATGACCACTGAAGCTATAGAGCGCGTCTTTGAGGCTATGAAAAAAGTGATTGAAGTGGCTATTGAAAACGACGCCCACTACGCTGACTTCCCTGATCATTTTTTAATGCACTTCAGAAAAGAAGGGGCGACTTGTTTTCACACCGGTGCCAAAATTGAAAAGATAAAAGTCGGTGGAAGGACGACTTATTTCTCACCGGAATGGCAGAAGCTTTAGGTTTAATAGTTGTGAGTTATTAGGGTTTAGGTACTTTCTCTACAATAGTTCTGTGTGGGAATGGAATTTCGATGCCTTCTCTGTCGAATCTTTTCTTAACGCTTTCCAGTAAATCACAGTGCATAACAAAAGACTTGCCTGAATTTTGCGCCCAAACCCAGGCCCTTAAATTGACGGAAGAATCGCCCATGGACAAGACCCTTACGGTGACTTCAGGGGTGTTATTTGCCAGGTCTTCTTTGCTGCGAACGTCAAAATAGTCGGGATGGTGACGGACTTCCTCGAAAAGGATTTTTTTGGCTAAATCTATATCGCTGTCATAACTGATCCCCATTTCTAAAAAGCGACAAATTTTCTCATCGCCCAGGTCAGAATTGGTTATGGCTTCATTGCTTATGACCGAGTTGGGGATAATGATTCTTCTATTTTCAAAGTTTCTGATGACGGTATGTCTGAGGGTTATGTCTTCGACTATGCCAGACATGTTGTCTCTAATGCTCAAGCGGTCATTCACTCTAAAAGGCTTGAAAATGACGATGAATATACCTGAAACGATATTGGACAAAGCCTGTTGCGATGCCAGAGTAACCCCTAAGGCAAGGATGCTGGCTCCTGCAAGAAGCGAAGTTGCCAGAGTTTTAAGCTGAGGTATTGCTATGATCGCAAAACTAAATCCAATGATGTAAATCAAGGCTGTTAGAAAATGGCCTAAGAAATTGTATTTAGTGGGGTTATTCTTAAGATAAACAGATCTTTTTCTAATCCATGAGAAATACACACGATTAAAAATTAAAGCCAAAACAAAAGTGATTAAGATAATCCCTAAAGGCAATGCAATCGTAATGGCCTTATTGATAAATTCACCAGAAATTTGATCCATGTCAAGGTATTTATAGGACTAAGATACTAATTAGAAACAAGTTATAGTGTAAAAAATGAGTAACCTGGTTTAGCCTTGTAAAAGTTCGGATTGATATGTTAAATATCGATAAAGGTATAGTCGTTTATTCTTCTTACTGATCAGCATTATTTTTACCCTTTCGCCAGATTCGATATAATAGAACCTGTACCCGAAAACCAAAAAAACGGGGTTGAAGTAGGAAACCCGGGAAACATAGGTGAAAATAATTGTAATGCCAAAAATCACCCAAAAGGCAGTTAAGCCTTTTACACTCAAGGCTACAAAAAAGAAAGCAAAATAGTTTTCCAGAAAGTTATTATCGGATGGATTGATGGAAATCACTTTACTTATGGTTGATTTCGGTAAAAATCGACACAAGCTGAGGGAAAATAATACTGTCAGAAATGGAATTAAACCGTAAATCAAATGGATAATCCAATCATAGATTCCAAGCTCGATTTTAAATGGATTGATATCGTTTTGGATAAGGTAAACCATCAAAAAGAAGGACACCGAACTAAAGGTGAGAACTAGTCTTAAAATAAAATTCATGCGCCTTAGTTTTAAGGGTTCAGAGAAAGCCTGCCAGATAGACTTAGTCTCTAATGTTATGTAAATATAGGTAGATTTATGTCAGGGACTGTTCATAAAGAAAACCTTCATTTGGCGAAGATATTTTTGTACTGGAATTTACTAATCAGGTTTTAGCAGGAAGCCTTATCTTGCTCACCTAACTTTAAAAAACAGATATGGCTTCAGGTTTTTTTGCACTGCTAGATGATGTGGCTACACTGATGGATGATGTAGCGATGATGAGTAAAATCGCAGGAAAGAAAACGGCAGGTTTACTGGGTGATGACTTGGCTGTGAATGCAGAAAAGGCTTCAGGATTCGTCTCTGCACGCGAATTGCCGGTCATCTGGGAAATAACTAAAGGCTCATTTCTCAATAAACTGATTATCCTGCCGCTGGCTTTTGTGCTTAGTGCTTTTGTGCCTACTGCAATAACAATCATACTTGTTATAGGTGGACTATACCTTGCTTACGAAGGCGCTGAAAAGATTTATGAATACGTTGTTCCTCATGCCAACAAAAATAAAACTCCAAAACTTCAAAAACCTTCCAAAGAAGACATCTTAAGTCTGGAAAAAGAAAAGATAAAATCGGCTATTCTCACTGATTTTATTCTCTCTGTAGAAATTGTGATTATAGCCTTGGGTAGTATTGCCAGTCAGGACGACTTGCTTATCCAAATCCTTACGGTAAGCCTCATAGCCGTAATTGCTACTGTGGGAGTTTACGGCCTGGTAGCGCTTATCGTCAGGATGGACGAATTCGGAGCTAAACTGGTTTCTTTAAATAACAGCTTTTCAGATAAAATCGGTCGTTTTTTAATCAGTGCGCTGCCAGTAGTCATCAAAAGCCTGACGGTCATAGGGACTATCGCTTTGTTATTGGTTTCGGGGGGGATTTTCACTCACAACATTCATTTTGTCCACGATCTTCTTACATTTTTGCCTTCTATTCTGGCAGAGTTTTTAGTCGGTCTTGTCGTGGGGTTTATCGTTTTGCTAATCGTAAAGTCTGCTGGCAAGCTTTGGAAAAAAGTTTCTGGAAATTAGAAATCGAATTTTGCTGATTCCCTATTAACCTTAAAGGCGGTGACTTTTTCAAGTCTCCGCCAATAAAGGGCTAAAAAAAAACATTTTCAGGATGAAGTTTTCATTTTAGCTGGTTTTATCGTACAACAGTCAGCTCTCTTTCGACCGCTTTGTGTGATGTTTTCCACTTCAAATTCTGTCCGTATGCTTTGATGTTGTTAAAATCCTCAGGATCGATAACCAATAGATAAATCCACTCGTTATCCAGCAGGGATTTTAGGTTTGGGTTCTTTTGTAAAATAGCGGTAATTCTTTCCAGTGGAGCCTGGATATAAACCGATAATCTCAGGGGCTGGTGGTAGGCTTTTTGATCGGTTTCGTTGACAGATTGAAGCGGCAGCCCTCTTTTTAAGTCACCTCCATTTCCCTGCATGACACCAAATCGTCCTGTGACGTTGTGGGTGATTTTGGAGCCTCCACCATAGTTGTCATTATCGACAGATGAGAAGTAGTAATGGTTGTTGATCCACTGAGTCACCACCATAGGCCCCTGCATAATGCCTTCCAGGGCTTTACCTTCCGGGTCCATTTCCCAGTCGTAAGAGTGGAGGAAGCAGTTTCCTTTCAGGTGGATGCGTTTAGACAAAGATCTGGGTCCGACGATAAATCCGGCATTTTTCGTAAGTCCCCATTCAGGTCTGGTTTCAGACCAGTCATTGGTTTTTACATGAGCTGCTTTAATGCTGTTTCCTGATTTTCCAAGGCGTTCTGAGGTAGCTGAACTTTGAGCCTGATGTAAATTTTCCTTCAAATTTGAAAGCCGTGTTTGGTGAGCCTCTGGCAATTCAGAATCGAATATGACGATGTCGTCTGTCGTGGTGTTGTGTTCTGCACCTAAGAAAAAAGTAGATGAAGGGATGTTGATGCTGAACGCCTTGAGCGCTTCCCTCACTTCGGGCTGATTGGCGAGTTTGGCCAGCATTCTGGCATTATGTCTTCCGGGACTGGCGGCACAGGCTCCACAGTCTAAACTGGATCCAAAGGGATTGTTAGCAGAGTGGCTGCCGTGTCCAACAAACAGAACTAAAGGCGAAAAGCTTTTCCACCCCATAAGGTCAAAGGCGGATTTCACGATGGCTGTTTTTTCTTCCAGATTGATTTGAGCTGAAGGTGAGGTTTCGGTTACAGCATGTAAGTGCGGATGGAAATGACGCTCAAAAGATCGGTTTTCTGCTCGCCTGGGGTTGTAAAGCTTTCCCGGGAGTACCGTTCTTAAGAAAAGTGAAATACCATAAAAGAAGCCAGACCCTTCCACATATCCGAAGGCTGAAGGGAGCATGTGTTTCATACGTTTCAGGAAGTAATGTGTGAATTTTTCTCTTTCCTGGCGCTTGTGGTATGTGTTGGCTTCCGGCTGATGTTTGCTTTTTGGCTGTTCTTTAACTTTATAAGATGAAGCCAAGATCGGCGGACATGATTTTTTGGTCACACCATCGCTTAAGTTTTGGTAATCCATGGCAATTCCAAAAAAACCGGCGTAGCCAAAGGTTTCATAATTCCCTTTGGACTCTACATGGCGTCGGATCAGTTCCGATCGGGTATCGATGCAAAACACCAGTTGAGCGTCGGGAGTTTCAACTCCCTCTGATTGTCGGGTATCCCTGGAAGTCTTAAGGACCGTATCCAGTTCCTTGGACATTCTTTTTTGCCAGGTCAATTCCCAGGCTTTCAGCCAGGCATACTGAAGTTCTCTTTTTCCAGTCTTGTCCTGAGCAATAGGCTGATCAGGCAGCAATTCAAAATCCAATTGACCGGCAATACACAGGCGTACCGCAAGGTAGTCTTCCAGTGTGATCTTGAATTTCTTTTGCCATTCTGAATTTGTTTCTGCTCTGTACTTGATGTAGCCCGTCCAGCCTGGTAGGGCAGCCAGGTGGTTTTCTAGAATTTTAACCTGGTCACCTTCAGGATAGTCTTTTAAGAGTTCATGTAAGGCGTAACAACTTTCCTCAGGTAGAGCAACTAAGGGTTTTAAGTTGAATTCTTTATCGTACCGGACCAGTGATTTCCAGGCTTTATAAAAGCCTTTATCTTTATTGGGCATGCTCCATTCTGCAAGGCCTTCATCCATAAAAACCATCAGCCATTTGATGACAAGTCTGTCGACTTCATGAGAAGAATTATGGGATTCTGCAATCGAAGATTCCATCTGAAGCAGACTTTCTTCTGGAGAATAAGTGATACCGCCTTTTTTGAAAAGTGCTTCCAGCTCTTGTCGGTCAATCTCACCTTTATCCCACGCACTGCTGAATACTGAAACTTCAGGGAAAAGATGCCCGCCTGTCAGTTGCTCAGCATTGAGCGTTGCCTGTTTGAAATGCTCGTTTTCGTAGCCAGTCAGTGGGTTGGAGGTCACGAAAGCATAAAGTGGCCAGGTTTTGCCAATCACATGGGATGCGGAATCAATCTTTTGTAGAATGCTGTCTCGTTTCATAAACTTATTTTTTGTAATAATGAATGGTTTTCTTGTAAGGCTGAGATAAATTCAGGAGCCTGACATACAGCCACGGAGATTTGGTATGCACGCCAAGTTTCATGATGAAAAAGCCTATTAAAAAGATAATTCCAAAAACAATCTGAAGCGTATCCAGGCTTTGCGGAACCTGAATCATCGGCATTTCAGACATCAAGAGTGTAATTCCGTTGAAAAGAAGTGCATAAACACTTATTCCTACAATAAAAAGGACTGCCGAAGTGGTCATTTTCTGCAGGTAAGTAAAGCTTTTTTCCTTGACGATGTTGTAGGTGGCCTGACCTACGGTTATGGCAACGATAAGTGTAAGGAATATACTGCTATCGGTGATACTGGTTTTGCCAGTGAGGTAGGAAAACAGGAGGGCTCCAAAAACTCCGTAGACAGCAACGGCTATGGCCTGTAAAACTGTTATTCTTAGGCGTGGGGAATCCTGAGGTGAACTTTGCATGACTTGTTCGCCTGAGGATAGGAATAAGTAAGCTTTATAAAACCCGTGTAAGATGAGGTGAGCAATTGCCGCATTAAAAAACCCTAAACCGCATTGCATGACCATAAACCCCATCTGAGCAATAGTGGAGCAGGCCAGTTTATGCTTCACATTAACCTGTATCAATTTTTGAAACTGAGCTAAAATTGCCGTGATGCCCCCGATGATAAATAGAATCCAAAGCGTGTTGGAGAGGATAAGCAGGGGCGCAAACAAGGTGAGCAATAGTCCGGAGCCATTCACGAATCCCGCATGCATAAGTGCTGAAGCAGGAGTGGGTGAAGTCATCGCTGAAAGCAACCACTTATGAAAGGGGAAAATTGCAGATTGAATGATAGCGGCTGCGATAATCAGTATAGAGGAGAAGATTAAAATGGGAGTACTAAATTCATCAGTGCTCATTAATCCCTGCACTGTGAATTGATTGCTGTCATAGCAGAGCAGAAGTATCCCCAGGCTTAATACCAAAGCACCAGACACGAAATACCTTAACGAAAACCTTTCTGCCTGCCTTGCTTCTCCCCAGTTTTTATGGACACCAATCAGTTTTGCCATAAAATAACCCATGGTAAACCAGGAGATAAGCAAAGCTAAAATATGATTTGACATCACAAATAGCAACACCGATAAGGTAAAGCCGATGCTTAAGAGCGAGAAGCGTTTATGGTACTGGAAACCCGTGAGGTAATTTTTAGAATAGCTACTTACTATCGAACTGAAGAAAAGAACAGTCGTCCAAATGAGAAGCGTGAATCCGTTAATTCTAAAAACATCTAAATAGTCCCAGTCTGGAGAATACACCTGATAAAAAATTAAGGCTGAAATGCTGGCTAACAACAAAAACCAGTGTACTGAAGATGAAATTCTGGAGACTAAAGGAATCGCACTGGCCTGCTCTTGGGTTTGATTTTCAATTGTGGATAAAGTATAACTTTCCATAATGAGTTTTAAAAGTTTCATGTAAACCTTTGATTAGCTTAATCAACAGGCTTTATTGTTAAGATGCCGCTTATACTGAGTTTTTTACCTTCTTTTTTGATGTCGGACATATAGCGGTCAATGGCTTTTTTTTCTTCTTCCAGTTCCTGTATTCTTCTGATGTATGGTTTTGGATCAGTGTTATGATTCTGCTCCCAATGCTGCAGATTTTCAATTTTGTGATAGTTTATTTTTTGATCAATAAGAGCATTTAAAATGTCCAAAGCCTGAGTGGGGGTAAACTCGCCATCTACTAATTTTACTTTTTTGTCTTGAATAGTTAATGTTTGATTTGCTTCCATAATTCAGTTTGATTTTGTTTTATGATGCAAATATTATAAATTTGACTCATTAATTTTTATTTATATAATTAATACAATACATTAAAATAAATTATGAATTACACCCTGCACCAGTTGCTTATTTTTTCGGAAATCGCAAATTCCAAGAGTATTACCAGAACAGCAGAGAAGCTTCACCTGACTCAGCCAGCTGTATCCATACAGCTGAAAAATTTTCAAGATCAATTTTCGATTCCGTTAACGGAGATCGTAGGCCGACAACTTTTCGTTACAGATTTTGGTAATGAAATTGCTGAAGCTGCCAAAAAAATTCTTGAAGAAGTGGATGCGATCAATTATAAAACCAATGCTTTTAAGGGAAAGCTTTCGGGTAGAATAAAAATTTCTGTGGCTTCCACTGGCAAATATGTCATGCCTTTTTTCTTGTCAGATTTCATGAACACGCATGCAGGAGTCGATCTCATTATGGATGTGACCAACAAAACCAAAGTGATCAGAAGCATGGAAAAAAATGAAGTTGATTTTGCACTGATTTCTGTCTTACCCAAAAAGCTGAAGGTGAGTAGCCTCGAACTGATGGAAAATCAGCTTTTTCTTGTAGCTGGTCGGCACCTGTCTCAGGATCAGCTGGCTCAGAAAGAACAACTGCTAAGTCAGCTTCCACTTATTTTTAGAGAAGAGGGTTCAGCAACTCGAAAGGCTATGGAAGCCTATATTTCAAAACACAATTTTCAGGTGAAAAAGAAGATGGAACTCACTTCCAATGAGGCTGTAAAACAGGCGGTCATGGCTGGTTTAGGGATTTCTATAATGCCACTGATTGGGATTAAAAATGAACTCAAGGGAAAAGATCTTCAAATTATACCTGTTCACAATCTTCCTATTTCAACTACCTGGCAGGTGGTATGGTTAAAATCTAAAAAACTGACACCGGTAGCCAAGGCATTTCTGGATTATTTAGAACTTGAAAAGGAAAAAATATCAAAAGATCACTTTTCATGGATAAAGACTCATAAATGAAAGATTTGTAAGATGTTTAGAGATAAATGGACTAATTTAGTATAAATCCTAAATTCTCCTCTCATGTCTACTTCATTTAAAGGCTTAAAAGCAGTATTTCTAAATTGCACTTTAAAAAAGTCACCTCGAAAAAGCCATACCCGTTCCTTGATGGATATATCTATTGACCTTATGAAAAAAGAAGGTGTTGAGGTAGAAGTGATTCGACCTGTAGATTACCATTTGCCCGTGGGAGTCCAGCCCGATATGGTGGAAGAAGGTGAAAATCGCGATGACTGGCCAAGGCTTTACGACAAGATTATTCATGCAGATATTTTGGTTTTGGGAACACCTATTTGGCTGGGCGAACGCTCTTCGATTGCTTCCAAAGTGATTGAGCGCTTATATGCTATGTCTGGCTACACCAACGATAAGGGGCAGTATGTGTATTACGGAAAGGTGGGTGGATGCCTTATCACGGGAAATGAAGACGGCGTTAAGCACTGTGCTATGGGCATGCTGTATGCTTTACAACATTTGGGTTATAGCATTCCTCCTCAGGCCGATGCCGGCTGGATTGGTGAAGTAGGCCCTGGACCAAGCTATGGAGATACCGAATGGAGTGGCCAGAAACTGGATCAACCCGCAGGTTTTCACTCTGAATTTACCAATAGAAACACCACGTTTATGACGTACAATTTATTACATCTTGCCAGCATGCTCAAGTCTTGTGGAGGTTACCCTGCTTACGGAAATTCACGTAAAGATTGGGATGCGGGTACACGCTGGAATTTTGAAAATCCGGAATACCGCTAGTCCAGAGCAATTAATTTCTCGCATAACTCAGTAAAATCTTTACAAAGAAGTTGCGGTGGTTTGACTTTTGGATAAATAAATTTCCCCGGCCTTTGTATAAATGCCGTTTGCATGCCTGCCTGCTGAGCTCCGGCGATATCCCAGGCATGCGCTGCAACAAGCATGGCTTCTTCTGAAGCTGTCTTTTCCCTGGCTAAAACATGGCGATAAGCATCGGGATGGGGTTTGAATTTTCTTACAGCTTCAACGCTATATAAGCCTTCCAATAAAACTCCCAGACCAGAATACTTCATCTGCTGCTTCAAGGTTTCTGAGCCACCATTGGTCAAAGCAACAAGTCTAAATCCATTAGACGTCAATTTTTTCAAAGCGGTTTTAACTTCAGGATGAGGTTCCAGCTTTTTGATGAGGTTTAAGCAGCGTTTTAGCTCCTCTTCTGAAACGAATGTCGAATGCTTTTCTGCGGTCATCTTCAGAGTAGCCAGCCCAATGTCGCCAAAATCCGAGTAAGTATCCGTCAGGGTTTCCACCATGGCCATTTGAATCAATTTTGAAAACCAATCCTCAAAGGCCTTAGAATCATCCAGCATTGCATTGATGCGGCTTTTTAAAACTGATAGATCCAGCAGGGTTTCATTGACATCGAAAATAAGAAGTTTGGGTTTCATAATGTTAGATTACATAGCTCTGTGTTTTTCAGTTCTCTCTTTATAAGCGTCGTAGTTTTCCTTAACAGACTTATCGATTTCTAAAGGACGGTTAAAATTGGTAGCTATGTTTTTTATTTTTTCTTCACCTCCCAAAATCACATTGATTTCTTTGTTTAATAAGCCTTCGATAGATTTCCGGGCGACCAGTTCTGGGCTATCCATCTCGTTTACCTTGGCAGAGGTCATCATATCTGTATCGGTTGCTGTGGGATAAACCGTCATCACGTGGATGTTTTCAAAAATAAGTTCTCTTCGCATCGCTTCAGAAAAATGTCTTACACCAGCTTTGGTGGCAGCATAAACCGAGTAAAAAGGTTTAGCGATATAGCCCAGGCCCGATGAAATGTTCATGAGGCCGGCGGTTTCGCTTTTGAGGAGTAAAGGCAGCGCCTTTTTCGTCAACAGAATTAGTCCGGTGAGGTTGATGTTGATCTGATTGATGATGTCTTCATCAGTCATGTCCTGAAGTGGATCTGCGCTTACCACCCCGGCATTATTGATAAGAAGATCGATGTGTCCCCAGTGTTCACCAACTGTTTCAACGAGGCGTTTGATGTCAGCCAACTTTGAAACATCCCCGGCTACAAGTATAAAATTCGCTTCTTTAAATTCATCCTTTAGCGCGTCCAGCTTGTCCTGAGATCTGCCAATCACCGCAAAATCCTTTACCCCCTGCGCGAGTAGTTCTCTGATTAATGCTTTTCCTATTCCAGCGCTTCCGCCAGTGACCACTACTTTTTTATCTTTAAGTTCCATAGTTGTTTTATTGAATGAGTTGAAGATAAAAAGGAAGTTCCGATCAGCGTAGGTTTTAGCTTTATTTTATCGGTTTTAGGGTGATCTAGAAACCTAGCAGTTTTTTTCTTTTGACATGCCTTTTATTTTTTTGCTGGCGGATTTTGTACACGTTAGCTTCAGCGTTTTGCGATATTCAGCTTAGGAGCAAAGCTTAGCTTTATGCTCTCGTCCTGAGTGCAAAGGTTCAACTTTAGTTACAGGGTTCTAATCAGAAGTTGATAATGCCTGAAGCCCTTGAGAGTGTCGTTAAACAAAAAATCCTGACTAAATGCATAATCAGGATTTTAAATAAATTTCAAATTTTCAATCAAAATTACTCTTCACCAAGCATGGCAAAAAATTTATCTAAGTTGGGCATAATAACGATTTGAGTTCTGCGATTTTTAGCCATGTTTGCTTTGCCATCATTTGGTGCAACAGGATCGTAACTCGATCTGCCTGCAACGATTAGCTGCTCGGAAGGAACACTGAACTTATTTTCCAGGCGTCTCACAACAGCAGCACTTCTTCTGGCGCTTAAGTCCCAGTTATCGATAATATAACTGTCTTCTTTAACAGTTCTGCTATCGGTGTGACCTTCAACCAAAACTTCCAAAGAAGGTTCAGACTCAACTACATCAGCAATTCTTGAGAGAATATCATCCGCATCGTTTCCTATCCTGTAACTGCTATCTCCAAACAGCAGATTATCGTCGATGTTTATCTTCACCATAGTTTCTTCTATAGACACATTGAGATCTTCTCCAGATTCTCCAATCTTTTTTGAGATGTTATGAGAAATAGCGATGTTCAAAGAATCTTTAAGCGAAGTTGCGCCTGCTAGTTTAGATGCAGGAACATCCTTTAAGGTTCTTCGCATTGCTTCTTTGTTTTTTTCTGAAAGCACAATATTCTCCCTAGGAATACTCACCATCATTCCGTCCTTTTCAGTCTGTAGAGAAGCGATCTTGGAATTGTAACGCTCAACTCGCATTTCAATTTGATTCATTTGAGTTTCTAATTTTTCTTTTTCAACTCGGGTCTGCATCAATTCTGACTTGGTATCGTCTAAATTAGTTTCTAGTTCGGTGTATTTCTTTTTTGAAACACAACCCGACATAAGGGCTACTGCACTTAAGGCTAATACTATTTTTTTGGTCTGCATAGGTTTATTTTTAATTATTGGTGACAATAACGGTATTTTGCTGTAGCTTATTGTTAATATGGTATGAAGATTTTGGAAAAACAATAAAAACCAGTCTGTAAGAATTAAGCCTTGTGATCTGGATAAAAGCGTTTGAGCTGATTTGGTGCAATGCCCAGTTTGAACAACATGACCAGTACTGTATCCAGAGTCAGTTGTGTAAGGACTCCGTTTTTTTGGAATCTCCGATTGGAGGTGATGACCGAAGTCTTCAGTTTTTTAAATTTTCCTTGTTTTCGAAGCCGCTTTTGGATTTCCACGTCTTCCATAAAGGTGATGCTTTTAAAGCCATTTATTTTTTTAAAGGTCTCCGCTTTGACGAAGATTGCATGATCGCCGTAGGTGAAAAACTCCAGGCTGAACTGACTGCACCACTTGTAAAACTTGAAAATAGGGTGGGTGTCCTTCATCATCAGCCTAAAACTCCCGCCTATGACATCAGGATCCTGGCATAATTCAACGATGGAAGCATAAGCATCCTCGGGCAAAAACGTATCGGCATGAAGAAACAGGAGGAGGTTTCCCCGGGCATGCCGAGCGCCAAAATTCATTTGATTGGCTCTGCCTTTGGAAGTTTTTAATACGCTAACAGATTTAAACCGTTTTGCTTTTTCAAGGGTCAGGTCCTGACTACCGCCATCCACGACGATAATTTCAAAATGACCTGAAAGTTTCAAGCTGTGTTCTAAAACCTCAGAAATAAACGCTTCTTCATTTAAGGTCGGTATAATGATACTAATGAGCATAAAAATTAATTTATATCAAATTTGTTCACCAAATCTGGAGGACCGGTTTTTCATCATCCACAAAGGCGTAGCAAAATATACTATTTTAACCAAAATGCCTTGTTTGTATAACTAAGATGTCAGGGCGCTGCCCCTCTATTTCTTTTCTAATACATTATGCTAATAAGATGTCAGGGCGCTGCCCTTTCATTTTTCTTCCAAATGCTGGATTACAAAGCCTATGCTTTTCGTTTTGCCGAATAATCGAATAGTCGAATAATCGTGCAGTCGAGTAGTCGACAAGTCGAACCACGAATCAAGAACCACGACTGCTGACTTCTGGCTCTTGATTCAAAACATAACGAATATTGGAATAGCAAATTTCACCACATCACTCTTCACCAATCATTACTTTGGCTCCTGACTTTGGTTACATCTAACTAATATAGATGTCAGGGCGCTGCCCCTCTGTTTCTTTTCTAATACATTATGCTAATAAGATGTCAGGGCGCTGCCCCCTTCATTGTTCTTCCAAATGCTGGATTACAAAGCCTATGCTTTTCGTTTTGCCGAATAATCGAATAGTCGAATAATCGTGTAGTCGAGTAATGGGGAGTAGCCTACAACGCGCTGCCGATTATACGATTAGTGGCGCAGCCACGCCGAATATACGATTGGACATTATTTTTGAATCTGGTACATTTTGCTTTTCGAGTATTCGTGTATTCGAGTATTCGTGTAATGGGAACTTAGCAACCCCGCGCTGCCGATTATACGATTAGTGGCGCAGCCACGCCGAATATACGATTGGACATTATTTTTGAATCTGGTACATTTTGCTTTTCGAGTATTCGTGTATTCGAGTATTCGTGTAATGGAAACTTAGCAACCCCGCCCTGCCAACTATACGATTAGTGGCGCAGCCACGCCGAATATACGATTGGACATTATTTTTGAATCTGGTACATTTTGCTTTTCGAGTATTCGTGTATTCGAGTATTCGTGTAATGGGAACTTAGCAACCCCGCCCTGCCGAATATACGATTAGTGGCGCAGCCACGCCGATGATGTGATTTGTCTTTGATAAGGGGCGTAGCCCTGACATCTTAGTAAAGGGCGTAGCCCTGACATCTCCGTTAGGGGCGTAGCCCTGGCATCTTAGTAAGGGCGTTAGCCCTGGCATCTCCGTTAGGGGCGTAGCCCTGGCATCTCCGTTAGGGGCGTTAGCCCTGGCATCTTTATAACAACAACTCCCTGTACTGAATAAGCTTGTAAGTAAAAATAATAAGGAAAGCCAAAGCCCCCATAAATTCTATAAAGGTGGAAGCCAAAAACCCGATAAATGAGCCGAAAGCTGCTCTCAAGGCCTGTTTGCTGCCTTTTCTGGAAAAATAAAGTTCTGCGATATAGGCCCCCAAAAAAGGAAATACCAAAACCGTTAACGGGATAGGAGTGAAGATGCCCACCAGCAAGCCAATACCTGCACCATACATACCGTATTTACTGCCGCCGTATTTTTTGACTCCGAACATAGGAATGACATAATCCAGGATAAAAATCACGACGGTAATGCCAAAAGTGATCCACAACAGGTTTGAGCTCACCTCCACTTCGGGAACGAAATAAAGCAGCAAAATGCCTATCCATGAAATAGGTAAACCGGGTAAAACCGGCAGAAAACTTCCGATAAGTCCTACAATACAGCAGATAAACCCCAAACTGATTAAAAGTATACTCATGTTTTATTTGTCTAAAATCGAACTTAAACTTAAAGAATTCGATGAAGTAAATCCTACTTTTGAGGAAATAATTTTAATGAGTTCACTTTACATCCATATTCCGTTTTGTAAGCAGGCTTGCCATTACTGCGATTTTCACTTTTCGACTTCGTTGAAACACAAAGACCAATTGGTGGAGGCGATTGGCAAGGAACTCAGCATGCGAAAAAACGAGCTTCCGGGAGCAGTCGAGAATATTTATTTTGGTGGGGGGACGCCGAGTTTGCTCTCAGAATCTGACCTGACTTCCATTTTTGAAACGATTTACGCACACTATGAGGTAGTTGAATATCCCGAGATCACGCTGGAAGCCAATCCGGATGATTTGGATATCAGCTACCTGCAAATGTTATCGGGAACTAAAGTCAACAGGCTAAGCATTGGAGTACAGTCGTTTTTTGAAGAAGACCTCAAGCTGATGAACAGAGCGCATAATGCCGGAGAAGCAGAATCGTCCATTTTACTGGCCAAGCAGTTTTTTGATAACATCTCGATTGATTTGATCTACGGAATTCCCGAGATGAGCGTGGAGCGCTGGCAAGCCAATCTGTCCAAAGCTTTGGAACTGGGCATTCCTCATATTTCCAGTTACGCCTTAACGGTCGAACCCAATACGGCTTTAAAGCATTTTATAGACAAAGAAATCATTCCACCTGTGGATGATGACCTGGCTAAACTGCATTTTGATATTTTGGTAGACACCCTGCAAAACATGGGTTATGAGAACTACGAGTTTTCCAATTTTGGAAAGCCGGGCTACTTTTCACAGAACAATACCGCGTATTGGACGGGAAAGTTTTATCTGGGCATAGGCCCTTCGGCCCACAGTTTTGTGAACAGCACGCGGAGCTGGAACATCAACAATAATCCTAAATACATCAAAGCTCTGGAAGCCGGAGAGCTTCCGGCTAAGCGCGAGGAGTTATCCCGAACAGATCGGTATAACGAATACATCATGACCCGTCTTCGCACCCAGTGGGGTGTGGATTTGAAAGTGGTCGAAACCGAATTTGGTCTCAATTATGCCGCTTATCTGATGGATCACATCCAGGCCTTTCAACAGCAGGGTTTGCTGAAACTTGAGGGCGATATACTCAAAGTCACCGGCGATGGTAAATTCTTATCAGATGGGATTGCATCAGAATTGTTTATGCTAAATTTGAAGTAATACCGATATTATTTTAAATGTCGCAAAAATGCTCCTTAAAATACCTGGCTGCGTTTTACTTGGAAGGCAGATATATACGCAATTGCTAACGACATTAATCATTCAAATTGGTATAACTTAAAGGGTTTTTAATTTGAAATTGAATTTGATAGAGTTTTAGAGAAAATTTAATCAAAAAGCGACTACAAGACGTTTATCCAATCGAGATATTCAAGTTTTTTCCAAGTCCTGTTTCAATCAATTTATAATAAGTAGAGATTTGAATATCACTTAAGCCTCTTTCAATTCGGGAAATGTAACTTTTTTTGGTGCCCGTTTTATTCGCTAATTCTTCCTGAGTCAAATTTGCCTCCTTGCGCGCTTCTTTCAGCATGACACCAAGACGAAAAGCAAGAGAATCAGCGTCAAATTTATCGCGCTTTGTTGTTCCTTTTGCCCCGTATTTATCAATTAAAAGCTCTTCAAAATTTGTAATATCTTTCATTTTAAGTGTCATTTTTAAGTTTTAAATATTCTTTCTTCAAGCTTTCGGCTTGTTTGATTTCTCTCTTTGGAGTTTTCTGTGTTTTCTTAAGAAAGCAGTTAGTTAAGACAACTAGATTTCCATCATCGAGAAAACATAAAAGGCGGATGCTTTTAAAAGTTGTAATAATTCGTATCTTATAAATTCCATCTGTATTTTCAAGTTGTTTAAAGAATTTCTTAGGTACCTGTTTTTCAAATCGAACCAAATCCAGAACATAGTCAATTTTTTGCTGGACTTTTTCATCTTGCTATTTATAAAACCTAACAAAATAATTTTTATATGCTATTATAGTTCTTACCACGCCTCAAAGTTAACTAATTAGTTTATTTTTTATAATATTTTTTTGAAAATATGTATCGCACGGGGATTGCTTCAGAATTGTTTATGCTAAATTTAAAATAAAATATAAGCAACTAGTCAGTATCAAAAAATAATCTAATTACTACTTATAAATACTTTTAAATCAGTGTTTTGTGTGTCTTTTTCACGCAAAGACAACTAAGCTGTTCGCAAAGGCCGCAAATTTATATATTGATGATTTTCAATCATTTGCGTAACTTTGCGTTTTTTTCTTTGCGAATTTTGCGTGAAATAAAACACTGTTAGTTAATGTTTAAAATAGACTGTTTAGTTACAAATAAAAGTCAAACTCATGTCCAACGTAGATTTAATTATTGAAGAGCGCGCAACAGATATCGGTAACTTTACACTGAAAGCTAACACGACCGTTTATATTTTTGGTGGAGAAGTATTTCCAGAAAAACGCTACATTCATTGGAATTTTGTGTCTAGTAGCAAGGATAAAATCCAAAAAGCCCGTGACATGTGGAAAAATCAAGAATTTGATAAAGTGCCTGGTGAAACTGATTTCGTTCCCTTACCGGGTTAATTTCTATTGACGATGAACATCGAAGAACTTCGGGACTACTGCCTAAGCAAACCCGAAGCAACCGAAGCCTTTCCTTTTGATAACGACACCCTGGTGTTTAAAGTCAAAGGCAAACTCTTTGCCCTGACTTCACTGAAAAAATGGGAAGCGGGTGACCACAGCGTCAACCTGAAATGCGATCCACAAAAAGCGGTCGCCTACCGGCAAAACTATCCGGAGGAGGTCTTTCCCGGTTACCACATGAATAAGAAACACTGGAACACGGTGGTTGTTGATGGACCGCAACTTTCCCGAAAATTCCTTCAGCACCTCATCAACCACAGCTATGAGTTGGTGGTGAGCAAACTTACCAAATCTCAGCGGCAGGGCCTGCAGATCTGAAGACATGGTATAAACTTCTTCTTTTTTTAGTGGCAGATAGACCAATAACTCTATTTTTGCAATTCAATTTTTAGACTTATGCCAACTCCAGGAGCTACTTATTCTGAATTTATTTCTCGATATACCACCGATTTAAAAGCCATAAAAACTCAGTTATTCTGGTCGAGCATGCTTCGGCTGGTCGTTTTTCTGGCGATTGCCTCGGCGATATATTTTTTCTGGTCCTCCACAAGAATCGTCATCGGTTCCATCATCCTTGGCATTGTCATCTTTCTCATTTTAGTGACCAGGCACTCTAAAATTCAGTATAAAAAGGCCAAACTGAAAGCCCTGCTTCAGCTCAACGACACCGAACTTCAGGTCTTAAAAAGAGATTTTTCTGACTTACCCGCTGGTGAACACTACAAAAATCCGGAGCACGAATTTAGCCAGGACATCGATATTTTCGGGAAGCATTCTTTTTTTCAATACCTCAACCGAACCGCCTTAACCGAAGGTGAAGAAAATTTAGCCGCCAAGCTCACCTCCAATTCTATCGATAAGATTGACTCCAAACAGGAGGCCATTCAGGAACTCGCTCAGAAAGTGGAGTTAAGACAAAACTTCACCGCCGATGCTAAGCTGGTCAACACCGAAACCAAAGCCAGCAGTATCATCACCTGGATCACCAAGTATAAAACCTTCGTACCCAAGTGGATGTCCTGGTTCCCGAGGGTCTTTTCAGTGATTTCTCTTGTTGTGATTACAGCCTATTTCTTCAATGTCATCACCGGCGCTCAGTTGTTACTTTGGTTTGTGATTGGTTTGGGATTTACGGGAGTTTTCCTAAAACGCGTCAATGAACTTTCCAGCCATGTGAGTCAGGCCCAAAGCACCTTTCAGCAGTATTTCAAACTGTTGAAACTGATTGAGGATGCTGAATTTGATTCGAGTTTACTTAAGTCTTTTCAATCTGAAATTCATTCGGAATCGGCAAAGGCCAGTCAGATTCTAAAAAAGCTTTCCAAGCATATCGACGGTCTCGACCAGCGGAATAATATTTTACTTGGCATCGTTTTGAACGGCTTTATGTTAAGAGATTTGACGCAATCCTTAAAAATCGAAAAATGGATTTCAGCGCATGCTGATCAAGTCGAAAGTTGGTTTAAAGTGATTGCGGAAGTCGATGCTTACAACAGCCTGGCCAATTTCCGTTTCAATCATCCCCATTACGTTTTCCCGGAAATCAAACAGGAGGGAAGCTTCACCAGAACCCGGGGTGCTGTGCATCCTCTGATTGATCCAAAAGATGCCGTGAAAAATGATTTCGAAATTAAAGACAATGAGTTTTTTATCATCACCGGAGCCAATATGGCGGGAAAAAGTACTTTTTTGAGAACGGTGTCCATTCAGATTGTGATGTCCAATGTTGGACTTCCAGTTTGTGCCGCTTCCTGTGACTATGTTCCGACCAAACTCATCACCAGTATGCGCACGGTGGATTCTCTGGCCGATGAAGCCTCCTATTTCTTTGCGGAACTGACCCGACTCAAATACATCGTGGACCAAATCCAAACCGACAAATACTTCATCGTTCTGGATGAAATCTTAAAAGGGACCAATTCGACCGATAAAGCTATCGGTTCCCGGAAATTCGTGGAACGCCTGGTCAAAGCCAATGCCATCGGCATTATTGCTACGCATGACCTGAGTTTATGTGAAGTCGCCGATGCACTGCCGCAGGTAATAAATTATTACTTCGATGCAGAAATTATCGATGATGAACTGCATTTTGACTATACCCTCAAGACAGGGGTTTGTCAGAACATGAACGCTTCGTTCCTGTTGAAGAAGATGGATATCGTGGAGTAGGTTCAATTAATAAAGGCCTTGAGTGTAATACAGGGAGTTCTTTTTTGAAATTCGATTTGTTTACTTAAAAGGAAACATTTATCTTTGTAACAATAGAATTCATAAATGATTGAAAAATTTAAAGTTGTGTTTCTTAAAGAAGTTTTTGAATTTCTTGACGGACTCGATAAAAAGGCTCGGGATAAAATCTTTTACAATATTGACAAAGCAAAGGTTAAAACAAATAACTCTATCTTTAAGAAACTAAATTCGGATATCTGGGAGTTTCGGACTTTGTACAACAAAAAACAATATCGACTTTTTGCCTTCTGGGATAAAACCGACAATAAAGTGAGCTTAGTAATTGCAACTCATGGAATTGTCAAAAAAACACAGAAAACACCAAAAAAAGATTTAGACAAGGCAACCGAGTTGATGAATAAATATTTTGAATTTAAAAACAAATAACTATGGAAACATACTCGTTTGACGAAGTCAAAGATAAATACATTGGAAAAAAAGGAACGGCTGAAAGGGATGTTTATGAAAACGAATTACGACTTGACTTAATTGGAGAAGCAATAAAACATGCTCGTAAAGAACGAAAGTTAACCCAAACCCAACTTGGAGAATTAATTGGTGTAAAAAAAGCTCAAATTTCTAAAATAGAAAATAATCTGACTGACGCTCGATTTGATACTATTTTGAAAGTTTTTAGAGCATTAAATGCCAAAATTAACTTTAACGTGGAATTGCTTAACCAAAAAATGGATTTAGCTACTGAATAAGGAAGTTATGTATCATTTCATTATTTGATGACTAGAAGTCTATTTGAATTGAAGTTTTTAGTTTTCAACTACACCAACTTATCCTCTATAGGCCTGAGTCATTTATTTTGAAAAAAATAAATGTTTACCTTGTACTTGCTGGTGGGTGGAAAAATTTGTAAAAATGAAAACAACAACACTTTCAGATTTTAAAAGAAATTTCAAAATGTATTTCGATAGAATTACAAAAAACTCTGAGGCTCTGACTATAAACCTAAGAAAAGATTCAGGAATTGTCGTGATGTCTCTGCAAGAGTATAAATCTTTAATTTCAAAATGTAGATTCCACTAAGATTGATTTTCGTACAACCAAAATTTACAGGATTTATTTTGATAAGACGGATTAGAGATTTGAATTAATAATTTTAAAATCTAAAATCTGCCTAAGGTCTACTTCTTCACTCGCTTTTCATTCTTTTTCACAAAGGCATCCCAGCCGGTATAGGAAGTGCCAATATCGGGTTGTCCGGAGTTATAGAAATGGCAAACCGCCGCAGCCAGTCCGTCGGTAGAGTCCAGGTTTTTGGGCAGTTCTTTGATGTTCAGCATCTGCTGCAGCATCTTGGCCACCTGTTCTTTGCTGGCATTTCCGTTGCCTGTAATGGCCATTTTGATCTTTTTGGGAAGGTATTCTGTGATAGGAATCTGACGTGAAAGACCCGCAGCCATGGCGACGCCCTGAGCTCTGCCCAGCTTCAGCATCGACTGGACATTTTTCCCAAAAAACGGAGCCTCAATAGCAATTTCGTCGGGGTGGTAGGTGTCGATCAGCTCGATGGTACGCTCAAAAATGAGTTTCAGTTTAGTGTAAGGGTCATCGTATTTTTTAAGCATGAGTTCATTCAACTGAACAAACTTCATTTTTTTGTTCTCGATTTCAATGACTCCAAACCCCATGATGGTGGTGCCGGGGTCTATGCCTAAAATGATTCGTTCTGTCGCCAATCTTTTATTTATTCGTTATTTTGTACACATGAAGTTGCCTCACAAAACTAATCAATTCTGGACGCTAGCCATCAAATTTTTGCTAGTAAGTCTGAGCCTGGTAGTGATTTTAAAAGCTATACAAGACGTCAGCCCTGCTCACTGGCAATTGATTTTTGATTTTTCACAGTCGACAGATTTGTTATGGCTTGGCTTTTTTTTCTCTCTGCTGAACTGGTCACTGGAAAGTTTGAAGTGGAAAACTTTGCTTAGCCATACCAAAACTATCACACTTTCCAGCGCCTTTTCAGAGACCCTGAGAGCGCATGCGGTGAGTATCATTACCCCCAATAAAATCGGAGAATTTGGTGCCAAAGCGAGTTTTTATTCAAAATCGCTAAGACCTCAAATTTTAAAACTCACACTGATAGGCCAGTTGTACCAGCTCCTGGCGACCTTCTTTTTTGGGGTGCTGGGCTTGTCTATTATTTACGCTCAGTTGTCTTTTCAGTTAAAACTTTCTATCGGAATTGCTTTAGGACTGCTTTTAATTTTAGGTTTGGTTTTCTACTTCACGAAGTTTCAAAACAAATGGCTCTTGAAATTAGAGACTTACTTTTCTTCATTAACCAAATTATCAGATAGAAACAATGCCAAAGTGTTAACCCTTTCAATGTTGAGGTATATGTGTTTTAGTCATCAGTTTTATTTATTGCTGTGGTTGTTTCAGCCAGAATTGAGTTACACGCAAGTCATGCCGATTATCTTTTCGATTTATTTCATAAGTTCGATTGTGCCCACATTCCTGATTTTGGATGCGACACTTAAAGCCGGCTTAGGTTTGGTTTTATTGAGCGGTTTCCTGGCTACAGAAGTTATCATCGCCGTGAGTTTACTGATGTGGATTTTCAATTTTGGAGTTCCTGCTTTGTTTGGAAACCTTTTGCTATTGAAGCCCAAACGCCTCAGCATTGAATCTAAACACCTACTATGACCTGGCTTTTTGGTTTCTATCTGATTCTGGCGATTTATCTGGCTTACATTCTATGGATGACTCTGGGTCTTACTAGATTTTTAAAGCAAAAACCCTTACAATTTAAAACGCCCAAAACCAAATTCAGCATCGTCATTCCCATGCGGGACGAAGCCGAAAACCTCCCTGCCTTGTTTCGTTCTATTTCAGAATTGTCTTACCCTAACTCCTTATTCGAAATTATTGTAGTGGATGACGCCTCCCGGGACGACTCCTGGAAACTGGTCAGAGCATTTCAGGCTCACTATCGCGAGATTAAAATCTATCTTGTATCAGGCCTGCCTGACCGCGTCACGCAGGCAGGCTCAGAAGGAAAGTTTACTCCCAAAAAAAACGCCATTCATAAAGCTATTTCCTTATCTTCTTATCCCTATATTCTGACCACAGATGCAGATGTTTTGCTTCCGGCTTACTGGCTTGAGAGCTACGACTCAAGACTACAACAGACTGATACAGACCTTGTCGCCGGTGGGGTAGTGGTGGCCAAAAGCACCTCTTTTTTATCCCGGTACCAGCATTTTGATATGCTGAGTTTGCAGGCTTTTGGCCTGGGGAGTTTTGCCAGACGTCAGCCTGTGATTTGCAATGGCGCCAACTTATGTTATAAAAAACAAGCCTATGTGGATGCAGAGGTTAATCGCGGAACAGCGCACATTGCCAGTGGAGATGATGTGTTTACGCTGCAGAGTTTTCGGGAAAAAGGCTTTGTGATCGACTACATGTCGAATCCAGAAAGTGTGGTGTGGACCAAGGCTTTGGAGTCTTTTGGAGAGTTGTGGCAGCAGCGCAGACGCTGGGCAAGAAAGACGACCTCTGTAGACAGCTGGTATATGAAAGGTGTAGGGACTCTGATCACCCTGATGCAGCTCGCTTTGGTGTTGAGCCTTATCTTAGGCTTTTGGCATCAGGCTTATTTTGGGTTTTTGGTCAATGCGTTTGTGTTGAAATTTATCCTGGATGGCTGGAGTTTGTCGCGTATGGCAAAGCTTCAAAATCTAGGCTTTTGTTGGATGGATTTTCTAAAAGTGAGTCTGGTTTATCCCTTCTTTACTTTGTTTTTTTCTTTGACGAGTTTGTATGGAAAATTCGACTGGAAGGGCAGACGATTTTCGAAATAAGTAAAGTTTCACATCAATCATTTTCAAGGTCTAGACATCAAAATTTAACCCTGAAATCACCTATATTCCAGAGGTTCTCTTTTAGTATGTCTAACTCGTAAAATTCTAATTTCAGAATTTGTAACCTGGTCAGCAATGCAACTCTTATTAGCTTCAAAAGCTAATTTTCGCCAGACAACTTCTACCATTGATTAGCAATTTCTCGAGCTTGTTCTTGTGTATAAAAGTCCCCGTTGTCAACATCTTCAATGGCTTCGTCAATTTCTTTATTGTATTGCTTTAAAGAAATTCTTTGAGTTTCTTTTGCCTCTTTGTTTATTAGAGTTTCTAGCTTTTCAAGCATTCTTTCGTCAACATCAAACAATTTTTAAATAAACTCATATTTTCTTGCTTCTAAATCCATAACATCTGCTTTTATTAATACAAGTCTACAATTAATGTTTTTAGTTTAGAATTTGCTAATTTGATTTATACGGCTCGCTGGATTCTAATCTCGACTACCTGCTCATTTCAATTATAAGATCAAAAACCCTTTAAACACATTATTCCAATAGGATAGGAAGCTCAGTACGTAAAGCTACAGGGACGCTTCTTTTTTGAGCGGGATACACTTCGGGGAGTTGAGAAATGGCCTCTTTGAGCCAGCCTTCAAGTTTAGGGTTTTGTGAGGAGATTTTATCAGAAATCCTGAGGTTTTCCACTCTGGCTTCTCCCTCTTCAGTGATATAAAGTTCTAAGACAAGTGTATCCAGTGAAGCTTCTGAAGTGGTGATTTGTTGCTGACTTAGCTGATTGCTCACTGCCTTTTTAATCTGTGTCTCAAAGCAAATTTTGCTTTCCTGTTTGGAAGTCACCACCCCGCAATCCTGAAAAGTCGGATAAAAATCTACTTCTTTCCAATTGATAGCTTTCATTTCCTCCTGCAAAATTTCCTCTGCAGATTGTTTTTTTAAATTGAAATCTTTGCACGAAGACAGTATTAAAATCAAAAAAAGAGGAGTCCATAACTTCATAAAGTAAAGATAATCAAAAGCCTTCTAAGTTGAAGTTTTGTTTTTGGATTCTATCCACAAAGACATGTACTTAGTACTTTGTGTGGTATGGTGCATTAAAACCTGACCCACAAAATTCTTTTGCCTGTGTAAATTCACATCTTTTTCCAGTTTTTTAAGCCGTTTGAAAAAATTGGCTGCAAAGACTCGACGCTGAAACCGCTGATTGATAATTTTAAAGCCGTTTTTTTGTCCTATTTTCCAGCGTTTAGGCATTTTGTAGAGCAGTATAGCCTGTCGGGCAATCTCTTCGGGGGTGTTGGCAATTTCGCCACACCAGGGCAAGTCTCCACAAAGGCCTTCAGCACCGACAGTGGTTGTGATGGAGGGTGTTCCTGCCTGCATGGCATCTATAAATTTGCCTTTAAGTCCCGCGCCGAATCTTAAGGGCCCCAGTAAAACCCGGGCCTGCTTAATCGCCTCTATGGCGTTTGGCGCTCGTCCTTTTATCAAAAAACCCTGCTTGGCATTGTGAAGCTGCTCGACTTTTTGGGAGGTATAGGCGCCATAGACATGAAGCTCTGCTTCCGGCAATTCTTTTTTGATGAGCGGCCAGATGTCTTCTTTTAAAAATAAGGTTTTATCCCAGTTGGGGGCGTGCAAAAAATTACCGATGCTGATGAAGTGTTGTCGTTCTTCGAAGCCCGGGAGATTTTCTATGTCTTTATCTTTTAGAGGTTTTAATAAAAAAGGAAGATAAAGGAGCAGGCTTTTGTGGACTTTAAATTCATTCACCAGCAAGCCCATTTCAGATTTTGAAATGATCAAACTCAGGTCACTTCGAAGAATGGAAGCGATTTCTCGTTTGGCGATGTCGGTGTATAAATACTTCTTTTTAAAGGATTTCTTTTCCTTGTAGGCCTGTTGTCGTGCTTTCCTCAAAAAATGAAGATCTTCGGTGTCCAGTATTCTCAGGGCATCGGGGCAGTGCTCGGCAACTCGCCAGCCAAACTGCTCTTCCATCATAAACCGGTCGAAGAGCACATGCGTGGGTTGTTCTTCTTTCAGGAAGTCGTCAAAATCTGAGTTATTGACCTGTATTTGCTTTTGGGGGATTCCGAGTTGCTCAAGGTTCTCTGCATTCTCCGAAAATCCGGCCGGCGAGGCGTATACGATGTCAAAGTTTCGTTTGAGAAAAAGATCAATAATTTGCATCATCCGGCTTCCGGCGGCAGAAGAATTCGGCTCCGGCCACACAAATCCAATAATCAATAACTTAGCCTGATTCATAGCTGCAAATTTTAATTCGTTGCGAAAATCGATAATCTAAGGCTATTTCTTTAAAGATGTTTTGATTATTTTTTCAATACATTTGAGTCAAACAAGTTGAGATGAGCAAGGAGAGATTGCAGCCAGAATTTTGGGTGGACAGGTACGGGGATTACTTTCTGTATTTCACGCTTTCAAAGGTGAGTGACAGGGAGGTCGCCAAAGATATCGTGTCCGAGACTTTTCTGGCGGGACTGAAATCCAAAGCTAATTTTGAAGGGAGGTCTACCGAAAAAACATGGCTGACGTCCATTTTGAACCGGAAAATCATCGACTACTACCGCAAGATCAATTCAAAAAAAGGTAAAGCTGAAATTAAAATCGACTATACCAGCGAAGATCAGGAGGGCTCCTGGCTGGAAGAACAGGTCTCGGGCAACCAGTCTGCGTCTGCAGATTTTTCACTAGAAAACAAGGAATTGGGAGAAGCTATTTTAGCCTGTCTGGAAAAGATTCATCCTAAACATGCTGAAATTTTCAAGATGAAAACCATGCAGGATTATGACAACGAAGTCATTTGTAATGAAATGGGAATTACTTCGTCTAATTTATGGGTCATTATCCACAGAGCACGAACGGCTTTAGCCAGTTGTCTGGATAATTCCTGGTTTAAAACATAAAAATGGAGATTAAGAAACTAAAAAATTTACCCACGTCCTGTCAGAAAGTAGCTGAATTTAGCGATAAACAACAGTATGCGGAAGCTGGTTTTTGGGAAAAGATGCGAGTTCAAATTCATATTTTGCATTGCAGGCATTGCCACTCCTATCATATTAAAAATGAAGCATTGACAGAGCTCTTGCAGAAACATGAGCTTAATCTGCTCTCTAAATCAGAAAAAGAAGAACTAAAGGCAAAGCTGGTCTTATAAAAAGAAATTCCACACCAGACCAAAGCGAATGGCAAAATCTCTATAGGGCTGTCTTGGTGCAGCAAAATTGGAATTCCCTTCCAAAAGCGTTGTGAAATTTTCTAGTTTAAAGTATATACGAGCTTCTCTCACCTTGGCATTCAGGAAGAAATCAAGCGTATAAAAACCATCGAGCTCCTGGGAATTTTGAATAGCAAATTCTGAAAGAACAGGGTCGTAGGCTTTACTCATAAAACCGGTAAAGTAATTGAACGTTAGTCCTGTTTGAAGGTACAAAGCCTTGTCAAACAAATAATTATCGTAATAAAGCGAGTTTCTGGTCACAAATTCGGGAACAGGAAAAACGGATTCACCTTCCAGCACATTTTGATACATGAGGGTGTTGGCCAGGTTAAAATGCCCGTAGTGAAAATCCTTTTCAGCTTTTATTTTGAAATATCTTATTTGTAAATCAGTTTGTTGTGGTGTCAGTAAACTGTCCACGGCAGAACCCTCCGGAGTGCTTAGGTACTCAAAATAGGCATGATTGTCGATTTGAGTGAAGGAAGCTGTCACTTTCCCATACACTTCAGACTCAGCCTCAATTCCCAGATGTTGAGTATTGACGTTGTCAAAATCCGGATTGTACCAGTTGTAATTTTCGTAATCGCTTTGGTTCAAAATCCAGTTGAAATTGGGAGCAGAAGAACTCAAATCCAGTCTTGCTGAAAACTGAAGAGAGTCCGAAATCCTGGAACTGGCTTTAGCATGAATTTCGTAGCCGCCGTCGTAATTTCCCGAAATATTATAGGTCACATCGCCTTCAAGTTTGAATCCCTTATAGGTGTTCACATAAGTTCCTCCAAGACCGATGATATCGGTTTTTAACCGATTGGGAATCCTGCCCGCATCATAAACGACAATAGAATTATAGCCGTAGTTGATGGCGTTGTGCTTTGCTTTAAACCCGATTTTACCCAGGTAATTTTGCTGATAAGACAATATCATGGTATTGGCCACATTTTGATATTCCACTTCATTACTTAAGTTAGAATTTTCAAAAGGTGTCCCAAAAAACTGAGGCGTAGAACTTGCCTGTGTAAATTTATACTCCTTGTCGGTGAAGTCCAGGATATGGTTCAGACGAATTTGTCCGTTTTGAGTGGAGTCATTTCCAGGACGAATGTTGTAATACTGGTTGACATAAAACCGCTTGGCGTCCATTTGAGTTTCGGCATCTTCCAGCCTGACTTCAGCGGTAGCTCGATTTTGAATTTCTTCAATTTTATCTAAAAACTGCTGGTAAGAGCGATCTGTAAGCCCACCGTTTTCCTGGTTCAGGATATCCTGTGTGGCAAAATGCGACCTGATAAAATAGCGGTTATTTTTGGTTCTGTAATTCAAGCCAAGTCGTAAGTTCCCCGTACTTGTCAACTCCCTCCTGTAATTCCCCAGTGACCGCAGGCCCTTGTAAGCTATGGAAAGGTTCAGGTTGGGTTTTAGGTTGGTGGTAAAGAGGGCATCCAGGGTTTGTCCCTGTTCAAAAACAGTTTTAAAATAAAGTTCGGTCAGCGGGGTCGGCACTTCATAATAAGGGATGTCTTCCACTTCCAGGTAATTGAAATGCTTGGCTCTCGCACCAAAGCGAGGCAAAGCCTGCAAATCATGAAATGCATAGCCCAGTTCGGTATAAGGCCTGCCTACATTGGAAAACGGCAAGAGTTCAAAAGCATCTTTTCTCAAATAGTTATACTTGTAGTCTTTTCGAATGTTTAAAGTGGTATCTACATAAGTGGTATCGTTGCTTATGCTGATAATTTTGTACTTGGAAATATGAGGTTTTTCACGATCGTCTTTGACAGACCTCGTCGTTTCTCCACGCTGATTATTGCGATCTTGGGGAATTTCACTTCTCTGCAGTTTTAAATCCTGGGCCTGCGACCAGGTCGTGAAAAAGAGGATAAAGAAAATATAAAATACGGACTTCATTTGCGGTTTTAAAACGTGAGCAAAAGTATCATTTTTAGTTTACTTAGGTTTTAATGTCCTTCATAATTCAATTAAGAATCTTAGAATTTATATTTTTGTTACTGAATTTAATTATGCTTCAACTCAATTATCAGGATAACTGCTTAGAATGTGGAACAGACGAAGCCGGTCGTGGGTGCCTGGCTGGTCCTGTGACAGCCGCCGCTGTAATTCTGCCTGCAGATTTTCAAAATGATATCCTCAACGATTCCAAGCTTCTCACCTCCCGAAAACGCGATTTTTTGGAAGAGATCTTAAAAGACAGCTGTGTGAGTTTTGGCATATCCCATATCGATATGGGCATTATCGATGAGATCAATATTCTGAATGCCTCTATTCTGGCGATGCACACCTCGATTCAGAAACTAAAGCCCTGTCCGGAACTGATTCTGGTGGATGGAAATCGGTTTAAGCCTTATAAAAAAATCAGACACGAATGCATCATCAAAGGGGATTCTAAATTTCTCAGCATTGCGGCAGCCTCTATTCTGGCCAAAACCGCCAGAGATGCCTTTATGAAAAAAATAGACAAAGAATTTCCGATGTATGGCTGGGCTCAAAACAAGGGCTATCCCACCAAAGCCCATCGCAAAGCCATTCAAACCTACGGACTGACGAAATACCACAGACGAAGTTTCAAACAATTACCGGAGCAAATCGAATTAAAATTATAAACCAAAAGCTTTAATAGGCTTAGATTCCTATTTTCAACCTAATTTTGCGTTTAGAAATTATTCAGTTTATGCGTCCACTTTTTATAATGATTTGTTTTTTATTAGTCTTAAGTTCATGTGATTTCGATTCAGACAAAGTTCAGGGAAAACTCATAGATTTTATCCCTTCCAGGTCGGTTTTGATTTTAGAATCCGAAAACCTTTCTCAGTCTATCGAAGAGTTAACGGCGACAGACTTGTTTCAGAACAATGCGTCCTTAGCTGTTTTTGAAGAGATACAGGATAATTTCAAATTTACCAGTTATTTCGATCTGGATGCTCAAGGCTTTTTGGCTGTCACTCCCATCGGGGAACGAGAACTCGCCACTTCACTGATTATCGAAGACAAACACTTACAACTGGATTCCATTCAGCTTAAAAAGCAGACGAAAATAGACTATGCCGGCAAAGTGATTTCAAAGTTTGAATTAGATCAGGCGACCTTCTTTTCAACACGCCTTGAGAACGTAAGGATTTCTTCAGAATCCAAGTTGATTATCGAAAACGTGATTAGAGCGCACAACAACCAATTTAAGTTCGATGATCTCTTTTACAAAGCCCATAAAGCAGCAACCGGAGAAACCTCAGCTTTTATCAATCTTGAGGAAGCCGATTATCTGTATAAAAATGAGTTCAACACCCTTAATGCTGAATCGCTAAAAGGGCTGGGCAAATGGTTAAGCATCGACCTGGAGGTTTCCAAAGGAACCTATACCTGGTCGGGAGCGATTTTAAGCGATAAAGCCTCCAAGAAACTCGATTTATTCAGCGGGACCTCACCTTCTGCTTTTCGCCTTCATGAAGTGACCCCCGTCAATGCTACCGGATTTTTAAGTCTTACGTTTTCTGACTTTGAAACACTTCAGGAAAACAGAGCGGAACAAAACTATATCACGACCTCTCCTTTCAAATTCATATTTGAAGACAGCAAACAGGTAGGAGTTATGGAGCTGGAAAACGGAGCTTTGGTTTACGATATGATAAGCGCGAACGTCACCAGAACTTTGGATTCCTTATCGACCAGGGTGCAACAGGAGACTGCTTTCAGAAACCAAACCATCTACAGCTTTCAGTCTGCAAATGTGTTTGCTGATTTTTCACCCTTATTATCCAATCCTAAATTTTCAGTCTTTACGGTGTATGACAGCCACTTCCTGTTTGCCAAAGATCAGGAGGTCCTGGAAAATGTATTGATTAACATCAATAACCGGTCGGTTTTAAGTGAGTCGTCTTCATTTCAGGATGCCGTAGATAAGATGAGTACTTCGGCGCACATGGTCTGGGGCGGACAACTGGAAGCTATCGCCAGTCAGCTTGAGAACTCTGCAACAGAGGGGTTTTTACCCAACCTTAAAAATTTCAATACGGAGGGGTACAGTTCTGTCATCATGCAGGCGACACAGGAAGATAATTTTGCATTTGTCAATGGGATTTTATCCAAAACCCAATCTGAAGCCGGAGCGGATGAAGCCATTCAGGTCAAACGCATTAAACTCGACCATACTATCGCCACCGAGCCTTCTTTGTTTACCAACTGGAGAACACGGCAAAAAGACATCGTTGTTCAGGATGAGACCAATACCTTGCATCTCATCGCTAAAGACGGAAAGACGATCTGGACAAAGCCGCTGGACAGCCGAATAGTGGGGGAGATACTCACCTTCGATATTTATAGGAACACCAGGTTGCAGATGGCGTTTACCACTCAGAATAAGCTGTATGTGATCGACAAGAACGGGAATTCTGTAGCTCCTTTTCCTTTGGAATTTAAAGAGTTTATCTCCAAAGGTCTGGCGATTTTCGATTACGATAACAACGGCAAATACAGATTTGTAGTGGTTCAGGGCGATGAGGTCCTGATGTACAACAAAGAAGGGAAACTGGTGAAGGGCTTTGATTTTAAGTCCAAAGGCGACATGCTTCGCACCCCACAACACATCCGCATCGGTAGAAAGGACTACATCCTGGTCGAAAACGAGCAGGGGCTTAACATTTTGAGCAGGACAGGGGAGGTGCGTGTCAGACCCAAACAAAAAATTTCCACGTCGGGCAATGCCTGGGGGTTGCATAACTCGAGTTTTGTAGGAACAAATTCAGAAGGCAACCGCATAGAAATCTCCCAGAGCGGAGCGGTGAAGACCACAGCTACAAACTTATCTGATAATCATTTTATCGCGGTAAGTCCGAAACACGTGGTGACTTTTTCAGAAAATAAACTGAGTATCAACGGCGTGACTAAAACTTTGGATTATGGCTTGTATCTGCCTCCGCAAATCCACGAGCAGGCTAACAGAACTTATTTCAGCATTGTCGATCAGCAGGCGGACAAAGTCTACCTTTTCGACGAGCAGGCTGAGCTGGTTACCGGATTTCCTGTCTTTGGAAACTCACAAATCGAGTTGGACCTGCGGGCTCCTAATGCTTTAAGCTTCATTGTAAAAGGAGATGCTAATGCGGTTTTGATTTATAACAAAGCGCTTTAAGACTCCGTGAGTTTGGCTTCAAAAAGCTGAGCAAAATGTTTTTTGAGTTTAGCTTTGACTTCCTCCACAGGAATTTCAGCTTTACCGAGTTCCACATTGAGGGAGGTCACTGATTTGTCCTTGATACCGCAGGGCACGATGTTGTCAAAGTAACCTAAATCAGCATTCACATTAAAGGCAAATCCGTGCATGGTCACCCAGCGGGACGCCCGAACGCCCATGGCGCATATTTTTCGGGCAAAGGGAGTGCCTACATCCAGCCAGACGCCTGTTTCACCTTCGCTGCGCTCGGCTTTCAGGCCGTATTCGGCCAGGGTGAGAATCACCATTTCTTCCAGAAATCGGAGGTATTTATGAATGTCGGTAAAGAAATTTTCAAGATCTAAAATGGGATAGCCTACCACCTGACCCGGTCCATGGTAAGTGATGTCCCCTCCGCGATTGATTTTGTAGAAGGTCGCTCCTTTTTCGGCCAGCTGCTGTTCATCCAGCAGCAAATTGGATAAATCCCCGCTTTTGCCCAGGGTGTACACGTGGGGATGCTCGACGAAAATCAGGTGGTTTTCGGTAGGCACATCGCTGGATTCCCGTCGGTTTTGAATTTTTATATTAAGCACCTTCTGGAACAATTCCTCCTGAAAATCCCAGGTTTCTTTATAATCGCGCTGCCCCAATTCCAGGACTTTGATCTCTTTATTCATTGGTTTTTATTCTAAGGCAAAGGTAAACTTTATCGTGGAGACCTTTGTTTTATTTTAGATTTAGTCGGGGTTTGTTAACAGTTTTGTTTTTCGTGTATTCGAGTAATCGAGTAATCGAGTATTCGTGTAGTCGAGTAATCGTGTAATGGGGACTTAGCAACAGCGTGCTGCCGATTACTCGATTAGTGGCAGAGCCACGCCGAAAATGTGAATATGCGAAGCATGAAACATGACAGTTGAGTATTAATAACAAGTCTGTATCGAGAGGAATTTCGATTTAAGTCTTTGGAAATTTTTAATTTTATTTAATGCAAAATGACTTTTAATATATGTTTTAGCATCGAGCGGAGTCGAGATGTGAATGGTTCTCGACGGAGCCTGTCTTGATGAATAGAAAGGCTCGAACTTGAAACATGATATCGACAATCAATATTTTATATAAAAACGTCTCCATACAACGTTCAAAACATAACGAATACTGAATACCGAACACCGAATGTCAAATTTCAAATCTGTTATTTCAAATTTATATCTCTTATATCCTACAACCTAAAACCTACTCCCTAAATCCTACAACCTACCACCTACTGTGGCTTCGACACGATTTTTTTTCAAAAATCACCTGCCTGCGATTCCTTGGAAGGCAGGCTCAGCCACCATCATCATTGACTGTCGACCGTTGATTCTGCCACGTGGCTCCTGAATCTTGTAATTTTTTGAAGGGGCGTTAGCCCTGGTATCTTCGTAAGTCCGTCAACCCCGATATCCGCATAAATGGGCGTTAGCCCTGGCATCTTAACTTTGGGCAAATCACAATAATTCAGATGTCAGGGCGCTGCCCCTCTGTTTTCTTTTCTGTCTATTATACTAATAAGATTGTAGGGCTCTGCCCCTTCCTGTTTTTTCAAATACTTACTAGATTTCGGAGCCTACGCTTTTAGTGTTGCCGAATATTCGAATAGGCGAAGCACGAATCAGGAACCACGAATCAGGAACCACGAATCAGGAACCACGAACCATGACTGCTTTCTCCTGGCTCTTGATTCAAAACATAACGAATATTGGAATAACAAATTTCACCGTATCACCACATCACCGCATCACTCTTCACCGAACATTAGCCCTTGGCTCTTAATTCAAAAAATACCGAATACTTACTACTTACTACTGAGTACTGAACACCGAATGTCAAATTTCAAATCTGTTATTTCAGATTTACATCTCCTATATCCTACAACCTACTCCCTACAACCTACCAACTACACCGCTCTGCCGATTATACGATTAGTGGCGAAGCCACGCCGAATATTCGAATAAACGAAGCATGAACACCGACTACTGACTACCGACTACTAACTCCAATTAAAACCTGCCAACTCACCTCCATTTCCGGTAAAACATGTAGATTTGTGTTGTAACTGAGTCATTACATCATGAAAACAAAAAATCTAATTTAAACCAAAATTTCAGGTGTCTTTTGTTTTAAAATAAGTTAGATAATGTAAGCATTTGCTTTATCTTACGCCTTTAGTTAACAGATTATACGCCAATGATGCAGACGCGCATTTATCAAAAGGAAACCAACCGGAATATTCCAAAACTCTTAAAAGAAAGTCTACGGGATTTGAACAAGTCCCGGTTTTTAGCCTTTCAGCTGGCTAAACGCGATATCACCGCCCAGTACCGTCAGTCCTACCTGGGCATACTCTGGGCATTTGCGCCGCCCCTGGCCACCGCCTTTGTCTGGATGTTTTTGAATTCCAGCGGAACGGTAAAAATTACGGATACCGGTGTGCCTTATCCTGTGTATGTATTTGCGGGGGCACTATTATGGTCTATCATTACCGCATCCATTACCTCGCCGATTCAAAGTACCAATAGCGGTAAAGGCATCATGTCTAAAATTAATTTTCCTAAAGAAGCCCTGATCATGTCGGGAATACTCAAACTGCTTTTTAATACCTCTATAAAAGTCATCTTACTCTTTATTTTTATATTCAGTTATGGGGTGGGCCTTAGCTGGGGACTGCTCTTATTTCCATTTGCCATGCTGGGGGCTATTTTGGTTGGCAATACCATAGGTTTGCTGCTCACGCCCATAGGCATGTTGTATACCGATGTGTCCAAAATCATCAGCTTTAGCATGCAGTTTTTGATGTATATCACCCCGGTGGTCTACAGCATTCCGGAGACCGGAGTGATGCGGACGCTCATGCAATACAACCCTTTAACGCCCATAGTGGTGGTAGGACGAAATTTAGCTTTAGGGCTACCTTTAGAATACACCACTTACTTTTTGATCATATTTGGGGCCAGCATACCCTTATTTCTGTTAGCTTTGGTATTTTACCGGATATCGATTCCTATTTTTGTTGAACGTTTAAGTGCCTAAACCAATGATGGAGCAAGAGACCACCAGCCAAATAAATAAAGACGTTTCAGAACCCAAAGAGACCCTGGTGGAGGTGACCGGGCTGTCCAAAAAATTCTGTAAAGATCTAAAAACCAGTCTATGGTATGGGGTGCAGGATTTGGTAGCCGGCTACTCGGGCAACAAAGAAAAACGCGAGTTAAGACCCAAGGAATTCTGGGCGGTCAAAGACATCAGTTTTACGTTGAAACGCGGGGAATGCTTAGGCCTTATAGGCCATAACGGCGCGGGTAAATCTACTCTGCTTAAAATACTGAACGGCCTTATCAATCCCGATGAGGGCAAGGTAGTGATGCGAGGACGCGTAAGTGCGCTCATCGAACTCGGGGCCGGCTTTAATCCCATATTAAGCGGTAGAGAAAACATCTATAACAACGGTGCTATACTCGGGTTTACGCGAAAGGAGATTGACTCTAAGGTAGAAGAAATCATAGACTTTGCCGAGATACGCGAGTTTATCGATATGCCGGTACAAAACTACAGCAGTGGGATGAAGGTGCGCCTGGGCTTTGCCGTGGCGGCACAGATGGAACCTGACGTACTGATTATTGATGAGGTGTTGGCGGTGGGCGATTTGGGTTTTGTTTTAAAATGTTTTAAGAAGATTGATACCATCCTCCCCAATACGGCCATTGTTTTTGTCTCGCACTCTATGCCCATGGTGTCGCGGATTTGTAATCAGATTATTTTATTAGAAAAAGGAGTCGCAAAATTTCAAGGGCAGAATGTATCAAGTGGAATTGACTTGTACTACAATAAATTTTCAACAAATGAAAATTCACAGATCGTTTTCTCGGATAATTCAATTGAATTAAAAAAAGCTTGGGTCGATGGGGTTATTCCAACAAATAAAATTTATCATATTCCTTGGGGAAATACGATTAACTTGAAATTCAAAATTCAAAATAAGAACCTGTCAAATATACCGTTTATTTCTTTGGCAATTTATGATAAAGAACAAAGAGGTATTGCTGAGGTATTGCCAGAAAACCAAGATTTGAATATTATTGAAAACCAGGATGAGATTACGTTTACTTTTCAACTAAAAAATATTTATTTATCAAAAGGTATCTATAATATAACTTTCACTGCATCAGAAGATTTTGGTTATAATGTTTATTATAAAATCCACAAAGCTATTTCAATACAAATGGAGCATGATAAGCAAATATGGACACCATTTTTAATGGATTCAAAATTAATTGATATAAGATATTATTAATGAAAAGAATATTTAAAAATTTAATTAAGAAAATAGCAAATAAGTTAGGTTATGAAATAATAACCTTTAAAAATTATAATCAATTAGCACTAAATAAAAAAGATTATAAATCAAATACTTATGCTAAAAATAATTTGTTGGACAATTTTTTCACTATTTTAATCAACCTTAATTATTATCCGGAGACAATTTATGATATTGGTGCAAATAAAGGTACTTGGACTAAGGAGTGTTTGAAATATTTTCCTGATGCCACGTTCTATTTGTTTGAACCTCAAATTAACTTAAAAACGGATCTTGATTTACTTTTTAAGAAACATAAAAATATACATTTATTTTCAGTGGGAGTAGGTAATGTAAATGATGAGTTAAATTTCACAATGCATGATAGGGATGATAGTTGTACATTTAGTTTTTCAGAGCAAGAGGCACAAAACAGAGGATTTAAACAAATAAAAGCACCAATAGTAAAACTTGAATCTTTTGTAAAGGAAAATAATTTAAAAACACCTTCTATTTTAAAAATTGATGCAGAAGGTCTAGATTTAGAAGTTTTGGAAGGGGCGAACAACCTTTTGAATAATGTTGAAATCATTATGGTAGAAGTGGGAATAATGAATGGAAGAATAAAAAATTCTGCTATAATAATGAGTAATTATCTTGATGAAAAAGGATTTAAATTATTCGACATTACAGATATTAACCGACCATTTTCTAATAAAGTATTATGGCTTTGTGAATTTGTCTTTATTAAGAAAGGCGGAAAGTTTGATAAAAATTACTCAGTGGAAAATATATGATCACCGTCACCAAAACTTTTTTCCCCCCGATTGAAGATTATCAAAGACAATTGGAACGTATTTGGAAGAACCGGTGGCTGACAAATAACGGGGAGTTGTATAAAGAACTGTCTCAAAAGTTACAGGATTACTTAGGGGTGAATCATATCATCCCCATGACCAATGGGACTTTACCGCTACAGATAGCATTAAATGCCTTTGGAAATGGCGGAGAAATTATCACCACACCCTTTAGCTATGTGGCGACGACGGCAACCATTGTTTGGGAAAAATGTACCCCTGTCTTTGTGGATATCCACCCTGAGTATTTAACGATTGATGAAACTAAAATAGAAGCGGCTATCACAGATAAAACGACGTCTATTCTTGCCACTCACGTGTATGGAAATCCCTGTGCAGTAGAAGACATTGAGGCCATTGCCAAAAAACATAAGCTGAAAGTAATCTACGATGCGGCGCATTGTTTTGGGGTCAGATACAATGGCCAGTCTATTTTTAATTATGGAGATGTAAGTACCTGTAGTTTTCATGCGACTAAGCTGTTTCATACAGGAGAAGGTGGTGCATTATTTTGCCAGGATGAAACTACTAGACAAAAGATGTGGTACCGACATAATTTCGGACATGATGGCCCGGAAAAATATCGAGGTTTAGGACTTAATGCCAAAATGAGTGAGCTCCAGGCAGCCATGGGTTTAAGTGTGTTGCCGTATATGGACCATATCATGACTGAGCGCCAGCGCGTCTGCAGGCATTATGATAAACATCTGGATTTTAATGCGTTGAATAAACTGAAACTCAGAGAAGGTGCTCAGTGGAATTACAGCTATTATCCAGTCATTTTTAAAAGTGAATCACAACTCTTAAAGATTAAGACAAGGTTGAAGGCACAGGATATTTTTCCAAGGCGTTACTTTTATCCAAGTCTGGAAGATTTGCCTTATATTCAATCTTTACAATGTCCTATAGCTGATTATATAGCTAAGCGGGTGTTGTGTTTGCCGATTTATGATAGTTTGAGCAACGAAAACTTAAAAGTAATCACTCTAATTATTAATAATGATTAGCGGTAACAAATCGATAGCAGTCATGCAACCTTATATATTTCCTTATATCGGCTATTTTCAGTTGATTAAGGCCGTGGATGAGTTTGTTTTCTACGATGATGTCAATTTTATTAAACAGGGTTGGATTAATCGAAATCAAATATTAAATAAAGGTAAATCGCTAAAATTTACCATTCCATTAGAAAAGCCAAGTTCTTTTAGGCCTATAAATGAAACGAAAATTAATTTAAATCTTTTTGCTAAGTGGAAACACAAATTTTTAAAAACCATAGAACAAACTTATGTTAAAGCACCGCATTTTGACGAAGTTTATCCTTTAGTTGAAGAAGTATTAAAAGTTGATAAAGAAACTAATATTTCAAAACTTGCTATAGATAGCAATTTGAGCATTTGTAATTTTTTGGATATAACAACAAAATTTTATAGGTCTTCTGAAGACTTTAGAAAATCAGAAAATTATTTTAAAGAAGAACGATTGATAGGAATATGCAAACAATTAAAGGCTTCCCGATATATTAATTCCCTAGGAGGACAGGATTTATACAGTAAGATTTATTTTCAAAATTTAGGAATTGAACTGCAATTTTTAAAACCTAATATTAAACCTTACAAGCAATTTGAAAATAATTTTGTTACCAACCTTTCTATTATAGATATATTAATGTTCAATGATAAAAATTCTTGTCAAAAGATGTTAAATGATTTTGAGCTTTTATGAGAGAAATAGGTGGGTTTTTTGAATTAGAATTAAACAAAGGCGGTGATTTATATCATGATGATGCACTAGCACTAAATAATGGTTCTAATGCATTGAAATTCTTTTTAAAGCAGTCTAACTATAAGACTGTTTATTTGCCTTACTATACTTGCGACTCAGTTTTAAGCGCTATAAAATCCTCGGGTTTAGAATTTAGGTTTTATTCAATTGATTTAGAATTTAATCCTTTAGTTAATCTTAATGTTTTTAATAAAAAAACACTTTTAATATATAACAATTACTTTGGTTTAAATTTAAAGAAGGTAAAACAGGTTTTAAGAGAAACGCAATTTGTTTTAATCGATTCATCTCAAGCATTTTATTATAAACCAGAAAAAAACACTCCTACATTCAATTCAGTTCGAAAGTTTTTCGGTGTACCTGATGGAGGGTTTCTATATGGCTCATCAGTAAATAAAAATGATTTTTATAAAGAGTTACCCCATACTACTTATACGAAAAATCATTTAATTGATAGATTAGAATTTGGTGCCTCAAAGAGTTATGATTCATACCTTAAAAGTGAAAAAGAACTTAAAGAATTACATTTAGGAAAGATGTCAAAATTAACAAAATCACTTCTTAGAAACGTTGATTTTTCGAAAGTGAGGCAAACTCGTGTCGAAAATTATAATTTATTCCAAGAAAAGTTTTCAGAATCTAATGATTTAAAACTGGATCATTTAAATAGTAACTCTGATTCTGTACCTTTATGCTATCCTTTGCTAATAAATAAAGGTGCAAGTTTGAAAAATTATCTCATAAGTCATGATATTTATGTGCCAACCTATTGGGCTAATGTTTTAAAATGGAAAAGTGATAAAGCATCAGTTGAAAATAAGCTGGTAGAAAATTTAGTATGCTTACCTATAGATCAGAGGTACAATAAAAGTGATATGAATCATATTGTCGAAATTATAGAATCATTTCACAATGAATAATTTAGCTCTGTTTTCAGTACCAAGATCAGGTTCATCATGGTTAGGAGAAATTATAAATACTTCGCCTGAAGTAGCCTATAGATTCCAACCTAATTTCGCCTATACTTTTAAACCACAATTAAAAGAGGATTCAAAAATTGAAAAAATAAATGATTTTTTTTATAAGCTATATCTCAGCAAGGATGAATTTGTAAACGGAAAGTTGAGTATTAGCGGGGGGAAAAGGAATTTGAATTTTGATAAGCATAAAGAGTCCACCTTATTTTTTAAAGAAACACACTATTTAAATGTGATTGAAAATTTATTGAAAACTTCTGATACAAAAATAATAGGTTTAGTAAGATCTCCTTTTGCTGTTATAAACTCGTGGATTAATATTCCAAAAGAATTTGATCCCATTTGGAGCGTCAAAGAAGAGTGGAAACATGCATTACTTAAGAATAAAGACAAAAGCACTCATTTTTTCGGTTATAATAAATGGAAAGAAGTCAGCTTTCTTTTTTTAAGATTGAAAAGAGAATATCCAGATCAATTTTATCTCATCAATTATGATGATTTGTTATCAAATACAGTATTGGAAACTAAACAACTTTTTAAATTTTGCGATCTGGATTATTCGGAACGAACCGATATTTTTATAAAACAATCAACTTCCACTGAAGCGGAAGATCCTTATGATGTATTTAAGCAAAAGACAGACGATATGGGTTGGAAAAAAACATTACCTAGTTACATTGAGAAAGAAATTAAAGAAGATTTAGATTTTAAGATTCTTAATCAAGATTTCAAATGGATATAACAGAGTTTAAGAAAACATACGAGCATAAGAAGGTTATTGAAAATAACAATCAAATTATTCAAAATCCAGTTGTTTCGGTCTGTATTCAAACTTATCAGCATGTCAATTATATCGAGCAATGTCTGGATGGCATTTTAATGCAGAAAACAGATTTCAACTACGAAATCCTATTAGGAGAAGATGCCTCAACCGATGGAACCCGTGAAATTTGTATGGATTATGCCAATCGATTTCCAGATAAAATCAGATTATTTCTTCATCATAGAGAAAATAACATAAAGATTGGTGGACAACCTACGGGTCGATTTAATTTTCTTTACAATTTATATTTAGCCCAAGGCAAATATATCGCCCTTTGCGAAGGGGACGATTACTGGACGAATCCGTTAAAGTTGCAAAAGCAAGTGGATTTTTTGGAGGGGAATGAAGAGTATGTCATGTGTTTTCATAAAGTGGTTTTATTGTCCAAAGGAGAGTTAATAGAAGATAATATAACAAAAGTGCCTAAAGACCATGAAATGATCACAGACTTAGCTGAAAAGGGAAATTATATACATACCCCATCGGTAATGTTTAAAGGTCAAAATTTAGATTTTCCAAATGAATTTAGACTTTCGCCAATAGGAGATTTTTTTTTATATATGCTTTTAGCCAAGAATGGCAAAATTGGATATATTAACGAAAAGATGACAGTTTACAGATTAGGTTCAGGGATTTGGAGCAATAAGACTGCTTACGAAAGGAATATGAAAACAGTTTATACCTTTGCTTTATTGATAAAAACTAATCTATTTAGTGAGAAGGTTAATCAAATACTACTATACAGAATACGTTCATTTCTTAAACGATTTAAGGATCAGCTAGATTTAGAATCTTTAACCATGCTTACAATAACGCCATCTATACGAAATACTATATATCAATTTTTCTTAGATTCTACTAGTCAAAAACTTATAAAAAAAAATGATGACTTAACATATAAGCAGCTTATAAATGGATTAAAAATGAAGGCTTTCAAAAAGTTAAAATCAATTTTTAACTAATGCTAAATCCAAAAGTATCCATTTGCATCCCAACCTATAACGGCGCAGACTATCTTCAGGAAGCTTTAGATTCTATCAGTATTCAAAGTTTTAGAGATTTTGAAGTGATTATAAGCGATGATGCATCCAGCGACAACACTTTAAAAATGGTTCAAGCGTTTAAAGAACACTCCCGTTTTCCCGTTTATATTTTCCATAATACCCCTCACGGCGTTGGTGCTAATTGGAACAACAGCTTGAAACATATAAAAGGGAAATATATCAAATTTTTGTTTCAAGACGATGTCATGGAAAAAGAGTGTCTGCACAAAATGGTAAAAGTGATGGAAACAAATACAAATATAGGTCTTGTTGCTTCCAAACGAAGTTTTATTATTGAGGATAATGTTAATAATAATGTCACAAAAGAGTGGTTTGATAAATATGGTGATTTACAAAAGGGATACACTCCTTCAGATGGAGTTTTTATCCTAACAAAAGACATTTTTAAATCAGAAATTTTCATGACAGACCCTAAAAACAAAATAGGAGAACCCAGTACTGTGCTATTTAGAAAAAGTATACTTGATGAGGTAGGTTATTTTAATGAAGAGTTAAAACAAATTCTGGATTATGAATACTGGTATCGTATCTTGAAAAAACATCCCATTGCGATTATCAATGAGCCATTGATTAAATTCAGGTTGCATCAAAACCAGGCTACAAATGTCAATAGAAATCAAGATATTAATGACTACAAATTGTATGAGCAAATACTATACAAGCACTACTTTAAACTCTTGCATCCCAAAATTAGAAAACATTTATATTTGAAGCATCACCCTTTTCCTCAATTTAAAAAAAGAGTTTTAAATAAAATAAAGCGAATGCTTACATGAAAATTGCCATCATCATAGTCACTTACAATGCCATGCCTTGGATAGACCACTGCCTGCAAAGCACAGGAGACTATCCTGTATTAGTGGTGGACAATGCATCAACAGATCAAACCATTAATCATATACAATCCAACTATCCGAAGGTTACTTTGTTGCCTCAAAACAAAAATCTGGGCTTTGGACAAGGTAATAATGTAGGGATATCCTATGCTTTAAATCAGGGAGCTGAACATATCTTTTTGCTCAACCAAGATGCTTATTTAGTTGATGATGCTTTAGAACAGCTGATTCATTTTCAAAAGAATAATTCAAAATTTGGAATTTTAAGCGCCATACATACCAATGCTGAAGCCACTCGCTTAGATCGTAATTTTTCAAATTATGTTCGGTTTGATTCTAATCCTGCTTTTTATTCCGATCACGTTTTAGGACGGCCATTGCAAGACGTTTACGAACTTCCTTTTGTAAATGCTGCGGGGTGGCTGATTAGTAAGCAATGCCTAATGACAGTAGGAGGGTTTGATCCTATCTTTTTTCATTATGGAGAAGATGATAATTATTGTCAGCGGGTAAACTATCATAACTTTAAGATTGGAGTTTTGTCTAATACGTTCATGGTCCACGACAGGGAAGACAGAATTAAAGCGAAGTCAGATATTTATTCTAAAACCTATTTTGATCGCCAGGAACGACATCTGAAGTTAACCTATGGGAATATTAATAACTATGATGAAATCAAACTATTCAACTATAAAAAAAAAATAAAGCGTCAACTTTTAAAAGCCAGAATACTTCAAAATAAACCAGCGATAAAAGGTCTTAAGGCCTATTTGCAGTTGATTGATCGGATCATCCCAGAAATAGAAAAAAGTATAGAGACGAATAAAAAGAGGCAACCTAATTATCTCGATTAACAAACTTAAATATATAAAAGTAAGTATTGGTTAAAAAGTATCGGTATAGTATTAGATTCCAGCTATACTTTAACTCATATGAAGTAAACTTTAGTAAAGAATAGTGTTTAGTAAACAAGAAAAAGTTAACTGTTTAAGGAACTTGAGAATATCAAAAGACGAGATGGAACTTAAAGAAAATTTAAAATGGGAATAATTAAAAAATTGAATTTTAAAATCAATGGTTTCTTAAACAAAACTCAAAGAAAAAAGAAAGTATTTTGTGTTGGTCTTCATAAAACAGGTACAACAACATTATCTAATTTATTTAAACAATACGGATTTTATGCAATACATTCTGTAGATTGGGAATATGATGAAGATAAATTAAATAAATATGATTTTTTCTCTGATGGGGGGAGTCATTTTGATGGTATAAACGAATTTGATGTCGACAGACTCAGAAAAAAATTTCCAGGTGCTTTTTTTATACTTCAAACTAGAGATACAAAAAAATGGATAATTTCAAAACTAAAGCATGCAGGCTGGGAGAAGGACACCAAAACTGTTGACTTTAATAAGTCAGAATTAAGTCATAGTGATTGGAGGTTTAAATCATTATTTATCATAGAAAATTTAATTGAGCATAAAATTAATTATGAAAATAAACTAAAAAAATATTTCAATAGAAGCACTAATAATTTTTTAGTAATTGACATTACTGATAAACAAAGACAGAAAGAAGAGTTCAATAGATTAAAGAAATTTGTTAATCTCAAATCAATTAACAAAATAGATTTACCACATTCTAACAAACAAAAATCAATTTCATTGCTAAATGAAGACGTTTTAAATTGTATAGATAAATTCATTAAATGAATTACCTTCAAATTTTCCTTAATTTTCATAATTAATTAAAAAAACGCTTATCCAGTTGTTACATATAAAAAATAAGGAGCCACTTGTTTCTGTTATTATTCCTACCTACAACCGTGCCCACCTTATTGGGGAGACGCTGGACTCGGTGTTGGTGCAGACGTATCAAAACTGGGAATGTATCATTGTGGATGATGGTTCAAGTGATAATACCGATGAGATCGTTGAGGCTTATGTCAAAAAAGATTCTCGTTTTCAATACCATCACCGTCCTTCAGACCGACCCAAAGGAGCAAATGCTTGTCGTAATTATGGATTTGAGTTGAGTAGGGGGGAGTATGTGAATTGGTTTGACGATGATGATTTGATGTTAGAGGAATTTATAAAATCAAAAATCAAATCGTTTTTTGGTGAATGTAAACTAATTATATCAGGGGGATATTTGTTTTCAAACACATTCACAGAAAAAAAAGAAATGATTTTAGAAATAAAAGATAATATTTTTAAAGATTATGTTTTATGGAATTTTCAGATTATTACAAATTCTGTAATGTTCAAGAAAATTTGGTTAACTGACAAAAATTTGTTTAAAATAGGAATTAGCCGAGGTCAGGAGACAGAATTTTTTAGCAGATTGTTTTTTAAATTACCTGAATCAGATTATGTAGTAATTAAGAAGCCTTTGTTTTTGTATAGGCAACACAGCGATACAAAAACTTTTATGAATAAAAGTTTTAGAAAAGATTATATTGAATCTAAAATGATAATATGTATTGAAAATTTAAAAAGAGGAATTTTTTTAAGGGATCAAGAGATTATTGATTATTACTATAAAAATCTCATCGCTATGTTTTTTCAAGTTTTAAAACACCATGAAATAGTCTTAAGTTACAGGATAATTAAAAATATTTTCTTAGTTGCAGAATCGTATAAGATTTTAGACGCTATCAAAATTTGTTTCTTGTTGGTGATTGCATTAAAGTATAAGAAGAGTAGAAGTCCTATTAAAGCTTTACTTATCAAACAATCCTTAAAAGTAGATCTATAGTGATGCCTTTAGTTTCAATTATTATTCCCGTGTTTAATAAGGCGGCTTATTTTGTTGAAACATTAGAAAGTGTTTTTTGGCAGGAATTCCAATTGTGGGAATGCATAATTGTCGATGATGGTAGTACTGATTCATCCCAGAAGATAGCGCAAGATTTCGAGAATAGAGATAGGCGGTTCACCTTATATAAACGTCCTGAGAATTTTGTCAAAGGTGCATCCTCTTGTAGAAATTATGGCTTGGAAAAAGCTATGGGAAAATATATTGTTTTTTTAGATGCAGATGATTTGTTGAGTCCTGTTTGTTTAAATCAACGAATGCATTTTGTTTTAGAACATAAGGAGTTTGACTTATGGATATTTAAGATGGAAATATTTAATAACCTAGATCAATCTCGTAAATTATTTAATGTGCTCTCAGATACAAGTGATGATGATAAATCTTTTTATTATAAGGAGTTCAGTAAAGGGAATTACCCATTTGCAGTAACTTGCCCCGTATGGCCAAAATCTTTTTTAGTTGAACTTGGGGGGTTTGATGAGACATTACAATTACTGGAAGATCCAGATTTACATTTAAGAGCTTTAAAAGTATGCAAAAATGTTATAACAGCGTTCAATTTAGAAGCTGATTGTTTTTATAGGAAAGAGTTTAACAAGAACCAAAGAAAAAAAAAGAAAAAGATACAGCTAGATAATTATTTGAAATTTGCTTACAAGCATAATAGTACTAATGAGAATTTCAAATTATTGTTTAATAAAATTATGTTTTCAAAGATATTTGTATATAATTCAGAGAAATATTTTGTGAAACTTTTATATCTGGGTATAAAAAGTAATATCATAGGTTTTAAAGAAGTAATCTTATTGGTTTTGATGTTCTTGTATCGTATTATAGGTTTCAATAAAAAGAAAGGCACTGGGTATGTCCTTTTAACAAAAATGTATTTACATAAGTGAAATGAAGAAAATTTCAATTGTTATTCCATGTTACAACGATCCTGTTTATATTAGAGAAGCGGTTAAATCGGCAATAGCCCAAACCTATCAGAACAAAGAAATTATTATAGTTGATGATGGATCAAATCATGGAACAAAATCTGTCCTTGCGGAGTTATCCACTGGTGTAACTAAAATAATATCCCAATCAAACCAAGGACTAAGTGCAGCAAGAAATGCGGGAATAGCCTTCGCAAATGGAGAATATATTTTAGTCCTGGATTCTGATGACTTTTTCGAACCAACTTTTTGCGAAAAGGCTGTCTCTTTGAAAGAAGCAAATGCATCTAACTATAAAATAATTACCTGTTATGCCAAGCGATTTGATGATCGTGGGTTTATTGACATTTTTAAGCCTCAAGGAGGAACAATAAAAAACTTTTTGTTTTCTAATTCGGCTATCGGAAATTCATTATTTGCTAAAGCTGATTGGATTGATATTGAGGGTTACGATGAAAAAATGACAAGTGGTTATGAAGATTGGGAATTTTACATTCGCCTATTAAAGTTATCCGGTGAAGCAGTTGTTATTGAGGAGCCCTTATTTAATTATCGTCAAAAAAATCAATCTATGCGAATTAGTGCGAATAGAATTAAATACGAATTATGGAGGTATATTTTTAATAAGCACATATCATTGTATAAACAACATTATGAGGAATTCATTGATTATTTTCTTCAAAAACTTGAACAGGAAGAAGTAGAGAAAATTAAAAATACAACTCGATTAGAATTTAAAATTGGAGAGATGATTCTTGCGCCATTCCGATTTTTAAAAAAAATATTTAAATGATTGCTCCTAAAGTAACTATAATCATGGCCACCTATAACCGGGCGCATCTTATTGAGGAAACCTTGATTTCCATTCAAAACCAGACCTATCCAAATTGGGAGTGCCTTATTATTGATGATGGTGGGACAGATAATACAGAAGAAGTTATTAGGTCTATTTTAGCTAAAGATTCTAGATTCACCTATTATAATCGACCGGATAACTATCAAAAAGGTTTGCCCGGTTGCCGAAATTATGGGTTGGATTTGGCGAAAGGAGATTTTATTATCTTTTTTGACGATGATGATATAGTGCATCCGCAGAATCTGGAGTTAAGTGTGCGGTTTTTAGAAAATAACGAGATAGACTTTGTGCATTATTCAAAAAAGCCTTTTATAAAAATTGAAGATATAAGTATAGAAAATTATTCTAAGACTGAAATCAGTTACAAAATTGACCTTAATAATCTTTATGATTCAATTTTAGGGAACCTAGGTTTAGCTTCATGTACTATTATGTGGAAAAAATATGTTTTTGATGAATATAAGTTTGACGAAACTTTACAATACGCTGAAGAATGGGACTTGTATAATCGATTACTCATAAGTGGTTACGAAGGTTTCAAAATAGATTCAACTCTATATTTCAACAGAAAACACCATAATTCTAACACGGCAAGGTATTATCGTCATAATCCTATTTATCTAAAATCAAAAATAGCTGCATGCATTTCAATTATAAATAGTTTAGATGATAATTCTTTAATTAATAAAAAGTACATCAAATTTTTCCTAGGCTTAAGAAAAAAATCAGAATCAGAATCGATTTATAATGCTCTAAGAAGAGCGAAGTCCATTGGTGTAAGAGAAAAGTTATATGTGAAATTTAGATATGCTTTTTTGCCACAATTAAAATATGTATACGTTCTAAAAAATAAAATATGAAAATTTTAATTTGCTTTGGTACTCGCCCAGAAGCCATAAAAATGGCACCTGTGATAAAGGCTTTCAAAAAAAATGACTTCTTCCATATAAAAGTTTGTGTGACTGCTCAACACAGAGAGATGTTGGATCAGGTGTTAGATTTTTTTCAGATTATTCCCGATATCGACTTAAACCTGATGCAAGCTGATCAAAGTTTAAATCAATTAAGTGCTCGAATTATTAAAGCGATGGATGAGGTGCTTGAAGAAGAACAACCTGACTGGGTGTTAGTACATGGCGATACCACCACTTCTACTATGGTAGCATTAGCTGCCTTTCACCGGGGCATCAAGATAGGGCATGTGGAAGCAGGTTTACGTACTTATGATAAATACTCACCCTTTCCCGAAGAAATCAACCGCCAGCTTACAGGTCGAATCGCCAATGCACATTTTGCCCCCACCCCAAAAGCCAACGATTACCTGCTTAAGGAAGGAGTCCAAAAGAATGAGGTGATTTTGACAGGCAACACCGTGGTAGATGCACTGCACTGGGGATTGGAAATCACCAGGGTTAATCCATCTGAAGAATTGCATAAGTTGTTATCCAGGCTTGATAAAAACAAAAAATTGATTTTAGTGACTGGACACAGGCGTGAGAATTTTGGTCAGGGCTTTATCAATATTTGTGAATCTTTAGCTCAAATTGCTACTAGAAATGATGTAGAACTGGTCTATCCAGTCCACTTAAATCCGCATGTTAAAGATGTCGTACACCAAAAGCTAGGTAAGTACTCAAATATTCATTTGATACCACCAGTAGACTACCCCGTCATGTTAGGTTTATTAGAAGCTTGCAATCTTATTATTTCTGATTCAGGGGGCATTCAGGAAGAAGCTCCGAGTTTAGGCAAAATGGTCTTAGTCACCCGTGCCACTTCCGAACGTATGGAAGGAATTGAAAAAGGTTATGCTGAGTTGGTGGGTACTGATACTCATAAAATTAGCGAGAAAACAAATCATTATTTAGATCATCCTAAGGTCTTGAAAAGAGAAATCAACCCCTACGGATCGGGAAATGCATCAGAACAAATCGTAAATTACCTGCTTAAAATTAAAACAAGTTGAAAAAAATTTTAGTGCTTACCGATAGTATTGAGGTAAATGATAGTAGTGGGGCTAAGGCTAATGTAGCATTAATTAAAAATATCGAAAAGTCTGGTTATAAAGTTGTCGTACTTCACTATACGAGAAAAAAAATAGAATTAAGTGGGGTTAATTGTATTTCGGTTGAGGAGAATAAATGGAATTGGTATTACTGGGCAGCTAAAACTATTATTGTTTTTACAAGAGTTTTGAACCTCAGATTGAATCTTTTTTTTGAAAAATTAAGAGGCTTTTCTTTTACACATGATTATGATGTTTATTCCATAAAAAAAGCTCTTCAACAAATTGATTTTGACCCAGATTTGATTATAACCTTGAGCAAAGCTGCTAGTTTTAGACCCCATAAAGCACTATTATATTTTCCTAGTTGGCATGACAAGTGGCTGGCGTATATTCATGATCCTTACCCTTTTTATTGTTATCCTAGGCCTTACGATTGGATTGGTCCTGGAGATCGCAAAAAACAACTTTTCATGCAGCAAGTGTTTGAAAAAGCAAAATATATTGGTTTTCCCAGTCGATTATTAGCTGAATGGATGTATTCTTACTACACATCTGATGAAAATAAAATCAAAATTATTCCTCATCAGATTGACGAACAACTTGAAGCAAAAGAATCAGATTTACCCAAAGATTTCAATAGCAATAATATTAATTTAGTTCATGCAGGAGCATTACTTCAACATAGAAGTCCAGTTGCCTTACTCAAAGCTTTTACTATATGTTTAAAAGAACATAGCATTCCTCAAAATACGATTTTATGGTTTGTGGGTGGAGGGGTTAACCATTTTGAAAATGAATTCGATAAAGTAAAAAAAGTTTACTTACAGAACATTAAGACACTCAATCAGGTTGATTTCAAGGCAGCTTTTGCTATGCAGTCCTTTTCAGATATAAATATTATTTTGGAATCTAAATCGCATATTTCACCTTTTTTACCAGGTAAATTACCACATTTAATTAAAGCAAAAAAGCCAATCATACACATTGGTCCTAAAAACTCTGAAGTTTACTCGTTGATGCAACATGAATTATTTTATAATCACACTTCTAATAATGTCTCTAATGTAAGTACAGCTTTAATTAACTCTATAAAAAAAAATAAAGAAATTGATACAGTAAGCCTTTTCAAAAAAGATATATATAATTATTTCGGGCATGAAAAGCTAAATGAAGTACTAAAATCATGCTTTCTTGAAATAGAAATTTCAAGTAATAATGTTTAATATAAGAACAGTTTTAGTATGTCAAAAGTAAGTATCATCATTCCAAATTTTAACAGTGCAAAATTCATAAATGAGACTTTAGAAAGTATTGGTAATCAAACTTATTCAAATTGGGAATGTATAATTGTAGACGATGGAAGTGTTGATACATCAAAAGATATAATTGAAACTTTCAAGTTAAAAGATGAACGATTCAAATTCTTCAGTCGACCAAAAAAACTTAAAAAAGGAGCTAATTCATGTAGAAATTTTGGTTATGAGAAATCTTCAGGGGCATATGTGAACTGGTTTGATGCGGACGATGTAATGTTGCCTAATTTTATTGAGTCTAAAGTCAATGAGTTTATTAAAAATGATAATTTAAACTTTGTGATTTCATCTGGCTATTTTGCTGATGAAAATTTAAGTAAAGAAAGCTTAAAACTTAAAAATTTTTATCAAACTGAAAACCTTTATCAAGAGTATGCGTTTTGGCGATTTAAACTAATCACCAATTCCGTAATGTTTTCTTCTGAATTTCTGAATGATAATAATTATCGATTTAATGAAAATTTATATAAAGCACAGGAGTATGAATTGTTTTCAAAGATATTTTATAAAGCATCAAATTCTCAATATAGTATAATTGAAAGCCCTACATACTTCTACCGAAGTAACCCTAATTCATCTACGGTAAAAAACAGAGTTTATAATAAAAAGTTTAAGACATCTGAAATATATGTAGTAAAGCAAGATTTTTTAAGGTCTATAATGGATAAAGACATTGAGTTATTACAGAGTAGACACAGACTATTAATCAATTTGCTCAAAAAGTCAGTGGAAAGTGGAGACAATGCTAATGTGAATTCTATTGTTAATTTTTATAAAGAAATTCTTACCGGGAATTTTTTTCTAAAGTACTCAATTATCTTTTTCACTAGGTTTTTTACAATTTTACCAGTTGGATTTATTAGGTGGGATTACTTATTAAAACATCAAACACTTAAAGTTATTAAAAAATGAGAAACGGTGGTAATCTATGAAAAAATAGATAAAAAATTAGATCTTTTATCATTTCGCATGATTATTATTGTTGACTGGATTCAAGCCGTAAAATATGATTCGCGTTTAACTTCTTTGCAATTTAATGTAAATGGTACATTACCGCCTGGCAAGCTATACTGGGAGCAAAATAAAACTAATTGATATAGCCTATGAAATTTAAATTAATTAAAAATCTAAAACGTGGTGATTGGGCGGAAGAGAAGCTGAAAATAGTAAAATCCAGTTTGCCTAATGAAATTGTGAGCGACATTGGATCAGGATGGGGGTGTTTTAAAAATAAAGTAGAAAGCTTAGGATTAGTTTGGCAGCCTTTCGATTATGTTCAAAAGTTACCTGAAGCCACGTTATGGGATTTGAACAATCCGGCACCTGAAACCGCTAAAAAACCTGGGTTCATTGTCCTTTTAGAAGTTTACGAACATTTGGCTAATCCCGAACTGGGAATAAAAAATATTGCCAGTCATATAGCCGATGGCGGATACCTCGCTATGTCCTGTCCAAATCCATTTTATGCCAAGAGTAAGTTTACCATGATTTATAAGAATCAGCTCTACGCATTTCAGCCAAAACATATTGAAGAGCATCACGTCAACGTCCCACTACCTCATATTATAGAATTCTATCTAAAAAAACATGGTTTTGAGTTATTGGAAAAAGGAGTGATTGATTCGCATAGGTTACCTTCGTTTAAGTTTTCCTTTAATTACTTAAAAGACTGCACCAAATACATTTTAGAAAAGATAGTTGGAGGTGATACTGTACTTTCCAAAGGGGAAACACAAGTCTATTTTGCAAAAAAAACAACACATTAATCCAGAAAGTATTAGCTAAGGCTTCCTAACTCTATGTGCATTTTCTATATTTACTGCGTTCGGGTTTTTAAATGTAAATTAAAAGTTCAGGCATAAACGAATACCTAGAGATTTTGCGTTTTTTCTATTTTATGATAGTTTTCATGTTGGTTGTATGGTAGCCTACATTTAGGGTAGTAAATTGAAACATAGTAGAATAAATGGGATTTCTTAAACTAAGAAGACCTTGATTAGTCTTTTGCTGTGTTTTTTTTCATAGTAAGAAATTGCACCCCGTCAAAGCCGGATTAGCTCCTTCTTTTTTTCTATTTTTATCCAATACTTAATCTCGCTTTATGTCCAAACGAAAAATCTGTGTCGTCATTACCGCAAGGCCTTCCTACAGCCGTATTAAAACGGCTCTTACGGCTATTCAGGCACACCCTGCCCTGGAACTACAATTGGTAATTGCGGGTTCGGCGCTGTTAGATCGGTACGGGAATGCCGTTGATTTTATCGAAAAGGACGGGTTTAGTATTGCCGCAAAAGTATTTATGGTGCTGGAAGGAGAAAATCCTACGACTATGGCTAAAACAACCGGTCTGGGGGTTATGGAATTGACCAATGTATTCTACAACCTAAAACCGGATGCCGTTGTTACCATTGCTGATCGCTTTGAAACCATTGCGACTTCAATAGCTGCGGCATATCAGAATATACCCTTGGTACATATTCAGGGCGGAGAAGTTACCGGAAGCATAGACGAAAAAGTGAGGCATGCCAATACCAAACTTGCCGATCTTCATTTTGTTTCAAGTGAAGATGCCCGGGAACGGGTGATACTGCTGGGAGAGGTTCCCGAAAAGGTGATTAATACCGGTTGTCCGTCTATAGATTTAGCGGCCTTAGTGAAGCGTGAGAATAGATTGAATTTTAACCCTATTGAAAAATACGGAGGGGTAGGAGCCAAATTGAACTGGGAAGCCGGATATGTAGTGGTGATGCAGCATCCGGTCACCACAGAATATCAAAAGGCTAAGGCTCATATTAAGGAAACCTTATATGCTATCAAAGAACTGGGTTATCCCACCTTTTGGTTTTGGCCGAATGTGGATGCCGGCTCCGACGGAACTTCCAACGGGATTCGCGCGTTTCGAGAACTTGAAAAACCTGGGAATATGCATTTCTTTAAGAATATGGAACCTGTTGATTTTTTAAGCTTGTTATCCCAGGCTAAGGTGTTGGTGGGAAATTCCAGCGTGGGTATTCGGGAATGTTCGTACCTGGGTGTTCCGGTTGTCAATATCGGAAGCCGTCAGCACAGGAGGTTACGGGGAAACAATGTAACTGATGTCGCCGATGATAAAGACGAAATAGTCAGAGCGGTTCAAAGGGCATGGTCAGGCGGTCGATTCCCAACTGAGACCCTCTATGGTGATGGAAATGCAGGCCAAAACATAGCCGATTTGCTGGCTGACACAGAATTAACCTTTAGCAAAACCATAACCTATTAATGCGGGTTTTAGGGATTATACCGGCAAGGGGCGGAAGCAAAGGCATTCCGGGAAAGAATATCAAAGCCTTGGGCGGAAAACCCCTTTTACATTATACTATTGAGGCGGCCAAGGCAAGCCGATTGCTGGACAGGGTGATCCTTTCTTCTGATGATGCGGAAATAACTGACCTGGGAAAGTCCGCCGGACTTGAAGTTCCCTTTGTTCGACCGGCACATCTGGCAACGGATCAATCTGGTTCGCTTGAGGTTGTTCAACACGCGCTGAATTTTTTTACACAAAAAGGGAAAGTTTTTGATGCAGTCTGTTTACTGCAACCCACAACACCTTTTCGCGAAAGCGGTAGTATTGATAAAGCTATTCAAAAATTTGCGGAAAATAGTTTTGACTCTCTCATAAGCGTCAGGGAAGTTCCGGCCGAATTCAATCCGCATTGGGTGTTTGAAGCCGATGACAAAGCCTGTTTACAGATTGCTACGGGTGAAAATGAAATCATTAAACGCCGGCAGGAGTTGCCAAAAGGATATTTTCGGGATGGGAGTATTTATTTGACTAAAACAGATGTCCTATTAAAACAGCATTCTTTGTACGGGAAGCGTATTGGTTATATTCTTTCCAAAGGGGAGCGCTTTGTGAATCTGGATACCCCCGAAGACTGGATAAAAGCAGAAAAAATGCTCAGTGAAAATAAAAAATAGATATGTGTGGAATTTCGGGTTATGTTGGAACTGCTTCAGCAAAGAACTTTTTATCACAAATGGTTTCTTCCCAGCACCACCGCGGTCCTGATGCTTCGGGGATTTATGAGGACCCCGGTTTTGCAGCTTTGGGCCATAACCGGCTTTCCATCATCGACCTTTCTGCCGAAGCCAACCAACCGCTTACGGATGCCAGTGGAAGGTATGTAATAGTGTATAATGGGGAAGTTTATAACTACAAGGAAATCAGGGATTCGTTAAAGGGACATTACAATTTCAGGACTCAAAGCGACACTGAAGTGGTGCTGGCAGCTTATATTCATTTTGGGCCGGATTGTCTTAACCGGTTCAACGGTATGTTTGCTTTTGCGATATGGGATACCCATACAAAAAGTCTGTTTGCAGCCCGTGACCGTTTTGGCGTTAAACCTTTCTATTATACCCAGACTAAAGACGGGTTCTATTTTTCCAGTGAAATCAAGGCCCTTAAAGAAGTAGCAGACACAGAATTAAATCCCAGTGTATTTGCAAACTATTTTGCATTTGGCAGTTATGGTATGCCAGATGAGACATTTTATTCAGGCATTCATCAGCTTCCGGGAGGACATTCGTTGGAATGTAATGCTTTGGATATAAAATTATATTGCTGGTATAATTTTGAGGAACGGGTATCACAAATCCCTTCAAATCTATCTTTAGCACAGGTAAAGCAGCATTACTCGGAATTATTAAGGGATAGTATTTCCCTGCGTTTTCGAGCAGATGTACCTGTTGGTATCAATATCAGTGGCGGTATTGACAGTTCTTTGTTATTGAGTCTCGTCAATTTAAGAGATGATGCCCCACAGATAAAAGCCTATACCTTTTATACCGGTGATTCCCGCTACGATGAATTGCCCTGGGTAGAGGCGATGATTCAACATACCAAAACCCCTTTGACAAAACTAGTGTTTACGGCAGAGGAGGTACCCGAATTTGCTAAAATTATAAGTCGGTTTCAGGAGGAGCCTTTTGGGGGTATTCCTACTTTAGCTTACGCAAAAATTTTTGAGCAGGCACAAAAGGATGGTGTAAAAGTACTGCTGGATGGGCAAGGCATGGACGAAGCCTGGGCAGGATATGATTATTACCATACGAGTTCACAGCAAACCATTCAGGGACAAAGTGCTGGAACGAGTCCGTTTAAACCCCAGTGTTTACAACCTTCTTTTTTAGCTTTGGCCACAAAACCGAAATACCCAGAACCCTTTGATAATGCCCTGCAAAACAAACAGTATCGCGATTTGTTTTATACCAAGATACCACGGGCCTTGCGATTTAACGACCGAATCTCCATGGCTTTTTCAACAGAGTTGCGCGAACCTTTCCTGGATTACCGTTTGGTTGAATTTGCCTTTGCACAACCGGAACAGTATAAACTCCAAAACGGGCAGACGAAGTTTGTACTCCGCGAAATTTTAGGCGACCTGGTAACAAACAAAGTGATAAACGCCCCCAAACGCGCTTTACAAACCCCACAAAGGGAATGGATGGGGGGCGAGTTAAAAACAACTATGGAACAAGCTATTAATCATTTGAAGGCGTCATCCTATAGCCATTGGTTTGATTTCAAAGAAATCCAAAGGGAATGGGACAGCTATCAAAACGGAAAACAGGAGTCCTCCTTTCACTTGTGGCAATGGATGAATTTCAGTTTCTTAGCAAATGAAAAAAACAAGTCCAACTATGGATTTTAAGAGCAAAAAGAATGTATTAGGTCTGGTCATAGTAGACGGGGTCGGCTTTCGTAACTTTATACTTAGCAACTTTTTTAAGGAGGCAAATCAGCAATATGAAAAAGTGGTTATATTTTCCGGCTTACCAAAAAGGGTTTATTCCGGTTTTGTTTCTGTGGATGTTAGTATTGAAGAATTGGATGATTTCAAGGAACCTTTCTCTACCTGGTTTTTTAGAAAAACCAAGGAAATAGCCCATTTAAGAGAAAACTCTATAAACAACTTTGGGATAAGTGATAATTTAAAGGCCAATTATCCCAAAAACATGAACAGGAGAGGACTGTTGACCAGATTTATTTATTTGCTTACTTACTTTTTTCATTCTGAATATTGGATTGATAAATATTACCGTTTACAAGAATGGAGTTTTAAAACACATAGCACCACTCAAAAATATCATACACTATTAAAAAAATATAATCCGGACGTCCTTTTCTTTACCCATCAGCGCCCACCTTATATTGCCCCGTTAATATATGTAGCAAATAAACAGGGCATAGCTACGGCGACCTTTATTTTTAGCTGGGACAACCTGGCTTCCAAAGGTCGCATGGCCGGGGAATTTGATAGATACCTGGTGTGGAGTAAGCTGATGGAAAAAGAATTGCTGCAATTTTATCCCAAAATAAAACCACAACTAATACAGGTAATGGGAACACCTCAGTTTGAGCCTTATGTGATGGAAAAGTACAAAACGTCCAAAGCGGCTTTTTATAAAAAGTTTGATTTGAATCGGGAGCAAAAAACACTATGTTACAGCTGCGGGGATATATCCACGAGTAAAAACGACGAACTGTATATTACGACCATTGCAAAATTAATACAGCAGAACAGTTTTGATCAACAATTGAATTTCCTCGTCAGAACATCCCCGGCAGAAGATGGCCAAAGGTTTGAAAAGGTAAAACAAGTTTATCCCTTTATAAAGTGGAACACTCCAGAATGGATACTCTCTCGCAAAAACCATTCTGAACCCTGGTCACAACGGGTACCCACGGTAAATGACATGAAAGACCTGCGGGCAATATTAGATTACTGTGATGCGGGGATCAATATGTGTTCGACTATGAGCCTGGATTTTATGCATTTTAACAAACCCGTGATTAACCCTGTTTTTGGTAATGAAAATAATGGGTTGTATAATGATGGACGGTTTTTAAACTATGCCCATTACAAACGGGTAGCTGAAAGTGGCTCAGTTACTATTGTAAAAAATGAAGAAGAATTAAAAGAAGCCATTGCAATGGCTTTGGAAGAACCCTTAGTGCAACAAAAGCAACGAAAGCAGATGTTGGATTTACAACTGGGCAAGCCTCTTAAAGGTACCGGTAAACGCATTGCAAAAGCACTGGCACATGAGTAAAAAAAATATAGCGGTAATCTGTAACTACCGGCTCGAAGCCAGTCGGGTTGGCGGTATGGACCATTTTTTCTGGCAGTTCAATGCCCGATGCAAAGAACAGGGAATCGTCGTAGACTGGTTTTTTCCCAATCCGGGCATGCATGGGGATTATAGTAGTTTTAGCTTATATGCCGATGAAACGGTAGCGGTAGAGCAGCTTTTTTTAAATCACCTGCAAAATCAACCCCCATCCTATTCCCACATCATTACCCACTTTACGGAACTCTGTACCCCTTTTTATAAAAAACTTAAGAAACACAGTAATGCCCGGGTGATTGCCGTTGACCATAATCCGCGGCCACTTAAGGGATATACTTTTAAGAAGAAAGTTGGTAAGCGGTTAAAAGGACTTTTGTATTCGCGTTATATTGATGTCTTTGTAGGGGTGTCCGAATATACACGGCGAGAGTTGCTACGGGATTTTGGGTCGCATATCGCGTCCAAAACCCGGGTTATTTATAACGGGGTATTGGTGGATGCCATTGAGGTAAGAGAAAAACGGAATCATATTCAGCCCACTTTTTTGGTGGCTTCTCATTTACGGAAGTCTAAAGGCATTCAGGACCTCATAGCCGCCGTGGCCATGCTGCCGGAATCGGTTCGGGATTCTCTGGTTATAGACGTATATGGGGACGGACCTTATAAATCTATACTACTGGAACAGGCTGAATCACTTGATGTTACACAGAATTTTCGTTTTAAAGGCAGTCACTCCCACTTGAACACCGTGTTTCGTCAATACGACTATTTGCTGCATCCTACCCATATGGAATGTTTTAGCTTGACCCTGTTGGAAAGCCTGGCTGCCAATGTTCCTGTGATTACGACTAATGTGGGAGGGAATGAAGAGGTGGTGGTTTCCGGGAAAAACGGTTATATTTATAAAGCAAAAGAAGTAAATGAATTGAGGGAAATTTTAATTAATTTATGGGAAGGAAACTATGAGTTTGATTTGAATACTAGAAAGTTAATAAATGAAAAATTCAGTATTGATAACATGGTTTCTGAGCATTTCAAATTAGTACAAACAATATAAACACTTTATAAAAAAAGCTTTTCTTACCCCCCGAATATTTACATCCCAATTGTAACCATCCGGATGGTATTGGAACGAGTATGTATAAGCTATCTAATGCTTGGTTGCAATTAAAGCAGGAAGTGAGGATTTTAGTTTACTGACACCTTAAGTTTTTAAGGATGATGTCGTAGTTATTCAAAGAATCAAGAATAGAAAAAATTAAAAGTCTTCTCACCTTGGCTGAATTCAAAAGAGGAAATGGAAAAAATAATATTAGAAGGATTGACTAATCCAAAGCCTTATGTGGAGAATGCCCAAAAATGGTTTAGTATAATTAATGAACAGCCAGCTGAAGAGGCCTCAAAATGGATAGTAGCTGCTTTAGATGAAATATTAGTTAAACAGATCTATAATTCACACTTAAAATCATGAAAAATTATTTTAAAATATCCGTGATAATATTTTCAAAGTGATTGGGTGAATTTATTTTATAAGTTATGAATTTAAAAAAAGAAAATATATTTTGGGTTATTGTTATATTAACCTTACTGTCAACTATAAGGACTTTCATCATACCATTACAGGCAGATGAACTAACTTATTTTAATATATCTGAAAACATTTTAAACGGAAAATACTACCAGATTAATAACCCCAGCACTGTTAGTCCTATTATACCTTTTATTATAAGCTTATTCAAAATACCGGGTTATCCTCAACTAAGTATTTTTCTAGTTAAATTGTTTCAAATACTTATTACAATAGCAGGATTTAGATATTTAATATTGATTTTGAAAAAAATAGAAATTGATGAAAAAATTAAGGTAATTCTTTTATGTTTGACCATAGTTAACCCGATTGGAATTACATATTATAGTAATTTGTATCCTGCATCAGTGATATTTTTTGCTTTTTGGGGTATTATATATTATTGTTCATCAAATTCATATTCGAGAATTACTTTAATAAAAATATTAGTCATGTTTGTGATATTGAGTTTGACTCGATATCTGTATTTATTAATGTGGATTCCAATTTCATTTTATGTTTACAATTATGTGAAACACAATAAAATTGAATTCTATTCTTTTAACTTTTTAAAAACTTTCTTGATCGTAATAATCCCATTGATGTTATGGTTCAAATATGTGTATAATATCGAAAGTATAAATGAATCTGAAATTAGTTATTTTGATAGGTTTAAAAAAGATAACTTTCTAGTATACAGTATCAAAGCTGGTCTTGGGGTTATTAAACACCATGAAGTAAGTAGGATAAACGGTTTGCCAGCATTTGCATCACTTTTTGTTCCAATTACAGGGTTCAGAAATTTTGCTCTAAGTATAATTTTAATAGTTGCATTCTTATTTGGTTTTATTTTTAATAAAAAAAAAGCAATGAGATCAATGTTTTACAGCACAATTTTAATAATGTTAGGCTTAATATTAGCTGGGACTGGTTTTAGCAGGTATTGGGTTACAATGCTTCCCGCATACTACTTAGGATTTTACTTGGCTTACAATAAGCTTAAGTTTAAAGATAAATATTTTGTTTATTGTTCATATTTATTGTGTTTCATATATATAATTAATGAGTTTAGGTTAAATTATTTAATAATAAATAAATATTTACTTAATGACTAGTAACATAATAGTTTATATGCCAGCATTTAATGAAGGTGAAACAATATTTAAAGTGTTGAATTCCATTAACATTAAAAGAACCAATGTAAATGTCGAATATTTAGTTGTTGATGACGGAAGCACAGATAATACAGTGATAGAAGCTAAAAAGGCTAACGCTACAGTTGTAAGTCATAGATACAACAAAGGTGTAGGCAAGGCTTTTGAAACTGCAATAGAATATGCTCTTAACAATAAGGTGGATGTATTAGTTAGTATAGATGCAGATGGACAATTCGACGTGAATCAAATTGATGAATTTTTGAATACAATCTTAGATGATCAAGCAGACTTTTGTATTGGTAATCGGTTTAGTAAATCAAAACCGGAAAAGATGCCTTTTGCCAAATATTGGGGTAATAAACAAATGAATAAAATAATTAGTTTTATAGGGAAAGAAAAAATTGAAGATGCATCATGCGGCTTTAGAGCATATTCTAAGAAGGCTTTATTAAATCTTAATTTACAAGGTCAATTTACTTATACACATGAAGTTATTTTAGATTTATTGGATAAAGGTTTTAGAGTGAATCAAATACCAGTTAATGTTATTTATTTTGAAGACAGGGTTTCAAGAATTGCCAATAACCTATTTAGTTATGCTTTTAGATCTTTAATGATAATTTTTAAATGCTATAAAGATTACAAACCGCTGAATTTTTTTCTTTCCATAGCTAGCCTTGTCCTTTTAACAAGCTTAGCAGGAGGTTTTTTTGTTTTATATAATTGGTTTACTGTAGGTAGTATTTCACCTTATAAAAGTATTGGAATAATATCTTTAGCCTTGCTTGGTATATCAATTTTATTAACAATTTTTGCTTTTTTAGCTGATATGCTAAATAGAATCAGAAGAAATCAAGAAAAAATTCTTTATCTCTCAAAACAAAAATATTTTGATAAAAATTAATTCGGAAAATTTGAAGGCTCAGCCTGAAAAAGAGGATTTTAAAGGTAAATATGAAGATAAAAATTTTGTTTCGAGTTTTCTTGTAAATAATTACTTTAAATCTGTGCTTAACTTAATTAATAAAATTGAGGTGTCAAATGCACATGAAATAGGTGTTGGTGAAGGGTATTCAACTGAAAAATTAAAAAAATATTTTAAAACATTTACAGCTTCAGAATTTTTACCAGATTTAGTATCTAGAGCTAAAAACAGAAATCCTGATATTGAAATATTTCAGGAAAATATATATGAATTAAAGTTTAACGATGAAGAAGTTGACTTGACTATTCTTTTAGAAGTTTTGGAACACTTAGACTATCCAAAATTAGCTTTAAAAGAATTAAAAAGGATTTCTAAAAAATATCTTATTATTGGTGTGCCTAGGGAGCCAATATGGAGGGTTTTAAACATGTCTAGGTTTAAATACCTGAGTTCTTTAGGTAATACACCAGGACATTTAAATCATTGGTCAAAAAAATCTATTGTAAGGTTAGTAAATGAAAATTTCGGAGAAGTAATAGCAGTTGAGAACCCATTGCCTTGGACGATAGTTCTGGCCAAGAAAAAAGGATAATAATTGATTAGTAATAAAAATAAATCTTTGATTATCAAGTATGCTTTTATTAGCATTTTAAGCTATTCATTTGTTCTTTTTGGACTTTATTTTTTTGTAGAATATTTGAATTTAAATAATTCAATATCTTTCCTTATAGTATACGGAGTAAATTATTTATTTTTATTTAAAGTTCAATTGAACTATTTGTTCAAAGTAAAATTCTCAAAATCCAAAATCATTAAATATATCATCTACATATTATCATTTTATTTAATTGCAAATTTACTATTTAATCTATTTTTAATTTTAAATATGGAATATATAACATCTACAATCTTAACGGTTTTAATTTTATTTCCTTTAAGATTCCTTGTTTCAAGAAAAATTGTTTTTAAATGAATGCTTAGTGAAAATTGCCTTTCTCACCCCCGAATATCCTCACCAAAACACTGGAAGCTCTGGTGGCATAGGCACGAGTATAAAAAACTTAGCTGATGCTTTATCGCAACTAGGACACAAGGTCCATATTATGGCCTATGCCCAGGCTGAAGACAAGGTTTTTGAACACGAGAACATAAGCATTCATCAAATTAAAAATCAAAAATTTAAAGGCCTATCCTGGTGGTTAACACGTAAAAAAATAGAAAAGTATATTAATGAGTTGCATGCTAACAATCAAATTGATATTGTGGAAGCACCGGACTGGACGGGGATTTCCTCTTTTATTCAGCCCCAAAAATGCCCCATTGTTATAAAACTCCACGGAAGCGATACTTATTTTTGTAAACTGGAAAACCGACCATTAAAGATAAGAAATTATCGGCATGAGCGAAGAGCACTGGCAAAAGCCGATGGTCACCTGTCAGTCAGTCAGTTTACTGCTGATAAGACCAATGCCTTCTTTAAGCTTGATTTTGACTTTAGCATTATTCCCAATGGTATAGATACTGAATACTTCAAGCCAAAAGAAATTAAACAGACATCAGCCAAAAAAATTCTTTACCTGGGCACATTGATCAGAAAAAAAGGAGTGCTTGATTTACCTCATATATTTAATCGCGTCATAGATGAAGAACCAGAGGCTGAATTGATTTTGATAGGTAGCGATGCGCATGATATCCAGACAGGTGAACCTTCAACATGGAAGTTAATGCAGGGCTTATTTAGTGAAGCTGCTTTAAGACAAACAACATACAAAGGGAAGGTGCCTTATCATGAGGTTCAAGACTATATCCACGAAGCAGATGTCTGTGTATTTCCTTCCTATGCCGAAGCCTTACCCGTGTCATGGCTGGAGGCTATGGCCATGCAAAAAGCAGTGGTAGCTTCAAATATTGGATGGGGGAGTGAAGTCATCGAAGATGGTATAAGCGGGGTATTGGCTTATCCTTCAAACCATAAAAAGTTTGCTCAATCTATTATACGTATTTTGAATGATAAGCAAATGAAAACTAATCTGGAAATAAATGCTAGAAAACGCATACTAGATAGGTTTGACAGCAAACTTATCGCTAAAAAATCAATAGATTATTATAAATATATTATTGATGAAAATAAAAAATAAAATGTCATTCAATACCTATAAAAACACCAAAGGTGAAAATATTTTTTTTACAGGAACACCTGATTTGGATTTGTTAGAAAAAGTAAGTTTAGGACCAGGCGATATTTGGCATAGCTCTTTAGATCAGGGCTATAGAAATACCTTTCAGGATTTGGTTTATTTCGCAGCTACGTTTTGGTGGCACTTCAACGATTATGATGGTTTAGATTCTTGTATTTCATGGCGTGTGAACCCCCGGAGTTTTGCTATACGAGAAAATGTTTGGAAACAAATTCATCATTTTGATAATGATTACACAACGGATCATATGAGGGGTTTAGATTTTGGCTTTAAAGCTCTCAAATATTCAGGGGCAGTAGTGCTTTATCAAAAAGCTCTGTTTAATTCAGAGAATCAATGTATTGAAATCAGCACGAAAGATCGGTACTTATTTTATCGAAAAAATTTAAAATACAGCCATGCCTTATACATGCTACTCAGAAAAGGATTTTGGAAATTTAGTGAATGGAAATACTATTTTTGGGCAAAAAATAATGCAGTAAAAGCACCAGAAAAATTGATAAATAATCAGCCTTTAAAACCTTTAAATGGTAAACCAACGGTAAGTTATATCATTCCCACCATGATGCGCCAAGAGTATACCTTACAATTGCTTAATGATTTAAAAAATCAAACTTATCTACCAACACAAGTGGTGATTGTTGATGCTACTCCTGAAAAAGAACGCGACCTAACTCTTTATAATTTTAAAGATTTTCCTTTTGAAATCACTTTAAAATGGCAAATTACTAAAGGTAGTTGTCGAGCCCGTAATGAAGCTGTAGAATTATGCACTAAAGACTATATCATATTTGGTGATGATGATATTCGGCTGCAAAAAGATTTTGTTGAGAATCACCTAAGGTTTTTGCAAACCTATAAAGTAGACGCCTGTAATGGTTTAGATATTATGGCAGACCATCATCGACAAGATTTAAATGATTTGGAGCGAAAGGTGAAAAACCTTGAAGATTATCGTTTACATGTTTCAGTATCGCATAATTTTAATAATGCCAATTCTTGTGTGCGAAGGGATTTGGTAAATCAGCTAGTTGGAAATGACATCAATTATGATGGGGGTTATGGGGAAGATGCGGATTTTGGTTTGTCATTGTTCAAGATAGGCGTTACTGTATTGTATAATCCATTCTCAAGGAATCTACATCTAAAGCCACCATCAGGAGGATATCGATTTTGGGGAATGCAAGCTAAAATTTTAGGTAAAAGGCGAAAAAAACAACCCTGGGAATTAGACACTCCTGTAAAGAAGATAAGACCTGTGCCAAGCCCTACTATTATGTATCAATTTGAAAAGCATTTTAATGAAAATCAGAAAAAAGAATATAAATTCAAATACTTTTTATTTTATCTAGTTAAAAACAAAAAGGCAACATTAATTTTCAGATTATTAAATATACCCTTTAAGTTACTTCAATATAAGAAATCGGTTTTTTATGCTAAAAAACTGAATGAACTAGGACCAAGGTATAAATAATCAGTATGCATCTCACCCTTATCGTCTGTACCTATAAACGCCCTGAGTCTTTGCTTAGGCTCTTAGATTCTGTAGAGCAGCAAAGTCATCTGCCCGATGATATCTTAATTATTGATGGTTCTCCAGATGAGGAAACAGCCTTTGCATTAAAAAAAACCGATCTTGCTCAACTTCGTTATCACAAGGTAAACCCAGAACAACGTGGTTTGACCAAACAACGCAACATCGGTATAGAGTTATGCAATTCAACCACTGATGTTGTGGCTTTTTTGGATGATGATATTGTTTTAGAAAAAGAGTATTTTAAAAATTTATTATCAACTTATTTTGAGTATCCGGAGGCTATTGCAGTTGGGGGCTATATCATCAATGACATCCAATGGAAAGAGAATGAGGGAAATGAAAAGCAAAACCAACATTCATTTTGTTTTGATGGCTATTGCCGAGCCGAAAGTTCAAGGTTTAAAATAAGAGCAAACCTGGGATTAGCACCGAACAGACCACCAGGACATTTGCCTAAATTTTCTCATGGCCGCAGCATAGGGTTTTTACCACCCTCAGGTAAAACTTATCCTGTGGAGCAATTTATGGGAGGGGTGTCCTCCTACAAGAAAGAGGTGTTTAATAAGATTAGATTTTCAACTTACTTTGAAGGCTATGGCCTCTATGAAGATGCCGATTTTTGCTTTAGACTTTTAAAATACGGTCAACTCTATGTCAATACAGCTGCCCGCTGTGAACACCATCATCACCCCTCCGGTCGGCCTAATCAGTTTACCTATGGGCAAATGGTCGTTCGTAATGGCTGGTATGTCTGGCGTTTGCGCTGGCCGGAGCCGGGTTTAAAAAATGTGTTTAAATGGCATTGTACCACCTTGCTCTTAGCCTTTTTAAGGTTTTTGAATACCTTTACCACATCACAAAAACAACAAGCCCTGACTGAAAGCTTAGGTAGATTATGGGCCTGGATAAAATTGTGGTTTGCTAAGCCCAAAATTAAACGATGAATTTTTTGATTATATCTCATGCAGCTCATTATAAAAGCAATGGACAATACTATGCTTATGCGCCTTACGTTCAGGAAATGAACCTATGGCTAAAGCATGTGGATCAGGTCGAGATTGTGGCACCGGTTTCATCGGCCCTGGATAAACACATGAGCTTAGCTTATGCGCATCATAATATTTCGATGTCTGAAGTACCAAGCTTTTCCCTGGTAAGTTATAAGGAAAAACTCTTAAGCCTGATTAAACTCCCGAAAATCTTATGGACGATCTTTAAAGCTATGAAACAGGCCGACCATATCCATTTACGTTGCCCGGGTAATATGGGCTTGCTGGGGTGTCTGGTGCAGATCTTATTTCCAAACACGCCTAAAACTTCCAAGTATGCAGGCAACTGGGATCCGAAAGCCAGACAGCCCTGGTCGTATAAGCTTCAAAAGTGGTTGTTGAGCAATACCTATTTAACCAGAAACATGCAGGTGCTGGTGTATGGTAAGTGGCCGGATCAGTCCCGAAACATTAAATCTTTTTTTACAGCCTCCTATTTCGAACACGAAAAAGCACCTGTTACCACAATAGACTATACTCAATCCATTCATTTTTGTTTTGTGGGTAGTTTAGTTAAGGGAAAGCAGCCTCTCAAGGCTTTAGAATTTGTAGAGAAGCTACAAAAAAAAGGAAAAAATGCTATTTTGCATATCTACGGGGAAGGCCCTGAAAGAAAAGCTATTGAAAATCAAATTCAAAAAAGAGAATTAGAAGAATCTGTTGTTTTACACGGCAACCAGCCCAAAGGAAAAATAAAACAGGCATTGCAAGATTACCACTTCTTAATACTGCCTAGTCAATCTGAAGGTTGGCCAAAGGTTGTAGCTGAAGCCATGTTTTGGGGCTGTATTCCTATGGTAACGCCTATATCCTGCCTGCCCTGGATGCTTGACTATGGTAAGCGGGGAATGTTAATGGATGATAACAATCTTGATGAAACAGCGGAGCGATTGATACACTTATTAAAAACACCAAAGCAATTGGAAGACATGGCGAGCAGGGCAGTTGCCTGGTCAAGGCAGTATACCCTGGATAAGTTTGAGGAAGAACTCAGGAAAGTCTTAGCTTAGTCTGTGAAATAATGAATACAACTATAATCCGAAAAGTTTTGATGTTAAGTCAAAACTCAATTGAATAAACATTAACTAAGACCTAATGACTAACCACTACCCACTAAAAACTAATCTCCGCGTCCTTCAGCTGATCGATTCCCTTGAGGCTGGTGGCGCCGAACGCATGGCTGTTAACCTGGCCAATGCTTTGGTGGAAAAGGTGGAGTTTTCGGGAATTGTTACGACAAGAAACGAAGGGATACTTAAAACTCAAATAAATGAAAAAGTTGAGTATTTGTATTGTACTAAGAAATCGAGTTTGGACCTTAATGCTATTTCATCAACATTAAGATTTATCAAAACTCATGATGTGAATGTGTTACATGCACATGGAAGCTCTTATTTTTTTGCTTTTTTGCTAAAAATGTTTTTACCGAAATTAAAACTGATATGGCATGACCATCATGGAAACCGACCTAAAGAAGAAACTTCAATGAACACAAAGGTATTGAAGGTAATTTCTTTATTTTTTAGTCATATTTTTTGTGTCAGTGAGCATTTAGTCAACTGGTCAAAGAAAACCTTGGATAACTCAAGTGTCTCTTTAATTCATAATTTTACTACTGGTAAAGATTCAGATTTTCACAAACAAACTGAACTCGATTTTCCATTTATACTATGTGTTGCTAATTTAAGATGGCAAAAAAATCACTTTAATTTGATTGAAGCTTATGCTTTGCTACAAGATAAGAGCATGAAACTTCTTTTAGTAGGTAAAGATGAAAATGACGAGTATGCTCAGCAATTAAAAAATAAAATTAAAGAATTAAACTTAGAGCAGGATGTTTATATGCTTGGTCAACGTTCTGATGTGGATTCTATCATAGCAAATTCATCAATTTGTGTATTGTCCTCCGATGTAGAAGCCTTGCCAATGGTGTTAATCGAGTATGCAAATCATAGAAAACCCGTTGTGGTCACTGATGTAGGGCAGTGTGCTAGTGTTGTGGGTGAGTTTGGTCAGGTCGTCAAACCAAACAATCCGAAAGCTCTTTCAGAGGCGATTAGTTTTTATATCAAAAATAAAGATATAGCCCAAAGCCATGCCCGGGCTTTACAAGCTAAAATTAAAAAAGAATTTGATTCTGAGGTGATTATCAACGAAATCATCGGAATTTACAAAGCCGTTTTAAAATGAGTTGGGTTTCCTAAAGATGTCTATTTTTACACATCAAGATATAACTTAAAAACTATGACATATCTTATCGCTGAAGTCGGACAGGCGCATGAGGGAAGTTTGGGCATGTTACATGCCTATATAGATGCCGTGGCTAAGACGGGTGTTGATGCCATTAAATTTCAAACCCATATCGCTGAGGCAGAAAGCAGCCTGCATGAACCCTTTCGGGTGAAATTTTCCAGGCAGGATAAAACCCGGTACGACTACTGGAAGCGCATGTCTTTTTCGCAAGAGCAATGGAATGACATAGGAACGCACTGTAAAGAGGTGGGTCTGGACTTTATTTCCAGTCCGTTTTCCAACGCCGCAGTTGATGTGTTGGAACAGGCAGGTGTACAGCAGTATAAGGTAGGAAGTGGAGAGGTCAATAATTTTCTGTTACTGGAAAAAATTGCCCGGACTCAAAAGCCGGTGATTTTATCCAGTGGGATGAGCTCCTGGAATGAGTTAAAAAAAAGCCTTGAGTTTCTAAAATCAAGAAAGGTGGACTACTCTATTTTGCAGTGCACCACCAATTATCCCACTCAGCCTCAGGACTGGGGACTCCATATGATTAAGGAATTTAAAGATTTTTTCAAAGTACAAACAGGCTATTCCGATCATTCCGGAAGCATTACCTCTGCGATTTCAGCCATGAGTTTAGGAGCAGATATCCTGGAGTTTCACGTCGTTTTTCATAAAGAGATGTTTGGTCCCGATGTAAGTTCTTCCTTGAGCCTGGAAGAAGTTCAGCAGATTGTCAACGCAAGAAATGAGTTACAGATTGCTTTAGAAAATCCGGTAGATAAATCTGATCATTCCCAATTCGAAAGTTTAAAAACGATCTTTGAAAAATCTTTGGCGGTCAACAAAGATTTAAAAAAAGGGCATATCCTTCGTTTTGAAGACCTGGAAGCCAAAAAGCCTAAACATTTAGGTATCGAGGCCGGTAAATTTGAATCGGTGATCGGCAAGCAACTAAAAATCACTAAAAAACAATGGGATTTTCTGAAAGAGGAAGATCTTGAAGCCTAAGTTAAATGTTGAATAAAGCGACTTCCTATACCTATACTATGTACCAGTATCTGGCCCTGCATGTCCTGACAGGGATAGTTGTAAGTCGGTTTCGTGGCCTTGCTCAATTGTACTTAGCCGCACTGCTTGTGTATTTTATCTTACAAATCTTACAAAAAAGAGATAAGACCTTTTGGGTGCTGGCGGGCGCCGGTTATTTTGCTTCAGCTGAGGTTTTTTTACGGATGACAGGAGCATCACCGTTTTGGGAACTGGCCAAGTATGTGGTCATTTTTTTTATGTTGCTGGGGATGTTTTATGAAGGCTTTAAACTCAAAGCCTGGCCTGTCTTGATTTTTTTGATTTTATTGCTACCTGGAGTTGTCGTGACTTACCTTAATTTTGATTATTTAGATGAAAGCTTTAGAAAAACTATTTTATTCAACTTAACCGGGCCTCTTTCTTTGGTGGCAACCGCTTTGTTTTGCTACCACAGGCCAATCAAAATGCAAAGCCTGTTGAAACTGGTAGATGTGATGATACTGCCTATCCTATCTATGCTGGTGTATATCATATTGTATGCCCCACCCATGGAACAAATCGTGTTTACGACAGAATCCAACGCCCTGGCTTCCGGAGGCTATAGCGGTAATCAGGTGGCGACGGTATTGGGCTTAGGCATGTTTTTAACTTACGTCAGGTTTTTAATACCCTATAGAAACCAGCTTTTAAACCTCATCAATATGGGGCTTTTAGGCCTAATGACCTACCGCTGCTTGTTGACCTTTTCCAGAGGAGGCTTTATCACGGCCTTAGCGATGATGTTTGTGTTTTCGCTCTTGTTTATCAGATGGGCACCACTGGTCAAAAAAGCCAAAGCCACAGTTAAGCTTGTCGGTTTGGGTGTTGGCGGGTTTTTGATCTGGGGGGTGGCTATGGCTGTGACCGGAGGTCTGATCCTCAACCGCTATGCGGGAGAAAATGCTAAAGGTGAAGAACAGGATATTACGACTGGACGGGCAGAAATCATCAGTGAAGAACTTACCGCCTTCTTAGAGGAACCTTTTTTAGGGGTGGGCGTCGGCATGGGTAAGTTTTTTAGATACGAATTAGATGGGCAATTGGCCGCCAGCCACAATGAAATCGCCAGAATGCTTGCCGAGCACGGGTTTTTAGGTATTTTAGCCATATTGATTTTACTCTTGATTCCTCTGGGGCTTTTGTTGTCCAGAAACAGAAATTTATTGATGTTGCCCTTTGTCGCTTTTTGGTTTTTAACCATCAACCACTCCGCGATGCGGGTAGCTTTGCCGGGATTTATGTATGGATTAGCCTTATTAACTATAAACTATGCCTCCAATAAAAAGAAAAAACACAAAACCAAAGCAACTGCTGTATCTCGGCAACCAACTCTCAGGTAAAGGGAGAAATGTGTCTACGGTTGAGGTGTTGTCTGGTCTGCTAGAAGCTGAAGGCTATACACTAGTTTCCGGGTCCAGCCAAAAAAATCCAGCACTTCGCTTATTGGATATGCTTTATAGGCTCATTAGGTACCGGTCTCAAACCGACCTTTTGCTTATAGATACCTATAGTACCTCTGCCTTTTGGTATGCTTATGTCATCAGCAGGCTGGCGTGTGTCCTTAAGCTAAGCTACATTCCCATTTTACACGGGGGTAATCTTCCTCAGCGTCTTAAAACCCATCCCCGGCAATGTCAGCAACTCTTTGGTAGAGCTAAAGTCAATGTAGCCCCGTCGGCTTACCTGATGCATCATTTTCAAAAAGCGGGCTACACCAACCTCAAGTACATTCCCAATAGCATTGCTTTAGAACATTATACGTTTAAAGAACGCCAGCCACTTCAGCCCAGGTTGTTATGGGTGAGGTCCTTTGCCCAAATCTACAACCCACTTCTAGCCCTCCAGGTGTTGCAGGAGCTTCTCCAGACCCATCCGGAAGCTAAGCTGAGTATGGTGGGGCCTTTTAAGGATGAGTCCATCGACGAATGCAAAGCCTATGCGGAAGCACATCAGCTGCCGGTGACCTTTACGGGGGGCATGTCCAAGTCCGACTGGATAAGCTATGCCACCGATTTTGATATCTTCATCAACACCACCCATGTGGACAACACGCCGGTCAGTGTCATCGAAGCCATGGCCCTGGGCCTTCCGGTAGTAAGTACCAATGTAGGAGGCATTCCTTATTTATTAGACGATAAAGTCGATGCTCTGCTGGTAGACCCCGGAAACGTCGCCGCCTTCACCAAAGCCATCCTGAAACTTTTACAACACCCGGACTTAGCCCGGCAACTCTCCGCCACCGCCCAAAAAAAAGTAGAACGCTTCGACTGGCAGGTGGTGAAGAAGGAGTGGAACGCAGTGCTTAGAGGGGAGTGATGATTGGAGATTGATGATTGAAGATTGAAGATTTGATTTTCCCTAGATAGCCTTGACCGTTCACTGTTTACTGTTGGCTCTTGACAAAGACTGCTGATTAAATAAAGAGTAATAATTTCAAATTAGAATCTCAAAAACGGCCTACTTTTTATGGATGTAAGAAAACAAGTAAGTGGTGAAGCTAGGATGAGGAGCAAAGCACTAGTGAAACGGTTTGCTTTGCGTGGAGGAGCCACTTATGTAGTTTTAAAAGACATAAAAATAAGCCTAGTCCCCAAGGCTTTGGGGATTGGTTCTTTTTTGGGCGATGCAAAAAAGAATGAAAATTTTAATTTTATCGAGATTGTGTATAATTGAGTTCTAGAATAGTCGTGTTTCGTGACTCCCGGTTCTACCGTTGACTGTTCACCCTTCACTCTTAACCCTTGACTTTTGAAAGCGACCGATGGCTGAGCCTGCCTTCCAAGTTAACGCAGGCGGGCCTGCCCGTTCTGGCGGGAACCGCAGGCGGGTGTCCGCCTGAGGCGGATGCATCGAAGCCACATTGTCGAGAAACGTCATTTCGATACGTCCTGTCTATCGCCAGAACACTCAATGACCAGCACCAGAATTTTGGTGGTGAAGTCAAACGGTAAAATTTGGTATCCATCAAAGGCAGATTTGTCGAAGCTACGAGTGAGTTATCTGTTATCTGGTTAAGACCTTAATAAAAGCTTTTGTTATAGGTGTAAAAACATGTAGTATTTTAAAGCTAGGTTTTTGAAAAACGGCATATCAAAAAAAATATTGAAAATCAAGGAAGCAGTTTGGCTATGAGATGAAAATCTGTTTGAAATCGCCGTTAGGCGGTTGAGTTATTTTTCATCTGTGGCTGGGGATTCCGTAGGATTTTTTATAATTTTTTTTGTAAGCCTAGACTTTTTTGTTTCTTTTTTGGGCGATGCAAAAAAGAAAAAGAGTATTAATTCTTTTGTTCTCAATAACAAGCATTTTGGTGGTGGAGTCAAACGGTAAAACTAGGCGTTTGCCAAAGGCACGAAGGCAGGCTCGAAGTGACATTGTTAAACCTGGTTTAAGTGAATAGTGATTAGTCGTGTTTCGTGATTCTTCAGTTTATCGCTCACACTTTACTCTTCACAGAGAGTATAAACCAGTCGTGTCTCGTGTCTCTTGTTTCTTTTGCTTCCAGTTCACCCTTCACCCTTCACTTCCTTCCTCAAGCCATAAAATTCACAACAAAACACGGCTTTTGATGATAATACTTAAAAATTTAAAATAAGAATAACACCAATGTTAGGAATCTTCCTGAATAAGGCTTACTAAATTTTAGTACATTTGTAAAAACTTCAAAGCAATGAATAACACTGATATACAACTTGATATTAAGAAAGCTGAAAACTCCAGAATAGACCAGGTAGATTTCAGCAATCTTCAGTTTGGAAAAATTAATGCAGACCATATGATGTATTGTGATTACATCGATGGAGCGTGGCAAACGCCTCAAATCGTTCCTTACGGACCGATGGAAATTGAGCCTTCTGCCAAAGTGTTTCATTACGGTCAGGCCGTGTTTGAAGGGATGAAAGCCTTTAAAGATGAAGAGGATCAGGTCTGGTTGTTTAGACCCGAACAGAATTTTGAGCGTATCAACACATCCTCCAAACGTCTGGCGATTCCGGAATTTCCAAAAGATCACTTCTTTACCTCACTAAAGACCCTGCTGGAAATGGATAAAGACTGGATCAAGAAAGGCGAAGGAAATTCGCTTTACATCCGTCCGTTTGTGATCGCTACTGAAAACGGCGTTTCCGCATCAGAGTCCAATCGCTACCGATTTATGATCATCACCTGTCCGGCACAGGCGTACTATAACAAACCTATCAAAGTCATCTTTGCTCAGGAATACTCCAGAGCTGCTGATGGCGGGGTGGGTTATGCGAAAGCTGCCGGTAACTATGGCGCTCAATTTTATCCAACCAAACTGGCCAAAGCCAAAGGCTTGGACCAGATCATTTGGACCGATGCCAGTTCCCACGAATACCTGGAGGAAGCCGGAACCATGAACATTTTCTTTAGAGTAGGCGATAAGCTGCTTACCGCACCAACCAACGACAGGATTTTGGATGGGGTCACCCGTAAAAGCATCATACAGTTAGCGAAAGATAATAATGTAGACGTGGTAGTTGAAAAGGTATCGGTTAAAGAAATAGTCAATGCTGCCAAAAACGGGGAACTCAAAGAAATCTTTGGCGCAGGAACGGCGGCAACAGTTGTGAGAGTGGACGGATTTGAATACGATGGCACTTACTATGACCTGCCAACGATTGATGAACCCTACGGCACCTTCTTCAAAAAATCCCTACAGGACATTCAGTACAATAAAGTAAAAGATCCACACGGCTGGACTGTGAAAGCGTTTTGATTAGTAACTAGTATCAAGTAGTCAGTAGTCAGTAGTAAGTAGTCAGTATTCGATGTTCATGCTTTGTATATTCGCGTATTTGGCATGGCGCTGTATCTAAGTCCCCATTAATCGATTACACGAATATTCGAATATTCGGCGTGGCTGTGCCACTAATCGTATAGTCGGCAGAGCGGTGTAGCATAGATTTTAATAAGAATATTTTTAAAGCAGAATCTCAAAAACGGCCTATTTTTTATGGAATGATTAAAACAAAAAAGAGGTGAAGTTCGGGCGAAGGAGCAAAGCACTAGTGAAACGGTTTGCTTTGCGTGGAGGAGCCATTTTCGTAGTTTTAAAAGACATAAAAATAAGCCTAGACCTTTCCTGCCTACCTGCGGTTTAGCAGGCAGGTTGATTACTTTTTACGGCAATGGAAATCGAGGTACGAGATTCATGAACACTTAAAACAATAACAACTGGGGTGAACTAAAAAAGTAATGAGACATTAATTATATCGAAACGCCATTTAAGTGATGTTTAGTCTAGTAGTGGTTCCTGATTCTATTAAGTCGGTTGTCCATTAACCGTTCACCATTCACCTTTGACAAAGACCGGTGGCTGAGCCTGCCCGTTCTGGCGGGTGTCCGCCTCAGGCGGATGTATCGAAGCCAGGTCGTGATTTTTGAGTAGTAGCAAGTAGTCAGTATTCGATGTTCATGCTTCGCCTATTCGCGTATTAGGCATGGCGCTGTATCTAAGTCCCCATTAATCGATTACACGAATATTCGAATATTCGGCGTGGCTGCGCCACTAATCGTATAGTCGGCAGAGCGGTGTAGCGGGTAGACTGTAGGATTTAGGGAGTAGGTTGTAGGAGGATTGACCTTCCCTAAATAGCCTTGACCGTTTTGGTTAATATACTAATTGATTATTTTCATAATTCTATCGGACAATTATGAGCATGGCGCTGTATCTAAGTCCCCATTACTCGAATATTCGAATATTCGGCGTGGCTGTGCCACTAATCGTATATTCGGCAGAGCGGTGTAGCTTAGATTTTAATAAGAATATTTTCAAATCAGAATCTCAAAAACGGCCTATTTTTTATGGAATGATTAAAACAAAAAAGAGGTGAAGTGCGGGCGAAGGAGCAAAGCACTAGTGAAACGGTTTGCTTTGCGTGGAGGAACCACTTTTGTAGTTTTAAAAGACATAAAAATAAGCCTAGTCCCCAAGGCTTTGGGGATTGTTTCTTTTTTGGGCGATGCAAAAAAGAAAAGGATTGTTAAATTTTCTCAATAATCTCCATTTAGATAGTTGTCCAAGGTAACTTAATTTGCTTCATATTCGAATATTCGGCGTGGCTGTGCCACTAATCGTATATTCGGCAGAGCGGTGTAGGGAGTAGCATGACCTTTCCTTAATTAGAACTGTATATTAATGACGCAACAGGCTTCTTCCCTTAGAGATACTGTGTAAAAACACAAGCAATCTTAAGTTTTTTTCATATTTTTATTCTTTAGGAAGTTATCTGACTATCCTGCGACGGGGCTACGGTCTCGTCTTTTTTTTGTCCAATCATAAGTTGGATC
>NZ_JAIQZF010000009.1 GCF_020164585.1 Psychroflexus curvus
GATCCAACTTATGATTGGACAAAAAAAAGACGAGACCGTAGCCCCGTCGCAGGATAGTCAGATAACTTCCTAAAGAATAAAAATATGAAAAAAACTTAAGATTGCTTGTGTTTTTACACAGTATCTCGAGGGAAACAAGTGGAAATAATATTTTTTGAAAACGAAATCAAACATATGAGGGAATCCCGAAGCTTCGGGAGGGATGGGATTTTCCTCCCCTAGCCCCTCCCAAGGAGGGGGACAACTCCAGCATGCTTAAAGGAAACGAATAAAAGCTTCTTCCCTTTGGGAAGACGGGATTTTCCTCCCCTAAGCCCTCCCAAGGAGGGGGATAAGGATAAGATAGGATTTTATTTCAAGAAATAAATAAATCGTTTATATTGCGTATCATAATTTACTGATTCATTTTGATTCGGAACGGCTTCATCCTATTGAACAAAGTCTCAAAATCAAAAGCTCATGATTCGTAATTATTACAATGAACAATGGAAAGACGTTGTCTTTGACGACAAAATTGCCACCTTCGAGAAGTATAAAATTTCCAATTACGGCAGAATGCTCAACTGCAAAGGTAAGGATGAGGTGTTAGTGAATGAATCTTTCATCAATGGCTACCAGACGTTGCCTTTAAAACAGGAACTGAACAAAAAATCAACCAGCCGCTACGTGCATAAACTGGTTGCTGAGCATTTTTTGGAAAAAGGAGAGGGAATTTATGTGATTCATCTCGACTACAATAAGCTCAACAATAAGGTGGACAACCTAAAGTGGGCTACCAAAAAAGAAAAAGAGGAACACCAGTTTAGCAATCCGGACTATATAAATCGTCCTAAAAAAAGAACCTATTCCAAGCTTACCGAACCTCAGGTCAGGCTGATTAAGCGTAAGATCAACGATCCCAATCGCCGCACCCGGATGAAGATGATAGCCAGGCAATTTGGCATTTCAGAAATGCAGCTGTACCGCATCAAAAGCGGAGAGAACTGGGGCTCTGTGACTGATTATTAAGCTTATTTAAACTCAAAATCAACCCAGACTGGAATGTGGTCTAAACGGATTCTCGCAGATTTTAGGACTTTAAAGTTGGTGAATCAGACTAATTGTGTTTCCCGGAACTGTAAAAGGTTTGAGTTCGCAACCTGATGATTACATTTCAAAGTGAAGCAGACAGTAGCTGACTTGATTCTGTCTTAAAGCTTATATCACCTGCGGCTGCCTGAACAACTACGATCATAAACGTTAAGCGTTTTGGTTGCCAAGATTTACTGATGCATAGTTTAGCCTGGTAAAAGAGAGGTTCTCAACAGAGAAATAAAATGAGACAGAAGAACTCCATGTGTAGCCTCTTAATCAGCGTTGATATTTGAATTCAGCTTCAGTTTTTAGGCTTTGCAAATGTTTAGTTATCACAACCCATCTATTTTCTTGTGTGTTCATACTATTAGCACATCATAAATTATATTAAGATATGGGGAGCCTCCGTTAAACTCCTTTTAAAGTTCTCTCGTTAGATTTTATTACACTTTAAACTTTTAAATTGGCATAAGTTTAAATCAATAAAACACTAATTATGAAATTTTTTAAAACCATATTACCGGCTATTTTAGGTTTGTTACTTGTGAGTTGCGGATCAAACGTTCAAACGGTAAGACCAAATAAAGCTGACTTAAGCCAATATGAAACCTTCGCTTATTTGCCAAATGCCTCCATAGAAATACGCAATTCTGCGGTGCAAACCGATTTTCTGAATTCATTTATCATTGAAACGATTAATGATCAAATGAAAATTACCGGATATACTTTAGACAGGGACAACCCGGATTTACTAGTTCTGATTAGCATTACAACTGATCTTGAAACCGGAAGAGAAGCAGAACCGGTTTATGCGAATTACCCTTATATAGACGCTGTAGCCAGCACTCCGGTAAGTCCTTTTTACCAGCCTTTTTACTACAGAGGATGGTATGACTGGTATTACCCCGGTGGCGTTATAGGTTATACCACAGATACTTACTCCTATAAAAAAGGCACTGTAGTTATAGACCTGATTGACAGGGAAACCAAGCAATCGGTTTGGAAAGGAATTACGTCTGAGCCTATCATGGATAAATCTAAAACCGAAGTAGTCCAGGAATTAATAAGAGATATTTTTCAAGCCTATCCATTAAATAACTAAGCATTCACCAATTGCATTCAAAAAAAGACGGCCTCGATTGGCCGTCTTTTTTATTTGAATACTGAATATGTTACCTTTTTTAAAATTACGTTTAATTGGTAGCATTAAACTGTAACCCATCAACTATTAAATCAGTAGTTCCTGCATTTGAACGAATAAAAACTTCGATATAATCATTAGGATTTAAATCATTACTGTCTAAACTTATCTCGGTATTTATTGATAGTTGAAACTTATTATTGTTTCCTATATCTGACAAAGTATTTATAATTTGAGTTGGAGCTCCTCCATTTTTAGAAATTCCAATAGTATAACTGGAACCATTTGCTGGTGATGTTGCATTTATAGTTGCAATGATGTTAGCTACTATAGGTCTCCTGCCTTCATAAGTAAGCCTGTTGTTGCTAGCTGTATACCTTTGTTCAAATGCAGCAGTGGTAGCACCTGCGACTTTTACAAAATCAGTGGTATTCGTAAATTCTGTTGGTGTAGTATTACCATTAAAATAGACAAAACCAATCGCTTTCGAGTCTGGTATATCTGTGTTTTGTAACATGCTCCAGCCTATTTCGGCAGAGGTTATACCATCTAGAGGCGTCCCTACCCCCCTAAACATATTGGTGGTTAACCGGCCTCTGTCCACATCTGCAGTAGAATTTACTTTTAAGCCAATTTTGCCAGTATAAATAAAATAATTATTGGCTATATCTATATCGTTAGCATCAAGACCAGGTAAAAGTTCTATACCGGCTCCATTGTTTATATCGACTATAAAATTATAACCTGAGGTAAATTTTCCAACAGTGCCTCCTATTTTTACGCCATTGGCGGTATTCCAATAGTTTTGAAGGATTGTAATCGCATTGAACCCTGAAATAGTTCCAACCCCTAGAGATGTTCCATCTCCCACCACTGAGGATCCTGAAAAGATATTACAGAAATTTGATGGACCTCCTGTGAAATCATAGGCTTGAGTGGCAGTACTTGCAGGGACTACGGCTAATTCTTTTATATATACATCAGTATTGTTGCTTCTCAAGACAGCCCCAGACACAGCAGAAATTACCCGATCTTTTTGTGGATCGGTACCTCTAAGGCCAGCGCCATTGATGTTTATATAATTGGGAGTAATATCAACAGCACCTGAAAATACGTACATTTTGGTCTCATCGAGATTAATAGCACCACTTACTGGAGTAGGCAAATCACTAAGTGAATACACATACACAAGATTGGAATCTGGAGAATAGGCAAAGGATTTCCAGCTGCTATTGCTATAGATGTCTAAGGTATTGTTGGTGGTGTTGTAAATTTGTAATCCATCTGCAGGAGTTGTGATCGCATCTCTAAGTGTTAATGTCATTCTCGGAATCAGTACTCCAGCCGTATCCGATTTGATTTCTAACATAGAGGTGAGATCTGGAGTGGTGGTACCGATGCCAACCTGTGCTTGGCCTAAGAAAAGGCCTAAAAAAACAAATACTGTACTTATTATTGATTTCATAAATTTATGTATTGACGGTAATCCTATTTGTACTTTTTATGAGCATATATAAAACATTATCAGTAAAATATTCAGTGTTAAAAAGAGAATGCTATCTGAGAATTTTAAATGCCTAATAAAACTAATTATAATTGATGATGTAAGTTACTATTATTTAAACGAATTCTCTTGTTATTTCATTTTAGAATTGAAAAATTTCAGGAAATAATTTTTCTTTAAAAGGTGTAGGTGAGAAGGTTACAAGCTCAAAACAAGCTCGTCCACAGGAGGTTTTTTTTCCAGCATATCAAAAAGGACAATCTTTAGACAAAGAAAAAGTTTTTCATAAGGGGTTTTAAAAAATTGTATCATTTTACAACCTTCCGGGTTTAAGACTCAAGATTAACTTCTTAAAAAATTTGGGTGGGAATCAAGGACTGCCTGTTCCGATATTCCGATAGTTTTCGGAAGGAAGAGTTAGTTGCTTTTGTTTACTAGAGTTGAGTCAATAGGCTTAAAGGCGAACTATTTTGAGTTGGATTTACAATTTTCGTCAAAAAAATATTTTCAACACCAACTTCATATTTTAATAAATCCTGCGTTTAGCAATCTTCTACATGTTCATCAGTAAAATTAGTTTTAGATTTTGTTGTTGGATTTACTTCTATGGGGCTATGGGTCATTTTTAAATTGATGATTATTGTGCCATTCTATTCTTCTTTTTAAATCTGATGCTTCACCAATATAATAGTTGTCTTTTGAAGGGGAATGTATGATGTAAACCCAATGCATATCGTTATAAACTTAAAACCACCTATACAAGATAAGTGGTTTTTCTTTATTAGTGGTCCCACTTGGCTCGCCCCGATAGCTATCGGGGCATGGGCCACCTGATTACGAATATTTTTCAATTAATCTTTTTACTATATCTGGATAAGTTTTAAGATTATGATAGTATTTTTTGCTTTTCATTCTTTTGATGTGAGCTTCTATTTTTCTAGCAATCGATATATTTTCAACAGTAATTGAGAAGAAGAGTTCCCAGTCGGATGCAAAAGCAGTTGAAGCATTTTTAAATTGATGATTATTGTGCCACTCTATTCTTCTTTTTAAATCTGATGCTTCACCAATATAATAGTTGTCAGTAGAAGGGGAGTGTATGATATAAACCCAATGCATGTCGTTATAAACTTAAAAACCACCTATACGAAATAAGTGGTTTTTCTTTACTAGTGGTCCCACTTGGACTCGAACCAAGGGCCACCTGATTATGAGTCAGGTGCTCTAACCAGCTGAGCTATGGGACCGATGCTGATTGTTTAGGACGGCAAAAATAAGTATAAGTTTACTATCAGCCAAAATAATTCTTGAATTAAAATTGACTTTGGTCTTCACACAATTCCACAAGCACCCCATGATTGCTTTTGGGATGAAGAAAAACGATGGATTTGTCGTCTGCTCCAGCTTTGGGTTCTTCGCTAAGCAACTGAAAGCCTTCGTTTTGCAGCCGTTTCATCTCAGCTTTAAGATCATCTACAAAAAAAGCGATGTGGTGGATGCCTTCTTTTTGTGTGCTCAAATATTTTCCTACAGGGCTGTCTTCACGAGTAGCACCCAGGAGTTCTATTTTGCTGTCGCCACACTCGAAGAACACTGTTTTTACACCTTCGCGCTCTACCGTTTCTGTTTTGTAAGGAGCTACATTGAGCAAGGCTTGATAGGTTTTGGTGGCGTGTTCGAGATCCTTAACCGCTATGCCGATGTGTTCAATTTTTTTAATCATAAGATCGTATCACAAAGTTTTACCACAAAACTAGCATTTATATATTTATTCTAACTTTGCAGTATGGAATCAAACAGACAAAAGAAAATTGCAGGAATTCTCCAAAAAGATTTAGCTGAAGTTATTCAACTGGAGCTAAAAGCAGCGGGGACTCAAAATTTAATCATATCGGTGACCAAAGTTAGAGTCACCCCAGATTTACTTCAGGCCAGAGTGCATCTGAGTATTTTTCCGTCAGAAAAATCAGAACAGATTGTGGAAGAAATACGTGGTAAAAAATCTAAAATCAAGCATGAAGTTGCTCAAAGAACCAAGCATCAACTGCGACGTATGCCTGAGCTGACGTTTTTCAATGATGATTCCATTGAATACATCAACGATTTAGAACAAGCGTTTAAAGGTAAAAACGATCCGATTAAAAACCCTGACCTGATAGACAAGCGCAAGAAAAATTGAACGTCTCCTTTTACATCGCCAAGCGTTATCTCTTTTCCAAAAGTTCTAACACGGCTATAAATATTATTACCTGGATTGCTTCCGTAGGCGTTATTGCGGGGGCTTTGTCGCTTTTCGTCGTTTTATCTGCTTTTGCAGGTCTCAAAGAATTCAGCCTTTCGTTTACCAATAAATTTGACCCCGATCTCAAAGTACTTCCTGCGTCAGGAAAATATTTTAAGGTGGATTCGTTTCAGAAGGCACAGCTTCAAAAACACAAAGACATTGCCTTGTATTCCGAAGTCATCGAAGAGCGGGTCCTGTTGAGTTTCAAATCCAAAAACACACCTGCTTTTATAAAAGGTGTCGATACTACATTTCCAGCTATCTCTGAGATTAAAAACGCTGTTTTCTTAGGGCAGTGGCTGGAAGAAGACGCCTACCAGGTTGTTTTAGGTAATGACTTGTCCAGAAAACTATCTGCGGGTGTTCGGGATTATTCAGGCCTATTGAGCTTGTATGTGCCCAAGCCTGGCAAAGGCCAGATTTTGAACGTGAAAGATGCCTTTAGGGCTGCTAATGCCACGGTTGTTGGCATTTATTCCATCAACGAAGAATTGGACAAAAAATATGTGTTCACAGATATCGGTTTTGCCCGAAATTTACTTCAACTCAGTGAAAATGAAGTCTCTGCTTTGGAAGTGAAGGTATCACCTTCAGCAGATTTATTTTCAGTAAGAAATGATTTGGAAGCTATTTTTAAACAGAAAGTAGAGGTCAAAGACAGGATTCAGTTGAATGACAGTCTTTATAAAATGCTGAATACAGAAAATCTGGCGGTGTATTTAATTTTTACTCTGGTCATCATTATTGCTTTATTCAATGTGATTGGCTCTATCATTATGGCGGTGTTAGAAAAACAGCAGAATTCTAAAACCCTTTTGAATTTAGGGCTTACTAAGACCGAAATTCAGCGCATATTTTTCTTTCAGGGCGGCCTGATGAGTGTAGCAGGAGGGGTAGTAGGTCTTTTGCTGGGGGTTCTGGTGGTGTTGTCTCAGCTTTATTTTGAATGGATTATGATTACACCGAGTTTAGCTTATCCTGTGAAGCTGGAATTCATCAACGTTTTGATTGTCTTTTTGACAATCTCCAGCTTAGGTTTCCTGGCTTCCTATATCTCTTCACAAACTGTAAAACGCTCCCTTCGTTAAGTTTCCTTTTTGCTGATTCTGCCTTCCAAGTAAACGCAGGCAGGTTTGATATGGTTATCCTATATAATTATAATACTTGTAACTAATCAGTCTATTTTAAACATTTAAAATCATTGTTTTATTTTAAAGATCTAAAAAAGCAAACTTCAGAATTTACCAAAAAACAACCCCTGTACCCCCCTCTAAGGCGATGATCCCAGCTAATATTTCCTCTCTAGAGGGAGGATTAAGGAGGGTGTGTCAATTTTTAATCCCTTATTTAGCCTAAAGATTTCCATAAAAAAAACTGATGCTGAAAATTAGCTTTCAGCATCAGTTGGATTACTTTTTAAAAGCATAAAGAACTTATTCTTCCAGAACTAAAACGTTGTTATCTCGATTTACATCAGCCATGTAGCCTGAAGGATCGATTTCAATTTTTTCAACTCCATAGCGTGTGCTGGAAATGACTAAATCATAAGTTGGATAGGCCCAGGCCCAGTCTTCTACAACAGTTCCTGCATTAGGTTTTTCCCATCTCATGATTCTCAAAGGAATATAAAAGGTTTCAGAAGTTCCGCCTTTGTAATCTACTTTCACTTCCAGTGGCATTGGCGTAAGCCCAATTCTTTCCAGAGTGATGTTCGTTGTTCCCTGAGCAGTGTTGACCTCTTTTATACCATAATCGATAGTGTTGGTGGTTCTGGTCCAGTCGTTGAGGTACCAGCTCAATTCAGCACCGCTTACTTTTTCGGCTACGCGAATAAAATCATTAGGTGTCGGATGTTTAAACTTCCATTCATCAAAATATCTGTTTAAGACTTGCTGTAAATTTTCTTTACCGATTAAATAGCCAAGCTGACCTAAAAACACAGCCCCTTTAGAGTAGGCAGACGTACCATAAGCCTGATTGTACTCATAGCGATCGGCGTGAGTGGTCTGTGGTTGCTCGTATCCAGAATTTGCAAGACTTACATAGCCTCTGTAACTTCCTGCTGTAGGATTTATTCTATTTTGACCCATCACTTCATTCATGGCCAGGCCGGAAATATAAGACGTAAAGCCTTCGTCCATCCACTCATGCTGAGCTTCATCGGTTGCTAAGATATGTTGAAACCAGGCATGTGCCATTTCGTGAGCAGTAACGCCTACTAAGCTTCCAAATTCTCTTTCACCCGTAATCAAAGTACACATGGCATATTCCATACCGCCATCTCCACCTTGAATCACTGAATATTGATTATAGGGATAGGGTCCGATGTGCTCGTTGAAATAGTCTAAAAGCTCTACGGTTTTAGATTGTAAATTTTTCCAGTTATCTTTAGTGTTTTCATTGTCTTTATACAAAAAATGAAGTGTTGTTCCGTCATTTCCAGTGACCGTATCATGGATGTAATCTTTATCTGCAGCCCAGGCAAAATCGTGAACATCCGGAGCTATAAAGTGCCAGGTCAATTTTTTTCCTCTTCGCTTTACATCTACGCCTACATCTTCATAGCCGTAGCCTACTTCATTTGGGTTTTGGATGTAGCCAGAACCGCCTAAGATAAAATCTTTATCTATGGTGATTTTTACATCAAAGTCTGCCCAAACGCCGTGAAACTCTCTGCCGATATAAGGATCGGCATGCCAGCCTTCAAAGTCGTACTCAGCCATTTTAGGATACCATTGTGTCATGGATAATTCCACACCTTCGGCATTATTTCTCCCCGATCTTCTGATTTGCACTGGGACCTGACCTTCAAACTCCATAGAAAAAGTTGAGGAGTCACCAGGTAAAATGGGTTTGTTCAGCTCTACTTCCAAAACGGTACCTACAAGCTCATAATCTAAAGCTACTCCATCCTGTGTTAAGGAGGTAGCTCTCATAAAGCCAATTTCATCTTCACTGAGTTTGGAAATACGATCTCCCACTCTGGAATCTGGATCCTGAATGGTTCTCGACCTTACGTCCATTTCACTTCCAGGTTGGAAGGCATTGAAGTACATATGATAAAAAACCCTGGTTAAGGTATCTGGAGAATTGTTGGAATAAACCAGTTTTTGATCTCCGTCATATTGGTAGTTGGTGTCGTCAAAATCTATATCCATGTCGTAATTGGCATATTGCTGCCAGTAATTCGTGTTGTTTTGACTGAATAGTGTTGATATTGAAATCAATAAAAGTAATGTAAATGTGTTTTTTAACATGTTTATTTAATTTTAGAAGCTAATATAATAGCATTATACATATTTACCATTTTTCCTGAGACTGAAATCTCATCAAATGCTTTGGTCTCTTGTGGATTACCTCCAAGAATAACTTCTTGATCTGTGCTAAGGCCAGAATCCATCAGAACTTGTTTGACCTGAGCTGCACTTAGCTTAGGGTATAGTGACCTTATCATGGCTGCCACTCCTGTAACATTTGGTGCCGCCATGGAAGTGCCTTGTAAAAACTCATACGTATTCAGAGGAGTAGTGGCATAAATGGAGGAGCCAGGTGCAAAAACATCCACGCTGTTTTCCCCATAATTTGAAAATCCAGAGACGAGATTACCTCCGTATTCAGAAGTGACAGAGCCGATGTTGATAAAATTATCGACAAAATTAGCCGGGTTTTCAGGAGTCTCATCGTTGGGATAAACGCGTTTCTCGTCAAGATCAATGCCTTCGTTTCCGGCAGCATTTACAATCAATACATCATTTTCTTCAGCATATTCAATAGCCTCCATCACCCATTCCGGATGTGTGGAAAAATACTTTCCAAAGGAGGTGTTGATGATGCTGGCCCCATTATCTACTGCATAGCGAATTCCTAAAGCGATATCCTTATCATACTCATCTCCGTCTGGTACAGCTCTTATCGGCATGATTAACGTATTTTTTGCTACGCCTTTTATGCCTTTGTCATTTGCTCTGTTGGCAGCTACAATTCCTGCCACATGTGTGCCGTGCTTTGCGTCTTCTTTATCTTCGGTAGGGCCGCTTACTTGGTTGTTGCCATAGATTTTGGTTGAAAAATCATCAGCATCATCACCGAGTATTCTTGCTCTGGCATTCAAATCTAAATTGAGATGATATTTGGTTTTTTCGCCAAAATAGGTCATGGCTTCTGCCAGCTGGTCTTGAATGTTCTGAAGATCTTCATCAATATTATTCATCACATTAAGCAAAAGCATTTTTTGATTGACAGCTATGTCATCTTCCGGTTCAAAGGTCGTCACATTTTCAATAGTCAGCTCTTTGGTGTCCAGTGCAATTTTCAAGCTCTCTTCTGCTTCCTGTAACTGATTATTCATCATGACATATCTGTTGATGCTGTTTTGTGTGCTATTGATTTCTTCATCATATTTAGCTTTAGCTGCTTTGTATAATTTGAAATCTTCTAAATTATCTACATCTATTTCATTAACCAGCTTTCCTTCAAATTCATCTTTGTAGTCTCTTACAATTCTGGTAAATTCAAGGTTTTCTTCAACGACATCACCCAGAAAATTCCAGCCGTGAATATCATCTACAAAGCCATTGCCGTCATCATCGATTCCGTTGTCTGGAATTTCATCGATATTGGTCCAGATGATCCCTTCTAAGTCTTCGTGTTCAATATCGATACCGCTGTCTAAAATGGCAACAATTACAGTCTTGCCTTCATAATCTTTGATGAGTTCCTGATAGGCTCTATCTACACTCATACCTGGAATAGTATCGGTAAGCAAATCTTTGCTTCCCCAGTACTGAAGCTCATCTTCTGTGAGCTCAACAGTTTTTTCATTTGCATTTTGTAAGCTGGGAATGGGTTCTGAATTGATTTTAGGCCCGCTGGCACAACCGATTAAAAAAAATGACGTCAGTAGGCACAAACCTCCTGGTTTGAAAAATTTAGTATTCATAGAATTAAATTATTTTTAATGAGTAAAAAGTTCATTGAAAGCGAAGGTGGAGTTGAGTTTGGCGCCTTTTTCCGTGTCTTTCAAATTGATGATTTCATTGTGAGCATCGTGTTCGAGAAATAAATAATACTCGTTGTCAACAGCTTCTTCTAAAAAAAGTTTTTTCTCGTTCAGGGTTTTTAAAGGTCGGGTGTCAAATCCCATCACATAAGGTAGTGGAATGTGCCCTGCCGTTGGCAGTAAATCTGCAGCAAAAACTAATTTCTTATCCTGGTAGTCTATAATAGGAATCATTTGTTTGTCGGTATGCCCGTCTACAAAGAGAACTTCAAAACCTAAGTTCTTATAAAAATGTCGATATTCTGTTCTGTCCAGAAAATTCAGCTGTCCAGAGTCTTGCATTGGGAGCAGGTTTTCCTTCAGAAAAGAAGCTTTTTCCCTGGCGTTTGGGTTTATAGCCCAATCCCAATGTTCTCGGTTGGTCCAAAACTTTGCGTTTTTAAAAGCAGGTTCGTAGCCAGTTTTGTCTTTATTCCATTGTATCGCTCCTCCGCAGTGGTCAAAATGCAGATGGGTAAGGAAGACATCTGTGATATCATCTCTATGGAATCCATGCTTTTTTAGTGAATTGTCAATAGAATGTTTGCCCCATCTGTGATAATGACTAAAAAATTTCTCACTTTGTTTATTTCCTAAACCCGTATCTATTAGAATGAGTTGCTTGCCGTTTTCTATCAATAAACTCGTGGCTGCGATGTCTATCATGTTATTGTCATCTGCAGGATTGGTGCGTTGCCAAAGCGTTTTTGGGACAACGCCAAACATGGCTCCGCCGTCTAACTTAAAATGACCGGTTTCGATGGGATATAAATTCATAAATTATATTTTAGAGCAAAATACTAAAAGAGTCTTAACTTTGGAATTCGAGTCTTTTAGATTATACTATTTTTAACGACTCAAATTTAAGCTTTTATGATAGAACTCGCAGGAATTATAATATTAGGAATTTTGGCTCAATGGTTTGCATGGCGATTCAAAATTCCAGCAATTTTGCCTCTCATTCTTATAGGGCTTTTGGTAGGTCCCTTAGCTACTTTATATACCGAAGATGGTTCCAAATTGATAGAGCCTATATGGAATGGTGAATCTGGGTTGTTTCCAGGAGAGAGTTTGTTTTACTTCGTTTCCCTTGCCATAGGTATCATTCTTTTTGAAGGGGGGCTTACTTTAAGGCGCGGTGAAATTCTCCACGTGGGGCCAGTGATCGTCAAATTGATTACTGTTGCTGTCGTCATCACTTTTATAGGAGCAGGTATGGCAGCACATTGGATTCTTGGATTGAGCTGGCAAATTTCCCTTCTGTTCTCAGGACTTATCATTGTAACCGGTCCAACAGTGATTACCCCCATTCTGAGGAATATCCCTTTGAAGAAGGATGTGTCAACGATTTTAAAATGGGAAGGAATTTTAATCGATCCTATAGGTGCTTTGGTAGCTGTATTGGTGTTTGAGTTTATTTCAGCAGGAGGAGGAGAAGCAGTGACTTCTACGGTATTAATAGAGTTTGGTAAAATCGTGCTTTTTGGATTTACGTTTGGCTTTACGTTTGCCAAAGCCTTAGCCGTTGCTATCAAGTCCAAAGTAATCCCGCATTATTTATTAAATGTGGTTACACTTGCAGCGGTTTTAGGTGTATTTGTTCTGGCAGATCACTTTGCGCACGAAAGTGGACTTCTTGCTGTGGTTATCATGGGGATTATCATGGGAAATACCAACCTGCCAAATTTAAAAGACCTGCTTTATTTTAAAGAATCACTGAGTGTATTACTGATTTCAATCCTTTTTATCTTGCTGGCGGCTAATATTAATTTAGAAAATTTACTACTGGTGATCAACTGGGAGACCTTAATTCTTTTTGCGGTCGTCGTATTTTTAGTCAGGCCTTTAGGTGTTTTCTTAAGCAGTTATAACTCTACCCTACAAACCAATGAAAAGCTTTTTATCAGCTGGGTAGGACCTCGTGGTATTGTAGCGGCTGGTGTGGCATCCCTTTTTGGGCTTAAACTCGTAGAGCAGGATGTGCCTAATGCTGAATTAATTACGCCTCTAGTCTTTATAATTGTTCTGGGAACCGTTTTGTTAAATGCAACTACCGCCAGACCCTTTGCGAAGTTAGTGGGTGTGTTTTTGAAAGATTCTCAAGGTATTTTAATTGTAGGTTCGTCCTCTTTTTCAAGAATAATCGCCAAATACCTCAAAGATAATGACAGGCATGTCGTGATTGTTGATAACAACAAAAGCAATATTGATAAAGCTAAAAGTATGGGGCTGGACGCTATCAATGCCAATATTTATTCAGATGATTTAATAGACAATGTTGAACTAAGTGATGTTGGATACCTTATGGCATTGACGGGAAACACAGCTGTAAATAAAAAAGCTATTGAAAATTTTTCCAAGCAATTTGGTGAGCAGGGAACCTACCGAGTAATTTCTTCAGAAGAAATGGAAGACCCGGAAAACAATCCGGATGATGGCTTATTCTCTCAAACCGATGACTACATTAAATTGGTAAATCTGACGAGAAAGTATCCTGAAATTCATGAAATAGCGCTTAATTCTCATGAACATTTTGAAGGCCTGATTGAAATAAGCAAGGTGGAGCCTGAAATTATACCGCTCTTTATCAAAAATTCTGAAGGTCAACTCGAGATCTTGCCAAATAACACTAAAGATATTGAAGTGGAGTCTGAATCTAAATTGGTTTATCTCGGAAAGTCTTTTGAAAAAGAGCCCTCTAAGATGGTGGTTGAAGACCAGTCTATTAAAGAGGAAGGCGGAGATAAAAAAATAGAGAGAGACGAAAATGAAGATAAAGAGGATAAGGAACAAAGGGAGGAGCAGGAAATAAAAGATGAAAATATAGAAGCTGAAGACAAAAAAGGTAGTGACCAAAGCGAAAGCAAAGAAGATATAGAAGATAAAAAGGGGTCTTAATCTAGCTCAACATGCAGGAACAGGAATTTCTTAATCTATTGATGTTACAAAACCTGTCGGGCATAGGACATATCAATGCAAAGAAATTGCTGCAACATTTTGGGAGTGCCACGAATTTATTTCAAGCTAACACCAGGCAGTTATCAGAAATAGATGGCATTGGTAAAAAACGCTTACAAAGTCTTAAGAATTCAGCCTTTTTAAAAGAAGCTGAAAAAGAACTGGAATTCATCCAGAAGAATAATATTGACGTGCATTACTATCAGGATGAAAACTATCCTTCCAGACTCAAGCAGTGCATAGATAGCCCGATTTTACTTTTTTCCAGAGGGAATATCAATCTTAAAAACAAACCGATTTTAAGCATTGTGGGAACGCGTCAAATCACCAGTCACGGCATTGCCGTTTGTGAGCAGCTCATTAGTGATCTAGCTCCGTTGAAGCCTGTGATTGTGTCTGGCCTGGCTTACGGAACCGATATTGTCGCGCATAAAGCCGCCTTAGATCATAACCTGCAAACTATTGCCTGTCTGGCTCACGGACTCGACCAAATTTACCCCAAAGTGCATCAAAAGTATGCGGCTGCTATTGAAAATAATGGCGGATTTTTTACAGATTTTTGCAGTGATGCTACTTTTGACCGAAAGAATTTTTTAAGTAGAAATAGAATCGTAGCAGGACTTAGTGAGGCGACCATAGTGATAGAAAGCGCCGAAAAAGGAGGTTCTCTCGTCACAGCCGACATAGCTCATTCTTACGACAGAGAAGTTTTCGCCATTCCAGGACGCCCCCAGGATAAATTCAGCAAGGGCTGTAATATGCTTATTAAACAGCAAAAAGCGCAGATGATAACCAGTGCAGCTGACGTGGTTTATTTTCTCAACTGGGATATCGAGACAAAAAAAGGGAATAAGCAGACACAACTTTTTGTAAATCTTCAGGGTGAAGAAAAACTAGTTTTTGAAAAACTTAAGGAAATTGGTAAAGCTGAGATTGATACTTTATCTTTGGCCTGTAATTTACCCACTTATAAGTTGGCGTCTATCCTGATGAATTTAGAATTATCTGGATGTGTGAGGCCCTTACCAGGTAAACAATTTGAAATAATTTAAACCCAAAAAACAAACCGATGAAAACCTTTTTTAAAATTTTAAGTCTTGCCGTTTTAGTGATAGCTTCTTCGTGTCAACAAGAACAGTCTGAAGACGCCAAAGCTTTTGATGCTCAAATGAAAGAGACTATTAAAATTCATGATGAAGTGATGCCTAAATTGAGTGAAATCAATAGTATGATTTCAAGGCTTGAAACTGAAAAAGAAAAAATGCAGGAGGCTGAAGAAGTGAATACAGAAAAGGTTGAGTTATATGACAAAGCCATCGCAGATTTGAAGAATTCTCATGATCTTATGATGTCCTGGATGGAAAATTTCAGTACCACATTTTCAAGAACTGAAATTAATACCGGTTTAGCAACTCAAGATAAAGACAGTATTAAGGCTAAGCAGGAAATGTTGAACGTTCAGTATAAATCTGCTGAGGAAATGCGAAAAGCTATAGCTGATGCTATTGAAAACGCCCAGGCGCTATTAGCTGAATAACGTATATTATTATCAGAAATTCAAACCAGCTTCGGCTGGTTTTTTTTAGCTTAAAAAAACACTAATGATAATTATTCTAAATAATTTTGTTAAGTGATATGCCCAGATAATTCATTAATCCTATATTTGTTTCTAATTTAGATTAAATTTATATAGCATGATCAGAGTTAGTGATACAGCAAAGCAAAAGATTGTCAACTTGATGGCTGAAGATGGCTTTAATACCAGGGATCATTTTGTGAGAGTTGGAGTTAAAAGTGGTGGATGTTCAGGTTTGTCTTACGAGCTGAATTTTGATCAAGCTCAACAGGATGAAGATAAAGTTTTCGAGGATAACGAGGTTAAACTCGTCATCAATAAAAGTAGTTTTTTATATTTAATAGGTACGACTCTGGAATATTCTGGAGGATTGAACGGTAAAGGATTTGTATTTAACAATCCTAATGCACAGAGAACATGTGGTTGTGGTGAGAGTTTTTCACTATAATCAAATTGTGTCGAGGCAAGCCTGTGAAGAAGGTAGGTAAGATATTTTAAAATTTCGATTTAGAAGATCGTGAACTTAGACCCTCAATGAGGGATTAAAACAAAAGATTATGGCTTATACAGAGCAAGAACTTGAGAAAGAACTTCAAAACAAAGAATACGAGTACGGTTTTTATACAGAGATGGAAGCGGATACGTTTCCTCCCGGACTGAACGAAGATGTGGTTATAGGTATTTCAAAAAAGAAAGGAGAACCAGATTGGATGACCCAATGGAGGCTGGAGGCTTACAGGCATTGGCTAACCATGAAAGAGCCAAACTGGGCAAATATCGGTTATGAAAAACCAAATTATCAAGCGATTTCATACTATTCAGCGCCTAGTACAAAACCTAAGTACGACAGTTTAGATGAGGTAGATCCAGAAATGCTGGATACCTTTAAAAAGCTGGGTATTTCCATAGATGAACAAAAGAAATTAGCAGGTGTGGCGATGGATGTGGTTATGGATTCAGTTTCTGTAACGACAACATTTAAAAAGACTTTAGCCGAAAAAGGAATTATTTTTTGCTCTATTTCAGAAGCGATTAAGGAACATCCGGAACTTGTCAAAAAATACATTGGGAGTGTCGTTCCTACTTCAGACAATTACTTTGCTGCTTTAAATTCAGCAGTATTTAGTGATGGTTCGTTCTGTTACATTCCAAAAGGAGTGAGATGTCCCATGGAATTGTCAACCTATTTTAGAATTAATCAGGCAGGAACAGGTCAGTTTGAAAGAACTCTTGTGATTGCTGAAGATTCCAGTTATGTAAGTTATTTGGAAGGTTGTACTGCTCCTTCTCGTGATGAAAATCAGTTGCATGCAGCGGTCGTAGAACTTGTTGCTATGGATAATGCTGAAATTAAATATTCTACGGTTCAAAACTGGTATCCAGGAAACAAAGAAGGAAAAGGCGGGGTTTACAATTTTGTCACCAAACGCGGATTGTGCGAGAAAAATGCAAAGATAAGCTGGACGCAAGTTGAGACAGGATCTGCAGTGACCTGGAAATATCCGAGCTGTATTTTAAAAGGAGATAATTCTACAGGTGAATTTTACTCTATTGCTGTAACCAACAATTTTCAGCAGGCAGACACAGGAACCAAGATGATTCATCTTGGTAAAAACACCAAAAGTACAATTATTTCAAAAGGTATTTCAGCAGGGAAATCTCAAAACAGTTACAGAGGTTTGGTGCAAATCAATAAACGCGCTGATAACGCGAGAAATTTCTCTCAGTGTGATTCTTTGCTGATGGGGAATAAGTGTGGAGCACACACCTTCCCTTATATAGAAGCTAAAAATAAAACTGCTCAGGTAGAGCATGAGGCAACGACCAGTAAAATTGGCGAAGATCAAATCTTCTATTGCAATCAACGGGGGATTGATACTGAAAAAGCCATTGCACTTATCGTGAATGGATTTAGTAAAGAAGTATTGAATAAGTTGCCGATGGAATTTGCAGTTGAAGCTCAAAAATTACTTGAAATTTCATTAGAAGGTTCAGTTGGATAAGAAGTTATGAGAAAGTTTCTTTTAGTGATGAGTTTAGTGATTTTAGGGTCTTGTAAGTCAGATTCAAAAACAACTGATGCTGAAGAAAATATTCTCAAAACGGAATCTAATACGATTTCAGGAGAATTTATTTACACGGATTCTGTTGCTGTTTTTAATAAGGAAGATGAAATCTACGGAGTAATCATGAATGAAAAAGCCAGTCAGCTCATTGCCCAGGCTCGTGATATCAATCCAGATCCATTTGCTTCTTTCGATGTGACTTTGAAAGCTGCTATTAAAGATAATCCAGAAAAAGAGGCTTGGCCACAAGTCATTGATATTCAAACTATAATAAGAGTAAAGCCATTGTCCAACGATGATAGCTTGAGACTAAATAAACAAGAATAAGTTATGTTAAAGATAAAAAATTTACACGCTAGCGTAGAAGGTGAGAAAATACTTAAGGGAATTAACCTTGAAATCAATCCAGGTGAAGTTCATGCTATTATGGGACCTAACGGCTCCGGAAAAAGCACCCTTGCATCTGTAATTGCAGGTAACGAAGATTTTGAAGTGACTCAGGGTGATATCCTTTTTGAAAAAGCAAATATTTCTGAATTATCCCCAGATGAAAGAGCTCATAAGGGTATCTTTTTGTCTTTTCAGTATCCAGTAGAGATTCCCGGGGTTTCAGTGACCAATTTTATAAAGACTTCGATAAATCAGGTGAGAAAATCCAGAGGTCAAAAGGATATGCCAGCCAATGAAATGCTGAAAAAAATCAGAGAGAAATCTGCTTTGCTGGACATGGATAGAAAATTCCTTTCCAGATCACTTAACGAAGGTTTTTCGGGTGGTGAGAAAAAGAGAAATGAAATTTTCCAAATGGCAATGCTAGAGCCAAAATTGGCCATTTTGGACGAAACCGATTCTGGTCTGGATATCGATGCTTTACGAATTGTTGCCGACGGCGTCAATAGATTGAAGACTAAAGATAATGCTACGCTTGTGATAACGCACTATCAGCGTTTGTTGGATTATGTTATTCCAGACGTAGTGCATGTCTTGATGGACGGTAAAATAGTGAAAACTGGTGGCAAAGACCTGGCTAAAGAGCTTGAAGAAAAAGGATACGACTGGCTGAAAGAGGAACGTGCAGAAATGACTTCATAAGCACCAAAACGATTGAAAACTATGGAACTTAAAGATAAATTAATGTCCTCCTACCTTGCTTTTGAAGAGCAGGTCGATTTGGAAAACGATATTCATGAGGTACGAAATAAAGCAATAAAGTTTTTTGAGCAATCAGGATTTCCTTCCAAAAAACAGGAAGCCTGGAAGTACACTTCGCTCAATTCTATCTTGAAAGAAGACTACAGTATTTTTCCTAAAAAGGAAGATGCTATCGATTATAAAGACATCAAAAAATATTTGATTCATGATATCGATACCTACACCATCGTGTTTGTAGACGGTATTTATTCTTCACACTTATCAAGAACAACGCATGACAAACTGGATGCTTGTTTAATGTCTTCTGCCTTAAACAAAGATAAATATAAGCCTGTCATTGATAAGTATTTCAATAAAATTGTCCCTGAAGACAGTATGTCTTCATTGAATACGGCTTTCGCCAAAGAAGGTGCTTACATCAGAATTCCGAAAAACATAGTAGCGGAGAAGCCAATTCAGGTGCTCAACTTCTTTACAAGTAACGAAGCTGCTTTGATGGTGCAGCCAAGAAATTTAATCATTGCTGAAGAAGGTGCTCACGTTCAAATTATCGAAAGACATCAAAGTTTGACAGATCATCCTGTGCTAACCAATTCGGTAACAGAGGTCTATGTTGAAAAAAATGCTGAGGTGGACTATTATAAAATTCAGAATGATAAAACTACATCATCCTTAATTGATAATACTTATATCAAACAGGAGCGCGACAGTAAATGCTCAATGCACACCTTTTCTCTAGGTGGTAAAATCACAAGAAACAATCTGAAGTTTTACCAACAGGGGGAAAACTGTAATTCTGTATTGAAAGGCGTGACTATTCTGGAAGGTAAACAGCATGTAGACCACAATACACTGGTTCATCATACGCAGCCAAACTGCGAGAGTCATCAAGATTATAAGGGTGTTTTTTCTGAAAAATCTGTAGGGGTGTTCAATGGTAATGTACTTGTAGACAGAGTTGCTCAGAAAACGAATGCCTTCCAAAGCAACAACAATATCCTGATAGATGACACCGCGACTTGTAACTCAAAACCACAGCTGGAAATTTTTGCAGATGATGTAAAATGTAGTCACGGTTGTACTATTGGTCAGCTAGACAACGAAGCTTTATACTACCTGAGAACACGGGGTATTCCTAAAAAGGAAGCTAGAGCTCTACTGATGTTTGCCTTTGCAAATAATGTCCTGAGCAGTGTCAAAATACCAGAAATTAAAAAAAGAATAACTAAACAAATTGCATTGAAACTTGGCGTTGAACTTGGATTCAACTTATAAATTTCAATTCAGTCAACTTGCTTAGAAGTAAACAAAACGAAACGAAACATGACGAATACTTCTGAACAACTTCTAGACATACAAAAAATACGCAAGGATTTTCCTATACTGAGTAGAGAAATCAATGGAAAACCCCTGGTGTACTTTGATAATGCAGCGACTTCGCAAACGCCGACGCAGGTCATTAATTGTATCGTAGATTATTACGAAACTAAAAATGCCAATATTCACAGAGGCGTTCATTCTTTGTCTCAAATCGCCACCGATGCTTATGAAGGGGCAAGGGAGACCGTGAGAAAGCATTTCAATGCTGAATTTGCCCACGAAATCATTTTAACGGCAGGAACCACGCACAGTATCAATTTGGTAGCGAATGGCTATGCGTCTATTTTGAAACCTGAAGATGAAATCCTGGTTTCGGCAATGGAACACCATTCCAATATTGTGCCCTGGCAAATGCTCTGTCAGAAGACAGGCTCTAAAATGAAGGTCATTCCAATGTCGCATAAAGGCGAATTGGAAATGGATAGCTATAAAGAACTTTTGAATGAAAACACCAAGTTAGTTTTCGTGAATCATGTATCTAATGCCTTGGGAACTATCAATCCTATTGAAGAAATTATCGAGTTGGCTCACGGTGTGGATGCTAAAGTTTTAATAGACGGTGCTCAGGCTGCACCTCATTTAAAGGCCGATGTGCAGGCACTGGATGTCGATTATTATACGGTTTCGGCTCACAAGATTTGTGGTCCAACTGGAGTTGGCATGCTTTACGGAAAAGAAGATCTTTTGAATATGTTACCCCCCTATCAAGGTGGTGGTGAAATGATTTCAGAAGTGACTTTTGAAAAGACAACTTACGCCGGTTTACCCCATAAGTTTGAAGCAGGAACGCCAAATATTTCCGGTGGAATCGCTTTCGGAGCTGCTTTGGATTATATGAACGGAATTGGATTTGATTCGATTGCAGCTTATGAAATGGAATTGCTCAACTACGCTACTTCAGAAATTCAAAAGATAGATGATGTTGAAATCTATGGCACAACTCCAGATAAAAAAACAGCAGTTTTGTCTTTTAATATCAAGGACGTTCACCCTTATGATATAGGTACGCTTTTAGATAAAATGGGAATAGCTGTAAGGACCGGACATCATTGTGCTCAGCCTATTATGGAATTTTATAAAATACCAGGAACCGTTCGTGCTTCCTTTTCATTTTACAATACGAAAGAAGAAATCGACTCTTTTATAACTGCTTTGAAGAAAGCAAAATCCATGTTAATATGAAACGAATTATAAGTGCCAACCTCCATCTCATATTATTTGGTTTTGTAGTGATGCTTGGCTCCTGTAAAGCTCAAAAAATGACATCAGATCAGCTGATGACTCAAAACTATGAGATAACTCAAATGGGAGATAGAGACATTTCAGATTCTAAATTAACTTTAAAAGTAAATCCAGAAAACTCAACGATTTCAGGATTTTCAGGATGTAATAATTATACCTACAGTTATAAGCTGGATAATAAAGTAGTTGATTTAGGTTATGCCAGAGCTACCAAGATGTACTGTGATGATTCCATGGAACTTGAAAATTTATTTTTTCAAAAAATGGCTTCAGTGACCCAATTTGAAAATTCAAAAGAAGCCATTCATCTAAAGAACAAACAAGGAGAAATTATAATCAAAGCTAAAAAGAAAGATTAACGTGAGTAGTATTCAAGAAAGACAAGAAGAAATCATAGAAGAATTCAGCATGTTTGAAGACTGGATGCAGCGCTATGAGTACATGATAGAATTGGGTAAGTCTTTACCGCTGATAGCTGAAGAACACAAAACCGAAGAAAATATAATCAAAGGTTGCCAGAGCAGAGTATGGGTGTATGCTGAAATGGACGACGATCAGGTCGATTTTACAGCAGATAGTGATGCTATCATCACCAAAGGCATCATTGCTATTCTCATAAGAGTTTTTTCTGGTCAAAAACCTGAAGATATCATCCATGCAAACACCGATTTTATTGATGAAATTGGACTTAAAGAACACTTGTCGCCAACCCGAGCAAATGGGTTGGTGAGTATGATTAAACAAATGAAGATGTACGCTATTGCCTACAATAGTCAACAAAATAATAAAGCTTAAGAAAATGGCTGAAGAAAGAAATACAGAAGAACTGGGAGAAGACATCGTAAGAGTTTTAAAAACCATTTACGATCCGGAAATCCCTGTTGATATCTACGAATTAGGTCTTATTTACGACGTCTTTGTCAACGAAGATAATGACGTGAAAATACTTATGACGTTAACCTCACCTAACTGTCCGGTTGCCGAATCTTTACCTCAAGAGGTGAAAGAAAAGTCAGCATCTCTGGATTGGGTGAATGAGTGTGAAGTAGAACTGACTTTCGATCCTGCCTGGTCACAGGAATTGATGAGTGAGGAAGCGAAGTTAGAATTGGGAATGCTGTAATCTATGACAGAAATCGTCAACAAAGTAGCCCTAAGTTCTCTTAAAACCTTCAATCTGGAAGATTATTATCCCGTCGGTGAACGAAAATTGATAGACATCAAAGACTGGTTATTTGAAGGGATTATTCTTAAAGAAAAAGACTTTAGGGAAGCTTTAAAACATCACGACTGGTCTCAGTATCAGGATGCTTATGTGGCTTTGCGCTGCTCAAGCGATGCCATCATCCCTGGCTGGGCATACTTGCTAATTACTTCCTACTTACATGGCTTTTCCAAAAAAGTGGTGTTTGGAAATCTGGAATTTCTGAATTCTTTACTTTACCAGGAAGCACTACAGGAGGTGGATTTTACAGAATACCAGGATAAGCCGGTCATCATTAAAGGTTGCTCAAACAAACCCGTTCCGGAAAATGCGTATTTACTAGCTTTACAAATGCTTCAGCCCCAGGCTAAATCCATTATGTACGGAGAAGCCTGTTCTGCTGTGCCGCTTTATAAGAGACCTAAGAACTAATTGATAAAAGTTACAAAAAACCAAACATTTAAATAGTTCTCTTTTTGGTTTCATAGATTTGTTTTCTAAAAACCTCAAAAATGAGACTTCATTACTTTCTAAGTTCCTCTTTTTTTTTCATAGCTACACTTTTTGCTTCAGCTCAGTCTGATGATAGCAAGTCGACCAAAAAGGATACAACCTGGACCACTGATGGGAATTTTCAGTTTTTAATCAATCAGGCCGCTTTCAATAGTGAATGGCAAGGGGGTGGAACCAGTAACTATTCGGCGAATGTTGTCGTCAATTATGATATCAATTACAACAAAGGGAAATACACCTGGGATACCAAGTTTCTTGGCGATTATGGAATCAATAAAACCAAAGACCAGGAATTTAATAGAAAAACGAACGACCGTTTGGAAATCAACTCCACGGTTGGTCGACAAATCGATGAGACCAAATGGTATACTTCTGCTTTTGTGAATTTCAGGACACAGTTTGATAGTGGTTATATGTTCGGTGAAGATGCCGATGGGAATGAGACCAGAACGCTCAGGACGCAACTGATGTCACCTGCTTTTACTCAACTTGGTTTGGGAGCGTTGTGGAAGCACAGTGATGATATACGGGTGAATATTTCGCCGGTCACAGGACGTATCATCACTGCCAACAGCAAGTTTACAACTACTCAGGGTTACGAGGACGGCGATTTTTTTGGTCTGGATCAAGGTGAAAACATCCGTACAGAATTTGGGGCCTCGGTCAATGCCTTTGTCAAGTTCAAATTGATGGAAAACATCACTGTTGGTAACGTGTTAGGACTGTATTCCAATTATCTCGAAGATCTGCAAAACGTCGATATCGACTACACCCTCAATCTGGTGATGAGCGTGAATAAATACATTTCAGCCAACTTCACCTTTCAGGCCATTTACGATGACAACGCTGTACAGGGTTTTCAGGTCAGAGAGGTGTTGGGCGTCGGATTCAATTATAATTTTTAATTTTTTTGGGAGCTTACCTACTATCCGTTACAACACGCTAGCGGTTTTTTTACAGTTGTAAGCTGTTGTAAGGCTTTTCCTTTAGTTAAGCTTCAACTAGAATACACCTGTCCCCGATGAGGTTTTAAGCGGTCTCTTAGGTCTTTAATCTGCTCTTCCTCCACGACAAGAAAAGCTATAAAGTGAAACTCGCTGATGTGTTCTACCCCGGTAATGTGATTTTCCATTGCATTCATCTTCAAGAAATCCCGGAGGTGAATTTCATGATGTTCTGCTGTTTTCTTGGCGTTAGGACCTCGGAAGTCCCAGATTAATTTGATTTGTCTGTTCATTGAAATTTAAGCTTGGTGGTTATGAACGTTGATTTTTGTGTTCATCTATTAAAAGTTTTAATTCGTCTTTACTTGGCAGAACAGTTTTGTATTTACTTGCAAAAATCTGTTCATTGTTTTCTGGTAATGTATATTCTACTACCGATTTGCTTTTGTCTTTGCATAATACCATTCCTATTGTCTTATTTTCATCTTTCAATCGGACTTCTCTGTCATAATAATTTACATACATCTGCATTTGCCCAAGGTCTTGATGTTTAAGTTCCCCAATTTTTAGCTCAACCAGTACTAAACATTTCAGTATCCGATTGTAAAAAACTAAACCTATATGAAAATGTTTATCATCAAAAGAAATCCTTTTTTGCCTAGCAACAAATGTGAATCCAGTACCTAATTCAAGTAAAAAGTGTTCAAGTTTACCGATTACCCCTTGCTCTAGATCGCTTTCAGTATAGGAGGATCTTTACGTCAATCCCATAAACTCTATAATGTAAGGATCTTTAATTGCATCTTTTGGCTTTATAAGGACCAATCCTTTTTCTGATAACTCCTTGATTTTTTCTTTATCTCTACTCAAAACAAGTCTCGTATAAAGTGCTGAATCGTATTGTCTATCAAGTTCTCTAACGCTCCAATTGTTTTTTACTGACTCTATTTCGTAAAATTGTTTTTCGTTTTCATCATCAATACGCATCAATTTCAGATAATGTGACCAGCTTAATTTGAAAGTAGCAGGTACTGTCTGTTGTATTTCAAATTTAGAATTGTCAGACAGTGTCTGACCAATTGAATATGCAAGATAAAACTGCCTCATCTGCTTCAAATTGGTGGTGGAGAAACCTTTGCCGAATTCTTTAGTAAGAACTTTGGATAATCCACTTAAAATTTGTTTACCGTATTCAGCTCTGTCTTTTCCTTCCTGCTCTTCTTCAACAATCAACCTACCTATTTCGAAGTAGGTATGAACCTTGGTATGGTTTACAGTCTGCACGACTTTATTTCTTGCAGATTGTAGTAATTCTACAATTTGAGAATAGAATATAGTATCTAAAGGTTTGTTCTTCATGATTTTATATAAATCCATGAAATGTTTGGTAATTTCTTATTTCATTACGTAGAGGTTAAAATAGACTTACCATTCAATCTTATGATTAACACTTGAAAATTACAATTTTATCAATGCCTAAAATGTGATTTTCCATAGCATTCATCTTCAAAAAATCCTTGAGATGAATTTCATGATGTTCTGCTGTTTTCTCTGCGTTGGGACCTCGGAAATCCCAGATCAATTTGTTTTGTCTGCTCATTAAATTTCTATTCAGCTAATGCTTTTAAAAAGGCTCTCACTTCCTCAACTGTTTTGACATAATACCTTGCTTTGGTTTTCTGAACCCCTATTTTTACGGTTTCAGAGCGCTCCGGCAGTTCTTCAAACATAAATTCATCGGTCCAGTCATCGCCAAAGGCAAACACATGCTCTGATGGAAATTGATTGAGAAGGCTGGAACAGGCTCTGCCTTTGTTCACTTTACTGCTTTTGATTTCGATGACTTTATTGCCTTCCAGCAAGGTAAGGTCTGTGTTGGATATAAAACTTGTCAGTACCGTTTTAATTTCAACCAGTCTTTTTTCTGCTAATTCGATATCGGTATTTCTATAATGCCAGGCCAGAGAGTATTTCTTTTTTTCCACCAAAGTTCCCGGTGTTCTGTCGACGAAGGTTTCCAAAACAGGAAGAATATCATCCATCCAGTCTGTTTTTAAACGCTCGGTAGTTTTCCACTCCTCATTTTCTATTCTCATGGAAACTCCGTGATCCGAGACCAGAGTATAGGGTGTATGTCCAAACCATTTGTTGAGGGTTTTCTTATCCCGACCGCTGATGAGGACCAGTTTTAAGTGCTCGATGACATGTAAATTTTCTAAAATTGAAAATAGTTCTTTGTCTGGCTTTGCATCCTGAGGATTGTTTGTAAAATTGACCAAAGTCCCGTCGTAGTCCAGAAACATTATTTTTTTCTCATCGGATCTGAGTTTTTCAATAAAAAGGGCTTTGACGTTTTTGTCAACTTTTTCAGCTTCAATGACATTATAAACCTTGTGCACCTGGTCGAGGGAATTCATAAATTCGTTGGCCCATTTTTTTACACTATATCGGGACACCCGATTTTGCAGGGCCTGCATTCTTTGTTTTTGTTCGGCTTTAGGCATTTCTAAAGCCTGCTTGATACTGTCTGCAATTTCTTCAAAATTGAAGGGGTTGATGAGTAAAGCTTCGTTCATTTCTATGGAAGCCCCCGCCATTTCACTTAAAACCAGGACTCCGTCTTTTCGAGTTCTGGTGGCTACATATTCTTTAGCTACCAGATTCATTCCATCCCTTACCGGGGTGATCAGGGCCACATCGGAAGAGGTGTAGAGGTCAATTAAATTTTCGAAGGGTAAAGCTCTGTAAAAATACCAGATGGGCGTCCAGCTTACTGTGGAATATTCGCCATTGATTCTGCCGACAAGCTCGTCGGTTTCCTGTTTCAGCCTCTGGTATTGAGGGACCTGAGATCGGGAGGGAACCGCTAGCATGATCAGTCGGATTTTCTCCTGGAACTGTGGGTATTTTCTCAAGAAATATTCAAAGGCTTTAATACGGTTGGGGATGCCTTTGGTATAATCCATTCGGTCGATAGAAAGTATCATTTTTATACCTTCTTCATTCTGTAAATGCTGGTCCAGTCGCTTTTGAATTTCAGATTTTTCACTTTCAGCCATTTTATCGTGATCCAGGGCGGCATTTTCAAACTTCTCATAATCGATTCCCATCGGGAAAGAATCCACTTTTATAATCCGATTCTGGTAGGTGATTTTATTAAAGCTGACATCCAGGCTTAAAATTCGTTTGACCGAACTTAAAAAATGCCTTTCATAGTCATAGGTATGAAAACCGATGAGATCTGCACCAAGCATGCCTTCCAGCAATTCTTTACGCTTAGGAAAGGTTCTGAAAATCTCATAAGAAGGAAAAGGAATGTGGTTAAAAAATCCTATGGAAATATCTGGTCGTTTAGCTTTTACCATGCCGGGAACCAGTAGTAACTGATAATCCTGTATCCAGATGTTATCGCCTTCCTCCACCTGCTCCAAAACTTTGTCAGCAAACTTTTGGTTCACGCTTTTATAGACTTCCCAGGATTCCGGATTGTATTCTGTGTATTCTATAAAATAATGGAATAAAGGCCAAAGCGTGCGGTTGCTAAATCCATAATAATAATGATCCAAATCTCTTTGGGTAAGGTTTACTGAAACACATTGCGCTTTGGTAACCGCTTTTGAGATTTTGGTTTCCAGCTCAGGGGTCAATTCTTCCTCGGTAATACCACTCCAGCCTACCCAAAGGCCATTGCCTTCTTTGTGAACAGACTTAAGTCCGGTTGCAAGTCCTCCCACACTCGGGGTGACTTCTATCTGATCGTTTTCAATACGCACTTGAAGCGGTAATCTGTTGGAAACAATTATTGTTTTATTCATAAGAAAGCTTTGTTTTACTCAGAATATTTCCTTTTATTTAATCAAAAATATGATTTAAATCTTCCAAATACTCGAAATTGATGAATAATCTGAATTATGGTATCATAGGTAATTGTAGAACTGCAGCTTTAATTTCGGACAAGGGGTCGTTGGATTGGTGCTGTTTGCCGGAGTTTGACTCTGCTTCTGTTTTTGCCAAATTACTGGACGATAAAAAAGGGGGGCAGTTCGGTTTTAAGGTGGATGAGGCTTATACAGTTAGTCAAACTTATGTTGAAAACACCTGTATTTTAAAAACTGAATTCAGGTCTGAAAAAGCGAGTTTTGAAGTTCATGACTTTCTTCCCCGGTATCCCAAAAAGGACAAATCTTACCATGCTCCCCCCGAAGTCATCAGGTATCTAAAAGTGACCAAAGGGACTCCAAAGCTAAGTGTTGACTACAGCCCCAAACTTGAATATGCCTTAGGGAATACCGAAATTTACATAAAAGATAACTTTATCGTTGCGCTCACCGAAGCCGATAAATTCGACACTTTATTTTTATACACCTCACTTTCAAAAGAAGCAGTGGTAAATTCCGAAGAGATAGAACTCACTCAGGATGCTTTTTTTCTGTTGTCCTATAATGAGAAAATTGATTTGCCGAGCATGGACTCTGTGAACCTGGATTATAAAAAGACACTGGCTTACTGGATCAACTGGACCGATAACACCCCTGAGTTTCGGAGTTATAATGCTATGATTTTGAGGAGTGCGATGACCTTGAAATTGCTGAGCTATGAAAAGACCGGGGCCATTCTGGCTGCAGCAACCACTTCCCTGCCGGAAACCATTGGTGAAGTGAGGAACTGGGATTATAGGTTTTGCTGGATTCGCGATGCGTCTATGGTCGTAAGAGTGGTTTCACAACTGGGCCATACGAGAATGACCAAGCGTTATCTTCAATTTATCATTGATCTGATTCCCGATAAAAATGAGAAACTCCAAATCATGTACGGCATCAACAAAGAGAAGGAACTCACCGAGAAAATACTGACTCATCTTTCCGGTTATATGGATTCTAAACCCGTGAGAGTTGGGAATGCTGCCTACGCTCAAAAACAAAACGATATTTACGGAATCCTGGTAGATGTGATTTATCAGGAACTGGTGAAGTTTAAATCGGATACCGATAACAAAGAAGAATTATGGACGATTACCAAAGGCATTGCCTGGGTGGTTGGCAAGCACTGGCAGGAAGCAGACAAGGGAATTTGGGAATTCAGGACCGAAGATCGTCACTTTACTTTTTCCAAAGTCTTGTGCTGGGTGGCGATTGACAGGGCAATAAAAATTTCGGAATTGTTTGAAAAAACCTCTAAACTGGAACGCTGGAAAACTTTAGAACAGGCCATCAAAACTGATATTTTGGAAAATGCATGGAACGAAGACGTGCAGGCCTTTACACAATCCTATGGTTCTAAAGACCTGGATGCCTCGGTGTTACTGATGGAATCCTACGGGTTTATCGATGCTAAAGACCCGAAGTTTGTAAGTACAGTAAAGGCTATCGGAAGGGATCTTACCAATGACGGGCTTCTCTACAGGTATAAAAACAAAGATGATTTTGGCTTGCCAAGCTCATCCTTCACCATTTGTACGTTCTGGTACATCAATAGTTTGATAAAAATTGGTGAAGCAAAAGAAGCAAAACAACAATTTGAAAGGTTAATTGGTTATTCAAATCATTTGGGTCTTATGAGTGAAGATATCGATTTTGAAACCAAGCGTTTACTGGGGAATTTCCCACAGGCTTATTCGCATCTGGCTTTAATTGAAACGGCAATTAACCTGTCTGAAGCAGAATAAATACGTTTAAATACGTTAGTTGATGATGAGTTTTCTGGTGAATGAATTATTGATTCTAAGCATATATAAACCTGCTTTAAAGGACTCGACATTAATTTGAATGTTATTCTTTGCTTTGAATCTTTTAGAATACACTTTTTGACCCAAAAGCGTGTACAATTCAATGCTTTGTATGGGTTGAGACGCATTTTTAATCTGAACATAAGAGCTTGCCGGATTCGGAAAAATGGAGAAATTTTCCTGAGTAAAATCAGAAGCGCCTAAAGCGCCGGATTTTCTAATCAGAAAAAAACCGCGTTCGATATCACTTACGACGATATTCCCGCTTTCAAAAAAAGGATAATTGCTCCAGGAACCATTAAAGTTATCAGTATTATTTTCAGGATAAGTGTCAAAAAAACCAATTTCTGAAATGGATTGGGCAGCCACATTTGTCGCATCCAAAACCCTAATTCCGGCCGTATAATTGGACAAGTAAAACCTGTTGTTATGGAGATAGCCATTGTGATCTATTGCAGAAGTTGGGCCAAAATATTCCTGGTGCTGAATAGGATTGTCCAGGTCTTGTAAATCAAAAATAAGCGTCCTGCTATTTAATCCGAAAGTGCGTTCATCAAGCTCATCACCAAAGAATAGATACTTTTGATCATCAGTTAACCAGCCTTGATGTGAATAGCCTATATTACTATAAGTAATCGTCGAAATCAAATCTGGACTGCCAGGATTGGTGACATTTACAATGACAACTTCCTCTTCATTAAAACCGATAAAAATTTCTTTTCCTGTATAATCAGTATCAGTGCCATCATAAGTAACTACTTGCGCGTCATGTGTATATGAGCTCCCCGCATATCCACCTGCTAAAACGGGATGAAGAGGATTGCTGATATCTACAATATGAGGACCGCCATCGTAGGTTTTGGTCCCCACAACGTAGGCATACGCCTTGTCTTCATTAATGACGATATTATGCGCATCTCCAAATCCATCATAATGGGCATCACTGTTAAAAGTCACCGGTGCATTGGTGACACTGCGAAGTCTGGTGAGGTCAAAAATTTGCATGCCATGACCTGAAGCCTCCGAAACGATAAAGGCATAATTAGTATACACTTTAATATCTCTCCAGGAGCTGGCTTGTGTATGTGTTGGGAGTTTGCCAAGATAGACAGGGTTTACAGGATCGGTTATATCTATAAAAGCAGTTCCATTTGTTAAGCCCATCAGCGCGTATTCTTTCCCGTCCTGAGGGTCTGTCCAGCCCCAGGAATCATTTCCTGCACTAGCAGAAAAGGTGCTTAAGCCAATATGTGACATCAGATCGTAATCCTGACAAGGATAGATCCCTGCATAACCATTTTCGCATGGCGTCTGTGTAAATGCTATTAGACTCATTAAAAGGGTTAATGTGCTGAGGTATAGTTTTTTCAAAATCAGTATTTAACTCAAATATAGAGAAAAAATGCACTGGACTACTTCTTTTGTGAACAGTCTTGAGATATGAATCAGCTTTGATCCTTTGATAGCTTTGGCTTCTGTGATTCATAATTGAGATGATGTGTTAACTATAAATTTAAAAGATTTATTTCTATTAAATTTATAATCTCATGAAAGCTGTAGTCTTAGGATATGCTTTACAACTTTACAAATCCTTTTGAGTAACTTTGCTTTCAAAATAAAAATGACATGTTTCAAAATACGAAAGACAGTAAGACTAAATTATCAGAGCTTGGAGAATTTGGTTTAATAGATCATCTTACTCAGTTTTTTAAGGTGAAACATACTTCAACCATAAAAAGTATCGGTGACGATGCAGCTGTGCTCAAGCATGATAAACATACAGTTGTCACCACAGATCTTTTGGTAGAAGGAGTTCATTTTGATTTGGCTTATATGCCCTTAAAACATTTAGGTTACAAAGCGGTCATGGTCAATTTATCCGATGTATATGCCATGAATGCTCAGGCAGAACAAATCACAGTTTCTATAGCTTGTTCCAATAGATTTACGGTAGAAGCTTTAGAAGAGCTTTACAGCGGGATAACGACTGCAGCCGAACTTTATAATGTAGATGTAGTAGGAGGTGATACCACCTCAGCCATAAAAGGTTTAACCATAAGTATCACAGCAATTGGTCAGGCTCAAGCAGAAGATATCACCTACAGAAGCGGAGCAAAACCAAATGATTTGCTGGTAGTCTCGGGTGATTTGGGCGGTGCATTTTTAGGGTTGAAAGTTCTACAAAGAGAAAATGAAGTCTTTAAAGTAAACCCTAATGCTCAGCCCGATCTAGAAAAATATACTTATATTGTAGAGCGCCAATTGAAGCCGGAAGCCAGAAAGGATATCGTAGAATTACTGAAGGCTTTGGAAGTGAAGCCTACGTCTATGATAGATATAAGTGATGGTTTGTCCTCGGAAGTGATGCATTTATGCAAACATTCTAAAGTAGGAGCTAATTTATTTGAAGATAAATTGCCGTTGGATCCGATGAGCATTTCTACTTGCGAAGAATTTGAATTGGATTCTACAACCGTTGTGCTCAATGGTGGTGAAGATTATGAGTTGTTGTTTACCATAGATCAATCTGACTTTGATAAGATTAAAGCAAATCCAAATTTGACTGTGATAGGACATATGGCAGAACAAAGCGAAGGCATTCATCTTATTTCCAGGATGAACACAAAAATTCCAATTAAAGCAAGAGGCTGGAATGGAATGGAAGATGAAGACTAAAAAATAAAAAGTGATGGATAAAAGAGTATTTTACACAAAATCAAAAGTTGAACTGATGGGGGTTAAAAACCTGTTGGAGTCTCAGGGTATTAAATGCTATGAAGTCGATAAAGTTGATTCTTCTTATGCTGGGGTTTTTGGAAACTATGAACTTATGGTAGATGAAAGCGATGAAGAAAAGGCTAAAGAAATCATCGATCAATTTGAGTCGAAATAAAACTTAAAGTGTAGCATTTGGTTAATTTTTTTTGAAAATCAAACCCATAGCAGGAATAATAATTAAATTTAAAAAAAATAATTATGAAAAGACACGCCACAGCAGTTTGGAAAGGAAGTATAAAAGAGGGAAGCGGATCAATTTCTTCGCAAAGCGGAGTTTTAGATAAAACTCAGTATTCATTCAAGTCTCGTTTTGAAGAGGGGAAAGGTACAAATCCAGAGGAATTGGTTGCAGCTGCTCATGCAGGTTGTTTTGCTATGCAGTTATCCGCTTTTTTAACCGAAGAAGATTTTGAGGTAGGAAGTTTAGAAACTAAAGGTGAAGTCACTTTAAAAGATGGAAACATCACCAATTCCCACCTTATTCTTAAAGCTAAAATAGAGAACATCGAAAAAGATAAATTTGACGAATTGGTCGAAAAGGCTGAGAAGAATTGTCCGATTTCAAAACTTTTAGATACAAAGATTTCAGTTGAGGCTACACTGATTTAGATCGTAGTCCTAAATATATAACTATGCTGTTGAATATTCAACAGCATATCTTTTTAGAAAATATCACAAAGAATTTTTACTTCGAACCACCTAAGTACTCAAAGAAGTATTCTCTTAGTAAAATATCAATATATTTGTAAAAAATAAATTAAGGCATGCTTGGAGCAGTACTTTTAGGGTTTTTATTTTCTTTATTTCTGGTATTTGCAGGCTCTTATTTTAGGGGCAAGTTAGCTGTTCTGTCATCACTTATACCTTTAAGCCTTTTTGTTTATTTTCTAACTTTCATTCCCGAAATTTCAAGCGGTGAGGTAATTTATGAGAGCTACGAATGGATTCCAAGCTTTGGCGTCAATCTGAGTTTTACTTTAGATGGTTTGGCCTTGCTTTTCGCATTGATGATAACCGGGGTAGGATCTCTGGTTTTTTTATATACTTCTGCATACTTAAAAGACCACAAATATCTGGATCGATTTTATGGCTATTTAAGTTTATTCATGGCAGCCATGCTTGGTTTGGTGCTTTCTGATAATTTGATGTCTTTGTTCATTTTCTGGGAGTTAACCAGTATTTCCTCTTTTTATCTAATCGGATTCAACAACGATAAAGCAGATTCAAGAAAGTCTGCCCTTGTAGCTTTAGGAATTACAGGAATTGGAGGATTGTTGTTATTGGGTGGTGCTGTTTTGCTGGGAGATGTTGTAGGAACTTATCGTATTTCTGAAATGCTCTCGATGAGAGATGCCATTACAGACAGTTCCAATTATCTGCTTATTTTACTCTTGATTTTTGGTGCTGCTTTTACAAAATCCGCACAATTTCCCTTTCATTTCTGGCTGCCTGGAGCAATGAAAGCTCCTACGCCCGTTTCTACCTATCTGCACTCTGCTACCATGGTAAAAGCTGGTGTTTATTTGCTATTTAGGATGACCCCTGTATTGAATGGTGGCGATATTTGGCATACGGTTCTAATTGTGGTTGGTGCCATAACTATGATTTATTCTGCGGTTCATATTATTTTCAGAACCGACTTAAAAGGTATTCTCGCCTATTCCACGATTTCAGCTTTAGGTATATTAGTGTTTTTAATAGGAATTGGTACTCAGGCAGCCCTTATTGCTGCAGCCGTGTTTATCGTCGTTCACGCACTATATAAAGCATCCTTGTTTTTGATTACAGGGATCATCGATCACGAGACGGGAACACGAGATGTGACACAATTAGCTGGCTTACGTAAGGTTTTACTGCCAGTTGCCATCGCTGGATTTATAGCAGCATTAATTAGCGGAGGTGTGCCGCCAACTTTAGGTTTTGTAGGGAAAGACTTAATTTACGAGTCTACTTTACATTTTAAAAACAATGCTGTATTACTGACTATAATTGCCATTTCAACCAACGTTTTATTGTTTTATGCGGGCTTTGTAGCGGGGGTAAAGCCATTTATGGGTAAGCTTCCAAAGAAATTTGAAAAGCTTCATTTGCCCAGTCCGTTGATGTGGGTTCCACCTTTGATTATGACCATAGCAGGTCTGGTTTTTGGTTTATTTCCAAGTCTGATAGAAACGACATTTGCAAAACCAATTGCCATGACTCAGGCCATTGCGTTTGAAGATTTTCATTTGAAACTTTGGCATGGGTTCAATACTATTTTAGGTTTAAGTGCTATAACATTAGTGCTGGGAGTGGTGTTGTATTTTACATTGAAACCCAGTCATGCTCTTGAAAATAAGATTGCGAAGCTTGATTTTATAGCTCCTGAAGTTCTGCTTCTGAAATTGTCTGAAGGCTTTGCTGTCTTTTCAAAATACTGGACCAATTTCTTTCAAACAGGCTATCTAAGGCATTATATTTCTATTGTTGTTGCCTTTTTAATTCTACTTCTAGGCTATCTTATTTTCTCCGACTTCTCCCTTGAAACTGATTTTTCAACCTTAGCGGATTTAACGATTTACGAAATCTCTATTTTGTTAATGCTCCTGATGGGGGTTCTTTATACCGTTTTCACGAAATCCCGATTAGCCGCCGTTGCCGCTCTTGGCGTTGTTGGCTTATCCTTTAGTTTATTATTCCTGTTTTACAGTGCTCCAGATTTAGCGATGACCCAATTTTCTGTAGATACACTTACGGTCATCTTATTTGTATTGGTGCTTTATAAATTACCTAAATACCTCAACTTTTCTAATAAATGGCTTAGAATGAAACACGGTGTGTTATCCGTCAGTTTTGGGGTGTTGATCACTTTGCTCATTTTAAGAGTTTTAAAAGAACCCAAGAATACTGAAATTTCAGAATTCTATGCTGAAAATGCTTATAAACTCGCTCATGGAAAAAACGTGGTGAATGTCATTTTAGTTGACTTTAGAGGAATTGATACTATGATAGAAATTTCGGTATTGATTGTCGCTGCTTTAGGCGTTTTTGGATTATTAAAATTAAGATTGAAAACACGAGACAAAAAATAACATGAGAACCATTATTTTAAAATCTGCTTCAAGTTACCTCCTGCCAGTATTACTACTGTTTTCAGTATTTATATTATTGAGGGGGCATTATTTGCCTGGGGGGGGCTTTGTTGGAGGTCTTGTGGCAGCCATTGCCTTTGTGCTGGATGCCTTTTCAAATGGTCTGGATAAAACAAAAGGCATTTTGAAATTTCACCCCGGCTTTTTTATGCCTGTGGGTTTAATGATAGCGTTCTTAAGTGGAATATCTCCTATGCTATTGGCAGGTCTACCACTGATGACAGGGATATGGGCAGATAACCCAATACCCGTTATCGGTGCAATCGGTTCGCCCTTGTTTTTTGATATAGGTGTTTATCTTGTGGTTATAGGAGCATCCTTAACCATTATATTTACAATTTCAGAATCTGTATAAATGGAAATAATACTGGCAATTATTACTGGTGTTCTTTATGCTTCCGGCATATATATGATTTTGCGTCGGAGTATGGTGAAGCTTATTTTGGGCATTATCTTATTAGGAAATGGCGTTAATTTATTGATTTTTTTACTAGGACGAATTACTAAAGGACAGCCACCAATTATAGACTCCACAGAAAAAGCTCTTGAAGGGATCTATGCAGATCCTATTCCTCAGGCTTTAATACTTACGGCCATTGTCATTAGTTTTGGTTTACAGGCCTTTGCCATTATTCTCGTAAAACGAGCTTACAAAGTTTTAAAAACAGACGATTTAGATCAACTTAACACCACAGACGAAGATTCATGACAAACGATATCATCATATTACCACTTGTAGTTCATCTGTTTTTTAGCATACTGTTGATGTTATTTTGGAATAAGGTCAATTTTCAAAAGGTCGTCAGTATGGTGGGGAACGCGATTGCCTTGTGCGTTGCCATTTGGGCTTTTATTCATGTTTACAATAATGGCACTCAAATTGTTGAATCTGGTAACTGGCCTGCTCCCTTTGGGATTGTATTTGTAGGCGATATGCTTGCTGTCACCCTCGTTTTGCTCACAGCAATTGCAGGCTTTGCAGTATCTGTTTTTTCAACAATTTCTGTTATAAAAGCAAGATTGCGCTTCGGGTATTTCAGTGTCTTTCATTTTCTGCTTTTGGGGCTCAACGGAGCTTTTTTAACAGGCGATATCTTCAACCTTTACGTTTGGTTTGAGATCATCATTATCAGTTCTTTTGTGTTGATAAGCATTGGAGGAGAGAAAAATCAGCTGGAAGGTGCCGTTAAGTACTTTGCACTCAACTTCTTTGCTTCTATGATCTTCCTGACTGCTTTAGGAGTTCTTTACGGACTGGTAGGAACGCTAAATATGGCAGATATTTCCCTGAAAATTGCCGAGGTGAAAGACACTACACTTGTTGAAATAAGTGCCGTTCTTTTCTTAGTCGGATTTGGTATCAAATCTGCGATATTTCCCTTGTATTTTTGGTTGCCCGCTTCCTACCATACCCCACCTTCAGCTGTGTCTGCCATATTTGCCGGGTTGCTAACCAAAGTTGGCGTTTATGCCTTAATACGTGTATTCACATTGATTTATGGTGGAGATTCTTTCCTTACCACTCTCTTGCTCTTTCTTGCTATTATGACGATATTCAGTGGTGGAATAGGTGCTATTATTCAGAATAATATCAAGAAAGTGTTTATGTATTTTATCATTTGTCATATTGGTTTTATGATAGGTGGTTTGGCCTTATTTACAGAAGTAGCTATGGCAGGGGTAATTTTTTATTTAATTCATGACATCATTATTAAAACCAATTTATTTTTGATAAGCGGTTTGATTTACAGAATTAAAGCCACAACCAATATGAAGAAGCTTGGAGGCTTATATGCTCATTATCCTAAGCTGAGCTTGCTCATTGCTATTCCTTTGTTTTCTTTAGTCGGTATACCACCCCTTTCCGGGTACTGGCCTAAAATTTCACTTATTCTGGCCAGTTTTAACGCTCAAGAATATTGGTTTTTTGGAGCTTTAATCTTCGGAAGTTTAATCACGCTTATTGTTATTGCAAAACTGTGGTCTGAGGTGTTTTGGAAAGATCAGCCAAAAATCAACTTTCCCAAAAAGTTCATTTATTTTGATCAACTTAGACTTGGACAAAAGTTCACCTTCGTATTTCCTGTAGCATTTCTAACTTTTGTAACTTTATATATTGGATTTGGTGCAGAACACATTCAGCAGTTATCCCAAAGGATCGCCATGGAACTCATGAATAATGAATTGTACATCAATGCCGTTTTAAAAAGATAAATCCAGATGAAAACTAAATTTCTTTCTAACATTTTATTGATGCTTATCTGGGTATTCCTGACAGGAGAATACAACTTCAACAATTTTTTATTCGGATTTGGACTTAGTTTTATTATTCTTTGGATTTTAAGCGGGAATGAAGACAGAAGTTCCAAAAAATACTTCAAGATTGTTCCCAAAATGATAAGTTTTGTCTTGTTCTTCTTATGGGAGTTAACAAAAGCAAATATCCAGGTGGCGTATGAAGTGATTACTCCAAAATTCAATATGAAGCCTGGCATTGTTGCTTTGCCTCTAGATGCAAAAACAGATTTGGAGATTACGCTTTTGGCGAATTTGATAACACTTACACCAGGAACTCTGGCTTTGGACGTATCTACAGACCGAAGCGTTTTGTATGTTCATGCTATGTATGTGGTAGACAAAAAAGATTTTATAGAAGATATTAAACAAGGTTTCGAAAGACGCTTACTAGAAATATTGAGATGAACGTACACGACTTTTTATATTATATCATATTACCCATTTTATCGATTTCATCGCTCATGGTGTTTATAAGGTTTTTCAAAGGACCCAGCATAGTAGATCGCGTAGTCGCTTTAGATTTATTGATTACCATAGGTATAGGTATCATAGCCATTTACAGTATTATAAGTAATAAACCAACATTTTTGGACATCTCACTCGTTCTAGCTCTCATTGCCTTTTTAGGAACAGTTGCCTTTGCTTATTATCTCGAAAAAAGAAATAAAAATGATTGATATTTTAGTTTACATCACTTCAGGATTAGGAGCGCTCTTTGTCCTATTGGCAGCAATTGGAACACTAAGGATGCCAGACCAGTACTTGAGAATTTCAGTGAATACCAAGGCAGCCACACTTGGTGTTGGTCTTTTACTCATCGCTGCAGCTCTGTTCTTCCTTGAAACTTCTGTGACGACAAGAGTATTGGCTGTTATCATTTTTATTCTTATCACCGCTCCTGTGGGAGCTCACCTCATAGGGAGAACCTCCTATTTCATAGGGAATAAACTTTGGAAAGACTCTTATATAGATGACCTAAAGGGGAAATACAACAAGACCACTCACGATCTAAAGGGACTGGATAAAACGGAGGAAAATGAAGAAGAAGTTGAGTCAAAATCCTAAACTTATTTTCCCAGATTCCTTAAAACAAAAACTAACTCTACGTAGCAAGGAAGGTGCTTTAAGGTCACTAAGGAAATCAAACCCTCAACTCACAGATTTTTCCTCCAATGATTATTTGGGCTTTTCCAACAATGGACTTATTTCTGATTTTGCTCAAGATAAGCTTCAGGCGTATTCCAGCCAGCTTCACGGGGCTACTGGCTCCAGACTGCTCACCGGGAATTACGATATGATTGAAGACTTTGAGTCTTACCTTAAGAACTATTACAAGACTGAAGCTGCTACGGTGTTTAACTCCGGATACGATGCAAATTTAGGTTTGCTTTCATCTGTAGGGCAACGTCAAGATTTAATTTTGTTTGACGAATTAAGCCACGCTTCCATAAGAGATGGTATAGCCCTGAGCAAAGCCAAAGCCTACAAATTCCAGCATAACAACTTAGAAGATTTAGAGCAAAAGCTAACCAGGTTCAAGGATCAGTTCGAAACGATTTACGTCATCACAGAACACGTATTTTCCATGGATGGAGATAACGCAGATGTAGAGGCTATAGTTAAATTATGTGAGCGATTTGGGGTGTATCTGATTTTGGACGAAGCCCATTCTGTAGGGACAATTTCCAGAAAAGGATGCGATCATTTTGATGGAAAACTGTTCGCCAGAATCATCACCTTTGGAAAATCCTTTGGTTCTCATGGTGCCGCCGTTCTGGGAGCAAATGAGTTGAAACAGTATTTGATTAATTTTGCAAAAAGCTTTATTTATACCACTGCCCCAAGTGTGGGAACCACTGCCAGAAACTGGGCAGCGCATCTGTATTTAGAAGCTAATTCAACTGATTTTGAGGCTTTAAGATCGAATGTTGAATATTTTCAAAAGCATATTAAAGCCAATCAGCTTTCCGGGTTTTTTATTGAAAGTCAGTCAGCGATTCAATCCTGCGTCATCGGTGGCAACGAAAATGTAAAGTTAATTTCCAAACAACTTAAAGGCAATGGATTTGACGTCAGGCCTATTTTATCGCCAACAGTTCCTAAAGGAAAAGAAAGGCTTCGATTTTGTTTGCATAGTTATAATAAAAAAGAAGAAATTGAAGCTGCTCTCCACTCTTTAGCAAACCATTTAATTGAAAAAGAAAATGAATAAGACTTATTTCATCACAGGAATCGGAACCGAAGTAGGAAAAACTATGGTTTCGGCTATCGTTACTGAAGCCTTGAAAGCCGATTATTTTAAACCCGTTCAAGCTGGGGATCTTGACTATTCCGATACACATAAAGTCAAGGCTTTGGTAAGCAATTCAACATCCAGATTCTTTGACAATGCCTATGCCTTGAAAACCCCCATGAGTCCACATGCGGCTGCAGATATCGATAAGGTTGAGATAAAACTTGAACACATCAAAAGGCCTGAAACCGATAATAGCCTGGTTATAGAGGGCGCAGGAGGCCTCATGGTGCCGCTAAACTCTAAAGAGTGTATTATCGATTTGATAGAGAAAACCGATAAGATCATCTTGGTATCCAGGCATTATCTGGGAAGTATCAACCACACCTTATTGTCTGTTGAAGCTTTAAAAAATCGGGGATTTTTAAACATTGGAATCATTTTCAGCGGTGACGAACACCCCACTACTGAAAGCATTATTTTGGAAAAAACTCAGGTAATGGGTTTAGGAAGAATAGAGGAGGAAGCGGAATTTTCTAAAGACGTCGTGTCTAAGTATGCCGAACAGCTTAAGCTAAATTTAGAAAAGCTTTAAGGCAATGAGATTAAACTTAGTTAAGCTACTTTGAATTCAAATTCATTCATTTCTACACTAAACTTTACATTCGCTTTTAATGCCTTAAATACCTTTAAAATCGTTTCGATAGTCACATTTTTAGTATTTCTTTCTAATTTTGAAATTTGCGATTTTTGAACTCCGATTAATTCGCCCAGTTGTTCCTGAGTCAATTTTCGTTCTTTACGAACCGATTTTATCATTTCGCCTAAAAGTTCCATTCTTAAGTCAAATTCATATTTGTCTCGCTCTGGCGTTCCAATTTCTCCTATGTCCTTGCTTTTCATTTCATCAAGGGTCATCATTTTCATTTTTTTGGCTTTCATAATTTCGATTTATTTTTCAAAATACTCAGTTCTAATTTTCTTTGCTTTTTCAATTTCTGATTTCGGGACTTTATCAACTTTTTTTACTATCCCATGAGTCGATATGACAAGCGTTTCAGTTTTGTCAGCTTTATCCCAAAAGGCTAAGAGCCTATATTGTAATCTACCGTATTTTATTCTGAACTCCCAAATATCATCAGTTAACTTTTGAAAAGTTTTGGATCAAGTCCAAGTTTAGCTTTGTCGATGTTATAGTAGATTTTCTTTCTCGTTTTCAAATCTAAACTCTGCAAAAAGTCAATTGCTTGTTCAAGAAACACCACTTCAAAATTTTTATTCATTTAGCTTCTCCTTGAAATTACCTAACAAATATAACTTTAAAAGTTGAATTATATGGAAACATTTTTATGTCAATTATTTTAGAAAAGACTTAGGTATTGGGTTTAGGAAGAATAGAGGAGGAAACGGAATTTTCTAAAGACGTCGTGTCTAAGTATGCTGAACAGCTTAAGCTAAATTTAGAAAAGCTTTAGGTTAACAAGATTAAATTCCGAAGAAATAATTATTAGCTTTAAGAAGTTTAACTTTGCAATAAATACAAGCGAATGAAACTTTTTGGCAAGCATATTTCTTTACCGTTTACAAAACTTTCTATTTCCAGGCGTGACCAGAAGCACATCTGGCATCCACTCACTCAGCATAAATTGAATTCTGAGCTTTTGGCTATAGAATCGGCTAAAGGCTCACTCCTTAAAGATGAGTCTGGAAAAACCTATATAGATGCCATTGCTTCCTGGTATACCAGCATGTACGGCCACTGTCATCCGCATATCATCAAAAAGGTGAAAGCCCAGATGGAAACGCTGGATCAGGTGGTTTTTAGTGGGTTTACTCACGAACCCGCAGTCGAATTATCTGAAAAATTGATGGAGATTTTACCCCAAAATCAAAACAAACTTTTCTTCAATGACAATGGGTCGACAGCTACCGAAATCGGCATCAAGATGGCGCTGCAATACCATCACAATCTAGGGAATGACAGAAAAGTGATGCTTGCGCTGGAAGATGGATTTCATGGGGATACGTTTGGCGCTATGTCAGTTTCGAGCCTGTCAGTCTATAATGGCGCCTTCGAAGATCATTTTATTGAAGTACGAAGACTGCCGAAACCCAATGGATATAATAATGCGGAGGTGATTGCTCAATTGAAATCGATTTTGAAAGAAAATGCTATTGCCGGATTTATTTACGAGCCATTGGTACAGGGAGCAGCGGCGATGCAGACTTACGATCTTATTGGTTTAAACGATATTCTTAAGCTGTGTAAAGCCAAGGATGTGATTTGTATTGCCGATGAGGTGATGACTGGTTTTGGCAAAACAGGTAAACATTTTGCTTCGGATTATTTATCTGAAAAGCCAGACGTGATGTGTCTTAGTAAAGCTTTATCTGCTGGAATGGTAGGCATGGGAATAACAAGTTGCACCAAAAAAATTTATAAGGCGTTTTATGCAGATGAGGTGGCTAAAGGCCTTTTTCACGGACATACCTATACCGGAAATCCACTGGCCTGTGCAGCAGCCATAGCCGGTTTGGAACTACTACAGTCTCAGGAGATCCAAGCGTCTATTAAAAATATTATGAGCCTGAATCAGATGTTTGCTGAGAAGATGCGGAAGCACACACTGATAAGAGAAGTGAGACAAATAGGCGTGATTTTGGCTTTGGATTTAGATGTGGAAATGGAACGCTACGGGAACGCAAGAGATGAAATGTTCAATTACTTTATGAGTAAAGGCATTTTTCTAAGACCGCTTGGCAAAACCATTTATATCCTACCGCCTTATGTGATTACTGAAGCTCAGCTCGCTAAAATTTATGCTGCTATCGAAGATTATCTAGAGGTTCTAAAAGGGAAATAAGTTTAATTTTTTATAAACTTCAGCGTTTCTTTCAGATTGTTATTGTCTGTAATAACGATTAAATATACGCCTGTCGAAAATGAAGAGATGTCATAATTAGATAGCTTATCTTCAAAATTACCCTGAGCAACTTTTTGTCCTAAAAGCGAGTAAATTTCAAATTCTAGATTAGGAGAAGACTTATTTTCAGCTTCAATGTTTAAAACATCTTTGGCAGGATTGGGGTAAATTTTGAATTTTCTGGATGTAAATTCTTCAGAAGATAAACTTTCAGGATTATAGATAAATCCAAATCTAATTTCAGGCTCTCCTTCTGCAACCTGATAATCAATCAATAAATCTTTATTATTTTCAAGAGGATATTCTTCATCTAAATAAAAATCTTTAAACACAGCATTGAGTTCTGAAAAATCATCACCATCAATTTTAAACTGATAGTGGTCTCTATTTTTGTTGACTAAACGAATAAGGGTAGTATCAATAGTCTGAGGAAAATCTCTTTCTTCAATGACCAGGTTTTTACCATTCGAGTAGATGGAAAGATTTTCACCTATGTTGGAAAGCTTGTCGGCATCTCTATCATCTATTCCCGAGTTTGCACCGTGTATAAAATTTATGCCAACACCATCAATTTGCTCATTCTCGCTTAATAACCTCAAGACAATTGTAGTTTCCGTATTTGTCTTAAATATTGGAACCTGAGATTCAGAAATATCCTTGTGAGCTTCAGAAAAAGTCAGATTTAAAGTAGTTGCCCCAGTGTTACTGGCCTTTACGAAGACGGATTGCCAGGCCTGGATAAATTGATTGGCATCAGAGTTTTGTAGATTAGATCCATCTGATAATTTTACTGTCGCATATCCTCCAAATTGATTTAAAGTTGGATCGTAAGCGTATATATAAGTTGGACTCAAACCGGTATTAGAATCAAAAAAAGAATTGGCATTTATGGCGCCATGATAAGGATTACCTAATAAGATATAACTATCAGCTGTGTTTAAATTAATTGGTTTCGAAAAATTTAAAATCGTTGGGTTTCCTGTCAGTCTTAGTGTTGTGGGCGGTCCCACCCGAGTGTTGTTAACATAAATATTGGTGTCTCGGCTACCGCGTATAAAAAGTGTAAAGTTTTGTCCCTTTGCTAAAGTTGTCTTATCAGTATTAGTAGCTGTTATATAGGATTGTGATGTGGGATTCCATCTATAAAAACCTGGATTACCGGTACCTGAAGCGTCAAAACCATTACTGCCAGTTGTAGATCCGGTAATGTGGGTTCCATAGCCTGGATTTGGATTCTTATTGTCTGAATAACTAAGGCTGGTATTATTTACGCCTTCTTGAAGATTACCTTTTATAGTTCCAGAAGTTTCGACAGGTGACGACATATAACGGAAGGACCTGTTTGAACTTGGTATAAAGCGTTCTATAACAAAACCGCCATCTATAATCCCCCCTGTGTTTTGTCCTATTTGTGCCGTGAGCGTATCAACACTTTTTAAAGTTAAAAGAGTATCGGGAACAAAAGTTCCTCCATGAATTTCAAATAATCGTAAAACATCCTGGTTTCCGCTTATAATTTTGGCTTGTCCTCCAGTTTTATTAACCCTGAATTTTTCCATAATTCCATCTCCAGCAATTGACTGAGTCTTGTCCTGAATGAGTTCAAGAAATCCAGTCCCCTTAATAGTACCGTTATTTGTGAAATAGCCTGCTACAGAAAGATTCACCTTATTTTTAAGAGTGACTTTAAGATTCGGGTTTTCAGCTATAAACACTTGAGAAAACAAGATGTTTGATACAAATGCAAAAAATATTAATGATACAAATAACCTCATAAGAACAAATTTAAGAAATTTTATGTCGGTAAAACTTGCAGACTTAATAAATAAAACATAATAGTCATTGCAGGAAGTTAATTTTGAATAAAAAGTCTTGTCTGTAACCAGTTAATTATAAAATAGTTAGACGTAGTATTCTACTCAATAAGTAAAGTTTTAAAATACCACATGTGCATGGAAAAATTACTTCGCTTAAAATTAAATCTCATGCCTGAACCCTAAGATGTGAATTTTGCTTCAGCAAAGTGAAAATCGATCATGAAAGACTTACCGCTTTAACGAGTGAGTCCACTATTTAGCTCTGTTGAATTAAGTCCCACAGATTCCATTGAGGTTTGGGGCCAAAGATTAGTCATAGGTGGAGCTGGTACTACAAGTGAAATCGCTGAGTTCTATCAAAACCTTGCGATCAATTAGCTAAAACACATACCCCACAGAAAAGCTATACACACTGTGGTACTGGTCACCTTCCAGATTTTTATCGACATCATTTAGACTTTGATGAAACCTTGCCTGAACCATGAAATTACGACTTAGTTTATAGCGTAAACCTCCAGCTAAAGCTATGTCCAAACTTTCATATCTATCGTTTTGATCTATAGTTTCAGTTTTGCTATTCACTTCACCAATTGGGTCTAATGTAACGGTTTCTTGCTCCATTTCAGCTCTTACCAGATAACCAAATTGGACTCCACCTTCCAGCCATAGATTTTCAATAACATTATAACTGGCAAGAACAGGAAGATTGACATATTGCATTTTCAAGATTTCTTCAACCTTTTCAGCCTCATTGATTCCCTGATTATATTCGTTTGAAAAGCCTTGTTCAGAATAAAGCAGCTCAGCTTGGAGACCAAATTTAGGTAAGATTTTATAAAGCCCGTAAGCACCTATTTTCATTGAGGTTCTGGAATCATAACCAGGGGGAACATCACCACTGACATTAGCTAAATTGATGCCTCCTTTAAAGCCATATTCAACATACTCTTGCTGAGCACTTAAGGAAGAAATGGAACATATAAACAAAGCGAAAAGTGATATAATAGATAATTTCATTGTATAAATTTTTAATAAAATTAGACTTTTTGAAGGGTTTAATAGTCTCCTTAATTCAATTTTAACCTTGAAATTGATTGCGTAACCATTGTTACACTACTAATGTAGAATAAGGCTTTAATTTGTACCCTCTGTTTAAATCTAAAAAACAAGAATTATGATCAATAGAATTGTACGTGGTGTTGCCGGAAGTTTTGTAATCATCAGCCTGTTGCTGGCGGTATATGTAAATATCAACTGGTTGTGGTTTACTGCCTTCGTAGGCGTAAATTTGTTACAGTCCTCCCTAACAAAATGGTGTTTGCTGGAAAATATACTCAAGAAAATAGGTGTTAAAAAATAAGTTGAAGCGAGGCTAAAGTTACTCCTTCACCCTCCAATTATTCTATTGCTACTAAGTGTTTATTTTCTCTCTTTTAAAAAAGCACAGACACACCTTTTACTCTTTTGGTTAAAATTTTCATTGTTTTCCATTTTAGGGCCTTTTTAAGGTTAACAGATAAAAATAAGGTTAATTTTGACTTTCTTGATTGGCTATTTTTGCCCTATTTTTCTATTCTATTCCTGATCAGAGAGTATTTTAAAAACCAAAAGCTCAGTGTTTTTGGTGCTTTTTTCATTTTCAATTAAACCATCGAGCCTTTTTTTTGTCTTAGTTGAAATCGCAATTGATAAGTCTCAATTGTTTTAAAACTATAACTCGATATGTTCAAAAAATTACTTTACTACACGTTCGTAGCAGGGATGGTAGTTTCGATGTCATCATGTTCCATTTTTCAAGGGAAAAATGATGAAAAATCGACTGCTCAATCCTCTAAAAAGGCATCCAAAAAAGGAATAAAACCTTACAGTAAAATTATAACCAACAAAGCCAAGTCAGATGAAGGTTTATTCAAGGTACATAAAGTAGAAGAGGATTATTTCTTCGAAATTCCAGATTCGCTTTTCAATAGAGAAATGTTGATGGTGACTCGTATTGCTCAAACAGCTCAAGGCTTAGGTTTTGGCGGAGGAAAACAAAACGAACAAGTTTTACGCTGGCAAAAAAGAGGCGATAAAGTTTACCTGAGAGTCGTTTCTTATGATATTACCGCAGCCGATTCTTTACCAATAAGTCAGGCAGTTGTCAATTCTAACTTTGAGCCAATTCTTTATTCTTTTGACGTTAAAGCTTATAAAAAAGACTCGATCAACAACAATACAGTTATTGATGTTACAGATTTATTTCAAAAGGATGTTGAGGCTATTGGCCTTCAGGGTAGAAGAAGAAAATCTTACAAAATTTCACGTCTAGATGACAGCCGGTCTTATATCGACACTATTCGAAGTTACCCAGAAAACATTGAAATAAGACACGTCAAAACCTATAATGCTGGAAATCCACCCTCTAATTCTAGCACAGGTTCTGTTTCTCTAAAGTTTAGTAACTCCATGGTGCTTTTACCTAAAGTACCGATGAGAAGACGTTATTTCGATCAACGTGTAGGCTGGTTTACAAGCAATCAAACCGATTATGGTCTGGATAATCAAAAATCGGAAACCATCACTTATTTGGACAGATACCGTCTTGAAGTTAAAGACGAAGATATCGAGAAATTCAAAAATGGTGAATTGGTAGAGCCTAAAGAGCCGATCATTTATTACATCGACAGAGCAACTCCAAAAAAATGGAGAACATACATCAAGCAGGGTATCGAAGACTGGCAGGTAGCTTTTGAAGCGGCTGGTTTTAAGAACGCCATTTTAGCTATGGATCCTCCAACAAAGGAAGAAGATCCAGACTGGAGTCCGGAAGATGTAAGATATTCTGTAGTGAGGTATTTGGCTTCTCCAATTCCAAACGCTAACGGCCCTCACGTGAGTGATCCGCGTTCTGGAGAAATTTTAGAATCGGATATCAACTGGTACCACAACGTGATGACCTTATTGCGTAACTGGTACTTTGTGCAGACTGCAGCTATCAACCCAGATGCAAGAGGTGTAGAGTTTAAGGATGAGGTGATGGGACGATTAATTCGTTTTGTATCTTCTCACGAAGTTGGACACACCCTTGGTTTACCTCATAATATGGGGAGTAGTGTGGCCTATGATGTAGAAGATTTAAGAGATCCGGAATTTACCAAAGAATACGGTACAGCTCCATCTATCATGGACTATGCGCGATTCAATTATATCGCACAACCTGGAGATGGTGACGTGTCATTGATGCCAAACGTTGGACCCTACGATAAATATTCTATCGCTTGGGGTTACAGACCTATTTTGGACAAAACTCCAGAAGAAGAGAAGCAAATTCTTGACGAATGGATTCTTGAAAAAGCTGGAAATCCTATTTATAGATTTGGAAAACAGCAATCTGGAGGTGTCATCGATCCCAGCTCTCAAACCGAAGATCTTGGAGACGACTCTATGGAAGCAAGCGCTTATGGAATTGCTAACCTCAAAAGAATTGTTCCCAACTTGATTGAGTGGACTGCAGAGGATGGTAAGAATTATGAGGATCTTGAAGACTTGTATAACCAGGTTTACGGACAGTATAACAGATACATGGGACATGTCGCTGCCAATATTGGAGGGGTTTATGAAATCTATAAAACTTATAATCAAGAGGGTGCGGTTTACACACATGCTCCCAGAGATAAGCAGGTAAGAGCAATGGAATTTCTTCAAGCTGAGCTTTTTGACACCCCGGAATGGTTGATAGATCAGGATATTTTCAACAAAATCCAATTTGATGGGTATTTAGAGAAAATTAAGTCTTACCAGGAAAGAGCTTTAAATAATGTATTGGATTTTGGCCGATTTGCCCGAATGATGGAAAACGAAGAGCTTAATGAAGATGCTTATACCATTGTTGAAATGATGGAAGATCTTAGAGCTGGCCTTTTCAGTGAATTAAGAACTGGTTCAGAAATAAGCAGAAGCAGAAGAAATCTTCAGAGAGTTTATATTTCCAGAATGCAGCATTTAATGACAGAAAAACAATCTAGTATCCCCGCTCGATACAGAAGCTACATCAGCAGAAGTAATATCGATGTTGAAACAAGTGATATTAGACCGCTTGTAAGAGCAGAATTGAATATCCTGCAAGCAGATATGAGAAGAGCAATCAACAGAACAAGAGATACCATGACCAGGTATCATCTTGAAGATAGCGTGGAAAGAATTGCAAAAATTCTTAATCCTGACGCCTAATTTTCAAATGAGTTCATTTTTACTAAAGCCATCCGCCTGAGGCGGATGGCTTTTTTATTTTTGATTGACTTACTTTTATAAAAAAAAATATGAAATATATATTCATTATCTTTCTTAACATAAGCCTTTGGGCTTGCCAAACTCCTGAGGATAAGGAAGACAAAAAGCAAACCTCAGAAATTGAAGCTGAAGTTGATGCTGTATCCATATCGAAAGAAAATATCAATAAAGAGTTTTGGAACAGACTCTCCCGGTTAAAAGGGAAATCGTTTCAAGGCGAAGTGATAGAAGCTCCGGCAGGTGATGATTTTAGAGGGAAAAAACTAGTCATGCATGTATTGGATGTCAAAAAAGACACGATTTATATTCCGTTCAATGTAGGAGAAAACAGGTCCAGAACTTGGATATTGACTAAGACTAAAGCCGGTATTCAATTGAAACACGACCACCGTAAAGAAGACGGAAGCGAAGATGAATTAACTATGTATGGTGGTACGACACCCAATACAGGACTTGAAGGGATAGCGATGTTTCCCGCAGATCAGGAAACGGTGGATTTATTACCTGGAACAGCCACCAACCTGTGGTGGATTACAGTTGATGATAAGCTATTCACTTATAATTTAAGAAGAATTGGTTCGCCTGTAAAATTTTCAATTGGGTTTGATCTAGAATCCCCTATTGACACTCCAAAACCTTCTTGGGGTTGGGAAGGCTATGTTGAGGAGTAGGAGTAATTTTTCCTGACTATCTTTTTCAGAGACAATAGGCATCGTCTCATCCAGAGTTCATGTATCAAAAAACCCCTTTTTGGAATATCCGAAAAGGGGTAAATAAACAAAATTTAAAATCTGGCTCTATTGGTTTCTCGACCTCGTGGACTTAGAATTCCTCTGGATCTTGAACTCCTCTCTGCTTTGTAGGCATTTCTGTTATTTGACGAACGCTTAGGTTGAACCAAATGTCTCTTGCTCTCCTTCTTATTCATCTTAGTATTTCTATGGATTGATCTTCCAGAAACCTCATTTGTTTTTCTGCTGTTGATTCTAGCCTGTTCAGTTCTTCTGGAGTTCTGAGAAATACCTCTACTATTTGTATTTCTATCCGTTCGACTGGAAATCTGATTTCTCCTGTTAGTATGATGTATTCTCCTAGCTGTTTTATTTACTCTTAAAGTAAGATCTCTGCGACTTCTAACCTTTTCTTCAGCAATGGATCTGGATTCACTTCTGGTAGAGCTGCTACTATTCGATATTCTGGAATTTCGCGTTTTCTGGTCTCCCTTATGGCGTCTTTGTACATTTGACTTTATACTTCTTTCCCTGTTATTTCTTGGGGTCTGCACATACCTTTGAGCCCTGCTTGTATTGCTTTTTGCTCTATAGTTAGACGGCTGTCTGTTATAAGCAAAATGACGGCTATTGTTGGCATAAGGTCTGTAGTAGGTATGTCTTACAGACCTGTAGGATTGTCTGTAGGGGTGAGGACTCACTAAACAAAATTGCGCTGCAGGTACTGCATAATACCTGTGCCAGGGTCTCCACACATATCTCCTGTTCGAATGATTTATAAATCCACTCTGTCTCCAATATGCATTGTTTCTATAAAAGAGTTGTAAACCTCCAATTCTACTTACCAAGCCGTAGGTATTGTAGTCGATTAGAATATTTCCTATTTGATGTATACGCCCGTAATAGTCGTAGAAGACAGGCGTATTTTGTATCTGTATAATAGCCCCATAATCGTCATACTGTATGTAAGGATTATAATTATAACCAGAATTGAAACTAAAATTTACATTCGCGATGTTAAATCCAACAGATACATTTGGGCCGTAACCGGGGATAAAAAAATCAAACTGGCCATCTTGAAAGACAGAAAATTCTATTCCATTTTCCATAAAAATAAAGGGCTGGTTTTGACTGTAGTTCCAATTATTGGACCTTGAGTCATTTTCATAACCTGAATGATTTGCCCAAACAGATGTACTGAAAAAAACAAAGCCTGCGAGTAAAAAAATAAATCGTTTCATGGCACTGGGTTTTAATGTTACATACACCTAAAACCAAAGTTTATGCCACGAATTGTAAAGTATTGATAATCAGTGATATGTTTTAAGTTAGAATTAAAGGTTTAAAAATAGCAGGAAACATCTCAACTATACTAGGAAGTAAAAAGGGTTTGATACCTCCAATGCCGGTGGAGAAGTCTGCGCCCTTCAATTTTTAAGAATGTTGAGCAAAAAAACGCTTAGTTTTTCAAGTGGTTTAAAGTAAGTCGGGGTGGCAGCTCCGAGGCTTCGGAAGAACCTTCGTCTTCCATGTATATGTTGAAATTACTTTGAGTTAACGATTGAAGTAAGCTAAGTTTTAGATTCAGGATGACCTCCCTTTGGTCGGTGATCCTGAATATAGGGGTGTTGCTCAAGATTATCCAATCCAGGCTATCGCCTATTAGACCTTTTTCGTTTTAAAGTCGACTTTGAGTAAACTCAAGCCACCTTAAAACAAAAAAGCCCTACACGTTTGTGTAAGGCTTGGATTTGTCGGGGTGGCAGGATTACCTCCCTTTTGGTCGGTGATCCTGATTATAGGGGTGTTGCTCAAGATTATCCAATCCAGGCTATCGCCTGTATGTCTTTTTTGTCTTTATCACTTTCAAATCCTTTGGATTTGATGCTCTAAAACAAAAAATCCAACCACAACTTGTGTGATTGGATTTTCTTGGTCGGGGTGGCAGGATTACCTCCCTTTGGTCGGTGATCCTGATTATAGGGTTGTTGCTCAGGAAAAGCCAGCACCTATCGGTGCTCATACCTTTTTAATTTATTTTATTTATGAAAGTTACCACTTTCAACATGTCATAAATAAAAAAGCCAGTAATCAAAAGATTACTGGCTTTTCTTGGTCGGGGTGGCAGGATTCGAACCTGCGACCTCCTGCTCCCAAAGCAGGCGCGATGACCGGGCTACGCTACACCCCGAGTGGTGTGTTTATTAATTTTAATCAAGCAAAATCAAGTTTTAAACTTGAAACCAGTTCAGTGTCATTGATGTCGCTTTTGATGCGATACAACACTCTAAATGGCCTGTGCTGATTGAATTTTATAGGTTTAGATGGGTCTCGCTTCATCTAATATATCAGCGGAGAGACAGGGACTCGAACCCTGGCGACGTTTGACCGTCGACAGATTAGCAATCTGCTGCATTACCACTCTGCCACCTCTCCAATGTTGTTAAGAACTTGCGCTTTTAAGCGGTTGCAAATATAAGTCCATTTTTGATTTTGACAAAGTTAAAGCAAATTATTTTCAAGTTTCTTTAAAGTAACTTAGGAATTATCTTCCAGAAGTATGATAAGGTCATTAGCTTCCAGCTTTCCGCTTTGTCTCCACACCATTTCACCAGCTTTGTAAAGCATGTAAGTCGGAAGTTTTTTGACCTTCAAAGCCTCAACTAACTGGGCATTCTTTTCTGCATCAATTTTTATAAGCTTGGCTCTGTCTCCCACAGCTGCACTTACATCTTTAAGCTGATCGTGAATATTTTCACAATCCTCGCTCCACTCTGCAAAGAAATTGAGCAAAATCGGTTTTTGCTCATCAATGAGTTCACCAAATTTGGTCATCTGTTATTGAATTTATCTAAAATTAATCCAAAATATGTCATTTACCAAATATTTTATGAAGTAGCACTTGCCGGTTCGGCTTGTTTTCTAAACTTTAATTTAGCACGAGTCACCAAATAGAACATAACTGGAACAATAATTAAGGTTAAGAAGGTCGCGAAAATTAACCCAAAGATAACAGTCCATGCCAGTGGCCCCCAGAAGATGACATTGTCTCCCCCTATATAAATGTCGGGCGCATAGTTTATGAAAAGTTCGAAAAAATCAACATTTAATCCAACGGCCAACGGAATCAAACCCAAAACGGTTGTTATTGCTGTAAGTAGAACCGGGCGCAAACGAGATTTTCCCCCAGCAACAATTTCTTCAAAATACTGATGTTTAGTCAGCATCTTGTCATCTTCTATGTCCAGTTTTTCTTTTCTGCGATCGATTAAAATCTGGGTATAATCTACAAGCACAATAGCGTTATTAACCACAATTCCTGCCAAAGATATAATCCCCATCATCGTCATGATGATTACAAAATCCATTTGAAAAATACTCAAACCAAAAAAGACGCCCCCCAAACTTAAGACCACGGCCATTAAAATGATGATAGGCTTTGAAATAGAATTGAACTGAGCTACAAGTATTAACAGGATTCCCCCAACAGCAAGTAAAAGGGCTTTGATTAAGAAGTTTAAATTTTCTTCCTGTTTTTCCTGTTCCCCCGTAAATTTATAACCGATACTTTCTTCCAAATCAAAATATTTCAGCTCCTGTTGCAGCTGACCTACGATTTCATTGCCGTTGTAACCGCCAAGTACGTTGGAATATATGGTGATCACACGCTTCAGGTCTTTTCTTTTGATAGCAGAAAATGTTGATGCTGGTTTGGTTTCTACTAATGCTGAAATAGGCACTTGGATAATCTGGCCTTTGGTGTTTCTAAAGGTGACGGGCTGATTGAAAATGGCATTTTCATCATACCTCAATTCTTCATTAAATCTAACATTGATTTGATAGTCTTCCTCATTGGCTTTATAGGTTGAAGCCTCTTCTCCAAACACAGACCTTCTGATGACCTGTCCTACCTGAGCAGAAGAAACACCTAGTTTTCCAGCTTTTGCTTTATCTACCAGCACGTCCAATTCTGGCTTGGATTTGTTGACGTCTATTTTCAATTCTTCAATGCCTTCTATTCCTGTTTCGTTGATGAATTCACTCATGCGCTTAGCTTCTGCCAGCATAAGATTGTAGTCTTCACCTTTTAGTTCTATATTGATAGGGTATCCTGAAGGTGGCCCAGCCTGGTCTTTTTCTACAATAATGGAAACTCCGGGAAACCCTTTGACGGCATTACGAACCTCCTTCAACACCTTGCTGCTTTTTACATTCCTCCTCAGTTTAAATTCTCGCATAGATAAAGTGACCTTACCTCGATTGGGCATATCATTGACCTGACCAGCGCTGTTCATTGGGTTTCCAGCGCCTTTACCTACCTGAGAAATGGCAGATTCTACCATGAAGTTGTACCCATCTTCATCCTCGTATTTTTTTATGACTTCAAAAATGCGCTGTTCCACCTTTTTGGTCAGGGCATTGGTTTTGTGAATATTAGTGCCCTCCGGATATTCTATATAGGCCATGATTTGATTGGGCTGATTTTCGGGAAAGAACAAGACTTTAGGTTGAACTATAGACACCACAACAAATGATAAGGCCAAAATTCCTAGAGTTCCGAAGAAGAACAGATACGCATTCCTCTTATGAAGGGCGTATTTTAAGGACTTCTCGTAGAAATTTTCTAACCTCTTAAGCGATCTGAATTGAAAAAAGTAAATGGCTTTCAGGAGAAACAGCTTATAAACCCAAAGCAAAATCGACGCTAAAATAGCCAGGTTCCCCACACCTCTTAAAACTCCAATATCGAGAATAAATCCAGCGACCAGTGATGAAATACCTACAATAAGTAAAATCAGGCTCCAGCGAATCACCTGTTTGTCCTTTAGTTTCTTTTCTTCAACTTTCATAAATTTAGAAGTCAACATGGCGTTGATAATCAAAGCAACAAAAAGAGAAGAACCTAAAACCACAGATAAGGTAATGGGGAAATAAATCATAAACTTACCAATGGTTCCTGGCCACAATCCCAGAGGGAAAAAAGCCGCTAAAGTGGTTGCTGTAGAAGCGATAATGGGCCAGGCGATTTCTCCAATACCCTGCTTTGCAGCTGCCGTTCTGCTCATGCCCTGATCCATCAGGGAATATACGTTTTCTACCACCACAATACCATTATCTACCAGCATGCCGAGTCCCATCACCAATCCAAAAAGTACCATGGTGTTTAGTGTAAACCCTAGACTGGAAAGAATAATGAGTGACAATAACATAGACATAGGAATGGCAACCCCTACAAACAGGGCGTTTCTAAGTCCCAGAAAGAACATCAATACGATAATAACAAGAAGAACACCGAAGATAATATTGTTGACTAAGTCATTGACCTGGTTCTCCGTTTTGATGGATTGATCGTTGGAAAGACCTATATTCAAAGTATCTGGATAGTAGGATTTTCTTTCCTTTTCCACAATAGTTTTGATTTCTTCAACCGCTTCAATCATGTTTTTCCCCGCTCTTTTTTTGATGTCGAGCATGACTACGGGGTCCCCATAATCCCTGGCGAAGGTGGTAGGGTCTTTGGTGTGGAAATTTATATCTGCTACATCTTTTAGATAGATTTCGCCCCCGTCGTTTTTGATGACGATGTTGTTGAGTTCATCTGGAGACTCAATTTCCCCTAAAACCCTTATCGTTTTTTCAATGCCCTTAGACACGATACTTCCGCCAGAGATATTTTTATTTTCATTTCTGATGGCTGTTATAATATCATTGAAACTTACCTGCATGGCAGACATCTTGTAAATGTCTACGGCTACCTCGACTTCCTTATCATCTATTCCTCGTATTTTAGCTTCTTTAATTTGAGGCAGAAGTTCAATTTCTTCCTGAAGATGCTCTGCGTAATCTTTTAAATCTTGTTTGTTGAAATTCCCTGTAAAACTAATATTCAGGATAGGAAGTTCTTCTGAAAGATTAAGGTCAAAGACATTGGGTTCAACTTTGGCACCATTGTCTAACGTAGGCCAGGTTGTTTCAGATTTTACAAGATCTACCTTGTCTTTAATAAGTTGCTTCGCATTTTGAACTTCTATATCTTCTTCAAACTCCACAATGACCATAGAGTAGTCCTGCATGGTAGAGGAGGTGATTTCCCTTACCCCTTTCACGTTCTTAAACTCTTCCTCCAAAGGTTCTGTGATGAATTTTTCAATGTCTTCAACTGAAGTCCCGGGCTGAACCGAACTAACGTATATTTTGGTTTCTACGACTTCCGGGAAGTCTTCTCTTGGCATAGTGTAATAAGCCATGATGCCTCCGAATAAAATAATGGCAATAATGACATAAACCGTCATTTTATTATCTATTGCCCAGGAGGATATACCAAATTCTTTATAGGTGTTTTTCTTTGCCATTAATTGTTCTTTTGAAAGTTTAAAACTTTTACTTTTTCTCCTTTCTTTATAGTTCTTGCGCCTTCAGTGACTACAATGTCAGAGGTATTTAATCCCTCCAAAACTTCGATTTCACCCTGATAACGTTTACCGAGTTTCAACTCTCTAAAGTCGGCAACTCCCAGACTGTCATTTTCCATTGTGAGCGCGTAGGTAAAGGATTGCCCTTGAGCGTTTTCTCTGAGAATATCTTCAGGAATGACAATGGCATCGCTTGTTTTGTAGTTGTTTATTTCTAAAGTGGCAATGAGATTGGGCTTTACAAATTCTATGCTGTCCGGAATAGCAACTTTCACTCTGAAGTTTCTGTTGTTTTGTGAAATATTACTAGACACTTGAGTCACTTCACTTATAAATCTTTTCTCGATTGCTCCAAAAGAAACAATAGCTTCACTTCCCACTTTTATACTCCCTACGTAATTTTCTGGCACATTTGCGCTTACATACATTTGGTCTAAATTCAAAATTCTGAAAATAGGAGTTTGTCCTGGAGAAACGACCTGACCACGGTCGGTGATGATTTCATCAATCTTTCCGTTGAAAGGGGCATAAATAACTGATTTCTTAAGCTGATTTTCCACTTGTTCTACAGAATTGTTGAGTTGCTCATAAGCGGTTTCAGCTTCTAAAAACTGAATTTCAGAACCTATATTCTGATCCCAAAGGCGTTTCTGTCTTTCAAAGCGGGTTTTGGCTAAGTCTCGACGGGCTTTCAATTCTGCTAATTGATTGGACACTCCACCATCGTCAATCTTGGCCAGCACATCTCCTTTTTTGACTTCCTGGCCTTCGTCGATGTAGATGTCTTTGAGATTTCCGGAGAATTCCGGATAAATTAAAATATTTTCATCAGTCGTCGCTTCGCCAAGTATTTTGATGTAATGTTTAAATGCTTTGGGCTCTAATTCCATGGCTTCTACCAGAGCATAGGTATAGTCTTCCTCAAATTCAGATAGCTTTTCATCTAATTTTTTAAGCTTATTTTTAAGATCAAGCATGCTTGTATTCAGTGTTTTTCGCTTCTGCTCGATTTCAGCCTGGGTTCCATTTTCAAGGACTTCGTCAATTGATTTTTCTTCAGGTCCACAAGACATCAGAACTAATAGGGATAACAAGCTGAGATAGGATAGATATTTCATGGGATTATTTTTCAAAATTTGTAAATGGAGTATTGATGATTTTTTCGATTTCTGCTTTGGAATTGATGATGTCCAGCATGGACTGTAAAAGTTCGTTTTGTGCTGTGTATAATTGCTGTTGCGCTTGTCTTAGTTCAAAACTAGAGGCCACACCTTCTTTAAACTTCACCTGGTTTTTATATTCTATGCGCTCGGCGAGTTCTAAATTTTTCTTGGCTAAATCATAATTATCGACTGCGAATTCAAAATTGCTCTTAGCCGTATTCAGCTGAAGTTTAATTTGATTGATAGCCTGAGTTTTCTGGGTTTCAGCCTTTTTCATCTCAATCTTCGCCTTTTGTGTCCTTGCACTGCGCTGGAGCGAACTGAAAATAGGAACATTCAGACTTACTCCGATGGTTGAAAATTCATACCATTCTGCTCGGGAGGAAAAGAATTCAAAATCATCACCAAAACTTGTTTGCCCGTAATTGGCAAAAGCTGAAAGACTGGGTAAAGCTTTGCTTTTCTCCAGCTTCATTTCCAGCTCCCTCTGTTTGACCAAATTGTCGGCGATTTTAAATTGAATGGTGTTTTCTACCTGAAGGTCATCAGTCATGTTTTCTGCTTGCAGTGCCTCTTTGTTGGCCAGGCTTTCTAAATCTTCCAATAAAATCACTTTCGTAGAAACAGGTAATCCCAGTACCATATTGAGGCTTTCTGTAGAAATATCTCTCATGCGTTTGGCATTTTTCAACTGACTCTGTAGCTGCTGAAAGGTAATCTGCAATTGCTCTACGTCTTCTTCTTCGGCTAAGCCATTTTCATAAATCTTACGAGTTTCGTATACGTTTTTCTCAGCGGTTTTAAGATTGCTTTCTATGATTCCGATGGAATTTTGCGTGAGTAAAACGTTGCCATAAGCACTTACTACATCTTTTCTCACGTCAAGCTTGGTTCTGGTTTCGTTATTATCAGAATACTTAAGAAAGGTTTTAGCAGCCTGCAAAGCAACAATATAAGATCCATCAAAAATCAACTGATTCAAGGTGACAGAAGCATTCATGTTTTGTTTTGGAGAGAACTGAACTGGCACAAAAGTTCCGGGTTCGCCGCCAACTATCTCCCCAGGAAGTGGTGTTTGCCTTATAATGGGATTGTATTCATAATTAAGCGCACCATCTATTTGTGGCAAACCGTCGGCCGTGGTTTCCCATTTTTGTTTGAGCGCAATAGCGACATCACGTCTGGCATTGATGGTGGCATAACTGCTGTCAATCGCAAAATCTATCGCCTCCTGAAGCGTGAATTCATAACTTTTGGGTGGTTCTGTCTGTTGTGCAGATAGTCCCAAAAAAGTGAATAGGAGTAAGCCTAAACTAATTTTTTTCATTCTAAGAGTTGTTTTTCAAGTTCGATAAGGCGTTGGTGGCCTTTGGTGTCTACGATGCTTCGCAGATGGTATTTTAGAAATTCTTCGTAAAGTTCTTTGGGGGTGAGGTGGCTGTCTTTGAAGAGTTCTTCATCTTTCAAGTTCAACATACCGGCGATGTAAATTCTGCAAGTGAAGACTTTATGAATGTCTTTTCTATAGTAACCTTCGTCAACGCCTCGTTCAATATTTCTGCCAATGCAGTCCTCCATTTTACAAACTTGAGACTCTCGCATTTTGGAATAAATCCTGGGATAGTATTTCTGAAACTGAAACTGTGGTGAGGTTTTTTCGTTTTTTAGACGTTTCATCACCACGCGCTTAATCTCTATCATTTCTTCGATGGGATCGAGACTTTTTAACTGAACCAAATCAATTTCAGCATGAATGCGGTCTCGAATGAAGTAGGCGACCTGCTCCACCAGGTCCGACTTGTTTTTGAAATACTCGTAAATGGTTTTTTTGGACACGCCGAGTTCCTGGGCCAGATGGTCCATAGTGACGCTTTTGAAACCGTATTCCAAAAACAAATCTCCTGCTTTATGTAAAATTTCTTCTTTCATTTCAATGCGCAAAACTACACATGGAAACTTTAAATACAATAATAGTTTCCAAAGTTTTACTTTAATTTAACTTTGGATTATTTAAAAACCGAATCCAAAACCCATTTTTCAATCAACTTAGTCAAATACCCCTTCTACTCAAGTTTATCTTCAACGAAGCTAAAGGGCTTGAGAAAATACCGGATTATGATTTCTGATGAAGAAATCTATTTTAAAAAATAAAGCCAGCTATTTGAAGCTGGCTTTATTAATTAGGATGAAATTAAATCCGAGTTTTATTCACCTGAAATTTGGAAGGTAATCGGTAAAGAATAAAGTACGCCGACTTTTTCACCTTCATGCTCACCTGGCTTTATTTGAGGAAGTTCGCCAACAACACGTTTGGCTTCGACTTCAAGTTCAGGTTTTGCAGCTCTTGCTCTTACATTGACGACTTTACCCATCTTATCAATTTTAAATTGCACATAGACTCGGTTTGTTCCTTTGAGACCTAACTCTTATGCCAAACCAATATCAAAATCTTTATTGACGAATTCGCTAATCTTCTTGCTCATACATGCTTTACGCTCTTCATTGGTTCCTAAGTTTTCACAGCCTGGAAAGACAGGCACGTTCTCGATAACAGAAAAGGGAACGCTACCTGTATTATCGATTTTTTCTCTTTCTGTTATTTCAGTTTTAGGGTTGTTTTGTTCCTGCAAGTACTCTTCATAAGTTTGAGTTTTCAGCTTTCGAAATGCCTCTGTATCTGTCATGGACATTTTGTTTTCATCAGAACTTTCTTCGTCCATCTTTTCAGCCATGAGAATCATAAACACATTTCGTCTGTAAAAGTCTTCTTTGGAGTTGATTTCTCTATAAGTGGTTAGTCTGAATTTAGCTGGCATATCATCAGAAAACATCCCATATTTAGCGACAGCTTCTTTAAGTTCTTCGATATACTGAGTTCGTAACTTTTCAGCTTCAGCTTCTTCTGTGAGTTGCTGGATGTCTTCCTGCGTTTCTTCCTTACAAGCGGTGTAAGTCAGCATCAGGCCTAGTAGCGGCAAAATCAGCAGATATTTTAATAAATGTTGTGGACGTGAGTTTTTCTTTTGTAACATCATAAGTCTTTGTTTTAATTGTGAATGATTAAAAAATGAATGTGAAAATTCGAAATTCCTGGTGCCAAAAGCCTGGTTGAGCAAGCTTTGCGCGTAATCTCGTTTGTTGAGGTCTTTGGCAGCAACGGCATCGGCCTGGAGCTCGTGAACTAGCACTAATTCTTGCTTAAGCCAGTGGTGAGCGGGACTTACCCAGCATAACAGGCGTAGAAATTCAGTAAAAAATAAGTCTACCGCATGATGGGAGCGGGCGTGCTCCAACTCGTGAGCCATGACTTTTGCTCGCTGGGTTTCAGGAATCTTGTCGCCAATAAAAATGGAATTCCAAAAGGTAAACGCGTTTTCAGAAGCTTCCAGTTTGTAGCAGGGCACGTCATCGATATAACGTTCGAAACGGGCTTTCTGTGTCATTTGCTTCAGTTTCCAATAGCCTATACTGAATTTGACAGCGAAAAAACTAATGCCTGTAAGATAGACAAGCTTAAGCATAGCATCCAGACTCCATGTGCTCGTCTGGGGCTCAGTGTTTGCGCCTGAAGCGATTAAATTCACTTCTTCACCCATCATAAAATAAGATTGAAGCTGGGCAACCGCAGGACTGCTGGTTTCTTCAGCCCCAAAACTGAAAGCCAAAAAGCTGAAATCGAGTAGGGGAATGAGGAAGGAAAGCACGGCAGTGACGAGTAGGTAAATTCTATTCTGCGTGTAAAAGGTCTCTGTTTTGAAGAGCAAATACAGCCCCAAAAAGCAGGTTTGGAAAAGAATAACATCTAATAGATACCACCACATTAGTCCCTGGTTTTATCAAGTTCTTTTAAAATGCTTTCCAAATCTTTCGTGCTCATGTTCTTTTCTTTCACAAAAAAGGAAACCATATTTTTAAACGATCCTTCAAAATAGGAATTGACCATTTTCTTCATCGTTGCTTTTTGATAAGTGTCTTTATCGATCAACGCAAAATATTTAAAACCTCTTCCTTCCTTTTCGTGACCCACAAATCCTTTATCTTCCAGAATTCTTACGATAGTGGAAGTGGTGTTGTAAGCGGGCTTAGGCTCAGGCATGTCTTCGATAAGTTCTGCAACGCGGGCTATCCCTTTTTGCCATAAAATCTGCATCACTTCTTCTTCTGCTCTTGTTAATTGTCTCATGATCTTAAATTTTATAAAGGCAAGTTAAACTAAAATAATAGTTTAACTACAATAATAGTTGTTAAAGTTTTATCTTTTTAATCTAACGGACTATCTATATCGTAGATTTTTTACTTCGCTACTCTAGATTCCACGCCTAAGGCTGGCAGGCAGAATGGCTATGCCGAGTGTCATTCCGAGGAAAGAGAAACGACGAGGAATCTTTTTATATCGATTTCTTCAATGCTTTTCGACAGTTGAGATTCATCAGTCGACTTTAGTCTCCTTCTGAATGACAGTGTTGCTTGTCATTCCGACGATAGGAGGAATCTCTGTGTCATGTTATGCTTTAATGCTTTTCGACAATGAGATTCATCAGTCGACTTTAGTCTCCTTCTGAATGACAGTGTTGCTTGTCATTCCGACGATAGGAGGAATCTCTGTGTCATGTTATGCTTTAATGCTTTTCGACAATGAGATTCTTCACTGCGCTAGTTTCCACGCCTAAGGCGGACAGGCAGAATGACAAGCTCGGTAGATAAACATTTACATTTTAAAAAAATCATTAGGTTTGTGTCAAAAAGAGATTGGATAAGTGTTATTATGTATCCAATAAGAAATTTCAGATTAGAAATCGTGTTTTTTGTCTTCTTGAGCGCAGTCAAAAGATTGATAAGAATCTCGACTGCGCTCGATTTGACAATTTTCAAGAAGCAATTATAGTTTAAAATAAAAACAAAGTATGGCTATTATTTATCAGGTTGATGCGTTTACCGATGAGCTGTTCAAAGGCAATCCGGCAGGAGTGATGTTACTGGAAAATGAGTTTCTGGAAGAGAAGCTGATGCTGAATATCGTAAAGGAAATGAATGTGTCGGAGGTGGCTTTTGTGTTACCAAAGGAAAATCACTTCGACATTCGTTTTTTTACACCCAAAGCGGAAGTACCGCTTTGCGGACACGCGACTTTATCGGCGGCTCACATTTTATATGAATTAGATTTAGTTTCAAAATCAGAATCCATTGTGTTTCAGGCTCCCAAAGATCAATTGGAAATCAGTTTTACTCCGGATGGCTATCAGATGAAATTCCCGGAATATATATTGGATCCGATTTCAACCTCCAACTGGTCTGAAGCTCTCGGTATTCAAGTAAATAGGGCTTTTGAAGTGACCAACGACTGGACCATGCTGGTTTTAGAATCTGAAGAAGAACTGGTCAATTTCAAGCCCGATGCCAGGCTGCTTCAAAGTTTAAGTCTGGGACAAAGCATTTTTACAGCAAAATCAACCTCAGAAGAAAGAGATATCGTGTGTAGATGTTTTGTACCTAATCTTAATATTTTGGAAGATCCTGTAACGGGTTCTGCGCATTGTGCGCTTGGGGTGTACTGGGCTGAGGTTTTAGGCAAAACCTCTTTAAAGTCAGAACAAATTTCGGAACGAAAAGGTCAGCTGAGGCTAGAGATGAAAAACGATAGCGTCTACATCTTAGGTCAGGCTAAAACCGTGTTTAAGGCTGAGTTTTATTTGTAAAGATTTAAATTAATAAATTAGTATATTTGGTAAAAGCATTACAATGAGTATAGAAACAAGGAAACTAGAATTTATTCGGGAGTTTTTAAAACTTCAGAATGAACAATCAATTTCAAAATTTGAAAAAATATTACAAATAGAAAAGGATTATTCAGCTCATAATAAAGTTGAATCAATGTCAGCCCTTGAATTAAATGCTCGAATTGATAAATCGATGGAAGATTCTAAAAATGGAAAACTAACCGAAGCAAATGATTTATTAGCAGAAATTGAAAAGTGGGAGTAAAAATAATTTGGACAGATTTTGCAAAGGCTGAACTCAAGCAAAACTTTAAATATTTAAAAGAGAATGCGAGTCTGAGAGTTGCGAAAAATGAAATCAAAAAAAATGTTTTTCAGACCTTAAGATTAAAAGACCAGCCAGAAATTGGACAACTTGAGCCAATGTTGAAAGGTAGAAAAATCCAATTCCGTTATCTATTACATCAATCTTATAAACTAATCTACTGGATAAATATTGATCAAAATCAAATTGAAATAATGGATGTCTTTGATACGCATCAGTTTCCTGAAAAGATTAAAAGGACTAAATAAAGCAAAACCGTGTTTAAGGCTGAGTTTTATTTGTAATATAATAGCCCACGGTTTAAACTCTGGGCTATTTATAAACCGACCGCCAGTATACCTTTTGATAACTGCGTTCGACCACGCGTTGAATCAGGCGTTCCAGGAAATCCTCGTGAGCCATCAGTCGCTGAATTTCATTCTCATGAATATCGATTCTGTAAAGCAAATGAATAAAACTCGAGGTTTTTTGATGCATGAGTTCAGAAAAAATCGGATTTAAGCCTTCCCACAATTCTTCAGGGGTGATGTTGGTATTCAATTCAATTTCGGTAAGACCCACCAAAGCCAGATCTTTATTGAGTTGCAAAATCAACTGTTTCCAGGTCTCAGCGTACTTTTCTGGTGCACTGGTAATAACGGAAAGTTGCTGAGGAATGCTCATTTACATTTTACGGTTCATAAGATTAGTCCCAAACTCTTTAAGGAATTTCTTGCCTGTCTCAGACACCTGCATTTGTTCCAGGTGTTTAAAAGCCTCTTCGGTGTAGGCTTTTATCTTTTCGGTAGTTGCTGCTTTGGCGCCGGAGTCTTCGAATATTTGTTTGGCGGTTTCAATTTTGCTTAAAGGTTCTTCAGGGGAGATGGTATACAAATGCCTGAGTTGGTCTGCACTGCTGGAATCTGCAAGCTCGAGTGCTTTTAGATATAGGTAAGTTTTCTTATTTTCTATAATATCACCGCCTATTTGTTTTCCAAAAACAGCCTGATCTCCAAAGCTGTCCAGATAATCATCCTGTATCTGAAAGGCAATACCGAGCAACCTTCCGAACTCATATATTTTATCCTGTACCTCTTCAGAAGCATTGCTTACAATGGCTCCCATTTTTAAGGCTGCTCCTACGAGCACAGCGGTTTTATATTCGATCATTTTTAGATACTCCTCGATAGTGACATCATCGCGCTCTTCAAAATCGACATCATACTGCTGACCTTCGCAAACCTCCATAGCCGTTTTGGTAAAGAGTTTGGCCAAGGGTTTGAAATGTTCAGCAGGATAATTTTCAAACAGCTGATAAGCATTGATCAGCATAGCATCTCCAGATAAAATACCGGTGTTGATGTCCCACTTTTCGTGGACGGTTTGCTTACCTCTTCGCAAAGGCGCATCGTCCATAATATCATCATGAACCAAAGAAAAATTATGGAAAATCTCAATCGCCAAAGCTGCATTCATCGCCTTTTCACGCCCCCCGCCAAAAATATCTGCACTCATTAAGACCAAAACAGGTCTTAGGCGTTTACCGCCAAGCTGTAAGATGTATTCTATAGGTTCATATAGGTTTCTCGGCTCTTTTTGAGGGAGTTGAGCTTCCATAAAAGAAAGGAAAGACGTTTTGTAAGCTTCTAAATCCAACATCAATTTTTTCGGTAAAAATAAATTATTAAAGCGATCTACACCCTTTTTTTGAAAATTGTTAAGTCTTGATTTTCAATTTTGTTTATGTTTTAATGGAGTCTAACATGAAATGATAAATTTATTTCAAAAAAGCCTTGTTTTGGATAGAAATCGTAATTTTGTCTTACACTTTACTAGATGTAATTTTAATATGGACAAATATTCTTTTTTAAACGCGATACATCCATCGCAATTAGCAGATCTTTATAATCAATATTTACAAAACCCTGATGCTGTAGAACCAAGTATGAGAGCCTTCTTTCAAGGGTTTGATTTCGGTTTAGAATCTGGTGATCATGAAGGAGAGTCCACTGATGGGTCAACTACAGTCACTTTAAAAGATGCTGAAACCAAAGAGGCAGAAGATGTTAAGGTGCCGGAAAATGTTCAGAAAGAGTTTCAGGTGGTCAATCTTATCGACGGTTACAGACATCGAGGTCACTTATTTACCAAGACAAACCCTGTAAGGGAACGTCGTAAATATTCACCAAAGCTTGACATAGAAAACTTCGGATTATCCAAATCCGATCTCGAGTTAGAGTTTGAAGCCGGTGAGATTATTGGTATTGGAAAGGCAACACTTCAGCAAATTATAGATTTTCTTGAAAATGTGTTTTGCGATTCCATCGGTGTTGAATATGCCTATATTCGAAAGCCTGAAGAGGTGAAGTGGATCCAAGACACTATTTATAAAAATCAGAATAAAACAGATTTTTCAGAACATCAGAAAAAAAACATTTTAAGACGACTCAATGAAGCGGTGACTTTTGAAAGCTTTTTACATAAAAGCTATGTGGGTCAAAAACGATTTTCTCTGGAAGGGAATGAGTCCCTGATTCCTGCTTTGGATGCACTTATAGAAGGTGCTGCCGATATGGGAGTAAAAGAATTTGTGATGGGCATGGCTCACCGTGGTCGATTAAACACCTTAGTCAATATTTTCGGAAAAAGTGCTAAAGACATTTTTAATGAATTTGAAGGTAAGGACTACGAAGTAGACGGATTTGATGGTGACGTGAAATACCATTTGGGTTGGACGTCTTGTCGTCAAACCGATTCAGGAAAAGAAATCAATTTAAACCTGGCGCCAAATCCATCTCATTTAGAAACTGTTGGAGCTGTAGTGCAGGGTATTTCCAGAGCAAAACAAGATGATCATTATGTTGGTGAAGAACAAAGTGTTCTTCCTATCGTCGTTCATGGAGATGCTGCCATTGCCGGACAGGGTATTGCTTATGAAATCGTGCAAATGGCACAACTCGACGGGTACAAAACCGGGGGAACCATTCATATTGTTGTGAATAATCAAATTGGATTTACAACCAATTATACAGATGGTCGTTCTTCTACTTATTGTACGGATGTTGCTAAGGTGACTTTATCTCCAGTGCTTCACGTGAATGCAGATGATGCTGAAGCTGTAGTTCATGCGATGAATTTTGCACTTCAGTATAGAATGGAATTTGGCAGAGACGTGTTCATTGACTTGCTGGGGTATAGGAAATATGGTCATAATGAAGGTGATGAACCAAGATTTACGCAGCCTCAGCTTTATAAAGCTATTTCTGAGCATAATAATCCCAGAGACATTTATGCCAATAAATTGATTGAAGAAGAAGTAATTGATGATGAATACCTGGATGAATTAGAAGAAAAAATAAAGACTAAACTCAACGAAGAATACGAGGTTTCTAAAAAAGAAGAAAATGCCAGGGTCACTAAAATCCTTCAAGAAGAGTGGGAGGGATATAACTACGCAGATAAACATAAAATGCTTGAGCCGGTAGACACTACTTTCGACCTGGACAAATTATCAAAGCTGGCAGAGTCTATCACTACATTGCCGGAAGATAAAAGTTTTATGAGAAAAATAGCAAAACTCACTAAAACTCGTCACAAGATGTATTTTGAAAAAAATGAATTGGACTGGGCAATGGGTGAGCTTTTGGCATATGCCACTCTGCTTGATGAAGGTCACGATGTACGGATTTCTGGTCAGGATGTAGAGCGAGGAACTTTTTCTCACAGGCATGCTGTTATTAAAACAGAAAATAATGAAGAAGAATACATGCCTCATAATAATCTAAATGAGGATCAGGGTAAATTTTATATTTATAATTCTCTTCTTTCAGAATATGCTGTTGTTGGTTTTGACTACGGTTACGCTATGGCGAGTCCTTCCACGCTAACGATTTGGGAAGCTCAATTTGGAGACTTTAGCAATGGAGCGCAAATCATGATAGATCAGTACATTTCTTCAGCAGAAGATAAATGGAAAACACAGAATGGTCTTGTTTTATTACTTCCTCATGGCTATGAAGGTCAGGGTTCTGAACATTCTTCAGGACGAATGGAAAGATATCTTCAGCTTTGTGCAAAAGACAATATGTTTGTAGCTAACTGTACAAGTCCGGCTAATTATTTTCACTTGCTGAGAAGACAGCTGAAAACCGATTTTAGAAAACCTCTTATTGTTTTTACTCCAAAAAGCCTGTTGAGACATGCTGAGGTGATTTCGCCAAAAGAAGATTTAGCTGAAGGAAGTTTTCAAACGGTAATCGATGATTCGAAAGCTAAAGTAAAAGACATTAAAACCCTGGTGTTTTGCTCTGGTAAATTCTATTTTGATCTTAAGAAAAGACGAGAAGAGGAAGAAAGGAACGATGTGGCTTTGGTAAGACTGGAACAATTATTTCCAGTCCCAAAAGACGAATTAAATAAAATAATCAAGAAATATAAAAATGCTGAGGATGTAGTTTGGGCCCAGGAAGAACCAAGAAACATGGGAGCTTATACGCATTTATTGCTGCAATATGATAAAGCTAAAGACTTTAGAGTGTGTAGTAGACGTTTTTACGGTTCTCCGGCAGCAGGTAGTCAGGCAAGATTTAAGAAGAGACATGAAGGGGTTATCGACTACGTATTCGATCCTTCAAAAGACAATAACATTAAAGATTATAAAAATAAAAACTAAGACACGAAACACATAATATTATGGCTTTAGAAATGAAAGTCCCTTCACCGGGAGAGTCAATTAGCGAAGTTGAAATCGCAGAATGGTTAGTAAAAGATGGCGACTACGTAGAAAAAGATCAGGCAGTCGCTGAAGTGGATAGCGATAAAGCCACTTTGGAGTTACCAGCTGAGGCTTCAGGAATTATTACACTCAAAGCAGAAGAAGGCGACGTGGTCCAGGTTGGAGAAGTCGTTTGCTTAATCGATACTGATGCCAAAAAGCCATCTGGCGGTGAGGATAAAGACGATAAATCCAAATCTGAAGATAAAGACGATAAGGATAAATCTAAAAAGTCCTCAGAGGATAAGAAATCTGAAGAAAAAGAAGAAAAGAAAGAAGACAAGAAAGAAGATAAAAAGTCTACTCAAGAGGATAAAAAAGATACTTACGCTTCAGGCAGCCCGTCTCCGGCAGCTAAGAAAACCCTGGATGAAAAAGGGATCGATCCTAAAGATGTGAAAGGTACTGGAAGAGATGGCAGAATCACCAAAGACGATGCTGTCAACGCTGAAGCAAAACCGTCTATGGGTTCACCTGGTCCGGGCAAACGCAGCGAGTCTAAAAGCAAAATGTCTATGCTGCGCAGAAAAGTAGCAGAGCGTTTGGTGAGTGCCAAAAATGAAACAGCCATGTTGACGACCTTCAATGAAGTCAATATGCAGCCTATTTTTGACCTGAGATCTCAGTACAAGGAGAAGTTCAAAGAGACCCACGGGGTAAGTCTAGGCTTTATGTCTTTCTTCACATTAGCTGTGGTTCGCGCTTTAGATAAGTTTCCATCGGTCAACTCTATGGTGGACGGTAAAGAAATGATCACTTACGATTATAAAGACATCAGCATCGCGGTATCCGGACCTAAAGGTCTCATGGTTCCTGTGATGCGTAATGCAGAGAATCTTGGTTTCAGGGGGGTTGAGCAGGAAGTAAAACGCCTGGCCACGCGTGCAAGAGACGGTAAAATCACTGTGGATGAAATGACAGGAGGAACTTTTACGATTTCCAATGGCGGGGTGTTCGGGTCTATGTTGTCTACACCCATCATCAACCCACCACAAAGTGGTATTTTGGGAATGCACAATATCGTGGAACGACCAGTGGCTATAGACGGGAAAGTAGAAATACGTCCGATCATGTATGTGGCGCTGTCTTATGACCATAGAATTATCGATGGTCGTGAGTCGGTTGGATTTCTGGTGGCGATCAAAGAAGCTCTGGAAGATCCAAAAGAACTCCTGATGGATGGTGATGTGGAAAAAGCTTTGGAGCTTTAGTCAGCTGGCTTTTTATATAATTATAACCCTGAAGTTTTTTCAAAGCTTCAGGGTTTTTTTATGCTGATTTTGCTTTAGTTTACTTTTATGTCTTTAGATACATTTCTTGATGGTTTCTACTAAGCTTAAACATCCAGTCTGGTGAGGGATTTTGACTGAAGGTGAGGAGGTAGGTTAAAAAATGCATAATGAATTTTAATAATAACCAACTATTAGTTGCAGAACCTTACCAACAAGTCGAATAAAACGGACAATTGTAAGAATATAGTAAATAGTATTAACTTTGAGAAAATGATGGACATGGATAAATTTAAAAATAGAATAACGATAGATCCTGAAATATGTCACGGGAAGCCTTGTATTAGAGGTATGAGATGGCCTGTTGAAGTTATAATTGACATGTTGGGCTCTGGTATGAGTATTGAACAAATACTGGAGGATCATAACGAACTTGAAAAAGAAGATATTTTAGCAAGTTTAAATTTTGCTAAATTATACTTATCTGGTCATACCATTATAGATGTTGCCTAATGAGGTTTCTGTGCGATGTCCATATATCTTATAAATTGGCTAGACACTTGGGTTCTTTAGGTTTTGAATCTATGCATGTTAATGAGATCTTAGATAAATCAGAGACTAAAGATTCTGACTTATGTAAATATGCAGACCAAAATGATAATGTGATTATTTCCAAAGACTCTGATTTTAGGGATTCATTTTTTGTAAATCAAACACCTAAAAAACTTATTAAAATTAATTTAGGAAACATATCAAATCAAGAATTAATAGGGATTTTTAATGATAATATTAAATCAATTCAAAAATTATATGTAAAACAGAATTTTCTACTTGAGATTGATAGAGATCATATTAACTTGATTGAATTATAGCAAAAATGGCTCACGGAAGTTTATCTCATTTCAAAGCGACCTTAGCTAGAAAAGCAGAACACAATCATAAACGAATGGCGAGACCAGCCAGACAATCAAAGTTTAAAGCCACGGGAATCACTATAACCTGATTGACAAGACCTCACAGTCCCCAAAGCTTTGGGGACTGTGAGGTCTAACAATTTACGAATTTGTTTATCTGTTTGTATCCCAAGGTAATTATTTTGTGCCTAGATATGGTTTACACCGTTAATTTGAGACTACTTCAAATACAAATAATCGGTCTTAAAATCAATAACAGCTTTTTCTTTTTTAAGGATGTCGGCACCAATGATGCCATGAACCAGTTCAGCATCGTGATCGCTTAAGGCTTAATTGATAAGGGGTTAAACATACCAGTTTAGAAATTGAAAATTACTTGACGAATGTTATCTAATTAGCTAACTTTGCTTTAATTATGTTTAGGTATTGGTTTGAGCAAATTCAAAAGAAATATCCAAATTTATAAAAATCACTTTTAGGATTTTTACAATAAGCAAAATGCAAAAGTGCAGGATAAAATTGACTGGACAGTGACTCTAGTGCAGACGACCAGAATTGTTCCGGAAAAGTATTTTAAGCGTTTGACTAACACCGATGGACTTTGGGAAATCCGAGTATCAGCAAACAAAGGGATTTTTAGAATTTTTTTTTTGACAAAGGAAACTTAGTAGTTGTGTTAAGTGGATTTCAAAAGAAAACGCAAAAGACTCCGAAATCAGAAATAGAAAGGGCAGAACGACTTAAAAAAGAATATTATGAAAACAAAAAATAACACGACAAACTGGGACGACCATCTTGAGGCTAAGTACGGGAAAATAGGAACAGACACCAGAGAAAAATTTCAAGAGGAATTAGAAGCATTTAGAATTGGCGTTTTAATACAGGAAGCCAGAAAGAGTAAAAACCTTACTCAGCAACAGCTGGCTGAAAAAGTAGGAACAACCAAAAGTTATATTTCTAGAATTGAAAACAATGCTAGTGATATTCGGCTTTCAACTTTGATGCGAATTATTCGTGAAGGTTTAGGTGGAAGTCTCAAATTATCATTGAACGTATAAAGTCAGCAGATATAATTTTTAAATTCAAAAATGTATTTCAAAGTAACTACTTCTATGTCATTGATTATTTCAATAACCAATCCTACTTCAAATACAAATAATCCGTCTTATAATCAATAACAGCCTTACCTTTTTTAAGAATATCGGCGCCGATGATGCCATGAACCAGTTCAGCATCGTGATCGCTCAAAGCTTTATTGACGTGAGACAAATCAAATAAAATCAGATCCACCTTCTTTTTGGTCCATTTCCCAATGCTTACTTTATTGTTGGTGGAGGCTCGGGTGAGCATATTGGTGGCGCCGGCACCAGCGGCTTTGATGCTGCTGTCTTCAGAAAACAGATTAAAATGATCGGCGTAGGTGAAATCGATGCAGGAACTGGAGGCGCCGGTATCTATAATAAAACTGCCTTCCACATCATTAATGACGACTTTACACTCGTAATGATTGGTCTCCGTGCTATTCATTTTTAGGGCTTTGTATTTTTTTTCTTTTAGAAATGATTTTAAAGATGACATTTATGGGATTTTGGGCAAATATAAAGTTTCGTTTTAAATAAATTTGCTCCATGATACTAACAGATACCCACACCCACTTATATTCTGAAGCTTTTAACGAAGATAGAACGGAAGTGGTCCAAAGAGCCATAGATAATAACATTAAGCGTTTCTTTATTCCCGCCATAGATTCAGAAACCACACAGGCTATGTACGATTTGGAAAAACAATTTCCAGAGCATATGTTTCTTATGATGGGTTTACATCCTACTTCAGTTTCCGAAACCGTAGGACAAGAACTGAAACACATTGAAGAAGAATTAGCAAAGCGGAAATTCTATGCTGTTGGTGAAATCGGCATCGATTTATACTGGGATAAAAGCTTCTTTGAAGCGCAACGCAAAGCCTTTAAGCATCAGATTCAATTAGCAAAACACTATAAGTTACCCATTGTAATTCACTGCAGAGAGGCCTTCGATGAGGTTTTTGAGGTCTTGGAAGAAGAAAAAGGGGAAGATTTGTACGGCATTTTTCATTGTTTTACAGGAACCAAAGCTCAGGCCGAACAGGCTATCGGTTACAATATGAAGCTGGGAATTGGAGGCGTTGTCACCTTTAAAAATGGAAAGATAGATCAGTTTCTTTCTGAAATCGATTTGAAACATATTGTTTTGGAAACGGATTCCCCTTACCTTGCTCCAAAGCCTTATCGCGGTAAACGGAATGAAAGTTCTTATGTTTTGAAAGTAGCAGAGAAACTATCAGAACTTTACGGGTTGAGTCTTGAGCAAATTGCTAAGCAGACGACCCAAAATTCTAAAGACGTCTTCGGAATTTAATACAGATATACTTATGTCCAGAATCTTACTAGTGTATACGGGTGGAACCATAGGGATGATTAAAAATCCTGAAACAGGAACGCTTGCCGCTTTCAATTTTGATGAATTGCTATCTAATATTCCTGAATTAAAGCTTCTCGAACACGACATAAGTACGGTTAGTTTTGAAGAACCAATCGATTCTTCAGATATGGACACTACAGATTATGTCAGGTTAGCCAATCTGATAGAAGAGCATTTTGAGGACTATGACGGATTTGTGGTGCTTCATGGGAGTGATACCATGTCTTACTCAGCATCGGCGATATCATTTATGTTTGAGAACCTGAAAAAGCCAATTATTTTCACTGGGTCACAACTCCCAATTGGAGATTTGCGAACAGATGCTAAAGAAAATTTAATCACCAGCATACAATTGGCGGGTTTAAAGGAACACGGCAAAACAGTAATTAAAGAAGTCGGTCTTTACTTTGAGTATAAACTATACAGGGCTAACAGGACTACCAAAGTCAACGCAGAGCATTTTGAAGCTTTTGCCTCTTCCAATTTTCCTCCTATTGCAGAATCGGGTGTCAACCTGAAGATAAATTACGAGAAGCTCATGAAACCCAACATGAGAAAGAAAATGATTGTCCATAAATTTTTAAATGACAATATCCTGGTTCTCAAATTATTTCCTGGAATAAATTACAATACCCTTGAGCATATTTTTAACACCCCACATATTGAAGGGATCGTTTTAGAAACGTTTGGCAGTGGAAATGCTAAAACCGATGCGTGGTTTCTGGAGCTTTTGAAAACTATCGTAGACAGGGGAGTTCATGTTGTGAATGTGACGCAATGTGTTGGAGGTTCAGTGTTTATGGGGAAATATGCCACAAGTGAACGATTAAAAAAAATAGGGGTAATAAGCGGAGGAGACATCACTACGGAGGCAGCTGTGGGAAAAATGATGTATCTTTTGACAAAAAATTTAGGACCCAAAGTATTTAAAACTATATTTGAAACCTCTTTGCGAGGTGAAATGAATTAAAAATTAACGTGCTTTTCTTCTTATAAAAGTATTTTTTTTTATTTATTTGCTAAGTATTAGTTATCGTTCATTAATATAAAGAGAGGTGACCGAGCGGTCGAAGGTGTACGCCTGGAAAGCGTATGTTCCGATTGTATCGGAACCGAGGGTTCGAATCCCTTCCTCTCTGCTTTACTAAAACAAACTAAAAACCATTAAACACTAATTATTAATTCTAAGACAGACAACAATGAAAAGATTATTTTCAATTTTAACCATTTTAGCCATCATGGCAGTTGGTAACACAACTTTAAATGCAGCCAATTCTTCTGAAATTTTTACTGAAGTAGCTGTGAATTTTGTACAAGACGATGCCGCAGCAGCTGATGCTGAAGAAAGCCAAGGCTTTCATCAAGAATTAAAGAAGCGTTTCATTGAAGGTGGTCCAGGATTTATGGGGATTGTACTTCTTTGTTTAATACTTGGTTTAGCTATTGCTTTTGAAAGAATTATTTACTTAAACCTAGCAACAACCAACTCCAAAAAACTTGCTCAAAATGTTGAGGATGCCATGAAGAGTGGAGGTGTAGAAGCTGCTAAGGAAGTATGTAGAAACACGAGTGGACCAGTAGCGTCTATCTACTACCAGGGTCTTGATAGAATGCACGAAGGTGTAGAAGCATCAGAAAAAGCTGTAGTGGCTTATGGAGGTGTTCAGATGGGACAACTTGAGAAAAACGTATCTTGGGTATCTTTGTTTATCGCAGTTGCTCCTATGCTTGGTTTCATGGGTACTGTTATAGGTATGATTCAGGCTTTTGATAAAATTGAAGCAGCAGGAGATATGCAGCCATCATTGGTAGCCGGAGGTATTAAAGTGGCTTTATTAACAACTGTATTCGGTTTGATTGTAGCTATTATCCTTCAAGTATTTTATAATTATATCATTGCAAAAATTGATAGTATTGTAAATGATATGGAAGATGCTTCGATTACTCTTATCGACATCTTAGTTGCACACAAAAACAAATAATCAGTATGAACAAAATAATTAATATTATAAAAATTGTTTTCGGTGTTGTAGGAGCCATTCTCTTTGCGAGAATCCTCAATACTGGAGATGATGCGATAGAAGCTAATGCGGCTTTGCAGACAAGTGTTTTAGCACCATTCATGTGGGTTGCCTACATTATATTGGGAATAACAGTTCTCGTAGTTTTATTTTTCTCGATTAAAGCTTTGTTTACTGGAAATGTGAAAAAGACTTTAATCTCCTTAGGTGCATTTATTTTAATACTCGTTATTTCTTACGGTGTTTCAAGTGGAACTGAGACTGCTTTAAGAGATGGGGATGTATTATCTGCAGCCGGATCAAGATTGGTAAGTACTGGATTAACGGCGTTTTATATCCTGGCTGCCTTAGCAGTCCTAGCGATGTTGTTATCCAGTGTGAGAAAAATTTTAACTAGATAATTATGGCAAAAAGACCAGCACCGGAGGTAAACGCTGGATCCATGGCGGATATAGCTTTCCTTTTGCTTATCTTCTTCTTGGTAACAACTACCATAGAAACAGATAGCGGAATTACAAGGAAATTACCTCCTATAGATGATGAACAACAAGATCCACCACCGTTGAAAGAGAAAAATATTTTTATTGTTCTTGTTAATGCGAAGGGTGACTTGCTTGTAGAAGATGAGCCAATGGCATTTGAAGATTTAAGAGATGCAGCTATCACATTTTTAGATAATGGTGGTGGTACAGGTGATGAGGCATGTAATTACTGCCAGGGTCCCGGTGACTCCGATTCTTCAGATAATCCCGTTAAAGCTGTGATTTCTCTGCAGAATGACAGACGAACAGAATACGGAACATATATCGCAGTTCAAAACGAACTTGTAGCTGCTTATAATGAATTGAGAAACAGAGAGGCTAACAGGCTTTACGGAGTTGATTTTACTGATATGGAAGCTGCTTTTAATGATCCTGAATTTCAAGGCGATGTAGATAAGCTTAAGGAAAGAATCAAGAAAATTCAGGAATTGTTTCCTCAAAAACTTTCTGAAGCAGAACCTAAACGATAAAAACTGAACATTTATGTCAAAATTTAAAAAGAAAACAGATAGTGGTACACCAGCAATTTCCACTGCATCTTTACCAGATATTGTTTTTATGCTTTTGTTCTTTTTTATGGTTGTAACCGTGATGAGAGATTCTTCTCTTAAAGTTCAAAATATTTTACCTTTTGCGGACCAGGTTGAAAAATTGGATAAAAAAAATCTAATTATGTATATCTATGCAGGGAAACCTTCACCTAGATATCAAGAAACGTATGGAACCGAAGCTAGAATACAATTGAATGATAAGTATGCTGGAATTGGCGATATTCAACAATTTATAAAGGAAGAACGACAGTCTAAACGTGAAGAACTTAGAGATAAGTTGACCACAGCCCTTAAGGTTGATAAAGAAACCAATATGGGACTTGTGTCAGATATCAAACAAGAGTTGCGTCAAGCTGAAGCTCTAAAAATTAACTATACGACTAAAGAAGGCGATGCAATGCTCAACCTTCAATAGTATTACTTAAATTTATATTGAAAAGGCATTCCTTGTTAGGAATGCCTTTTTTATTTGAATCAACCTAGTTAACTTTCCATTTTTAAAAGCTCTGATGAAAATAGTCTACTTTTTTTTCTTATTATTTTTTTGCAGCTCTGTGATAGCTCAGGATAACCTGTCCTGGTTAAAAGAAAATGACTCTGATTCTTTGTACAGAGAAGATCAATTTTATGTAGGTTTTAGTTTTAATTTCCTTTCGGACCTTCCTTCAAAAGTGGAACAATCAGGTTTCTCCGGAGGCCTTGTTTTTGGATTTATCCGTGACATGCCTATCAATGAAAGAAGAAATTTGTCGATTGGTCTCGGTCTAGGTCTTAATTTAAATACGTTTGGTCAAACGCTCCTTATAAAAGAGGGAGAAGGGGGTGAAGATCAATTTGTGCCCATCGATTCTGACAGGGCATACGATTCCAATCGTTTCACAACTAACCTGATTGAAGTTCCATTGGAATTTAGGTGGCGTTCATCTGATATCAACAAGTTGTCTTTCTGGAGAATCTATTTAGGCTTCAGGTTTGGTTATGTCTTAAGTTCTAAATCTATTTTTCGTGGGCCTGAAGAAAACTTTAGTCATAAATCCATCAACTCTATTAATGACTTCAGAACAAATGCAAAACTTACATTTGGTTATGGGGCGGTTAATTTTTTCGTCGATATGAGCTTGAATTCTGTTTTTGATGCCTCACTTGATTCCACCAACGTGCCTGTTGGTATAAGACCTATAAAGGCTGGTCTCGTTTTCTTTTTTCTTTAGAATTATATCCAATAATTTAAAAAATATAGCTGCGGAAGGCACCCCGCCAGAATTCCCAGAATGATTTCTGGCAAAGTGTGAGCTCTCTCAAACAACCGGGATGAACTCACTAAGCCTAAAAAAACAACAAGCACGCTTGTCGATAGTATCATCGGTTCCTGGAAGGATAGGCTTAGACCAATCACAAAGCTCACTAAACCACTTATGCCTAATCCATGTAAGCTTATTTTAACCCGGAACATGCTAAAAAGCAAGGCTATGATTCCTGAAAACAGAATGCCAGAAAAGAAATAAAATAAAGTTCTGTAATTATAAACATCCAGTATTTTGTTGAGAAGAATAAGTATCAATAAGATAAAAAGCATCAAAAAAAATCGCCTTTCTTTAACATCTGAAAGCTTGTAATCCTTAATGAGTTTTAAATTCTTTGCGATAAATAAAAAAACAATGGGTAAGAATATGGTGAGAATACAAACGGCCATCAATTTGGCAGTGATAATTTCCTGATCCAAATAACTGGGGATAGCATAAAAATAAAATATGCACCCCAGTACTGGCATCCAAAGCGGATGGCCTAAAATAGATAGAAGTTTTGAAAATCGTTCTAAAAGCTTCATATCTCTTTGCGTAATCTAGCTACCGGGACGTCCAATTGTTCTCTGTATTTCGCAATGGTTCTTCTTGCTATAGGATATCCTTTTTCTTTCAATATGGAAGCTAACTTCGCATCTGTATGAGGTTTCTTTTTGTCTTCTGCTTCTATAGTCATCTCCAAGATCTTCTTGATCTCCCTTGTGGACACATCTTCGCCTTCTTCGTTTTTCATGGATTCAGAAAAGAAACTTTTAATCAGGAAAGTACCGTAAGGCGTTTCCACGTACTTACTATTTGCCACACGGGAAATGGTACTTATATCCATGTCAATTTTTTCAGCTATATCCTTTAGAATCATTGGTTTAAGAGTCCTTTCATCACCAGTCATAAAATACTCTTTTTGATGCATCATAATAGAATACATAGTAGAATATAAGGTTTCCTGTCTTTGCTTTATAGCGTCAATAAACCATTTAGCAGAATCCAACTTCTGTTTGATAAAGAATACGGCTTCTTTTTGTTCTTTGGTTTTGGTTGTGGCCTCCTTATAGCCTTTGAGCATATTGGAATAATCTCTCGAAATATGCATTTCAGGGGCGTTTCTGCCGTTTAAGGTAAGCTCTAATTCTCCGTTTTTAATATGAATGGCAAAGTCTGGGATAACGTGTTCTACAGACTTGCTGTTACCAGAGTAGGAGGCTCCCGGCTTCGGATTGAGGTGCTCAATTTCTTCGACCGCTTTTTTTAATTTCTCTTCAGAAATGCTGAATTTCTGCAGTAATTTATCGTAATGTTTTTTGCTGAATTTGTCGAAAGCTTCATCTATAATTCTGTAGGCTAAATCTACACTTTCAGTTTTATCTTTCCGTTGTAGCTGAATCAGTAAACATTCTCTCAAATCTCTGGCACCTACACCAGCAGGATCTAAAGATTGAACTATTTTTAATGCTTTTTCAACCGATTCTTTATCGGTATAGATGTTTTGTGTGAAGGCAAGGTCATCCACAATATCCAAAAGAGAGCGTCTTATGTAACCACTATCATCCACACTTCCTACAAGGAAAAAGGCGATTTCTTCCTGATCATCTTTAAAAGTGAAGGTTTGTAATTGAGTTTTTAGATACTGAGAAAAAGAAGTTCCGGAAGCATAAGGAACTTGCTTGTCTTCATCATCTGCACTGTAGTTATTAGCTTTGAGTTTATAACTAGGGACTTCATCATCGCTTAAATAATCATCGACATCAAATTCAGTTTCGATAATATCGTGGTCATCATCAGATTCATTTTTGAATTCATCCTCAAACTCATCTTTCTCTTTCCCTGTATCCAATGCAGGATTTTCTTCGTATTCCTGTTTCACCCTTTGTTCAAAAGCCAAGGTAGGAAGCTGTATCAACTTCATCAACTGGATTTGTTGAGGTGATAACTTCTGGGATAATTTAAAACTGAGCTTTTGTTTAAGCATGCTTATTAATTGAATATTTTATGTAGGATTTTATTTCAGTTAACTTTAAGTAATACGATTCAAATCTAAAATATTACTTCAACTCATCTATAAATTTAACGAATTTATGTGGGAACTCAGTTTTAATAGTTAAGCTTTTTTGAGTTTTTGGATGCTGAAATTGAAGTGAACTAGCATGAAGTAATAATTTTTCTTTTTTGAATTTAGATCCATAAATCTTATCACCAACGATGGGATGTCCTATTGAAGAGAGGTGTATTCTAAGCTGGTGAGTTCGACCAGTATTCGGAAATAAGTGGACTAAACTAAAGTCTTTATCTTTTTTCTGGAAGGTTTTTTCAACTTGAAACCGAGTCAGGCTAGTTTTTTCCTCTACATCTGATTTTATTTCACCCCTGTTAGATTTCAGGAGTCCTTCAACAATAGCAACATAGCTTTTTTGAATGTCATGCTGCTCAAATAAAACAGAAAGCAACGTTTTAGCCCTTTGAGTTTTTGAAATAAGCAAAACACCTGAAGTAGGATTATCCAATCTGTGAACAGGTTGTGGGTAGGGGAGTTGATCCTTTTCTGTAGTGGCTTTCAGATTAAATGGCAGCGCATTTTCTATGGTCTTGAAATAGTTTCCGTTGGTAGGATAACCGCTTGGCTTGTGGATAACAGCCAGACTTTCATCTTCATAAAGCACTTCAAGCCTGAGTTTGAAAATCTTTTTCTCCTGCTGAAGTTCCTCAGCATAAAGTTTTAAAACCTGACCTTCTTCAATCCAGTCGGAGGTCCGAGCCAATTCCCCATCTCTGGTGATAAGCCCTTTTTTCAAACTTTTTTTTAACGCACTTTTTGTCGGTACAGATTCGAAAATAGTTACCCCATACTCCTGGAGTCTTAGTTTTTCTTCTACTTTACCTACTTTATGGGTTTCGATGCAGGTGTTTGATTTAGAATTCTGCATTTTGAGGAGTTCTAGGATAAGGAATCACGTCTCTTATGTTGGACATTCCCGTAGCAAAAAGCACTAAACGCTCAAACCCAAGACCAAAACCAGAGTGTTTACAAGTACCAAGTTTTCTGGTTTCCAGGTACCACCACAGTTCTTTTTCGTCAACGCCGAGTTCTTTCATTTTTGAAAGTAAGACATCGTAACGTTCCTCCCTTTGAGAACCACCTACGATTTCTCCAATGCCAGGAAACAGAACATCCATGGCTCTCACGGTTTTACCATCGTCATTCAAGCGCATGTAGAAAGCTTTAATATCTGCCGGATAGTCATATAAAACGACCGGACAGCCAAAGTGTTTTTCAACTAAATAACGCTCATGCTCACTTTGTAAGTCGGCACCCCATTCTTTGATGATGTAATCGAATTTCTTTTTCTTGTTGGGCTTTGAGTTTCTAAGAATTTCAATAGCTTCAGTATAAGAAACTCTTTTGAAGTTGTTTTTAAGAACAAAATCAATTTTTTCTCTCAGTGGCATTGGAGACCTGTCTTTTTCAGGTTTAGACTTTTCATCCTGTATAAGTCTGTTTTCCAAAAACTCCAAATCTGCCTGGCAATGTTCTGAGATGTACTTCAGTACATATTGTATAAAATCTTCAGCTAAGTCGATGTTTCCTTCCAAATCACAAAAAGCAACCTCTGGCTCTATCATCCAGAATTCGGCAAGGTGTCGTGAAGTATTGGAGTTCTCAGCTCTGAACGTTGGTCCAAACGTATAGACTTTTCCCAGACCCAGCGCATAAGTTTCGGCTTCCAGTTGCCCGCTTACCGTTAAGTTGGTTTCTTTTCCAAAGAAATCTTTAGAATAGTCCACCTTTCCCTCTTCAGTTGTAGGTATGTTTTTGAGATCGAGGTTGGAGACCTTGAACATTTCGCCAGCACCTTCAGCATCGCTCCCGGTTATAATAGGCGTATTGATATAATAAAATCCATTGTCATTGAAATATTGATGAACGGCAAAGGCAAGTTTGGATCTCACTCTCATCACCGCACCGAAGGTATTGGTTCTCACTCTCAAATGAGCCTGCTCACGCAGCTTTTCCATGGAGTGTTTTTTGGGTTGCAGGATAGTTTTCTTCACATCTTCCGGATCTGCAGCACCTAAAATTTCTATAGAAGTAACCTCAAGTTCTACCCGCTGACCCTTACCTTCACTTTCTTTTAAAGTTCCTTCCACAGAGATAGCTGCACCTGTTGAAATGCTTTTCAGAATAGCCTCATCGGTATTTTCGAAATCTACAACACATTGCAAATTGTCTAAGCAAGATCCGTCATTCAGAGCTATAAACCGATTGCTTCTGAAGGCTCTTACCCATCCGTTGACTTTATAATCCTGTAATATGTGATCGGTTTCTAGAAGTTCAACTATTTTTTTTGTCAGCATTTTCAATATGTTTAGAAAGTAGCAAAGGTAATTTTTTCCTCAAGGCTTTACAATAGGTTTATGAAAATACAATCTCAATTTCTTTAGTACACGACAAAAAATATGAACCTAACACAATCAAGTAAAAAAAGTAACTAATCAGTATCAAAAACCTTTTTCTCCTGCTATATATAAATAATTTATTATCAGAACCTTACATATATTTTCACGCAAAGATCGCTAAGCTTTCCGCAAAGGACTTAAAATTATAAATTGTTGATTATAAAAACTTTGCGTGGCTTTGCGTTTTTTCTTTGCAGGCTCGGCGTGAAAAAAACTTAGCTTAATAGCTGAGTATCATTTTTTTTTTAAATTAGACATGTGGAAAGAAATTTTCTATAATTTGAATTTCTGTCCTGTATTCAAGATCTCAATTTTAGTCTATTTCATTTTAACAGATTTATTTATGTATTTATTCTCATCCATTTAGATGAAAGCTTCTTATTTTTGTTTAAAATTAATCTAAATAGATGTCAACTATTGCTGATTTAAAAAAAGGGCAGAAAGCCATTATCGGAGAGATGAACGCTCAGGAAATACCTCTTAAGCTTTTGGAGATGGGGTGTTTGCCTGGTAACCAGGTAGAATTAATTCAAATAGCCCCTTTTAGAGACCCGCTTTACCTCAATATTAATGATACTTTTTTGTCCATTAGAAAAGAAACCGCAAAACTCATCAATGTAAATCTTATTGAAGATGAGTAAACAAATAAATGTCGCTTTAGTCGGTAATCCCAACACAGGGAAAACATCTGTTTTCAACACGCTTACCGGACTAAATCAAAAGGTGGGGAATTATCCTGGCATTACTGTCGACAAAAAAGAGGCCGTTATCAAGCTTTCCCGTAATCTGAAAGCCCACACTTTAGACCTGCCAGGGACTTATAGTCTTAATGCGACTTCGCTGGATGAAAATGTGGTTATTGAATTACTGCTGAATAAAAACGATAAGGACTATCCGGATGTGGTAGTTGTGGTTAGTGATATTGAAAATCTAAAACGAAATCTTTTGCTTTTTACCCAAATTAAAGATTTGGGTTTACCTACGATTCTTGCTATCAATATGGCAGATCGAATGGATAGAAAAGGGATTCAGTTGGATATAGATTTGCTTGAAAAGCGTCTGCATACGAAGGTGAATTTAATAAGTGCCAGAAAAAATAAAGGCTTCGATGATTTAAAGCAATCTATTATAGATTATCAGAAGATTTCTTTGGTGCCTTGTCTTGATGCCTCCGAAATTGACACAGCCTATTTTGAGTCTTTGAAAAAAGCCTACCCCCGTCAGGATTTGTACAAGCTTTGGCTGGTTATCACTCAGGATGTGAACTTTGGTAAAACCAATAGGAATAAAATAGCTGCTCAAAACGAATTTAAACCTAAATCAAATTCAGAAATAAAGCGTCTTCAGCAAAAGGAGACGATAAAGCGTTATCAGTTTATCAATGCTACCCTGAAAGAGACGCTGACCAAAGACCTGGCTTTAGCCACAGGACTTAGAGCAAAAATCGACAGAATTTTAATTCACAAAGTTTGGGGGTATGTCATCTTTTTGGCCATCTTATTTTTGATTTTTCAGACGATTTACGACTGGTCAACCTATCCTATGGATTTTATCGATGAGAGTTTTCTGTTGTTTAGCGAGTTTGTAAAGCAAAATTTCCCGGCAGGAATGCTTTCAGATTTAATTTCAGAAGGGATAATACCTGGTATAGGTGGTATTGTAATTTTCGTACCTCAAATCGCATTTTTGTTTTTGTTCATTGCTATTCTGGAAGAAACGGGTTATATGAGCCGGGTTGTTTTTCTTATGGATAGAGTCATGCGAAAATTTGGGATGAGCGGCAAAAGCGTTGTGCCTCTTGTTTCTGGAACAGCCTGCGCTATACCGGCTGTTATGGCTGCCCGAAATATTGAAAGTTGGAAAGAACGCCTGGTCACCATTTTGGTTGTGCCATTTACAACCTGTTCGGCAAGGCTTCCTGTCTATCTTATCATTATTAGTTTAGTCATTCCAGATGAACGTTGGCTTGGTGTTTTTAACTATCAGGGCATTACGTTGATGTTGTTGTATTTGCTTGGTTTTGGAACTGCAGTTGCATCGGGATGGTTAGCCAGTAAAATGCTTAAAGTTGATTTTAAAACCTACTTTGTAGTCGAAATGCCCAATTACAAACTGCCGATTTTCAAAAATGTGGTGTATACTGTTGTTGAAAAAACAAAGTCTTTTGTTTTTGGTGCTGGTAAAATCATATTGGCCATTTCAATCATACTCTGGGTACTTGCAAGTTATGGACCTACCGACGAGTTCAGTAATGCTGATGAAATTGTGAAATCATCTACAGACCTTTCAAGTATTACTGAGGAAGAACTCGAAACGGAAATTTCTTCCTATAAACTCAAACATTCTTATATTGGTTATGCGGGGAGAGCTATAGAACCAGCAGTAACACCCCTGGGTTATGACTGGAAAATAGGCATAGCTATCATCAGTTCGTTCGCTGCCAGAGAAGTGTTTGTTGGAACTTTGGCGACGATTTACAGTGTAGGGAATGAAGACGAGCAAACCATAAAAACCAGAATGGCAGCAGAAACAAATCCCATTCTTGGCGGACCATTGTTTACCTTTGCAAGTGGGATTAGCTTACTGTTGTTTTATGCCTTTGCGATGCAATGTATGAGTACGCTGGCCATTGTAAAAAGAGAAACTGGCACCTGGAAATGGCCTTTAATCCAACTGTTTGGGATGTCCGGTTTTGCGTATGTGGTCGCTTTAATCGCTTTTCAAATTTTAAAATAAAATGATGTTACAAGAGATACTGGTCCTGTTTATTTTTCTACTAGCTTCAGGATATCTGATTAAAAAATTCTTTTTCAAATCCAAAAAAGGAAATTCAGCCTGTGGCTCAAGTCAGTGTGGATGTAAAGACTAACAAGGTTCTAGAACCTGTAGATGCTTTTTGGAGACACACAATAATCTAACTTGATATCGTGTTTGGAGGCTTCGATATTTTGGTCTTCCGGTTCAAAAAAGGACAGGCCAATCTTCAAGGTTTCAGGTCGGCAGGCGGATAGGAATTTGTCATAAAATCCTTTGCCATAACCAATTCTGTTTCCTGTTTTGTCGTAAGCCAGTAAAGGCATAAATACGACATCCAAGTGTTCAGCACCTATCTCTATTCCCTTTTCCGGTTCTGGAATTCCCCATTTACTGAGTTTCAGTTTGGTACTATCTGTAAGTAAATAATGTTTGAGTTCGGTATCCTTTACTTTGGGAACAACTACATTTGCATCTTTACCAAAGATGATTTGTAATAGGTATTCTGTATTGATTTCTTTATGCTTTGCTATGCTAAGGAAAATATGATAATATTCAAATTTCCAGATGTCCAGCGTCAGGCTTTGGTTCGCAATTTGAAGACTCAACTCTTCTATATCAGACTCTGATAAATCTTCCCTTAATGCTTTGTATTTGGCTCTTAGCTCATTTTTATGCATCAGTGGCATCCTTAGAAATATGAAAAATGGCATCGCCCTGATAAACGATGGGGGATTGGTTAGCGTTGATGACGTAGCCGTTATTGGTTGCCTTTACTTTATGCCTGAAACTACCGTAAGGATCTGTAATTGTGGCAATAAATTCACCTTTTTCTACAAATTTGCCTATAGGTATTTTAATATGCAATAGACCGCTATATTTGGCCCGCATCCAGAAAGTACTGGAAATAAATTTTGTGTTCTCCGGTGGATCTTCAACATCGAAATCAGATTTCAGCATGTCAAAATGTTTCATGATACGCTTAAGCCCGTCAACCCCGTGTTTTGAAATCTCTTTGTTGTTGTCTTTCGATTTCCCTCCTTCAAACAACAATACAGTTTTGCCTTGTTTTGAACAGGTCATTCTGTAAGAATTTTTTATGGTTGAAGAGTAAACCGTGAACGGTGCGTTAAAGATTCTTGCCAGCTCCTCACCTCGCTCATCAGTTTTTTCTATTCGTATTTGTGCGGCATTAAACCTGCTGGCGCCACCCGTATGGAAATCGAAACAATAATCGGCAACTGGAAGAATTTCAGAAGCAAATTGATAGGCGAACCGACTGGCTAAAGCTCCTTTTTTGGAGCCCGGAAACATTCTGTTCAGATCCCTTCCGTCCGGGAATTCCCGAGTCATATTCAGGAAACCAAAAACATTGAGAACAGGAACACAGATGACAGTTCCTCTACTGGGCTTATTAATTCCTCTTGAAATAAATTGCCTTACGGCTTCTACACCGTTGATTTCGTCTCCATGTATGCCAGCTGTGACCAATAATACGGGCCCTGGTTTCTTTGCTCTTTGAATAATGACAGGAACTTCAACTACAGTTGTAGTATAAAGTTTTGCGGTATTAAAATTTATCCTTGCTTTTTCTCCTGGCAAAACTTTTCTTTCCAGGATGTGCAGAACATTTTTAGAATCTATGTGAGGCATTATACATTCTTTTCTATGTACTGAATGATAGACCTTGCGATGTCTTTTCCTGTTGCTTTTTCAATACCTTCCAGACCCGGAGAAGAATTTACTTCCAAGATTAACGGACCTCGTGAGCTTTGTAAAAGATCAACCCCGGCAACCCCTAGTCGCATAGCTTTAGCTGCTTTTATAGCTGCAATTTCCTCTTCGTCTGTAAGTTCAATCACTTCTGCTGAACCGCCTTGGTGTAAATTGGATCTGAATTCTCCTTCTTTGCCCTGTCTTTTCATAGCGCCAACAACATGCCCGTCTACCACAAACACACGAATGTCAGCTCCCTTTGCTTCTTTTATAAACTCTTGCACAATAACTCTTGCCTGCAAGCCATTAAAGGCTTCTATAACAGATTTTGCTGCATTTTTGGTTTCAGCTAAAACCACCCCAAGACCCTGAGTACCTTCAAGGAGCTTGATGACAAGCGGAGTTCCCCCAACTTGCTGAATCACACCATTAACATCTCTGGAATAATTGGTAAATACTGTTTTCGGCAAACCTATTTTTGCTCTGGAAAGCACTTGTAAACTTCTCAATTTATCTCTACTTCTCACCAAAGCTTCAGAATCTATGGTGCTGAAAGCACCCATCATTTCAAACTGTCTTACCACCGCAGTTCCATAAAAGGTTACGGAAGCTCCAATTCTTGGAATAATGGCATCGGTGTCCAGGATGTATTCTCCCTTATAGTAAATGTTGGGATTCCGCTTTTCTATGACTAAATCACACTTAAGGGGATCTATAACCTGGACGTCGTGTTTCCTTTTCTTTGCCGCTTCAACAAGACGTCTGGTTGAATAGAGATTTGAGTTTCTAGATAAGATTTTAATGTTCATGGTGGTGGATATTATGCGATAAATTTTTTAATTCAGAGTCTACTATAAACTTTTTATTCAGGAATTTACGACCCAAGAGCACAGGATGCTTCATTTCTTTTCTATTGCTCAAAGAAAGTGAAATTTTATAAACTTTTCCAAAGATTTCAATTTTTGATTTTATTTCATATCTGGATTGCGCAATACCATTACTGCTTTTTACTCGTATTTTATTGTAAGTATTGAAAACAAAAGGTTTATGATCGTATTCCGGGTGTTCTTTGTCTAGAAAAGTACAGTGCAAACCGTCTTCTTTTTCTTCAATATTTTCGCAATGTATGGATGATGTATAGGCACCTGTATCTATTTTGATAGAGATGTCTTTCAAATTCAACTCAGGGAAATTAGCCCTGTCCAGTCTCCCGATAATTTTTTTCTTCATAAATGCAAATTACAAAAATGATATTAATAGAAATTTTAGGCTAAATTAATATTATATTTATCATTTAAAACTAATACTATGTCAAGAGAGGATTTTTTCGAAAATATAAGGAATTCAACCAAACTCAATCACTTTGCAAATCTTGTGCATCTAGCCGCTATAGATGGCGAAATAAAACCCATCGAAGAAAAATTATTGAAGCAGTTTTCCAGAAAATTTGATGTTTCAAAAGAAAACTATGACCGAATTCTTGAAAATCCAGCTTCATTTCCTGTTCATGCTATCAATTTAAAAACTCAGCGTTTGGAATTTTTGTTTGACTTATTGCGCATTATTTATGTGGATAACGAGATGGACGAAGCAGAAGAGTTTTTAGTCAAAAAATACGCTGTGGGACTAGGTTTTTCTGAACACCAGTCTCTGGCCATCATCAATAAGTCCAAAACATTATTTGAAAATAAATTTTCTTTCGATTTTTATAGTCACTTTATAGAGTCTGATAAGTATTAGAGCACACCAGGTTTTTACTCATCAGGATGAGCAGCCTTCATAAAGGATTCAGCTTTTTCTACCATGTTTTTGCTGCCACAAAAAAACGGAACGCGTTCATGCAGTTCGGTAGGTTTGATGTCCATAATCCTTTGGAAACCGTCAGAAGCTCTGCCATTAGCCTGTTCTGCGATAAAAGCGATGGGGTTACACTCATAAAGCAACCTGAGTTTGCCGTTTTCAGCACTCGAACTTTTAGGATACATATAAATACCGCCTTTAATCATGTTTCTATGAAAGTCGGAAACCAAAGAACCTATATAACGTGACGTATATGGGTCCTTATCACGTTGTGCTTGACAATACTTAATGTAATCTTTTACCCCCTGAGGAAAGTGAATATAGTTTCCTTCGTTGATGGAATAGATCTTTCCATCTACTGGAAACTCAATGTTTGGATGCGATAAGTAATAAGTCCCGATAGCTGGATTCAACGTAAATCCATTTACCCCATGTCCAGTAGTGTACACCAGCATAGTGGAAGTTCCATAAATAATATAACCAGCAGCAACCTGTTGATTCCCTGGTTGTAGAAAATCTTCCATTTCTACAGGTTGCCCCACAGGAGTGACCCGTCTATAAATTGAAAAAATGGTTCCTACAGAAACATTGACATCAATATTGGAACTCCCGTCCAGAGGATCCATCAAGACCACATACTTGTTTTTGTGGTCTTTGTTATTTCCCTGAATAGTGATGTAATTATCATTTTCTTCTGAAGCTATTCCACAGACAATTTCACGATTGATGAGGGTTTGAATGAAGGTTTCGTTGGCATATACATCCAGTTTTTTTTGGTCTTCACCCTGAATATTTTTACCTCCATAGTCACCAACGATATCAACAAGACCAGCTTTGTTTACTTTGTGATTGACGACTTTGGCCGCTAAACGGATCGAGTTGATGAGCCTTGAAAGTTCACCAGAAGTATATTTAAAGGATTTTTGGTTTTCAATAATAAACTCGCCTAGAGTTTGATTGGTTTTTTTCATAACTAAAACGTTGTAGTTGGCGCAAAAATAGAAAAATTCACAATGTGGTTATCAAATTCATATAATTTAATTCTACTTGACTATTTTTGCTTCAAATATTTGAATCATGGATTTTAAGATCAGATTTGCTACACCGGAAGACCTGGAAGATATGCTGGAACTCATCCAGGAGCTGGCTGTTTATGAAAACGAACCCGATGCTGTCCAGGTCACACTGGAAGATTTGTATCGCTATGGATTTGGAGAGGAGGCAATTTACAAGTGCTTTGTAGCAGAAGTGGATTCCAAAGTGCAGGGAATGGCGTTGTTTTATTCCAGATTTTCTACCTGGAAAGGAGAAACTGTTCATCTCGAAGATCTCATTGTTACTAAATCAATGCGGGGTAAATCTCTAGGAAAGGCTTTGTTCGAATCTGTGATTATGTACGCCCAAACCCGTAAGATAAAACGCGTAGAATGGGTGGTTCTGGACTGGAATACCAATGCTATCGATTTCTATGAAAAATACGGTGCCACTGTGTTTAAGGAATGGCGAACAGTCCAACTTGGCGAAGATCAAATCAATCATCTCAACCCTTAAGAAAAATGCAAGTATATAAATTTGGAGGAGCATCTGTAAAAGACGCAAAAGGAGTAAGAAATGTAGTAAAAGTTTTAGAAACCACAGATCCTAAAAATAAGGTGGTGGTCATTTCTGCAATGGGAAAAACTACCAATAAGCTGGAAAACATCATTTCGCTTTATTTCGATAAAAGCAATGAACTTTCTGTGGCTATTTCAGCTTTAAAACAAGACCACTATCACATACTGGATGAGTTATTCGATAACACTTCTCATCCAGCTTATACCAAAACCAATTACTTTTTTGATGAGTTATCTATTTTTTTCGATAGGAACAAATCACCAAACTACGATTTCGTTTATGACCAGGTGGTTGGTTTTGGAGAATTGATAAGCACAAGCATTGTAAGTTATTACCTGAAGTCTGTGGGCATAGAAAATGTATGGCATGACTGCAGGAACCTGGTAGATACCGATAGCACTTACCGGGATGCAGAGGTGAACTGGGAAAATACCCAGCAAAAAATCCTCAATCATATCAACGAAGATGAGCTAAGTATTACTCAGGGATTTATAGGTTCAGATTCCAATAACTTCACAACTACACTGGGCCGTGAAGGTTCCGATTATACCGCTGGAATTTTTGCTTACTGTCTGAATGCTGAGAATGTGACCATCTGGAAAGATGTTCCTGGTGTTTTGAATGGTGATCCAAATGTGTTTGAAAACACGAGTCTTTTAGAACAAATTTCCTACGAAGAGGCTATTGAATTGGCTTTCTACGGCGCTTCTGTGATTCACCCCAAAACGCTGCAGCCATTACAGCAAAAAGAAATCCCCTTATTTGTCAAATCGTTTTATAACCCAAAAGATCAAGGGACTAAAGTCGGAAAGGGTAAATTATTGAACCCACTGTTACCATGTTTTATTGTTAAAAAAGACCTGGTGTTTTTATCACTGTCAACCCTGGACTTTTCCTTTTTTGTTGAAGAAAACATCAGTGAGGTGTTTGCACTTTTCCACAAACACCAAATCAAAGTGGATTTAATTCAGAACTCGGCGATTAGTTTTTCGGTATGTGTGGATAATAAATTCAAGAATGTAAATAAACTCATCGAAATTCTAAAAGCAAAATTCAAAGTAGATCACCAGGAGGGAGTGTCTTTATTTACGATTAGACATTACGACGATGAGGCGATACAACGCATAGAAAAAGATAAAACTGTTTTATTAAAGCAACTGCATAAAGAAACCATCCAATTTGTGACGGCTTAATGGATTCTTTAAGTCAGATTGTTCTGGGGGCGGCAGTAGGTGAGGTTGTTTTAGGAAGAAAGGCGGGGAACAAAGCCATGATTTATGGAGCTGTAGCGGGCACCATTCCAGACCTGGATATTTTTGTAGGGAATTTTTACGATACCGTTACCGCCCTGGAAATTCACAGAGGATTTTCTCATTCTCTGGTTTTTTCAATCCTGGCCGCGCCGATATTCGGTGTTCTTGTTTCAAGGATTCATCAACAGGCGAGTTGGAAAGACTGGTCTAAACTTATGTTTTGGGCCTTGTTTACCCATCCACTTTTAGATTGTTTTACAACCTGGGGGACGCAATTGTTCTGGCCGTTAGATTTGAGAATCGCAGCCAAATCTATCTTTGTGATAGATCCACTGTATACCTTACCATTTTTAATCTGCCTGATTGCTGCTTCTCTATACAAGAGAACTTCTTTAAAACGCCGAAAACTGAATAGATTAGGATTGTTCTTGAGTTCGAGTTATTTAATGGTTTCGCTTGTCATGAAAGGAATCACTTTTTCAAAGTTTGAAAATGCCTTAGAACAACAAAATATTTCATATTCTGAAATAGAAACCAAACCTACCCCTTTCAATACTTTGCTTTGGTCTGCAAACGTTAAGAGGGATGATGATTTTCTAATCGGTGAATATTCAGTTTTTGATACTGAACCTATCGCCTTTAGAGCTTATCCAAAGCAGCATCAAAAAATTGATCATCTTAGAAGTTACGAAAACTTGAACAGATTGATAGCTGTCACTAACGGCTGGTATACCATTACAGAAAAGCAAGGTGAGCTTTATTTAAATGATCTTCGATTTGGTTTAGTGAGTTTAAATCCTAATGCCGAAAAATTTGCGTTTTCATACCATCTGAAAGAAAAAAACAATCAACTGGTAATTACTGAAGTCCCAAAAAATACAGACGATGCAAAAGAATTACTAGAAGGGCTATGGTCCAGGTTGAAAGGGAGTTAATTTAAGATGACATCTGTGATTTTACAGAGCGCACTGGCCACTCGATTAGTTAATCATAATTTTTTTGATGTACTCTTGCTGGTTAATCTCAATTTTGATTAAATAAAGCCCTCTTTCTAAATGTTTTATTTTTCGTGTCGAAATTAAGCCGTTCTTTACTCTTACTTGTTCTGTTGATAGTATTTTTCCAGTCATGTCTACCAGCTGCACAGTAGCATCTTCACCACTGCTGTCTGGGATTTTAATATGTACAATTTTTGATGCTGGATTGGGGTAAAGTCTTATCTGCTCATTTTCAAAGTTATGAGTACCCAAAGTCTGAGGCTGAAATTTTATCTCGAATCTTGTGCTTAAAACACTGTTGGGGTTTTGTTTATCTGTGGAAAAGGAGTAAGTGGTAACACTGTTTCTTTTTATGATTTGAAGGTTGCCTGTATAATTATCTTTCAAATAAGCTTTTTTTTCTAAATCCTGTCCATCTATTGTAAGCTGATAATCAGTAGCCTTGTAATTAAATAGATTCAACTGGATTGATTCCTCCAAACCAGGGTATTTTCTTCTTTCCACAGATAAGTAGTTGTCGTTATGGTTAATGGTCAAGGATTCATCAGAATTCCAAAACTTAAGAGCATCGTTGTAAAGTATGCTGTTGTCGAAACTATCACCTAAGTGGAGAGTAACCCCATCAACAAGAATAAAGTTTTTATGATGAAGACGCTTTAAACTTATATTTATCCTGGTGTTTTTATTAGCCTTAAATATGGCAGTTGTTATGGCTTGCTCGGTACTCTTTTTGTAATTTTCTTTAAACGTCAAGCCAGGCGTAGCTTCTGTGTTTTGAATAAACACGGATTGGTTAGGCTGTAAAAACTTATCTGCTGATGATGAAGGCGTAGGGTCTCCGTTAGCAGTCGTTAAATCTATAGTTACGTATCCTCCATAAGTCCCAAGTGTTGGGTCGTAAGCATACATAAAAGTATCGTTGATGCCAGTTGAGTTTGCACTGGATAATAATGCCTTCATGTCCACCTGAGCCTGGTAAGGATTGGCTACTAAACTGAACTCATCCTTTCCTTGAGCTAAATTTAAACTAGAATAATCTCCAGTCAATAACTCACCAGTAAACCTTAAAACCGTGGTTGATCCAATTTGGGTATTATTCACAGTCAAATCAAGTTCTCGACCTCCACGTACCATCAAAGCGTAAGACTCCCCAATGCTTAAAGTTTTTTCATTTGTATTAGTAATGGAATTCCATTGTTGATTTGCTTCATCCCAGGAAAACATAGAGGGGTTACCAGTAATTGTCGCATCAAAACCATTTGCTGCAAGGGTAGATCCAGTGATATGAGTCCCAAAACCTGGATTTGGATCTACCACAGGGGTGGTGTTATAATCCGTGATTTGTCCCCCCTCTTGAAGATTGGCTTGAATACTGGACGTCGTACTTACAGAAGGAGAAATATACCTGAAGGAACGATTGCTTTTTGGAATGTAGCGCTCTACTATAACATGACCAGAGACAGAGTTAGCGGTCTCTGAAAGAACAGCTGTTTTTGTAGCAGTGCTCTTAAAGGTGAACCTAGAAGCTGCATCGATGTCAACATTTCCTGAGGACAGAAGAAGCGTTTCTTTTAAATTGATGTCACCTGTAATGCTTAGGCCGGTAGAGTTGTTAAGTTCAATATTATCTACAGTAAGCTCTTCTCCCTCGATATTCTGAAGTTCAGTTCCGGAAAACACAAGTGTACTGTTTAAGGCAGTAGATGAGCCGTTTTTAACTATAAGATTTTTACAGATATTTAGTGTATTGCTATTTAAATCTAATGATGCATTATTGTCAAAATACAAATACCCAGTTGTCATATTTTTGGTAATAGAAGCGGTACCTCCAGTTATATAAATGTAGTCATCGCAAGTTAAGGTGAAGTTATTTGGGTTGTCTATCCAACCACCAGAATCGTGAATAAAGGCTTTGGTATAAAGTGAGCCGCCGGCAATCAAATCGGCACCACCGTCGCTACTGCTCGTGTTTCTGGGATATAAAGCTTCATTTTTGGTATCGAGAATTTCTGCGTCAGTAGTGGCCGTCACATCATTACCCATAATCACATAACCAAAAACCTGATCACCAGTGGTAAGGTTAAAATCAGCAAAAGATATCAATGTTCCATGAATGAGTTGGCTATCCAGATTTGCAGTTTCAACTAGAGGTCCATCCACACCATCATTTAACACAGTGGCTAAAAGACCTATTGAGCTAGCTCCATAATGAACAGGGTTTACAGTGATTACCTGAGTAAATGTGGCTGGTTGATTACTCGCATTCAGACTCGTAATAAAAGCTACCTTAAAGCTGTCATTTCCGCCACGTTCCATAAACATAAACCCCTCATTAGCAGGTGTACTTGGAACGGTCAACCCATCGTAATATAAAAAGTCTATGCGTTCTATGTTATTAGTATTCGCCACATCAGCATTGACAAACATGTTGTCGGCTCCTCTGTTGATAATATTACTGTTGAACATTTTTTCCATCTTCTCTTTATAACCTGGCTTCAGTTGAACATCTGTAGTGCTTGTAGATGAGGTTTCAAAAAACAAAATATCTCGAATACCAGTTGTAGTAGCATTGTCTTCTCGGTTGATAACCACTTCGTCCGCCAATCCTTTGAACGCAAATTCATCAGTTCCAAACGTAAAGCTTTTGATTTTAAGATTATTGCTGGTGCCAACACCAAACGAATAATCTTTACCTGCAGCAGTATATCTATCTAAATCTTCAGGTATGGTCTGGTAACTGGCTGTAATCTCATTAATAGGAGTTTGGCTAAAACTCAGGTAATTTGACAAAACTAATAAGCATAGCATTAGAAGCTTAAAAACTAGGTTAATGTTTAAAAATGAGTTCATTGTATTAAAATTATGCCTTACAGGTTAAAAGCCTAAAATTAAACAAAAATATCATATTTATTGCTATAAAATATTAATAGTTGCTATATTCGTAAAAATGAAACGCTTATTTTTTTAAAAAATTCAGCCTCAAGATAATGAAAACTGAGAATCAGTTGAATCTTTAAATATTTAAGACTTTTAAATGAAACAGCACTTCAATAAATATTTTTATGAAAAAGAGATTCAAGACGGAGATAAGATTTTTAAAAATTTTTGTAATTGTTTAGTCTTATTTTTCACCTTTTTGGTATGGTTTGTTTTAAATACAGATTATAAATTTTACAGTTTACCCTAAAAGGAAGTTTAGAAAATAGTAGTTACAAACATCGTTATTACTGGCTTAGTTGAAATTTAGTTTAGGTTTATTCTCGATGATTTTTTCTTTTTTTTTGACAGTACATGATATATTTTAAAGAAAAATGAAAATAAACCTTTATAATGATTAATTTTGTTTACAAAATGAACTCTATTTTGAGTCCTTTTATGAAATTGAAAAAAATTATTTTTCTAGCATTTTTTATACTGACTACTGTTACAGTTTTAGCTCAACCTGGCACCCCTGGTGGTGGTGATTCTAACGTAGATGATGTAGCTCCTATAGATGACCATCTTTGGGTAATCTTGCTTTTAGGTCTCGGGCTGGGCATCTACTTTATCTTATCTAAGAAGCCTACTTCCGGTATATAAACTTCTGTCTTCTTATAACCTCATATATAAGTAGCGTCATCACTGCTAAATATTGCAAGCCTACCAACCAATGGTTTTCCTCAACACCTTTAATTTTATAAGCTGAATAGCTCAAAAACACCAGCCAACTCCATAAGAGCATGTATTTGTATTTTGTAAAAACACTGATAAACAGGGGTAGCATAATATACCACGGGTGTACTGTGGTAGACAGTAAATTATAAGTTGTTGATGCAAGAAGCATATATATCATGAGCGTTTTAAAGTTGATCCTTTTCTGCTTAAAGCTTAAATAAAGAATAATGATAAGAGTAATTATAGATAAGAGTTTTCCAAATACCCCTATCATATTATAGCCATTCCACTGATAACCAATCCACCTTAAAGCATAATAAAAACTTGCATTGAATTCAAAAGAAGAAAAGTAAAGCGCTAAGGTTTTGAAATTTTTTGAAACCAATTCGAAGTCCCAGAAGAAGCTGTAGGCTACTGCTAAACCTAAAATGACTACTGTTACGAATTTCAGATAGGTGATGATTTGACGTCTACTAAAATAGATTGATTTCTTATTTAGAAAAGGAAACAGTAGAGGCAAAAACATCAGCGGTAATAGTTTAGAAGCTACTGCTGCAGCTAAACTTAGAGCAGAGATGCAGGTCTTTGAAGAATACAAATAGTACAAACTCAGAGCAAGAAAAAACAGCATTATAACTTCAAAATGCAAACTGAATGTCGATTCTAAAATCACCAGTGGATTTAAAATAAAAAAGAGAATTTGTGTTTTGGGTAGCTCCATTCTCTTCAAAATTTTCAGCCCAAAAACCACCAATCCTGCTTCTGCGAGCAGGTGTATGAGTCTCAATAAGACTACATTCAAAAGTAGATTGCTTCCAGCTATAGAATAAGTTAAAGCATACATCAACTGGGCTACTGGAGGGTAGGTAGAATAATTGGTAGCACTTAAGCTCCCCATGTTTTCGTAAAGCGATGGGGAAAGCGATTCCTGGTTAACTGAATCGCTCTTTATAAGTTCTGCTGGTAAATGCAGATAAGGATTTAATCCTAAATTATTCAACATTCCATCCCAGATAAACCGATAAACATCCTGAGATAATTCTGGAATAGAAAACAAAAAAATTAACTTAAATAGAAAGCTTAAGCCAATTAAATACTTGAGTTTTAGACCACTTTTATAGAGATAAGCGGAAAGTACTAATGCTGAAGTGTACAAAGAAAATAATAGCCAGAATTGGGAGCGTTCCAGTTCATAACCTATACAGTAATAAATAAGGCATAGCAAAAGCACACTTGCTGATGTGGTCCACAACTGCCATGTTTTAAAATTCATCAGGCTTTGGAAAATAAAGTTTTAAAGGATATAAACCCGAAGCCAAACACAAGCATCAAATGGAAAATAACCAGTCCGAAATCCTGTGTATAGTAAGCACTGTAAAGCCCGTATATAAAGTAACCAAACAGCAAAATCTCAATTCCGTTTAGAACCGAAAGCTTTTTATTGATGTAGGTTTTTCCCTTCCAGGTATCTGTATTGGAGGAAATATCAAATTTTGGAGTCCGAATAAAGGCGGACTTTTTATTGAAATGTCCTTCTAAAATAGCTAAGGTATTATGGACAGACAATCCCATAGCTATGGAAAAAAAGGTAATAAATAAGCCGATAAATTTTAAAAAGGAAACAAAACCACTTCCATAGATGTCCTTATAACTCGTCCAGTAGCCATAGATGAAAATCAATGTACTGACACCCATCGCGGCTAGAATATAAAAAATAAGGTCCCAGGATTCCTGTTGGAATTTGATGTACAAAATGGGAATACTAAGTATAGCTACCATCAAAATCAGAAGGAACATACTGGAATTAAGCAGGTGAAAAAAACTGTGAAGTTTTGACTTAGGGCTCAGTGCTTTGCTGTGAAAAACAGCGCTAAAATTTTTTCTGAAATTTTCTGCCGCTCCTTTGTTCCAGCGAAATTGCTGAGATCTCGCCGCACTCAAAACAACAGGGAGTTCTGCTGGCGTGACCACATCTTTGAGATAGGTAAATTTCCAGCCTTTGAGCTGGGCTCTATAGCTTAAGTCCAAATCCTCCGTCAAGGTGTCCCCCTGCCAGTTTCCGGCATCCTCAATACAGGCTTTTCTCCAAACTCCAGCCGTTCCATTGAAGTTGATGAAATGTCCGCCAAGCGATCTTCCGACTTGCTCAATAAGGAAATGAAAATCTAAAGCAAAAGCTTGAATCTTGGTAAGCACACTGTAATCTCTATTTACATGCCCCCAGCGGGTTTGAACCACGCCCACATTAGGGTGGTTAAAGTGAGGAATTGTTTTTTTCAACCAATCCGTTTGAGGTAAAAAGTCAGCATCAAAAACGGCGATAAACTCACCTTGAGCTATTTTTAAGCCTTCCTTAAGCGCTCCGGCTTTAAAGTTTTTTCGATCGGTTCTATGAATATAGTGGGCATTAACTCCTTTGTCGATTAAGTCCTGAGTCAGTTGTTCTGTATAAGTTTTGGAAGAATCTGTAGAGTCATCTAAGACTTGGATTTCCAGTTTTGATGAAGGATAGTCCAGTCTGGAGATATTGTTCAGCAAGCGCTTTACGACATACTTTTCATTGTATAAGGGGAGCTGAACGGTGACTTTAGGCCAGTCGGCTGGTTTTTGAACGACTTTAGTTTTCTGCTTCTTAGCTTTTTTATAATTCAGGACAAGCTGTAATTGTAACAGGCTGTAAATCAGTATGACAAAAAGTGCAAGAGTATAAAGTCCAATAATGAAATAATCAATAATCATTTAAACGAGTATTTAAAAATCCAACCTAATATTTTAACACCAGCCATCACCGATCCTTTTACAGTACCAGAAACTTTGGATTCGCCTATTCTATTTCTATAGTTGATGTCAACTTCCGTGTAAGTCAGTTTTTGTTTTAAGGCCTTCAGTTGCATTTCAACGGTCCAGCCGTAGGTTTTATCTTCCATCTTCAAAGCTAAAAGCTTTTTATATTTTATGGCTCTAAATGGGCCAAGATCTGTAAATCCTGAATTAAAAAACAAACGCATTAAGGTGGTAGCTAACCAGTTTCCGAAAATCTGTGGAAAGGTCATAGAACCAGGCTCCCGTTTTGACTTGACTCTGGCGCCAATCACCAGGTCGATGTCATCTTGAATAATAGGAGCCATGATTTTGTCCATTTCTTCAGGATAATCGCTGTAGTCACCGTCTAGAAAAACAACAATATCAGTCGGTTCTCTCAATTCTTTTAGATAGGAAAGCCCTTTTAAACAGGCGTGTCCATATCCCATTTTTCCTTCGTAAAGAACCGTTGCTCCTGCAGACTCTGCCTGTTTGAAGGTTTCGTCTGTAGATTGATTATCCACTACAATAACTTCAGAAATATGCGAAGGTATGTCATGGATGACCTTGGCAATAGAGCCTTCTTCATTAAATGCGGGTATAATAACTCTGGTGTAGGTCATAGTTTGCGAAAATACATTTTATAGTTTATACCAGTTCGACCTTATGCCAAGACTTGAATTCAACAGATAAATAAACGCTCTTTTTTCTTTAAATCTCATTACAAAGTAGAATTGGTATTGATTGTTACTAGTCGTTTTCTTTTGAATTTCATTTCAGAAGAAATGTAAACCTTAGGGGACTTATTTGCGTATATGACTATAGATAAGTTATTTGTATAAGTTTTGTTTGTTTTTTGTTGATAGATTGGGAATTGTGATGTGTTTAAAATCACAATTCCCTTTTTTAAACAAGATTTGCGAAATAGATTAAAATAAGTAGATTTAGAAAAAATTTACAAATGCAGCCAGACGAACTTATTTTACAGTTAAAGCAAAAAAATCAGGTCGCTTTTTCTCAAATCTATGACATGTATTCTGAAAATATTTTCGGAATCATTAATACGATAGTGAATGATGTTGAGATAGCGGAAGAAGTCTTGCAGGATGTATTTATAAAGGTTTGGGACAAATCTGAATCCTATTCCAGTGAGAAAGGTCGATTTTTTACCTGGCTTTTGAATATTTCCAGAAATGCCGCTATTGATAAAGTAAGATCAAAAGCCTATAAGAATAAACGCAAAAATTCAGATTTTGATGATTTTTCGTTTTTTATAAAAGACGATAAAGATCTGGATAGTATAAGCGACGGCTATGGTATAAGAAAGTTTGTGGATAAGCTGAAGCCCATGTGTGTGAAGTTGATCGATTTACTGTTTTTTAAAGGGTATACGCAGAAAGAAGCTTCAGAAACTTTGGAAATTCCTTTAGGGACGGTTAAATCCAGAAACAGAACTTGTTTAAATTCACTAAAAGAAACCTTAGAATAATATGACGACTAAAGACTATATAGAATCTGGATTGCTCGAGCTTTATGTGTATGGAACACTTCCGGAGAAGGAACAGGCTCAGGTTGCAGCAGACGTTGCAAAAGACCCTGAACTTCAGGCAGAAGTCAACGCGATAGAAGTTTCGCTTTTGAAACTTTCAAAGGCCACTTCGGCTGGATTGAGTGCTTCTGTGAAAAAAGAACTACTTCAGAAAATTAATCAGAGAGCCACTCAGTCCAAACCTAAAGTGAAAATCATCACGTCCAACTATTCTTATTTCGGATGGGCTGCAGCGATTTTACTTTTAGGAGGAATTCTGTGGTTGTTGAAATTAAATCAGGATATTCAGGAAGAACTAAAGGTGGTGTCTACAGAGCTGAAATCTAAAGAAATTCAAGTGGCGAATTCAACTCAAAAAGCACAACATCTGGAAGACTTATTGCTGCAAATGGCTCAACCAAACACGCGTAAATTAACTCTTCCAGGAAATGACCTCAATGCCCCAAATGCTGCAGTTGCCGCCTTTTATGATGATGAAGCCAATGAGTTGATTTTAGACATCAACCGTTTGCCTGAGGCACCGGAAGGCATGGTTTATCAGGCCTGGTCACTCACCTTTGAGCCATTGACGCCAAATAGTATCGGGATTTTAGCGAACGCCAGTTCTCCTGATAATAAGATTTTCAGGCTACAAGATATCCCCAGGTCGGAAGGCTTTGGAATCACGTTGGAGCCCGCAGGAGGAAGCCAATCTCCAAACCTGGAACAGTTGTATGCGTTAGGAACCATATAAGATTCAATTAAGCCTCCAGATTTCAAAATTAAGCGCTGCAGCAAAAATGATCCAGATGAGGTAAGGTATCAATAAATAAGCAGCAAGCTTATTGACGATTTTAAACCATTTATAAGTAATCCATACCAGGACGATAAGTGCAATAATAATAAATAGTGCTAACAGAGGCGATTGATAGCCAAAAAAGGCAATCGACCAGGAGGCGTTAAGGACAAGCTGAAAGCCAAAGTGATAAAGAGCAGTTTTTACCCAAACATGATGAAAACCCCTGCTCCACACAAGTCCCGCAGCAACACCCATCAGAATGTAAAGCAGCGTCCAGACAGGGGCAAAGAGCCAGCTGGGTGGATTGAAGCTCGGCTTCTCTAAGGTTGTGAACCAAGTGTCAACGCTTGTTTGAGTTGCCATGGATCCTACAAATCCAATTCCAAGGCAAATCGCAATGGCTATACTTATTTTTAAGATGTTCGACTTTTTCATACCTTTTTTTCGGTCAAGCAAAATATTAATATTTTTCAATATCTACAATCTATAAGAGAACATTTGGCTTTGCTTATATTTGTTGAAAATCAAAAAAAAATGGATCCAAAAGATTTTATATACAAAACACCGCAGCTTTTACCAGACCTCGCTATTTACACCTCTGAAGCCCCTAGCAATATTGCACTGGTGAAATACTGGGGAAAATACGGGGAGCAACTGCCTAAAAACACCTCTATAAGTTACACGCTTGAGAAATGCAAAACGCAGACCGAAGTCATTCTTAAAAAACGCATCGAAGCTGATGATCAGTTTTATTTTGAAGTGTTTTTGGATGGGGAGTCCAAGCCTTCTTTTAAATCTAAAATTGATACCTTTTTAAAACGCATAGAAGTTTATACTCCATTTTTGAAGTCTTTTCAGTTCGAAATTCATACCAAAAACACCTTCCCGCATAGCAGTGGTATAGCTTCATCTGCCAGTGGAATGGCAGCTTTGGCCAAATGCTTCGTGGCTATGGAAGCATCAGTACAACCAGAAATGACCGAGGCTTTTCAGACTCAAAAAGCTTCCTTTTTAGCAAGATTAGGGTCGGGGAGTGCCTGTAGAAGTACCGGAGGTAAACTGGTGGTATGGGGACAGCACCAGGACATAAAAGGCAGCTCAGGTTTTTATGGCGTCGATTATCGTGATGAGGTTCACAACAATTTCAGGAATTTTAGAGATTCTATTTTATTAATCGATGAAGGTCAGAAGCAGGTGAGTAGTAGTGTGGGACATGATTTGATGCACGGTCATCCTTTTGCAGAACAGCGCTTTCAACAGGCAGATCAAAACATCACAAAACTAAAACCCATCTTAGCGTCAGGTAACTTTGATGAGTTTTTTGCATTAGTGGAGTCAGAAGCCTTGTCTCTTCATGCCATGATGATGACCAGTTCGCCTTATTTTATCCTGATGAAACCCAATACACTTGAAGTCATCAATAAAATCTGGGAATTCAGAACATCTGAAAAGGTGCCGGTCGGATTTACTTTAGATGCCGGAGCCAACGTGCATTTGTTATACCCGGAAGCTTCAGAAACAAGGATAAGAGTCTTTATCGACGAACACTTACTTCAATTTTGTCAAGGAGAAAAAGTCATACACGATCAAATTCAATTTTAATTTTGTTTTAAGTTTTCGAACAAATAGTAAACAAAATACTTTAAATTTGAAATTATTAATTTGATGGATAGATATCTTTTCTTAAAAGAGATAGTTTATCTCCTAATAATCAGTAATATTTGCACAAATGATTAATTTTATCCTAAATTAACTCTTATGAAAGGACCACTATTTTATTCAAAGATCTTATTGTTTGGTGAATACGGCATTATCAAAGATTCTAAGGGTCTATCAATTCCTTACAATTTCTACAATGGAGCTTTGAAAGTTGATGAACACCCAGATGAAAAAGCTGTTAAATCCAATTCAGAATTAAAGCGATTTTCTTCATACCTGGAAAAGCTCAACAAGGAGAAAAGCACTCCAGTGCGTTTCGATTTAGAATCTCTTAATTCAGATGTTGAAGAAGGTATGTATTTCGATAGCAGCATCCCGCAAGGTTACGGTGTAGGAAGTAGTGGTGCTTTGGTAGCAGCGATTTACGATAAGTATGCCTTCGATAGAATTACAGTTTTGGAGAATTTGTCAAAAGATAAACTCCTCAAGTTAAAGACTATTTTTTCTAAAATGGAATCGTTTTTCCATGGCAAATCTTCCGGCTTAGATCCGCTCAACAGTTATTTAAGCTTACCCATCCTTATCAATTCCAAAGATAATATAGAGCCGGCTGGTTTGCCTTCTCAAACCCAAAACGGTAATGGGGCGGTCTTTTTACTAGACAGTGGTATAGTAGGAGAAACAGCACCTATGGTTCAGATATTCATGGACAATATGAAGCAGGAAGGTTTTAGAAATATCATTAAAGACAAGTTCGTAAAGCATACAGATGCCTGCGTTGACAACTTTCTGGAAGGTGATTTCAAAACGCTTTTCGGGAATATCAAGCATTTATCCAATGTGGTTTTAGATAATTTCAAACCTATGATTCCTAAGCAGTTTCACGAATTGTGGAGAAAAGGAATCGAAACCAACGACTATTACCTCAAGCTTTGTGGCTCTGGAGGAGGAGGCTATATTTTAGGCTTTACCCAGGATTTCGATAAAGCCAAGGAGGCTTTAAAAGATCACAAGTTGGAAGTGGTTTATACGTTTTAAAAAAAATCTAAAGCATGTCTCGAGAGAACAAACGCCTTTGGCTCAAATTTTTGAGTTTGTTCTCCGTCATTCGCGGTTACAATATTCTCGTTATTGTAATTGCTCAATATTTAGCTTCTATATTTATCATGGCTCACCATTTGCCGGTGCGGCAAGTAGTTTTAGACACCAATCTTTTTTTAATTGTCCTCTCTACAGCATTGGCGATTGCTTCGGGCTATCTCATCAATAACTTCTACGATTCCGAAAAAGACTTGATCAACAGGCCTCAAAAGACCTTGCTGGACAATTACGTTAGCCAAAAGACCAAGCTCGGTGTGTATTTCACCCTCAACTTTCTAAGTGTTATCATCGCCAGTTACGTCAGTTTTAAAGCTGTACTCTTCTTTTCTTTTTACATTTTCATATTGTGGTTATATTCTCACAAATTGAAACGTTATCCTTTTTTGGGGACACTTACGGCAGGTCTGGTTGCTATCCTACCTTTTTTTATCATTTTCGTTTACTACGGGAATTTTGAGTCTGTGATTTTTGTTCATGCCGTGTTTTTATTTTTCATTATTCTCATAAGAGAACTCGTTAAGGATCTTGAAAATCTAAAAGGTGATTTTACTTTAGAGTATTCAACTATTCCAGTAAAGTATAATGTTAAATACACCAAGCGACTCATCTCTGTACTGGTTATTTCCACCATTATTCCAGCGCTTATTCTGATTCTTTACTTCGACTCAGGCTATATGGATTATTACTTTCTGCTATGTGTCGTTTTACTCATCATCTTTCTGTTCCAACTCTGGCGCTCAGAGCAAAGGATACACTACCTCTTATTGCATAATCTCCTCAAATTTGTTTTGGTTCTTGGTGTGTTCAGTATCATGTTAATCGATATTGAAGCGGTTATTAAGAGGTTGTTTTGAAGCCCCACCTATACGATAATCCGATATTTATCGGGATCGGAACCTTCAAGGGGAGGGATGGTTCCCCACCTAACTTCCCTAGAGATACTGTGTAAAAACACAAGCAATCTTAAGTTTTTTTCATATTTTTATTCTTTAGGAAGTTATCTGACTATCCTGCGACGGGGCTACGGTCTCGTCTTTTTTTTGTCCAATCATAAGTTGGA